>CAWJYP010000004.1:0-1057861 GCA_963847105.1 uncultured Chloroflexia bacterium | reverse complement strand
AAAAACCGAAAATGCCCCTCATGTTCTGGTCTGATGATCTCTGCTAACTTGATACCCAGGGTTATACCGATAAAACGGAATATTTTCGGTCGGTTATAAGTAGCAGCAGTACCTCCCATCACACTCTCAACATTGCGATGATCGATTAAAGCCTTTGTCAATCGCTGGCTTCTCATTGTCTGAGCGATGGCTTTTGCCATATCGATCGTGCCATCACCATCAACTATGCCACTCGTGACAACTTCGAGATATTTCTCTTCGTCGTGTACAACTAAATTCCACTCCATATCATAACCTTCCTATACAGAATCACTCTTTATTGATTAAAAGCGACCCGCTGATACGAAAAAATCCATCCTTACCAGAACAAGATTATAGCATAAGACAAATTTCCACTTCTTGCCGTGCTCCTTCCAGTTTTGGCTTGTAGTTCTGTCCAACGGAATGGCATCGTGGTTGACCCGCTTGCATCCGCCTCTAGCGGGTGTCCATGCGGGAAAGCCAGTGTTAGGCCGCTTTTACGCAGCCAGCAACTTGATCATACTAATACGAACAACATCGTCCCATATTGGCCCGCGCCGGTTTCCCTGTATCCAAGCCTTTTGTTCAGAGTAATCACATGCTCATTTCGTTCTTCTGTATGGGTGTAGATCAACTGTATGCCTCGTTGAATGGCTTCACCTTCAATGTGTCGTTTTAAATTTGTAGCCAGGCCTTGACGGCGATATGAAGGATCGATCCATAAATTAAACACTTCACAAAACCGTCCATCCGCCGGTATCCAATCCTCGCTAATATAACGAAAAAGAAACTCATTGGCTTCGGTACTTGCTTCGTGTAAGCGATCTCGAAATCGGCACAGGATTGCCCCTATCAAGCAACCTGTCGCATCTTCATATACCCAGGCTGCATCATCGGGACCGCTGATAAAACCGGCTATCTTCTCCCGATGCTCCGCTAATTTAACCTCGGTGAAATGGATGGGGTCGGTAATTGTATACCCTTCTTCGCTTAGATCAACCCGCACAAGGAAATCCAAATCAGTCAATATCGCTCGCCGTATTTTCAACATGGTTTCACTCTTGGCAGCCTAACAGTATGGCAGCCCCGCCCCCTGCCTGCCCTGCACCTGCGGGAGAGCCGGTGTTGGGCCGCATCTTCGCATCCAATCTCGCCCATCCTCATTTGCCCTGCTGACTGAGTTCCTCATCTCTTATCAAATTTTTCTTTTTCAAACGTTCATCAAAAAACTCCACGATCACACCTGGCAAGTCGGGCAGCAGGAAAGTATCATGGTTTACCCCCGGAAAGACCTTGAGCGACATCCTCGTAATTTTCCTGCTTCAATCGGGCGAGAAAGGCCTCCGACTGGGCGATCGGACAGATATCATCTTTGTCTCCATGCACTAGCAGGAAACTCGCCTCGTGTTTGCCCACATAGGTCATGGGTGAGGCATCCTGGAAGCGGATCATGCTGGTCCCCATTCGGCCGGGAATTAAAGCCCCCATTCTTGACAAGTGTTCAGGGTCATTGTCGTCCACCAGGGCTTCAAAACTATACAGCCCCGAAAGACTGACAACCGCCTGAACGGTCCCCGAATATTGAGAATAGGGTGTTTTCACGTCCAGCCACTCATCATTGGGGATCAGGCCTAACATGGAGACCAGGCATGCCCCGGCGGAATGGCCCACAGCCCCCATGCGCTCTGGATCGATCCGGTATTCCACCGCATGTCCCCGCAAGAATTGTAACGCACGTCTCACATCTACAAACTGGCTGGGAAATGGGGCGATTGGGCTGAGGCGGTATTCCACCGAGGCAGCCACATAGCCATGTCCCGCCAGGAACCGCAGCAAGTGACTCTCGAACACTTCCTGTTTCGTACATGCCTCGAATCCCCCTCCGTGGACCAGCAGTATTGCGGGCCGTAACTGGTCACCGGAATCGACCGGCAGCGCCAGGTCCAATTTCCAAAAAGGTTCCCCCTCCCCAAAATATACGACATCTTCAAGAATTTGATATCTTTGTTCTTCATTCATTGTTTCCTCCTTGGAGTCAGGTATCACCTGACCGGCATTTTTGCACAAAAGGGTTGCTAACTATTACCGCCCAACGGTTTGGCTTCGCCACTTGTCCTGCATGCATCCCCATCTAGTGGGTATCCTTGCGGGGGAGCCGGTGTTGGGCCGTTCCTTATTGTCTATCGCTTCTCTTCCTGAACATTCCTGAAGAATGTCCCAGCCAAGACAAGTCCTGCCAAACACAATATCAGAAAGGGGACGGCTTCAACAAGATTGATGTTTCCATCCACAATCAACGGCACGGCAATCCAGGTCGGGATAGCAATAAACATCATGCCTCCATGTGTCACGCTTATCGCAGCAAGGAAGTACCCCCAGGGAGAGCGTCGCAAGAGCAAGATGCCCGTTGCTAACGCGAAGAGGGACGATCAGACCCATATCAAGAGCCTGTGTTTCCAGAGTGTTCCTACCGGCCAATTCTGGAGGAAATTGGTTGAGAATCATCATCGGCAGGATGAGCCTGGACCAGAGTGCGATTAGCGCTACGCTTAAGGTTATTGTATATCCAGCAAAGAGACGGCGCGGGAACCGTTCTGAAACCTGTGATGGCAAGCGAGACACATCTATGTCTTGCAAGTTCAGGATGAATGCGACCATGCTCAAGGAGAATATCGCCACATAGGCTAAAAACAGACGGTTGAAGGCCATCATGGTTGCATACATCAAGTAAACGTAGAAGAAGTAACACAACAATCCACCCAGCAACAACCGACCCCGTAGAGAGTGGCGAGCCGCGAGATAGATCGCAATGGCGAATAGAGGCAGGCCAATGAACAAGTTTATTGCATCCCAGATAATTCCCTCGTTGGCTAGTGAAGCCGGATCGTATTGGTAGAGGCCACTCCCCTGAAATGTAGCTTTCTCCCCCCGAACAGTTACGAATTCGATAGGGCCATCCCGAGTTCATAAAATGCTCCAGTGGCAGTTGCTACCAGGACTAAGAACCAAATCAATGCGTAAAGCAGGGTCTTATACTTTTTATTCACGAATTCCTCTCCTCATAGTACGGATACAGCCCAACAAGCATATATACGTTTTGTATAACGGTTTAGCTTCGCGCCTTGACCCGCCTTCTTTACCCGCCTCTACGGTGGTGCACCCGCTTCTATCGGGGGTCTTTGCGGGCGAGCCGGTGTTAGGCGGCGCACACATTCTCGATTCTGAATTCTGTTATTTTATTTGCTGGGTAAGCCGCTTTTTCCTTTTCTACTCAAGTTTCTGTTTGTGAATTGGGCATACTTCATGGTCAATCGTTCCATCATATGCTGCATGTTCAACGCAATATCCTTTATTACATATTGGACAAATACCTATAAATTTTTGGCTGATTATATAAATATTAGGATCTTTTCGCTTGAGGTCTCGGAGATATTCAGCGTTTGTTCGGTTACATACAGCGCATTTTGGTTCTGCTTTTTTTACTTCGCCGTAGTTATTGAAGCCTAAAGAACTGGAAGGGCTCATTGTTTCTACTTTTACTTCACTATTGCTTATGGAACTTAAGAACTTGGAGAACTTGAAGGGCTTATAGGTTCTATCTTTACTTCTTTATCACTTATAGAGCCTGAAGAATCCGTAGTACTAATTGCACTTTGAAAAGATGATGGCTTATTTCTTTTTCTGACGAGAGTGAAAATGCTAATGCCCAGCATAACTAAACCAATGATAAGAGGTATGAGAACTATGACGCTCATGCCGATGAAAGCATCACCAGCACTTTGTCCAGGGATACTATTTCCCGATATTTTGCCCCAAATGGCAATGGAACCTATACAAAAACCCCATAAGAACAGCAGACTCCCTATCACAAGAACGGGCCAGACCCAACAACCTACTTTTTTATCCATCTTCTATTCCTCCTATGAACAAAAGTCGAATAAGATTATCCGCCCAACGTAGTGGCCTCGCGACATATGCCCCGCCTGAACCTGGCTCTTTCAGGTGTCCTTGCGGGCAAGCCGGTGTTAGGCGTTTTTTAAACCAGTTTTTGTTGGTCATCTACTCCATTATTGTATTTCCTGTTCGTTGCCAATCATCGGCTTTTCCTGATAGTAAATTAAATTCCATTTCAACTGCAAAGGTTACTTTGACAACACCAAACTCTTTCCATAATTGTATAAAATGTGGCGGTCTACTATTTGTGGTTTCCAATAAATCGAATTTTAGACAAGGGTTATCAAAACCATTCGTCGCTAATTCGAGATAGCCAAAACGTTCTTCTCGTTTAATCAAGCCTTGTTTGATTTGACTTAAATCAAGATATTGAACCTTCCACGACCTATCATCTCCCCAATAACAGCCCCACACAAATCCGAAATCTCCATTAGGCCACTCGTCATCAGCAGTCCAATATTGGCTGCCAGGAATTTTTGATCCATCATTTACATCCCACCAGTCAGGCACATAAAACCCAACAGGGCAGAAGCCAGGCTTATCATCAAGGGATTCTTCCGCTATCACTTCGCCTGTCGCCAAATCCAAAACAGCAGTTTTTGTATAATTTCGAGAAATGAGTGCATATTCTCTATTTCCCTGTCGAAATGGTTCGAAGGTCTGAAGTATTTCATAATTTCGCTCATATTTACAGATAGGTTCAATGGTTGCGGTAGCGAAATTTCGGCGATGAACTTCGACAATACTTGATTCCCATGTCCCAGGCTTATTGGCTTTTGATTCTGCTTTGATAACATACGTATCTCTAGGTTTTGGTAATGGTGGAATCTCAAAATCCGTGTCAACAATTTCTTCACGGATCGTTAACCCTTTATTATGATACCGCTTTGCCCAATTTTGGCCATTCATCATTTTTATTTTGAGTTTCTCCAGTTCAAATTGTGCTTCTTGAATGGTACGGAAAGCTCCCAAAAACGTATCTTCCATACGCCCTTCATGGCTTCCAAATATCTGATAGACAATGTCACCGCGCATTTCTAGTCCTTTCGCAAAAAGCGTAGAAACCAACACACATATAGGCGTTTTGTATTTCGTCTGAAGAAGGTCTGCTTAATTCCCAATAAACCATGATCATTATCGCGCAGTATGCGACCTCCTGCCACAGTCTCATCCCCCCGCCTTACAACTATTTTTGTCTATTTCTTTTCCAGAACATTTGTGCTATTATATTAGCATGAAGCCCACCTTACCCGCCCTCACCTCGCCTACCATCATCCAGCAATTGAATTGTTCCTCTCTTTGTTCCTCAGGATCAATTCAATTGCCCGGCTCGTTTTTCTCTTTTCACTATTCTCCATTAACCATTCTCCATTCCGCAATGCACCATTCGTTCCTCGCAACTTCACAATTAAGTGACCTAAATTCACCCCTGCTCTCCCACGTGCCAACGTTCCAACATGCCAACGTGCAACACCCTTTTACCCATTCGTTCCTCGCAACTTCACAATTAAGTGACCTAAATTCACCACCGCTCACCAACGTGCCAACGTGCAACGCCCCTCCACCTATTCGTTCCTCAAACGAATGATTTTGGGCCTTTTTGTAGAGAGGAATACGAAGTACTGCGTAAATATCACCTCGCTCCCATTGTTTGCGGGCGTTGTAAGGTTGTCAAAATTAGATATTTTAACAAGAAGCAGTATTCGTTCCTTTTTCGTTCCTCAAGATCGAATACATTACCTCTCCGCCCTCCTTCCAGTTTCATTAATTACAAATTTCCAGAAATGTGGAAGAAAGCAGTACCTGTACTGCGTCAGCATTTGGAAAGAATTGCCGCTTTCAAATTCATTAATTACAAAATTGCTCGATTCCAAAAAGAAGCAGTATAATCCCGCCATGCTCAACCGCCCAACTCGTACCCGCCGCAACTCCAACTCCCCCTACATCCTCATGTTCTCCGCCCTGGCCTTCTTCCTGGGGCTGGCGGTCGGCTACCTCATCTGGGGAGGCAAGATCGCCGTCGCGGATTCAAGTGAACCTCGCCGGGTCACCGTCTCCACTGACGACGACGCCTCTCTCGGCCCTGCTGACGCCCCCATCACCATCATCGAGTTCAGCGACTTCCAGTGCCCCTACTGCGAGCAATGGCACAAGCAGGTCTTCGATGAATTAATGGCCGCCTATCCCGGCCAGATCCGCTTCGTCTACCGTGACTTCCCCCTGCCCTCCCATCCCGAGGCCCAGCCTGCCGCCGAGGCAGCCGAGTGTGCCGGGGACCAGAGCGCCTACTGGGATTTCCATAACGCCCTCTTTAGCGGACCCTATGGCCTGAGTCGGGCCGCCTACGAGCAGTACGCCTCCGACCTGGACCTGGATACGGCCTCCTTTACCGCCTGCCTCGATGCCCGCACCCACCAGGCCGAAGTGGAAGCCGATGCCCGTGACGCCTCCCGGGCGGGGATAAACAGCACACCCTCCTTCGTGGTCAATGGCCGTCTGCTCATCGGTGCGTTGCCCTTATCTGATTTCATGGCCGTCATCGACGAAGAACTCGCCGCCGACCGCTAACTATCAATCCGGAAGATCGATCGGGTAAAACGAAAAATCCGTACTGCATTTTTTCAGCTATCGTTTTCCTTTGTGCCCTTCGTGTTTAATCTTCGGATAGTTCTTAGCAATTATCCAACAAAGCGTTTGCGAGAGGCTTATGAAAAAATTCATCGCTGTTGCAGGGAATATTGGCGTCGGCAAATCCACCCTGGTGGAAATGCTCTGCGCCAAATTGGATTGGACTCCCTTCTTTGAACCGGTTGCCGAGAATCCATACCTGGCAGATTTCTACAAGGATATGCAGACCTGGGCCTTCCACTCGCAGATCTTCTTCCTCACCCACCGTCTGCGGGCGCACCATCAACTGGCCCAGTACCCCTCTTCAGCCATCCAGGACCGCTCGGTCTATGAAGATGCGGAGATCTTCGCCCATAACCTCTTCCTGCAAGGGCACATTCGCACGCGCGATTATCAGACCTACCGTGAACTCTACCTGACCCTGGTGGAGTTCCTCCCGCCACCCGACCTGGTCATTTACCTCCACGCCAGCGTCCCCACCCTGGTCGAGCGCATCGAACACCGCGGCCGCGACTACGAACGCACCATCCCCGCCGATTACCTGGCCAGCCTGAACAACCTCTACGATACCTGGATCGCGAATTTCACCCTCTGCCCCGTCCTGACCGTCCCCGCCGACGACGTGGATTACGTAGCCCATGCCGGCCACCTCGAGTTGATCGTCAGCAAAGTGGAGGAAAAACTCACCGGCAAGGAAGAGGTCGTCTTCGACCCGGAAGAGGTCGCCCGGGCTGCCACCGATTGATCATCCTCTCATAAAAAAAACCGCCCTCCCCAGGGCGGTCTCGATTTGTTAGCCCACCATCTACATCAGTTTGGCCTTCTCGAAATGAGAAACGCTTGCATGGATGGCCTCATCGAAGCGCCCATGCACATCCTTCATAATGGAATCTGCGGTGGACTTGTCCGTAATCTTGGTCACGAATCGTTTGGCGGTTTCCACCAGGATGGGCAGCGCTTCCCGCGCTTGTGCGAGCGACAGGTCTTTTGCATCCATCAGGCGGCTGGGAAGGAAAACCATTTGCCAGCCGTTCTGTTGAGCAGCCATTTGTAATTCGGCCAGGAAGGCATCAGCCATAATGCTTCCCCCTTCGGCAAAGATGCAATTATAGAAGCCCCTAAGATAGGCCAGGTTGTAATCGACGATGAGCTGCTTAATTTCTTCGTTCTCTTTTTGCTTAGTACCCGTCTTAATGGCCAGCGAATTTACGATGCCTTTTTGATAATTGGTCAGGATATCATTCACTTGATAATTTTCGGACACCAGACGCACTAATAGCTCGAAACCGGAATATTCACCCTGGGGGTTTTGGATCGCAATACCCGAGACCTGCGCCTGCTGAGGCCCGGAGTTCGTCGTCACGGTTACCGGTATCTCCTCCAATAATTTCTTGGATTTTATATCGATCAACAGTTTTTCCATTTCGGCGGGAATGAGTCCCAACACTTCAGAGATGGTCTTTCCGTTTACTTCATTCAGAGGGAACAGGGTCGAATAATTCTGGCTGACATCGATGACCCGGTCATCGCCTTTGGTGGATATGACGATATGCGCGTTCGGCACCAATGCCAGTGTTTTTTCGGATCCGGCAACCTCCATTGCGACGTGGCGCTTATGGATGCCCTGGATGATGAACAGTCCTATGAGCCAGAAAAGATAACCCAGGTTATACGGAATATCCGCGATCATGTTGTTGAGCAGGTTTACCTGTCCACCGGGGCTATAGATGTCGGCGGTGGTGGCGTATGAAAAATACAAATTTGAGAAAGCATGCAAAACAAACCCCGCCGACAGCCAGCCCCACGCCAATCCATACCGGCCTTGTTGGTAGGAAAAGAGAATTCTAAAAATGAGGGCCAGGAGAACCAGGTCTACTGCGGGATAGAGAACATTCAGGATACTTTCCAGGTGGGCTTCCGGGTCATTGGCCTTGATGATGGGGATAATGACAAAATTCACCGTGGATATGAATGAGATCAGTATGGCCCCCCAGAAGGCAATCGTTTGGCTGGTGGGGATCTTGTTGGGCAGCGCGCGGATCCGTACTGCCATGGCAATGCACATGGGGATGTAGCCTATCAGCCAGAAGAAGTCTGCCCAGGAGGGATAAGGGACTTCCTGCCCCAGGATTGTGGCAATCCCCCACCAAAATTCGGCGATGGTCCATAAGGCCCAACCGATCGTCAGTCCCGACCAGAGCAGGCGGTTGCGGTTGCCAACCGCGATCTGCTTCCACAATGCCAGCGACAGCGCAGTAACGGCAATGGCAAGTGGGATGGCCAGGTTGTCATTCAAACTGATGAGGAAAGCATCTCCCCCCAGCCGGAAAAGATTGATCCCCAAATATGCGCAGATGAAAAAGATAATAACGTACTGTTTCCACTTTGTGTACGAATGGCGGGAGAATATCTGGGCTGTCATGATGGTTCCCTCCGGCGGCTACGTTGGACTGGTTAAAATTTTACACGCAACTGGTGAAATCCACAACCGATTTTCGCACTTATTCCACAAAGACTTGCCATTTGGTTCCGCCCGGCAGCCAGAACGGATTCGCCGGCATATAATTGAAGATGCCCGTCCCAAAGCCGCTGCATTCCACCTCTGCCACCGCCGGCGGGACCGTGTCGGGCAGGATACAGAAGTCACTTTTGTCCGGCTCGTTGGCGGGTCCGGGGGTGACCTGGGCGGGATCGTAAGGTTTGTTGGGCTGGCCGGGGGTCGGTTGGCAGGCCAGGTCCAAATTTCCGTGATTCCTGTCCGTGAGCCTGCACCAACTTTTCTGGGGTACGTTCGCCGGTGGATAACGATATATATCGCCCGTCTGTCCATTCGCCTTTACCAGGCGGACGGTCCCGCCCCCATCATTGAGAGGGATCCTGGTTTCGGCCCGGAATAACAGCAGCATCCTACCGGGAGCTAGAGTCACGCCCGGCAAAGTGTATGAAATCGAATTGCTGCCAACATCCAACTGCCATTGGTTGAGGCTGACGGGGACCGTCCCTCGATTGATGATCTCGATGAATTCATCGCCTTCATCGACTACTCCATCCCCGTTCCAGTCGTCCAGGGGATGAGGCAGAAACTCATTGATGATGACCAGGTCGGGGATGCCGGTCGGGCCGCGCGTACGAGAGGGCGTGCGGGTGCTTGTGGCGGTGCGCGTGGGCGTGGATGTCCTTACGCCCCCGCATAAAGTCACCCCATCGGCCTGACCTTGCGGATTCGGGGGAGAAATGAGGGCAAAATCGCCCTCATTGTTATCGGTGTCATAGCATGCCGTAGCACCGCCGGGCAAACGCTCATAACTTTGGGCCAGATCCTGCGTGAAGGGGATCAGGTTCATGCCTTCGTGAAAACTGGTCGTGATGCACATGCCGGCCCGGTCGACCACCTGACCACCACCGGTAACCAGCGCCAGCCCGCCCTGGTCGGTCAACCCGGCCGTGAAGGTCTGGTCTGCCCCGCCGACGGTGGAAGTATCGGCGGCAAGAAGGTAATGCTGGCCCGCCAGTAAAGCCGTCCCCGTGGGGATGGTCGCCAGGGTGGCCACTATATCTCCGCAGCCGGAGGAATACTGGATCATCCAGTCGCCGATGGTCGTGGCCGCGCCGGTAGGATTATAGAGTTCGACGAACTCATCCGTCTCGCCGTTAGGCCCCCTGGAGCGGAACTCGCTGATCACCAGGTGGTTGGATGGAAAGGGGGTGGAGGTTCCAACTGAATCGCTGGTGGCAGTTCGTGTCGGTGTTTGGGTAAAGGTGGGAGTTTTCGTTGCAGTGGATGTATTAGTAGGGGAAAAGGCAAAATTCGTCGTGTGCGTTGAGGTGTGTGTATAGGTATTGGTAGGGGATTCCGCATCTGGAGCAGTCGGGGTGGCAGCCGCGCAGACCGTCAGCGGGGTCGTGACCGATGAATTTTGCGGCAGGCTGGGGTTCCTCCAGGCGAAATCGGTGAAGTTGTCATTCGAATCGTAGCAGCTTCCCAAAAGGTCCCCCGGCAGGCGCTCATAACTCTGATCCAAGTTTCCGCTTAATGGTAGCAGTGGCGCGCCCTCTGCGGAGGCGGCGCTCATCCCCGCCTTATCGATGACCGTCCCGTTCAGGACGCCAGTGTCAACGCCACCCCGCCATTATCGGCAATGAGTCCGCCTGAAAATTGCGCATCCTGTGCCACGGTCACCCGAATATCCTATACCCAACTACCAGGTAATGTTGGCCGGGGTTTAATGTGGTTCCGCTTGGGAAAATAAGTTCTGGGTGAACCGTGCCACCGCTATTGCTGATGCTTCTTATCCGCCAGCCGCTAATATCGATGGCGCTGCCGGTGGGATTGAAGATCTCCACGAAATCGTCCATGCTTCGGATCCAGCCACAGTCCCCCTGGAGCGGAATTCGCTGATGACAATATTATCCTGGCTTGGACTTATCCAGCGCGGCAGCCGGAATGGATTGGCCCAATAAGGAAGCCGCCATTGCCATGGGCAGCATCAGCGCTGTGAGGAGGCCTGCATGAAGAAATTTGCCGCGCATCTGGGTCGGTCTCTCCCGGCGAAGAAATATACACAGCCAAATATTTGGCTACGATAATTGTACTGCTTTTTCTGATGGAGGAATCAAAAACTACTTGCACAAACCCCCTTCGGTTCTGCTTGCGACCAATAAAAAGAGAAACGGCTAAAGATTTACCGCGGTTCCACTACCAACTTGACCGCTGTGCGGATCTTATCCTCGATTTCTACGTCAACGAATTCCGGAATGGCGACGACATTAATTCCATCCCCTTTCAGGTATCCGGTAGCCAGAACCAGCGCCTTGACAGCCTGGTTCACGGCGCCAGCTCCGATGGCCTGGACTTCTGCCCGTTTATTTTCCCGGACAACGCCCGCGATAGCCCCAGCCACCGCCGATGTGCGGGAGGTTGCAGATACTTTGATAATGTCCATAGTGCTTCTCCCTGCCTGACTTATTGAAGCGAGGCATTATTCCTACCAAAATTGTACAGTATTTAAGCCCGTATTACAAGACGTTGAAGGCGATTGATAGGCCCGAAATCTTGGTTTTTAAGATAATAAATGACCACAATGCCCGTTCCGTTGTGGTTTTTCCATTTTTTTGATAAATAGGAAAGAAATAAATTTCCGTGCTATCATGGGATTGGAGATCGCCAACACTGGCACCGGAAAACCTGAAAGCAAGAAACGTTCCGCCCGGACTGCGTGTTAATCAATAAGCACGATGAAACGTGATCAAGGGATGAGGAGATAGGAAATGTCGCAGACCGTCTTTGAAAACCTGGCCGACGCGCTGGATCGTCTTCCCAATGGATTCCCCCGCACCGAATCCGGGGTGGAGATCCGCATCCTTCAAAAAATATTCTCGCCCGCCGAGGCAGCCCTGGCAGCCTGCCTGACCGGCTCCTACGAGACCGTCGAGGCCATTTCCGGGCGGAGCGATCTGCCCTCCGGCGAAATAAGTAAAGCGCTCTTCAAAATGGCCCGCCGGGGCATGGTCTGGCTGGACAAGCAGGACGGCAAGGTGGTTTTCCGGCTGGCGCCGTTCGTGGTCGGATTCTACGAGGCCAATGCCGAGTTGATGGATCATGAACTGGCCCATCTCATCGAGGATTATTTTTCATCGGGCGGCGTCAAGGGCATCATGGAAGCGCAGCCGGCATTGCAGAGGGTCATCCCCGCGCACGGCTCGATCAAGTCCGAGTGGGTGCTCCCCTACGATGATATCCGCGCCATCCTCCTGGAGGCCAAAACCTTCAACGTCATCGACTGCATCTGCCGCCTGCAGCAGAAGGAACTGGGCCATACCTGCGAGTTTCCCACCCACGTCTGCCTGAACTTCTCTTCCGCCGAGCGAGGTCCGCGCCCCGGTGACGTGACCCGCGAGGAGGCCCTGGCGCTGCTCGACCGCACCGAAGAGGTCGGCCTGGTGCATACGGTCAACAATGTAATGACTGGTGTCGGCTATGTGTGCAACTGCTGCGGTTGCTGTTGCGGTATCCTGCGCGGCATCACCAAATGGGGCGTGGAGGATTCGGTCGCCTATGCCAATTACTATGCGGTCATCGACCCGGCCGTCTGCTCGAATTGCGGCAACTGCATCGAGCGCTGCCAGGTTGGGGCCGTCTCCGAGGGGAATGGTTTCTCGGTGGTCACACTGGAGCGCTGCATCGGCTGCGGGTTGTGCGTCACCGGCTGTACCAATGGAGCGGCGCAATTATTCCGCAAGGCTGAAGCCGAGACGGTCCATCCGCCGGAGGATTTCGCTGCCTGGGAACACCAACGCCTGCATAACCGCGGTCTGATCGCGGAATAGAAATTCTCCAACATTTCTCAAAGGCGATTTCAGTACAAAATCTGGAAATCCCGCCTGCATTGATGTGCCTTTTCTTGTTAAGGAAAAGCCTTAATAATTTTAACATCCCGATAATGCTATAATCGATTCAGGTAAGAAAATCTGCAGGGTCGAAGGTCAACCCGCGCAGGTGTAAGCGCATGTTATTCCCCTGACGTGCCGCCCTTTCGCACGAGCGGAAACTATTGGTAGCCATGTCCTTTGCCCACCTGCACGTACATACCGAATATTCCCTCCTGGATGGCTTCAGCAATATCAAGAAGCTGGTCAAGCGCGCCAAAGAAATGAACATGCCCGCCCTGGCGATCACCGACCACGGCACCATGTTCGGCGTGATCGAGTTTTACCACGCCTGCAAAGATGCCGGCATCAAGCCCATCATCGGCCTGGAGGCCTACATGGCCTCCCGCAGCATGAAGGACCACGACCCCAAGGAAGACAGGCGCTCCTCCCATCTGCTCCTGCTGGCAGAAAATGAGACCGGTTATAAGAACCTGCTCCAGATCGCTTCGGCGGCTCAACTGGAGGGGTTCTATTATTATCCTCGCATCGACAAGGATTTCCTGGCCGGCCACACCGAGGGGCTGATCTGCACCTCCGGCTGCATGTCGGCCGAAGTGCCGCGGCTCATCCGCCAGGGTCAGGTCGAGGCCGCCCGCCGCAGCCTGGACTGGTACTACGACCTGTTCGGCAAGGACAACTTCTTCTTCGAACTCCAGCAGCACGACGTGAAAGACCTGGAACTCATCAACCGCACGCTGATGGACCTGGGGCCGCACTACCAGGCCCGTTACCTGGCCACCAACGACGTTCACTACATCAATCCCGATGACGCCAAATACCAGGATATCCTGCTGGCCATCCAGACCGGCGCTTTGCTGACCGACCCCGACCGGATGCGCATGACCGATGGGTCCTACTACCTGCGCTCCCCGGAGGAGATGAGCACGCTCTTCGCCGAAGTGCCCGAGTCGCTTTCGAACACGCTGCTGATCGCCGAGCGCTGCAACGTGGACCTGTCGGTCAAGGATTACCGCCTGCCCCTCTTCGAGGTCCCGCCTGGCTTCACCGCCGAGACCTACCTGCGCAAACTCTGCGACGAAGGCGCACAGCGCCGCTACGGCGACCGCGCCGATGAGCGAAGATGTGCAGACCCGCCTCGATTACGAATTGGGCGTCATCCACCGCATGGGCTTCGACGCCTACTTCCTGATCGTGTGGGACCTGTGCCGCTACTGCCCGCGAGCAGGGCATCTGGTACAACGCCCGCGGCTCCGCCGCCGGGTCGATCGTCGCCTACACCCTCGACATCACCCTGGTGGACCCGCTCCACCATAATCTGCTCTTCGAGCGCTTCCTCAACCCGGGCCGCGTCTCCATGCCCGATATCGACCTGGACTTCCGCGACGACCGCCGCGCCGAGGTGCTGGAATACACCGTCCGCAAGTACGGCGACGACAAGGTGGCCCAGATCATCACCTTCGGCACGCTGGGGGCGCGGGCAGCCCTGCGGGACGTGGGCCGGGTGATGGACATCCCCCTCAGCGAAGTGGACCGGGTCGCCAAGATCGTCCCCAACATCCCCTCCAAGGCTGTGCCCCTGCGGGACATCATCGCCGACGGTTTCAAGGGCCTGCCAGACTTGAAGGAAATCTACGAATCCACCGACCATCTGCGCGAGCTGATCGACACGGCTGCCAAAATGGAAGGGGTGGTGCGCAACGCCGGCACCCACGCCGCCGGGGTGGTCATCTCCGACAGGCCGCTGGTCGAATACCTGCCGCTCCACCGCCCTACCAACAACTCCGAAGAGACCCCCATCAAGACGGTGACGCAGTTCGAGATGGGCATCCTCGAAAAACTGAAGATGCTCAAGGTCGATTTCCTCGGCCTGGCGACGCTGACCATCATGGCGCGCGCCTGCGACCTGATCCGCACGCGCCACCAGGTGGACTACAACCTCAATAACATCCCCACCGACGACCCCGACACGTACCGGTTCCTCGGCGAAGGCAACACCCTGGGCGTCTTCCAACTGGAAGGCTCCGGCATGACCAAGTGGCTGGTGCAGATGAAGCCCACCGGCCTGGATAACATCATCGCCATGGTGGCGCTCTTCCGGCCCGGCCCGATGGAATTCATCCCCGACTACATCAGCCGCATGCACGGCGAGGCGGCGGTGGAATACCGCCACCCGTCCATGGAGCCCATCTTCCAGGATACCTACGGCATCCCGCTCTACCAGGAACAGATCATGCGCGCGGCGGTGGAACTGGCCGGCTACACCCCCTCCGAAGCCGACGACCTGCGCAAGGCCATCTCCAAGAAGAAGAAAGAAGATATCGACCGCCACCATCACAAGTTCGTCGATGGCGCCGTTCCGAAGGGCATCCCCCGCGAGACCGCCGAAGCCATCTTCACCGACTGGGAAGAGTTCGCCCGCTACGGCTTCAACAAATCCCACGCCGCCGATTACGGCTTGCTGGCTGTGCAGACGGCTTACCTGAAATTACATTACCCGGTCGAATACATGACCGCCCTGCTCTCGGTCACCAAGCACGAAACCGACAAAATGGCGCTGTACATCAACGACGCCCGCAACATGGGCGTGGAAGTGCTGCCGCCCGATGTCAACGCCAGCGAGTGGGATTTTGCCATTGAAGACCGCCCTGGTCAAAAATCCGCCATCCGCTTCGGGCTGGGCGCCATCAAGAACGTCGGCCAGGGACCGGTGGAGATCATCTCCCAGGCCCGCCGCAAGAACGGCCCCTTCCGCGACCTGAATGACTTCACCGCCCAGGTGGACCTGCGCTCCGCTGGCAAGCGCGCCCTCGAAAGTCTCATCAAGGTCGGCGCGCTGGACAAATTCGGTCCGCGGGCGGCCCAGTTGGAAGCCCTTGACCGCATCGTGGCAGTCAGTTCCTCCCATTTCCGCGCCGCCGAAGCCGGGCAGTTATCCCTCTTTGGAGCGGGTACGGGCGTGACCGAGAGCGTCACCCTGCCGCTTGTCCCCGATGCCGACCGCCGCGAGACCCTGGCTGGGAGCGCGAGTTGATCGGCATGTATATGTCGGAACACCCGCTCACTCCTTACATGAACGAGATCCGCCGGACGGTGAGTCATTTTTCCAGCAACCTGACGGAGGCCGCCCACGAAGAGAAGGTACGGGTAGCCGGGATGGTCAGCGCCATCAAACCGCACCAGACCAAGACGGGCAAGATGATGGCCTGGGTCACGCTCGAAGACCTGACCGGCACGATCGAATTGGTTGTCTTCCCGCGCACGTGGGATAAATACCAGTTTGCCCTGGAAGTCGGCGGCATCATCATCGCCGAAGGCAAGGTGGACGCGCAGTCCAACCCCTCCAAGGTGCTGGTGGATAACATCCGCACGGAACTGAAATTGACTTTACCCGCCCAGATACCCTTGCAGCCGGTGGAAGAAAACACCGCCTCCAAACCTGCGCCGCAGAAGCCGGTCCGCATTTCCGAGCCGCGACCTGCCGCGTCGGATTACATATCCGCCGGTGAGGCAGACCCGCCGCCTCCCGAAGACCCGCCCGATTGGGAGAATTTCATCCCCGCAGCCCCGCGCATGATGATGCCGGTTGCGGCGGCGAGTAATGAGCCTCCCGAAGAAAAATCACCTCGCCCAAACGAACCGGCAGAGGACGAGCCGGTTGCGGTGGAGGTCCCGTCCGTGCCGAAACAGGTCCCCGTGGCAGCCCAGTCGCGCTCCCAGGAGATGGCCCCGTCGAAATTACCCCCGCTGCCGGTGCCGGTCTTCCCGGTCAAGCTGGAAGCCGAACACGCCCCGCAGATGATCACCATCATCCTGCGGCCTTCCGGCGACCCGCAGCGTGATCTCCGCCGCATCAGCCGCCTGCATGGTACTTTCATTTCATTTCCGGGTAAGGACCGCTTCGCGTTTCAAATCTTCGAAAATGAGAGCGGCCACCTGATCGAATTCCCCAATGATTCCACCCACCTATGCGCTGAATTAATGGGACACATCAAGGACACCGTCGGCGAGGAGAATATCCGCGTCGAGCCGATCTTGTATCATTAAATAAACCCTCCTGATGAATATTGTAGGGGTGACCCATGTGGTCACCCCTATTTATTTAAAAGATAAAATGTGACTGTTAATTCTCCACCTTATTTTTCTGCCTGTGCTAATATATATGTGGGGTGAGCGGTAGCCCTCCAGGAATCTCCTGGTCGGTTCTACAATCTACTTACCTCGCCTGGAACCCGGGGTTCAATTCCCCTCAACACCCCATCCCGAAGGGCCGGCCTTCGGGCAGCAGCCGATCGGCCCTGCAGGCTTACACCTCCGCTGAAACGCTGCGGTTCTTCGGGTTGGGGTACATATTTTTGGAGGCACAATAGAATGGACAATATCCAACTCATCGTTCTTGTCATTCTTATCTTAATCCTCATCGCCGCCACCTTGATTCGACGGATTGTCATTTTCGAATATCAACGGGGACTGCTCTATAGCCGGGGCAAATTCGTTCGCCTGCTCAGCCCAGGCGCTCATTCCATATTCCGTCCGGGTAGTACGCTCAAGGTGGTAGATGTGCGCATCTTTAACGTGAGCATCCCCGGTCAAGAACTCCTCAGCGCCGATAACGTCAGCATCAAAGTCAGCCTGGCAGCCAGTTACAAGGTTTCCGATCCTTACCTGGCGATCAATAAAGTCTTAAACTACCAGGAGGCCCTCTACCAATTACTTCAGATGAACGTGCGCGATTTGGTTGGTTCCCTGGAGATCGAAGACCTGCTCGCCAAAAGGGAGGAAATTGGCTGGCAATTGCAAGAGCGATCCGCCGTTAAGGTCGCTGAAATAGGACTTGATCTTGTATTAGTAAATATCAAGGATGTGATGTTTCCCGGCGAACTGAAAACGATTTTCGCTCAGGTGATCAATGCCCGCAAGGAAGGCCTGGCCGCCCTCGAACGTGCCCGCGGTGAAACCGCCGCCTTACGCAGTCTCGCCAACGCTTCCAGTTTGTTCGAGAATAATCCAAGCCTGATGCAGCTTCGTCTGCTTCAATCGCTCGAAAAGAATCCCGGCAATACCGTCGTGCTCATGCCTTCAGATGGAAATGGATTGTCCAAAATTTTGGATCAGCGCAGCCCCAAAACCAGTAAGTAAGAAAACTGCTGCTTATAGCAGCAGCATGGTGAAATTGAGTTTTGGCAAGTCGCCTAAGCAGCCTCTGCGGGCGTATCCTGTAAAGCCCTGATCTGATTACAGCGTTCGCAATTCTCCTGCTGGCACAAAAGCGCCAGCGGGTCTTTTTTAATGCGGGCGATCACCACTTTGAACATCATCGACAACGGCACTGCCTGGATGATGGCGTTGCCTATCTGGACCGCCCGGGTGAATTTTTCCACGTCGGGAGAAATGTCGTCAAACCCGGCCGAATCTCCCGGGAAACCCGGGCACTCCACCACCCGCTTGGGCGTCAGCGCCCAGCGGATGAACTGCTTCCGCCCGGCCAGCTTTTCGGCATAGTGGATGCTGGTATTGACCGTGTGATTCACTCCCAACAGAATGACCCAACCGTCTTTTTCTTCCAGCGCAGCCAGCGGCCCCAGCGGCTCTTCGATGGTCTGCCGTGAGAGAATGTTCTCCGCGTTGACTCCCGCAAACGACTGGATCGGGTGGCTGGATCGGCGAGCCTTGGGGTTCTTGCGGAATGCCTCCGGGATCATGCCCATCAGCGGGTCCGCCGGCATGCGAGGGGTGAAGAATTCGGCCATGCGGTTCAGGTCCGCCCCGCTGCCGTAGGTGATGCCGTTATCCGGCGGCCCGGTCAAGGGGGTGATCATGGTCTTATAGGTGAAGGTAGGGACGACGACCGTCTCGAACACATTGATGAGAGCCTGGACGACCGTATCGGCGCCTCCGTCCACCGGCCCGATGGATTTCAGGGAGGAATGAACGATCACCGGGGCATTCTTCAAATTCAGGGCACGCAGGCCCAGCAAGATATCCCGTAGTCTCACGGTCATGGTGTGCAATACTCCAGTGTCTCTTGCAGGGTCCGCGCCAGGTGGACGCGGATACCGAAAGGAGCCCACTCGGTGGCGGCTGTTTCCACCAGCGCAGCCAGGCCGGCCTTGCTGGCCCGGTAGGCTGCCCGGCCTTCTTGAACATCCATGCCCTGTCCCTCCATGTGAATGATCACGCCTCCCTTACTCTCTTTCATCATCCGGCCCACCGACTGTGTCAGCAAGAATGCGCCGGTCAGGTTCACGTCCAATGTGCGCTGCCAGTCCCACTCATCCATCTCGAGCACCGACCGGTGCGGCTCGACCTCGGTGCAGTTGATCAGGATATCGATCCGCCCGAGATCGTCCAGCACCTGATTGAGCAAGGTCTGGACCGGCATCTTTTTGGCAGTGTCCTCCACGTAGGCCTTGACCTCTCCGCCGGCTGCCTGGATGTGCGCGACGGTATCGTCCAGGTTGACCGGGGAGATGTCGTTCACCGCCAGGGCCGCGCCCTCCGGCAGCCAGGGTCTCGGCAATTTCCCGGCCGATGCCTTTCCCGGCGCCCGTCACCAGGACCACTTTCCCTGACCATTTTCCTTGCGTGTCTTCGGACCCCATTAATATCCTAGTCCGGTGCAGAGGATCACTTTTCCATCGCTTGTTTTCGCATCCAACGACAGGCCTAAATAAGGAGATGGGTCCAGCGTGTTACGGATATCCAATTCGTTGCGGAAACCACCCTTCCCGTCATCCAGCACGATCGAAAAATGCAGGTGCACTCCGGTGGGGTTGACCGCATCGCCGGTATAGTTACCCTGATAACCCAGCAATGTTCCCGCCTCGATATATTTTTCTGTCGTACCGGCAGGGAACTCGGATGAGATGAACGAATTCCCGTGTGGGTCGGCCATGTGGGTGTAGTACAGCCAGATCTGCCGGCCGCGCTGCAGAGGATCGTCCGCCACCCGTAAAATGACGGCTGACTTCCAGCCAGGCTCGCGAGTCAAATAACCTGCATAAGCGGCCACCACCGGTGTAACACCCGGTTCGGTCCCGCCAAAGACATCGATACCCTGGTGGCGCTTACCGAGGCGAAAGGAATTGTCCCAAATAAAGCCAACCAGGCCGCCGGTGGGAAAGATGAAAGGCGCCTCTGGCGAGCAGCGCGTGCCCGGTTGTATCGCCCAATCATCATGAGCCTCCGCATGGTTGATCCATTCGACCAACCGGCTGGATCGCCCAAAGGTCGGTTTCATCGGCCCATATACATTCCGATAAAGATAATACCCCAGGCCCGCCAGCCCACCGATAAGGACGACCAGGATTAGTCCGCGTTTATCCATAAAGGAATTATACCTTGGCAGCGGTGGGATATTCCGGATAGGGCGAATCATTAAATTCTCACTTGCACAATCCGGGAAGCATTGCTATACTTCCCACACCTTACGATCCTGTAAGGATTTATAGCATTAGGAGGAGAGCATTATGAATAAACGTTTGATCTTCGTCCTCATTGTAGCGGTAGCATTGCTGTGGGCCAGCGCTCAACCGGTTGCAGCCGGAAGTACCAAAACGACGATCGGGGTAAACGTCCTTCTCAACACGGACGTCACCGATGCCATTTTGACCGATCTCGCCACTCACGGCAAAGTACGTGATGTTGTTATCGAGATCAATGCCGTCACGCTGCAAGCCGCGGCTGGAGAGTTGGAAGCCATCCAGGCATTGCCCTATGTAGCCAGCGCCAGCCCTGATGCAACCCGCAAAGGCGCGCCGGTGGACACCGTTTTGGCAACGAACTTCGCGAATGGTATTAATTCATGGGACCAGGACGCGATCAATGTCACCGACCTGGTGCCCGGTCCCGACCGGGTTCTTCCCACCTATACCGGCGCGGGCGTGTATGTAGCCGTGCTGGATACAGGCCTGCTCGACTCCTGGCGCCAGTACTTCCCGCAGGAACGCATTGCCGTCCAGTTTGCCAAGGCCTTTAACGGCGGCGGCGGTGAGAACGGCAACGTCTCTGAACCGACCAACAAGTGGGAACACGACCAGAACTCGCACGGAACGCACGTCACCAGCACCATCCTTGGCTACAGCCTGCGCGGAACTCCCGTCAATGGCGTGGCTCCCATGGCCACCATCATCCCGGTCAAAGTGTTGAACCAGAACGGGTCCGGCTGGTCATCCGTGGTCGCCCGCGGCATCGTCTATGTGACCGACCTGAAGGTCAGCGGCGCCCTGGGGACGAGCTCCGTGGTCATCAATATGAGCCTGGGCGGTTCGAGCCTGGATCCCATGGAAAAGGCCGCCGTGGACTATGCCGTAGCGAATGACGTTATCATTGTCGCTGCGGCCGGTAATGAAGGCCTGGCCGGGATGGGATTCCCGGGAGCCTATGCCCCGGTCATCTCCGTGGCCGCCTCCGGTTGGGTGGGTGAATGGGCCACCGGGTCTACCTGGTGGTATGCCTCCAACGTGCCCGACCCGACCAACCCGGCTGATTTTTACATCACCGATTTCTCCAGCCGCGCCCTTACGGGCCAGGACCTGGATGTAGCCGCCCCCGGTTCGTGGGTCGTCGGCCCGTACCAGGTAAACAGTGGGCAAACTTCCTACTACTTCCTGGGCGGGACCTCCATGGCTACTCCTCATGTTGCCGGCATTGTGGCCCTGATGGTCCAGAAAGACCCCAGCCTGACTGCTGCTAATGCCGAGGCCGTTCTGGAGGGCGCTGCCATCGCTCTGCCGGCCGGCTGCCGTAATGTGAACAATGGCTCGGGCGCCGTGGTTCAATATTGCTGGGGCGCAGATGCCACCGGTGCGGGTCTCATCACCGCCGATGCTGCCCTGAATGCACTCCCGTAAATATTCTTTTCTGTAATGCCTTCTGCCGCAGGAATATTCCTGCGGCAGTTTTTTATTCCCTATACCCTTATTTCTTATAGAAAATCTATCTTCCTTATTTATTTTTCTAACACAAGTTGAATATCATAAGGGAAATTCAATTGGTATCCATCGAAAGGAGTTCTGCCATGACTTACTACCTAACTACCCGCCCTTACCGTCTCGCCCGCCGCTGGGCTCAGATGCCGGAATATGAAACGAGCCGCGATTTCACCCTGGCGGTGGACGTGCGCGAAGAGGCCGACGAATATGTCGTCAGCGCCCTGGTGCCCGGCCTGAAAGCCGATGACCTGAATATTCAGGTGCTGGATGGCGTGGTTACGATCGAAGGCGAATTCAAAGATATCGAATCCGAGTTCCTCATGCGTGAATTACCTCACGGCTCTTTCAGCCGCACCCTGCGCATGCCGGTCAGCCTGCAGGCTGACAAAGTCGCTGCCAATATTGAAGACGGCGTGTTGACCCTGCGCCTGCCCAAGGCCGAATCGGCCCGCCCCAAGACCATCAAGGTGGCGGTCAAGTAAATCCGAAGAACCAGAATTTCTCTTCTCGAGAGGGACGACCGTATCGGCCGTCCCTTTTGTTTATTATCAGGTAAAATACTTAACGTACCTTGCGCCGGCGCGTCCCAAAACCACGTCCAGGCGTATATCATCCACCGGAGAACCAGCGTGCGTCTCAAAATACCCGTTCTGATCCTGACCCTGGCCTTGCTCGCCTCCTGCGGCCTGCCGGGTAAGGCAACCCCCACCGCGACAGTTCCAGCCCCCACCAGCGCGCCTACATTTACAGCCACGCTGCCTGCTGAGCCGCTGGTCATTCTGATCCTGCCGGCAGACATGCCCCGCGCCGAATATGACTACAATCAAAAACTGATCTACGACCTGGCCCAGGCAGAAGGGATGCGTTTCCAGGTCCGCAATACGCTCACGGCGGCAGATATGCAGTTCGAAGGTCCGGCCTTGAAGGTGGTCGTAGCCTTCCCGCCTGACCCGGGCCTGGCAGACCTGGCAGCGGCGGCTCCATCGGTGCAATTTTTGGCCATCAACATCCCCGGCCTGACGGCAGGAGGCAATCTTTCCACCATCGGCGCGACCGGCGTACCGGTGGACCAGCAAGCCTTCCTGGCTGGCTACATTACCGGGCTGGTCGCTCCGGAGTGGAAAGTGGGCGTACTCTACCAAAAGGACACCCCCGAGGGTGAGGCTGCCCGCAATGCCTTTGCCAACGGATTCACCTTTTACTGCGGCACCTGCCGCAACCCCCTTTTCCCGCAGCCGGCCGGCATCTACCCTGTCTTTGTCGGCATCCCCACAACTGAAAAACCCGCAGCATACCCTGCTTATGCTGAATTGCTTTCGCGTAATGTCGTGAAGGCAGCTTACGTTTTTCCAGCGGTGGCAACATCCGAAGTACTTAATGACATGGCTCAGCGCGGAATGCTCCTGGTCGGAGAAACCATGCCGGGCGAGTCCGTCCGGCCCAACTGGGTGGCGAGCATCCAGCCGGACATCATCGCGGCCATCCAGACCATCTTCCCCGAACTGGTGGCGGGCAACGGCGGACAAAGCGTGCCGACTCCGCTCTTCCTTAACGATATCAACCCCGACCTGCTCAGCGAGGGGAAAGTGCGGCTCGTTCAGCAGGTGTTGGACGGATTGCAAAACGGGACGATCAGCACGGGAGTTTCCCCGTAGTTCATTGTCAGAATTGGTGATTGCGGCTATAATACCGCCTTGCTCCCTGCAGGAAAGACGATGCAGGGACAAATTGACGGGGCGTGGCGCAGTCCGGCTAGCGCGCTTGCATGGGGTGCAAGAGGTCCCGGGTTCAATTCCCGGCGCCCCGACACGAAAGACTCCACTTTTTAGTGGAGTTTTTTGATTCCAATACATCTCATTTCAGCTAACAAAACACCCGCCCGCCACTCGCGCCGACTTAAGTCGGCTCTTTAATACCCGGTCGTCTCGGGACCTGCATTGAGATACAATGAATTCAGCCAGGCGCCAAAAGATTATCCATCTTCCATTTAATGTTTTTACTAATAGGAGCAACTATGAAACGATCTTTCTACAAAACCACCTTACTGGTAATAATTCTAATCGCCCTCGTCGGCATATCCGGCAGTTTTTTTGTGCGGGCGCAGGATGAGGTCGGGCCAGTTGATGAACCCGTCAAGCCCACCGGCGTGGTCGCACCACCACACGACCCGATGGGATTGGTCAATCCGGCCATAATAATACCAGGCGGATCCGGGAAATGGTATATCACGGCAGGAGCGCTTTTTCTGCCTTCCAGTAGCTTCATGACCTGGGGTTACGGCGGTTCGGGCTGCCTTTACCCCACATTTGAAGGGACCTGGCGGGCAAGCATCCACCTCCCGGATGGCGCGGTATTAAAGAGCCTATGGATTGGATATTACAACAGTGCTCTATCATTAGCCTCTCGCGGCTATCTGTACAGTTACGGGTATGATGGCACCTTAATACAGATTGTCGATATGCCTACTCGGAGTGGAGCCGTAATCACCGGCTACCAATGGGACACATTTTATTTTCCGGATGTGATAGTGGACAACTTTAATAACTCCTACGCCTTCGCGTGGAGCGGTTCGACCAACCAACAATTGTGTTATATGCAGGTAAATTACACACCCCCTCCCTTCTTTGGGGCTGCCTTGCCCCTGACGGTGAAACAACCTTAATTCTTTTCAATGAAGGTATCGTAAAAAACCCTCCCCACCTGGCACGGGAGGGTTTTTCAATCCCTCCGATGATACTTCATCAAGACATTGCCGTTCCCGAACGAGCGCGAACTAGTCAATACCAGGGAAAATCGATTATTAACTCCAGCAAACATCGTCCGGCCCTTGCCCAGGACAACCGGATCGATGATGAAATGATACTCATCGATCAACCCCGCCTCCGTCAGTTGGGAGACGATGCTGCCGCTGCCAAAAATGATCATATCGCTTCCCTTCCCCTTTTTCAGCTCTTGTATCTCCCCAACTAAATTACCTTTGAAGAGGCTGGTGTTTTTCCAGGCGGCCTTGTCCATCGTCCGCGAAAATACGACCTTGGTGGCATTGTTCATCGTCGCGGCCACTTCTGGCATGGAGGCTGCCGCCGCGGGCGTGGGCCAGTAACCGGCCATCAAGTCGTAGGTGACCCGCCCGAAAACCATCATCCCGCCGCCGCTGCTCACATTCCCTTTCACAAAGTCGTCCCATTCGGGATCTTTCCTGGCGTTGTTGGCAAAACTCATGTCGTTATTCGCATCGACAAAATAGCCATCGATCGATATATGATTGAAAACGGTTAATGTTGACATTTCAGCCATCCTTTTCTGATAACCAATAAACGCGCAATGGGCAAATTATATGGTCTCTCTTGGCGACAATCAACCGGACTTAAAGGTCATCCTTACAAGAGCAACTCTGCCCTTGTCTCTACAAGCCTTTACAGGATTGATGGAGAATTCTCATGAAATTTTTATGAAATTAGATGTATGATGGATTCAGAGACCCACAGCGGTCTGGAAAGGAGGAGAATATCGACGATTTGGTAGCTCTTGCTCCAGGAGGAAGGACCGGCTAGCGGTTTTGTCGCAGGAGGTGTAAGTTTTCCCCTCGACAGGCGTCCCCCACAACGAAGCGTGGGCTTTCCCCGGCTTTCTTTCCTCCGCCATAACGGTATATGTATTCAGCGGATGGGTAACCCCCATCCGCTTCTTTTTAATCGTGAATAGCGGGGAATCTCAGGGAGCCGTTTCAAGCCGATTCAACAAGGCCGGCAATTGGCCCAGGTGCTCCAATGGGTAAAAACGGGCCGTACCCGCAGCGGGCGCTTCGGCAGCCTCATGCAGCCAGGTGGTGGCATAGGGCACATAGGCGGCGTGCCCACCCACTTGCAAGACCGGCAAAATATCCGAGCGATACGAATTCCCCACCATCAGCACGTGGACCGGGTCGAGCCCGTGGTTTTTGAACAGACGGGCATATTTCTCGGAAGTCTTGTCGCTGACCACCTCAATATCATGGAAAAATTCGCTCAAGCCTGAACGGGCCATCTTGTCTTCCTGATCCTGCAGGTCGCCCTTCGTGATGACCATCAGGCGGTGATCCTTCGCCAGCCGGGAAACCGTCTCACGTACATGTTCGAGCAGTTCCACCGGCGCGCGTAACTGCGTCCGCGCCAGGTCAATGATGGCGGCAATATCCCTCGCAGAAACGCCTCCTCCGGTCAGATCCACCGCTGTCTCGATCATCGACAATGTGAAAGATTTGATCCCATATCCAAAATAAGGGATGTTGCGGCTTTCCGTCTGGAGCAGGCTTTCTTCCAGGGTTTGAGGCTCAATTCCATAAGGGAGCAGCAGCGCCGCCAGGGCAGCCTCCGAATGCTCGTACAGGCGTTCGTTGTGCCAGAGCGTATCGTCCGCATCAAAGGCGATCAGGTCAAGTTTCATGGATTTTTGGATACCCTTTCCACCCAGGCCGCATCCATGCGGATAAGGCGATTCTTTTTCAAATTTTCCCGCATCACCCGGCGGATGACCGGGTCGGGACTCGCCAGCCATTTTTCCATCAGGGCCTTGCCGGGCGTCGGGGCTGCAATGGTCACCACGCTCCAGCAGTAACCCATCCCCTGCTGCAGCACCTTGAAATCGGCGCTGCGGAACTCGGGCGAGTTTTCCATCGAGGCGGTAATACGGTCCAGAATCTGCAGGGCCTGGGCGGCATTGTCCGACCGCTTTAGCAAAGCCGGTTCAGCCAGGGCCGCCGCCGCAGCCCTTTTTTCCAGCCAGGTGCCTTCGGCCCACGTCGCCATTGCCGCCAGGAGAGCCTCCATTTCCACCTTACCCCACCGTTGCAGGGCCATGGCTACGCCTTCCCGCATACGCCAGCGCGGGTCGGAGGCGCACATCCGCAGGACTGGCAAGAGTTGCCGGTTGCCCTCTGCCAGGCAGCGGCCCATCCCCACGGCCCCACAGAAAGCGAGGAACTCGCGTGGATCGTTGACGGGAGCCGCCTCCGCCGTATTTGTCAGGAAGTGTTCAAAGAGGGTTAGGCTGCCTTCGTCCGCCACTGCCTGAGCCAGCTCGATGTTCCCGCGCGGCCCCGGCAGGCCGGACTCCTGCAAAAGGTACGGTTCCCACTCAGTGAGTGTCTTAAGTGTCTCACGATAAAGATCGATTTTTGACATCCGTCGAAAAAAATCCCCTTCCGCTTCACCCATAGTCCGAACGTATCTGGGAAAATCCATGATCGTACCTATGCCACGTAGTGCTACCCTTGTGTATCCCTGATTGTACCGCCAAAGGAAAGGCTCGTATTGCATAACGGCAACATGGTCCGATTTATAATATAAGTATCCGCCATGTCCATATTGGCTTAAAGTTGGAGAAAAAGATGATAAAGAATATTTTTATCTTCATTCTTTTGGCTTGCTCTGCCTGCACACCTAAGGTGACTCCTATGACCGAACCAACCGCACAACCCACCTCCACCCCCGAGCCAACACCCGCCGGGCAGGTCCGCTTTGACGAGAAGGGCATCGAGCAGGTGTGGGTCCCCGCCGGGACCTTCCTGATGGGCTCGGAGGCCGCCGCCATCCAGGCGCTGCAGGCCAGCCAGCCGCCTCCGCCGGGGTTTGTGGCGGGCGAATTCGCCAGCGAACAGCCCGCCCACGAGGTCGAATTGACGCAGGGGTATTGGATCGACAAATTTGAAGTCACCAACAAAGCCTTCCAGGCCTTCATCGATGACGGCGGGTACACCAATCAAGCCTTGTGGTCGGAGGCCGGCTGGGAATGGTTAAGCGGCCAGTCTGCCGGGCAATTCCCCAAATATTGTCTGGGCAACCTGCCGGACAACCCGCTGGCATGCGTGACCTGGTATGAGGCGGAGGCCTACGCCCGCTGGCGCGGCGGCCGCCTGCCCACCGAGGCGGAATGGGAATATGCCGCCCGCGGACCCGACTCCCGCACCTACCCGTGGGGCAATGAGTTCGACGCCAAACGTTGCAACCTGGTGGATGCCACCAACCTCGCCGCCGTGGGGACCTATCCCTCCGGAGCCAGTTGGGTCGGCGCGCAGGACATGGCCGGCAATGTGATGGAATGGGTGCTACGACTGGCTGGGCGCATTACTCGCCCGATAAGGTAGTTGACCCAACCGGCCCCATTCAAGGGACAGTCAAAGTTGAGAAAGGCGGCTGGTGGGGAGCCACCTACTTCGTGGCGAGGTCCGGCCTACCGCCATTTCGAAGACCCGCCCGATTATGCCGATTTCCACATCGGCTTCCGCATCGTCACGCCGTAGCATCAATAAAACGTCTCGCAGGTTGGTCTCGAGGTCAAGACGTTGCTCAAGGAATCTGCGGGACGTTGTGTGGCAGAGCGGGATACGCGAAAATAATGAAGGAATTTCAAGCTAGTCACCGGTCAATTTGCTCAACAATACTACTTGTCATTGCGAAGGAGCGAAGCGACTGAAGCAATCTCAATAAAATTCTTCAAAATTCGTTTTGCGAGACTACTTCGGGGCAAAAACGCCCCTCGCACCATTACCTGCGGTACTGGCGCGGGCAGTGACAACAATATTAAAGTGTCAGGTAGCTAAATTTTAGACCGCAAGAAGAAAAGGAAACCGGGTTCATGCTCGACACACGTCTAATTCTAGTCACCGGGATCAGCGGGTCGGGGAAATCCACCACCACCCGCAGCCTGGCCCACCAGTTACGTCTGAACGGGGTCCGCTGCCGTTGGCTCCACGAAGAGATCCGCCGCCACCCCATCCGCGATGGAGAATTCACGCTGGGACCCCTCGAGACCGAAGCGGATTACCAGCGCAACATCCAGGAAATGTATCGCCGCTGGAAGGTCATGCTCGGGCGCATCCTCCGCTCGAAAAGCGTCTATATCATGGAAGGTGTGCTGACCGATAACATCATCCGCTATTTCTATGAGGGCGATTACCCCCCGGAAAAGATCATGGAATACTATGACGGGTTGTTCAGTCTTCTCGCCCCTGCCAACCCCGTCTTGGTACAACTCCACCGCCCGGATATACGCGCCGCCCTCGAGTCCATCTACCCCATTCGCGGGGATTGGTGGAAGAAATTGATCCTGAGCGGTATCAACAACAAGCGCTATATGAGTAACCGGGGTCTTTCGGGGGATGCCGGTGTCTACTCCATGTGGGAGGATTACCAGGCATTAAGTGACGTGTGCATCCGGCGCTACAACGGGCCGAATATCACCGTGGATACGACCGAAGGCAAGTGGGAACAATACACCATGAAGATCACCACCTACCTCGGATTGAAATACTTCCCGCCTGTTGTGCTGCCTGTCGTCCGCCCGGAGCAATATTGTGGGAAGTACTCTGTGGTAGTGGATGGCGAAACTAACACGATCGAAGTCTGCCACGATGGCTCCCGCCTCTTCGTGAAAAGTTGGTGGCCTCTCATGCCGCTGGAGACGCTGGGCCGGGACCGCTTTGAGTTCATCTCCTTCCCCATCCGGCTGACCTTCCACAAGGATGCCGCCGGGAGGGTGTGCTCGCTGGATGCGACCGGAACGTATGACTGGGAGATCGTTGGCACCCGCATGCAGCGGGTGGAGACGGACGAATAAGCATCTTTCCTAATAAACGTCCCGCAGGTTGATCTTGAGGTCAAATCGATCTCAAAGAACCTGCGGGACGTTGTGTTTGGCTCGGCTATCTTTCCTTCCCTTCTTATTCATCTTTTCGAGGCAGTACCTTCGCAAAAAAGAAGAATAACAGACCTCCGACCACGACAAACACAACTATAAATGCAATGGCCAGCCTGGCTACAATGGCTCCCACAAGAAGAAATTGGTTATTTCCATAGATGCCGGGAGGGAACTGTTCCATAATTTTTGAACCGACAAAGATGGCTGCCGCCACGGTCAATAGCACGGTTAACCCGCAGCCCAGGCCATTGGGTTGACGAATTTCCCTTCTCCTATGAGGGGGGTCTGTCTGCGGTTTTGACTTATCTGACCTTGGAACTGGTTTTATATTCATATTCCCTCCATTATCCTGGGTTCGAAAGAGAACAGTCCAAAAAACCTTGGATAGCCTCTACGCCAAATTGGAAAAGTGCATAGGATACTCTTTCATTATATATCATTACTCCATCTGACAAACATCCCGCAAGTTGATCTTGAGGTCAAGTCGATCTCAAAGAACCTGCGGGACGTTTTGTTTGATGGTGTGAAACTACCCCATTTCCACCACCACGATATTCTTCTCACCCAGCTGCTCCGCCGGGATGACATTGCCTTCCACGGTCTTCCCATTCAACGTCACGCTGCGGACTCCCTGGCACACTCCCGCCGGATTGTTCACCTCGATCTCCACCGTGTGACCGCGGAACCGCCGGACGGCCTTGAAGCCCTTCCAGGCACGCGGGATGCACGGGTCGATCCGCAGGCCTTCCGGCTCCGGTCGCAGGCCCAGCACGTACTGTGTGGCGCTGAAATACGCCCACGCCGCCGCGCCCGTCAGCCAGGAGGTGCGGGTATTGCCCGCCCGCGGCGAGAAGGTCGAATAGGTCGTCTGCCCCTGCACGTACGGCTCGCTCTGGCGGATCTCGGCGCACTCGTTGTAAGCCGCCGGCATGGCTGCCCGGTAATATTCATACGCCCGGTCGCCGTTCCCGACGATACATTCGGCCATCACCCCCCATCCCTGGGTATGGTTGAAAATGCCGGCGTTCTCCTTGATGCCGGCGTTGAAAACCACCGCCCTCATCACATCGATAGGCATCTTGGCGAAAGCCGGCGCGGAGAGCATCAGGCCGTAAGGGGTCGCCAGCAATTCCTTGACGGTCTGCAGGCAGCGGGCCGACTGCTCGCTGGTGGCTGCGCCGCTGATGACCGCCCAAAGTTGGGTGTTCAGGTAGATCTTCCCCTCTGGCTGCGAGTCCGTCCCGTAAACCGTCCCATCCTCGCCGATAGCCCAGATGAAACGGTCGTGCGAATAGGTACTGGCCTGGATGGCCTTGTCGAGCGTGTCCCGCTGAGCCAGCGCCCACTCAGCCTCGGCGGGTTTACTCAGCCTCTCCGCAATGTCGGCATAGGTGCTCAAGCCCAGGCGCAGTTGGAAGGCCACGAACGGACTTTCGCCATGGTAGCCAAGTACCAGGCAGTCATTCCAGTCGGCCTTCAGGCCGCACGGCAGGCCGTGCTTGCCAGTGCGCTCCAGGTTGAATTCCAGCGCCCGCCGCAGGTGACCCATCACGGTCGCCTCGCCCTTGTCTGCATAGGGCAGGATCTTGTTGTAGAAATCCAGATCGCCGGTCTCGTTGACGTAGGCGGGCACGGCATTGAAGAACCACAGGCAGTCATCCGAGCGATATTCAGCCGGGTCAGGAGCGGGCTCGTGACCGGGGTGATGGTTGAACGGCTTGATCACTGGGATGGCTCCACCGGTGGCAACCTGGCCAGTCAGCATCAACTCCAGCCGTTGGCGGGATTCCTCCGGGATGGCCGCGACTACGCCCAGCAGGTCCTGCACCGAATCACGGAAGCCCAGCCCGTCCCGCTCGCCGTTATAGACCAGGCTGGCGGCGCGTGACCAGGCGAAGGTGATCAGGCAGTTATACAGCCCCCACACGTTGACGGTGTGGTTCAGTTCTTCATCGGGCGTTTCCACGATCAGGCTGCCGAGTTTGGCATGCCAGTTGTCCTTCAATTTTTGCAGTTCGGCCTCGGCCCGTTCCAGGCTGCCAAATTCCTTCAGCGTCTCTTTGCCGATGGTACGCGCCTCGCCGATCCCCAGCAGCACCAACATTTCCACGGTTTCGCCCGGCTGCAGGGTCAGGTCGCTTTGCATGCTGCCGCAGGCATTGTCACCGTAGGCATGGCTGTTGGAACACTTTCCCTGCTCAACCGCCTGAGGGTTGTGATAGGCACCGTAAGTCCCCAGGAAGGCTTCACGGCTGGTGTCGTAGGCCGAGATGGGCGCGCCGGTAAGACCCATCCAGCATTTGAAAGGCATGTCTGAAAGCAGCACCGCTTTATCATCGGAAGGCAGGTTATCGTGGATGGCGTAGCGCAGCAGGCCGTCGGTCATTTCCCCTTTGACGATAAAGAGCGAATACTGCAAATTGACCTGGTCCTGGAACGTCATCCATTGATTGGTGAATTCACAGTAGGTGAAGACCGAGATTTCACGCGCCCTGCTCGGAATTATTGGATACCTTCAGCCGCCAATATTCGAACTTCTGCCCCAGCGGGACGAAGTAAGTGGCTTCGCTGGCGATGCCCTCGTATTCCGATTCGATGACCGTGTAAGCAGTCCCGTGGCGGCAGGTGGACTTGTATTTATCGAGCGGTTTTCCCACCGGCTGCCAGGAGGCCGACCAATAATCCCCGTTCTGGCGGTCACGCAGGTAAAAATAACGCCCGGGCTGGTCCATCGGCACACTGTTGAAGAGCAGGCGCATGAAACGCCCTCTCGCACCTGATTGGTAGAAACCATATCCGCCGGCATTGTTGGTGATGATGGCCCCGTATTCGGTGGAACCCAGGTAATTGCTCCAGGACTGTGGCGTATCCGGGCGGGTAATGACATATTCTTTGGCATTGTCGTCGAAATGTCCGTATTTCATGGAAGATCCCTTTTCAATGATGTTTTCAGATTACTTCGTTTTGAAACCAGCAATCTCGATGGTGGTAAGAATTGCTTCATATCAATCTATCTTTTCTCCAAATTTTCTGCCCCTACCTTTTTCGCTCGCCCTATGGGTATTTCATAGGGTTGTGTACTTTGTGTCCTTAGTGTTTGAAATCTTAGTTTTTCGGGAAAGCCGGCTCATACGCCGCCAGGATCTTGTCCCAGGTGGCATTCAACTCGTGGTCGATGGTCTGGCGGGCCGGGTCGGCTTCAAACCAGGCGATGGCCCGGCGCACCCCCTCAGCCCACGGGACCGTGCAGGTGAAGTCCGGCGCCAGTTCCTTGATCTTGCTGTTGTCGAAGACGGCGCTGTTGATCTTGTCGCCGATGAGACTGCCAAGCGCGTGCGGGTCATAGGCGGCGATCAGGTCCGCCGGGACGTGGACGATGTGCAAGTCCACCCCCAGCGCCCGCCCGACTTCCTGGTAGATCTGGTTCCAGGTAAGCACTTCGTCGGAGGTGATGTGGTAGGCCTGCCCGATCGCTTTGGGATTGCCCAGCAGCCCCTGGAAACCTTTGGCAAAATCCCCGTTCCACGTCAGCACCCACAGCGAGGTGCCGTCACCCGGTACGATGATCTTTTGGCCTTTTTTCATCCGCTCGATGACGGTATACGGATGCAGCCAACTTGCCCCGCACAGTGGGATCTGGGAGGGTCCGTAAGTCAGCGACGGGCGCACAATGGTGACCGGGAACCCTTCATCCCGGTAGGCTTGCATCAGGCGTGCCTCGCAGGCGATCTTGTTGCGCGAATAATCCCAGAAGGGGTTTTCGAGAGGCGTCTCTTCGGTGATGATGTAATGCTGCGGGGGTTTCTGGTAGGCCGAGGCCGAACTGATGAAAATGAACTGCCCCGCTTCCGAACCGGGATTATGAGCATTATGCCGGAACAGGCGGATATCCCGTTCGATATCCTGCGGCGTGTAGGCGATCCAGTCCACCACCACGTCGAATTGGCGGCCTGCCAGCAACCGGGCCAGTTGCAGTTCATCCCCGTGGACGTCGCCGATGAGCAGGTTCGCTCCCTCGGGCAGGGGAAGTTTTTTGGAGGCATTGCGGTTGAGGATATACAGGTCCGCGCCCTGCCGCACAGCCAGATCGGCGCAGGCGGAACTGATCAGGCCGGTGCCACCGATAAATAATACTTTCATGCATTTCCTCCGGGAAATATCAGCGCAGAACGAGAATTAGACTTCTTCCATCGCCAGGCTGGTCACTTTGGAACTCAGCAGGGCCATGGGAACGTGCACCGGCTGCATTTGCGGCAGGTAAGGATTGGAAATTTCCACTTCATAGAGGGAGGTCCAGGTGGAATGAGCCAGTTCGATGCTGGAGGAGAAGCCGGAAAGCGAAGAGATGCGCAGTTTCCCCTTGAACAGGAACGTTCCTACAATGGCAGTGATGGGCACCATCACGCGGTTTTTTTCGTCGACGGCATAGTCGGGCTCGTTGGGGACGGGAGGCAGTGGATGAAAGCCGAGCACGGTGGCAACCGGCAGGTAGAATTCGCTATAGGTCAGGTTCTTGACGGAGCCGCTGCCGAACATGAGCACCTGCGATTTGATGATATGCATGTACTCCGGCACCCCCACTGTGCGCAGCCAGGTGTTGACGCGCACATTGTCGGTCGACACCACCTCCCCGCGTACGAGCAGGTTTTGAGTATAAGCCATCACCAGGGATGATTTCTCTCCCGCACCAAGTGTGTACATGCTGCCTCCATGAATGGCGAACTTGAATGATGCCGATTATACGCTAAGAGAAGTCTTAATTTTTTCCAGCGCCTGCATAAGGGTGGAGCGGGGACAACCAAAATTCAAGCGGACAAAACCTTTGCCCTGGCTGCCAAAGTCTGCGCCTTCGTTCAGGCCCACCCGGGCTTTTTGCAGGAAGAATTCAGCCGGAGTCCCGCTGATGCTGCCCGATTGGACCAGTTCATTACAATCCAGCCAGGCCAGGAAGGTCGCATCCGGGACCGTGGCGCGGATTTGGCCCAAATTTTGGCGGATAAATTCCAGCAGGGTCTCCCGGTTGGCGGTCAAATATTCCTGCAGCGCCGCCAGCCAGTCATCGCAGGCTCCGGAATAGGCCACCTGCGCGCCGGCCAGGCCGAAACTGTTCACGTGCATGGTGAGATGCTCCAGCGTGCGCTTGTACCGCTCGCGCAGGGATTTATTGGGGATGATGGCGAATCCGCAAAATAAACCGGGGATATTGAAGGTCTTGCTGGGCGCGATCAGGGTGATGGTCTGCTCGGCCACCTCGGGAGACAGCGAGCCGATCGGCACATGGGTGGAGCCTCCCAGCAATAATTCGGAATGGATCTCATCCGAGCAAATGACAGCCTTGCTCTTCAGGCAGATCTCCGCCATGCGCGTCAATTCCTCCCGGCGGTAGACCTGCCCGGTGGGATTGTGCGGATTGCACAGCAGGAACATGCCGGTCTCGGCTCCGGCGGAATTCATGGCGCTTTCGAAACCATCGAAATCCACCTGATACCGTAAGGTGGAACCTTCCATCACGGCGGTCAAAGGCGCCTCCTGGCGGAGCAAGCCCCAGTTCTCGTGGACCTTCAGGAAAGGCGGATAGACCGGCGGCTGCACCACCACGCCCTTGCGCTCTTCGCACAGCATGCGGGCGGCGACATTGAATCCCGCCACCACGCCGGGGGTGGCAACCACCATGTCCGCCGTCACCTGCCAGTTGTAAAGCCGCCGCATCCGTTCTGCGACAACCTCCCGCAGTTCACGGGTGGGCATTTCATACCCGTGGACGCCGTGCTCCACCTTCTCCCGTAGCGCAGAAAGGATCGGCTCGGGCGCGGCAAAATCCATGTCTGCCACCCACAACGGCAGCACATCCGCAGGATAGCGCTTCCACTTGATGGAATTGGTGTTGCGCCTGTCGATCAGGCGGTCAAAATCGAATACCAAGGAGGTTCTCCTCCAACGATTACACGCTAATACGTTGGTAACACTCTTACTCCGGCCCCTGGCGGACGATGTACAAAGGCCGGCCCTTCACCTCGTCATAGATGCGCCCCAGGTATTCGCCCAGAACGCCCAGGGAGATCAACTGCACCCCGCCCAGGAAGAGTACCGAGATCAACGTGGTCGCCTGCCCGGCGAAGAACTGCGACCCGGTCATACGCATGATCGCCACCACCGGGATGGCAATGATGGCAAACCCGGCAGAGGCGAAGCCGAAGTAGGTCGCCAACTGCAGCGGGAAATAGGAAAAGCCCGTGATGGCATTGAGCGCCAGTTTCAACATTTTCTTGAAGGGATACTTGGTCACACCCGCAAAACGCATGGCCCGTTTATAAGGCACGCCCACCTGCCGGAAACCCACCCAGGCCGACATGCCGCGCGGGAAGCGGTATTTTTCCCGCATCGTTTTTAGCACATCCACCACCTTGCGATCCATCAAACGGAAGTCGCCCGTATCCACTGGGATCTTCACGTCGGTGATGCGGAAGACGATGCGGTAGAACAGGCTGGCCGACATCTTTTTGAACCAGCTCTCGCCTTCCCGCTCGGCCCGCACGGCGTACACCACCTCAAACCCCTCCCGCCACTTGGCGATCAACTCGGGGATGACCTCGGGAGGGTCCTGCAGGTCGGCGTCGATGATGATGACCGCCTCGCCGCGGGCGTAGTCCCAGCCGGCGGTGATGGCCACCTGGTGACCGAAATTGCGGGCGAAGATGACCGGGCGGACATGCTTGTCTTCCTTCGCCAGTTGAAGGATGCGTTCCGTCGACCCGTCGGTGGAGCCGTCATCCACCAGCACCAGTTCCCAACTCTTCGAGGCAGCCGACATCACCTCGCTTACCCGGCGATACAGTTCGGGGATATTTTCGATTTCGTTGAATATCGGCGCAACGATCGAGATCTCCACACCCATGTTAGGCCTTCCTCTTCCGCATGATCTTTTTTCTAAACTCGGCGATCTTTTCAGCGCCTTCGGTTTGAGACTCAGGCTGCGTAAATGGTTCCTTCTCCGGGAATGGCTGCATCCCCAGGATGCGCCGCCGCAGGTAATCGAAGACAATTCCCGCGGTGGCAAGCACCGGCACGACCAGCAGCGCGCCCAGAATGCCCCATAAGACCGTCGCCAACAGGATGGAGACAAGCACCAGGGCCTCATGCATATGGACACTGCGGCCCATTACCAGGGGGCGCACCAGGAAGTTCTTGACGGAGATCAGGACAAGGTAGACCGCCAGGGCGATCATCGCCACTGCAAAACTGGAGGCGGGCATCCAGGCCCAGTTCGACCCTTCCAGCCAGGCCACACCCACTGCCAGAACTGCCGCCACGAAGGGACCCACGTCGGGGATGAGGGTCAGGAAACCCGCAATGATGCCCAGCACCAGCGCCCCGGGTATGCCGATCACGGTCCAGGCGATGGTGAATGTCACCCCCACGATCAGCATCAACAGGAGTTGGCCGCGCAGGTAGTTCATCCAAATACTGCGCAGGCGTTTGTATAACTCTTGCAGGTCGGGTTGGTATCTTTCAGGGAATGAATTGATGAAACCTTCCCGCATGCGCGGCCATTCTGCCAGGAAATAATAGACCGTTACCAAAATCACCAGCAGCCACAGGGCCCCCAGGGAGGTCACTTCCACCATCTTAAGGACCTGGTCGGGCAGGGACGCCAGGAACCCCGCCCGGAACTCAGCCAGACGGGTGGCCATCAGGCCGAAATTAATGGGGATGCCGGGGATCGCGAAGGGCTGCTGCAGGAAAATGATTAATTGATCGTAGAGGTCGAGAATATCCGAAACCAATTGCTTGGATTCATCGAACAGCAGTGGTGACAGCGTCGCCGGGACCCCGATCAGCAGCGCCAATGAAATGAAATAAGTGAGGTTGACGATCACTTTGCGCGACATTCGTGTGTGCGCAATAAAATAATTGATGATGGGGTTGATCAAATACGCAACGAAAGCAGCGATGATCAATGGCTCCAGGATGCCGCGGATGTACCACAATCCGACGATCATGATGACCAGCATCAGGGTCAGTAGGACTAATCTTAATGGCCTGCTCCACACGTCAGTCGTCTTCATAAAACCTTCTTTACCGCCCCTATTGTCGGTTCGATGACCGGGGCTTCCTGGACCGCCTGCATGGCGGCTCGCACGTCTTTCAATCCCGAACCGGTATTCAATACCAGCACGGCTTCGTCACTCTGGACCAATCCCTCTGCGCATGCTTTGACCAGCCCCGCATAGGCAGTCGCACCCGCCGGCTCGCTGAAGATGCCCTGCGTACCCAGCGCGGCGATGCCTTGCAGGATCTCGGCGTCACTCACGAGGATATACGTGCCGCCCGTCTCGCGGGATGCACGCACGGCCCGCACGCCGTCCCGCGGCAGGTCCACCGAGATGCTGTCGGCAATGGTCTTCGCCGAGACCGGGATGATCTTCTCCGTCCCGGCATGGAAAGCCGTCGCGATGGCAGCCGACCCCTCCGCCTGCACGCCGATGATGCGCGGCATTTGCTCCAGCCAACCCAGTTGCTGCAAGTCCTTGAAGCCCTTGTGGATGCCGGAGATGATGTTCCCATCGCCCACCGAGACGAACACGGTCAGGCGCGAATGGTTCATGGGGGCATTCTTCTCGGAGGTCCACCACTCCCAGATCTCCAGCGCAGCCGTCTTCTTGCCCTCCGCGGTGAAGGGATTGTAGCCGGTATTGCGACAGTACCAGCCGAATTCCTCGGCGGCCTTCACCGTCAGGTCGAAGGCGTCGTCGTACGTCCCCTCCACCAGGATCACCTTGGCGCCGAAGACCAGCAACTGCGCCACCTTGGCCGGCGGAGCCGTTTTGGGCGCAAAGATGATCGCTTTCTGTCCGATGGCCGCCGACATCCCCGCCAGGGCCGCCCCGGCGTTGCCGGTGGAGGCCGTCACCACGATCTCGGCCTCGATCTCGCGTGCCCTCGCCACCACGATCGCGCTGGCGCGGTCCTTGAAGGAAGCGGTCGGGTTGCGGCTCTCGTCTTTGAGCCATAGATTCTTCAATCCCAGTTGGCTTGCCAGCCGGTTCAGCCGGTAGACGGGCGTCCACCCGGCCGCATGGATGGGCGTGTTCTCGCCGCCCGGGTCCGCCACCGGCAGGAGCGGCAGGTAGCGCCACAGCGACTCTTCCTTGCGGCAGGACAGGTCTTCGGGTTGGAATTTCTGGCGGATGGCCTCGTAATCCAGCACCACCTCCAGGTTGCCCCCCTCTTTTGGGCAGGTATAGGTCACCTGTCCGGGTAGATATTCTGCATTGCACAGCGAACAGCGGTAGCCGGAAAATTTGGTCATGGCTACATTATATCGTAACCGTTGGGGCAGTTATTTTCTCAGTGGAAAGGTTTTCCTAAGCCGTGCATAAACCCGCTTTCCAACTCTTCGGATCAACGGATGATCAATGGCAGATAGATCTTTGTAATTTCACTTAACCGGACTACAAATATATCTGGATATTCATTTGTATCGTTTTCGACGAGGTTATCCGCCCCAGATTCGAAGGCAACAAACTGTCCATTCGCTGAAATAGACGGCCCGATGAAATCGTAATTCCCCTCCGCCCCGTCCAATCCCACTGAAAGGCGGCTCGTAACCCCGGTGACCAGATCATGCAGAAAAATATCGCAAGCATTATTGGTGTCGCCTTCCACCAAATTGCTGGCAACACTGTCGAAAATGGCATAACGCCCATCGTTGGATAGACCTAGCCTCCACTCGCCTGAATAGTCATTCCCTTGCTCACCGCTGGAACTCACGGAGACAAGGCTGGTGAGACCTGTCTGCAAATCGTGCACGAAGAGGTCAGTGTAATTATTCGTATCGCCGTTTACCAGATTCGTTGCATTCGATGCGAAAATGACATAACGCCCATCGTTGGTTATATAGGGAGCACCAGAACTGCTATTACCTTGCAATCCAGCAGAGTCCACCGAAATGCGAACGGTCTGGCCGGTTTGTAAATTACGAACGAAAACATCATTGCTGTTATTGGTATCCCCCTCGACAACGTTGCTGTAAGCACTTGCGAATGTCAAATAGTTACCATTAAGAGATAGGGTAAAATGCAATCCACTGACTGCTGGTTCACCCTGCGAATTTGCTGAGGCCAGTTCAGTAATTCCCGATTCAACATGATGAACATAAATTAAATTAGGGTCGAGGTTTTGCGTACCGCTGACTAAATTCGATGCTTCGCTCAGGAATGCAATATGGTTCCCATCCGCGGAAATGGAAGGTGCCATTGAGCGACCGTCCGCCTGCGTACCGTTGAAATCAACCGAGACACGTATGGTTGTATGCAAGACTGTATCACGCAAGAAAACATCCGTCATGCCATTCGTATCATTGGGAACCAAGTTCGTTGAACTCGGAATTGAACGCCACATACCGTCCATCGGCAGAAATGGAAGGCCACCAGGAAGCAGCATTTCCCGGTTCCCCCAAAGTATTTACCGAAACGAGCGTGTTTATCCCGCTTTGCATATCGTGCACATACACGTCAGACCCACCTGATAAGAATGCAACAAAACGTCCATCCGCTGATATGGATGGGCAACATTCACCTCCGTAATCCCCTGAAATGAGCGTGATTGCTGTGGGAGTTAAACTTGCTGCCCTGATGCCGCTAACCAGCAAAGGCATTATGAGCAATAACAGCCCTACCGTAATAAGGGATAATCGGTGTTTTGTTATCATGACTGCCATCTCTCTAATAGTTGGTTCAGTTCAAATTCAGGAGGGGGCTGTGAACTGGATATTCCCCGCCTCGCAAGACCTTAATCCATTATTGCAGAAGAGTATACCTTTGTAAAGCAGGAAAAAGGTGTTCTGTACATTTTCCGCGATTTTTATTTTTGATGACTTGTAATTCAGAACACATGTGCTATCATATTGGCATGAAGAAGAACACCGCCCTCGCCCCTGCCTCGCCTCCCCCTCCTCCCGCAATTGAATTGTTCCTCGAATTGATACTGAGGATCAATTCAATTCCTCTGCTTTCCATTCTCCATTCTCCATTCACTATTTTCCATTCCGCAATGCACCATTCGTTCCTCGCAACATCACAATTAAGTGACCTAAATTCCCCTCACACCGACTTTCGACTTTTGACGTACTTCGACGTTCAAACGTTCCAACGTGCCAACGTGCAACATCCCTTCCCCTACTCCGACTCGAACGGCACCCCCAGCGAAGCCGGCGGCGAAGCCCGCAGCGTCCGCAGCAATTTCACCATCCAGCGGCGGGTACGTTCCGGCATGGCCGCCAGCACCCGCGCCACCCACTCCGCGTCGCTGATGTTGACCAGCAGCAGCGTCAGGATCATCAGCGGGAAGGGCGCCACCTGCAGCACCTGCGTCGGCACCCCCGGGATGCGGCTTTGCAGCACCAGTCCCAGCCACTGCAGCAGCGAGAACAGGTACGCCCCAAAGGCCGCCCGCAGTGGATTCCACCCCCCGAAGATGGTGATGGACAGGGCGATCCAGCCGATCCCGTCCAGGCCACTCTGGGTGCCCATCCACCCGGCCTTGACGCTGAGCGAGTAAGCCGGTCCCGCCAGCCCGGCGATGGCCCCGCCGATGATGGTGTAGACGTAGCGCATCCGGTTCACGTTGGCCCCCCGCACAAAAGCCGCCGCCGGTCGCTCGCCGATGCCCCGCAGCATCAACCCGAAGCGTGAATGGTAGATCCACACCCACGCCAGCAAGATGATGAAGTAACTCAGGTAGGTGATCAGTTCCTGCCGGAAGAACAAAGTCCCGATGATGGGAATATCCTCCAGCACGGGAATGGACCAGGGCGGCAGGCGCGGACCGGATTGATTCAACACCGGCACGCCCAGGAAATAAGCCAGGTCGCGGCCCACCAGGGCCAGCACGAACCCCACCGCCACCTGTGACACTTTCAGGGTGATGCTGCTGAACGCAATGATGAGAGCCATCAGCGCCCCGATGACCATCCCGGCCAGGAAGCCGAGAAGCACGCTCTCGGTCCGGTACGCCACCGTGAACCCGCCCATGGCGGAAAGGAGGATGGTCCCGTTCATGGACAGGTTGATGATGCCGGCCCGCTCGGTGATGGTCTCACCGATGACGGCAAACATCACCGGCGCGGCCGATGCCAGCACTCCCGCCAAACCGATCAAAAGGATTTGAGTATCCATACGGGTCACAATCTCCGCTTCATGAAACGCTGACGAGCGCCTTCGCCCAGCAAGACCATCAAGACCAGCAGGTCCTGTAGCACGCCTGCAAAAGACGAATCAAGTTTATATTGGATCTGCAGTTGGACGCTGCCGATATTCAAGGCGGCAAAAAGGAAGGCGATCGGCGCCGCCCAGATGGCCTGGTAATTGATCAGCATGGCCACCAGCAAGCCCAGGAACCCATACCCGTTGGAGATGTTCGGCAGCAGGCGGTGATAAATTCCCATCACCTGGATGCCGCCAGCCAGACCGGCGAAGGCTCCGCACAGCAGGAAGGCGAACATGCTGTACTGCCAGGTGGGCACACCCATCAGGAAAGCCGCCTTGGGGTTCCTGCCCACAGCTTTGAGTCGCAAGACCGAAATGGGTCCCCCGCAGGAGCAGGTAGACCAGCACAATGACGGCGATGGATATTCCTAATGACCACAGGCTCAATTCCGTGCCGGGCAGGGTTGGCAGCCACAAGCCCCTTTCGAACGGCTGCGTGCCAGACATGGATCCCACCCCCGGCCGCTTCCACGGGCCGAAGACGAGGTAGATGGTCAACGCCGTGGCAACGAAGTTGAGGCCCAGGCCGCCGAAGATCTCATTCACGCCGCCAAAGACCTTCAGCACACCTGCCAGCCCGGCCCACAGTGCGCCCCCCAGGATCCCTGCCAGCAATCCCAGGATGATGATGGCGACAGGCGGCAGGCTGGAATCCTGCAGCACCCGCAGCATGCCGGTGGCAAAAATGGCTCCCAGGGTCATCTGCCCTTCCATGCCGATATTCCACAGCCCGGCGGAAAAGGTGATCAGAACCCCCGCGGTCGTCAGCAGCAGCGGCGACCAGGTGATCAGGATCGCCACAATATTGCGGGTGGACCCGAACGCTCCCTGGAAGACACTGGCAAAGGCCTTCAGCGGAGGCGCGCCGGCAGCCAGCAGGATGAAGGTGGTGATGAGCAGGGCCAGCAGCAATGCGCCGACCTGAAAGGCCAGGTTGATCCAGTTGTTTTTCTTCATGCGCTCACCGCCGCAGCAGATTCGGGCCAACCCTTGCCGCCGATCAATTCACCCAGTTTCTCGGTGGTGAGGCTGGCGGCATCCAGCGGAGGCGAGACCTTGCCGCTGAAAAAGACCAGCACCCGGTCGCTGTATTGCAATATCTCCTCCAGGTCGGAAGAGATGAACAGGATGGAAGTCCCGCTGCCGCAGCGTTCCTTGAGTTTGGACCAGATGTAAATGGTAGACTCGATGTCCAACCCGCGGGTGGGATGTTCCAGGAGCAGGAGGGTCAACTCGTTGCGCAGGAGGGCCAGTAGCGCCCGCTGTTGGTTCCCCCCCGAAAGCGACTCGACCGTGTTGGCAGGCGTGCCGCGCACGTTGAACTCCTTGATGCGCTCTTCCGCCAGGCGGCGGCCCTTCTCCCAGTCGATGAAGAAGCCCCCGGCTTTCTCTGCCATGATGAAATGCTCGGTCAGGTTGAGCCCGGGGACGAGGCCCTCTTCCAGCCTTGCTGCCGGCAGGAATGCCACGCCACGGTTCTTGAAGGCGTGGTAAGACCTGCCAGTCATATTGCGCCCGCGGATGTTGATCTTGCCTCCCACCGTGCGCATCATCCCCCCTACCGCCCGCAGGAAGAGCCCCTGACCGCTGCCTTCCATGCCCGCCAGGCCGATGACCTCGCCGGATTGGATATCCATGTTCACCCCGCGGACCTTGAGACGGTAGTCTTCCACCGAAAGTTTCCGCAGGGTCACGGTCACATCACCGGCAGTGCCGGGCTGGCGTTCGCCGATTGAAATTTCCTTGCCGAACATCATCCCCACCAACTTGCTGGTCACATAGGGAGGCTGCGCCTCCCCCACCAGTTGTCCCTGCCGCAGGACGGCGACACGGTCGCACAAGCCTTCCACATCTTCCAATTTGTGGGAAACGAACAGAACCGTCTTTCCCTGTTCTGCCAATAAGCGCAGGGCGGCGAAAAGTTTTATTTTTTGGGCGGCACTGATGCCGGTGGTGGGTTCGTCGAAGATCAAGACCCGCGCCCCCAGCCAGATGAGACGCAGGATCTCCAACTGCTGTCGCTCGCCCACCGTAAGAGAATCCACGTAGGCATCCGGATCGATCGAAAAGGAGAATTCTTCCGCCAGCCGCTTAAAATCAATAAGCGCACCGGCTTTATTGGTGACAAGTCCGCCCCCGCTTCCGAGAATAAAGTTATCGATAACCTGTAAGGGAGGAAAATCCAGCGGATCCTGGTGCAGCATACCGATGCCGTGCTGGATCGCATTGGCAGGAGAATGAATGACAACGGGCTTTCCATCCAGCAGGATCTCACCCCTGTCAGCCCGAATGAACCCGGATAATACCTTCATCAGCGTGCTTTTCCCCGCCCCATTTTCACCCAGCAAGCCCTGGATGGTCCCGGCTTGAATGGTCAGGTTGATCCCCACATTGGCATGGACCGCCCCAAATGTTTTATGAATATCTCTCAGTTCAACTTTCATGGTCTCTTCCCGATTAATCCTGTAAAAACTCCAGGGGCTGTAATTAAAAATGGGGGGAAGGCAAAACCTTCCCCCCGAATTCCGATATGGGTTATTTGGGAATGCTATCGCCCTGCATACCTTCGAGGAGCTGAGGCAGGTACCAGATCTGTACATCGGTTGCGGCAACGCCATCGGCCAGGTAGGCTGTTCCGTCTTGCAGGTTCAGCGGGCCTTTCCACAGGTTGAGGCCACCAGCCAGTTCGGCGATGAACGCATCAAGTTTGGCTGCATTATCGGCGCTGAGGGCAGCGCCCTTGGCAAACCCGACGGCACTGGTATCAAGATTGTTGATATTCTTCCAATCCGGCCCGTTCCACTGGAAACCGGATTTCCATTTGCCATCCGCGGCGGTCTGGACGGTTTTGGCAAAGGCAGGTCCCCAGTTGAAATAGGGGACGCCCAGGCATACATCGGGGGCTACGGAGCAGTTACCCTTTGCATCATAGGCAACAGCCCAAACGCTCTTGCCCGCATCGGCAGCCTTCTTGGCCTGTACCAACGCTTCGGTGGTATCGATACCCGAGATGACGACATCGAAACCGCTATTGAAGAAGTCATCTGCCACCTGGGTGGGATCGGCGGTGACGCCGGGGATGTTGAACCAGAAGCCGATCCAGGTCACTTTGAATGTCAAAGCGGCCGGGTCATTTTGGAGGACGTTAGACCAGCAATACTTGGCGCCCAAATAAGCGGAGGCGGCCAAACGGCGGGTCTCAGCGTTGATTAATGGACCAAGGTAACCGATCTGACCGGTCTGGGAGGTCAAGGCAGCCGAGCAGCCGGCGATCATCTTCATATATTCCATGCGGCCCATGATGTCGACCTGGTTGGGTGACTCGGTGTAGTTCTGACCGTCTTGCCAGGTCCAGTCATCCGAAACGCCGATGACATAGATATCGGGGTGCGCCTGGGCGAATTTCAAGGCTTCGTCTTTCATGTCGTCCGAGTTGAAGAAGATCAACTTGGCGCCCTGGTCAACCAGCGATTCGGCCAACTGGGAGGCGGTCTGTCCGGGGTAGGACGGAGAACCGGAATAAACGTTTTCCAGGTAGACCATCTTCGCGCCGGTGACATTCTGTTCCACATACTGGCCGCCTTCGTAGGTCGCCTGGCTCCAGCCATTGTCATTGTGCGGACCGACGAGCAGCATGCCAAAAGTAAAATCATCGCCCAGTTTGGGCAACTTCGAGCTGCCCCCAGCGCCGCCACAAGCCGTCAGCACCAAAACCAGTGCCATGGCCAGGAAGGCGAATTTCGTCATATATTTACGCATAGGTTACTCCTCCAAGAGTAAGTGGGTAGGGTATTCAGGAAAAACATTCGGTCTTGCATCACGACGAACTTCCCGGCACCACCTCCTTTAGAGTGAGATTGTATCAATTTAATGTCTAAACATTGTAGATTTTATCACGAGTGCCCGAACCAAATTGTGCTAGATCTGGAACCAATTTCCCTTGCAAAGCTCGATTTGCGTTACTAATTTATGCGGTTCGGGTACGAGCGTTTACCTTAAAATCTACCGCTCTATCCAGGTGCCTGTTTCACCTTTGAGGGCCCGCCCTATATTTTCCGGGCTGGTGATGAGAGCCTTCTTTCCGCCGGCCTCCAGGTACCAGATGATGGCCTGAATTTTGGGGGCCATGGAGCCTTTGGCAAAATGAGTACCCTCTTCCAGGTATTTCTTGGCCTCGGCCAGGGTCAGCCGGTCCAGCCACTTTTGATCGGGTTTGCCGAAATTGATGGCCACCTTTTCAACCGCCGTGGCAATGAGGAACAGGTCGGCGTTGATCTGCTGGGCTAGTAAACTGCAGGCGAAATCCTTGTCGATCACAGCGGCCGTGCCGCGATATTCACCTTTGCCATCATCCACCACTGGGATGCCTCCGCCGCCAACAGTGATGACGGTCGCGCCAGCGGCGATTAGGGTTCTTACCGACTCGAGTTCAACGATCTCCTTTGGCAGGGGGGATGGAACCACCCTGCGCCAGCCTCGACCGGCATCTTCCACCACCGACCAGCCCATTTCTTTTTCGCGGCGCTTAGCCTCGGCCATATCCATGAAGCCGCCGATCGGCTTGGTGGGGTTCTTGAAGGCCTTGTCGTTCTGATCCACCAGGGTTTGGGTGATGATGGTGCAGACGTTTTTCTTGATACCACGGCGAAAGAATGCGTTTTGCAACGCCTGCTGGAATTCGTAGCCAATAGCGCCCTGGCTGTCGGCCCCGCACACATCCAGCGGGACCTCGTGCATGCCTTCCACCTTGGCGGCTATCTCGGAACGCCGCAGGATATAGCCCACCTGCGGGCCGTTGCCGTGACCGATGGCCACATCCCAGCCCGCCTCGATCATGTCGGCGATATGTTCGGCAGTATCCCGCAGCGCCTGTTCCTGGTCTTCCACCGTGACCCGTTTGGGGTCCTTGATAAGAGAATTGCCTCCAATGGCAATTACCGCGACCTTTTTACCCATAAATACCTCCTAGCCCATCGTGAGGGCCATGACGGCCTTCTGGGCATGTAAACGATTTTCGGCCTCATCATATACGACCGATTGCACACCATCCATGACAGCATCGGTAACTTCGACATTGCGGTCCGCCGGCAGCGGATGCATATAGATGGCATCCTTCTTCGCCAGTGACATTTTCTTCTCATCCGTGATCCAGTGCGAATACTTCTGGATGACCTTGGCGCCCTCTTCGGGATCTGGGGTATGCACCATGGCGCCCCAAGACTTGGCGTAGATGATATCCGCATCCTTGAAGGCGGCTTCCATGTCGTCCATCACCTCGAAGCCTGCGCCGAATTTCTGCGCCTGCTCTTTGGCCTGTTCCATGATTTCGGGCATCAGGCGGAACTCGGGCGGGTGCGCCAGGACAACGTCCATGCCAAAGCGGGGCATCTGCAAGACCAAGCTCTGCGGGACCGACATGGGCTTCTGGTAGGAAGCCGCATAAGCCCATGAGACCACCATTTTCTTGCGGCGCAGGTCGCGGCCTTTTTTCTCGATAATGGTCATCAGGTCGGCCAAACATTGAAAGGGATGATAGACATCGCACTGCATGTTCAACACCGGCACGCGCGAGGCCTTTGCAACGGCGTTGAGGTAGCCATTGCCGATGCCCCAATCCACGTGGCGGATGGCAATGCCGTCAAAGTAGCGCCCGAAGATCTCGCCGATCTCCTTGGGTGTGTCGCCGTGGGCGATCTGGGTGGTCTTGCTCTCGATGAAGGCACCATGCCCGCCAAGTTGAGCCATACCGGCCTCGAAGGAGCCGCGTGTGCGGGTGGAGGAGAAGAAGAACAACATCGCCAGCACCTTGTCACGCAAGTAGGCATGCGGTTCATTGAGAGCGCGTTTGCGTTTCAGGTCAAAGGCTACATCCAATACAGTTTCGACTTCCTCTTTAGTGAAATCGAGGTCGCCGATCAGGTCACGTCCGTGTAGAAAAGTCTGCATAGTTCAATCTCCGGCCTTTTTGGCCTTTATTCCATTTCGCCCAGAACCAACGCCAGCAGTGCCATGCGAACCACCACGCCGTTGAAGGCTTCCTGCCAGTAGCGGGAGAAGCGAGTGATGTCCACATCGGCGGGGACCTCGTCCATGCGCGGCAGCGAATGCAGCAGAATGGCGTCGGAGCGGGCCTTGGTCTCGAGCAATTCGCGGGTGATCTTGTAATTGGCAGGGGTCATGCCCACGTCTTTGCCGGCGCGTTCATCACGGCTCTTGGTGTAATCCGGCTGGACTACCGGCTCGACCAGGATGACATCTGCTTCGGCGATGGCCTGTTCCACATGCTCCACTTCGCGGAAGTTGAGGCTGTATTGCTTCAGCTCATTCTTGAACTCGTCCGTCAGGGACATATCCGGCGGCGAGACGAAGGTGATCGGGCAATCGAACTGGGTCAGGGCATAGGCCAGCGAGTGCATGGTACGCATGCGCATATCGCCCACCGCCAGCCAAGTCAGGCCGTCGATGGTGCCTTTTTCCTTCAGCACGGTGTAAAGATCGGTCAGGATCTGGGTGGGATGCTCGCCCCAGCCGTCTCCGCCGTTGATGATCGGCACCGAGGCCCATTTGGCAGCTTCCGCCGGCGCGCCCTGCTGGAAATGGCGCATAACGATCACGTCGCCGTAGAATTCCAGCATCTTGACCGTGTCCTTGATCGATTCCTGATAGAAGTCACCCGCGCGGGTCATTTTGGCGTCGGAAAAGCCGGTTACGTGACCGCCCAGGCGATGCATGGCGGCTTCGTGAGCCAGGCGCGTGCGAGTGGACGGTTGATAGAAGGCCGTCACCAGCGTCTTTGCAGCCAGTAGGTCGCTGTTCTGGCGGCTGATCGCAATCGGCTCCAGCTCGGCAGCCACATCGAAAACGTGGAAGAATTCATTCCGTTCGAAATCTTTTAGGGACAGGATGTCCCGTCCAGCAAAACTACGCATTTTTACCTCCGAATAAAATATGAAGACGGTCAGAAAGGGAATTACAGGGAGCAAGCATAGCGTCTACTTGGGCCTGTTTCTGGCCGAAGATTAACCTACCGTGCGAACAACATGGAAATGGAAATATCCCGGCAGGAAATAACTGAATGAATAATCCACCACCCGCCCGTCGCTTGAATAAAGGTGGGCGATGAATTGCAACAAGGTTGCATCCCGCTGGATCTGCAGGGCGCGGGCCACTTCCTGAGTTGCGCCCAGGGCACGGATGTCGGTGCGGGACTGGCTCAACTTCGGGTCGCCCCGGCGCAACAACAGGTCCAGCACCGAGCCGGTGAAACCAGCCTCCAGTTCCACCGCGGAAAGGAGTTCCGCCGGCAGCGTGTCCTCCAGCAAAGCGATCGGACGGCTGTCGGTATAAATGACCCGGCTGACGCGAGTCAAGGGTGTGCCGGGAGTCACTTCCAATTCCTTGGCATAGTCGCCTTCAGCGGGGATTTGCAGGATGTGCAGAGCGCCCATGTTGACCGGCATGGAGATGCGCTGGGCGATGGTCTCGATGCTCTCCAACACTTCCAAGCCTGTGTCGATGACCGGCACCTTGGCAACCACGAAGGTACCCACTCCCTGTCGCCGCCGGATGAGTCCTTGGCCTTCGAATGCACGCATGGCCTCCCTTAGAGTGGCCCGCGAGACACCCATCCGCCGGGCCAGCTCTGGCTCGGACGGCAGGCGGCTCTCGGCAGGGAGCGAACTGATCAAGCTTGCCAGGTCGGCTTGCAAGCGCCGAAACGGATATTGTCCCATAATTCTCCTCCTATCAAATTGCCGGCTCTTCGATAACCGGCAGGAAAGTAAAGTTCGTTACATCCACCAGACCCTTATCCGACAGACGCAGTTGCGGAATCACCACCAGCGCCAGCAGGGATAACTGCATGTTGGGATTGTTAAGAGTGCAGCCGCAGGCACGGAAGCCGTTCAAGATGGTGTCGGCTTTGGCGGCGACCACGTCTGCCCGCTCGGTGGACATCAGCCCGGCGATGGTCAGTTCCACCAGGCCAATGACCTGCCCATCTTTGACAACCACCTGGCCTCCGTCCACCCGGGCCAATGTATTGGCAGCCAGGGCCATGTCGTTTTCATCCGTTCCTACCACGATCATCTGGTGGGAATCATGGGCCACCGTGGATGCAATGGCACAGTGAGTGGTGAACCCAAAACCATTCACCAGCCCCATCTGGATCACTCCGGTGGGGTGATGTCTTTCGACCAGGGCGGCTTTGACGATATCCCGTTCGATCACTACGGGGATCTCACCATGATGATCGACCGACATTTCGAACTTAAGATGCCGGTTGGGTGCCTGGTTTTCGATCACACCGATGACATTTACGTTAACCTTCTTCGATTTTCCCGCCGACGAAAGGGGGATGAGAAAATCCTGCCCTGTCAGCGGCCGCTTAAGATGGACCGAGTGTTTGGCCCAGTCCGGGTGATCGACCGGAGCTAGCTCGATGAGCAACTTTTCCTTTTCGGCGATCACTTTGCCGCAGGCGATGACCATATCCGCGTGGAAATCCTGCAAGTCGGCCACCAGAACAATATCGGCCCAGCGACCGGGAGTGATCTGTCCCATGTCCCGGTGGACGCCGAAGTGCTCGGCTGTGTTGATGGTCGCCATCTGTATGGCGATCATCGGCTCAAGCCCCTGGCTGATGGCATGACGGAGCACCCGATCAATGTGACCTTCACGCACCAGGGTGGAGGCGTGGCAATCGTCGGTGCAAAGGATGAAGTGGCGCGGGTCCAGGTGAAATTCGGTAACGGCCTTGATGCCCTCGGCGACATCCTGCCAGGCGGAGCCGTAGCGCAGCATGGCCTTCATCCCCTGGCGAACACGGGCGCGGGCATCTTCGGCGCGGATGCCTTCATGGTCGTCCTCGGCCCCCCCGGCAACGTAGGCATGGAACTCCGTCCCCAGGTCGGGCGAGGGGTAGTGACCGCCGATGACCTTGCCGGCCTGACGCGTGGCCGCCAGTTCTGCCAGCATCTTCCCATCCCCCGCCGCCACCCCGGGATAATTCATCATCTCGCCCAGGCCGATCACGCCCGGCCAGGTGAGCGCCTCGGCCACATCCTCCGGGTCGAGTTGCGCGCCGGGGGTTTCGAAACCAGGTGCGGAGGGTACGCACGAGGGCACTTCCACCCACACATGGATGGGCTGGCGGGCGGCTTCGTCGACCATTAGGCGAATGCCGGGAAGGCCGAACACGTTGGCGATCTCATGCGGGTCGGTAAACATGCCGGTAGTGCCGTGGGGCGCCACTGCCCGCACGAACTCCGTCACGGTCAGCATGCCTGATTCCACGTGCATATGCCCATCCAGTAAACCGGGCACAAGATATTTGCCTTTGGCTTGGATGACTTTGGTTTCCTTGCCAATGGTGTAGGCGGCATCCGGCCCCACATAGGCAATGCGGCCATCTTTGACCGCAATGTCCGTATCCGCCACGAATTCACCAGACTGGACACAGACCCAGGTTCCTTTGCGGATCACCAGGTCGGCCTTTTGGCGACCCATGGCAACATCGATCAAATTACGGGTAAGTTCTCTAATTGTCGGCATATGATTAATAGGGTTTTTCTCGGGGAGTGGGTATCAGTTTTCCAATAATTTCCGGGCAGCCCGGTTGTGTCTTTCCACTAATTTGTGTTCATCCAGAGTTACCAGTTGGCCATCTTTCACGACGAACTTGCCACCCACCACGGTGTAATCGGCCCGCACAGGCTGGCAAAAGACCGCCGCCGCCACCGGATCGTGCAGCGCCCCGGCCAGGTCCAGTTGAGCCAGATTGATGGCAAAAAAGTCGGCGCATTTGCCTGCTTCGAGCGAGCCGATATCGGTGCGGCCCAGCACTTGCGCGCCGCCACGGGTCGCCAGACACAGCGCCGCCCGGGCGGTCATCAGTTTGCGGTTGGGGTCATTGGAGAGGGAGAAGCCGGTGATGCCCTCCTTCAGGCGGGCCAGCAGCATTGCCTGGCGGACCTCGGCGAGCATGTGCGAACCATCGTTGGAGGCCGAGCCGTCTACGCCCAGGCCAACTTTGACGCCAGCTGCCAGGTATTCCTTGACCGGCGCGATGCCGGAGGCGAGGCGCATGTTCGAAGTGGGACAGTGAGCCACTCCGCAGCCGTGGTGGGCAAAGACTTTCATTTCCTGGTCATCCACGTACACGGCATGGGCGAACCAGACATCCTCGCCGACCCAGTCCAGCGACTGCATATAAGCCACCGGGCGGTAACCGAATTTCTGCAAGCAGAACTGCTCTTCATCTTCCGTCTCGGCCAGGTGAGTGTGCAGGTGGACCCCGTATTCCCTAGCCAGCAGGGCAGACTGCTTCATTAACTCACCCGTGACGGAGAACGGCGAACAGGGGGCCAGTACCACCTGGATAAATGCCCCCGGCCCGGCCTGGTGATGTTTCTCGATCATTTTCTGGCTGTCTGCCAGGATATTGGCTTCGCTGTCCACCACGGAATCGGGAGGCAGCCCGCCCTGGCTTTCGCCCAGGCTCATCGAACCACGGGAGGCATGCAGGCGCATACCGGTCTCTTTGGCGGCGGCGACCTCGTCATCCAGGCTGGAGCCGTTGGGGAACAGGTAGAGGTGGTCCGAGGCGGTGGTGCACCCCGAAAGAGCCAGTTCCGCCAGGGCCGTTTGCGTGGAAATAAAAACATCCTCGGGAGTCAGGCGCGCCCAGATGGGATACAGCGTCTTGAGCCAGTTGAACAGGTTGGCATCCTGTGCAGCCGGGACGGCGCGGGTGAGAGTTTGATAGAAGTGGTGATGGGTGTTTACTAAGCCCGGTAGGAGCAAATACCCTTGCAGGTCGAGGACTTCATCGGCCGAAGCGGGCAGGTCGCTGGTTTTACCCACCTGTTCGATAAATCCGTCGCGGATAAACAGTCCGCCCTGGGGAATCTCTTGCTGGTTATCATCCATGGTAACCAGAACGGAGGCGTTTTTTATCAGGAGTGTGGTCATAACAAACAGAGGAGAAAGAAGATGTCTGACAACCTTGTCCCTAGTGTAGCAAAAAAGGATGCGAATGTCAATTGTCGGACAAATATTGTATAGATGAGCAGGTCTTTTTTACAAATTTATAGAGCAAAATTATTTTTTGCTCACATGATTCCCTGAATGACCATCTATGTTATGATTATCACAGGTAGACGGCAGCATGATCCATTCGCATACGAAACGCATTTGGGCAGGAGTGGCAATACTTCTTCTCGGAAGTTTGATGGGCGTTGCCATGCAGGGACCTGTCCAGGCGGCGCAGGCTGGAACACCAGACACACCCACCACAACACCAACCGACACGCAAACCGGCACACCCACGCTTACATCCACCTCCACCAGGACAAGCAATCCCAACATCACCTCCACCCCCTCCGCGCCTGCACATGTGGTCATCAGTGAATTTCGCATGCGCGGACCCAATGGCGTTAACGACGAGTTCGTCGAGTTGTTCAACCCCACCGGCGCGCCCGTCAATATCGGTAACTGGATCGTCCGGCAATCGTCAGGCTGCGCCAGCGTGATTACCAACCAGTTCACCATTCCGGCGAATACGATCCTGTTGGCGGGGCAACATTACCTGGCGGCGGCCTCCATCAACAGCAGCGTGACCGGCGCGGACCAGGTTTTTACCCCCGGATTGGCGGACGACGGCGGCATCGCCTTGATCAATACGTCCGGTCTGACCGTCGACCAGGTGGGGATGTGCGTCTCCACCTTCTATCATGAAGGCATGAACCTGCAACCGCTCCTGACCGATGAAAACCGCAATTATGAACGCCTTCAAGGAGGCGCTACTGCCTGCTTTGATACGGATAACAATGCCGGTGATTTCAGGCTGATCTCCCCTTCCAACCCGCAGAATAAGGCCTTTCCGATCAATATGTGCCCGGGAGTTCCGGTATTTACCCCCACCTTTACCCCCACGCGCACATATACGCGCACACCTACATTCACGTCTACGACCGTGCCGGGATCGGTGGTGATCAACGAATTCCTGCCCCACCCCGATTTGGATTGGAACAACGACGGCACTCCCAACGTTGGCGACGAGTATATCGAGATCATGAACATGGGCGCCTCCAGCATCAACATCCGCAATTGGAAGCTGGATAACGGGGCCAATACACAGTCGTTCAATCTGCCCGATTATGTCATGCTATCTCACGAGATCCTCGTTTTTTATTCTTCGCAGACCGACGTCCGCCTGAGCGACGGCGGCGGCACGGTGCGGTTGTTGAAGTCGGATGGGCGCACGGCCGACATCTACAATTATCCGCCGGTGGAAGCGGCCGATAAGACCTGGTGCCGCCTGCCGGACGGGAACGGGGGCTGGGATTTTGTTTGCCAGCCCGGTCCGGGTCTGCCGAACGAGCTGCTCGAACCGGTCCGGCCTACTGCCACGATCACCCCCATCAGGGGCGGGGCGAATGGCTGCACACTGGGAAGCAATATCCCGGCGGAAGTGGCCTCGGTGGAATGCAATAATTTCGGGGCGGGGATATGGCACCCGGTCCCGGGCGGGGCGTACTGGCTGCCGGGGGGTAGAAAATGGGCCGTGTACGTGGAATGAGAGTTTCCGCGCCGACTTAGCCGCGGGGGTAATTCACGTCAGGGTTCCAGGCAGAAGGGGATGGACCCGGTCTGACCGTCGGGAGTTTCGGTTTCACCGTTTTGATCGTAGATCTTGACCCATTGGATCTCGGGGAACTGCGCCAGGTTGGCATTGATCAGGTTGCCAATGGTGTAGGTGGAGCCTTTGGAATTGCACTCGCCGGTCAGGTAGATGCGGGCGATCCCGTCGGCGATGGTCAACTGGCTGAAGCCGGTGGCTCCGCTGAGGAACACTTCCAGGCCCGACTGTTTTTCGGCTGCGGTGGGGCCTTTGAATAATTCCGTCAGGACGGCTTCGGGCAGGGAGGCGGGGGCGGGGACGGTGCGGGTGACGGCTTTTTCGTACGGCTCCGTGCCCACCTGGAAGCGGGCCACGTCGGTGAAGTAGACCGTCAGGGTGACGGGGGCTTGCGTGGGCGGGACGGCGGCAGTGGGGGTGGGAGTGGCGGCGAAGGGGAGGGTGCAGCCGCTGACGACCAGCACCAGCAGGAAGGCGATGAAAAGATGGGGGAAGCGCATGGTGTGTTTCATGGATTAATTATATGCCGTTTCTGTGTGGATTCAACAGGGAATTAGGGGATTGGGTGATTGTTGGAAATCAGAGAAATAGATGAATGGTGAATGGATGAGATAGAGAGTAGTGATTTGATGTGGAGGAACAAAGATGAAACAAATAGTTCATTTTAGATTTTAGATTGTTGATCCCCAAAGGGGACGCTGTTGTTGATTTGAAGAACGGAGTTGAAAGTCGAGACTGATGGGAATTTAGGTCACTTAATGTGGGTTTGGCGAGGAACGAATGATTCATTGCGGAATGGGGAATGGAGGAATGGTTCATAGGTATCACCAAAGGGGATATTATTCGATCTTGAGGAACGAAAAAGGAACGAATAATTCTCTCTACAAAAAGGCCTAAAATCATTCGTTTGAGGAACGAATGGGTGGAAGGGCGTTGCACGTTGGCACGTTGGAACGTTGACACGTTGGTGAGCGGTGGTGAATTTAGGTCACTTAATTGTGGATTTGGCGAGGAACGAATGGCTCATTGAGGAATGGAGAATGGTTAATGGAGAATAGGGAAAAGAGAAAAACGAGCCGGGGAATTGAATTGATCCTGAGGAACAATTCAATTGCGGATGAGGGGAGGCGAGGCAGGGGCGGTGGAGTTCATGCTATTATATTAGCACAAATGTTCTGGTAATTCAATAGACAAAAATTGAGTTCCGCATTAGCGCGGACACTTCAATTGAGTTGAGAGGAGAATAGCCCATCCGCTGCTTGCTTACGGAGTGCGACTGGGTGCCGACCCCATCCCCTACCCCTTCCCCGGAAACGCTAGCTTCTTTCCCGCTAGTTGATGACGGGGAAGGGGTTTATATCGGAAAAACGATGGATGAGCGAGAACATCGCTCATCCATCGTTTTTCCGTATGCTGTGGTGAAATAACACTTCTTGCAAAAAATGTCCGAACTTTTGTCCGAAGGCTAGATAAAAATCAGGGGAAGAGAAATGAGAACAGTGATCAGGTAATCAGTGAAGAGAGCAGTGGATGGGGCGGCAGTGGCGCAGCCGGGTGACGGGCAAACGTCCCGCAGGGGGGAATTTACATCAAGAAGATTTCAAAGAACCTGCGGGACGAAACCGATGGTCGACAAGTACTCACTAGATCATGCCTGATCTTTCCACTACCAACTGGTATAACTTTGGGATGTTGACAAACTCTAAATACCCAAGCATTAACTTATCATCATGCCTTTTGTATTTACGCAATATATTTAGTCCTTTAGCTTGATAGAATTTATTAGCAAACCAAAAGAAATAATAAGTATGTTTATAATTATCCCAATAATCAAGCCGGTTAACAATCCTGATGGAAAACCATTCATATATATTCCCAAACAGAATCCACCCAACATCCTAAATAGAATACCCATCCAAAGATACTTATTAGGGTAGGAAATAAGTGAAAATAATTGTAATGATACCAGAAAAATAAACCCAATATGACAAATATTTCAAGGGAATTACCCATTTTCATGTTCGTCCTGTAATTTTATTGCAAAGTAGATGGCTTGTTATATGGCTGGTTTTCTGGGAAAATTTGCCATAGTTATAAGATCTTACATTGCCATCAATTATTGAATCAATGATTATTTCTTGAAGATACCCACCTGCCATTGTAACAAATTATGTGGTGCAGGCCCGCCGCCCAAGTTACCACTGTCGTGGCACAGGCGGCGGCGAGAGCGAGGTTTTGTCAGGTGCTTTAACAGCTCCAGCCGCCTATGATCCCGGCGGCTGGAGTTTTTACCAGTAAATGAAAAAGCAGGGCTGTTTATACGGTTAAGGGAGGACGATGAATGGCCGCATCATTTCATTATCTTCATGCTCCAGTATGTGACAGTGCCAAACGTATAAACCGGCAATGTCGAATTTGGAAATGATGCGCGTGATCGATTCGGGGAAGGCCAGCACCGTGTCTTTCCATCCGGCCTCCCAGGCTTCAGCCGGGACGGCGGGGCCTTCGGCAAAGTCCATCGGATCGGGCGGATCGCCGACCTTGCCATTGGCAATGTAATCCTCCTGGGCTTCCATGTAATCCTCCGCGTCGAAGTGGGTCCGGTCGAGCACCTGGAAATGGACAAGGTGCAGGTGGATGGGATGAGCATCGGCGGTCAGATTGACGAGCTGCCAGATCTCGGTGGTGTCGAGAGAGGGGTTCTCGGTGATCGGATCGTCGAAAAAGAGGGCTCCGTCTGCACCGGTACCCAGAAGGGCCCGGACAGGAACATCCAGGGGCATGAAAGCCACTTCGTTGAGGGTCAGGTCGCGCGGCGGCAAGGTGGTCGTTATGGCTGCAATGGCGGGCAAGGCGGTGGGGATTGTGCCGGCATTGCCCTGGTCGGTCAGGTCGACGACCTGGAACTGCATCACCTGTCCGGTGGTTTGCGGGTTCGCCAGATCGCTTTCCTCCATGGGCAGTTCGCCGAAAGGCGAGTCGGGACCCAGGTTCAGCAGCGTGATCTTGTCACCGGGTTTGAATTTGGAGAAATCGACGATCACATCGGCGCGCTCGGCCGGGCCCATCAGGAGCGTATCCAACACGATGGGTTTATCGGGAAGCAGACCGCCCTCGTTGCCGATCTGAGTGAACGACAAGGCCTGGTCGAATTTCAGGATCAGGGCGCGGGCGTCGGTGCCGTTGAGGAAGCGGAAGCGATACAGGCGCGGCTCCACTTCGAGGAAGGGCCAGGTTTTCCCATTGACGACCATGGTATTGCCGAAGAACTCGGGGTTCCAGATGGGCGAGATGGGGGTGTCGGGCAGGTATGGACCGGCATATGCGTCTTCAAAATAGGTGCGGCTGTCGGGGTAGAAGAGCGAGCCGTCGGTCTTGAAGGTGCGGTCCTGGATGGCGATGGGGATCTCGTAGTATTTGGTTCCGGGAGCGTCACCGGCACTCGGCGCCGGACCGGGCAGGTTTAGGGCGGTTTCGGTTTCGTCACGCAGCAGCCAGAACCCCGCCCCACCGGCATACACGTTCGTGCGGGTCATGCCGAGGGTGTGGTCATGGTACCAAAGAGTGGCGGGAAGCTGGTCATTGCTGTACTCGAACACGGCGGCTCCATCCGGGGCCGGGTGGACGGTTTCGTAATTCGATCCCTGCAGAGTCGTTTCGGCGGGGATATCACTGGCAGCCGGCAGGTACCAGGCTTTGGGGTAACCGTCGCTTTCCGGCTGTACATGGGAGCCATGCACATGAGAGATCATCGGAACCGGACCGGTGTACGGTTCCGAGCTGGTACCGGGCTTGTCGGGTCCGTCGACCGGGTTGGCCCAGTGGATGGTCTGATCCACCGGCACCAAAGGAGGGAGGAACTTCGGATTGTCGCTGTAGGGATTGTCGACCAGTTGATTCACCCACACCACCCGCACGGGTTCGTTGACCTTCGCTTCGACGGTAAAAGCGGGGAAATTGAAGGTGGTGGGCAGGCCTGAATCGGGCAGCGGGTCGCCGTAATGACCATAGCCCCAGACGATCGTCTTGGGCATACCGGTGGGCAGCACCTGCTGTGTAAACTGGCGGACGGCGATCCAGTACTCGGTCGCCATTTGCCCCTGACCATTCCAGTCGCTTTGCCCTTCGGAGGGCATGACGGGTGGGATGACCAGCGGTTCCACAAACTTGGGGATGGTCAGTGGATCGAGGATGGGGGCATCGGATTGTACGGCCAGCGGGCTGGTATATGCGGCTGTATCCGCACCTACTCCAACAGTGGAGGTGGGCGGCGGGGGGGGTTCCTGCGTGGGCACCTGGGTGGGCGCAACTAGTGGGCACAGGCGCAGTGGGGCTCATCGTTTGCTGAGGATGGCTTCGCACAGCCGATCAGCACCACGACCAGAAAAACAACTCCAAAAATAGCGCCTGTACGATTGGGTATGACGTCTTGCAAATCTTGATAACATTACGGCCTCCTATAGATAAAAAATCCCAACCTGGGATAAGGATAAAAATTGACAAAAATTGTCAAATTTATTGTATGCACAATTCAAATTGAATCAATTTGAATCCATTTGAAATGATTGGGAATATGTGAATATTTTCTCTAATAGCATGAGAGCCGCCTGCAAATCCATTTCCCCGGTTTTTTAGGGTAATAAGGGTGCTTTGAATAATAATCAGACTATTAAGGTCTTTTAACCCCGTTATTCATCTTCAGTCTTTATACTCACGGGTAAGTTACTATCGGGTAAATAATGTCTAGCCAATGAAATGGAGGATCAAAATGAAGAAGAAAGTTCTGTTTTCAACATTCGTCTTGGTAGCCTTGTTCGTCTCCGCCTGTGGATCGGCCACGCCGGCCGTTCCGGGGACAACCGTACCCAATGTGCCCATCACCGGAGCGAGCACAGATACCGTCGCAGATGGGATGGGGTCCGGCGGGCCGGCAGTCGTGAATGTAGGCTCGGAGGCCTCCCTTGGATCTTTCCTGGTCGACTCAAAGGGGATGACCTTGTACCTCTTCACCAAGGATACTCCCAACACCAGCAACTGCTATGACGGCTGCGCGGCTGCCTGGCCGCCCCTCTTGACCCTGGGCGCTCCCACTTCCGGCGCCGGTGTGGACGCCAGCCTGCTGGGTACGACCACCCGCACGGATGGCTCCGTCCAGGTCACGTACAACGGCTGGCCGCTGTATTACTTCGCCAACGATAAAGCCGCCGGTGATGTGAATGGCGAGGGTGTGCAGGGGGTCTGGTTCGTGGTTACTCCCGATGGGATGCAGAAATAACCCGGTGATCTGTTTTCCGGGAAGGCATCGCCTCCCAGAAAACAACCTGAATTAGCAAAGATAAAGTACCTCCTGCTTAATTGACAAGCGGGAGGTACTTTTTGCCGGATGCTTGCAAATAACAGCTTTGACCCGGAACTCCCTACTCGACCGAAAAACGAATGGTCACTTCGGTTTTATTGCCAGCACGGTCGGTGGCGACGGCCTTGAAGGTGTGGCTGCCATTCTCGGCATCCCACAGCAGCCCGAAAGGGGCCTGGGTGGAATGGCCGATCAGGATACCGTCCATGAGGAATTCCACTTTTTGGAGGAAGGGATCATTGGCCTGCACCTGCAGGGCCACCTGCTGCTCCTCGGACCGGTCGATCACCTGGCCTTCGAGCGGGTAGGTGACGGCCACCTGCGGCGGAATATTATCCAGCGTCACCTGGACCAGGGCCTGCTCCACCCGCCGGTCCGTGCGGACGACCATCAGTCGCAGGGCATACAGGCCATTCAAGCCGGTGGTATCCCATTCCCCCAACAGCGCTTCGGTGAGGGGGGCGGCGCTGTCGGAGCCGATCTGGATCCACGTGCGGGGGTACAACCCCTGCCCATACTCCAGGCGGTAGGAGAGGAAGTCCGCTCCGGCGGCGCTGCCGGTGATCTGCACCTTTCCCCGCCCGTCTGAGAACATAGCCGGGGCGGTGAGGTGGACATTTTCGAGAACCGGCGGGCTTTGAACGGTATCGTAGGCGGTGGGCGGCGCGAGGATGCCGGCAGTATCGGCCCAGGCGCGTTTATCGGGCGGCACAGCCATATACGTGCGCGCTTCCACCAGTTCGGGAGCGGTAAAGACGGTCGCCAGCAGACCCGTCTCGATGTTGACCTGGAAGGTCTGATAGAGATTATCCGCCTGGATGGGCTGACGTCCCTCCAGGAAGATCTCACTGACCACGTTGGGGCAGGCAGCGGTGGGCAGCAGGCCTGATGGGTCGCACACCGGCAGGGTCAGGATGCCTGCGGGCATGGCCCAACTTGTCGGCGGCATCTCCCGCAGGGCGTACTGCATCAACGCATGCCACACTTCCGCCGACACCGTGGGGATGAGGTCGCCTTCGGGAGCACCCGCGTCATTGTCCCCGCCCAGCCAGACGATCCCCACCCGCTGGGGCGTGTAACCGACCGTCCAGGCCGAGGCCTCGTCGAGGGATTGCGACAGTTTAGCGGCGGCAGGGCGGCCTATCTCGAGCGGATTGGGGTGGCCCAGCGAAGGCCAGCGGGCGGACTCGTCGCTCAAGACCTGGTTCATGATGTAGGCAAGTTGCGGGCTGATGACCGAGCGGTTCTGCGGGGCCTGCCAGTCCAGCCAGACGAAGTCGTTGACGTCGCTGACCTTCAACACCGTCGTGGCGTTGAATTCGCCATTCACCTTGCTCCGGCCTGCCTGAGTGCCTTCATTGGCAAATACACTGTACGTGCCTGCCAGGGTCAGCGGGGAGACATCGAAATCATCCTGCAAGATCTGCCCTTCGACAGGGAAGGCCAGACCCAGGGGCGTGCTGATATTTTCGACGCTGTCCCGGCTCAATTGATCCAGCAATTGGCTGGCGGGGATGAGATAGTCGTTCGCCAGGGCCGTGCGCAAGCGGACCGGACCGTGATAGACATTTCCCGGGACCGGCAAATCGACCGGGACATCCCAGGCCAGCGAGGCCGGGTTGAACCCACGCGAGAAAGCGGTCAGGTAGATGAGGGGGGTGATGGTGGTCCCGGCAGGGTGGGCAGACAGGCTATTTCCTTGAATAGCGGTGCCCATATCCCCCACCGCCGCCAGGATCTGCCCGGCCCGCGGATCCAGCATGAGGAAACTGGCGCGGGCGCCCGGCAGACTTTCGTCGGGGTGGATGGCAGCCAGCAGTTGGGCAGCTTCACAGGGGCCGCCGCCCTCCGCCAGATATGTGGACGAATTTCCTTCCAGGCGGGCCAATTCATTTTGCAGGGTGCAGACGGCCTGTATCTGCAAGTCATAATCCAGGCTGGTGTAGGATATTAAGTCCGCCCAGCGAGATGCGTTTGCCGCCAAACTGCTCCTGCAGTTCCGCCAGCGCCAGGTTGACAAACGCCGGCGCGGCCTCACCGATCCCGCCGTTGGCCTGAGGTAACTCGGTCAGAGGTGAGGGCGGGTTCAAAACTGCCTGTGAAGTCTCGGCGGGAGTGATCAACCCCTGCTCCAACATGGAGCGGATGATTTCCATGCGCTGCTGCTCGGCCGCCTGGGGCGCGTCGATAGGGTTGAGCGCGGGCGCCCGGGCAATGGCAGCCAGCAGGGCGGATTCCCCCAGGTCGAGTTGGCGGACGGATTTCCCCAGGTAAAGTTGCGCGGCGGCTTCGATGCCGTAGGCGTAGTGACCGTAATCGACGGTGTTAAGGTACCACTCCATCACTTTTTCGCGGCCATACGTGACCGTCATCTGCGAGGCCAGCATGCGTTCGTGAATGGCCCGCACGGTCGAAGCCGGGGAATCCCATAGTAGCAAATCCGCCGCCAACTGCTGGGCGATGGTGGGATGGGTCTCCGGCAGCCGCCAGCCGCTCAACCGATAGCCGGGGCTGGTCCAGAAATCGGGCTGGACGGAGGCCACGGCAGCCTGGATGAGCGCAGGTGGGATGTCGGCGTAGGGGATGTACTCCCGCGGCCCATCCACCGGCGCGAGGACCGCCAGCAGGTGCTCGCCGGTGCGGTCGTACAGGCGGGTGGGCTGCAGTAATTCGCCTCGAGCGGGATCGAGCAGCACAGTCAACTTATCCAGCGAAGGCAAGCCGCTGGTCAGGCTGGCGTAGGTGAGCGCCCCGCCCAGGATGAGCACGACCAGGAAGGTGCTGAGGAGGAAGCCAGTGCCCAGGACGGTCCGCTGGACGCGCTGATGTCCGCTGCTCAGGCTTTGCTGGCGGCGGCGACGGCGTTGGCGGGCGATGGTCAAGATGGAAGGCAAGGATTAATCCCCTCTTACGATGGCATCGGTCATGCGCGCTACACGGACCATGGACTCGACATCATGCACGCGAATGATATCGGCGCCGCGCATGATCCCCACCGCCACAGCGGCAGCGGTGCCTTCCAGGCGCTGCTCGGGCGGCAGGTCAAGGGTGTAGCCGATAAAAGACTTGCGGGAAGGGCCCAGCAGAACGGGGAACCCCAGCGCCCGGATCTCCCCCAGGCGGTTAATCAACTGGAGATTTTGCTGAACGGTCTTGCCGAAGCCGATGCCGGGGTCAAGGATGATACGCTCGTCGGGTATGCCAGCCCGGCGGGCGAGCTGGACCGAAGCCATTAATTCCTGTTTGACGTCTTCGAGCAGGTCGAGGTATTCCGAGCCCAGGTAGGCGTTGCCCAGATGGTCCCGCATTTCAATGCCGGCTGGTTTGGAGCGGTTGTGCATCAAGATGACGGCTGCCTGCGCTCTGGAAGCCACTGTCGCCAGGTCCGGGTCGGCCCGCAAACCCCAAACGTCGTTGAGGATGCCCGCGCCGGCCTGGAAAGCCGCATCGGCTACACTGGCTTTATACGTATCGATGGATATGAGGGTGTTGGGGAATTCGACTGCCAGGGCACGGATGGCGGGGATGACCCGGCGGATCTCAGTGGGGGCATCCACCGGCTGGGAGCCGGGACGGGTGGACTCGCCGCCCACATCCAGGATGTCTGCGCCGGCGGCCATGAAGCGGCGCGCCTGTTCGATGGCTTTCTCGGGGGAATATTCGTCTGCCTCTTCACCGGCAGGGGCGAGCAGCCCATCGCCCGAAAAACTATCCGGGGTCAGGTTTAGGATGCCCATGACCCAGGTGCGTTCACCCCAGGTCAGCGTGCGCTTGCCGATGGTGAGCGATGTCATGTGGTTTTTCAATCAGGCGGGCGGCCCGGTGAGAAGGTGAAAAAAATTCTGCCGCCGGAGGCCTCAGACCATTTGATCCAGAGACCGGGTTAGCCAGGCCTCGGCTTCGTCGATTTTGCTGAAGACCTTGATGGCAGCCGATGTCTCGGGGAAGGATTGGTAGTACAGGTCCTTGATGGCCTGACTGACTTTGTCGCGGCTCACGACCACGGCTACGCGGATGTTGCGGGCGGCCGGGTCGCTGTTGACCTCAATGGCAATATTGACGGCTTTGGCAGGGATGTCCTCCACCTGGCGCAGGTCATAGAGGTTGCGGGTGAGGCGGTCCATGCCCAGCAGGTGCTCCAGGGCAAATTCGCGCCAGTGTTGGATGGTGGCATCCGACAGGTCCGTGAAGGTGAGGGTCATCCCGCCGTCAGGTCGACGTACCACCGTGTAGCCGATGCCGGCCTCGGGTTTCCAGTAAAGGGGTTTGGGTTCGGTCATGGAATTTCTCCTGTGAGGATGATTATACTCTTGCCGCGTGCTGTCATTATACACAAGGTTGAAGGAATGAACGTTTAGACGTTATAACGTTGGAACGTTTGAACGTTAAAACGCGGAAACGATCTTTATCGTCCGGCAGCACGCAAGACGTAGAGGGCGTCGGCGGTGACGAACGGATTGGCGGTGCGGGTGCTGATCCCGCCCCAGTTGACCGGGGAGTAGCCGCTCAATTGCGGGTTGGTCAGGCGGGCATAGGACTCCTCGGCGGGGAAGCCGCCGCCGGGCAGGCGCTTGGACTCGAGCAGGTCCAGCGCCGGGCCGCAGCGGGGATCGGTGATGAAGCCGGCTTCCGCCATCACCTTGAGGCCGAAAAGGATGTCGTAGTGCCAATATAAGGGGTAATGCAATTTGACGAAGTGACTATTAATGATCTTGCCATCCCGGCGGCGCAAATACAGGGAGCGGGTCAAAAATATCTCGGCGGCATGGGCGGCAGCGGTTTTTACTTTCTCGTCACCGTTCAAGTGGGCATAGAGGGACAAGGCGCGCAACGGGATGAGGCTTTCCATGAAGGAGGAAGTGTCGGCTTCGGGATGCTTGTCGCAGTTCCAGCCGCCATCGGGCCACTGCCATTTTAGCAAGCGGCTGACCAGTTCGTCGGTGCGGTTGTCGGCGAAGCCCAGCCGCAGGCTGGACCAGGCGGCATTGCTCTCCTGGGAGGCGCAACGGCGGGTGCGGCCATCCAACACCTGTACGGATTTTAGATGCCGCGAACTCAACCAGGTTTCGAAGGTCGCCTCCATCAGCGGGCGCAAGGTCTCGTCGCCGGGGGGATAGCCCAGGTCCGCCAGCAGGGAGAGCACCCAATGGGACCCGTCCCACTTTTTGTAGACACCTTGCTTGCGGTTGCAGGTGTCGATGACCTGTTGGGCCAGCGGGGACTGGCGCACAAGTTCACTGGCGGCGCGGGCATCGGGGGAATCTTCATCCCGGCCTTGCACTCTTACAGCCACTTTCCAGGCGAGGGCGGGCTGGCGGGACAGTTCTTCGGTCAGATTTTTATCCATGAGGCTTCACTCCTGTGGTATCGACACCAGATAACAACTGGCGGATGGATTGGCGGAGGAGGGGGTGGACGAGGTCCGCCCGCCAGGTCTGCCAGGGGCACGAGCACAAAGGCGCGTTCGTGCAGGTGCGGGTGAGGCAGGGTCAATTCGGGCGTATGCAGGACCAGGTCGTCATAAAAAAGGATGTCGATGTCGATGAGGCGCGGGCCGTAGCGGACGGAAGGGAGCCGCCCGAGGTTTTTTTCCAACCGCTTCAGCCCCGTTAATAGGCGCAGGGGTGAAAGACGGGTCTCGCCTTTGACGACCATGTTGAGAAAATCCGGCTGGTCGGTGAGACCCCACGGCGGCGTCTCGTAGACGGGCGAACGCGCCAGCACCTTCACGCCCGCAGGCATGGCTGCCAGGGCGGCTTCAAGGTTGGCGGGGCGGTCACCCAGGTTGGAACCGAGGGCAAGATAGATGGTGGCTTTTTTCGTCATGGCATCGAGAAAAGTGCTATACTTTTCAGGGTTATTTTACCCCCGCGGGAATTATTTATGGACAAATCTTTGATGTTCGCTAAGACTTATTCAAATAAGTAAGGGTATTGAAGGAGAGACTTAAGGAGGACTAAGAAAAGTCTTTCCAAGCGGAGAATATTTAATGATCATTGCCGGTAGCCTTATTTTTGTTTTTTGTGTGCTCCCCATTTCTTATTTCACGGTATATCAATGGGCCGATTCATATATTTGCCCTCGTATCATCGCACATCGGGTTGGAATTGAACCGAGTTATCTTTCAATACATGAATATATTCAAACTTCATTAACACCAGGAACTGATCGGAATGAAGTTGAATTAAGGCTTTCGAGGATAGGCCGAGTGAAAGTTTGGCAAAGTGATGTCATAATCAATGATCGCAAAACTGATGAAATCCACGTAATTCTTTGTGGCAATCCAATGGATTATTTACTAATTTTTGCAAATTACACACTTGCAGGAAGATTAATTGAAATTGAAATTTGACGGCAGTTGACTTAATAAAGTAAATTCATAAATAGTCAAGGAATTAAGGAGAAGCCGATGAAAGTCTACATTAGCGCCGATATCGAAGGGGTGACCGGCGTCACCCACTGGGACGAGACCGACCTGGGCAAGGGCGAAAGCGGCCTGTTCCGTGAACAGATGACCGCCGAAGTGGCGGCGGCCTGCGAAGGCGCGCTGGCAGCCGGCGCGACCGAGATATGGGTGCAGGACGCCCACGACAGCGCCCGCAACATCATCGCCGCCCGGCTGCCGCAGGAAGCCAAACTCATCCGCGGCTGGAGCGGGCATCCCTTCATGATGGTGCAGGAACTGGATGAAAGTTTCGCGGCGGCAATGTTTATCGGCTACCATTCCCGCGGCGGGGCCGGTACCAGCCCGCTGGCGCATACCATGACCGGGTCGATCACCCGCATGGTCATCAACGACCGCCCGGTCTCCGAATTCCTCATCCACACCTATGCGGCGGCCTTCGTCAAAGTGCCGGTGGTGTTCGTCTCTGGCGACCAGGGCCTGTGCGAGGAGATCTCGCAGTTCAACGCGCATATCGGCACGGTGGCGGTCAAGGAGGGCATCGGCAATTCGACCGTCAGTCTACACCCCACGCTGGCGGCTGCGAAGATCCGCGCGGGCGTGCAGGCGGCCCTGCAAGGGGATGTGTCGCAATGCCTGGTCAAACTGCCGGAACATTTCTCGCTGGAGATCCAGTTCCGCAAGGCCTATGACGCCTATCACTTTGGCTTTTACCCGGGCGCAGTGCAGAAGAACGACGTGACGGTTGGCTTCGAAGCCGACAGTTATTATGAGGTCATGCGATTCTTGTTGTTCGCGGCGTGAAAGTTCATGGCGTTGACACGTTGGAACGTGTAAACGTTGTAACGTGTAAACGATTACTTACGTTCAATGGAAGGTAGGTTGAGATGAAACTGATCAGTGTCAATATCGGACAGGAAAGAGCCATCGACAACGACAAGCCCACTGGCACGACCGGCATATTCAAACTGCCCGTCAGCGGACCGGTGCGGATCACCTCCCTGGGCATCCCAGAAGACGTAGTGATGGACATAAAACATCACGGCGGCCCGGACCAGGCCGTGTATGTCTACGGCTCGACCGATTATGATTGGTGGTCGAAGGAATTGGGGCAGGAGGTCCTGCCCGGTACCTTCGGCGAGAACCTGACCATCGAGGGGTTGGAAAGCGCCCTTCTCTCCATCGGCGACAGGCTGCACATCGGCGAGGTGACGCTGCAGGTGACCTCCCCGCGCATTCCCTGCAAGACGCTGGCGGTGCGCATGGGCGACCCCGATTTCATCAAGCGCTTCCGCGAAGCCGAGCGACCCGGCATATATTGCCGCGTGCTGCAGGAGGGGCAAGTCCAGGCGGGCGACCCTGTCAGACTGGAACCGTTTGAAGCGGCCACGGTGACCAATCTCGAAATGTTTCTGGATTATTACCAGCACGATACGACCGAAGCCGAGATACAGCGCTACCTGGCCGCGCCGATCGCAGTCCGCGCCCGGGTGGATAAGGAAAAGCAGTTAGGCAAATTAAGGGGAAAATAGAAGGTCGAAAGTCGAACGTCGGTGTCAGCCGAGTAGGACATCCAGATAGCGCTCGACCATTTTATCCAGATCGAAGGCCTGTTCGGCGCGGCGGCGCGCGCCTGCCCGGAAGTGCGGCTGGTCTTGCAATACCTGCGCGGCTGCATCTGCCAGCGCGGGCAGGTCGGGTTTCTCCAATTTCCACGGGTCGGAGCCATAGGGAACCAGGCGACCAGAGTCCTCGGTGACCAACTCGGGCAGCGCGCCGGTGGCAAAGGCCGTCACGGGTAAGCCGCAGGCCAGCGCCTCGATGACCGAATTGGGACAGGCAGCGTTCAGGTCGGCGGAATAGAGCAGGTGGGCGGAGCGGTCAAGAGCAGGGATGTCTGCATGCGGGACCAGTCCCTGCCAGCGCAGGGGAAACTTTTCCCGACCCTCATAGCGGGCCTGCATCTCCGGCGGGACGCGCCCGGCGACGACCAGTTCCAGCGGAAACTTCTGCGACAGCAGCCGGGCCAGTTCCAGGGCGGTCTCCAGACCGGTCTCGTAGCCGCCCTGCAGACTGCCTTCCACCATCAGCAGGCGGAAACGGTCCGACGGGCGCTCGTGCGGACCCTGGTCGGTGAAGGTCTGCAGGTCCACCCCGTTATGGATAACCGTGGCGGGGACGCGCTCTTGTCCGAACCAATCCCGCCACCAGCCCTGGACAAACTCCGATTGGTAGACCAGGCGGTCTACCAGGCGGGAGCGCAGGAACGCCAGCAAGCGGTTGCCGTATTCCGCCCGCAGGAAATGGCGGGGGCCGGTGCGGAGGCGGCGATGCAGCCAGTTGATCCCGTCCAGCCGCTGGACCAGGCGGGCGCCGCGGCGGCGAGCCCGCAGCAGACCGGGCAGGTCGCGCACGCCGCCGGTCAACAGGACGGCGTCAATACCCGTTTCGGCGAGATTGTCGCAGACGTCAACACCACGGCGGCTCAACCCCTGCCTTAATTTACCCTGGAAGGAGGTGACACCGCCGGTGTTGGTGGCTTTTGGGATGATGCAAATGCGTGGCACGAGGGGATTATACCGTAAGGCTTGGTGTTATACTTCTGCGCACGACCCTTTACAGGAGTTACCCGTATGTTCAACTTTACCCATCCTGATCGCAAAGAAGAAGAGAAACGCCTGCTTGCAGAAGGCCGCCTGCCGCCCGGACAGGCGCTTACGCTCAAGTTTCCAGTGCTCCACTACGGACCAGTGCCGCTGTTCGACCCGGCCTCGTGGGACTTGCGTGTGTGGGGAGAGGTGGAATCCGAGGTCCGCTGGACGTGGGAGGAGTTCAACCGCCTGCCGCGCACCAGCATCACCATGGACATCCACTGCGTCACCCGCTGGAGCAAGGCCGATACCACCTGGGAAGGCGTCTCCGTCCGGCAACTGGTGGAGCAAGGGCTGATCAAATTGAAGCCGACCGCCAAATATGTGATGCAGCATGCGGAATTCGGCTTTACGGTCAACATCCCCCTGGAAGTGGCCTTGCAGGATAATTTCCTGCTGGCGACCCATTTGAATGGGGAACCCATCACGCCGGACCACGGCTTCCCCCTGCGGGGAGTGGTGGGGGCCATCCCGGCGCGGAAGGACCTGGCCTCGCCCTATTTTTGGAAGGGGGCCAAGTGGCTGCGAGGGCTGGAATTCATGGACCGGGATCGGTTGGGTTTTTGGGAGCAGGCCGGGTACAGCAACAGCGCGGATGTGTGGAAGGAAGAACGGTACGCGTAAGTAAGTCGAAAGTCAAACGTCGAAAGTCGATAGTCGATAATGCGTGGAACAAAACGTCCCGCAGGGTTGATTTGAGGAAAAGAAGACCTCAAAGAACCTGCGGGACGATGCTTTTTAGAACGAGTAAACGTGTGAACGTTACGGACGGACGCCCAGGGTGAGTGGCACATCCACTTTCTGGTCGCCGCGCATGACCGTCAGCGTGACGGTATCGCCGGGGCCTTTGTTGACGATGACGTAGCGGATCAGGTCGTTGAACTCCATCACCGTGCGTCCATCCACGGCAATGATCAGGTCGCCGCCGGCGCTCAAGTTGGGGTTGCTGGTGGCGGTTGTACCGGCTTTCAATCCCGCCTGTTCAGCCGGGCCGCCGGGGGTTATATCCGTGACGTAAGCGCCGTAGGTACTTTTCAGGTCGAGTAATTCGATCACATCCAGGGTGAGGCCGTTGGGGAAGAAGGAAGCGCCGATCCACGGGTAATCAAAGCGGCCCTTCTCGATCAACTGCGGCACCACCCGCTTGACCACGTTCACCGAAATGGCATAGCCGAGGCCGGAGGGCAGCCCCGTGCTCGGGTCGAGCTGGATGGAGCGGTTGACGCCGATGACCTGACCGTTGATGTCGAGCAGCGGTCCGCCGGAGTTGCCGTGGTTGAGCAAGGCATCCGTCTGGATGAAATCACCGGCGGCAAAATACCCGCTGCCGGTGGGAGCATTGGACTCCTCGCTGCGTCCCAGCCCGGAGACCACGCCCACGGTCAGAGTGGTGCCGTTCAATGCCAGCGGGTCACCGATGGCGATGGCGATCTGACCGACCTGCAGCAGGTCGGAATTTCCCAGGGCGAGCGGGTGAAGTTGGTCTGCCGGCAGGTCCACTTTGATCACCGCCAGGTCGGAGTTCAGGTCCGTCCCGACCACATTGCCATAGACCTTGGTGCCGCTGGGGAAATGCACCTCCACTTTCGTTTCGGTACCGACCACATGCTGGTTGGTGACGATATACCCGTCGCTGCTGTAGACCCAGCCCGAACCCAACGAGTTGGAGGTAAAGATGGTCGTCACGGCCGGGCTGACCGATTTAAACAGGGCGATCAGTTTATCCTGCTGGTTGACCAGGTCCACCGCCACCGGGGAAGCATAGGTGGCTGCGCTGGTCGCCGCCGGCACTTCTGCCGGCGCGGCGGTGGGAAGGAACGTACCCACCTGACAGGCCATGATCGCAAGCATGAGCACACTCACCGCTACGGATAATAAACCTTTATTCTTCATATTCAATGATCTCCATTCCGGGCCAGTAAAGTGAACAAAATTCCATCCTTCTCCTCTATTTTGCCCGGGAGGCTTCTTCCAACAGGGACTTCTGCCGGGCGGTCAATTTCTTGGGGATCTGCACTTTCACGCGTATGTACAGGTCGCCTTTTACGGCCGGGCTGTTCAACTTCGGCATTCCCCGCCCCGAGACGCGGAAGACCTGTTCGGGCTGGGTACCGGGCGGGATGGTCAGGACGATATTGCCGCCGAGGGTGCGCACTTCGGCTTCGCCTCCCAGGGCCGCCTTGAACACATCGATTTCCGCTTGCATGTGCAGGTCGTCGCCTTCGCGCTCGAAGGTGGGGTCATCGGCCACATTCACGATCAGGTAGATAGATGAGGGAGCGCCTTCTTCGCCCGTCCCGGTGGGAGTGTTGATGCGGATGCGGGTGCCGGTGCGGGCGCCGGCGGGGATCTTCACTTCGACCCGGCGTTGACCGATCTGGAGGGTGCGGCTGGTGCCGTTGAAGGCTTCGCGCAGGCTGATGTCGATCTGCTGCTCGACGGAGGCCGGACGGCGGGAGGTGCGCTGACGCAGCGTCTGACCGATATCCATGCCGCCGAAAAGGCTGCTGAAGAAATCCGAGAAACCACCCTGACCAAAGAGGTCGTCCATGTCGACCCGCTGACCGCCGCCACCTGGCTGCTGGCTGGTCCAGCGACTCCAGTCGAAATTGCCGGGGCCGCCTTTCTGCTGCCACTGCGAGTAGGATTCACCCACCTGGTCGTAGCGGGCGCGTTTCTCGGGGTCGCTGAGGACCTGGTAGGCCTCATTGATCTCCTTGAAACTGTCCTCGGCTTTTTTGTCGCCGGGGTTGCGGTCGGGGTGGTATTTCATGGCCAGTTTGCGGTATGCGCCCCGGATGTCGTCGGCGCTGGCCGAGCGAGGTACTCCCAGTCTCTGATAATAATCTCTATATTCCATGTTTTCGCAGCTTTCCTCAGCTAATAATATATTCTAGACGGCGCGAGAGGGCAGGTCAAGCATGGGGGGAGCAGTCTAATAGAACTCTAACGCGGTCGTTTGAGCGAAATATCGGGATAATGGATTGAATAGGTCTTTGGTTCTACGACCTAAATTTAGTCTCTCACAGGTTTTCAATGTCATTGCGAGCGAAGCAGCCTGCCCCGCGAGCGGGGAAGCAATCTACTGATTTTCGGCTATTATTGGCGGGAGATTGCTTCGGCGGAAGTACACCGCCTCGCAATGACACCAAAAAAATAATAATCCCCCCAAATGGGCTAAAAGGAAGGATATTTTTTATGCTATACTTTCATCATTGATTCGTCCATTTATGATTGAAGAGGAGAAGACACATGGCTACCCCGAAGAAATTTTGGCTGGTTATTGTAGGGTCTTTGCTGGCATTTTTACTGATCGCCTGCTCTTGCAGTTCGCTCATCCCGAGTGTCGGTTCGGGCGGCAGCGAGCCGATGCCCGGCCTGGCGGGTCAATGGCTGGACCCGGATACCACCGGCACCAACCACACCATCGTCTACCGCAACGGCGAGTATGTGGTCACCAACACGGGAAACCCGAACCGCAGCGGCAACGAAGTCACCACCTCCGACTGGTCGAACGGTGTGCTGACCTGGACCTACTGCGTGGATGGCGGCGCCTGCGTCACCACCCAGACTATCTCGGTCAGCGGGGATGAGCTGACCACATCCTGGTCGAACGACCAGGGTAATTCCGGCACCACCGTCATGACCCGCATGCCCTGATAGACAAGACCCATTGAATACTGATTGCCCTGAGGAAAATCGCCCCTCAGGGCAATTTTGATCTTATAATGATTGAGGGTCTTTACCGCTAATTTGCGAGGCAGAAACCGTGCGCTTTATCATTGCTATCATCTCCCTGCTGGTTTCCATATTTCTTGTATCTTGCAAAGGCATTTCAGAAATTATGGGCACAAATTACGCCACACCGGTTATTCGGACCGACTTCACCGACGAGGCCGTATGGAAGAAAATACAGAGGGATGTTTCGGCAACCTATATGTATGGATTTTCTGCAAATGTGCGTTTTATCGATGAAAGGCAATATGACGGGCTAAATGGACAGGATTTGTTGAAAACCATCCCAGGCCTGGATGAGTATGGCTGCATTTTTGTAGCAGACTCAACCGCCATGTCGTCTGCGGAACATCATTTATTGGTCCTGGATCCTTTCAATCCAGATGGGAAAACATTTCGGGTGATACTTTCAGAGGCCTGGGGTGTGGAGAATAATCTCTCGATTGCCAATATGGACTACAGTGAGTTTGCCGATTCGGCCGACTCCGATGGCGTATTCCGTGGCTTCAAATGACAGTCGCCCCGGCTGCAGAAACACTGAAGATGATAAGATTGATGAACGGCCAAAAACATGATTTCCCATCCTATGTGTATGTCGCCCAGGGAGGTGTGTGATGTCTGAGCATGTAAGCCAGGAATTGTTGAAAGGGTTTTTGGATGCGTTCAACCGCCACGACCTGGATTCCATTATGAGTTATTTCGCGGATGACTGCGTCTTCTACATGCCCAGAGGCGCCGGGCCGCGCGGCGACCGCTATGTCGGGAAGAAGGAAGTCCGCGCAGGCCTGGCGAAGCGATTTGAAGGCATCCCCGATGTGCATTACGGCGACGACCAGCACTGGGTCTGTGATGATTTCGGGGTCTCTGAATGGACGCTGACCGGCACATCTACGGCGGGAAAACACATCGAAGTGCGCGGGGTGGATTTGCTTGAATTTGCAAACGGCAAGATCACCCGCAAGGATTCTTTCTGGAAAATACTTGAGTGAAGGATCATTAAAATGGCAAAGTGTCCTGTTTGTAAAAATACAATTTTGCGATCAACTCAACTTGAAAACAGTTTACCCGTCTCAGAATGTGATTTTTGCGGTGGCACTTGGATAAGAGCAAATGATTACGCTCTTTGGCTCAAATCTCAAAAACCTGGTTATTTTGACGAGTCGAAAACCAAAGAAGCAAGTAATCGCTTTCCCGTTACTGAATCGATCAAAGCCATAGTGTGTCCCGATTGTGGGCATTTCTTGAGAAGATATAAGATTGGTTCCAAAGTGGATTTTCATTTGGATCGCTGCAACAGTTGTAACGGGGTTTGGCTAGATCGCAACGAGTGGCAATTATTAAAGACTGGGGGATTTGCATGATGAAATCAACCAGATGTTCACGAAGCCCTGGCAACAACACATTCTGGATAAAATCACAGAAAGCAAACTTGAAGTAATGTATATAGAAAAGTTTGGAGAAGAGGATTACAAAAAGATCAAGGAGATACGGAATTGGCTCCTGGATCACCCGGCTCACGGCGCCTTGATCGCCTTTCTATTGGAAAAAGAGCCGTATTCAATTTAGCCAACCATTTTGCATCGGCTACTGTTCGTATAAAATAACGAGAACCTAAATGAACCATCAGAAAGTATTGCCACTGGAAGTTACTAAATATGAATTTGCCTATCACTTGCCAAATATTCTACTCTTTACCTCTGCATGTGCTGGTTTTGCAACAGGCCTATGGTGCTTGATGTTCTGGTCAATTTCATTTGTGAATGAAGAAAATTTCCCATGGATGATGGCCCTACCACCAATACTATTCATTCTTTTTGGCATTTTTATCCTTTTTGTCAATAATTCAAAAAAATTTCGGTTAAAAATTACAGAAGAGGGGATTTATATTCCTTCGTTATTAGGGAAGGTTCGGTTCATCTCTTTTTCGAGCATATCTGATATTAAACTATCGGCAGTTCCTGGAGTTTTTGGTTTATATCTTTATGCAGATAATAAAAAATACTTACTTAACAGTATGTGGTTTTCAGAAAAAGACGATTTCGGGAAAATTATCGAAATCATCAATAAAAAAATATCTATTATGATGTAAATGATTAGTGTTAATCTTGTATCTTCAAAGGTAACCCTATGACCCAAGTCCATCACTTCAAAGCCACCATCCTGGATGCCGGAAACGGTGGCGCATACGTCATAGTCCCCTTCGATGTGGAAGCGGCCTTCGGGAAGAAGCGCGTGCTGGTGAAGGCGCGCATCAACGGCGTGCCCTATCGCGGTTCGCTGGTGCGGATGGGTATGCCCGAGCATGTGCTCATCATCCTGAAGGAGATCCGCGCCCAGATCGGCAAGACGTTTGGCGATGAGATCGACATCGAAGTGGAGGAAGACACCGAGCCGCGCGTACTAGAACTGCCGCCAGATTTTGCAGAGGCGCTGGAGAAGGACCCCGCCGCCAAAGCCGCCTTCGAGAAATTGTCCTATTCCCATCGCCGGGAGCATGTACTGGCGATCCTGGAGGCCAAGCGGGCGGAGACGCGCGCCAGCCGCATCGAGAAGGCTATTGCACAATTGAAAAAAGCGGCCGGATAAATAAAAGCAAAAAAGATGAAACACAAAGGACACTAAGGAAACACTAAGGAAATAATCCGCCTCGCTTCCTTTGTGTGCATTGTGTCCTTCGTGTATAAGAAAAGTACGGCTAACCACACCTAATGTATCGCCTCTTCCGGTCACTGCTATTCAGGCTAGACCCTGAAACCGCCCACCACCTGACGCTCCAACTGATTCGGCTGGGAGCGATCCCACCGGTGGGGTGGGCGCTTTCGCTGCTCTACGCCGCGCCCAAGAAACCGGTGCAGGCGTTCGGGCTGGAGTTCCCCAACCCGGTCGGGTTGGCGGCAGGCTACGACAAGGATGGGCTGGCCTGGCGGGGACTGTCCACGCTGGGGTTTGGTCACATCGAGATCGGCACGGTCACGCCCCTGCCGCAGCCGGGGAACGAGAAGCCGCGTGTCTTCCGCTTGGTGGAGGATGAAGCCGTCATCAACCGCATGGGCTTCCCCGGCAATGGCGCCGAGGCCATGCTTCAGAGGCTGCGCCGCGAAGGTCGCAAAGCGCATAAAGCCATTTTGGGCATCAACCTGGGCAAGAACAAGAACACGCCCAACGAAGAAGCCGTCTTCGACTACCTGGCCCTGCTGCAGAATTTTGCCGCCCGGGCGGATTATCTGGCCATTAACGTCAGCTCGCCCAACACGGTCGGGCTGCGGAATTTGCAGGGGCGGGCCGCCCTGGAGGAACTGCTGACGCAGGTGGCGGCGCAGCGCGGGATGGAACAGGCCCGCCTGGAAAAGCGGCTGCCGCTGCTGGTGAAACTGGCCCCAGACCTGGAGGAGGCAGAGTTGGACGACGCCGTGGAGGTCATCCTGCGGACGGGCATGGACGGCATCATCGTCACCAATACGACTCTCGGGCGCGCCGGTTTGCGCTCCAGCGCCCGTGAAGAGACCGGCGGGTTGAGCGGGCGGCCTCTCACCGGGTTGAGCGAAACCGTGCTGGCCGCGGTGGTCAAAAAAGTGGAAGGGCGACTGCCGGTCGTCAGCGTGGGCGGGATCATGTGCGCGGAGGATGCCAAACGCCGCCTGGATATGGGGGCGGCGCTGGTGCAGGTCTACACGGGGCTGGTCTACGCCGGGCCCGGGCTGGTCAAAAAAATAATCCGGGCGGTCTGACCGCCCGGAGCTTGTTTTAGGGAGCTCGCCGGAAGGCGATCTCTATATTTGCGCCAGGTTTGTTGAAGAATTCCCCATCCAGTGTGAAAGGCTCATAACTAGCGCCGGTGCCGAGCGAGCCGAAGGGGACGAAGTATAACTGCGGACTGCCGCCCTTATCCAGGTCCTTGTAGGCAAATATGACATACGAACCGTCGGGGCTCCAGGTTGCGCTCTGATAGCAGCAGTATTTCATGGGGGTCACGGGCACGGCGGGTTTCATGGTGGCGTAGTTATATGCATACAGGTAGCCGGCGTTGAACTGGAAGGCGCTGTTCAGCAGGAAGAGATCCTGACCGTCCCAGGAAAAATAGGGGATGATCGGCTTCTGCTCGAAACCTGCCATGGTGAAACGGCCGCCGGGGAAAGTATCCAACTTGGTGGTCTTGGTACTGTCGCAGCTGGACACATCAAAGACATAGATCAAGTCGACCCGCTTGCTGCCGATGTTGCTGAGCGTGTTGGCGGCGATCCTGGTGCCGTCACCGGACCAGCGTACCTGCTTGATGATGGGCTGGGTGCTAATGTAGCCGTTGCCATAGGTGAAGCAGCCTTTCATGTCGCGCAGATAGGTCCAGTTACGGGCCGCCGATAACCTGACCACGTCAAATTCCACCACGTAGAGGATCCGGTCCAGGCTAATGGCCACCTGTTTACCGTCCGGCGCAATCTGGAACCCTTCCAGGTAGGTGGAGGAGTTGAAGCAAGCCACGCTCGTATCCGCGCCATCGGCAACCATCACGAAATGGATGCATTTGCCGCTGATGTAGAAGAGGCTTTTGCCGTCAGGCCCCCACTGCAAGTCATGTTTCTCGGTGCCGTCACTGGTTACCTGCTGGACCTTCCCGCCCTCCACGCCGGTGACGTAGATGTTGTTGTTGCTCAGGAAGGCTATCAGGTCAGCCCCGCCGAGGGTGGGCAGGCCGGCGACGGTGGCGGTGGGGCTCGGCTCGGGCGTATCGACCGGTTTGGGGGTCTCGCTGGGAGACAGCGGCAGGGCCACCTGGTCGGTGGGTTTGGGCGCATCGGTGAACACGACCGGCGTTTCCTGCGCAACCAGTTGCGTGCGGGTGGCAGCGGGTCCGGCGAGGAAGGGGATCTTATTCCGGAAGGCGATCAATGCGCCAATGGCGACGACAAAGATCAGCAAGGCGGCTACGCCCAGGCCGATCCACAAACCGGTGTTTTTTCGCGCCGGGGCCGCCTCAATGGGCTGATCCTTTTTCTTCAGGATCGTGCCGGCCAGGGATTGGACCGGCTTGCGGGATTTGGAGATCTTGGTTGCACCCACGACCGTAGGCTCTTCGACGGGTAATTCCGGGCTTTCGCCGCGGGAAATCGCACTGAGCGCATCGCCGAGAGCCCTGACGGTCTGGAAGCGTTCTTTGCGATCCTTGGCCATGGCCTTCTCGACCACAATTTCGAGGTCGGCGGGCAGGTCGGGCTTGAAGTCGAGGATGTGCGGGACCGGGTCGGTGATGTGCTTGACGACCACGCTCATGGGCGTATCGCCATGATAGGGCTGCTGGCCGCTCAGCATCTCGAAGATGATGACACCCAGGCCGTAGATATCGCTGCGCCCGTCGATGCCTTCGCCCTGGGCCTGTTCGGGGCTCATATAGGCGGGCGTCCCGACGATGGCGCTGCCGGTCACCTGGGTCTGGGATTCGGTCAACTTGGCGATGCCGAAATCGGAGACATAGGGGTCGTTGTATTGGTCGAAAAGGATGTTGGCGGGCTTCAGGTCGCGGTGGATGATGCCTTTCGTGTGGGCTTCATCCAGGGCCGGGGCCAGGTGCGCGAAGATGCGGGCGGTTTCCTGGATACTCATGGGACCGTGCTTCATCCGGTCCGAGAGCGAGCCGCCGGGCATGTAGCGCATGACAAAATAAGGCTGGCCATCCTCCTCGCCGAAATCATAGACCGGCACGATGGCCGGGTGTTCGAGCATGGCGATGACTTTGGCTTCGCGCTCGAAGCGCGTGCGGAACTGCAGGTCGTGCAGCATCTCGTGCGGCAAAACCTTGAGGGCCACCTCGCGCTCGAAGCGCGGGTCCCAGGCATGGTAGACCGTCGCCATGCCGCCCCGTCCAATTTCACCACGGATCTCGTACCGTCCGAACTTCTTTGGCTCCATATTCTCCATTGCTCCTTAAACGGTGCGCAAGCCGTCCGCACGGAATTTGAATTGCTTGTGTAACATGCAGTACCTGTAAGTATAGCAACGGTTAAGAAGAAACGCAAGAATTTGGTATAATTTCTTCGCGCCCCGGTAGCTCAAATGGACAGAGCAGAGCACTCCTAAGGCTAAGGTTGTGGGTTCAATTCCCGCCCGGGGCACTTCCTAACAATATTCTTAAGCAAATTCGGACTCAATACCCTTGCGTATTTCTTGGAGTTCGTGATAATATATTGCTACGAACAGTTGGGTGCCCCCCTCACCCAGCTGTTCGTGCTTTTTAAGGCAGTGGTGGGAAGCGATTAGTGGTAGGTCGCCCTACTTGTTTTTGATTGCAGACTTTAACTTGCACTCCAGCCAGCAAACATATTCCCTCCGCCCGGATTTATTGGTATGATTCGTCCACATCTCAAAAAGGACGGTCAGGATGTTCGAAGTCAGCGAAAACTGGAAAACCGCTTTCCCGGGGGCGCACGTGGGTGTGCTGGTCATGCGGGAGGTAAGCAACCCGACTGCGCATGCAGGCCTTGAACGCCACAAGGAAACCTTGCTGCAGGAGCTGCGCGCCCGCTATGCCGGGATGGACCGCAGCAGGCTGGAGGAGATCCCGCAGTTGCGGATATTCGGCGAATATTACAAACGCTTCAAGAAAACCTACCATGTGCAGTTGCAACTGGAATCCATCCTCTTCAAAGGCAAATCCATCCCGCCGGTGGGAGGGTTGGTGCAGGCCATGTTCCTGGCAGAGGTGAAGAACATGCTGCTGACGGCAGGTCACGACCTGGACAGCCTGAAACTGCCCCTGAAACTGGATGTGACCCGCGGCGACGAAACCTACACGCTCATGCGCGGTGAGACCCAGCAGGTCAAGGCGGGGGACATGATGATTCTGGACGGGGAGGGGATCATTTCGAACATCATCTACGGTCCCGACAGCCGCAGCCAGATCAAGGCGGGCACGCGCAATGTCGTTTACACCACCTATGCTCCCGCCGGCATCGGTGAAGAGAGCCTTTTGGCGCACATGCGGGATATCCAGGAAACGATCACGATTTTCGCCGACCAGGCCAACACAGAATTATTGCAGGTTTTTGGATAGGAAGAAATTGGCTCGCCTTTCCTACCCGGATGATTTTCTTGTGATAAACTTGCCCCCAATATGAACACCGTTGGCTATACAACCATTGTCGTAAAACTGGGCAGTTCCACCCTCACCGCCGGGACATCCAACCTCTCGCCGGCCCGCATGGTGGACCTGGTGCGCCAGGTGGCCCTTTTGCACCACGCAGGTCATAAGGTGGTACTGGTCTCATCCGGCGCTATGGCTGCCGGGCGGGAGCGGCTGGGCTTCCCCCAGTTACCCAAGAATATCCCCGCCAAGCAAATGCTTTCGGCTGTGGGGCAGCCGCGCCTGATGGCGCTCTACGAACAGCTTTTCGATATCTATTCGGTTCCGGTGGCGCAAGTGCTGCTGACCAAAGCCGACCTGGTCGACCGGCCGCGCTACCTGAATTCGCGCAATACCCTCAACGCCCTGCTGACCCAGCGGGTTGTTCCCATTATTAATGAGAATGACACCGTCGCCACCGACGAAATCCGCCTGGGCGAGAACGACAACCTGTCTGCACTGGTGGCCATCCTGATCGAGGCCGACCTGCTGGTGATGCTGACCGACCAGGAGGGCCTCTACACCGCCGACCCGCGGGTGGACGCCTCCGCCCGGTTGATCCAGGCGGTGACCACCCGCACCATCCCCGCGGCCATGTGGGAGTCGGTCGGCAAAACGGGCGGGAAACTGGGCACCGGCGGCATGTTCACCAAATTGCAGGCCGCCGAACTGGCGCGCCGGTCGGGCACGGCCGTCATCATCGCCGCGGGAGGCCAGGAGAACGTGCTGACCCGCCTGTGCGCAGGGGAGGCCATCGGCACGCGCTTTACCCCCATCACCACCCGCACCGAGAGCCGCAAGCGCTTCATCCTGGCGGGAGGCAACAACCTGCACGGCAGCCTGATCGTGGATGCAGGCGCGGAGAAAGCCCTGCGCAAGGGCGGCAGTCTCCTGCCGGTAGGTGTGACCGGGGTAAACGGCAAATTCAGCCGCGGCGACACGGTCAAGGTTCTTTCTGCCCAGGGCGCCGAGATCGCCCGTGGGCTGGTGAACTACAGCGCCGCCGACGTGTCACAGATCTGCGGCAAACGCTCCAACCAGATCGAAGCCATCCTGGGGGTGGAATATGACGACGATGAAGTCATCCACCGGAACAACCTGGTCTTGTTATAGAGGAGGCAGGCGATGCTGATCGAAATGGGAAAACAAGCCCGCCAGGCCGCGCATATCCTCAGCCAGGCCACGGCAGCACAGAAAAACGCCCTCCTGTCCGACCTGGCGGAACGGTTGACGGCCCTGTCGGACCCCATCCTTTCGGCCAACGCCCGCGACGTGGAGGAAGGTCAGAAAGCCGGCCTTTCCCCGGCGCTGCTGGACCGGCTGACTCTCAACCCGGCCCGGCTGGCAGGCATCGCCGCCGAACTGCGCCAGACCATTTCGCTGCCCGACCCGGTGGGGGAAAAGTACGACGAGGTCACCCTGCCGAACGGCTTGCAACTCTACAAACAGCGCGTCCCCCTGGGCGTGATCGGGGTAATCTATGAGGCCCGCCCCAACGTCACCATCGACGTGGCCAGCCTGGCATTGAAATCCGGCAACGCCGCCATCCTGCGCGGCGGCAAAGAGACCCTGCGGACCAACGCGGCCCTGGTCGCGCTGATCCGCTCCGTGCTGGCGGACCACGATCTGCCGCTGGAGGCGGTCCAGTTCATCGACAGTCCCGAGCGAGCGCTTGTGCTGGAACTGTTGAAACTGCACGAGTATGTGGATATCATCATTCCCCGCGGCGGAGCCGGGCTGCACCAGTTCTGCCGCGAGAACAGCACCATCCCGGTCATTACCGGCGGGACGGGCATTTGTCACATCTTTGTAGATGAGAGCGCCAACCTGGAGGCGGCCCTGCCGGTGATCCATAACGCCAAGACGCAGCGACCGTCCGTCTGCAACTCGCTGGATACAGTGCTGGTTCATTCGGCGGTGGCGGCGGGATTCCTGCCGCGGGTAGTTGAATACCTGGGCCGGGACGGGGTCACATTCCGGGCCGACCCGGCCGCGCTGAAACTCCTGCAGGTTGTCGAACCGCCCAACGCTTCCCTAATCTCACCGGCGGGACCGGAGGACTTCGATACCGAGTGGATGTCGCTGGTGCTGGGGCTGAAGGTGGTGGAGGACCTGGACGAGGCCATCGCCCACACCAACCGTCACAGCCTGGGCCACTCCGATTCGATCCTGACGGCCGATGCAGGCAACGCCGCCCGATGGATCAACGAAGTGGACTCAGCCGCAGTGTATGTCAACGCCAGCACCCGCTTCACCGACGGCAACCAGTTCGGCCTGGGCGCGGAGGTGGCCATCTCGACCCAGCGGCTGCACGCCCGCGGTCCCATGGGCCTGGTGGAGTTGACCACCTATAAATGGGTGGGGGTGGGAGATTATCACATTAGGACATAAGTACCGGCCTCCGAAGAGCACTTCGGAGGTTCGCTTTTAAGACTATAATTTCCACCAGTTCCAGGGTATTCCCTGAGCGGTATCCGGCACGTGTTCTTTTATGGGAGATAGAGATGAGCGGAAAAATTGAAAGCGATTTTGGATTGAGCACCATTGGGCAGATCGCCGTGCCGGTCAGCGATATCGACAAGGCGGTGGCATTTTACCGGGACGTGTTGGGCATGCGCTTCCTGTTCCAGGCGCCGCCGGGACTGGGATTCTTCGACTGCAACGGTGTCCGCTTGATGCTGGATGCGCCTGCCAAAACAGGCGCCGAAAACCTTAGTTCGGTCATCTACTACAAGGTGCCCGACCTGCAGGCGGCCTACCAAACCCTGTTGGAGCGCGGCGTGAAGTTCGACCAGGGGCCGGAGTTGGTGGCGAAAATGCCCGACCATGAGTTGTGGATGGCTTTCTTCCGTGACCCGGACGCCAACCTGCTGGCATTGATGAGTGAGATACCGCTGAAGTCGGATTGATGGGGTGCAAATCCAATTTTGCGAACACCTGCCGACCGATCATCTTGTGCAGGCGTTAGGTCGCTGTCTACGTAAATCCCTATTTCTTCTTGCCGTCGGACTTGCCGTTCCAGCCAGTGATCTTTCAACTGCTCGAAACTGATGCCGTGGCGGATGGCGATGCCCTTGGCGTAACTCAAGCCACGCGGCGGCGCTTTCTTGATCTCGAAGGTGGAGACGGCGCTTTCCTCGCTCGCCTCGGCCTCGTCTCCATTCAACGTGACCCCGGCTACAAGACTGACGACGCGGCTGTCGCCGGTCACCGCGGCATTGGTCGAATCCAGGTTTTCGGCCAATTCATGCAGGTGGGTGGCGAAGATGGCTCGCACACTGAACAGTTTCAAAGCATGGACGATATCACGGGCCAGGTAGAGACTTTCGCCCGGGCTGGTGCTGGAGAGGGATTCATTCAGCAGGACAAGGCTTTTATCGGTCACGCGCTGGAAGATATCATTCAACCGGCGGGCTTCTTCCGCCAGGCGGCCCATGCCCGAGTCGGTCCGTTCAAGGGTGGCGAAATGGGTGTACATGCCGTCCACGGGGCTCATGCGGGCGCTCTCGCCGGGGACATGCAAACCGGCCTGGAACAGAACCTGTGACTGCCCCACTGCCTGTGTATAGATCGTTTTTCCGCCCTGGTTGGGTCCGGTCAGGATGAAGATGCGCCCGTCTGGACCGAAATCGACATCATTGGGGACGATTGCGCCGTTTGGCCCGACCAGCCTCCTCGCCCATCAACCGCAGCGCCAGCACCAGGTTGTAGACTCCCTTGACGAGGCATTTGCGCTCTTCCATTGGCTGTGCCTGCGGGCGGCAGCGTTGGCAGGCCTTCGCTTTTCCATCCGCCGGATCAGGTCCGCCGCGCCCAGATAGAAGGCGATCTCCGCTTCCAATTGAATGAGCAGGGTGGCATTCACCTGCGCATATTGTCGCAGTTCCGCCGCAATGGGGATCAGCACCATCCGGATGATCTCAAACAGGTCCTTAAAGAGCGGCACCAGCATGGGATCGTAGCGGTCTTCCAACTTGACCATAACCCTGTCGAGGCCGTTGACCTGCTTGTGAGGCACATCATGTAAAGGGCCGACACCCTGGTAGGGCTTTTTGGAAACAGTCTTGCCAAACAACCGGTCAAAGTACGAGCCGCCCTTGAACGGCTTGTCGTGGATCGCCAGCAGAGTCGCCTCCACCGGGATCAGTTCGGAATTCAGGTTGATTCCGATGGTGATGCTGGGGACGGTGTTCAATTTGGCCAGCAGGTCCGGCAAACCTTTTTCGAGCGAAAGGAAGGTCGGGTCCTGGGAGGCCTCTTCCAGCAGGAGCCGCAGCCGAGCCAGGCCACGCGAAGCCGTCCCTGCGCCTGCCTCGCCCAGCAGGTGCTGGAGCGTGCGGACGGTGGTGATATAGGTGTTCAGTTCGGTCAGACGACTTAAGTGTTTCCTGCAGGGGGATCTTTTGCGAGCCGGTTTCGGCGTAGCGCTTTAATTTTGCAAACGTCGGCAGCAAGTCCCGCAGACCGGCCGCCAGGGCTGGGAATTTGAGGAAGTCCTCCAGGATTTCCTGCCGGTAGGTGATGGTGTCGATATCGCTGCACAGTTCCAGCAGGATCCGGTGGATGGGATCGTGGTACTTATTGTCGATGCTGAGGTCCCAGGCTAATTGCTCCAGGTCCAGGTCTTCCATGGTATTTTCCCCCCAGCGATCTAAGCCGGCGGGTGGCGCGCCATCCTGTGGACGGAGCAGACTGAATTGAAGGGCGGAGATATTTGTATCCATTGGGGCCTCAGTGGATTGGTGAAATTGTGGAGTGGAAAACTCTGGCGATATTAACACCCAACCTGATTAAATTCCTCGACATATTTTACTATTCCCCGGGCTCCACGCAAGACTCCCGGGCGGAGTTCCCGCGCCATGAATTCTTCGTGGACGCCGTATTCATTGCCCAGGCCGAACTCGCCGGCGGGGATGAAGCCGAAGCGGCAGTAATAAGCCGGGTCGCCCAGCAGGACGACGAAATCAGCGCCCTGCTCGCGGCAGACCTGCAGCCCATACTCGATCAGACGGGAGCCGAGGCCGCGCCGCTGGAATTCGGGCAGCACCGCCACCGGACCCAGGCCAAGACCCATCCAGCCAGGCCGGGCCGGGTCGAGGCTGACGGGGGTGAACATCACATGCGCCACCACTTGATCCTCGTGCAGCAGCACCAGCGAGAGGGCCACCTTCCCGTTCTGGCGGCACAGGTCCACCAGGTCGGCTTCGGCGGCGCGGCCAAAGGCGGCAACTTCCACCGCCCGGACGGCGGCGATATCCTCGGGCCGCTCCTGACGGACGTCGGCATTGAAGCGTTTGAGCAGGTTCTCCAACGGGATTTGCGCCAGAGAGGTGATCTGCAGGTCGGGTTCGCCCATCACGCCGTGGGCGGTGATGGGGTTCGGCACCGCCACCACGCGAATGCCGGCCCGTTTGGCAGCCAAAATGCCGTTGGGCGAGTCTTCGATAACCAGCGCCTCTTCTGCCCGCACCTGCAGGGCTTTGAGAGCGGTCAGGAAGAGTTCCGGGTCGGGCTTGATGTGGGTTACGTCCTGGCGGCAGATGACCGCATCGAAGAATTCAAATAGGCCCAACTGGCGCAAGTACCCGTCCACCCATTCGTGCCGCGAACTGGAGGCGACCGCCAGTTGCAAGCCCAGGCGTTTGGCTGCCTTCAAATAATCTTCCACCCCCGGCAAGGCGTGCCAAACGGCTTTGCTTTTCCAGGCGAAAGGAGTAGGCGCGAGCATGCAAGGCCTGCAGGTCGATGGCCTCGCCCGTCACGCTGGCGAGGTGCGCGGCCGGGTCAAAGTTGGCCACGTTGGACCCGACCACATCCCGCACCCACACCTGAAGGGGGAATTTTTGGCCGTATTCGGCATAAATGGCTTCCCAGGCTTCGACCTCGGGCGATTCGGTATCCATGATGAGGCCGTCGAAATCGAAAATCAATGCTTTGATCATGATCCTCCGGAGCTGCAACTGGCCCATTATAATCGAGACCTTCGAGCGCCCGAATGGGCCTTCAGCGAAATGAAGTAAAATCAAGATTATCATTTATCCAAACCTGGAGAAAACCCCTGTGAAACATTCCCCTTCCCGCACCCGTTCATGGCAGATACTGGCCGTTTTGTTAGTCGTTATCTTCGTTGCGTCCTGCACCACGCCTCCGAGCGATCTGATCACCCCGGCCCCGCTGACGACTGTCCCGGCGGTGAATGGCACACCCCTTGCCCCTTCCCCATCGATGGAATTGGTCATCCCCCGGCCTGTCTCCGTCGAACCGGCGGGTGGAAGTTTTGAACTCACCAACCAGACGATCATTTATTTCAACGCCGGAGAGAACGAGGCCAGGGCTGTCGGCGAGTACCTGGCGGACCACCTCAACCCCGCCACCGGCTACTCCATGCAAGTGCAGGAAATTTCCACCGACACCGGCAAAGGCAACATCCACCTGAGCCTCTCCGGCGCCGACCCGGCCCTGGGTCCCGAGGGCTACGAATTAACCATCACCCCCGACCTGGTCAAAGTGGTTGCCAACCAGCCCGCCGGTCTTTTCTACGGCATCCAGACCATCCGCCAGTTGTTGCCGCCCACCATCGACTGGGACTCGGTCCAGCCGGGACCGTGGACGATAGGCGCCGGCAAGATCCGCGATTATCCCCGCTTCGCCTGGCGCGGCACCATGCTGGATGTGGCGCGGCACTTCTTCAGCGTCAGGGATGTGACCCGCTATATCGACATGCTGGCGTATTACAAGATCAACCGGCTGCACCTCCACCTCACCGACGACCAGGGCTGGCGCATCCAGATCAATTCCTGGCCCAACCTGGCCCTGTACGGCGGCAGCATCGAGGTGGGCGGCACCCCCGGCGGCTATTTCAGCCAGGATGATTATACGTACATAGTCAACTACGCCCAACACCGCTTTATCACCATCATCCCCGAAGTGGAAATGCCCGGCCACAGCAATGCAGCCCTGGCATCCTACGCCGAACTCAACTGCAACGGCATCGCCCGGGAATTGTTCACCGGCATCGATGTGGGCTTCAGTACGCTCTGCACGAAGAACGATGTGACGTATGCATTCGTCGAGGACGTGGTCGCCGAGATCGCCGCCCTGACCCCTGGCCCGTATTTCCACATTGGCGGGGATGAAACCGCCGCCACCGAACCGGCCGATTACATCGAATTCGTCAACCGGGTGCAGAACATCGTGGCGGATCAGGGCAAGCAGATGGTCGGCTTTGAGGAGATCGCCCAGGCGCGCCTGCTCGAAAATTCCATCGTCCAGCATTGGAATTTAAACGACGGGTTCGCCCCGCAGGCCGCCCAACAGGGGTTGAAGATCATCATGTCGCCGGCTGACCGGGCCTACCTGGATATGAAATATACATCCGCCTCGCCTCTGGGCCTGACCTGGGCCGGACTGATCAGTGTGGAAAAGGCCTACAGTTGGGATCCGGCTGCCCTGGTGGCGGGTGTAACGGATGAGGATATCATCGGGGTCGAAGCCCCGCTGTGGGCTGAGACATTGAATACCCTGGATGACATAGAATACATGGCTTTCCCGCGCATCCTTGGCTATGCAGAGATGGGTTGGACGCCCCAGGCGCAAAGGAACTGGTACGAATACAAGCCCCGCCTGGCAGAGCAAGGTCCTCGCCTGCAGGCGCTGGGAATAAACTTCTATCCATCACCCGAAATACCCTGGCCCTAAAAAGGCCAGTTTTTTGCCCGCCGAACTGGTTGAATATTATCTTGACCCATTCACCAACCGCTTGTAAGGTTTGTCGTATTCTTTTTTATGTTGTCGCAATGAGAATTTGGAATGGCGATGATAGAATCATAGCAACAAGGAGACTCCATTGCCCCGTAAAATAACCCTGTCCACCATGGCGCACTCCGCCGAAGGCACCGCCAGCCTGCAGGCCGAACTGACCCAATTCGAAAAACAGAACGGCATGGAAATAGCGTTCCAGGAATTCGATTACAGCACGGGCTGGTCTGAATTTATGCGCATGTCCATCTACGGCGGCAGCCCGGATGTGTCCGAGATCGGCACCACCTGGGTGCATGATTTCGTTGCGATGAATACCCTGCGGCCCTTCTCAGGGAGCGAGTTGCGCAGCCTGGGCGGTGCAGACGTGTTCGTGCCGGGGGTGATGAAGAGCGGCACTTCGCAGGGATCGGTGTGGGCTATCCCGTGGCTGACGGACATCAGCCTGGTGTGCTACCGGCGCGACCTGCTGGCAAAAGCAGGGGTAAAAGAAGAGAACGCTTTCCAAACACCCGGGCAATTCGCGCAGACCCTGCAGCAGCTTCAATCCGCCGGTATTCCTTCGCCATGGGTCGTCCCGACCCGCCGATCCTATATCAATGTCCACAATCTGGCCATGTGGGTCTGGCAGGCAGGCGAAGACCTGGTCGATATCCCCAATAAAGTGGTCCTCTTCGACCATCCCAAAGTACGCGCAGCCATCATTGCTTACTTTGGACTTTATCGCTACCTGTCGGAAGACATGCGCCACCTGGAAGAGCGGGAGGCAGACGGGGCATTCCTCAGCGGCAAGGCCGCCGTCGCCATCAGCGGGCCCTGGAACATCATCAATGCGATGAACCAAAACGATGAAGTAGGAAAGAATCTAGGTCTGGCCATTCCCCTGGGCTGCTCGTATATTGGCGGATCCAGCCTTATCCTTTGGCAGCGCACCAGCGTTCCGGCGGCGGCGCTCGAACTGATCGCCCACCTGACAAGCCGGGAATTCCAAACCGTGTTCCCCCAGACGATCGGCCTGCTGCCCGGGCGTCTCGATTCGCTGGATACCTTCCCCTTGCCGGACCCTTCCCTTTATCCTGTGGTGATGCAGGCTCTCAAAACCGGGCGATCACTGCCCAACCTGGGTTTATGGGGCCTGATCGAAGACCGCCTGGCCAATGCAATTCAAAACTATTGGGAAGGTATTCTCGCCGACCCGGAGCCAGACCTGGAAGCCCTTTACGACAAGCACATCATCACCATGGCGAACCGCTTGAACATTACATTGATGCAGGCGTGAACCACGGCCACCCAACTTACTTATCTTAAAAACAAAGTACACAATAACAATTTAGAAGAGTAATACTTTCATAAGACTTATAGGGAATACACTTGTATTCCCTATTTTTAACATTTACAATATTTCGTTATGGGGAACGAACCCTATTTTGACTTAGTCATCATCGGCGCGGGACCGGCGGGCAGTTCCACAGCCCTGCACCTGGCGCAAGTGGCGCCGGAGTTGGTGGCGCGCACACTGGTCATAGAGAAGGCGGTCCATCCCCGCCATAAACTGTGCGGCGGCGGCATCCTGCCAGATGCAGAGGTGATCCTGCAGCGGCTGGGATTGGACATCACCGAGGTGCCGCACTGCGACGTGGATTGGGCTCATTTCGACTTTAACGGCAAGGGCTTCCGCATGCGCGCTGAGCGAGGCGACCGGAAGGCCTTTCGCACCGTCCGACGGCACGAGTTCGATGCGTGGCTGGCGGGCAAGGTGCGCCAGTGCGGCTTCCATTTGCTGGAAGATACCGCCGTCAAGGCAATCACTCCGGGAGAGAGCGAAGTGATCGTCGAAACCGACCGGGGCGAGTTCCGGGCCGGGGTGGTGGTGGGAGCAGACGGGTCCAAAAGCGTAGTGCGGCGGGCGGTCATCCCGCAGGAGAAGACCCACACAGCCCGGCTGCTGGAGATCGTCACCGAGCCGCGCCCGGCAAACTCGTTCCATATCCAGTCCGATTCCTATTTTGACTTCCTCTATGTCCCGCAGGGGATCATGGGCTACACGTGGGATTTTCCTGCCGTGGAAAATGGCCGGGCGGTGCGCCTGCGCGGCATCTTCGACAGCAATGTTCAAGATGGGAAAACGAACATACCCCTGCAGGAGGCGCTGGCGGAAGAGGTGCGGCTGCATGGATACAACCTGCTAGAGTATCGGCTGGAAGGCCATCCGCTGCGCTGGTTCGAGCCCGGGAGCCGCTTTTCGGCCCCGCGCATCCTGCTGGCAGGAGATGCCGCCGGAGGGGATGCACTGTTCGGCGAGGGCATCAGCATCGCCCTGGGGTACGGGCAGATCGCCGCGGCGGCCGTTGCGAGCGCGTTCCAATCCGGCGATTTCATCTTCAAGGATTACCGCACCACCCTCCTGCGGTCGGAACTGGGCAAGGCCCTGCGGCGACGGACCTGGTGGGCCAAGTTCTTTTACCAACTGCGAAGCAAGCCTTTCCAGGCATTTTTTTGGCCCTATCTGGGTTGGGCAGTTGAATGGATCATGCAGCATTTCATGATCGGCTGGGCGCGCAGGCAGGAACGCAAAAACCGTCAAATGTCAAAGGTTGAACGTCTGAAGACGTTTATCTTCTGATTTGTTTGATGAAGGCGGGGGAATTCAAGCCACGTTCCAGCAGGAAGGTCAAATAGTTCTGCATGATCGATTCAATCTCATTGCGCACCTCCAGCGGGGGATGGGCGCGCTGTGCCTCTGCGTAAGTGCTGCGCTGGAAATGACGCAAATGTTTGAGAGTTTCCATCGATATGGGCCAGGCACCGGGGAGACCTTCTCCACAGTCCGGGCATAATACACCTCCCGCCGAGGCTGAGAAGTACTGGTTTTCGGCTTCGATGACCTTGCCGCATTTGGCGCATTCAAATAAGTGTGGGCGAAAGCCAACGAAATCCAGCAGGCGCACCTCGAAGTAACGCAGGGCGATCCACGGGTCGTCCTGGGTGGCTATGCGGGTGAGGACCTCGGTCAGCAGAACGTAGATGGGGAAGTTCTCGCTCTCGTCCTCATAGGTGAACCGGTCCAGCAGCTCGACCATGTAAGATGCGTAGCCGGTCTTGGTCAGGTCTGCGCCGATGGAGAGATAAGCCTCGAGTGTGTCCGCCTGGGTGACGATAAACAGGTCTTTGCCGCGGGCCAATTGCAGGGTCACACGGGTGAAGGGCTCCAGGTGCCCGGCCTTGCGTGAGCGGATCTTGCGGGCTCCCTTGGCGATGGCGCGGATTTTCCCGTGCTCGCGGGTATAGAGGGTCAGCAGCCGGTCGGCCTCACCCCAATCGGAGTGGCGCAGTACGACCGCCTCAACCCGGAAAGAATGTGGTTGGCCCATGTCAGCCGGCCTTTGACCGCAAGCCTGGGATTGATATTTTGAGTCTCATCATTCGTTCGATCTGCCGGAACGACCCGGCTTCGCCGTTAAGATTTCAGTTTTGCGGGAGTGAATGCGCCCGGCAGCAAGGCCGAGGCGCTGGTTTCCTGGATCAAATGGCCGTCCTTATCGGCGATGAGCACGGTCATATCCAGGCTGAACTCGACCATTACCTGGCGGCAGGAACCGCAGGGTGAGCCGCCGTTGGGAGTCGCCACAGCCATGACCTCGAACTCTTTTTCCCCTTCGGAAACAGCCTTGAAGATCGCCACCCGCTCGGCGCACATGCCGGTGGGATAGGCGGCATTTTCCACGTTGCAGCCGGTGAAGATGCGCCCGGATTTTGTCCGCAGAGCCGCCCCGACGGGATAATTGGAATAAGGGGCATACGCCCGCCGGCTGGCTTCAATCGCCAGGTTGATCAGCGTCTGGCGTTCTTCATCGGTCATTTTTGCCATCCTTCGCCTGGTTCAATTTCTTGATGGGCCGGGCCGGCACGCCGACGACCAGTGTATCTTCGTCCACGTCCTTGGTCACCACCGCGCCGGCGCCGGTCTTGGCGCGTGCGCCAATCTTTACCGGCGCGACCAGTAATGTATCCGAGCCGATGAAAGCGCCTTTACCGATCTCGGTGGGGTTTTTATGGACGCCGTCGAAATTGCAGGTGATCGTGCCGGCGCCGATGTTGACATCCTCGGCGATGGTCGCATTGCCGATGTAAGAGAAATGGCCCATCTTCGTGCCGGGGCCAAGGGTGGAATCTTTCACTTCGCCAAAATTACCCATGTGGACGCCTTCGCACAGATGCGCGCCTTTGCGCAAACGGGCAAACGGGCCGATGCTGACGTGGTTTTCTACGACGGCGTTATCCATCACCGCTGCCAGGACCTCGCAGTGGTCCCCGATGAGCGTGTCCTGGGCAATGGTATTCGGCCCGATGACACAACTCTGTCCGATGGTGGTGCGGCCGCGCAAATAGGTGTTCGGCCACACGACCGTATCCGTGCCGATGGTCACATCCGCCTCGATGTAGGTGGCGGTCGGGTCGATGAGGGTCACACCCGCGAGCATGTGGGCCCGGTTGATGCGGGCGCGCATGGCGGCTTCGGCTTCCGCCAGGTGGACGCGGGTGTTGATGCCGATGGTCTCGCTCAGGTCGTCGCATGCCAACGCCTGAACTGGCAGACCGGCTTTCACTGCCAGTTCGAGCGTGTCGGTGAGGTAGTACTCGCCTTTTTTAGAGAGGGGAATGTGCTTCAATGCTTCCCATAACCAGTCCGAGGCGAAACAGTAAGCGCCGACATTCAATTCACGGATCGACAACTGCTCCGGTGTGGCGGCGGCCTCTTCGACAATAGCCTGCACGCTCCTGGCGGGTGTGCGGATCACCCGCCCAAAGCCGCGCGGGTCCGGCGAAATGGCAGTCAGCAGGGTCATGGGGCCGGGGTTTTTCTGCTGGGTCTCGACCAGGCGTTTGAGCGTCTCAGGGCGCAGCAAGGGCATGTCGGCATAGGTAACCAGGACCAGGTCGGTCTTGCCGCGCAGGGCCGTTTCCGCCTGCATGACCGCATGACCCGTGCCAAGCTGCTGGTCCTGCAACAGGCAACGGGCGGAGTTGCCCAGGTACTCGCGCAGGCTGTCCCCATTGTTGCCGATGATGACGACCGGGGTCTCGCTGCTGACCGAGCCGGCGGCAGCCAGGGAGTAGGCCAGCATGGGCTTTCCGCACAGGGGATGGAGAACTTTTTGGATGGTGGTTTTCATGCGGGTGCCCTGACCGGCAGCCAGGATGACAGCGGCAATTTTCATGTGTTTCTCCTAATAAAATGAGCCTGCACAGCCAGCAAAGCGGCGGGAGGCCCATTCTTGGAAAAAAAGCCCCGCTTGCAGGCGGGAAAATCAGGCTGGGGCGCCTGGATTCGAACCAAGATAATCAGCTCCAAAGGCTGACGTGCTGCCATTGCACAACGCCCCAAGGCGGCGGTTATTGTATCACAGCCCCCGCAGGCGGACAATCCCTGCTGAAAACCGCCAGGGTATGCACTGCTGCGACATCCGGCGAACCTAGTCTCCATCCTCCGGCGTCAGGCCCAGTTGTTTGGCCTGATCATAAGAGAGCATATCCGGCTTGGTGGGAGCCTTGTGCTTGTCGGCGGCTTTTTCCCAGAAATCATTCACGTCGGCCGATTTGAGTTTCTTCTTGGCCTCCTTGAATAATGGGTCCATGTCCTTCGGATTTTCTTCAACTACCTCCACTGCTGCGACCGGTTCTTCCGGGGGGACAGGGGCAAGGGGACCGGTCTTCCCAAGGATCGGTTCGATCATTATCCGAGTGGCTGAAAAGGATTCCACTGTTTTCAGCACCCGGCTCTCTTCGGCCAGGTTGGTGCCCATCACCAGCATAGCATGTTTTTCACCCACCGGAGCAAAGATCAGATCGTATTTATCTCCATCGAAGACATACCAGTTGGAGGCCGTTTTTTGCCCGATGAGACGGCTGACCTTCTCGCCGGCGCTGTAGATCGACAGCAAAGAAGAAAGCAGGGAAATCTCGTCATTCGTGTCGGGCAGGTCGCCGGCGCGGGCGATCACCCGGCCATTTTCGCCCAGGATAAAGACCGCAATGGCATCCAGTTCCTGGCGTAGTTGCGCCAGCAGGTCAGGCAGATTGGAGGCGGGGGTGGGAGCGCTTTTATCTTCGTGGGATATCGGCTCGGGCGGCAGGATGGATTCCACCAGGCCGAGGTGTCGTTCGACCGCGTCGAGGAAATCGGCCATCGGCACAGGCTTGATGAAGAACGCGTCCGCCCCGGCATCGGCGACATCCTGGCGGACCTTGGGGTCGGTCTGTCCGGTGATGAGGATCACCTTCATTTCCGGGTGATATTTGCGGACCTTGGTCATTAATTCGATGCCCGTCATCCCCGGCAAGGCGAAAATCGGAAACGAGCAGGTCGATAGGATTGCGCGAACTGAAAAGGATGGCCTCTTCTCCCGAAGGGATCTCCGTAACGTCAATTTTTTGTTCCAGCGTCTCCAAAGCCGACCGCAGCAGCCGGCTGACTTCACGCTGGTCTTCGACGATCAAGAATTCGATGTGAGGACATACGCCTCCGAGGAGTGGCTTTCCTTCCAAGAGGGGAGCTTGGAGGTTGATCCCTGGACCGCCTTTCGGCTCAACCGGCCTGGCTGGATTTTAAGAGAGACGGCCCGTGATCAGAAATTGGTTTCAGGATGATATTATCATAACATGACTTTCCAGCATGCCCCGTTCATTTTACCTAATAAAATTGTGATTGGCCCGGTTAACCGTCAGGGAGCTGGAGGGCGACTGATCGCCTTCCAACTCCCAAAAGATATCACTGGAGAATGGTGCCGGTAATTATTTGGGCGGCCTCTTCGAGCGGGCATAGGAGGCGAACCCGATAATTCCCAGGAACAATCCCGCCACCGACATCCCGTAAGAACCGAAGATCAATATCCACGCCAGGGTGCCATTGATGGTGGTGACTGAAATGACCTTGATGACCATCAGGAAGGGCACGATAATCCCACCAATGAGCATCATGAACACACCGATCAAAGTCGTCCTAAGTGGATTAGCCATCAAATATTATTTATACAACCAGCAGGCGGTAATGTGACCCGGTTCCGTCTCGAAATCCTGCGGGTCTTCCACCTCACACAGGCCCGTTATTATCCTGGGGCAGCGTGGATGGAAGCGGCATCCCGTGGGCGGATTGACGAGACTGGGCGGTTCACCCGGGGGGACTTCCTTGTACGATTTGGCGTTTTCGGCATCGGGATCAGAAGTTGCCGTGAGCAGCGCCAATGTATAAGGATGCTGGGGGTTTTTCAGCAGGGAGTTCGATCGGCGCCATCTCGATGATCTTGCCGGCATACATGACAAAGATCCGTTCCGAGAAATAACGCACCGTGGAAAGATCATGGGTGATGTAGATAAACGACAGGTTATGCGTGGTCTGCAGACCACGCAATAGTTTGAGGATCTCCACCCGCACCGACGCATCCAGCATCGACACAGGCTCGTCCGCCACGATCAATTTCGGTTCGAGGATCATGGCCCGGGCGATGACCACCCGTTGCTGCTGCCCGCCGCTGAGCATGTGCGGGAACTTGGACAGGAAATCTTCGATGGGGAAGAGTTTCACCTCTTCCATGACCTTGCGGACACGGCGGGCGCGTTCGTCCTTGTTTTTGACGCCGCCAATGATGAGCGGTTCTTCCAAGATGCGTTGAATGTTCATGAAGGGCGGCAGGGCGCCAAACGGGTCCTGCTGCACGTAGCCGACCTGGGAACGGTACCAGCGCAAGCCTTCCCGGCCCATCTCGCTCAGATTCTTCCCTTCGAACACTACATGACCTTCGGTGGGCTTGTACAAGCCCAGGATGGTCTTCATCAGGCTGGTTTTTCCGCAGCCGCTTTCACCCACCACAGCCACGGCCTCGCCCTGGTGCAGGTCAAAATTGACCCCGTCCACTGCGCGCACATGGCCTACAATCCCGAACCCGAACCGTCGTAATTCAAACCATACCCGCAGACTTTGAATGGAAAGCAAAACATCCGTGGCCACTTCCCTTACCGCGATGATTGGTTTCTTGGACTTCGTATCAATAGCCATCCTGCTCTCCTATACTACGCGTATAACCAACATTTCACAAGCCGGCCATCCTTATTAACGGTTGGCGGGTCCTGGGTGCATTTCTCGAAGCGGGACGGGCATCTGTCTGCGAAGCGGCATCCCGTGGGCAAATTTACCAGGCTGGGCGGTTGGCCGACGATAAAATCGGGGTCCTTGTTGGCTCGCAGCCGGGGCACACTCGCCATCAGTTTCTGCGAGTAGGGATGCAGGGGCGCGGGGAAGAACTTGCCTGCATCGCCCGTCTCGACGATCTGACCGGCGTACATGACCGCCACGCTGTCAGCCAATTCGCTGGAGGTGGCAATGTCGTGGGTGATAAGGATGAAACTGGTGCCCAGTTCTTTTTTGATGCGCTTCAATACATTGAAGATGTTCGCCTGGGTCAGCAGGTCCAGCGCGGTGGTGGGTTCGTCCAGGACGATCAGGCTGGGGGAGGTGACCAGCGCCATAGCGATGGCTACACGCTGTCGCATTCCACCGCTTAACTCGAAGGGGTAGCGGTTGATGAAATCAGCCGGCACGCCCACGTGTTGGAACATCTTCAAAGCCAGCATGATGCCGTCTTCTTTTTTCATGCCCAGGTGGATCATGGCCGGTTCGCTAACCTGGTCGCCCACCCGCAAGACCGGGTTCAATGCGTTCATGGCGGCCTGGGGAACCAGGGATACAGCCACCCAGCGAACATTCTGGCGGAATTCCTCTTCCCCCAACGGCATGATATCTTTCCCGGCGATCTTGATCTGACCGCTGTAAGTATCCACATTGCGGGGCAGCAAGCGCAGGATCGCCTTGGCGAGCGAAGTTTTTCCACAGCCGCTCTCGCCCAGAACAACCACGGCTTTGTTGTAATCCAATTGAAAATCAACGCCGTCCACAGCCTGCACAGGCCCGCGGGTGGTGGCAAAATGCAGAACCAGGTTCTTCACATCCAACAAGATCTCGTCTGCCATGTCTTACATTCCTCGCAATCTTGGATTGAATACCCGGTCAAGCGCAAAGCCGAGCAAAGCGAATGCAAGGCCGGTGATCATCAATAACACTGCCGGTTCCAAAATCCAATAATAGTAACCTTTGTACAGCGCGCCGTTCACCCAGGCGTCGTTGATGGTCTTACCCCAGGTGGGCAAGACCGGGTCGCCCAACCCCAGCACCGCCAGGGTGGCCTCCAGGAACACGAAGGAGGGGACGGCCGAAACCAAGCCGGGGATCAACAGAGGGATCATGCGAGGCAGGAGATATTGGAAAATGATGCGCATATCGCTGGCGCCATAAGCCCGGGCTGCTTCGATATACATGGACTCGCGTACTTGCAGGAAGATGGCCCGGTAAGATTTGATCGCGCCGGTGAATATGCTCAATACAATTGTGGCGCCCAGCATGGTCCAGATGCTGCGACCGTAAAATGTGCCTATCATGATCAAGATGGAGAGGAAGGGCAACACCAGGTTGACCTCGGTGATGCGTTGGATCAATTCATCCAACCAGCCCTGGTACCAGGCTCCAAAGGCCGCAATGATCATGGTGAGAACGGACGTGCCCAGGGAAGCAGCCAGGCCAAAGATCAGGGCGATGGGGATACCCCACATCAGGGCGATCGTTAGGTCGCGACGCATATGGTCGGTGCCGGCGACGCCAAACACCTTGCCGAACAGGACAAATTCTGCGTCGATATCAGACCCTTGTTCAAATGTAATCCCAGAGATAACCACCTGGTAAACCCCCTTGACCGGCTTGGTGGGGTCGGTGTAGGTGAAGAGACCCTCGACGGGGTTTTGGCCGCCCATCATGTTGAGCAATTTCGGATTCTGCGAAAAACGCACAGTCTGGCGTGAACTCACACCGAAACTATCGATACGGATCTTCCGCCCATCCGGAGCCAGCCAGTCGACGGTTACAAAGGGCTGTTTTGTGTCGTATTTTGTCGCAAAGTACAACGATATTTCCTGAGGAAATGCGTCGTATTGGTAGTCAAAACTGTAGGTAAGGGTAATCTCATTGGTATCGTTTGCCCCTTCCACGACAACCTTTTTTAAGTCGCCTTCGGTTGAATTGATGACGAAGGAAACGGGCTGCTTCTTGCTGGAGAACCAGTTGCTCCACACAGGGGGGACGTTCTTGGGGTTGCGATACCAGATTGCCTCACCGCCTCGCCACAGGTCGATCGCCTTTTGATAGGGGAGGGAAATGGCTACATAGATGGCTGCTGCGGTCAATAGGAAGATGAAGACACCACCGATGATGGCCGAAGGATAACGCAGGATTTCGTTAAGGTTTTTTTTGAATGTTTTCATGATGAGCTTCCACCACCAACTTTGACTCGGGGATCAACCAGGGCGTAGACAAAATCGAGCAGGAAAACGGTAAGCGCTAACAAATAAGCATAAATGATGGTAGAGCCAACGATGACGGGGATATCCACGAAACCGATCGCCCGGAAAATCGTCCGGCCCAGGCCGGGCCACAGGAAAACGGTCTCGGTGACGATGGCGCCCGTCCACACGCCGATCAATAAGAGAGCAAATTGGGTGATGATGGTCGGGAGGGTGGGGCGCAGGATGTATTTGCGTTCGATATCGCGGGAGGTAAGGCCTTTGGCCTTGGCCATATCCACGTAATCTTCACTGGAATAAATGAGGAAAAACGTCCGCCAGTTGTAGATGCTCAAAAAGAGCGAACTGACGATGAGGGCAGATGCGGGCAGGATGAGATGCTTGAGGACGCTTAATGCATAATCAATGATGTTGTTTGGCGGTGGGGCGTCGACCATGCCGCTAAACGGCAGTATTTTAAATATGGCTGCAAATATCAAGATGAAGAAGATCCCATAAAACCATGGGGGCGCGGCCGATGTGGGCGAGAGGCCGATGGTTATTTTATCCCATATACTCCCGTAATTCCTGGAGAGAGAGAGGGCTAGGAAAATGGACGCAAAGAAAAGGGAAAGCTGCGAGGTCCCCATCAACAATAAGGTTGCCGGTAAGCGTTCGAGGATGATCAAACGGACTTGCTTGGAGCCGCTGTCGGCGGTCATAAAGACAGCGCGGCCAAGATCCAGGCCGAGGGCTTTGCCGAGGTAACGGAAATTACGAACAACAACAGGTGTGTCCAGGCCCAGGCGCTTTTCTTCGAGCTCTATTCTTTTTTGAATGAGTTCTCCGCGGGCTTCCACAGACATTCTTTTGGCGTTTGGATCGTTCGCCACCGCTTGAATGACGTTTTCTCGAATATTGTTGCGCATGATCGTATCTACATAACCACCCATGTTGGCGATCAAAATAGTCAAATAAACGCCAATCACTACAGTCACAAATAAGGTAACGAGGCGCACCAGCGAGTATCTGGCTATGCGTGTGAATGTATCTTTGGCTATCTTTTTCTTTTCCAGGCCTGCTACCGTGGTGACACCTGATGTCATAAGCTTACCTCGCGAATTATAGAGTACTGATAGGGGCAAGGTTGGACCTTGCCCCTATCATTTTAGTGATTCGAAATTACGTGTTTACGGAGCAGTAACGAAACTAACATCCGAAAACGTAGGCGCAACAACTACCAGCGGAACGACGGCAACTTCGAGCCGGTTCGAGCCAGCAGCGAGGCCTTTGGTCATGTCAGCAGTCAGGGTGACTGTGTACTGGCCGTCAGCCGCCGGGGTAGCAGCGCCGGAAGCGACGACTGCATTGGTGGCGTCATAGACCAGATACTTGACTGTCTTGATATCAGCGGCAGCATAGGGCGCGCCCTTGAATGTCACAGACACATTGTAGACAGCCTGTTCACCAATCTTGACACTGGTGGGACCATCAATGGCAACTGCAGCCAGTTTCGGTTCGCCGAACTGCGCCCATTTGTCGGACGGGTCGGTGAAGCGGCCGTAGTTGTTCAGGGTGAGGGTCTTCTCGGTCAGGAAGGCTCTGTCGACATAGTAAGGACCGGTGCCAACCCAGAAGTGACCATGGGCGGTGTACCAGTTCTTAAGGTTGGTGTAGCGGGCGACGGCCTGATTGGCGGTGATGTATTCGCCGAGGGTCGCAGCGTAGGGAATGGTCTTCTCGGCAATGGCCTGGTCGAGGTACTTGGCCAGGATCTCCATGCTCGGACCACCGATGAAGCTCATCTGCTCGATGGATTTTTCGGTGGCCTTGTCGGCAGAGTAAGCCAGTTCGCCGGCAGCTTCGGCCATGTTGCCGATCGCGATCACATCCCATGCACCTTCGCCGTAGAAGTACTGCGGCCACAGGGTGGCGACGTTAAGTTCCGCATCCTGAGCAAAGTAGTCGGTGTAGTACTCGACCGTCAGGGGGCTGGTGTCGGTGATCTTGAAGGCTTTGAAGGCCGAAATGAAGGATTCGAAGTTCGGCACAGCCTGTGCGTCATAGATGGCGCTGGCCTCATTGGCGCGATCGAAGGTCATGATCATGCTCATGAGGAAGTCAGCCACGGAGAGTTTGCTACCATCGTGCCAGGTTACGTTGTTCAAGAGATTGGACGGGTAGGTAACAACGCTCTGGACCTTGGCGGTCATTTCGTCAGAGGATTGCTCGGCAGCAGTGATGAACTTCTGCGTCGTGGCATCCCAACCGACAAATGCATCACCGGGAACGACGACCTTGTCCTGGAATTTCAGCGTGACCCAATCGTGGGTGGCGCCAATGGGCAGGCCGGTGGTGGCGGTGATGGTGGCTTTCTCAATGCGCAGCGGCCAAACCAGACCGGTGTAAGGATCGTACATTACACCACCGGAGCTTGTGCCACGGATAGCGGACTGATCCCAGGCCCAGTTGCTACCTGCAACGGGGTTCCAGGGTTCAACGAACAGGTCAGCCGTGCCCCACTTGAAGGTACCGCCGGCGGCATCGTTGAATTTGAGGGTGTAAGGCCAGATCTGAGAGCCCTGGATACCAGCAGCGAGATCAGAGGTGACCTGAACATTGGAGACGTAAGGCGCGAAGTTCTTGCCGTCGATCAGCCAGACCTGGAAGGAGTCTTCCAGGGAGAGTTCCATGGCTTCGACCATCTTGGCGCGGCGCTCTTCGAGGGTGGTGAAGTTGGCGGTAGCCAGATCATCGCCGACCGTCTGGAAGGCAGGATCAGCCTCATTGGCTATCATAGCGCTGATACCCTGAACGCTGGAGGGCAGATACATCTGCTGGAACATGTCCTTCTCGTCGCGGCTGAGGACGGTGGAGCTCCAGGCAGCGGTGTACAGGTGCCACAGACCATCGGTGGGTTCCGAACCAATCCAGATTGGGCTGGCTTCGGAGGATTTCTTGTATTGGTAATCAATGGTGAAGCCGACTTTTTCGAACTGGGCACCAACGTAGTCACCAATGGGCTTGCGGGTACCATCGCTGTCGGGACGGATGAGGAAGATCAAGGTTACAGGCTCATCGTTGAACATCCATTTGCCATCCACCTTGGTGGCGCCCATGGCTTCCATTTCAACGGTGATAGCGGCATCTGCTTTTTCCAGATCGTAGGCGTATTTGGTTTCGAGGGCGCGAGCCGTGTCGGCCAAATCAGCATAGTCAGGTCCCTGGGTCTGGATAGCGAACCACTTGGGCAGCGCACCACCAGCATAGATCTCCTGGTTGATGTAATCGCGGTCGACCAACCAGTTGACAGCTTCGCGGACTTTCCGGCTGCTGAAGGGGTTGATCTTGCCGCTAGTGAATTTAGCGGGGTTGAAGAGCAGATCATAGTAGAGGCCGTTATAGGCCGCATACTTCAGACCGGCTTGCTGGATGGTCGGCAGGTCAGCAGAAGCGAGGCCATCTGCATACATATCAATGGCACCAGCCTGTAGTTGGGTGACCGCGGAATCACCAGGCACTACCGAGAAAACGATCTGATCCAGATATCCGCCTTTGCCTTCAACGCGGCCGGGTACCTGGGAAAGGTCTTTAGGACCACAGGCGGTCAGGATCAAACTTACGGCCACCAGAAGGCCCAGAATCAACATCATGCGATTTCGAGACATTGTCTTTCTCCTCCGATTAAAGTGAAAGATTAGGGTTGATTGTTAACGAAAAAACACGCAAACCGAGGTTATTTCGAGAATCACCTCCTTCGCCGGATGACTTAACATAGTTGTTAGACATTTGTGATACTTCCTGAGGAAGGTTAGCACAAGAAACTTCAAAAGTCAAGTGTTCCTCTTCCAGGATTCGCTATGACAGCTACGCGCCTACGGCTGGCACGTATTACCACTGTCGAAAGATTCGACATTCCATAAACTTGAGGTTGCAGTGGGATCGAGGGCAAAGTTACATACTTGCGGCAGCGCCGCCGCAGTCTTGATCCTCCAATATAAAGGTAAGATAGGCAGGCCTTCTGCAAAGCTGGATTGGGCCTGGTTGTAGCCGTTTCCATGATCCGCCTCGTCCACCAGGGATTGGTTGATGGTACTGCAGGCAAGGTCATAAGCCGGATCGCTGTATCCACTCACATTGGTGCCGACCCAATGATTGTTGGCATTGGGGATCTCGGCGGTGGTGAACCATTCACAAGGAGGCTCGATACCGGTGCTGCCCATGGCGAATTCCACCAGGTCGAATTTGCGACCGAAGAGCGGACCGGCGGGGCCAACTCCATACAGGTCGGCCTGGTCCAGGAATTGCAGGTTGACCTTGATACCGCAGTTCGCCAGCGAGTCGGCCACGGCGGTGGCGACCTGGATGCGCTGGCTCGCCTCGGTGGTCAGGTAAGTGATCTCGAAGGGTGTGCCGTTGGGGACATTAGGAACGTTGAAACTCTGGCGGGGTTTGGTCAAATCACCGCCCATGCTCTTCCAGCCGCTTTGTTCGAGCAGGGCATTGGCAGCGGTTGTATCGTATGTGTAGGTTTTCGCAGTCGAGTTGAACAAGGGTAAATCGGCGGGGACGAAGGAGGCCGGGGCGGAGGAAAGGCCGAACAGGACCGTATCGATAATGCTTTGCCGGTCGATGCACATGGCCACGGCCTTCCGCACCCGCACATCCGAGAAGTAATCGGGGCGGTCAAAGTCGGGGCGATAGCCATTGTCGTAAATCGTGGGGCGGATGCCAAAGGCCAATTGTTCCATCACCGGCGGGGTGGTGAAGAGGGCCTTGATCTGGTTATTGGCGGCCATGGTCTGAAGGAGGCCCACCTGCCCGTCCAGGTTGATGCTCGGATCGAGGATATCGCATGCGCCGGCTACCAGTTGGCTCATGGCCGTTTCGGGGTCTTCGATAAAAACGAAGCGGAGGGTATCGAATTTTGGCAGGCCCTCAGCGGCCCGAAAATAATTCGGGTTCTTCACTAGCGAGATCTGTTCGCCCGGGACCCACTCCCGGATGATGTACGGTCCCCAGCCGAGGGGCGTACGCGCCGTTTCAGGGGCAGAGGTCAGCCCATCCGAAGGGAGTTCGGTCCATTGATGTTTGGGAAGGGGCATCCAGAAATTGGTGAAGTAAGTCGGATCGATGAAACCGGGTTTGCCCCACCATTGCAGGGTCAACTCGTCGCCGGCATCGTAAGACTTTGTCCGCTCGATCAAATAATCGGGGACACTCTCGCTCTGCCTGGCGTCGAATTCAAACGAATAGACCGAATCATCGGCGGTGAGAGGCGCGCCGTCGGACCAGGTCAGGCCGGGCAGCAGACGGAAGGTGACCTGCATCTGGTCCATCTCGATCTGGTTCTTTCCATCGAAGACGACCTCGCAGAAGTTGTCGCGGCAGCCGGCCGGGCGGATCTTGGTTCCCTCCACCAGGGTCACGGGCGTGCCATTCGCATCCACCACCTCGTCGCCAATGAAGACCGATTGCTTGAACAGTTGCGCATCGCCGTTCTCCAGGCTGGGGATCTGTTGCAGGATGACCGGCTGGTACCCGTACGAATTGGTATCGATCGGCCCATCGTACACGGCTGCCAGCACGCTGCGAGCCGCCGCCGAAGGGTTATCGAGCGGGAACAAGGTGGCCGGTTCCTGGCCCAGGCAGACCGTCAGGTTGCGGGGCGGTACGGCGGTGGAGGTTGGTTGAACGAGGGTGGGGGCTTGAGTCGTGGGAACAGGTGTTGTGGTGGGGTTGCGACTACCACAGGCAGCGGAGATGATACCAATGAAAAGAACAGTTGCGATGATAAGCAGGGAACGCCGCCAAAGATTCATTCGCGGTCTCCTTGAAGTGAATAGCATCATTACGTGATTATACAACAGAGTTATCGCGTTGACAGGCATCCTCCCAGACGGTAAAATCACATCACCTATTAAAGGAGGTTATCATGATCAAAGAGTTCAAAGCGTTTATCATGCGGGGCAACGTCATGGACCTTGCAGTAGCCGTCATCATTGGAGCTGCTTTCGGGAAGATCGTCACCTCGTTGGTGGATGACATCATCATGCCCTTGATCGGGCTGATCATCGGCGGGATCGATTTCTCCACTCTGGGCTTCAAATTCGGTGAGGCGACGGTGTTGTACGGCAAATTCATTAACAACATCATCAACTTCCTCATCATCGCCCTGGTTATTTTCTTACTGGTGAAAGGGATCAACTCCCTCAAGAAGAAACCTGCTCCCGTGCCGGCTGAACCGGTCACCAAGGAATGCCCTCATTGTTATAGCATCATCCCCATCAAGGCCAACCGCTGCCCGAACTGCACCTCAAATCTTTCCTAACCCGGAGCAGGAGCAGCACCCGCTGCACAATCCTAAAAAACAACATGGATTTTCTCGACCAACTCAATCCCCAACAGCGCCAGGCTGTGACGGCTGGCGCCGGTCCTGTTTTAGTGCTGGCCGGCCCAGGCTCTGGAAAGACACGCGTCCTGACGCAAAGGGTGGCTTACATGATCGCCTACGAGGGAGTGCGGCCCTATCAGATGCTGGCGGTCACCTTCACCAACAAGGCTGCCCGCGAGATGGGCAATCGCGTCCGCAATATTTTGGGGGAGTTGGCTGCGGACGGTCTGTGGCTGGGCACGTTCCATTCCATCTGCGCCCGCCTGCTGCGGCGGGAGGCCGAGCATTTACCCTTCGACGAACGCTTCGTCATCTATGACGATGACGATCAACTGCGGCTGGTCAAAGCAGCCGTGCGTGACCTGAACCTGGACGAGAAAACCTACCGCCCGGCCTCGGTCCACAGCGCCATCTCCCGCGCCAAGAATGAACTGATCTTCCCGGATGATTACCCGGTCCAAACCTATCGGGACGAGGTGGTCAAGCGCATATACAAACGCTATCAGGAATTGCTCAAGCAAAATAATGCGGTCGATTTCGACGACCTGCTTTTGTGGACGGCCCACCTGCTGACCGAATTCCCGGCGGTGCGCGAGAAGTACGCCCAGCGATTCCATTACATCCTGGTGGATGAATTCCAGGACACCAATTTCGCCCAGTATGTCCTCCTGAAACACCTGGCCTCTGCCTATAACAACATCTTCGTGGTCGGCGACCCGGACCAATCCGTGTACCGCTGGCGGGGGGCCGATTATCGCAACGTGCAGCGCTTCGAGCAGGATTTCCCCGAATGCCGCACCATCCTGCTGGAGCAAAATTACCGTTCCAAGCAGACCATCCTCGATGCAGCCATGGCGGTCATCGACCGCAACCCACACCGCCGCCGGAAACAACTGTTCACGGAACGCGGCTCGGGCGAAAAACTGACCTATTACGAGGCCCCCGATGATTACGCCGAGGCGGCCTTCGTGGTGGATACCATCGCCAACCTGGTCGCCACCAAACAGGCCGATCCGGGCGATTGCGCGGTGATGTACCGCACCAACGCGCAGTCACGCCTGTTGGAAGAGGCCTTCCTGCAGGCCCGCCTGCCTTATCGGCTGGTGGGAGCGCAGCGATTCTATGGACGGCGCGAAGTGAAGGACATGATCGCCTACCTGCGCCTGGTCCATAATCCGGCGGACGAGATCTCCCTCGACCGGGTCATCAACGTGCCGCCGCGCGGCATCGGCGAGAAGACGGTGCAGTCCCTTCATAATACAGCCCATTCGGCGGGGGCAACTCCCGCAGCCGTGTTGATGGACCTGGCCCGCGGCGACAAATCGCCGTACTGGACGCAGTTCACCGGGCGAGCCGGGCTGCCCCTGGCAGATTTTGGGGCCATGCTGGCCAACTGGCGCGCCGAGGCCGAACGCGCCACCGTTTCGGAATTATTCGACCGCATCGCCAAAGACATCAACTATCAGCCCTTCATCGACGACAATACCGACGAGGGGGCCGAACGCTGGGAGAACGTGCAAGAATTGAGGCGGCTGACGCTCGAATATGCCAGCCGCACCCTGACCGAATTTCTGGAAAACGTAGCCCTCATCTCCGACCAGGATACGCTGACGGAAGGGAAGAATGCCCCCACCCTGCTAACTCTCCATGCCGCCAAAGGCCTGGAGTTCAAGGTGGTCTTCATCCTTGGCCTGGACGACGGCATCATTCCCCACAGCCGCTCCTTCGACGAACCCGAGGCAATGGAGGAGGAGCGTCGGTTATTCTATGTAGGCATCACCCGCGCCGAAGATAAACTGTATTTGCTGCGCGCCCAGCGACGCGGCGGGCGCGGCTACGCCGAAGATACATTGCCCTCCCGTTACCTGGACGACATCCCCGCCGAGTTTTTGACCGGGAAATCCCGCAGCGGACGCTCCTTCCATTCTGCCAACGCCGCCCGCACGCCCGCCTGGCTGCGAACCGAGCCGGTGACGGCAGCCGTGCAGGAGGTCCGCTACCGGGCCGGCATCCGCGTGAAACATCCCACCTGGGGTGAGGGCATCGTCCTGGACAGCCGCCTGCAGGATAACGACGAAACGGTGGATGTAGTCTTTGAATCCGTCGGCATCAAACGCCTGGCGGCCTCCCTGGCAAACCTGACCATCATCCCATGAGCGCATTCAAGAAGATCCTGTACCAGGTCTACCGGTTGCAGTGGGTGGTCACCCGTCCGGTCACGCTGGGGGTGCGGGTTCTGATGGTCAAGGATGGACAGGTGTTGCTGGTGAAAACCACCTACATGGATGGCTGGTTTTTTGTCGGCGGCGGGGTCAAGCGGCATGAGACCATCGAACAGGCTGCCCGCCGCGAGGCTCGCGAAGAACTGGGGGCGGAACTGGGCCGGCTGGATCTGGTGGGGATTTTTACACATTTCGCCGAATCCAAAAGCGATCACATCGCCGTCTTCAAATGCACCGATTTCACCTACACCGGCAAATCCGATTTCGAGATCGAACGGTCTTGTTTCTTTCCACTGGATGCTTTACCGGCGGACCTGGCCGCGGGTCATGAACGGCGCATCAAGGAATTCCTGCAAGGCGAGAATCCGCCTGCATACGGATATTGGTAGTCGTTTCTGATCATAAGAAAATGGAGATGAACATGCTTAAGAATTTACCTTCAACTGCTGATGGAATTGTTAAATGGAAATGGTCTGAAATCGAACCTTACTACAATGACCTGGCTGCCGCCAGCCTGGACTAAGGACAATGTCAACGCCTGGCTGGCCGACTGGTCGAGCGTGGGCGAACGGCTGGAAGAGATGTATTCGCGCCTGGCGGTCGCCACCTCCACCAACACCGCCGACAAGGAAGCCGATGCGCGCATGAACAACTTCCTTGACACGATCTTCCCCGGCGTGATGGCCTGCGAACAAAAACTGAAGGAGAAATTACTGGCAAGCAAACTCGAACCGGCCGGTTTCGACATCCCCCTGCGCAACCTGCGGGCCGAAGCCGACCTGTTCCGCAGCGACAACCTTACGCTGCTGGCCGAACAGCAGAAATTCTCCATCGAGTATGACAAGATCTTCGGCGCGCAGACGGTCAAATGGGAAGGCGAAGAGGTTACGCTGACACGGCTGGCAACCAACTTCCTCCAGCCGGACCGGGCCCGCCGCGAAAAAGCCTGGCACTTGAAAGCAGAGCGCCAACTGGCAGACCGGAAAACCATCAATGACCTGTGGAAGAAGTTCATGGACCTGCGCGCGAAGATCGCCAAAAATGCAGATAAGCCCTCCTACCGTGAATACTCCTGGCAGCAAAAACTGCGCTTCGATTACACCCCCGCAGACTGCAAATCTTTCACCCGCGCCATCGAAGAAGTGGTCGTCCCTGCAGCAAGCCGCATCTACGAAAAGCGCAAGAAAGCCCTGGGGCTGGACAGCCTGCGCCCGTGGGACCTGGTGGATGGCTGGTACGGCCGCCCCACTCCCCCCGCCAACGCGCCGGTCCTGAAACCGTTCAAATCGGCGGATGAATTGAAAGCCAGAACCTCGGCCATCTTCCACAACGTCGACCCGGTCCTGGGCGGCTATTTCGACACCATCCTAAATGAGAATCTGGCCGATCTGGAAAACCGCAAGAACAAGGCCCCCGGCGCATACTGCACCTCCTACACCTCCATCCGCAAACCCTTCGTCTTTGTCAACGCCGTCGGCACGCACGATGACGTCATGACCCTGCTGCACGAATCCGGCCACGCCTTCCACGTGTTTGAGACCGCCAAAATCCCCTACATCCAGCAACTGACCGTGCCGATGGAATTTGCGGAAGTGGCCTCGATGGGAATGGAACTGCTGGCCTCGCCTTACCTCAAGAAGAACGAGGGCGGCTTTTACACCGATTCCGAAGCAGCCCACGCCCGCATCGAGCACCTGGAAGGCATGATCCTGTTCTGGCCCTTCATGGCCATCGTGGACGAATTCCAGGAATGGGTCTACGAGAATCCGACGCAGGGCGCCAACCCGGCCGATTGCGACCGCAAGTGGGGCGAATTATGGGACCGCTTCCTGCCTGCCATCGATTGGAGTGGTCTGGAGGACGTCAAAGTCACCGGCTGGCACCGCAAACTGCACATCCACCAGATACCCTTCTATTATGTAGAATACGGGCTGGCGCAGTTGGGAGCGGTACAGATCTTTGGCAATGCCCAAATGGATCAGAAAAAGGCAGTCGCAGATTACCGCAAGGCCCTCTCACTGGGCGCGACCGTGACCCTGCCGGAACTATTCAAGACGGCCGGGGCAAAATTCGGGTTCGATTCTGCCATCCTGAAAACAGCCGTAGGCCTGATGGAAAAGGTCACCGGCGAGCTGGAGGCAGCGCGATAGTTTCGGCTTATTGTTTCTCAGGAGGTACCATATGCAGTACGTTAATCTTGGAAAATGTGGACTGAAGGTCTCGCGTATTTGCCTGGGCATGATGACCTACGGCGATCCGTCCTGGCGCGAGTGGGTGCTGGAGGAAAAACAAGCCCTGCCCTTCGTGGAACGCGCCCTGGCCGGCGGGATCAACTTCTTCGACACCGCCGACGTGTATTCAGTCGGCGCCAGCGAGGTAGTGCTGGGCAACACCCTGCAGACTCTCAAGGCCAAGCGCGAAAACGTCGTCATCGCCACCAAGGTATTCAACCCCATGAGCGACGACGTCAACGACCGTGGACTTTCGCGCAAGCACATCCTCACCTCCATCGACAACTCCTTGCGGCGGTTAAAAATGGATTACGTGGATCTATACCAGACCCACCGCTGGGACTATTCCACCCCCATCGAAGAAACCATGGAAGCCCTGCATGATGTGGTCAAGATGGGCAAAGCCCGCTACATCGGCGCTTCGTCCATGTTCGCCTGGCAGTTCGCCAAGGCTCAGTACACCGCCGACTTGCGCGGCTGGTCCCGCTTTGTCTCGATGCAAGACCACTATAACCTGGTCTATCGCGAGGAAGAGCGGGAGATGATCCCGTTGTGCATCGACCAGGGCATTGGCATCATCCCCTGGAGTCCGATGGCGCGCGGCTTTTTCGCCGGCAACCGTTCCCGCCAGGGCAAGGGCGAAACCGTGCGGGCTAAGAACGATCCGTTTGCAGACCAGCTCTATTTCCGCCAGGAAGATTTCACTATCGCCGACCGCGCCCGCGAAGTGGCGGCGGCGCGCTCCGTCAGCGGACCGCAGGTGGCGCTGGCGTGGCTGCTGAGCAAACCCCACGTCACCGCTCCCATCATCGGGGCGAGCAAACTGGACCACCTCGACCAGGCTATCGCCGCTGTGGATATCCACCTTACCCCCGCAGAAATTCACTCACTCGAAGAACTGTACCAGCCTCACCCGATCCTCGGTCATTCGTAGAAAGGGGAATGCTCCCATGAATTGGAGATTCTTCTTACAGATATTCGGAGTCTTCACGAAAGTAGCCATGTTCTCCTGGGGTGGAGGCCCGGCTTCGCTAGGGTTGATGCAGCGGGAGACCGTCGCCCTCGGTTGGATCTCCCCTGACGAATTTGCAGACGCGATCGCCCTCAGCAACGCCATGCCCGGGCCAACCGCTCCACAGGCGGCAGCCTACATCGGCTACAAACTGGCAGGTCTGTGGGGCGCCATCGCCGCCACAACGGGGACCGTGGTTCCCGCCACGCTATTGATGCTCCTGCTGGTGATGGGATTCTTCAGCCTGAAAGACAATATCAATGTTCGGGCAGCCATCACAGGCGTGCGACCTGTCATCGTCGGACTGCTGGCGTGGACGGCCTTGCAGATCAGCAGAACTGTCTTCTCGCTGGATAAGCAAAGCCTGGGAGCCTCCATCGCCCATGGCTGGGATAAATGGCTCATCGCCCTGGGAGCATTCCTGATCCTGACATTCACAACCATCAGCCCCATCTGGCTGGTGTTGCTTGCCGCCGTCATCGGTCTCATCTTTTACCGTTGAACCAAAACACGACGCGATGCTGTAAAATACAAGTGATGATCAAAAATATCGACCCTGAGGTCGCCCGGATATGTTGAAAACTTTAACGATCGCCATTCCCGCGGCCGGCTTTGCCCGGCGCATGCGCCCGCAGACCTGGTCCAAGCCCAAGCCGCTGGTCAGCGTGGCCGGGAAAACCTCCCTGGACCATTTGTTGGATAGTTTTGCCTCCATCCCTGCCGGTGTGGAGGTGGAATACGTCATCATCGTGGGTTCCGGCATGGGCGAGCAGCAGATCCCTTCCTATATGAAGGAACACCATCCCGACCTCAAGGTGAACTTTGTAGTTCAGCAGGAAATGCTGGGCCAATCGGATGCGTTCTACCAGGCCCGCCAGTACCTGACCGGCCCGGTCATCACCATCTATGCTGATACGCTGATCGAGACGGATTTTTCCTTCCTGGCGGAGGAAGAAAACGATGTGGTCGCCTGGGTCAAGGACGTGGAAGACCCCACTCGTTTTGGCGTGGCAGAATTGGGCCCGGACAACTGTGTCACCCGCCTCATCGAAAAGCCGAAAACCTCCGAGAACACCCTGGCCGTGGTCGGGTGTTATTATTTCAGGCAAGGCGAAGCATTGGTTGCCGCGCTGGAAGAACAATTCCGGCAAAAGAAAACATATAATGGCGAGTACTTCCTGGCAGATGCCATCAATATCATGATCGAACGGCAGGCCAGGGTGCGCATAGAACCTGTGGAGATCTGGCTGGACACTGGCACCATCGAGGCCATCATCAAGACCAACCAGTACCTGCTCGACCATGCCAGCCTGAACGGCAAAGGCGGAACGGGCCAGGATGTCCACATCCTCCCGCCGGTCTACATCCATCCGGAGGCACACGTAGAGAGGTCGACCATCGGCCCATACGTCTCGGTCGGCCCGAACTGCCTCATCCAGGACACGAAGATCGAAAACTCCATCCTGGAGGAAGCCGTCCAGATCAAGGACGCCTCCATCAAAGATTCGTTCATCGGCCGCGCCGCCAGGATCGAAGGAGTTGGTCAGGAAGAGGCTCCGTTGACCTTGAACATCGGCGACGATAGTTGTGTCATCCTCAACAAGTGAGACCGGCCGTACCTGAGCGAGAGAAAAAATGGCCGAACTGGTCGAATGTCGTTCCGATGATAGTTACGCCCAGCGACCTGTGGCTTTGAACCTGAATGAACAGCGTCTGGAGATCGTCGAGATCATAGCCCAGTGGCGGACCCCCGACGGAAAATATTTCCGGGTCCGCACGAGCGACGGGCAAATATTTGAGTTATCCTATTTCGAAGCAAACCATGAATGGCAATTACACCAACCTTAGGAGGCTGGATGCGAGAAATAACAAAAAGGCAGAACCTATCGAAACGTGTGGGCGAATTACGCCCATCGGGCATACGCAAGTTTTTCGATATCGCTGCCACAATGAAAGATGTTATTTCGCTAGGGGTGGGCGAACCGGATTTCACCACTCCCAAGCCGATTTTGGAAGCAGGTGTGCGTTCGCTGCGCGCCGGTGAGACCCATTACACCAGCAATGCCGGCAAATTGGAACTTCGCCAGGCCATTGCCGATCACCTGAAACGCCTGTATGGGGTCTCCTATGACCCGGTCAACGAGATCCTCGTGACGGTAGGCGTCTCGGAAGCGCTCTACCTGGCCATGAACGCGCTGGTGGACCCGGGCGACGAGGTCATCCTGCCGACGCCGTGCTTTGTCTCCTTCCAGGCAGAGGTAACCCTCGCCGGCGGCGTGCCGGTGGAGATCCCCAGCCGGTTGGAAGATGATTTCCAATTGGACCCCGACCGTATCCGCGCCGCCATCACCCCCAAAACCAAGATCATCTTCGTCGCCTATCCCAACAATCCCACCGGCGCCGTAGCCGGGCGTGACACCCTGACTGGAAATTGCAAAGATCGCCGAGGAGCATGACCTGCTCCTGCTCTCCGATGAGATCTATGACCGTCTGGTATATAACCACCAGCACGTCAATGTACCATCCTTAAGCCCGGACGCCCGCAAGCGGACCTTGATGATGGGCGGCTTCTCCAAAGATTACGCCATGACCGGCTGGCGCATCGGCTATGCCGCCGGGCCGGAGGCGATCATCCAGGGATTGACCCGCATCCACCAGTTCACCATCATGTCGGCGGCAACGACCGCGCAGGATGCCGCCCTGGTGGCGCTGCAGGAAGGCGAGAAGTACGTCCAGGAAATGGTCAGTGAATATGACCGGCGGCGTAAACTGGTGGTGAATGGATTCAACCGGCTGGGCCTGACGACCTTCGAGCCGCGCGGGGCTTTCTATGCCTTCCCGCGCATCACCGCTTCGGGCATGGACGATGAAACCTTTGCCGAAAAATTATTGCGGGAAGAGCAGGTGGCCGTGGTACCGGGCAATGCCTTTGGGCCGGGCGGGGAGGGATTTGTGCGCTGTTGTTATGCCACCGCCTATGACAAACTCGAAGAAGCCCTTCACCGTATGGAAAAATTCATGAACAGGCATGGTTAAATGATCTTTCAAGTGGGAATCGAAAACAACAATGAAGGACGCTCCATCGCCTGGGCGCTGGAACATCCCGGTTGCTTTGCCTATGGCATCAACCCCAACGCGGCTGTACTGAATCTCGAAAGCGCCCTGGAAAAATATTCCGGCTGGATCCTGCGGCATGGGACCCAAAGTTGGCTTGACTTTTTCCGCAGCCGAGATGGAATTCGTCATCAATGGGACCTGGGACGTCTACTATATTAATGACGACCTGGACAAGATCGGTGAAGTCGATGGCTACAGCATCGAGTTCGTTCTTCCCCTATGATTGGAAGCCATTGACCGCCGTGGAGGTCAAACATGGGCTGGACATGCTTTCTTGGTCCAGGGATGAATTGTTACAAACGGTGCGCGGTTTGAACCCGGAAAAACTGGATGCCGCCTACCCCGGAGAACGCTGGAGCATCAACGGCATCCTCGGGCACATGGGCGGGGCGGAGTGGTGGTATCTCGACCGGCTCGGGCTGGCATTTCCGAAAGAACAGGTACCCGAAGAACCGCTCGCCCGCCTGGAGATCGTCCGCAAAGCCTTGAACTCGGCGCTTTCCAAACTGGAGGGGGTCAAGACAGTGACCGGCGTGGATGGGGAGATCTGGTCGCCGCGCAAAATACTGCGGCGGGCCCTGTGGCACGAACGCGACCATATCGAGCACATCCGCAAACTGGTTTAAGTTTTCGGCTATAATTGCCGCCCGGAAGCAAACTTCACCCCTCTAGGAGAGACTTCATGAGAAAGACCCCCGGTTGGATAATTGTCGTCGTGGTGGCGGCACTTATCAGTTCCTGCAATGGAAATTCCCCCAGCGTTGGCGGCCCCGCCGGCGCCCTCTATTTTGATGACTTCGCCCAATCAGACAGCGGTTGGGATCACTTGCAAAATGACCTTGGCGTCGCAGATTACGGCGATGGGTTTTATCATATTTTATTGAATGAAAAAAGCACCTTGCTTATCGCCAATCCGGGGCAGACCTTTGATGGGGATGTCAGCATCGAGGTGGACGCCCGCAAGATCGGCGGCTCGGATGACAATTATTTCGGGGTGATGTGCCATTACATCGACCCGGATAACTATTACATGTTCCTGGTCACGAGCGACGGTTATTCCGGCATCACCATGCGCCTGCGCGGCGAAGACAGCCTGGTCTCGCCGGGGTTGAAATTCCTGAAGATGGACGGGATCAAAAAAGGGAATGCCACTAATCACATCCGCGCCGATTGTGTGGGTGAATCGCTGACGTTATATGCCAACGGCAATCAGGTCAACCAGGCGTACGATAGCAGCCTGACCGGCGGAGACGTGGGCCTGGCAGCCCGCTCCGGCAGGTTCGAGGGCGGCACGGATATCCGTTTCGACAATTTCACCGTGACCACGCCGGGCCAGCCGTAAACGATCCAGTCACCTGAGAAAATAAAAAGCCGCTTCCCTTGAAAGGAAGCGGCTTTTCGGATTAATAGGTCATCTCTTCGGTTTGCGGCTTCTCCCGGCGTGGTAGGCGGGAGCGCTGATGGCGCATACGGAACACAGGCGTTCATCCAGCAGGCGTACGCGCAGGCGCTCGTCCACCGAAGGGAACATCTCCACCGCGATGGTGAGAACGGTGGGTAATTCGGCGTTATAGCGATAGTTGAAGAGTTGATGCAGTTTTTCCTTCGCCCACGGCGAACCTGACTGAGCCCCCAGGTCGTCCAGGATCAAGACCGGGGCGGTGCGGATCTCGTCAAAGCGGCGGTCGTAGGAGACGTTGCTGCTGGGGCTAAAGGTGGAGCGCAGGTGGTCGAGCAGGTCCGGCACCATGATGAACAGGGGCGGACTGCCCTTGTCTGCCAGCGAATTGGCGATGGCGGCGGCCAGGTGGGTTTTGCCGGAGCCATAAGGACCGGTCAATACCAGCCAGCCGCGCGGGCGGGCGGCGAAGGCGGTGCTGGCCTTGATGGCTTTTTCGATCGAGCGGAGTTCGTCCGGCGCAAGGCCTTCCTCGCGGCGGTCGGTGAAGGTGGCAAAGGTGCGGGCCGCATGCAGGTCCAGCGAGGATAGTTCGGGATGGCCCTTATCGTCCGTCGGACGGCGGTAATCCGGCGCGGTGATGCGGATGTTGCTGACCAGTTCCGGGTCCGCCAGGCGGGAACGGATGCGCGCTTCGATCTCATCCATATCCAGGTTGGTGGTGACCACCAGGGGGAGTTTGTTGATGTAGCGGTAATTGATGATCTGGAAGAGTTTCTCCTGCGCCCAGGGAGTGGCATTCTGGGTGCCGAAATCGTCCAGCACCAGCAGGGGCGCATTGCGGATCTCGTCGAAGCGCTGTTCGAAGGTGGTGTCTTCGCTGTCGTAGGAGAAGCGCAGGCTGTCAAGCAGGTCGGGGACGGTCAGGAAGAGCGTTGCCACGCCCATGCTGACGGCAAAATTAGCGATGCCGGCAGCCAGGTGGGTCTTGCCGCAGCCGTAACCGCCCTGTAAAAGTAGCCAGCCTTCCAACTTCCCCGCATATTGGCGGGAGCGGTTGAGCGCCCATTCGATCGAATTGGCCTGCGACTCGCCCACGCCTTTTTGCCCGCGGGATTGGAAGGTGTCGAAGGTTAGGTTTTTCAATTCATCCAGATGGCTGAGGGAATACAGGCGCTCACGCACGGACTGGGCAACCTGGTTTTTTCGACAGCTGCAAATATCCAGCCGGCCGAAATCCGGCGAACCCTGTTCGGCATCGCGGCGAAGGTAGCCCACGCCATGACAGTGGGGGCAGTTGGGATCGCCCAGGGTAGGCGTCTCAGGCTTAGCGTTTGAAGAATTCGTCGACTTTGCGCGTGACGTCGCGGCCGCGAAGTCCTTCAGCGTTTCGTCTATCTTGCTCTTTGGCATGGCCTTCTTCCTTCCAGCGCTTCAAGATCGCTTCGGCGTACAGCCAGCTGCGCTTGTTGTTCTTGACGGAAATTTCAATGGCTTCCACAATCCATTCCGGCGGATATCTTTCCTCGGCATCTTTCAATGCGTCTGCCATCAGGGGCGTGAGCGGACCGATATTCTCTTCGTAGAGTGTAAAGATATTCGGGTGTTCCGGAGGCGGCGATGAGGTGGCAGAAGTGGGATGCCATTTTCCCTCTGCATATGCTTCGGCGGCGGCCCGCCCGCGCGGAGAGTTGAGGAAGTACAACTCGCCTTCAGCCTGATCGCTTTTGGCAGACGCTGAAGCCTTTAACAGGCTGCCGCGCCGAACGGCCTTTTCCAGGGCTGCAGGTCGCATCGGTGACGATGTCACTGAAATCGATTTCCCGCAGGAAGCGCACCCGGCTTTCCATGTGTTCCAGCCGCCAGATGGCATACAGGGTCACCTTCAATTCATCCGCATCGTCGATCTCGCCCAGCAGATCCCGGAAGAACGAATCCGGCACGCGGATGAAGGTTTCCTGATCGGTAAAACCGTTAAATTTTTTCATTGCAACCATTCCGATGGCGATTACATCTGGGAGAGGTCATACGTGCGTGTGGCAGCGTCGACGAACTTGGCCAGGTGGTTCATGAAGACCAACTCCACCGAGCCGGTGGGGCCGTTGCGGTGTTTGGCCACGATGATCTCGGCCACATTCTGTTTGACGGTATCCTTCTCGTACTGGTCGGGCCGATAAATGAACATGACGATGTCGGCGTCCTGCTCGATGGAGCCGGACTCGCGCAAGTCCGAGAGCACCGGGCGCTTATCGGTGCGCTGCTCCACCGCCCGCGACAACTGGGCTGCCGCCAGGACGGGCACGTTCAACTCGCGCGCCAGCACCTTCAGGTTGCGCGAGATGTAGGAGACTTCCTGCACGCGGTTCTCGTTGCGCACATCCCCGCCCATCAACTGGATGTAATCCAGGATGACCAGGTCGAGGCCGAATTCCATATGCAGGCGGCGGCATTTGGTCCGCAGCGCCAGCGGGGTGATGGCGGGGGTATCGTCCAGGTAGATGTGGGTGTCGCCCATCACTTCGATGGCATGGGTGAGCAGGGGCCATTCGTTCTCCTGCAGCTTGCCGTTGCGCAGGCGCTGACTGTCGATGCCGGTCTCCTGGGCCAGCAGGCGCTGAACCACCTGCTCGTTGGACATTTCCAGCGAGAAGATGGCGACGTGTTTTTTGTGCAGCAGGGCGGCATTCTTCGCCACGGTCAGGAGGAAACCGGATTTACCCTGACCCGGACGCCCGGCGATGATGAGCAGGTCGGACGGCTGCAGGCCGGTCAGCATCCGGTCCAGGTCGACGAAGCCGGTCGGGACGCCGAAGATATCCTCCGGGCGTTTGGCCAGTTCATCGATGCGGTCGTAATAATCGCTCAACACCGACGCGATGGGCTGCAGATCTTTGCTTGCAGCCGTCGCTCGCTGACGTTGAAGATGGCTTTTTCGGACTCTTCCATGACGTTCTCGACCGATTCCTGCTCGTTGTAGGCCAGGGTGGCGATGGTGTTGGCGGAGGTGAGCAGGCGGCGGCGGATGGCCGAGGCCTCCACCATGCGCCCGTAGGCTTCGGCATGCAGCGAGGTGGGCACCTGGTTGAGCAGGGCGGTCAGGTAGGCCGGTCCGCCGATCTCCGCCAGTTGATTGGCGCTCTCCAGTTCCTCCGAGACGGTCAAAAAGTCCAGCGGGATGCGTTTTTCATGCAGGCGGGTGAAAGCCTCCCAGATCCAGCGGTGGCGGACGATATAAAAATCATCCGCCTGCAGGAACTGGGCCAGGTCGTAGTAGGCTTCGGGATTAATGAGCACCGCCCCCACAACGGCTTCTTCGGCTTCACGGTTGTGGGGGATGACGGAGGTGGAAGGAACAGAGGTCTCTGAAGGAGGAGTTGTCATGGTCAAGGTTTCTTGAAAAACTGATGCGTATCATCCGTACATAAACTGTGGAATGTCCGCCCGTGCAAAAGAACAAGCCTACGGCTTATCCTCCGGTTTTTCTTCATCGCCCGGATCGTCTTTGAGTTTCTTGAGGAAATCCTCGAACACATCCAGGTTCTGGTCGCCTTCGGTGGAAGGCGGCGGGGCAGGCTTGTACTCTTCGGCAGGGGCGGAGGCGGGAGGTTCGTCCTGTATGTCGTGTTCGGGAGCCACCCCGGCGACATCCATGACCTCCTGGCTGACCAGGATGGGCACATGCGCCCGCACTGCCAGGGCGATGGCATCGGAGGGGCGGGAATCGATCTCGACTGATTTTTCATCCACCTCGGTGACGATATTGCCGTAGAAGATGTCTTCCTTCAAGTTGACGATCTCCACCCGCAGGATGCGGGCCTCGAAAACGCCAAAAAGGTTCTTCAGCAAATCATGGGTCAGAGGGCGGCTCATCTCCACTTCCTGCAAGGCCACCGTGATGGCTTCGGCCTCGAAAGGTCCCACCCAGATGGGCAGGTAGCGCTCCATGCTGGTCTGACGCAAAACGACAACCCGCTGCGGTGACATCAGGCTGACGCGTACACTGTCTATTACTACTTCGACCATGTCAGACATAGATTCTCCAATAAGTGAGGGGATTCTAACACGGCGGAGGGTCAGATGCAACCGATACGGGAAAGGATAAAAGAGATTGGGAGGAAAATCACCCCGCAAATTCGAAGGTGGGCAGACCCTGGATGTTGGTGCGCAGCCTGAATAGTCCGCCCGAAAGAGGCAGCCGCCGTAACTGGTCAGAATCCATGCCCTTGCGGGCAGTGGTGACGTACAGGTCGGTCAGGTCGCTGCCCCCGAAGGCGCAGGAAGAGACGTTGAGGGCCGGAAAAGGGATGGTTTTCAACAACTTGCCGGTGGTCGGGTTCCAGCGGGTCAACTGGGAGCCGCCCCACATGCCCACCCACAGCATCCCCTCGATGTCGGAGGTCATGCCGTCGGGCCAGCCCAGAGATTCCGGGACGGTAATGACCGGGCGGGGGTTGGCGATGCCGCCGGAGGAGCGGTCATAGTCGTATGCCATGATGGTGCGGGTGGGGGTATCGATGTAATAGAAGGTGCCGTAATCGGGGCTCCACGCCAGTCCGTTGGAAATACCCACGCCGCTGATGAGAACCTTCACTTCCCCGTTGGCTGAAAGGGAATACAACGAACCGCTGGCTCCCTTTTCCGCATTGTCCATCGACCCTGCCAGGAAACGCCCGGTCGGGTCGCATTTGCCATCGTTGAAGCGGTTACCCGGCAGGTGCAGCTCGGGGTTGATCAGACGGGTTAATTCCAGGGGAGCGCCGCTTACCCCAGGCAACGGACCGGTCAGGGCGAAGCCGCTGCGCAGGCCCAGCACCATCCCGCCCTTGCGGCGGGGCGCGGCGCAGCCAATGGGCTCACCTACGTCAAAGTACTGGTCGGTCCTGGCGCGCGGGTCGTACACATGCAGGCGGCCCGCGTAAATATCGACCCAGTAAAGCAGGGCCGGGACTGGCGCCCAGGCGGGACCCTCGCCCAGGTCGGCGCGGGCATCCAGGACCAATTCTGGTTTCGAAATCATAGTCGCCTCAATTCACGGCCCGGCATTAAAAACTCCTAGATACCTTCTACGCTGGAGAGGACCGATTCGAATTTCTCCAGGGCTGCATCGATGACATCATCCGCGTCGGCCATGGAGGTGTACATTCGGCTGCCCGCCAGGGTGATCAGGCCGTTGGCCATATAGGCCGCGCCCATCTCTTCCATCATCTCCTTGCGGGGCTTCATTTCCTTTAGCAGTTTGAGCGGGTGGCGCAGGTCCAGCAGCATCACGCCGGAGGTCTCCAGGTGGCAGATGGAACCCTGGTTGAAGGCCACATAGGGCAGGTCGTATTTTTTGATGATGGCCTGCAAGCCGCGGGTCAGGCGGTCACCGGCGCGGCCGGCCACCACCGGGGCGTTGGTGCGTTCCATCTCCAGCAGGGCATAATACCCGGCCACGCAGGAGAGCGGGTTGGCAGAGAGGGTGCCGCCCACGTAGGCGCGTTCGCCCCGCCCGCCGATCCCGGCAGCGAACGTCGAGATGACCTCGGCGCGCCCGCCCACCCCGCCTGCCATGGGATAGCCGCCGGTGACACATTTGCCGAAGACGGTCAGGTCAGGTTTGACGTTGAAGTAGCCCTGCGCACCTCCCAGACCCAGACGGAAGCCCGTGACGACCTCGTCAAAGATCAGCAGCGCCCCGAACTCATCGCACATCTGGCGCACCTTCTGGTTGAAATCGAAGGGGACCGGGCGGGTGCCGCTTTCCGGGCCGACCGGCTCGACGATCACCGCCGCCGTCCCGCCGAAAAGTTGGTTGAGGATCAGTTTGGTGCGCAGTTCTCCCAGCGCATTGGGGAAGATCTCCTGCGTGTTGGCAGTGGCGCCGCGCGGGATGCCCTTGGCTTCCATGCGGCCTGTGCCGGGGATGTGCAGGCTGTAGACCATTGAATCGCTCCAGCCGTGATAAGCCCCGCCCACTTTGATGATCTTCTTTTTCTTCGTGAACGTGCGGGCGGCGCGGATGGCTCCCATGACGGCCTCGGTGCCCGAGCCGAGCATGCGAAACATCTCCACATTGGGCATAAAGCGGTTGATCACCTCCGCCAGTTTGAGTTCATATTCATGGAATAGACCCGTGACGGGACCGCACGACTGCAGCATCTCGATGACTTTATCGCGCACGGGGGCATAGTTGCTGCCCAGCACGGTAGGGCCGCCCGCCTGGAGGAAGTCGATGTAGCGGTTGCCGTCCACATCCCACAGGTGCGCCCCTTCGGCTTTTTCGATGGCGATGGGGAAGGGATGGTTGAAAGCCAGGTTGTGCTGCACACCGCCGGGGATGAGTTTTTTGGCGGCCTCGTTGAGCGACTTCGAGCGGGCGCATTGGGTCTCGAAGTATTGCAGGTATTTTTCCATCTGCTCATGGCGGACCTTGCGCATGGGCTGGTTGATCAACTTGTTCAGGTTGGCGTAGATCTCGGCGATATCCGGGTATTCCGAAATGGCGTATTGTTGTTTTCCATTCATAACCGGCCCGGTGGATGCAGGTCGTTCGGCGACGGCTGATCGTTCTTCATTCATGGTTGGCTCCAGAGGAAATGGTATTTTAGCGGCGGCGAGGTCGGACTCTCACTCGCCGGCTGGGTTTTCGAGATCGTATTTCTTTTGATCCTTCCGCAGTTTCGCAAATGCCAGTTCGCGGACAGGCAATGGAATTGTAGTCACTTTATTCCCGCTGCACAATGCCAGCAGGTACGCCAGAGAGCATTTCTCCAGGATCTCCACATTGTGCTCGGCCCGTTCCAGGTCCTGCCCAAAACAGAGCGCCCCGTGGTTCTGCATGAGATAGGCATTGTTATTATCGCGCACATGTTTGGCAATGGTGTTTTTGAGCCAGCCGGTGCCCGAAGGCGCATAGGGTATCAGGTTAACGCAGCGGCCCAGGAAGCGGGTTTGCTCGTCGAACAGGGCTGGGATGGATTTCTTGATCAGCGTCAGCGCGCTGGCGTAGACCTGGTGGGTATGCGCCACGGCGTTCACATCCGGGCGAACCTGGTAGATGGCCGCGTGCATGCCACTCTCGACAGAGGGCTTGCGGCTGCCTTGAATCACCGACAGGTCGAAGCCGAGGATGCACACGTCCTGCGGCAGCATTTTCATGTAATCGTAGTTGGATGGAGTGATGGCAAAAGCGGCCTGCCCAGGGATGCGGATGGACAGGTTGCCTCCCGTCGCCATGAGATAGCCCTTGCTGGTCAGGCGTTGGGCCGAAGCAACGATCTGTACTTTAATGGGATCATATTGTCCCATGGACGCCTCCGATAAAGATCAAAGTGGGATATCTATACCCTTAACGGTCACAAATTGCACCTATTTATTCAGTGGGAAGTGCAATTTGTGACCGGGGGCATTTTATAATGCATTTTTTTGGGCCAGCCTGCGCTCGAACAACAGGAACATCACCAGACCGATCAGCACGATCGCGCCGACGATGGCATACATCCCACCGGGGAGAATCGGTCCAACAGCAGGCCGCCCAGCAAACCGCCGGCAGCCCCGCCAAATCCCATCAGTGTGCCGCCGAACATACCCTGGGCGGTGGCTTTCATTCCGGGCGGGGCCACCTGCTCGGCGAAGTAAACCCCGGCTATGTAGATGGCAGCGAAGGTCAGGCCGTGGATAAGTTGGATGACCAACACCAGCCACGGCTGGACCGTCAGCGAATACGCGATCAGGCGCAAGCCGATGGCCGACATGGCTATGATAAGCATGCCGCGGGCGCCGAATTTCCGCAAGATGCGGTCACTGAAAAACATGGCCGGGATTTCTGAAATGGTGGAGACGGTCAGCGCAATTCCCATCAGGCTCTTGCTGGCCCCGAGACTTTGCATATAAATAAACAGGTAATTATTGATGGTGGACATGCCCACCCCGGCGATAAAAACCATCACGAGGAAGAGCATCCACGGTTGGTTGGCGAAGAGCGTGCGCATCCCGCCAAAAAAGGAGCCGTTGGAACTGCTCTGGCGGAATGGCACTGGCAGGATCGCCAGCAACGCGCCTAGCATGAGGATGCCATAGCCCCAGAAGGCCCACTTGAGGCCGAAGCGGCCGACCAACTCGCCTGCCACCGGCGCCAACAGGCCGAAGCCGACCGAGCCCCACACACGGATGCGCCCGTAGCGTTCCTTGCGGTCCCCCAGCAGCACCAGTACGGCGCTATCGGCCAGCGAACCAGTGGGAGAATTGAAGAAGGCGTACAGGCAGATCATCAGGAGCAGGCCGCCAAAGGAGGCGATGTTGGGAAAGATGAAGGCCACCGTAACCACCCCCAGCGTCGCCAGGATGGTGATCATTTTATGACGGTGGGAGGCATCGGCCATGCCGGTCCACAATGGCGCGGCAAAGAACGAGATGATCGGAGAAATGGCAGCCAGCAGGCCGATCTGCCCGCCGGTGAGTCCCTGTTGTTGGTAGAATAGCGCCAGGAAGGGAAAGAAGAAAGAGATTGCCCCGAAATATAAAAAGTAGTAAATTGAAGGAAGGGCCATTTGTGGCCGCACTCCAGCGGCAAGCCCATTATAATAGCAGGACTTCGTTTCCCGGAGAAATGGCATGAACAAATTCCTCGAACGCCTTCAAGCCGGTGAGATCCTCATCGCCGACGGCTCCACCGGTGCAAGCCTGCAAAAAATGGGGCTCAAGCCCGGCATCCCGCCGGAGGACCTGGTCATCGACAGCCCCGAGATGGTGCTGAAATTGGAAACCGCCTTCGTTGAGGCCGGCTCGGATATCATCCTGACCGACACATTTGGCGGCTCGAGCATCCTGATGAAAAAGTCCAAATACGCCGAGCGCGCCGCCGAGATCAACACGCGGGCGGCCGAACTGGCCCGCCAGGCCGCCTCGACCCGCGCGGGAGTCTTGGTGGCCGGTTCGATCGGGCCGACGGGTCAACTGATGAAGCCTTACGGCACGCTCACCGTCGAAGCCGCTACGGAATCTTTTGCCGAACAGGCCAAAGCCCTGGCAGAGGGCGGGGTGGACCTTCTCGTAATCGAGACGATGTTCGCCTTCGAAGAGGCCGATGCCGCCTTCAAGGGGGCGCGCTCGGTGACGGACCTGCCCATCGTGGTCTCGTTCAGTTACGACCGGGGCGTGCGCACCATGATGGGTGTCAAGCCAGTGGATATGTTCAAGCACTATGAGGAGATGGGCGCCGTCATGATCGGGGCGAACTGCGGCACCAGCCTGGAGAACATGGAAAAGATCCAGCAGGAATACGCCGCCGCGGATGGAGGCTTCCCCCTGTGGGCAAAACCCAACGCCGGGCTGCCCCGCCTGGTGGACGGTGTGACCGTCTTCGATGTCCTGCCCGAGCAGATGGCCGAGTATGCCAAAAAGTATGTCGCGCTGGGTGCCAGGGTGGTGGGCGGCTGCTGCGGCAACATGCCCGAGCACATTGCCGCCATCGCGAAGGCGGTAAAGGCAGCGTAACGTTAAATTGTTCCGTTTTCCTGGTTAACAACAAAAGCAGGCTGGATTGATTTCCAGCCTGCTCATTTTAAACCAGCCGGAATCTACTTATTCCTGCAGAAGCCCGGGGTGGTAACCGCCGGGACCCACTCGCAAGCCGTCTGCGCCTCGCAGGATTTTTCGTCGGTATAGCGTTTGCACTCCACCGGGGGCACTTTAGTCGGGGTATCTGTAGGCACACGGGTTGGGGTGAATGTGGGCAATTTAGGCTCCACCAGCACCCTCAAATTGGAGACGTCACCCGAGGCCACCCCCGAACTTGCCAGGACCCAGCAGCCCCTCAACTCGGACAGCATGATCCGGTACCAGGTGTGAGCCTGGTTCTGTCCGTCCAGCAGGTAGGGCGTGCCCTTCATGGCCACATCGACGATATTAAAGAGCGGGTCGGGGCCAAAGCGACAGTTGGCGTTGAGGTTGGGAGTAAAGTTCAGGCCCACGAGAGTTGGAGTAAATGTGGCGACTAACGTAGGCGTGAACGTGTCCACCGGTGTGGGAGTAGGGCCGGCATCCTGGTACCAGGCAAAATCCTGCCCCGTCAGCACCTGGCCTGCACCCAACACGACGGACCGGTACGTGTTGCCTTCATGACCGCTCGGCAGCAGGGTCCAGTGTCCCATCGCACCCGGACCGGCGAAATCGGCAGCATTGATATTGATGCAGTATTTTCCGGGTGGGAGCAAATTGAACGCGTAGGCTCCGTCGGGGTCGGTGATGGTGGTCTTGGGTCCACCCATCGGGCAATCCCCGGGGCCGATGTTCACGCTGATGCCGTCCAGGAAGTCTTCATCCGGCTGGTGGATGGCATCGCCATCCACGCCATAGACGGTCTCGGCGCAGCCCGCCGGCAGCGGGTCGGGGACGGGGCTGGTATCCAGCGGCAGCGGGCACTCATCCACCCACACCACGCCGCTGATCGAGCCGGTCGGTTCGGGAGCGCAGCCGCCGGTGTTGGTACGGAAGGAGAACACACTCGAGAATGGTCCAAGGGTGGTATCGTTGATGGGAGCGGTGCGCCAGAAATAGGTGGTGCAATCCGCCAGATCCTCACCCGGTCCCCAACGGGTGGATGGGTTGCCGGTGCCGCCGCTCAAACTGGTATCGGCGAATGTCGGGTCGATGGAAAGGTCGACGCGATAGCCTTCCGGCAGGCAGCCGTCCAGATATTGCCATTTAAGGGATGGGTACAATTCATTCACCTCCGACCCGTCCGCCGGTTCGATCAGCGATGGTGCAGATAGGGCCGCGGTGGCGCACATAGGCCCGGTAAAGAAGTAGCGGTACCCGGCAATGGGTCCCAGGGTGGTGCCATTGATCGGCCTGATCGCCCAGGAATACTCACGCCCGGGCTGCAGCGGGCTGCCCGGCGACCAGGATGTGGATGGGTTGCCCGTGCCACCGCTCAGGTCATCGGTGAATAAAGGGCCTGTATGCAGGTCGATGCGGTACCCCTCGGGGTTGCAACTTGGGTCGGGATAGGTCCACGTCAGCGTGGGTGAAAGGGTATCCACAATCGCCCACATGGCCGGGCTTCCCAGCGCCACGGCTTGCAGGTCTGCGGTCGGGCAGGTTGTAGTGGTAGGCATATTGCAGCCAGACAGGGCCATTCCACCAAAAAATATCCCCGCCAATAGCAAGTTTAATTTCCGGTTCATGTCGCCTCCGTTGTAGTGCGAATAGGACAATATCATTGTCGCGCCTGCAGATTGTCAATACAATAGTACTATGGATTGGCGAGGCGCGTTGTCCGACACGCAGAGGAATGATGCGCACACCGCCATAAGAAAAATGACCGCCAGGATTTGGCGGTCATTTTATTTGATGGGTTATGGGGATTTCAGAAAAACGTATCCACCTGGGTGCAGTCGTCAGGGGGCGGTTGTCACTCCTCTTGAATGACCACATTGCCCCGGAACAAATTACCAATGGGCTGGATGATCTTTTCATTGATTGTTTGGGCGATCGCAGAAAGCCCATCAACGAATCTATTCCAGCCCTCCTGGAAATTCCACGAAACCCTTACATTGTCATCCGCTCCATTATCGGGTCCTGTAACAGGGACAAGAGGGGTTGACTCCGCCGTAGTGCTGGTAACCCTGACCGTCGTGCCATCATTGGACAGGAAAAACGCGACGATCACCATCAATAACAGGCCCAGCAATAGGCCAACGAAGAAAGTCGCTGTACTTGAATTGCCTCTGGACATGGTTAACTCCTTCCTCTGTGAGGTAAATGCAAGCGGCATCGCCTGAATTTGGGTATATTTTCAGAACGTACGTATGCCAATATAGACGGTATCCTCAAGCACAACAATGGGGATTCGTCCTTGGGGCTGGTAGGGATTTCCCCTAAATGGACCCCTGACGCACGGGAAAACACCACCGAAACGGACTATAATCGTCTAAATATTCGAATGAGTGGTTGGAATAACGGATATGAATAAAAAAGACGGCAATTGGTATGAAGAGTTGTTCGATGCTGTATTTCAATTTGTAGCCATCCTCGATTCGAATGGCACGGTCATCAAGGTTAATCAGGCGGCTCGCGAGTTGACGCAATTATCCCAGACCCAGGTGATCGGTCAGGTCCTATGGGATATTCCCTGGAAAGGGCTTTCCAAAACATACAAGCAGCAGATCAAACGAGCGGTCAAACAGGCTGCCGGGGGTGATTTTGCCCGCATGGAATTGGTAATTCATTTACGCCGGAAACCGGGGAATATTTTCGATTTCACCTTCAAGCCCATCCGCGATAAAAAGAACGCGCTCGCTTTCATCATCGTGGAAGGGCGGGATATCAGTTTTTATAAACAGACCCGCGCAGAATTGGTGGAGAGTAATAGCCGCTTCGAGGCGATTTATGACAAGGCCGGCATTGGTATTGTCATTAAAGGAGCCGACGGCAAGATCATGGATTGCAACCCGGCCTTCACGGAAATGCTCGGCTATCCGCTGAATGAGATAAGGGAGTTGGACTACATTGCCATCACCCACCCGAAGGACCGCTCCATCTCACGGAAATTGTTCAATGAACTGCAAACTGGTAAACGAAATAATTATTCCGTGGAGAAACGTTACCTGAGTAAAAGCGGAGAAACGATCTGGGCCTCCGTCACCGCCACCGTGATGCGCTCTTCCGATAAAAAAGCGGGATTTACTATCGTGATGGCCGAGAATATCACCTCTCAAAAATTAATTGAGGCAGAATTGATCGAACTTCGCCAGCGACTCATGCAGGGCCGTGAAATGGAACGGCTGAAAATAGCGCAGGATCTCCACGACGGACCACTGCAGGAGATCCTCGGTGTGGCCTTCCAGTTGAAAGACCTGGAAAGCGTTATCCCCGATGGGACTGGCAGGGAATTATTGGATGAGGCGCAAACGGCCATCCAAAAGGTCTCCAAATCCATTCGCACGATTTGCAGTGACCTGAGGCCCTCCACGCTGATGCCCTTTGGCCTGAAAAAGGCGATGCTTTCTCATTCGGAAGAATTTCATCTTTCCCACCCCGAACTTTCGCTCGAACTGGACCTGGCGCCGGACGGGCAAAAACTGCCGGAAGAGGTCCGCCTAGCTCTGTTCCGCATTTATCAGGAAGCATTGAACAATGTCATCCGCCACGCCGAGGCCGGCAAGGTCAATGTCAATTTCTGGTTCACCGATAACGAGGCTCTGCTGGAAATCAAAGATGACGGTGTCGGATTTAAACCTCCCGAACGCTGGATCGAGCTGGCCCGGAAAGGGCATCTGGGATTAGTCGGCTGCATGGAGCGGGCCAGAGATGTTGGCGGCCAATTGAATGTGATCTCCGCAGAAGGGAAAGGCACATTCCTGCGGGTTGAGATACCTTTGAAAATGGAGGCGAATCAAAATGGCTGAGCAAGCGACAGGTTTGATCCATGTGATCCTGGTGGACGACCACCCGGTCGTCCGCAGCGGTATTCGTGGGTTACTGGAAACCGCTGCAGATATCCAGATCGTCGGCGAAGCCGCCACCGGGCAGGAAGCCCTGAATCTGGTGGATTCCACTCCCGCAGACGTATTACTTCTCGATATGGAACTGCCGGATATATCGGGTACCGAAGTGGCAATGAATGTCAAACATAGTCATCCAGAATTGAAGATCCTGTCACTGAGCGCCCATGATGATTCCGCTTATGTCCGCCAGGTGCTCGAAATCGGCGCGTCCGGTTACCTGATGAAAGAGGAAGCGCCGGAGGCGATCCTCAATGCCATCCGCGGAGTAGCCTCCGGGCAACAGGGCTGGATCAGCCGGGACGTGGCCGCCCAGATCTCCAGTTGGATGCAGCAAGGGGCAACGGACGGGACCAGTTTGACCAAACGCGAGCAGCAAACCCTGGAACTCCTGGTGGAAGGGATGACCAACCAGGCTATCGCCAATGAGCTCCAGATCAGTGAGAAAACAGTCGAAAAACATATCAAATCCATCTTTGGAAAATTGAATGTGAACTCACGGGTGGAGGCCGCAGTGGCGGCAGTGAAACGCGGCATCATCAAAAAATAAAGGGGGATATACCCTACCTCTCCATAGGGTAATTCCGGCTTGTTTCACGCAGGAGGTAATCCTATAATCTATACGAACCCACTTATTCATCGGCCCGGTCGATCTCTTGACTTGGACCGGTTTGATGATTGGATTGGAATTTATGATGGCATCGTCTACAACCAGGGTGGTGTTGGCGGAAGATAATGAAGCGGTCAGGATGGGTATTAAACGACTTCTCAGGCAAGCCGCGGATATTGTCGTTGTGGGTGAAACGGAAAATGGCCGGGAGGCTATTCAACTGGTAAAACAGTTGATGCCCGATGTATTATTGCTGGATGTGGAAATGCCCAAAATGAACGGCATGGACGTTGCGAAAGAATTGAAGAAAACCGAAAATCCTACTCCCATTTTGGTTCTTAGCGCTTACGATGATCCCGAATATATTCAGTCGATGTTCGAAAATGGCGTGGCAGGATACCTCATCAAGGATGAAGCCCCGCAGCGCATCCTGGAGGCCATCCGGGGTGTGGCGCTGGGCAAGGTCGGCTGGGTCAGTCCGCAGGTCAAGAGCCGCCTCAGAAAAATGGGATAAATCCTCAATTAAACCAACAAGACCGCCCGGATGGCGGTCTTGTTGGTTTCTTGTATCAGGGTCAATCCGATGTTCATGCTCATATCGGAACAATCGTACTCATTCCCCGCAGGCGAAATGATGAAAGTCCAGGATCTTCTCCTGTTGCACAATATACTGATCCAATTCGCCGCTGATCTTAGCAAGGGCTTGGTCGGCCTGCCAGCGCGAAAGGGTGAAGGCGCGCCAGTCAGTGTTGCCCCGGTCGGCGATATTGCTCCTGGCACACCAGCGCCGCCCCGATTGCCTCACGGGTGGCGGCAGGTAACGAGCGTCCTGGAATTTCGCCGCCATAAGCGGGATCGAATCGGGCGAGAGCGAGGCCAGGTAAGCCACGTCCAGACCCTTTCCCTGCGGTGAGCGGGCCAGGTTCCTCTGAACGATGGCGGCATCCACATTGACCAACGCCAGCGTCGCCGCGAACCCGATTGTCGCCAACAAGGCCGACAGGGCGAACAGGCGCTCCCGGCGCAGGATCTCCAATACCACCACGACGGCCAGAAGCACACCCAGCCAGATCATAAATATATGGGTGTACATGCGCAGGCGGGAGAAGCCGTAAGCGGCCTCGTAGAGCAGCAGCCGCTGGAATGCCGAAACCAGCATCACCCCCACCAGCAGGACCATGCCGATGCCCAACGCCGAGAAGGTCCAACGCTGTGTTGAATTGGCGCGTTTGACGATGGCGCTCAACAGCAGGAATAGCAATAGACTAAAGAAGGCCACTGCCACCAACTCGCCGAAACCGCGGCGGGCGTATTCGGAATAGGTATATCCCTGCACGCCCAGGAAGGTCTCCCCGCCGAAGAAATACTGGAACTGGACCAACACGAAAGCGGCGAACAGGAGCACCACGGCTCCGAGTACGATGGCCGCCTCGGTGAACCCCAAGAACGGCGCCACCAGCGGTTTTTCCACGCCGATCAATTTCTCATCGCGGCTCTTCAAGGCCGCATGCAGGATGATTCCAATTAAGGCATAAGCGCCGATGAGAATGTAGATGACGCGGAAGATATATTCCGGCAATTTCTCCAGGCGGAACAGGCGGGTGAAATCATCCACGCGCTGGGCAAAGACCAGGTCGGCGGAGGAAAGCAGGCCGGCAAATATGGCGATGATAGGGATGGCGATGAGGATGCCGCGGAAGATGGACCAGAAGCGCTTCCAACCCTGGCGGGTGGCTACCTGCTGATCCGGGACCAGACCGGCCGCGGTGCTTTCACGCTTGCGCTCCTCGCGGAAAGTGAGCGGTCGAGCGATCATGCTTCCCAGCAGGCGCACGAAGTTGACCACGTAATCGGACAGGCTGTAGAGGAGCCAGCGCCCGCCCATGAAGGTGACTGCCAGCAGGGCCATTAATCCGAGCGTACCCGCCAGCGACAGGAACATGGTCAGCGGTTCGAGACGCATGAAGGTCATCACCGCGAAGAAAATGATGGGGATGAGCAGGATCAGGGATTTCCAGGATGGCTTAAAGCCGTTCAGGGCCAGAACAAGGAAAGCACCGGTCAGGCAAAGGGCCACATAAATGGCGAAGTTGATCCCGGGTGCGGTCCCCCAGAAAAGGAAATCGAAGAACCAGCCCAATGCCAGCCCGGCGATCCAAAGAATATTCGTGCGCTTCATGTATTCCACCTCCAACCTTAGATTTCTCTCCAGCATACTTTACATAGTCTGGCAGGAACTGACGGTATGCTATCAAAAGGTATCAAAAGGTTTCAAATTTTTCAGGGATGACGGCTTGCGTTGCATGTTATCACGTTTGCACGTTTCAACGTGTTAATGTTCAAACGGTGGTAAGCAGATAGGCTCCGCCGGAAACAGGCGGCAGTTGCAGCAGCCAGCCTTCATCGGTCTTACTGAAGGGAGCCGCTTCGCCATACAGGCACTGCGGAGGGGTCGAGAAGATATCCGCTGGCAGGACGACCTGGCAGGGTTTATTCGCCGGGTTGAGTGCCACCAGCACCGTCTCCCCTCCGCCGCTGCGCCGATAGACGAACGGCAGGCCTCCCGCTTCGGCATGGACGGCCTCGAAATCCGCCCCGGCCCACAGAGCCGGGTGCGCCTGACGGAGAGCGATCATGCGGCGGACATGGTTCAGCAGCGCAGAGTCATCCCCGCGCTGGGAGGCCACATTGGGGGCTGCCTCCACGGGCAAGTACATGTCCGCCGCCGGGGCGGTGGAGAAACCGGCGTTGGCAGACCCGTCCCACTGCATGGGGGTACGCGCGCCGGTGCGGCCGTAGCCACCTTCTTTCGATTTCAACCCGCTGCGCGAGACCATGCCGATCTCGTCGCCGTAATAGAGGAAGGGCACACCCGGCATGGTCAGCAGGAACAGGAAGGCCAGGTCCAGGTCGGCGGGCGAGCGCCCATCGCCCAGGCGCGGGGTGGTGTCGTGGTTGCCGCTGGGGATAGCCATGTAGCCCTGTCCGCGGGTGGATTGCAGCAGCGGCAGGTATTCGTCCAGGAAGAGGCGGATATTGCCGCCGCCGGAGGGGTCGAAGAAACTGCTGCCGGCCTTGTTTTGGCGGAAGAGCGATTGGTAGGCCTGGCTGGCAAACGGAAGCATGAAGTCCATGTGGAAGCCTGCCGGGATGGCCACCGCCGGGTCGGACCATTCGGAGACCAGCGCCGCCTCGGGGAACTGCGAGTCGAGCCAGGTGCGCACATCCGTCCACAGGCGGGCGGTCTCTTTTTTGTCGGGGTCGTTCTTTACCAGCGAGCCGGCCATATCCACCCGGAATCCACTGGCGCCCATTTCGAGCCAGAACTTCATGATGTTTTTCAATTCCTGCCGCACGGCTTGCGGACCGGGAGCGTCGACCGGCTGCTGCCAGGGGTGGTTCGGGTCCGGGTTGGCAAAGCCGAAGTTGAGGGCCGGTTGGAAGTGGAAGAAGTTGGTGATGTAATTCCCGTCCCGCTCGGAATAGCCGATGACGGTCTGCACTCCCGGGGCGTGCCAGGTCCACACGCTGTTGGTCCAGATATACCAGTCGGAATATGGATTGCGCTCGGCCTGGCTGGATTGCTTGAACCAGTCATGCTCGATGGAGGTATGCCCCGGCACCAGGTCAAGCAGGATGCGGATGCCCAATTTGCGCGCTTCGACGAAGAGCCTTCGCAGGTCGGCATTGGTGCCGTAGCGCGGGGCCACCTTGTAATAGTCGCTCACATCATAACCGGCGTCCTGGAACGGCGAGGCGAAGCAGGGGTTGAGCCACAGGGCATTGACGCCCAGGTACTGCAAGTATTCCAGTTTTTGCAATATACCGGGCAGGTCGCCGATGCCATCGCCGTTCGAATCGAAATAGGTTTGCGGGTAGATCTCATAAAAAACAGCAGTTTCGAGCCAGGCAGGTTTGGGCATATGGGGGTCCTATGGTAGGTAGTGGTTATCAGTCGAAAAATAGCACGCGGATTATGCGAATGTTATGGATTTACCGTAGTAGCGACCCTGCCTTATGCTTTTCAGGGTCAGTTGCTTCATTACCAAATATTTGCCGCGACCGGGTCGGCCACGCGGGGCGACAGGTTGATGGCATTGTGCTTGCAGGCCGCCCGGCAGACGCCGCAGCCGTAGCAGACGCGCGGGTCGACCACCACTTTCTTGTTGACGGCAGAATAGCGCATGGCCCCAAACTGGCATTGGCGAACGCACACCTTGCAGCCGTTGCACTCCTCCAGGTCCACCCGGGCAACGTATTCCGCCCGGAACATGATCGGATAGTCGGCGCGCACGTGGGTGATGCGGTAGGCCATGCAGTCCTGGTCGCAGTTGCAGATTCCGCCGATGTAAGGAGTCTTGAAGGTCCACACCGAATGGACCAGGCCCTCTTTGTCATGGGCGCGGATGGCGGCGATGGCTTCTTCGGCGGTGAGGACTTCCAGGCCCATACTGTCGTCCAGGGCCTCGTGCAGGCGGCTGTCGAAGTTCACGCCGTAGCAGTAACGGGCGTTCATGTTGCCGGTGGTTACCTTCCTGCATACACACGGCAGCCGCACCGCTCCGTGGACCATCTGCAGGATCTTTTCCACATCTTCCAGCGGGACCACCTGGCCGTAGTGACTGGCCTTGGAGCGCTTGAGCAGGACCGAATGGATCAGCGGGGCGAGCGGGCTTAAGGGTGGGCGGGTTATGCTGTCGAGCCGCTCGAAGGCATTGCCGTTCCGCTCGGTGAAATGGTTGAGGAAATCCACCGTATAGTCACGGCGGCCGTCCACTTCGAAAAGTTCGCGGGAGTAGTTTTCCGCCGCCAGGTACCAGTATTTGCCTTCGCCGTGCTGCGTGCAGAATTCACACATGGGGTTCTCCTCCGTATTACCGATAATCCAATAAAGCAGTTCGCTTACAATTTTTTATACTTTGTACTTTTCCAATTCTTCCAGCACCTGCTCGACCTTATATCCCGTCATGTTCGCAATCTCTTCGATTGTGTTCCCATTTTGCTTTAATCGATGGATGACAACATCCATCTTTTCGGCAATTTCCAGGACATGATTGTCGTGATCGTAAAATCGGAATGTCCTCTGTTTCCACGGCTGTTCCCTGATCCGGTGAATGAACTCAAACCCGTTTTGGACGATCTCTTTTTCCAATTCTTCCAGGTCATCGACTTCAAAATATATGGCCAGGTTATTATTTCTATCGAGGTTGACCCGGCCCCCAATCAATTCCTCGAATAGGGCTTTCCTATATAGCGACAATCCACCCTCGAAGCCCACGTTATAAATTCCAAAATCACCCGAGACTTTCATGTGCAGGATGTCCTCGTAGAGTTTACGGGAATGGAGGACGTCTTCCACCACGATGATCGAAGAAACGGATCCCATCTTGCCTCCTTATTGTTGTTATGCCGGTTCATTCAATTCTTCCGACCTCGTTTTGGCCGGGCGCAAGCGCACCAGGCCGACGAAGGCCAGCAAGGTCAGCGCCAGGCTGGCAAAGATGAGGTAGACCATCGACCGGGCGCTGGTGGAACTCGATCACCTTGCCGACCGCGCTGGGCAGGACCATGCCGCCGAAACTATCTCCCAGCAGGATGATGCCGGTCAGGCGGCCGCTCATTTGGATGGATTGACCGGCCAGGGTAAAGCCGGTCGGCCAGATGGGCGCCAGGCAGAATCCAAGTTCCGATCGCCATCAGCCAGACGGCCGCGCTGGACCTGGAGAAGATCATCCCCAGCACGAGGATGGTCATGCTGCTGATCAACGCCACCGTAATGACCTGGCGAGGCTTGAAGCGGGTTGCCGCCGGGATGGAAAGCAGGCGGCCCACCGTGAATGCCAGCCAGAAGGCCGAGGTCAGGTAAGCCGCGCCGGCGACGCTGGCAAGGTTGAGCGTGACCGCGTAAGTGTAGATCCAGCCGCCGAAGGTGATCTCCGCCCCGACGTAGAAGAAGAGGAAAAGCATGGCCGAGATGATCAGGCCGATGGGAAGCGGGCCTTTAGTCCGCTGGACAGTGTCGGTCTCCTGGGTGTGCAGGGGCTTGGGGCTGCCCTTCATGGTCAGCATGCGCAGGCCCGCCAACGTGGCGATGGCCGCCATGATCCAGTAGGCCCAACGATAACCGCCTTCGATGCCCACCACCTGCGCCACCAGGAACGGCGACAGGAACGCGCCCAGGCCGAAGAAGAAGTGCAGAGCGTTCATGAAGGGACCCACCTTATCCTTATGGGTCCATACCAGCAGAGCGTTGGCGCCGGTATTGATAACTCCCTCGGCGAAGCCCTTGCAGGCCAGCACCACCAGCAGCAGCCAGAACCACGGCACCAGCGGCACCGTCACCAGCAGGGCCGCCGCCGCGAGTTGGGCTACGCCCATGACCGGGTGCCCCCGCAGATGGTCGAGGATGCGCCCGCCGATGATGGTGCCGAGGGTGTAGCCGATGGAACCCGCCAGGAAAACCAGCCCGATCTGGCCCAGGCCTGCCTTCGTCTGGTCTGCCAGCGCCGGCAGGGTCGGGCCGGTGATGGCGACATCCAGGCCCAGGCAAATGAACAGGAAATAATAGCCGAAGGTATGGCGGATGGCATCGGTCTTCCAGGCGGAACGCAGTTTTTGCAGCATCAATTACCTTTCAAAGGGGATATGTTTACTGACTCTCGGGCCGGTAAGCGGCGGTATTGATATCGCCCACGAATTGCGGCAGGTCGGTGTGCCCCAGCATCTGCCGGACGGCCGCGGCCTCGCCGGTGTGATACCAGTAATGGTAAATGTTGCGCATCAACAATGTGCCGGTACTTTCATCGACGGGCTTGCCGTCGCGCTTGAGGAACAATTGCAGCGTATCGGGCGTGAGCGTATCCAGGAATTCATCCGCCGCGGCGGTGACTTTGCGCCAGGTGGCCCACATCTCCTCCAGTGGAGGCGTGCTGGCAGGCTTGCCGAACCCAACCTGTTCATAAAGGCCAGGGGCAATATCCTTTCCCTGCGCAAAAATGACCCAGTAACGATGCTCCTGGTTGGCCAGGTGCCCCACCATCCAACTAATGCAGTTCATCGGCATCAGGCGGCGGCGGGCATCCTCGTCGGAAACCCCTACCAGTCCGCGGACGAACTCGCTGCGGGCGAAACGCAATTGAGCCACTAACAAATGAGGTTGCATACTGATTTCTCCTGAAAAAAGACGGCTGAACTGTAGAATATTTTACCTTATATACCTCCCAATACCGACTGGCGCAGCCGCCTCTGTAAGTGTAAAATCACGTTGATGGTGACCTTTTTCCCGGAGGCTGGCCGATGCACAAAACCGGATTGACCAAGTGGCTGCTGGGATCCAACATACCCTCCATCCGTTACCGCACACTGGTGGACCTGCTCGAATGTCCGCCTGACGATGAGCGGGTCATGCAGGCGCGGCAAGAGATCATGTCCAGCGGACCCGTCCCGGTCATCCTGAGCGGCCAGTCGAACAGCGGCAAGTGGAAAAAAGATCACGATTATTACACGCCTCAATTTTTCAGCACCCACTGGAACATGACCCTGCTGGCCGAATTAGACGTGGACGGGCAAGACCCCCGCTTCCAGCGCGGGGTGGAGTATATGCTGAAAGCCAGCGCGCCTGAACTGGATCTGCCCGAGGAAGCCCGCAAGCGCGGCTTCGCCTGTTTTTGGGGCAACCTGATCCGTTACAGCCTGCACGCCGGCCGGGCAGCCGATCCTCAGTTGCAGAAGATCATCCAGCGCATGGAATGGAATTTAGTGGAAAACGCCAGCCGCTGCTGCCATAACGGCGGCCTGCCCTGCACATGGGGATTGGTACGCAACCTGTGGGGACTGGCCATCCATCCGGCAATCGGGCAGGACCCGCGCCTCGACGAGGCCATCCAGGCAGGGACGCATTTCCTGCTCGACTCGTACAATCTGGACAAAGCCGATTTTCCCAGAAGGAAAGGCGCAGCCAAGAATCCGCTGTGGTACCAGTTGAACTATCCCCTCTATTATCAGGTGGATATCCTCTTCGTCCTGGGGGTGCTGGACGAGTTGGGCCGGCTCAACCATCCATCTACCGCGGCGGCGCTGGACTGGCTGGAAAGTCGAGCGCGATCCGCAGGGCCGCTGGGAGGGTGTCAGCCCTTACCAGAAGCGCACCTATAGCGAACTGGGTGACCCGCAGGAAACCAGCCGCTGGGTCAGCCTGCAGGCCGCCACCCGCTTGCAACACGCCGGGCGGCATTCGTAGTAACGCATAAAGGTAGGGCAATTTGCCAATTTGCCCAACAAAAGAGCGCCTTCCGGCGCTCTCTGATTTTCAAAACGATCCATACAACACGTCACACGACCGGCACAGGCTCAGCATCTCCCTTTTTCTTCTTATTCGGCAGGGGAATGATCACCAGCGCGCTGGCCAGGAAGCAGATCGTCGCCAGGGCGAACAGGAGCAGGTAGCCGGAGGTGGTGGACCCGAGCGCTTTGTTGATCGGGTCGATCAGCACACCGCCGAGCAGGCGCGCCACCCCCGAACCAATGCAGGTGGCGATATTGGCGATGCCCAGGTAACGGGCGGCTTCATGCCGGGGCACAATATCCGTCGCCAGCGCCCACGACGCCGCCAGGAAAGCCCCAATGCCCATGCCCACCACCCCTCCAGCGACGGTCAACAGGGTTTTGTCGCGGACGATTAAGATCATCACCGCCCCCACGAAGGCCGTCACCCCCGCCGCCTGCATGACCGGCTTGCGACCGAACCGGTCGGAGAGCCAGCCGGCGATGAGCGCCATGATGATCAGCGCCACCCCCAGGATGACCTTCAGTTGACCGTAGAATCCCTGCGCCTCTTCCTGGCTCATGCGGATCACATCCACCATATAGTTGATCAGGAAGGCATTGATGGCAATGAAGGCTCCCCAAAAAAGGATGCGGTTGGCAAACCACCAGCCGAAGATGGGCGTCTCGCGGAAGTTGACGTAGAAGGCTTTCTTGAGCGCCTCGCCCATGCTCTGTTCGATGGGAGCGGCAGGAATGGCGGCGGGCTTTTCACGCGCCCAGATGGAGGTCAGGATGATAAATATGATGAACACTACCACCGGCGCGGCTGCCGTCACCAGCATGGCCTGCTCACCGAACATGCGCTGACCGGTTGTCCCCAGCAAAATCCCCGCCACCGCCCCGGCGACGACCGTGGCAATGATATCCATAACCGCCTTCAAACTGGAGGCAGTCCCCCGCTGCAACTCGGGCACCAGGTCGGGGATGAGCGCCTGCCAGGGTCCCTGCAGGATGTTGGAGGAGAACTGGATCAGGATCACGCCGACCACCAGCACCCACAGTTCGGGCGCGGCTGCCAGGGTGAACAGCGACAGTGCGATCAGCACCGCCCCGCCGATGATGAACGGCAGGCGGCGGCCCAGTTTCGATTTGGCCCGGTCTGAAAACACTCCCACCAGCGGCTGCACCACCATCGCCACCAGCAGGCCCAGGAATCCCAGCAAGCCCAGGGTGGTGTTGGGCAGGTTGGGAGCCAGCTCGCGCACTTTGTTGGTCATCAGCGGCGGGTCCTGGATGTTGGATGAAAAGGTCAGGCCGAAGCCCAGCAAACTGATGACAAGCATTCGCAGGAAGGATATCTTTTTCATCGGTGCTCCTTGGAACTTGCAGAGATGTGATTCAACAGACTTAACCCGGGCGGGTCAGGCGCGTTTCAAGAACTGCGGGCGGACGGACTCGATCACCTTTAAGGATTCCAGGGCCTGCGGCACGGTCAGTTCGAAGATGATCGGGCCGTCGAATTTGGCCTCATCCAACCGGTCGAGCAGGCGCTCCAATTCCAGGTCGCCCGCGCCGAGCGGTTTATGGTCTTCGCCGTAGCCGCGCACGCCCTCGGGCATCTTCTTCGAATCGTGCAGATGCACCTCCGCCAGGCGCGGCAGCAGTTTTTCCAGCGTCTCGAAGAAATCAAACCAACCCGGGAAACCCGCCAGCACGTGGCCCGTGTCCAGGCAGACCGACAGGTCAAACTCCTCCGCCAGTTCCAGGGTCAGGTCGAGCGGGAATTCGATCGTCTCGATGGCCAGTTTGCGGGAGGGCAGGTCGGTCTGCTGCAGCACCGAGCGGATGCTGGCGCGGGCGCCTTCCTGGAACTGTCGCAGGATGAGGGCGCGCGCCATCTCGGAGATTTTCATATTGTAGAATTCGGCTGCCAGCGAGCCGGTGGCGTGCAGGACGTAGACCTCCGGCTCCAGCGGGGCGGTGGCGTTGATGATCTGCACCAGCGCCTCCACCGAACCCTTTCTCACGGATGTCAGCGGGGTGGAGGGTTCGACCGACCAGAGCGGCAAATGGACCGTGTAGGCCAGGCCCTTTCGTTTGAGGGCAGCCAGTTTTTCCACCGAGGCCGGATTGTATGAATTGGGGAGGAACATGGCCAGGTCGCCGCCCAGTTCGACCGGGTTGAAGCCCTGCGCCGCCAGGTTTTCCGCCAGGGAGGCGTGGTCGAAGCCGGTCAGGCTCGCCATGATCTCATTCGGAGGCAAGCCGGGCGGTACAAGCGCCTCCAGTTGCATAGCCATGATGCCGAAACGCATACCGTCCTCCGTGAAAGATCAGGGCACAGGCGGAAGGGTGAAATGCAAAATGGCCCACGCCAGGCCGGAAAGTAATAGCGTCGCCAAAATCACCCCGCCCAATCCTAGAAGAACCCACTGCCAGAACAAGCCGGTTCGCCGGGGCGGGGCGGGCTCGCCCGGCACAAGCAGCATTACCACGGTGATGTTGTCTCTGGTGCTGCGGGCGCAGGCCAGGTCCACCAGCGCCTGGGCAGCCGCGTTGATGTCGAGGCCGCGCATGGCCGGTTCCATCTCTTCAGACTCGACCACGTCGGTCAGACCGTCGGTGCATAGCATGACCCTGTCGCCGGGGAACAGCCGCAGCCCCTGGTTCGAGCGGGCTTCGGTATCGCTTTCGTCCGCCGCCAGCCGCATGCGGATATCGGCCTGCGGAGTTTGAGGCGAGCCAAGGTAGCGGCGGATCACATGCAAATTGGGATGGGAGCGGGCATCCTCCGGATCGAGGATGCCTTTTTCCACCGCCTCCTGCACCCAGGTGTGGTCGATGGTCAGTTGCATCAAGACACCCGCCCGCAGAAGATAAATACGGGAATCCCCCACCGAGGCGGTGAAGAGGCGGTTGCCGATGATCCAGGCGCAGGCGCATGTGGTGCCCATGCCCAGACGTTGGGTGTTGTCTTTGGCTTTCGAGGCGATGGCGTCGCTGGCAACCTGGATGGCGTAGTCGATCGTTTCGAGCGGCTGTCGCCCATCCGAGTGGGCCACCATGTGGCTGATGAACTCCACCGCCATTTCGGCAGCCACCTCGCCGGAACTGTGACCGCCGATCCCGTCCGAAACCATCGCGAAAGTGGAGGGCGTGATATCCTTTTCGCTCAGGTGATACGAAGACACCGAGAAACGGTCTTCGTTCTCCTTGCCGCCCATGCCCGGGTGGGTCACGGCAGCCACGTGGAAGGGAGTGCTCTCGATGCGGATCATGGTTTGGTGGGTGTAACCTTTGGCGAGGCTTTCTCGGGTGGTTTGCGCAGCATGAAGCGGTAGGAAACCCGCCCGATCTGGATCAGGTCGCCATGCTGCAGGCACTGGGGGGTCGTCAGCGGCTCGTAGTTCACCCATGTGCCAGCCACGGATTTTTCATCCGAGAGGATGAAATCCCCATTTTGCTCCCGCAGGCGGGCATGCAATGGCGAGACGGAGGCATCGTTCAAGATGCGGGTTGCCTGCAACGGATCCGACCCGAAGGTCATTTCAGGCGCAGGGATGGGGATGGGCGGAGCCGTCAGCGGCTGACCGTCGTCTTTCAGGCGGAGCAGGTAGGCCTCCGATTGTTTTTGTTTGTGAAGGCCGGGTAAATTCCATTTGCGCGGCTCGGTCCGTTCTCGTGGCAGCGGCTGGGTCAGCGGGTCACGACGGGCTTTGCGGTCGGTGGAGCTAGGCCGCCGCCGTGCCCGCCCGGTCGCCAGGATCACGCCCAAAGCCGACCCGGCAAAGAGGATGGCTCCGAGCGCCACCCACAGCCGGTTGCGGGAAAGGAACGGCAGCAAGCCGCGCTGCGGGCGGACGATCGTGACTACCACCGGCACACCGGCGCTGGTCTTCTTCAAACCATATTGATCCACCGCTTCCACGCTGAGGATGTGCTGACCGCTGATCTCGTAATCGCGCAGGTCCCAGATGAAGCGGTCGAATGGCGCGGAGTTGTTTTCGGCGACCTTCACGTTATCGACATACAGGGTCGTTTGGGCGAGGGGACGGGTGCGCCCGTCCGGGAATTCGACCAGGATCTCGATGGCCTGCAGGAGCGGCGTGAATTCCGCCGGGGCGATGGTTTGTTCATCCGGCGACTGCCGGACGATCTGATCGGGCGGAGAGACCAGCATGGGGTTGGGCGGCTGGATATCGATGGTGAATGGCACCGCCGTGGACGTGAGCGTCTCGCCGTTCAGGTCCACCTGCGCGCTCGAGGGTCTGGGTACCACCTGTCAGGACGGCCGAGGTATACCTGATTCGATAAGAATGGCGGAGTGGCGCCAGGTACAACTCCGGGCCAGGGAGCGGCTCCTGCCCCGAGTACAAGACATACTGCCCGCCGGTTTGGATGGCCAGGTCCTTCAGGGCGGTTGCGCCGGATGTGCCGAAAGCATCCGCCGAGACGACGATCCAGACGTTGACGCGGATATGCTCAGCCACCGCCCGTTGGGTCAGGTTCTGTAGTTCGGGGATGGCATCGATGGTCGGCGGGGAGGCGATGTAGAGCACCGTCGCTTTCATCCCCACCTGGGGAGCTTGGTCCGAGACGGCATCCAGCGCACGCGAGAGCGTATCCAGATTGGGTTTGATGGTTGCAAGCGGGGGCGAGTAGGCTTGGAGCGCTTCTGCGAAGGCGGCAGAATCCGTCAGGTGAGGCGCGATAACATCTTCGTTGGGGACAAAACTGAGGTCGTCGCCCAGTTCGTCGGAATGGGTGGCTGCCCACTCCTGCAAAAGGTTGTAGATCTTGTCGTAACGGGTGACGGCATTGATATCCCGGTAGGCGAAATACGGACCCGGGTCCAGCGCCAGGGCGAACATGACTCCGGGGCTGACGGCCTCGAGTCCATTCACCGGCAAGGGGCTCTCATTTTCCAATAGACGGATGGCGGCGGGGTCCAGGTCGGTGACGAAGTTGCCGGCAGAGTCGAACACGTCCAGACCCGCTTCCATCTGCGGAAAGTCCCCGTCATGCAGATCGTACAGTTCCACCCGCGCGGTCGATTGGGCGCGGGCGGAAGTAAACCCGGCGATCAAGAGACAAACGCTGAGGCAAACGATCAGACTTTTTCGCATTGGTTCATCGACGGGGCATCATCTTTGACCCGCCGCCGCTTACCACCTGCCGAGATTACTTGATATCCCTGACTTCTGCTTCCACAATGTCATCGGAACCGGGCAGTTGTGCCGGTCCCTTTCTCAGCGAAGGCAATTTGATCCATTCGTGCAGGCCGGCCCAGGCCAGCAGGGGCAGGCCAACTACCGTTCCCACCACCTGGAAAGGCACCCCCGCAATGAATACCCATGACCAGCCCTTTTGCCACCGCAGCGCCCCATTCATCTTTTGCGAGAAAGCGCTGGACGAAAGTGGTCGTGACCGCGCCGATCACGCCTACCGAGACGCTGGTCAGAATGAGCGCCAGCGGGTCCACGATCTCGACCACCCCGAAGACATTATCGAGCACGATGGTCGCCAGGGCCGCCAAAGGATGGATCGGCGCAGGCGGGACCGGTTGGCGCGTTGCGGGCAATAGCGGTTGCTGGGGATTCGTCTGGTTTGTCATGATTGTTCAACTCCAATAAGGTTGCTTCTCTGTTCGATTCACTCCCATTCGATCGTCGCGGGAGGCTTGCTGGTAATATCATACACCACTCTGTTGATTCCGTGCACCTCGTTGACGATGCGGTTGGACACCTTCGCCAGCAGGTCGTAGGGCAGGCGCACCCAATCGGCGGTCATGAAATCGTCGGTGACGACCGCCCGGATGGCGGCTGTCTCCTGATAGGTGCGCTCGTCGCCCATCACCCCCACCGAGCGGACCGGCAGCAGCACGGCAAAAGCCTGGGAGGTCTCGGAGCCTTTTCCCATCAACCCCGCCGCGGACAGTTCTTCCAGCAGGATGGCGTCCGCCGCCCGCAGGCAGGCCGCCCGGACCGGGGTCACCTCGCCCAGGCAGCGGACGGTCAGCCCCGGACCCGGGAACGGCTGCCGCCAGACCATCTCCTCCGGCAGTCCCAGCGCCTCGCCCACCGCCCGCACCTCGTCCTTGAAGAGATAGCGCAGCGGTTCCACCAGCGACATTTCCATATCCGCCGGCAGCCCGCCCACGTTGTGATGCGATTTGATCCGGGCGGCCTTGTTGCGGTCCGGCGCAGCCGATTCGACCACGTCCGGGTAGATCGTGCCCTGCACCAGGAAATGCGGCTGGCCCAACTGGCGCGCCTCCCGCTCGAAGATGCGGATGAATTTCTCGCCGACGATCTTGCGCTTCTGCTCCGGATCGGTGACGCCCTGCAGGGCAGCGAAGAACTCCTCGGCGGCATCCACCGCCACCAGCTCGGCCCCCATCTGCTGGCGGAAGGTCTTCACCACCTGTTCGGGCTCGCCTTTGCGCAGCAGGCCGGTATCCACGAAGACCGCCACCAGCTGGTCGCCGATGGCCCGGTGGACCAGCGCGGCCGCCACCGACGAATCCACCCCGCCGCTGACCGCCGCCAGCACCCGCCCGCTGCCCACCTGGGCGCGGATCTTCTGCACGCTTTCCTCGATGATCGAGGCGGCGGTCCAGTCGGGCGTGCAGCCGCAGATATCGACGGCGAAATGCTTGAGCAGTTCAGCCCCGTTGGGGGTGTGCTTCACCTCCGGGTGGAACTGCACGGCGAAATACTTGCGCTCGAAATCGCCCATGGCGGCGATGGGGCTGTTGGCCGACTTCGCCAGGGCGATAAATCCCTCCGGCATGCGGGTGATGCGGTCGCCGTGCGACATCCAGACCTTGGAGATCGCATCCAGCATGGTGCCGGGCATGAGCGGCTGGATCTCCGCCGGTCCGTACTCGCGCTCAGGTGCATGGAGCCACTTCCCCGCCCAGGGTGTAGGTCAGCAACTGCATGCCGTAGCACAATCCCAGCACGGGCAGGCTGGACCCCAGCACGTACGGCAGCAGCACCGGCGCGCCTTCGGCATAGACCGACATGGGCCCGCCGGAGAGGATGAAGCCCTGCGGGTTGATCGCCATGCACCTTTTCCGCCGGGGCGTCCCACGGGAACAACTCGCAGTAGACGTGGGCTTCCCGCACCCGCCGGGCGATCAGTTGGGCATACTGCGAACCGAAATCGAGGATGGCGATGGAGGTATGCATTTCACTTACCCTTTGGCTGGGTGGACTTTTCGGCTTGCGGCGATTCTTCTGATATCAAATGAAAATGCAGGTGCGGGAAATCCTGGTTCCCGCCGCCGTTGACGATCAGCCGCCAGGAGGCCAGGTGGATACTCCTCCACCAGGCCCTGGGCAGCGGAGACCAGTTCCGCCAGGAACGGGTCGGCCGGGCTCAGGTCGGCGAATGTGCGGATGTCTTTCTTGGGAGTCAGGATCACATGGAACGGGTAGGCCGGCCTGGGATGGTAAAAAGCCAGCAGGGTCTCGCTCTCGCGCAGGCGTTTGGCAGGGATGACAAAGCTCATGTGCGCAAATATCCACCCGATCAGGGCCGCCACGGCGGCTGAATTGGCCAGCCGCTTGAGCAGGTTCACTCCGCTCCATCGAAGATGATGGTGCCCGAGTCCATCGAGGTGATGCGGACCAGCGACTCGATCGGCACACCGATGGGCTGGAGCACCTGCCGCCCGCCCTCGAAGGTCTTTTCGATCAACGCGCCGATGCCCACCACGGTCGCTCCCGCCGTCTGGGCCAGGCGCACCAGTCCCATGATGGTCGCGCCGGAGGCCAGGAAGTCGTCGATGATGAGGATGCGCTCACCGCCCGCCAGGTACTCGGGCGAGATGATCAACTCGACCATGCGGCCCTTGGTGTGGGAGGGCGCCAGGGTCAGGAAGACCTGGTCGGGCATGGTGATGGGCTTGGTCTTGCGGGCATAGACCACCGGCAGGTTGAGGTAGCGCGCCGTCATCAAGGCCGGGGCGATGCCGGAGATCTCGGCGGTCAGGACCTTGGTGGCGTTCACATCTTTGAACATCTCCGCCAGTTCCTTCCCGCAGGCGTCCATCAGTTGCGGGATCCACCTGGTGATTGATAAAACCGTCCACTTTCAAAATGCCGTTGCCAAGGTTGCGGCTGTCACGACGGATACGGTCTAGCAGTGCTTTCACGGTTGCCTCCGGTGGTGCGGGATGGTTCGAAAGAATTTTACCCCGGCGGCGATGATAACCGGCTGGAGCACTCTTCTATATAAATTCTTTCGTCTAATTCCTTGAATGTCTGGACAGATGTCATTTTACAATGAGGCGGGGGTTTTTGCCAGATGTTGACAACCATCATTCGTTATTAACGTCCCGCAGGTTGGCAGGAGGTCAAGAAGGCTTACCGGAATTTGCGGGACGTTGGGATTACTCCCATCAATAGTCTGAAGTCCGCACTCCATTCCGCTCGCCCGGACGCTCCATGCCATTGGAGAGCCGCCTCTGTGTGTTAGAATCCTGCCCGTGAGTAAAACCATCCTGGTGCTGGCTTCGAATTCACCCCGGCGGCGCCACCTGCTGGGGCTGGGTGGTTGGACTTTTCACGTCCGCCCGGCAGACGTGGACGAAAGCCTGCAGCCGGGCGAAGTCGCCGGCAGCCTACGTCCTGCGCCTGGCGGAAACGAAAGCCCGCGCCTGCGCCGCCACCTCCCGCCGGAACGAAGTTTTCCTGGGCGCCGACACCGCCGTGGTCGACGGGGATGCCATCCTGGGCAAACCGAAGGACCGTCCGGAAGCCGCCCAAATGCTGCAACGGTTGCGCGGCCGCATCCACCAGGTCTACACCGGCATCGCCATCTTCAGACCCTCCGACGGGAACCTGGTCACGCGATCTATGCGTCACTAATGTACCCATGCGCGCCTATACGGATGAGGAAATCGCCGTATACGTGGCCGGCGGTGATCCGCTTGACAAAGCCGGCGCCTATGCCATTCAGCACGAAGGCTTCCATCCGGTCGGGAAATTGAGCGGCTGCTTCGCCAGTGTGATGGGCCTGCCGCTGTGTCACCTGACCCGCAGCCTGACGAAACTACAGATCACCCCCCTCACCGATATTTCCAGCGCCTGCCAGTCTGACCTGCAGTACGACTGCCCGGTAACACAGGCTGTCCTGCGAGGGGAAATGGTTGGATAGCGAGTTGAAAGGTATACTCACGAATTGTAAGAAGTGCAAGAGAAGAGAAAGGTGCTATTCATGAAAATTCATCGATGGATCAGTCTCGCGCTGGCGTTCGTTTTCCTCGTTTCCTGTGGCGGCGAGCCTAACGGCGGCAGCACACCCTCCCGGCTGCCGACCGCCGCCGTCACCACCATCCCGGCGCCCGACACCGAGGCAGCCCTGCAGACCTTCCTGGAGGCCCTCAAAAGCGAAGACTTTGCCACCATGTACCAGCAGATCTCCAAGGCCAGCCAGGCAGCCATCAACGAGGCCGATTTCACCCAGCATTACACCGACGCGCTGAATAAAATGGGGGTGCAGGAGGTCGAGTACAGCATCCTCTCCGCGCTGACCCATCCGACAACAGCCCAGGTGGCCATCTTCGCTGACCTACAAAACGGTCCTCTTTGGCAACCTCCAGCGGGATATGAACACCGACCTTGCTGCTCGAAAATGGAGCCTGGCGGCTGCAATGGGACGACAGCCTGATCCTGCCGGAACTGGCAGGCGGGAAGCGCCTGCACTACCGATTATGTCCCGCCGGCCCGCGGCGATATCTACGACCGCAACGGCAATGCCATTGCCACCAGCACCGACGCCTACGCCCTCGGCCTGGTAGCCGGGCGAGGTTACCGAGGAAAACGCCGACGCCGTTTTCAACTAAGCTGTCGCGTCTGACCGGCGTCTCACGGGTGAAAATTCGCAACGACTATGAAAACTATAACCCGGGTGACTATGTGCCGGTCGGCGAAGCCAGCGCCGCCGCGGTCAACGCAGATCGGGAATATTGAATTTCAACGGCGTTCAGGCATCTCCGTACACCTCCCGCTTTTACGAACCCAACACGGCCCCCAACGCGGTCGGCTATACCTTGTATATCTCGGAAGGCGACCTGCAGACCTATAAGCGCATGGGCTACAGCGGTGCCGAACGGGTGGGAGTGGCAGGCATCGAGAAATGGGGCGAACAGTACCTGCAGCGGTCACTCGGCCGCCACCCTCTATGTAGCCTCCGCCGACGGGACGCTCGAGAACGTGATCAACCGGGTCAATTCCCAACCGGCCTCGTCGATCACCATGACGATCGACGACGACCTGCAGCAGCAGGCCCAGGCTGCCATGGACGGCCTGCCGGGCGCCATCGTGGTGATGGAGATCGAGCACCGGCCGGGTGCTGGCGATGGTCTCCAGCCCCGGCTTTGACCCCAACTGGTATGACCTGGACAACCGCAACCGCCAATTCATGGCGACGAACCTTCCACCTTCAACCGGGCCGCCCAGGCCACCTATCCGCTTGGCTCGGTCTTCAAGATCATCACCATGGCAGCCGCGCTGGAAAGCGGCGTCTTCAAGGCCGAAGACACCTTGGACTGCCAGTATCACTATCGACGTCGGCGGCGTTACGTTGGACGACTGGACCTGGATGGACTGCGACGACCAAATGCAAGCTGAACGGCAGCGACACCTGCCCCTCCTGGCCTCCCAGCGGCCTGCTGACCCTGCCGCAGGGCCTGATGCGCTCCTGCGACCCGTGGTTCTATCACATCGGCTATTCGCTGTGGCAAACGAGCAAGCCGGAGCGGTCGAGAAGAACCTGCTCTCAGACATGGCCCGTGCGTTTGGCCTGGGCAAGGCCACCGGCATCGAACAGATCGCCGAATCCGAAGGCACATCCCCAACGCCACCGACGGCCTGGATGCCACCAGCATCGCCATCGGCCAGGGGACAGGTGCTGGTCACGCCCCTGCAGGTGGCCGCCTTATCGCCGCGGTGGGCAACGGCGGCACGCTCTACCGCCCGCAATTGGTCGAATCGATCCAGCCGGTCAGCGGCGACCCCATCGTCAGATCTTCAAGCCGGAGGTCAACGGCACCCTGCCTGTCAGCCCGGCCAACCTGAAGATCATCCAGGACGCCATGATCGAAGTGGCCAATAACAAGCGCGGCACGGCCTACTCCATCCTCGGCGGCTTTGGCATCCCCACCGCCGCCAAGACCGGCACCGCCGAAACCGGCACCGCCGATCCGACACGCCTGGTTCGCCGGCTACAGTATCGCCGGAAAACCCGACAAGCCCGATATCGCCGTGGCCGTGATCGTCGAGCACCAGGGCGAAGGCTCCATTTGGGCGGCCCCATCTTCCGGCGCATCATGGAGATCTACTTCTATGGCAAACCGCAGAAGGTTTACCGCTGGGAATCATCCTTCGGCGTCATCAATCCCGATTTCGGGCAGCCCGTTCCCACGCCAACCCCTGAGCCGTAAAAATTCCCTGACATGACACGTGGCTAACGAAACCGAACCCGGCCTGATCATCCGCTCCCAATCTGGATTTCTCACCGTCCAGACCGGCCACGGATATTCTCGTCTGCCATTTGCGCGGCCGCCTGAAACAAGGCAAGCACGTGGTCGACCTGGCCGTCATCGGCGACCGGGTGCAGGTCAGCCGCCAGGGTGACGGCACCGGCAGCATCGAAGAGGTCGAACCGCGCGGCCGTGCGCTGGTGCGGCTGGACCCGCGCCCGCAGGGACTATACCAGCAGGTGCTGCTGGCCAACCCGGACCAGGCTGTCTTCGTCTTTGCCTGCGCCCGCCCGGAGCCGCACCTGCGCATGCTCGACCGTTTCCTCGTCATCGCCGAAAAGGCAGGCCTGCCCGCCATCATCGTCGCCAACAAGATCGACCTGGTCGGGCGGGAACAGGCCGAAGCCATGTTCGGTTTTTACCCGCCCATCGGCTACCCGGTCGTGTATACCTGCGCCAAGACAGGCGAAGGCGTGGACGAGCTGCGCAAACTGTTGCAGCGCAAGGAATCCGCCCTGGCCGGCCCAAGCGGGGTGGGCAAATCCAGCCTGCTCAACGCCGTCCAACCCGGCCTGGGGCTGGCGGTGCGGGAGATCAGCGAGGCCTTCCTGAAGGGCCGCCACACCACCACCGTGCGGCAGTTATTCCCGCTGGATGGCGGCGGCTACGTGGCGGATATGCCGGGCATGCGCTCGCTGGCGCTGTGGGATACCGAACCGGAGGAACTGGACGGCTACTTCCCCGAGCTGGCCCCGCTGGTGGAAAAATGCCAGTTCAATGATTGCAGGCACAAGAGCGAACCCGGCTGCGCCGTCATCGCGGCCGTGAAGGCAGGCACGGTCCATCCGCAGCGATACGATTCCTACCTCAGGCTGCGGGCCGGAGAAGAATAAGAACGGACGACACGATGGATCAAGCAGAGCGAGACAAAAAGAACTGGGGATTGGTCGGGCAGGAATGGGCGGTGGAGATGCTCAAAGGGCATCTGCAGCGCGATTCGGTCCGCCACGCCTACCTGTTCTGCGGACCCGGCGGGGTGGGCCGCCGCACGCTGGCGCTTGCGCTTTGCCCAGGCGCTCAACTGCATCAAACCGGTCGCGCCGGGCGAGCCGTGCGGCAAATGCAAACCCTGCCAGCAGATCGACCGGATGCAGTACACCGACCTGGCCGTCGTCCAGGCCGAAAAAGAAGGCGGCACCTTGAAGGTGGAACAGGTGCGGGCCTTGCGGCAGAGTCTGGTGCTCAAGCCGTACCAGGGCAAATATCGCCTGGCCCTCTTTCTGCGCTTCCAGGAGGCCAACGCCAATTCCGCCAACGCCCTCTTGAAGACTCTGGAAGAAGCACCCTCCCACGTCATCATCATTCTGACCGCCGACAGCCCCGAACAACTGCTGCCGACCATCGTCTCGCGCTGCGAGGTGCTGCGCCTGCGGCCCGTGCCGGTGGAAGCGGTGGAGGAATTTTTGCTGGATCACGGTGCCGAGAAAGACTCCGCCCGCCTGCTGGCGCACGTTTCGGGTGGACGGCCCGGCTATGCCCTGCGGCTGATGCAGGACCCGAAGGCGCTGGATTTCCGTTCCAAAAGGCTGGAAGACCTGAGCCGTCTGCTCAAATCCACCCTGCGGGAGCGCTTCGCCTACGCCGAGAAATTGACCGACCGCAAAAAAGAAGCCGACGAGCAGTTCCGCGAGACGTTGCAAGTCTGGTTATCCTTCTGGCGGGACGTGCTCCTGTGCTGCCAGTCACGCCGCCGCCCCGCTGATCAACATCGACCGGCAGGCGGAGGTGGAGGCGCTGGCAGGCAAACTCTCACTACAGGAGGCGCGCCGACTGGTCGGCGAGACGGAGAATGCGGTGGAGCGGTTCGAGCGCAACGTCAACGCCCGCTTGCTGGCAGAAGTTTTGTTGATGGATTGGCCGCGGGAATAAAATGGTTTTTAACTTTAAATCGTTACTACAAATACCTGGCTATATTCACCCTGCTTTTAGCCTCCTGCCAGGCGAAGCCGGTTGACACGCCCACCCCCACCTGGACCGTTGCCCCAACCAACACCGCCACGCTAACGCCCACCACCATCCCAACCGCCACACCTACACCCCGCCCCACTCTCATCCCCGAACCGACCTGGTACCGGGGCGTGGACCCATCCTTCGCCTCCTTGAAATACCAATACGCCGAGGTGATCAACGAGCGCGCCCGCGTCTACGCCACTTTTGAAGATGCTCTCGCAAAAAACGGCAATTTTGGCTACCTGCCCAATTTCCCCGCTTACATTGCGCACGCCGCCAGCCGAGTGACCGATGACGGGCAGACCTATTACCAGGACCAGATCAATTACGGCTGGATTGCCGCCGAAGACCTGAAACCGCTGACATCCTCGTCCTTCAGCGGGGTGGAGATCACCCGGGATATCCCCTTCCGCTTCGGTTGGGTGCTGACGGATACCGTTGCGGTCGGAGCGGATGACCAACCCGGTCAGACCTACAAACGCTACCAACTTGTCTACGAAGTCCCGACGAGTGCATCGAAATCTGGCTACATCGCCGTGGGCGAGTCCGAATGGCTGCCGGAAGCATCGGTCGCGCTGGTTGACCCGGCTGTACCGCCGGATGCAGGCCCGAACACGTGCCGATTCATCTACGCCAATATCAAGACGCAGACCTTATCCGTCTACGACCAGTGCAAATTGGTCTTTGCCACCCTGCTCTCTTCAGGGAAAAACTCGTGGACGTTCGAGGGCCGCTTTGCCATCCTGTATAAAGTGGAATACTCTTCCATCACCCCCCCGGCAGAATTGACCAGCGAATATTACATCGAAGGCGTGCCCTACTTCATGACCTACGCGGGAAATTTTGGCTTCCACGGCGCCTACTGGCACGATGCCTTCGGCACCGCCGCCTCGCACGGCTGCATCAACCTGTCCCCCGCCGACGCAAAGTGGCTCTACCTGTGGGCCGGGCTGGGCGAACGGGTGATCATCAGCGCGGGGGAATAGATTAGTGGTCAGTCGCCTTGACTTCGGCTGCGCCTGCGTTCGGCACGGCGGCGGTACTGCTCTTGGATCTCCCCCACGTGCCCGACCTTCTCTTCAATGGCGGCCTTCAACCAGTATGCCCCCTTTTCAGCCGTCGCCAAACTGCCTGCGCCGTATGCACCCGTCTGGGTATCGTCTTCCCAGGGCGGGTTGGCGGTCAGAGCGCCGCCTTCGATCCAGTCCATGTAATAGGAGGGGGTGGTGATGAAGTCGGTCTCGTCCACCGCCCGCTCCAGATGGATCAGGTCCGGGCGCAGGTGTAATACCAGCGATGTCTCCAATTCGCAGGCGTGACCCATTCCGCCCAACGCCGATTCCCTTTTAGCTTCCAGCGCTGCCACACCGCTCGGCCCGGAAAGATACAGGAAAGAGGTGGCGCAGAAAATGTGCGGATACTTTTCCCCGGCATACTTGACCACATTCACCAGGAAAGAGGAGTTGCCGCCATGCCCGCTGAGCAGGTAGAAACGGGTGAACCCTTTAGCCACCAGCGTATCCACCACCGCCAGCCAGAAATCTTCGAAGACCCGCCCGCCCACATTAAATGTACCGGGGAACGAGCGCCGGTGGGTGCTGACCCCGTAGGGGAAGACCGGCAGCGTCAACGCCCCGCCCGGGTCGGCCTCGGCAGTCCCGGCAGCGATGGCTTCGATGATGATCGAATCGGTGGACAGCGGCGAATGGTAGCCGTGCTGCTCGGTGTGACCGATGGGGAAGAGCACCACTTTTTCGCGGTCAAAGGATTGGATATCCACTGCCGCGGCTGGACTTTCCGGCAGATGAACCTGGGGGATATCGGCCTGCAATGTCACCGATGCGGGCGTCAGCACATGGATATTGGAGAAGCCATCTTCAACCAGGTTGCCGACCAGGCTGCGGAGCAGATCCGTGAAAATCGTCGGATGGACTTCCACGCCGCTGCCGGGCCAGCCAAATGGAATGGCAGGCAGAATGCCGATAGCGGATGTTGTTTTCAGGAGATCGGCTAACGAGGATTTCTCAACAAGATTACCCAGTGGCAATACAAGATGCACATCTCTTGGAAGAGCCGCAACTTCCGGCCAGGTCAGTTCTTCGAAGGGGAAGGGAGTCATTCATTCCTCCACATTTATATAAGTGTATATATTAGTAATGGTAGTAGAGCCTGTGGATAAGTGGATAACTTTGGAGTCACCCTATCTGTGGGTCGTTCTAGATGGCTCCTGCCCACAGGTGGGCGATTCTGGCTGCCGGATCGGTCCGCCGGATGTTGATAACTTCCGGGGAATATCTTCACCTTTTTGTGGGTCTCAAAACCGCCGAAAGGCGCATTCCATATTTTGGTTTTGAGTCAAAACAAGGGCCATATATGGGGGTGTCAAAACCGAACAATTGAGCGGTTTCTCCACAGTCCGCGCGGGTTATCCACAGTTTTAAGGCAGTTATCCACAGTTTACCCATAAAAATGTCTGTACAGCCGCCCCATATATGGGGTATGCCGTTCACTCAGCTGAGCGTTTTTCGAGTGTCTCCTCGACGGAATCGAGGAAATGATCCAGCCCGTCCACCTTTTCGTCCAGAGAGTCGCCATCCAGTCCGAGTGTGGCGCAGGCGGAGTGTCCAATGCTCCATCCACGTAGGCGTAAGTACCGATACCGACAAGCTCCAGGTGAGCAGCAGCGGCCACAGGATGGACTGGGGAGAATCACCGGCAAGGATGGACTCGAAGGGAAGTTGGTAATATCTCAACCGGGCCGTGACGACTCGTTTATCGACCTGGGCGGATGAGCCCGCCGCCACGAAGGCGTTCTCCCAATCCGGCAGCAGACTTTTCAAGGCCGCCGCATCGCATCTCCCCGCTCCGCACAGGTGGAATAGCGCCGGGATCAAGTCTGGCAGCTCGGCCCTCTCGGCGCTGGCGGGGAAATCGACCAGCAGCCGCCGTTCAGACAGGGGCGACCCGGCCAGCAGGGCCACCGCGTTGGCGGCGTTATAGAGGCAGTGCAGGTATCCCAGCAGCCACTCGGGTCCGCCCGCGGAGGATAATAGCAGGCCGTTCCACTGCCGGCGGGCTTCCTCCGCCAGGCTGCGGGAGCGCTGGACGACGTTTTCCGGCTCGTTGTATTTATCGCGGACGCCTGCCTGGATGAATTCAAAGAAGTGCTGCGTGCCCACAAGAGGCAGCGGGTCGTACAACTCCGGTCCCAGCCACGGATGCACCCGCAGGGCTTTGGGCTTTTCATAGTCGCTGCGGGGGTTATGCAGGATGTCCAGGTGGATCTCAGGGGTAAGGGGGATGATCTCGCGCCGGACCGGCGGGGGCGAGTCGTGCACAAAGACCACGTCGATGTCAGCCGCACCGCCCAGCAGCGGGTCGCCGCTACGCAGGGACCCGGTCAGGTAAGCCGCTACCAGGTTCGGTTCGGAGAGAGCCTGCTTCATGGCTGTCTCTTTGGCAATGCGGATGAGATTCTCAGGAGTGAGACGCATGGGGCCTCATGGGTTCAGCGGGAGTTCGGACTGGTAAGGGGAAATATTGAGGGCCTCGCGGATGCGGTTTTCAATGTGTCTGAGATGATCCGTATGGTGGACGAAATCCAGGGGATTGGTATCGATGGTCAGCACGGGGGTGTTGTTATACGGCTGGGAGAAAAAGTCTTCGTAAGCCCGGTTGAGTTCTTCGATGTAGGCTTGTTCCATGTTGCGTTCGTAGGAGCGGTCGCGCAGGGCAATGCGCTGCATGAGCGTGTCGGTATCCGCCCGCAGGTAGACCAGCAGATCGGGATGGGTGATCTTCTCTGCCAGCGCCTCATGGACCCGCCCGTACATATCCAGCTCGTCGCCCTTGAGGTTGATGCGGGCGAAGAGCGAATCTTTGGCGAAAGTGTAATCGGAGAACAGGGATTTTCCCGCCTGCAGGATATCGGTCACGCCCCGGCGCTGTTGGTGATAGCGGCTGAGCAGGAAGAATATCTGCGTTTGGAAGGCGTAGCGCTGCCGGTCGGAGTAAAAGTCCGACAGGAACGGGTTCTCCTCGAAGACCTCCAGCAGCAGGTCCGCCGAGAAGGCTGGCGCCAGCAAGCGCGCCAGGGTGGTCTTCCCTACTCCGATGACTCCCTCGATGGCGATATACATGCACTCTCCCGCAAGGTGTTAGGTGGGTCAAGGATACCATATTTTCGCAGGACAAATTGCCACCTGTGCCACGAAGTGGTAATTTGTCCTGCCAACCAGCCGCTTGACTTGCCCCCCACCCGATTGTATAATCGCTTCTACAACTCCTCCGGGAGTAGTAAGCGGCAGGAACCCTGATAGAGAAAGAGGCCACGGCTGGAAGCCTCCCCAGGATCCCACCGCCGAAGTCGCCCGGAAAAATGCCGAAGAAATCGTTGAGAGAGTAGAACGGCACGGGAAGTCCCGTTACAGACCAGCCCGATGATGGTCGGGCACAGAGTGCGCTTCTATTTCAATGGAAGCGAATTGAGGTGGTACCGCGGCGTCTGCCGTCCTCACGAGGATGCAGGCGTTTTTGTTTCTGGAGGATCCACATGACCGAGTATCAGTTGCCCAAAGCCTATGATTTCAGTTCCACTGAGCCGCGCATTTATGAGATGTGGGAAAAAGGCGGCTATTTCAAACCATCCAACGATCCCAACCGGCCGGATTTCGACCCGACGAAAAAACCCTTCGTCATATCCATCCCCCCGCCCAACGTCACCGGTGAGCTGCACCTGGGTCATGTGATGTTCGTTGCCATGGAAGACCTAATGATCCGCTACAACCGCATGAAGGGCATCCCCACCCTGTGGGTACCTGGCACCGACCATGCCGGCATCGCCACCCAGTTACAGGTGGAAAACGACCTTCTGCGCACCGAGGAAGTGACCCGCGAGGAGTTGGGCCGGGAAGCCTTCGTCGAGCGGGTCTGGACGTGGAAGGAAAAGTATCACAGCATCATCACCGGCCAGATCCGCAAGATCGGCGCCTCCTGCGACTGGGAGCGCGAACGCTTCACGCTGGATGACGGCCTCTCCAAAGCCGTGCGGGAGGCCTTCGTGCGCCTGTATGAAAAGGGTCTCATCTATCGTGGCCCCCGCCTGATCAACTGGTCGCCCGGATTGAAGACGGCCGTCTCCGACCTGGAGGTCGAGTATTCCGAAGAGCCGGGTAAATTGTATTATTTCAAATATGTAATCGCCGACAAAAGCGGGGAATTCATCCCCGTGGCCACCACCCGTCCCGAGACCATCCTGGCGGATACGGCCGTGGCCGTCCACCCCGAGGACGAGCGTTACCAGCGCTTCATCGGGAAGAAGGTCATCGTCCCAATGCTCGGACGGGAAGTGCCAGTCATCGCCGATGAGTACGTGACCCGCGACTTCGGCACGGGCGCGCTCAAGATCACTCCCGGCCATGACCCCAACGACTACGAGATCGGCCAACGCCACGGTCTGCCGGTGCTGTCGATGCTGGACCGGGAGGCCAAAGTTACCTCCGTGGGCGGACCCTACGCCGGCATGGACCGGTTCGCCTGCCGCGAAAAACTGTGGGCCGATATGAAAGCCACCGGGCTGGTGATCAAGGAAGATGCCTACACCATCAACGTGCCCCGCTCGCAGCGCGGCGGTGAGATCGTCGAGCCGATGATCTCGGAGCAGTGGTTCGTCCGCATCAAGCCGCTGGCGGAGCCGGCCCTGCAGGCGGTCAAAGACGGTCGCATCCGCATCATCCCGGAGCGCTTCGAAAAGGTCTACTATAACTGGATGGAAAACATCCGCGACTGGTGCATTTCCCGGCAGTTGTGGTGGGGCCACCGCATCCCGGTGTGGTACTGCAACGACTGCGGCAAACAGACCTGCTCCCGTATCGACGCCACCCAATGCGCTCACTGCGGCTCGAAGAACATCCACCAGGACACGGATGTGCTGGATACGTGGTTCTCCTCCGGCTTGTGGCCCTTCTCCACCCTGGGCTGGCCCGAAGAGACGCCCGATTACAAGTATTTCTACCCCACCACCATGATGGAAACGGGTTACGACATCCTCTTCTTCTGGGTGGCCCGCATGATCATGGACGGGCTGGAGTTCACCGGCCAGGTGCCTTTCAGCACGGTCTACCTGCACGGCCTGGTGCGCAACGAAGAGGGCCAGAAAATGTCCAAAAGCAAGGGCACGGGCGTGGACCCGCTGCCGCTGATGGAAGAGTTCGGTACCGATGCCTTGCGCTTCACCCTGCTGGTCGGCTCCACCCCCGGCAACGATATGAACCTGAGCCTGAAGAAAGTGGAGGGCAACCGCAACTTCGCCAACAAGATCTGGAACGCCGGCAGGTTCGTCATTTCAGCCATCAATTCACTCGCCAGTGGAACGGCCCCGGCTGAAGGCAACTCCAGCCAATGGACCCTGGCGGATTCATGGATTTGGGCGCGCTTGCAAGCCCTCATCCGCGAGGTGGAGCGCTTGTTCCAGGCCTACCAATATGGCGAAGCCGGGCGGCAGATCTATGAATTCTTCTGGAACGATTTTGCCGATTGGTATGTGGAAGCCGCCAAATTGCAGATGCAAGACGAGACCCTGCGCGCCCAGACCGTCACCACCCTGGCGCGCATCCTCGACATCTCCCTGCGGCTGCTGCATCCCATCACACCTTTCGTGACGGAGGAATTGTGGGGCCACCTGCGCCAGGCCCTCGGGCAGAACGCCGCCCTCTCCCACTTGTCCGCCGGCTGGCCGGCTGCGCTCATCGTGGCCTCCTGGCCCGAAGCCCGACCTTCCGAAGGCTGGGAGGAAGAAAAGATAGCCGATTTTGAGTTGATTCAGGAGATCGTCCGCTCCATCCGCAACATGCGGGCGGAGAAAAAGGTGGCTCCCGCCAAACGCATCCCCGCCACGTTGGTCGCCGGGGCGAAGACGGCCCTGTTCACCGAGCAGGCCGCCACGGTCGCATTGCTGGCCGGGCTGGATGCCACCCAGATCTCCATCGTCAAATCCATCCAGGCCAAACCGGAGAATGCCATCGCGCTGGTGGCGGGTCCGGTGGAGATCTACATTCCCCTCTCCGGCATGGTGGATGCGGCGGAGGAGCGCAAGCGGCTGGAAAAAGAAACCGCCGATATCCAGGTTCAGATCGACCGGTTGGAAAAGTTATTGGGCAGTGATTTTGCCAGTAAAGCCCCCGCGGCAGTCGTCCAGAAAGAGCGGGAACGGCTGCAGGCCTTCCGGGAAACGGCCGAAAAATTAATGGCACAATTGTAAGCAGTGGTTTTTCTGCTGAAAGGGTGGTATAGTCACTAACCAGCCGGAATATTGATAAATTGCGTAGATAACATTGAGGAGAACACTTCACTGGTCCTGGATCGGAGAGGTGTTTTTCTGTTTTAATCCTCGTTGCAAGGAATGTGAAACATTATTTTCCGGAAGGATTAATTACAATAAGAAAAGACAACCAGCGCAATTTGTGGATGCAAAACCATATCCACCTAAATTGAGAGATATAGTATTATTATAGGTACATTGATTAAACTATATCCGGCGTTTTGTCGTGAAATAGCAGGCTTGAGGAGGTCTGCCAGCGCGCGAATATGCCCGGGATTTATAGGATCACGGTTTTGGGGAAAAAGCCGGAGATTCGCTCCTGTGAGAATAATTCGAATCTTTACCGATTTGAAACCGGCCCGCCAAATTTATTAGAGAGAACCAATAATGTTACTGGATATTGGAACCGTACTATTTAGTTACGTCATTAGCAATGCCATCTGCCTGGCTGTCATCGCCTCCCTGTGGAGTCATGAGCGACGGCGGGCAAGGGGACTGGGTTTTTGGCTGGCGAACTTCACCCTGCAATTCCTGGGTTTGTTGCTGATCGCCCTGCGAGAAGTTATCCCGACAATTTCCATCCTTCTGGGCTATCCGCTTATCATTACCGGATCACTTATCCTCTACATAGGGCTGGAGTTGTATTTGGGGAAAAGGAGTTCACAAACCGTTAACTACATCCTGCTGGCCTTAATGGTTCTGGCCCATGGATATTTCTCCCTCATCCATCCAAGTATGCCTGCCCGAAATATTGTTTTTTCGATCGGTTTGCTGGTGTTCGGCGCCCAGGCTGCCTGGCTCATGGTCAAGCGGGTGGATGCAGACATGCGGAGTCTCACCAGGATCATCAGTTTGATCTTCGTCATCTATTGTGCCGTCAGCATCGTCCGCATTTTCGTGGATGTGGGTGCGCCCGAAACAAACGACATCTTCCGGTCCGGCCAATACGATGTTCTGGCCATCCTGCTCTATGAGATGTTATCCATTAGCCTGGCTTTCGCTTTGTATTCGTTGATCAACAAGCGTCTGCTCGCGGATCTTAAGAACGACCAGGTAACCCTGCAGGATAGCGATACCCGTTACCGCTCACTCTTCGAAAACATGCTCAACGGTTTCGCTTACCACCGGATGTTATTCAAGGATGGCCAGCCGGACGATTATGAATACTTGGCAGTCAATGCCGCCTTCGAGAAGTTGACCGGCTTGAAGGATGTGGTCGGCAAAAAGGTCAGTGAAGTCATCCCCACTTTAAAGACCACTAACCCTGAATTATTCGAGATCTATGGACAAGTCGCACTAACAGGCAAGCCGGAGGTTTTCGAAACGTACGTCACCGCCATGAAGATGTGGTTCTCCGTATCCGTCTACAGCCCGCAGCGGGAATATTTCGTAGCCGTCTTCGATGCCATTACCGAACGCAAGCAGGCCGAAGAGGCCCTGCGGCTATCCGAGGAAAATTTTTCCAGCGCTTTCAATTCCAGCCCGGCCGCGCTGGCGATCACCCGCCTGGACGATGGAAAAATTATCAGCGCGAATAAAGCCTACACCCGCATCATGGGATATGAACCCGATGAAATGCTCGGTCTATTTACTGGTGAGATTAATATATATTCTCATCCCAATGACAGGGAGCGTCTAGTCAAAGAATTGTTGGAGCAGGGGCCTAACCACGAATTCGAACTTTCCGTGCGCCATAAAGACGGTTCGATCAGGAATTTGCTCGTTTCGATGGATTTGATCCTTTATGATAATGAGAAATGCATCCTGGCATCTTTTATAGACCTGACCGATCGAAAGCGGGCCGAGGAGATCGTCAAACAAAATGAGATGCGGCTGAATTATTCACTCCAATCCGCAGACATCGGCGCGTGGGAGTTGAACCTGAAAGATAAAACAGCCTGGCGGTCTCTTCAGCACGCTCAGATTTTTGGCTATGACTCGCTCCTGCCAGAGTGGACATATGATAGGTTCATTGAGCACGTTCTGCCTGAATACCGCGAGCAGGTCCGGCAAAAATTAGATCAGGCCCTCGCAACCAGGTCGGATTTGGACTACGAATGCCGCATTCGCCAGAAAAACGGGGATGTGCGCTGGATCTGGGTAAAAGGTAATCCGGAATTCAACGAGCAGGGTGAACCGGTCAAGATGTTCGGCATCGTGCAAGACATTACCAGCCGGATACAAAGTGAAGAAAACCGACGACTGCACGAAAGCCGCTATCGAGAATTGGTCCAGAACGCCAACAGCGCCATCATCCGCTGGAAAAGCGACGGGACCATCGCCTTTATCAATGAATATGCAGAGACGTTCTTCGGCTACCGCTCCGATGAGATCGTCGGTAAAGATATAAACATCCTCGTGCCAGACACAGAATCCACCGGCGGCGACCTGACCTCCCTGGTGCAGGATATTCTCACAAATCCCGATAAGTTCAAGAACAATGTCAACGAAAATATCCGCCGGGACGGCTCGCGGGTATGGATGGCATGGACCAACCGGCCCGTTTTCGATGAAAATGGACAGGTGATCGAAGTTCTGGCCGTTGGAAGCGATATGACCGCCCGCCGCCAAATGGAACAAATATTGCAAGAAAATGAAGAACGCTTCCGTGAGATTTTTGAGCACATGAGCAGCGGGGTGGTGGTTTACGAGGCCGTCAAGGGAGGCAAAAATTTCAGGATCACGAAATTCAACCGGGCTGCCGAAGAGATCGAATCCATTTCCCGTGATAACGGTCATTGGGAAACTGGTCACCGAAGCCTTCCCGGGGGTGAAAGAGTTCGGCCTGTTCGATGTACTCCGGCAGGTATGGCAGACCGGGGAACCCGCCCGCATGCCGATCGGGTTATACAAGGACAAGCGCATTGCCGGCTGGCGTGAGAACTATATGGCTAAACTACCTTCCGGCGAGATACTGACAGTTTATGACAATGTGACCGAGCGCAAGCAGGCCGAAGAGTCCTTGCTGGAAAGTGAAAGCCGCTTCAGGGTCATTTTCGAAAATGCCAACGACGCCATCTTTATCGAGAATGATCAAGACGAGATCGTTTCGGTGAACCAGCGTGCCTGCGAGATGATGGGCTACTCACAGCGAACAATTATTGAAGATGCATGTAATGGACCTGCAAGCGCCGGAATACAGGCGGAAGGGCAATGTTCTAAAGACCGAGATGCTTGAGCATGGTAATTCCATTTTCGAGGGGATGAACCTTCATTCCAGTGGAAGACTGATTCCCATCGAGATCAGTGTTGGAAAGATCGAACGCTCCACCGGTAACTTGTATTTCTCCATTGTGCGGGATATCAGCAGTCGGAAAAAGGCGGAGGCAGAATTGGCCTCGAAAAACGATGAGCTGCGCCTTCGGAATGAGGAATTGGCCCGGCTGTACCGCGCCTCCGGTTCCCTCATCTCCGCGGCATTTTTGACCACCCAGGAATTGGCTCAAAAGATCGTCGAAGTGGTTCAGCTTGAATTCGGCCAGGATAACTGCAGCCTGTTCGTGCCAGAGAAAGATTTGAAAGAACTTATCCGATTGGCAACAGCCGGTCCGTACTCCGACCAAGTGCGGAATGCCCACTTAACCCTGGATGGAGAAGGTCTGGTGGTGCAAGCCTTCAGGACGGGGAAAACGGTAAACGTGCCAGATGTGCGCGCCGATCCGCATTACGTCTCCAATTGGGAGGCTGCCCGTTCTGAAATGGCCATACCCTTGAAGATCGGTGACAACGTCATTGGCGTGATCGATGTTCAAAGCCCGGAGTTGGACGCTTTCAGTCCCAATGCCGAGCGGCCAATGACCATTTTTGCCGAAAGGGCCGCGCTGGGCCTGGAACACAGCCGCTTGAACAGCCGCATGGAAGGGCGTATCCAGCAGTTGACGGCCTTGCGCACTATCGATATGGCTATCAGCGGCAGTTTCGATATCAACCTGACTCTGGGGATATTGCTCGATCAGGCCATCGGTCAGTTGCAGGTCGACGCCGCCGATGTATTGATCTTCAACGCAGCCACTCAAAACTTCAGGATGGCTTGCGAACGCGGCTTCCATGAACCCATGCCCCAGCATACGCAACTGAATCATGGAATGGGATATGCCTGGAGAGTCATCCGGGAACGGCGCATGATCCTTATCCCCAATATCCAGGCAGAACCAACACCGCTGCCTCGCTCGCCGGACCTTTCAGGAGAAACTTTCACTGCGTATATCGGCATGCCCCTCATCGCCAAGGGTCAGATCCGCGGCGTGCTGGAGATCTTTCACCGCACAGAGGTCAAGTTTGACCCTGAGTGGTACGAATTCCTGGAATTGCTGACCGGGCAGGCCGCCATTGCCATCGACAATATCGAACTATTCGACAAACTGCAAAGCTCCAACTCCGAATTGAACCTGGCCTACAACAGCACCCTGGAAGGGTGGGCCAGCGCTCTGGAACTGCGCGACCAGGATACGGGCGGGCACACCCGCCGGACCACCGAATTGACCATCAAACTCGCCCAGGCCATCGGGATTAAAGAAAGTGAAATGGTCAACATTTATCGCGGCACCCTCCTGCACGACATCGGAAAAATGGGCGTACCCGATAGCGTAGTGCTCAAACCCGGCCCCTTGACGGACGATGAGTGGGTCATCATGCGCAAGCACCCTCAATACGCGTTTGACCTGCTTTCGCCTATCGCTTACCTGCGCCAGGCCCTGGATATCCCCTATTGCCATCATGAAAAATGGGACGGGTCCGGCTACCCGCGTGGCCTGAAAGCAGATCAGATCCCCCTGGCTGCCCGCATCTTTGCGGTGGTCGACGTGTATGATGCGCTGACTTCCACCCGGCCTTATCGTGGCGCCTGGTTGAAGAAGGATGCAGTGAGTCATATCAAGGAACAATCGGGTAAACACTTCGATCCAAAAGTGGTGGACCTTTTCTTGAGAGAGTTGCAAAATGACTGAACGGGACATGGTGTTCTCAAAGTAAAGATTTGTTCAATACGGTTCCGGTTCTTCTGCCGGATGTACGGCGAAAAGTGGGGTACGCAGGGCGTTCTGCCTGCACCACGAAGTGGCGAGCCCAAGCACCCCACTTTTCGCATCCCTGCCCCCAGTCATGGAGTTGGGGGGATGGGTCGATATCACGGAGACATCTCGACTTTGATAACGTGCTGCTAAACGGGAGAAGCCCGCTTGCCTCCCACCTGGAAAAAAGATACAATAAGTCCACAATGACCGCCCACACTTTGCGGATCCTGCTGGTCGCCTGTCTGATCGCCGTCTATCTGGTGGCGATGCTGAACCTGCGCCGCCGATCCAGAAGTTTGGGAGAGTTCATCGCCTGGGGGATTTTTGCTACGCTCGTCCCGCTCGTGGGACCCTTCTTGACCATCCTGTACCGGCCTGCCAGGCGGCCTCGCCGTCGGCTTCTCCGTCCATCCAGTTGAGGTGAATATGAAACAGGATCGTTTTTTAATCGGGCATCCTGATCTTTATCGGTGTATTGATCGTTGCCGCCGTGACCCTTTTCTTTGTCCGTAACCGCGCCCCCGCCTATGGACCGGAAGACACCCCTGAAGGCGTTGTCCGCAACTACGTGGTGGCGCTGCAATTGAACGACTATGAGCGCGCCTACGGTTACCTGGCCAAACAGGAGAACGGACCTTCGTATGAGGCCTTCCGGCGAGCCTTCCTTACCGGTCAGGTGGATGCCCGCAATGCCGCCCTGCAGATCGGGGAAGGGAACAGGCTTGGCGGCGACGAAGCCTGGGTGACCCTGACCATCCAATATGGCGGGTACGGAGTTTTTGACCGGGGCTATTCCCAAAACGACAAAGCCACCCTCATCCGGCAAAATGGGGCCTGGAAGATAACCTACCTGCCCTATCCTTTCTGGGGCTATGACTGGTACCTACCCACACCCATAACGGTCCCATAACCATCCCGCGGAGGTCCGATGCGCACCGTCCGTCGACTATATTTTTATGCAGTCGCCTTCATCAGCCTGGAGGTCATCCTCTGGGGGATGATCGGGCTGGCACGTTCCATTGCCTGCCAGGCGACATCTTTTTGCGGCGGGTCCGCCATCCTGACCCAGGGACTGGCGGCCATCATCGTCGGCATCCCCTTCTTCGCCGTCCACTGGTGGGCATCCCAGCGCTTCGCCCGCCAGGACATGGAAGAAAGAGCCTCCGGCGTGCGGGCGGTTTTCCTGTACGGCCTCATGCTGGCGACGCTCATCCCCATTGTTCAAAACCTGCTTTCGCTGCTGGACCGGCTGGCGCTGCAAGCCGTCAACCTTTCCACTTCCCAGGCTTTCTTCGGTCCCAACCAGACCTGGACCGACAACCTCATCGCCATGCTCATGAATGCCGTCTTCGCGGCCTATTTTTGGAACATCCTGCGGGGTGACTGGCGGGTGATCGACCCGCAGGAGACGTACGCCGACATCCGCCGCATTTACCGCCACATCTGGCTGGTATACAGCCTGGCGATGGTGGTGGCGGGGGTGGAACAACTGCTTCGGTTTATCCTGGATATCCTCCGCCTCAGCTGGTTTTGATTTTCCATACCGGGCCAGCGGCGCTCATGGGATCGTCCTTGCTCTCGTCGGCGTGCCATTGTGGTACTTCACCTGGAAGATCATCCGCGATTCGCTCAGCCAGCCTGCCGAGCGCGATTCTGCCCTGCGGTTGGGCATGTTGTATTTCCTGGCCCTGGCGGGCGTCATCACCGTCCTTTCGTCGGCCGGCGTGGTCATCAACGTGATCCTGGCGGCAGTCTTCGGCGAGACAATGAGCCTGGCAGACTTCATGATGAAGATCTCCCTGGCGGTGTCCATCGGCGTCCCGCTGGCGGGCGTGTGGGCCTACTACGGAGGCTGGCTGCGGCGGGCCATCGCCGGATCAACAGACGAGGTCGAGCAGGCCGGCAAGCGCAGAGTTTATGCTTACATCCTCTCTGCGGTAGGGTTAGCCGCAACGTTCATCGGCCTGTCGATGCTGCTGTCTTTCGTGGTCGATATGGCCTTCAATAACCTGATCTGGTCGTCTGCGTTTGCATTGCGCAGTCAACTGGCAGCAGCCCTGGCGACCCTTGCTAGTCGGATTTCCGCTGTGGTGGCTGTCCTGGAGACCCATGCAAGCCGAAGCCCTGCAGGCAGGCAACGCCGGCGACCATGCCCGCCGTTCCATCATTCGCCGGGTTTATCTCTACCTGGCCCTGTTCGTCAGCGTGGTAGGCGGGATGATCGTGGCCGTGGCTCTGCTGAATATCCTCCTGCGGGCGCTCTTTGGTAATTATGAGGGGAATTTGCTCCAGCAGGTATTAAAAGACCTGGAATTATTGTTCCTGTTCCTTGGGTTAGGACTCTACCATGGCTGGGTGATGCGGCGAGACGGTCGGATGGCCTCTGCCGCCCTGGCAGAGAAGCACACCCTCTTTCCCGTGTGGCTCATCGACCCCGGCGACGGCCTCTTCGGTCAGGTCATGGCAGCGGCATTGCAGAAGCACGCCTCGCATGTACCGGCCTCGATCAAGCCGGTCGCGCAGCCGCTCAGCGGAGACCCGCCGCGGGCGGTGCTGATCCCCTCCGACCTGGCCCTCGATCCGCCCGAGTCGCTGCGCAAATGGATGCGGTCCTATCACGGGGAAAGGTTGGTCGTGCCGCGGAATACCCCAGCCCAGGCCACGGATAATACCTGGCGCATTACCGGCGCTGCCCTTCCCCTCCCCGCCGCCGCGCAGCAGGCGGCCCAGCTCATCCGCAAAATGGCGGAAGGGCAGGAAATCCCCCCGGCGAAAGGCCCCGCCTCCGGCTGGATGATCTTCATCTACGTTCTGGCGGTGCTGGCTGTTTCGGCTCTTGCAAACGCTCCTGCTTGCTGGTATCTCTTCGATTGGAGCTCTCCACTTATTTTCTCCTCTCCCTCGGAATGTTTGAAGCAGTCGCCCTGCCATTCGCCTTTTCACTTTTCGGTTATCGGTATATACTTCATAGAGGAGAGGACTATCCCATGAAAGTTACCGTCTTGCAAGAGAAGTCTCGCCCATGGCCTGAGCATGGTTTCCCGCGCGGTATCCCCCCGCAGCACCCTGCCGGTGCTTTCCAACGTCCTGATTGCCACGGATGAAGGCCGCTTGCGCCTTTCCGCCACCAACCTGGAGTTGGGCATCACCTGCTGGATCGGCGCCAAGATCGAGGAAGAAGGTTCCACCACCGTCCCGGCGCGCACCTTCGTGGACCTTGTCACCACGCTGCCGCAGGAACAGGTCAGCCTCAGCCTCACTCCCGCCACGCAGACCCTCAACGTCCGCTGCGGGGCCTCCAACACCGACATCAAGTGCATCGACGCACAGGAATTTCCTCCCCTGCCCGTCCCCGATATGGAAGGGGCCATTTCGTTGAATGTGGCCGATTTCAAGGAGATGATCTCGCAGGTCATCTTTGCGGCCTCCGCCGATGAAGCCCGCCCGGTCCTGATGGGCGTGCTGGTGACGGTGGAAAAAGACACCATCACCATGGCGGCTGCAGACGGGTTCCGCCTGTCGGTCCGCAAGGGCACCCTCTCCCAGCCGTGCGGCGAGTTGATCTCCGCCATCGTCCCGGCCCGCGCCCTGGGTGAGTTGGCCCGCATCGCCTCCGACGGCAGCGAGAGTATCGCCATGGTCCTGCCCAAGGGCCGCGGCCAGGTCGTCTTCCGCCTGAAGGAAGTGGAACTGGTCTCGCAGTTGATCGACGGCACTTTCCCGGATTATCAGCAGATCATCCCGCGCTCGTACAAATCCCGCACCATCCTCTCCACCCCGGCATTATTGAAAGCCTGCAAGCAGGCGGAGATCTTCGCCCGCGAAGGCTCCAACGTTGCCCGCCTGGATATTAAATCAGCCGGCGACCTGGAGCCGGGTTCGGTCGAGATCTCGGCCCAGTCCGAGGAGACCGGTTCGAACGAGACCGTCGTCTCCGCCACCATCGACGGGATCGGCTTGTTGATCGCCTTCAACGTCAAGTTCATGCGCGAAGTGCTGGAGGTGGTCAAGTCACCCAACGTGGCCCTGGAAACCTCCGCCGCCAACGCTCCCGGCTGCATCCGCCCGGTGGGCGACGATAACTTCCTGCATGTGATCATGCCCATGCACCTGGGTTGAGTTTATGGATCAGGGCTGGGGCGCAGTAGTCTGTTCTTCAAGGGCACTGCGCCCCGGTTTTTATTAAACAGGGCCGCTATGCAACCTTCACCCCTTTCATCCGACCGTATCCTGAGCATTTATCTAACGCTCAGCGAATATCCCATTCTGAGCAGCCGCATCCGCCACATCATGCGCAAGCAACTCTTCGCCCGAGGCATCCTCACTCGCGAGGCCTTCGACGCGGAGGCGCGCCAGCAGGCTATCCAGTCGCAGTTCCGCGAGGGCTTGCGCGATCCGTATGGCGAGGAACCGGCGGATCTATGGAATGAGCGGCTTCGGCGTGTGCGCGACCACCTGACCGATTTCTACTTCGCTTATAACCTGCCCTACGAGGATTTCGAAAAGATCGTCCGCCAGGCCTTCAGCGAGCGCGGCGAAACCCCCGACGTGATCACCTTCAACCCCGAGCTAGCCCCGCAGGACATGCTCTTCCAACAGGCGGAGGAGATCGAGAACATGCCGCTGGCGAAGCGCAAACCCTTCGAGGCGCGCCTGCAGGAGATCAAGGTGGTGCTCATCCGCACCATGATCAGCGACCAATTGGCGTACATGAATATCGCCCGCAAATGGTTCACCGTCGCTGATCTGAGGAACATCTATCAGCGCAAGATCGGCTACGGCAAGATCGGCGGCAAGTCCGCCGGGATGTTGCTGGCTTACCGCATCCTCCGCGAAGCCGCTCCCGTCGATGTGCGGGAGAATATCCGCATCCCGGTCTCCTACTTCCTGGCCTCGGATCTTTACTACGTCTTTATCGCCAATAACGCCCTGCAGTATTGGAATGACCAGAAATACAAAAACGAGGAGCAAATGCGCTCCGAGTATCCCCGCATCGTTAAGGAATTTGTGGCGGGCAAGTTCCCCGAGGATATCCTCGAGCGACTGCGGGACATTTTGGGCGAGGCTGGCAAACGTCCACTCATCGTCCGCTCGTCCAGCCTGCTCGAAGACAGTTTCGGCACTTCCTTTGCCGGTAAGTACAACAGCTACTTCTGCCCCAACCAGGGCACGCCCGCAGAAAACCTGACCCAACTGACCCAGGCCATCGCCAGGGTCTATGCCTCCTGCGTCAATCCCAATGCCCTGCTCTACCGTCACGCCAAGGGGCTGGTGGATTACGACGAGCGCATCGCCGTGCTGCTCCAATTCGTGGAAGGCGAGCAGTTCGGGCGCTATTTCATGCCGCACGCGGCCGGGGTGGCCTTCAGCCGCAACCTCTATCGCTGGTCGCCGCAGATCCGCAAGGAAGACGGTTTCTTGCGCATGGTCTGGGGCCTGGGCACCCGCGCCGTCGACGCCTTCGGCGACGAGCATCCCCGCCTGGTGGCGCTCAGCCATCCGTTGCTGCAGCCCTCCGACACGGTCGAAGAGATCTGCCGTCACTCCCAGCAGTGCGTGGACCTGATCGATCTGGAAGAAAACGCCCTCATGAGCCGCCCCGTCCGGGAAGTGCTCACCGGGGAATATCCCACTTTGCGCTACATTGCCCAGGTCGAAGAAGAAGGCTACTTGAGCAGCCTGAACAGCAGCATGGTCGATATCAACAAGGTGGTGGTCACCTTCGACGGCTTGCTGCGCCGGACCTCCTTTGCCAAGCGCATCAAGAGCCTGCTGACCACCCTCGAAAAGCATTACGACTCCCCCGTGGATACCGAATTCACCGCCGAGATCATCAACCCCTCCGCCGCCCACCCGGATGTTCACATCACCCTGCTGCAGTGCCGCCCCCAGAGTCACCTGAACGATGGGGTGGAAGTGAGCCTGCCGCCCAAACTCGACCTGGCCGATGTGATCTTCTCCACCCGCCGGATGGTGCCGCGCGGCGCGGTGACCGGCATCGAGTGGGTCCTGTTCGTCCCGCCGGAGGGATATTATGCCCTCGCCTCGTCGGCGGACCGCACCCGCCTGGAGCGCGCCATCGGCACCCTCAACGCCTCCTTGAAAGATGAAACCTTCATCTGCATCGGCCCCGGCCGCTGGGGCACCTCCACCCCCGACCTGGGTGTGGGCGTGGACTACGGCGATGTCTACTGCACCCGCGCCCTGATCGAGTTGACCGGCAAGGGCGTCGGTCCCGACCTGGAACCTTCCTTCGGCACGCATTTCTTCCAGGACCTGGTCGAATCCAACATCTATCCCCTCAACATCAACCTGGACGATCACGATGCTGTCTTCAACCGCGGCTTCTTCTACAAGACCCCCAACCACCTGGGTGATTTCATCAAGGCCGACGAGACCCTGCTCTCAGCCCTGCGCCTCATCAAGGTGGACGACTTCTCCTCCGGCTGCAGCCTCTCCCTCATCATGAACGACGAGGCTGGCAAAGCCGTGGCGTTCCTCAAAGAAGGTTCGTAATACCGGAGCCAGATCAAGCATATTTTAGTGGATAAGAATTGGGAAAATGCTGGAGCCCTTTAATGAGAATTGAAACCAAAGCCGCCAGTCAAATGAGCCAATTTGAAAAGGCTCGCACCGATTGTGTGGTCACCAGTTCCCTGTACGCCTACCATACTGCCGGGACCCAATGGGCTTCTCCCGATTGGACCGTGATGGTGTGGGAGGAGCAGGAGCTGGTCAGTAACGTCCACATCATCGAGAGGGTAGTCAAGGCTGGCAGTCAAAGTGTGCGGGTGGGCGGGATCGGCAATATTTCCACCAAGGTGGAGTGGCGCAAACGAGGCTACGCCAGCGCTGCCCTGAAAGTTGCCATGGAATTCCTGGCGGATCCGCTCAAAGTCGATTTCGGACTCATGGTTGCCACGGAGAGCGTGAAGCCGATTTACGAGAAATTAGGTTGGAAGATGGTCGCCTCTTCCCTGCTGATGGAGCAAGCGGATGGAAAAATGCCGTTCAACTATCCGGTGCTGATCCTGCCGGTGCTGGCTCAGGCCTGGCCGGCGGGGGAGATCGACCTGTGCGGTCTGCCTTGGTGATCAAACGTTTACACGCTGGCACAACCCTGCTCTCGCCGCCCGGGAGCGAGGTTTTGTTTGTGGCTCTTAGGACCTAATTTTATAGTTACCCTTTTTAAATGTTTTCCACAACATCCTCTACCTCCCCCAACTCATGGACGGTCCGACAACCGTCCATTTTCATTTCCTCCGACGAAATCTCATTGAACCAGATCGCCTTCAAGCCATTGACCACCGCCCCTTGCACGTCCGTCTCCAGGTTGTCCCCCACCATGATCACCTTCCCGGCAGGCAACCCCAGGTCTTCTAGAATGTATGCAAAGAACTCCGGGTACGGCTTCTGGAAACCCATATTCTTGTAGCAGTATATTTTATCCAACCACGCATCCAGCCCCACCCGCCGCAGCGCCGCCCGGATATCCTCTTCGTCTGAATCCGCCGCATTGGTCGCCAGCGCCAGAGTCCACTCAGGATGCAAAGCCTCCAGCAGCGCCGCCGCCCCCGTCACCGCTTCCACCTGCGGCCAATCCTTCATCGGCCCGTGGAACTGCGGCAACACCCGCATGAGCGTATCGCCCCAGTCGAACAGGATCGCGCCTTTCTTCTCCATCATTCCCCCACCATCTGCACCACCAGTTCCCGTCTCCGCGGACGGATATCAAAATCCACGTAGATCACCTGCTGCCACGTCCCCAGGGTGAGACTCTTGTCCACGAATGGGATCGTCAGCGATGGCCCCAGCAGCGCCGCCCGCATGTGCGAGTGACCGTTGCCGTCGTCCCAGGTATCGTTATGGGCATAGGCCTTGTTCGCCGGAACCAACTCCTCGAACAGCCGCTGCAGGTCCGCCACCGCCCCCGGCTCGAACTCCACCGTCGTCAGCCCGCTCGTGGATGACGGGCAGAAGACCGTCACCGTTCCTGCATGCAAGCCTGATTCTTCCACCAATTGCGAGAGCGGGCGGGTAATGTCGTGGATGTCGGTGTTGCCGCGTGTATTCAAATTCAGGCTGCCTGTTTTTACTGCCATTTTTATTCCTCTGGATTCTTTGTGATCTTACTTTTTTTATAGCGTTCTTCCGTCGTGTCCTTCGTGGTGAATTTCTTTCCAGCGGGCTTTTCATTCCCCAGGTGGATCGACGCTTTGCCGAATTTTTCCTGCACCTGCTCCAGCACCCCCTGCAGTTTACGCTTCTTCTCGCCTCCCTGCCCCCACAATTCCAGTTGGCGCAGCGGCGCGCCCAGCCCGCTCACGCCCACCCCCACCAGCCGCACGGCTTTCCCGCGCGGGCGCACCTTCTTGAACAGGGCCAGCGCGGCCGCGTAGATCTCCTCGGCGTCATCGGTTGGCTGCGACAGCGTCACCTGGCGGGTCAGCGAGGTGAAATCGGGCCAGCGCAACTTGATCCGCACGGTCGTCCCGGCCATGCCGTGATCGCGCAAGCTGCGGCTCACTTCCTGCGAGAACTCCTTCAGCGTGGCAAAGAGGACCTTTTCGTCACGCACATCCCTGGCGTAGGTGGTCTCCTGGCTGATGGACTTGCGCTCATGCTCCATCACCAGCGGACTCTCGTCCACGCCGCCGGCGCGCCGGGCCAGGTCGCGCCCGTTCTCGCCGAACCAGCGCACCAGCTCGCCTAGCGGATGGCGGGCGATGTCGCCGATGGTCTTGATGCCATGCTCTTCCAGCCGGGCGGCGGTCTTGGGACCCACCCCCCACAGCATCTCCGCCGGCAGGGGATCCAGGAAGGCCGCCTCCGTCCCCGGCGGCACAACCGTGATGGCGTTGGGGGCCTGTCCTCCCGCTCCGGCGGGACCTTTGAGGGCGCGCTTCTTGCCCACGTCGGTGGCGATCTTGGCGACCAGTTTGTTGGGGGCCACGCCGATGGAGCACGGCAAGCCCAGTTCGTCGTTGACCCGCTTCTGCAAGCGGCGCGCCACTGTGGCCGGGTCCCCGGCGATCTCGCTGATGTCCACGAAGGCCTCATCGATGGAGATCTGCTCTACCAGCGGCGACAGGTCCAGCAGGCGCTGCATCACCTTTTCGGACATCTCGCTGTAGTTGCCGCGGTGGTGCGAGATGACCAGCAGCCCCGGGCACAGCCGCAGCGCCCGGCTCATCGGCATGGCCGAGCGGACTCCCTTGCGGCGGGCCGCATAAGAACAGGAGGCCACCACGCCGCGCTCCTCCGGCCGCCCGCCCACCGCGAAGGCGCGCCCGCGCAGGGACGGGTCGTGCAGTTCTTCCACCGAGCAGAAGAACGCATCCAGGTCAAGATGCAGGATGGTACGTGGCATGGCTAAATTATATCCCTTGTACCCGAACCGACTACGTTGTAGGTAAATATAGCCTGCAGTGGCAAGATTTATCCTACAAGTTAATTTCAGTAAATCACGAATTTGGTGTCATTGCGAGGCGGTGTACTTCCGCCGAAGCAATCTCCCGCTAAAAATAGCTGAAAATTGCCGGATAATCAGTAGATTGCTTCGCTTCGCTCGCACATCGTCCCCGAAGGGGAATGACAGTAGAAACCTGTGATTTACTGAATTTGGTTCGGGCACTCGCGTGACCACCCGGAAAACAAAGAACCCGACCCCTCCAAATAGGGACCGGGTTCTTGAACGGTTGATTACTTAGCGCCTTACTTAAAATGCTCTCGCCGCCGTCCTCGGCGGCGATTTAGAGCGGCAAGGCTGCCCTTCACCGGCGGCACCCGCGCCGCAGATGTGCCCGCCCGAAAAAACAAAGAACCCGATCCTTCCAAAGAGGAACCGGGTTCTTGATGGTTTGATCGGATTAAGCGCCGGGTTCGGGTAATTTCTCTTGCTGCGGCAGTTTTTTCCTGTCTGCTCAAGGCGATCTCGCCTGCCTCCACGTCCACCAAGATGGTGTCGCCTTCCTGGAAGGTTCCGCTCAGCAGCGAATCTGACAGGGGGTCTTCCACCTTTTGCTGGATGATCCGGCGCAGCGGGCGTGCGCCCATTTCGGCGTCGTAGCCCTGCTCGGCCAGCAGGTCGAGCGCTGCATCGGTCGCTTCCAGGGTGACTTCGTGCTCGCACAGGCGGGCGGTCACCTTGTCCAACTCCAGGTTGACGATCTGGCGGATGTCTTCCCGGTTGAGCGAGCGGAAGACGATGACGCTGTCCAGCCGGTTGATGAACTCGGGCCGGAAAACCTTCTTGAGCGATTCGGTCAACTTCTTGCGCATCTCTTCGTAAGTGGTGCGTTCTTCCGTCTTCGCGTCCCGTTTCAACTGGAAGCCCAGCGAGGTCTGTTTGCGGATCTCCTCTGCGCCCACGTTGGTGGTCATCACGATGATGGCGTTGCGGAAATCGACCTGGCGTCCCTTGGCGTCCGAGAGATGGCCTTCTTCCATGATCTGCAGGAGCATGTTATGCAGTTCGGGATGGGCCTTCTCCACCTCGTCGAAGACGACGATGGAGTATGGTCGCCGCCGCAGGGCCTCGGTCAGTTGACCGGCATCGTCGTAGCCGATGTAGCCGGGAGGCGCGCCCACCAGGCGGGAGGCCGTGTGCCTCTCCATGAATTCCGACATGTCCAACTGGATCAGGGCTTCTTCGCTGCCGAACATGAACTTCGCCAGCGCCTTGGTCAATTCGGTCTTGCCCACGCCGGTCGGACCGAGGAACATGAACGAGCCGATCGGCCGCTTGGGATCCTTCAACCCTGCCCGCGCCCGCCGAACCGCCTTGGCGATGGACTGGATGGCTTCCTCCTGACCGATGATCGCTTTATGGAGTTCTTCTTCCATTTTGAGCAGGCGTTTGGATTCCGCTTCGGCGATCTGCATGACCGGCACGCCGGTCCACATAGCCACCACCTCGGCGATATCTTCGGCGGTGACGACCGGGCTGGTGGCCCGTTCCCAACTCGATTTCATCAACTTGAGTTGGTCGTTCAGGTCGGCTTCTTCCAGTTCCCATGTATGCACGTCCTCGGGCTTGCCTTCTTCTTGCGCCAGGGTCAGGTTGGAACGGGCCAGTTTCAGTTTGCGATAGATATCCTTGGCCGACGTGACCGCGCCGGATTTATACATGCGCACCCGTGAGGCCGATTCGTCGATCAGGTCGATGGCTTTGTCGGGCAGGAAGCGGTCCGAGACGTAGCGGGAGGATAACTGCGCCGCCGCCTCCAGGGCCTCATCCGAAATGACCAGGTGGTGATGCTCTTCGTACATGTGGCGGATGCCCTTGAGGATCTCGATGGTCTCCTCGACGGAAGGTTCATCCACCACGATGGGCTGGAAGCGTCGCTCCAGGGCCGCATCGGATTCGATGTGCTTGCGGTATTCGTCCAGGGTGGTCGCGCCGATGCACTGCAGTTCGCCGCGTGAAAGCGCCGGCTTGAGGATGTTGGCCGCATCGACGGCGGACCCGGCCGAACCCGCCCCCACCAGCATGTGGAACTCGTCGATGAACAGGATGGACTTGGTTGATTTCAACTCGTCGATCACGCGCTTGAGCCGCTCTTCGAACTGGCCCCGGTACATTGTCCCGGCCACCAGCGAGCCCACGTCCAGTTTCAGGACGCGCTTGCTCAGTAGCGGGGCGGGCACGTCACCGTCGGTGATCCGCTGCGCCAGCCCTTCGACGATGGCGGTCTTGCCCACGCCGGGTTCGCCGATGAGGGCGGGGTTATTCTTGGTGCGCCGGGCCAGGATCTGGATGACGCGCTCGATCTCGGTCACGCGCCCGATCACCGGGTCCAACTTGCCTTCTTCCGCCAGGGTGGTCAGGTCGGTTGCCAACTGATCCACCAGCGGAGTCTTGGGTTCCTGTTTGCCGCCGGATTTGGCGGTTTCGGGGACGGCCGAGGGCGAGGATGAACTTTCCTGCAGCACCCGCCGTGTCTGCCGGCGAACCTGGTCGGGCGTGACGCCCAGTTTCTTCAAAACATCCATGGCCGCGCCTTCGGACCGGACCAGCCCTAGCAAGAGGTGCTCGGTTCCGATATAGTGATGGCCCATCTTGCGGGCCTCGTCGATGGCGTATTCGAGGACCAGTTGGGTATCGGGGGCCAATTCGATCTTGTCGCTGTCGTAACGGCCTTCGCCGCTCACGCGCAGGACCATCTCGCGCACCCGGGCGGATTCCAGGCCGAGTTCGCGCAGGACGCGTCCAGCCACACCGCCGTCTTCCTCCAATAAACCGAGCAAGAGGTGTTCCGTACCGATGAGACCCTGGCGGGCGCGTTCTGCTTCCTGGTGAGCCAGGGATAGAACTCGGCGTGCCCGCTGGGTAAACTTTTCCATGCTAGCCATGTTATTAATCTCCTGTAAGGCGGAGACACTATCCCGCCCCACGCATTTGGACAATATGTGTCTGGTTTAGATTTTACCAAAAACTGGGCTTGTTTTTGTATGAAGAAGATTAGAGTTTCAGGAGCTATGAAACATAAGCGAGCCTATGCGGCTGATTGTTCAAGTCATTTTGAATAATTTGTCTTTGAATATCCACAGGAAAAATCCAATCCCCGCTATAAAAATCAACTCCGTGATTTCTTCCCAAAAGATGAACCAGACCATATCGTACTGAAAACTATCCAAAAGTACCATCCGCAAAACACTAAAGGAAAGGTGACCCAATCCAACGCTGAAGAAGAACTTTGCTGCCTGTATCCCTTTTTCCTTCCTAATCAACAAAAATAGGAAAGAGAGGATAAAAAACAGGCTGGCTGCCCAGGGACAGAAGCGGATCTCGTAGAGTTGATGGATCACCGCATGGGAATAATTGTATAAAGTACCCCAAATCGTCGTATTGTAGGATACGGAAATGGTTTTAGCCGATAAAGGTATGGCCGATGTGATTAGTAGAGCAGGTAAAAAGAACTGAAAGAGTTGGCGCAGCCTGCAGGGTATATCTTTATATTTTGAACAACCATTACAAATGCCAAGGAAAGCACAGTTTTCCTGCGGATCTGAAAATTTCAACACACGCTTATCCAGTCCTTGTATCAATGCAAGAAAAACGAACGCAAAGCCAATGACCATTCCAAAACTGTGCAAATATTCAAAAAACGCAGCCTCTTCATGGAAGAAAATGTAATTAACAGCACAAAAAGCCTCCCCTGCCAGGAAGGAAATCAAGCCCCACCGCAAGATTATTAGCTCTTCTGTTTTCCTTTTCCATAGGAATACGATTAATATCAGTGCCAGGATCATGTAGACAGGCTTAACAATAAAGCCGCTGAATACTGCCACAGATTGTTCAAAGAACGGAGATGTTTGGAAGAAGGCATCCCCCTGAATTGTTGAAACCAACGAAGGATTCTTTTCAGCCAGGGTGATCCCTATGGCAACAGGAATCACTCCGGCAAGCAGGATCAATATTCCCAAAAGAACATTCAACTTGAGGGGATATATTCTCATATCCGACCTAAATGACGCGGGCTGGATTGCCGATGGCTATCTTCCCGGCCGGGACAGGCCGCATCACAACTGCGCCTCCGGCTACATTGGCTCTTTCTCCTATTTCAACACCCGGACCGATCATGGAAAAGCCGCCCACCACTGCAAATTGATGGATCGTGACACGCCCTGCAACAAACTTGTCTTGTTGGAACTCGTGGAATGAGATCTTCACGCCGGAGCCGAGCAGGACATTATCTTCAATCGTGAGTAGATCGACCATCATGGGGTCGATCACGACGCCGGCGGAAATATAGACGTGTTCGCCTATCTTCGCCCCCATGCGGCGCAGGACCCAAATGGATAGGGAATTATAGGGTAGTTGCAGAATGATCTGCAGAATAGTGGCTTTCAGATAAAACCATTGGGCTTTCAAAAACGAGCCGCCGCAGGGACAAAATAGAACTCGGTACGGATGGATGAGGTATCGGATATGAAAATAAGCGTTCCGGATTATTCTTATCTCGAAATTTTTCCAACAATTCCAGGCCAACCAGACAATCACATTCTTGTTCCATAATATCCTCCCGGCATTTCCTTGTTTCAGCGATTATCCCCCTCGCCGCTGATCTTGCCGCGCTCCAGCCGCGAATACAGTTTTTCGATATTGTGCTGCGCCACCGCCTCCAGCGACAGGTCCAATTCAGTGCAGACCTGCGCCAGGTACCACAACACGTCGCCCAACTCACCTTCCAGGGCGGCCCGCTCCGCCTCGCCGATGACCCCGTCTTTGTCGCGGAAGATCTTCTTGATCTTCCCGGCTACCTCCCCGGCTTCGTTGGTCAGCCCCAGAGTCGGATAAATGACCCCATGCCCGATGGATGGATACTTGGCGGTCTTGCGCGATTTGGTCTGGTATTCGTTGAAGTCCATGTGTCTCCTGTATGCTTGTGTGGCGGTGAAATTTCACCGGATTATCAGTTCTCTGATTAAGCCATTAACCGTTACTCGATTAACTACTCTTCCATCAAATACGCCAGCACCCACTTCGTCGTCGCCACCAGCGCCTCCGTGTGCGTCCGCTCATAACTGTGCGACGCATCCACCCCCGGGCCGATGAGCGCCACCGCCACATCCCCTCCGGCAGACCAGAAGGCCTCCCCGTCCGAGCCGTAATGCGGATAAATATCCACCTTGTAAGGGATCTGGTGCGCCTCTGCCAGCCCCCGCAGCCGGGACGAGAAGTCATGGTGATACGGCCCGCCGCTGTCCTTGACGCAGATCGAGGCGTGGAACTCGTCCGAGGCCTGCCCCTCGCCGATGGCCGCCATATCCACCACCAGCAACTCCTCCACCTCCGCCGGGATGCCCGCCGCCGCCCCGTGCCCCACCTCTTCGTAGTTGCTGATCAGCAGCGTGACCGGATGGACCGGCTTGAGTCCCGCCTGCGCCAGCGCCTTGACCGCCGCCACCAGGCAGGCCACGCAAGCCTTGTCGTCCAGGTGACGCGAGCGCACGAACCCGCCCGTCATCTCCACCCGCGGGTCGAAGGCGACAAAATCACCCACCTCGATGCCCAGTTCGCGCGTCTCTTTTTCGGAACTCGTCCGCGCATCCAGACGCACTTCCAGGGTGTCTTCGCTGCGCTTCATCTCGTTGACTTCCCCGCCAAAAACGTGGCTGGAAGCCTTCGTCAGCAGGATGGAGCCGCGTACCTGCTTCCCCTTGGATGTGAAGACCGTGCAGCCTTCATTCTCGATGGTGTTGAAGGCGAAGCCGCCGATGCGACTCAGCTTGAGCCGTCCGCTGCCTTTGATCTCCTTGACCATCGCCCCCAGCGTATCCACGTGGGCCGTCAGGGCACGCGGCCCATCCTCCCGCTGACCCGGCAGCGTGACCGTCAGCGCGCCCTTGCGGGTCAGGCCGAGAGTCAACCCCGGGAAATGCCTCGAAGGTGGAGCGGGTCAGGGCAATGGCCGGTCCAGACAGCCCCGTGGGGCTGGGAGTGTTCAGCAATTTGCTGAGAAAATCGAGCAGGAAAGGGGTATCGATCTCGGGCAGGCTGGGCATGGTCTCCTCCAAAAATAGGTAAAGCCATGCTCATTATATAGCATGGCCTTGGATAGACAAAGTCTTAAGTTTTATAAAAAAAGCAGTTTAGAAGGATTTTAGTTTTTTACCGTTTTGTTCATTCCTTTGTTGAGCCTTCGTGGCACATTTGTGTTTTTATTCTTTTATTTTTCTATTATGACAACTGCCCCCACTTCGATGACATCCTCGAAATGGGGGCAAGGTGAACAAAGGCTGCGTCTACTCGATGGCCACGTAGATGTAGAACTTCAAGTCGTCCGAACCAAGATGGAAGTCCTTGTCGTACACTTCCATGTCGAACTTGTCCGGGTGGGTCTTCAGGCCTGCCTGGGCCAGGGCAGTGTTGTAGATGTATTGATAGGTCTCGTGCAGTTTTTCGAGTTTGCCGTGATGGGTGAAGACGGCGAACTTGTAGGCCGGCACCTCCCGGTAGACCATCCCTGCCGGGACGTCCTTGTTGTCGGCCACTTCGAAGCAGGCCACGTATTCGAACTCGCCCGGGCGCGATGGACCTTCCACGGTGTTGAAGCACAGGCCAAAGCCCTCTTTTTGATTGATGCTCTTGATCGGCCCGCAGGTCTGGTTGAAGCGGCCCCACATCTCGCCGATCTCGGCGTGCTCATTCTTTCCCACGTACGAGAGTCCAACAGCCTTGAAGGCTGGACGATTGACGATCTTCGGTTGCATGTTTCCTTCCCTTTCTGAAATGATAGAGACTGGGATGCTGACCCGTTCGACCGGGCATTGAAGCTCGATCAGGCCGGCATCGAATGTGTTGTCCGGTTCCGTCTGGATACCGGTCTCGGATAGGTACAGTTCACGGAATGGCCCAGCCGGCTGGTAGCCATTCGCCTGCGTCCAGGCGTACAGTGAACGATATATTTGCGGCAGGGTGACAATGTCGCCGCGGTGGATCACGCTGGCCATGTTGTTGCTGGCCTCCAGTTCCTGCAGGCGGACGGGTGTCCCGCTCCAGTCACCCGCGCGCTGTCCGCTCGATAACTGCACCCCCACTCCCAGCGTGAGTTCAAGATCGGTCTCGGCATAAGGCAGGTCGTCCATCAGGGCGAACCACGGACCTTGCGGCTTGAGGCGGGCTTGCTCCAGGTGGGTCTGCAGCAGGGTTTGCAAACTCTGGCGGGCGGGTGCGATCAGCTCTTCGCTGGCTGCCACTACTTGCGCCAGCAGGGCCGTCTGCGCCGGCACCTGCTTGAGGGCGATCTCCGCCCCATGCGGTCGGCCCTCCTCTTCCATCTGTCGCAGCCGCTCTTCCACCCGTCGCAGGCGGGACCGTTCTTCCTCTACCTGCGAAGCCAGTTCCATCTGCTTCAACCGCAGCATGCCGCGCATCTCTGCCAGGGAGACGTCTTCGTGCAGCAGTTGGGCGATCTGTTCCAGCGACAGGCCCAGGTCTTTCAGGGCCAGGATGCGGTTGAGCGCCGCCAACTGCTCCAGGTCGTAATAGCGGTAGCCGTTGTACTTGTCGATATGAGCCGGCTTCAACAGACCCATATCGTTGTAGTGATGCAGGGTCTTGATGGAGACGTGCGCCAGCTTGGAGAAGTCACCGATCTTGATCATAAGTCTTCCTTGTCTTCGTCTGATGGCCGTCAGTGTGCATAGTATAGACCCTCCGGTATGGTACGAGTCAAGAGGCAATTCTGATGTATGGACTAAAGGTCAGACAGTTTGCATATAATCGTCAAAATGAGCATGTGAGCGGTGTTCTTTCCGCTCGCATGCTCATTTTGACGTTAAGAACCCTTCCCCGTAATCAAGCCGGTCCGGTGAAAAAAGATGATATGCTCGGGGAAGGGCAGGGTAGGGGTCGGCGTACCCAATACCAATCAGAAAACCGAACAATCTGCTTGAAAGGAAACTCATTTTCCATACCCGTGATGGCTTGGTCATGATATGACCGAATTCATGTCCGAACCTCCGGCAATCGCCTGCCCAAATGTGTTAGAATAAATGTGCTATACCAAAAACGTTCAAACGTGTAACGTCCTTTCTTATGAAAACGATCCGCGCTTCCGAAGTTGGCTCCTACCTCTACTGCGCCCGCGCCTGGTGGTATCAGCAAAAAGGTACACCCTCCATCAACCAGGCCGAGATGAAAACCGGCACCGAAATGCACCGCGCCCACGGGCGGGACGTCTTCGCCGCCGGCCTGACGCGCCTGCTGGCGGTCATCCTGCTCCTGCTGGCATTGGTGCTGCTGGTCACGTTCTGCACCGCCCGGGTGATCTGAAATGACCTCCCTCTATATCGGCCTGGCGATCCTCCTGCTAGCAGCGGCCCTGTTCTACATCTCCGCCCGCCAGCGCCAGGCCACCGGTCTGCCCGGCGGACGGGTGGTCTACACGGATACGAAGACCTGGGGCGCGGTGGAGAAGCCCTTCTACGACCGCGAACTTGGGTCTCACCGGCCGGCCCGATTACCTGGTCCAGCAGGACGACCGCCTCATCCCCGTGGAGGTCAAGACCGGCCGCACTCCCGACGAACCCTACGATTCGCACATCTACCAGGTCGCGGTCTACTGCTACCTGGTCCACAAGTCCACCGGCAAACGCCCGCCGCACGGCATCATCCATTACCCCGGCCGCGATTTCGCCATCGACTATACCCACGAACTTGAGACCGCCCTGCTCGACCTGCTGGCGAACATGCGCATTGATGAACGCCGCGCAGATGTTCCCCGCTCCCACGAAGATGCAGCGCGCTGCCGTCGCTGCGGTTTCCGTGACACCTGCGACCGGCGATTGGAATGATGGAGCGGTCAAGCCCTACGGTATAATATTCATGATGTCATCCTCTTTGCCCACCCCTCGCCGGATCGTCGTCGCCGCTCACCCCAAAATGCCCGAAGCCGTGGCGGAAGCCGCGGCCATTTGCAACTATTTTAAGGAGCACGACCTCGAGTCGGTCCACGGCACCTTCGACGATGGCGAATTGCGCAAGCGCGTCCGTGAAAGCAATTTCGATCTCATGGTCGCCGTCGGCGGGGATGGGACCATGCTGCGGGCCAGCCACCTGTGCGCCCCTTCCGGCCTGCCCATTCTGGGCGTCAACACGGGCCGTCTGGGTTTCCTCATCCAGGTCGACCGCAAGGAATGGCAGCCCTCTTTCGAACTGCTGCTCAAAGGCGAGTTCTGGATCGAGGAACGGATGATGCTGCGGGCGGAGCACCGCCGTTCAGGCGAAATGCTCGGCAACTGGCACGCCCTCAATGAAGCCGTCGTCACCCGCGGCCCCTCGGTGCGACCGGTACGCCTCTCTGCCAACGTGGACGGCGGGTTGCTGGCGAACTACGTCGCCGATGGTCTGATCGCCGCCACCCCCACCGGCTCCACCGCCTATGCCCTGGCTGCGGGAGGCCCTATCCTGCCGCCGGAACTGCGCAATATCCTGCTGGTGCCCATCGCCCCCCACTTGTCGGTGGACCGGGCGGTTGTCCTTTCAGAAGGCGCCTCCGTCAGCATCCTCCTGCGCAGCGGCGACGCCGTCTTGAGCATCGACGGGCAGATCCCCCTGGGCCTGGCCGAGGGTGATGTGGTGGATGTGCGCGCCGGCGACTACAATGCCCGCTTCGTCCGCTTCAGCGACCCCGGTTATTTCTATCGCAACATCACCGCTCACATGAATCAAAACCCTTCGATTGGATTCCCGCGATGATCGAAACATCCACGACCGTCTACTGCGCCAACCATCCCGACGTCGAGACCAGTCTGCGCTGCAACAAGTGCGGCAAGCCCATCTGCGCCAGATGCGCCGTCCGTACCCCCACGGGCTATCGCTGCAAGGAATGCGTGCGCGGCCAGATGAAGATCTTCGACACCGCCCTCTGGTACGATTATCTGACCGGAGGCGTCACCGCCGCCATCCTTGGATTTTTCGCCAGCCTGCTGGCCAGCCTGATCGGCGGGATCGGCTTTATCGGCTGGATCCTGATCTTTGTCGGCGCACCTTCTGCCGGGATGGTCATTGCTGAAGGGGTGCGCCTGGTCACCCGCCGTCGCCGAGCCAAGGCGCTCTTCTTCACCGTTGCCGCGGCGGTGCTCGTTGGGGCCCTGCCGGTCATCATCGTCCAAATATTAAGTTTGAACGTCTTCAACCTCATCTTCCAGGGAATTTACCTTTTCATTGCCATCCCGGTTGTGTACAGCCGTCTTTCGGGAATTCGATTATCAAGATAAACCATGCTTACTGAACTACATATTCAGAATTTCGCCATTATCGACCGCCTCGATCTCGAGTTCGGCCCCGGGCTGGTCATCCTCACCGGCGAGACCGGCGCGGGCAAATCCATCATTCTCGACGCGCTGGATATGCTCCTGGGCGGGCGCGCCGATGCCACCTCCATCCGCACCGAAGCCGACCTGGCCCACGTGGAAGGGACCTTCAAGCTGGAAGGTCCGGTGCGAGCCGCCGCCCACGAAGTCCTCCAGCGCGAAGACCTGCTGGACGATCCCAATTACGTCACCCTCACCCGTGAGGTCCGCCGCGAAGGTCGCAGCGTGGCCCGCGTCAATGGCCGCACCGTCATCCTGGCGCTGATCAAAGAACTGGGCGAGATTCTGGTCGACATCCACGGGCAGTCGGAGCACCTTTCCCTGCTGAATATCCATGCCCACCTGGGCCTGCTCGACCGCTACGCCAACGTCGAAGGTCCGCTTGGCTGTCTTATCGCAAGACCTACCAGGGCTTGCAATCCCTCCGCCGCGAATTGGAAGAGTTGCGCGAAAACCGAGCGCGACGCCGAGCGCCGCACCGAAATGCTCACCTTCCAGGCCGAAGAGATCGAAGCCGCCCGCCTGCAGCGCCGGTGAAGACGAGGAACTTAAACAGGAACGCGACCGTCTAGCCAATGCAGAAACCCTGGCTACGCTGGCCCAGGAAGCCTTGACGGCCCTGGACGAAGGCACGCCCGAAATCCCCCGCCGTAACCGACCTGGTCGGGCAGGCGGTCCAAAGCCTGTCGAAACTGGCCCAGATTGACGCAACCCAGAACTCCCTCTCCGAGCAGGCCACCGCCCTGGAAGAGAACCTGGCCGACCTCTCCCACAGCCTGCGCGACTATCTGGAAGCTATCGAATACAACCCTAAGCGGTTGGAGGAGGCCGAAGAACGCCTCGACCTGATCCACCGGCTGGAGCGAAAGTACGGCGGCAGCATCGAATCCGTCATCGCCTTTGGGACGCAGGCGCGCAAACAACTGGAGACCATTTCCACCGCCTCCACCCGCATCGCCGAGTTGGAAACGCAGGAAACCAGTGCGCTGGACAAACTGTCACAGCAAGGTCTGGCCCTCTCCGAGCAGCGCAAGCAAGCCGCCGCATCGCTCAGTCAGGCCATCGAGACCGAACTGGACGACCTGCGCATGGACGCCGCCCGCTTCGCCGTTGACTTCCAGACCAAACCCGATCCAAAAGGCGTGCCCCTGCCCGATGGCGCCCGCATCGCCTTCGATGGGAACGGGTTGGATAAAGTGGAATTCCTGGTGGCTCCCAACCCCGGCGAAGGCCTCAAGCCGCTGGCGAAGATCGCCTCCGGCGGCGAGACCTCCCGCTTGATGCTGGCGCTGAAGAACGTCCTGGCGAGCGCCGACCAGATCCCCACGCTCATCTTTGATGAGATCGACCAGGGCATCGGCGGGCGTGTGGGCGGGACGGTCGGCGAAAAACTGTGGTGCCTCGGCCGGGCCCACCAGGTGATGGTCATCACCCACCTGCCGCAACTGGCGGCCTTTGGCGACCAGCATTTCCAGGTGCAGAAGGTCGTCAAGGACAATCGCACCCTCACCCGCCTGGCCAAATTGACCGGCGAACCGCGCACGCTCGAACTGGCGCAGATGCTCGGTGAAGTTACCGAAGGCACCCTCCGCTCGGCGCACGATATCCAGCAGAGCGCCAATCTTTTCAAAAAGAACCACAAATAGGGTTTCACTCCCCACCAAAGTGGGGAATTCTTTACATTTTATAGATCAAATTCACTGGAGGATCTGTTCATGAAACGCCTTATCTACCTTGCAATGTTGCTCTCCATCGCGCTGGCAGCCTGCGGCCCCGCCGCCCCGGCCGCCACCGCCACCTTTACATTAGCGCCCACCGACATCCCGACCGCCACCGATACTCCCACCCCCGAACCGACCGCTACTGCCACCCTCTCGCCCACTCCCGCCTATCCGCTCGAAGGATACGGCCCGGCCAACTTCCCCGCCGAGGTCAACCCGCTGACAGGGTTGAAGGTCGCAGACCCAACTCTGCTGGAGCGTCGGCCCATGCTCGTCAAAGTGGCCAACCTGCCCCGTACCGTTCGCCCGCAGTGGGGTCTCTCCTTTGCCGACCTGGTCTTCGAATATTACACCGAGGAAGGCACTACCCGCTTCGCCGCCATATATTATGGGCAGGACGCAGAAACGGTCGGACCCATCCGCTCGGGCCGCTTCATCGATGCGAACCTGGTGCGCGGCTACAAGTCAGTCTTCGCCTTCGGATATGCCTATTTTTCCGAAATGGACCGCTTTCAGAATTCTGATTTCGCCAACCGTTTTGTATTGGAAGCCCCTGGCTCGCCGATGAAGCGTTTTGAACCCAATGGGTTGAACTTCCTCACCATCGGTACGGCAGAAATGTCTGCCTATGCCACCAGTAAAAACATGGACAACGTCCGCCAGGACCTGAACGGCATGTTCTTCAAGATGGAACCCCCCGCCGGAGGCCAGCCGGCCCCCACCTTCCGCATCCGTTACTCCGCCTCCATCTACAACCGCTGGGATTATGATACCGCCACTGGTAAATACTTGCGCTTCGTGGATGCCGCCGATGTGCTCAATACCGGCGACGAGAAGTATGTGCAGTTGACCGATCGCCTGACCGACAAGCCGCTTGCCTTCGAGAATGTGCTGGTGTTGAAGGTCAATCACAATCTCTTCAGCCCGGGCATCTACGATATCCTCCTCAGTGGCACGGGCGATGGCTTCGCCTTCCGGGATGGACAGATGTACCCGGTCAAGTGGCAGCGGAATCCCATCGACGTGATCTCGCTGACCAACCCGGATGGAACCCCCTTCCCCTCAAGCCCGGCGCGACCTGGTTCGAGATCGTCGGCCTGAACACCACCTTCCATCAGACCGACGCCGACCTGCGCTTTATCCACCTCATGCCCTGAGTGTTATTCTCCATCGGATCAAACGGGTGGCAGGTTAATGACTGCCACCCGTTTTCTTTTATATCCATTTCATCCATAGCCTTAAACGGGACTTCGGACATATCAGGCAAGACATGCTATTTCACCAAAGTATTAAATCCCTTCCCCGAAGTCAAATAGGGTAGAGAAATCATCTTTGCTCGGGGAAAGGAAGGGATGGGGCCGATTCCTCTCACCATTATTCGAAAATGATCCATCTGATGAAATCCAACCTTGTTCGACCACCATCGATAGCATCAGAATGAATTGTCCGAACTCGCGCCTCAATTTAAACCATCTATATTGACAATGCCAGATTAAGAAATATCTCGCAAACGAAAGCAATTGTCACAAAAATTATCCAGGCTTTTAAAAGCGGAAGACCGCCTTGTGAGCGGCCTTCCTAATCGCGCTATGGCACCTTGAACGGTCTGCGAATGTTACTGCAGATCGAGGAGGGATGCCATAGCGCTTCGTTTCGTACTACTATCCATGTTAGGCACCACCTCCTCTTCTTAAGGATGGCGATGAAAAACAGGCCTTGGTCCTGGTGTTTGCGTTGTATGGCCTGTGATGACTTTAGTATCGCATGGATAATGCCCTATGTCAATAGAACTATTAAGACGCTCTCATAAACGGGTTTTCACTCCGTCAGGTTGCGCAAGGCGGTCGTGCTCAGGAACGGCAGCAACACCTTGAAGGTCGAACCTTTCCCCGGCCCCTCGCTCTCGGCCCAGATCTTGCCCCCGTGCGCGTCCACCAGCCCCTTGGCGATGGAAAGGCCGATGCCCATGCCGCCGTGTTTGCGGGTCGTATGCGGTTCGATTTGGTAGAACCCCTGAAAGATCTTGTTCATCTCGCCGGGTGGGATACCTTTGCCGTTATCCTGCACCCATGCCAGCACATCCCCGCCGGATCGCAGGGCCGTCCCAATGACGATCCTGCCGCCCTCGTCTGTGAAACGGACGGCATTGTCGAGCAGGTTGACGAAGACGGAGGTCATTTTATCCGGGTCGCATTTGACCGGGATGGGTATCTCTGGCAGTTCCAGCACCACTGTCTGGTTTTTCGCCTCCGCCAGCCGCTTGACTTCCGTATAGGCCGAGCATAGGAGTTGTTGGATGGGCACCACCAGCCGATGCATGACTAGGCTCCTCGAGCGCAGCAGGTCCATGTTGGTCATGGCATCCACCAGCACGCGCATCTGCATGGCAGAGTTAAGCACCTGCTTGGCGTGGTCCGACAGTTCGCCCGGCAACTCTTCCTGCAGGAAGGTGGCATACCCGATGATCACTCCCAGCGGAGTGCGCAATTCATGCGAAGCCAGCGCCAGGAAATTCGTCTTCAACTGGTCGGTGGTGCGCAGTTCGTCGTAGGCTTCCTGCAGGGCCTTGACCAGGCGGGCATTGTGGATGGCCACAGCTGCCTGCGAGGCAATGACCGAGAGGATGTCGGCATCGCTTTCGTCGAAATCCCCGTTGCGTTTGTTGAGCGCTTCCAGCACACCCGTGGGCTTGCCTTTGATCCGCATGGGCACGCCCAGGAGATTCTTGACCTCGAAATCGACATGCTGCGAGACGGTCAGGTAGTGGCGCGTGTCCATCTGCACATCTGACAGGCTGACACTTTTGTTCTCGCGGAAGATCGTCCCGGCCAGGCTGTTTTCCAGTGGGATGGGGGTCTCAGCAAGTTTCTTTGGGTCGGCGCCGGTGGCGGCGGCAAAGACCAGCCGCCCGTGTTTTTCGTCGTAGAGGAGAATGGATACCGAGCCGCAGTCCAGGATCTCGGTGGCGCTGCGGATGATGAACTGCAGCAACTCGTCCAGGTTCAGCGTGGAGTTGAGCGTCACGCTGACCTCGATCAGGCGGGCCATCTGTTCGGCCATGTAGTGGAGATCGGGTTTGGAGTGGTTGCATAAAATCCTGTAGATATAGTTTAGCCCTTAACTCGAGCAGATACAATACCTTTGGAAGGTTTGTTCTGTATCTAATAGTAATTAAGAATATTTGTTCTATTTAATTGTCACGGTCAAGTAACTTAAATTCAAACGCGAGTGAGGATATTTTGAACGGATCTTGAAAAAAGGTCATCTTGGGATTCTATCCCCTTACTGATTATTTGCTTGACTAACTTCTTATGTACGTAAGCCGAAAAAGGGAAGTGAGCGAATGCTCTTTTCGCTCACTTCCCTTTTTCGGTATATAACCCCCCTCCCCGGAGTCGATTTAGACTTGAAAAAAGTCAATTAGTGCTCGGGGAGGGGTATGGGGGTGGGGTTGAAAGGATTTGATCCGGTCTGTGAGGTCCACAATAGAACAAATATATTTTATTGATCGCCATCAACCCTTTCAAACGTCCAGATGTTCAAACGTTTAAAAAACGAGCCTCCAGGAATTTTCCTGAAGGCTGCGCTGATTGTTTCACGTGAAACTTGGACAGTCCTGTCATATCTCCTGCCGCCGGAAGACGAAATATGCCGCCACCAATGCTGCCGCAATGATCCCCAAACTGATCCACAGGGCCGGCCAGGCTGTGATATCGCTGCCCAGCAGCAGCGCTGCTCCCCACGAGAACAACCGCCCGGGCAGGTAGTTGCCGACGTTTGGCAAAGCCCCCAATCCGCTCACCAACACCAGGCTGAGGAATGCCAGCCCCACCGCGATGCCGTTACTGCGGGCGACGGTGCTGCACAGCAATGCCAGCGCAATGTAGACCAGGAAGATGATCAGCATCAAACCGTTCAAGGCCAGGAAAGGTCCCCACGGCAGCGCCTCGAACAGCACGTAGGTGTAATACCAGCAGCCCAGCGCCGCCACGCCCAGACTGGCAATGAACATGACTGCCAGCGCGGCGAACTTCGCCAGCAAAAAGGTTTCACGTGAAACAGGACGGGTCAGGAAGAACGCCGCTGTGCCGCGCTCCTTCTCCTGCACCACCACACCCATGGTCATCAGCAAGGCCAGCAAAATGCCGAACTGGCTCATGTTCTTGATATATTGGGTGATCGCATCCGCCAGCGTCGGCGCGGGGATCGATGCCAGGATCCCTGCCGGGATGCCCGGAATGGCTTTCATCATCTCGGGGGTAAATTTCGCCAGCAACGGCGAGGCCAGCCCAAAGGCGGCGAAAACAGCCGCCACGATCAGGAAGCGGTAGGTCCGCCATTGTTCCATCATTTCTTTACGAAAAACAGCCAGAAAATTCATGCCACACTCTCCGTGCCCACCAGTTGAAGGAACACGTCCTCCAGCGAAGGCCTTATTTCTTCGAAGCGGTTCAGGGCCAGCCCCGCTTCCACGATCTTTTGCAGCAGGGCCAGTTTTGCTTCCTGCACATCCTTGACGGTGATACGCAGCGTCCCGTTTTGGGATGCGACTCCCGCCACCCACGGCAGCCGGCGCAGTTCCTCGCCCCAGTTGGCCAGGGCCGCCGCATCGTCCGCCGCCACCTCGAAGGCCGGGACGGCGTAGCGCGCCAGTAATTCCTCCCGCGGCGACTGGACCAGCATCCGCCCGCGGGCGATGATCCCGACCACGTCGCAGACCCGCTCCACGTCTGCCAGGATGTGCGTGGACATCACCACCGTGCATTGACCCCGCAGGGTCTCGATCAGGTCGAGCACTTCCTTGCGCCCGGCCGGGTCCAGCGCGCTGGCGGGTTCATCCAGGAAAAGCACCTGCGGGTGATGGATCAGCGCAGCCGCCACGCCCAGGCGCTGGCGCATGCCCCGCGAAAATCCGGCGATGCGGCGTTTGGCTACGTCTTCCAGGTGGACCATCGCCAGCAGTTCGCGCGTGCGGGCCGTCCGCTCGGAAGCGGAAAGCCCGTAAAGCCGCCCCAGGTAATCCAGGAATTCACGCGGCGTCATCCAGGTATAGAAGGCCGGTTCCTCCGGCAGGTGACCGATGAAGCGGCTGAGTTTTTGGCCGTCTTTGACGACATCCAACCCCGCCACCTGGGCGCTGCCGCCGTCCGGGAACGCCAGCCCGGTCAGGATGCGCAGGGTGGTGGTCTTGCCGGCCCCGTTCGGACCGAGGAAGCCGTAGACCGTCCCCGGCGCCACGTCCATATCCAGCCCATCCAGCGCATGGACGGCTCCGTAATATTTCTTCAGGTTTTCAACCTTTACACTGTTCACTCAAACCTCTTATTCGTCTTTGCGCCCGGCAATGAAATAAATGATCGGGCCGATGAAATTGACCAGGATGATGACCAGCGCCCACACCCATTTGGGCCCGCGGGTTTTCTCGCGCCGGATCAAGTCGACCAGGGCGGCGATGAGCAAGCCCAACTCGATCACGATGACCGGGATGAGCAGGGGCAGATATTTCATGATAAGGTCGGTGTCCATTATTCGTTCTCCTTCTTTGGCAGGTTCTGCTGGGCCAGGCTGACCATTCCGCTCAACCCGCCCAGGTTCATCGTATCCACCGCGCTACTGGGGACGATCACCAGCGCGCCTTTTTCCTTCAGCCCCTCGAAGAGCATGTTCATGGCCCGCAAATGCAGCGCGGTTGGGTTGCTGACATAAGCCTTGGATGCTTCGGCGAATGAATCCGCAATCTGCATTTCGGATTCGCCCAGGATCACCCGCGCCTGGCGTTCGCGCTCGGCTTGCGCCTGGCGGGACATGGCGTCTTCCAACACGGGCGGGATGATCACGTCACGGATCTCGACCGACTGGACGGTGATACCCCACGGGGTGGTGCGCTCGTCGATGATCTTCTGCAGTTCGGTGTCCATCTTGGCGCGTCCCACCAGGATATCCGCCAGCATGCTCTGCCCGATGATCTCGCGCAGGGCGGTCTGGGCGGCCCATGAGATGGCGGCGCGATAGTCGGCCACTTCCAGGGCGGCCTTCTCGGCATCCCAGACGACCCAGAACAGCACCGCATCCACGTCCACCGGGACCGTGTCCTTGGTGAGCGTTTTTTCAGCCGAGAACGGCGTCACCATCACGCGCTGATCGATCCAGTTGGCCAGCGTGTCCACCACCGGGAAGAGCCAGAAGATGCCCGGTCCCGCCAGCCGCTGGAACTTGCCCAGGTGCAGGATGACGGCTTTTTCCCACTGCGAAGCCACCTTCAGCGAGAAGAGGAAAAAGCATCCCACCGTCAGCCAGAAGATGGTCCAGGCCGCCGGCCAGACTTCTCCGCCGATTCCATTGAACGTCAGAAAGATCGTTCCGGCTACTCCGATGAGCATGCAAATGGCGAACATCGCTCCGGCAATTCCGGAAATGTGCAGGTCTGGCTGGACCTTGGCAGGGGCTTTGGTGCTTTGATCTTTGGGGGTAATAGGCATAACCATGATATTCTCCTTTATCTATTCTCTTTACTGTATTTTCTGATCACTGATCACTTTCACTTCGGCACTTCCCGCAGGTTGACCGAGTCGAAGAACAGGCCCTCCACCTGCTGCCCGCCGACCAGGAAGGTCACGGTCACATAGACGGTTTCCTGCTCATATTTGGCTGGGAAGCGGTAAATGGCGTAGCCCTGGTTGTTGGTCAGGGTGGGCTTGCCCAGCGAGATGAACTTCCCGCTGGACACCTTCAGCATGTCTTGGATGGCAGCGATCTGGTCGGCGTTGAAGGCCGCCCTCATTTCGTCGCTGAAATCCTGCGAAAACGTCTCCTGCTCGCCCGCGTCAAGGGACTTAAGCATATTTTCCGTGATCCCTGCCACCTCCGCTTCCGTCAGCCCCGCCGGCTCGGGAGCCGAGCAGCCGCTGGCTGCCAGCAGGACAATAACCAGCAGTGGGATGTATAAATACTTGATTTGCGCTTTCATGTTAAATTCTCCTCTTTTTGAGTAGTATCTCTTCGAAAATTCAAAGGTGGTACAAAAAACGCGATTCCGATGGGTATTTATGTCTTTTACCACTTTTTGTTTTCCTTTGAGGATTTCTTAGTGTCCTTAGTGTCCATAGTGTTTAATATCCGGAAAGGTTTCTTATTCTTGTTTTTCTATATGTTTTCGCAAGATCTCGATCAGCTCCCTCGGTCCCGTATTCAACTTCTCCGCATCGGCAACGTAGCGGCGGGTCAGGTCTTCTAATGCCTTCAGGCGCATGTGCTCGGCTGCCTCGGGAGGCGGCATCTGCAAAATATAGGTGCCCCGGCCTTGCTGGGTCGAAATGACCCCGGCCTCATCCAGGATGCGGTACGCCCGCGCGATGGTGTTGAAGTTGACTCGCAGTTCCAGCGCCAGCGAGCGCACCGTCGGGAGTTGGTCGCCGGGCTTCAACCTGCCTGCCGCCAGCCGTTCCTGGATACGTTCGACCACTTGCATATAAATGGGGAGTCCCGAGCGGAAATCTATTTCCAGGTTCATACACCATCCAAATATTGTATCATTGTATCATTGTACTAATTGTATACCATTTGTCCCGCTTGTCAAGAGGTGACTTACTCAAGTTCAGACGAAAGCTTAGTCTTATTGCTGGTTTCTTGTGAAATGTCCAATCTTTCATCTTAATATCGGTGCATCTATCTTCCCATCGACTAACAAGAGGCAGTACAATACGTCCATGCCCTTATACGATTACCACTGCCTGGATTGCCAGAAACGATTTGATGTATTCATAACCTATGCCGAATACGGCACCCGCCCGGTGACGTGCGAGCACTGCGGCAGCAAAAACACCCGCCGCCGCCTGCCACGCGTACGGGTGGCGAAATCGGAAGACAGCCGGATGGAGTCGCTGGCAGGCAATTTCTCAGATCCGGCGGCGCTGGCCGGGCTGGAAAACGACCCGCAGGCCATGGGGCGAATGATGCGGAAAATGGGCAAGGAGATCGGCGAGGAGATGCCGCCGGAGTTCGACGAGGTGGTGGGCCGGCTGGAAAAAGGTCAGTCGCCGGAGGATATCGAAAAAGATCTGCCCGACCTGCGAGGCCAGGCGGGGAGGCGGCGGCGGGGAGATGAAGGGTTCTAGCCCCGGCGCTTCATGTTGACGGGGGTCAAGCATCACGAATTCAAAATTGCCGAAATAACTTTCCCCTCTTCCAGTTTCTGTTTTTCGCGGCCTTTGTGCAGGATCCAAGCCTCGCCACGGACGAGGCTGGTCTTTTTACCGTCGACTTTCACGTAAGCGCTATCGGCCATAATGATGACCGGGTTATCGTGGAAGACGTGATATTCCGCCAGCCACTCATCTTTCATGGTCCCCTCGGTGCCGCCCTCCACGTAATGGACCAGGAAATTGAAAGGCAACAGGTTCAAGGCGAGAAAATGAGGCGTTGGCACCATGTTGAGGTCGCTGCTGGTGAGGATATTCGGTCCGCACAGGATGGTTCCGGCGCTGAAGCCGATCAGCGGCAAACCCGCGTTGACCTTGCGGCGCAGCGGTTCGATCAGGCGGGCCAGGTAGAGACGGTGGTTGAGCAGGAAGGTGTTGCCGCCGGGGATATAGAGGAGGGCGGCGTTGCGGAGAGCCACCTCCATCTCGGGCAGCGGCATCACTTCGGTATCCAGGGTGACCACTCGCCCCAGGCCGCGGAAGGCCTTCTCGGTATATTCCAGCCAGGTATTTTGCAGGTCCGCCGCGGGAAGATAGGCAATGACCGGGTCGTCCCTCTTTTCAAGGTAGGGACGGGCGGCCGCGATGATATAGCGGATGTCATCCTTGCCGGGGGTGGAGAAGAGGTGGAGGTTCAGTTAAGAGCCTTTTCGATGATGAGGCGGTGTTCGGCGAAGTGCTCGCTTGTGTCTCCCACTACCCAGCTCAGGATTGGCTGCTTATCGGGATCGTCGTCGAAACGGGGCTTCAACAGGTCTTCGAAGGGGGTGGACTCCAGTCGGGCAACGACTTCGGCATAGACGAGTTTGAGTTCATCCACCACGTCGTTGATAGGGCGGTGGCGGTTGCGCTCGAAGAAGACCTGGTTGATGACATCAAAATCCCAATTCTCGGTCACTTCGGATGACACGCCGATGACTTCATGAGATGGCCGCCGGTCCATGTAGTACCCCAGCAGGATCTTCATCCACTCGGTCAGGTGGGCCAGGTTGTCGCGGGGGGACCAACCGCCCGCTTCCGGCGCGATCATTTGCGCGGGGGTGAGCCGTTCGATCACCGCCATCAATGCGGACCATTCCTGTTGGATGTTATCCAGTAATTCATTCCGGGTTTGGGGGAGCACTCGTTCAGCCATTTTTCACCTCCGGGCTAAGGCTCAACAATACCTGCGGGGACAAGTGTAAGACGATTGCCCGGAAAAATCAAGAAAGTCATCGAATGAAGTGTATGTCAACGCGAAAGAACCCCCGGGAATGGGGGTTCTTGGTTTCATGATCGAAGACAGGGTTAAGGGCAGGTGTAGGTGTTGTTCAATCCGTCTGTGGTGATATCCACCCAATCGCCCTCTTCCAGGCTCATCGTTTTGACCAGGGTATTGCTGACGCTCTGGTCGTAGGCAGCATAATCGCCCGGCAGGACGACTTTCACATTTTGGGACTCGTTCTGCGGCGAGAGCACGACATTGAGGGGAGTGATCTTCATGGGGTGGTAGGTGCAGTTGCGGATGGTGATCGGTTCCGCCGCCGCGACGGTCTTGACCGTCAGTGAATTGATATCACCCGTGACAGTGCTGTACGAAGTCGCGGTGGATACCCAACCGAATAAGGACGGTGCGGAGGGGATGGGGATATACAGCCATGTACCGCTCGAATCCCGGGCAGTGGCAACTGCACTCTGTGCGTCCTGTAAATAGCCGAGACGGTTGTAGGCGGTCCCCGGTCCGCGGCGAATAGATAGGCTGCCGGTTGAGGCGGTGATGGTAACGCCCAGGTCAGGGGTGACGGTGGGAGCAGCGGTATCGGTGGGAATGGGGGGCGTTTCCACGACTACTACTTCCGCCGTCGGCGTTTGAGTGGATGCCGTGACCGGGATCACCGGGGAGATAGCCTGGGTGGGTGCATCCGTTGGCAAGGTTGCCGGAGTCAGGTTGCAGGCGGCGGTGACCATCATGATTAATAAAATACCTGAGTGGATCAGTTTCCTGGAATACATGTTTCCTCCTAAAGGATAATAAACCTAATTATGGTACAAATTATCCGTTTTTAGTAGAGGGACAAAGGTACGGCTGCGCCTCGTGAGAATCCTGGATTGGCGACTCTGCCATTCGGGGGACAGGCTGCTCAGGGGCTATTGGAATTCTTTTTTTACGAGAGGGTATCCGGTGAGGCAGCCGGGGAGGCCAGGGGAAGGTCAGGAACGGGAAGGTGAGCCTTTTTCCCCCGGAGGACAGTTTCGAGCAGGCCGGTGAAGGACGAGACATGCTTCAACTGGATGACCCAATCCCACAACGGCTCCAGTTTTTTCCAGGCGGTCTTATAGGCGAAATGACGGGCGGCGCTGAACAGGTCGGCCTGTTGGGCGGTGGACTCGAGGATGTTCGACCAGGAGTAAAAATCACGGTAGGCGCGCCAGTAGCCTGCTTCGAGCGTCTCGGCGGACATGCGCTTCGGCTGGAAGACGGCGTGGCGGGTGTCGTACAGATCCCAGTTCGAAGCTGGTCAGGCGACCTTCTATTTGCATACGGGCATGGAGAGGCGTGTCGGGATAGGGGGTGAGGATGTGGAAGGTGGCGGTCTCGATGCCCTGCTGCACCGCCCAGGCGACGGTGCGCTCGAAGACATCTGCGGAGTCTTCGTCGAGGCCAAAGACGAAACTGGCATTGACCATCACGCCGTTTTCGTGCAGGCGGCGGATAGCGGCAGCATAGTCGCGCCCGAGGTTCTGGTACTTGTGCTGGTTGCGCAGGTTCTGCGGGTCGAGAGTCTCGAAACCGACGAAGAGACTGCGCAATCCGGCGGCGGCAGCCCGCGGGATCAGGTCGGGGGCGAGGATGGACTGGACCGTCCCGGCGGCCTGCCACAGGCGGCCCATGCCGCGCATACCGTCGAAGAGGGCGGAGGCGAAATGCGGGTTGGCAAACAGGTGATCGTCGAGGAAATAGAGGTGGCGACCGGGCAGACTGTCGATCTCCGCCAGGGCGCGGTCGACCGACTGGGTGTAGAAGGAGGCTCCGCCTTTGAAAAAAGAGGTCTTGTAGCAAAAGTCACAGGAATGGGGACAGCCGCGCGAAACAACGATCGAATTGGGGACGAGATAGAGGTGCTTTTTGAGCAGGTCGCGGCGGGGGAAGGGCATTTGCAGGAGCGACCTGTGAGTGGATTGATAGACCTTCTGTGGTTGTCCCTGCCGGAAATCACGTAAGAACACGGGCCAGGTATCCTCGCCGGGGCCGAGGAAGATGGCGTCGGCATGGAGGGCGGCTTCGTGCGGTAAAGAGGTCACATGCAGGCCGCCCAGGCAGACGAAACAACCGCGGGCGCGGTACATGTCGGCGATGGCATAGGCACGGTAGGCAGAGGTGATGTAGACCTGGATGACCACCAGGTCGGGCTGGTCGGTCAGGTCGAGGCTCTCCACGTGCTCGTCCTGGATGACGACCTCGTCAGCCGGGTCGAGGTAGGCTGCCAGGGTGGCCAGTCCCAGCGGCGGGAAGAGACTGTATTTGATGGGACGCCAGTAGGGGCTGATGGCCTCGGTGAGGGCCGGCAGGATCATTTTTACTTTCATGGGTCTCCTTGGCGGTAAAAAAAGACTTTGCCGATTTCGACAAAGTCTATACCGCCCAATATGTCAGAGACTTGCAAAAGGTATCAATTATCAAACAGGGTTCATTTTTTCGCAGCCACCTTCAAGCGGGGCAGGATCACCGCCCGCAGGTCCTGCTGGACCTTTTCCCAGGGTTGGGAGGCGTCCACCAACGCCCAGCGGGCCGGTTCCTGTTTCGCCAGTTCAAGATAGCCATCCCGCACGCGGCGGTGAAAATCGACCTTGTAGTCGTCCAGGCGGTTCCATTCGCCCCCGTCGGTGTGGCGCTGAGAGCCGCGCTGCAGGCCGATCTCTGCGTCCACATCCAGCAGCAGGGTCAAGTCGGGAACGAGGCCGCCGGTGGCGTAGCGCACCAGAGTACGCACCTCCTGCAGGTCCTGCTGGTGACCGTAGCCCTGGTATGCCAGGGTTGAATCGAAATAGCGGTCACACAGGACGATCCAGCCTTCGGCTAGTTTGGGGCGAAAGACCTGCTCGACGATCTGGGCGCGGGCGGCCTGGTAGAGCAGTGTCTCGGTGCGCGGGTGCATCTCGGTATTCTTCAGGTCGTGGAGAATATTGCGGATCTGTTCGCTGATGGCAGTGCCGCCCGGCTCCCGGGCAACGTGGACGCGCAGGCCCTGCCCTTCCAGCCATTGTGCCAGCGGCTGGATATGGGAGGTCTTGCCGGAACCATCGGGGCCTTCGAGGGTGATGAACATGGGGGATCAGAGAACAGTGGCAAAGGAACGTTATTCCCGGAAGATGCGGACGTGGCGGCGGGGTTCCTTGCCGTAGGAGTGCGAGACCAGTTCGGCATCGCGTGCCAGTTCGTGCTGGATGCGCCGGACAGTGGCGGAACCGGGGGGCAGGTCGACCCAGCGCTCGCCGTTCATGACGGCGGCGATGGCGGCCTGGGCCTGCGAACGGGCGCCGTCCAGCTCTCTGTCACCGGGGACCAACTCGGTCAGGTTGAACAGGTCGCTGAGGAACTGTTCCATCTGGCTGACAGTGTTGGCGCGCAGGACGAAGATGGGCATGCCGCGCTGCTCGGCCTGCACGACCGCCTGTTGGCGGTCACGGTAATAGGATTTCAACGTGACCAGCACATCCGCTTCACCGGCGTCCTTGACGAAAATGGCCGGAACGCCGACCCGCTTGGCAGCCTGCATCAAGCGGTCACGCGAGACGCCGTAAGGGTAGACGCGCACAGTCTGCAGCGGGGCCCGGCGGGGTTCGGTGGTGGAGACAAAGTCAGTTTGAGGGGAGGTGGAAGGCGCCTGAGCGGCCCCTTGCATGGGCGCGCCGATCTTGTCACTGGCAGGGCGGAAGGACCCGGCGGAGGTATTGCCGGCGGTCGACTTGGTCTGGCCGAGGGGCGGCGCGGGCCGGTGGTGGGGCCGGTCTCGATGCGGAATTCCGAATCAGGCCTTGCCCGGGGATCGGGTTTGGCCTTCTCGATCAGGATCTTGCCATCCGCGCCACGGCTGCGGACTTCCGGCGGGAGCGGGTAACCGCGCAGGAGGCTGTCGACCGCGACGGAGATATCCACGTGGACGGAGAAGCGGTCTCGCTGCTGGATCTCCACGAGCACGTCAAAGGTGGGCGGGGAACGCCGCTCGAGGACGGTCTTCTGGGTGCCGCGGCGGCGGGCTTCCTCGTCCGACAGGGTGACGGCTTCGATGCCGCCGACCAGGTCCGACAGGGTGGGGTTGAGCAGCAGGTTATCGAGCGTCCGCCCGTGGGCGGTGCCGATCAACTGGACGCCGCGCTCGGCAATGGTACGGGCCGCCTGGGCTTCCAGTTCGCGGCCGATCTCGTCGATGACGATGACCTCGGGGTTGTGGTTCTCCACCGCTTCGATCATGACCTCATGCTGGAGCATGGGTTCGCGCACCTGCATGCGGCGGGCTTTGCCGACGGCGGGATGGGGCACGTCGCCGTCGCCGCCGATCTCGTTGGAGGTATCGACGATGATGACGCGTTTGGACTCTGCCAGGATGCGGGCGGCCTCGCGGAGGAGGGTGGTCTTGCCCACGCCCGGGCGGCCGAGGATGAGCAGGGATTTACCCGACTCGACGATATCCTGGATGATGTCGACGGTGCCGTAGACGGCGCGGCCGACGCGGCAAGTCAGACCGACGATGTGACCGCGGCGGTTTCGCAGGCAGGAAATGCGGTGCAGGGTGCGTTCGAGACCGGCGCGGTTATCCGCGTCGAATTCGCCGATGTGCTCGACCACATGGTCCAGTTCGGCCCGGGCGATCTCCCGGTTGGATAGCACCACCTCGCCCTGGACGTAGCGGGCGGTGGGGACACGGCCCAGGTCCAGGATGATCTCAAGCAGGTTATCGTAATCGTTGGATTTATGGACGGCCTCGACGATGCCGCCAGGCAAAACCCCCATGAGGGCATCGAGGTCGTCAGTGATTTTGAGTTGTGTCATAGGTTATAAATTGTTTTTTGATCCGTCTTCACGGAGTATTTTGGAATGATTGATCCACCTTGGACCGGGCGTCGCCAATGCAGGCGAAACCTGCGTTGTTCATAAGCGGTATTTTATCACGCCAGGGAATTACTTGCCATTTTGGATGCGGCTGATGGGGGCGGCAGGTTTGGCCTTCGCCAGGGCTTTTTCCAGGACCGTCACGGCCTGCGAATCTTTGACCGTCTGGGTCATCCGCCGGACCATGACCGCCTGTCGCGGACCCGCCTCGGCGCCCAGGTCATCCAGGACGGATTCGAGCCAGGCCTGGTAGGAACGCACACAGACATAGACGGAGCGTGAACGCCAACCGGTGCTGCCCGCCGCCAGGCTGGCCATCTGCTCGGAGACGCAATCGGAATCCGGCGGGATAAGGGGCTGCACCCACACTCCCGCGGGACCGTGCTTCACGGCGATGTAGGCTTGCAGGTTGCCTTCGGGGCGGCAGACCCAGCCCGCCACCTGTTTCGGCAGGGCCTCCACCGGGTGCAGCAGGGCCGGGACGATCTGATCGTGGAGCGATTGGACGGCAGACCAATCCAGGTCGTCGACCTCCCGCCAGTTGCCCGCATCGCCGTTCAATTCGAGGATGGGCAATTTCCACGCCCGCTGCCAGGCATACATGGCAAAACCGGCCTGCCGCAGGGTGCGAAAAACGGGTGATTCTTCATCCACCTCTGCCAGCAAATGGAATGCGCCCCATTCGCCGGCCTGCTCGACCAGGTGCTCGATCAGGGCGGGCGCCATCGTGTCGATATTATGGGTGGGAGCCAGGAAGGTCAGGCGGGCGGAGTTTTCGCCGCTGCCGAGAGTGACCTGTCCCATAAGGGAAGCGCCGTCGGAGGAAGAGACGGCCGTATAGATCTGACGGCGAGGGTTGAAGTATGAGAGGAGCCCGGCTGCGCTGAGGGGGTTGCCGCGGGTAAGCAGCCGGGCGCTGTCCAAAGGCAGCACATCCCGGCGGTAACGCGGCAGCAAGGGTAGATCGAGGAAGTCCAGGGAGCGAACGGTCACAAGGTTACCCACGCAAAAGGTTTACTGGGTTCCATGTTACCACGATTTATTAAGCGATCTGTTAACGAGCCAGACTGAGAAAATACTGATGGAAGCGGGTATCTCCGGTCAATTCGGGGTGAAAGGAGGTTGCCAGCAGTTTGCCCTGCTGCGCCGCCACAATGCGACCGTCGGGCAGGGAAGAGAGAACGCAGGCATTTCCATGGACCGACTCGATGATGGGGGCGCGGATGAAAATGGCATGATATGGAAGGGTGGAGCCGGTGGCCTCTTGCAGCGGCGGGATGACCAGGTCGGCTTCGAAAAATCCACCTGGCGGCCAAAGGCGTTGCGCTGGACAGTGATGTCCATCAGGCCGAGCAGGGGCTGCGGGCGGAGCGCATCTTTTGATAGAAGGATGGCCCCGGCGCAGGTGCCCCAGATGGCTTTCGTCTGGCCGAACTGGCGCAGAGGCTCCAGCAGGCCGAAGTCCACCGCCAGTTTGCCGATGGTGGTGGATTCGCCGCCGGGCATGATCAGTCCATCCAGACCGTCGAGGTGGGCAGGCAGGCGCACTTCGCTGGCTTCCACGCCCAATTTATGGAGCATGGAAATGTGTTCGGCGAAATCGCCCTGGATGGCAAGGACACCAATTTTCATAGTCATAGATCTGACGTCGGACTACACCGGACAGATTGACATAGTCACCAAGGAACACTGAGTCAGCGGATGTCCGTCGGTGCCGTGGCCTCGACTGGCTTACCAGCCGCGGCCGGCGATCTTCTCGAGTTCGGGCATGACGGCGATACTGCGGCCGACCATCGGCTCGCCCAGGTTCTTGCTGACTTCGGCCAGGATGGCGGCGTCGTTGTAGTGGGTGACGGCCTTGACGATGGCAGCCGCACGCAGGGCCGGGTCGCCGGACTTGAAGATGCCCGAGCCGACGAAGACTCCGTCCACGCCCAACTGCATCATCAGGGCGGCATCGGCGGGGGTGGCGACGCCACCGGCGGCAAAGTTGACCACCGGCATGCGGCCCAGTAGGCTGGGTCTCTTTGACCAGTTCGTAGGGCGCGCCGATCTCCTTGGCGAAGGCCATCAACTCGTCCTCTTCCATGGTGGTCAGGCGGCGGATCTCACCCAGCACGGTGCGGGCGTGGCGGACGGCCTCGACCACGTCACCGGTGCCGGCTTCGCCCTTGGTGCGGATCATGGCCGCGCCTTCGCCGACGCGGCGGAGGGCCTCGCCCAGGTTGCGGCAGCCGCACACGAAGGGGACCTTGAAGTTGTGCTTGTGGATATGGTTCTCCTCGTCGGCGGGGGTGAGCACCTCGGACTCGTCGATGTAGTCGACGCCGATGGCTTCCAGGATCTGCGCTTCGACGAAATGACCGATGCGGCATTTGGCCATGACCGGGATGGAGACGGAATCCATGATCTTGAGGATCAGGTCGGGGTCGGACATGCGGGCCACGCCGCCCTGGGCGCGGATGTCGGCGGGGACGCGTTCGAGCGCCATGACGGCGCAGGCGCCGGCGTCTTCGGCGATGCGGGCGTGTTCGGGGGTGACCACGTCCATGATGACGCCGCCCTTGAGCATCTGGGCCAGGCCTTTTTTGACAGCAAAAGTTCCAGTTTCTTGTTCCATGATGTACTCCTAATCTTTTCTTCCCGGGAGGGAGGATTTTGGCTGATGAATAACGAGACATTATTACTTTTCAAATTTTAAGGAAGACTTAAACACGCGTACGAAGTACACGACGGAAAAGATAAAGAAGGAAAAAACTTCTGATTCTGATGGTCCAATAAGTGGCAGTGATTTTACCATGCCGGCTGGATGGCCGAGTGTTCCCATTCTACAACGGAATTGGTATATGATAAGGGCCAATAAACCAAAATCACAGGTAGTCCAATTTAATGGATTAGCCTAATTTGCAGGGAATTGTCTCTATGATTGACCGTGAAATAATGATATATTCACCATACCATTAAGCCCGGAGGCAGCATATGCGTATTCCCCTGGATCGACAGGGCCAGACACCCCTGTACCAACAGATCGAACACCACCTGCGAGAAAGCATCCTATCCGGCAGCCTGGCGGCGGGGACGCGCCTGCCCGCCTGCCGCCAACTGGCGCAGGACCTGGGCGTGAACCGGCTGACGGTCGAGAACGCCTACTCCGGTCTGGAAGCGGACGGGTTGGTCTTCGCCCGGGTGGGCAGCGGCACCTACGTGCTCCCGCCCAGCCCGGTCCAGCCGGTGCGGCAGAGCCGGGTGGAGGCGACCTGGCCCCTGTGGCAGGAGAGCCTGCTGTCGAAGAACATCGTCCCCAAGGCGGGCCTGCCGGATGAAATGCTGCGCCAGGCGGGTCACCCGCACCCGATCAGTTTTGCCGGCGGCGTCAGCGATGCGCGCCAGTTCCCGGCGGAGGAGTTCCGCAAGGTGCTGCAGGGGGTCATGCGGCGGGACGGGATGGAGGCGCTGGAGTATGGGGAGCGCAGCGGGTACGGTCCGTTGCGGGCGGGCATCGCCCACATCCTGGCGGCGCAGGGTTTGCAGGTGGCGCCGGAGCACATCCTCGTCACGGCCGGGTCGCAGGCGGCCATCGCCCTGGTGGCGCAGGTGCTGCTCAAACCCGACGACGTCATTTTGGTGGAGAACCCCACCTATTCCATCGCCATCGACCTGTTCAAGCGGCTCGGATTCCAGGTGGTGGGCATCCCCATGGACGGGCAGGGCATGCAGGTGGAAAAACTCGAAACGCTTTTGCAGCAGCATCACCCCAAACTGATCTACACCATCCCCAACTTCCACAACCCCACCGGCACCTGCCTGAGCGGGCGCGCGGCGGCGGCAGTTGATCGTGCTGGCGGAGCGCTATAACGTGCCTATTTTGGAGGATGACTTCGTCGGCGACCTGCGCTATGACGGGCGGGCGCAGCCGGCGCTCAAGTCGCTGGACCCGGGCGGACAGGTGATCTACGTTAGCACCTTCTCGAAGATGCTCATGCCGGGGATCCGGGTGGGATTTTTGGTGGCAGACGGGCCGGTCTATGACTGCCTGCTGGGGTTCAAACGCCTGAGCGACCTGGCTACCTCCACGCTGATCCAGCGGGGGCTGGAGGCGTATGTGACCGTGGGCCGCTACCAGGCGTACCTGCGCCGGTCGTGTTTGCTCTTCCGCAAGCGGCGGGAGGCGATGCTGGCGGCGATCGACCGCCACCTGTCGGGGGGGGTATCGTTCGACCCGCCACAGGGGGGGTTGTTTTTGTGGCTGCGACTGCCGGGCGGTCTCTCGGCGGATGAGTTGCTGCCGCTGGCGTGCCGCGAGGGAGTGGCCTTTTCGCCGGGGAGCCAGTATTTCTGCGACGGCGAGGGAGGGAAGGATTGGATGCGGTTGAACTTTGTGTCGCAGCAGGTGGAGGAGATCGAGGAGGGGATCAAGCGGCTGGGGGCGGCGATGCGGAAAATGGAGGGTTGACGGCCGTATTTAGGGTGAGAAATCGACCTATTCGAGTGGGGAGGCTGCCTCGTCGTTGAGTATAAAAAACGGGATGTTTTGATGCTTTTTGGGGTCACGCTAGACAAGGTACCTTTGTAAACTTGGAACAAAGAAATCACCATAAAGGTAACGATCCCATGAAGAACACATGGGACAGGCGGACACGACGGAAAACAAAAAATTTAACGCCGGCAAATTCGCCGGCGTTAATTTCTATGGCCCTTTCGAAAAGATAGTTATGGCACGTATTGTGCCCTGAGTGTTCCTGCCGATATGGTTGTGCTCCAATCGGCTTCTGAATTAAGGTCCAAGATGATGATATTGTAAACAACGCCAGCATTGAAGGTATACGTGCCAACTGTCGCCCAGTTATCCGCAATTGGAACCTGATTGATGTAGACCAAAGTCTGACCACCGGCGTGATTTACCCTGAAGGGAGTTTGAGCCGAATCCGAATTAATCACTTTTGTGGGGCAAGACCATCCAATTGGCGAATGATTGGCGACCCAATTGGAGATCCGATATTTCCCCGTTTTTTCTACAGATAATGAATAGGTTGCAGTATACCCAGCTTCATCGGATTGGTTCGTATTCAATGTTAAATAACTATAGTCACTTTGCCATCCGTTGATGCGCAGCCATCCTGCTGAGCATAGATTGCCCGTATAGGCCGGGTTTAGAGTCGGCGTGATGTAGAACAATTGTGTGAACGGTGGTTCAATTGATGAACTGTTTACAAGCAATGGAAGATATACAAGATGGGCCGGAGGAGGAGGTTGGGAAATACTTACACCGATTGCATGAGTGCTAAATTCACTGCACTCATCGCCATTGCAAGCAGTGACCCAGTAATTGTAGGTCTGCCCGATCGTGCCGGTGGTATCTTCGTAAGGACTTGTCACATTTAAACCGATCCGAACAGCTACAGTCGGCACATTCGTTCGATACCGCCAAACATCATATCTTATGGCTCCGGTGACCGGGGGCCAGGCAACGACCACTTTTTCGATTTGATTCTGTGAGGCGGTTACGCCAGTAGGCGCGGGAAATGTGGGAGCATGCAACCAACCGATAGCACCTGCATTCCAATTGGTCACGTTAATTGTTTGGATAACATAAGGATCTGAATTCTGATTCATTGTTTCATAAGAACCGTTTCCATTGCTATCAACGTCGAAGTTCTTCAACTACCCGCAGTGTGACCACGCCGAACCCCAATCAAATGACACAATATCCCCACGCTTCGGGAATTTACCAACTTTTCCATTTCGAACTTTATCCAGTCTCTTCCCATTTATCCAGGAATAATTGGTATAAACGTCGTTTCCACCTCCTGGATATGGCTCGGTACCATAAGCTAGATACATATAGCGCATGACAAATTCAACGCATTGCCATTCCAACTCAGCATGGGCTCCGGGGAAGAAATAAACAACCTTATCATTGACAGGAGCGCTGCAAATATAAACGCCTAAGAATGCACCCATTACAACAGAATTTGGATGATTATTTTCATTACAATTTCCGCTCCACCAAGAAGGAAAGGGATAATTAGCGGTGGGTTCGACCATGTAACTAATTTCAGGCGCCATAACAACTGTTGTATCAGGATCAATATTGAAATTAATATCATTATAGATTTCAAATATGCTGTCTGAAACATTAATATCTGTCAGTGGGGTTTTTATTTCGATTATCAGTAATTGGTTGTTTAGCGCGTATAGGCCAATATGAGGATTGTGTCGTATTATCGGGATTTTCGGAGTTTATATCAAAGCTCAATCCATTAATTACATTCCTATTCACTGTTAATCGCGGTGAATTTGTTTTTCGTTTTACTCCCATGAGGCCGTACTGTTGTTCTATTGCGGTCAAAATATGATTTGGAGAGGAAACTAATACCGGACTTCCGGTTGAGAACTCTGTAGGCATGAGATTATCATCCAAAACATAAACGCGCACTTGCAGACTTTCTGGAGAAGTGATTGTTATCCCGGTAAAATCGTAAACATGAGTGGGGGCAAATTGCAGATAACCCTCTATGGCTGTGGCACTTGTCATACAGATTTCCACAGAAAATCCAGTAAGGCGAGCTTTTGAAGTTAGGCAGTTTGGATTTGTTTTAGCGTGCGCAGGGCGATCAGGCGCAATAAAAATCATACATATCAATATTATTCCTATAAAGATACTCACAATTGTAATTGCGTGAAAAAAAGTGAATTGTTTATTGTTTCTCATAATCCCTCCATTTTTCTAATTTTAATCAGAAAGAACTGCTTATTATGCAGAATTGGATTCTTCTGTATATATTGATGATAGTTATTGATATTACCAATTCTGAAATTATTATAATTCAGACATTACCGCTTGTGAATTTTTTCATATATTATTGCAATGGTCGGATTCTTTTAAGCACCTTGTAAATATATACTAAAAATTGCGAACTGCTTTTCCACTTGATTTTTGTTTACCCTATTGAATGAAAAGAGCCCTTGACATTGGGCTCATTTGGCATACTTTGAGAAAATGAGACAATTATTGGATAGTGTATGAACCTGGAAATAGATTTCCGCTTGGGACTCCCCATTTATATATAAGTGGTCGAACGTATCCAGGGGCGGCTGGCAGCGGGCAGGCTGAAGCCCGGCGACCAGCTTCCCACGGTGCGGTCGCTGGCGCTGGAAGACCTGATCGAGCGCCGAGGATAGCGCCTTGAGCACTTTTTGTTAAATCTCCATCGATGTGTGACTAACGGATCACCAGGGGTAGATATAACCTGGAATACAGGGCGGTGGGGCCGGGCAGGAAGCCGGGCTGGTGTTCATAATGGAGGCTGGCAACCTCCACGGCATTATTGGGCAGGGCGGCCTGCCCGACGACGGCCTGCGCCTGGAAGTTCGTGGAGGCCATTGGCGCGCCGGCGTTGCCGGAGGCGAAGACGCTGTTGACCAGCGCGGTCGAACCGGTTGTTAATCGGGCGGCAGCCGAGCCGGTCACGAGCAGGAGAGCCGCCAGCAAGATCAGGGAGATAATGAGAAATTTGGATGGTTTCATTTTGAATTCTCGGATTTCATCTGCCGGTCAGGTTAATTCCCGAAGGAAGTCCAATAAACGCCTCCGGAAACATATCCGCTGCAATAATTTGTGTAAACGCCCCAGTTATCCCCCGCCCTTACCACCATAGCGATATTCCCCCATTGCCCAGTCACTAAGTGATTGTCTTGAGCGACGCCCCAGCCGCCACTTACACCAACTACTTCCATCCCGTCCGTTGAACAAGTAACCATTCCGTTCACAAACCCATCCGTGGGGGCTACGTAGTTAGTATTTAATGAATAGCTGGAAATCATGAATGCCTAACATTTTCACTGTACCGTTTACGTGCAAAGCGGCTTGCGGGTTCATCGTCCCGATGCCCACGTTGCCGTTGGCGGCGATGGTCAGGGGAACCCGGCTGGGATGCTCATAGCCGCCGCCCTGGTAAAAATAGAAAGGTTTATCAAGAAAATTGGCGAATACCATGGCTTCGCCATCCGCATACATCACGTTCGCTCTGTCCAGGGGGATGGATTGACCTCCATGGTAGCCGGAGACAAAATTACCAGCATAGCCATGGCCATAACTTTCAATTTCAAACCAGTTATTCAATCCGTTTGGGCCGGGTGCATTGGTGTTGCCGACGGAGAAAGCCACATAAGAGGTAGCCACACTGGCGGGATCTTCGTTCCATAGCCGCAGCAAGCCGCCCTGACCGACGACATTCACTTTCGCAGTCGCGTTGGTTGTATTGACGAGGATATTGCCGTCGTTATCTACGGTCAGCGCATCGGCAGGCGAGCCATCCGGGGCGGAGAGTCCGGTGGCCCGGTCAGCCAGGTTGGCGCGGAAGGCGTAGGGAACGCTGCCAAGCTGCACCCGGGGAGTCATCTCTGCATCGGCACCGACCGCCAGTCCCAACCATAGACTGTTGTTCGCATTGAAGAGGCCTTGCGGAAGGGCGTTGAGGCTGCCCAGCATGACGTTGAACAGGCCGTCGGTCACGTGGATGCTGTTGGTGCTGGTCCAGGTTTCTTCCCACAGGGGGGAACCGGCCGTATCGGTGTTGTAGAGGCGGAAGACCATCGAATAGATGCCGGTGAGGGGCGCGCCGGCTGCATCTGCCAGGCGGCCCTGGTAGGGGATGGTGCCGGTGGAGGGGGTGATGACCGTACTTCCCAGAGAGACTGCCCCGGCCCGTCCGGCCCACAGCAGGCTCACCACCACCAGCAGGGTGAAGAGTAGATTCCCTCTGGTTGGCAGCCAGAGGCGAAGTTTCTGTCCGAATGTTTGCCGCGATGAATTATGAGTATGACGCTGATTGTGTTCCATTGAGTGCCTCCCATTGAGAATTGAGTTGTGGTGTTCCCTTGCTTATTGATTATACATATTTGTCCAGACACATTCAATACGGCGGCTTATGCGGTTCGAACGCGAGTTCAGACATTCATTTGCAATGGCGCAATGCAATGATTGTTTGTGAAAATAGGGTGACTTTGAACACGGGTTCCAGAGGGATCGGCCCCATACCCATTACTGGGCACAGGTACCCATACCTGGGCACAGGTACCCGACCCCATCCCTTTAATCCCTTCCCCGAGCAGTATGACTTTTTCCCGGGCTGTTGATTTCGGGGAAGGGAGTTCATACCGAAAAAGGGAAGTGAGCGAAGAGCGTTCGCTCACTCCGCTTTTTGTCGTGGTGAACCTACGGTGCGGCAAATGGAAATTGTCAGAAGGTCAAGAACAGTTTGCGGTACATGGCTTTGTCTTGAGGCAGCCGAACCGCAAAGATGCACCGATCTGCCCTTTCTCCTATCGGTTACAATAAGCCCATGACCGAAGCCGAATTTAATCCCATTCAGACCAAACCATTGTTGATCGTCATCTCCGGGCCTTCGGGCGTGGGTAAAGACAGCGTCGTCATGGCGCTCAAGGACCGCGGCCTGCCGCTGCACTTCGTCGTGACGGCCACCACCCGCCCGCGCCGCGAGAACGAGGTCCACGGAAAAGATTACTTCTTCCTGTCCAAGGATGAATTCGCTCGCATGATCGAGGCGCATGAATTGATCGAGTACGCCTACGTTTACAACGACTACAAAGGCATCCCCAAGAAACAGATCCGCGAGGCGCTGGCCACCGGTCAGGACGTGATCATGCGGGTGGACGTGCAGGGCGCTGCCACCATCCGCCGGCTGGCTCCCGAGGCGGTGATGATCTTCCTGACCACCCGCAGCGAAGAGGAACTGGTCAACCGCCTGAAAGGACGCAAGACCGAGAAACCCGGCGAGCTTGCCCTGCGCATCGCCACCGCCCGGCAGGAGTTGAACCGGGTGAGCGAGTTCGATTACGTCATCGTCAACAGCGACGGCTGCCTGGATAATACCGTCGAGACCGTCATGGCGATCATCCTGGCGGAACATCAACGGGTGACCCCGCGCACGGTCAGCCTGTGACCGCTGCGGGACGCCCGTAGTGGTAGTTGGAGAATCATGAACCAGACCCCCCCGCCTGAACAGCAATATCCACAAATCCCCCGGCAGCCGCAACAACAACAGATCCAGGTGGCCGTGCCGCAGGTCAAACCCTACGTCACCTATGCCATTATGGGAGTGACCCTCTTCTTTTACCTGCTCCAACTGGCCGGGGTCTACGTCCTGGGGGGCGACCTGGCGGCTGCGGTGGGCATGAAGGTCAATTCGCTCATCCGGGAAGGCCAGATCTGGCGGCTGATCACGCCGGTGTTCCTACACGATTCTTCCCTGCCCTACGGCCTGCTGCACATCGGCTTCAACATTTATGCGCTCTTCCTTTACGGCCGCGGCCTGGAATCCCGCTTCGGTCACTGGCGCTTTATCCTGCTGTACTTCCTGGCAGCGTATGCCGGTAACGTGCTCTCTTTCCTCATGACCCCCGGGTCTTCGCTTGGCGCTTCCACCGCCGTCTTTGGCCTGCTGGCGGCGGAAGGGATGTTCATCCTGCAAAACCGGAAACTATTCGGTGCGCGTGCCAACGGCGCACTGTTCAACATCCTTTACATCGCCGGGATCAACCTGTTTATCGGCTTAAGCACTTCCGGCATCGACAACTTCGGTCACATCGGCGGTTTTCTCGGCGGCCTGCTCTTCACCTGGTTCGGCGGCCCGCGTTGGAAATTGGAAGGATTCACCCCCTCCGTCCGCCTGGTGGACGAGCGGGAGGGCAGCGGCGCAATGGCGGGTACGATTGCCGTCCTGCTCTTTTTCATCCCGCTCACAGTTTTAGGGTGGATCTGGATCAAATAATCGAAGGGCCGGGGGATCGCCGCAAACCTTTGGAGAAAAAATGAACGGAAATTCGCGCCCGGACGTACCGAATACGCCTCCGTCGCAGCCGCGCCTGGTCCAGTTGGCGCCGCCGCAGGTCAAGCCTCTCGTCACCTATGCCATTATGGGGGCGACCCTCTTCGTCTACCTGCTGCAACTGGCGGGGCAATATCTCCTGCAGGTCGACATCGCTGCCAACCTGGGCGCGAGGGTCAACGAACTGATCCGGGCGGGGCAGTTGTGGCGGCTGATCACGCCGGTTTTCCTGCACGTCTCGGTCCTGCCCTACGGCCTGCTGCACATCGGCTTCAATATGTACGCCCTTTACCTGTTCGGGCGCGGCCTCGAAGCCCGCTTCGGCCATACCCGCTTTGCCTTGCTGTACTTCCTGTCGGCCTTTGCGGGGAATGTGCTCTCCTTCCTGATGACCGCCATGCCTTCGCTGGGGTCCACCAACGCCGTCTTCGGCCTGCTGGGGGCGGAAGGCATGTTCATCGTGCAGAACCGCCAGTTGCTGGCAGGCCGCGCCGGACGGGCCCTGTTCAACCTGCTGCTCATCATCGGCATCAACTTTTTGATCGGGTTCAGCCTCAAAGGCGTGGATAACTTCGGCAACCTGGGCGGCATCCTGGGCGGGGTGATCTTCACCTGGTTCGGCGGGCCGCGTTTCAAGATCGAAGGGTTCGCCTCGGCGCTCAAACTGGTCGACGAGAGGCAGGGCCACGGCGCCCTCTCCGGGACCGTGGCGGTGCTGCTGTTCTTCATCCCCCTGACCGTCCTCGGCTGGATCTGGATTGTGCAATAAGGCATGACCGCTACCGCAAAATCCCCCCGCACCCTCAAGAAAAACCAACGCCGCCTCCAGTGGACCGTTGCAGCCGCCGTCATCCTGCTGCTGGTCCTGCTGGCCTATGTCTTGCGAGCGCCCATCCTCAGGGGCGTGGCGCAGGGACTCATCGTCAACGACGAGCCGATCCCTGCCGACATCATTTTCGTCCTCAACAGCGACTACAACATCCGCCCGGCCCGCGCGGCCGCCTTATACAAACAGGGCCTGGCCCCGCTGATCGTGATGGCCCGCTCGGAGGATACCCCCGCCGTCGAGATGGGCCTGATCCCCAACGATACCGACATCTCCGTGGGGGTGCTGGAGCGGTTGGGTATCCCGGCGGAAAAGATCCTTGTCCTGCCATACCCCGGCGGCGTGACCAGCACCTTCGACGAAGCCGTTGTGCTGCATCAGTACATCGAAGACACCGGCATTGACAGGGTCATCCTGGTCACCTCGGCCTTCCACAGCCGCCGCGCCAGTTGGATCTTCGCCCGCGAATTGGCCGACCTGCCCGTGGAGGTGAAGATGGTCGCCGTGCCCTATTCCACCTTCGACGATACGAATTGGTGGCAGAATGAATCCGGCCTGATCACGTTGAATAATGAATACATCAAGTTGGGCTATTATTTCTTGAAATACAGATAACTTGCAAGACGTACCTGGGCACATGCTTATGAGCCATTAATTTCTGCCGATTAACAACAGCTTCTTGCTTACCCCTGGGAAATACCGCGATGCAACTCATTAAGCAATACAAAACATCGAAATTCAACTTTTTCGTGTCGAAGATACCGACAACGCTAACCAATGATAAATGGGATTCTGCCCTATTGATACACTTCTTTTCAGAAAATACCAATGAACTTATTGTATTGTGAAGGAGAGATTAAATAATGGACAAGAGATATCCATGTTCGGCGTTATTCAAAATTGCACAATACAGAGTATATATCTTCCCGAACGAATAAATGACTATTCCTGGATATTAGACGAAGATTTGCCTAGATAAGTCGCTAACTGTATCGAATAATGGAATTATGAGTGAGATACATGATTCACTGGAAGGCCTTATTTGCGCTGTACCGATTGACTGATTTTTGGGAAATTTTTGAGTTATATCTATTCAAAACTTAATCCCGAATGGAATTGAAATTCTAAAAAAAGGTCTTGCGGTCTCTTTGCAGAAGCACTACATCGCAGAGGATTTAGCTTACATCTATCGCGATAGAGGGCCGTTTTCAAGATGCTGCAGAGATGTATCAAATATCAGTTTATGAGGCTTCCATCATCCTATTTTATTTATGGTGAACTTGCGGCATGTTATTTGAAAGTTGGCGAAACCAGGAAGGCTGAAAAGTATCAAGAATTGTTCTCTCAAAAGCACAAAGCGGCCTAACACCTGCTTCCCCCTACGGCATCGCGCCTCTGAGCCAACCCGTTAGCGAACTACCCTATTGAACAAAGCATCAGAAACCCGCACTCCATCCCCCAACGTGTAACGTTTCTAACGTTTCAACATTCCAACGCCCTCACCCAATCGCCTCTTTCAACCGCCGCGCCAACTGCCCGAAATGCGGCGTGTAGCGCACCTCGTCGGGGCGCGGCCGCGGCAGATCCACCGCCATGTCCAATTTGATCTTGCCGGGCCGCTGCGTCAGCACCAGGATGCGGTCTGCCAGGAACAGCGCCTCGTTGATGGAGTGGGTCACCATCAGGACGGTCTTCTGCCGCGCCTGCCAGATGCGGGAGAGTTCCATCCACATGCGCTCGCGGGTCAGGGCATCCAGGCTGCCGAAAGGCTCGTCCAGCAGGAGGATGTCCGGGTCGTGGATCAGCGCCCGGGCGATGGCCACCCGCTGCGCCATCCCGCCGGAGAGGTCGCGCGGCCAGGCGCGCTCGAAGCCCTGCAAGCCGACCAGGTCGACCAGGTCCTGCGCCCGCTTGACGGCCTCGACCGGCTCGACCCCCTCCACCTCCAGCGGCAGGAGGATGTTCTCCAGCGCCGTCCGCCAGGGCATCAGGTTGGCCTGCTGGAAGACCATGCCGATGCGCGGCTGACCGTGGGCGAAGGTGTACGTCCCGGCGGTGGGCTTCAGCAGCCCCGCCAGGATGCGCAGGAGCGTGCTCTTGCCCGAGCCCGACGGTCCCAGCACGCAGACGAATTCCTGCGGCTGGACCGAGAAGGTAGCCGAATCCAGCGCCTCCAGCCCGCCGTTGTCGTCGGGGAAGGTCACGCTCAGGTCTTGCACGTGCAGGATCGGTCGCGGGCCGGTTGCCATATCGTTCTTAAGGGACGAACTTGTTCGTATAGGCCCGGCTCACATCCAGCGGCTGTGCCAGCAGGCCCATATCCAGCAGGACGGTCTGCATGTTTTCCCACGCGGTCACGTCCGAGATGCCCAGCCGCTCGGCTTTCCACAATTCGATGGTGGTCGCCAGCACCTGCTTCTGCACCGCCGTGTCGGCCTGGGCCAGGTTCTCCACGTATTTCAGCGAGACATCGTAGGCCATCTCCGGGTCGGCGATCGCAGCGGCTGTGCCTTTCAAGATGGCCCCGATCATGGCGCGGACCAGGTCCGGGTTTTCGGCCAGGGTCTTCTCGTTGGTGAGCAGCCCGTTGGAGGGCAATTTGACGAAATCGGCCACCCGCAGTTCGCTGATATCGTAGCCTTTGGCCCGCAGCTGCACGGGTTCGTTGTTGGTGTAGACCGAGACGGCCTGGTCGCGGTCGGTTGCCAGCGCTTCCACCTGGGTGTAGCCGATCGAGTCCAGCGTGACGTCGCTCTCGCTCAGGCCGCCCGCGTGCAGCAGCGCCCGCAAGCCGATGTAGTTGGCGCCGTACGTGCCCGGCAGGCCGATGGTCAAGCCGCGCAGGTCCGCCGGTGTATGCAGCGCCTGGGTGGATTTGGCCGCCACCGAGACCGGATACTGCTGGTACCAGGCCGCCACGTACACGACCGGCAGCCCCTTCGCCCGCGCCAGCAGGACCTGGTCGCCTGAGACGATGCCGAACTGCAACTGGTCTGCTCCCACCAGGGCGGTGATGTCCGTCTCCATCGAGTAGTCGAACTCGACCTGGATGCCCGCCTCGGCAAAATAGCCTTTCTCGACGGCCACATACAACGGCGCAAACTGCACGTTGGGGATGTATCCCAGCGGCAGGCGCACGGGCGTCAGGGTCGCGGCGGGTTTCTTCCCGCAGGCCGCCAGCAGCAGCATGACCAACAAGGTTGAATACAATATTTTTTTCATTAGATTACCTCTTATCTTTCCTGCCAGACCAAAAATATCTTTTCCGCCAGCGCCACCAACCCATACAGGCTGAGCGCCAGCAGGATGAGCGTAAAGACGGCTACAAACACCAGGGCGGTATCGTACTGCCCCCGCGCCACGTTGATCAGGAAACCCAGACCCGCGGTTCGACCCGACCAGTTCCCCCACGATGGCCCCGATGACCGACAGGGTCGCGCCGATGCGCAGCCCGCCCAGCAGGATGGGCAGCGCCGCCGGCAGTTCCAGGTAGCGCAAAACCTGCAGGCGGCTGGCCCGCAGCGAACCCATCAGGTCGTGCAGCGGCCGCGGCACCGCCCGCAGCCCCACCACCGTGTTGACCAGCACCGGGAAGAAGACGATCAGGGCGCAGATGAGCACCTTCGACAGCATCCCCGGCCCCAGCCAGATCACCAGCAGCGGCGCGATGGCGACGATGGGGATGGCCTGGGAGGCCACCAGGTATGGCGAGATGAATTGTTCGAAGAGCCGCGACTTGGCGATGCTGTAGCCCAACACCAGCGCGGCGCTCGTCCCTGCCAGCAGACCCAGCAGGACCTCCAGCAGCGTGGCCGCCCCGTTGACGAGCAGGCTGCCGTCGCGGAGGGCCTTCCCAAAGCGGACCGCCACTTCCGCCGGCGAGGGCAGGATGAACTCCGGCAGACCCGCTGTCCGTGTGATCAGCCACCATCCCAGCAGCGCCGCCGCAAAGGAAAGCGGCACCGTCCATTGCAGGCTGCGGCGCGCACGCGGGGTGGATCTTGCGGGAAGTTTCGGTTCCATGATTCTGTTCCCGGGGCGGTCAGGCCGCGGGGATTTCCTTTCGCTTTCCAGTTGGCGGGGACAACAAAAACGCCTCGCACGGGTGTACCTGCGGGGCGGAATCGTGACGAATACTCCAGGCTGGCCGGCTGCAAAATAAATCCCGAAAACGATTCGTTTTCGGGGCGTGAACAGCAGGCAAACCGCCAGACTGATGGATCTGGGAGTTTCCTCAACACCTTCTTTTATCCGGACTGTAACGGTCGGCCTCGGAATTTCACCGGGTCATGCGCTGGAGCGCTCGCGGGCTATACCGCCGGTCGGGGATTTCACCCTGCCCCGAAGGTTGGTTATTCAATTGCGAAGATTATAACTGTCTCATCATCGAAAGTCAAATTGCAGGTCAGGGTTATCGCATTTGAAAGTCATTGAGCCAAAAGCGCGGTGTCATTGCGAGAGAGCGTTCTCCAGCGAACGAAGCAATCTCCAGATAATCGGTTTTCCCCCCGCAAAACGGGATATTGCTTCCCTGGCCTGTCCGGCCTCGTGTGCCTTCGGCGTCAGTGCACGTGCATAAACCAAATGCGGGCTTACGCCCTCGCAATGACACTGAGACCTATGGTTTACTCAAAGTACAAACCCTCTCTTTATTCCGATGCTAATGCAGGGTGAGGGGTGATAATATCGGGGACCTCTCGCCTATGAGAAGGGCCTGCTATACTCCCCTTTAAATCAAGAAACCCCTGTGAGGGGGTCACTTGATTAAAGGCGGATATTTACTAGGCTTTGGCGATGGCGGTATCAGCGACCGGGCAGACGGCGACACACTGCGGTGAGTTGAAGGAACCTTCGCATTCCACGCAGGTGGCGGGGTCGATGACATAGGGGGTTCCCTCTGTGATCGAGTTGGTCGGGCATTCCGGTACGCATGCGCCACAAGCGATGCAGTCATCGGTGATTTTCATTGCCATTGTTTTACTCTCCTTATGAATGATGGTGAATGAACCGCTTAAAATTACTTTATGACAGGTTTCATGTCAAATGACAAATGTCTTACATTTCACAGTTTTTGTCACTGAGTCTCGATACGTTTGAACGTTGAAACGTTGTGACGGTAAAACCGGGGCAATCGCATTTGAAAGTCATTGAGCCAAAAGCACGATGTCATTGCGAGAGAGCGTTCTCCAGCGAACGAAGCAATCTCCAGATAATCGGTTTTCCCCCCGCAAAGCGGGAGATTGCTTCGGGCTTACGCCCTCGCAATGACAATTTCCGCTTTATTAGCACGTGAATAAATCCAAATGCGATAGCCCGACGTTACAAGGCTTTCTCAAAGTCGAGAAGTCTTTGGGATTTCGACCCATCCCCCAACCCCCTTCCCAAAATGGGAAGGGGCAAAGGTGCGAAAAGTGGGGGCTTGGGCCAAGTACGCCCTGCGCCCCCCACTTTTCGCAGTACATCACGCATAGGCATCGGGATCGAAGAGAACCATTTGTACTTTGAGAAAGACTTAACACCCTCCTAACTCGCTTGCGCGTAAACACGAGAAATGATACACTTTAATACGATGATAACCTTGCTGGTGGTTACATCGGACCTTGCTTTCGGGGACCTACTCCGGCAAAGTTTGGAAGGGGCGGGACGCTTCAGCGTCCTGGTGACCGGAGATAAGAAGACCGCCACCGAATACGTCCGGGATAATGAGTGTCCGCTGGCTTTCCTGGACACGACCATGACCGAAAAGAAAGTGCTCGAAATTGGGTCCCTGTTGCTGCGGGCCAACCCGGAGATTCGCTTCATCGTCATCTCTGAAGCCGGCTGGCACTCGGCTCTCGAAGAACTTGCTCCGATCAAATATCTGGCCAATCCTTTTTATCCGCCCGACCTGATGGAAATGATGGATAACCTCTTCGGAAAACTACGCCCTGATACCCTGCCCGCTCCCGCACAGCCTGAGTCGACGCTCCCCTGGCTTGCGGATGTCACCCGCGCGGCCCAGCACCTGACCCGCCTCACCCTCGAATTCCTCCGCCCAGGCCGCGCTGATCACCCGCGACGGCAACCTGTGGGCTTACGCCGGCGGATTGCCTCAAACTGCCGCCCGTGAACTGACCGAGGCCGTCACCCGTTACTGGGACCGCCAGAAGGAAAACGACCTGGTCCGCTTCGTCCGCCTCAACAGCACCGACGCGGAGCACATGCTCTACGCCACCCGCCTGGCCAGCGAAATGGTCCTGGCGCTCATCTTCGACGCCGAGACGCCCTTCAGCACCATCCGCACCCAGGCCACCCAACTGGTCCATTCCCTCTCCACTTCCCCTGCCGACACGCAGGCCCGCCCGGATAACCTGCCCTGCGGCGACGAGGACGACGACGAAGCCCCCCTGGCTTCCATCGGCGACATTCTCTCCGACATTCCCTCGCCCAATCCGCACACGCTGGAAAGCCCGGCTTCACCGGCCCACTGGAAAGAAACCAGCCCGGCCATCCCGCTGTCCTTTGGGAAATCCCTCCGCTACGTCCGCGATACATCTCCGGCGACACCGCTCAACCGCATTTCGACCCCCGATGAAATCAAATTAAGCCGCGGCAGCCTGGAATCGTCCGAGATCGGCGAAGACGTGGAAAAGACCCTCAAGACCGCCGCGATCCATCGCCGCGACCGCAAAGGCAAATCCGAGTTGGGCGAGTCCGACGACACCCATCCCAGCCCGGTCCGCGAGCCCGCCCGCAAAATCCTGCTCGAGCCCATCTCCCCGGCCGTGTATAACCTGGATTACGCCTGCCTGCTCATCCCGCGCCTGACACAGCATTACCTGACCGGCGACCTGTCCGAACAGATCTCCGATTGGGTGCCGCAGATCTGCGTGGCCTTCGGCTGGCGGCTGGAATACATCTCCGTTCGCCCCGATTATTTAATGTGGATCGCCAACGTCCCCCCGGCGACCTCCCCGGCGTATCTCATGCGCGTCCTCCGCATCCACAGTTCCGAAAAGATCTTCGAGGAGTTCCCCCGCTACAGAAAAGAAAATCCCTCCGGCGATTTTTGGGCGGCAGGCTACCTCATCATGGGCGGATCGCAGCCCCCGCCGGCGCAATTGATCAAAGATTTCATCGGCCAAACGCGCCAGCGCCAGGGATACGGTCATTAATTCCGTTTCTCCTTTTATAAGTTCCTCCCATGCCCCCTACTCTTTATCTCATTGATGGCCATGCACTGGCCTATCGCGTATATTTTGCTCTCACGGCGGGCACTTCCGGCGAGCGCTGGCACACTTCCACCGGCGAACCCACCGCCGGAACATACGGCTTCGCCCGTGAGTTGATCCGCATATTCGAGGTGGAAAAACCCGATTACCTTGCCGTCGCCTTCGACACCGGCAAGACTTTTCGCGATGAAATTTTCCCGGCCTACAAGGGCACCCGCGCCAAAATGCCGGAGGACCTGGCCCCGCAGATCGACCGGATCCGCCACCTGGTGGATGCCTTCGACATCCCCCGCCTCGAAATGGAAGGCTACGAAGCCGACGATGTGCTCGGCTCGGTGGCTCACTGGGCCGCCGGGCAGGGACTCGGCGTCAAGATCGTCACCGGCGACCGGGACCTGCTCCAACTGGTGGGCCCGCGCATCATCGTCTACCTGGCCGGGGATGACCGCAACTACATCACCCCCGAAGACGTCATCGCCAAATTGCACGTCCGCCCCGAGCAGGTGGTGGATTACAAGGCCATTGTGGGCGATAAATCCGACAACATCCCCGGCGTGCCGGGCGTCGGCGAGAAGACCGCCGAAAGCCTCCTGTCCAAATACGGCACGCTGGATAACATCTACGCCCACCTGGAAGAGGTCGAAACCCGCTGGCGCACCAAACTGGAAAGCGGCAAAGAACTCCGCCTACATGAGTTATCAACTGGCTGCCATCCGCACCGACCTGCCGGTGACGCTGGAGTTGGAAAGCGCCCGCACCGCCATCGGCGACCCTTCCAAGGTCGAAGCCATCTTCCGCGAACTGGAATTCCGCTCCCTCATCGACAAGATCCGCAAAATGACCGGACAGTCCGCCGTGGAAGAAGCCGGTCCCAACCAGCAGTTGAGCCTTTTCGGCGAGGCCACCCGGACGGTGAAGGAATCTCCCCGCGAATACAAAGCCTCTTCGGCCGATACCCCCTCCGCCGGCAGCGGGATCAAGACCATTATTGTCGATTCCCAGGCGGCGCTGGAGGCGATGCTGAAAGACCTGAGCCGCGCCGCGGTCATTTCCTTCGACACCGAGACCACCTCCACCGACGAGATGACCGCCTCCCTGGTGGGCATTTCGCTGGCGGTCAAAGAGGGCGAAGGCTACTATATCCCGGTGGGTCACCAGGGCGGGACGCAGTTGCCGCTCGAACAGGTCATCGCGGCCCTGCGGCCTGCCTTCCAGGATGCCCGCATCCCCAAGATCGGCCATAACATCAAATACGATTTCATCATGCTGGCCCGCTATGGCCTGCGCGCCGCCCCGCTCGCCTTCGACACCATGATCGCCGAATGGGTGCTCGACCCCAACTCCCGCAACCTGGGGTTGAAGAACCTGGCTTTCGTCCGGCTGGGCCTGGAAATGACCCGCATCGAGGCCCTCATCGGCAGCGGCAAGAACCAGGTCTCCATGGACCAGGTCGCCATTGCCGACGCCGCTCCCTACGCCGCCGCCGACGCCGAGACGACCCTGCGGCTGATGCCCATCCTTGAGACCGAGTTGAAGAACGTCCCCAAATTGAGGGACCTCTTCCTCGACGTCGAAATGCCGCTCATCAGCGTGCTGGCGGATATGGAGATCGCCGGTATCGGCATCGACAAGAAATTCTTCGCCGCCTTCGCGGTGGAATTGAACGAGCGCCTGCGCGCCCTCGAAACCGAGATATATGAAGGCGTGGGCCGCACCTTCAACATCAACTCCACCCAGCAATTGTCCTCCGTCCTCTTCGACACGCTCCACCTCATCCCGCCGGACCGGGGCCGCAAGACCGCCTCGGGCCACTATTCCACCGCCGCGGGCGTGCTGGACGCCATGGTGGGGCAGCATCCCATGGTGGACAAGATCCTCGAATACCGCGAACTGGCCAAACTCAAATCCACCTATGTGGACGCCCTGCCGGCGCAGGCTCACCCCGAAGACGGGCGCGTCCACACCTCCTACAGCCAGACCGGCGCGGTGACCGGGCGCATCTCCTCCTCCGAACCCAACCTGCAGAACATCCCCATCCGCACCGACCTGGGCCGGCGCGTCCGACGCGGCTTCGTGGCCTCCAAAGGTACCGTCCTCATTTCACTGGACTATTCGCAGGTCGAATTGCGGGTGGTGGCCCACATGGCCAACGACGAGGCCATGTTGAACGCCTTCCGCGCCGGGCAGGACATCCACGCCACCACTGCCGCCGCCATCTACAATGTCCCCCTCGCCTCCGTCACCTCCGAGCAGCGCCGCCACGCCAAGGCCATCAATTTCGGGCTGGTCTACGGCATGTCTGCCTTCGGCCTGACCCGCTCCACCGACCTCACCCTGGCGGAATCGCAGGATTTCGTCCAGGCGTATTACAAGCAGTTCCCCGGCGTCAAGAAATACCTGGACGGCATCCGCAAGGACGCCGCCCGCAACGGCTTCGTGGAGACGATGCTGGGCCGCCGCCGCTACTTCCCCAACCTCAAGAGCGGGACGAACCCGGCCCTCAAGAGCCGCGAAGAACGCGAGGCCATCAACGCGCCCATCCAGGGCTCGGCTGCTGATATAATGAAATTAGCCATGATCAGGATACCCACGGCGCTGGTGCAGGCCGGATTAAAGGGTAAAATGATTTTGCAGGTTCACGATGAACTTGTGCTCGAATGCCCCGAATCCGAAATGGACGCCACGGTCCGCCTGGCCCGGCAGGTGATGGAAAACGCCCTGCCGTTGAGCATCCCGCTGACTTCGGACGCACGCTGGGGCCATAACTGGGAAGAACTCAAACCGGTGCCTTGACCCAGATCGACTTGCACTGCCTGCCATTAATGAAAGAACGCCACTAACGCATATGCCCGGACGTGAAGAAGCATTTCAAAAATCAATGAGCGAGGGCCATTCGGCTGCCTGGGACCAGCAATGGGAACGGGCGGCTGGAGCCTACCGCCAGGCCCTCGAAGAAATTCCCAGCCACCCCAAAGCGCTTTCAAGCCTTGGCCTGGCTCTTTTTGAGTTACAGGATTACGACGAAGCCCTTAAAGTGTACCAGCAGGCCGCGCAGGCCGCCCCCACCGATCCGGTGCCCCTGGAAAAAGTAGCCCAGCTCTCCGAGCGGCTCGGGATGAATCCCGAGGCCGTGAAAACGTTCATGATGGCGGCCGAACTCTACGTCAAGAACCAGGAATCCGAAAAAGCCCTCCAAAACTGGATGCGCGTGACCCAGATCGACCCCGAGCACGTGACCGCCCGCTCCTACCTGGCCATGGTCCACGAACGGCTGGGTCACGCCCAGCAGGCCGTGACGGAATACCTGGTGGTGGCCGGTTTCCTCCAACGCTCCGGCAATGCCGCCAAGGCCGCCGAGATGATCGGGCGGGCAGGCCGGCTCCTGCCCAACAGTCAGGAAGTCCGCAAGGCCGATGCCATGCTCAAAAGCGGGCAGTTATTGCCGCGGCCGATGCGCTCGCAAGGCGGGACCGGCGCGCTGCGGATGGCCCAGGTCAAGACGCCCGCCCTGGCAAAATCAGCCGTGTCAGACCTCGACCCCATCGCCGACGCCCACAAGAGAGCCATCGGGCGGCTGGCGGTGATCCTGTTCGACCTGTCCGAAGAGGCAGGCACGACCATGGCCGCTCCCCGCCGAGGCATGCAGGCCCTGGTGCTGGGCGGCGGCTCGGGTGAGAACAAGCAGGCCGACCGCAACATGGGCTTGCTGCACATCGGTCAGGCCATCGACGCCCAGTCGAAGAACCTGGACGTCCAGGCCGCCGATGAACTGGAGAAAGCCCTCGATAGCGGACTGGCCGACCCGGCCTTGTTTTACGAGTTGGGCTACCTGCGTTCCCGCGGGGATAAGCCCGAACAGGCCCTGCCCCACCTGCAAACAGCCGTCAAACACGAGGATTACGCCTTCGCCTCCCGCCTGCTCAAGGCTCAACTGGAGCGGCAGGCCGGCCATTTGACCACCGCGGCAGTGGACTACCTGGAAGCCCTCAAGATCGCCGATTTGCTGGTCATCGACCCGGTGCATGCCCTCGAGATCGGCCAGTTATATGAGCCCATCATCGAGGCGCAGGCCAACGAGACCGACCCCGCCAAACTGGAGCCGTTGTGCGATAACATCAAGTCGCTGCTGGTGAAGCCCAACTGGCGCGAAACCATGCTGCAGGCCCGCGAACAACTGCCCAAATCGGTGGAAGGCGCGCCGCCCACGCCCCTGGCCGAAATGATGACCCAGGCGCAGAGCGGTCAGGTCATCGAAGCGGTCGCCCGGGTCCGCCAACTGGCGCGCCAGGGTCTGCTGCGCTCGGCCATCGACGAAGCCTACGAATCCTTCAAATTCGCCCCCACCTACCTGCCGATGCACGCCCTGGTCGGGGATATGCTTATCCAGGATGGCCGCACAAGCGACGCCATCGCCAAGTACACCGTCGTGGCGCAGGCTTACAGCGTCCGCGGCGAAGCCACCCAGGCGGTCAGCCTGCTCCGCCGCATCGTCCAGGTGGCGCCGATGGACATGGCTGCCCGCTCCCGCCTGATCGAACAACTGGCTGCCTACGGCCGCGTGGATGAAGCCATCGGCGAATACCTGGACCTGGCCGACATCTACTATCGCCTGGCCGAGTTGGACATGGCCCGCAAGACCTACACCACCGCGCTGCGGCTGGCCCAGCAGGGCGGCGGCAACCGGGCCTGGAGCGTCAAACTGCTCCAGCGCATGGCCGATATCGATATGCAGCACCTGGACTGGCGGCAGGCTGTGCGCGTCTTCGAGCAACTGCGCACGCTCGAACCCGATGATAAGGCCACCCGCCGCAACCTGATCGAACTCAACCTGCGCCTGAACCAGCCCGCCCAGGCCGTCAACGAACTGGAGAGTTTCCTGGCGCACCTGGAGGCGGTTGGCAAGAGGCATGAAGTCCATTCCTCTCCTGGAGGAGCTGCTCAAAGAAACGCCCACGCAGGCGATATTGAAGCGCGCCCTGGCGGAAGAATACCGCCGCGCCAACCGGCCCGCCGACGCGGTGGCCCAACTGGATGCACTGGGCGAGGCTCTCCTCACTGCGGGTGACCGTGACGGCGCCATCCAGGCCATCGAAGCCATCATCGCCATGAACACCCCCCAGCAAGCCGACTACATGAACCTGCTCGACCGCCTCAAATCCGGCAGCGCCTGAAAATCCCCCGACCTTCGACATTCGACTTTTGACGTTCTTAACCGTGCAACGTTCCAACGTTTAACGTGTTAACATTCTTATCATCACCACACCCCATCCCCCGCCAGCAGGAGCCCCCTTATGAGTAACCATCGCCGCACATCGATCCTATTTATTCACTCATCCTGATGGCATTGATCACGCAGGCCTGCGGGATCGGTTCGCTCGGGGCCACCCCCACGCCCACGCAGGTCCCCACCCGCACCCGTACGCCCACGCCGGCGGCAACCTTCACCGCCTCGCCCTCGCCCACGTGGACGGCCTGGCCCACCTATCCGCCCACGCTCGCCCCGGTCTTCACCGACACGCCCGAACCGCTGACGGGCGCAATTACCTCCAAGTGCGACCGGGCTTTCGGCGCGGCGGTACAGGAAGGGCCGCTCGAACTGCCCCTGCTGGCGCTGAAGAATACCACCTACGAGAATAAGGGTTGGCTGAACCACCCCTGGTTCCCCCATTTGCAAACCATCTATCCGGCGGAAGCGCGCACACTGGTCTGCATCCGCGTGAGCCGCGCCTACCGGTTCTCTTACACCGACGGCAAGAACGGCTACAAACTCACCGAGGAAGTACGGGTGGTGCAATTGTCGACGGCAAGGTCATCTTCGGCGAAACCAATTCGGGGGGCGAGCCGCCGGATGTCAAGAAAGCCATTGACCATGCTTACGGCAGCCTCCCCATCGGCACGGTGGAGCAGTGGCTCTACTCCCACACCGATACCCCCGCGGTGATCTACAACGACGGCAGCGAAGTGGCCGACCTGGCCGTTTCTCCGCAGGGCGACCTGCTGGCGATCGCCTTGAAGGGCAGCCCCAACGGCAGGGTGCGCCTGTGGGACCCGCGCCAGTGGCAGGAACGCGGCGGCTGGGATCTGCCCAAGAATTACCAGGGCGACCTGACCATGTCGCCGGACGGGAAGTTCATTTCGTTTTCATTGGGGGATTTCTTTCCCGATACGAAACTGGCCGACCCCCTCACAGGAAAGTTCCACGTCCTCCTGAAGGGCGGATTAGCGGACTATTCCCCCGACGGTCAGACCGTCACCACCTTGCTCATCAGCGAAGCCACCGGCCTGGATGAAATCATCCAGTGGGAGGCGGCCACCGCCACCAAGATCGGTCCCATCTATGAACAGATCACCTCCGGCCTGCGGGTGCGCGTCGAGGATATCGCCGTCAGCCCGGACGGGAAGGTGCTGGTCATGGGTATCACCGAGGAAAACCCGGCCGTCATTTTGTGGGACATCGCCGCCAAACAGGTCATCCGCAAGATGGCCACCGTCCAGAGCGATCAGCCGACCGGCTGGGGTGCGGATAGAAGTGCTCATCTCCCCGGATGGCCGCCTGCTGGCGACGCGTGACACCCTCGGCGTTGTGACCTTTTGGGACCTGGCCTCGGGCGAGCCGCTGCGCCAACTGGGACCCTTCTCACCGGCGGGTTCGCCCATCCCGCAAGGGGCCAGCGCCATGGCCTTCTCCCCCGATGGGAAGTTATTCGCCGTCGGGGCGGTCGACAACACCGTGCGGGTGTGGGACACCACCACGATGCTGGAGACCCACCTCTTCCTCGGGCACATATTGACCATCACGAAGGTGGTCTTCTCGCGCCGACGGCAAAAGCCTCTTCTCCGCCTCCCGCGATGGGACGGTGCGGATGTGGGACCTGGCAGAATGATACGCGGGTAACGTTTCCCCGTTTGCGCGATCGTCCCGCAGGGTTATTGAAATCCTCTCAACCCTGCGGGACGTTTCTTAGAACCTATCCGAAAATTAACCATGTTTTTACGAGTTAGCAGTTTTATTGTGAACGAAACAATCTCCCAAAGGTTGGTTACGCTAGTTTCGCGGGAGATTGCTTCGCCAAAGAACGGCTCGCAATGACATTGTTTTTTGACGGTTTTCCACGACCGGGCTGCTCGTATTACCCGCGTCCCAAAATCCTATCGATCTCGGTCATCTGCGCGGGCGTCAACGGGCCAAATTCCATCGCCTGGCAGTTCTCTTCCACTTGCTTGACGGTCCGGAAGCCCGGCAGGGGGATGGCTTTCTCACTGCGCGCCCAGATCCACGCCAGCGCGCCCTGCGCCAGGGTCCGGCCGTTGCTGCTCAGGACTTCGCGAATGGAGTCCAGCGCCGTCAGCCATGCCTGGGTGGGCTTGCCGTCTTTGAAGCCAGAGTGCCAACTGGCAACCGCGCGCACATCATCTTTGGCAAAACCGGAATCTGCGGCAAATTTACCCGTCAACAAGCCCATGCCCAACGGGCCTCGATTGATACTGGCAAGGTTCCAGTCCTCGCACAGGGCCAGTAGTTCCGGGTTGCCGTCGAGGACGCTTAATTGCTGCTCCACCACGCCGCAATGGGGCGAAGTCGAAAAGGCCCGGATGGCATCGGTGCGGTCGGTGCTCCAGCCATACGTGCGGATCTTGCCTGCCGCAACCAGTTTTTCGAGACCCGCATGGGTTTCCAGCGCCCTCTCGATGGACAGCCCCCACACATGCAACAGATACACGTCGATATAGTCGGTGTCGAGGCGCTTGAGGCTGGCCTCAACATCGGCCTGCAGATGGCCGGCAACATCGCTGTCGCTGTCTAATTTTCCGTAGAGCGTCACTTCCCGGGTGGCCTCGTTGACGCGGTAGCCGAACTTGCTGGCGACGACAACCTGGTCGCGGCGACCTTTGATGACCTGTCCCAGCAGCCGTTCGCTGTGACCGCAGCCATAGTTGGCCGCCGTATCGAAGAAATTGACCCCCAGCTCGATCGCCCGCTGGAGGCCTCGCATCGATTCGGCGTCGTCCACCGTGCCCCAGCCGGCCTGCTCGCCGGTCAGAGTCCACGGGCCGCCGATGGCCCAACACCCCATCCCCAAAGCACTGACCTCGATCCCCGACCGACCTAAAACGCGTTTCATGATCTCTCTCCTTTTTATGAGTTGACTGAATGTGTAAGTGGGATGCCGCTCAACGTTGATTTGATGAGTGAAACTAATCAATCTATTCATCCAAAAAAACTCTATACCAGCCTCTTGCAACAGGGGCAAAGATAATCAGTCTCGAAAGTATCAGGATCAAATCTCTGATCTAATATTTCGCGAAGCTTAAACCAATCAGATTGGTTCTTCTTATGAGTAGCATAATAAGGATACCCGCAAGGATCGTAAGTAAATCCGAAATTGTTCAGGTTGATCCCAAAAGGTAAAGTTTTCAGGAATAATTCAATTTTCTTTTTCCTGGCTTCTTCCAGCAGATCACTATTTATTATTGTAAGAAGTCGTTGCTTTGCTTTATCCCAATCAAAATTTTGTTTCGTTGCCATAAATACCCTTTGAATTATATCCCGGTGTCAGGCGGCGTTGATGGAAGCGGTGATTATCGACCCCACGGATCCTTTTACAACGTCGACCACTTTGAAACCATTTCCATACGATTTAATGTCGCGTGGATGGTTGAAGCCGAAAACGAATGAAACATCGATATCCCAGGCTTTGGATTCCAGGCTGCATAAGCCTTTTCCATAATCCCTTTGAGTATTTTTCAGGGGCCATATCAAAGACAAGCTGCGAGCGAGTAAACCTTTGGCTATTGCTTGTAAAAGTCCGCTCGCCTCTTGCCTGGGCAAGTAATAAATCAAACCCTCCGCCAGCAGAAGGAAATTGCTGTTTCCATTTGAAGTTACCTGATCGATCCATGAAGTATCCAATACTGAACAACCAATGAGTTCATAGTCGAGATGATCTTTTAGTATCTCTCTTTTTACCTCGATCATTTCCGGTAGATCAAGCTCGATATAGTTGCACTTTTCATGTTCAATCCGCCAGAACCTTGTATCCAGACCGCATGCAAGGTTGATCACAGTACATCCCGGATGATCTGAAATAAACCGATTAGCGATATTGTCGAAACTCCTTGCAGTCCTGGCGCGGGCTTTTCTGGCCCTTGATTGTATGCCGGCATACATGCTCTTCCACCGGAGAATGCGTTTCTTTTCTTCCTCTGACGACAATAGACAGTACCCTTTCCAAACAAAGGACTGCCATTGGGTCGTTGAAAACGGCATTATTCTGCTCCGATTTCACGGCGCGACAGGTCAAAACCAAAATTGCCGTTCGTGATAATTCTGACAGGTTCATAGGTTAATCTCCAAATTAATGGTGAAAGGTCACTTGAGCGTACTCGGCGGGAAGCCTCCCCGCCGTCATCACAGCCACGAATCCCAGAATAAGGCGATCCGCAGAATATCACCTGTGTGTTCAGCCGTATGCTGATAAGTTTTACTTACAACCCAACGCAATGTAACTGATCCCCAGATAGTTTCACGAGTCGAATTCCAGGCCAGGTCATCAAACCTTGCCAGCAACTGAATTTGTTCATCTCGCACTTTCTTGAAATCGGCAAGCAGGCTTTCAATATTATCGCTTCCTTCACCCCACGCAATATCCTCTGCTTCGCCTTCCAACGGGAGTGGCTTACCAAGCCACTGGTACATGGATGGTAATGCAATATTTTGCTCGTAGAATACCATGTGGAAAATGTGACGTGCGGCAGTCCATTCACCCAGAGCCTCGGGTGGTGGGACGTTTCGCCGCGCAGCGGGTACCTGCTGCGCGCCCCACACGAAACCGTCGGCGCTGGCTTGAAGTTGGTCATGGAACCATTGGGATAAGTTCATGGGTATGTAGTCCTTTTGACAAGAATATTATGCTGTTATTCTACAACCAATCCACCCGGGCGCGCAAAACAAAAAGACCCCTATCGCTAATTCCCCCAACGTTCCTTCGCCCTTACCGCTTCGTCTGCTGGGCTTGTTTCATTGCATCCGCTTGCACCAGCTCTTTCGCCCGCTTAAGCGCTACAGCGATCAACTCCTTCAAGACCGCCATATTCACATCGCTTAACCGCTTGATGTACATGCAGCCCTTGCCGAGCGAGTGCTTGCCCAACTTCGCCAGCAGATCGGCATGGTAGTCCCACCCGCCGTGCATGTACAGGGTCAGGTTTTGTTTGCGCGGCGACATACCCGCCACGTACCAATCGCCTTCGCGGCCGCTCGCGCCTACATAATGGTATTCGCCGAAACCGACGACACTATCCCCCCACATTTTGGGTTCGATTTTGGTCGCCGCTCGCAGCATCTCGACAATTGCGGACGAATCTGTCCGTACTGCCTCGTCGGGGATGCTCTCGAGAAATTTCGTGACACTGGCCTCATTGACTTTCGTCTTAAGTTCTGTCATTTTATACCTCCGGGGATGAGCCGCTGGATATTTATATCTCATCCATTTTAAGCATAATGGATGAGTATGGAATTATAAATATCCAATTCCCCGTATTACCTGTGTCCCTGTAGTTGGGCGTACCTGGTGGGAAGCGTCCTCGCCGCTGCCTGCCCTAGTTCTTTTCGGGCCTCCCCCGATGCTCTTTTTTGGGGGCAGGTTGTACGCTATGTTAGCACCTTACTTGCTAACTATTGGAGACCCAATCCGGATATTCACCTAACATGAATCGCTTAACTCGATCTGTTCTCCAAGCCCACATATTTTTCAGATCATTATCTTTTGGAAAATGATCCTCTATGGCTTTGAAAGCATCTTTCCATTCGGTATAGTCCCCATCTCGAACGATAAACGCTTTGATCTCCGGAGGCATGGGGTAGTAACACCCCCCTTTTTGAAAGAAAGGTGTCGGTATATTCAACCAAAAACAGGAAGCATCTGAGAATATGATCCGCTGATCTGGTAATGTCTCAAAATGGAAGGAGAAGTACAGCCACTCTCCTGCGGGAATCTTGGTGCCCATGTATTTGACACCATCTCCCTGCTTTGACACAAAAAAACCATACCATTCACTCAGTCTCCCCGTTCCTGGTTCAGATGAGCCTATAGTTTTTAACGTGGCTATCCGCCTTTCAACTTCACTCTGAAAGCTATCTGATGTTTCTTGGAAACTCATTATGATTCTCCTTTAAAATCGCAAGTATTCAAAAAATTTACTTTTTGAACCACCAATTATCATACCCGATTTTTCGCAGAGAATATCGACTTGGCAATTGCGTCAACCATGATGCTATGGGTGAAAATTATATATCATGCACAATAAGCATAATATATGAGCATGGGATTTACTCAGTTTCCACATTCCTCCACCATCATAAAACGATCGCCGCCAGCACGGCTGACCACTGCCTGCCCTGCCTGCGCCAAAGTGCCCAGAAATGGGTACGAATGATACTCACCTTATGCAGCTACGGCGTGGTCACGATTGATGATATCGCGCGCAAGTCCGCTGAAGACAGTTAACAAAGGCAACCCGAGATTACAGAAAAAGAAAAGAATGAAGCTCAGATTCATCATGATCTGATTGAAATAGTATCCGAGAATCCATCCGCCAATAGACCATCCTACAAAGGCAATCAGTGTCCATGGCCACAATTTTGCCAGAAAGTTCCAGATTCTACCGAAACGGAATATTCGCTGAATGGGCAATGGCTTATTTATCCTGCCTCCGACAATACCCGCAAGGATGCCCGCGTAAGGAGGTATGAAACCTGCTCCAACAAGGAGCATAAGGATGGACAACAGAACGAGGATCAAACCACCATTCTTCGCATGAATAAATTTGGCTGCCCACACTAAGGCAATCAGGGAGACAATGATGGCAAGTGCTCCAGTTATGACGAGGTTGGGAACGACTGTCATTGCAGGCAGGCATGCATGCCATACTGCATCTGCCTGGCAAGGAGTTCCAATAGCATGTATCCCGATTCCGCCTGGCGCAATATTGCCCTGCATTAGTTCAAAGCAACCATGTAATGCGCCAAGAAGGCCCGCGTAGATTCCGATAGTTGAGGTTGCTACTCTGGTTGCTCTGTTCATTCTTTGGTTGTACTTCCTTTGCACAGGTATTTTTACCGCGGTCAAAAGCCGCCCAACGGTTTGGCTCAACAGCGAGGCAGGAGCCTTATCCAATGCTGCTCCGCGTTTTTACGAGCAGCCGGTGTCAGGCGCTCTTTAATTGCATTTGATGTGGAATTCTAAAGTACATCCAATATCTTTTCTACTTCAGATAATGAATCAATTATATAAGTTGCAAGCTGAAAATTGTTGTTTTGCGTAAATTTATTTGGAATAGCAATACTTCTCATCCCCGCAGCATGTGCTGCAATAATGCCCTTTTCTGCATCATCTATAACAATACATTCACTATTATTCACATTCATTAAATTTGCCGCATATATAAGAATATCAGGCTTAGGCTTTGAATTCTTTACATCACTTCCAGTGGCAATGACTTCAAAATAATGGATAATCTGCAAATTATTTAATACCTTAAGCACATCCGTTTTGTATGAAGAAGAAGCGAGCGCAAGCCTTTTTCTTTTAAACAATTTTTCCAATAATATTTTAGCTCCCGGCATTTCATTCAATTCACAATCTAACAAATGTTGATAGATAATTGCCTTTTCTTCCCTCAATTTATCAGCACTATATTGAAGATTATTGATATGCACATAATCTTTAATTCCTAAGCCATCCCGAATCCAATGATTTTGATACTCTATTTCCCCTAATGAAATACCATATTTTTTAAGAACAGATTGATAGGCTTTCAAATGCAACGTTTCGGTATCTGAAAGCAGCCCGTCAAGATCAAAAATAATGGTAGAAATCATAAAATATGCCTTTTTTCTTTTAGCGCCTAACTATGATTCTATGAGAGAACCTTATCTATCATATACTCTGCGCGGAGCGGTCGCGAAGCACATCCGCAGGGTGCGGAGCCGCTGAAGCCTCTGCCAGCCTCCTGTTATTGCGGAGGTGCCGGTGTTAGGCGGCGCTGATTACTCTAGTTGCTTTGAGAATGCACGAGCTTTCTCGATAATGTCATACACCATATTGGGCTCGACGATAAATTCGAAAACAGGTGATAACCGATATGGGGGAAAAGATGATCCTCTTAGCCACGATTCTTTATCAAAGATAATTGTCCCTGTTCCGTCCTTATAGATTGTACGGCTGATATTCCTTATGGAATTCAATTCTACTTGCCGAGCGCTTAGTGATATAAAACTAGATTTGATTATGATCCGCTGGTTTGTCACCTCATAGCTAGTTTTTTGTCGTCTGATAGGATCGACAAAGAAAAGATATCCTGTATAAAAGAGGGTGAGCAAAACCGCATTTACGGAGAAACAAGAGGCGGCATCGCTCGTAGTGCGTAAGGTAAACGCTATTATTGCAATGGTGGCATAAAAAACTAAAGAAATGATCCCTTGGATATGGAACCTAATTCCTGGGTTTGGGATGCCGGTCCAGAGTATAGTTTCATTTTGCCTCAAGACGGTGGTTTGTGGATTGGGAGAAGAAAGATCTTGTGCAATCCTGGCATCTTCACTGTGGTTTCCAATAGCTTGATTGCAAAAGGGACAAGTCTCTATTTGTGATCCGATAATTTCGTGACAATTAGGGCATGTTTTCAAGAGTTCTTAATCCTCGATAAAACCTGTTTTGGGCCGCCTATCTAGGATTCTATGAGTGAAACTTATCTAGCATACACTCTGCGCGGAGCGGTCGCGGAGCACATCCGCAGGGTGCGGAGCCGGTGCCAGTCTCACGTATTTATTGCGGGAGTGCCGGTGTTAAGCCTTTTTTGGGTTCTGTACATATGATAATTGTTTTTCCCCAGTTGTAATGTTTCAACTCTCGAGGTAAATTTCAAAAGTTTTTTCTATCCACTCCCAGAATGACTTCACACTACGATATACCGTATCTAGTTCATTTTCATGTCCGCCACGGCCAGTAAATATTTACATTCATATTTATCTGGAATATTACGAGGTTTTCCCGGTATACTTCGGTTTAGAAATGTCTCGACTAATATACCGAAAATAATTTTTCCTCGATTTATCCAATTTTCCAATCATGAAATTTTAGGCTCATTCCCATGATATCGCACTCATAATTGTATATAATTCCTGCACTCTTGTACAGGCGCAATTGCACTTATTCAGTTTTTTTACGGACAGGTAAATCTTGTTCGCAGGAGTGTCAATCCACGCATGATTTCATTGAAGGTCAGCCTGGAGAGATAATCCATCCATCCCCAGAGCATCTACATAGATTTTTATAACGATTGGACGGTAATCATCTTCCATTAACCTCCAGCTGAGGATCATCCGATATGCTAGACAAGTATGTCCATAATTCTCAAGATCCCCGTTTTGTAAATCAATGCTTCAATTAATAGGCACTTTTCTTGCTGTATCAAATAAGTGCCACAACTTTTCTCGATCTGGATTTCGTGTCCTATGGTGATCCCATGCCCTAATGTTATGGCTCAATACTATGCAATTTTGCAGGCAGCCGGTATCGGGCAATTTCGTAGTCAAGCAAAATACTAACCGACAGAATCGGACTTCGGGTATAAGCGATTGTTTATCAATCTTTGTAAAAGGCAGTCAATTCTGCCGCTATCCGGACTGGCCATTCAATATATTGTTTCAGAATTACAAAAAAAGATAAGCATAGTTTCGGTCTTTCGTAGCACACTCCCCCGATCAGAAACGATTTCAAAACTGTCTGAGATTAGGCTGTAGTGAGCCAGTGTTACATAGTTTTGTCCAGATCTAACTACCAGCGCCCATATTTCTCCATCTGGGCTATTGAGAATATCAAAAATTACAAAAAATTTATTTTCAGAAGCGGGAATATTATAGGAATGGTTTTTTCCCGTTTCAGCATCATATTTCAAGATATGGTGCGTAAAAGCTATCCAGGCAATCCCGTACTGCGATGACACGCATGACTATCGTTGCTCCCAAACCTTCGTAATCCTGATTAAAATCCGTTAAGGTTGCGAAGGCGTATCGGTACTTTTCGGTCAGGTTGGGGACGGTCCGACCGATGTCAGGCATGGATTTTCTCAGTATCATTATCCTGTTAGCTGTTAACAGGCACCTTGAAGTCGTATACGTTTTTTACCCTCCAAGTATTTTAGTTCTCGGTGAATTTCATCGTCGGCTAACTACTGGGCTGGTTTAAGTGCATCATACCGGTACCGGTTGGTGTGTATACGTGGGGCTCAGCTGGTAGAGCGTCGTAAAAGCACACTAGCAGCACATATCAAATCGCATGATCAATATGGCAAATGTGGTGAAAATTAAGCTTTCTCATTGTATTCCTTGAGCTAATTGCCGCCCAACTATAGATTCTATGAGTGAAATTGTATCTATCATGCACATTCATGTATAATATATGAGTATGGAATATATTATGCCCCGTCAGCGCGGAGATTATGCAGTTATTTTACAACCATCCACCCCGAGGCGCAAAACAAAAAGTTCACCATCCCAATCTCTCCCCGACCTTCGACTTTTGACTTTCGACGTATCTTAACGTGCCAACGTTCCAACGTGTAACGCTTAAACGCTCACCATCCCAATCGCCGCCAGCGCGCAGACGATCCCGGCCCACTGCGCCCGGTTCAGCCGCTCGTGCAGCAGCAGCCCCGCCAGCAGCACCGTCATGCCCGGGTAGAGCGACCCCAGCACCGACGCCACGTCCAGCCGCCCGGCCTGCCCCGACAGGATGAAGAACGTGTTCCCGCCGATATCCCCGGCCGAGTTGAGCAGCACCAGCGGCGCGATGCGCTTGCCCGGCCAGGTCAACTCCCGCTTGAGCAGCACGATAATAAGTAGAAAGACCGCCCCGCTGACCCTGGCGGACAGCATCGGCCAGACGGTCGAATCCTGGCTGCCCCTGTTCATCAGGATGAAGTAGAAGCCGAACAGCACCCCCGAAACCAGCGGCATCCACAGGTCCGCCAGGTGCAGGTGGATGGCTTTCTGGTGCTCGTCGCCGCGTGAGATCAGCCAGATCGCCAGCAGCGCCAGCGCGAAGCCGCCGTATTTCAGCGGACCCGGCAGACCCTCCGTCAGCGAACTGGCGATGACCGGCAGCACCGCCGCCATCAACGCCGAGACGGGCGCGGCGATGCTCATCTTCCCCTCCGCCAGCGACCGGAAGAGCAGCAGCAGCCCGGCCGACCCCACCACCCCCGCCGCCGCGCTCCAGCCCAGGGTCGACCAGCCCGGCATGGCCTCGCCCGTGATCCACAGCATGGGCAGCAGGAAGATCAACCCGCCCGCCTCGCCGTAAAAAGAGGCCCGGGTCGCGCCGATCCGCCGGCTGACGATCCCGCCGGTGAAATCGCCCGCGCCCCAACTCAGCGCCGAGAGTAGTCCGTACAGACTGGAAAGCATGTCAGTCCTTCATCACCAATGAAGTTTGCCGACAAAAAGAATTGTCATTGCTAAGGAGTAGCTTGCCCCGCGAAGCGGGGAAGCGACTGAAGCAATCTCAGGAAAACCATGTTTACATGCCGCATAGGAGACTGCTTCGGGGCGAAAAACTGCCCCTCGCAGTGACAGTAATTGAAAGATTTAGGTGGCTAATTTTATACAATGTTCTTCTGCCTGCCCTATGTGCCTTTCATAGGGTCGTGTTTACAAAATTAAACCACCTTCTCGAAAAACCGATACCTCTTATAGATCTTCGCGCCCATCCGGTGCGCCAGCGGGAACGTATCCGGGTTATCCTCGCCCGTCAGCGACAGGTCGGCCCAGGTGTAGCCTTTGGCAGCCGCCCGCCGGGCCATCTCGTCGAACAGCAGCACCCCCACGCCGCAGTCCCAGTATTCCGGCGGCACCGCCACGCTCTTGATGGCGATGCTTTTGGGCCGGTAATTGCGGTACTTGAGCGCCCGCAGATAGTCCCACGGGTAGCGCAGCCCGTTCAGGTGGATGAGGACCTCGTTCATGTTCGGCACCGCCGGGAACCAGCCCGCCGTCTGACCGTCCACCTCCGCGAACAGGACCAGGTCGGGGTCGACCACCTCCAGCATCGGCTGGACCATCGCCTCGATGGCCGCCCGCGTGTAGGGGGTGAAGCCGGGGAAGTGCGCCAGGCCGCGGTTCTGCATGTCGGTGATCCGGTCGATCTCCGCGTCCATGTTGCCCAGGTCGGCGCTGCGGACCGTCATGCCGGGCCTGCGCTGACGGATCTTCTCCGCCAGCCGCAGCAAATGCTGGATCTCGGGCCGCTGCAGGTCCAGGTCCACCGCGTAGGCCAGCCCGTCCTCCCCCGACTTGGTGAAGCCGTATCGCTCGAAAAACTCCGGGTAGTAGGCCGGGTTGTGCCCGCAGTAGACCGCCGGGGGCCGGTCGCGACCGTCCACCAGCACCCCGCGGATTCCTCCCGGTCCAGGTTGTACGTGCCGATCAGCCGGGCCAGGTCGTGCTGGCGGGCCCACTCCTCCGCCCGCCGGAAGAGCGCCTCCGCCACGGCATAGTCCTGCACGCACTCGAAGAAGCCGATCTCGCACTCGCCGAAGCCGTGCGTCTGCCGGGCCGGGACGTACTCGCCGCACGAGATGGTCCCCACCGGCCTGCGCCCCTCCCAGGCGATGAAGAGTTCGGCGTAGCCCTCCCGGAAGAACTTGCCCTGCCGCGGGTCGATGACCTTCCTGCGCTCCGGCAGCAGCGGCGGAACCCACAGCGGATCGCCCCCATAGATGCGCCACGGGAAGGTCAGGAAGGTGTTCTTTTCGCGGCGGCTCTGGACGGCTCGTACTTCGATCATGCTGGCCTCGACCTATCCCTCGATCACGCTGGCGCCGCTGTGACTGATATTCAGCGGGAAGATGCGCGCCGTCAGCCCGGCCTGCTCGAAGGCCCGCTTCATCGCCTCGCCGATGCGCGCGTCCGCCGGCTGCCCCGAAAATGCGATCAGGCTCGGTCCCGCCCCGGAGAGCGCCACCGCGCTGGCCCCCACCGATTTCGCGGCGGCGATGGCCGCGTTCGCCCCCGGGATGAGCGGCAGCCGGTAGGGTTGGTGCAGCGAATCCTCCATGATCTCGCCCAGCAGGGGCAGGTCGCCGGTCTCGAGCGCCTTGATCACCAGCACCGCCCGCGACAGGTTGAAGATGGCCTCCTGCCGCAGCACGTATTCCGGCAGGATCTCGCGGGCGGCCTTGGTGGGGAAGTAGAAATCCGGCATCACCACCGTGATGGTCATGGGGCTGACCATCAACTTGCGCGCCACGATCTCGCCGTCCTTCATCGCCGACGCCACCAGCCCGCCCAGCATGGCCGGGACCACGTTATCCGGGTGGCCTTCAGTCTGCGTCGCCAGCGCCATGATCTCCTCCCGCCGGAACGGGTGGCCCAGCAGGGTATTGGCCCCCAGCATTCCCGCCAGCAGCGCCGCCGAACTGGACCCCAGCCCGGAGGTGAGGGGGATGCGGTTGAGACAGTGGATGCTCAACCCGGCGGGTTTTTTCCGCATGGCGGTGAAGAGTTGCAGCGCCGCCCCGGCGATGGCATTGGACTCGTCCTCCGGCAGCGACCCGGCTCCCTCCCCGCTGACCGTCACGCGGACCTTTTTCCCCGCCCCGGCCGGGTCCAGGCTGAACTCGGCCTCGTTCCACAGGTCCAGCGCCAGCCCGAGCGCGTCGAAGCCCGGTCCCAGGTTGGCCGTGGTGGCGGGGACTCTTACGATGACCTTTTTCATGACAGGATCGCCTCCTCCAGCGCCTCCAGCGTGGGCCGCACCACCAGCGGTTTGGACATGCCCTTCGTGATGATCTCCGGGTCCTTCAGGCCGTGACCGGTGCAGATGGCCACGATGCGCTTGCCGCCCGCCTCGAACCGCCCCGCGGCGATCTCGTGCGCCAGCCCCGCCAGCCCCGCCGCCGAGGCCGGTTCCACCCAGATGCCCTCCAGCCGCGCCAGCCGACTCTGCATCGACAATATCTCCTCGTCGCTGACGGCGATGATGCGCCCGCCCGACTGCTCCGCCGCCTCGAGGGCCTGCTCCCCCCGCGCCGGTTGGCCGATGCGGATGGCCGTCGCCACGGTCTCGGGGTTGTCCACCGGGTGACCCAGCACCAGCGGGGCCGACCCCTCCGCCTGCACCCCCAGCACCTGCGGCAGACCGGTGGACTTCAGCCCGTCGTACTGGCGGAACCCGGCCCAGTAGGCGGTGATGTTGCCGGCGTTGCCCACCGGCAGGCACAGCCAGTCCGGGGCGGCGCCGAGCACGTCGCAGATCTCGAAGGCGGCGCTCTTCTGCCCTCGATCCGGTACGGGTTGAGCGAGTTGACCAGGCAGATGGGATGTTTATCGGTCAACTGCACCACCATCGTCAGGGCGTCGTCGAAGGAGCCGTCCACCTGCACCACCTCCGCGCCGTAGGCCAGCGCCCCCGCCAACTTGCCCGCCGCCACCTTGCCCTGCGGGATGAGCACCACCGAGCGCATGTTGGCCCGGATGGCGTAGGCCGCCGCCGAGGCGGCGGTGTTGCCGGTGGAGGCGCAGATGACCGCCTTGGCCCCCCGTCCCGCCGCCTCGCTGACGGCCGCGGTCATGCCCCGGTCCTTGAACGAGCCGGTCGGGTTGAGCCCCTCGAACTTGACGTACAGGTCGAAGCCGCCGCCCAGGTCTTGCGCCAGCCGTGAAGCGGGGATGAGCGGCGTGTTCCCTTCCAGCAGCGTCACCGGCTGCGTGTGCGCCGGCAGGTCCATCAACTTGCCATATCGATGCAGTACACCCTGATAACTATCCATCTCTCTCCTTATATAAAAAAACTCCCGAAGCGAGCGGACTTCGGAAGCCTTCCAAAATTGCAGGTACGGCCTACCGTCCGCTCAAGCGGGGACGGGGGTGGTCGTGGTAGTGCGGATAATGCCGTCTGGTCTGGACATGCTAACCCTGCTCATTAGCGGGAGATTATATCGCTATTTCCCACTTCCGCAACGCCAATCGCCGGGTTGTCCTGCCTCCGTACCGGCAACCCGGAAATGCATATGTTAAGTGATTTTTCCAAGGTTATTTGAATAAATCATAATCAGATTTTAGGGCAGGTTCGATCCGGAAATCAGATTTGGATACATCATTGCATAGCCGGAAAATATTTGTTGTTTTTTCACCTGCTGATGTGATTTCAACCCTTATTAAATATCTTCCCGGCACCAACCTCCACTTTTCGTTGCGCCACATTGGTTGACTGAAGTACGATTCATTATTCCAACCATAACACTCATTATCCTGATCGAACCGTGCTACTATATCCAACTTCTCATCAGTTCCAGGATAAATATCTAGCTTATTATGTGAAGTAGTTGTGATATCGTATGCCAGAGTAATTTGCTCAATCAATATATTTTTTCCAGCAATTGAGATTGGTGATACTGGTTCAGGAGAACCACTCCATCTTCCAACCATAGGACTACTAAATACAGGTTGTCCATCCAAATGGAAAAAAGTGATTAATGCTTGAGTTTGGAGTGCCGTATTTCTTGCTAACCACCTAAAGATAGGGGGCAACGGGCGATTGTTTACAATTATTCCCAAAAATCGTGCAGATTGCGCAGGATGGTCAACATACTTAGCATCAACTGGTTCAGAAATTCTTGTACGCAATTTAGGTTTTCTCTGCACTTCAATAATAATTGTAATAATGATTGATAACAGAGCGCCTAATAAAACTTCAAGCGTAGACATAATACCTCCATCCAGAATGGCTGCAAATTCAATTTTCCCAATTCATTTCAAATTTTCCAACTATAACAAATCTTGAAATCACAGGAAATAATTTAGCATCAATTACAATGTCAGCGTGGGGGTTCTGCACGTACCAGGCTTTAAGATACTTGATTTCTTGTCTATATCATGTCCTACCTTTAAAAACTAATGTTCCTGTTACGCTTTTATGAACTATTTTCTTTTTGAAAAAACGAATGCCTGAATTGTCAAATCGCTCCTCGACAACTTTATCATCATCATAAACTACATTTGTTTTCCCCATCCAAGCATTTACAACTTCTTCGGCAGATATAAAGGGTGGTTGTAAGAAAACAGCGATAATATATGGGATCCCCGCTTTTCGTAAACCCTTATGCTGTTTGGCTTTTTCTCGCAAAGGATTTTTTAGCACATCGGAATTAACACTAATTGCTGGCAACATCCCTAAAATGCTTACATTCATTAGCTTGGACGGTTTTTTCGAGACCATTACTATTTCATTTCCGAAATTGTCTTTATAGGTATACAATTCCTCAGTAGGTTGATCTAACCAATTTTCAACATCCTTAATAAATACTAATTCCTAAGATTATTATTAACACTTTTTATTCTGAAATTAATGTAATAGGGTTTCGTTATCTCTTGTAGCAATGAAATTATTCTGCTAATAGAATTTTCTTGAGAGCACTCTTCAAGAGTAAATAAAAAAGCGCGAGCTTATATTGCGATTTGCGTACCGTTAAGGTTTATACAATAATCCGGGAAATTACCTTCAATTTTCGGCTCTATTTCTACATGAAAATTATCTTTAAGCCATTCCATAAAGCATAATTTCAAACCATGCACCCCAGAATTGCGCATCCTCGATATTTATAAGTCTTCCTAACCAATCTTTTCTCCTCGATTCATTTGCATCTAGCAACAAACTTTCCAATAGACTACGTTCACCCGTATACTCATCGATCCGATCGAGGTTAACAATTTCCGGCACCCCATAATTTGGAGTGTTATGGTATTTCTCGCGCAAGGTGATCATTTTTGGAGAATCGAATATCATCTTACCTCCCTTCAAACTCAGGCAACAACCCCGCCGCGTGGGCCGGATAGGAAAATTATAGCACCAACCCTCCCGTCATTGCGAGCGAAGGGAAGCAATCTCCTCTCCTGTCTGCAACACCAAACCTAAATTCGCAGTAAAATAAATTACCCCTCTCACCTCCCTCCTAAACCATGCCTCCAAAACAATACTACGTCTACATCATGACGAATATCTACAACACCGTTTTATACACAGGTGTCACTAATGACTTGCAGCGCAGGGTCACTGAACACCAAACCGGAAAAGGCGGAGTATTTACCAAAAAATATCGCCTCACAAAACTGGTTTACTACGAATCTGGCGAAAACGTTAGTGTCGCCATTTTTCGTGAAAAGCAGATCAAAGCCGGTTCCCGTCAAAAGAAGATAGATCTGGTAAATAGCCTTAATCCGGAATGGAAAGACTTGTATAAAGAATATTTCGAATCATAGCCTCCACTGTCATTGCGAGGCGGTGTACTTCCGCCGAAGCAATCTCCCTCACGACTAACGCAGCGGCGAAGTAATTTCCTTATTTGGCGAGGAGATTGCTTCGCTTCGCTCGCAATGTTACATCAAAAGGAGAAATTAGGCGCTTTGCACTCTCCATGGTTGTTCGGCACATCATGGCATTCAAGATGACGATCAACTTCCGCATGCAGGCGGTGAGGGCGACTTTCTTTGGCGAGGAGATTGCTTCCCCGCTCCGCGGGACAGGCGAGGGATCCTCGTCCAGCTTGGTCAGTTTCTCCTTCAGCCAGGTAATGTGGTCTTCAATATCGCCCTTCAGAGCTGGACGAACCGTGACCAGGCGGTTTTTTTCCACCGTCAGCATGTCTACAAGCTGCCTGCGACGGGTCAACAAGCCGGTGAGCTGCTCTTCAGCATCGCTGGGGAGCCGTCTGACTGGTGGGCGGACTGCGGCGGCAAAATGGGCCAGCAATTTGGCATCCAACTTGTCCGTCTTGGCCAGCCGCCCGGTGGAGGAAGCAAAGGAGCGTGCCCGCCGGGGGTTGGTGACCACCACGGGCAAGGCGGCTTGCTGCAGGTGGGCCACCAAGAGCATTTCAAACCCACCGGTGGCTTCCAGCAGGATCAATTCAGGAGCCAATGGTTTCAACCGGCTCTACCAAGTCTTCAATACCCTGGTCATCATTCCTGGCTCGCCAGCATTCTTCCTGCTCATGGACGGCGATGTCTAGCCAGGCCTTGGAAACATCGATCCCTACAAAGATTCCCGCTGTGCTTGTCATGAGTTCTCCTTGTGCCCGCGTTAGCGTGAATTCGGCCTCTTGCGACCTTTCAACTGTTCGGGCTATAATTTGTTCGAGCACGGCGATCCTTGTTGCGAGACGGTCTCTAGCGACCTAATGACAATCGATCTGCCGTGCTCGCCTTTTAGTATACTAATGACAGGAGAGGTTGACTTTAGGAACACCTTCTTCCTCTTAATTAATGATGACTTGACATTTAGAAAATCTGTTCTACAATGATATTAACACGTGTGAAGGCTGTACCGGCTTTCCCGCGTGTGCATTTAACCATTCTCCATTCTTTAACGTGCAACGTGCTAACGTTCAAACGACTAAGGAATCCCATGTCCGAACTCTCCGAAATGATTCGCCACACCATCCGCCGCGGTCCCATCTCCTGGGCTGCCGCCTGCCTGCACTGGGCCGCACCTCTCTCTTTCGCTCCCCCTGCCGCCCTCCGACGCTTGACCGTGAAACATTTATCCTCAAATTATTCGTTCCTCAAACGAATGATTTTAAGCCTTTTTGTAGAGAGGATTATTCGTTCCTTTTTCGTTCCTCAATATCGAATACCACCCTCCCCTCTTTCGATGTTTCACGTTCCAACGTTCCAACGTTCAAACGTGAAACGTCCCCACAAACCTCAAACTATACTAAAATACATACATCCCATCTACAAAGAGGCCCACGCATGACAACCCCGCTGCCCGCCACCGAACGCAAAGACATCGCCGAAGCCCTGTGGGGCTACGGCCTCGACCCCGCCAAAACCGCCCTCATCGATACCATCATCCAGACCACCGTGGCGGTCATGCACCAGCAAGACCTCCAAGACCAAAAATATCGCGACCTCATCGCCCTGCGAAATTACGGCCTGGCCCTCCGCAGCCGCGACTTCGCCGCCGCCACCGGGTGGGCCCGCTCCGTCGGCGAGGAGGCCATGCGTATGCACCTGCTCCAAAAAGCCGGCGGATACGCCGCCTCCGACCCCGCCTCCACGGACCTGGCCCGGGCCGCCTTCCTCTGCATCGAAACCCCCTCCGTCCAGGCCTCCTGCCTGTGCCAGTTGAGCCTGGCCCAGGTTGTGCGCGGCGATCCCGAAAAGGCCCGCCAATTTGCCCGGGATATCAAGGACCCTTCCATGCAAACCGCCTTCAATGTGGTGGGCGAATTTGTCATCCAGCACGTCCACGAACCGCTTGAGCAGGTCATGAAGTTGGCCCCCGCCTCCGACCCGGGCGTGTACCGTCAGCGCATGGCTCTCTATTACGCCGCCCAAAACAACCTCCCCGCCATGATCGAAGTGCTTGGCTACAATAAACAGACCGCCAGCGTGCAAGAAACGAAAACCCGCGCCAACGTGACCAACTTCTTCGCCACCATCCTCGGCTGGGCCGGTCTGCCCGACCAGGCCCTCGAGCTCGATAACGCCATCCAGGACCCCCAACTGCGCCTCATGCAGACCTCCTACCTCGCCAGCCTGGTCCCCCTGCCCCCTGCCAGCCTGGAGGCCATCCATCTGGAAACCGGCAAAGGTCCGTTTGCGCCCACCCTCATAACTCCCATCCTCATCCAGGCTTATTCCGATCAAATGGGCGCGGCCATGACCCTGCTGCGCTCCATCGGTGACGGGAACTCTCAAGCCGCCATCTTCCACACTCTCGTCGGCAACCTCTTTGACCTGCTCGGGCTGTCCCAAGGCCGCCAGCCCGTCCCCGTCGCCGGCACAACCCCCGCCAAAAAGACCTCCGGCGGGTCCACCCTCGGCGGCATCGTGGCCATCCTGTTCGGCCTGGGCAGCCTGATCTTCCTCCTGGGCGCGCTCCTTGGGACGACCTCCACCAACTGGCCGATCATCTTCTCGGCCCTCAGCAGCCCCTGTCTCATCGCCGCCGGAATCGGCTGGCTGGGCAAAAAGCCGTGGGCCAACCTGGTTGGAGGGCTGGGTCTATGCCTCTTCTCCTTCTACGGCTTCGGTGCGGTGATCGTGATGGGCTCCTCGCCCGTCTTCTGCGGCTCCGTCTCGGGCCTATTCCTCATCGGCGGCGTGCTGCTCATCTTCCGCTACTTCAATGCCAGGCAGAAAGAGGATGGAGAATAGAGGATAGGGAATGGAGGATGGAGATGGGTGATATTCGAGTCAGGTCTTTGAACATAAATCGTTGATTAGGAAATTGCCCTCGGCATGGAATCCTCGCTTCCCGCGGTAGAATCGCCCTTATGACCTTCCGTCGCAGCCATGTTCTGCTCATCTTTTTAGTGGTATTGGTCGCCTGCCAGCCCGTCTTCACCGGCGGCGCGCCGCTGCCCACCCTGGCTACCTTCCCGCCCACCCAGCCGCCGCAGCCCGCCTCCAGCCCCACGCAGGCCGTCACCGAGACGGTCGCTCCCGCCTCCACCGCCGAGCCCACCGAAACGCCCGCCCCGGAGAATACCCTCGAGCCAACCGCCACGGTCACAGACGGTCCCGCCCCCAGGCCGGGGGCTTCCCCGCTGCCCGCCAGCCTCGACCTCGACCCCGCCGACTGGAAGAACTGGCCCGTCCAGCCCATCATCACCGAGCGGGCCCGCCTCATCTACCAGATCGGCCAGGGCCTCGGCAACGACCCGCACGCCTTCTCCATCTTCGGCGACTGCCAGTCCGAGCCGGATGTGTTCATGGGCGTCTACGAGACCGACCCCGCCGCCGTGCAGGCCCTCTCCCCCGAACTGCAAGAGACCGTCGATTGGTTCAGCGGCTCCTTCAACCGTCTCAGCCCCACCGTCAAGGGCGGCACCACCACCGGCGCCCTCCTGTGGACCGTCTGGCACCAGAACAAGTTCACCTGCACCGCCTACGAATCCCCCATGGATTGCGAACTGCGCCTGCACAACCCCTCCTTCGTCATCATCCACGTCGGCACCCACTACGAGAACAGCAACAGCGACTACCTGCGCAAGGTCGTGGACAGGTTGATCAAAAAAGGCGTCGTCCCCATCATCGCCTCCAAGGCCGACGACCGGGAACACGATGACCGGGTCAACACCGGCTACGCCCAGGTGGCGGTGGATTACGACCTGCCCTTCTGGAATTTCTGGGCGGCGGTGGACGACCTGCCCAACCGCGGCCTCTACACCCGCCCCGACGTCCCCCTGCAGGGCGACCTCTACCTGACCATCACCGCGGCGGCCATTCACCGCCTGTCGGCCCTGCAAGTGCTGGATTCCGTCCGCCGGGCCGTCTCTGCCCCCTGAGAAGATTGTGGTAATATTGCCCCCATGAATTTTTCAACCATCACCGACGAACTGTTCATTGGCGAAACGCCCCTCCTGCGCGACTACGACTACCTGCGCGACCTGGGCGTGCGCCTGGTCATCAATATGCGCTTCGAGCGGCCCCCGGCTCACGACCGGCACACCCCTCCGCTGGACTTCCTGTGGCTGCCCACCTTCGACGTGCCCGGGCTGGTCATCCCCATCCGCTACCTGGTGCGGGGCGTGCAGGCGGCCCTGGCGACCATCCGGGAGGGCGGCAAGGTCTACGCCCACTGCCAGAAGGGCCGTCACCGCGGCGTCGCCATGGGCGCATCCATCCTGATCGCCCTGGGCTACGACCCCGACGAGGCGATGGAGTTGATCAAGGTCCAGCGCCCGGTGGCCGACCCGGATGTCTTTTACATCCGCAACCGCATCCTGCGCTTTGCCCGCACCTGGCAGGAATTCTAAAAATAAAAAAGGCGACCCGCTGATCAGGGGTCGCCTTGATGATTAACCTCCGGCGAGGGTTGCCACGGTGACGCCGTTGCCGCCCTCTTTATCGCCCCCGTCCTCGAACGTCATTACGTGGGGATGGCCCTTCAGCATGGAGCGCACTTCCATGCGCAGTTTGCCGGTGCCCTTCCCGTGGATGATGCGCACGAACGGCAGCCCGCTCATGTAGGCCTTTTCGAGATAGGTGTCGAGCATGTCCAGCGCCTCTTCGGCCCGCTGGCCGCGCAGGTCCAGTTCGATGCCGGGCGAGGGCGAGTGGATGGAGCCGCGCTGCGAACCTGAGGATGACGGAGGCTCGGCAGTCCGTTTCTTCCCGACCGGCTTGACCGGGGCTTCTTCCACCGGCTCTTCAGTCTTGCGGCGCAATTCATCCAGCGGCACGCGCATGCGCAGCGACCCCGCCTGGATCTCGGCCTCGTCGTCGTCGATGGAGATGATCGTGCCGGCGCTGCCGAGCCGCCGCAGGACGACCTTGTCGCCCACTGCCAGCGGTCCGCCCGCCTTGCCGGTGACGGGTTTGGCCTTGCGCTTCAGCGGGGCGGCGGCTTTCTCCTCCACCTCTTCCACTTCGGCCTCCATCGCCTCGATGGCCTGGACGGCCTCCAGCGGCTGGCGGGCCTTCTTCAACTCATCCTTGAAGGTCTTCAACTGGGCCTTGAGGATCTCGATCTCCAACTGGCCTTCGGCGCGGGCCTGCTCCAGCACTTTCTGGCGCTCCTCCTCGATCTTTTCCAGCCGCTCCTCCAACTGGCGTTCCAGGCGGCGGGCTTCCGAGCGGGCCTTCTCGGCCTTTTCGCTTTCCTTGAAGGCGATCTTGCGCTGGCGGTGGATGTCGCCGATGAACTTGTCGGCTTGCAGGTCGGCGGGGTTGATCTCGCTCCTGGCGGCGTCGATGATCTCCTGCGGCAGGCCCAGCCGCTGGGCGATGGCGAGGGCGTTGGAACGGCCCGGCAGGCCGATGGTCAGTTTGTAGGTGGGGCGCAGGGTCTGGACGTTGAACTCCAGCGAGGCATTGACCACGCCGGGGGTGGTGTGGGCGAAGGTCTTCAGTTCGGGGTAGTGGGTGGCGACGAAGGTGGTGATGCCCTGCGCCAGCAGGCTCGAAAGGATGGCCCGCGCCAGGGCCGCCCCTTCCTGCGGGTCGGTGCCGGCGCCCAGTTCGTCCAGGATGACCAGCGAGCGCCGGTCGGCTTTCTTGAGGATGTGGACGATGTTGGTGATGTGGCCCGAGAAGGTGGAGAGGGATTGCTCGATGGACTGCTCATCGCCGATGTCGGCGTAGATGTCGTGGAAGCAGGGCAGTTCCGAGCCGGATTGGGCGGGGATGTGCAGGCCGCTCTGGGCCATGACCGCCAGCAGGCCGACCGTCTTGAGGGTGACCGTCTTGCCGCCGGTGTTCGGGCCGGTGATGACCAGGGCGAAAGTGCCGGGGAGCGGGTCGATGGTGATGGATACCACGGTGGCCGGGTCGAGCAGCGGGTGGCGCGCCCGGATCAGACTGGACGGTGGGCTGGTCGGGGTCGGCGGCCTCGGCGGATTGGCGTTTGGGCTTGATCCAATTTTGTCAGGATGGGCTCGCTGGCGCCCAGGTCGTCGGCATATTTGGCCTTGGCGAAGACGAGGTCCAGTTCGGCCAGGGCGGTCACACCGGGGACGATCTCGCCAGCCAGCAGGCCCACCTGGCCGGAAAGTTCGGCCAGGATGCGGCGGACCTCGTCGCGCTCGGCGATCTGGGCCTCGCGGTAGGCGTTGTTGAGTTCCACCACTGCCAGCGGCTCGACGAACAGGGTCGCGCCGGTGGAGGACTGGTCATGGACGATGGCCTTGACCTGGCCCTTGAACTCGGCCCGCAGGGGGATGACGTAGCGCCCGTCGCGCTGGGTGATGACGGCATCCTGCAGCTTGGAGGCGGTGGTGGAGTCGGTCAGGTAGCGCTGCAGGCGGGTCATCAGGCGGTCGTGCGCCACGCGGACCTGGCGGCGCAGGTCGTAGAGTTTGGGCGAGGCGCTGTCGGCGACTTCGCCGGTGTCGGTGATGCAGCGCGAGATGGCCTCGATCAGGCCGGTGGCGGCAGGCAGGCGGTAGGCGATATCGGCCAGGTGGGGCGAGGCCTCGGCGTGTTTGTCGAAGAACCGGCGCAGGTCGCGCATGGACATGAGGGTGGATTGCACGTCCAGCATTTCCTTGGCGTCGAGCACACCGCCGCGGGCGGCCAGTTCCACCTGCTCGCGGATGTCGTGCGCCCCGCCGATGGTCAGGTCGGAGGTGACGAGCAATTTGCGGGCTTCGGTGGTCTCTGCCAGGCGGGCGGCGGCCTCTTCGAAATCGGGCGTGGGCAGCAGATTGGCGGCCAGATCGGCTGAGCCGGAGAAATCGCAGAAATCCGCCAGGCGGCTGAGGATCTTGGGGAATTCGAGTACGTGGAGGGTTTTGTTGTCCATGGGGGAAGGGGAACTGTGAGCAGAGAAGGGAGAAAAGCAGGCGGAAGGTTAGTGAAACTCGAGGGTGTGAGGGTCGAAGCGGGCAGAAGCGGTGATCATGTCCTTGATGGCATCCCAGGGAATATTCTCGTAGTCGCTCAGGCAGAGGTAACGCTTGTAGAGGGCGTCGCCCTGCAGCAGCCCGAGCGGGTCCGGCAGGAAACTCCCGTGGATGAAGGACAGGCGGACATGGTCATCATGGAGGCTGAGCAGGCACACTCCCGCGCTGACGGGTCCGCCGCGTTCCTTGTAATAGTAATTGAAGCCGCGCCGGTTCCCCACCTCGCTGACGCCGGGGGCTTGCCTGGCGATGATATTCCGCAACTCAAAGACGATATCCTGCAGGCAGGCGGGAATTTTTTGCAGGGATTGTTCCAATGTACGCAGAGGCAGCATGGGTAGACACTTCTTAGGCGAGAATTTAGAATCCGATTTTACCCCAAAGATGGGTGGCGTGGCTTCTCGATCAGGGAATAGAATATAGGGAATGGGTAATAGAGGGGCAAATGGTTTGGATCAGGGCTGTCGCATTTGAAAGTCATTGAGCCAAAAGCGCGGTGTCATTGCGAGAGAGCGTTCTCCAGCGAACGAAGCAATCTCCAGATAATCGGTTTTTCCCCGCAAAACGGGAGATTGCTTCGCCAAAGTACGGCTCGCAATGACATCAAATTCGTGATTTACTGAAATTTGTGGTATACTGCCGTGCTGCTGAAAAGCAGAACGCATCAGGGAAATTGTTTTGAGACTTCAAATGATAGCCCGGCGAATGGTTCGGGCTTTTTTGTTGGGTCGGGGCGCCCGTAAGAGCGCCTCCGAGTGACAGGAATATTTGCGAAGCCATCAAAACCTCCCTCCATCCAGTCAGCGCCCTGGGGCCTGACGCAAATGTAAAGGATTTTGATGACTGAACAATTTAATGATCTTAACCTGCGTCCAGAGTTGATGCAGGCCATCGGCGCGCTCGATTACGTGGAGCCCACGCCCATCCAGGCTGCCGTTATCCCGCTCATGCTGGCGGGTACAGACGTGATCGGCCAGGCCCAGACCGGCACCGGTAAGACGGCCGCCTTCGCCCTCCCCATTTTGAACAACCTGAAATCCGATTCCCGCCATGTGCAGGCGATGGTATTGTGCCCTACCCGCGAACTGGCTCTACAAGTGGCGCAGGCATTCGACCAGTATGGCAAGTACCAGAACGTGCGCGTGCTGGCAGTCTATGGCGGACAGCCTTACGGCCCGCAGATCAGCCGCCTCAACCGGGGCGTGGACGTAGTCATCGGCACGCCGGGCCGCATGCTCGACCTGATCGAGCGCAATTCGCTTAACCTCAACCATGTCACCACGGTGGTGCTGGACGAAGCCGACGAGATGCTCTCGATGGGCTTCATCGAGGATATTCAATCCATCCTGGGCGAGACGCCGGAGGAGCGCCAGACGGCTCTCTTCTCTGCCACCCTGCCGAACCCCATCCGCCGCCTGGCGGACCGGTACATGCGCAAGCCGCGCTCGGTCCAGATCGAACGCGAGCACGTAACGGTGGCGGCTATCGACCAACGCTACCACCTGGTCCACTTCACCGACAAGTTGAACGCCCTGACGATGCTCTTCGAGGTCGAAACGCCCACCAGCGCGCTCATCTTCGTGCGCACCCGCGCCGGAACGGCGGACCTGTCCAATGAACTTTCCCGCCGCGGCTACCCGGCCGAGTCGCTTAACGGCGACCTGAGCCAGGAGGCGCGCGAGCGCACGCTCTTGCGTTTCCGCCAAAACCAGATCAAGGTGCTGGTGGCGACGGACGTGGCTGCGCGCGGCCTGGATATCGATAACATCTCGCACGTCTTCAACTATGACCTGCCGGACGACCCTGAAATTTACATCCACCGGATCGGCCGCACCGGCCGCGCCGGCAAGAGCGGCATCGCCATCAGCCTGGTCACGCCGTCGGAAAAGCGGCTGCTGCGGCAGATCGAAAGCCTCATCCGCCAGCCGATCACCAAGACGGCCCTGCCGACGGTGGAAGATATCAAGGCCCGCCGTGAGAATGAACTGCTGGAGAACGTGCGCATGTGGCTGGGACGCGCCCGCTATCGCCGCGAACGCGAGTTGGTGGCAAAACTGGTGGAAGAAGGCAACGACCCGCTGGAGATCGCGGCGGCGGCCCTGCGGCTGGCCCGCGCCGATGAGAAACAGCGCCCGGTGGCGCAGGTCAATGAAGTGCTGGACACCCGTCCGCAGCGACCTGAACGTGATTTCAAACGCAACAACTATCGGCGGAGTTCCGAGACGGAGAAGGTTTCGCACGAGCCCGGTATGGTCCGGTTGAACGTGAACATGGGCCGGGTGCAGGGGATACGCCCCAACGATGTGGTCGGCACGATCGCCTTCCACGCCGACATCCCCGGCAGCACCATCGGGAAGATCTTTATCCAGGACAAGCATACGCTGGTGGACGTGCCGGAGAAGTACGTGGCGCGCATCCTGGCGATGAACGGGAATTACAACATCCGCAAGCAGCCGATCAGTTTGCAGATAAACGAATAACTTTCAATAAAAACTACATTACCATGGCCTGCCGCGCAGATCTATCTCGCCGGCGGGCCATTTCGTTTTCCAGACGGGCAGGACCATCGTGTGGGCTTTGAAGGAGATGCGGCCCTGCGGCTGGTCGATCCAAATTTCTTCGCTGACCAATTCCCAACCTAATTTAGCATAATAGTGGACCTTTTCATCGTCGCAGATGAGCAGGCCGAAGTCGACCTGCATGGGATCGCGCATATAGGCATGAGCGGCCAGCATGGCGGCTTCGGCCAGGCCGTGTTTGCGCCAGGCGAGCAGGGTGGAGACCCCGCCTATCCCGCCCAGGTGGACCGAGACGCCGCCTGCCGTGCCGATGCGGTCGACGATCTCGACGTGGCTGACGATCTCGTTGGCTTCCCAAACCAGTATGTGATGGTTGGCGTCGGACCAAAGGTATTGGTCCCGTCGGGGGGAAAGGCTTCATCGGACAGGCGTTTAATCCCGGCGCTTTCGGTGTCCGTTAATTGATCGTTGGCCTTGATCTCTATTTTCATGCGGAGCCCTCCGGCGGAATTCTATCATGGCGGGAGGGCTGCCCGAATGAGCATTTATATTCAGACTTTAGTATGGATATTCCAATCTGATGTTATTGATGGTATCAGATAAGGCTGGTTTTCATCGGTTTGTTCAATTTGCGAAATCGGTGAAAGGAACCGACCCCATACCCATAACTGGGCACAGGTCCCCTACCCTTTCCCCATATCTGGGGACGAGACCCCGAGCCAGGTGTGACGCTTTTCCCATACAATTTTGACGGCGGGGAAGGGAGAATTAACGTCAAAAAGGGTCACTGCACGGACAGAACACCGTGCAGTGACCCTTTTTGACGATTGCGTACAAAATGTCCGATCTTTAGCCTGAAACTCAGTCTTCAGGTGTTTTTAATTGGGTGGATAATCGAATAAAATGGTTAAGTTCCTCGTTATATAGTTTGAAGACACAAAACAAAGCAGAGAAGGAAGCACCTGGTGGCAACGATCCTGGCTGAAGCGGTAACAGAAAAAGAGATGGTTGTGCTGGCCCAACAAGGCGACAGGAATGCCTTTGGAGAGCTGGTACGGCGTCATTACCAGGGGATGGTGCGGGTCGTCTATCAAATGTGCGGCGACGCAGCCCTGGCGGAAGACGCCACCCAGGAAGCCTTCATCCGGGCGTGGGTAAATTTGCCCTCCTTCCAGCCGACTGCACCGATACGGAGCTGGTTATATCGAATCGCCATCAATGCTGCTTTGGATGTGCTGCGGAAGAAACCGGAAATATCGATCGAAGAGGAACAAGTCAGCATGATCACCGACCAGAACGCCGGGCCCGAATCGGCCCTGATGGAGAAAGAACGAACGGCAATGATCCAGCAGGCGATGAAAGACCTGCCGGAAGCCTCCCGTTCCGTGCTGGTCCTGCGCGAATATGGAGAACTTTCCTATCAGGAAATATCCAAGGTACTGGATATCCCCATCGGGACGGTCATGTCCCGCCTAAATTACGCCCGCAATCGCCTGCGGGAAATCCTTAGAGGCGTTTTATTTCAAATGGAGATTGACCAATGATCGAACATGTCTCTGACCTGCTCGGCGCCTACCTGGATGGAGAATTACACGGCCTGCGCTTGCGCCAGGTGGAAGATCACCTGGATAAATGCAAGGCCTGCCGCAAAGAACTGGCAGAACTGCAGCACCTTTCGACCTTGCTGCAGGAGAGCCTGCCCGCCTCGAAATTCACACCGACGGATCGGTTTGCCGCCAACCTGGCCTTGCGGCTCAACACGCAGGAAGTAGCCCGCAAGCAAGCCAGCCGCATGGCAACCGTCTCTTCACGCCGCAAGCCGCTGGAGATCCTCGGCTGGCTGGTGCCGGTGGGTATGCTGGGAGCATGGGTAATCATCCAACTGTTCTTTACGGCCAGTTCGCTCGTATCCACGGCGAACCTGGCGGGGTTGTCGGGAGATTCGACTGCCTGGCTGCAGGCAGGGTCGCAGCAGAGCCTGTGGTATTCGGCCAGCCTGGGCCTGTTCGGCAACCAACTGCAGGGCGCCAGCCTGGACGTACTCTCGTGGCTGAATGGATTTAGCGTACTCGGCGCCGATATCGTGACCCAGTTGTTCGTGCAGGTCGTGGTCGCCCTGGTCTACTGGCTGTGGCTGGGGCTGTGGTGGAAGCGCAGCCGCAAAGCCTCCGTGCTCTCCCTCGCCCCGGCTCCTTCCCATTCCTAGTTTTCAAGCATTTATTCTCGTTCAAGAATAAATATAGTCAGAAAGGAACAATACAATGATCGATTTTGGAAAGATTTTGAAACGTGCGTGGCACATCCTGTGGAATTACAAAGTCCTGTGGATCTTTGGCATATTGCTGGCGCTGTTCGCCAGCGGCAGCAGTGGTGCGAATAGTTCCAGTTTCCGTTATTCGGCCGATAACAGCGGGCGCGGTTTTGATCCGGGAAACAACCCGAATTTCCAGCGGTTCGCCCAGTGGCTCGACCGGAGCGGGGCCGAGATGAACCAATGGTTCGAGCAGAACGTGGAGCCTCTGGTAACCAGACCTTCAGAACATGTGGGCACGTTCGTCTTGATCGGGCTGGGCCTACTGCTCATCGCCCTGGTCTTCTACATCATCAATTCCCTGATCCGATACCCCGCCGAAGCCGCGGCCATCCGCATGGTGGACGGTTATGAAGAGAGCGGTGAAAAAGTGGGCTTCCGGAAGGGTTGGAAACTGGGCTGGAACAGCCGGGCCTTCAGGATGTGGTGGATCAATTTTCTCATGCAGGACCTGTGGTACTGGATCGGCGGGCTCTTCATGGCCGTCAGCATCTGGCAGATCATCGCCAATGCAATCGCCGAAAGCCGCACAGGTTTGGCGGCGTGGGTGACCGTCCTGGTTATCGATTTGATCCTGATGGTTAGCCTGTCCATCATCCCCGGCATCTTTGTGCGCTTGCTGCGCCAATTCATCTGGCGGCAGGTTGCCCTGGAGAACGCCGGCACGAAGCTGGCTTTCCGGCAAGGTTGGAAGGTGTTCGCGCAGAGATGGGACAGCGCGGTGGTGATGTGGTTGATCCTGGCCGGCATCAAGATCGGCTTCACTATTGCCCTGGCGATCGGGACCCTCCTGTTGATCCCTGTTTTCCTGCTGCTGGTTCTGCCGGGCGCGGTGGTGGCTGCCATTCCGGGTCTGATCGCCTATGCGATCACCAATATCTTCACCACCACAATCTGGGCACTCCTGGTTGGTATTCTTGTGGCCGCCCCGGTCTTTGCCCTGGTCGTGTCGGCTCCGCTGACGCTGATCAACGGCTGGTACATGATCTACGACTCGAGCGCCTGGACGCTGGCGTACCGTGAGATCAAAGCCTTCAATGCTGTGGCTCCGCTTGAGCCGGTTTCACCCGAGACTCCTCCTGAAATAGCCGCCTGAGTTCGGCGGGTTGGGTTCAGGTCAGCCCGGTCTGTAATGGACCGGGCTGATCGATTTAAATGAGGGGGAATGGGCGGGATAAAATGTCGACCCAGTGAAGAATACACAAGGCGGCACTATAACGGGCGACCATACCACTTCGTGGTACAAGTTCCCACTCCGTGGGACAAGATAAAGGTCGCCCCTACATTACTGATAAATTGCAAGAGCCGGGAGGTAGGCCCGGCTCTTGCTCAACCCTGGAGAAGAGAAGATTAAGACAGTAATTCCAATGCCCGGCTGACGATGTTTTCGACCGTCAGGCCGTATTCGCGAAAGACCCTTTCGGCGGGGGCGGATGCGCCGTAACGATCGATGCCGATGACGGCGCCCTTCTCGCCGGTCCATTTTTCCCAGCCCATGGAGACACCCGCCTCCACAGCCAGCCGCGCCTTGACCGTCTCGGGCAGGACGCTCTGGCGGTAGGCCAGGTCCTGGGCGGCGAACAATTCCCAGCAAGGGAAGGATACCAGGCGGACGCCGATCGAGCGGGCGGCGAGTTCCTGCCCGGCCTTGACGATCAGGCCCACTTCCGATCCGGTGGCCATCAGAATGATGGGGGGTGCGACTGGCCCAGGTCGGCCAGCACGTAGGCGCCGCGCTCGAAGATCTTCGGCAGGGGCAAAGGCGGCCCGGTCCAGCGTGGGCACGTTCTGGCGGGTGAGCGCCAGCAGGGTGGGGCCATGACGGTTGGAGATGGCGAACTTCCAGGCGGCGGCGGTCTCATTGGCGTCGGCGGGGCGGATCACCAGCAGGTTGGGGATGGCGCGCAGGGAGGCCAGGTGTTCCACCGGCTGGTGGGTCGGCCCATCTTCGCCCACGCCGATGCTGTCGTGGGTGAAGACCCAGATGCTGGGGTAATGGGAGATGGCCGACAGGCGGATGGCGCCGCGCATGTAATCGGAGAAGGTCAGGAAGGTGGCCCCGTAGGGGATCAGCCCGCCGTGGACGGCCATGCCGTTGACGATGGCGCCCATGCCATGCTCGCGCACGCCAAAGTGGAAATTGCGCCCTTCCGGGGTGGCGGCCTGGAAGGTCGGGAGGCCATCCAGCCAGGTTTTGGTGGAGGGGGCCAGGTCGGCCGAACCGCCCAGCAGTTCGGGCAGCCGCGCCGCCAGGGCATTGAGGACCTTGCCGGAGGCGATGCGGGTGGCCATGCCTTTGGCATCCGCCGGGAAGACGGGCAGGGCGGATGCCCAATCCGGGCGGCAATTTGCCGGAGAGGCGGCGCTGCAGTTCCAGGTGCTTTTGCGGGAAGAAGGCCTTGTAGGCCGTCAGGCGGATGCGCCAGTCGGCTTCCTGCTCGCGGCCGCGTTCCACGGCCTGTGCGGAAGATGGGTCAGCACTTCGGTCGGGATGAAGAAGCGCGGCTCTTTGGGCCAGCCCAGTTTGTCCTTGGCGCCGTCGAGTTCGGCATCGCCGGGCGGCTCGCCGTGGGCCTTGCTGGTATCCTGGCGGGTGGGCAGGCCGTAGCCGATGTGGGTGCGGCAGGCGATGAGAGACGGGCGCGGGTCTTTCTTGGCGATCTTGATGGCTGCGTCGATGGCTTCCACGTCGTTGCCGTCTTCCACGTGCTGGACGTGCCAGCCGTAGGCCTGGAAGCGAGCTTCCCGGTCTTCGGTGAAGGCGATGTCGGTGGACCCGTCGATGGAGATATGGTTGTCGTCGTAGAGGTAGATCAGTTTGCCCAGCTGCAGGTGGCCGGCCAGCGAGGCGGCCTCGGAGGCGACCCCTTCCATCAGGTCGCCGTCGGTGACGATGGCGTAGACATAATGGTCGACCACTTCATGGCCGGGGCGCGTTGAACCCGGCAGCCAGGTGGGCTTCGGCGATGGCCATTCCCACGCCGTTGGAGAAGCCCTGTCCCAGCGGGCCGGTGGTGACTTCCACGCCGGGGGTCAGGCCGTATTCCGGATGGCCGGGGGTCTTGCTGCCCCACTGGCGGAATTGTTTCAGCTCATCCAGGGGGAGGTCGTAACCGGTCAGATGCAGCAGCGAATAGAGCAGAGCGCAGCCGTGACCGCCCGAAAGGATAAAGCGGTCCCGGTCGGGCCAGTTGGGGTTGCGGGGACTGTGACGCAGGTGGCGGGTCCAGATGGTGTAGGCGATGGCGGCGCAGCCCATGGGCAAGCCGGGGTGCCCCGAATTGGCCTGCTGGACCATGTCGGCGGAGAGGAAACGGAGGGTGTTGATTGCACTTTCCTGGAGATCACTCATTATCGTGGGCCACTTTCATTCAATGGGTTGCCCGTACTCTTCCATATAACGGCGGTGTGCGCGGGCGACTTCATCGGCGGGGATCTCGTCAGGCTGGCCCAGCTGCATGGCGTAAAAAACCGTGCGGGCTACATCTTCCACCATCACGGCAGCCTTGACGGCTGCTTGCGGGTTTTTTCCCACGGTGAAGACCCCGTGGTTCTTCATCAGGATGGCAGGGCTGGCGCCGATCGAACGGACGATCTCCTGGCCGATCTCGTCGCCTCCTATTTTAGCATACGCACCCACGGGGATAGGCCCGCCGAACTCGTCGGCGATGGCGGTCAGGATGGGCGGAATGGGTTTGCCGGCGGCGGCCCAGGCGGTGGCGAAGGTGGAGTGGGTGTGGACCACCCCGTGAATGTCGGAGCGGTGGCGGTAGACGTACACGTGGGCGAAGGTGTCGGAGGAGGGTTTGTGGCGGCCTTCCACGACCTTGCCGTCCAGGTCCACCACGACCATGTCGTCGGGGGTCAACTCTTCGTAGCGGATGCCGCTGGGTTTGATGACGACGAAACCGGTCTGCGGGTCGCGGCCGGAGACGTTGCCGCTCGTCCAGGCGACCAGGTTGTGACGCGGCAGCTCGACGTTCAGACGGCAAATTTCAACGCGCAAGTCATTCAAGTACCATGCCTGGCCTCGGCTTTTATCTTTTTGAGAGTTTTCATCACGTTATTGCCGCCACGCCCGAAGTAATCGTGCAGGCGGACGTATTCGGCGAACAGGGTTTCGTAGACCTTCTGGTTGGCGGGGATGGGGGTAAAACTCTCGTCTTTGAGGTGCGCCATGACCCGGGCAGCCTCATAGATGGACGCATATCCACCGGCGGCCTGCCCGGCTGCGACGGCGCCGAACATGGCCGAGCCGAGCGCGGGAGTCTGCTTGGAGGCGCTCACCTTGATCTCGCGACCGGTCACGTCGGCGTAGATCTGCATGAGCAATTTGTTCTTTTCCGGCAGGCCGCCGCATGCCACCAACTGGCGGACGGGCACGCCGTTGGCTTCGAAGGTATCCACGATGACGCGGGTGCCGTAGGCGGTGGCTTCGATCAGGGCGCGGTAGATCTCCTCGGCTTTGGTTGCGAGGGTTGCGCCGATGAGCAGGCCGGTCAGGTCCACGTCGACCAGGACGCTGCGGTTGCCATTCCACCAGTCCAGCGCCAGCAAGCCGGAGTCGCCGGGTTTTAATTTGGCGGCCTTCTCCTCCAGCAACTGGTGGATGTCGATGCCGCGCATGGCGGCTTCGGCCTGATACGCCGCCGGAATGCAGTTCTCCACGAACCAGGCGAAGTGATCGCCTACGCAGGACTGCCCGGCCTCGTAGCCGAAGAAACCGGGGATGATGCCGTCTTCCACGTAGCCGCACATGCCGGGGACGACGTGCTCCTCATCCCCCAGGACCATATGGCAGGTGCTGGTGCCCATGATCATGACCATGCTGCCCGGTTCGGTGACCCCCACCGCCGGGACGGCCACGTGCGCATCCACGTTGGCGATGGCCACGGCAGTGCCGGCTTTGAGGCCGGTCCAGCGGGCGGCTTCTTCGGTCAACCCGCCGGCGCGGTTGCCGATGGGCTGGATGGTGCGGGTCATTTTTTCGTCGACCACATTTTCCAGGCGGGGATCGAGGGCCTTGAAATAGGATCTGTCGGGGAAGCCTTCCCGCTTGGACCAGAGGGCCTTGTAGCCGGCGGTGCAGGAATTGCGGGTCTCGACGCCGGTCAACTGCCAGATGACCCAGTCGGTGGCCTCCAGCAGGCGGTCGGCGGCCTGGTAGACGTCGGGGGCTTCGTCCAGAATCTGCAGGGTCTTGGAGAAGAACCACTCGGAGGAGATCTTGCCGCCGTAACGGTCGAGCCAGTCCAACTTCATCTGGCGGGCGGTGGCGTTGATCTTGTCGGCTTCAGGCTGGGCGGCGTGGTGCTTCCACAACTTGACCCAGGCGTGGGGGTTGTCGCGGAATTCGGGCAGCGCGCAGAGGGGCGTGCCGTCGGCTTTGACCGGCAGCATGGTGCAGGCGGTGAAGTCCACCCCCACGCCGATCACATCGGCCGGGTCCACGCCGGATCCTTTCAACACGGCCGGGATGGTGGTCTGGAAGGTGCGGACATAATCCAGCGGGTCTTGCAAAGCCCAATCGGGTTCGAGCAAAACGCCGCTATCGGGCAGTTTCTCGTCGATGACGCTGTGGGAATAGGGATAGACTGCGGTGGCAACCTCGCGGCCGGTGGACACGTCCACCAGGACGGCCCGGCCGGATTCGGTGCCGAAATCTACGCCAATGGAATATTTGGGCATGGGTGCTCCTTCGGACGGTCGCAGCCGTCCCTAGGGATGAATGATGATCTTGAGGCCTTCCCGTTTTTGGGCGCTGAGGAAGGCTGTCTGCGCCTGCTCGAGCGGGTAGGCGGCGCTGACGAGCGAGCGAACATCCACCCGGCGGCTTTCCACCAACTGGATGGCGCGTGGGTAAGTGAATTTCATCCGCCGGACCAGTTTGAGGGTGAGACCTTTGCGGCGGGCGGTGGAGGCAGTGAAGGAGGTGCGGTCAGCGGTGGGGATGCCAACCAGGATGACGACCCCGCCGGGCTTGACCGCCGCGAGGGCGGCTTCCACGGCTTCGTCCTGACCGGCGACCTCGAAGGCAACATCGACGGTGTGGGCGGAGTCCAATCCTGGGCTCCCAACTGGTGCGCCATTTGCAGCCGGTGAGGCAGCGGTTCGGTGACGAATATCCCGGCAGCCCCGGCCAAGCGAGCGAGCTGGAGGATCATCAGGCCGATGGGGCCGCAGCCAAAGATGCCCACCCGCATGCCGACGGCCAAATGAGCCAGGTCAACTGCATGGATGGCCACTCCCAGCGGTTCGAGCATGACGCCGTCCGCGTCGGAGAGGGACTCGGGCAGAGGGAAGAGACATTCCTCCGGCCAGGTCATATATTCGCCGCAGGGCGCCGTCTTCGGTACCGTGACCGGCGAAACGGATGTGTTCGCACAGGTTGGGATCGCCCTGCAGGCAAAACTCGCAGGTGTGACAGGGGACGGCCGGGTCGACGGCCACACGGGTACCCTGGCGCGGCCCGGCGGCGATGACGGCGGCGAACTCATGCCCGAGCACGAGCGGCCGCTGGAGTTTGGCATCGCCGATGCCGGCTTCACCGAACCAGTGCAGGTCTGAGCCGCAGATGCCGACCGCCTTTACCTGCAGCAGCACTTCGCCGCCGGCAGCCTCGGGCATGCCTTCATCGTGCTGGCGCAGATCACCGGGTGCGTGCAGGCGAAGGACTTTCATATCAGCAGGTCACAATCCCTTGGCGAGATGATAGTAGAGGTCGTTCCAGCGCAGCTCGTTCTTGAATTCACGCAGGCTGGTGTCGTTGTCGATCAGCAGGAATTCCAGGCCGGCCATATTGGCGAAATCTTCCAGATGCTCGGCCGTGAGCGACTGGCTGAAACAGGTGTGGTGAGCCCCGCCCGCCAGGATCCAGGCGGCGGCGGCGACCTTGAGGCCGGGGCGCGGCACCCAGACGGCGCTGGCGACGGGTAATTTCTGCAGCGGCTTGTCGGGCTGGATCACGTCCACCTCGTTCACCAGCATGCGGAAGCGGTCACCCAGGTCCAGCAGGGTGGCGTTGATGGCCGGGCCGTTGCCGACGTTGAATACCAGGCGGGCCGGGTCGGCCTTCCCGCCGATAGAGAGCGGGTGGATCTCGAGCGAGGGTTTCTTCCCGGCCAGGGAGGCGCAGACTTCGAGCATGTGCGCGCCGAGGACCTTGGGGTTTCTTTGTCGAGGTCATAGGTGTAGTCTTCCATGAAGGAGGCTCCGCCTGTCAGGCCGGAACCCATCACCTTCATGGCCCGCACCAGGGCGGCAGTCTTCCAATCGCCTTCGGCTCCGAAGCCGTAGCCGTCGGCCATCAAGCGCTGGACGGCCAATCCCGGTAACTGCGCCAGGCCGTACAGGTCTTCGAAGGTGGTGGTGAAGGCCTTGAAACCGCCATGCTCGAGGAAGGCGCGCATGCCCAACTCGATACGGGCGGCATCGCGCAGGGCGGCGCATTTGTCACCGCCGGGCAGCAATTCGACCGCGACGGTGTAACTGTCTTCGTATTCATCCACCAGCCGGTCGATCTGGGCATCCTGGACGTCGTCGACGAACTTGACCAGTTCGCCCACGCCGTAGCCGTTGACGGCATAGCCCAGGCGCAGTTGGGCGGCGACCTTGTCGCCTTCGGTGACGGCCACTTCGCGCATGTTGTCGCCGAAGCGGGCGATGCGTGCGCCCTGCATATCTTCCCAGGCGCAGGCGGCGCGCATCCAGGCGGAGATGGAGGCGAGGACGTCTTCGTCCTGCCAGAAACCCACCACCACTTTGCGGTTCAGGCGCATGCGGCTGGCGATGAAGCCGAACTCCCGGTCGCCGTGGGCGGACTGGTTGAGGTTCATGAAGTCCATGTCGATCTCGGACCAGGGCAGGTTGCGGTTGAATTGGGTATGGAGGTGCAGGAAGGGTTTGCGGAGCAGGCTCAGGCCGGCGATCCACATTTTGGCCGGGGAGAAGGTGTGCATCCAGGTGATCAGGCCGACGCAGCGGGGGGAGTTGTTGGCTTCCCGGCAGACGGCGGTGATGGCATCGGGGGTGGTGACGACCGGCTTGAAGACGACCTTCACGGGCAGTTTGCCCGCGTCGGTCAGCCAGGCGGCCATTGCCTGCGAATCCTGGGCGACCTGCCGGAGCGTTTCTTCGCCGTATAAATGCTGGCTTCCGGTCACGAACCAAACTTCATACTCGTTGAAATTAAACATGAAGCCTCCTCCTAAAATCGGGCCGGATGATTTTTGGCCCGGATCATTGCAATGCTGCTACCTTAATCGATGGTGCTTTGACGGATGACCAAGTCGGTGGAGAGCAAGACCGACTCGGGGCGAATGGGCATGTCGTGATGGATGGCTTCGATCTGTTTGACCAATTCCTGGACGGCCCGGCAGCCCAATTCGTTGTGGTTGTGGTTGATGGTGGTCAGGGCGGGCCAGAAGTAGGCGGATTCGGCAAAATTGTCGAAACCGACCACGCCCATTTTGCGGGGTATGTCCAAGCCGCGGCGGTTGGCGATCTGCAGAACTGCCAGGGCCATCTGGTCGTTGGCGACAAAGACTGCATCCATTGCGGGATACGTTTTTAATAATTGCTCAAAGGCGGCTTCCCCGCTGGCGGAGGACCAGTTGCCTTCGGCCCAATGGTCGGGAGAAATTCCGTTGCCGGCTTTTTCGAGGGTGTCCTGCCAGGCCTGTTTGCGCTGGCGGGCTTCCCACCAATCCAGGGGGCCGGAGATGTGGCCGATGTGGCGTGTAATTCTTTTTCAATAGATGGCGGGTGGCCAGCACTCCGCCGGCATAATTATCGACTGCCACGGTGGTGGTACCGGGGCGAGGCTGCATGGTCATGAAGACGACCGGGACGGGCACATCGTTGAGGACCTCGTCGACCCAGCGGCGGTTGTCGCCCACTTCGGGGACGGCCCAGACGATCCCGTCCACGTGGCGGGCGAGGAGGTTCTGCAGGAGCGGTTTGATGTCTTCGGTATCAAAGCGGGGAATTTCTTCGAGCAGGAGGGAGTATTTCAACTCTTCGGCCATGCTGGTGATGCCGTTGAGGGTGCGGGAGGGACCGATGTATTTCAAACCGGCTGTAACGACGCCGATGGTATAGCTGCGCTGCTGGATGAGACTGCGGGCGAGTGCGCTGGGCTGGTAGTCCAGGTCGCGGATGATCTGCAAAATACGCTCGCGGGTTTCGGGAGCCACATCCGGCCGCTCATTGATCACGCGAGAAACGGTCTGGGTGGAAACGCCGGAAGCCTTGGCGACTTGCTTGATGGTGGCACGTTTGTTTGTATTCATAGAGGGAGTATCCCTGGTCTTAAAAAATGGTTATCGTTATCGTTCCCGATAACGATAACATAGTAACAAATCCGCGATGATTTGTCAAGTAGTTTTGGATTTTGGGCGGAAATTTCCTTACAGTTTTGCGCCAAAAGAGCCAAATTCACCCTGAAAACCTATTTTAGTGCAAAAAACGCCAGATTATAAGGTCCTAAATGGGTTCTGCCTCTTGACACGCCGCATATTTTTTGCTAATATATTGTTGCTTAATGTGAACGATAACGGGAACGTTAGCGGGAACGTTAGCGGAAAACAAGAACAATTTTATTTTTACTTCTCCTCCCTCCTTTATTCTGGTAGTCCATTCAATCGATCTCATGTTAGCGAAATACATCCTTGTTCAAGGAGGCGCGCGATCTGAGAAATTCCACAACTCACCCTAAACCGAATGCTCACTTAAGCTGTCTCGTGCGCTAGCACGGATAATTTCCCCAAGCAATTGCGCGCACGATCAAATTTGCGAAGATATTCTCTCCGGGAGAATACTTCGACCGCACCTGATCAGGTCCACTCAAAAGGAGATTGTAGATGAAAATCGCTAAGTTCTTAAGTTTCTTGGTTGTCGTGGTATTCGTTCTTTCCGCAGTAGGATGCGCTCCCGCTGCCAAGACGGCTGAACCTGCCAAAGTCTATACCTATGCTGACATGACCGTCGGCTTCATCCAGACCGGGTCCGAGGGCGGCTGGCGAGCTGCCAACACCGGTTCCTTCAATGACACCGCAGCCCAGCTGGGGATCGAATTGAAATTCTATGATGCCCAGAACCAGTTCCAGAACCAGATCTCGGCTTTCCGTAACTTCATCAAAGACCCGGATGTGAACGTCATCGTCCTGTCGGCCCTCGAAGCCGCCGGTTGGGATGAAGTTCTGCAGGAAGCCAAGGCCGCCGGTAAACTGGTCGTCTTGCAAGACCGCCGCATCGATGCCCCCGAAGATCTCTACGTCACCTTCATCGGCGCGGATTTCGTTGAAGAAGGCCGCAAGTCTGGCACCGAGATGTGCAAACTGCTCGAAGGCAGCGCCAAGAAGAACGTGGTCGAACTGGTTGGCAATGTGGGTTCCTCCGCAGCCATCGACCGCGGCAAAGGTTTCCGGGAAACCATGGGAGATTGCGGTATCGTCATTACCCAGTCCCAGACCGGTAACTGGAGCGCCACCGAAGGCAAGGCCGTCATGGAAGCATGGCTGAAGCAGAGCACCGACATCCAGGGTGTGTTTGCCCAGAACGACGAAATGGGTCTTGGCGCCGCTCAGGCGATCGCCGAAGCCGGTATCAAACCCGGTGTGGATATCAAGATCCTGACGGTGGATGCCACCGCCGGCGCTTTCCAAGGCATGATCAAGGGTGAGATCAACACGGTGGTTGAGTGCAATCCTCTGCTCGCCCCGCAGGTCTTCGAAGCCGCCCTCAAGGCGCTCAATGGTGAGACCCTTCCCAAGTGGATTCCTTCCCAGGAAGGCGTGTTCTACGCTGCCGATGCAGCCACCATCCTGCCCACCCGCAAGTACTAATTGCGTGAGTTGAAGTGTGACTTTCCCGGGAGTCACTTTCCAAAATAGTCAGATTGTGTAAAAATAAGGAGAAGCGGCTTAATCGCCGCTTCTCCCTCCTCTCCTCAATGAATCAATCTTTGCGATAACTACCGAGGTGGCTTATGGCAGAAACCGGCGAACAAATTGTGGAAATGAAGAATATCCATAAGTCTTTCCCGGGTGTGAAGGCTCTCGAAAATGTGGATTTTACGCTGCGGCAAGGTGAGATCCATGCACTGGTGGGCGAGAACGGGGCCGGAAAATCCACCCTCATCAAGACATTGACCGGCGTGGAACGCCCAGACACCGGCAAGATCATTCTCGATGGAAAAGAGGTGGTCATCCGATCGCCTCAACATGCCCAGGAATTGGGCATCAGCACGGTTTACCAGGAAATCAATCTTTGCCCGCAACTCACGGTGGCGGAAAATATCCTTATCGGCCGCGAGCCGATGAAGCGCGGCAGTGTGGATTGGAAAGAAATGAATTCCCGTGCAAAGCAGACTTTGCTGGGATTGGATATCGATATCGATGTTACCCAAACGCTAGGCTCTTATTCGGTAGCAATCCAACAGATGGCAGCCATTGCCAGGGCGCTGGTGATCTCTTCGGCCAAGATACTCATCCTTGACGAACCCACCTCCAGCCTGGACACACATGAAACTCAGCAACTTTTTGGCGTTATGCGCAAACTGAAAAGCGAGGGAATGGCGATCATTTTCATCTCCCATTTCCTGGGGCAGGTCTATGAGATCGCCGACAGGATCACGGTGCTCAGAAATGGGAAACTGGTGGGAAGTTATGTGACCGCTTCGCTGTCCCGCCTTGAGTTGATCACCAAAATGATCGGGCGGGAACTGACCGATTTTGCGGACATGTCGAAAAATAAACGCGAAACCAGCAAGCACATCAAAGGGGAAGCGTTGCTGCAAGCCAAACACTTCGGCCGCTTCGGTTCCATCGAGCCGTTCGACCTGGAATTGCATGCGGGCGAAGTGCTAGGTCTGGCCGGTTTGCTGGGGTCGGGACGAACGCAGATCGGCGACCTGTTGTTCGGGGTCGAAAAGCCCGATGTCGGCACACTTTCCATGAACGGGAAGAACATCGATTCATTTTCTCCACTCGCTTCCATCGGCAGAGGCGTGGCCCTCTGCCCCGAAGACAGAAAATCATCCGGCATCGTGGACGACCTGACCATCCGGGAAAATATCATCCTGGCCATGCAAGCGGGTCGAGGCTGGTTCAAATACCTGAGCCTGAAAGAACAATACGAGATCGCCGAGCGGTTCATCAAATTGTTGAATATTGTTACGCCTTCGCCCGACCAGCCGGTCAAGAACCTGAGCGGAGGCAACCAACAGAAGGTCATCCTGGCGCGCTGGCTGGCAACGAATCCGCAGGTGCTCATCCTGGATGAGCCGACCCGCGGCATCGATGTGGGCGCGAAGGCCGAGATCCAGAAACTGGTGCTCTCGCTGGCGGAGGAGGGCAAGTCATGCGTATTCATTTCCTCCGAACTGGAGGAAGTCTTGCGCACGAGCCACCGGATCGTCGTGCTGCGGGATAGAAAGAAGATCACCGAGTTCAGCGGGGACGTGGATGAGCGCAAGGTGATGCAATCCATTGCAGGGAGCGAATCATGAACAAATCACGGACTTCCTTTGCCTGGAAAAAGATCACGGAGCAAAAGCTCTTTTTCCCATTCGTCGCCCTGGGATTCATCCTGCTCTTTGACCTGATCTTTATCCCGGGTTTCTTCAAGATCGAGTCGCGGGCGGGCAACCTGTATGGCAGCCTGATCGACATCCTCCGCAACGGTTCGTATGTGATGATCCTCGCCACCGGCATGACACTGGTCATTGCCACGGGCGGGGTGGACCTGTCGGTGGGCGCCATTATGGCGATCGCCGCTTCGGTGGCAGCCATCATGATCAACCCGACCATCATCGGGGTCAAACTGCCGCCGGATGTGATGAAACTGGTCTTCGACCCGAACTTCACGTATTCGCCCCTGTGGGAAGTGATCCTGGTGACGCTGCTGGTGAGCATCCTGTGCGGTCTGTGGAACGGGGTGCTGGTGGCTTATGGGAAGATCCAACCCATGGTCGCCACGCTGATCCTGATGATCGCCGGGCGGGGTATCGCCCAGTTGATCACCCACGCCCTGCGCATCCAGATCTTCTACCAACCGTACGCCTTCATCGGCAAAGGCTGGCTCATCCTGCCCTTCTCCCTGTATATCGTCGCTTTCGTGTTCGCCCTGGCATGGTTGATCACGCGCAAGACCGCCATCGGCCTGTTCATTGAATTGGTGGGGATCAACTTCCGCTCCAGTTTCTTCAGCGGCATCGATGAAAAGAAAATCAAACTGCTGGCCTATGTATTCTGCGGATTTTGCGCCGGCGTGGCCGGGTTGGTGGCGAGTTCAAACATCCAGACATCGGATGCGAACAACATCGGATTGAACCTTGAATTGGATGCCATCCTGGCGGTGGTCATCGGCGGGACGGTGCTGGGCTCGGGCGGGCGCTTCTCCTTGTTCGCCAGCCTCATCGGTGCGCTGGTGATCCAGGCTACGACCACATCCATGTACGCCATTGGCGTGCCGGCCAATGCAGTCATCGCAGTCAAGGCCTTGGTGGTGATATTCGTGATACTGCTGTATTCCAAGCAGGTGCAGGGGTTTGTCCGTCGGATTACCAGGCAGAGAGAGGCCTAGCCATGATGCCGAAGATCAGCGCTTTTCTTTCCACCAACCGCAGGTTCATCCCACTCTCGGCGACGGTCCTGTTATTCTTCGCCGCTTATGTGGCTGGATCGTTCATGTACAGCGGCATGCGGGACTTGCAGGTGTTCCTGAACCTGTTCCGCAACAGCCCCTTCCTTTTGATCAGCGCCATTGGAATGACCTTCGTCATCCTCTCGGGCGGCATCGACCTATCGGTCAGCGGCGTGGTAGCCCTGACGACGGTCGCGTCGGCGGCGTTGCTGCGGGATGGCTGGAACCCCTGGCTGACGATCGTGACGATGCTGGTAATGGGGATGGCCCTGGGCGCTACAATGGGCGCGTTCATCACCTATCTAAAGGTGCAGCCTTTCATTGCAACACTGGCGGGAATGTGGTTTGCCCGCGGTTTATGCTTCTTCATCAGCGACGATGTTATTCCCATCGATAACCGGACCTATTTCCTCCTGGCCCGCACGAAGATACTGATCCCCGGCCTGAGCGACCCGGTGGCACAAACGGGCAGTTTTATCTCCATCCTGGTGGTTCTGATGATGGTGGTCCTGGCGGTTGCCATTTATATCGCTCACTTCACCCGTTTTGGGCGGACGGTCTATGCCATCGGCGGTAACAATGGAGCCAATGAACAATCGGCCCGCTTGATGGGCTTGCCCGTCGACCGAACGAAAATGCTGGTGTATACGCTGAACGGTTTTTGCTCGGCGCTGGCAGGAATTGCCTGGAGCATCACCGTCTCTTCGGGGCACGGCCTCTATGCCCAGGGTTTCGAGATGACGGTCATCGCGGCCGTGGTGATCGGCGGGACGATGCTGACGGGCGGCGAAGGCTATGTCTTTGGGACACTCTTCGGCGTGCTGGTCACGGGTGTGATCCAAACGCTGATCCAGTTCAATGGGAAACTAAGTTCCTGGTGGACGAACATCGTGGTAGGTTTGCTGACGCTGGCTTTTATCCTCACCCAGAGTTTGCTGGCTGCCCGCAACGCCCGCCTGATCGCCGGGAAGAAATCCATGCAAATGGAAGACGCTGCCGGTGAGTTTCGCCGGCGCAAGGCGATCCTGGGAAAACGGCAGCTTTGGATCGCTGGGGCGAGCACGCTTGTGCTGGTGATCGTGGGAGCCTCATTTGCCATCCGCGGGAATAATAACAATACCCCCGTGGCGAACTGCGAATTAAAACCCTACCGGCAGGAACAAGCCGCCACCCTCATGCAGGGTGGAGCGATCCTGGCGTACGAGCGCAACGGCGGGCCGAATTGTATCGACGAGTTATACGCGGTCTATCCAGACGGTCGTATTACCGGTAACAATGGAGTTGAGGACATCGAAAAACAGGTCACCCCTGCCGAGGTGGATACGCTGGTGGCGGATATCGTAGCCAGGGATTGGTTCACGGATGAAATGTACACCACCTTCCACAATCCCTGCGGATCGTGCTATGTCTATTACGTCAGCCTCTCTTACAACGGACAAGAAAAGACCGTGCAGGCTGTGGATGGCGGAACGGACGCACCGGCGAACTACTGGCAGGTGGTCTCGGAGATCAACGGGGTGATCCCCAAATTCAATCCATAACCGGCAGGCGGTTTTCATTGAGGAGAAAGCAAGATGAGCATGTCTAAAAAGAAACTGATCCCATTAATCATCAGCTCCCTGCTGTTGTATGCCTGCGCTTATATCGTGGTGCCCGACCTGGGCGATGGCGGAAGTGGCGGCCCCCTGAATTCCAAAGGTTGGACGGGCGTAGTCACGAATATCAGCCAGCCCTCCGAGACGGACCTGCACATTGACATCACCATTCGCAACGAAACCACCGATTGGAGCGCCATGCAAGCCGTGGCGGGCCAACCGGCTGTGCTGAAGATGGCGGACGGCAAGAATGTGAATTGTGACACGGTGTTCGTGGGCACGGGCGGGCATCGCCTGGCTCCCGGTTTCCAGATGCGGGGATATATCTCCGGCACCAAGGTGGACCCGCAGACCCAGTTGATCTATGTGGAATGCAAGGGCGCGCAGCCGGCTGCAGGGTCAAAACTGTCCGTCGGAATCACCTACGTCACGGGCGAGTTCAATTACTATTATCCCGATACAAATAAAGTGGAATTGACCCTGGAGTTGGACCTGGATAACGTGGTCACCGATGTGACTTATCCGATCGCCGAGACGGTGGACGGTTTGATCTTGAAATCGGATTTCGAGATCGCCGCCATGAGCGACATTCTGGTTTCGCTGGCAAAGGTCGAACGGTCTGCGACGGGACTGACGTTCTCCTGGAAGAGTTTCAATCCGAGTGATTACGCCCTCAGTGCCCGCATCGGGATTCCCCCTGTTATTGGCGACGATGGCATCATCTATGGGCTGTACCAATCCCCCGACCGGGCCACTGCACCTACGGCCCCTGCCGGCGCCTCGGCTGAATGGACCACTACGGTGGATGTGCCGGAAGATGTGAAGGGGATGTATATTCTGATGAGTGTGGAATCGAAGAAGCTGCGGCTTTTTGTGAATTATGCGGTGGATATCACCGATCAATAGAAATATTTGATCGCCGAGAAAATCAGGCCGGCCATTATGGCCGGCCTGATTTTTTTTATCGAGTGGATGAGGATGGCCAGGTTTATGGTTCTTTTGAGTTGCCGCCAGCCTTCCAGGTGACGTTGATGCGGGTGCCCTGACCGGCGGAGGTCTGGAGGAATAACTCGGCCCCGATGGCTTCGGCAGCGTTCGCGCATGATCTTTAATCCCAGATGGTCGGCGGTGACGGCGGCCGGGTCGAAGCCGATGCCGTCGTCGATGACACTCATCCAGACGGTGTCGTCCAGTTGCAGGGTCACCAGCGCCTGGGTGGCATTGGCATGCTTGACCACGTTGTTGAGGGCCTCCTGGGCGATGCGGTACAGGCCGATCTGGACGTCGGCGGGAAGTTTCCTGTCGCCGCAGGTGGAGAGTTGGATGTTCATGCGTGCCCGCCCGGTCAACGCCTCGGTGAATTGTTTCAACAGGGTCGGCAGCGGAACCTCCACCAGGGCATTGGGGCGCAGTTCCACCAGGAGGGTGCGCATCTCGGCCAGGGCGCCGCGGGTCAATTGGCGCAGTTCGTCCAGGCGGCGATTGCCTTCGGCCAGGTCCTTATTCCACAGGTCGGGCAAGACATCGGCGATGAGGGTGGCGGAGAAAAGCGTTTGAGTTACGGCGTCGTGCAGTTCACGCGCCAGGCGGGTCCTTTCGGCGGTGACTGCATCCTGGGCGGCTTTTTCGCTCAACAATCGATTGGCGTGCTTCAATTCTTCGGTCCGCTCGGCGATGCGGATCTGCAGGATCTGTTCGTTCCGGCGGATCTCACGCAGCCGCCAGCGGAAGCCGACGAAAACAACCGCGATCAATCCCATTACGAAGAGAGCCTGGTACTGCCATCTCTGCCAGAAGGGAGGCGTTATGGTGATGCTTAAATCGGCGGCGTTCTCTTCCCAGACGCCGTCGCTGTTGGCGGCTTTCAAGCGGAAGGTGTAGGAGCCGGGGGGAAGGTTGGCGTAGCTGGCGCTGTGGCGTGTCCCTGCCTGGATCCAGGCAGGATCATATCCCTCCAGCATATAGGCGAAGGTGTTCTTGGCGGGGGTATGAAAATCCAGGGCGGCAAAGTCGATGGAGATGAAGTCCTGGTTGTAATTCAGGCGGATCGGGTCGGTCCCCTGCGGATCAAACGGATAGGATTGATCAAAGACCTGAAAACCGGTGAAGACTATCTTCGGCGGGGTTGCGTTTACGCTCAACTGGTCTGGATTGAAGACGGTAAAGCCGTTGGACCCGCCGATGTAGATATCCCCGGTGGTGGGACTGGTGAAACAGGCATTGGCGGTGAACTCATTTCCCTGCAGGCCATCGCTTTTATCGAAATTGCGGAAGGTTTCGGTCTCCAGGTCGAAGCGGGCCAGGCCGTTGGCGGTTGTCATCCAAAGGTAGCCGTTCAGGTCTTCGGTGATGCCGACGATGCTGGTGCTGGGCAGGCCTTGCTCCTCTGTAAAGAGCTTAAAGTTGCCTGTTTTGGGATCGTAGCGGTTCAGCCCGCCGGCGGTCCCGAACCAGAACATGCCATTGGAGCTTTTGTGGATGGCCCAGACGCTGTTTTCGCTCAGGGAATTGGGGTCGCCGGTGTCGTGCATTAACGTCAGCATGACGGTGAGACGGGCATTGTTTGCGGGCAGGATGCCCGGCAGCGCCAGGCTCAGACGGGAAGCACCGCCGCCCCAGGTGCCGATCCACAGATCGCCGCCATCCGTCTTCAACGTGACCGGTGCGCCGCTCAGGCCGCTGTAATTGACGAAGCGGTCACTGCCGGGGTCCAGGCGCGAAAGGCCTCCCATGGTTGCCACCCACAGGATGTCGGCGCCGTCACGATTGATATAGGTGACTTCATCGTCGATCAGGCTGGAGGGGTCGGCTGAATCGTGGCGGTAATGTTTGAATATCCCCGTCAGGGGATCGTAATGGTTCAAGCCATTGTTGACCGTGCCGATCCAGAGGGTGCCATCGGGGTCGGCGTAGAGTGACAATATGCGATTGCTGCTCAAACTATCGGGGTTCGAGGGGATATTGCGGAAGTGGGTAAATTCGCCGGTGAGGGGGTCGAACCTGTCCAGCCCGGCCTCCATGGTGCCAATCCATAAGCCGCCGTCGCGAGTTTCGGCGAATGCGCTGACGCGGTTGCTGGCCAGGCTGGTGGTGTTGGCTGGATTGTTCTTGTAGGTGCGGAATTGGAGGCTTTCCAGGTTGAGTTTATTCAGGCCCGAGTCGAAGGTACCCACCCACAGGACACCTGAACGGTCCAACAGGAGGTTGGAGGTGTTGTCGCTGGAAAGGCTCTCCGAATCCGCGGCATCATGGCGGATGTTGGTGAATATGCCGGGGTTATCGGCGTCCATATACAACAGGCCGCCGCCCCAGATGGTGACCCACAAACGGTCATCCTGGTCGAAGAGCAGGCGGGTGACGTTGTTGTTGGTGGACTGGGTTCCGTAATTGCCTTCAAAATGCCAGCAGCCGCCGCTGAGGGGATCGAATTCGTCCACGCCCCCGCCGGGTAAGCCGCTGCCGCCATGCCCGATCCACAGGTTGCCGTTTTCGGCGACGGAAATAGAGGAAATATTAGGCGATTTCAGGCAATTCCCATAGGCAGCGTAGCGGGTGGTCTCGCCGGAGGCAGGGTCGAACAGGTTCAGGCCGTTGCCAAAGGTGCCGAATGCGCCCGTGCCTATCCACAACTTGCCATCCTCTGCGGGGGTGATGACTGAAATGGCGTCGCTGCTGAGGGTGGTTGGGTCGTCAATATTGCTGTGGAAATGAATGAATTTGCCGGTGGCGGGATAATAGAGGTCCAGCCCGTCCAATGTGGCCACCCACAAACGCCCGTTCTCGTCCTCGATTATCGAGGTCACCACAGCATTGCTCAGGCTGGCGGGGTCGTTGGGGTCAGGCAGAAAGCGGGTGAATTGGTTACTGGCAGGATCGTAGCGGTTCAATCCGCCGCCCCAGGTGCCGACCCATAGGAATCCATCATGGTCTTCGTACAGCGAAATGATACTGTTGAAACTGATGGAATTGGGATCCTGGGGGTTGGTCTTGAACTGGGTCATGCCATAGCCGTCATAACGGTTCAGACCGTCCTGGGTGCCGACCCATAAATACCCGCGGCTATCCTGCAGCAAGGCCAGGATGGCATTTTGGGAGAGGCCCTGCTCCATGCGGATCTGGTCGAAACGGATGACGGTCCCTGGATAGAAGTCCACTCCGCCGTTGGAATCGGCGTGTGCCGGCTGGATGAAAGACCAGGCAGGGATAAGGATGAGCAGCGCCAACAATAAACGGAAACGCATTCAATCTCCAACGGCAGGGATGAGAGTATATCCCAAGATTTAATCTGGAAACTCACTTCCGGGGAAATGATAATTCAAGTTGGGTCTTGAGGGAGTGTTTATCTCGACAATGTTACTTTTCATTCCAGGAACAAGGAATTCACCACAAAGGGAAAGAGAAAGGTACACAAAGGAAAGAAAAATCAGGAAAAGCATGAGCTTGTGCTGCAATTCCAGTGGCAATATCAGTCAGATATCATAATCTAACATTGTCAAGTTAATCATCGACGAATTTGATATTTCTTCTTTAAATTATACAACTCTCCCGACCAAAGGAGAGTTGTACAAGGGAGGAGAAGAAATTCGTTTGCGTGTGGATGGTAGTATACGCCCAGGCCGGGATTGCGGCCTCCATCCAAGGGAGAGGTTTGCACTGGTCAGAAGGATAGTCTTTTGCCTTTCGCAGGGAGCGGCTACTGCTTCTGGTAAATATCTGAACTCTTCCTAATCAGAGTACCTGCTATTCGTGGAAGCCGGGTTCGGATTTTTACGCAGCACTCCTTAAATGCCTCGCAGGACCTGCACCATCGTTTCGGGCGGCTCGGCTTTGCTGATGTAGGCGGCTGTGTAGAGCGGGAGGGAGCGGCCGGCAGGGCGAGGCTGGGCGCCCATGAGGACCACCTTCAAGGCGGGGCAGGCCCGGTGAAGCAGCAGGGGCCTTTCACTCTTCGGCTTGCCGGGCAGGTCTGCATCGAGGATGACAATATCGGGGTGGGTGGATCTACACTGGAGCAGCAGATTCTCCATGTTGTAACATTCCCCCACCACCTCGGCATTCAAGCGCGTCTCCAGGAGGAGCGCCAGGGCTGAGCGGAGGGAGGGGTTTTCGTTGGCCAGAAGGATACGCATCTTTTTGGTTTCCATTACCTCATCAGTGTAAACCTCCGGCAGGTCTTTTACACTGGCCTGGGGGTGAGGTTTACCCCTGGTCACTTGACCAGAGATAAAAAACCCTCTCCCGGCCGGGAGAGGGGGAAATTTCGTTTTTGACAGGCAGACTTCAGATCATCTTTTTCTGGATCGCCATGGTGACGGCGGCGACGCGGTTATCGACGCCCAATTTCATCAATATATTGCTGATATGGTATTTGACCGTGGAGAGGCTGACCACGATCCGTTCGGCGATCTCGGCATTGTTGAGACCTTCGACCATCAATTTGAGGATCTCCTGCTCGCGGCTGGTGAGGGTTTCGGTCTCGGCGGCCTGGCGGCTGGCCCGCACGAGCGATTGAGCCGCCTCCGGTGAGAGGACCATCTTGCCACCCATGGCCGAGCGGATGGCGGATTCCAGTTCACGCACGGAGACGTTCTTCATCAGGTAGCCAATGGCGCCGGCATTGAGGGCATTCTGGACCAATTCGTCTTCTTGAAAACTGGTCAGCGCGATGATCTGGATGGCCGGGTGGTTTTCCTTGATGGTGCGGGTGGCGGACACGCCGTCCATGCCGGGCATCATCAGGTCCATCAGGATGACATCGGGCTTCAGCGATTTGGCGCGGACGACGGCCTGCTCGCCGTTCTCTGCTTCGCCGACCAGGTCCAGGTCTGGCACCGCCGAGAGGAAGGCTCCCAACCCGGAGCGTACAACGGCGTGGTCATCCACGATCATGACACGGATCTTCTTTGGTTCACCCATTTTGATTCTCCACAGCCGACCATTGGAATGAATTCTATTTTACCTACATTCGAGTCTTTAATGGGAGGGAAAAGATAAGAGGTGTTGACCATTATTCATAAAGGTGCGCAAATGACCCCACGAAACATGATAAAGGGTGGCTACTGGCCTGGGGGGGACAGGTCAATAACCACCATTTTTATTATACCAAATTTCACAAGGTTGGTCTGAACCAAATCTTAACAAGTCGGAGGCGGGCAGTGAGGCTTATAAAGACAGGGTCAGGCTGACGGGGCAGTGGTCCGAGCCGAGGATGTCGTCGTGGATGTCGGCGGAGACGATCTTGTCCTGCAGGTCGGGGGAGACGATGAAATAATCCAACCTCCAGCCGACGTTGCGTTCGCGGGCACGGGTGACCATATCCCACCAGGAATATTTGACCAGGTCTTTGTGCAAATGGCGGAATGAATCGACCAGACCGCATTCGAAGAATTCACCCAGACCGGCCCGCTCTTCCGGCATGAAGCCGCTGTGGTTGACGTTTTCCCGGGGGCGGGCCAGGTCGATCTCGGCGAAGGCGGTGTTGAAATCGCCGGTGATGATGACCGGGTGACCTGCCTGCATGTAATCGCGGGCCACCTCCAGGCAGCGCTTGTAGAAGGCCAGTTTGTGGAGAACCCACTCGGGTCCGCGCCCGCCGTTGGGGAAGTAGATATTGAAGAAGACGAAGGGTTCGAACTCATGGATGAGGGTGCGGCCCTCCGTATCGAAGCGAGGATCGCCCAGGCCGGAGATGACCTTGAGGGCAGGGGTTTTGGAGTAGGTGCCGGTGCCGCTGTAGCCTTTTTTCTCGGCCCAGTTCCAGGAGACATGGTAACCGGGCGGACTGGTGAGCGCGAGGGAAAGCTGGTCGGGGTGGGCCTTGGTCTCTTGAATGGCGATGATGTCTGCACCCGTGCCGCCCAGCCAATCCAGGAAGCCTTTTTTCTCGGCTGCGCGGATACCGTTGACGTTCCATGAGATCATTTTCCAGAGCATGTCATTGTTCCTTTGTTTTGGTCTTCCATCGGCTTTATTATACGACCTCTTGAAGACCCGGGTAAATGATGACATTCCATATTTGGATAATTATCATCATAATAATGATATAATTGCGACCTGTTGGTTGGTAATTACCCTTATCGATTAAATATTTCAGGAGAATTTCATGACGTGGGCTCAAACTGTATTTCTCGGCGCTATTGCCGGCCTGACCATCTTTTTGGGATTGCCAGCCGCCCGTTTGAAGAACCTGGGCGCGCGGACCCGGGCTTTCCTTTCGATGAGTTCGGTGGGGATCCTCCTTTTCCTTTTCTTTGACATTTTCGCCCAACTGGAAGAGGTGGTGGAGGAAAGCCTGGAGGCAGGGAACATGGTCCAGTCTGGCTTGCTGTTGGCCTTGCTGCTGGTCGGTTTTGGAGTGGGACTGCTGGGGTTGATGATCTTTGAAGAGCGTGTGATCAAATCTTCAGCGGCGATAAGCAAGGTTTCCCTGCCGGTGCGACTGGCGCTATCTATCGCGGCAGGGATAGGGCTGCACAATTTCTCGGAAGGCCTGGCCATCGGTCATTCGGCTGGACGGGGCGAGATGGCCTTTGCGCTTCTGCTGATCATCGGCTTCGGCTTACATAACGCCACCGAAGGCTTTGGGATCGTCGGACCGATGGTCGGAACCGAAAGGCCGTCCTGGAAATTCATTGGCCTGGTCGGGTTGATCGGAGGCGCGCCTACCTTCCTGGGCACGTTGGTGGGTTTCTTCTTTGTTTCGGATGCATTCTCGGTCCTGTTCCTGTCGCTGGCGGGCGGCGCGCTGATATACGTGGTGGGAGAATTGTTCCACCTGCAACGAGGTCCGGGCACCCGCATGGCGGGAGGCTGGGGTATTCTGGCGGGGTTTGCGCTGGCGTTCATCACGGATCTGTTACTTGTCCTCGTGGGGGCTTGATCTGCCGAAACCTGCGGGATGTACCGGTGAAATTGGATGAAATTGATATAGTACATTAGGCCGGCTTGCTACTATAATAGGCGTGGAAGGACTTCCCAACTTCGAAGCCGTTTATCACACATTCTTCAGGAGGATATTCACATGTTCCGAAATAAAAAAGTATTGTATGCGTTCTTTGCCATCCTTATTGCCGCCACGATCCTGGCCTGCGGAAGCAGCACCCCCAAACCATCCGCCACGATGACCGGCCGCTGGCTGGACCCGGACACATCCGGGACGATCACCACGATCGCGGCGCAGGGAGATGGATATGTTGTCGTCTCCATCATCAATCCCGATCGCGGCGTCGACGAGCTGACCGAATCCAGTTGGGCCAACGGCAAGTTGAGCTGGACCTACTGCCCGCAGGACATGCACTGCATCGCGTCGGAGTCGGTCTCCGTCACGGATAACAGCCTGACGGCGAAATGGTGGTGGGTGGATGACACCTCCACCGGCGGCACGACCACTTACAGCAAGGTTCCGTAGATCGTTATTACAGGATCAAAGAATCGCAGCGACCGTCCATTGGACGGTCGCTGTTGTTATCAGGTGGAATAGCATAGAAAATTATGAATTTCACTCCAGCGCCTGGTACGCCAGCATGGCAAAATCTTCCACGATGGGGATGGTGAAGCACGGCATATATTGCAGCATGAGCAGGCACTGCATCTTCTCGGCCGGGTCGATCCACCACTCGGTGTTGGCGGCCCCGCCCCAGCCATACTTCCCGACGGAACCGGGCCGCTGCGAAAGGCCGGGGTGCAACAGCACCGCCCCGCCGATGCCAAATCCGTTGGCGGGGTCATCCATGGGGATGACACCGGCAGGCAGGTGGTTTTGCATCATCCATTCGACCGTCTTGCGGCCCAGGATGCGCACTCCCTCCAGTTCGCCGCCATTAAGCAGCATCTGCCCAAAGCGGAAGTAGTCGGCGGAGGTGGAGACCAGTCCGCCGCCGCCCGATGGGTTAAGTGTGGACTGGGTGATGTCGTTGCCCTCCAGCGAAGGGACCTCTTTGATGCCACCTCCTTCGGCTGGGCCATATATCTTTGCCATGCGATGAGCTTTGTCGGGCGAGATGGAAAAGCCAGTATCCACCATGCCGAGCGGCTTGAAAATGCGTTCGCGTAGGAAGTCTTCCAGCAGTTGGCCCGAAACGAGTTGGACGATATAACCGAGAACGTCGATAGACCAACTGTAACGGAAGTTGGTACCGGGCTGGAATGCCAATGGCAGCCGGGCCTGTGCGAAGGCTTGCATCCGTTTTTCGAGCACAGGCGCGACTTTATTCTCGATCCCCCACAGATTTTCACGGTAAAGCAAGTCCAGGGGTGATTGGTCGTCAAAACCATAACTCAGCCCGGCGGTGTGGGTGATCAGGTGGTGCAGGGTGATCTCGCGGGTGGCGGGCACAAGGTCATAATTCGCCGCGCCGCGGCTGACCATCACGCGGGCCTCTTTGAATTCGGGCAGGTAGCGCCAGAGAGGGTCCGCCAGGCGCAGTTTGCCTTCCTCGCAGAGGAGCATCACGGCTGTGCTGGTGATGGGTTTGCTCATCGAGTAAATCCGGAAAAGGGTGTCCTCGGCCATGGGGCGCCTGGCCTGGATATCCTGCCAGCCGAAGCATTTGAAGTGCGCCACCTGACCGTTGCGGGCGATGAGCGTGCTCATGCCCGCAAACTGGTTCTTGTCGACATACTGTTGCATTGCATTTTCGAGCCGCTCGAGACGGGCGGATGAAAGCCCGACGCTTTCGGGTTTGACAGTTTGCATACTTCCCTCCGGGATGGATTGATATGCAAGTATACAATACCCTGTAGAATTGTAGATTGATGATTGATGATTTTGAGCGAGGGTTGTTGGAGATTCATTGTACAATAACCGGGTTCGCCGACGTGCCAATCTTTCGCATGGAGATGCATCAATGACCAATCACTGCCGTCCTTTCGACCTGTACGAAAAATTAGGTCCGTGTAACGAAAAGATGTGGTTCCATTATGAATTCGTGAGCGGGTAAATACAACCAGGCCCGCATTCGGAAAAACTTTTTCCGCCCACACAGCGTATACCTGAGTGAAAAGGAGTCTTCATGAATACCAACCTGATGGTCACCACTACGTTCACGTTCGATGGGTACAAGATAGTCAAACACCTGGGGGTGGTGCGCGGCATCACCGTGCGTTCCCGCAGCATCGTCGGGTCGTTCGGCGCCAGCGTGCAACAGGTATTTGGCGGGAATATCTCCATTTATACGGAGTTATGCGAGCAGGCCCGCCAGGAAGCCTTTGAACTGATGATAACGCATGCGCAACAGATCGGCGCCAATGCCATCGTGGGCATGCGCTATGACGCCAATGAGATCTCGGATGGCGTGGCGGAAGTGCTGGCTTATGGTACGGCGGTTGTTATCGCGCCGGCTTAATAATAAGGAACAACTTCTTATCCCATTTGATTTTGAAGGGTAGCCTGTGTCCAATATCTTCTCAAGATTGAACTGCCCAAGCTGCGGTAAAGAAATACACGAGTCTGATAATATCTGCCCATCCTGCGGGCTGGACTTAAACCAGCCTCTCAAGGAAAGCGAACTGCGGGCATTGGCAGAGCCCTGTTTACAGAAGGCTCGCCGCGCCGTTGATACCGGCAGGAGATTATTGGAAGGCCTGGCGGAGTGTGAGCAGGCCCTTGAATACCTGCCTGAGTTTGCCGAGGCGCACAATCTCCGAGGTCTCTTATTGGATTCACTGGAGAGGGCGAAGGAAGCCAGGATGGAATACCGGGAGGCCCTGCGGATCGATCCGAATTATAAGGATGCCAGGGAAAATCTAGCGGATGCGGAAGCCGAGACTGTGATCCTAAAACCTTTATAGTTCCTGGAGTCGGCGCTTGTCCTAAAACGCGGGGAGAGCAGTTTTGTCAGGTTCCTAAGTCGATTTCCCCTCGTCCTTCTTTTTCTCTTCGTCCTGCTTTTTCTGCTCCTCAAGCAGTTTATCCAGATCCACTTCGTAATCACCCCACTTGCTGCCGCTGGCGCTGGCGAAGATCATCTGGTTGGTGATCTCCGACTGCGCCTCGGCACTGCGCACATCCGCCCGGCGCTGGCTGGCGGCCTCATCTGAAGGCGGGGCGGCCTCCCGCTCCACCTGGAGGATGCGCACCTCCCGCAGGCCTCCGACACGGTAAGGGACGATCTGCCCGGCGAAGTGACCCAGGAGAGCCCGGCCCAGGGGAGCCTGCTCATCCAGCAGCCCGGTTTTGAGGTCGGCCTGGTCGGAGGGGACGACGGTGAAGACGCGCCGGTCGGTCTCGCCGGTGGTCTCCACCAGTTCGACTGTCACGACGCAGCCCGGCTGAATGGGGATCCCTTTTGTTTCCATGGCTGAATGATACCAAAAACAAACAGGGCGAGTGTTCACTCGCCCCGAATTGTTATCCTTTTATAATGAAGGGAAGAAAGATAAGGCTTAGCCGTTCAGCCGTTTGTAAATGCCCTTGTTCTGCTTGTAGAACTCGACAAATTCGTGGAATATCTTGTCGTACAGGCCGCGCGTTCTGGGGGTTGGGGGTGTAGGTGGCCTTGAATTCCACTTTCTGGGGGATATCCTTGAAGGAGAGCATTCCCAGTCCCACGGCGGCGATGAAGGCGGCCCCGCGCGCGTTGGCCTGGATGGGGTCGCGCAGTTGGCGGATATTCACGTTCATCACGTCCGCCAGGATCTGGCTCCACACGTCCGATTTGGCCCCGCCGCCGATGAAGTTCAGGTGGGTCAGCTTGCGGCCCATGAATTTCTGGGCCGGTTCGAGCAGCCAGCGCGGTATTCATCGCCACGCCTTCCAGGAAGGCCCGCACGATATCCTCGCGGGTGGTGTCGAGCGACATGTTGAACAGGGCTGCGCGGATGTTGCGGTCGTCCACGGGGCGCGCTCGCCGTAAATCCACGGCATGTACATCAACCCGTGGCTGCCGGGGGGGGTCTTGGCGGCGATGCGGTCGAAGATCTGGAACACATCCGGCGACTTTTCCTCTTTCATCAACTCGTCTTTGTGATAGAGGATCTTGTCGCGCAGATAGTTCAGGTTGCCGCCGGCGGTGGTCTGCAGCAGGATGAGCAGGTATTTGTCCGGCAGGGCGCAGGGGACCGAGGCGATGAAATAGTTCAGGTCGGTCTTCTTGTAGGGGACGTGGGCGGCGACCCAGTTGGAGGTGCCGATGTAGACGTGCGCATCGAAATCTTCCACCGCGCCCGAACCGACGGCGGCGGCGCTCACGTCGATGGCGCCTGCCACCACCTTGATATCCCCTTTCAAGCCCAGCTGCCGGCACACATCGGCTTTCAGGTTGCCGATGACGGAGGTGCACTGCACCAGGTCGGGGAATTTGGCCGGGTCGATGCCGGAATACTTCAGCAGGGCGTCGTCGTAATGGATGTTCTGCGGGTCGCGGTTGTCGGTGACCCAGGAGGTCAGGATCGAGTCGGGGGTGGCGACGAACTTGCCGGTCAGGCGCAGGTTCATGTAATCCAGCGCCGTCAGGAACTTGTAGGTTTTCTGATAGATCTCAGGATATTCGTAGCGGACCAGCAGCACGTGCGCGGCCGGGTCCGTGCCCGTGTGGGTGGGCACGCCGCCGGTCAGGGAGAGCCAGCGCGGCAGTTTGAAGGCGTTGTAGCCGACCACCTTGACCAGCCCGCCGATGATCTTGTCGAGGTGCCTTGCGCCGCGCATATCCAGCCAGGAGATGACGTTCATGAGGGCATTGCCGTCGGCATCGACCGGGACGGTGCATTCGCCCTGGGTGGAGCAGCACACGGCGATGATGTTCTCCACCGGGGTGAGCCCCTTCTGGACCAGGCGGGTGGCGGTGCCCATGAAGGCGTTCCACCAGTCGTGCGGGTCCTGCTCGGCTCCGCCATCCGGCAGGATGTTCAGGGGGATGTCCTGCACCTCCCATCCCAGCACTTTGCCCGACACCGTTATGATGGCGGTCTTCAGGGCCGAGGTGCCCAGGTCAATGGCGAGGATGCAGGGTTCTTTTTCCATGAACGACTCCTAATGGCGAAGTGTAAATAATATAATTAATGTTAATGGATGAATAAGGTTCATGCAGCGGGAAGGAATCTTTGATGACCACGAATCTATTATCGGCTTGCCATGGCGATCAACTTTTCCGGCTGGCGGGAGAATTCGGCGATGGCGATATCACCACGCACCATTGCCAGCAGGGTATCGGTCAGCAGGCGGTTGACGGGGGTGGGGACGCCCAACTTCTCACCGTGGCGGGCTACCGCTCCTTGCAGCCACTCCACTTCACTTTGTTTGCGCCCGGCATGCAGGTCAATGTGGTAGGAGGGCATCTTTCCGCCCCGACCGCCGCCGACGGCCTTGGTCAGGATGGGCCGCGAGATGAAGGCGGGCAGGCCGGCTGCCAGCGCAAACAGCCGCACGGGCGTCCCGGGCAGGTTGACCGGTTTGGCTCCTTCGGCCTTCATGACCGCCTGGGCTTCTTTCGAGAGGCGCATCTCCAGTTCAAACAGGCCCGGGTGAGCAAAGACCTCAGCGGGGGTCATGTCGAGGATGGCAGAGGCGGCCCCGGCGGGCAGGTTCATCAACAGTTTGGACCATTTCATGTCGGCGGCGGAGGGGAACAGGTGGGCGTTCAGTTGGGCGGCATTCAACACGTCCACCAGCCGGCGGGAAAGGGGATGCCCATCGGCGACACCCAGGCCGCGGGCCTTTTCGAGGACGATGTCACCGGTTCCGCGCTTGCCGATCGAGCAGGTGACGGTCCCGGCGATGACCTTATCAGGTCCGAGGGCGGCCGCGATGGCGGGTTCGTTATCGACGCCGTTCTGCAGGCAGAAGACCGGCGGCATTTTCTCTTTGAAGGGAAGGAGCGATGCCAGCGCGGCAGCCGTGTCGAAGGATTTCATGGCGAAGACGGCCACATCAAACGGTCCGTGCTCGAAGGCCTCTGCCGGGGAGGCGGCGACGGTAAACGCAGCCGGGGGGATGACCAGCGGTTCGGGCATGGCCCGCTTTTTGTCGATGGAAACGTCCAGGCGCAGGCCGCGTTCCTTTAACTCCGCTGCCACCGCAGCCTGTTCGAGAATGACCACCCGCTGCCCGGCGGCAGCCAATGAGCCGCCGATATAGGTGCCGATGGCGCCTGCGCCGAAAAGCAGGAAGGAAAGCGGTTTCAGAGTCATCCATGAGGGTTTCTCCAATGCGCCCATGCAGTGCGGGCCAGGTTGAGATCGGAATTCATTCGATGAAGCGGGTCTACAAATATCCCCCAAAAATGCCGACCATCCTACAAGGGTGAAAGTGTATAGACAGGATGGAACGATTTGGGCCAGCATGGGGCCTATCATACCAAATATATGAGCGGGTTTGGGTTATTTAAGGAAGGAGGTTGGGAAAGATGGGAAATAATGTCGGCAGGAAAGACAACGTTAACATGTTAAGATGTTTAACGGTGGCGAGAGTTCGGGTGGATAAACGTCCCGCTGGGTTGAGAAGAGGTCAAGAGGGTCTCAAAGAACCTGCGGGACGAGCACTATTTCTGCATTTGGGCGGCGCGGATGGCCAGGCCGGCGACCACGCTGCTGAAGGCGTTGGAACTCTTCACCTTCTCCGCGCCGAAGAGTCGTTCGAGCATACGGGTGAAGAGGGGGATGCTGGAGGAGCCGCCTGTCTTGACCACCGCGTCGATCTGCCCGGCTTCGAGGCCGGAGGCCGACAGTGTATCCAGCAGGATGGCTTCCACCTGCCCCACGTATTCCTGGATGTCGGCTTCGAACTGGCTGCGGGTATACAACTCCCACAGGGGGATGAGCCGGTCTTCCAGGCTGATGACCGCCGCGCCCGCATCCGAGAGGGCGATCTTGGCGGCCTCGACCCGGTTATAGAAGGTGAAGGCCAGGTCGTTGTAGATCAGCCCTTGCAGCGCTTTCAGGCGCACCGGCGCCAGCCCGGCCCGGATGCCTTTTTCCAGCACGCCCCGGTTTTGCGGCGTAGCCAGCTCGGGCAGCGCCATCCAATCCGGCACGGCCTGGATCAATTCGAGAAGTTCGGGTTGGTGATGGACCTTGCCCTGGCCGAAATGGGGCAGCATGCGGCGGGTGATGATGGCCCGGTCGAAATCACTGCCGGCGATGTCGACGCCCCCGCTGGCGTAGACCTGGCGGCTTTTGTTGTCGCCCAGGCGCATGACGGCGATATCGAGTGTGCCGCCGCCGAAGTCGAAAATGATGACGTTCTGGGGGGCAGAGAGGGTCTGTTCGTAATCCAGCGCAGCCGCGACCGGCTCCAGTTCGAAGCCGACCTGTTTGAAGCCGGCCTGATAGGCGGCCTGGCGGAGGGTCTCTTCGGCGTGCTGGTCCATGGCAGGGGTATCGGCGAACTTGACCGGCCGCCCGAGGGTGACCCCGTGGATGGGCTGGCCCAGGATCTGCTCGGCGCGCGCCTTCAACTGGGCCAGGTAGACCTGCACCAGTTCGCCGGTGCGATAATACCGCTCGAAGATCTGCGTGCCTTCGTAGCCGCCGGGGGTGCTCTTCCGCAGGGCAGTCTTGAGATACTGCATCAACCGGCCCGGTTTGAGCTCGTCGACGTACACGTATACGTCCCGCACGAAATGCATGTCGGCGCCGCGTACGTCGATCTCGCCGGCCCACTTGCGCACATAGCGGCGCTGGCGGTTGACGTTGTGCAGGTAATACTGGCGGATGGCCTCCTGACCGATGGAGACCTGGTATTCGCGGGTGATATAGAGCACGGTTTTGACGACCTCCGGCAGGACGTTCTGGCGGTCGATGGGCAGGAGTGTTACCTGCTGCCCGTCAAAGACCGCTACGCCGGAGTTGGAGGTGCCGAAATCGAGGCCGATGTTGAGGGTCATGGGGTCGGTTTTTTTCCGGGGACAGACGACAGGATACCGAAGGCCAGCAGAGGCGTTTCGTCAGGGATGGAGCCGGCTGCAAGCAGGTCCGAGCAGGCGTGCAGGCTGATGTGGCCGGATCCATCCAGCACAGCCAGCCGGTCTGAATCTGCGATCGGAGCCGCTCCGATGAAGCGCACGCCCTGCTGCAGGCGGGAGGCGGGGATCAATGCCTGGCCGCGGGAAGCGCCTGTTTTCATCGGCTCGATGTAGCCGGCGGCCTTGGTGACGACCTTGCCGGTCTGGGTGAGGCAGAGCAATTGCTGGTCCGGCTTGTAGACGAAGCCTGCCACCACATGATCGGTGCCGTCGAGTTTGATGCGCTCCTCCACTGAATAGGAGAGATCATCCACGTCCATGCCAAGCAGGCGGCCCTCCCAACTGACCAGGGCGTAACGGTTGCCTTTCGAACAAAGCAGCAGGTCGAAGGACTGGTCGAGCTTCTCAACGGCGCCTTTACCGAGGTAGTGGTTGGTGAAGACGGTTTCGGCGATGGAGGTCATGGTCTTTTTGATCCAGCCGCGGCGGCTGACCTGCAGGAAAAAGTCGGCCATGGGCAGCCAGGAGAGCGGCATAAGACAGGCGAGACGCTCGCCGCCGCGAGGTTCGTCGGGCAGCGCGCCTTCGTCCAGGTTCCACTGGTCGCCGGTTTGGACCGGGATGGAATCGAGCGGGGCTGTGCCGATCCGCCCGGAGGTGAAGAGCAGCAGCACCTCTTCGTTCCCCGGCAGGGCCAGCAGGCGCGGCGGCTCACCACCGGCGGACAGGTCTCCTTGCAGGCGGCCCAGCGGACCGGCTTCAAACGAAGGCTCCAGCCGCAGGATGCGCCCGAGGGCATTGTAGATCAACAAGGAATTCGGCGCTGGCGGCGGCTCCACTGCCAGGGCGGTCAGGCCGGTCTCGTCCAGGCTAAAGCGGCGCTTGAGCAGGTCGAGTTGGAACTCCAGGTGGGCGATGCGCTTGCGGAGTTCCTCCACGCGCGTGCCGTCCTCGAGGGCGATGTTCTCTGCCAGCAGTTCCTCGTTCCGCTCGGTCAGGTCGTGCAGCCTGCCGGAGATCAGTTTCAGGATGGTCAGAGCCGAGGCGGGGCGGTCTTCGATTTCTTTGATCCACTCGTCGATTTTTTGCAGGGTCATGGAAAAATCCTCAACCGGTAATTATACTAGGTGGCGGAGATGTTAAAGGTATCGGACTCCATACGGCTTTCTCAAAGTCGAGAAGTTTTTGGGGTTTCGACCCATCCCCCAACCCCCTTCCCATTTTGGAAGGGGGTGAAGATGCGAAAAGTGGGGGCTTGGGCCAAGAACGCCCTGCGCACCCCACTTTCGCTGTACTTCCAGCATAGGTACTGGAATAAATAAGAACCGTTTGTACTTTGAGAGCCATGCGGACTCCAATTAAAATGTTGAGCCACCGGTGTTCCCCTCAACCGATGGCTCAATCGTGTTTGTGCATGATGGGCATTTGTCTGTACCACTACACTATACATAACTTTGATGAAAAATAGAATAGGCTGGGCACTCAATCCATATAGGCATTTGTCATGTATTTTCTTGCATACTGGTACACAGGAAACCCGCTGCGCAGGCAGAAAAAGGGATTTCATTTGAGTTAATTCGCAGGCGAGGAACCAATCAGAGGCAGAATCCGTCCTTAACCAGGAAACTCCATGAGAATTTCTGAGATAATAAAGGCAGGTAATGTTAGAATGAAGAAGATCCTGGCTGTTGTCTAGATCAGGTCATGTGAGATGCTGGGCGATCTGCAATGAACATGTTTGCAATAAAAGGTACTTGCCAGGCAAGGGCATAGCCAGCCGGAACCGATTGGTAGAAGTAACCGTGGTCCCGGTCTGGAAAGGAGAATAGAATGAAAAAGAATATTGTTATATTGGTATTGCTTGTTTTGGCAGGCCTGTCGGCCTGCGGTCCGGCTGGCATGAGCAGCCCCGATGCAGCCAAAACTCCTGAAGATGGACTCCCCTGCCTGGAGGACAAGCCACGCCCACGCCGGAGGTATTCAACTCCCTCCCGGAGGCGCAAAAAGCCTTTGAAGGCGCCCGAGCATTGTTAGCCAGTAAACTTGGCGTGGATGCGCAGAGCATTTCCCTGCAAGACATCCAGGCGGTGCAATGGTCGGATAGCTGCCTGGGCCTGCCTTTCGAAGGCGAGATGTGCGCCCAGGCCATCACCCCGGGTTATTTGGTGAAAGTGGTGGTCGATGGGGTTGTCTATGAACTCCACACCGATCAGAGCGGTGAACAGGTGCGGTTGAAGCCCTGAGGCAGCACTTTCTTCGAAATAAAAAGGATTCCCCTGTCAACAGGGGAATATGAGGTTCGGACATGAGTTCGGACAATTCATTTTGATGCTATTTATGATAAACAAATATGGTTGGATTTCATCAGTTGGCTCATTTTCGAATAACGGTGAGAGGAACCGGCCCCATCCCCTCCCCTTCCCCGAGCCAGGTGTGATATCTTTCCCGGACCATCTTGATGACGGGGAAGGAAGTTTTAACGGCAAAATGAGTATGTGAGCGGGAAAAACACCGCTCACATACTCATTTTGCCGATGACTTCCAAAATGTCCGATCTTTTGTCCGAACAGCAGGGGAATTCTTTTTTATTGGGAAATTTATTCACTAATGGCGAGGCGGGCCAGAGAGTGCATAATTGCCTGCAGTGAACATCCAGGCTTTATTTTTCACCCAGACGTTTTTGTTCCTGCTCGAGGATCAAGTCGCACAATTCGCGCACGGCCGCGTGACCGCCCGGCTGGGTGAGGATGTGATCGGCTTTGGCTGCCACGGCGGGCATGGCATCTGCCACCGCGACCGCCCAGCCGACCAGCGGGAAACAGGACAGGTCGTTGACGTCATTGCCTACGTAGACGACCTCGGCAGGGTCGATGTGACGGTCTGCCAGCAACTTCTGCAGGACATCAGCCTTCTCATTCACTCCCTGGATGAAGTCCACCTTCATCTTTTTGCAGCGGGCGGCTACGACCGGGTTGGTCTCCATGGAGAGGACAAGCGTTTCCACGCCAGCCTGGCGAAGGATGTAGAGGCCCAGGCTGTCACTGCGGTTGGCCGCCACCATCTCGCGGCCGTCTTCGCCAACCCAGACGCGGTTGTCGGTTAGCACGCCGTCAAAATCCATCACCAACAGGCGGACTTTCTTCGGCATTTGGCGGGGCGGAGTTCCGGGCCAGACCATGGGAGGTCCGCCACGGAGCAGGGCTGTTTCGGCGCGGGCCCAGTCGGCGGGGGTATCCAGGTCGGCGGAATAGATGGGGTCGAAGATGACCGGCAGGATGGTATTGCCGCTCATGGAGTTCAACTCCAGCAGGGTGCGGGGGCGCATCACGTCGATCAGGCCGGTATGCTGGTAGGCCACCGGCAGGACCTGGCGGGGGGCATTGTAGGATTCGGGGATGCCGGCGACGGGCGCGAGCGGCCGGATGGGTTTCTGCGGGTCTTCCATCAGCCACATCTTGAAGGGATTCTCGTAGGCCGGGGTGATGCCGCGGACGGAATCGGCTTCGGGGTGGGCCAGCAGCAAGCGCACGGAGCGGTCGACCAGGTCGGGTGGGCGGACCGGGGTGGTGGGGCGCAGGTGCACGACCACCTCGGGATGATAATTCTCGTTCTCGGCAAGCCATTGGAGCGCATGCTGGAAGACGGGCAGGTCGAGGGTGCGGTCGCCGGCCAGGTCGGGGGGGCGCATGAAGGGCACCTCCGCGCCGAATTGACGGGCCACTTCGGCGATCTCTTCGTCGTCGGTGGAGACGATCACGCGGGTGACCGTCGCGGCTTGCAAGCCGGCGGCGATGCTGTAGGAGATGAGGGGGAATCCGGCGAACGGACGGATGTTCTTGCGGGGGATGCCTTTGGACCCGCCGCGGGCGGGGATGATGGCGAGGACTTCAGGATTGGTCATTTTCCGGCTCTTTCTGCTAGCAAACCCAGACTGATCCACTGCCAAATATAGAAGCTGTTGTCGCTGCCACCTTGCAGGTAATCCTGCCAGGCAGCCCGAACTGCCTTCGGTTCGAGCCAGGCGCCGCCATAAGCCTGGAGGGCTCTTTCGACCTGGTCCCCGGTCCATTTGGCCAGCGGACCGCGCAACCATTCGCGTTGAGGCGTTTGAAGGGGCCGCTTAGGCGCTTCGACAACACCGGCCGGCGCAAGCTGCCGCGCCAGTTTCCGCAGTAGATACTTTTGGGTCTCGCCATGGATTTTTCGTTCCACCGGCTGGCGCAAAGCAAGCTCCACCAGACGATGGTCAAGGAAGGGTTCCCGCAGTTCGGTGGAGGATCGCATGGAGATGCGATCATTGAATCGAGTGGCGCGGGGGATCTTGGTATAGACGATATCACGCACCTGTAAATTTCTAACCAGGTCATCTGAGACAATCGGAAAAGCGAATTCTTCAGCCATAAGACGAAAATCGTTCGTCAGGCATTCGGGGCGCACGGGCTTTTCCTTTGTCCCTTGCACCAACCCGGCGGAGTTGCCCTGGGTGGCTGAAAGGTAATAGTCATACCCGGCCCATTGTTCGTCCATCCCGTTCCCATCCAGCAGGACAATTACACCTTCCCGGCGGGCGTGTTCGAACAAGCGTGCATAAGCCAGTGTAGGAATCCCTCCAAAGGGTTCATCTTCATGATATTGCACTGAGACTGCCATCTCGGGAACCTCGCTGGCTGTCAAGGGGCACAAGATGGAAGGATGGTTCGTATGAGCCAACATTTGGTTGACCCAGGGGGTTTCATCGTACGCCGGGTCGCCGGTGACGAACGTAAACGCCTTTACATTACTATCCGGGCCCTGGATCTTGTGAACAAGACTAAGCAGGACCGAGGAGTCAAGACCGCCGCTAAGGTTTATGCCTACGGGTACGTCTGACCTGAATCGAAAAGCCACACTTTGTTCCAATAAAGCAAGATATTCTTCAGATACGAGATCGAGCGGCCGCATGTCTGTTTGGGCTACTCGTTCAGCCAAATCGTACCACCTGGAAATTGTTGTATGCCCGGATTGCCAGGTCAATTTTCCACCGGGTGGGATGGATCGAATCCCGGCCCAGAATGTGCGTTCAGAATGATGATATAGACCTTTTACCAGGTAAGTGGCCCAGGTCACCGAATCGAAATCTGCTTGAATGCCAGCCGCGTGCAGTGCTTTGATCTCACTGGCAAGGATCAGGCTGCCATCCAACTCAAGGTGATAAAACAAAGGCTTGATGCCAAAACGATCACGGGCGGCAAACAAGCGCCGGTCCGTTTCATCCCATAAGATAAATGCAAACATCCCAATGAAATGATCCAGGCATGCTTCTCCCCAACGCTGATAGGCTGCCAAGACAACCTCAAAATCTGTCTGACTTTGATAGGGATAATCTGCCAGTTCGGCGCGTAGTTCAAGATAGTTATAGATCTCCCCATTAAAAATCAAGCGCAACCTACCTGAAGCGTCAACCATTGGCTGGTGGCCGGCAATGGAAAGGTCCAGGATGCTGAGGCGATTGTGTCCGAGACCAGCCATGCCATCAGGGCTAATATAAAAGCCGCTATCATCCGGGCCGCGGTGGGCCAGAGAAGCAACCATTGCATTTAATTGGTTGCGATCCCCGCGTGCTCCTACCCAGCCAGAAATGCCACACATCTCTACAGCCTCATTTCTTTATTTCTTGGAGAACACGTAACGCTGCTCGCCGACCCCATATTTCATTTCACTGTAGGGAGCATTCTGGAAAATCTGCTCCACTCGGTCGAAATCTGTCCCGCGGGGCAATTTACGGATCGACTGAGCGCCCGCCCTGGAAAGACAGTCTTCGATCTCGTTCTCCGTCAGGCGAATATTTATTGGAACCATGATGTGATCGAGAATGTAAAAAATCCGATTGGAGGGTATGCCCAGAATTTGGAGACTCGCGCGTGCCAGCGCTTTATCCACAGGTCCCATCAGCACTCGCAGGATCTCGATCACGTCCCAAAAATAGCCTCCGGGATTCTCGATCAGATAGAGCCAGCCTAATCCGCCCGGTTTTAAAACCCGCACCAATTCATAAATTCCCTTTTCCCAGTCACGTGTATGATGCAGAACACCATTGGAGAAGGCGCAGTCAAACGAATTTTCCGGGAAGGGAATATCGAGTGCGTCACCCAACTCAAATTTGACATTGTCAAATTTGGTGGAAATGCGCTCGCGGGCGCTGTGGATGCCGATTTCGGAAAAATCCACACCGGTGACGCTTTTGGCACCCAGTTTGGCCCAGGCGGCTGAATAGCGCCCGCCCCCACAGCCGGCGTCTAAAACATCCCAATGTTGGATATTGGCGAGATCTATTCCATTGCGTGTCAAACGCGTAGACAGCAGGGTGGCAGCCTCGTTGAAAAAATGTTCATCATCGAAGGCTTTGAACAAGTTGCCATAGTGATCGCCCGTCTCGGTTTCTTTCGCCTGAATGTTATCGAGGGATTGGTGAAACCCGCGAGCTTCTCCAAGAAATTGTGCATCCAGTTGGCTGGCGGTCCTGAACATTTTTTCCTGCATGGTAAAAGCAGAATTAATCGCTGAAGTCGGATCTGCGGTATCTTTGAAGGCGGCTTCTTTGCTGACAAAAATATAATATGTCGCCCAGGTTTTCAGTACACTGCTGAAGTTGCTGTTATCCATCTGCTAAACCGGCTTCAATAAAACGCATCCCGGCTTCTGCAAGAGGGCCTTCCTTCAGACAGGGCGCAATCTTAATAATTTCATCCTTGGTCATAGTTCACCTTTGTTGTTAGAGTAAATTCTACTTGCCAGTAGAATTTTTGGCTTGCAGCATTACTTCGGCCAGTTTAAGATCCAATACATTATCTACATTTACTGAGCGCTCAGGCGGCATTATGTAAGGGCAAATAGAATTGCCCCAAATGGAATTTTGTTCCATCAATACATTCCGGCGGGTAAGATAAATGGCGCCATTGCGGATATAAGCGGGAGGATTGGCGTCCTGTCGGCGGGTGCCTTCCTTTTCCACAAATTCATTGGAGAAGGAAACCAATTGACCTTCCACTATGCGCTTAATAAATAATGGATGGTCGGGGGCAGGAGCGATGCTGATGACCGAATCGCATTTTCCTGAATGGGCTAATTCCAAGGCTGCAAGAATATCGTCCCCGGTCCTGAGCGGGCTGGTAGGTTGCAACAGTAATACCCAATCAAGAATGAGGTTGTCCTGTTCTTCGATGAACCGAACCGCATGCTGCAGGACCGGCAAAGTGGGGGTCTTATCCATTGCCAATTCCTGTGGTCGCAGGAAAGGCACCTCTGCGCCATATTGACGGGAGACAGCAGCGATTTCCGGATCATCTGTGCTGACAAGGATGCGGTGCAACCGGTCTTGTACTTCCAGCGCGGTGGCAATGGTATAGGCGATGAGCGGCTTGCCGCACACAGGCTGGATGTTTTTGCGAGGAACCCCTTTCGATCCACCGCGTGCGGGAATAACAGCCAATATCTTTTCGTCCATAATTAATTATCCACTTTTCAATTGCGCAACAATGATGATGAAAGTTAGCATCTCATTATTTATAAATCGCCAAATACCCGGTTCAAACGAATTATTATGCACAGCCATTAATGTCAGCCGTTTCGTAAATTGCAAAGGGACCATCGCCAGTGTCTCTGCAATACGTTCACCGGCGTGTCCATCCCCATAGAGGCTAACACGCTCCAGTTGCGATTGGTGGGTCAGATCCTGTATGGCTACCATGATCTCCTGGCGATCATATCCCACATCGACCACATTAGGTCCACGCTCCCGCCCGGTCTGACGCGAGCCGATGTTGACTGCCGGCACACCCAGGAAGGAACATTCCCGGATCGCAACGCTGGAATTTCCCACAATACAACGGCTATGGTATACCAGGCGAAGGAAGTCATTGGGCGGGATATTTTTGAAGAAATGGATATTTACCGGCTTTTCGATTTCACGGAAAGCCCGGATCCCATTTGAGGTGCCATCGGAACCGGCATCCACATTTGGCCAGAACCAGAGGGTGGGTAAACCGGTATCCTGGACTGCATATAAGGTCTCGGTTACATGGCGGCGGGCACGTTCATATTCCGTTGTGACCGGGTGTTGCATTACAACCAAATACCCATTGGAGATGTCTATTTCTGCACCTACCCCGCCATATTTCTGGAAGGGATTTTCGATCTCGCCGGGGTTCTGTAATACCTCGGCGGCAATATCCACTGAGGGGCAACCGGTGACGAAGACATACTGAGGATCTTCTCCCATGCGAATGACACGTTCGGCTGCCTGTTGGGTAGAAACGAGGTGGTAGTCGGCCAATTTTGTAATGGCATGGCGGACCTTGTCGTCAATAGAACCTGTTACTTCACCCCCTTGAATGTGCGCCAAGGGAATATTCATGTATGCTGCAGCGATTGCTGTGGCGATTGTCTCGTACCGGTCGGCGATGGTCACAACGATGTCTGGTTTGAGATTATCAAAGACAGTTCCTAATTCCATCAAACCAATCCCGGTGGTTTTGGCTGATGAAGCCAAATTTTCCCCTTCGACCACCATATAGACTTGCGCGTCGATACGAAAACCATCCTGCTTGATGGTTTCTACAACTTTGCCATACCGATCAAGCAATGCGGACGCAGCCACGACGAGCTGTAATTCCAAATCCGGATGGGATTGGATGGCTTTCAGTGCTGTGCGAACACGTGAATAACTTGGTCGGGCGGTAATAACAACACAAATTTTTCTTTTATCAGTCATTTTTCAAGTCGCTTGTTTTCAGGAATTCATTGGCACTTATATCACGGATAAGAATTTTGCCCACAACTTCCTCCAGGCGCTCAGCTGGAATCCCGGTTCCTGGCTTTCGGGCGGTCAGATCTTTTCGCTGCAAAATCTGTCCGGCTTTGAGGTCATGCAATGCTACCAGGCTTCGTCCAAAGGTGGTGCGCATGGTCTGCATACCTTCGACAAATTCATCTTTGTTAATCGGATGGTGAAGGGCTTGTTCAATAAAACGCGTGCCATCAACCAATTCTTTTAGTTCGGATGGCGTGAGTGAGACTGGTACATCAGGGCCAAACATCTCACGGCTCATCGTTACATGAACCTCCAGGATGGCGGCGCCCAGTGTGACAGCTGCCAAACCGGAAAACACCTTGCCTGAATGGTCTGAAAATCCTACCGGCACTCCATACCGCTCCTTGTAGGTTGAGATGACATTCAATCCAAGATCTTCCGGTTTGGAGGGATATTTGGAGGTACATTGAAGAACTGCAAAAGGCAGTTTCTTCTCTCTAATTATGTTCACCACCCGATCCACTTCAGCCAAGGAACTCATGCCGGTTGAGAGGAGGATGGGTTTTCCGGTTGCAAACATCTTTTCCAAAAGAATAGGATTACTAACCTCGCCAGAGGCTATTTTCCAGGCAGGCATACCGATATGGTTAAGCAAATCGACTGCTTCTTCTGAAAATGGGGAACTGAGGAATAATAGACCGCGCTGATGGGTATGATCTGCCAATCCCTGCCATTGCTCCAGGCTGAATTCCATGCGTTCCCAGTATTCATAGCGGGTTTTATCTTGATAACTAAACTTTACCCTGAACGGTTCCTGAGGTGAACTTTCTGCGTGGGCGATGTGGGTTTGGAACTTCACCGCGTCTGCGCCCGCATCAGCAATCACGTCAATGAATGCATGCGCCAACCCCAGACTGCCATCATGAGCCTGGGCTACTTCGCCGATGATCAGGCAGGGATTATTTCCGCCGATTTGATGCCTGGCTATCTCGAATTGGGAGATCATGTCAATTATCCAAGAGTGAAAGGAGGAATTCGGCCGTCTTTTGAGTGGCTTCACCGGGTTTAAGGAATGTCAACTCCTGTTCGATGAACCGGCGACGGTTTTCCGAGTCGGTTTGAGGACTCTCCAGGTAAAGATTGAGCGCGTCGACCATTTGCTGCCTGGTGAAGGCTACCCGGCTTGCGCCCATTTTGTCAACGCGCGCAGCGGTCGGCCAGGTGGGGACCTCGGAAAGAGGGATCCAGTAATGATCTTTCCAGCCGGTTGGCGTGTTGATGCAAGCACTGATGACCGGTTTCCCGTGAATGGTGGTTTCCACGACCATGGTTGAATATATGGTAACGACAATATCCGCATGAGCAAGCATGGAGCCTTTTTCCTGGAAATCCTCGCCGGAATACCGCGGCAGGTCTCCCGCGAGGGCCTGCGGTGCAACTACATGGACATCTGGATATTTCCTGGCAACTTCGTAAATGGCCTGGCGTTCTTTTTCATAATGAGGAATTGGCCGAAAGTGATTCGGATGCAAACGAACCAGCAATTGAGCCGGTTGGCAAAGCTGCCCATTTGATACCAATTCAGCCATCAGTTCAACCAAATGAAGGTTGGGTGTGATATTCATTGCCGTTGCGACAAAAGCAATGAGTTTTTTATTCGGATCCAGATCATGCGCTTGCAGATATTCTTTGCGCGAGACAGCCCATTTGCCTGTCAGATAGTTATCATAGAGCGGCATACCGCCGACATGTATCTTCTCTAAAGGCCAATCCAGTCCGACATTCATTTCCCATGAATGGACACCTGACCAAACATTAACGTAGTCAACACTTGCCCCAACCAATCCATTGGAACTGGGATTGTCCCAACCAACAATGGCGGTGGCGGTTTTGATGCGCCGCTGGTTGACTTCGCGCAGAATATAACGGTCCAGGCGCCAGCCGGCGGCGTCGGAGATAACCAGATCGGGATTGTATTTGTCCAGCAGGTCGCTATAGATATGGGGCGTAAATAATTTTTTCTGTAACCATAAGAAAGCACGCCGAGCCAAACTTGAATACCTCAAGATGTAAATGGCAGGCTGGGCAGCATATAAAGCATAGCGCCAGCGCCCACGGGCTTCATGGATCTTCCGTTTTCGATTGGTATCCACGTAGGTCAAAGGGATGCGCCTATCAGTGCTGGAGCCGCGGATATATTCCAAAATTTCTTGAAACCGGAAATGGTAATTACGGTGATAACGCATGGCTTGATCTTCCCGCAGGCTTTCGAATACTAAATTGGGAACATTTGCATAATCAGAGCGCAATTTTGGAAGGAGTTCGTCTTGTACCAACATCACCAAGCGGACCTTGCCATTTAATAGCTGCTTGTACAGGTCCGTATATAAGAAATAGGCCAGGGAAAGACCATGTTCGATAATGATAAATATTGTTTTCACAATTTCCTATCCTATATAGACTGAGGCTTGATGAAAAGCATAACGTGTCGCTGATAACCCCAGCCATATACAAAAGCGCGTTTTTTGCCTTTCCTGTATCGTTGAGCGGCGAGTTTAATAGACCAGGCAAATGCCGGCAGATGCAATAAAACGAAATTTGCTCCAGGGATATTTTTAGGATGATCCTGGATCAGCATAAAGGTCTCAAAACCCGCTTTTTGAAAAGCAGTTTCCCAAAATGCTCGTTTGTATTCATGCTCACCAAAATCACGACGTGTATATCGTTGAGACTCGGAGATGCCATATTTTCTCTTCAGCGCCGCTGGAAAATCCTGGTCCAATAAATCATCCAAATAGGTTTGAGGCGTGTCATCGGCCCAGGCACGATCCACCGCGATCACCGCTCCTCCCGGTTGTAATACCCGGAATGCTTCCTGGGCTGATAAGGCCAGATTTTCCGAATGGTGATAAGAGTTGAGTTCCAGTATCAAATTTAATGATCCATCCGGGAGCTGGATATGATTAAAGTCGCCAATTACCCTTTGGATTTTTTCGCTTGAAGCATGAAAGTATTGAAAAACCTCCGGCATGACATGTTTGACATGTTTTTCCGAATATTCAATCGCATAGACTTCTTGAATTGATGGGTATTTGGAAAGAATGCAAGCACCAACACCAGTTCCAGAGCCCAAGTCTGCAGTGATACCTTGAACAGGTCGACCGATCATACCCAGGAATTTCATCGCGCCGCTTACCAATTGTTCCATAACGGCATAGTTTTTAACCGTTTCCCCGTGGACCTCTGCAAGATCTCCTCCCTCCTGAACGGTCTCCATCTCTACTTCGGCGCGGTTATCCATCCCGGCTACTGTTCCAGGAAGAATGAAGCGGGTCATATTCCAAGAAATGATTGGTCGCAATTTATTGATTGATTCCATATTCCACTTTTTTCCGAAGAGATACCTTGATCATCCTAAGCAATCCATGCCAGCCTGGGAAGCAAACGTTCCAGAAATCGACGCCGGAGCATCCCCAGCCGCCGCTTCAACGGCACAAGTTTTTCCGGCTCAGGCCTTAATGGGGGAGTTGACACAGGCTGAGCCAACAAAGTGATATACAAGGGCAATATTTTCGAGCGCGGTTTTCCGTGGCATTCTATACCGAGGACATGAAAACCTGCTTTTGCAAGGGTTTGTACCAACGAATGAGGGCTATAAGAGACCAAATGAGCAATTTCAAAAGAGTCGTGAGCATATAGATTTGGCACTTCGATGAAAAGCCAACCATTATGCGCGAGAACCGTTTCTCGTAAATCAGTAAGATAACTTACAGGGTCCGGCAGGTGCTCAAGGACATGGATCAAACTGACCAGGTCGAATCTGGTTTCCTCGCTATTTTTAAGGTCATCCAATGAAGGATACACTTGCAGCCCCGCTTTGAGCGCGAGGTCGCGATGCGCCTTACCGGGCTCAACCCCGTAGGCCTTACACTGGTAGGTCTCCTGGAATCGCTGCAAGAGTAGTCCAAAAGAGCAGCCAATATCCAGATGGCTTACCACGGAATGGATATAAGGCCGGGCGAAGTTGACCAATGATTCTGCACGCCCGCGCTGGTCCATCAGGTTTCGAGGGGTGGGCTCCTGGCTGCCTTCATATAGCAACCTGTATTCATTGGTATAGAAAACTTCTGCTTCGGCGCTGGTCATGCGGGGCGATTGAAAAACCAGGCCGCAGTTCAAGCATAAGCGGTTAACGACGCTTTCCCCGCGGAATTCGCGAGTATCGAAAAGTTTGCTTCGGTCGTATTTACACAAAGGACATGCACGAATGTCTTCAGGCATTGGCTAATCCACGTTGTAGAAATAAAGACGAAAAATCCGATTATTGAGCCAAAGGAGCGGCCGCTTGATGATCGGCAACCACAGCAAACGCTGCCACAACGATCTGCGCTTTCCCGTTGGCCTGGAAACCAGGGCAGCGTCTACTACGTTGCCCATATGCCAAACATAAGGCTTGTCGGTGAGAAGGCGGAGATAACCAAGGTTGTTAATGGCGATGTCCAAAGCCCGTTCGCCGCGCATGGGCTGTTCAGATGGGAGCGGAATAATCTGTTTGAGCAACTGCGCAGGCGCCATGAATTGGAAATGAGTGGCGCCGATGAAGGCAATTCTTCCGTTATGCCTTAACCTGTGGTCGGTGCCATTGGGAAATTCCGTCCGGGCCTTTTCTTCGGAGTAGCCGGTGCTCCTGGCATGTTCCCAAAAGGCATCCCAATCCAGGAATTGACCTTTCTCATAAATGCCTTCGGCTTGTTGAGTTCCCCAATCCAGTGTGGCGGACGAATATTCAATGGGTGAGCGTAGAGGCCTGGCTGTCACCATTCCAACATTGGGGAAAGTTTCAAACAATTCCAGCGAGGCTTTCAACCAGCCGGGGCGGAACCCGATGTCTCCATCGGAAAACACGATATATTTTCCATGGGCTGCGCCAAACATATAATTCCAGGCGCCGATCTTGCCGATGTTGGTATCCGAGAGCACCAGATACTGGATTTTGCCCTTATCGCTGGCTTCTTTTAAGTATGTTCTCACCTCGGCGCAGGAATGATTATCGAAAACCATTACGTCATAAGGGTGCTCTGCCTCCCGGGTGGCATGCAGGCTTTCAATCAAAGTCTTCAGCACGTCCAGACTCTGTTCATAATACCCGCTCAAGAAGGGGATGCAATTGACCACCGTGACAGTGATGTCGGCCGGTTGGGCTACTTTTTCAATGAAGCGTGCAGGGTTATGACCAACTCGCATACACTTATCTCCGCGGCTTCGCAGCCAAAGCACGCTGCATTCGTTGCAGCCGTAATGAAATTTCCCAACTCCAACCGCTGCCTTTGTCGTTGATGAATATTCTTTCCAGACGCCTCAGGGTACGGACGAGGCTGAGGCGGGGCCTTCGCAAATGTCCCTGGGCCAGTTCGTAATTGGTATCGAGCACATTGAAAATATGGCGGCGGCCACCGGCTTTCTTGATATTGGATTTGGCGATCTCCGTGCCATAAAGTTTCTGGCCGGGCAAGTGACTGTAATCATGGTTTTGGTGGACGGCCAAAACATCCAAGGTGGCATCAACGGCCACTTTAAAAGTTGAACGGGCGTGATAGACCATCCAGTTATCCCAGGCGACGCGACCGATGGTGAAATCCGGCACCTGTGTATAAAGATGGCGCGGGAAAACGAAGAAGTCAATGCCCCAGGGTGAAAAGAGAATTCCCCGCTGGGCCACATCCAGGCGAAGGCGGGACTCCCAATCGCCGCTGAAATCGAACGGGACGGTCAGGTCGAGGTTCCAGCGCCGGCCTATCAGCAGGAAATCCTTCATCCGCTCCGATACCTGCCGGGCGGCCTTTAACAGGTCAGACGTCAGGATCATATCCGCGTTGGCGTAGCAGAGCAGCGGGCTGTTGCTGTGGTCATGACCGATCTGCATCACCGAACTGACCAGAGGGATGCCGTCAGGGTCCCGCTGGACCGCGGGTACGTTCTTTAAGTCCCATTCCCGGGCGAGTTCGGGTATGCCGGGTTCGTCGCCGATGAGGATCACTTCCGCATCTGCCAGGCGCATCCAGGATTGGATGGCATTGCGCTGGATGATGTTGATATGCGGGTTGGTGAACGGCTTGGAAGCCGTAAAGACGGTCAGGAACGCCATACTTTAATTCGTCACCAATTCCAGTTTTTTGGCGACCTGCTGCTCGATCCAGAGATAGGTCCGGCGGAGGCCTTCTTCGAGGGAGATCTGCGGCTCCCACTGGAGGACTTCCCGCAGGTGGGTGTTGTCTGAATTGCGGCCGCGCACGCCCATCGGACCGGCGATATGCTTGATGGTGATGTCGATGCCGGCGATCCTGGCGATCATGTGGGCTAGCTCATTGATGGTGACCATGCGGTCCGAGCCGAGATTGAGAGGAGAAACATGGTCGGAGCGCATCAGGCGGTAGATGCCTTCCAGACAGTCATCGATGTAGCAGAAGGAACGGGTCTGCTCGCCGTCGCCCCACATTTCGATCTCGTGGTTGCCGGTCAGTTTGGCTACTGCCACTTTGCGGGAGAGGGCTGCGGGGGCTTTTTCGCGCCCGCCGTCCCAGGTGCCGTAGTCGCCAAAGATGTTGTGGAAGCGGACGATGCGGGTCTGCAGGCCATAATCCTCGCGATAGTGGGTGCACAGGCGCTCCATGACCAGTTTTTCCCAGCCATAGGCATCCTGCGGTTGGGCCGGGTATGCGTCCTCTTCCTTAACGGGACGACATTGGCCTCGGTTTGTTTATACTCAGGGTAGACGCAGGCGGAGGAAGTGTAGAAGTAGCGCTTGGCGCCATTCACACGGGCGGCTTCGAGGGTGTGGGTATTGATGAGGGAATTGTTATGCAAAATTTGCGAGTGGTGGGCGGAAATGAAGCCCATCCCGCCCATGTCGGCGGCGAGGCCGTAGACCTCGTCGATGCCGCGGGTGGCCTGCAGGCAGTTATCCCAGCGGCGCAGATCCAGCAATTCAAATTCATCCGCGTCGGAGGGGCGGTATTCGGGATTTTTGATGTCCACGCCGCGCACCCAGCAGCCTTTTTCCCGCAGGAAGGTAACCAGATGATGGCCGATGAATCCACCTGCACCTGTTACAAGAACACGAGTTTGAGTCATATTATTTTCTCCTCAGGCAACACTTTATCGAATCCGGATTTAGGATACCTCACCAAGTGGGAGGTTCTCCAGCAAGTTCTTCAAAAGCAGGTTCAAATTCGCGACGGCCTTCCGGACTGAGCACAAATGATAAGGGGCGTTTCTGCAAGGAAAGGCCTAATTTCTCAATATGCCAGGGGAAGGGTTGAGGGTATTCATTGTAAATACAATATGCGAAATTCCTTGCACGGTCGATTTCTTCCGCTGTCAGGCGATGGGCAGACAAATCTGCCAATAGCCATTCTAATTTCCGTAAATACTCATCCCAACTATCAGAATCGACGGTAAATCCACGATTTCGGTAATAGGCCTTTCCACTGACTGCCACTGGAATGCCGCGAATAGCCATCTCCAGGCCGGCATTGGTCGTGTAAACCAACCCGAGATCTGCAATCTCCATCAGGTCGTAGGTGTTTATTTTTTCGGCGGGTCCGATGATGTGGAGATGGGAAGGTAGTTCTGGCAATACCTTCCTGATCAATTCCGCCACAGACGGACCGGCGATCTGAGCCTCGGCGGGATGCAGCCTGATCAGCCATTGGAACTGAGACTTTGCCGCCATGACGGGAAGGATCCGCTCCATCCATTCGCCCATGGAGCGGGTGAATATAGAACGGCCCAGTGTAGCAGAATCACCCATTACATTGGTGGGGAGGAGAATGATCGGGCGCTCGTCGAGACCCAACTTGTGGCGGATCTCAAGGCCGCCCGCCGGATCGATTTTTTGCCAGAGGTGAGAGAATTCTTCTCCAACTTGAACCTTCTGGCGACCCAGGAGGAAGGATTCCAGCCAGGCGCACTGATCGCTATTCAATTTGCGATCCTGATATTTCTCCCATAATTCATCCACTGGTTCATAATACATAACCTTTTGGTTATGAGCCAGCCAGGTTCGCTGATCCTGTTCTCCAAATTCATACGTAACGACTGGAATGTCGAGGTAACGAGCAACTTCGTATACAGCCCCGAATTCCTGGATCATTCCATTGGGAATGATGGCAACATCGGGACGATTCTCCTGCAGGTAGGTATATGCTTTATATGCAGCATCCAGATTGCGCTCCTGGCGTAAAAAGAAAATCGGCTCATTCCCTTCAACATCTTCACGCTGAAGTGTATATTGCGTATCGAAGACGGTCACCTTTTCGACGTTCCGGACTAAAGCCGGAGGAAGTTCGTGAGCGCGTTCCAGGTCCAGAAAGGAAACAGTCTGAATGGATGGATGAAGACCTTTCAACACACTTTTGGCGTATTGGTCATGCCGCCGAAAATCAAAACGATTGATCGGTTTGGAGTAGTCACTATGGGGAATGTATGCGAGAGTAACATCGTGACCCAGGCCATCCAGGGCCAGGCTGGTGACGGCAGCATGCTTTATCCAGAAATGCAGGCAGGAAAAATAGAATATCTTCTTTCCGGCCGGCGCAGCGGCAGCGTGAGGGGCCACCTGCGCGACCATTTCTGGCAAGCGGTTGGTCAATAGTTCAAGATTAAAGCGGCTGTGCAGTTTTTGATCGCGGTGGCGCAACAGCCAATACAACTCGGCTGTATACGGCAGATCACCCAGAATATTCTTAATAAAATCCACTGTTCTCACTTGGTTTCGATCTCCCATTCCAAGCGCGGGCGCAAGAGACCGGGGCGGGGCTCGGCCCATTGCATACCGGGAGCGCCGGAGGTGTTGACGTTGAAGGAAAGCGCCTGCTCATCCATGAAGTATCGCCGCACCCGGTAGGAACTGGCATTCACGCCGACGAGGTAATGTCCGCCGTTGAGGAGGTCGGGTGGGATGATGCAGCGACTGACGTGCCGCCCGGCCGGGCGTGAGCCGTGTTTTTCGAACAGGAGCTGGTCGTCCGTGTCAAAAGAGGTCAGGACGTTTTCACCGCGGGATGTGCTGAGATAGATGCCGATCCGTAAGCCGGTCAGAGGGGTGCTGAGGTGGTATTCTATTTCGATCATGAACGGTTCAACGGAGCGGACGGTATCGACCACATTGCCGGCCTTATCCAGCAGGCGCAAGGCGATCGGGCGGAAGGGGGCAGCTTCCTGCGGGATTTCATCTTCATCCCAAACGCGCTCGCCCGCATCGGTGTTCCCGGCGGAGAGGTAATAATCCACCGCTTCGGAGGAGGGCGCCCGCATGACCAGACGGCCTTTTTCCAGTACGATCGACTCTTGCGTCAGGCGTAAAACTGCCGACATGTTGTGGCTGACGAAGAGCACCGTCCGGCCTTGCTGGGCCACGTCACCCATCTTGCCCAGGCATTTCTTCTGGAATTCGGCATCGCCCACGGCCAGGACTTCGTCCACTACCAGGATCTCCGGTTCAAGGTGGGCCGCCACGGCGAAAGCCAGCCGCAGGTACATCCCGGAGGAGTAGCGCTTGACCGGCGTATCGATGAACTGCTCCACTTCTGAAAAAGCGACGATCTCGTCGAACTTGCGCTCGATCTCGGCCCGCTTCATGCTCAGGATGGCGCCGTTGAGGAAGATATTCTCGCGGCCGGTCAATTCGGGATGGAAACCGGTGCCGACTTCCAGAAGCGAGCCGACCCGGCCGCGGATGGTCACGCTGCCGGTGGTGGGTTCGGTAATGCGAGAGAGGACCTTCAGCAGGGTGCTTTTTCCGGCACCGTTGCGTCCGATGATTCCCAGGAGCTGGCCCTGTTGGACGTCAAAGTTCACCTCGCGAAGCGCCCAGATCGTATCGTCACCATCCGCTTGAGGGGTTTGAACCCGCCGAATGGCGCGCAGGGGCGCCTTCAATGCGTTGGTGATGTTTTCGCTGAGGGTCTGGTATTTTCGGGGAGGCAGGCCGATGCGATAGCGCTTGCCCAGGTTTTCGACTTCGATGGCAGGTTTCATAGTTAGATGGTGTCCGCAAACGTTTTTTCCATGCGGCGGAAGTAGACCAGGCCGCTGACCAATAAGAAGAGCGATACCCCGGTGGAAATGAACAGGTCGCTGCCGGGTCCCGTGGGAGCGCCGAGGATGGCCCAGCGAAAGCCATTGACAACGCCGGCCATTGGGTTAAGCGCATATATCATTTGCCAGCGGTCGGGAATCAAGGTTGTGGAATAAACGACCGGCGAGAGGATGCGCCAGAACTCTGCCAGGAATGGGAGAACGTAGCCGACATCGTGGTACTGTACGTATAACGCCGATAGCCACAAGGCCATACCCAACGCCGTCCCCATTGCCATGAGCAGGAACAGGGGCAGGGTCAACATTTGCCAGGTGAAGCCGATGTGGGTCTGGCCGGTCAGGTTGTAATAGAGGACGATGCCGATCAGAACGAGCACGGCGATACCAAAATCCACCAGGCCGCTCAAGACCGATGAAAGAGGCATCACCAGGCGGGGAAAATAGACCTTGCTGACCATGTTCTGGTGGCTGTAAAGCGAGCGGCTGGCATTCAAGAGGGCATTGGCGAACAGATTCCAGGGCAGCAGGCCGACAAAGGCGAAGATGGGGTAGGGGATGCCATCCGAAGGAACCTTGGCAAGCCCGCCGAAGAAGATGCTGAACACGACCATGGTCAGGAAAGGATTAAGGACTGCCCACGAAACGCCCAGCAGGGTCTGTTTGTAGCGCACTTTCAGGTCTCGCCAGGTCATGAAATAGATCAACTCGCGGTAGAGCCACAGGTCGCGCAGGTTGAGAGCGATCCAACCTTTGGTAGGGCGGATCACGATGGTACCCAGTTCGATCGTGTTGGTTGCAGATTTGGTCATGATGATTTTCTGTGCTGCCGGTACCACTCAATCGTCCGGCGCAAACCTTCTTCGAAAGAGGTTTTGGCTCTGAAGCCGAAGAGTCTCTCGGCGCGGCTGACATCGAGACCGCGGCGGGGCTGACCGTTGGGCTTGCTGGCATCCCAGACCAACTTGCCGGAAAAGCCGGTCAGGTTGGCGATCATTTCAGCAAGATCTTTGATGGAGATCTCATTGCCCGAGCCCAGGTTGACCGGGTCGGAGCCATCGTACTTTTCGGCTGCCAGGGCAATGGCTTCGACGGCATCCTCGACGTAGAGGAATTCCCGCGTGGGTGAGCCATCTCCCCAGACGGCGATCTCACTTTCGCGGCGGTCTTGCGCTTCGAGACATTTTCGGATGAGGGCCGGGATGACGTGCGATGAAGCCGGGTTGAAATTATCGCGCGGCCCATAGAGGTTCACGGGCAGCAGGTAGATGGAATTGAAACCGTACTGCTGGCGGTAGGCCTGCGCCTGCACGAGCAGCATTTTCTTGGCCAGACCATAGGGGGCATTGGTCTCCTCCGGGTAGCCGTTCCACAGGTCGTCTTCGCGGAAAGGCACCGGGGTGAACTTTGGATAGGCGCAGACCGTCCCCAACGCGACAAATTTGCCGATGCCGCGCTTCCAGGCCTGGTGCATCAGTTCCACGCCCATCATCAGGTTGTCGTAGAAAAATTCTGCCGGATACTCGCGGTTGATGCCGATGCCGCCCACGCGGGCAGCCAGGTGCAGGATGATCACGTCCGCCGGATCGATGGCAGCGAGGGCGGCGGGCTTGTAGCCGGGCAAATTGGCCGGATGTCAGATGAGCCGGGCGTTGGCTTACCGATAGGAGGACGTCATCCAGCAGGCGGCAGATATTATCCCGCTCCACCAGGTTGTATTCTTCCACTCGCGGCACCAGGATATCCGCGGCTTCAAGCGCGCCTAGTTTTTCCACCAGGAATGAGCCCAGGAAGCCGGCTCCACCAGTGACGACCACTCTTTTGTTTTGCCAAAAATTGCTCATCGATTTCGATCCTCCACCTTAATGGACAATAAAACGCGCATTGGTGTATTTTTCATCCAGCGGGTTGCGGATGATCCCATTTTGCAGGGCGAAAACGGTCTCACGCACGCTATCGTCGACCGTGAGTTCCGCCTTGAAGCCAAGGAGGTTGCGTATCTTCTCGAAGGAGACGGAAATGTCACGCACATCGCCTCCGAAGGTGAGGTCTTTGTAGGTTACCTGGGTTTCGGGCAGGCGTTTCAGGATCAGACCGACGATATCGTCCTTGCTGTAATTACCGGCCTCGCTGCCGAGGTTGTAAATCTGGCCGCGCACATTCGCAAGGCTGGCATCCAATCCCAGCATGATGCCGCAAACGGCATCGCGCACATGCAGGAAAGAGCGGGAATAGCCGCGCTGGTAAATGACCAGTTCACGGCGCAGGTAAGCATCCAGGACAAACTGGTTCACGACCAGGTCGAAGCGCGTGCGCGGCGAGATACCATAGAGGGTGGTCATGCGGAAGATAAGCGCAGCCGGACCGGTGTTGGGTGCGGCCAACAAATATTCTTCCGCAGCCACTTTTGTCTCGGAGTAGAGGGATTGCGGTGTGAGTGCAGATAATTCGGTGGCGGGTTGACTGCCGGTGGAAGGGCCGTAGGCGCTATAGGTGGAGGCGAATATGAAGCGCTCGACTCCCAACCCGGCCGAGTCTTCGTAGACTCTTTTGGCGCCGCCGACATTATGGAACCAGGCAGCCTGCTTGCCGATAGCCTGACAGGCGGGGAAACCGGCGATCCCGGCCAGGTGAACGGTGGCGGCAGGGCGGGGCCAATCCTTGCGCAACGCAGAGCGGAGGCTGCCGGGCTCGGTAATATCGGCTTTCGAAAAGTGAAAATTAGGATGGGAGAAGTATGCCAGCAGGGATTCGCCGCCGTAAAGCAGGTTGTCCACCACGGTGACCAGGTAACCGGTCCGCAACAATTCGGAGGTCAGCACCGAGCCGATATAACCGGCTCCGCCAGTGACCAGGATATGCCCTTTTTCACTCATGATGGGCCTCCTCCATGTGCAACTGCACTTTCAACCCGCTAATCTCAAGCACGGGGACATTCCCTTCCGGTACGACAGCAATGCCCTGTTCCAGGCAGGAAAGCCTGCAGATATCGGCCACATCGCCTTCGCCGCGCAGGGCTACCTGCTCGTAACCGGCTGCCTGCACCTGCTCGAGGTGTGCGCGGACGTGCTGGCGGGTATTGCGGTAAAGCAGGAATTGCTGCTCGATGTAATCCATCGTCAAGACGGCCCGCAAGGCGATCCCTTCGGGGGTGATCAAATAGCGAAGTTTTTTCCGCTCGGCCCGCTTGATCTTGACATAACCCTTTTCGATCAACCGCTTGATGTGCCAGTTGATCGTCCCCACGGCCACGTCCAATTTTGTAGCCAGGGTGGCCTGGGTTACGTCCGGGTCATTCTCGATGTTTTCGAGCAGGGCCAGTTCGCGGGCGGCTTCTGAAGACGTGTTCATGAAATTTTAGTTCGGGCGGCCATTTTTGAGCCGTCGGAGATCCGCTTCGACCATCATTTCGACCAGGCCTTTGAAATCGACCTTGGGTTTCCAGCCCAGCCGCTCATTGACGTGAGTGGGGTCGGAGATCAGTTTATCCACTTCGGAGGGCCGCAGGAAACGGGGGTCCTGGACAACGTAATCCATGTAATTCAGGCCGACGCATTGGAAGGCCAGGTCGACAAATTCACGGACCGAATGGGTCTCGCCGGTGCCGACGACAAAGTCTTCGGGTTTCTCCTGCTGGAGCATCATCCACATGGCCTGCACATATTCGCCGGCGAAGCCCCAGTCACGGCGGGCTTCCAGGTTGCCCAGGTGGAGGTCTTTGGCCAGGCCAAGCTTGATGCTGGCAACGGCGTGGGAGATCTTGCGGGTGACGAATTCCAGGCCGCGGCGCGGGCTTTCATGGTTGAAGAGGATACCCGAGACGGTGTAGAGGCCGTCAGGATTCACGGTAGTTGACCGTGATCCAGTGTCCGTACACTTTGGCGACGCCATAGGGACTGCGGGGATAGAAAGGCGTAGTCTCTTTTTGAGGGCACTCCACCACTTTGCCAAACATTTCACTGGAGGAGGCCTGGTAGAAACGAGTTTTGGGGGTGACCAGGCGGATGGCTTCGAGCATGCGGGTCACGCCCAGGGCGGTCACCTCGCCGGTCAGCACCGCCTGGCTCCAGGAGGTGGCAACGAACGACTGGGCCGCCAGGTTATAGACCTCATCCGGCTTGAACTGTTCCAGGCAGGCGACCAGGGAACTCTGATCGTGCAAATCGCCTGGGACGATGTCGATGTCGTTCTGGATGTGTTCGATGCGTTCGAAGGTGACGGTGCTGGACCGGCGCACCATTCCAACGACGTGGTAGCCTTTTTCGAGCAGCAACTCTGCCAGATAGGAGCCATCCTGGCCATTAACTCCAGTGATTAATGCAGTAGGCATATATTCTCCTCAGTCAAAATTCAGTTATTGAATTATAAACGCGATTGGGAATACGTCAAGCGCCATTGCCTGGTTTTAAGCAGTTTTACGCCTGTCCTTGATCCACCCACCCAACAGGATAATAAGGCTGAACACCACGATCAAGGCAATGATCACAAAGATATGCACCTGCCCGCTATTCCAGCCTCTATAGCGGGCGAAGTACCAGTAGCCGAAGAACAGAAGGAAAACCCCTTCCACTGCCAGGAAACGGCCCAGCCAGCGATCATGCACATGGCGCTGCCACAGCAGGGAATACGCAGCCAAGGCGGCCTGGAAAAGAAGAAGGATGACCCGGTAGCGCGGGTTGTCCCATTGATCACCGCCGGCGCGGACGGAGGCCAGGATGATCCAGGTCCATGAGGCTGCCCACAGCCACAGCCAGGCCAATTTTTCCCTTTTGTCGGCTGTTTTCAAGATGGGCCGCAGACTATAAACGAGGATCGGCAGCAGCGCATACCAGCCCAGGCCGCGCAGAATCCCCAGGAGGCGCATGGGCCAGACGGCCGGGTCAGCCAATGCCGCCGGCAGGACCGGCTGGAGAATGCCATACCCGGCGAGGAAGGGCAAGTGCAGCGGCCCGGGGAGAACACTAAAAACAGTCTGGAGCCAGCCGGAATTTAATTCCGCCTGGGCAACATCAAAATTCACTGAGAAACGGATCCAATCCAGCAGGCTTCCAAGTATTCCACCCTGAGGAGCATACGTATTCCGCAGGGCCAGGGTGAATAAGATGGCTGCCAGGGCGACCACGGTCAACAATCCGGCCCACACCCACCAGCGGACTTTCCTTTCCTTGCGCCTGAGCCAAAACCACACGGCCATAATGAGGATGGCGGCTACGCCCACTCCCGGGCTGAACAACAGCAACCCGAGCACGCCGCCGATCGTCCAGGCTGCAGATCTCCACCGATCCTCGGACCAGTTCAAGACGCCCCAAAAGCCCATCGCCACAAAGGTCATCAAGAACGGCTCGCGCATTTGTGAACTGCCCAAGAGGATGGCTTCCGGGAAGAGCGCCATGATCCAGCCGGTCAGCAGGGCGGGCTTATCGCCCCAGACTTTGCGGGCGGCTTTGTAAGCCAGAGCCACCCCGATCGCGGCGGTCAACGCCGTCAACAGCAGGATCAGCCAGGGTCGATGGGCGTCCGGGCTGGTGAAGCGGTAGACCATGCTGCTGATCAACAACAGCCCGCCGTACTGGTCGACGCTGTAGGATTTGTCGAAGGTCTTCAGGAACGAGTTCACCCGAAGCCGCCAGTTCCCATGCCTGCGAGTCGCGCTGGAAGGAATCGGAGAAAATATAGCCGGCGTTCTGGACCGGAGTGTCGTTGCCATAGGGCGGAAGGAAATACGTGAAGGCCAGCCCGAGTCCCAGGCGGAGGAGCACGGAGAGGAGCAGCATGAGACCAAGGGCGGCGGATGAACCGGCGGAGCGCCAAAGCACTGCCAGCGCCGACAGTCCCAGCAGGAGCATCAGCGAATAGGCCAACCAGCCAATCCACCAGGCGCCGGGGCCAAGAAGGGCGAGCGCCAGGCCTACCAACAGGCTGGCGGGGACGATCCAGCGGAGGTCGTAATAGAGTTTTTTCATTTCGGTAGGCTCCCTGGATCTACTCCTTGCAGGATGCGACGAGCCCGTTCGACCCAGGCGTACTGCTCCACCGCAGCCCGGGCGGACTGTCCCAATCCGGCGCGCCTTTGTTCGTCATTCAGCAGCGAGTCCAGCGCAGCCGTCCAGGCAGCCTCCTCTTCAGGGGGGCAAAACACAGCCATGCTTTCATCCAGCACTTCATGCAGGACGGGCAGGTCGCTGGAGAGGATGGCGCGGCCGGCGGCCATGTACTCGAACATTTTCATGGGGCTGCAGATCAGGGCGGTGTTCCCGCCGCTGGAGGTGGCGACGGTATGCTGATAGGGCATCAACAGCACATCCGCGGCGGCCTGGTAATGCGGTATGCTCTCGTTGAGTACGAAGCCGGTAAAGATAACGTTGTTCAGGGAAGCCGCCTCAGCCCGCCCTTTCCATTTTTCCACGTCGACGGGACGCCCGCCTACCCACACAAAGCCGGCCTGGGGGAATTTCCCTGCCAGTGCGAGGAAAAGGTCCACGCCGCGGCCTTCGTAAAGATGACCGGTGCAAAGAACCGTCGGTGCCGGCGGCAGGTTCACATTCAGGCGGGCGGTGAGGGGGTCGGGCAGGGCGGTGTAGCGTTCCAGGTCAACGCCGTCGGGCGCGACCACTGCCTGCTCCGGCGGGAGGCTTTTGTATTTACGCGCCAGGGCGGTTTGAAGCGCCCGGGTGATCGACACAAGTCTTTTTTGACCTTTCAACGCCAGGAACAGGCGGAACCACAAAGGTCCAAAAAACCCGCCGGGAAAATCGTGCATTTCCAGCAAGGAGGGCATCTTTAGCAGCAGCCCCAGCGCGGCCGCCTGGATGGGCCAGGCGTAGAGCAGGTCCGCACCGATGCGGTGAGCCCGGCGGGCCGCCTTCCACGGGAAAAAGCGGCGGTTGGAGGCGGGCAGCCACTCGATGTTGAAAAGGGTATGCAGCCCGTAGTGTTTTTGCAGGTCGGTGGGCCGCAGCCCTTCAGGCTGGGGAGCGGGCACCAGCAAAACAACTTCATGCCCAAGTTGGGTGAAGGCCTGGCAGACCTTCATGACCTGGATGCTGTTGGCTGTGTCGGAGGGAACGCGGGCGGAGGAGATGCAGGCGATTCTCATGAGCGGACGATCAACTCGCCTTGCTTACGGCGGACTTCCCACAGCCCGCGCAGGACGCTCAGGCCGATGGAAATAATGAAAAAACCCGAAAGGATGGCCGCCATCATCAGGTAACCGTAGCGCGGGACGAGGGTAAAAATGAGACCCAGTTCGACCACGCCGGTCAGGGCGGTCACTACCACCGGGAAGCCGGACTTGCCCAACGATAGAAGCAGGGAACGGTTCCATTGAAAGATACTGGCGAACCCGTATCCGACCAGGAGGATCAACAAGACGGGGTAAACGGGACGAGCTTCCTGGGTCCACACCAGCGGGATCAACCACCAACCGGTCAGGGCTGAGAACGCCACGATCGCCAGGACCACCGCGCTGGTGATGGTCGAGACCCGCCGGAGCAGGCGCAGGGTCAGGTCCCACTGGCGGGCGGCCACAGTGCGGGTGATCTCGCTGTAGGTGGGATTGATGAGGGGGTCGAGGATCTGGGTCATGTAACTGATGAAGGACATGGCCAGTTTGTAAAAGCCCGCATACAACGGGGAGATGAGGAGGGCTACATATAACTGGATATTGTCCCGGAAAGCGATGTTGAGGGTGCTGTAGAGGTTTGTATTCAATGCAAAAAAGGCGATGGAACGCTTGCCGGGCAGGTGACGCAGGGAGACTCGCCACCAGCCTTTGCCCAGCGCCAGGTTTAGTTCCCGGAAAGCCAGGGAGGTGATGCCGACGCCGTAGAAGGCTTTGCCGAGCACATAGGCCAGCAAAATGCCAGGGACGAGGTAAGGCGTGACCTGTTCACCCATGCGAAGATCCAGCAGGAAGATGACCAGGATGGTGGAGGCAGTGATGATACTCTGGATGATGTTCAGGCGGCCAAGATGGTTGAAGCGGTGGGTGGCCTGCAGGACGCCGGTGGAGGTTTCGAAGACGAGCAGACTCAATAATGTCAGGCCGTAGAGGATGAACCAGGGAGCAGTTTCGACGTTTTGGGTGAATAATCTGGCTGCCAGGTAGGCTGTGCTTGCCAGGACGGTAAAGGCGACGGTGGAGGTGACCGCCTCGACCATGGCGGCGGCTTTGACCAGCGCGGCGGCTTCCTGCTTGTGTCCTGCTGCCAGATCGGGGGCCAGGTAGCGGACGACCACCTCGCTCATGCGGAAGGAGAGCAGCCGGTTGACGTTGGACGAAAAGGTCTGGATGGCAGCGATGATGCCCCAATTGGTGAAGCCGACCAGGCGGACGGCGATGATGCCCTGGATGAAGATCAGCGCCGATGAAACGACACTGCCGCTGATCAGATGGCTGCTGTTCTTGACCACCCGCCGGAGCAGGTTATCTTCATTCCAGATGGCGGTCAGTTTTTCGAGGATGGTCATGGTTTGATCGTCTCGCCAGCCCAGTCCCGCTCGGCTTTATACCAATCCACCAGGCGGCGGATGCCTTCTTCCAAGCCCACCTCGGGCTGCCAGCCGAGCACCCGGCGGGCTTTGTCCACGTTGGCCAGACTGTCGCGGATATCGGCGGGGTTGGCGGGCAGCCTTTTTACATGCGCCTTCCTGCCGATGAGGTTTTCGAGGATGCGGATCAGTTCGTTCAGGTTGAGCGGCTGATGCCCGCCCAGGTTGATGATCTCGTAGCCCAGCGGTTTGAGGGCGGCGATGGTGCCGCGGACGATGTCGTCCAGGTAGGTGAAGCCGCGCGACTGCTCGCCGTCGCCGAATAGTTCCACCGGCTGGCCTTCCATGATCCACTTGGCGAAGCGGAACATGACCATTTCGGGGCGGGGGGCGGGGCCGTAGACGTTGAAGTAGCGCACCACGGTCACGTCAAGGCCGTGGAGGGCATGGTAGGCGTGCGCCAGCACCTCGGAGGCTTTTTTGCTGGCAGCATAGGGCTGCAAGGGATGGTCGGTATTAGCTTCTTCGGAGGTGGGGCGGGGGGCCTTGTCGCCATAGACGCCGGCGGTGGAAGCCGTCAGGAATTTGGGGATGCCGCGCTGGCGGCACAGTTCCAGCAGGTTGAGAGTGCCAATGACATTGGATTCGTAGAATACCCACGGGTCTTCGACGGAGGCGCGCACACCGGCGCGGGCGGCCATGTTGATGACCGCCTCGAAGTGAGCGGTGGGTGTGAACCCGGAGGCTGGTGTGAGCAGTTCGTCCCGGCGGGAAATATCCAGTTTATGGAAGGTGAACCCCGGCAGGCCCTGTAGATTACGAAGGCGATATTCCTTCATGCGCACGTCATAGGCGTCGTTGAGGTTATCCACGCCCGTGACGGTGTGACCCTGCGCCAGCAGCATCTCTGACAGGCGTGCGCCGATGAAACCTGCGGCTCCGGTTACGAGATAGTTTGCCATAGGGGTGTTTTTGCTCCGGCCAGGGGGAGGCTAGAGCCGCTCCACCTTGGGGCTGGCCTTGCCCATCTTGCCGAGGGCATTGCGGCTATCGTAGATGAATTTGGCCGCATCGAGGATGGCTTTGTAATCATAAGCGGAGTGGTTCGTGACGATGACGACGCAGTCGGCGGCGCGCACGGCGGCCATCAGGTCGGGGACGGAGTGCATGATCACGTCTTCGTGGGTCTTCAGGGTGGGGATGAAGGGGTCGTGGTATTCCACGGTGGCGCCTTTTTTCTGGAGCAAGCCGATCACGTCCAGCGCGGGGGACTCACGGATATCGTCGATATCGGGTTTGTAGGCGGCGCCCAGCACCAGGCAGCGGCTGCCCTTGACGGTCATGCCGCGGTCGTTCATGGCTTCCAAAATGCGGGTGACCACGTAACGGGGCATGTTGGTGTTGATGTCGGAGGCCAGCTCGATGAAATGGGCCGTGTATTGGTAGGCTTTCATTTTCCAGGAGAGGTAGAGCGGGTCGATGGGGATGCAGTGCCCGCCCAGGCCGGGACCGGGGGTGAATTTCATGAAGCCGAACGGCTTGGTGGCAGCCGCGTCGATGACCTCCCACACGTCCACGCCCATGCGGTCGCACATGATGGCCAGTTCGTTGACCATGCCGATGTTGACCATGCGGAAGGTGTTTTCGAGCAGTTTGGCCATCTCGGCGGCTTCGGCGGTGGAGACCAGATGGATGTGCTCCAGGGCGGCTCCGTACCAGGCGGCGGTCACTTCGCCGCAGGCTTCGGTGATACCGCCAACGACCTTGGGAGTGTTGAGGGTGGTGAAGTCGGTCCGACCAGGGTCCACCCGCTCGGGCGAAAACGCCAGGAAACAATCCTCGCCCACCTTCAGGCCGTTCTTTTCAGCCAGCATGGGCAGCAGGACCTCGCGGGTGGTGCCGGGGTAGGTGCTGGATTCGAGCACGACCACCATGCCTTTGTGCATGTACTTGGCCAGGGATTCCGTGGCCGACATGATGAAGGACATATCCGGGTCGCCGGTCTGGCGCAGGGGGGTGGGCACGCAGATACTGGCGGCCTGCACATCTTTCAGCACGGAAAAATCGGTGGTGGCTTTGAGCTTGCCCGCAGAAACGAGTTTTGCCAACTTATCGGTTTCCACGTCGGGGATATAACTGACGCCTTTATTGAGCGAATCGACTTTGCGCTCGTCGGGGTCGATGCCGATCACGTCAAAACCGGCTTCGGCGAATACCACCGCCAGCGGCAGACCCACGTATCCAAGGCCCAGGATGCCGATGCGGGCGGTCTTATCGTTCAACTGTTTCAACAACGTATCTTTGATGGTCATTAATCCTCCATGTGTATGTTCCTCCGTCAGACAGCCGCGGAAAAACAAACAAGTTTTTTTGACTCGATCAACTAAAGCAGGTTTAGTTGTTTCGGTGGTTCTTTCTTCTCTTCCGATTTGACGGAGGAAGTGCGTTTCAATGCCGAGCGGGCCTGCTCCAACTGTTTTGGCAATTGGGCAAAATCCTTCATGATGGCAGGTTTGATCGAAGCCTGGTGCAGCGCCGCGGCCGGGTGGAACATGGCAATGACGAAGCGGTCATTGATCTGGCGCATCTGTCCATGGACGGCGCTGATCTTGGCGCCGGGCATGAATTTGTTCATTGAGAAGCGGCCCAGGGTGATGATGATCTTGGGCTGGATGGCGGCTATCTGGCGCTCCAGATATTCGTTGCAGGCCAACAGTTCGGGCGGCAGCGGGTCCCGGTTTCCTGGCGGACGGCATTTTACCACATTGGTGATCCACACGTCTTCCCGTTTCAAGCCAGCCTGGGCCAGCAATTCGTTGAGGAAGGTTCCGGCTGCGCCAACGAAAGGGCGGCCTTGTTCATTCTCATGGAATCCCGGGCCTTCGCCGATGAACATGATCTCGGTGTTGGCGGGTCCTTCACCCGGGACGGCATTCTTGCGCGAATGGTACAGTTCGCATTTCTGGCAGGCGGTCACCTCTTTGGCGATCATGGCTAGAGCGTCTTCAGTGGTCATATTCTCTCCATGGGCGGGGTAAGTGCTACTTCTTGCAATGATGGCCTGCGGTTATGCCGGGGGAAGGTCACTTAATCCTTCCAACGACATAAGGATGGCATCTTCATTATTATCCCGGTAATATTTCGGCCTGCGACCATCAATCACAAACCCGTATTTTTTATACATCGTCTGGGCTGCCAGGTTACCGGCGCGTACTTCCAGGAAGGCTCTGTGTGCACCTTCCGCCGCGACAGCCTGCAGCGCATGGATGAGGATCTTTTCGCCAATTCCCTGGCGGCGGAAATCCGGATGGGTGGCGATGGTGGCGATATGGGCTTCATCGACGATGAACCACAGCACCAGCATAGCGGCGATGCGCCCATCCACTTCGACCACCCAGCCGCGCGAGACCGGGTTATCGTTCATCTCGAAGCGGAAGGAATGTTCCGGCCACGGCAGGCTGAAGGAAAGCACGTCGATCTCGTGGACGGCGGGGACGTCTTCCAGCGTCATTCGGCGGATGAGCAGATTCACGCCGGAAGGCCTCCGGCTACATGGAGATAGATGGGCGCCAGCGAGGCGGGTGATTCGATCTCTCCGGCCTGCCATTTGCGCCAGGCCAGTTCCGCCAGGATGGCGGGTCGGCGGACGCACATGGAAGGGGCAGCCAGGGTGACATTCTTGAACTTGCGGGCCAGTCGCTGCCGGTCCTCGGCGGTCAACTCGCCGCAGATGAAGACGGGTTTGTGGATCTTATCGGCGAGTTCCTCGGCGGTGGCGACCTCGGGAGTTGTTTCGGAAACCCACCCGCTTTCGCCGGGCTTGTAGCGGACTATGCCCAGACGGCCGCGCCCCGCCTGAACAACGGCAATGAGGCCGCAGGTCTGCCAGCGGGACCCCTGCGGCGGTCACGTCCAGGCTGGGTATGCCGATGAGGGGGATGTGACGGGCCAGCGCCATCCCCTTGGCGAAGGACAGCCCCACCCGCAGGCTGGTGAATGAACCCGGCCCGGTGGCAACGCCGATGGCCTCGATCTGGTCGACTTTCAATTCGGCACGCCTAAGCAACTCGGCCAGGGCGGGAGCCAGTTCCTGGGTGTGGCGCAGGCTGCTGTGCCAGGTGGACTCGGCCAGCACCTGCGTCCCGTCAAAAAGGCCCAGTCCCACCTGGGCAGTGGATGTGTCGAGGGCAAGTAACATCACGCCACCCCGTACAATTCCCGCTGCAGTGCGGCAAGGATAGTCTCGTATCGATCCCCAACGGCGGTGAAGCGCAGAGCGCGGTGTTCTTCGGATTCATATTCCAGCCAGGCCCACAGCCGTTCCGGCGGGAGAACGGGCGTGACCCGCTCGGGCCATTCCACCAGCAGGGGACCCTGGGACAGAAGCGAATCCAAATCCAGTTCTTCGGCCTCGGCGGGCGATTCGATGCGGTAGGCGTCGAAATGAAATAACTGCCCGGCGTCGGGTCGGCGGTATGAATTAATGAGGACAAAAGTCGGGCTCGAAACGGCGTCCATGGCCCCCCATCCCTGCGCCACTCCCTGGACGAGAGTGGTTTTGCCGGCGCCGAGATTGCCCTGCAGGCAGACCAGGTCGCCGGTATGAAGCAATGTGCCCAGGCGCATCCCCAGTCGGCGTGTCTGTTCGGGGGAGCGGCTGAAAAATTCCAACGCGTGCGCGTCCAGAATGGGCATGGCGAGAAGATTATACTACATGGCTTTTGTTCAGAATTCGAAGCGTAGGGGAAGCGAAGGGAAGGAAGGTTATCTGCGGCTTGTCATCCCGGTTCGCCGTCGGTTTCCTTCTGAAGGATGACTTTCAAGCGGCGGGCCAATTCCCTGCGGGTCAGCATGACTCGCCTGCCGCAGCCTTTGCACTCCAGGCCGATATCCGCGCCCAGCCTGACGACGGTCCATTCATAGGAACCGCAGGGATGGGGTTTGCGCAAACGCACCTGATCGGAGAGTTGCAAGTCGGGAAGCATGGATTTATTCTACCCCGTGTATATTAATTTGTGATAAACTTTTCCCGTCCAAAAACGTCGCTGGAGGTGGAACCCATGCCCGCTCAGAAAACCTATGATATTAATATTGCCGGAATCAAGCGCAGTTTGCGTTTATTCGAGATCAAGCCAGGGCTGAAGATCGCCATCCTCAATATTCTTGGAGATACCGAACTGGTGCAGGCGTGCGCCAGGGCGTTGAACAAGAAACTCAAGGACGTGCGGTTCGATGTCATCGTAACCGCCGAGGCCAAGTCGATCCCGCTGGCGTATGCGCTGTCGGTGGTGAGCAAGAAACCCTACATCATCCTGCGCAAATCTTACAAGCCCTACATGGGCGCGGCGCTGATCGCCGAAACGCTGTCGATCACCACCGGTGAACCGCAGACCTTGATCATGGATGAAAAAGACCAGGCCGACGCGAAAGGCAAACGCGCCCTCATTGTCGACGATGTCATCAGCACCGGCTCGACCCTGCAGGGCATGCGTATGATCATGGAGAAAGCGGGGGCCAAGATCGCCGCCGAAGCCGCCATCCTGACCGAGGGCGAGCGGGCCAAATGGGAGCACATTATCTCGCTGGGCCATCTGCCTTTGTTCACCGAGTGAGGTGTTTCACAAGAAGGCAGTCAGGTCCACACTGGTTTGGATCAGTTTTTCTTTGGCAGCACGCGGGAGGGCCTTGATGGCCCTCTCTCTTTAATGCAGCGCTTTTATCGGCGCATTCTTCCAAATAGACCAGGCGGACAGGGCGGCGGCTGCGAGTATAGCGGGAGCCGCTGCCGCCGTTATGCTGGCGCACACGCCGGCGCGGGTCGGTACTCCAGCCGGTGTAATAGGTGCCATTGGCACATTCGACGATATAACAGTAAAAAGCCATTTGATCGGGCTTAATCCGAGCCGGATTTCTTCTTGCGGCGGCCAAAAACCTTATTCAGCCCGCCTAATTGCTGCTTCATCATGTCACCGGCGGTGGGCATGTCGGGGCGGCTCATTTCGGCCACGCGCCAGTTGGCTTGATGGCGGTCATGCCGCCACTGCTCCAGGTCGCGGCCCGTGCGATCCAGGCGGGCGGCCACATCCTCGTTCCCGTCGGCGGCGATCCGGCTGCGGAGCGAGGTAAGCGTGTCAATGTAAGCGTCCAGGAGGCGCAGGCTATCGGACTTGTTCAGGCTGGCCATCTCTGCCAGGGCAAGCGGCTCTTCCAACTGGTATTGCTGCATGGAGGCCATCAGCGATTTGCCGGCCAGTTTGCGGATGTCGGGCCAGCCCGGCTGGGTGACGATCGTTTCGGTCAGTGCGGCGGCGGCGAAGATGGGCAGGAAGTGCGCCGCGGCCACCACTCCATCCGCTTCGAGCGGGTCGATGAAATAGGGTTCGGCTCCCAAAAGGGAGACGAACGCAGTCGCCAGTTTGAGCGCCTCGCCGGGGGTGGCGGGCGGGGCGCTGATGCCCAGCAGGCTTTTGGCGAAGAGATCCGCGCGGGCATGGGCCAGGCCGCGGCCGGTCTCTTCCAGTACCTGCGGGTTGAGCGAGGGGGTCAATCCGATGTAATGACGGTTGGGGGGCAGCAGTTCTTTGATCCAGCCCGCCACGGTCACCTTGGCGGGGGCGGTATCCATGATGACCGCATCCTCGCGCACGTCCCGGCGGATGAATTCCAGCGTTGGGCGGACCTGGTGGAGCGGCAGCGCCAGGATGACGACGTCCGCACCTTCGACCGAGGCAGGCAGGTTGGGAACAACCTTCCCGACCGCGCCCATTTTGGCGGCCTGCCGGGCAATGGCGGCGGACTTGTCGTGGCCCACCGTGGCGACCTGGTCCTTGTGGCTTGCCAGCGCCAACCCGATGGATGCGCCGATCTGCCCCAGACCGATGATGGCGATCTTTACGGTCATGTCTACTCCTTTATCCCCTGAAAGCGAGCCTCAGTTCTCATCATCCGCCATTTGCAATAAGACCAGCAATCGTTCCAGGTGGGAGGCCGGCTGCTTGATCGGCGGATCGTTGTGACGACGGATGAGTTCGACGGTAACGGTGGATGCGCCTGCCTGTTGGGCCAGGTCGGCTCCCCATTCGGCGTGACAGGCCGCCACCACGAAAGTCCGCCGCCATCCACGGGCCATACCCTGACCCCAGCGTTTGGCTGCGCGGGGAAAAAGGTGCGTCCCGATGACGATGGCAACACGGTCGAAGAGCGAGAGCGGCGACAATATCTTGCCCACATCGTGGAGGAGCGCGGCTGCCAAAAGGTCGGGGTCGCTCTGCCCGGCTTTTTGGAGTTCTTCGAGGAGCTGGCAGGCATGGAATTGTTCGGACGGCTGCATGCGGCGGAAGAGGATCAGTTGGGAGGTGGAAAGGTACTTCAAGACCGCCTCGCTGGAAACCTGTTTCTCAGGTTTGAGCAAGGCGTTCCAAAATTGGCGGGCTCGATACGCGAAACGGGGAAAGGTCATGGTTAATCCCTGCCTGACTGGCGGCGAGAGGATTATACTGCTTCTTGGAAATTGTCTGAATTCGACATTTTCATGGCCCCGGCAATTCGCGAATACTGTATTCGGTTATTCACGCAGCACAATGTAACACCGTGATAGAATCGTGAGAGCCGGGGACGCCGACCCCGGCTCTCTTGAAAGGAGGAGAAGAGAAATCGCCTTACGCATATATATTACCATCCCGGTCAAAAAGGTACATGACGGCTGACCTACGCTTACCCTACTATTGTATGACAATTCTGTAAGCGGTTACTCGATAAAAAACAACGTTTTGGCAAGGTTTTAAAGCGCGCAGGAGTTTGGTATGTCTTATTTCGCTGTTGAAGCTGAACACGTAGGGAGGATCTACAAGATACGTGGCAGCAAAAAAGAAAAGAAGATCCGCAAAGAATTGGTCGCCCTGGGAGATGTTAGTTTACAAGTCGAACGGGGCGAATTGTTCGGTCTGCTCGGACCCAATGGGGCTGGAAAGACCACCCTGATCAAGATCCTGACCACCCTGCTAGCGCCCACTTCCGGCACAGCGCGGGTGGCGGGTTACGACGTGGTCACCGAGGCCAGTCACATCCGCCCGCTGATCAACATGGTCTCGGGGGGCGAGTCGTCGGGCTATGGCCTGTTGACCGTACGTGAGAACCTGTGGATGTTTTCCCAATTCTACGGCGTGCCGTCGAAGCGGGCTTACGACCAGATCGACTCGCTGCTCAAACGGGTGGGTATCTTCGACCGGCGGCACACCAAGTCGTCAGACCTTTCGACCGGCTTGCGCCAGAAGATGAACATCGTGCGGGGTCTTATCACCGACCCGGATGTTTTATTTCTGGACGAGCCGACGCTGGGTCTGGACGTGGGGGCTTCTCGTGAAGTGCGTGCCCTCATCCGCGAATGGCTGGATGAGAACAAATCCCGCACGCTGCTGTTGACCACGCATTATATGGTCGAGGCCGACGAGCTGTGCGACCGTATCGCCATCATCAACAAAGGCGGCGTGCTGGCGTGTGACACTCCGACGGCGCTGAAACAACGGTTGCAAAAGGATGCCATCTTCGAGGTGGAGACCTGCCCGCTCAACGGCTTGAGCGCGCAAAATATCGAGGACCTGGCGGAGGTCCGCAAAGCGACCGTCAGCGAGTACGACGGCGGCGCCACTCTGGAGTTGATCCTGGAAGACGAAGGCGCGTTGGGCGCGGTCATTAATATATTGCATCAGAAGGACGTCCGCATCGTCAAATTGACCAAGCACGAACCCACCCTGGAAGATGTTTTCGTGGACCTGGTGGGCCGCTCGATGGCGGATGAGGAGCAGGGCGGCGAGAATGGATGAGTTGTCGGAAGTAGATCGCAAGCCGGTCCCGCACAAAAACACAGGCTGGAGGCTGTTCCTGCAGACCATCCTGGCGCGGGCTTACCCGCGCGTCATCGGTCAGCAGCGCGAGACCTCCTGGCTCATCTTCGAGATCATTATGCCGCTGGGCGCGGTCATCGGTTATGTATTGGTCTACAAGGCTCTCAAAGCACCGGAGGATTACATCGGTTTCGTGGTGATGGGCGGGGCGATGCTAGCCTTCTGGATGAATGTACTGTGGAGCATGTCTTCAGCAGCTTTATTGGGAAAAGGAACAGGGCAACCTGGCTCTCTACATCATGGCTCCCAATTCGATGATGGCCGTCCTGCTGGGAATGGCCCTGGGGGGATTGGTGGCGACGATCCTGCGATCCGTGGTGATCATCCTGTTGGGCTCGTTAATGTTCAATGTGCAATACACATTGGTCAATCCGCTGCAATTATTCGCCGTCTTTTGCCTGTCGATGATATCCCTGTATGGGATGGGAATGATGCTTGGGTCGGCCTTCCTGCTCTTTGGGCGGGAGGCCTGGGCGATCTCGGACCTGGTGCAGGAACCGGTTAATCTGGTCTCCGGCTTCTACTTCCCGGTCAAGTCGCTGCCGTTCTGGGTGGCAGTGGTCGCTTCAGCTCATTCCGCTTACGCTCGGCCTGGATGCCATGCGGCATTGGTCTTCCGTACGGTTTCCAACTGGGTTTCCTTACCCCGGAAGTGGAGATTGGCATCCTGGCCGCTGCGAGCGTATTTTTCATTGTGGGAGCTAAACTGCTGCTGGATTATACGGAAAAACTGGCCATCCGCGAGGGTCGCCTGACCGAGGCGAGGCGGTGATCTATGGCTAATTCTTCCGTTTCGAGGCGCACCTCGGAGATGTGGCGCTCCTTCAAGGGAGCCACCTGGTTGGGCTGGCAGATCAAATCCAACTGGACCGACCCGGTGCTGTTCGCCATCTATTCCATTGTCCGGCCAATCGCCCGGGCAGCCATCCTGGTGATTATGTACGGTGTCATTACCAACAATAACTTCACCGACCCGCTCTTTCCCTTCATCTACCTGGGAAACGCGTTTTATACCTACGTCTTCACCATCATGAACGGCGTCTCGTATGCCGTGATCGACGACCGCGAGCATTACAAGACGCTCAAATATATGTACATCGCCCCCATCAGTATCCCGCTCTATTTGCTGGGGCGGGCGGCCTCGGAATTCATCACTGCTTCACTGTCAGTGATCGTTTCCCTGGTGGCAGGGGTGTTGTTCTTGCACGTAACCTTCAATATATATGATATCAATTGGCTGCTGTTTCTAGTGACTATGTTGATCGGCATCCCCATGCTGGCCATGATGGGCCTGATACTCGGTGCTATAAGCCTGCTGATCGTGCGCCATTCCGGCTTTATCGCTGACGGGGTTTCGGGGGTTCTGTTCCTGTTCTCGGGAGCCATCTACCCGCTGGACGTGCTGCCAGTGTGGCTGCGTCCAATCGGATTTGCCATACCGATCACATACTGGCTGGAATTGATCCGCCGGTCGCTGATCGGGAATGTGGCTAATGCCTTTCCCACCCTGGCGCGCTTCACCGATATGCAGCTGCTGGGTATCCTGGCGGGTCTTTCACTTATTTTCGGAGTGAGCGCCATTTTTATCTTCCGCGCCTGCGACCGACGGGCGCGCGAACGCGGGTTGATCGACCGGACGACGAATTATTAAGCGTTGAAACATTCAAACACAGGCGAGGAAAGGAGACTGACATGACTGGAAAAACGGCGAAGCAACTTCAGGGAGCGTCTCTGTTCATCGGTGAAACTGGCAGAACGGTCATCGGCGAACTCTGGCTGGCAGTTTCCGCGCAAGGACTGGTGGCGATCGAGTCGAAGATGAGCCGGGCTGAGTTCGAAGCCTACCTGACGAAGCGGTTCAAGCGACCGGTCGAATATGCTCCCGGGAAGGTCGGCGCGGCGGCCGGTCAACTGAAGGAATTCCTGGATGGCAAACGGCGCGCCTTTACCCTGGTGATCGACTGGACCGTCCTGCGTCCATTCCAGCAGTCAGTCCTGAGGGCTACCAATCAGATACCCTACGGCGAGACCCGCACCTATAAAGAAATTGCCGGTATGATCGGCAGACCGCACGCAGCCCGGGCGGTGGGCCGCGCCGAAGCCACCAACCCCATGCCGCTGGTGCTGCCATGTCATCGCGTCATCGGTGTGGATGGTAAATTGCACGGCTACGGCATGGCCGACGGCCTGAAAACGAAAGAGTGGTTGCTGAAAATGGAAGGAGCTGTGATAGCCTGATGACCGATTTCCGTTCCGGTTTCATCGCAATACTGGGAAAGCCCAACGTGGGCAAGTCCACCCTGGTCAATGCCCTGTTGGGCCAGAAGATCGCGGCGGTCTCGCCGCGCCCGCAGACCACCCGCCGCCGTCAGCTGGGCATCCTGACCCTGCCGGAGGCGCAACTGGTCTTCGTGGATACGCCGGGCGTCCATAAACCCCGACATAAACTGGGAGAGTTCTTCAACCAGGAAGCCGCCGAGGCTCTCGAAGGAGTGGACGTGGTGCTTTTCCTGGTGGATGCTTCCATGGAGCCGGACGACGAGGATAAACAAGCCGCCGCCCTGCTGTGGGGACTCAGGCGCAGGCCCGCCATCATCCTCGGCCTCAACAAGATCGACAAGGTTCCGCCGGCGGCGCTGGAGGCTGTCAAATCCATGTACCAGCCGTTGGCACCGGAGGCGTCCCTGCTGACCTTCTCGGCGGCCACCCGCCAGGGGCTGGAGGAACTGCAGACCGCCCTGACCGCCCACCTGCCGGTCAAGCCGCCGGAGTACCCCGAAGAACAGATCACCGACCTGTACGAACGCGAGATCGCGGTGGAGTTGATCCGTGAGGCGGCGCTGATCTTCCTGCAGCAGGAAGTGCCCCACGCGCTGGCGGTGCGGCTGGACGAATTCAGCGAGCGCGAGAACGGCAATGCCTATATCGGCGCGACCCTGCTGGTGGAGCGTGACTCGCAGAAGGGCATCGTCATCGGCGAGGGCGGGGCCATGCTGCGCAAGATCGGCACCACCGCCCGCAAGGAGATCGAGTCGATGAGCGGGCGCAAAGTTTTCCTGGAACTGCGGGTGAAGGTGGACAAAGACTGGCGGGACAATGAAAATGCCCTGCGCCGTCTGGGGTATAAGATCGACAAGAAGAAATGAACTGAGCCAGAGTGATTGGTGGAGGCGACGATGATACTGGTCATGGTACTTTATTTCAGTGCGGCCGTTTTGGATTGGATAGCCGTAGCGCGTGGCGAGAAGAAATTGGAGTACATTGCCAAACCGGCTGCCATGATCTTGTTGTTGGTTACGCTGGCCTTTGTTGCGCGGGGCAATCTGCCGGTGATATTTTTTGCCGTGGGGGTCTTTTTTTCGTTACTGGGAGACATATTCTTATTAATTCCCGCTGGACCGATGCACGACCGCTGGTTCCTGCCCGGGTTGGGAGCGTTCCTGCTGGCGCATGTGGCCTATATCGCCGGGTTGAATATTCCCATGCCGGTGTTCTCTCCGTTGTGGCCGACTATCCTGGCGGTGGTGCTGGGGCTGACCTCTGCCCGCCTGCTGCGGCGGATCCTTTCCGGCCTACGCGAAAGGGCATGCATAAACTGGTCATCCCGGTGGGCATCTACGCCACTGTCATCACGCTGATGCTGCTCTCGGCTTTCCTGAGCCTGTATAACCGGGAATGGAATGTGTTTGCAGCAGCCCTGGTCAGCGGGGGAGCCATCCTGTTCTATTTCTCGGATGTCGTTCTGGCGTGGAATAAGTTTGTCAACCCGGTCAAGAATGGGCGCGTGATCAACATGGTGTTGTACCATCTGGGTCAGGCCGGGCTGGCGGCGGGGATCGTCGTCCAATTTGGGGGAAAGTGAAGGTTCATAATACGAAGGACTAAATTACTACTTATAACGAACCCTTTGGGATCTCAGAAACCCCAAAGGGTTCGTTGATGGAAGATCAACGTCCCGCAGGGAAGATTGGAGGTCAAATTGATCTCAGAGAACCTGCGGGACAAGTTTAACCTTATTTTTTTAGGGGCTGGAAGCCTTCGCCCAGGGCTTCGTGGGCCAGGCCGATCACCATGAATGCTTTCGGGTCGGCTTCGTGGACGATGGTCTTCAACTGCTGGACCTCCGAGCGGGTCACCACGCAGTACAGCACGGTGCGGACCTCGCTGGTGTAGGCGCCGGTCCCCTCCAGGATGGTCACGCCGCGCTCCATCTCGGTCAGGATGCGCTGCGAGACGACCGCCGATTGGTCGCTGATGATCAGCGCCGTGCGGACGGTGCCGCCGCCCTCCATGGTGGTATCCACCACCAGCCCGCTGACGTACAGGGCGATGAGGGCGTAGAGCGCCTTCTCCCAGCCGAAGATGAACCCGGCTGCCAGGATGACGACCGTATCGGTCAACAAGTAACTCTGGGTCATGGAGATGCCGCGCCAGCGGTGGAGGATGCGCGCCAGGATGTCGGACCCGCCGCTGGTGCCCTGGCCGCGGTAGACCAGCCCGTAGCCGACGCCCATGACCACCGCGCCGTAGAGCGAATTGAGCACCAGGTCGTCGGTGATGCCGTTGCGGGGGAAAAAGGGCAGCCACAGGATAGCATCGGCACAGAAGGAATAGGTCGCCACGGCGACCAGGGTGCGCAGGGCAAAGCGCCGGCCGCCCAGCAGCCGCCAGCCGAGCAGGAAGAGCGGCACATTCCCGAGGAAGACCATCAGGCCGATCGGCCAGCCGGTGAAGTGGTTGATCAGCTGGGAGATGCCGCTGATGCCGCCGCTGGCCAGTTGGGCCGGGACCAGGAACAGCCGCAGGCCGACCGCCTGCACCAGCGCCCCGGCGATGAGGAGGTATAGTCACGGAAGAACGGCCAAAATTTTGTTGACTTTTTCATTTTTCCCCTTTCGGAGCAGTTTCAGCGGATGTCTGCAGTTCGATACCTGCCAGCGCTTCGATCATGCCGATGACCGCCGAATTATCCAGTCCGCCCATGTCGTTCTGCAGCATGGCATTGTAGAGCTGCGCGTCCACGGCGGCGGAGGGCAGCGGGATGCCGTATTCACGGGCGGTCTCGAGGATGATGTTCAGGTCCTTGGCCTGCATGGAGGCCTTGAAGCCGGGCGTGCGGTTGCCGGCGAAGAGCCGCGGCGGCTTGACATCCAGCGTCCAGCACTGGGCCGCGCCGCCCTTGATGGCCTCGACCACCTTGAGCGGGTCCACGCCGGCCTTCTGCGAGAAGATCAGCAGTTCGCCCATGGCCACCATCTGGGCGGCCACCATGATCTGGTTGGCGGCCTTGGCCACCTGGCCCGCGCCGGCTTCGCCGACGTGGGTGATGGTCTTGCCCATGGCCTGGAAGACGGGCATGACCTTCTCCAGCGCCTGCGCCGGTCCGCCGACCATGATGGCCAGGGTGGCGTTGCGGGCGCCGATGTCCCCGCCGGAGACGGGCGCGTCCAGTGACAGGACGCCTTTTTCGGCCAGACTGCTGGCTGAGGCGGCGGGCGGCGGCGGGCTTGATGGTGGAGTTGTCCACCCAGATCAGGCCGGGGTGGGCGCCCTCGAGGATGCCGTTCGGGCCGAGGACCACCTGTTCCACGTCGGGAGTATCGGGCAGGTTGGTGAAGACGACCTCCACCTGGCGGGCCACTTCGGCGGGCGAGGCGGCGGCCATGGCGCCTTCGGCGACCAGTTCGTCCACGGCGGCGCGTGAACGGTTGTGGACGACGATCTCGAAATCCGGCCTTGTGGATGTTGCGGGCGATGGATTTGCCCATCAGTCCCAGGCCGATATATCCCACTTTGAGCATTGGTTCACCTCCACTGATAAAGATGGGAGGATTATAAACCTTAGAAAGAAGAGAATGGAGAATGGTTCATAGTTAATGGAACCCCCGCAGGTCTATTTCCAGACCTGCGGGGTTGGTAACGGGAATATGGATCGGGTTACTTGAGCAGGTAGACGATGGTGACGGTGGTGGAGATCTGCATGGAGCCGGCGGAGATGGGCACGCTGGAATCTCTCTGAGCGGCGAATTCTACCATCGGCATGGCGATGGGAGGGGTGCTGTCGTAGTAGGAGATGGTCTGGACCTCGCCCAGGTCCACACCGGCGGCTTTGGTCAACTCGGTGGCCTGTTTGGAGGCCTCGGCGACGGCGGCCTGGCGGGCTTGCGTGAGGGCGGCGGATTTGTCGGCTACGTCGAAGGAGATGCCGCTGATGTTGTTGGCGCCGGAGGTGACGGTGGAGTCGAGCAGGTCGCCGAGCTTGGTCAGGTCACGCACGGTCACGTAGACGGAGTTGTCGACCACGTAGATGATGCCGGTCGGCTTGCCGGTGTTGTCATACTGCTGCTGCGGATAGACGTTGAAGTTGGTGGTCTGGATATCCTTCTCGTCGATGCCGAAGCCTTTGATGGCGGCTATGACTGCCAGGGTCTGCTCATTGTTCTGCGCAACGGCATCTTTGGCGCTGTCGTTCTGTGTGTGGACGCCGATGGTGATGTAGGCGATATCGGGGGTGAGGGTGACCTTGCCGGTACCGGTGACGGTGATGGTGCGCAGGGGGGGCTGCGGCTGGACGTTGATGGTGGAGGGGGTGGTGGGGCCGCAAGCGGCCAAGAGGGCTGCCACCACCAGGACTGTACCGAGGATAAAGGTTTTGTTTTTCATTCTTCTCTCCTTTAAGGAGTTAAGAACTTATCCGAAAATTCAAACACTAAGGACACAACCCTATGAAGTACGCATAGGGCAGGCGTACACTAAGTAAAAGATTAAGAAGGTGAATTACTTAAAAATCGTACTTTCGTTATCCCTTTCTTGATTTTCGGCTGATTATTGGCGGGAGATTGCTTTCCTGCTGCGCAGGACAGGCGCCGCACACCACTTCGTACCCATTCTGGGCACTACGTGGTGCAAGACAATGCCGCGCAATGACTAGTGCAAGATCGGCAATGACACCAAAGCGAATTACTTGACCGAGTAGGTCACGTTGACGACCACGGAGATCTGGGTCTGACCGGGTTGGATGGGGACGGAGGCATTGGGAGCCGCCGATCCACCACCGCCCATGCCGAAGTAGGGGATGGGGCTGTTCTCGGAATACTGGACGGTCTGGATGGTTCCCAGGTCGAAGCCGGCGCTCTGGGCCAGTTCGCCGGCGACTTTGGCGGCGTCGGCCATAGCCTTTTGGCGGGCTTCGGTCATGGCGGCGGACTTGTCGGCCACGTCGAAGGAGATGCCGTTGATGTTGTTGGCACCGGTGGCGACGGCGGTGTTGAGCAGGTTGCCCAACTTGGTCAGGTCACGCAGGGTGACGTAGACGGTGTTGTCGACCGAGTAGTAGGTGCCGCCGACGATCTCCTGCCCGGTGGAGGGGTCGAAGTTGCGGTTGCCGTTGGTGTAGACGCTGAAGTTGCTGGTCTGGATATCGGTCTCGGCGATGCCGGCGTTCTTGAGGGCATCCACGAGGGCCTGGGTGCGGGTGTTGTTCAGGTTGACGGCTGTGGCCAGGTCGGGGTTGTCGACATGGACGCCAATGTTGATGTAGGCGATATCGGGGGTGAGGGAGACGGTGCCGCTGCCGGTGACGCTGAGGCTGCGGGGCTGGGCTCCGATGGGTCCGCAGGCGGTGAGGATGAGGCCGACGGCGAGGACGATGACGAGCAGAGAAAGTTTGTTACGCATAGGAACTCCTTTATGAATGAGAATAGGTATTGTATAACAACTATATTGACGTTGTACAATGCGAATTTGTTCCCATTTTCGAAGGGACGTTGGCACGTTTGAACGTTGACACGGATGGCACGTTGCAAGATCGGTTGAAAGTATTCGATCTTGAGGAACGAAAAAGGAACGAATTATTTCTCTCTACAAAAAGGCCTAAAATCATTCGTTTGAGGAACGAATAGGCGGAGGGCGTTGCACGTTGGCACGTTTGAACGTTGATACGTTGAAGAACGAAGGAACGTTGGCACGTTTGCTCGTTGGCACGTTTGCACGTCGAAGGTCGGGGTGAGGGTGAATTTAGGTCACTTAATGTGGATTTGGCGAGGAACGAATGGCTGCATTGAGGAATGGAGAATGGTTAATGGAGAATAGTGAAAAGAGAAAAACGAGCCGGGGAATTGATTTGATCCTGAGGAACAATTCAATGGCTGGATGAGGGGAGGCGAGGCAGGGGCGGCAGAGTAATTCATGCTTGTTTACTCATAACAGACAAAGAATGGCACACCCTGAAGAGCACACCTGTACCTGCGGTACTGGCGCAGGCAGGACAGGCGGATAACGCGGATTGAATGAATTTGCGCGGATATTACTAAAGATTCACCACGAAGGAACGAAGGTTCACAAAGGAAGGAAAAAAGATTGTTATTTTTGGAAAGCAAGATGGTTGGGACATAACCTAACCTTTTCGAGGGTGTTACGTTATTATAATAGCACAAATGTTCTTGAAAAGAAATAGACAAAAAATGAATTTTAGATTTTAGATTGTAGATTTTTGATTGGAAAGATGAGGGCAGTGAACAGTGGCAGCTTGCGGTGGCGCAGGCAGAGGGATGAAGACAGGGTGGTTGTGGCGGGAGGGCGGATATTGCGCGATAATGAACATGGTTCTATTGGGAATTATACGGACCGGCTATAAGTTATTATGCAATCCGCATATTGCGTGTTAGCCCGCTGTTATTTCAAAATATATTGAGAGCATAATGAGTAGAAGACCAAAACTCCCCGCTGCTATTCAGACCGACACGTTAGTTGAAAGTCGTCGCCATGTTGTATTTGCTTTGCTTTTAATCATGATACGGCGAGAAGCAGGGTCAAATAGCCCACTTAGATAAAAATCCATCTAATAATGACCCTGATAATCTTGCCTTTTTGTGTTTAGCACATCATGATCAATACCATTCCAAGACAAGCCAAAGCAAAGGTTTTAACAATTGACGAAGTCAAGAGATATCGCGGACAATTAACTAGCTATGTAGAAAGTAATTTGCCGTCAGATGACAAATCTAATACTAATTCACCAACACGATTTGCACGGGTTGCTCCAAATCGAGTAACCGTTCAGGAATTGAGTATTGAAAAAATGAATGTCGAGAATTTAGCAGAGCATTTTGGGCTACAAAGAAAACAACTTGAAAGGGAAATTGTTGACGTAACCACTATGTTAGTAAGGATAACCCGCGGTCAACTAACTCGCACTCATGCTCGTTTATTAGCAACAATTGTCGAAAATGCCGATAACGCATCATTACTCGCAGAATAGTAGAATCTGCAGCTGGGTATGAATATTTATCGAGAGAATTTCTAGAAGAATTGATAGTGCTGGAACACAAAGGCTTTATAGAATTATCGGATGAAGATGAAGGCAATGCATTAATACAATTTTCTCGCGGTGATTATGAAACATGGGAATTTATCAAGGAATTAGCTCATTTGTCTGATACATCCATTGAAGCTCTCGTGAGACAGCCTAAATTAAGATCGCTTTTACAAATCCCAGGGGCAGCGGGCTAACACCGGCTTCAGGCGGACGCTCGCTCCGCTTATGGAAACCGTTAGATATCTTGTCACCATCATTAAGAATTTATAATTATCTGAACGAGAAACAAGGAACAATTCTCTACCCTGATCCGATATTAAATATTTACATTCGCTTTGCAGATAGGATGATATTATGCCATTTGTTGCAGCTCCATGTTCCCAATGTGGCGGTGAATTGCAATTGGACAATGAAAAAGAAACGGGCTTTTGTATGCATTGTGGAAGCAAGATCGTTGTGCGAGAAGCGATCAGAGCAGTACAAATAGATAATTCCCACATGGTTGAGACTTGGATGAAAATGGGGGATTTGGCGGCTGATTTGGGAAATCTACAAGAAGCCTATGAATACTATACAAAAATTGTAGAAGCACAACCAGATAATTGGTGGGGGTTTTTCAAAAAGGGCAAAGTTGCTGGATGGCAGTCAACTCTTGCAAATATACGACTTGCAGAAACGGTAGTCTGCTTTGCGCACGCGATGGACCTTGCTCCAGGGGATGAGAAAGAAAAAATTAAAACTGATTTACCGAAGAAATGAAAAAACTGGCTACTGCTATTATTTCTCTTCGAGCGGATAGGTTTAGAAAATGGCCTAATGAAGATGAAACAACCGGATTTCTCAGCGATATTAATACTTATTATATAATGCGGTCGTTCAGCTAGCTAATAGAAGCGGAGTTATTATTTCCGGATACATGAAACCAATAGCGACAACCATTCATTCCGCAGTAGTTTGTGCTTGGTCTGAAAGAATAATACCAGATTATGTCGGCGACGAAAACCGTCCAGGGAAATATGAATTCAGTCAATTTCTTGAACGAATTGGGTATTGCATCATACTTATTGAAAAAGCCATTGAGCTTAGTGGAGAAGATGACGAACAAGATATCCAGAGATATGAAAGTTTGATTTCTCTGGAAAATGAAGCAATAAAAGGTTGTGCTTGGGATTATCAAATTTATGACTGGGGAAAGGACTGGAGCAAATACACGAATTGAACCCTACCGCAAAGCAGCTTCGAAGAAACAATATTACTCAGCACCAGAATACGATAACGGGTTGAAAAAATAATGCAACAAAAAACAGAAGTGGAGCAACAAGAGACAGAAAGAGTTACGAAAGAAAACGCCCAGAGGAGATTTGATGAGTATTGGGCTGCTCATCCTACAGAAAAGATTTACTTTGAAAGCGAGAAAAATGGACTTTCCGAACAAATAATAAGTTTAGAAAAAGAAAAAGATTCAGTTATATCGTCCATCCTTAATAAGACGAAAAAATTCGTGAAAAAATCATTCAACTTCGTAAAGAACAAGAATCTCTTGGCTTATTTAAAGGAGCAGAAAAGAAAGCTTTACAAGAACAGATAGATTATGGTCAAAATTACCTTGCTGCGAATATTACCAAATTAAACGAAGCACAATACCCAATAATTGAAAAAATTGAAGGTCTTAAAAAGGGATTAATGAAATCAATAACGAACTCACAAAAGCAAGATAATAAAACAAGGATTTCTATCAACAGACAAAAAATACTGCGTACCAAGCACGAAACCTGGCGCCGTGTGCACCGGACAACCGTAGTGCGTTACCTCACTTTCGGGGAAGCAGTCTCAAACGGCGGAATAGGCGTCTGGTCGGTTTGTCCTCCAAAATCAGCGGCAACACTTACACGTATGAAGAGACCGCCTCGCGAGAGGCGGTCTCTTTTTTTATCTGGTGAGGGTGAACGAGTCGACCACCGAGCCGGAACTGTTGACGATCTGGGCCGTCAGCGTGTTGCCGCTGATGGTGAACTTGCCGAAACTCAGCCCTTTATAGGTTATGACGATATTGGACTGACCGGAAGCGGGCGAGGCGAGAGGGGCTCCACCGCCGCCCATGGTCAGATGGGTGATGCCGTTGACGGTGGCGCGAGCATAGTAGTGGTTGTGACCTCCCAGCACCAGCGAGACGCCGTACTGCTGGAAGAGCGGCTGGAGATCGGTCTGGACGGTGGCGTTGTTGGAGTGTCCGCCGCCGGAGGACCAACCCGGTTCGTGGAGGACGACTACTTTCCACACCTTGGCGGACGCCGCCAGGTCGGCCTGGAGCCAGTTGTACTGGGTCGATCCGGCGCTGTAGGAGGTGTACTGGTCCAGCATGGCCACGTGCATGGGGCCATAGTCGAAGGACCAATACAGGCCGCCGGGTTGGAACGGCTGGGGCCAGTAGCGCTTCCAGTACGTGGCGCCGCCTTCATGGTTGCCGCGCACGCCGATCTCGGCGATGCCGGCGTTCTGCGCGCGGGTGTTGGTGTAGGCGGTGGCGAACCACTCGCCGGTCCAGGCGGATTTGCTGTCGGTGGAGACCCAGTCACCCACATGGAGGTTGAGGGTCTGGAAGGCGGGGTCGGCGGCGAAGGTGGAGTTGACCACACCGGCGAGGGTGTTGTGCGAGCCGCCATTGGTGCGGGTGTCGCCGTAGGAGAAGAATTTGACGGCGGTGGCGTTGGCGGGCGGGGCGGAGATGAAATTGCCCTTGGCGCACTGCGAGCCGGTGAGGATGCGATAGTAGTAACGGGTGGCGGGGGTGAGGCCGCTGATGTCGGCGATGTAGGTGTGATTGGTGGTGTCGGCGGCGTTCACGGCCATGCTGCCGGAAGCATAATCTGTGGAAGTTCCCCAGTCGACCTGGAAGGCTGTGCTGGAAGACCACTGCCAGAAGATGCGCATGCGGGTATTGTTACCGGTGTAGATCAGTGTTGGACCCTTCTTCAGGACGGTGATATTACAAGCCAGCGGCTGGCTGCCGCCCTTCACGATCAGCGGCAGGTAGGTGTACGCCAGCGAAGTGCCTGTAATTGGCAAGGCTACGGAGGGATCTGTGTTTCCGGTCGGGATGGTTTTACGAACGGGATAAAGTCCGGTTATCAATGGGACGAGGGCGATCATTATCGCGCTCAATACCTGTAAACGCTTTAAGCTACTCATGGTATCATCCTTCTGCTGTAATGGATTTCTCAAGGGCTGCCTTGTTGGCTGATATCCCATGACGATGGTTTCTGTTTCGAGTGAGGCTGAGATAGTGTGATGGAGGAGGGAGTTGTTTCTCCTCTCGTGTCAACAATTATTCTGTTAGGAATATTCAGGGGACAATTCGGGATTATACAGGATGCGTCGAACCACTCCCCCTGAAAAATAATTATCAAATGTGTAAGCGCATTCTCACTTTTGTCAGGTCAGTCTGGCGGCGAGTCCTTGTTATTTCGTTCAATTCCATTTAGAATTGTACAAATGTTCTAGGATGGATAGTGTATCTACCTCGGCATTGTTACTTTCCAATTTGGATTAAAAAATATTTAACACGACGGACACGAAGGACACGACGGAAAAGAAAAAAAGAAAACACCTAAATTCAACACGATAACGTTGGAACGGGTGAACCTGGGAACGCAATTATGGCCTTGAACTTCCAGCAGGTATTCGAGAAGATCCGCGAGATCGGCAGCGGGGCGCGGCTGCGGCAGGAGCGGCTGGAGGCGCTGCGCCAGCGCGCGATGGATTTGGTGAATGAGTGGGCGGACAAAACCGAGGAATTGCAGAACAAGGTGGAACACGCGCTGCACTCCGACCAAAACCTGCGCTGCGCCTTGCCAATGAATGAGCCGATCAACTATCACGGACTGTGCAAGGACGTATCCACCGAGGGGGTGACCATGATCGCGGCGGACGGGTCACAGATCGTGCCGGACCGGCACGCGCCGGTGCTGTTTGGGCTGATCAACGTGGGGGCGATCATCCTGACGGGCGGGAACGAGTCGGCACCGCTGATCCAGACCGACAGCCTGCTATCCTTCGACGAGGAAGTGATCAACTGGACGGAGGCGCTGGTGGCGCTGCAGCGGGACCTGGCAGAGCGGAAGAAACTTTTGGCTCTTTCCAAGGAATATTCTGCGCCCATTGTGACCCTGACCGACGGGCCTTTGCAGTTGTGGGAGGCGCGCGAGTTCAATGAGGCGATGGGGTATGAGAAGGCGCTGGACCAGTACCTGAGCGTGCTGTCGCAGTTGCAAGAGCAGGGGGTCATCACGGCCGGGTATGTGGACAAGCCGAGTTCCAACCTGCTGGTGCGGTTGCTGGAAGTGGCCGTCACGCCGGAGGCGGAACTGCGCAACATCCATACGCAGCATCCATTGCCGGGGGTGTCGGACCTGTGGCTGTTCGAGCGGCTGCTCCCGGCGGGAGAACGGTCGGCTATATTCGCCTTGCAGGGACGATCCAAAGCGACGTACAAAGGGCCGCTGGAACTACATTTCTTTTACCTGAACGTGGGCACAACCGAGCATCCCAAAGCCGTGCGGGTGGAGATCCCCGCGTGGGTGTCGAGCCGTGAGAGCGAGATCGACCTGCTGGCGTGCGCGCTGCTGGACCAGTGCGCGGCCATGGGGGCGCGGCCGTACCCGTACATCCTTCACCGGGCGCATGAAGCGGCGGTCATCACCATGCAGGAGAAACAACAGATCGAGCAGTTGCTGCAGATCGAACTGCGCAAGGGCGGCGGCGAGGTGGGTGACTCCTCGGGCAAGCAGGTCGCCAAAGATTCGGGCAATGCCGGAAGGAAGAGGTTCAAATGACAACACCGATCCAGATAGGTCACTTGCTGCGGGCGGGGACATCCGGTTTCGTGGTCGGCTGCGCCGTCTCGCAGGCCGAGACGCCCGCCTTTGGCGCGCTGGTGCGAGCGCCCATCAACGCGGGATACTGCGTCTACGGGTTGATCTACGACATCCACATCGACGATGACGGGCTGGTGCGGCAACTGGTCACGGCGGGGGAAGTGCGCGAGCGGGTGATTGCCGACAGCCGGGTCAACCGGATCGTGCCGGTGGAGATGTCGGTGCTGGCGGTGGGGTATCAGCAGGAGGGCAAGATATTCCATCTGCTGCCGCCGCGTCCGCCGCTGAGCCTGGATGTGATCTACTCGTGCTCGGAGGAAGAGCTGGCCGAGTTCACCGGGGCGGGCAAGTTTGGCTATTTCCGCCACGTGCTGCGGGCGATGGGGATCCCCGTGGGGGAGGTGCTGGCGGCGCACATCCTGGATGTGAAGAACCGGACGCACAACACCAAGTGGGTGGAAGCGGCCACGCAGGAATTGATCACTTTGTTGAGAGACGATTACCCCACGCTGATGGGGGTGCTGGGCGCGCTGGGCGAGATCGTTTGATTTTAGATTTTTGATTGTAGATTGGTGATTTTTAATCGACTGTCGTGGTGTAAATCATGTCGCTTAAGCGTAGAACAACCAAAACATCAGCATTCGGGTCGCCGGGTCGAGCGGGGCACGACTCGTCCTCTTTTTACGCGGGGAAACTGTACGAAAGCCAGCCGGGGGAACAGGAGGCTGTTTACGCCGAGAGTCCGATCCTGCCGGAAAATGTGGACCGAATCTTCTGCCATTCGGCCGAGAAGATGAGCGAACTGCCGGACGGGTCGGTTCATTTGATGGTGACGTCGCCTCCATATAATGTGGGTAAGGAATATGACGCTGACCTGAGCCTAACGGATTACCTGGCCTTTCTGGAGCGGGTGTGGCTGGAGACCCGGCGGGTGCTGGTGACGGGCGGGCGCATGTGCATCAACGTGGCCAACCTGGGCCGCAAGCCATACATCCCCCTGCATGCCTTCATCGCGGAGCAGGCCATCCGCCTGGGATTCCTGATGCGCGGCGAGATCATCTGGAACAAGGCCGCCAGCGCCTCCCCCTCCACAGCCTGGGGCAGTTGGAAATCTGCCAGCAACCCCACCCTGCGGGATGTGCACGAGTACATCCTGGTATTCTGCAAGGATACCTTCAAACGGTCCAACCCGGCGGAACGCGCCAGCACCATCAGCCGGGATGAGTTCCTGGAATACAACAAGTCGGTGTGGAGTTTCCCGGCGGAATCGGCCCGCAAGGTGGGTCACCCGGCGCCGTTCCCGCTGGAACTGCCGCGCCGGTTGATCCAACTCTACTCGTTTGAAAACGAGGCGGTGCTGGACCCGTTCATGGGCTCGGGGCAGACGGCTATCGCGGCGGTGCGGTCGAACCGCCGCTACGTGGGCTATGAGATTGACCAGAATTACATCGACCTGGCCGAGCGGCGATTGAAGGATTCCTGATATGCCTTCCCCAATATTCAATGACCCTGAATATGTGAAGAGACAATATAAAGACTCTGCCAAGGTGGATGCCCGCCTGTCCCTGCATCAGCGCTTCAGCGTAAATCCATATCACTGGCATCCGTTTGTGTTCGACCACCTCGACCTCCCGCCGTGCTGCCGCATCCTGGAGTTGGGCTGCGGGCCGGGGACCCTGTGGGAGGAGAACCTCGTCAGGATCCCGCCTGGCTGGGAGATCATCCTGTCGGATTCTTCCGCCGGGATGCTGGAGAAGACACGGCGCAGGCTGGAGCCGCTGCGCGCTTTCCAATTCAAGGTCATCGATGCCCAGTCAATTCCGTATGAAGATGGCAGCTTCGAGGCGGTCATTGCCAACCACATGCTGTATCATGTGCCTGACCTCTCCGCGGCGTTGAGCGAGATCCGGCGGGTCCTCAAGCCGGGCGGTCGCTTCTTTGCGGCTACGAACGGCGACCGGCACATGGTCGAGCTGGCGGAACTGCTGGTCAGGTTCGATCCGAAAATGGCGGGTTGGGCGCAGAATTGTTTACCTTTCCGCCTTGAAAACGGACAAGCGGAACTGGCTCCTTTTTTCACGGATATCCATCTGTATCGTTATGAAGATGCTCTCGAAATACCCGAAGCGGCGCCGTTGATGGATTACATCCTTTCCACCTCAGCTGCGGCTGTCATTGGAGAGAGATTGGATATGTTCAGGCAGTTTCTCTCGGAGGAGATGGCTGCCCGAGGTGGTCGTTTCCATATCACCAAGGCGGCGGGATTATTTGTATCCGTCAGGAAAGAGGATTGAATGATGAAAATAAATGCTGGCGTCCAATGTAACGATTTCCCCTGCACGGATATCCGCCGCGCCAGTCACTTGATCCCCGACGTGGACATCGACCCGGCGAAGGTGCGCATCCTGCTCATCTCCGAGGCAGCGCCGCAGAACCCGGCTGACCATTACTACGCCGGGCCGGAGGCTCTCTTCGCCCAGACGACGCTGCTGGCTTTCCAGGAGGCGGGCGCGAAGGTGGAGTCCATCCAGGACATTCTCGACCTGGGCGTCTACCTGACCACGGCGGTCAAATGCGGCAAGACCGGCTACGGCATTACTACAGAGACCATCCAGCACTGCTCGCATTTGCTTGAAAAGGAGATCGCCCTCTTCCCCAACGTGAAGGTATTCCTGCTCATGGGTGATGTGGCGATCAAGGCGGTCAACATGATCGCCAAACGCAACGGCGAGCCGCGCGTCATCCCGGCGGGGGCCACCTACAAGATCCGCGGCGGCGAGTTCAGTTTCATGGGCGCACGGGTGCTGCCGTCGTACGTGCAGGCTGGCCCGGCGTTCTTCGTAGAAAAAGTCAAGAGGAAAACGATATGCAGAAGACATAAGAGAAGCATTGAAGATTGCAGATTAAATCCGGTGGTGAAAATATGACAGAAAACTTGAAACCTATTGGGTATATTGTTGGTGGCGGGCTGAAAGAGTCGCTGCGGGCACGGCTGACCATCCCCTCGCAGGACGTGCAGGAGGGGGCGTTCGTGGTCATCCCCAGCGGGGAGTGGCAGTTCTACGGCCTGGTGACCGACCTGCAGCTGGGCGCGACCGACCCGCGCTTCGCCGATGAGCAGAGCGAGTCGCGCCTGCCGCCCGCCCTGGCGAAGGCACTGCACGGACAGACGCTCTACACCAACCTGGAGATCCTGCCGGCGCTGATGCTCGAAATCGGTCCGGAGCCGGACGACCCGGCCTACCCGGCCTGGGCGGCGGAACACGCCGAGAACCGGCCGCATCCCATGCCGGTCAAGACCGTGCCGCCGCACCACGCGCCGGTACGCATGGCCTCGGGCGGCGACATCGCCGAGATCTTTGGCGACCCTGCGAAAGAAGCCAATTTCACCATCGGGTATACGCGCGAGCAGGGCCACCCGGTCTGCATCGACCTGGACAAGTTCGTCCAGCGCTCGGCGGGGGTGTTTGGGGCGACCGGCACGGGCAAGTCTTTCCTGACCCGCATCGTCCTGGCGGGGCTGATCCACTACAACAAGGCCTCGGTGCTGGTCTTCGACATGCACAACGAATACGGCTTCGACGACACCGCCTCCGATACCGGCATGCGGGTGATCGGCCTGAAGACCAAGTTCGCCAGCCGCGTGCGTGTGGTGGCGCTGGGCGGCAATGCCACCATCCGCAAGGAGCGACCCGATTTCAACCTGGAGATCGCCATGGGCGACATCACCCCGGCGGATATCGAATTGCTGACCCACGAGTTGAATCTCAAGGAGACCACCCCCACCACCCTGCATGCCCTGACCGTCTCTTTTGGGCGGGACTGGTTCCGCCGCTTCAAGGCAATGAACCGCGACGAGGTGGAGGTGGAGGACGAGAAGACCGGCAAGGTCAAGAAGGCGCCGCACCCCGACAGCGTGGCTGCCTGGGCCGACGAAGCCGGCGTCAACGTGATGGCTGCCGAAGCCCTGCACGACAAACTGCGGCGACTGTTCGATAAGGATTACATCGTCGAAAAGCCGGCCGCGGACGGGCTGGGCGAGATCATCAAATCGCTGGAGTCCGGCAAACACATCATCATGTCCTTCGGTCAGGCGTACGAGACCGACCTGGACTACCTGCTGGTCTCGAACCTGCTCACCCGCAAGATCAAGCAGGTGTGGGAGAACAAGACCAACGATTTCCGTTCGAACGGCAAACAGGAACCGCGCCAACTGGTCATCGTGGTGGAGGAAGCCCATAAACTGCTCAACCGCGAGATGGCCTCGCAGACGACCTTTGCGAGCATCGCCCGGGAGATGCGCAAGTATTACGTCACCCTGCTGATCATCGACCAGCGCCCGTCGCAGATCTACGACGAGGTCCTGTCGCAGCTGGGCACGCGCATCTCCGGCTGGCTGGGCGACGAGGAGGATATCCATGCGGTGCTGTCGGGCCTGGCGGGGCGGGATTCGCTGCGCGGGATGCTGGCGCGGCTGCAGCCAAAAGAAGAAGTGCTGCTGCTGGGTTGGGGTGTGCCGATGCCGCTGCCGGTGAAGAGCCGCCGCTATGATGATAATTTCTGGAAGGAATTGGTCGGGGCTGGAGGCAAGAAGGACGAAGACCAGTTGATGAAAGAATTGGGGTACTGAAAAGGACGGTCAAAAAAGTCGAAAGTCAAACGTCCCGCAGGTTGGAATGGAGGTTAGATTAATTTCCAAACCATCTGCGGGACGTTTTTTTTGGAGTGAGCCTGCTAAAACCTCCCGCAGGGGGGATTTGATGTCAAGTTGATCTCAAAGAACCTGCGGGAGGAGATTTCATCCCGCTATCTTAATAGCCGAACAGCCGCTTGAAAAAGTTGAAGATGGCGGTTAATATGGACGGTTTTGCTGCGGGGGCGATACCGCCGTTGGCGACGTTGCTCGAAACTAGGTAGCCAGCGGAATTTTCGTCGGAGGGGGTATTGCCTCCCGCGGGGAATACCGCACCCTTGCCATCATCACGGGCAAAGCGGGTATCCCCGCCGGGGTTGATGTTGTTGACGGGAAGTTCACAATCGACGCCGCGCTGCTTGCATTGGAAGCCCTTGCCCACCCGGGCGATGGCGTTGGATTGCAGGCTGCCGTTATCCATGTAGGCGAATTCATAAAAGACATCGATGTCTGTGCCACGGACGGCAGAGCCGTCGTAGTTATACGACATGCGCCCTTCTGCGTCTGCGAGATAGCCGCCGATGTACCAGCCGTCCACCAACTGGACCAGGTCGTCCCAGCCGATGGGATTGCCGAAGGTGAGGTCGGGCATGCACTGCACGTGGCAAGAACCACTGCCATCGCGCAGTTCGATGTGGAGATGGATATAGGGTCCGCCGCCCGAGCCGCTGTTGCCGGCCATGCCGATCACGTCCCCCTGGCGGACGGATTGACCTTCCATGACCGTGCCAATTGAAGCCTCGGTCAAGTGTCCATAGACCAGCACCGAGCCGCCAGTGTAATGTTTAATGGCCACCTGGCAACCCAGGCCGGGGTTGTTGCAGGACGAGTCCATCACCATGCCGTCGGCCATAGCCAGCACCTGGAAGGATTGGTTGTTAGAGAAATCCAGCCCGGAGCCTTGCCCGCTGGGGTATTTGGCGGAGAAATTTCCGCCCAGCAGGTAGGCATGCGGGCCGCCGGTCCAGTAGACTTTCACGCCTTTGGCGTAGGGCAGTTTAAAGGCAGGCAGCATGGTAGGAGGCATGTCCGATGGCTGGACGGCCGTAGGGGTGGCCGGTTCTGACGTGGGAGTAGAAGGCCGCGGGGTGGAGGTGGGTTCCCGGACATAGACGGTGGCGACCCGGTTGATCTCACCCCAGGCGGCATCCACGCGTAAAAAGAAGGAGATATCCTGGGATGTGCATATCTCCCGATTACCCTCGCCGGGGTCGATGAACTGGTTATCCAGGTAGATTCCATTGAGGGAGGACACGTTATCAACCAGCCAGTGCAGGGTGGTACATTCGCCTGGGGCAACCGTTTCCTGATCCACATAGAATGACACCACCGGCTCGCAGGTATCGACCACGCCATAACCGGCAATGGCAATCAGGTTGCCCGTGGCGGGGTCGTCTTCAGGCATCCACACCTGCAGGTTTTGGTTCATCACCGTGTTGAGATCCAGGTAGCCATCATCTTCATAGACGTAGACTCCCCCGTATGTCCAATCGATGGGCCACCAGCCAGAGAGGTCGGAACTGCCGTAGGGCTTGAAATAGTAAGCCCCGCCGACCGATTCGATCCGCCCGCAAGTGAAGCCTCCGCCCATTTGGGAACGGGCAGAGGTAAGGGGAAATAGGGATGCCATCACTACAGTGATCAACACGGCTGCGATGATTTTGAGCTTCATTGTATTCTCCATTGTTTTCGATTTCATTTAGGCGGGGTGGTATTTTCCCCGGCCAAATCCCAGGCGGCTTTCAACCAGCGGCGTACCTCTTCGTCGATATCCGCCGCTGTATATAGTTCAAGATGATGGGTGAACCACCCCGGGGCGGGCTGGATGATCTCCTTCCAGCGCGGGGAGGCGTCGCGGCTGTGAAAGCCGAGGGTGAGTACCAGCGGAGCGGTCTGGCGGCGGAGATAGCGAGCGGGAATCCACAGGCGGGCGACGGCTTTTTTTCGCCAGAAAGCCACCTGGCTCTTCGATACCCGCAGGTCGGTTGGGCCGATGGAATCCAACGCCGCCCGCACGGCTTCGAACAGCGGGCGGGAGGTTTCGTAACCCTTGAAAAATTCATCCAGTGTCATCGGCGCAGGGAACTCCAGAGATGGAATGTGACATGAGGATTATAGCATTCGCCTGTTTTGCAGGGGTTAATCCATCAAAGAGAGCAGAAGTGACTTTTCAAAATTGTAACCTGCGGGAATCAGTCCTAATTTACAGAACTGTCAATCAGGCTGTCTCCTTCCTCCGGTATGATGGATCTACCTGCACATGGAGGCATGGATGCGTCTGAAAAGATTGCTCGGATCGTTGATCATTTTGGGACTGGTGATGGGCTGCGGGCTGGAAGCGCACGCCCTCGCCCCGGTGAGCGAAGACGCCCGCCGGAATGGCAGCGCGCACGCCCGGCAGGATGTCGCAGGGTGGGGTGACCCACAGGTCTACCTGCCGCTGATCATCAATCCAACCATACCGTCGCCGACGCCGGTTCCCACCCCTACACCCGGTCCGCTTGGATGTTACGTGACGCATAACGGCGCATTCGAAGAGCAACTGTATGAACTGATCAACAATATCCGCGATGATTATGGCCTGGATCCGCTGGTCGTGAATTACAACCTGGAAAATGCCGCAGGCGCACACAACGACGAAATGGCCGAAAATGGTTATTTGAACCACACCGGGTTGGATGGGCGGACGTATTGGGAACGGGCAGTGGATGCCGGGTATACGGGTCGCTGGGGCGGGGAGATCATCCTGTATGGACGGAGCACTCCTGCCGGGGCGATAGACTGGTGGATGAATTCGACCGCTCACCGCGCCATGATCCTGAGCGATTCGGATGATTTTGGGGCGGGGTACGCTTACTGCCTGAATCACTATTACACGGTGGATTTTGGACACCGGTAAGTAAATAGCACACCCTGCGAAAATATTCAACTCATGCTCGATGATGAAGTAGGGGCGACCTCGACGCGGGTCGCCCCTACGCGTGTAATAGATTTCCAGACTTGAGTTGAGTGCAGTTATTTATTTTGGTAAACCCCCTTTCAGAATATCACGGATACTTTTTGGATGGCTCTGTCTTGGCGACCCGGCCAATGGTAAAATATTTTTACAACTGAAAAAATGGGGCTCGGTCTGAATTAATCCATCCATGGGATCATCCCTGCAAGGAGACTTGACCATGAAAAAACATTTTCATCCTATCAAGCATTTCGTGAAATTACTTGTTGAATGGACCCTGCTGGCCGGATTGATCAGCGGCTGTGCTGCCAGCACCCGGTATTACTCCAACGGCGTCTCCGCAGCCATCGATCCCACCCACCATCACCCCAACACCCGAACCCACGCACACTCCCATCCCGGCGGGATATATTCCCGTGAAGGTGTGGCTATCCCTGGCGGATCAATCCACGCTGCTGGAGGCCCAGCCGGACCTCTTCTTCAAACCAGCGGCAGAGGTCAGCAGCCAAAATGTCATCTTTGTGAATGAGAATAACCAATACCAGCAGATGGAAGGGTTTGGCGCATCCATGACCGATTTGTCGGCCTGGCTCATTTACACGCAGATGTCCGAAGAAAATCGCAAAGCGGTCATGACCAGCCTGTTTTCGCCTGCCGAGGGGATTGGGGTCAGCGCCTTGCGCATCCCCATGGGCGCGAGCGATTTTGCCAACGGTCCGCATTACACCTACGATGACATGCCCGCCGGTCAGGCCGACCCGGACCTAGCCCATTTTTCAATCGAGCACGACCGGGCCTATATCATCCCGGCCTTGCAGGATGCCCTCAAGATCAATCCCGACCTGACGTTGATCGCTTCGCCGTGGAGTCCGCCGGCCTGGATGAAGGACAGCGATTTGCTCGTGAAAGGCACGCTGCTGCCGGAATATTACAGCGCCTGGGCGCAGTATTTTGTGAAATTCATCCAGGCATACGAGGCTGAGTCCATCCCCATTTACGCGATCACGCTGCAGAACGAGCCGTACTTCGAGCCGGGGACCTATCCGGGCATGCGGCTGGAGCCTGCCGTTGAAGCCGACCTGGTCAAGAATTACCTGGGGCCGGCAATTAAGGCCGCCGGTCTCACGACCAAGATCCTGATTTGGGACCATAACTGGGATGAATGGAAGTATCCGCTCGAATTCTACAGCGATGCTGACGCCAAAGCCGTCGCAGACGGGGCGGCATTCCATTGTTACGCCGGGAGCGTGATCGCGCAGGGCATTGTCCACGATGCCTATCCCGACGAGGACATTTATTTCACCGAGTGCAGCGGCGGGACGTGGGTGGGCGGATTCGCGGAAGGGTTCAAGAGCGATATGAGGAATTTGATCGTGGGGGCCACCCGCAACTGGGCCAGGACGGTGATCAAATGGAACCTGGCTTTGGACCCCAACCACGACCCTCACAGCGGCGGCTGCGCCACCTGCGACGGCCTGGTCACCATCGACCCTGCTGCCGAGAGCGGGTTTACCTATAATTTCGACTACTACACCATTGGTCACGCGAGCAAATTCGTCCGGCAGGAGGCTTACCGGATCGCCTCCTCGTCATTCACTTTCTCCAAGTTCGAAAGCACGGCCTTCCAGAATCCGGACGGTTCGAAGGTGCTCATCGTTTCGAATACCAGCACCAACCCGGTCCCGTTTGCCGTCCGCTGGGGTGAAATGGCGTTTGACTATCAATTATCGGCCGGGAGCGCGGCGACGTTCACGTGGACCGGAGAGCAAGAGTCCACCGCGCCGCCGACGCCGCCAACGGACCTGAACGGTGTACGCAACCCCGGCAGGATCACGCTGAAGTGGGAGTTCTCGCCTCTGGCGGCCACGTATACGGTGAAACGTTCCGACCAAGCCGGTGGTCCGTACGAGGTGATCGCCATCGACATCAACCGGACCGAATTCCTGGATACCGATATTGCTGACGGAGGCACCTATTATTATGTCGTCAGCGCGGCGAACGCTGTGGGTGAAAGCGCAGATTCCGTCGAACTGAGGATGCTGCCTTGAGTGCTATGGAGTGATTGCTTCCCCGCTGCGCACCCATTCTGGGCACTTCGCGGGGCAGGCTGTTCGCGGGAGAGCATTCACGCGTAAGGACAGCGTAACCCTGGCCTAATCATTTTCAAATGCGAATGTCCGAGGGTGAGTATTAGATATTGGAGTATTCATAGTAAAATAGTAGAAATTACAGGTCGATGCGTTGGTCTCTTGATGAAAGAGGTGGTCATGAATAATGTCGAATTGGCCGATGTCTTCAGTCTCATCGCCGATCTTTCGGAAATCAAGGGTGAGAATGTATACAAGACCCTGGCATACCGGCGGGTGGCGGAAAACCTGAAGGCCCTCGGACGGGATGTCAACGAATATTGGAAGGAAGGCCAGTTAAAAGAGATCCCCGGCGTGGGTGAGGCGATTGCCGAAAAGATCGACGAATTATTGAGCACGGGCAAACTGGAATTCCTGGAAAAATTGAAGAAGGAAGTCCCGGTGGGGCTGGTGGAGTGGCTGCAGGTACCCGGACTGGGACCCAAGAAAGCGTCTCTCATCTGGAAGCAGTTGGACATCACCACCCTGCCGCAGTTGGAAGAGGCCGCCCGCAAGGGGAAATTGGCCGTATTACCCGGAATGGGCAAGAAATCGGAAGAACAGATATTGGCGGGGATCGAGTCCCTTTCCCGCCGTTCCACCCGCATCCCCATCGGGCGGGCTTTTCCGCTGGCACAGCAGATCTGCGCGGCGCTGCGGAAGGCGCCGGGGGTCAAAGCGGCCGAACCGGCCGGTTCGCTGCGGCGGATGCGCTCCACCGTGGGCGACATTGACATCCTCGTCTCGGCGGAGGATTCCAAAGATGTGATGGAGGCATTCACCACGCTGGCGGGGGTCAAGCGGGTGCTGGGAAAAGGCCCAACCAAGGCCAGCATCGAGTTCAACGATGGGGTGCGCTCGCAGTTGTGGGTGCATCCTCCCAAGCATTACGGGACCGCCCTGGTCTATGCCACCGGCTCGAAGGACCACAACGTCCACCTGCGCCAGGTCGCGCTCGACCAGGGCCTGTCGCTGTCGGAACACTCGCTCACGCGCACCGACGGGTCGGGGGAGATCTTCTGCGAGACGGAAGAGAAGGTCTACGCCGCCCTGGGCCTGCCGTGGGTCCCGCCCGAGATCCGCGAAGACCGGGGTGAGATCGAGGCGGCGCAGAAGGGTAAACTTCCCAAATTGATCACCCAAGCGGACATCCAGGCCGACCTGCAGGTCCATTCGAACTGGAGCGACGGCAAGTTGAGCATGCTCGAGATGGCTCGCAATGCGGCTGAGCGGGGCATTAAGGTGATCGCCTTCACCGACCATTCGGTCAGCCTGGGGGTTGCCAACGGTCTGAGCATCGAACGCCACGCCGAGCAAGCCCAGGAGATCAAGAAGGCGCAGCGCAGCCTGGGCGAGCGCATCCGCATCCTGCATGCCACGGAGGTGGAGATCCGCGCCGACGGCAGTCTGGACTACCCGGATGAGTTCCTGGCGACGCTGGACCTGGTGCTGGCCTCGCTGCATTCGTCCCTGCGCCAGCCGCGCCAGAAGGTGACCGAGCGCCTGATCGGGGCCATCCGCAACCCGCACGTGGACATCATCGGGCATCCCACCGGGCGGCTCTTGCCCGACCGGGAAGGGGCCGACCTGGATATGGAGGCCGTGCTGGCGGCTGCAGTCGAGAGCGGGGTGGCGCTGGAGATCAACGCCCACCCCATGCGCCTGGACCTGGACGATGTGTCTGCCCGGCGGGCCAAGGAGATGGGCATCCCCATCAGCATCAATACAGACTCGCACTCCGCCGAGGATTTCGACCTGCTGCCCTTCGGTGTGGCGATCGCCCGCCGCGCCTGGCTGACGAAGGCTGATGTGATCAATGCCTGGCCGGCAGAGAAGTTGCTGAAGTGGTTGGAGCAGCGTAAGAAGAAGGCAGCCTGAATGAAATTCAGTTATGAATTAAGACATTTATTCAGAAACGCAGAATGAACGTTTCTTCTGAGACGAGGGAGTTGATCCGACCCTAACCCTACCCTTCCCCCGATCTTTCGCAATATTTTCTGGACCGGATTTTTTTCGGGGAAGGGTGATTAACGTCAAAAAAGGGTTGAGCAAAGAACGCTCAACCCTTTTTTGACGACACCATGTAAAATGTCCAATTTCTTGTCCGAAGGTCAGTCCTGAATGGATGCACCTTTGCCGCGGGTGGGATAAAATAGGGGGATGACCGGAAGACCTGTGCTGGTAAATGTGGTCCTGTTCCGCCTGGCCGATGAGACCCTGCAGGTGCTACTCGCACCGGCAGGCAAGGTCAGCGAATTGCCAGGCTGCGAACCGGGCGAGAAGGAAGGGTTGGAGCAGGCAGCGGAACGCGCCATGATGTCCCTGCTCGACCGCCGCAAGACGTATCTGGAGCAGCTATTTACGTATGGCGCCGATGGAGGAGCGCCTATCCGGGTGGTTTATTTCGCCCTCATCCCGGCGGAGGCGCGCCTAATGGCTGGCAAGCCGGCCCAGTGGACGCCCTTGTCGCCCATGCCGGCGCTGGACCATGAACATGCCGAGATCCTGGCATATGCCTTGCGCCGTCTGCGCTATAAATTGGAATACAGCGCGGTCGGGTTCCAACTCCTGCCGGTGGAATTCAGCCTGTCGGAACTGCAGCATACCTATGAGATCATCCTGGACGAAAAACTGGATAAGCGCAACTTCCGCCGGCGCATGCTTCAATCCGGCATCATCGAGGTGACCCCGCACCTGCGCACAGGCGAAGGCCGCCCCGCCCGTCTGTACCGCTATCGCCCCGACGCGGTGGCGGAGGTCAAGGCCCGGCGGTTGTTCCCGTAACCGCGTTGCACGTTAAAACGTTGGAACGTTAAAACGTGATAACGATCGAATGTGCAAATAATATTGTAGTGAATGATTATGGAACATGAAAAAGCAGTCATTACCTCTCATTTTTATAGATAGGAGGTGAGTATGGGGAAGTTCTTATCTGCAAGCCGGTACATGGCCTTGCTGGCGGTGGCTGCCTTACTGGCAACCGCACTGGCTGCGTTTGCCTGGGGAATTGCCGCCAGTGTTGACGCAATCATTCTCATTGTCAGCACTCTTGGGAAAGACCCGGAGACGATCGTTGCCATCATTAAGGTTGTGGATGCATTTCTGGTTGCCACGGCCGTGCTGATCTTCGCCCTGGGAATTTATGAGCTTTTCGTTGGCAGTCTCAACCTGCCTGATTGGATCCAGATCCATACCTTGCACGATCTCAAGTCAAAACTTGGAGGCGTGCTCATCCTTGTTATGACGGTAAAATTTCTCGAAAAACTGGCTGAGTGGAAGAATGCACAGGAAACCCTTTATTTTGCATTAGCCATCGCCGTTGTGGCAGCAGTATTGATAGGATTTAGTGCTTTTGGCGGAAAAGACTAGCCTAACACTTTCCCCGGAGACCAACATGCAAAACGATCAAGTCGTCACTACCGCTAAACCTCGCACCGGTCTGCGCAGTTTACCCGTCAATGTGTGGGTGGTGACCGCCACCTCTTTCCTGACGGATGTATCCTCAGAGATGATCTTCAACCTGGTGCCGCTCTTCCTGGCCAATGTGCTCAATGCGGGCACGGCCGTGATCGGCCTGATCGACGGTCTGGCTGAGACGACCGCCAGCCTGATGAAGATGTATTCCGGCGCGCTGTCGGACCGGCTGGGCCAGCGCAAGTGGCTGACTGTGCTCGGTTATGGACTTTCCACCATTTCCAAGCCGTTCCTGTACATTGCCAATGCCTGGGGCTGGGTGCTGGGGGTGCGGGTGGCGGACCGGTTCGGCAAGGGCATCCGCACGGCACCACGCGACGCCCTGGTGGCCGACAGCATCGACGAGAAACAGCGCGGTCTGGCCTTCGGGATGCACCGCGCCGGGGATACCGCCGGAGCCTTCCTGGGTGTGCTGATCGCGGCCTTCGTCGTCTGGTTGACCGAGCGTGGTGCAACAGAACTGACCCGCTCCACCTTCCAGATCCTGGTCCTGATCAGTATCATCCCGGCGGTGCTGGGTGTGCTGGTGCTGGCGATCGGGGCAAAAGAAACGGGAGTGCGGGCAAAGTCCAAACTGCCGGTGCTGAGCCTGAAAGGGATGAGCCGCCGCTTCAAGGTGTTCATGCTGGTGCTGGTGCTGTTCACCCTGGGCAATTCATCGGATGCTTTCATTATCCTGCTGGGCCAGAACCGGGGATTGAACGTCTTGCAGATCTTGTTGATGCTGCTCACCTTCAATTTCATCTACGCGGCCCTGGCTGGACCTCTGGGCGCCTTGTCGGATAAGATCGGGCGGCGGCGGCTCATCATCGGCGGGTGGCTGGCGTATGCGCTGGTCTACCTGGGTTTCGCCCTCTCGAAAACCGGCTGGCAGATCTGGACCCTCTTTGGACTGTACGGCATCTATTACGCGGCTGCCGAAGGTGCGGCCAAGGCCTTCATCGCCGACCTGGTGCCGGCGGAACGGCGCGGGACGGCTTACGGCCTGTATAATGCCGCCATCGGGTTGATGGCCTTGCCGGCTTCGGCTATCGCCGGGCTGCTGTGGCAGGGGGCGTTTGGCTGGAAGGGGTTTGGCCCCTCGGCGCCGTTCTTCTTTGGGGCAACACTGGCGCTGGTGGCGGGGCTGTTGTTCTGGGGGTTTGTGCCTTCGAAGCAGGCGGAGAGCGCGTGAGGAAAGCATGCTCTCTCTGTGAAGAGGAGCAAGCGCCGCTTGAAGTAAATATAGTTAAATCACAATCTCCTATTTTAGAAATTGTAGCTAGAAAAGACCGGTCTGATGACCCATCCCCCTAACCTCTTCCCGAAAACAACCGTCCGCAATGCTAAAATCGTTCGGGAAGGGGAGAGAAGATCCGGAAAAACAACCACGAGCAGGAAGAATTCCGCTTGTGGTTGTTTTTCCGGCATACTGTAAAATGTAGGCGCCTGGAAAATTTGCCAAAGCCCGAAAGAGGGATGAGTCATGTCGACTAACAAAACGTCCCGCAGGGTTGGTTTGAGGTCGATGATGATCTCAAAGAACCTGCAGGACGAAAGATTCGAAGATCAGAAAAGGTCTCAGGGTCTTCAAAACCCTTCAGAACTGGATTAACGAATGAAATTGATGATATTATTTCAAGCCGATGACTTCATATACTTCCACTGCCTGGGTGCGGCCCTTGACGTTCAATGGGGAATAAGGCTTTACCTCCACAAAATCCGTAACACGCTCGCAGGCTTCGCGGCTGATCAGGATCTGGTTTTTGGCGGCATTCTCCTGGATGCGCTTGGAGGTGTTGACGCTGTCGCCGATGGCGGTGTATTCCAGCCGCTTTTCCGTGCCGATCCAGCCCAGGACGGCTTTCGCCGTAGTGGATGCCGACGCCGAAGGAGAGATGCGCTTCGGGCGGCAGTTCGGCGTGAAGTTGCGCCACCGCTGCCTTCAATCTCAGGGCGGCCTTGACGGCTCGCAGGGTATGGTCCGGCTGGGGTAAGGGGGCGTTGAACCAGGCCATGACGGCGTCGCCGAGGAATTTGTCCACCGTGCCTTCCTCAGCCAGGACGGCTTCGGCTCCGGCGGCGAGGTAGCGGTTCAATACTGTCACCAGGTCCTCCGGCGCCTGTTTCTCGCTGAAGCCGGTGAAGCCGCGGATGTCGGCGAACAGGACCGTGATCTCGCGTGCCTGCCCGCCGATTTGCAGGCTGTCGGGGTTGATCTGGTGGATCACCGCGGGGGAAACCATCCGCTCCAGCAGGCGGCGCTGGGCTTCCAACAGGTTCATTTTGGTCATGTCGTCCAACACGATGGCTACGCCCTGGGTGGTCTGGTCGGCATCTTTCAGCGGGGACAGATTGAGCCGCCAATCCTGAACGCCGCGCTCGGGATGGTTTTGGGTGATCTCCAGGCCGACCATGGCCTTGTCGGTTTCGCGGACGGTAGCCATGTGCAGTTGGATCTCGGTCGCCAGGGAAGGCAGCACTTCCTCCAGCCGGTGGCCGACCAGTTCGGTGATGGTCTGCCCGAGGATGTTTTCGGCGGCCCGGTTGCACAGGGTGATCTGGTCCTGCACATCGGCGGTCAGGACGCCGCTGACGATGGAGGCGAAGATATTGTCCATCAGGTTCTTCAGTTCGGTCACCTCCGCCAGAGTGCGCCGGACGGAGGCGAACAGGCGGGCATTCTCGATGGCGATGGCGGCCTGGTTGGCAAAAACGGTCAGGAGGTCTTTGCGCGGATTCGGTGAAGATGCCCGAGCGGATGCGGTTGTCGGCGTAGATCACCCCGATCAGGTCATTGCGGACTTTGAGCGGCACACACATGATCGAGCGCAGGTTGTAGGCAACGATGCTTTCGTGCCCGCCGAAGCGCGGGTCTTCCTGGGCGTTGGTGGTCAGGATGGGTTCGCACGAGTTCGATGACGCGCTGGATGACGGTGCGGCTGATGGCGAATTCGTTGGGGTTGATCGATTCCTGCTCCCAGTTGCGCGCCACCCGGATGACCATCTCGCCCTGCGCGTCCCGCAGCATGAGGAAGCCGCGCTCGGCCGCGCGTCAGGCGGACGATCGTATCCATGACCAATTGCAGCACTTCGTCGAGATCGAGGGAGGAATTGACCGCCTGGGTGGTGCTGGCCAGGGCCAGCAGTTTGCTGCGTTCCTCTTCCATTGCCACCACTTCCTTGCTGACCTGGAAGAGTTTGTTCTCGATGCCGGAGAGGTCCTCCAGCGTGGTCGACGGCAGGCTGGAGCGCGCACCCTGGAGCGAACTGCGCAGGAGGCCGGTCATTTTGCTGAGGGCCATGATCTGTTCATTGATTGGCGCGCGGGTTCTCGTTTTTCATGATGGTTATGTATCTCCTGCGGAATCTCTACAACGGCTTGCGCCTCAATATTCGATATTTTCTATATTTCTTTCGTGTGGCCTACTGCTTCTTGCAGAAATATCCGAACTGCAATCCGTGAATCTCCCGCAGATCGGAGGCACCTGGTTCAAATATGTATGCAGTACTCAGTAATGACCCAATTTAACCGCGAAGAGGGCAGAAGAAGCAAGGTCAAGCGGGATTTCATTTCCGTTTGGAAGCCGGGGTTAATTTCGCCTTGAACTTTTTCCACTGCTCCTGGACGGCCGCGCCGACGGCCAGTTTGCGGATGCTCTCGGCGGATCGACGCGCCCGGGCCAGGTCGCCTTCTGCCTGGCTGTAGAGGGAACGTTCGCATTCTTCCAGCAGCGACCGGATCTCCGCCCCGGCGCGGGGGATGTACCGGCTGAGCACCGCGGCGGCTTCGGCAGGGGTGTGGGCGGCGGAGACGGGTTCTCCCAACCAGCGCAGGCTGCGATACACCACCGAGAAAGACTTTTCTGCCGGGCCAAGACCGGCCTGATAGGCCCAGCGTACCACCCAGGCAGGCGGGGTCATGCCCAGGTTTTCCATTTGGTCTTTCAAGAGGATGGCGGCGGGTTTCTTCATTGCCCGCCGGATCACGGCGATCAACTTGTCGAAGCCGCCGAAGGTATAGGCGATGATGACGGCGATAATCAGCACCAATGCGGAGAAAAAGAAAATCGTCAGCCGACGCAACCCGGCCTGACCGATGCCCGCGCCGGGACCGTTGCCCTCGCCCAACGGCAGGGGAGTTTGGTCGGCCTCGTCCGCAGTGGGAGTGCCATCCTGCGAGGGAGTGGGGGTGGTCTGAGCAGACGGGTCTTGCCCAGCCGGGCGGACGAGCGGGTCCTGGTTGCCGGTGGGTTCGAACTCGGCCCAGCCGATGCCGGGGAAATACACCTCCGGCCAGGCATGCGAGTCACGCTGGTAGACGGTGTACTGGTTGGGCGGCTCATACTGACCCTGGGCATAGCCGACCACCATGCGGGCGGGGATGCCGATACTGCGTAACATGACCACTTCGGCGGTGGCATAATAATTGCAAAAACCCGCTTTCACATCGAAGAGGAACCAGGAGAGCATGTCCCGGCCTGCCGGGGCAGACTCGATGGTGGTCTTGTAAGCGATGTTCTCCCGCAGGTAGGTGGTGATGGCGGCGGCCTTGTCGTAGGGGGTTTCCAGCCCGGTGGTGATCTCGCGGGCCAGGCTGCCGATCTGCGGCGGCAGGTCGGCCGGTAGCTGCAGGTAATGATCGGTGACCCAGGCGGGGTAATTCACACCGGCCTGGCGAAGTTCGAACATGGTCGGGTCATACAGGTTGGAGTGGACCTGGTATTCCGTGCCTGCCCGGACGATGGTGCTGGCAGTGAACATGAGCGGATCGATCCGGCCGGAGGCAGCGGGGATGTAGGACAGGTCGGCGGGGCGGCTGATCCAGACCGGTCGCGAGGGGGTGACCAGGGAACTCAGGTTTTGGTTGGGGGCGGTAAAGACAAATTCACCGCTGACGCCGAGCGGGTCGGCCAGGGACAGCGAAACCTGGGTGGGGGTGAAAGACGCCTGGGAGGCGAATTCGGTGAACCATTGGTCGTTATCATAAAGGTCGTAGGTGCGCACCCGCCAGTAGTAGCGGTCCGGACCGCCAAAGAGGGGGGCGCGGATGCGGAGGAAGACATCGTTACCGGTGGCGGCTTCCCGGCCAAGGCCGAGCGTGTCGCCAAACAGTTCTTCCCCCCGGATTTGATCACCCTGCAGGCTTTGGATCGTCCGGCGGAGTTCTTCCTGCCGTTCCCGCACCGGGCGGGTGACGTCTTCCCACACGGCCCGGGCAGTGGCCAGCGGCTGGCCCGAAACGGGCAGCGCCCACACCACCAAAACCAATATCAGCGCGGCCACTCCCATGACGATGTTCAGGTCGGTGATGGCTTCGGCCGAAACCCACACATTCTTTTCTTTCCACATCTGCCGGTTGCGTTGATAGGCCAATCGCCCGAGGAGGAGCAGGCAAAGGAAGGCATAAATTGCCAGGATGTACACCCTGTCACCCACCTGCATATCGAACAGTTGGATGATGATCAGGGCGATCCCGGCAGGGACCACCGAGGCTCCGAAATTGCCTCCCCGGACCAGTTTATACCCGCCGATCAGGCTGATGAACCAGTACAAAACTCCCATGACAACCACGAAGAGGGTCGAATCTTCCACGGCTTGAGCGGTGAATAGTTGTTCCAGGGAGATGGAGAGCTGCCGGCTCAGGACGATCATCCGCTCGGACCAGGGGATGGCTGGTACGAGGACCCATCCCATGGCCAACGGCAACAGGGACAGACTATAGGCAGCCGCCAGGATAAAGACCAGCCAGCCTTTGAACCGGCTGCGCCCGAGGATCAATCCCAGCACTGCCCCGAGCAGGGTCAGCAGCAGAACCGTCCCCAGGCCGGTGGTCCAGTTGGTGGAATACAAGCGCTGGCTGGAAACCAGCATTAAGACGATAAAAAGAAGGGCGGATGGGGTATCCCGCAGGCGGACGGGGGCGCGATCCATCCACTGAGTGTACAATAAAGGTGGGTAAAAATCAAATCGCGCCAGAGCCGAAACTATATAATAATGTAGTAAGAAAAGTAGCGTTTTCGGCTATTTTTCTTTATAACTGTAAGGAAATTTCGCTACTAGGAGATATTATGACGCCTATTTTGGACTTCGGAGTACGGTTCATCGTCATGTTGCAAGGTCTGGGGAGCTGGCTGGAAACACCGATGAATCTGGTTTCTTTCCTGGGGACGGAAGATTTTTTCATGCTGGTGCTTCCGATCGTCTACTGGTGTTTCAATACCACCCTGGGGATGCAACTGGCAGTGGTGCTGATGTTGAGCAATTCGGTCAACAGTTTCTTCAAGGATGCCCTGCATGGGCCTCGCCCATACTGGTACAGTTCCACCGTGCAAGGGCTCGCCGCCGAGACCTCCTTCGGAGTCCCATCCAACCATACTCAAAGCGCCATCGCGATCTGGGGTACGATAGCGGCTTACCTCAAAAAGGGCTGGGCCTGGGCGGTGGTAGCGCTGCTGGTCGTCCTGACCGGCCTCTCCCGCATGTACCTGGGAGTGCATTTTCCGCATGACGTCCTGGTCGGTTTATTGATCGGGGTGGTAGTGCTGTGGCTGGTCTTGCGCTTGTGGAAGCCGGTCACTGCCTGGCTCAACACGTTGCCGACCTGGCGGAAATACCTGGTCGGTTTCCTGGCTTCGCTGGCGCTGATCCTGCTGCCGCTCATCCCTATCGTCTGGTTGAAAGCCGTTGGCTGGCAGGCCCCGCAGGAATGGGCCAGTTTTGCCGGGCAGGCGCTTACTTATGAAGGTGTCTTCACTTATTCCGGCAGTTTCTTTGGCCTGCTGGCAGGCTATGCCTGGATCAACTCACGGGGAGGCTTCCAGACACGGGGGAACTGGGGTCAATTGATGCTGCGTTTCCTGCTGGGGGTGATCGGTGTTCTAGTGATCAGATATGGTTTGAAATTCATTTTCCCCGAAGGGGAGACCGTCATTGCCTGCATATTTCGTTATATACGCTATCTGTTGATCGGTTTTTGGGTCACCGGTGGAGCGCCGTGGGCATTCCTGCGTCTGAAGATCGCCGAAAAATAAATTCGGATAACATTACGGTTTCCTTACTGATGTATGGATATATGCGGGAAGCAGATTGTCTGATATATAATTACAGAGTACTGCGTAAATATCCGAACCGAACCGTTGCTTAAACTTTTCTTTGCGGCGACTTCCATCAGATATTTATGCTAGGAGCAGTAGTCTATTATGGGATCCAACCTGGAACGTGGAGCACTCCTCCACAAACGTTATCGGATCGTCGAAATTCTCGGGCAGGGCGGCATGGGATCGGTTTATCGCGCCGTGGACGAGAACCTGGGCGTGGATGTGGCGGTCAAGGAGAACCTGTTCTCCAGCGACGAATATGCCCGCCAATTCCGCCTGGAAGCGGTCCTGCTGGCCAACCTGCGCCATCCCCACCTGCCCCGTGTGACCGACCATTTCGTCATCGATAACCACGGTCAATACCTGATCATGGATTATATCGAGGGGGAGGACCTGCGCCAGCGCATGGAACGGCTGGGCTTCATCTCTGAAGAAGAAGCCCTGCTGATCGGGGTGGCGATGTGCGATGCGCTGCAATATCTCCACACCCGCAAACCCTCCGTCATCCACCGGGACGTCAAGCCCGGCAACGTCCGCATTGCGCCCGACGGGCACATCTACCTGGTCGATTTCGGCCTGGCGAAGTTGGTCAAAGGCAGCCAGGCCACCACCACGGGCGCACGCGCCATGACCCCCGGCTATTCGCCGCCCGAGCAATACGGGACGGCCCGCACAGACCCCCGCACCGATATTTACTCGCTGGGAGCAACGCTTTATGCGGCTCTCACCGGCGTGATCCCCGAAGACGGGCTGGCGCGCGCGATGGATAATATCGAGCTGACGCCCCTGCGCAAGCGCAACGCCAATATCTCGCGCAAACTGGCCTCTGCCATCGAGAAAGCCATGGCCGTCCGCCCGGAAGATCGATTCCAGACTGCCGATGAATATAAGCAGGCGCTGGTATCCACCAACATCAAGACCCAGCGGTTGGAAGGAGATCTCCTGCTCGATCCACCGCCGCTGCCGGGAACGTTTGTAGAACGCACGAAGACGGACCGGGATGTGCCGCCGGCGGAGGATGAACCTCCCAGACCGCACCAACCTTCACAACCTCCATTGAAACCGCCCCGCCAACCCCGGCGGTGGCTTTCCGGAGCCTTAACGTTCATCACCCTGGTTGCGGCGGTGCTGGCGATCCTGTATTTTTGGACGCCCATCTCGCGCACGCTGCTGGCATTATTGGTCACGCCCACCCCGCCATCCAATGGGACCGCAGTGGTATTTAACTCACCGGTTGCGCCAACCCAGGACCCTTCCAACGCCGGATTAAATCTCACCCCGGACCCTTCCAGCGCAGGATCGAATCTCACTCCTGCACAGACAGCCACCTTAAACCTGGCGACATCAACCCCAAAATTCACTGCCACACCTGACGGGCCATTCCTGCCGTCGATGACCCCCACCTTTACGGCCTCGCTGGCTCCCACCGCCACGCTGACCGGCGGCGGTTATTCTCAAATTGCCTTCGCATCCGTCCAGACGAGTTTGCCGCAGATCTTCCTCATCAACAGCGACGGCAGCGGGCAGGTACGGCTCACTAATATGCCCGATGGCGCCTGCCAGCCGGATTGGTCTCCCGACGGAGCGCACATTATTTTCATTTCTCCCTGTTTGGGCAGGCAGGACGAATACCCGGGCTCGAAGTTACATGTCATCAAAGCAGACGGCAGCGAGTTGGTTGGCCTGCCGTACTCCGCCGAGGGCGATTTCGACCCGGCCTGGTCGCCTGACGGGAAGTCCATCGCCTTTACCTCACTCCGAACGGGCAGCGCCCAGATCTTTACCATGACTTTGCCGGATTATACGGTGACCCAATTGACGGATGTCTCAACGGACAAGCGCTACCCCGATTGGGCTCGCCAGCCTGCCTGGGCGCCGGATGGGACCCAGATCGTCTATACCGCCCACAGCCGCCTGACCGATGCACAGCAGATCTGGGTTATGAGTTTTTCCGGGCACGGCCAAACCTTGTTGATCCCGCGCGGACCTTCCTACTGGAATTTCTATGCAGATTGGTCACCGGACGGGAAAGCCATATTGTTCAATGAGAGCAGCGGCCCGCAAGAGATTGGATGGTTGATGGTCTTTGATTACGAGAACCGGGCGACGCCCAAAGCCAATCATTTACGCAGCGGCTCCGTTGCCAATCATGGCGGCTATTCGGCAGACGGCCTGTGGGTCGTCTATGCGAGTGTCGATATTGCCAACCCGAGTGACAAGGATTATGATATTTACATCATGAAAACCGAGAGCGGGAATGCACCCATTCGGATCGAAACTGAATCTTCGCTGAATTTCGATCCGGTCTGGCGACCGATTATGCCGTAGATCCCCATATCATCAACAAAAAGATAACGAACAGAGACCGCCATTCATGAGGCGGTCTCTGTATTTTTTGATGTTGTATATGGATCGCCTTGCCGATCAAGGCGTGGGATTTTCAGTGGGAGTGGGGGTATCCACCTCCACTGGTGTGGAGGTGGGTTCGGGTATCGGTGTGGAGGTTGGCTCGGGTGTGGATGTGTCGGTGGGCATGGGCGTGGACGTTGGCGTAGATGTAGGAGTAGGTGTGGGCGTCGGCAGAACGAAGTTCAAACCGATGTGTTTGTCGGCATAGGTATTTCCATCGCCTTGCATATATAAGCGCAGGGTAACCGACCCATTGGGGAGGCCGCTCAGGTCCCAGGTGTAGACTTGCCCGGAGGCGGACTGGGGTGTGGCATTGTCGGGCACCAAAAGGGTCAGGTGGTCGGGATCGGGGCCCCACTCCAACCGCCAGGACCTGAATCCGCCGGTGGCATCGGCGAGGATATGGATCTCCAGGGATGACTGCGTGATGGTTTGCCCATCGGCGAGGTTGGTAAACTGCAGGCGCGGGCGCGGGTCGGCGGCGGTGCAAGTTCGCTCGGGCACGTAGATGACATTCTCAAAGCCCATATTGCGGGCCCATTCCATCCCCTGCGGTTCCTGGCGGATCCAGTTGCGGGCCCACTCTTCCCTTACATTGAGTGCAAGGATCTCATCGGTAAAATCGGCCGTGCATTCGGTCGAGGCTTCCAGGTTTGTCCAGGTATCGATCTGGATTTTGCGCCACAAGTCCTCTTCCGGCGGCAGGGGCGGTTGGCCGCTGGCGAAGAATTCCTCACGCTGCCCCGGGCACCACTGCGACGGTCGTGTGCCGGAGGCCGAACAGATGGTCCACTTTTCGACGCCCGGGGGCATAACGAAGGGGCTGGGATGCCCGCCGGTGAGGTGGTTGATGCCGAAGGTCATCATCTGCGCCCACACAGGTCCAGCGCCGGTCACGCCGGTTGTGTTTTCCATGGGGGTGTAATCAGGGTTACCGACCCATACGCCAACAGCCAGGTCGGGTGTGAACCCCATGGTCCAGTTATCGCGCGAATCGTTGGATGTGCCGGTCTTGACCGCTGCCTGGAAGGGCAGGTTTAGGATGGAATTGGACCCGAAGGTGGGCGTACGGGCGACGCTGTCCGAGAGGATGGACTGCATCAGGAAGGCATGTTCGGGCCGCAGGACCTGCTCGCCGGGCGGAGGCGTATATTCGAAGACGGTATTCCCGTGGAAATCCACGATTTTGGCGATGGCGACGGGAGGAACCTTCACCCCGCCATTGGCGATGACGGCGTAGGCGCTGGTCATATCCAGCAGGCTGACCTCTCCGCCGCCGAGGGTGAGAGAGAGGCCGTAATCGTTACGGGTGAGGCTGTTGATGCCCAGCCGCTTGGCCATGGCGATGAAACCGTTATCCCCATAGACGCCGACGAATTGGAGCGTCTTTACCGCCGGGACGTTGTACGAATTTGCCAGCGCCGCCCGCACGGTCAGAGGGCCGTGGAATCTTCAGGTCGAAGTTGGTGGGGACATATTTGGGGTTCGGGTCGTTGGGCAGCCCGGAGGGTGCAAACTCTGAAGGGACGTCCCAGATGAGGGTTGCAGGGGTCCAGCCTTTTTCGAAGGCAGCCAGATAGGTGAAAGGCTTGATGGAAGAGCCCGGCTGGCGGGTGGGGCTGACCGCCATGTTGATCTGCCCGGCGGCGGCGTCATTATAGAAATCAGGCGAACCTACCATCGCCATGATCTCGCCGGTGGAGGGCTTGATCGCTACCAGCGCCCCGCCGGTGACGTGTTTGGGGGCGAGCGCGTCGATCTGGGCCTTGACGGCCTGCTGGGCGGCATCCTGGAAGACCGGGTCGAGGGTGGTGTGGACGACAAAGCCGGAGCGGTAGATCGTCTGCGCATCGAAGCGCGACTCCAACTCGGCCCGGATGAACTGGACCCAGTGCGGGTAGCGGATCGAGACGGTGGGAGGGTTGAAGGTCCGTTCGCGAATATCCTGCAAGGCGGCGGCTGCCATGGCTCCGTCCACACAGACGGGATTGGGATCGTTGTTCACATAGATACATTTGCGTTCATTGCTTAGCGCCAGCATGCCCATGATGACATTCTGGTAGCGCACCATGGTGATATCCCGGCTGGTGTAGACGTCATAGACCGAGGGGGCCTGCGGCAGACCCGCCAGGAAGGCCGCTTCGGCGAAGGTCAACTGGCTGGCGTGCTTGTTGAAATACGTCTCGGAGGCCGCCTCGATGCCGTAGGCCATGTTGCCGTAATAGATCTCGTTCAGGTAAAGTTCCAGGATCTCGGCTTTGCTGTAACGGCGTTCCACTTCCGTGGCGAGGATGGCCTCGCGCACTTTGCGCAGGTATGTACGCTGGCCGCGTTCCTCCGGCGTGAAGAGCAGCGCCCGCGCCAGTTGCTGCGTAATGGTGGAAGCGCCCGAAACGGTCTCGCCGCTGGTCAGGTTGTACCAGAAGGCCCGCGCAATGGCCCAGGGATCGAAGCCCGCGTGGGAAAAAAAGTCTTTGTCTTCGGTGGAGACGGTGGCGGCCACCACAAACGGGGAGATCTGGTCCAGGGGGATGTAGGTGCGGCGGCCCGCCTGCGGATCGATGATCTCGTAGAGCAGGTCGCCGTTGCGGTCGAGGATGCGGGTGGTCTCGAACTGGGAGGCCCGCTGCTGCAGGTCCTGGACGCTCGGCAGGGTGGCGGCTATGGAATAATATTGAAAGAGGCCAACGGCTGCCAGGATCAATCCCAGGGCAATGACGGCGAAAACGGAAATGATCACCCCGCGCAGGAGACACCCGCCCGCCTGCAGCCAGGTATAGCGCGGCGCGGTTAGGCCAGGAGGCGGCGGAGTGCCGGCGGGTCGGATGGCGAGACGGGAGGGCGGCGCGGCAGGCTGCCGGCGGGTGCGGCCGGGCGTCCGCTCGAAGGCGGAAGGGGTGACGCGGGTGCCGTCGGTGTCGATCTCGTCGACCCGACGCGGCAGCGGCATGCCATCCGCATCGATCTTCGGCAGGCGGACGGGCGTGGTCCCGTGGGGAGGCGTCACTTCCCCGGCGGGGGGCTCATTCAGGGTTTCTTCATCGGATTTGATGATCCGTTGAAATTTCTCGGCTGGATCTTCTGGTTCGGTCATGCGATTCCTCGTAGGATGGAGTGGTCCCATCCTTGTCGTCAAATGATGGTCGTGCGATTGCTCAGACCCCGTGGATATGGTTGGCGTAAGTATAGCATTATCCGCCAAGAAAATTGCCTGTTCGCTCCTTCTAAATCACAAGGCCTGGATACCGGCATAAACCCTTTGACCTCCAGCACAAAGGCCTATATACTGTATCCATGCGTTCCTGGACCCTGGGGTTGGATGACCCGCTGGTTTTCACACTCTCTTCCGATTTTCGTTTGTGCGCCTCGGATTTTGTCAACGACCATACCTGGGAGTTGGAAACCGGTACGGGCGATCCCTCGGCCCTGGCCCTGCGAACGACGTATGGGCTGAGGGCGTGTTCCATGCGCATCTTTCCGACGTTCAAAAGCGGAAATAGTTCCATTTCCAACCCGGCAGATTTTGCCCGTCCGCTGCGTTTACTGCGCTTCTTCCCCAATTTCCTCATGCTGGATTTTTCGCCCATCGAGGGCGTGGCGGTCACGGCGGAATACTGGATCCCCGACCCGCATGCCTGCGCCGGGCGGTTGACCATCACCAACAGCGGCGAGACAGCCATCTCGCTCGGCCTGGACCTGTGCGGGCAGCTGGTGCCCCTGGACGAAGGCAAGACCCTGACGGTCCAAAGCATGCAGTCCGTCAATGTGCTGGCCGGGCGGACTTCCAACCTGGCGCCGGTCATCTTCCTGACGGGCGGGCCGCAGGCGGGAGCAGGCGCGCACCCATCGCTGGCCCTGACGCTGGACCTCAAACCCGGCGCGAGCCGCAGCCTGACCTGGAGCCAGGCGGCCCTGGCTGACCCGAAGAACTCCTTCACGCTGGCCCGCTCGATGGCAGCCCGCCCGTGGGAGGCAGAACGGACCCGCATCGAACTGGTCAACGCGGCCCAAACGGTCGAGATCCACACGGGCGACCCGGATTGGGATGCCGCCCTGGCGTTGAGCCAGAGCGCCGCCTTCCGGCTGTTATTCGGCCCGAGCGGGCGGCTCGCTTTTCCATCGTTCGTGCTCTCCCGCCAGCCGGATCACGGTCATTCCAGCCGGGGAGATGGGAGCGACCACCCGTCCGCCTGGAAAGGCGTAACGGCTCTGGATGCGCTGTACTTCGCCAACCTCCTGCCCGGCGCGCCGGAATATTCCGCCGGGATGGTGCTGAACTTTCTCTCCACGCAGGCGGCGGACGGGGCGGTGAACTGGAAAGCCGGTCCGGCGGAATCGGCCGGGCGCTGGCTGGCCGCGCCGCTGCTCGCCTCCCTGGCGTGGAGGTGCTACCAGTCCAGCGGCGACGTGGATTTTCTGCAACAGGTACTGCCCGGACTGAAAACCTTTGTGGATTGCTGGTTCAGTCCGAAACATGACAGCGACGGGGATGGTTTCCCCGAATGGGAGCACATCCTCCAGACCGGTCTCGAAGACAACCCGGCCTTCAGCCTGTGGCAGCCCGCCGGTCAGGGAGCGGATATTTCCACGGCAGAGAGCCCCGGGCTGGCTGGCATGCTCTGCCATGAGATCCTGTCGCTGGCGTGCATCTGCGACGCGCTCGGACTGACCGAAGAAAAGTCGCGCTGGCTGGCCAGGGCGGCCGGTCTGCGCCGCCTCAATGAAACGTGCTGGAATTCCAGGAGCAATTTCTACCGTCACCGCGAACAGGGATGGTCACCAAAGCCGCCCGGCGAAGAAACTTGCCAGCCTGCGCGGTCCCGGTACGATGCAGGTCGAGCGGGATTTCGAGCAGCCGGTGCGGTTGCTCGTGCGCATCGGCCTGGACCAGAACGCCAACCGCCGCCCGGAAGTGACCGTGCGCGGCCGCAACGGCGAGACTCCCGTGACCGAGACGCTCGGGCGGGTGGACTTCCAGTGGGGCAGCGGGGTGGCGGTGGCAACCAGCGCCAGCCTGTATTCCCGCCTGGACGCAGTCGAGATCGGCGGAGTGGGGAAGGGTGACCGCTCGGCCATTTTGACCGCCGATTATTCCAGCGAAGATATCACCCTGTTCATGCCGCTGTGGGCGCATCTCCCGATTGAAGACCGCGCCGGCAAGATCATCGGGGAAACGTTGTTCAAATTGGAGCGGTTTGGGCGGCCATTTGGCGTGCCGGCCTGCGCCTCGTTCACTTCCTCGCCGGGTCTACGGCTTACTGCCGAAACCAGTGAAGCCATGGAGGCGGTCTGCCAGGCGGTCCACCTGCCGTGGAATGTGCTCATCGGCGAAGGGCTGCTGGCCTACGGCCGCCAGGTCGAAGCCTCGCAACTGTGCTGGCGGCTCATGTGGGCGGTCATCCGTAACCTGAAAAAGCAGCATGCTTTCTCGCACACATACGATGCGTCCACCGGCGCGGGCATGGGCGAGCGTAATTCCCTGCACGGGCTGGCCCCGGTGGGCCTTTTCCTGGATTCGCTGGGCCTGCGGATCGAGTCGGCGCGCCGGGTTGTGCTGAGCGGAAAGAACCCCTATCCATGGCCAGTTACGGTAAAATATAAGGGCCTGACGGTGACGCGCCAGTCTGAGAAGACGCTGGTCGTTTTTCCGGACGGGCAGGCAGTCACCCTCAATGATCCCACCGACGCAGTCGTCACTGCCGGTTGAGCGATTGATAAGAAGGGGCGGGTAAGACCGCCCGGGAGGCGTTATGGACCAACCTCAGATCCGCTATCTCATGTCTGCAATAGTCCAGGAACAGGATGTAGATGTGGCCGAGCGCGCCCTGGCCCTGCTGAATGTGCCCGTTTTCCGGCTGGCCAGCATCGGCGGTTTCCTGGGACGGCGAAACGCGACCCTCTTTATCGGCCTGCCCGAGGGGATGGAGGAAGAGGCCCTGGCGGCGCTGCGAAAATCCTGCCGCCAGCGGGTGGAGTACCTGGCCATTCCCCTGGAAGGTTCGCCCTTGCCGCTGCCGACCCCCGTGCCCGTGACCGTGGGCGGGGCCAAGGTCTTTGCGATCCCGGTGGAACGATACGAGGAGATATAGCCATGAAACTCATCCTTGCCATTGTCCGTGATGCCGACGCTGAACCCGTCACCCAGGCTCTCACCTCCGCCGACTTCCGCGTGACCCGGGTGGCTTCCACCGGCGGCTTGCTGCGGCGGGGCATGACCACCCTGCTGATCGGTCTGGACGCCGCGCAGGTGGATGCGGCCATCCAGGTGCTGCGAAAGACGTGCACCCCTCCCGCCGAGGGCGAAAAGAAGGCCACCATTTTCGTCGTGCCGGTGGACCGCTTCGAACAGATTTGATCCATACCGGATAACATCTCACCTGGCATGTTATCCGGTTTTTATTTCCGCCTGACAACATGCTTCTCTATACCATCGGCTTCACCCAGAAGAGCGCCCGCCAATTCTTCGAACTGCTGCGCAAGGACGGCGTGCAGCGCCTGATCGACATCCGTATCCACCCGAACGGGCAGTTGGCGGGTTTTTCCCGTCAGGAGGACCTGCCTTATTTCCTGGAGGAACTGGCGAAGGGCTGCGAGTATGTTTATCTACCCGTCCTGGCTCCCACGGCGGAGATCATGAAGGATGCGCGGAAGGATAAGGATTGGCTGCTCTTCGCCAGCCGTTTCGAGGCGCTGATGGACGCCAGGGATATCCCCGCCGCGCTGGACCGGTCTGTCTTCGAGGAGAAGACTGCCTGCCTGCTGTGCAGCGAGGCCTCGCCGGAGCACTGTCACCGCCGCATGGTGGCCGAGAGGCTGGCCCGCAAATGGCCGGTGGAGATCATTCATCTCTAGCGGCGGACTGCCCTCGTCGATGGAGGCCGTCCGGTAGCAAGAAGAGGACCCGCCGTTTGAATTTGGGCATGGGCTGACCTATCCTGAAGATTGTTGATGTTTAAATCGCTCGGTGAAAACAAATCAAGTTTCAATTATTCCAGGAGATAATTAATCTATGGTTGTAAGAAATCCTAACCATTAAGAATGTTATTTGGACTGCCAATAAGTTATTATGCAATCCGCATATACGCATGTTGAGCGCTTGAATTAATTCATCAGGAATTGATGGTTTAGCGCATATGAAAAACTCTGCAATGCCTGAAATTTCCCCGGAGACCCGACACCAGCCGCGTACGTTAGCCGCCGTATGGCGCTGGCTGACCGAACCCACCGCGAAACTCCCTGAACCGAAGCGCCGCCGGTCAAGTGTGTTGGCAATAATAATCCTGATGCTGCTCTTCAGCGCGGGGCTATTCATGGTGTCCGTATTCACCAACGACGAGGTTGATCTGCGCGGCCCATATATCATTCTGATTGGGTGCTTGTTGGGCATCTTTTCCCTCGCTTTTGGTCTGAACCGTACCGGACATTACTCGGCCGCGGCGGGATTAATCGTTGCCAGTACGATTCTGGGTCCGTGGGCATCGATCCTGGGAAATCTTACATCCTCGAGCAGTGATGACACGCGCATGAGTTACATCGCGGTTTCGGTGCTCTTATGCAGTTTCTTGCTCTCAACGCGTGTGACGATCGCTCTTGCTACAGTGCAACTTGCGGCTCTGGGATTGTTGTCGCTCGTCAGCCCGGCTCTACAGTACACTAACTGGTCCAGTGTGTTAGGTTTTATCGTGTTCATATCGCTGCTCAGCATCGTGTCCAACTTCATTAGCCGCAGAGACCTCGACCAGATTGATCGGCAAACCCGCCAACTGCTCGAGAGCGAAGCACAACTGCGCGAATTGTCCATCCGCGATCCGCTGACCGGGTTGTTCAACCGGCGATACCTGGAAGAGACTCTGGATCGCGAACTGCGTCGGGTCGAACGCAAAAGACTTCCACTCGGTATTATCATGCTGGACATCGATCACTTCAAACGATTTAATGATACCCATGGCCATGCGGCCGGTGACTTGTTGTTGCGGCGAGTGGGCAAGTCTTTGAAGGAGAACACCCGCGTGGCGGACATTGCCTGCCGCTACGGAGGTGAGGAGTTCATACTCATCCTACCTGAAGCCTCTTTGGAAGTAACACGCCGGCGCGCTGATCATGTGCGCGAAGATGTCAAGCGCTTGCGTATACACTTTGATGACAAGATCCTCGATATAGTGACTTTGTCTCTGGGTGTGGCTGTTTTCCCCATTAATGGTTCAACCAAGGCAGCCGTCTTGAGAGCTGCCGATGTCGCTCTGTATCAAGCTAAGCGTGAAGGCCGTGACCGTGTGATTGTAGCGAATAAAGCATCAGGCCACTTCTCGTCCCAAGCCAAGGATGGAATTAGGACAAAACACTAAAAACCGATACTGCAACCCAACCCCGGCTCCAGTCGGACCCTTGGGAGAACGCCAAGGTCGCTGCTTCCTGGTACACCTGTATCTCCCGAAGAACATCGGGACGGTGTGCGGTAAGCTGTACTGCGTACGGTGCAGGCTGGCGGCGGGGCTGTATTTGCCAAAAAGAGGACCTGCCGCACGATACGAAGAATCAGGTATTTGAGTTTGGGCATGGGTTGAGGTACCCTTATGATTGTTGATGTTAAAATTGCTTGGTGAAAACAACTCATGCTTTCCTAAGGTATCGATCCAGCCAATGACATCTGACACTACAAACCGCTCGTCGCTTACACGCTTTGCCTGGCTTTCGATTGCTGCTGCCGTCACCACCATCGCATTAAAAGCGGTTGCGTATTTGCTGACCGGCTCGGTCAGTCTTCTTTCGGATGCACTGGAGTCCATTGTCAACCTAGTCGGCGCGCTGATGGCATTGGCGATGTTGACAATTGCCGCCCGCCCGGCCGATGATGAGCATGAATTCGGGCATAGTAAAGCCGAATACTTTTCAAGCGGTGTTGAAGGAGTGTTGATCCTACTGGCCGCTGCAAGTATCATCGTGACGGCTATTCCAAGGTTGATTACCCCAAAGCCGCTGGAGCAGGTTGGGATTGGAATAGGAGTTTCGGTGGCGGCCTCGCTGGTCAATTTGTTTGTTGCACGGGTTTTGCTACGGGCCGGCAAACAACATCATTCCATTACACTTGAAGCCGATGCCCGCCACTTGATGACCGATGTGTGGACATCAGGCGGGGTGTTGGTTGGGGTCGGTTTGGTGGCGCTCACCGGTTGGACAAGACTCGATCCGATTGTGGCTTGCCTGGTGGCGGCAAATATTGTCTGGGCGGGGTTTGGTATCGTGCGCAAGTCCGTGTTGGGATTGATGGATACGGCTTTACCCATCGAGGATCGAAATAAGATCCAAAAGGCACTGGAACCTTATGCCCAGCTCGGAGTCGAATACCACGCAATTCGCACGCGCGAATCAGGGGCGCGAAAATTCGTCTCGCTGCATGTGCTGGTCCCCGGTCAATGGACGGTCATGCGCGGTCATGACCTGCTGGAAAGCATAGAAAAGGACATCCGCGCGGCATTGCCGGGAGTTAGTGTGTTTACCCATTTGGAGTCGCTTTCCGACCCGGCTTCATGGGAAGATACGGATTTGGACCGTACCGAAGCCCCGCCATTCGATTAGCCGCCAAAAAGAGGACCTGCTGTTCGAATTTGGGCATAGGCTAAGGGTATGGGGGGAGGATATAATTGTGGAAATCAGGAAGATTAACATTGGGAGTTTGCAATGACAGAAAAACGCGAAGAGGGTTTACGCAAGTTCAATCGGGCTATCTTCAATCCAATCATAAAACTATTCGCAGGCCGTTTTCTCTATTCTCTCGTCTTTCATATGGGCAGACGCTCAGGTAAAGAATATGCTACTCCTGTTGTCGCCACCAAAAAGGGTGATTGTATTTTCATCCCGCTGCCCTATGGAGCCGACACGGATTGGTTTCTCAATGTGCAAGCCAGGGGGGATTGTGTCGTAAAAATAAAAGGGAAGCAGTATTCATCCACCCATCCCGAAATTGTCGAGCCATCCAATGCGCTTTTTGCGTTTTCGCCAACACTACAAAAAGCATTCGAGCGATCAAAAATCAACCAGTTTCTTCGGCTAAGCATCAAGTAGTATTCGTTTTCGGGCAGCCTATCGTTGGCAGCAAAATAGAGAGCCTGCCGCACGATACTGAGAATCCGGTGTTTGAATTTAGGCAGGTGTTGATGTATGAGTAAAGGTGCCGAAAGAATGACGATTATCATATCGAAAGGAGATGCAGAATGAAGCCTGAAACCGTAAATACATCCCGGCCTGGTGCCCGTCCGATCGTGGGCATACTCTCGTTCGTCCTGGCGATGGTGGCGTTGATTTCAGCCGTCATGATCGCCTTAACATCCCTGCTGCCGAATTTCAACCCTCCCGAATGGATCCGCGTGGGCACGATGGCTCCGCTGCCCTTCGCCCTGGTGGCTTCGATCGCCTTTGGCGTGGCGGCTCTGGCAAGTCGATCCGGGCGAGGCTGGGCTATCAGCGGGCTGGCAGCCTCGGCGCTCGTCATTGTTGGGTTCGTCATTTTGCTCAACGTGGCGGGATAGACGGCGACAGGATGACTTGCTGTTCGGGTCCGGGCATGGGCAGAGGGATGGGTAATCAAAGTAAAGACATTAGTTGCATTGTTCCACCATGATGTGACGACAGTTTTTTTCGTAGGGGCAGGCTTTATCTTGTCTTACGAAGTGCCCAGATATTGGTACGAAGTGGAATGTCCGCCCGAGCAGGCTTAAGTCTTGCACCTCGAGAAGAAGAAGGGTATGGATTCTATGACTATTACAGATCAGGACCTGCAAAACCCATGGTTTCAAGTGGGACAACAGTTCGCCAATGATGTTCCAGACTTTATAGCGGCATGGAATTGCGTTGTTGGAAACTCCCAACCTTGGCAAGTGCATCCAAATACAAATCCCGTTGCACGGTTGATGGGATATATGCGCTCACTAATGGAAGTCAGTCAACAAGCTCTATATTCAACAGATATGATTAAAAAGTTTAATGACAAAGATAGAAGTAATATTACAAACTGGTACGTTTCATTTTATTTCTATAATTTTATTGTTCGAGTTAAAACAGCAACAGATTTATTAGCACTTATAATTAGGCATATTTTTTGTATCGACAACACAAAGTTAAAAGATGAGCAATGTTCACTGCATAAAAATAACATAATCGGCATATTAAGAAATGACAATCCTACCCTTCAACAGAAAAACCTAGCGAAAATTCTAGAGAATGCTCGGAAAGATTGGATAAAGGATTTCTATCCATTAAGAAATTTAGTCATTCACCAACCTGGACTCTTATTTATTCATGCCTATGACACTGAAATTAAATGGACACAAGGTAGTCAAATTACTGTGCCTTTTCCATATAAGGAAATTAGTTCTTTGAAGTCCGTTGATCGGTCTTACCCGCTAAGTGCTTTAGAACCATTGGCTGATGCAGGAGAACCGCTGAGCGTTTTCCTCCGAACTATTAAGTCAATGTCTATCCATCCCGACTTTATTATTATTGTTGATCCGACAATATTGTGTGATGAAATCTGGGCGCTTTTGAGTCAAGTGATCAATAAGGTGTTCAAAGAGTTCTAATTCCCAAATAACAACTTTTATGGCTGATAAGGAGCTAGTTGGTAAGCCGCAATAGTTCAGTAGCATCCATTTCCAAGCATTTTCTGGCTTCGGGTTTTCTTCGCTCCAGCGGCCGAGAGCGAGATATTGGTAAATTTATTTCGAATCTTTACGAAGATTTAATTTTCTTTTTCCATTGTGTGCAATTTGTACTTTGTGTTTTATCTTCTGACAGGTATTTAATGATTTCAGGAGGAATCATCATATGGATGCACTAGAAGCCATCCGGAAGCGCCGCAACACCAACCGTTAATCTGTATCTTAAAAAAATCAGGAACCTTCTTGGAAAATGAACAATAAACGGTCACAGGTCATACCCATAATGGCATTCCCTATTGTGCTGACTATTGGTATTGTACTCATCCCAGTTGTAGTCGACTATTCCAATCATCTTCTTGCCGAACAGGCTGTCGGCCAAACAGCAAGGTGGTTTTCTGGTCACATCATCTCCGCAATCGGCTTCGCGTTGTCTATTCTTGCAGTCAACGCGATTGATAAACGCTTAAGGCTTATGTCTTGCGCTTTGCCTGGATTTGCATCGGCGTGCGTCGCGGTTGGCGCAGGACTCTATGCTGCCGGTCTGGGAGCCGATGGAATTGGGCCTTTAGCCATCCAGGCTGCGGGATATTCTCCCGTGGCTTTCTTCAACGGAAGCGGCATATGGGTTAGTGGTATTTTCATCGCCGGAACGATCGTTTTTGGCATTGGGTTATTGAGTGTGGTGATCAGTTCAATCCAGCAAGGATTATTATGCGGTTGGAGTAGGTATGTTTGCTTTGTCTCCGCTCTTCTTTTTATGATTGTTCCGGCCATATTATCTGGTTGGGCTTTATATGGTGTTGCGATAGCAGCATTTGGTGTGTTTGTTCCATTTGCGTTGGCAATATCACGATGAATATTATCTATGCAATATAATTCAGTAGTTCAAAAGCCAATAGCAGGCTGCCTATCCAGAGGACAACAAGAACGTATGCCTTGAGCAACTATGTTTAACGACTTTAGACTTTTCACAGGGTAATAACTGTTTACAGGAGGAATTATCATATGGACGCACTAGAAGCCATCAAGAAACGCCGCAGCGTGCGCAGTTATACCGGCGAATCGATCCCGCGGGAGGATCTCGAGAAGATCGTCGATGCGGGCAGGCTGGCTGCCAGCGGCAGCAACCGCCAGCCGTGGGACTTCATCGTCGTCACTGAGAAGACGACGATCGAGAAACTGAAGGTGGCCTCCAAGTGGATGGAGAAGGCCGGGGCCATCATCGCGGTGGTGCTCGATCCGTACTCGCGCTGGTGGCTGGAGGACGGGTCGGCGGCGGTGGAGAATATATTGATCGCCAGCACGGCTCTCGGCTACGGCTCCTGCTGGCTGGAGGGCTACACCCTGCCGCTGGAAGAGGAGTTCAAGGCGCTGCTTGGCATCCCCAAGGCCAAGCGGCTGCTGACGCTGGTTCCCATCGGCGTGCCCAAATCATGGCCGACGGTGGAGAAGCGGCCGCTGGAGGATGTGATCCATTGGGAGAAGTATTAGAATTTTTGATTTAGGATCCCCAAAGGGGACGCTGTTGATGATTTTAGATTGAAAAACGTCCCGCAGGTGCTTGAAGATTATCTTGACTTCAAGCACCTGCGGGACGAATTGGGTCAACCCCCCAGGACGAAGTTATCGATCAGGCGGGTTTTGCCGAAATAAACCGCCATCGAAAGCAGGGCCTTGCCCTGCACGGTTTCCAATTCTTCCAGCGAATCATAATCGGCGCAGGAGACGTATTGCAGTTTCGCCAGCGGCTCGGTCTCGACCGTCTTCTGCATGAGGGCGGTCAGGTTGTGGGCGCTGCGCTCGCCCTGCTCGTAGGCCTGGCGGGCGGCGCTGAGGGCGCGGAAAAGCACCGTGGCGGCCTGTCGTTCCGGCGGGCTTAGATAGACGTTGCGGCTGGACATGGCCAGCCCGTCGGGTTCACGGACGATGGGGCAGACGCGGATCTCCAGGGGGAAATTCAGGTCCTTCACCATGCGGCGGATGACGGCGGCCTGCTGGGCGTCCTTTTGACCGAAATAGGCTTTGTCCGGGCGGACGGCGTTGAATAACTTTGCCACCACGGTGGTCACGCCGCGGAAGTGGGCAGGGCGCACGGCTCCCTCCAGCCCGCGGGTCAGGCCTTCGACCTCCACCCAGGTCTGGAAGCCGGCCGGGTACATGATCTCGGGCGTAGGCGTCCAGACCAGGTCCACCCCGGCGGCCTCCAGCATGGACAGGTCGCGCGGCAGGTCACGCGGATATTTGGCCAGGTCTTCGGTGGGAGCGAACTGGGTCGGGTTGACGAAAATACTGGCGGCTACGCTGGCGCACTCGGCGCGGGCCGCTTCCGCCAGCGAGATGTGACCGGCATGCAGGTAGCCCATGGTGGGCACCAGGCCGAGCGGGCCGGGCAGCGCCTGCCGGGCCGTGTCTAGTTCGGAAAGGGTGGTGACGATCTGCATGGAAATCTCCCTGATGAAAAAGATGAATGCAATTTACGGGCAGCGCGGCTCGGGACGGGCGGGGGAGACCTGCCCGAAGGCCTCATAGACGGGGATGCCATCCCAGTTGGGCGGGATGGGCAGACCCAGCGCCCAGGCGGCGGTGGCGGCGGTGTCGACGGTGCTGACCGGCACGTTCACATCCCCGCCGCTGACGCCCGGCCCGACTGCCACCCACGGGATGGTCGTGTCGAACGGGTTGTCGCTGCCGTGGCCCATGCCGTGCCCGCCGTGGTCGGCGGTGATGATGATGAGGGTCTCGTTGCGCAGGTTGCGGTCGTCCAGCGCCTGCAGCAGGTCGGCGATGGCGGTATCGGCCTGGCGGAGGACATCCCAATACTGCCAGGAGGGCCAACCGTAGGTGTGCCCCATGGCGTCGGGCGTGGGGAAGTGGATGAACAGCACGCCGAAATCGACCGGGAAGTCAGCCAGCAGTTTTTCCATGATGACCACGTCCCGGTCGTTGATGTAGGATGAACTATCGACGCTAGCCGGGTCGGTCACCTGGACCAGTTTCTGTTTGCCGATGACCATGACGGTCTCCAGCCCGGCGGCGTGAGCCACGTCGAACAGGCTGGGGCCTTTGGCGATGCCCTTCTCGGGCAGGTAATCATTCCAGTCGACCCCGTGCTTGGCGGGGCAAAGGCCCGTCAGCATGGAGGAATGGGATGGCAGGGTGGCGCTGGGCAGGATGGTCTGCGCCTGCAGCGAATATGCACCGGACTGCATCAACGCCAGCACGGTCGGCATGGGTGATTGGGCGACCGCGTCGGCGCGCAGACCGTCCAGGCTGAGGATGATGACGCGTTTCACAGACGGGGCGGGGGTGGGCGTCTCTGTGGGCGGCAGGGGCGAGAAGGTTTGAGTGGGTGTGAGTGTTTCGGTGAAGGTGGCGGTCAGGCTGGGGACGGGCGAGGCCGTCAGTGTGGGTGGAGGAACGGCAGCCTGGCAGGCGGTCAGGAGAAGGCTTGCCAGCAGGAGAATATTCAGTACATGTGTTTTCGATCTCTTCATCAAAACCTCGTTAAAAGACTGCCATCACCGAATGCAAATATTACCCCAAGGTGGGGAGGCTGTCCATGCAACGGCGGAATAAAAAAAGGGCGGGACATCATCCCGCCCCACAGGTGCAATCCTTGTGACTACATTTTTTCGAGTTGATCCACCAGCCCGCTGATCACATCGAAGCCGCCCTGCCAGAAGGCCTCCGAGCGGATGTCGATGCCGGCCTCGGCCAGGATCTTTGCAGGCGCTTCCGAGCCGCCTGCCGAGAGGATCTTGATGTAGCGGGGCTTGAAGGCTTCCCCTTCGGCCTTGAACTGCTGATAGAGCGAGAAGACCAACAGTTGCCCGAAAGCATAGGCATAGACGTAGAAGGGGGTGTGGTAGATGTGGGGGATGGAGACCCATTCCCATTTGAATTCGTCGCTCAACTCCACCGCATCGCCGAACTGCGTTTTCAGGTTCTCCATGTAGGCGGCTGCGATTTCGTCCACGGAGGCGTTTTTGGCGACCATCTCGTGGGCCTGCTTCTCGAACAGGGCGAAGTAGGCCTGCCGCAGGATGGTGGCGTAGGCATCATCGATCTGGCGGAAGAGCATGTCGCGGCGGACGGACTGATCCTTCTCGTCTGCCAGCAGGCGGTCCACCAGCATCATCTCGCCGAAGGTGGAGGCGGTCTCTGCCAACGGCAGGGAGGAATGGAAGGTGAAAACGCTGTGGTGCGAAGCCAGCATGGAGTGAATGGCATGGCCCAGTTCGTGCGCCATGGTGGCGACATCGTCGGCTTTGCCCTGGAAGTTCAACTTGACCCACGGGGTCATGTCGGGGGTGACGCTGGCGCAGAAAGCCCCGCCCTGCTTGCCTTTGCGCACCTCGCTGTCGAGGTGGTTCGTGTCGAAGACCCGCCGGGCCAGTTTGCCGAACTCCGGGTTGAAGGCGTTGAATGAATCCAGCACCATCTCGGCGGCCTTGTCGAAGTCATAGGCCTTGTCCGATTTGGTCAGGGGGGCATAAACGTCATAGCGGCGCAGGCGCGGCATGTTGAGCTGTTTGGCCTTCAGGCGGAAGTAGCGCTGGAACACGCCGGCGTTCTTCTCGCAGACCTTCAAGAGCGCCTCCACGGCCTCGTCGGGGATATCGTTGCCCAGGTTGCGGGCGGCGATGGGGTTGGCGAAGTTGCGCAGGGACAGGTTCTCGTTGCGCCAGTCGCGGGCGGCGGTCTGGTACATCTGTCCGAGGATGGGGCCGTCAGCGCCGAACACGCGGTATAGTTCCTGATAGGCTTTGGCGCGCATCTCCGGGTCGGCCCCGCGGATGAAGACGTTCAGCTCGCCGCGGGTAAATTCCTTCTTCTCGCCGTCCACTTCGAGGGTGAAGACGTAGCGGTTGGTGATGGCATCGTAGAGAGTGACGAGGGCGTTCGAGCCGGTCACGTTCTTCAGGTTGACCACTTTTTCTTCGGCTTCGGTGAGGGTGTGGGGCTTAAAATGGCGGATCTCTTCCAAATAATAGCGATAGTCGCCCGAGGCTTGCATCAGGCGGTTGGCGTTGGCTTCGTCCAGGTCTTTCCACCACAGGCTGAAGAAGATGACGCGGTTCTCCATCTCGGCCATGAACTGCTGGATGCGTCCCAGCAGGGCCACGATGGACTGGTTCTGGGTATCGGCGGCGAAGGCCAGGCTGGCGAAAGAGTAGAGTTTATAGGCCAGGCGGGTGGATTCTTCCGAATCCTTGACGACCTCCAGGAAGCTGCTGACGGGCATATCGGCCTTCAACTGCGGGCGGAGTTTTTCGAAACTTGCCACCTGCGCCTGCAGGTCGGTAAAGGCCGCTTCGAGTTCCGGCGCGTCGAGGGCGGGGAAGAGGTCGTTCAGACTCCAGGGAGATAGTTTATAAGACATGGGTTGCTCCTTTCGTTTACGGATAATCAGACGTTAAAGCGGACGTGCATAATATCGCCGTCTTTGACAATGTATTCCTTGCCCTCCAGGCGCAGTTTGGCTTTGGCCTTGGCCTCCGCCATTGAGCCCAGTTCGAGCAGGTCCTGGCAGGAGACCACCTCGGCGCGGACGAAACCCTTGGCGATATCGGAGTGGATCTCGCCGGCGGCCTCCCAGGCGGTGGCCTGGCGGCGGGTGGTCCAGGCGCGCACCTCGTCTTCGCCGACGGTGAAGAAAGACTGCTGATCCAGCAGGTCGTATGAAACGGCGATCATGCGGTTGAGGGAAAGCTCGGTGATGCCGTATTCCTGCATGAAGATGGCGGCATCGTCGGGGGGGAGCTGGGCGATCTCCATTTCCAACTTGCCCTGCAGGGACATGACCGGCGATTTGGCGACCGTCTCCACGGCCGGGGCAGCCTGGCCCTCGCCCAGGTTCAGCAGGACCAGCACAGGTTTGCGGGTGAGCAGGCCAAAACCGGAAAGCAACTTTTCTTCCTCGGCGGAGATCTCCACACCGCGCAGGGGTTTTTCGGCGGAGAGGACTTCGTGCAGGCGGGTGAAGAGGACCGTCTGGCGCTCGTTGGCGACCTTGTCGGTGCCGCCCTTTTTACGCTCTTCGACCAGCCGCTCCAGTTTGCGTTCCACGGCGATGAGGTCGTTCAGCAGCAGCTCGCCGTCCATCGAGGCGACGTCACGGGCCGGGTTAACGGTACCGAGGGGGTGAGGCACGCTCTCGTTCTCGAAACAGCGCACCACGTGGATGAGCCCGTCCATCTGCGAGAGCTGGTTGAGCAATTGCCCGGAGAGGCCCGCCTTGGCGGCGCCGCTATCCAGCCCGGCGATGTCGGCATAAGTGACCTTGGCGTAAATGGTCTTCTTCGGCTTGAACATGGCCGAGAGTTTATCCACGCGCGGGTCGGGCACATCCACCACGGCGGTGTGGACCTCGAAACGCCCGGCGGAGGCGTTGGTGGGGGTGTTGCCGCGTGTGACCGCGTTGAAGATGGTCGTCTTACCGGATTGGGGGAAACCTATGATTCCTAACTTCATCTTGACCTTATATGAGGGAATGAGTATACTGGGGGACGCTCTTTAAGCCGGAGTGGCGGAACTGGCATACGCGCACAACTCAAACTCGTGTGGGCTTAGCCCATGAGGGTTCAATTCCCTCCTTCGGCACTGTTTGGCGGCCTATGCCGCATGATTATAACATAACGAATTTTCTCTTCTTTGTCGGGGAGTAGCGCCCGAGTTTTCGGGACAGGTCGTCGTCAAGACGGGGTTCGCCCCCGGTGACCTGTGCGCTTCATAGCGTTCGCGAGACCGCCATCCGGTGGTGTCGCGTTTTTTGTTTAAGGTATCGAGCGTATGGGAATCTCAGGCGAAGAACATAAGATGTCAACTGGCGCAAGTGCCTCATCTGGATTATTATATTCATGTACAAAAAATCCAGGAGCGAGGAGAGACATATGCCTGCCATGAATGACATTCTGGCGGTCATCCTTGGGGGTGGCCGTGGTTCCCGTCTTTTTCCGTTGACCAAACTTCGCTCCAAGCCGGCCGTGCCGCTGGCAGGCAAATACCGTCTCATCGACATTCCCCTGAGCAACTGCATCAACTCCGGCATTTACCGGATCGATGTATTGACCCAGTTCAATTCCCACTCGCTCCATCGCCACATCAACCAGACCTATAATTTCGACAATTTCCACACCGGTTTTGTCGAGATCCTGGCGGCGGAGCAGACGCCGGTTTACACGCAAGGCTGGTACCAGGGCACTGCCGACGCCATCCGCAAACAGTTATTCCAGATCAAGGCCTCGCGGGCAAAATACATTCTCGTGCTGGCGGGCGACCATCTTTACCGGATGGATTACGCGCCCATGGCCGAATTCCACTGGGAGAATAACGCCGACATTACCGTGGCGGTCCAGCCGGTGGCACGCAGTGAAGCCCCGGCTTTGGGCATCCTCAAACGCAGCCAGGGCACCCACATCACCGACTTTGTCGAAAAGCCGAAAGACCCGGCTGTGCTGGAATCCTTTGTCAGCCGCGACGACCCGGAGAGGCCTTTCCTTTGCTCGATGGGGATCTATTTCTTCAGCACCGAGATCCTGGTCGACCTGCTGCAGAACAACCCCGCCTTCGACGATTTTGGCGGCGACATCATCCCCTTCGCCATCAAAACCTGCTCCGTTCACGGGTACGATTTCGACGGATACTGGCGCGACATAGGGACCATCCGCTCGTTCTACGAGACCAACCTGGAGTTGACCAACTCGCAGCCGCCCTTCAACTTCTATGATACCGACAACCCCATCTACACCCATTCGCGCTTCCTGCCGGGTTCCATCGTCGAGGCCAGTCACCTGGAGGCGGTCATGCTGGCGGAGGGCTGCCAGGTCCAGCAAGCGGAGATCAGCCATTCCGTCATCGGCGTACGCAGCATGATCGCTGCCGGAGCGAATATAAAAGACAGCGTCCTGATGGGAGCGGATTATTATGCCTCCGAAGTACCCGGGACGCCGCCCATCGGCATCGGTCCGAACTGTATCATCGAAGGGGCCATCATTGACAAGAACGCCCGCATCGGGGCGAATGTGGTCATCCGGCCTTTCCCGCGCGGGACGGATATCACCGAGGAGAATTGGGTCGTGCAGGACGGCATCGTCGTCATCCCCAAGGATACGGCAATTATGCCAGGCACGCACATCGAGCCGCCAGATTAAAGAGAAAACCGATCGGTACGGCTTCCATCTTTAGATATTTCGTTTTCGAATTAAAAAATTCATGGAGAAAAGTTAATTATGACAGATACTACTTCCACAGGTGTAGATCCCTCGGTCCCGATGGAAAAGAACGAATGGCACGCCCTTTCCCCGCAGGAGGTACTCGACCATCTGCAGGTCAAGGAAAGCGGCCTGACGACCGAAGATGCCGCCAGGAGATTGGAACATTACGGTCCCAATCAGTTGACCGAGGCGCCGCGCCCGACCTTTTTGCAGTTATTGTGGGCTCAATTCAATAATTTCATCGTGATGTTGCTCATTGTGGCTTCGGTCATCTCGGCCTTGCTGGGTGAGTGGATCGACGCCACTGCCATCATGGCGATCGTGGTCTTGAACTCCGTTCTCGGCATCGTCCAGGAACGCAGCGCCGAGGAAGCCCTGGCAGCCTTGAAGAAACTGTCCGCGCCGGATGCGCACGTATTGCGCGACGGCAAACGGGCCACCATCCCCACCCGCGAACTGGTACCGGGAGATATCGTTTACCTGGAGGCCGGCAACAACGTACCGGCGGACCTGCGCCTGCTCGAGGCGGTCAACCTGCAGGTGGAAGAAGCGGCCCTGACGGGTGAGTCCCTGCCGGTGCAGAAGAGCGCCGCCCTGCAATTGGAGAAGAATATCCCCCTGGGCGACCGCAAGAACACCGCCTTCATGGCAACGGTGGTCACCTATGGGCGCGGCCGCGGCGTCGTCATCGGCACGGGCATGCGCTCGCAGTTGGGCCTGATCGCCAAAATGCTGCAGGGTGTGGACCAGGAACAAACCCCCCTGCAAAAACGGCTGGACCAGTTGGGCAAGACCCTCGGCATCGCTGCCCTGGGAGTCTGCGCGCTGGTCTTTGTTGTGGCGGTCGTGCGCGGGACCGACCTGTCGATCCTTACCCAACCGGGCGGAGGCTTCCTGGCTTACCTGGCAGAGGCCAAGACTGAGTTGGTCGAAATGTTCATGCTGGCGGTTGGACTGGCGATCGCGGCCGTCCCCGAAGGGCTGCCGGCGGTAGTGACGATCACCCTGGCCCTGGGGATGCGCGAGATGATCCGCCGCCATGCGCTCATCCGCCGCCTATCCTCCGTGGAGACACTCGGCTCCGCCACCGTCATCTGCTCCGACAAGACCGGCACGCTGACCCAGAACCAGATGACCGTTACGCAGATCTGGGTGGACGGGCAGTTGGTCTACGTCACCGGGACCGGCTATTCGCGCAAAGGCGATTTCGAGGTCAGGAAGAAGAAGGTTGACCTGGCCAATTATCCGGGGGTCCGCACAGCCCTGTGGGTGGGCGCCCTGAATAATGATGCTCAACTGGAAGCGGTGGAAGGCGACGAGGACGATTATCGTATTGTGGGAGACCCCACCGAAGGGGCGCTGCTGGTCGCGGCCGCCAAGGCTGGGGCATACCAGGTGGATGTACAGGAAGCCTATCCACGCGAAGGGGAGGTGCCTTTCGAACTCAGAGCGAAAGCGCATGATCACCATCCATGACGTCGACGATCCGCGCGCCGATGACCTTTCTCCATTCAAAGATACCCAGTACCTGGGTTGGGATGTGGTGGCTGTAAAAGGCGCGCCAGATATGGTGGTCGACCTGTGTACCCAATACCAGGGCATGGATGACAAGTCACATCCGATGGATGAGGCCATGCGCCAGCGCATCATCGATTCCATCGACAGGATGACCGAGGACGCGCTGCGCGTGCTGGGGGTGGCTTACCGGTTGGAGAGGGATGTCCCGGAAGGTGAGACCCGTGTGGATGCGTTGGAAAAAGACCTTGTCTTTGTTGGTCTCCTGGGGATGATCGACCCGCCGCGGGAAGAAGTGAAACCCGCCCTCGAGAAAGCCGCCCATGCGGGCATCCGCACCGTCATGATCACCGGCGACTATCCCAATACCGCCCGCGCCATCGCTTCGACCATCGGGCTTTTACGCCCCGGCCATAAGGTCCTCACCGGGGCCGACCTGGACCGGCTGAGCGACGATCTGCTGAAAAACGAGATCGAGCAGGTGGACGTGTTTGCCCGCGTCTCGCCGGAGCACAAGATGCGCATCGTCGATGCGCTGCAGGCCAACGGCGAAGTGGTCGCCATGACGGGCGACGGGGTCAATGACGCGCCGGCCATCAAGCGGGCCAACATCGGCATTGCCATGGGCATCACCGGCACCGATGTGGCCAAAGAAACCGCCGACATGGTCCTGACCGACGACAACTACGTCAGCATTGTTTCGGCGGTGGAGCAGGGCCGCATCATTTACAACAATATCCGCAAATTCGTCTTCTTCCTGCTTTCCTCCAACGTGGCAGAGATCATGATCATCTTCCTGGCTACCCTGGCAGGTCTGCCCACCCCGTTGACGGTGATCCAACTGTTGTGGCTGAACCTGTTGACGGATGGAGCGCCGGCGCTGGCGCTGGCGATGGAAAAAGGCGACCCGGACATTATGACCCGCCCGCCGCGGCCCCGGAACGAGGCCATTATCAACAAGTCCATGCGCACGGGCATCATTATCCAGATGTTCGCGCAGACGGGCGCCGTGTTGACCGCCTTCGTGCTGGGTTTGCTGTGGGAGTTGCAGACATTGGGGTTGAGCGCCCCGGCGGGAGTGAACCCGTTGATCCACCTGCTCCAATTCGATTGGCGCTCGATCAATTTGGAAGATGTTCGCACCGCCGAGACCATGGCGTTCATCACCCTGTCGCTGTGTGAATTGTTCCGTGCCTACACGGTCCGTTCCGAACGGGCGTCGCTGTTCCGCATCGGCATCTTCTCGAACAAGTATATGCAGTATGCCGTGGCGGTATCGGTGACGTTGTTGATGCTGGTATCTACCGTGCCCTTCCTGCAAACGATCTTCAATACCCACTTCATGACCCTGTCTGAATGGCTGGTCGTGCTTGGCCTGGCGTTGGTACCCGCCATTACCGAGGAGATCACCAAATTCTTCCTGCGGTTGAGCGATCGAAAGAAGGCTGTAACTGTATAGAAACCAAAAGAGGCGGCGCCAACAGGCGCCGCCTCTGCTTTTCGGGGGAAATTAACCGGTCTTTAGTCCCACCACCTGGTCGATGATGGTAAGCAATACCCGCAGGTTGGGAATGTTGGCAGCCGAGACGCTGGCCCCGCTGAACCAGCCTCCATCTCTGCGGCTGATCTTCAACTCGCCGTGCTGCAGGCTGACATCCTTCACCTCCGCCCAGGCGAAGGTCTTCTTGCCGATCTGAAAGCCGGTCTTGCTGATCAGGATGGGCCCAAAGTCCAGCGGTTGTCCGCTGTTATATTTTTCCGAGGCGGGTTCATACAGAAGGGGGAAGATCTTCTGCTCGATCTCTTCAGCCAGTTGATCCACGTATTTGAAAACGTCGTTGAGGACCAACTTCTCGCGCTTGCGATTGAAGATCGTATACACATGGGTGGTGCCGGTGTAGATGCCATTGGTGTAATTGCGCGTGACCGCCGCAGTCAGGGAGACGATATCCACCCACGGCCACATGGCGATGCCCTTGTGGTTGCGGACGGCCATGCCGCGCTCATAGACGCCCACGCCGCGCTTCCAACTGGTATAGGTGGAATACAGGGCCAGGAGGCTGAGCACGAACAAGACGAAGGCGATGACGAGTGGCCAGGCCAATTCATCGTCGACGACGGATAGGCCATGGAGGTTGTACGCTACGAGGGCGTTATAAGCTCCATAAGCAAAGGCGGCGATGCTTCCCAGCAGAAGGATGATGAAGGCGACCAGGTTGCCGACCCGGTTGAGGTTCTTGACCGGGAAGTATCGCATGGGCGCGCCCAGGCCGGTGATGGTGGTGGTGAAGGCTTCGGGGAAAGTATTGGGAAGCATATCGACCTCTGACTTGGATGGATTCTCGCCGGGACCGGCTAGAAAAAGACCGGGTCAAGCCCGGTCGGTTTCCTACACAGGCGGCAGGTTTCGTTTAAGAGTGGTGTACATGCCCAGCGCCTTGACAGCCCCTTCGACCACGCAGGTGTCGGGGTTGTCGACCACGTAGGCGGGGATGCCGAGGGCCTTGGTGAGCAGTTTATCGATGCCGCGCAGACGGGCGCCGCCGCCGACCAGGGCCACGCCCCGGTCGATGATGTCGGATACCAGTTCGGGAGGGGTCTTTTCGAGGACGTGGCGGCACACATCGATGACCTGCTTGAGCGGTTCCTGCAGGGCCTCGACAACTTCGCCGGTGGTCAGGGTGACCGGCCGCGGCAACCCGCTGACCTGGTCCTGTCCCTGCACTTCCAGGCTCTCTTCCTTGTCCTGCGGCACGGCCGCGCCGATCTTGATCTTCATTTGTTCGGCGGTGGCAGGCCCGATGATGACGCCGTACTTCTTGCGTACATACGAAACGATGGCTTCGTCCAGTTGCAGGCCGCCCGAGCGCATGGTCTCGGCTGCCACGATGCCGTACATGGAAATGACCGCCACCTGCGTCACCCCGCCGCCCAGACAGATGACCATGTTGCCGGAGGGCGAACCGATGGGCAGGTCCACGCCCAGCGCGGCGGCCAGCGGCTGCTGGATCAGGTAAGCATCCCGGCTGCCGGCCTGGAGCATGGCCTCATGGACTGCGCCGCGATTCCACGCTGGTGACGCCGTAAGGCACTGTCACCATAGCGCGCGGGCGGAACAGCCGCATGGGTCCGCTGACCCGCTGGAGCAGGTAATGCAGCAAGGCTTCGGTGATCTCATAATCGGCGACAACGCCGTTCTGCAGAGGGTGGGCCACTTCGAGGGTCTCGGTGGAGACGCGCCCGGACATGCCCTGGGCCTCATTGCCGAGGGCGACGATCTTCTGCTCGGCGATGACGATGGCAACGATGGTCGGTTCCTCGACGATCACCCCCGTGCTATCGGCGATGCGCGTGCGGATGGTGCCAAGATCAATTCCCAGATCTTTGGAAAACGAGGGCATACTAAACCTCTATTCGTCGGTGTTGCGGGGCTGCCGGGCCGGCCCATGCCGGTAGCGGCGGACAGCATCCAGGCGCAGATTCGATTTGCGCAAGGCCGCGTCCATTTTCAAGTAGGCATCCGTGTCGGCTGGAACGCCTTTGGCGAGGGTCTCTTCGGCGCGCTTGCGGGCGCTTTCGGCCCGGGCGATATCGATTTCCTCGACATTTTCCGCCGCGTCTGCCAGCACGATGACGGCGTCCGGCTGCACTTCTGCAATGCCCCCCGCCACCGTGTAAAAAGTCTCCTGCCCCTTTGCGCGGACTTTGATGATGCCGTATTTCAGGGTGGTCAACAGCGGGGCGTGATGCGGAAGGATGCCCATTTCACCCTCGTCGCCGGGGAGCACGACGATGTCCGCCTCGCCTTGATAGACGATGCGGTCCTGGGAGATGATTTCACAGTGGATGGGCATGCTAATACTCCAAGTGCCGATCAGGCATTCCCGGCCAGTTTGGCGGCTTTTTCGCGGGCGTCCTCGATGGTGCCGGCCATCATGAAAGCCTGTTCGGGCAGGTCGTCACAGTTCCCATCCAGGATCTGGCGGAAACCCTGCACGGTCTCTTTGATGGGGACGTATTTACCGGGCAGGCCGGTGAAGACTTCGGCCACGAACATGGGCTGCGAGAAGAAGCGTTCGACCTTGCGGGCACGCGAAACCACCAGTTTGTCGTCTTCGCTCAACTCGTCGATACCCAGGATGGCGATGATATCCTGCAAATCCTTGTAGCGCTGGAGGATGCGCTGGCACTCGCGAGCGGTGTTGTAATGCTCCTCGCCGACGATGTTGCGGTCGAGGATGCGGCTGGTGGAGGCCAGCGGGTCAACCGCCGGGTAGATGCCCTTCTCGGAAATGGAGCGCTCCAGGGCGATGGTGGCATCCAGATGGGTGAAAGTGGCTACCGGGGCGGGGTCGGAATAATCGTCCGCGGGAACGTAGACCGCCTGCATGGAGGTGATGGAACCGTGGCGGGTGGAGGTGATGCGTTCCTGCAATTCGCCCATTTCGGTGGAGAGGGTGGGCTGGTATCCCACGGCGGAGGGCATCCGGCCCAGCAGGGCCGATACCTCGGAGCCGGACATGGAGAAGCGGAAGATGTTGTCGATGAACAGCAGCACGTCCCGGCCCTGGTCACGGAAGAATTCGGCCATTGCCAGCGCCGTCAGCGCCACCCGCAGGCGGACTCCCGGCGGCTCGTTCATCTGCCCAAAGACCATGACGGTGTCTTTCATGACGCCCAATTCGAGCATTTCACGGTAGAGCTGCGTCCCTTCACGGGTGCGCTCGCCCACCCCGGCGAAGACCGAGTTGCCCTGGTGGACCGTGGCGACCGAGCGGATGAGTTCCTGGATGACGACGGTCTTGCCTACGCCTGCGCCGCCAAAAATGCCGGTCTTGCCGCCCTTGGTGAAGGGGGCGATCAGATCGATCACCTTGATGCCGGTTTCGAAGATCTCCGTGCGGGTGGATTGTTCGGCGAAAGAAGGAGCGGGGCGGTGAATGGGATAACACTCGTTGGAACTCACCGCGCCTTTTCCGTCAATGGGCAGGCCCAGCACGTTGAAAATGCGTCCGAGCGTGGCAGGACCGACCGGGACCATGATGGGCGCGCCGGTCCCCACCGCCGACACTCCTCGCTGCAAACCGTCGGTGGTGTCCATCGACACGCAGCGGACCAGGTTCTTGCCCAGGTGCTTTTCCACTTCCAATACCAGCGGCCCCTTGCCTTCCTGGGGGATTTCGAGGGCCTCGAAGACATCCGGCAGGACGCCTCCCGGGAATTCTACATCCACCACGCTACCCTGGATCTGGGTGACACTTCCGGTAACTCTTGCCATTCACTTCCTCCAGTAATCTTTCACTCGAACGTTCATGTGAAGATGAAATCGTTATGATATCAGGCCGTTTTGGCCATTGCTTCTGCACCGCCGACAATATCCAACAGGTCGTTGGTGATGGTTTGCTGGCGGACCTTGTTATATTCCAATTGCAAGTGCTGTACCAGTTCGATGGCGTTGTCGGTGGCATTGCGCATGGCCACCATACGGGCGGCGTGTTCCGATGCCAGCGATTCGAGGATGGCCTGGTAGACTTGCAGGGCGGTGAAGCGCGGGATGATCGTATCCAGTAGTTCTTCCTCGGCCGGTTCATAGATGTAAGCGGCGGTTGAATGCTGCCCGCTAAATTCCAATACATTGCCGGATCCGTCCTCGATCTCCAGCGGCAATAATTTCTTGATCACCGGTTCCTGGCGGGACATGGTGATGAAGTCGGTAAAGATCAGGTGGACTTCATCCACATCGCCGCTGAGGAACTCGTCCACCGCCAGGCGGCCGATGGCCGACACATCCGCGAAGGAGGGGGCGGGCGGAAGGTTGCTGAATTCGCCGATGACCTGTTTGCCGCGCCGCGCCAGCAGGTCACGGCCTTTGCGGCCGACGGCAATGTAACGGACGGGCACGTTGGCGCGATTAGAATGCTGAGTCACGTAACGGATGACGTTGGTGTTATAAGCCCCGGCCAGGCCGCGGTCGCCCGCGACTACCACCACCAGGATGTTGCGCACCTCGGGTCGTTTTGCCAGCAGCGGATGCAGGGTGGTCCGCCCGGGCTGCCGGGAGATATGCGTCAGGATCTGCCAGGCCTTGTCGGCGTAGGCGCGTGTAGCCGTCACCGCTGCCACCGCCTTGCGGACCTTGCTGGCGCTGACGGCTTCGAGGGCGCGTGTTACCTGCGATATGTTTTTTACGCTGCGGATACGTACCCGCATTTCACGAGCAGATGCCATTTTTTATCCGTTCAAACGTTATTTATGACCACGTGACCTTGAAAGCTTCCAGGGCTTCACGCAGTTTTTTCTCATTCTCGGGGGTGATCTGCTTCTTCTCGACGATGTCCTTGCCGATTTCAGGGTGCGAAGCGGCCATGCTGCGGACGAGATCGGCTTCCCATTTCATCATCCGCTCGATGGGGACGTTGTCGGCGTAACCGTTCGTACCGGCGAAGACAACCATCACCTGGTTCTCCAGCGCCATCGGTTCGTACTGCGGCTGCTTGAGGATCTCCTGCATGCGCTGGCCGCGGGTTAGCTGCGATTGGGTGGATTTATCCAGGTCGCCGGACATGAGCGCAAAAGCCGCCAGTTCACGGTAGGAGGCCATGTCCAGGCGCAGTTTACCGGCCACCTGCTTCATGGCTTTGGTCTGGGCGGCGGTACCCACGCGGGAGACCGAAATGCCCACGTCCACAGCCGGGCGGATGCCGGCGTTGAACAGGTTGTTCAGCAGGTAGATCTGCCCGTCGGTGATGGATATGACGTTGGTGGGGATATAGGCGGAGACGTCGCCCAGCAGGGTCTCGATGATCGGCAGTGCCGTCAGCGACCCGCCCGAGCCGGCCAGTTTGACCACCTGGTGATCATCCGCCTTCGGCAGGGCCTTGAGGGCTGCCTCTGCGTCATGCTTCGCCATGGGTCCGCCAAAGATATGGCCGTCCAGGGCGTCTTTTTCGGTGGCGAGATTGTTCTTGAAATCCTTCTTGACCAGCACGTATTTGTTCGCCAGGCGGGCGGCCCGTTCGAGCAGGCGGGAGTGCAGGTAGAAGATGTCGCCGGGATAGGCCTCGCGACCGGGCGGGCGGCGCAGGAGCAGCGATACCTGCCGGTAAGCCCAGGCGTGTTTGGAAAGGTCGTCGTAGATCACCAGCGCGTCCCGACCGGACTCCATGAACTCTTCGCCGATGGCGCAGCCGGCATAGGGGGCGATGTATTGCAACGCAGCCGATTCGTCGGCGGCGGAGGCGACCACGATGGTGTGCGACATGGCGCCGTGCTGGGCCAGGATGGCGACTGTGCGCGCCACGGCGGCTTTCTTCTGGCCGATGGCGACGTAGATGCAGATGAGGTCTTTGCCTTTTTGGTTGATGATGGTGTCGATCGCCAGGGCGGTCTTGCCGGTCTGGCGGTCGCCGATGATGAGTTCACGCTGGCCGCGGCCGATGGGGATCATCGTGTCGATGGGCTTGATGCCGGTCTGGACGGGCGTATCCACGTCAGACCGCTCGACCACGCCCGCAGCGATGCGCTCGATGGGACGGTAATTGCTGAACTGGATGGTGCCCTTGCCGTCGATGGGCTCGCCCAGGGCGTTGACCACCCGGCCGATCAACCCGTCACCCACGGGGACCGAGGCGATGCGGCCGAGGGCGCGCACGTTCATGCCCTCGGAAATTTCCGAGTATTCGCCCATGATGATGACGCCGACGGCGTCTTTTTCCAGGTTGAAGGCGATGCCGCGCACACCGTTGTCGAACTCGACCAGTTCCTGCGAGCGGATCTTGGCCAGGCCGCTGACGCGGGCGATGCCGTCGCCTGCCTCCAGCACCGTGCCGATATCCGCAAGCGCTACCTTCGGTTCGAAGGAATCGATTTTCTTTTGTAGGTCGCTGGTAATCTGCTTGATAAGGTCTGACATTTCATCTCCGTCGGAAGTTAAACCGTCATTTTTTATAATGAATATCCAGGCGTGTCATCAAACCCGCGTTTTCGAACGTACTGCGAGGTAAGGTTTCCCACGAGTAGAACATGCGGGGATGCAGGTGCGTTTATTTCGCCCACATCCCCATTGTTTATCCCTGCCAATATGGATCCTGTCAGACCCCGATGAAATAATAATAGGAAGACAGATATCGAAGTAATAATACCTGAAAGGAATTATCTTGTCCAGTTGGGGAAAGACGTGTCAAAAGTCGGCTTGACAAAACGTTATTTCAGGAATATAGTTTAGCCCACTTAATTAGTAAAGGACGTTAACTATGTCACCTCCACAACCACTAACAGCCGCCCTGCGGGAATGGTCCGAAGTTTTCATGCACCGCTCTTCCCGTGATTTCAAGCATTTCCTCAGCGATGCTTCGCTTTCCTTTTCGCAGGTAAATGTGATCATGCGCCTATACCACGGCGGCTCTGCCGCCGTATCCGAACTGGGTCGCGAGATGGGCGTCACCAACGCGGCTGCCAGCCAGGTCATCGACCGGTTGGTGCAGCATGAGATCATCGCCCGCACCGAAGACCCGGCTGACCGGCGGGTCAAGCGGCTGGCCCTCAGCGACAAAGGCCGCCAACTGGTGAGCCAGGCAATGGAAGCCCGCAGCCGCTGGTTGGAAGGATTGGCCTCCTCGCTGGAACCGGCGCAGCAGGAAGAGATCATCTCTGCGCTGAAACTGCTCACCGAGGCGGCCCGGAAGATGAGTGAATAGGACCTGGCGCCACTTCTCCCAGCCCTCTTCATCACTTCTTCATTTTCTCCCTCTATAATTCCTCCAGAACTTATTTTAAGGAGTCGAACCCCATATGTTGCGTCTTGTGAAATATCTGAAACCCTATTTGTTGTTGATCCTGATCTCGATTGCGCTGTTATTCGTCCAGGCTAATGCCGACCTGGCGCTGCCGGATTATCTCTCCCGTATCGTCAACAACGGCATCCAGCAGGGCGGCATCGAGAACGCCGTACCCATCGCCATCCGCCAGAATCAAATGGACCGCTATGTCCTCTTCATGAGCCCGGAGGATAAGGCGACGGTGCTGGCGAATTACAGCCTGGTTGACAGCAACTCGGCCGATTTCAACACCCTATGTGGAGCAGTATCCCGCCCTGGCGAATGAACCTGTCTACGTGCTCAAGGACATTGACAAGGCCACCATGGACCTGCTGAACCCGATCATGGCCAAGTCCATCCTGGTCGTCTCGGGCCTCGAACAGGCCCTGGCCGACCCGGCCAAAGCCCAGGCCATGGGGCAAAGCATGGGCTTCGACCTGACCAAATTGCCTCCCGGCATGGATATTTTTACCGCCCTGTCGGCCATGCCCCCGGCTGCATTGGGCCAGTTGACGCAGTCCCTCAACCAAAAGGTGGATGTGCTCGGCACCAGCATGATCATCCAGATGGCCATCGCAGGGGTCAAGAGCGAATATGTGGCCCTGGGGATGGATACGGACTCACTCCAGACCAACTACATCCTGCAGGCGGGCTGGCTGATGCTGCTGGTGACCCTTCTCTCGGGCGCCTGTACCGTCGCCGTCAGTTACCTTTCGGCCCGCACAGCCGCCGGGATGGCCCGGGATGTGCGCCGCAGTGTCTTCGAACGGGTGGAGAATTTCTCCAGCACCGAGTTCGACAAATTCTCGACCGCCTCGCTGATCACCCGCTCGACCAACGACATCACCCAGATCCAGATGGTGGTCATCATGATGATGCGCATGGTCATCTATGCGCCTATCATCGGCGTCGGCGGGGTCATCCGGGCAGTGGATAACAGCGCCAACATGTGGTGGATCATCGCGCTGGCGGTGGTTATCCTGCTGGGCCTGATCCTGACGGTCTTCTCCATCGCACTGCCCAAGTTCAAGAGCATCCAAAACCTGATCGACCGGCTCAACCTGGTCATCCGCGAGAACCTGTCGGGCATGATGGTCATCCGCGCCTTCAACATGCAGAGATTCGAAGAGGACCGCTTCGACAAAGCCAACAAGGACCTGACCAGCACGCTCCTGTTCATCAACCGCATCATGGTGGTGATGATGCCGCTGATGATGCTCGTCATGAACGGGGTCATGCTGTTGATCCTGTGGGTGGGCTCGCACCAGGTGGCCCAGTCGACCATGCAGGTGGGCGACATGATGGCCTTCATGCAATACGCCATGCAGATCCTCTTCGCCTTCCTGATGCTCTCGATGATGTTCATTATATTGCCACGCGCTTCCGTCTCCGGCGACCGTATCGCCGCCGTGCTCGAGACCGAACCGCTCATCAAGGACCCGCCCGTCCCGCAGAAATTCCCCGAGCCATTCAAGGGCACGATCGAATTCCGGGATGTGACCTTCCGCTACCCGGGCGCGGAGGAAGACGTGCTGCACGACATCAGTTTCACGGCCCGCCCCGGTCAGACAACGGCCTTTATTGGCACCACCGGCTCGGGCAAGTCGACCATCGTCAGCCTGATCCCGCGTTTCTATGAAGTGACCAGCGGGGAAGTATGCGTGGACGGTATGGATATCCGCCAGGTGGCGCAGCATGACCTGCGTGACCGCATCGGCTTCGTGCCCCAGAAAAGCAACCTTTTCTCCGGCACCATCGAGAGCAACCTGGCTTATGCCGACGAAAACGCCAGCGACGAAGACCTGCAACTGGCCGCCAAGATCGCCCAGGCAAGCGAGTTCATCCAGGCCAACGAGGCCGGCATGCAGGCGGAGGTCTCGCAGGGCGGCGTGAACGTGTCCGGCGGGCAAAAGCAGCGCCTGGCCATTGCGCGGGCGCTGGTCAAGAAAGCGCCCATCTACATCTTCGACGACAGTTTCTCAGCGCTGGACTACAAGACCGATGCCGCCCTGCGCAAGGCGTTGAAGGAACACACCGGCGCCAGCACCCTGCTTGATCGTCACCCAGCGAATTGCCACCATCAAGAATGCCGACCAGATCATCGTCCTGGACGAGGGTCGCATCGTCGGCAAGGGCACTCATGCCGAACTGATGGAAGATAACGAAGTCTATCGAAGCATTGCTTTGTCACAACTAAGCCAGGAGGAATTGGCATGATGCACAGTCCCACACCCACCAGCCGCCCCGGCGGCGGAAGACCCCGCCCGATGGGAGGTCCCATGGGCCGCGGCGGCCCCATGGCCATGATGAAAGGCGAAAAGCCGCGCGATTTTAAGGGAACCTTCAAAAAACTGGTCGGCTACCTGTCAAAATACAATTGGTTGATCTTCCTGGTGATCCTTTTCGCCATCGCTTCGACCATCGCTTCGATCGTCGGCCCGAAGATCCTGGGGAAAGCCACTACGAAATTATTCGAAGGCGTGCTGGCAAATATCAACGGCACTGGCACGATCGACTTTGCCTATATCGGGCAGATCCTGGTATCGGTATTGCTGCTGTACGTCCTCTCGGCGCTGCTGGCATACATCCAGGGTTGGATCATGTCCAATGTTGCCATGCGCCTGACCTACACCTTCCGCAAGGACATCTCCGAAAAGGTCAACCGCATGCCGTTCAAATATTTCGACGGCACCAACCACGGCGAGATCCTCTCGCGCATCACCAACGACGTGGACACGGTCAGCCAGACGCTGAACCAGAGCATGACCCAGATCATCACCTCGGTCGCTACCGTCATCGGCGTGCTGGTGATGATGTTTACCATCAGTTGGCAGATGACCCTGGTGGCGGTGGGGATGCTGCCGCTGTCGCTGGGCGTCATCGGCGTCATCATCGGCAAATCGCAGGTGTTCTTCAAACGCCAGCAGGATTACCTGGGACACATCAACGGGCATGTGGAAGAGATGTACGGCAGCCACATGGTCGTGAAAGCCTTTAACGGCGAGGAAAAGAGCATCCGCAAGTTCGATGAGATCAACGGCGTCCTGTACGACACCTCGTGGAAATCGCAATTTCTCTCGGGGATGCTGTTCCCGATCATGACCTTTGTGGGCAACCTGGGTTATGTCGCCATCTGCATCCTGGGCGGTTACCTGGTCATTCGCGGCCGCATCACCGTTGGCGATATCCAGGCTTTCATTCAATATGTGCGTTCGTTCACCCATCCTATCTCGCAGATCGCCAATATCTCCAATGTGTTGCAGCAGACTATGGCGGCAGCCGAACGGGTCTTCGAGTTCCTGGGCGAACCAGAAGAAACGCCCGAATCGATCGTTCCGCTGGTCGTGGAAAACATGGACGGGCGGGTGGACTTCAAGAATGTCCACTTCGGTTATACCCCCGAGAAGATCATCATCAATGACTTTTCCTTCTACGCCGAACCGGGTCAGCGGATCGCCATCGTGGGTCCCACCGGGGCAGGCAAGACCACCATGGTCAAATTGCTGATGCGCTTCTACGATGTCAATGACGGCTCCATCCTGCTGGATAACCACAATGTCAAGGAATACAAGCGTGACGCCCTGCGCTGCCAGTTCGGGATGGTACTGCAGGACACCTGGCTCTTCAACGGTACCATCATGGAGAACATCCGCTACGGACGTTCCGCCGCCACCGACGAAGAGGTTATCGCCGCGGCCAAAGCCGCCCATGCCGATCACTTCATCCGGGCGCTCCCAGGCGGATACAGTTTCATGCTCAATGAGGAGACGACCAACATCTCCCAGGGACAGATGCAGTTGTTGACCATCGCCCGCGCCATCCTGGCGGACCCGACCCTGCTGATCCTCGACGAGGCCACCAGTTCGGTCGACACGCGCACAGAGGTGTTGATCCAGAAGGCCATGCTCGACCTGATGAAGAACCGCACCAGTTTCATCATTGCCCACCGCCTGTCCACCATCCGCGAGGCAGATTGGATCCTGGTAATGAAGGAGGGCGATATCGTCGAACAGGGCAAGCATGAGAAACTGCTGGCGAAGAATGGTTTCTATGCCGAGTTGTATAACAGCCAGTTCGAGGGAAAAGAAATTTAACACGAAAGAAGAAAAAAGAAAATATCAAGAAAAACCTTTGGGGTCTGGAACAGACCCCAAAGGTTTGTTTTAATCCCCCGACAGTCTGGTTATCAAGAGGATCGGCGCATCCCATGAAGGGGTTATTGTATAAACATGATGGGTAACCTATAATTTTGCCTTGTTCGGTATGTCGTTCAAGGAGATTTCATATGAATAATAACCTGATAGCGATGGCGTCCATTACCATCAATGCGCCGATAGCAAAAGTGTGGCAGGCGCTGGTGGAACCGGCAGCCATCAAGCAGTATATGTTCGGCACGACGGTCAAGTCAGACTGGAAGGAAGGCGGACCCATTCGCTGGAAAGGCGTCTGGAAGGGCGAGGCCTATGAAGACAAGGGCACGGTGCTGGAGATCCGCCCGCAGCAGCGCTTGAAGTACAGCCATTTCAGCCCGCTGGCTGGCGTGCCTGATAAAGCCGAGAATTATCACACTGTCACGGTGGACCTGCTGCAGGAGGCAGGGCAGACGGTGGTCACGCTGGCGCAGGATAACAACGCCAACGAGGAAGAACGCCGTCATTCGCAGGAGAACTGGATGGTGATGCTGGAGGGATTGAAAAAGTACGTGGAAGGTTGAGTGAACGTTTTTTCCCCAATCAGACTGAACTACGGGCGGACAACCTTCGCCCGCATGACCAGTTTATCCACCCCGCCAAAACGATACTTGTAGTCTTCGCTGCCGCGCATGAAATCGAACTCGATGCGCTGGTTGTCATTGGCCCATTGCAGCAGGTGTCCCAGCAGCACCCAGCCGACGGATATATCGATGAAATGGCGGCTGAAGCCTGAGTTATAGACCCAGATGCGGTTGTTGTAATCGAAATTCAGGTAACCGGCGGCTTTCCTCCCGTCCACTTCCAGGAAAGTCAATTGCAGCCAGCCGTTGTCAAAAGCCGACAGGCAAGAGAGGCGCATTTGTTCGCACATGGCGGGGGTGAGGAAGGTGGCTTTCTCGGGGTCCTCCGACATCAAGTCCAGGAAAGCCTGTACCTCGGCATCCAGGGTGGAGCGCTCGGTGACACAATACCAGCGGATCTGGTGGCTGCTTTCTTCGGCGCGGCGCATCTTGCGGCGGATCTCGTGGCGCTGTTTCTTGTCGATGCTGCAGAGATAGGCTTCGAAGTCCTCTTTCAAGGGGATGGCGGGCGCGTGATACGTTTGCTCGACCGTGGCGGTCCAGCCTCGTTTTTCGGCTTCGGCTTGCAAGGAGCGGCAGGGTGGGTGATGTACCGAGCAGGTTGTGCCAGTCTAGTACGCGACCTTTCAACGCCGGGACCTGCTCGATGGCGTCGAGCAAGCCGGACAGGAAGGCTGGCAGGTCCTGCCGGGCGGACGATCAGGTCCAGGTAATCGGAGATCTCGATGCTGCCGAGCAGCAACAGGGCCGGCTGACCCTCCCGGTTCGTCGCCGTGAACAGCGGAGCAATGCCGACCAACCGCCCATCCTGCCGGGCAGTCACGACCGCCAGTTCGGCAGCAGGCCATTCGCCCCCGCCGCGGGTGGCCCACCACGTTTGCAGGTATTCGTGGCGTAAAAATGGCACATGGGTAATGGATTCGGATAGCAGTTGGTTCCATTCACCCGCCAGCGGAGCCAGGTCTGTGAAATTGTAATGAAAGGAAAAATCCATGCGGCGATTTTACCAGTATAATGGGGGAGTGACCGCCGAGTTCGATCTCAATCTACTGCCTTTTCATCGTATCAGTGGCCAGGAATTACCGCAGGTGCCGGGTCTCCTGGCGGTGGCGCCTCCAAAACGCGCCGCCCGTGGCCGTGCAGATGATCAACTGCTCATTTATTTGACCATCTCGGGCAATACCTCCATTACCTCCGCCGAATACAGCCAGATCATGTCGCAAATGGCCCAGCAGTTCTACAAAACTGCCGGGTCGTTGACCTTTGCCGTGCGGGCGGCCGCGGATTGGCTCAACCAATTCCTGCTCAACCGCAATCTGGGCACGACCGGCAAAGGCCAGTACATCGTTGGCCGGCTCATCCTGGCAGTATTGCGTAACGGGCAGTGTTTGTTCGCCCAATGCGGCCCCACCCATGTTTTTCAATTGACCGGCACGGAGACTCGGCAGATCCATGACTCTACCATTGGCGGGCATGGCCTGGGGATCAGTCAGACCACCCCCGTCTACCTGAGCCAGACCGACCTGCATACAGGCGACCTGCTCATGCTCTGCCCGGACCTGCCCGAGGGCTGGGACGCGGCTCTGCTTACTGAACGCAACCTGGCTCCTGAAATGATGCACCGGAAACTGCTCGGCCTTACCACGGCAGATGTGAACGCGGTTTTGGTGCAGGTCCAGCCCGGCAAAGGCAACCTGAACATCCTGCGCGGGCCGCGGACTTCGCCCAGGCAGGCGGCTGTGACAACCACAGCCGAGTCCATGCCAACCCCGGCGGTGGCGCGACCGACCGCCACGGTTGCCAGCGACGAGCCTGCCAGCCGCTTTACCCGTCTCATCACCGGCGGAGAATCGGCTGCGTTGGCTGCCGCTACTGTCCCGGTTGCGGAGGCGGAACAGGAAATACCAGGTCGCCCGGTCAGCACCTCCCCGATGGTGAAACCTCGCCCCCAACAGCAGACGGGCCGCTTCATTTCCCCCTCCCGCACAGGCGATATCCCCGAGATCAAACGCCAGTCCCGCCAGAAGACCTTCCGCGGGCTGGCAAAGGTCATCCGTGGCATACGGGCCTTCTTCCAGAGCATTTCCCGGCGGACGGGCAAATTCCTGCCCAACCTGGTGCCGGGGCAGGAAGGCCGTCTGGACGGGCTCGGCTCGGGCATGGGCCTTTTGGCCGTGGTCATCCCGGTGGTCATCGTCGCCATCGCCGCGACGGTGTACGTCCAATACGGGCGGACAGCCCAATTCAACACGAACTACGAAATGGCGCTCGACCAGGCTTCGCAGGCACGCGGTCAGGAGAACCCCACCGAGGTCCGTCGCGCCTGGGACAGCACCATCTATTACCTCGACCAGGCCGAGAAAAGCCTCAAAAACCAACCCAACGCCATCGACTTGCGCCAGGAAGCGCAGACCGCCCTGGACAACCTGGACGGCATCCTGCGGCTGGGTTTTCGCCCGGCCATCGCCGGGGGACTAAGCCGCAACGTGCGCATCAGTCAAATGGCGGCGACCGATACCGACCTGTATATTTTGGATTCCACCCGGGGCAGCGTCATGCGGGCCACATTGGCGGACCAGATCTATGAAATGGATACGTCCTTCCAGTGCGAGCCGGGCAGTTATGAATCGGTGACGGTGGGCCCGCTGATCGGGTTGAAAGCCCTGCCCATGAGCAATGTCTACAATGCGCGCGTGCTCGCCATGGATGCGCACGGGACCCTGCTCTACTGCGGCCTGTCGGACCCGGTGGCAGTGGCGCTCGTCCCTCCGCAGTTGGGCTGGCGGAATATCACCGCCTTCACGCTGGATTCGGACGGACGCAACCTCTTCGTGCTGGACCCCGGCAGCAATGCCATCTGGCAATATGCCGGCACCCTGGGCCAGTTCACGGAACTGCCGATCATGTTCTTCGGCGAGCAGGTTCCGCAGAATATGACCAGCGCCATTGCGGTGGCGGTCAACAATGCCGACCTGTACCTGCTCTTCCAGGACGGTCATGTGACGGCCTGCCCCAAGACCCGCATCGATGTGGTGCCCATGCGCTGTTCCGACCCGGCCACCTTCCAGGATACGCGGCCCGAGCGCCAGCCCGGTCCCAGGATCAACGACGCCATTTTTTCGCAGATGACTTTCGCCTCTGCGCCCGACCCTTCGCTATACATGCTCGAACCGCTGACGCGGGCAGTTTACCGCTTCAGCCCCCGGGCCGACTCGCTGGAACTGCGCGGCCAGTTCAGGGCTGCCATGGAGGCTGAAACCGACGGCGCTCTCCAGGCGGGTCCGGCTACGGCCATGGCCATCGGTCCGAACCGTTACATTTTTATCAGTGTGGGTGATCAAGTATTCTTCGCCATTGACGTACCCTGAGGAAGAAAGATGACCAATCCAACCGGTAATCAAAAAACATCATTTTTCGAGATGTTGTTGAGATTTTTTGGCCTATTCAAAGGCGACGACAGCACGCCTCCCCAACCCGTGGTGCCCCCGGATAGTACCACCGAGCCGGTGCGCATCATCACCTCGCATGTCCTGTTGGTGATCTACGACCCGGTCATGGACGCTGCCAGCGGGTTGAAACTCTCCGAAAAAATGCACTGGAACCGCCCGGATGACCTGGCAAACTCGTTCATCGAGGATATCATCGAGTCCAGCGGCGGCGCGGCCAGGTACGAGATCGTCGAGCGGGTGGAGTTGAACGAATTCCCGGCGCTGTCGGACGGCTTCCGCTATACCCCGGCCGGATTCCAGGCGGTGTTGGACAGGAGCGCGGCGGCGCACCAGCCCCAATACGTGGATTACCAGGCCATCCTGACCGGCCTGCACGTTTTGCCTCGCATTGTCAACCATGAGATCGATGAAGTGTGGTTGATGGGTTTCCCCTATGCGGGTTTCTACAAATCGACCATGTGCGGGGTGAAGGCGTTCTGGTGCAATTCCCAGCCGCAGGTGTGGTCGGCGGGCTGCAATCGCCGCTTCGTGGTGATGGGTTTCAATTATGAACGCGGGGTGGGAGAAATGGTGCATGCCTTTGGACATCGCTGCGAGTCCATCCTGGCGCAGACATTTTCAAAAACCAGGGGGAAGGATAACCATTTCGCCCAGTTCTGCCTGTATGATAAGGTTGCGCCGGGCGAAGCGCAGATGGGGAACATCCATTTCACTCCCAACAGCGACAAAGACTACGACTACAAAAATCAACGCAAAGTTCAGAGCAACTGTTACGATTGGTATAACTTTCCCGCCTTCAAGAATGACATTCGACTTGTAAATGCCGAAGAATGGGGGAATGGCGACATGCGCCTGCTCCATAAGTGGTGGTTGAAGCACCTGCCAAAAACAGCCGGACGGATCAATGGTATCGCTAACAATTGGTGGCAGTATTGCATGGATCCAAATTTGGTCAACCTGTAACGCGATTGTAATTCCGAATTGGGATGGCCGGTATAGAATCTATATAACGCCATAAGGGAGACGTATGTGAAGGAGCACCCTGTAACCTTCCAGGCGTCTCCTTGCCATATAATAACCATGCGCAACTTTTTGCGTTTCAGAAAATGGGCCAGGAAGCATCTATATACACCGCTGGGAAAGTTCTTGCTCGTGGCGGGGTTATTTATCCTATTCTTTGTGGTGTTTTTTATCGCCTACCCGAAGATTGGGCTGCCCATTACCACCCTGGGGATCATCCCGATCCTGGCGGGGGCATGGATCTACGGCATGTGGGCGGGGATATTGCTCACGATTGCGCTTTACTCCATCGATATATTGATCATCACCCTGATGGGTTGGGGAGATTTTCGGATCGCCCTGCTGACCACGAACCTGCTCGGCCTGGCGACCAGCGCTGCAGTCAGTATGATCATGGGGCGGCTGGCGGAACGGGTGAAGAGGAGCCAGGAGGAATTCCGCCAGAATAAATTGCTGCTGGAAGAACGCAACGCCTCGGCTCGAATTCCTCAACCTGCTGAACGATATTTTGCTGGCAGCCATGGAAACAGACGATATGTCTTCCATGCTAAAAGTGCTGGCAACCCGCACGGGGGAACTTTTCCAAACTGATAATTGTTACATCACTTTCTGGGACGAACACGAGCGGCGGACCATTCCCATGGCCGCCTACGGACCGAGCAGCCAGGCCTTCTTCGACTCGGTCAGCAAATTCGCGCCGGATGAGCGAACACTGACAGCCGCCTTGATGGATGCAGAACGTGCCATTGTGATCGAAGATGCCCGCCTGCCCACCTCCATCGTTTCCAGTTATGTGATCGAGAATCTTTGCAGCCGCTCGTTACTCGGGCTGCCGCTTATTTCAGGCGAGCGCAATCTGGGCGCAGTGATCCTGGCTTATAACGATTTCCATCACTTCACCGAAGAGGAGATCAACCATGGCGAACTGGCTGCCCGGCAGATCTCCCTGGCGGTGACCAAGGCCAGCCTGCTCGAAGATGCGCAGCAGAGCGTGCATGAACTGGCCGGGCTTCACGATATTTCCCAGGCCTTCTCCCTGCATGGTGAAGCCCGCCGCACCTACGGTTTGGTAGCGGAGACCGTGGCCCGCTTGATGGGGGCGCGCATGTGCATGGTCAGTCTGTATAACCATACCACCAATGAATTGCAGCCTCAAACCCCCGCCTTTGGGGTCGATGAAAAAGCACTGCCGCCGCTCTTCTATTTGCCCGAAAACGGCCACCTCGGGTGGAATTTTATCGAAGCGGGTACTTTCCGCGCCAATTCTGCAGCCGAAATGAACGACGAATATCTACCCCTGGCCCAAACTCTGGGAGTGGAAAGCGTACTGGCTGCGCCGCTGTTGGATACCGATCGGCACATGATCGGGGTAATGTTCGTCGCCAATAAACCGGGCGGATTCAGCGACGATGACATCCGTCTGTTGGAAGTGTTCGCCGGTCAGGTGACGGTGGTCATCCAGAACATCCACCTGCTGAATACCGAGCGGACGCTGGCGGAAAAACTGGCCGTCCTCTATGCCATTGCTGTGGCTACCACCCAGGCAGCCAATGAAGACCAATTGATCGAGCACGTCACCCTCATCATCGGGCAACGGCTCTATTCTGATAGTTTCGGCATTCTCCTGTTGGACGAAGCCTCCCACGAACTGTACCTGCATTCCTCCTACCGCATCGGCAGCCACGAAGGTCTGACGCGGGTGCCGCTGGGGATTGGCGTGGCTGGCGCGGTGGCGCGCACCGGCAAGCCCCGCCGGGTGAACGATGTATCCACTTCACCCACCCACCTGAGCCTCTATCCTTTGACAAAATCGGAACTGTGCGTGCCGCTCAAAGTGGAGGATAAATTACTGGGGGTGGTCAATGCCGAAAGCCGCAAGGTTGCCGCCTTTACCAACGAAGACGAGGAGATGCTCACCATCATTGCAGGCCAGTTGGCTACAGCCATTCAGCGCCTGCGGATCGTCCAGGCAGAACACTACCAAACCCTCCAGCTCGAGCGGTCGAACTCGCTCATCCGCGCGCTGGCGCAGGTGAATGCTCGCGCCGCCACCGCGGCGGACCTGAACGGAGTGTTGAACACCCTCGGCATCGAATTGAATAAACTGGGCCTGCGCTGCGCGGTCGCCCTGATCGATTCGGCCAAAGAGCAGATTGTCCTGCGCTACATCTCCTTGCCCCCCACCTTGATCAAAGGACTGGAGCGGCTGGGCAAGATCAAACTGCATAATTTTTCCATCCCCATTACCACTCTCTCACCGCAAACCGACCCTCCCGCGCATGGCGCCCTGGTCAAAGATCCTCTCTCGATGATCATGAGCTGGGTGCCGGAATTCCCACAACAGACTGCCCGAAAGACCCTCAAGTTGATGGGCCTGACGGAGACGACCTCCATCTGCGACCTGCCGCTTATCACCGAGGGCAAATCCATGGGGACGCTGTGGATGTGGGGCGAAGGCGTCCACGAAAGCGACCTGCCCACTGTTTCCCTGTTTGCCAGCCAGGTGGCGGCGGCGCTGCAAAATGCCAACCTGCTGACCGAGGTGGGACGGCTGGCGGTCACCGACGAACTGACAGGCATCTTCAACCGCCGGCACTTCTTCGAAATGGCCGAAAAGCAGTTCTCACTGGCGCAGAGGAACGGGCACCCTCTCTCCGCCTTGATCGTGGACCTGGACCATTTCAAGCAGTTCAATGACAACTATGGTCACGTGGTCGGCGACCAGGTGCTGCGGGAGACGGCCAATCTCATGAGCGCGGCGCTGCGCGAAAGCGACATCATTGGACGCTACGGCGGCGAGGAATTTTCGATCATCCTGCCGGACACGCATACCAAGGCGGCTGTTTATGTGGCCGAGCGCCTGATCTCCCAGGTGTCGGATACTCTCATTGAGACTGAAGCCGGCAAGCTGTCCATCCAGTTGAGCATTGGGGTTGGCAGCATGAGCAAGGAAACCCCCACGCTGCATACTTTGATCGTGCGGGCCGACCAGGCTATGTACCTGGCCAAGAGCGCCGGCCGCAACTGCGTGGCGGTAAAGTAAATCCCCCATTGCCCGAAACGAGCAGGGGCGACCTACCATTATCGTGGCACAAGTGGTGGGCCGCCCCTGCAGTTATTTGAAGGCGATAAAATGCTACCGTATCAGTATCGGCAAAAAGTTACGGTTACCCCATAAAATCCCCACACATCATAGAGATAACCGACCTGAACCCAGCCGGTGGCGGTGATGAGGAAATCACCGGTATTTGCCGCCGCAATGGCTGTATCCCATGCATCACGAAGAGGCATATCGGCTTCGGCGCCGAGAGCTCTGACCGGAGAGACAGTGCGGGCATGCAGGGAACCTCCACTATATGGCCAGGCCACCAGGTATTCCTGGCCGGCAGTACTCCCTGCCACGGCGGGATTAATCCCATACCCGGCGCTGATAGGTAAACGCGTTCCTTCTAACGACCCATTCTGGTTGATGTACTGCCCGACAACAGAATAACTGGGTTCGTGTTCCTGAGCTACCACCAGGTATTGACCGATCCCGCCGGTGCGGGTGATGGAGCTCACCGCCGCTTTGGATTCGTTGCTAAAAGTACCGAAGATGGTGAAGGGATCAGTGCCAACTAGCCCGGCAGGCGCAGCCATTTGAATGCGGCGGCCATACACATCCAGGTCGGTGAACGGGGTGGCGGTTTTATTCCATACAACCAGGAACTCGTCGCTCGGCTGGCACCAGGCGACGTCGGAATAACCGGGGTCACTAACAAGCAGGCCAGTCAATTCCCAGACGGGTCCAAAGGCGCCATCTGTGACGGAGACAGTGCGGGCTTCTATGCCTTGAAAGCCGTTGTGATTATGCGTCCAGGTGACCAGCCAGCGGTGGGAGGTGGTGGAGTAAGCCACTGCCGGGTTGGAATACGTATCGCCGGTGCCGGCCGGGGCAATGATCAGCTCAGAGGCGAAGGGCGGGGGGAGGGTCGAACCGGTATTGCCCAATACCATGCCGCGGATGCTCGAACTGCCGCTCGTTGGGCTATTCAGTGCATAGACCACCAGGTACCGGTCGATCATGTCAGAGGTTCCGACCTCGGAATAAGAAATATCGGGGTCGGTGTTTATGCCGGTCATGGGTGAGAGGGAGGGCCCGACGATGCCATTTAAGGTGCCATCGAAATTGATCAAGCGGCCATAAATGGACGTGCTAACCAAATCCGTGTTGTTACGCTGCCAGACGGAGAAATAGGTGCGCATGAAGCCGGTGTTAAAGGTCACGGCTGAGCGGGTCTCATCATTAAAGCTTTCATTGCCAAGAATAGTGGTGAGATCACTGAGGTGGGAGGGGATTTTATTGACGGGGGCGCTGCTGGCGAGCAGCAGGCCTAGCAGGCACAGTATGACGATCCGAACATTTTTCCTGAACATGACGGCTCCTTTTAACTTGAACGTTTCCTTTGGCGAAGGAAAGGCAAGGGGCGCAATCCGATGCGCCCCTCATGGAATCATTATGGGGGTAATCGGAGGAAGCGTCAAGCGGGAGAGAGGCTGCCAGGAGAAGGCTTAGATGGGGTGAGACCGAAAAGGGGCGACCTATAACCTGGTCGCCCCTGCGAGGATGATCCCAACAAGAAGATTTACGATTCTTTTTTGTAGGCTGTACCATCGGCGGCGGGCATGCGCGAGCGGCCGATAAATCCGGACAGCACGATCATGGTGGCAATGTAAGGCGCCATTTGCAGGAATTCCGAAGGGATGCCCACTTTCAGGATGGAGAGTTTGTCCTGCCAGGAGTCGAAGAACCCAAAAATGAGCGATCCCAGGAAGGCCCCGCCGGGATTCCAGTTGCCGAAGATCATGGCAGCCAGACCCAGGAAACCTTTGCCGGCGCTCATCCCTTCATTGAAGATCCCCACCGAGCCGATACTCATATACGAACCGGCAAAACCGGCGATCGAACCGCTGATCAACAAACTGATATAGCGCAGTTTGAACACATTGATGCCGAGGGTGTCGGCGGCTTTGGGGTTCTCGCCCACCGAGCGGATGCGCAAGCCCCACTTGGTGTAAAAGAAAAAGAAATGGGTGAAGATGACCAGCAGGAACAGGATATAGATGACCGGGCTTTGATTGAATAAGACCGGTCCGAGCACGGGGATGCGCCACAGAAATGGGATTGGCATGGAAGCCAGCACCGGGCCGGGATTGTTCAAGGCCGGGTTGGCGGTGACGAAGGCGCGGTCCAGGAAACTGGTCAGACCCAGCGACAGGATGATGATGCCGGTGCCGCTGATGATCTGGTTCATGCGGTAGCGGATGGTCAGCACCGCGTGCAGCAGTCCCAGGAGCGTGCCGGAAAGAATGCCTCCCAGGAAGCCGATATAGATATTTTGGGAGGCGCTGGCAACGACCACCGAGACGAAGGCTCCCATCAACACCATCCCCTCGATGCCGATGTTGACGACGCCGGAACGCTCGGAGTAAATGCCGCTGAGGGATGCCAGCGCGATGGGCGTGGCCTGGATGATGCTGCTGACCAGCATACCGGTCAGGTTGAGGGATTTTCCGCGGGTAGCCCAGATAAGGAATACGGCTACTCCCAGGCTGATCATGGCGATCATGATCGTGTTGGAACGCTTGCCGAAGCCCTTGAAGATCTGCCACAGGCTTATCCCTGCCACCAGGATGCCCGCGATCAGGATCGAAACCCACGTGGGGATGACCAGGTCGGGGGCCGCAATATCCACCCCGGCGCGGCGGCTGGAGAGGACAAACGTGGAGACCATCCCGCCTGTTCCGCCCAGGAGCAGGAAAATAGCAGCCGCTTCGGCCAGCAGGAATATGCCGATATTCAAATGCCTCTGGCTTTTCTTGGCCGGGGTGGTATTAATCAGCGCAGTTTGTGTCATGGCCATCTCCTTAAGATTCGCTGACGGGCTTGGGCGCTGCTCGTTTTTCACGCCGGGTTCGGTTGAGACGGTATAGGCCGCGGATGATCTCGGGGGCGGCAATAAAGACGATCACCATGCCCTGAATGATGCGGATGATCTCCACCGGCGTACCGGCCACCGACTGCATGCGGGCGGCGCCGCCGCGCAGGAACCCAAACAAAAGCGAGGCCAGCACCACCCCCACCGGATTACTGTTCCCCAGCAATGCCAGTGCGATGGCGTCAAAGCCATAGCCGGGTGAAAAGGCTTTCACCATGCGATGGTCCACACCCAGCAGGTGGATCGAACCGGCCAGGCCGCACAACGCCGCGCTGATCGCCATGGTGATGGCCATGGTGCGGGTGACCGAGATGCCGGCGTAGCGGGCGGCCCGCAGGTTGGCCCCCACCATGCGGATCTCCATCCCGAAGGTGGTCTTGAACAACAACCAGTACACCACCGCCGCCATGGCCAGGGCGATGAAGAACCCCCAGTGGATGCGCACCGGGCTGGGGAAAATGGTCGCCAGGGTGGCCGAGCGCAGCACGTCCGGCGTCACCGGGATGCCGCCCTGTGATTTCATCGGCCCGCTGAGCAGGTAATCCGTCAGGCGGAAGGCGATGTAGTTCATCATGATGGTGTTGATGACTTCATGAGCGCCGAAACGGGCTTTCAGGATGCCCGGAATGAAGCCCCACACCCCGGCTGCCAGTGCCCCCGCCACCAGCGCCAGCGGCGCATGGATGAACCAGGGCAGACCGTGGACCGAGTAACCCACCAGGGCCGTCGTCAGGCCGCCGATGTACAACTGTCCCTCTGCGCCAATGTTGAACAGGTTGCATTGGAAACCGATGGCCACTCCCAGACCGGCCATGATGTAGGGGACGGAAAGTACCAGGCTGTCGCTGGCAGGGCGGATGGCCAGAAGGAGTTGTTTGCTCTCACCGGTCCTGATCCAGATGCCCAACTGCTTGATGATCTCCACCGGGTTGCCGAATGCGCCGATGAACATGGCCGAGTATGCGTCCCGGATGGTGACCCACGTTTTGACCAATGCCCCCCAGGGATTTTGGAAGAAATTACGCCAGGCCGCCAGGGTATCCAAATCCGAGAAGGCGATGATCAACCCACCGATCACCAGGGCCGTAAAAACCGCCAGGACCGGCAGAAATGTCGCATTTGAAAAGCCTTTGCGGACGAACAGCCTTTGCCAGAAACTGCGGTTTTTAGTTTCAGCAGGCGTGGTTTCGGGCGGATTTGCGGGTGTTTTTGTCAAAGTAAACCTCCTCCGCTTCAGGCGGCTTCCGGCTTTGCCTCAGGGCGGATGCCTGCCATCAACAGGCCCAGGCTTTCCTTGGTGGCCTCTTTGGCAGGGACAATGGCGAGGATCTTTCCGCCGAACATGACCGCGATCCGGTCTGAAAGGCCCATGATCTCATCCAACTCAGGCGAGACCAACAGCACCGCGCAGCCTTCATCGCGTTTCTTCACGATCTGACCGTGGATATATTCGATGGAACCCACGTCCAGCCCGCGTGTCGGCTGGGCGGCGATCAACAATTTGATCGGGCGGGAGAACTCGCGTGCCACGATAACCTTTTGCTGGTTCCCGCCCGACAGGGTGGAGGCCGGCATGAAGATGCTGGGCGTGCGCACATCGAACTGCTTGACCCGCTCTTTGGCCGCTTTTTCGATCTCGATATTGTTCAGGTTCATCCCGCGGGCAAAGGGGCTTTCATAATATGTGTTCATGATCAAATTGTCTTTGATGGGGAAAGTTAATACCAGCCCATCGGCTTGCCTGTCTTCCGGCACGTGGGCCGACCCGGCCTCGCGGATGGCGCGGGGCGAGGCTCGGCGGATATCCTTGCCGAGCAGGCTCACCTGGCCTTCAAGAATCGCTCGCAGGCCCGTCAGGGCCTCCACCAGTTCCTTTTGTCCATTGCCCTGTACGCCTGCCACCCCCAGGATCTCTCCGGCGCACACCTGAAAAGACACCCCGTTGACCGCCATCAAGTGGCGATCATCCATTACTTGCAGGTCGTTCACATCCAGCACCACCTCGCCGGGTTTGGCTGGTTTCTTGTCCACCGTCAGGATGACCTCGCGCCCCACCATCAGGTTCGCCAGGGAGGCTTCGGTGGATTCCGCCGGGGTGGTCGTCCCCACTACCTTGCCGTTGCGGAATACGGTGATGCGGTCCGAAATTTCCAGGACCTCTTTCAACTTGTGCGAGATAAAGATGATCGATTTGCCTTGCTCCACCAGGGAATGCACCACCTTGAAAAACTCCTCCGCCTCCTGTGGCGTCAGGACTGCGGTGGGTTCGTCGAAAATGAGGATATTGGCTTCGCGATATAAGACCTTGATGATTTCCACTCTTTGCTGCTCGCCCACTGAAAGGTCTTCAACCTTACATTCTGGATCGACTTCGACGCCGAAGCGGGCGGAAATTTCACAGATACGTTTGGCGACCAATTTCCGGTCCAGCACGCCCCCGGCTTTGGTCGACTCAACCCCCAGCATGACGTTCTCGGTCACGGTAAAGACCGGGATGAGCATGAAATGCTGGTGGACCATGCCAATCCCCATGCGGATGGCATCGTGGGGATTTTTGATGTCCACTTTTGAACCGTCGATATAAATCTCTCCCTCGTCGGGAGAATAGAGGCCGTACAGGATGTTCATTAATGTGGTCTTGCCGGCGCCGTTTTCCCCCAGGATCGCCAGGATCTCCCCTTTATTGAGGGTCAGGTCGATGTGGTCATTGGCCAGCACCCCCGGAAAGGCTTTTGTAATTCCGCGCAGTTCGAGTATCGGAGGCATATGCCCGTCCTTGCTGCTCGTAGAATTCGAGTCACCCAAAAAGGAGTTTGGTGAGATCAGGTGGCGCCTGATCCAAGCCTGGCGCCACCTGATGTTGGAACGATTTACACCCGTTGGTTTAGGGATAGAGGCCGCCGGGGCAGGAATTCGGGAAGGAAATGCAGCCCGTGTCCGCCAGTTCGCCGGAGATGATCTTGGCCTTGAGAGCCGCAATTTCGGCCTTGAGGGCTTCAGGAACCTGGCTGCTCAGATCGTGATAGTCAGCAATGTCGACGCCGCCATTGACCATGTCACCGACATAGTTGGTGCAGCCGGCGAAATTGCCGTCCATGGTGGTCTTGATCAGGTCAAACTGAGCCTGGTCCATTTTCTTCATGATGCTGGTCAGCATGATATCCCGATCATCGGGGAAGCGCACATAGCCATCGGTGTCGACCCAGATGCCGTAGCCGCCGCGTTCGCGAGCCAGGGCGAATGAGGGAATGCCGATGATGCCGCCGACGCCCATGACAATGTCAGCGCCTTCGTCATAGAGGGAGGTGGCAGCTTGCTTGGCCTTGGTCAGATCGCCAAAGTCGCCGGTGAAGGAACCTTCGCCGGTAGCGTTATCCCAACCGAGCAGGACAACACTGGTGCCGTGGGCAGCATTGTAGGCTTCCATACCTGCCTGGAAACCGACGCCGAAGATGGTCACGGAGGGGATCTTGGCTCCACCGTAATAAGCGATCTTGCCGGTCTTGGTCATGCCTGCCGCGAGGTAACCCGCCAGGTAAGCGGCCTGATCGGTCTTGAAGACCTGGCCCATCACGTTGGGGATGCACTCGTTTTTGCCGATCACGCCCTCGGGAACACCAAAGGCATCGGGATAGGCATAGTCGACGATGGAGAACTTGACATCCGGATATTGAGCGGCCACTTGGGCCAGGTCAGCGCCCAGGAAGAAGCCGGAGGCGATGACGAGGTCGTAACCCTGGCTGGCGAACTCGGTCAGGTTGGGGGTGTACTGGCTGGCCTCATCGGATTGGATGAACTGGGCTTCGACGCCAAGGTCGGTCTGCGCGCGCAGGATGCCTTCCCACTGGGTCTGGTTGAAGCTTTTGTCATCGATACCACCGGTGTCGGTCACGAAGCCGACGCGGAACGGCGGAGCGGGGGGTTCGGTGGCGGTGGGGGCTTCCGTGGCGGTGGGGGCTGTGGTCGGCGGAACGGCCGTAGGCGGCTTGGCCGCCGGAGCAGTCGTGGCGGCCGGGCCGCACGCAGTCAGCAGCATTACGGCGACGATTAACAGGGCAAATACTGAACTCATTTTCTTCATGTTCTTCTACTCCTCTTTCAATGTATATAGGTTGTATCTAATATGCGGATAACATAGTGTTAATTTGGGTTTGGGTAGTCTCTAAAAACTTTCACCTCCTTTTTGGGAGTCCTGATTATAAGTCAGAAAACCCGGGTCTAGTATAACTTCATTCTTGAGATTGTGACAAATTTCCTTAATGTAGACATCCGTCAGGGCACGCCTGTTTGGATGTCCCCTGTCACCAACGCCTCGGTCAATTCGACCATGCGCGCCTTGACCTCATCCGGCACGACGGCATCCAGGTCGTGATACGGAGCCAAACCGACCCGGCCCTTATAGTTGCCACCGGGGAAACTGGCGGTTTGTTCCTGGGCGCTTTTGGCCGAATCGATCAGGTCTGCCAGCGCGGGGGCGATCATCTTCAAGACGCTGGTGTAGAGGTGCGGGGCCGCCACCGGGAAGGCGTAATATTCATCGGTATCCGAACCAATGGCGTAGGCGCCGCGCATCACCGCGCCGACAAGGGCATTGCTGCCGGTCGCGCCCCCGGCCCCAAAAATGATGTCCACCTCATTATCCACCAGGGTATTGGCCTGTTCCGCGCCCCACTCCGGGTCACGGAAGGAACGCTCCAGGCTGACTTCATTATGGTAAAGCACCGTTGCCACCACTTCCGAATTGATGGAAGCCGCCCCGGCCTGGAAGCCGAGCCCGTAGCGCTGCATGGCGGGCGAAGCGTCGCTGGCAAGGATGGCGGCGATACTGCCGGATTGCGTCAGTTCGGCGGCCAGCGCCCCCGCCAGGTAACCGATCTGGTCTTCCGGGAAGACCAGCCCCACCAGGTTGGGCAGGAATTCCTGGTTGGCGGATTGGTCCTGGTCCACCCCGATGAAATAGGCTTCGGGATACTCGACCGCGGCGGCGCGGGTAACGTCTCCCATGAATGTTCCCACGGTGACGATGACATCATAGCCCGCCTCGCCCAGGACCTGCAGGTTCTCATCGTAATCGCGCACATCCACCGTTTCGATGGAGGCGATCCAGTCGGTAATTCCCTCCGACTTGGCCTGGCGCAGCCCATCCCAGGCGGCCTGGTTATAGGAGTGGTCGTCGATCTTCCCGCCGTCCGTCACCAGACCGACGCAAAAGACCTCCGGCTTGCCGCAGGAGGCAGCCTTGGGCATGCAGGCTGGTGTGAGCCAGGCCAGCATGATCGCTAGGACGATGAGAACTCGATACCTTTTCATCAAGAATTCACTCAGGATGCCGCTTCTGTCTCCAGGATGGGCACAGCCTTGCCGCGTTTTACGGCCATCATGGAAACCAACGCCAGGGTCATGAATACAAAACTGAATAACCACAGCCAGCGATATTCACTCCCCAGTGTGTCCACCAGCAAACCGCCCAGGGTGGGGCCAAGCACGGCCGCAAGTTGAGACGAAAAATAATATAGCCCGGTAAATGCGCCAATACGACGCTCATCCCCGTGATCGTAGACCAGCGGCAAACTGTTCACATTTACTAGCGCCCAGAACCCGCCGGTGATGATCAAAACTACCGCGAAGAGCAAACTCCCCTTGACGAAGAAATAGCCGAACAAGAGCAGGAAAACCAACCCGATCAGCCCCACGCGGATGATCGGCGCCCGTCCGAAGCGGGTGCCCAGGAAACCGGCCGGGATGGAGAATATGATGAAGGAGATCGTCACCAATCCGGCGTAAATGGAGGCTGTCCCGGGGCGCATACCCAGTGAAAAAACCGCAAAAGAGGACAAGCCGGTTTCGAGTGCATTGAATGCCATAAACCACAACAGGATGCTCACCAAAACGAATACACCGCTTTTATCCGGGTTGGAGAAAAGCATGCGAACGTTTTTCAACACGTTGGGTTTTTCGCGGTCTTCGCCTCCGGGGAGCGTGCGTGGTTCCTTGACGAAAATAAGCGCCGTTATCAGGGCGATGGCCGTCACAATGGCGCCGGCAATGAAGGGCATCATTCGAGCAGTTTGGGGGGATGAACTTTCGAATGCATTAAAGATTATCCCGCTGCCAAAGTAAGCCAACAGGCCTCCCACGCCGCCCATCAGGTTGATCACCCCATTGGCTTTGCTTCGACCCTCGCGTTCAAACAGGTCGCCCAGCCAGGACACGGTCGGTGAGCGGAACAAGGCCATGCCGAGATTGGTGATCAGGATAAAAACCAGGATCGCCAGCACGGATTGAGCCACCGGAACGAATACGAAAGCCATCAGGGCAATCGGCGCGCCGATCAGGATCCACATTTTCCGGCGCCCCAGTTTATTCCAGGTCCGGTCGCTGGCGCTGCCCGCCCATGGAGCGATGAACATGTTCAGCAGGTTATCCCAGGTCATGATGAACATGGCCAGGCTGGGAGCCAGTCCAAAGCCGACAATTTTGGGTAATTCCCGGCCGCTTTCCAACAACTGGCGTTCAAAATCCGGGTTGCCGGCCTGCAGGAACAGGGGGATGTATTGGTTAAAGATCGGGCCAAATGATACTGATCCCGAGGAAACCAAAGCCGATCAGAAAAGTCTTTCCCCACGGAAATCGTTTCTTCTCCATTTATATATTCTCCTTTTTCAATGACGATCAAGATTCTTCCGGTTGGTTTCTTTTCTTGAGAAATTCCTTGTCTTTTTCATTCAAAGGAGCGTTTACCAGTAGATCCGGTCGGCGTGTCTGCGTCCTGAGCAAGGATTGTTCGCGCCGCCACTGTTCGATCTTGCCGTGGTCGCCGGACAGGAGGATGTCGGGCACGCGCCAGCCGCGGAACTCGGGCGGGCGGGTGTAGTGGGGGTATTCGAGCAGGCCGGCGGCGTGCGAGTCGTCGAAGGCGCCGGTCGGGTCGCCCAGCACGCCCGGGAGCAGGCGCGAGAGCGCGTCGATGAGGATCAGGGCGGGCAGTTCGCCGCCGGTGAGGACGTAGTCGCCGATGGAGATCTCGTCGGTGACAAGGTGCTGGCGGACGCGTTCGTCCACGCCTTCATAGCGCCCGCAGATGAGCGCCAGGCGCGCATGCGCCGCCAGTTCGACGGCGATCTTCTGGGTGAAGGGCCGCCCCTGGGGTGTGAGCAGGATGATGGGGAAGGTGGGTTTGTCTGGCGCTGCGGCTGCGGGTCCGCAGATGGATTCGACGGCTGCGAAGAGGGGTTCCACTTTCATCACCATGCCCCCGCCGCCGCCGTAAGGCACATCGTCGGTGACGTGATGCTTGTCGGTGGCCCAGTCGCGGATGTTGTGGATGCGCACGTCGATCAAACCGCGTTGGCGTGCACGTTGCAGGATACTACTATCGAGGTAGGGGGGAAGACTTCCGGGAGCAGCGTGAAGACGTCGAACTCCATAGTTCCATTCTAGCCGCAAGTCAGTTGTCTGACAAGAGTAGAGATTTTTTAGGACTGCGATATCGAATATATCTCTTCTAGTTAATATATTTCCGTGACGATCCGACTAATCAGCGTTTATTCGTGTACCATTTTTTGATCCTGTACGCCCCTATTGTGCATTCCCAGAGGCGTCAATTCGAGGGATTGACGCCCTTTTCCATAAAATGGTATGATGCTTGCATGTACCTGCGTGGTTCAAAATGGAGTATGCGCCAAAAGCGGCCACCGATCAACTATTTCCTGGTGGTCGTTCTATTGATTCTGATCGTTGTCCTCGTCTATGTCGACAGCGTCATCCTGCCGAATGCGCAGGCGCCCTTCCTGCCCAGCCCCACCGTCACCCGCAGCCCCAAATCCTACACCACCGAGGCGGAGGACCTGTTCATCCAGGGGAAGCTGCTCAAGTCCATCGACACCTATAATGAATCCTTGCGCATCCAGCCGGAAAACCCCAACACCTACATCGCCCTGGCGCGGGTGTTGATCTTTGCCGGGCAGTATGACGAAGCCCTGGAAAACGCCGAAAATGCACTGCTGCTGAATAATAACAACTCAACTGCCTACGCCATCCGCGGCTGGGCCATGACCTACAAACTCGATTACACCGGCGCGGATGCCTCGCTGAAGGACGCCCTGCGGCTGGACCCTTCCAACGGGCAGGCTCACGCCTACAACGCTTTCCTGTACGGGAAAATGTACGAGAACGCCGCCGGTCCGTACGTGGACCCGATCCAGGTCGCCATCGACGAATCCAACCTGGCCATCAGCCTGGCCCCCAACAGCCTGGAGGCCCACTGGGCCCGCGCCTACATCCTCCAACTCACCTCGGTCGAGAACCGTCCGCAGGCCATCGAGCAGTACCTGCAGGCTATCGAGATCAATCCCAATATCGCCCAGATACACCTGGAGTTGGGTGTCGTGTACAGGGCCAACTCGAATATAGAAGAGGCCGTCCAGCAGTACACCCTGGCAAACTCCCTCGACCCATCCAGTTATCTGCCGGAACTCTACAGCTCGCGCGCACAGGCTTCCATTGGCGAGTTTGAAAAGGCGCTCCAATGGGCCGAACCCGCCGTGCGAGACGCGCCGGATAATGCCGACCTGCGCGGCAACCTGGGCTACATGCTCTTTAAGGTGGATTCGTTCATCGAGGCGAATGAGCAATTGGGGCTAGCCATCAACGGCGGCGCCGCCGAAGATGGCACCGTCATCAAGCCGCTTTCGCCCTCCAGTAGTGATATCTGGGTCTCCAAGTATTATTACGCCTACGCCATTTCGCTGGCCTCGGCCAACCGCTGCAGCGAGATGCTGCTGGTTTCGCAGCAGATCAAAGACTATTTCCGCTCCGACCCCTATGCGCTGCCGAATGCAGAGTATGCCGAAGAGATCTGCACCGAGCGGCTGGACACGCCTGTGGACAACCCGGAGCCATCTCCCACTCCATGAAAGTCACCCGTCGCCCGACCCTCTTCTACCGTCCCCCCTTTTATCGCCGCCCATCCAATCTCTACCGCCTTCTTTGCCCTGGCAGTTCTTATCATTTCAGGCGTGTGGTTGTCTTCCAGGTTGGGAACCGGCATAGTCCGCAATCCCTTCGAGCCCACTCCCACCGGCACCCGCACGATCAATTCGTGGCTGCAGGAAGGGCAAGCCTACTTCGAGGCCGGGAAACTGGACGATCCCAACTCGGACCAGGACGCCGTTTTTGCATACCAGCAGGCCACCCAGGTGGACCCGAACGACGCCAAGACCTGGGCGGAGTTGGGTCGCATCCAGGCTTATTCCTCCCGCCTGCTATCGAACGATTCCGACCGGCTGGTCCGGCTGACGGATGCGCTGGCGTCGGTCGACCGGGCCGCTGCGCTGGCTCCCGAGGACAGCAAAGTGCTGGCCATCCGCGCCTTCGTCCTCGACTGGAACGCCGACCCCTTCCTGGACGCCTTGAGGGGTGGCGACATGACCGCCGCGGATTTCCTCTTCGAAGCCGAGCAGGTGGCCTTCAACGCCATTTCGCTGGACAATAAGAACGCGCTGGCTCTACGCCTTCTACTGCGAGATCCTGGTCGACCAGCAAAAGTGGGACCAGGCTGCCCAGTACATCGACACGGCCCTGGAATTGGGCTCGCAGGATATGGATGTGTACCGGGTCCATGGGCAGTTCCTGGAATCGATCGGGGAATACCAGCTGGCCATCGAGGCCTATCAACGGGCTCTGGAGGTCAACCCCAACCTGACCTTTCTCTATATCTCCGTCGGGCAGAACTACCGCACGCTGGGTTCAAAAGCCCCATCGGTTCGCAGCAGGACGATATATTACGAACAGGCTATCGAAACTTCGCCCAGGCGGTCGGATCAATAACCAGTTGGAGATCAAAGACCCGCTGCCATACCTGGCCATCGCGAAAGTGTATGCGCAGCAGGGACAGTTCCTGGCGGCCTCGCTGAACGCCGAGAAAGCGGTCGAACTGGACCCCACCAATGCCGATCTCTACGGGCAGTTGGGGAATATCTACAAACGCGGCCGCAACTTCGAGACTTCCATCATGGCCCTCAAATGCGCCGTGCGAGGCTGCACCCCGGCGGAATCCTGCGAAGCCCGCAACGGCTGCCTGGTCGGGGAAGTGGGTGTGCAGGTGCAGGCCTTCGTCTCAATCCCAACAGCGCCACCTACTACCTGGATTATGGCTCGGTCCTTTCAGCCTTCGCGCCCATTCACCCGGAATACTGCGCCGAAGTGTTCAGTGTGCTGACCCTGCTGAAACAGACCTATCCCGATAACACCGTCATCGTCCGCAACGCCGACGTGGGCCTGGCGATCTGCGAGGAAGTCACCTCCGAACTCGACACGAGTCCCGGCTGCCACTGCCGCTCCGGGTACTCCCCAGGCGCCCGCACCGATCGACCCACGCCGCCAGCCCGTATCCCACGGCCACGCCGGAAAATTGTCAGCTCAAATGCCGAAAGTGATTTGTCGAGCGGATTGCGATCCGCGCTCTAAATTCATTTGCTCCAGATTTGCTAAGGGGATGCGACTTGAGTCCGCTAGGTTATCCAATCCATAACCCCCTCTGTCAGAAATTTATTAATTACCCGTTTCCCCATCTTGACGACTCACACGAACGGAATGTATCATAGATTAGCACTCGGTCTACGCGAGTGCTAAAATACTGTACAAACAAATTCAGGAGGCATAGATATATGGCACTTAAACTCAAACCCCTTGGCAGCCGTGTCGTGGTCGAACCCATCGAACAGGAAGAGATCACCGCGGGCGGCATCGTTCTTCCCGAAACCGCCAAAGAAAAACCGCAGCAAGGCAAGGTCCTGGCCGTCGGACCGGGCGACCGCGATGAAGACGGCAAGCGCATCGCCATGGATGTTTCCGTCGGCGACAAGGTCTTGTTCGCCAAGTATTCCGGCACCGAGATCAAGATGGATGGCAAGAAACTGCTCATCCTGCGCGAGAGCGATCTTCTGGCCATCGTCGAAGGCTAAGTAATCACCCCGAATCTGGAGGATTGAACTATGGCAGCAAAACAACTCGTTTTTTCAGAAGACGCCCGCCGGCGTCTGCAGCAAGGCATTGATATCGTCGCCAATGCCGTGGCGACCACCCTCGGCCCCAAAGGCCGCAACGTGGCCCTCGACCGGAAATTCGGCTCCCCCACCATCACCCATGACGGCGTGACCGTGGCCAAGGAAATCGAACTGGAAGACCCGTTTGAGAACATGGGCGCGCAGCTCCTCAAAGAAGCCGCCACCAAGACCAACGACATCGCCGGTGACGGCACCACCACCTCCACCGTCCTGGCGCACGCCATCGTCACCGAAGGCCTGAAGACCCTCGCCGCCGGCGCCAACCCCATGCTCCTCAAGCACGGCATCGAGCAGGCCGCCGATGCGGTCGTGGCTGCCCTGCGCAAGATGTCGCAGAAGATCGAGACCAAGGAAGAGATCGCCTCCGTCGCCACCAACTCCGCCGCCGACGCCGAGATCGGCAAACTGATCGCCGACGTGATGGACAAGGTCGGTAAAGACGGCGTCATCACCGTTGAAGAATCCAAGTGCCTGCAGTTCGAGACCGAATACGTCGAAGGTATGCAGTTCGACCGCGGCTACATCTCCCCCTACTTCATCACCGACCCCGAGCACATGGAAGCCGTCATCGCCGAACCCTACATCCTGATCTACGACAAGAAGATCTCCGCCGCCGCCGACATCGTCCCGGTGCTGGAGAAACTCGTCCAGATCGGCAAGCGCGACCTGGTCATCATCGCCGAAGACGTGGACGGCGAAGCCCTGGCCACCCTGGTGCTCAACAAACTGCGCGGCATGCTCAACGTCGCTCGCCATCAAAGCCCCCGGCTTTGGTGATCGCCGCAAGGCCATGATGCAGGATATTGCCATCCTGACCGGCGGACAGTTGATCTCCGAAGAGACCGGCCGCAAGCTGGAGACCACCACCCTGGCCGACCTGGGCAAGGCTGAGAAAGTCGTCTCCGACAAGGACAACACCACCATCGTCGGCGGCAAGGGCGACGCCGCCCAGATCAAAGGCCGCATCGAGCAGATCCGCGTCGAGATCGACAAGTCCACCAGCGATTACGACAAGGAAAAACTGCAGGAGCGCCTGGCCAAACTCTCCGGCGGCGTTGCCATCATCCGTGTTGGCGCAGCCACCGAGACCGAGCTGAAAGAAAAGAAGCACCGCGTCGAAGACGCCCTTTCGGCCACCCGCGCCGCCGTCGAAGAAGGCATCGTCCCCGGCGGCGAGATCGTCTTCATCAACGCCATGTCGGCCCTCGACAAGGTCAAGATGGACGGCGAAGATGAGACCATCGGCGTCAACATCGTCCGCAAGGCCCTCGAAGCCCCCATCCGCCGCCTGGCGCAGAACGCCGGACAGGATGGCGCCGTCATCATCGAGAACGTCCGCCGTCTGGCCAAGGAACAGAACAACAAGCACCTCGGCTACAACGTCATCACCGGCGAGTACGGTGACATGCTCAAAGCCGGCGTCATCGACCCGCTCAAGGTCGTCCGCGGCGCCCTTGAGAATGCCGCCTCCATCGCCGCCATGATCCTGACCACCGAGTGCCTGGTCACCGACGTGCCCGAGAAGGACAAGCCCGGCCCCGCCATGCCTCCCGGCGGCGGAATGGACTACTAGACCCAATCCATCGGGTGAATGAGATCCCCAGCAGGGGCAGCCGAGAGGTTGCCCCTGCTTTTGATTAAACTTTAAACGTCCCGCAGGTTCTTTGAGACCACCTTGTCGCCAATCCCAACCTGCGGGACGTTCCTGTGAACTATTCTCTATTTTCTATTCTCTTTCCCCCTACCCTACATATTTAACAACTCCGATTAGCCTCTTCCTTTCATTGGTATAATCCTGTCAATGATCCCGTCCAAGCCAAAGAACATCCTCGCCGCCCTGGCAATGCTGCTGGGCCTGGCCCTGAGCGCCTGCAGCCTGTCCACCGCGCCGGCCGCCACCGCCACACCCGCCCTCACCGCTACCCCCACGCTGACTCCCACCGTCACCCCCCTGCCGATGGCTCTCACCGTCAACGGCGAAGGCATCACGGAGACGGAGTTCCAGGCGGCGGTGGCGCGCTACCTGCAAGTACAGTCTGAACAAGGCTTAAGCGTGGACGAGAAGGCCGCCGCCCAAACCGTCGGCGACGACCTGATCGATACCCTCCTGCTGGGCCAGGCCGCCCGCGCCGCCGGGAAAACGGTCACCGAGGCAGATGTGCAGGCCCGCCTCGACGCGCTGGCCGCCCAGGTCGGTGGGGCCGAGGCGCTGCAAACCTGGCAGACCGCCCACGGCTACACTGAGGCCGATTTCCGCGCTGACCTGCAGCGGCAAATGTCCGCCGCCCTGATGCGCGATGAGATCATCGCGGCCGTCCCGCTGGTCGCAGAACAGGTACACGTAAAGCAAATTCTGCTCTATAATTTAGAGGGAGCCCAGGTTGCGCTCGACCGCTTGAAGGTCGGCAATCCGTTCGCCGACCTGGTGGCGCAGTACGACTCGTACACCCAGGGCGAATTGGGCTGGTTCCCCCGGGGTTACCTGGCCGATACCGCCATCGAAGAAGCCGCTTTTGCATTACAGCCCGGCCAATACAGCGAGATCGTCCAGACCCCGGCCGGTTATCACATCCTCTTCGTGGTGGAGCGGGAGGCGGATCATCCCCTCTCGCCGGACGCGCTGCTGACCCTCCAGCAAAAGGCCCTGCAAGACTGGCTGTCGCAGCAACGCAACACCGGCACGATCATTTTTGAACCATGATAGCAAATCGGAGTGAGAATAATGGATAATTACGCGCTCAAGCCCGAACGCAAAGTAAAGAAGAAATCGCCCATCTGGAATGTCCTGACGGTATTGGTACTGATGGCGACCTGCGGCCTCGCCTTTTATTTCATAGCGATTTTTATTAACCCGTATTCACCCTTGAACTTTTTCCAACCCGTCGCCCTGCCGACCGCCTTCCAGACGGCCACCTACTCGCCCACCATCAAGCAGCTCGACCCCACCTGGACCTATACATACACCATCCAGCCTTCGCCCTCCCGCACCAAAGCGCCCACCTGGACGATCCTGCCGGAGTTGCTCACCCCCGACGTCACCTTTACACCCACCGATACGCCTGTTCAGGAAACGCCGAACGGGACCCCGCCGACCGCGACCGTCCCCACCACTACTTCAACTCCCCTGGCAGCCGAAGCCCGCATCACCTACATGGCCAGCACGGCCGTTCATCCGGACTCGACCTGTGACTGGATGGGCGTGGGCGGGTCGGTGATGGACTTCAACAACAAGCCGCAGATCTTCCAGACCGTCCAACTGGCCGGCACCTTGAACGGCAAACCGGTCAACAAAATGGTCCTGAGCGGCACCGCCACGGAAGAGCCTTACGGGCCGTCCGGCTTCGAGTTCTTCCTGGGCAATTCCCCGCTGGACTCAACGGACGAACTGTATATCATCCTCTTCGACAATACCGGCAAAGCCCTTTCCCCCAAGATCTATCTGGAAACCTTCGCCGATTGCACCAAGAACCTGGTGCTGGTCTCCTTCACCGTCACCCGCTAATAGAATTAGTTTGCAGGTTTCCTATCCTTTATGGAGTGCACCCTAAAGGGTGCACTCTTTTTTCCATTCCTAATATTCGGACAAAAACTCGGACATTTTACAAGCCAATTGTCAAAATGAGTATGGGAGCAGTGTTATTTTCATTCCCATAACTCATTTTGACTTTTATCGAACCCTTCCACGTGATCAAGCCAATCTAGTAAAAAAAGTAATCAGCTCGGGGAAGGGCAGAACAGAACAGCGTTTATTGATCAATGGTTAAGAAAACGTAACAATCTCCTTGAATACAACTTCAACTTTCATATTGGTAATCGCTTTGCCAGGATATGTCCGAATATATGTCTGAGCTTCAGCCCTTCCACTTGACAACTGCATTCCTCCCTGCTAAAATTCAATTAGATATATATCTAATTAGTTCTATGAAGGTGAAATTATGAACGAAGAAGAAATGCTCGATTTTATCAAGGCCCTCGCCCACACCGACCGGCTGCGCATCGTCGGTTTGCTCACCCGCAAGCCCATGCCCGCCCCCGAGATCGCCCAGGCGATGAACCTGCCCCTGCAGGACACCATCCGCCACCTCTTCCACCTGGAGCACGGCAACGTCGTCGTCCGCTCGGTGGACGGTATCTACAGCCTGGACGACGAAGGCCTGCAAAACCTGGCCCGTCAAACCTTCGAGGGCACCAAACCTGCCTACCTGCCCGACTCGACCATGAAGGAAGATGCCCGCAAGGTCCTGGCGGCGCACCTGAACCCCGACGGTACCATCAAGCAGATCCCCGCCCAGCCCGCCAAGATCCGCGTCATCCTGGATTACGTCATCAACGCCTTCGAGCCGGGCAAAGCCTACAAGGAGCGGGATGTCAACCTCCTGCTGGCACGCTTCCACAAGGACACCTCCTCCCTGCGGCGCTACCTGATCGACGCGGAGATGCTGCTGCGCGAGCGCGATGGCTCCAAGTACTGGAGGCCCGCATGAGCGAAGAACTGGTCGCCTTCTTCAAGGCCCTCGCCGACGCCAGCCGCCTGAAGATCGTCGGGCTGCTGGCTCAGCGTCCCTACAGCGTGGAGGAACTGGCAGCCCTGCTGGACCTGAAGGCCTCCACCATCTCGCATCACCTGTCCAAACTGGCGGAGGCGGGTCTCGTCACCGCCAAAGCGCAGGGCTACTACAGCGTCTACGAACTGGACCAGGCCGCCCTGCAAGCCACCGCCCGCGGACTTTTCTCGGCGGAGCAGATGAGCCAGGCGGCCGAAACCATCGACCTGGAAGCCTATGACCGCAAGGTCCTGCGCGACTTCACCCTGCCGGATGGTCACTTAAAGGAAATCCCCGCCCAGCGCAAGAAACTCGATATCGTCCTGCGACACGTGGCGCGCGCCTTCACCCCCGGTCTGCGCTATGGGGAAAAAGAGGTCAACGAGATGCTCAGCCGCTTCCACGCCGACACGGCCACCCTGCGCCGCGAACTCGTCGGCGGCGGGTTGATGGAACGCCAGTCCGGCGAATACTGGTTGAAAGAATAGAAAAGACCCCTGCCGTCAAAAAGCAGGGGTCTTCTTATGATCGTTAACAATTTAACCAAAAAGGATAAAAAGGTTCACGAAGGAAGAAAATTACCTCAGAAACATCCGGTTCTTCCGGCTCCTCAGACCCCTCTCTTACCCATGCCTCGGCGCCAGCGTAAACCGGCGTGACTCCGCCAGCGGCGGATTTAACTTCTCCGCCTCCAGCGTCATCACGCGGCTGTTGGCAAAATAGTCGAAGGTGAAATCGGTCGGTTCGCCGGCCTTCTTACCGGGGATGGGCATCAGCCGGGCCGTCAGTGGCTTGTCCAGCCGCAGCGCCAGGGCCGCCAGGTCCAGCAGCACCGGCGTGATCTGGTCGGCGCTGGTATCGCCGGGCAGCGGCACCGTGTCCAGACCCGTTCCGCAGACAGCCGAATACAGCAGCAGGTCCTTCACCGTCAGCGACCCCTCCGCCGCCCGCTGGGCCAGGACGGAGTCTTCCAGTACCGGCAGCATCAGGCCGGAGAAACCTGTGCGGCGGTAACGGGCCCGCTCGATGCATTCGGTCAGGATGGCCGCGACAGCCAGCGAGCCATGCAGGCCTGCCCGCGGCACGCCCAGTTTTTCCATGGCCTTGCCGATGGAGGCGGCTTCACCGGGGAAGGGTGCTAGAGAGAAATCGATCCCGCTGAACACCATCGAATGGCGCTGACCCAGCGCGTCGCCCACGCTTGTAATGCGAGGGTGTGTTTTTCCAGTTCGTGGGCCATGTTCCACTGCCCGTCCGTGACGGTGCGGCAGTTGCTGAAGGCTTCCACTGCCAGGTCGGCGGCTTCGGTGGCGATGGAGAAGGCCGGGTCATCGTGGTTGTGATAGGCTGCCGGGAAGAACGGCGAACCCGCGTGGACGTTCGCCAGGGCGGCAAAGCGCAGGTTGGCAAACCCGTGCGGCTCGATGGTGCTGCAGCGGGCGATCACCTCGGCGCAGGCCTGTATTGCCGGCATGGAGATGCCGAAGCGCGGGTCGGCGATCACTCCGCCGAAGAAAATATTCTCGCTGGCGGCAATGGCAGCCGGGATCTGGGCATAACTATCCAACAGTTCCGGCAGGGCCGGGCCGAGGGATGCGTAGGCAATGCCGGCCTTGGTGATGGCTGCCTGCAGTTGCTCAGCCAGTTTGGGAGTATCCGGGTAATTGTCCGCCCCGATCAACTGGGGGAAGGGAATGGTGGCCAGGCGGGTGGTCTGGACCTCGTAACCGGCGGCTTCGAAATCAGCCTTCGCCTCTGCCAGAAACTCGCCCGCCGCCTCGATCTTCTCTTCTTTCAGCGGCCAGCCGGGGTTGCAAAAGTAGGTAATGGAGCGGATCTTCATGCCTTCTCTCCCAACTTACTTCATCGAACAGGCGGAGCCACAAGAACTCGCATTCTTCATGACTCCGCCCGCGAATAACTCAGCCAGGTTCAAGCCTTCCGGGTACATCTACCCGTGCGGCTGCTGGAATGGGATGCTCCAAAGTGATTAAGGCACCCGCACCATGGTGGTGTCGCCGGAGTAGCCCTGGTCGTTCGACCAACTGGTGTAGAGGTTGTCGCCGTCGACGGAATAGGCCACGGTGGTGACGCAGGCGCCGTTGGGCACGCAGTAGGTCCAGGTCAGTTGGTAACCGTCCCAGTCGGATGTGGTTACTTCATTCCCGCCCCGGTTGGGGTTGCCAGTTTCGACCACCACGTATTCGCCATTCTGCCAGACGATGACGGAATAGGTGCCGGTGGTGTCGGGGTCGAGCCATTTGCCCACCAGTCCGGGCATGGGTTCACTGCTGCTACTGCTGCTGTTGCCGCCGGGGCCGACCCGTTCAAGGGTGGTGTATCCGGAGCTGTTCTGGTCGTTGGACCAACTGGTGTAGAGACCATCGCCGTCAACGGAAATGGTCACGGTGGTGACACAAGCCCCGCCGTCCACGCAGTAGGTCCAGGTGAGGGCGTATCCGTCCCAATTAGTGGATACCAGTTCGTTGACGTTGCCGCGGTTCACGTTGGTGACCGAGACGACCTCGTAGCCATCGCCTACTTTCACGATGGTGGAAGTGGTGCCGGTGGTATCCGGGTCGACCCACACGCCTTCCATCCCGGCCATCGGGTCAAAAGGTGCTGTTGTTGGGGCGGGCGGGAAGGTGGGCTGAGGCGCCATTGTGGGCAGCGGGGGCTGGGTGGGGATGGGTGCCTGCGTCGGCGTGGGGATGAGCGAACTGCACGAGCAGGCGATCACGACCAGCGCGGCCACGGCTGCGCTCAGGACGAGCCAAAACTTGCGGGGGGTATGCATTGAGTTTCTCCTCTGTAAAGATGATAAATGATAGTAATGCTAAGTATAGCCGAAGGGATGGGAAAGTATCAGGATTATTTCATTTCAAAATGCCGCTGTTTTATTAGCCGAGGATCTCCTTAACCCGCCCCTCCTGCCCATCCGTCAGGCGGAGCCACTAGAAATTCCTCTCTCATGCCTCCGCCTGCAAAAATCCCTGGATTCAAATCGTCCGGGGAGAACCTGTCTCCCTGGTCAATCCACTCGCTTCAAAATGGTATCGCCGGATTCACCCCGTTCGTTCTTCCAGGAGATGAGCAAATCATCCCCGTCACGATACCCTGTATGGATCGTGATACAGGTGTCGTCGGGTATGCAATAAGTCCAGGACAAGGAATAAGTGGCAAAATGAGTATAGTTCACTTCGTTGCCGCCCCGGTTGGGATGGGCGCTTTCCACAATATATTTGCCGTTCGCCCAGGAGATGTTGTGGAGTGTGCCATCCGTACCAAGCCATTTCCCGATCAGATTGGATATTGGCGCGGGGGCGTCGGCGATATCTGCATTTGAACCCGCCCGCACCATGACGGTGTAGCCGTAAGAGCCCTGGTCGTCGGCCCAATTGGTGTAAAGGAAATCGCCGATCACATCATTGGCGCCGGTATAGATACAAGCCCCATTGGGCACGCAGTAGGTCCAGCCAACCCCGTAAGGACTTGATTGTTGTGTTGTCAGTTCGTTGTCACTCCGGTTAATGTTGCGGCTTTCAAGGACAACATAACTCCTGTTTTGCCAGGTAATGACGTGAAAGGTGCCCGGGTGATCCGGATCGAGCCATTTACCAGTCAAGCCGGGCCTTGGTTCTTCGTCGAGGGGGTTGCTCCCATTTGGATCGTATCGGATGAGTGTGGAGTTACCAGAATTACCCTGGTCGTTGTACCACATGGTGAACATGTAATTACCGGTATTGTCGACAATAATTGCGCTATTCTGATAACAGATGCTTTCGTAACAATCGGTCCAGATGAGTGCACCGTTGGCCCAATAGGAAGCGACCAGCTCGTTAATTCCCCCGTGGTGCACATTTGTGACTGAAACCACCTCGTACCCATCTCCTGCCTACACGACGGTGGAAATAGTATCCGGCCTGTCTGGGTTTATCCAGTGACCTTCCATTTCTCCTATTTGACTTTCCCGAAAATACTTTGGTGGGCCGTGGCGAGGATGCGGCAAAGGCGGTGCCCCGGTTTGCGTGGGAATCAGCGCATTGCGTGAGCAGGCGGTCATCACCAACGCCGCCATGGCAGCGCCTGATAAGAGCCAAAACTTGCGGGGTATTTGCATGGGAATTCTCCCCTTTTCAATTCTCGCTATTTTTGTTATCCATGATCTCTTTCACCCGCCCCACCTGCCCGTCCATCAGCCGGACCTTGATGCCGTGCGGGTGGGTGGGCGAACTCGTCAGGATATCCTTGACGATCCCCTCCGTCAGCCTGCCGCTGGACTGGTCCTTCTTCAGGACGATCTTCACCCGCATGCCGGGTCTGATGTTGGACGCGGCTATTCCCATTCATCTTATCTCCAGCAGCCCTTCGGCAAACTTCAGGAACGCCTGCACGTCCTCGAAGTTGCTCACCAGCCCCACCGAGATGCGCACCGCGCCGCGATGACTTGCCGTCGATGCACAGGCGGAAGTCGTCCAGGGTCAGGCGCTGGTCGTGCCCGGGCTGGGTGAAGCAGGCCGCCAGTTCCGGCTTGGAGATGCCCAGGGCGATCTCGCCCGCGCCGGGGTTGCAGAAGCAGCCGGTCCGCAGGGAGATGTTGGCCTTGTTGGCCTCGCGCCTCGATGGAGCGGTGGTCGATGGCCTGCCCGTCCTGGTCGAAGAAATTGGCCGTCACCGCCCCGCCGCGCTTCTCCATGCTGAGTCGGTCCGTACATGCGCACCAGCGGCATCGCCGCTGGAGTGCTTCAGCTCCGTCAGGTTGTCCAGCAGCCAGCCGGTCAGGCAGCGCACCCGCTCGTGGATGATCTCGTAGCCGATGGACTGCGAGGTGCCTCAGGCCGATCTCCACCGCGGGGATGTTGAGATAGTCGAGCGTGCCGTCCTCGAAGGCGGCCGGGCCCTCCGCCAGGTAATACTTGTCCCCCTGCACCGAGGCCACGGTGATGGTCCCGCCGGCGAACCAGGGGCGGTGCAGCTTTTCCAGGGCCTCCCGCCGTGCGAGCAGCGCGCCGATGCCGGTGGGGTAGCCGAACATCTTGTAGAAGGAGAGCGGGACGAAATCCGGCTTGTAGCGGGAGAGGTCGAGCCGGTTGGTGGGAGCGAAGGCGGCCGCGTCCAGCAGCACATCCCAGCCTTGCCGCGTGGGCCTGCTCGATCCATTCCAGCGGATGCTGCACCGAGGAGAAGTTGGACTGGGCCGGGTAGGCGAACAGGTTGTTGCCTGCCGGCCGCGCCCATTTCCAGCGACTGCTCCAGCAGCTGGCGCTCGTCGCACGCGCATATCCGGCAGCGCCACCGGGATGTAGGTCACCTCCGCGCCCTTGGCGTGGGCGAATTCGCGGATGCCGTTGACCGAGTTGTGGTTGTCGAAGGTCAGCAGGTAATGGCCGCCCTGCCCGAAGGGGTAGGCTTCGCCCACCAGCTTGAGCGCGCCGCTGGCGTTCTGGGTGAAGATGACCGTATACTCAGCCGGGTCGGCGTGGAAGAACTCCAGCACAGTCGCGCGGGCGCTGTCGACCAGGCGGGTGGCAGCCTGGCGAGGTGGGGTTGGAGGAATGGGGGTTGCCGAAGACGTTGCCGCCCAGCAGTTGCTGGTGCGCCTGGATCTGCGACTCGGCATACAGCCCGCCGCCGGTGTAATCCAGGTAGACCTGCCCGAGCGCGTCCAGGCGGGCATATTCGCGCTGACGCAGTTCATCCAGGTCGTGGGTCTTGTCGTATTCGGGGTATTTTCGTACAAAATCCGCGTATGCGGGCATTAGTTCCTTTTATGGGTGCGGCGGAAAGAAGACTTTCTCCCAGCCGAATTTGTTTGTTTGGTAATAATAAGCGAAACCGCGGCGGGCGTAAGAGATCATGCGAATGTCGGAGGTTTCACTGCAGCCCCCTTCATCGATCACCGTGTACGTCAGCGTTCCGACGTTCTCCTCATAGGTCATGGGGATGAAGATATCCTGCTGGATGACCTGCCCGCCCTGGCACAGTTTCGCCCGTATCAGGTAACCGCGGATCTCGTCTGCCGAAAAATCGGTCACCGCCGGCCAGGAAATCGTGATCTCGTCGCCATTTCGTTTGGCGCTCGCATAGGGCGAAGCCAGACCGAAAACTTCGATAGGCAGGATGGGCTCCACTACCGGCAGCCTCTCCACTTGCGTGTTCGCCAGTTGCGCCTGCGAGGCCATGATCCAGCAAGAGTTCCACCCGCCCACCTCTTGGACGCTCAACCAGCCGCCGTCGGCGCTCTTGCCCATCACCTCCACCGGACCGGCGGAGATACTGGACTTGTATTCATACCACTCTGCCGGACCGTAGAGACAATCGGTGTTGGTTGGCAGGGAGGCCAGCGGCAAAGAAATGGGAATGGGAGTGGCATTCGGGTCGGGCGTGGAGGTGGGAGCGATGGTCGGCTCAGGGGTTGCCGTTACCGGCACGTTCACCACCACGGTAACCTCCTGCGCCATTACCTGCGTCACCTGTACCGGCACCACCTGCGTATGTATCACCGTTTGGATGATCGGCGTCGCGTCCGGGGTGGAGCCGCAGGCGCTTGCGCCTGCGATGAGCATCATTGCCATCATGAAGACGGCGGACATTTTTACGAGTGAAGTATTGTTTTTCATCGGGTTCAACCTGAAGGATGGCGTTGGCTTAGGGTGTAGCGGCGGGCCACGGAAGCATCTGGTAATTGGTATACCCGTGCTTTTCTACCGCGTAGAGCCGTCCACGCGAGGGCTGCGTGCAGCCCGGTTCGTCGGTGACGGTCACGGTATAGACGCGGTTATTTTGGATGACGACTTCGTTGTCGTAGTAATCGGTCACGAAGCCGATGGGTTCAAACACCAGTTTCCTCCCCGGCAAACCCACGTCTCGATCATGTACCCGCGATAATCGTCCTCCGTCATCCAGATGGGCTGCCATGTGATGGTCACCTCGTTGCCTTCCCGGCTGGTGGTGAATACTTTCGGAGCCCCATATAGCGGCAAGCCTGTCAGATAATTATGGGACCCTGGCAGATCGATCCATGCCACTGGCACGTCCGCCAGGCTGCCATTCAGGAATTTCACGTTGGAAGTCCTCATCCAACAGGCGAGCCGGGTGATGTTGCTGGTGGCATCGATGATGATCCAGGATCCGTCCTCGTTGCGGCCGAGTGCCCGCATCCAGATGGTGTTGTTATGGCGGACCTTATATAGGTAGTCCTCATCCGGCCCATAATAGCAAATGGTCCCGGGCGTTCCCGGCACTCCCACCACTTCCACCCTCGGTGCCGCCCACGGGCTGGTAAGAGTGGGCTTTTTGGTGACTGTGGATGTGTAGGCCGGTGTGGGTGTCCAATCGGGCGTGACTGTGGGCGTATTGGTGATGGATACGTCCACCAGGCGGGTCACCTCCACGGTCTGGAGGCTGGTCACCACCTGGGTGACTTCCACCGTCTGGACCTGGATGATCGTCTCGATCGGTGCCGTGACCGTAGCCGCCGGGGCGCAGGAGGCCACAACGACTATGAGCAGCGAAGCAAGCAGCGCCTTTTTTAAGCGCCGGTGAGGCAGTGTCAATGCATTCATGAGATCTCCTGGGGTTAATTGTAGCATGCCTTGAACGGTGCTTTCAAAAACGTCAGGAAATCGTTATCTCTACTCTGTTTTTTCTGTATATTTGGCGTGACTTTTTTCACCCTACTACTATACTCCCCGCTCATTATCCTGATATTAGAACCACAGATCGGATATTTTGCATGAATCATAAAAAAATACCATCATTTGAACATATTCCCCTTATTAACGATTTGCTCGACTAATGATTTGCGCACGAAAGCCGAAAAAGGTAGTGAGCGAATGCACTTTTCGCTCACTACCTTTTTCGGAATATAACCCCCTCCCCGAAGTCAATTCGGCCTGAAAAAAAGTCAAATAATTCTCGGGGAGGGGCATGGGGGTGGGGTTGAAAGAACCTGATCCAGTCTGGGAGGTCCAGAATAGGAATGGATACATTTTATTGATCGTATAAAACATTCAAAATGAATTGTTCGAATCCACGGCAGAACCCCGGATTCTTGAATTGACGCTCAATACCACCTGTGGTATTATCCCGCCAACAATTCAATAGCCCTAATCGGCACTCTTATCCAGAGAGGTGGAGGGACCGGCCCTGTGAAACCTCGACAACCACCGCGCAAGCGGATGGTGCCAATTCCGACAGAAAATCTGGAAGATGAGAGGGCAGCCGTGCGCCTCGCGCAATTGCCCTTTCGCTCGAAGGGGCAATTTCATTTTAAGAAAGGAGACACCATGACCACCACTTTCATGTCTTCCCCCAAGCTGCTGTTCACCTCCGAATCGGTGACCGAAGGCCACCCCGACAAAATCTGCGACCAGATCTCCGATGCCGTGCTGGACGCCTGCTTCGAGCAGGACCCCATGAGCCGCGTGGCCTGCGAAGTCGCCACCAAGACCGGCTTCGTCATGCTGCTGGGCGAGATCACCACCAACGCCTTCGTCAACTTCGACGAACTGGTCCGCAAGGTCGTCAAGGAGATCGGCTACGACAGCAGCGAGAAGGGCTTCGACGGCAACACCTGCGGCGTGCTCTCCGCCATCGCCAGCCAGAGCCCCGACATCGACATGGGCGTCAGCAAGTCCCTGGAAGCCAAGGACGGCGACAAGGACCAGATCGACCTGATCGGCGCCGGCGACCAGGGCATGATGTTCGGCTATGCCTGCAACGAGACCGCCCAACTGATGCCCATGCCCATCTACCTGGCCCACAAACTCACCCGCCGCCTGGCCGAAGTGCGCAAGGCCGGCACCCTGCCCTGGCTGCGCCCGGACGGCAAGAGCCAGGTGACCGTCGAGTACGCATTCGGCAAGCCCAAGCGCATCGACACCGTCCTGGTCTCCACCCAGCACGCGCCGGATGTCTCGCATGCCGAGATCGAGGAAGGCATCATGGAGCACGTCATCATGCCGACCATGCCCGAAGGAGATGGTGGACAAGAACCTGAAGATCTTCGTCAACCCCACCGGGCGCTTCGTCATCGGCGGCCCGATGGGCGACGCCGGCGTGACCGGGCGCAAGATCATCGTCGACACCTACGGCGGCATGGGCCGTCACGGCGGCGGCGCTTTCTCGGGCAAGGACCCCACCAAGGTGGACCGCTCGGCTGCCTATGCCGCCCGCTGGGCTGCCAAGAACGTGGTCGCCGCCGGGCTGGCCGACCGCTGCGAGATCCAGGTGGCCTACGCCATCGGCGTGGCGCACCCGCTCTCGGTCAACGTGGAGACCTTCGGCACCGGCAAGATCGCCGACGAGAAGATCGGCCGAGCTGATCCTCGAGCACTTCGACCTGCGCCCCGGCGCCATCATCCGCGACCTGGACCTGCGCCGCCCGATCTACCGCAAGACGGCCGCCTACGGCCACTTTGGCCGCGACGACGTCCAGTTCCCCTGGGAGGACACCACCAGAGCGGCTGCCCTCCGCGCTGCCGCCGGGTTGTAAACAAATAAGTCCCAAAGGTTTCCAAAACCTTTGGGACTTGAAAAATAATCTTCCCACTTTTCCCAATAAACCCAAATGTCACCCTCCCGCTATCTTGTATAATGGGAACATCTTAGCGGTTCTTTATCGGTACCTTATCGGTGGGACGACCGGTCGTCGTAAAATTCATCACATGCAAGGGCCTGATGACCAAAAAAGTCTTCCTCATCGTGGGGATTGCCGTCCTCGTGTCCGTGCTGGGCCTGTTCGCCTGGGTCACGGACGCTCCCGCGTACATGGGCCACGAAGCCTCCACCTGCAACAACTGCCACGTCATGGACGCCCAGTATGAGAACTGGTATCACGCCCCCCACGCTCGCGCCGCCGTCTGCACCGACTGTCACCTTCCCCACCAGAACATCGTTAGTTACTACCTCTACAAGGGTTACTCGGGCATGAAGGACGTCTTTTCCTTCACCTTCAAGACCTACCCGGCGGCCATTCGCGCCACCGCCCAAACGCAGCGCATCCTGCAGGCCAACTGCATCCGCTGCCACGCCGACACGGTCGATGCTATCGTCGCCACCGCCCAGCCCTTCGACCGCTACTGCTGGGACTGTCACCGCTCGGTCGCCCACGGGCAACGCGGTTACGCCGAATATCCATTCCATGACGCGGAGGTTTACGGGAAATGAAAAAATTCGCCCTTCCCATTATCCTGATCGGGATCATCCTTGTGCTGGGAGCCGTCCTCACCGGCGTGCTGATCTTTCTGAAGAACCAGCCGCCCCAAACCCGCACCTTCCAGCCGGTCACGGAGGTCAAAGCCCTCGAACCCGACTCGTCCGTGTGGGGCTTGAACTATCCCAACCAGTATGCCAGCCTGATCAAAACCGCCGACAATGATACTCCCACGGCCTACGGCGGCTCCAACCAGGTCTCCTACCTGGAGACGGACCCGCGCCTGGTCATCCTCTTTGCCGGTTATCCTTTCGGCCGCGACTATAGCTCAGCCCCGCGGCCACGAGAACGCCGTCCTGGACGTCCGCGCCACCAAGCGCCTTACCCCCACCACCGCCGCCACCTGCTACTCCTGCAAATCCTCCGACAACCCCCGCCTGTGGGACCGAGATGGGCATGGAAGCCTACGACGCCCAGTTGTTCTCCGACATGACCCCCAACATCAACAACTCCATCGGCTGCGCCAACTGCCACGAAGCCGGCACCATGCGCCTGGTGCTGACCAACCCGGCCGTGGAAACCGCCCTGCAAGACCAGGGCATCGACTGGCGCACCTACTCCCGCCAGCAGATGCGCTCGCTCGTCTGCGCCAACTGCCACGTCACCTACTACTTCACCGGCCCGAACAAACTCCTCACCGTCCCGTGGGCCAACGGGATGCGCGTGGAAGACATCTACAAATTTGAGCAGGACGCCAAGTTCTCCGACTGGAAGTATCCCGGCACCGATACGCCCATGGCCAAGACCCGCCATCCCGACTACGAGTTGTTCGCCGCCGGCAGCACCCACTTCAACGCCGGGGTCGCCTGCGCCGACTGTCACATGCCCTACGTCCGTGACGGGGCCATGAAATACTCCAGCCACGACGTCAAAAGCCCGCTGATCGACCCGCAGGCCGCCTGCGGACAGTGCCACACCGACGTGGAGGTCGTGCTCGCTCGCGTCGCCACCATCCAGGACACGGTCTATGCCGAACGCCTCGCCACCGAGGACGCCATCATCGACGCCGTCACCGCCCTCAAGGCCGCCGTAGCGAACCCCGCCTCCGACCCGGCCCTGCTGGACGAGGCCCGCGCCCTCCACCGGGAGGCCCAGTTCATGTGGGACTTCTTCTCCTCCTCCAACAGCATGGGCTTCCACAACCCGGACGAGTCCCTCCGCATGCTGAAAAAATCCGCCGACCTGGCCCGCCAGTGCCAGATGAAAGCCGCCCAGGCCGCCGGCGACCTGTCGCTGCTCCAGACCGGCATCTACGACGCCATGGACCCCAAGCCCACCCCTCCCCCCGCGCCGTAAAAAAGCAATTTTGAGAGGATATGGCCATAGAATTTGTAATTATCGAAAGTCTTAACGCAGAACCACCCGTCCAAAGACGGGTGTTCATATTTTTTTATAATAATACTTCAGAATATTATTAATTCAATAGCCTACCCTACCGGTGGCTTTTGTGAGCTGACTAGATAAACCCATTGAAGCATTGGGCAAAAATTTTATGGTAATGATTGCGACTATTTACATTATCCAGCCGATTTCACATTTTTTTTCATAATCTTAATGAGCAATCCATGGCAAAAACCCATTCTGCATTTTCGTCGAAAACAACTTTTCCTGGATCCCTAATGAATTTGCAATTTGTCTGAGAAGTGGGAATACTCGAATTAATTGGTCCGCAGCTCGTGAATTATTATTATTCTCTCATCATTATTCTTTCCATCCATAAAGTCAATTCTAATAAGACTGTCAAAAGTGGTATCGGCTGGAGCAAATACATTTCATCCCTTGCACTAAGGGAAGGCCACATTTCTCTATGAATAGTATATACAAATTCATATCTTAGGAATGGCGTTGATCGCCAGATATTCTCGAATGCCACTTTTTGTCATAGGTTGAACTTGTTACATTTCCTTGTTCTGTTAAACTGCTTATGTTTAGATACAAGTGTAGCAATCATAGTAGCAATCTGGTTGAAATCTATGATAGTTGCGATTTCATCATGATATTGTCACTATCTTTGAACAAATTCTTTGCCATACTTTATAACATCAAACCAAGATTGATCCCCATATTGACCTGCTGCACCGTTTCTAATGGGGAAAGAGATAAGGCTTGATCCATCGTAATAATGCTTCCATGTGAGAACAAGGTTACGAAAATGGTTGTGAAAAACATCCCTGGCTATATCCATCTGTCATTGTGTCCGAAATTGTCGAAGACAATACTATATCCTTCTTTGTCAGATTTACTATCGACATCATGTTTCTTAAATTCATTAAAATTTTAATATTGTCTTATGACTTTCACAATTAATTCAACCTTGTAACAAGAACAAGTAAGAAAAAGGATTGTTCAAATTCACCCTTGGAAACGACCGGCCTTTCAGCAAGAAATGATGTAAGCTTTTCTTCGGCTCGCCTTTTTCTTTCCCACAACTGATCCAGAATAAATCTATCTGTTTCAGCCTTTGGACCTGAAGCATCGGCAATGCGTCTATATATTCGGACCTCGCTATTGTACATACGGAGTATTCATTCCACTCGGTACTACAACGACAAACGATATGAATGATCGTTTGTTAGATGGATTCATGAACACGGTCCCCAAGTATCTTGATTTCGTAATAAGGTGATGGATTTGAATAGACTTAGATTGCATTCCTAAATTTCTATGAGTTTTGCTGTTTCAATTTTATTTCAGTCCTGGAAAGGAAGACGCTAGATTGCCTACCATCGCGAGCCCTCTACTCCATAGAATATCCAACTCCAAAGTGATTAGAGAAAGCGGCCAAAGATTTCAATATTTTTTGTTGGAACTAGAATACTTTTATATTCAATATACCAACCTTCAGAGACTTGACGTAATTTATCTAAATCATCTACAAGGAGATTGTCAAGATTTTTTCCAAATGGATTGTAAGAAAGATTTATCATATATTAACCTCATGCAAAATGACAATCAATCTGTCCGACAGCTTGTTTTCCGAATCCCTCCTCCAATTAAAATTATATAGCAAAAATGTCTTTTACTATTCATTCATCAAGGAAAATCAGTCTATCAAGTCAGATTTTGATGCCTTGCCAGTTCAGCTTAAAAAGTAGATGTTGACCCTTTTACAATGGATACGAAGCTCGCAACCGTTCTCAAAGTAGATGCTATTCGATTTTTCTGGTATATAAAAATTGTTCCGCAAATCCTTTGATGTCCTCTCGCCCTCCAACCTCCCCTTCTTGCCGCCTGCCGCTGTAAGCGACTTACCTCGCCCTCCCTCTATCTCCCACGCGTGATCCAGCACATGCCACGCCTCCCGTCGCACAAAATCCCGCGGCGACCAGCGCTTCCCGCCCCGCGGCCCCCGTGCCGCCACCTCCCCATGTGCCGAAGCCTTCAACGTCGTCAAGATAGCCCGCCGGATTGGTTTCGCCTCCACAAACTCCCCCTTCGGCGCTTTCCCGCCCAGCGAGACCAGATAACCATCCTCCACACCAAGGACATGCTCAACAATCCCCGCCAGAGTCCGCCCTCCTCCTCGGTGACCCGTGCTGAGAGTCTTCCCTTAGCGCCCTCAGCAACTGCATCAAACGCCCGCCAGCATGCTTTCAAGATGGTTTGAAGTCGGCGCAGCTCAACCTCATCCAGGGGTTCTGCATCGCTTTTCGGAGCCCGACCCGGTACGCCAAAATCGGTTGTCGCATTGCCTTTCAACCGTTCCACAATTTTAAAGGCCGATCTCCTCCAGCCTCGTCAAATCCACCCGCGCCCAACTCAAGATCCGCGCATAACGAGGGCCATAGTCGAACAGAGCCTGCAGCGCAAACTCCTCGTCTTCCCCAGGCGGCACCAGCCCGGCCAATCCACCGCTCCTGCGAACACACGGCGGCTTCCAACTTCCAGGTAGACCTTGATCGGTTTATTCTTCATTGAGAAGATCCCTATCATTTAGGTTTAAAAATCCTGGGCCTTGGGTTGCACCTGCGAACGATTAATTATACCCCTGTGCCTTTCAGCCCCTCTGCGCCGTAAGCAGCCCCTAGGCCCTTCCATGAAGAAATATATCTCATGGTAGAATTTCTCCAGGGATCCACGAACCATGCAGATCAACTGCTACCTCTCCCCCGGTTGTACTGCCGAGCCGGGATTACGCCAAAATATCAGCCGCGCCCTCTCATTGGCGCAGGTCGAAGCGACTGTGCAATTTTACCGAATAGAAGATGACGAGGCCGTGGCTCGGGGGTTATCCGGCTCGCCTTCAATATTCATCAATGAAAGCGAATTACAACCTCAGCCGTCCATCGGTTTTGCCTGAAGGGTCTTTAGCGATGAGTCTGGACGACTCATGAATGTACCTTCGGTGGAAACGCTGCTGGCGGCTATTGCGGCAAACCGCGGTTCGTAAAGAGTTCTCATTACCCACCTCGTCCCGCAGGACAACAACCTGCGGGACGTTTGCCCGGCCATACCGAGATTGCAGCCAGAAGAGTCTCCCTGACCTTCGGACAAAAGATCGGACTTTTTTTGCAAAAAGTGTTATTTCACCACAGCATACGAAAAAACGATGGATGAGCGATGCTCTCTCGCTCATCCATCGTTTTTTCGATATTAAACCCTTCCCCGTAATCAACTAGTCTGGAGAAAACACATTTTTTCGGGGAAGGGCAGGGTTAGGGTCGGCGTTCCCAATCATGATCAGAAAAGCAAACAATCTGCTCGAATACAACTCCATCTTTCATGCTTGTAACGGATTAACGATGAGACGTCCGAACGAACGTCGGAACCTCACTTTTTGTCTATTGTTTTTCAGAACATTTGTGCTATTATAATAGTATGGAACAACTCACTGCCATCCCATCGCGCCCCAACTCTTTTCAAGGAAGAATTGTTTCATCTTTGTTCCTCCGCATCAAATCAAACCTCCTCGCCCCTCGAAATCATCCAACTTCCCTTCCCCAGATTATTCGTTCCTCAAACGAATGATTTTAGCCCTTTTTGTAGAGAGAAATATTCGTTCCTTTTTCGTTCCTCAAGATCGAATACTGTCCCCTTGGGAATACCCCCTCATTTTGGCACGATTAATAACTATCCGAAATTTCAAGGATAGTATGAAGAAAGCATAACCATCATGGGTAATTCGCCTTCTTTATCTTTTACTTTGTGCCCTTTGTGTACTTTGTGTTTGAATTTCCGATTAGGGTACTTTCCCCCTCAGCAATCGAAAAGCGACCACAACTTGCGGTTACGCAGATGTTCATCCGACAGCACCAGCGCGCGGATAGCCTCGGGCAGCCGTTCCCGCTGCCACTCACACTCCGCCCGTCCCGCCTCCTCCCGCCCCTCCGCTGGGGAGGCCGCCCGCACCGCCCTGATCGCATACGCCGCCGCGCCCAGTTCGTGGTCTGCCATGTGCGCCGTTGCCGCCGCATGGCCCGCCGCCCGGGCGCACTCGCGCGCAGCCCCCGTCGCCATTCTGGCCGCAGCATGGGCCGCGTATGCAGCCTGGCGTGCCTCCGTCATCGAGATCTCGCCGCGCGACCATGCCCGCGCTTGTTCAATGGCGCGTTGTGGTCGGTCATCCTCTGGATGCTGCAATCGGAAGGTTTCGAGAACGTGTTCGGCGCAGTCAGCCGCCCAGGCCGCCAGCAAACGGTGCTGCGCATCTTCCAGTGTGCCGCCGCGCCGAACCGTCACAAACCGGGCATCCCTGCTCCCCGTATAGGGTTTTACTTTGCCCATCCGCTGTCCGTATTACCGGTTCAGCACCGCCGCCAGCGGAGCCGGAGCGGGCACCTCCACCGGGTTGCCCGAAGCCTGCGCCTTCTCCACATCCCTCGCCCACAGGTACAGGCAGGTGTGGTAAGCGGTGGACGTGTACGAGGTGATCACCGTGGCTGCCATGATGAAGATGCCCGCCACGATCACGCCCAGCCCGATCCCGCTGATCAGGCCAAAGGTCGCCAGGGTGCTGCTGCTCGTCAGGGAGATCAGCCCGAACCCCACCCCAAACCCCAGCGCGATCCCCACTGCGCCGAGCAGGAAGCCCAGCAGCCCGTTGACCGCCCTGACTCCCACGGTGCTGAGGCCCACCAGCAGCAGGTTATTCTTGACGATGCTGCCCGCCCGCTTGAGACCGTCCTTCAGGTTCATCCCCTCGATGACCATGGCCGGCAGGATCAGGAAGGCCGCTTCGGTCCAGACCGTGTCGATCAGACCGGAGGCCATATTGCGCCCGCCCGAATTGCCCTTGCCTCGTATGGCGCTCCTCAGCAGGCTCACCCCGGTGGACGCCGCCGCCAGGCTGATGATGTTCAGCCAGCGCTTCTTGACGATCTCCCACGCCTTCGACATGACCCCGTCGCCTTCGGCCAGGAAGCCGTAGATCAGGTAGATGGTCATGGACGAGAAGATATACCCGACCGTGTACTGGGCGAAGACCAGCACCGCCCCGAAGACGAAGATGATCACCCTCCCTACCAGAGTCTCTTCACCGAAGATGAAGACCGAGGCGATGATGGGGATGAGGAAAATGATCGAGACGAAGAATCCGGCGAACAGGGAGTAGATGGATGGTTTGATCAGGTCCCTGTCCTTGATGGCCATGCGCCAGGCCTCTTTAAGGAACGACCAACCGCGTGAAAATGATTGCATTGTGAGCCTCCCGGGAGAAAATTTTGCTAAACGATTTTTTCCAAAGCGGCGACGAGGATAGGCAACTCTTCGCTCAATACCTTCCAAAGGATATCAAAGTCGACCGAGTCGTAGCCATGAATCAGGCGGTTACGCAACCCGACAATTTGAAGCCAGGGGACTTGAGGATATGCACCCTGGGTATCGTCAGTAACCCGGTTTGCCGCTTCACCAATGATCTCGACCAACCGGACTACCGCCAGATTAAGTATACGATCCTGATCGAGATCGGTTCTGGATTTGCCCTTGACCAAAGCCAACGCCTCGCGGGAATAATCCAGCATGTGCCTCAGCCGGGTATGATCTTTAGGATCGAGCATACTGGACCCTGGCATCTTGAAGGACTTCATCGCGAAAATATGGGCTCAGGAATTTTGGCGTCACCAGGTCCACCGGACGCCCAAGAATTTTGGAGAGTTCATCTTGCATGCTGAAAAATGCCAGCCCCGGTATATGCCCCGCTTCAAATTCCACCAGGACGTCGATGTCACTGTCAGGCCGAAAATCCGCGCGCAGAACCGAGCCAAAGAAAGCCATCCGTCGGATGTGGTTCCTCTGGCAAAATTCAGAAAGTTGTTTACGCGGAACTCGAATCCCTATAGCAGACATCCTGCTCTTATTATAGCAAATTTCACCCTGTGCGCTTACTTCTTATACGCCACCACAACCCCGTCGCGGACGGGCAGCAGCGAGACGATCCACTCCGGGCTGCGGGTGAGCATATCCGTCAACCGACGGATGCTGAGCGTCTCGGGAGATTTGTCCTGCGGGTCGAGCACCCGCCCGTGCCAGAGCATATTGTCCACGATCAGCACGCCGCCGCGGCGGAGTTTCTCGGCGATGACCGGCAGCGAGTCGGCGTAACCTTCTTTATCGATGTCGTTGAAGATCAGGTCGAAGGGTCCTTCTGTTTCCCGCAGGGTCTGCACCGCCTCCCCGACCTGGTAGTGGATCATCCAGTCATAGCCGAGGGCGCTCAGGTGCTGTTTGGCCTGCTGCGACAACTGCTCGTCCCACACCACATGAAAGACTTCCCCGCCGCCATTTTCGGCCACGGCGCGGGCGAACCAGGCGGTGGAATAGCCGTAGCCCGAGCCCATCTCGAAGATGCGCCTGGCGCCGGTCATGCGGGCGATCTGGTAACAGGCATAGCCCGAAGCCGGACCGATGATGGGAAAGTGGATCTTCCTGGCATGCGCCTCCATCGTCTGCATTTCCGGCGGGCGTTCCGGCACCAGTTGATCCAGGTAGCTCGTGACATAATCGGGAAGAAGGGGTCTGTCCATTTCATCTCCTTTACCGGTAAATGGAATGTTTGATAAATTGGGACAATTTTACTCCCAATTAGTTCACCCGCTGACACCCCATTGGTAATCCCGGCCGCGGAATAAATACCACCCCAATACCACCGTCAGAGTGATGACATTCTCCTTCCCGGCGGTCATAATACAGGCATACCAACCAAATTCGAAAGGAAGATGCCATGAAACGCCTCGTTCTCGTCCTCTTAGCAGCCGCCCTGAGCGCCTGCGCCCCCAAGGCGACCTCGACCCCGACCCCCACCCTCACGCCCACGGTTGCTCCCAGCCCCACCCCCGCGACCGCGCCCGGGACGACCCTGTGGACCTTCCAGGCTGGCAATTCCATCTGGTCTTCGCCGGTCATCAGCAACGGGATCGTCTACTTCGGCTCGGATGATTTTTCGGTCTACGCGGTGGATGTGAAGACGCACCAGGCCGTCTGGACGGTCAAGACCGGCGGGGTGATCCGCTCACGACCCGCAGTAGCGGATGGTGTGGTCTACGTCTCCAGCGATGACGGCATCCTGCATGCGCTCGACGCGCTGACCGGCGTGGAGAAGTGGCAGGCCTCCACCGGCCCGGCCAACATGCGTGAAGGCGGTCCCTTCGACGTGGGCAGCGGCTATGACTATTCCCAATCCTCGCCCACCGTGATGGATGGGACAGTCTACATCGGCAGCGGCGATAAAGGTGTCTTCGCCTTCGATGCCTCCACCGGCACGCAGGTGTGGAAGTTCGAGACATCCGGGCGGGTCCGTTCTACCGCGGCGGTCTCTGATGGGATAGTTTACATTGGCGAAGGGTCCGGTCTGCTGCATGCCCTGGATGCGAAGACGGGGGCCGAGGTTTGGAATCAACCCGGCTGCGATATCCCCTCCCCCGCGGCGGCGAACGGACTCGTGTACTGCGGCGGACGCGGCACCTATGAGGTCCACGCCTGGGATGCCGCCACCGGCGAACTGGGCTGGATATTCTCCGTGGGCCATTCGTGGGTGGATTCATCGCCGGTCATCGTCGATGATTCGCTCTACATTGGCAGCTCGGATGCAGCCATGCTCTACGCCCTCTCGGCTTCGACGGGTGAACAGAAATGGACCTTCCCGACTTCCGGCTATGCCTGGTGCACGCCCACCCATGCAGACGGGGTCATTTATATGGGCAGTTACAACATGGGCGTTTCCGGCGGCTTCTACGCGGTCGATGCTGCCACCGGTGAGCAGTTGTGGAGTCTGACAGTCGAGAATGGCATCGTCGGCGCGGCTGTGGTGGACGGGGGCGTGGTCTACTTCGGCGGGCTGAATGGAACCCTGTATGCGGTGCAGGAATAAAAAAATCTGGGAGTTAAGCACTCCGGCAACAAAAAGCAGGGGCGACCATAAAGGTCGCCCCTGCTCGTTAATGCAGCGATGCTTTATTACAACAATGAGATTGGGTCCACTTCCACCCGCCAGTCGGACAGGTTCTTGCCCCGCAGCAGACCGGCCGGGTCAGGCCCGCGCACGATGATCTGCCAGCGGAACAACCCGTTCAGGCGGCTGAAGAAGCAGGGAATGGGACCGATCAAGTTCGTCTCGGTGCGGCGCTCGGCCTGGATTTCCGCCGCCAGCCGGGCAGCCAGCGCAACGGCCTCGGCTTCGGCCCTGGCAGCCGCGAGATGACGGTATTCCAGCCGCACCAGGCGGGTGAAGGGGGGATAGTTCAAGAGCCGGCGGTATACCAATTCCTGCGAATAGAAGGAAGCATAGTCATGCCCGGCGGCTGCCTGGATGACATAATGCTCCGGCTGGAAGGTTTGCAGCACCACCCGTCCGCCGCGGGATGAACGCCCGGCTCGCCCGGCCACCTGCGTGAGCACGTCGAAGGTGCGCTCGGCGGCGAAGGGGTCCGGCAAGTTCAGGCCCACATCGGCCATGACGATGCCCACCAGTGTCACCAGCGGCAGGTCCATACCTTTCGCTAACATCTGCGTGCCCACCAGCACATCCGCCCGGTGAGCGGTGAAGTGGCCCAGGATGATCTCGTGGGCGTCCTTCTTGCGGGTGGTCTCGTGGTCCCATCGCAGCGTGCGGGCGGAGGGGAAAAGCGCTTGCAATTCGGCTTCCACCTTCTCGCTGCCCAGCCCGTATGCGCCGATCTGGTCGCTGCCGCACTGCGGGCATTTTTTTGGCATCTGGCGGGCGTAGCCGCAGTGGTGGCAGGTCAACGCGGCGGAATGGTCGGCCTGCCCGTTCATCTTTTCCATATGCAGGGTCAGGGGCGTGTCGCAGCGGGGACATTTGAGCGTGCGCCCGCAGGAGCGGCAAAACACGTAGGTGGAGGTGCCGCGCCGGTTGAGGAACAGGATGGCCTGCTGGTTTTTCTGCAAGACTTCATCCAGGCAATCCAGCAGGGGCTGGCTAAAAATGGCCCGCCGCCCGGCCTTCAACTCCTCGCGCATGTCCACCACCTGCACCGGCGGGATGCTCCTGCGCTCGATCCGCTCCGGCAGTGACAACATGGTGATTTTCCTGCTTCTGGCGGCGGGATGGGAGGCCTGGTGGTAAAGAACCAGCGGCGGCGTGGCCGAACCAAGCACGCACACGGCCCCGCACAGGCGGGCATATTCCATGGCTGCGCTGACGGCCGAGTAAAAAGGCGGCTCGGATTGGTAATACGACCCGTCATGGCATTCGTCCACGGCAATGAAGCCGATGTTCGGCAGCGGTGCAAAAAGCGCCGAGCGCGGACCGATGATGACCTTGAGCAATCCCAGCCGGGCGCGCCGCCATGTATCGTAGCGCTCGCCCTCTGAGAGGCGCGAATGCAGCAGCCCCACCTCGCCGGGGAAGCGCCTCAAGAATCGCTGCACCGTCTGGGGGGTGAGGGCTATCTCCGGCACCAGGATGAGCGCCTGCCGCCCGCGGCGGATGGCTTCCTGCGTGGCGCGGATGTAGATCTCGGTCTTGCCCGAACCGGTCACTCCGTGAAGGAGATAAGGCTGGGTGTTTCCATCCTGGAATGCCGCCGCCAACTCCTCCCAGGCGGTCTGCTGGGCGGAGGTCAGGTCGGTGGGAATGGCATCCTCGGGCGGCTGCTCCCCGCTCCGCTTCTGGAGCGGGTCCCGCCAGATCTCCGTCTCGCGCAGGAGGATCAGGTCTTTTTCCGCCAGGTCTTGCAGGTCGGCCAGGGTACAGCCGGACTCCGCGTAGATCCAGGCTACGTCCACATCCTGCGGTTCGCGCATCAGGAAGCGCAGGGCCGCCTGGCGTCGCTGCCGCGTTTGCTCGGTTTTCCCCAGACCCGGCATGACCGCTTCGGCCTGTGCAGGCGGGACCGCCAGTTGGGCCGTGCGGACGAATTTTGGCCGGACGGAGGCAGGCGGCAGGATGGACTGGTAGGCAAGAATGCCGCGCCGGGCAAGCCACCCGGCAGGTGTGCGCCAGTCGACCTTGCTGAGATGGCGGTCGATCTGGCGGCCGCGCAGGGGTCCGCGCTGTTCCAGCAGGGCCACCAGGTTGCGCTGGGTGGGGGAAAGCGGCTTGCCGTCGATGGTGCGAGGCCCGTTCTCGACGATCTGATAGAGCACATCCGCCTGCTGGGTCAGGCCCGGCGGCAGCATCAGTCCGATGCAAGCCGCCAACGGTGAGAGGGTCTCATGCGCCAGCCAATGCGCCAGGGCGATCTGCGCCGGGGTCAGGACCGGCCGCGGGTCGAGCAGGTCGATGGCGGGCTTCACCTGCGCGACGGCAGGCTCGGCCATGAGTTCCAGGATCAGCCCCTGGACGGTCTGCTTGCCGAAGGGGACGGTGATCAGGTGGCCCGGTCCGGCGATCCCCTCCCAGTCTGGCGGGAGGGAATAGTCGAACACCCCGCCGACGGAGGGCACATGCACCGCAACACGCGCATAGATGGTCATCGGGTAGATTATAACGCCGGGACGACCCAACTGATCATCCCGGCGCGTAGTTGACCTGATATTTGTTCAGGGATTTGTGTTTCGCAGGATGGCGGCAGCGCCATAACCTACCACTGCAGAATATTTGCCGGTCACGTCGCCGGAAGTGGCATGCCGCAGTACCTTGACCGTTTCGCCGCCCAGCGCTTTGGCGGCCCACAATACCGCTGCCAGCGCGCCCAGGCCGCAGGCATAGCCCTTGCGTTCTCTTTCGGCCACAATGACCTGTTCGGGTGAAAAGGATTCGATCCGCCGGAGCATCTCGGTATCATATTCCACGGCGATATTCTGAGGATAATAGTGGGAGAGGTCAGTGGATGCCACCAGCAGGGCATTCTTGCCGGCCAACACTTCCGCCAGGGCCAGCCCCACTTGTTGGGCTACATTGGCCGATTGCGTGTGGACCATCACGGGTAGCAATTTGAAATCCCCTTCCAGAGCGCACTGGAGGAAGGGCAGTTCTATCTCGAGGGAGTGTTCCTGGTCATAGGCCACCTTGGAGAGACCGTAGCCCAACCTTTCCTGCAGGTTTGCATCCAGGGCCGCCACTGCCTCGACATCCACCGCGACTGAGCCGAGGGGGGTGCCATACGCGTCATGGGCGGTGGTCATCAAGGGTTCGTCATAAGGCTGGTGCATGGGGGAAATGACCGCCACCAGGTCCGGATGGCTGCCGCGCACCGCCGCAAACGCATACCCCGCCACCGGACCGGAATATACGTACCCGGCATGCGGCGCGATGAGAGCGATCACCTGACCCTGCAGTTCGGGCAGTTCGGCCTGGTCGAGATACATGTCCACCGCCTGGGCGAGAGCCGCGGGATTCCCCTCATACCAGGCTCCGGCGATGGGCGAAGGACGGACGGGCGCAATGGTGGTCATAGGCACCTCCTGATTGATTCTAACATGGAGGCGAAAAAAATCCCGCCGCCGGTTGATATTCCGGGGGCGGGAATGGTTTATGCTGAATGGAACTGCTCGATCTTACCGGCGGCGCAGTCGTTTTTCAAAAGCCAGCCGGCTCAACCAGCGGATGAGCAGGGCGGCGCCCACCAGTACCACTGCCAGCCCTGCCCAGACGTAAAGCCACGGGCTGAACTGTCCGGCCTGGGGTTGAGGTTCCTGGGGCGGTTCCATCAAGCGGGTATCAAATTGATCCGCAGATCCCGCAGGAGTGGAAGTGGCTGCCTTCCCGCGTCGGAGTGGGTGGTTCACGCGTTGCCGTAGGGGTTACTCTCGTGGAGGTGGGCTCATCCGTTGGCGTGGGATCATTCCACGAAGGCGTATGTGTGCCGGTTAACTGAGTCCCGTTTTGTGTCATGAACGCCATGGTATCCATGGGAGTCACGGTGGGACTGGGCGATTCTGTGGGGCTGGGTTCCTCCGTGGGACTGGGCGCAAAGGTAGGCAAGGACGGCGCCAGCATCGGAGCTTCGGTAGCCATTGGCGCCGCCTCCACTGGTGCCATGGTGGCACCAGCGGGACCGCCACCGCTGCCGAGAGCCTTCGGCGCCAGAGTGGCGAGCGGTCCCACGTTCAGGAAGTTGAATGTCAGGGTGCAGACGAAGAGCATCATCGCCATGACAGAAGCCCAGGATAGCGCCGGCACCACCCGCGGCACCGGTGGGCGAATTCCGGCCATTTTGGGAGTGAGGGTGAAATTACGAGGAGCCTTGTAGTGAGGTACCTGCCGCAGCAGGCTTTTCATTTGCCCCAACTCTATCAGGGCAGCGGCGAGGGACGGGTCGGTCGCGAGACGGGCTTCCAGGCGCGTTTTCTGGCTCTGGGACAGTTGCCCGTCCAGATAAGCCGAAATTAGTTCCATATCGCGAAAGGAAGGTGTTTTCATAGGTTGCTTTCCTCTTCCAGACGGAAGGCAACCGGTAAAAGTTCCCGGAACCCCTGCAGGCATTCGCGTAGCCTCAGGCGGGCGCGCGCCAGGCGGGAGCGGATCGTCCCGATGGGAGTTTTCACCGCCGTGGCAACTTCGCTGTAATCCAGGCCCTGGATGTCTGCCAGCACCACCACTTCCTTGAAGGCGGTCGGCAGGTTATCCAAACAGTGCTGGATGGCGTGCTCCAATTCGGCCCGGTCCATTTGCTGCTCGGGCGAGTCGCCCGGGTCGGTCAGCCAGCGCGGGCTTTCCATCTCCTCGCCATCCTCCCCCTCCGGTTCGAGCGGCGTGGTGGGACGGCGTTTTTTCCGCCGCAGTTCATCGTAACAGGCGTTGGTGACCATTCGCAGCAGCCAGGCCCTGAAGGACCCGCCCCGGTACGAATTCAACGCCCGGAATGCAGAAATGAACGCTTCCTGGGCGGCATCGGCGGCAAGTTCTTCGTCGTTGAGGATGCGCAGGGCGGTGTTGTAGACCACATCCTGCTGGGCCAGCACGAGGGTGTTGAAGGCATCCAGATCGCCATGTTGTGCAGCGGTGATGAGAGCGGATTCGTCCATTGGAGATATTTTACACTATCAGGCGTAGAGCGGTGGCGTTTGTCGAAAAAAGCCCGACCCGGTCTGCACAGGCTTGTGCAAGCGGGTCAGGCTTTTTATGTCATTCAAGAAGAGTTGCCGATGGGGTACTACCCGCAGGTGCCGCCCAGCATGGGCACCAGGAAGGGCACCACCGAGCACCACCAGTTGAACTGGTCGATGACGAAAAAGATACCGATACAACCGCAGATGATCACCAGCGCCAGGATCACAATGATCAGCCAGACGGGGAATTTCTTCTTGCCTTTTACAGGCGTCACAGGTTCAGGGCCTGAGGGTACCTGGCCGGAGTAGACTGGCGGGACAGACGCCGCGGCCGGTTGGAACGGTGTAGGAGCCACCGCCGTGGCAGCCGGCGCGGGAGCCACCGGTTTGGAGGCCTTGGCGGACATCATGGTGGCATTGGGATCGGAAACTGCTTCATACGTCAGCACGATGCCTTCGCCCAGCGAGACCGTGTCGCCCGCATTCAAGACCTGCGTTCCCACCACCCGTTGACCGTTGACGAACGTCCCGTTGGTGGAGCCCAGGTCCTGGATCACATAGGCGGTTCCGCGCAGTTCCATGCGCGCATGGCGGCGCGAGACTTCCACGTCATTGATGGCAACCGTGTTGACGTTTTCGCGCCCAATGGAGACCTCTTGTCCATCCAGAGGAAAAACTTTATCAATTGTTGGTCCCGAGCGCATGACGAATTGAAATTGTGCAGCCATTCTTCCTCCTCATGAGTGCATAATTAAATCTGATAATAGTGTACAGACTTTATCCGAAAATGTCAATTATTCTGTAAAGATCCGTCGATAGAGATCCGATTCCAAAACGTTATGCGGGTCGCAGCGTTTCTTGAGGGCGCGGAATTTATCGATGGTCTCCTGGCCCAGGAAGCGGCGGGCCGTCTCGGCGGTCGTCTCGCTGTTCTTGGCGAAGTAAAAACGCCCGCCCGCATCCACCACAATGCGGTCGAAATCCTGCAGCATGGCGGCGAGGCGGCTGCGATTCGCATTGGTCACCTTGAAATCCAGCGCCAGCGAGAATCCGTCCACCGAATGAGTGAGCAGGAAATTATCCGGGCGATGGCGCTTGGTCACGCCCAGGTAGGATGGCAGCCCGCGCCGCACTGAAAGCGCCAGCATCTCGGTCCAGGCAGCCAGGGCGGTCTCCCTGGGCAGGAAGGACTGGTACTGGATCAACCCGCCGCGGCCGTACGCCAACTCCCAATCGGGAACGTAGTCGAGCAAAAAGTGGAAGGCGGCATGCGACTGGCGGAACTCGGCTTTCCGCAGCCCCGCCACGTACTTGGCCGTACTTACGGCCGACCAACCCGGGTTTGTCGCGAATGGCGCCATGAAATAATGCAGGATGGATTTGGGAACCAGATCCGAAGAACTTGTCCGGCAAAGTCTGGTATTCCACTTTCAGAGTACGTTGTGCATCCCGGTCATCGCCTTCCTCGAGATAGTCGGCGGTGTGCAGTTGGCCCCTGCCCAGGCTTTTTCCGCGGGCGGTCGCATCCAGCCAGCCGACGGTGTAATTATGCGCCGGGGCGGATTCCAGGATGCAATCCAGGTGCGTGCGCAAGTCCCGGACCGGCCAGGCGTGCACATTCAGCAGGCCGGAATATACCTTTTTCATTTGCAGGGTCACACTGGTGAAGACACCCAGCATGCCCAGGCCGCTGATCATGGCGCGGAACAGGTCGCCGTTATGACCGGGTGAGCAGGTCACTTCCGCGCCGGTGGGCAGCAGGGCGGTGAATTCGACCACATGCTCGCCGATGGGGCCCATGCGAAAATTGTTCTTGCCGTGGATGTTGACCGCCAGGCAGCCACCCAGGGTGGTGGTCATGGTTCCCGAAACCACCGGGGGCCACCATCCATCTGCCAGGGTATGCTGCCACAACTGGCGCAGGCATACACCCGGTTCCGCCTTGACCAGGCCGGAGGCCGGGTCCCACTCGAGGATGTGGTCAAAGCGTTTCATGTCCAGCACGATCCCGCCGCCGTTGAGAGCGGCATCGTTGTAGCTGCGACCGGCGCCGCGCACGGTCACGGTCAGGCCGTTCTCCCGCGCGAATTTAAGGATGACAGAAATCTCTTCGGCGTTGCCGGGACGGTACACATAAGAGGCGGCGCTCAAGGAATGCCCGAAATTTTCTAGGTTGGCGTATCGATTTGTAGGAAGTTTTATACTCATAGTGTTGTGGTTGCCAGATGGTTTGTAAAGAGAGTGACGGATCCTTGCCCGCCTTTAGAAGGACATCCGCCGGAAGATGATCGAAGGGATGTTGCGGATGACCAGCATGACCAGCCGCCAGATGGGAGCCGTGTAGATCTCCTGTTTGCGTTTGCGGATGGCCCTGGAAATATCTCTGGCGGCCCGCTCGGCGGGGATGGCGAAGAGGGGATGTTTTAGCGCCGCGGTCATCTCGGTCAAGACGTAGCCGGGTTTGACCGTCAGCACATGCACACCCCGGCGGGTGAGACGGTTGCGCAGGGATTCCAGGTAAGTGGTCAGGGCCGCCTTGGAGGCATTGTACGAGGGGTTCCCCACCCGCCCGCGTTCGCCCGCCACGGAGGAGATGCCGACGATCTGACCGGCCTGAAGATGATGAAAGAGCGAAGCCACCGGGTTCAGCCAGGCCAGCGCGCCCAGGTAGTTCACCCGTGTCACTTGCATGTCCTTCTCGAACTCGAAGTGTTTCATGCCGGAAGGGATGGAGATGCCGGCATTGTAGACGAACAGGTCCAGCCCGCCCAGGTCGCTGACGATCTTTTGCAGCAGGTCGGGGACGGTGTCGAGGTCGGCCACGTCGTGAATGTAAGGAACGGCGCGGGTTTCGCGGGCAGATGCGTTGATCTCAGCACAGAGTGCATTCAGCATATCGGATCTACGGGAGAGCAGGGCCAGCGTGTATCCCTCTCCTGCCAGTTGCTTTGCCAGTGCCGCCCCAATCCCGCTGGAGGCGCCGACGATGATGGCGCGGCGGCGAGGTCGCAGCGGCGTGGCCCGTCGCGGTAGTGCTGTTGTGGTTGTTGACATGGATTCTCCTCGGTAGGAATATGCTTATTATACAACCTCAGGAACTTTTACGCGATCAGGCGCATTTATCGTTGTTGCTGCCCCCTTTTTCCATGATTAAAGCCGCTCACTTTTCGAAAACCTTACAAAACCATGCATAAATGCATATCATAGTATAAAATAATTAATTAACTTGGTCATTTTAACAATTTTTCTGAAAGGGAGTAGTGAAAAGCCAGCCCGATGTGCTTCGTGAGGCGCGCCATCGCCTCGAAAATAGCAACCTCCCGGTCGATGAACAGGGTCGGATCCTGGATATGATCAGCTCGCTCATATCCGGGATGGATGCTACTACTATCCAGGACAGCAATTTCCTGACCTTGCTGATCGAAACGTTTGCCGATCACGGCAATTTATTGATGATCATCGAACGGCAGGCGGCGGAACTGGACGCGCTCAAACGCATCACCTTCAACCTGACCTCCAACCTGGACCTGAAATCCGTCCTGGATGCCGTGGTCAGTGAAGCCTTGCATTTGGTCAAGGATGCGCACGAAGCCCACATCCACCTGTACGAGGATGACAAACTTACATTCGGCGCTTCGCTGGATGAAAAGGAAGTCAAGGACAGGCAACTTTCCATCCCTCGACCCGATGGGCTGACGAAAACGGTTGCCCTGCAAAAGCAAATGGTCATCATCGAGGATATGGAAAACCATCCTCTCTTCGTCAACGCCCCCAAACCCCGCGCTGGTTCCATCATCGGCATCCCTCTGCTGATGAATGGCCTGGTGGTGGGGGTGATGAACCTGGTCCGCTCCCACGTGGGCGAGTTCTCCCTCTCCGAGATCCGCCTGCTGACCTTGCTGGCAGACCAGGCCGCCATTGCCATCCTGAATGCACGCCTGCACCAGGTGGTCAACGACCAGGCTCGCCGGGATGTGCTCACCAGCCTGCCGAACCGCCGCGCCCTCGACGAACGATTGGACGAGGCCATCTCCCAGTCCAGGTTGTCGGGTCGTCCATTCAGCGTGGTCATGCTCGACCTGGATGGGTTCAAGATCGTCAATGATACCTACGGTCATGAAACCGGTGACTACGTCCTGCGTCAACTGGCTTCGGCCTTGATCCAGGCCCTGCGCTCGACCGATTTCCTGGCCCGCTTTGGCGGCGATGAAATGACCCTGGTCCTGCCGGATACCGACCTGCCGCAGGCCATCCACGTCTCCAACAAATTGCAGGAGTGCGTGCGCGCTCTGGCCATCCTCCTGCCGGACGGACAGACGACCTCGATCGGCGTCTCCGGCGGGATCGCCCTCTTTCCCAAGCACGCCACCACGGCCCCCGGTCTTCTGCGTGCCGCCGATGAGGCCCTCTACACTGCCAAGAAACACGCCCGCGGCGCCTTCCTGCCCGCCCGCGCCCAGACCGGTGCTTTACCGGACTTGCCCGAAAATAAATAACATAGAATTAACCAGGGCGGTTACAATCCCTCTGTTTCTCCCATTCATGCTGATGGAAAAATCCACGGACCCTTGGAGATCACTTCATGCCGCATAAAATTAAGTTGATCCTGAACCCCTTTGCCAACCACGGTCGCTCCCTGCGGGACGCGGCCGACCTGCGCCCGCTGCTGGCCGAATACAATGCCGAATGGTCCAGCACGGAATATCCCGGCCATGCCATCGAACTGGCCCGCCACGCGGCGGAACAGGGCTTCGACCTGGTCATGGCGCTGGGCGGCGACGGCACCGTCCATGAGGTGGTCAATGGGCTGATGCAGGTGCTGCCCGAAAAGCGACCCGCCTTTGGCATCATCCCGCTGGGGTCGGGCAACGATTTTGCCCACATCCTGGGCGTCCCCTCCGAGCCGGCGCTGGCGTTAAGGTCCGCCTTCCACGGCTCGCCTCACACCCTCGATGTTGGCTCCGTCTGTGACGAGCATGGGCGGCTGGAATACTTCGACAATACCATCGGCATCGGCTTCGATGCGGTCGTCAACTTGCATACCCGCCAGATCACTCGCATCCACGGGTTTATGATGTATTTCGTTGCACTGATCCGCACCATCTTCCGCAACTTCGACATCCTCGACATGCATGTGGAGACCGACCAGGAATCCTGGGACCAGCATACCCTCCTGCTGGCCCTCGGGAACGGTCCCGCGAGGGCGGTGGGTTCATGATCACCCCGGAAGCGAAATATGATGACGGTCTGCTCAACTATGTCACCATCCGCAAGATCTCCCGCCTGATGATGCTGCGGCTGGTTCCGGAAGTGATGAACGGCACGCACGGGCGCTTCAAAGTGGTGCGCATGGGCACCTGCCGCAAGATGACCGTTCAAAGCAAGCAGTCGCTGTACGTCCACTGTGACGGCGAGATCTATTCCGGCTTCGGCACCGACATCCGCCAGTTGACCATCCAGGTCCAGCCGGGTGCGCTCCAATTCATGAGAGAATAATGCCCGACCTATTCCATTCCCTTTTGAATCGTGATATCGGCCACCTTCGCATCGTCGCGGGGCTGTGGGGTGTTGAGTTGAAGTCCCCCGACCTCGATGAAGCGATGAAAGAATTGGTGGCAGCCCTGCTGGTGGAAACGCTGGTCGCTGAAGTGGTGGAGACCCTCCCGGCGGATGCGCAGGCAGCCATCACGGCGCTGGTGCAGGCCGATGGAAGGATCCCCTGGGCCGTCTTTGCCCGCCGCTTCGGCGAGGTGCGCGAGATCGGCGCAGCCCGCCGCGACCGGGACCAGGTTTTCCTTACCCCGGTCTCCGCCGCGGAGACGCTGTTCTACCGGGCCTTTCTGGCGCGGGCTTTCTTTGACACCCCCGCAGGTCTGCAGGAATTCGCCTACATCCCCGAAGACTTGATCCCGCTCATCCCGCTCGAGAAAAGCCAGGAAGTTACTACGCAAGAGGAAGAGCCGCCTCCCCCGGTCAAGGCATCGGCGGGAAAGACCGGTCCTACCCTCATCGAGGCGGGGGCCGAACCACTCGGGCGGCCCGCCACCCCCATCGAACGGGCCGAGGTAAGCCTCTCCACCGACCGCATCCTCGACGATGCCTGCACATTGCTGGCAGCCTTGCGGCTGGGGTGGGACTCCCTTCCGCCAACGACGACACTGACCATCCCTGAATATATCCTGCGGGAATTCCTGTCGGCGGCCAATTTGATCAGCGACTCCGCGCCCCAGTTGGACCCCGTCCGTAATTTCCTGGCCATGCCCCGCCGCGAGGCCCTTTCCATGCTCGTGCGCAGTTGGACCGAGTCAGAAACCTTCAATGAACTGCGGCAGGTGCCCGGTCTGGCCTTCGAGGGCGAATGGACCAACCAGCCGCTGGCAGCCCGCAAATTCGTGCTCGACCTGCTTGCCGCCATTCCCGCAGGGGAGTGGTGGAGCATGAACGCTTTTGTCCGCCTGATCAAGGAAAAGTACGCCGACTTCCAGCGCCCTGCCGGGAACTACGACTCGTGGTTCATCAAGCGTATTTCCGATTCGACCTTCCTGCGCGGCTTCACCTCCTGGGACGAGGTGGATGGTGCGATGGTGCGCTATCTTATTTCCGGGCCGCTCTTCTGGCTTGGCATGGTGGACCTGGCTTACCCGGAAAAAGGCATGGCCCCCAGCGCCTTTCGGCTGCCGAAGGACGAGTTCCGCATCGCCAATACGGAGAATGATAAACTCCACGTCACCTCGCAGGGGCGGGTGGACGTACCCCGCCTGTTGCCGCGGGCAGCCCGATACCAGATCGCCCGTTTCTGTGACTGGGGCGACGAAAAGGAAGACGAATACCGCTATCACATCAATCCTTCGGCATTGCTGCGCGCCCGGGAGCAGGGACTGAAGGTAGGCCAATTGCTGCCGTTATTGCGCAAGTTTGCCGCCGCCCCGATCCCGCCTCCGGTGGCGGCCTCCATCCAGCGCTGGGAGGCCAAAGGCACCGAGGCGCGCTTGCAGACCCACACCATCCTGCGGGTGAGCAGCCCGGATGTATTGGATGAACTGCGCAAATCGCGGGCAGGGCGCTTCCTGGATGAAAGCCTCGGCCCCACGGCCGCGGTGGTCAAGCCGGGGGCAGGTGCGAAGGTGCTGGCCGCGCTGGCCGAACAGGGTCTGCTGGCGGAAAAGGATGACTCGGAAATCAAGGCTCAAAAGCCGGAAGACGAAGGCAGCAGGTAGGGTGGCGCTTTTCCATCCCGCACGACGACTATAGCCTTATAATAAAGTTGCGACAGCGAACATCCATCTTCCATATTGGCAGTGGTTGAAATCCAAATCCCCGGAGTCTTGCATGTCCAAAATTGATTGGATCGCCCAGGAAATCGAAGGCCTCAAATCGGCAGGGTTGTATAACCGCATCCGCACCATCGGCTCGCCGCAGGGCGCCTGGCTGATCGTGGATGGGCGCAAGGTGCTCAACTTCTGTTCGAACAACTACCTGGGCCTGGCGGGCCATCCCAAATTGATCGCCGCGGCCAAAAGAGCCGCCGACGAGATGGGCGTAGGTCCCGCCGCCGTCCGCACCATCGCCGGGACGACCAGCCTGCATCTGGAATTGGAAAAGCGTCTGGCGGCCTTCAAGGGCGTGGAGGCAGCCATCACCTTCCAGAGCGGCTTTACCGCCAACCTGGCCACCATCCCGGCCCTGGTGGGCAAGGAAGACGTCATCTTCTCGGACCGGCTCAACCATGCCAGCATCATCGATGGCTGCCGCCTCTCCGGGGCCAAGATCATCCCCTACGAACACTGCGACCCGGCTTCGCTGGCGGCGGTCGTCAAGGAGAACCTGTCCAATTACCGGCGCGGCCTCATCATCACCGACGGCGTCTTCAGCATGGATGGCGACGTGGCCCCGCTGCACAAGATCTACGAAGTGGCCGAAAAAAATGACCTCCTGTTGATGGTCGACGACGCTCACGGCGAAGGCGTGCTGGGCCAGGGCGGGCGCGGCATCGTGGACCACTTCGGCCTGCACGGCAAAGTGGATGTGGAAGTGGGTACGCTGTCGAAGGCTTTTGGGGTGGTCGGCGGTGTGGTGGCAGGCAATGCCGTCATCATCGAATGGCTGCGCCAGCGCGGGCGGCCCTTCCTGTTCTCCTCCGCGGTCACCCCCGCAGACGCGGCTGCCTGCATCGCCGCGGTCGACCTGTTGGAGGCCTCCACCGAATTGGTGGATAAGTTATGGGATAACGCCCGCTATTTCAAGGCCGGGATGAAAGACCTGGGCTTCGATACCGGTCTCAGCACCACCCCCATTACGCCGGTCATGCTGGGCGAAGCGCCGCTGGCGCAGCAGTTCAGCCGTGAACTCTTCGAGTTGGGAGTTTTTGCAATGGCGTTGGGTTTCCCCACCGTCCCGCAGGGCAAGGCTCGCATCCGCGTGATGATCTCCGCCGCCCATTCCAGGGACGACCTGGACAAGGGCCTGGACGTCTTCGAGCGGGTGGGCAAGAGCCTGAACGTGCTCCCCTAATCCCCCGGCAGGAGTTCTTCCTTACTCGTTCGTGCGCATCCCCGCCCGGCGGTAGCGCTTGCGGATCTCGGGGATGAAATACTCCTCAAAGAACTTCTCTTCACTATAACCAGCCTCCCAGCCCCATTCGGAGCGGGCCAGGCTGTCATCCACATCCACCGGCCAGGAGTCGACGATGCCCTGCCGGCGCGGGTTGGGTCTGAAGCTCACCTGCGCGCTGGGGAAGGCTTGCAGCGCTCTCCGACGGAAATCTCCCGCCGACAGGCTGAAGGCGGCGATATTATAGACACAATGGCTCAGTTTCGCCCGCGGGGCGTGGGCCAGTTTGAGCAATGCCTGAATGGCGTCCGGCATGGCCATGAAGGAGATCTTCGTATCGGCCCGCACGAAACAGGCATAGGGGCGGCCTTCGGCGGCCGAGTGGAGCATATCCGGTCCGTAGTCGCTCGTCCCGCCGCTGGGGAGGGTGAAGGCGCTGATGAGTCCGGGGAAGCGGATGGCGCGGAAATCCAGCATGACGGGCGGGTCCGGGTCCAGGTGGCGCTGGCCGTTATAGCGGCTGTAATACAATCCCAATTTTTCACAATACAGTTTATTGCATCCGTACATGGTGTGAGGCGTATTCCATTCGTCCTCTTTCACCTTGCCGGCGGCCTGTTTGGCCTCCACAGTGGGAAAGCCGTAGACGGCGATGGAACTGGGGAAGATGAATTTCACCGCCCTGGCGCGCTTTTCGGATTTATAAGCCGCCAGCATGAGCAGTTGCATCGTCCCTTCCACGTTGATGCGATGGGCCTCTTCGGTGGCGATTTCAGCCTTGGATGAAAGCGAGGCTGCCAGGTGAAAAATAATGTCAAAATCGTAGTCGTAGAATATCTTGATCTTGTTGACCAGATCCCCCTGGATGTGTTCGGCGGAGTAAGCCTTGACCGACTCGGGCAGTTGGGCCAGGTCGGCTGTGACAATGCGATAACCACCCTGTTGGGCCAGGTCCTTTATCAGCGCCTGACCGATCTCGCCGCTTGCACCGGTAACCAGGACGGCTTTTTCGCTCATCAATTTCTCCTTAAGGTTTTCAATTGTCAAATACCGTCAATGCGAAGTAGAATGATGCTAACTAAGCGTTCTTGACCGGTTTCTTGATTAGATTGTAATACAACTTGCCGCGATGTTCTTAGGCTTTTTCACCTGATGAAAATCACCAATTTATCCGCCCGCTCGAATGGAAGCCAGAATTCGCCTCGAAAATCGCAAGCGGGTTTGCATTGGCGCGTCATCATGGGTCCGGCGCTTGCGGCTGCCATGTTGTTGTTATCTTCCTGCTCCGCTTTATCCCCCACTCCCACAGCCTCGCCCACCCCCACCCTGCCGCCGGGTACACCCACTCCCACCATCCGCTGGTTCCCGGCTACCAATACGCCCGTCCAACTGCCTTCGCAGGAGATCTTGCCGACCCCCGAATACCATCCCGGCATCGGCAGTCTCATCTTCGCGGACACCTTCGATGACCCGGATCTGTGGAACATTTCCGCCTCTGCGGCCGCCGGCGCCATTGTCGTGCGCAACCAACTGGTATTGTCGGTGGACGGGCATGGACCTCTTTCCATCGCTAGCCTGCGCAGCCAGCCGGACCTGGGCGATTTCTACGCCGAAGCCACCGCCGATATCAGCCTGTGCAGCGGCGCCGACCAGTACGGGATGATCTTCCGGGCCGCCCCCGGCGAGAACCACTACCGCTTCGCCGTCAACTGCAACGGCGAGGTGCGCCTGGAGCGCAAGCACAACGGAGTGGTCTACCCCATCCAGAACTGGGTGCCCAGCGGTGATGCCACTCTCGGCGCGCCGGCGCACATCCGCCTGAGTTTGTGGGTGGCGGGCAATGAGTTTCGCGTTTTTCTGAACGACAACTTCCAGTTCAGCGTTCGCGACCCCCTCTTTCGCAGCGGCTCGATCGGATTCTTCGCCTACGCCAGCGGGAAGTCCACCGTCACCGCCTCGTTCTCAGACCTGCTGGTCTATTCGGTAGCGTATACGCCCCCCACCGCCACGCCCACACCAACCCGCACGCTCAAACCCTCACGCACCCCCACTCCCTGACAGGATACCTGCTTCCGCCCATGCCAAACAAACTGAACGACCTCGACCCGAAAACCTGGCTCAAATTCCAGAAGTCCTGGTTCATCCACAACCCGCCGCCGCGCAAGAAAGGCGTGCTGGTCCACCCGGCCAAATTTCCCGAGACGATGGCGCAGGAGTTTATCGAATTCTTCACCCACCCGGGCGAGCGGGTGCTCGACCCCATGGCGGGGACTGGTTCCACCCTCATCGCCGCGCTGCGGGCTGGCAGGAATTCCTGCGGCATCGAGTTGAACCCCAAATATGCCGCCATCGCCCGCCAACTGATTGACGAAGAACGCGCCTGCCTGGGCGCGGCGACAGAGACCCTGCAAGCCGAGGTCCTGGTCAGCGATGCGGCCAAAGCAGTCGAACTCAACCTGCCGACCTTCGACTACGTCCTCACCTCGCCGCCTTACTGGGACATGCTGCGCGCTCGCGGCGCTGCCACGCAAAAGAAACGCCGGGATGCCCCCGAATTGGATGTGTTCTACTCCGACGACCCCCACGACCTGGGCAACCTGGATGATTACGAAGTTTTCCTCTCCCGCCTGGTGAACATCTATGCCGGGTTGAAACCGCTCCTGCGACCCAAAGCCTACCTCACCATCATCGTCAAGAATGTCAAGAAAGGCGGCAAGATCTATCCCCTGGCGTGGGACGTGGGCCGCGAGTTGGGCAAGGTCTACACCCTCAAAGACGAAAAACTATGGCTGCAGGATAACCAGCGCCTGGCTCCTTATGGACTGGGTTCCGCCTGGGTCAGCAACACTTTCCATCATTACTGCCTGCAGTTCAGGGTCGAATGATGGTGAGCGACTGTGTGACGAGTTTGGCAGCAGGGAACCGCGGTGCTTGACCCCGCCGACCTCCTGCGCCTGCCCTTCACCCCCGACCTGAGCGAGGCGGGCATTTCCTTCGCGTGCCGTTCCCTCGCCTACTCCTACTCGAATACACAGGCCGCATCCTTTATCCACCTGCGCGGCCTGTCTGTGGAGGTGGCAGCCGAACTGGCTTTCCGGCGCTATCTCCACCAGCAGGGCATCCCCTTTTCGGTGCGGGAAAGGGCGCCTCTCCAAACCTCCGGGCAGTACGATATATCCCTGGGCGGTCATCGTTGTGGATTAAGAACCTATTTCATCTCCCACCCGGATCAGATCGAACTGCTCGCCAAGAATCCCGCCGCGTTGTTGCAAGCCCCCGCCCTCATCCCCTTGGACGAACTGGCCGGGGATGGCCCTCAGCCGGACGATCTGTATCTCTTCGCCTTCGTGACGGGGACGGTCGTGAGGACCCGCAAAGAGGTGCAGCAAGCCCTGGCGAGTGGAGGTTCGGCCTGCCTGATCCAGCCGCTCCCCGCCGCCTGGTCCAGGCCCTCCAACTGGATCTCCCTGGGAGAATTATCCATGAAGAGCGAAGCCGAGACTGCGCTGATTGTGGAGGTGGGCGGCCTGGACGAGCGGCGCGAGTTCGTCAGCCTGCAGGTGGAACTGCCGCCGCGCGAGCGTATTTCGGTGAAAGCGAATTTTTACAGCCTGGCCTATGTCCGCGCCGGCCAATGGCCGCCGGCCCGCCTGGGCTTACACAGCCCGGTCCATCCGCAAGCGTGCATCCTGCAGACGGGTGATTGGGGAAATATCCGGGTCAACGGCATGGAGATAGTGCTGACAGGCTGGAGCACCCATGCGGAGTTTCGACAGCGTAGTTCGCTGCTCAACCCGGGCAAGCGCACCTTTCAGTTTAACCGCACACGTTTGAAGAACATGCTCATGCCCGTCAGTGACCTGAATCCTCTCCCGCCGCTGCTGGAGAGGGTGAAGGAACATAAAAGAAATCCTTAGTGTTTCGTGCAAATACGATAAATCAAAAAGAGGTCGGTCCAGTTTTGTTGGACCGACCTGCTTTATGTTTCTTCCTTTGTGGAACTTGGTGTACTTCGTGTTTAGTCTTGGACTATTCTTAATCCTTTTTCTTCACCTTCAGCCACAGACCCTTCGCCTCCACCACCATAATCTCCTCCCCCTTCTTGATCTTGGACGACCCCTCCGCCAGTTCCGCCGACCACAGTTCTCCGCTGGTCTGCACCTGCCCGGTCGGGTTGATGTCCATGGTGGCGAAGCCGGAGCGGCCCTTCCAGACCTCCTGACCGAAGAGGATCGGACTGCGCTGCGCCCGCAGGGCGAAGGTCAGGATGACGCCGAAAATGGAGCCGATGAACACGCCCACGAAGATCACCAGCGGGAGCGAGACGCGCTCGAACTGCGGCGTCCCAGGTGAGTTGAACAGCACCAGCGCCCCGACAATGAACGAAACTACCCCCGCCACGGTCAGGGCCCCGTGCGTGGGTGCTTTGATATCCACAATGAAGAGGACGAAGGCCATAATGATGAAGATGATGCCGAACCAGTTCACCGGCAGGAATCCCAGCCCGTAGGCGGCCAGGCTCAGGCAGACCACCCCGAAGAAGGCTGGCACCCACGCCCCCGGATGGGTCAGTTCGATCAGCAGGGCTTGCACCCCGATTGCCAGCAGCAGGAAGACAATATTGGGGTCTATCAGTAACTGCAGCAGTTGTTCGATAAAAGAGGTCGGCAGGGGTTGTTCGGGCAGGCCGGCCGTGTGCAGCGTGACCGTACCGTCGACCAATTGCACGGTCAAACCGTCCATCTTTTCCAGCAGGTCGGGCACGTCTACCGCCACGAAATCGATCAGCCCGGCTTGCAGGGCCTCCGAATTTGTCACGGCCTTGGCATACAGGATCATGTCCTTGGCCAGCGTGACGGCTGTCTCTCCCCGCCGTTCCGTGTAGGTGGTGACCAGCGCCACCATGGCATTGCTGATCTTGGCCTGCTCGGTCGTGCCCAGGTCGGTTCCACCGGCGGCGACCGGGCTGGCCGCGCCGATGATGGTCTCGGGGGCCATGGCAGCTACATGGGCCGACATGGTGATGACCGCCCCGGCCGAGGCGGCCATGGACCCGCGGGCTGACGTAGACAGCCACCGGCACCCGGCTGGCGCGGATGGCAATGGCCATCTCGGTCATCGAAATCGATACCGCCGCCGGGCGTATTAAGTTGCACGATGAGCACAGGCGCGTCCACCCGTTCCGCTTCCTGGATGCCCCGCTTCAGATATTCCAGGGTGGCCGGGGAAATGGGCCCGCTCATGGTCATCACCAGGGCTGCCGGTCCCTGGGCGGAGGTGTGGACAGCCGGGAGGGCGATCAGCACCAAGAGGGTCAGCAGCGAAAGTGTGCGCAGGATTTTCATGGGTGGTTCTCCAAAAACGATTATACGCCGAAATTTCAGCGAGCCACAGCCGTCGACTGATGTTCGGACACAACTTCGGACATTTTTTGCAGGAAGTGTTATTTCACCACAGCATACGAAAAAAGGATCGTCCATTTTTCCCAATGAAGCCTGCACGATGAAAATAACAATGTATACTTGACCCATGCACATCATCGACCGCAAATGGATTGATCTGGCGACGGGTTACCGGACGGTTCTCTCTTTGCAGGCCCAGTTGGAAACCGAGTTTGGCCGGGCCGTCCAGGTGGGACTCCAGCAGAAGTACAACAAAGAACTGGCGGAATGGCAGAAGAAAAGGCGGGTCTTCTTTATCCTGGCGGCGGCAGTGCCGCTCTCGCTGATCCTGCTTTGCCTGGCTGCCTTCTACTTTCGCGAGATGGCTTGCGTCATCATCTATTGGACCATCCTGGTGCTGATCCTCATCGTCACGCTGGCGGTGGCGGGACGCACCTACCTGAAGGACGTCATCAACCGGCCCCAGTTCCGCTCGCGCCGGAAATTCTCATCGGATTTGCAAGACCGCTGGTGGGCTGCCCTGACCCCCATGGAGTTGGCCCTCCCGTCACGCAAGGGCAACGAGACCGGCAGTTTATTATCCTACTTCACCAGCCTGCCCGACACGTCCATCGGCATCGCCGGCGACCCGGCTGATGCGGGCACGTCTGTCTACATCTTCACGCCCTCCGGACCGTGGATCTTCATCTGCCGGGATTGGAGCGGCAGCATCGTCAAGCAGGAAGGTGCCTGGAAGCAATTGCAAGGGCGCGGTGGAGCCAAAGCCTTCGCGGATGCCCCCGACGAGCAGTGGTTCCGGCTGAAAGAGCGGCTCGCGCAGATCCTTTCGGAGCATTTTTCGCACACCAGTGGACGCATTCAGGGCGGCGTGGCGTTTACGAATCCCAAAGCGCAGATCATGAAGGACCTCATCCAGGGGAACGCCGCCGCGGTCGGGTCGGTCTACGCCTGGATCGATCGCATCGGCAACGCCCCGGCGACCGAAGGGCTCGACCTGGATATGCAGTTGAAGGCGCTGGATGCCCTCATCGCGGTGGAAAGAGCCGCCGGCGACCCATCCTGCCGGCTGCGTCGGCGGGATCTGGCTGTGCGGCTGCACCAGGACAGGCCACGGAGCTGCGCGCCTTTGTAGCCAAGTGACCTGCTATTCTAACTTTGACTTTCCAAGAAGCGTTATTTCAACACAGCAACGAAATATGACTATCCCTTTACCTTCGGTTAGGGTCGACCTTCATCGCGAAGCAACCGGGTGTTTCGCTCGGTTGCTTTGACCAAGCCTTCCGGATGCTTGGATGAATGGAAACGGGTATGGCCACACGATCCTGTCGGGATTCAAAGTGACGGGTTGACCGTCCTTGGCCTCACGGTAGAATAGGAACCTGCGCGGGCGTAGTTCAGTGGTAGAACGCTTGCCTTCCAAGCAAGATATCGCCAGTTCGAATCTGGTCGCCCGCTCTGGAACACCGGAACGGTTGGTCTTACCGATTAGTGCAATCGCTAACCGTGAATGCCGACCGTTTTTGTTTGGCGGGGTTGAGATCGGGAAGGGAAAAACTGCAAGATGAAATTCAAGCACATTCTTATTTATTCAGGATTAGCGTGGATCGAGGGTGTCTTTGTCCTGATCGGCCTCCTGCAGATGACCTTCACCGCCGGGCGGGGAGGCACCTTCGATTATTCCACCATGAAATGGGTCCTGGCCGGGATACTTGCCATTGTCTTGCTCGCATTGGCGGCATGGATCATCCTGCTGCTGACCAGGCCGCAGTGGACCGAGCGGCTGACCGGCTGGCTGGACCGCCTGTGGGGAACCTCCCGCCAACGCCTTTTCCCCATTCAGGGACTTTTGCTCATCCTGGCGGTGTTCTTTGGCGAATGTACCCTCCTGACCTACCTGGCCTTTCCCGAGCCAATGCGGCCTGTATTCATCTGGCTTAGCCTGCTCTGTTTGCAGACCTGGTTGATCTTCCGTATTGCCTACTCGGAGGAGTATCGCCGCCGGCCTTCCCTCCGCTCCGTCTTATCTTCCAAATGGGCCGCCTTGATGCCGGTCCAGCGCAAGGTTTTTATCGTGATGGCGATCCTCGGGCTGGTCTATTTCGCCGCCTTCATCCCCGGGAATCTCCTGCGGGATGACATGGGTGCCCCGATCATCCATGCAGACGAAAATATCCTTTACCCCGATGTCACCAATGGGATGGTATTCGCTCCAACGATGTCTGGCGTGGCGCATACAGTCCTGGAGGCATGGCCGTGGCAGTACGGCTATCCGTATTTTACGGTCTCGGCGGCAGTGTTATTGATCCCCCGCCTGATCTTTGGGCAGCAGTTTGCCGCGCAGGTGGTGCTTAATCTTTTCCTGCTGCGGCAGTTCGTCAACGTGCTGCCCATGCTGTTGACGCTGCTGTTGTGCGTGTACATGGTCACCCGCTACAAAAATTTACTCCTCTCGGTGGGGATGTTCGTCTTCCTGGCAACAGTGCCCGGGATCGTCAAGCTCAATGTGCGTTTTTGGAAACCAGATGCGCTGATCGTCCTGCTGGTGGTGCTGGCGATCTACGCCTTGCAGAAAGATAACCTGCGCTTTGGGCGTTATTTCTATGCGGCGGCGGCGTTTTGCGGCGTTGCCGCAGCCATAAAATTGACGGGCGCGTTCTTTGCTCCGGTAGTGGCAGGGTACCTGCTGGCCGGTTTCATCATGAAGAAAGCCTCCGTGGGCAGGCTGTGTCTGGCAGGGGATTGTTCATCCTGGCAATGCTGGCAGCCCTCCTTATTTCCAGTCCCACGCTGATGGCGCCCTACATCGCCAAAGTGGCAGTGCGGAGCTGGAATCGCCGTCAGGAGAGCGTGCTGAGCGGATTCACGGTCGACACCACCGGTGAATACGACCGCAACCTGCCAACCTGGCTGACCTATTTCGGCTTTCACTACATGAAGCCTTACTTTGCTTATTTCGCTTTTCTCGCGCTGCTGGCCGGCTCAGTCTGGGGATCACGGCGGCGACTTAACCTGATCCTGTTTGGATGGTGTGCCACCTTGACCCTCTTCCTGGCATACTTCGTGGCGGTGAAGAATTTTCAGTACCTGCTTCCGGTGGCTGTACCTCTTCTCTGCGCACCTTTCCTGCTCCCCTCCATTCTCGACGCAGTGCCGGAAAAGAAACAACCGGCCTTCCTGGCGAAGCCGCTCGCCGCCCGCATCGTGCGGGGCCTCACCATTGCCATGATCGGCAGCCAATGGATCATAAACCTGGTAATTCTCGCCTTGTACGCCATCCGTGGACATTAGTCATGCTATAATTTCGGCGACGGGCCCGTGGCGCAGTGGTTAGCGCAGGCGACTCATAATCGCTTGGTCGCTGGTTCGACTCCAGCCGGGCCCACCTAATTTATATCCCCGCAAGGAGATTTTTCATTAATGGGGAGCATTCCATTTGTATAACCCATCTTTATTGACCACAATTATCTAATTCATTATAATCGGATTGGATGAGGCAAAGGTTTCTACTTCCTGGCAGGCGAAAGTGGCATGGCCTGCTTTTAATTTCACCGGTCACGATGGAAGCGGCATTTGCCCTTAGGAGGTTCCCATGAAAAAACTTTTGGAAGATGCAGCCCATAGGGCGATCACTTACCTGGATGGACTCGATTCCCGCCCGGTGGCTCCCCTGCCGAAAGGGATGGCGAAACTCATCCAACTTGACCAGCCTCTGCCCGAAGGACCTACCGATCCGGATATTACGTTGAAATTCCTGGATGAAACCTGCTCGGAGGCGACCATGGCTATGGCCGGGCCGCGCTTTTTCGGCTTTGTCATCGGCGGGTCCTTACCGGTGGCGCTGGCAGCCAACTGGCTGGCGGGGGCGTGGGACCAAAATACGGCCTATTACAAAGCCACTCCCTCCACGGCCTATCTGGAACAGATCGCTCTGCGCTGGGTGCTCGACCTGTTTCACCTCCCGCCGCAAATCCAGGGGGCGTTTGCCACCGGAGCCACCATGTCCAACTTCAGTTGCCTGGCGGCCGCCCGTCACGCCGTATTGAAACAGGCCGGCTGGAATGTGGAGGCGGATGGCCTGTTCGGCGCGCCACCCATTACGGTGGTCGTCGGCGAAGAAGCCCATCCGTCCTTGATAAAATCTCTCGGCCTTCTTGGTTTGGGCCGGACCCGAACCATAAAAGTCCCCACGGACAGCCAGGGTCGCCTGCGTGTCGACTTGTTACCGGCACTGACAGGCCCTGCCATCGTCTGCACCCAGGCCGGAAATGTCAACACAGGCGCATTCGATCCTATTTCCGCTATTTGCGACAAGGCGCACGAGGCCGGCGCGTGGGTCCACGTGGATGCAGCCTTTGGCCTTTGGGCAATGGCTGTCCCCTCCATGAGTGAATTGACCGCCGGAATGGATAAAGCCGATTTGTGGGCAACAGATTTTCATAAATGGCTGAATGTTCCCTACGATAGCGGCTTGGGCCTCGTTCGGGATCCCGAGGCATTGCAGGCGGCCATGGCAGTTACCGCCGAATATCTTCCCACCGCCAGTTCATTTAGAGGCCCGTCGGATTTTGTCCCGGAGTTGTCCCGCCGGGCGCGAGGTGTGGAAGTATGGGCCGTATTGCATTCATTGGGTCGCAAGGGGGTGGCCGAAATGGTCGAGCGCAATTGCCGGCAAGCCAGGCAGTTCGCAGAAGGTTTACGGTCAGCAGGATATGAAGTGCTGAACGAGGTTGTGCTGAACCAGGTGCTGGTCAGTTTTGGAGATCCGGAAAAGACCAACCGTGTCATCGCCGGCATCCAGGCCGACGGGACCTGTTGGTGCGGCGGCACGGTCTGGCATGGACAAACGGCCATGCGCATCAGCGTCAGTTCGTGGGCCACCACCGATGAGGACGTGGAGAGGTCCCTCGAAGCGATGCTGCGGGTGGCGAAGGCTGCGTGATTGTCCGAATCAAGTAGAGGTCGGAATATAAAAAAAGCCCCGCAGGAATTTCCTGCAGGGCTTATTGTTTTAAAGATAGTATGGATTATTTGGCCTGCAAATTATCACTTATTCCCCAGCGGCTTGAACTTTCCTATCCCGCTCGTATTGGTATCCGTGACAGGCTGTCCATAGAAACTGACATCTCCCACCCCGCTGATGGTCCCCGCCAACCGATCCGTCACCCACAGTTCCGCCCCGCCGATGCCGGAGATGGTCACATTGGCCCTTTCGAGTTTCAAACCCGCCGCCGTAATATCCCCCGCCCCGGAAATGTTGACGGTGCCTACCACGGCCTCACCGCTGATCTCCACCCCGCCCACCCCGCTGACGTCAATATTCACCGTTTGGGCAGTCACATCGCCCAGAACGATCTGACCCGCGCCGCTCATCCTAATTTGCAGATCATTCGTGTCGAGGCTGTCCATCGTCACCTGCCCCGCCCCGCTGACCGTGATGCTGTTCAGGTCTATCACCGTCACGGTCAGGGTCAACACATTCTCATCGTTCATCCGCAGTACATTGACCAATTCCTCCGTGCGGATGACCAGGGCGCCGTTTTCCACAGCAGTAATGATCAGGGGGACCACATTATCGCTGCCTTTGACCGTCAACGATTCCTGCTCGCCCTGTGTAATAATCACTTTGCCGAAGGTGTTGAGTTCAATGCGCGTGAACCCGCTCACCGGCCGATCCTCGCTGATGATCGTGTTGGAAGGGTTGATGGTTTTGCCATCCAGGTTGATCGGGCCCATGACGCAGGCGCTCGTGATGACGAATAAACATACAAGCGAGAAAAAGACAAGTTTTTTGTTCATGGTACCTCCATTTCTGGGTCTATTTTAATCCGCTCGCATGTAGTTGACAATCTATCCGGCGCATATTCGGATTTTTCTTCGGACATTTTTTTGCAAGAACTGTTATTTCACCTCAGCATACGAAAAAGCGATGGTGAGCAGAGTGTTCTTTCGCTCACACATCGTTTTTTCGATATAAACTCCTTCCCCGTATTCAACTAGCCGTAAAAAAAAGCCCACATTTTTTCGGGGAAGGGGTAAGGGGATGGGCTGCGAACCAATTTAAATCCCTTAAAGGTATCGAAATGTTGCGAGGTCTTCAAACCTGTTTCAACACGGATGCCCGAACTAAAGTCCAAATCTCAGATCCAGCGAGATCCCGCCCACCTAAGGCGCATGCCCGGCTCTTTACCAAATCTTTACCCTCTTTTGTTACAATATCCCCGCAAGGAGTTAGTCATGCCGAAAATACTTGTCGTCGATGACGAAGCCACCATCCTCAACCTGATCGTCTCCTACCTGAAAGCCGAAGGATACGAGATCCTTACCGCCGCAGACGGTCCCTCCGCGCTCAAGACGGCCCACGCCTTCAAGCCCGACCTGGTCATCCTGGATATCATGCTGCCCGGCCTGGACGGGCTGGAAGTGCTCGCCCGCCTGCGCCGCGAATCCGAAGTGTATGTGATCCTGCTCACCGCCCGCACCGAAGAAACCGACAAGATCGTCGGGCTGTCGGTGGGGGCAGATGACTACGTCACCAAGCCGTTCAGCCCGCGCGAACTGACCGCCCGGGTGAAAGCCGCCTTGCGCCGCCTGCAGACCGGCCCGGCCGCGCCAACGGGTCAGCCAAGGCTGGCCTTCCGCCATCTCATCATTGATGCGGATGCCCGCCAGGTCAGCGTGGACGGTGTCAATGTCGAATTGACCGCCATCGAATTTGACCTGCTGCTGGCCCTGGCGCAGAACCGCGGCCGGGTCTTATCTCGTCAGAAATTGCTCGAAAACGTGTGGGGCTACGATTTTTTCGGGGATACCCGCGTGGTGGATGTGCATCTTGGTCACGTGCGCCAGAAACTGGGGCTGGATGTGATCGACACGGTCCGCGGCGTCGGCTATCGCTTTGAAGATGAGGTCCAATAATGAAATTAAATCTGGGCGTAAAAATATTCCTCTCCTACCTGCTGATCCTGCTGGTGGGAATGCTGGTGCTGGCGGCAGTGGCGCAGGTCAGTTTGCCGGGGGCGTATGGTCGCCATGCCGCCATGATGAATGGAACGGGGATGATGGGCGGCGGCGGTCGCGGTCCGGCTGCTGCAGGAGGGCTGGCCTTTACGGAATTCCGCCAGGGGTTCTATGAAGCCCTGGCATGGGCCGGTCTGGCGGCATTGGCGGTGGCGGGGGTCGTCAGCCTGTTCATCAGCCGCGGCCTGGTTGCGCCAATCAAGGCGATGCGCGTCGCCAGTCAACGGGTGGCGGAGGGTCATTATAGCGAACGCGTCCCGTGGAGCGGCAGCGATGAACTGGGCGAGTTGGCCGGCAGCTTCAATACCATGGCCGAAAAACTCGAAACGGTCGAAACCCTGCGCCGACGCTTGATCGGCGATGTGGCCCACGAACTCCGCACTCCCCTCACCGCCATCAAAGGCTCGATGGAAGGGCTGGTGGATGGGATCCTGCCCGCCTCGCCCGCAACCTTTGAACAGGTGGCTGCCGAAGCCGACCGTTTGAGCCGCCTGGTGGACGACCTGCAGGAAATCTCGCGGGTGGAGGCCGGGGCCATCCACCTGGACCTCCAGCCGGTTTCGCTATCCGACCTGGTCGAGGCGGCCCGCCGTCGTCTCGATGAGTCGTACAAAGCCAAAGGTGTGCATCTCGATATAAGGCTTGCTGATCGCCTCCCGTCTATCCAGGGCGATAAAGACCGCCTGCTGCAGGTCCTGATCAACCTGTTGAGCAACGCCTTGCAATACACTCCCGCGGGCGGAACCGTCACGATCACCGCCGAAAGACAGGGGCGCGATCTGACCGTCCACGTGACCGACACGGGCATCGGCATCCCCTCTGAACACCTGCCTTTCATCTTCGACCGCTTCTACCGGGTCGACAGTTCGCGCTCCCGCCAGGGCGGGGGCGGGTCGGGCATCGGCCTGACCATCTCCAAATATCTGGTCGAGGCTCACGGTGGGCGTATCTGGGCCGCCAGCCCGGGAGAAGGTCAGGGCAGCACCTTCTCATTCACCATCCCAACAGCCTGAGAGGTAGTGCTGTTAAAAGCCTAATGTTCGGACATAACTTCGGACATTTTTTGCCGGAAGTGATATTTCACCACAGCATACGAAAAAACGATGGATGAGCGATGTTCTCTCGCTCATCCATCGTTTTTTCGATATTAAACCCCTTCCCCAAACATTTACCCAATCTTTCGGCTGCCTTTACAAGACCTTTACACTCCTGTTGTATCCTTGGGTTAAGACATTCACAAAAGGAGTGATAAAAATGAAAAAGATATTGATTGCAGTAGTTGTAGCGGTACTCGGACTGGGCTTGTTCACCGGAATTGCGGCAGCCAGGTCCTACCAGGAGCAGGCGCAGCAAACAGGCCTCCTGCATGAATACATGGAGCAGGCCCTGGCTGACAAGCTCAACCTGCCCCTCGCCACTGTCGAAGCCGAGTTCGAGGCCGGGAAAATGCTCTACCAGATCGCCCTCGACAACGGCATCGCCCAGGCCGACCTGCCCGCTTTCATGCTGGAAGTCCGCACCCTGGCGCTCGAAGCTGCCGTTGCAGATGGTGTCATCACCCAGGCCCAGGCCGACCGGATGACCCAGCGCGGTTACGGCATGGGCGGCGGGATGATGAACGGCCAGTTCGGTGGGCGTGGCGGCAGGGGTATGCACGGCGGCGGGATGATGCGGAACGGTTCCTGCTTCCAGCAAGTTACCCCGTAAATAGTTTTGTACCGGTAAAAACCAAAGCATGACTCAGTCCTAATGTAGACTTTGGTGAATTTCTCAGGTATCCACAATTTACAGTATGCCGAAAAAACATACCACGAGCGGTGTCCTTCCCGCTCGTGGTATGTTTTTTCGGATCTTTCACCCCTTCCCGAACGTTTCTAGCCATGCAGACGGTCAAAACTCGGGAAGGGCCTGTCCCCAGCTATGGGGAGGGCGGGGGATGGGCCGAAAACTCCGCTTTTACTTGTAGAGCCATTAAGCAGTGGTATTATTTATTCGAATATCTTTGCCATTCTTCCGGTTGATTGACTACATCTCCCATGAAATCCAATTGGATCAAATCCACCCTCATCTTCGGCCTGCTCCTCCTTGCCCTGTCAGGGATTTTCACCCCCGCCGCCGCGGCCGCCCCGCGGGTGCGGGCGGTCTTGTTCTACCGCGGCACCTGCGGTCACTGTGTCGAACTCGTCACCCGCGTCATGCCGCCCATCCTGGACGAATTCGGCGACGACCTGGAGATCTTCTACTGCGACGTGTCCACGCCCGCCGGTGACGCCCTCTTTTCCGCCGCCATCGACCAATTCCGCATCGAGACCATCGGCGTACCGACCCTTGTCGTCGGCACAGAAGTCCTCTTCGGCGTCGATGAAATTGAACAGGATTTCCCTGCCATCATCCGCGCCGGTCTGGACCGGGGCGGCATGGATTGGCCGCTCATCCCCGGCCTGGAGGCGGCCTTCACCTCGGCCGGCTCGACCCAATTGCCAATACCTGCCACTTACGGGTACGGCTTGCAGCCGGCCTTCACTCCCGCCGAGACCGGTCCCGCCCCTGTTTCTGAACCGCCCGCCGTTGAAGCCGCCCCGCTGAGTCTGCTGGACCGGATGAGAGCCAATTTCCTGCAGGACCCTCAGGCAAACTCGCTGGCGGTGGCCGTATTGATCGGCCTGCTGGTTTCACTGGTATATGGAATTGTCGCCTTCTTCAAAGGTCCTGCCCGACCCGCCGCCTCCCAACCCTGGTGGATCATAACCGGCCTTTGCCTGCTCGGATTGGGGATATCGGCTTACCTGGCCTATGTGGAACTGTCGCAGGTGCAGGCCATGTGCGGACCCGTAGGCCATTGCGAAACCGTCCAGCAAAGTCCGTATGCGCGCCTCTTCGGCCTCCTGCCCATCGGTCTGGTGGGAGTGGTGGGATACATTGCCATCCTGGTCAGCGGATGGGTGGCGCGGGCGGGTCATCCCCGTTGGTCGGACCCGGCTCGTCTGGCTGTGTTGGCAATGACAACCGCCGGGGTGATCTTTTCCCTCTATCTAACTTTCCTGGAACCCTTTATCATTGGCGCAACCTGCCTGTGGTGTCTTTCTTCGGCCATTGTGATGGCCGCGCTGATGCTCTTGAGCATCGCCCCCGGCAAATCCGCTTTTGCTGGAATGATCGATAAAAGGTCGTAAGGAGTTTGCCATGCCTCGAAACCATGCACATGAAGCCGCTGCGAATGGTCGCCGCAAACTGGGCAAGCGCCTGCGCCTGGGGGTACTGATTGCGATCTCAGCCATCCTGCTCACCGTCGTGATCGCCCTGCTGCTGCCAGGCAAGGTCGCCGCGCCGTCCGAGACGACCGCTTCCCCATCACCCGTCGCCGCCGAGATCTCCGTGGCGGAAGCCTATGACCGCATTCAGCAGGGCGCATTTGTGCTGGATGTGCGCAGCCAGGCCGAGTATGACGAGTTCCACCTGAAGGGCAGCACCCTCATCCCGCTGGAAGAACTGTCGGATCGGCTGGCCGAACTGCCGCAGGATGAAGAGATCGTGGTGGTCTGCCGCTCCGGCCGCCGCAGCCGCCTCGCCGCCGAGACCCTGCTGGAGGCTGGCTTTACCAATGTCGTCTCAATGCAAGGGGGCTTGCAGGATTGGCGCGACGCCGGCTACCCGGTGGAAGAGTGATATTTGCGGGGGCTGCTACTTCAATATCTTCGGGCTGCACATGCAAGAATGCGGATTATCCTGAAGTCCGCACTCCATGAACCATTCACCCATTAACCATTACCCAATTACCTGTTTACCTTTTTCCGCCTCTTCCCTCTTCTTGAGCAACTCTTCCTCCCGCATCATCTCATAAACGCCCAGGCAGCCCCGGCAGCAAAAATTCATCATCTTGCCATCGAACTCTTTGGTGACCACGTGCCTTGCTTCCGCGCCGCAGTGGTCGCATTTTGTCGTCTCTACCATAGCATCACCGGTCCTATGATTAACGAAGGGATCACATTTGCAATCGCCAGGCCGCGTAAGATGGTCTGAACGGCAAACAGCAGGATCAATAACCCCGCCACGATCTGCAAACGCCCCCGCAGCCGCGGGCTGAGCAGGTTGGCTGCCAATCCAAAGCCCAACAAGGTCGGGATGGTCCCCAGCCCAAATGCCAGCATGGTCAGCGCACCGCCCCAGACGGTATGGGTGCGGGCCGCCAGCACCAGCATGGCGAACACCAATCCGCACGGCAGCAGGCCCCATAACAGGCCCAGCGTGGCGTTGGTCACGAAACTGTGCTTGCCCATCAACCCCCGCATCCGCCGCATGGGCGAACTGCCCTTGGTCAATGAGGCCAGCGCCATTTCGATGGGCGGCAGCACCCCCATCAGGCTGAGCGAGACCACCAGCATGGCTATCCCCACCAGGATCGAAAATGCGCCTTGCCATCCCATCATCCCGCCGGCCGTATCCAGCAGGGTCCCCGCCAGGCCGATCAACGCGCCGATGATGGTATAGGTGGTGATGCGGCCCAGGTGCAGGGGTAAGAAGCTCTTAATGCGCGTCATGATTCCCGGCTTTTGCTCCGCCCCCGGGACCTGGGCGGCCTGGCGGGAGGAGAAGATCGCCACGATCCCGCCGCACATGCCCAGGCAGTGCCCGAAGCTGCTGATCAGCCCGGTCACGAATGCCACCGCCACATTACTCAGAAGCAGGTCGTTCATAGCCACACATCGAAGAAAACGGATTGGGTCACGCCGTCCAGCGTGATAATGGTCTCTATCCGCCACAACCCGCGCATGGTGAAATAGCCGGTTGACACGTAACGCCCATCCCCCTGGGACTCCAGTTCGAGCATGTTCGGCGGCATCCACATGCCCGGCATGGTCAGGTCCAGGCTGATGCTTGCATTCGTAATGTTATTTCCTTCGGCATCCCGCAGGACGACCTCGAAAGTGCTGACCTCGCTCATGGTCGGAGGATAGGGTTCGAGCTGCAGCCAAACGATCACACCGTCGCCTTCCTGCAGGGCTATGCCGGGGTTGCGGGTTTGAGCCACGCGCACGCCCATTGGGGCTTCGATCGGCGTCCCCTGCGCGTTCACCGCAGACAGATCCCCCGGAGACCTCATTGCGTCTGCACCCATGATGCGCATACGCCACATCATCAGAAAGACCCCTGCCGCCACAAGGACGACGATGCTCCCAAAAATGACAGTCTTATTCTTCATTTGGTCTCACTCCTCCAAATAATGTTAAAGATGAAATAATTTGAAATTTTTTCACCCGTTTTCATCCAGTTCCATTATATAAGTCCACCGACTAAAAATCATTGGACTTCATTTGTGTTTATTGGGTTGAAAACTCCCTAAAAGGATTATTGCCGGTCCTTCAAAAGTATATGATTCAGCCCTAATTTCACCTTTGGCATATTTTCCAGGTGTCCATAATTTACAGCTAGCCAAAAAAACATAACACGAGCGGTGTTCTTCCCGCTCGTGTTATGTTTTTTTGGATCTTTTCCCCTTCCCGAACGTTTCAAGCCATGCGATAGAAAAAATTCGGGAAGGGGGTGGGGGGATGGGTCATCAAAACCGGTCTTTTTTGCTTCAGTGCCTAGAATATGAAATTCGGAGATAATCCTGTCTGCTCATGATGAATCAATGGGATTTATCAAGCCGCTTCAGCAGCCATCACCTTCGTAGTGATCTCGAACTTGGGCGGCTTCTCGATATGCTTCTTCACCGCGCACAGTTCCGCCGAGCGGATGAGTGAATCGCGATACTTCTCCGGGAAGTCGGGCGGCACCTGGATCTCCAGTGCCAGCGTCTCCACCATCCCGCTCATGCGATTGTGCTCGATCCGCTCCACGATGCGCAGTCCCTCCGTGGGCAGGCCGCGCTGGCGGCAGAAACCCAGCACATAGATCCCCGCGCACGTGCCGATGGATGCCAGGAATACTTCAAACGGGCTGGGGGCTGTGGCGGCGGGCGGCTGGTCCGTCTTCACAGTAAAAGACCCGAAGTGCGCATCCACGCGCGAATCGCCGGGAAAATCGATGATCATTTCCATAGGTATTACTCCTCCGAAATACTGATAATGATATGTCCGTTCGTTTGATGCACATCCGCCGGGAAAGTGACAGAGTTGCGGCTGACAGAATCAATGGCCGTAGTGGTGGCAGTATTGGGCGGAGATTATCAGGCGAACCGTATCACCATCAAAATACTGATCAATGCAATCAAGCATTCAATGACCACGTAAATGGCCAGGGCGAGAAAGAATTTCGAAACAGGAAGATTGTTCTTGATAAAGCCATCTTTTGATGAAACAACCAGCGTCGATGCTTTTTTATCACCAAGGCGCTGAAACATAGGTGGCTTCATTTCGGAATATGCAACGACTCCAAAGAATAAGCCATCAATATACCTCCAAAGGCCACGACTGACGGCTTGCCCAAACGAGCATGGGCCTCCTTCAGCGCTGATCACTCGCATCCCAAATATTATCTTTCCTATTGTTGCGCCGAACAGCCACTCAAACACAGAAAAGTAGGCAATCGATTGGAACAATCCAATGATGAAATTGATGCATCTTGTATCCAAGTCCGCTACATACATATTGGAAGCAATCATAGGAGCGATGATTGCCAGCAACAACCCGAATATGTACCCGAAGCCGTACGTGATGATTAAATTTGTTCCATAAATGGCTAGGACATCAACGGCATAGGCTCCTGCACGAGGCCAGAATTTCTTACCCTGGGCTTCTGCTTGCTTTACTTCTGTTGACATAAAAGAAGGCTCAGCGACCATATTCATTTTTGTATTCTCCTGAGAAATCGATCTGAATTAGTTGTTTTTCCCAAATCCATATTATCATTAGCCTATCCGCTGATTTTCCTTGTTTTTCCCTTTGTGTTCTTTGTGTCCGCCTGTCCTATGTGCTTTTCCTAGGATTGTGTTTGAATTATTTTCCCAATCCAATATCATTATATAACAACAGGAGTCCCCATGAAACGCCTCATCCCCCTCTGCTTGATCCTGATCGTCCTCCTCCCCGCCTGCGCCCCTGCCGGCACGCTCGCCCCCGCCGCCACACCCTTCGTGCAGCCCACCCCCACCTCTTTCCCGCCGGCCCTGCCCGATCCCACCCCCGGCACTCTGACAGTCTATCCGGGCATCGACCTGGGTCCCATCAGCCCCTACCTCTTCGGCACCAACTACGGACCCATGCAGGCCATTGTTGCCGATCGCGTCCCCGACGTAGCCCAGGCCGGCTTTACCGTCCTGCGCTTCCCCGGCGGCGCAGTCGGAGACCAGCTTGACGTTATCGGCCTTCAGATCGACATGTTCATTGACCTGTGCAAGCAGGTCGGCGCCATCCCCACCATTTCAGTGCGGCTGCGGGGTGGCACGCCTGAGATCGCCGCCGAAATGGTCCGCTATACCAACATCGAAAAGAAATACGGCGTGGTCTACTGGAGCATCGGCAACGAACCCTCCCTCTACGAAGACCAGTATAACGAGCCTTACGACACGATCATGTTCAACCAGCAGTGGCGCGCCATCGCCCTGGCGATGGAAGCAGTCGATCCCGCCATCCAATTGATCGGCCCCGAGATCCATCAGTGGAACGACAGCCTCGCCACCACCGTAAAAGATAATGCCGGGCGTGACTGGATGACCGAATTCCTCAAGGCCAACGGCGACATGGTCGACATCGTCACCGTCCACCGCTACCCCATGTACTCTCCCACCAACGGTCCCGTCACCGTGCAGCAGTTGCGCGAAGATACCCGCCGCTGGCCCGCCCAGATCGCCTATCTGCGCAGCCTGGTCAATGAGATCACCGGCCGCGACCTGCCCCTCGCCTGGACCGAGGTCAACTCCGACCCCAGCGCGGTCATGTTCCAGGACGTCTCGCCCGAACTCGTTCTACAACGCCATCTGGTACGCCGACGTGCTCGGCCAGTTTATGAACGGCAAGGTCTTCATGGTCAACCAGTGGGTCATCTCGCAGCGCAGCACCGGGCTGGGGCTGCTCTACGGCTCCACCATCCGCCCGACTTTCTACGTCTTTCCCATGTATAAGCAGTTCGGCAGCGAGCAGGTCTTCGCCGCTTCGGGCCAGGTGGGAGTGGATATCTTTGCCTCCACCCGTCCCGACGGCACCTTGACCGTCATGGTGATCAACCTGTCCGACTACGAGTTGCGCATGCCCCTGCTGATCGACGGCAAGCCCATCTCCTCCGCCGACCTGTGGCTGCTGGACGTCACCCACAACGCCGAAAACCTTGGCCCGCAAACCTTCCCCGCCGACGGCAAAGTGATCCTGCCTGCCCAATCCGCCAGCCTGTACATCATCGCACCCTAGCAATGATTTGTAGCCCAAAAAGCATATAGTGGAGTAGGGGCGACCCGCTGGGTCGCCCTTTATGGTCGCCCCATTTCTTACTGAGGAAGTGAACGATTGAAATGAATGTAGGCCTTGGCGAATTTTCCAGGTGCCCACATTTTACAGTACGCCGAAAAATCAACATCGAGCGGTGTTCTTTCCGCTCGATGTTGATTTTTCGGATCTTTCTCCCCTTCCCGAACGTTTTTTGTTATGCAATACTTCGCATTCGGGAAGGGGGTTAGGGGGATGGGGCGATATCCAGAAGGCTTCATCGAACAATCTGTAGAGCGAGATACTATCTCGCTCTACATGATTCATTCTTCTTCCTCCGGCAGCGCCTCCGATTGGATGCGATACCCGTGGCGCTCCCATAACTCGTGCGCCAGCCGGGTCGCATTCGTCTGCAAACCCTGCCGGGCAAAATAATCGCATATCCGCCGGATGTCCCGGCTGAAAATGCGGAAGGCGCTGCGGTGACCGCTCGGCGAGATCACCTGGGGGAAATCGATCAGGGTGATGCGGCCTTCCCAGTAGAGCACATTGTAGGCCGACAGGTCCCCGTGGACCATGTCGTGCTCCAGCATCAGGCGGATGTTGTGCAATACGCGTTCGTACAGCGGCCTCACTTCCTCCGCCTCCAGCCGGACCGTGTTGAGCGTCGGCGCCGCCACGGCTTCGTCGCCAATGTAGCCCATCAGGATGGCGTTCTCGCTCATCTCAAACGGCTGCGGCACATCCGCCCCCGCCGCGTGGAGGGTCTTGAGCGTCTGGAATTCGTACGCCAGCCAGGATTGATGGCGGATCTGCTCGCCATAGACGCTGCGCTTCTTCTGCGCCTTGAGCATGCCCAGGTCGACGATGCGATTGCCGCTCTCGTCCAGCACCTGCCGGTCCTGCCGGTAGAGTTGATCGTTCTTCAGGTTGCGCAGCATCCGCGGCCGGAAGACCTTGGCCGCCACGTAGGTTGACTTGACCTGCTCGCCCGCCCGGCACAGGTACACCGAGGCTTCCTTGCCCCCCTTGACCTTGGCGATCACATCCGTCAGCCACCTTTGCTCGAAGAATGGCCCCAGCGAACTGAGCAGCCAGCCTTCTTCGAAACGGGCCGGTTTGTAGGTGAACGCCACCGCATTGAGACCATTATCCTGCCCCTGGATGAACTGCTCCAGGGTGCGCGGGTCCACCTTCGGCTTGTTGGTTTGCTTCCGCGGACGGCGTTCGACCTCGCTGTCGTTGTCTATTTCATTGTAAAAATCTATCAGGTTACCCATATGTTTATCTTGTCTCGATCTTGCACCCGGAAAGAACTTGCCCGTGGCCTCGACGGAATCAAAAACCGCAGGCAGCACGCCTGCGGTCTGGATAACCGGATGGAAATGGTTTAGTTGCTCGTATCCACAGGAGGCGCGCTTAATTGAAGCTGAAGAGCCAATTTGGTTGTTGACATCTTGTTCGGGCCTCCTTTCGTGGATGATATGGTCGTACAGGAGCAAGTCTAACACCCGCTCCCATTCGCGTCAAGCCATCCTGCTTATGTTTGGACGAAAGATAAGATATTTTGCATGATATCGGCAAAATGAGCAGGTGAGCGGCGTTTTTCCCGCTCACCTGCTCATTTTGACGTTAATAAACCCTTCCCCGCAATCAAGCCGATTCGGAAAAAAAGATAACTTGCTCGGGGAAGGGGTAGGGGATGGGGTCGGTATTCCCAACCGCAGTCAGGAAAACGAACAATCTGCTCGAATGCGACCCCATCTTCCATGCCCATGATAGTTCCGCTATGAATTGTCCGAACCCGCCTCAGAACCTGAGTTCCCCCCTATTGCAAATAACCCGCCTCACGGACCAGCACCAGCGAAGTGGTTGTCCCCCACGCCAGCGTGATGATATTCGAATTCACCTTATACAAATAAAACCCTGCCTGGTTCACATTCGCTGCCTGCGTCAATAGCGGAGCGAAAACCTTTGCAGCGCCGAAGGCTTCAAAAGGGTGGAACCGCAGATAATCGCCGACTGCCCCGCCGGTAAACTGCAGGCCGAGGAACAGGAATTTGCGCCCGTTCAAGCCGGAGATGATCTCCAGATCGACCCACGCAGTAGCCGCGCCGACCACCGTCTGGCTGGCGATGGTGAGCGAGTCGCCCACCTGCCATCCCGCCGGTACAGCCGCATCGAGCGTCATCGTGTTGGTCGCAGCGACATGGTTGAGGATGCGGGCGTTCGTCCCGCGCGTGAGATTATAGACCCTCAATTTGGCTAATTGGCTCGTTTGCGCCGGGACGAGCGCGGTCGCAAGACCGCTAACAGTCGTCACCGTCAGGACCGCCCCGCCCGGCAGGCTGGCGATCGTGCCCGTCCACGCAGAGACTCCCGCCACGGCCCCCACCCGGAAAATATCCGCCGAATTCACCTCCGCCGCCGGCAGACCCGACAGGTCCGCATAGTCGATCTGCGAGAGCACCGTCGCGTGCTTGTGGTCGTCCAGGCTCTCCATGGCGGTCTGAAGGTTGTTATCCCCCCCGCCCAGGATGCCGTTGAACGGGCCGGTGACCAGCGGCGTATAGGGAGCCGCGGCTTCGAGCGTGCCGGGGATGGCCCCGCCTTCGGTATTGTTGAACCACACCAGCGGCTCGATGATCACATGCCAGGCCGGGTCCACCCGCCGGTCCAGCACTTCCGTCACCTTGATGCGCCCCTGGAAGTAGTCGGTGGCTGTGCCGATCTTGGCGCAATCGCCGCTGCGATATTTCAGATGCACCTGCAGGCGCGAAGATTTGAACGGCCTGGGGCTGGCGACATTGGCGGGCGGGGCTCCTTGAATGCTGTCGATGTACCCCAGGTTATGCAGCGGCGCGTTGGCCGGACCGGAATAATGGACCGTCTTGTTCTCGTCCCGCCACAGGAATCGCTTGATGGTCGTGATGATTTCCCGGCACAAAAGCGGGTCGTGGATGTCGTAATCCTTGGCCCGTGACGTGGTCGCCTGGAAGATGAACAGGCCGTTGCGGTTCTCCGCCGGGAAAATCAGGTATTTCTGCGCCAGCAGGGTAAAAAAGTTCTCGATATTCGACAGCGTGATCGTCCTTCCCGCCGGATAGAACAGGTAGGATAACCACGCCGCCGCGGGGTCTTCGTGCGTGACCGTCTGGTCGTAGGTCCAGCCGTTCAGACCGAAGATGGTATCCATGATGTCGATGTACCAGATCGGGTCGGGGTAAGTGTAGAAGGCGGGCGGCAGGATGTGACCCTTCAGGTGGATGCCTTCCGGCCCGGCCAGCAGCGAGGTGACCCGGTACCAGACCGTGCGGACCGTCACCGGGCTGCCTTCGATCCACGCGCCTCTCTCGAGCGCGAACCAGGTGGTGGATAGGTGGGAGGCATCGTACGGGATGGAACACTCGGCGTCACATCGGTGATCTTGAAGCCGAGTACATCCACCGCCAGCGGGTTTTCCGGGTCATCCGGGCTGATGAGGGCTTTCAGATACGGTACGAATTCGCCGGAATCCATCGCGGCAGTCAGTGCAGCAGGAAGTGTTCGTGGCATATTTTTCCTTTCTCAGTGTTAAGTGTCATGAACTGATTTTTGGACAAAAGATCGGACATTTACCAAGCCATCGTCAAAATGAGTAGGTGAGCGGCGTTCTTCCCGCTCACCTACTCATTTTGACGTTAAAACTTCCCTTCCCCGTCGTCAAGATGGTCCGGATAAGATGTCCCACCTGGCTCGGGGAAGGGATTAAAGGGAAGGGGTCGGTTCCTCTCACCATTATTCGAAAATAGGTCCAACTGATGAAATCCAACCATGTTTGTCCATCATAGGTAGCTTCAAAATGATTTGTCCGAATTCGTGTCCGAATTTGAGTTATGTAGTGGGCGACGCTGGCCTGCGCCAAAGTGCCCAGAATGGGTACGAAGTGGTATCGTCGCCCATTCCGCCCCCGGCTAAAACCTATCCGTCGGTATCGGCGGCATAATCGCGAACGACGCCCCCGCCTCCGCGCGAATTCCCTCCCGGAATCGCTCCAGCAGGGATGCAGCCAATTCCAGCAGCCCCGCCGCCACCTCCGGCTGCAGGTTGACCAACTCGGCCCGGCTGAAGGCCCGCGCCATGGCGCAGTACCCGGCCCCTCCCATCTGGAGCAGGGTTTCCGCCTCCAGCGGCAGGCTCGTCCCGTCCGCGCCGTCCAGCCCGTCGATGCTGCGCAGCGCCGCATAGGTGAGCTCGATACACTCGCCCGCCGGCAGCGCGCCCTCCACCAATTCGATGAACCAGGACGAATCCCGTGTGAAGGCATGGAACTTGAGCTCGTGCTTCTCTCCCTCATCATCCAGTCGCTCCAGCCGGGTGATGCACATCGTCTGCATGTCCGCCGCCAGCTCCAGGATGGATTCGCCCGTGGCTTCGATGATGGTCGTGCGCATCAGCGGGCGGGTGATCGAATATTCATTCAGGGCCTGCCGCAGACCCTGCGTCACCTGCTCGGTGGTGTAGCGCGTCGCCGCGGCATCGTCCAGTAATTTCAGGATGGCGGTGGTAAATGCCAGTAATGCAGACATTCTTCCTCCTTTGCTAAGGGGGGCGGCTTTTCGACCGCCCCCGCACGTGGCGCTTAGTGTCTTTCCGAAAATACTAAGTCTCTACATGAAAGACATAGTTCAGATGGATAAGAAGTTTTCTTAACGTTCTTAGTTTTCCTTTGTGAGTTCTTCCTTCGTGAACCATTGTGTCCTTCGTGTTTATCTTCCGATAGTTCCTTAGGCATTCTTATGGGATGTTCGCCCGCTCGAAGCGGAATTTCTTCCCATTCGTCATGACAATGGAAACATGCTTTTCGCCGACGTACCAGGTCCACGGCGTGCCGTTGACCCGCGCCGCCAGCGCCAATACGATTGGCGGCGCTTCCGCCTGCTTTTCCGCCACCTCGATGACCTCCCCGGCCGGCGCGGACGTGTAGGCGATGTCCACTTCCTCCGGGTCCTTGCGGGCGGTGATAACCTTCGGAACGGCTACTTTCCTTTTTTTGCTCATGGCATCCTTTCTGTTTACCCCTCCCTGTTCGGGAAGCGGGCATTGCTCCACTTATAAAAGCCGGACGCCACCAGCCCCAGCGTCAGGCCGAAGACGACCACCGCGAACCAGCCGCCGAAATCCCCCGGCAAACCGGCCTGGGCGATTTGATACGCCGCGCCGAACGTCAGCCCCGTCAGCAGGCTGATGAGCGTCAACCACGCCCCCTTCAGCCCCAGGCTTTTGACCATCTCGACCAGGCCAAAGACCACCACGGTCAAGGGGATACCGGCAACGAGCAGGGTGGAAAAATCCATCATGGGAAACTCCTTTCAACAAATAGGTGTGGTAGGGCCAGAGGGTTATCCGGCCCAACCGGAGAAGAAGCGCTTACTATCCGTCCGAAAATTCAGGCACGTTAGGGGCACGATTTACATGAGTGTTCCCCTTCTTTATCATTTCCTTTGTGTACTTTGTGTCCTTTGTGTTTTTATTTTTGAATAGTTTTTATGCCCTCATGGTGAAGTTCGCCACCGCCCCCAGGAACTTCTCGGTGCCGCCTCCCGCGCCTGCCGCCAGCGACAGTTCCAACAGGTAGTATTCGTCGTTGTCGATCCAGGCGGGAGTGGTGAGGCTGATGACTTGCCTGTGCTGGTCGACCGTCTTGGCCGCCGCGTCCGCCACCGCATTGGTCTTGGTGACTGCCGCCGCTACTGCCACAGCCCCCTCGACCCCGCGGGTGACCTTGTTCAGCGTCCAGGTCAGCGAGGTAGGTTCGGCCCCTTTGACCTCGTAGTCCACTTCGATGCTGGCCAGTTTCACTCCCTGCAATGCCACCGCATTGGACGGCACCGTGATCGGGATGGTGATGACGCTGGTCTCATTGGCGGCGGCGCGGTTGATGGCGATGGTCCCGGCCGCGTCCCCCGCCACCTGCGTGAATGTGCCCGTGACGAAATGCCACAGCGTCGGCGGGATGTACTGCGAAAAATGGGTATTGTTCATCATTGGATCCTCCAGAAAACGAGAATAGTGAGTGAGTAGGGGCACGATATAACCTGTCCTGCTTGCACTGTGCGCAAGCACACGTGCGTTCTTCAGGATCGTGCCCATTCAATCAGGATGCACTTTATTTCTTCCTTTTTTGTGACCTTTGTCCCTTTGTGGTTAATCTTTCTTACCCTCCCGCCACATTCGACTTATGCAGCGGGCGGAAATCCGCCACGCCCACAGCCGTGAAATGGCGCACCTTGATGCGGCTCTCGTCGTTCATGAAGACCGCCGGGTCGCTCTCGTTGCCGGCCACGAAGATCTCCGGCGCCAGCCCGAAGCGCTCGCCGATCATCACGCCCGGCACAAGGCGGGGGTCGGCCACCGCCGCCCAATCGGTCGTATCCGTCCACTCAGGCACGGTGAGGGGGAAGACCTGCCCGTAGTATTCGTTGTCCGCCCCATAAGCCGCCTGGCGCGAGACGAACAGGGTATTCGCCGCCCCCCGCAAAGCCCGCGGCACCAGGCAGAACTTCGGCTCGATCGCCATGGCTTTGCCCGCGCCGATATATCCGGCCTCGTTCGCCACCAGCATCGGCTGGACGTACATGGCCTGCGCCACCGCTTCCCAGGCCACGTAATCGGTCCCCAGCGCGGTGGCGAGCAGGTTCTTGTGCCCTCCCGCGGTCGTCACGGCGGTATTGTTGAACAGCGCCCCTCCGTCCGCCAGGGTCGGACCCACCCCCGCGTTGCTGGTGAAAATCGCCGCCACCGACGCCGAGATCTCCCGCATGGCCGCGAAGGCCAGTTCCTTGGGCAGTTGTTTCAAAACGCCCACGTCGTCCCGGTCGATGGCTTCCAGGGTCAGGCCCACGTACCCGCCTTTCTTGGTGAACGAGGCCGTCTCGCCGCCGTCGCCGATCTTGAGCGGGGTGTACTCCGCCCCTTCCGCCACCGCTGGCAGGCTGCCGATGGTCCCAAAAATGGACCAGGTGATGTCGTTCAAACTGCCGAAATGCTCCACCGTGGCGATCTTCGTCCACCAGTCGTAACCGGCCTTGCCCAGCGCCTCCCACTGGCGCGCCAGCGCTTTGTTGAGGGCGTTCTTGACCAGCACGGTGAAGTTGGTCGTGCCCAGTTGGAACTGCGCCCGCCCCGCGCTCACCTGACCGTGCAGGTCGTAATCGCCCGTCAGCAGCATGTACAGTTCGCGGATGCCGGTCAGCCGCGCCGCCTGCACCTGTTGCAGGCCCGCCTCCCGCTCGACCCCGAACAGGTCCTCCACCGCCGCCCGCAGTTGATCGTCGGCGCTGAACACGCCTCGCACCGTCGCGGGACCCTGCACGATCCGCCCCGCCGACGTGACCGACAGCAGTTGCCGGTCGGCTTCGATGCGGTCCTGCAGTTCGCGCGCCTCGAAGGTGCGCTCGCCAAAATCGACCTTGATGCGTTCCTGCCAGGCCTCCGGCAGGCGCGATCCCGCCAGCAGGGACGCCAGCAACGCCTGGCATAATTCTCCCCGCAGTGTTCGGGTGGACGAGTTGGTCCCTTCGTCGTTCACGATGGGTTTGGGTACGGTTTCTTCTGCCATGTTTATCTCCTTGTGGATTGAATTGAGCGCCCGCAGCCATTTACCCCCGGCAGCGGGTTTGATGACCAGGTCGGCGGAATTGGCTGTGACGATGGTCTGGATGACTGGCGGATTGCGGTCCGTTCCGCCGCATGTGGTCGCTTCAAAGTAGAAATCCGCCGAAAAGCCCACGTGTTCCGCCAGCCTGGGATGGGCCGAGCACGTCCTCCGCCACCGCCAGGGCTACCTCCTTGCCGGGGCCGAAGGGAGTGAAGACGGCTTTGATGCCCTGATGCTCCGTCGTCCCACAGGGGCCGGCTGACGATCGCCGCACAGGTCTCGCAGGCTGTGCGCACCGATCTGTGATCGACGAACGATTGAACGTCCTCCCACAGCGGGACCGAAGCCTGTAGTACGGCTTCGCCGAGAGCATTCAGCCCCTGGGATATCCACGCGTGGGTTTGCGTCTGCCCCGCCTGGATGATGCAGCACCTCGAATTGCTCGCCGCTTTGCGACAGTTGCAGCCGGGTTTCTAAGCTGTATTCTCTCGGGCATGAAACTCTTTCTGCCTGTTCTTTGGGCACGATGTGTTGGGGTCACGATTTGTTGGGGCACGATATATCGTGCCCCTCCACTGCCTCTACGATTCGGGCGGTTCGTCAACATCTTCGCTCCCTGCTTCCATGCTCGGCGTCTTCCGCTTCCCCAGCGGCCTCCGCAACCCCTCCGCCCGCCTCTCCGACTCGTCATAGACCAGCCCGCCGTAGCCGTACACCGTCCGCAGCATCTCCGGCGTGTCGATCATCTTGCGGTCGTACAACTCCCCGCACGCCTCCACCGCCCGCTGGAAACTGAGCGACAGGTAGGTATTGTCGCGTTCGGAAATATCCTGCCCGTGCACGTCGATCTGCGGGGCTGGCAGGATGCCCCCATCCACCTGCCGGCGGACGGCGCAGGCGATCTCGACCACGTCCCGCATGATGTTGAAGAACGACGCCTGGTAGTCGGCAAAGTTCTTGAAGGCCGGCGTCCCTGCCGCCTCGGCAGTCGTGCGGGTGGAGGACTCGGGCTCGGCCAAAAAGTGCATCGGGATGCCCGCCCCCGCCGCGATCTGCTTCTTCAGCGCCAGCCCGTCCGCGTTGGCCTCGAATGCGTCCAACTGCGGCGCCAGTGTCTCCCAGCGCTCGTTCTCATCCGTCACCACCATCGACCCCGGTTGGGGCGGATGCGCTTCGATCTCCTTCTGCCGCGCCTCCCGTTCTGCCTCGCTCTTGTATTGCCCGGATACGTGCCACACGAAGATCTGCCGCCAGTAATTCAGGCTGGCCCGGTTCTCCAGCCAGCCGGTGTACCGCCCGATCCACGGCAGCAGCGGGAAGAGGTCCGACTCGCCCCACGTCGACCCCACCGGCCGGTTGATGACGTAATGCCTCATGAATGCTTTTTGGTTTTCGATGGATGTTTGCAGATTTGGGTCATAGGCCGGATAGGCTTTATCTTCTACCTCGCCGGTGTGATAGACCGTCTCCTGTCGGTAGTCGTTCTCGACCGTGTCGATGCGGGTGATGCTCTCCGCCGGGACGGCCCGCACCAGCGTCATCCCCGCCGGGTCCACCGTGAAGAGCAGGTACAGTTCTCCCGTCAGCGTTCGCTCATCGAACCATTCCGGGATCTGCTCGTCCAGCCGGTTGATCGGGTGATGCCAGAAGTCGTGCAGGAATTTCTTCGTCCGCTCCACTTTGTCGCCGCCGCGCATCCGTTGGAGCATCCCCCCGCGGCCGCCCTTGATTTCCACGCTCAGGCTCGTCCCCAGGGCGAAGTAGCGATAGAGTTTGACGATGCGCCGCGCCAGCGGGTTGAGCCGGTACGCCCGCAGGGCCTGGTCGAGTAATTTCTGCCGGTCGTATTCCAGTCGGTTGCGGTGCAGCCGGTCGAAGGCAGCCGACCCGACGGTAATGTTGGCCTCGGTCACTTTGACGGTCGAAAAGACAGCGTGCTTTGGCATTTTTTCTCCTGATACCTTAAGAATGAATTGTCATTGCGAGGAGGGCAAAGCCCGACGAAGCAATCTCACTGACTAATCTTTAAGGTTAATTTCAGATCGCTTTTTCCCTTAGTGTCCGCTTGCCCTACTGTCCTGCTTGCACTGTGCGCACCTTTTCCTGCGGTACTGGCGCAGGCAGCATTGTGCGTCCTTCAGCAGGATGTGTTTAGAATGTGTTGTTTATCTCCTCTTCCGGCGGAGACTGACCAGGCCCCTCCAGTTTCGCGCCTCACGTAATCCCGCCCCAGCCTCAGCAGCGGATCGTACTGGATGGGCTGCCTCGGCGAATCGGGCTCCGCCAGGCCGAGTCTGTCCCATTGCTTGTATCGCGCCGCCGCCCGGTTGAACTGCTCCTGCCGGGCCATCGGCGGCACTTGCGGCAGTATTTGGGTTTGCGGCCCCGCCCGTGCGGGATGGCTGGGTTCGTCTATCCATTCCACTTCTTTGCCGCAGCGGGCGCATACAGACGGCTTGGCCATCAGTAATCCTTCTCCATTTCTTTCAACGGGTCGAAGGGCGGATAGAAAATCGCGCTGCGGGATGGCAGTCTCCACAGCAGTTCGTCCAGCTTGACCACCAGCGCGTCCGCCATCAGGTAGTCGTCGTGGACCAACCCGCCGTCCGGCGCTCGCCTTCCCTCCGGCACGCCCCACCGCAGGGTATGCGTCGGCCCCGGCAGGATCTCCGAGTTGCAGGCGATGTACTGCTGCCGCACCGCCTCGGGAAAAGAGCAGGCCCTGAACCGCCCCGTTTCGATTAATGCCAGGAACTTCCAGCCGATCTCGCTCTTGACCGCCTGGCTGAACTTGACCGGGATCACCCGTTTTGGAAAGGACCTGTCCAGCAATGCCCAAAAACCCTCCCCTACGCCCGTGGCGTCTACGACAAAATGCTGTGGCTTCCACACGTCACCGAGCGCTTTGACCTGGCCGAATACCGACAGGTGGTTGAAACCTGTCCATTGTTTGCGAGACAGGACCCGGTACGTAGGGGCTTGCAGGGTTTCCAGTGTGGACAGGTCCACGCTGACGATAGAAAGGCTGATCGAATCGCGGCCCGGATGGTTGAGCGGCCCTTCTCCATCCACGCTCATGCGGGCTTCGTCCTGCCCGGCCACGTCGATCAGGAAAGCGTAAGTCTCGCCCGGCGTGGGCAGGTCGCGGTCGGGCTGGTCGCCTTGCATCAACGCCAGCCTGCCGGGGTTGAACATGGAGATCTGCGCATCGATCTCTTCACAGAAAAATTGCGTCTTGACGAAAGGATGTTGCCGCCCCAGCCGGGCGATCTCCCCATCGACGAACTGGTGGTATTTCGGGTTCTCCCGCCCCACTTCCTCGGCGGTGACGAAGAAGACCCGTTTCCATCCATCCGCTTTTTCGGCCGCGCGTGCCGCCTGTAATTCCCGCGCCAGCAAAGTCTGACTCGTCCACACCGTCCCGCACAGGACCCGTGTGGCGTTGCGGCTGGCCGCCATCGGGCTGAAGCGCTTGTCATAAATCGCCGGGTTCACATCCTGGGCCTCGTTGATGATCAGCAGCAGGTCGGCGCTCGCGCCCACCACGTTGGCCGCACTGTCGCCCGAAAGGAACGTCGTCCGGCAGTAATCGATGCGGCGGATATATTCCTTCCATTTCTTCCACCGCCCCATGCACAGGCAGTTCGAAATCCATCCGGTTCTCCAGCCGCATCACTGCCTGCACCGTCTGTGGCTTGTAGGTCGGGTTCACCTCCACCATGCCGCGCTCCTTGTGGCTCAAGTTGCGCATCAGGTAGGCCAGCAGGTGGGTCAACAGTTCGTCCTTGCCCGCCTGCCGCGGCATCACCAGCACGAAGGTCAGGCCCAGGTTCAGCCGCACCGATTCGATGATCGCCCGCGCCGGCTCCAACTGGTACCCGTACAGTTTCACCCCGCCGCCCTCAGCCGTGAAGCAGTCGAAGTTTTCCAGCATCTCGCGTACCCGTGAAACGAGCGTCTTGCTCATGCCTTCACCCACTCCTTCTGCTGCCCCCTCAACGCCGTCTCGATGGCCCGCTCCACCGTGCTGTCCTTGCTGAGTTGCGCCAGTTGGCCGCGTTTCAAGCCTCCAATGACCAGGCATACCTCTGCCATCGTGCGGACCTTCTTCAGATTCGCATCATCGAAATTCGTCCGATCCGACGACAGGTTCTCAGCGAGCCGGTCAACGAAAACCCGCAGCAGGTTGATCTCGCTCTTCAGGTCCGCCGGTGTCCGCCTCAACCGCTTATGCTCTTCACTGCTGAATTGACTGGAGTAGAAACCATGGCTCAAGGCGTTGTGGTTGCCCGGCTGGCCGCCGCCCTTCCTGACCGTCCCCGTCGTCATGGGAACATCACCTTCAGGATCGCGACGATGGAAACCAGGCTGTTGATGGTGGCGGCGATGATGGCCGGCGCGCCGGCAGAACGCAGGCGCTGCTCGTGGTCGTCCAGGTCTTTGACCACCTGCGCGTGCAGACCTGCGTGGGCTTTCTGCGCCTCCTCGATGATCGTCAATCGCCGGTCGAGCAGGTGCCACAATTGGGCGATGGTGTGGGGGATTTCATCGGACATAGCCTCTCCTTTTCACATTTCGCACTGTGAAGGCTGCCCGTCCGAGATGGAGCGTTAAACAAAAACGCGTGAAGGCCAGGGGGCAGCCTTCACGCATGCTATGATTACATTATAGAACAATTGTTCTGAAAGTCAATAGACAAAAATAAATTGGTATGTTCAGAGCAAAAGCTCGCATATTCTTGCAAGCCATCGTCAAATGAGCATGTGAGCGGTGTTCAATCCCGCTCACATGCCCACGTAACTACAATCTCCGCTTCACTGCTCACTATTCTCTGACCAAACTTCTGCTCGGCCTCGTCCCGCAGTTATGTTTGATGGCCTTGATCTACATAAATTGGGGACTTACGTGTTCATCCACCATCAACGTAACTACAACCTCTGCTTACTGCTTACTAGGTTCTCTGATCAAACTTCGCCGCCCTCGTCCCGAGGTTGTGTTTCGATCGCCTTGATCTACGATCAACCCTTCCGGGACGCCTTTAGCCAAGGCACGGATAAATTTCGGGAAGGGGGTCGGGGGATGGGCCATCAATACCGATTTTTCCTTGATCCAACACCTGAAACATGAGATCTGGGGTTAATCATGTTGGGGGGATGGGCCGATATCCCAAACACTTCTCGGCTTTGAGAAAGCCCTAAATGAATACTTGCTATTCTCTTATTTCAACAAACATCAGGTAAATGAAATTCTGCTCCAAAAACCCCGTCCGGGAAAGCAGCCACACCCCCACTCCCGCCGCCCCCACCCAGAACAACGCCGGGACCAGGAACACCACCTTCCCCCACAGCGGCGCATCCAACTCCCTGAAAATATACTTGTCGTTCACCAGCCGGGTCACGGACTGCGCCAGCCGCCGCGCCGGTGCATACACCGCCGTCAGCCGGATGATCACCATGCAGCACGCGAAGACGATGAAATAGACCCACACCCCCAGCAGCAGCAAGACCGCCAGGTTGACCGCGCACAGGATCAGCATCAGCCGCCAGAAAGCGCGCGACCTGTACAGGTCCCATAACCCGTTCCCCAGCGCATGCCAGGGCCGTCCGGCGTGGATTCTCCTGCGGGCGCAGGCTTTGATCCGTCTCTGCGGGCATGCTGCTCCTGTCCCTGCCTCTTATATCCCACCGCCACAGGTTCTTCGCCTGCCGCCGCCGGGGTGAAGGTCTGGGTGTATTGTTCGAGGATCTGGTTGATCTGCCGCCGTACTCCCAACGGATCGGCGATGGCAGTGAAGCGCTCCTTCGTGCCGCCCGTGCCGGTGACGGTCAGCGTGCCGAAGTTCAGCACCCGCCCGGCGATATCCTGTGAAACCGCCACGCTCTCGATCTTCCCCAGCAGCATCTCCAGCGTGTGCCGCCGGATGAAACCCGTCTTGGCGATCAGCCGCCGGTCGGTCACTGCGAATTCGGTCGTCAGGAGCGTCACCTCTGCCTGCACGGCGTAGGTGATCGCCAGGAAAATGAATAGCGCGCCCAGGCATAACGCCCCCGTCACTGCACCTGTCATCCCGTTCGACTGGATCTGGTCCGCAAAAATAAATCGCGCCGCCAGAATGATTCCACCGAGAATGAAAGTTGTCACCGCCGGCAGGAAAATGGCCGGGTGGATACGGGCCTTATAGAGCACTTGCTCATTGGGCATCAAATTATCCTGAACATAACTCATGCTGTATTCTCCTTCCAGGGATCATCATTCTCTGAATGGATTATCACACGGTTTTTAGTTTCGCGCATCCGTCCCGAACCCTGCCTCAGTTTGCCTGCGCCTTGGGTTTTCTCCCGCCAAAAATAGCCGCCAGCAGCACGATCCACACACCGGTCATGAGGATGACTTCCAGGATGTTCTTGATCAGGAAGACTACGCTGATCCCCATGCGACCCGATCGCCAAAATTCTCGATCCATAAAGGCAGCCACAGATTTGCGATCGAGAACAATATCGTCAGTAACAACATTGCTGCCAGACCGATCACCGTCAGCAGCGAAACGCGCGGATGCCGCTTCCACCACACGATTGCCAGTACGATCCCCACCAGCCAGGTGATGTAGAGCGGCAGTTGGACCAGCAAACTGCCCAGGGTTGATCCAACATATTCCATTCGATATCTCCTTAATGACTGCGAATTTTCCCCGTATTGGGCGGCTCCCCTCCAAAATGCAACACAGGGTCTGCACCCATTATACAAATAAACTCCTGCGATTCCAATTCCAAAACCGTTGCCGACACGGCTTTCTCAAAGCACATTGAGACTCTTTGATTCCGATACTTATGCATGGTGTACGGCGAAAAGTGGTGTGCTTAACCCTTTTTCCTAACCTGCCGTTTACAAGACACGCTCTTTGCACACGTCAGCCGAAAAACATACCTCATCCCTGATTTAAGTTTTGCCAAATTTTCCAGGTGTCCACACATTTCAGTATGCCGGAAAAACAACCTCGAGCGGTGTTCTTCCCGCTCGAGGTTGTTTTTCCGGATCTTTCTCCCCTTCCCGTGCTCATTAAGTCAAATACGGCATTACCTGAGACGGGGAAGCCTGTCCCCAGCTATGGGGGGTCGGGGGATGGGGTTGGCATTCCCGGTCATGATCAGGAAAACGAACAATTTGCTCGAATGCTCACTATCTTTCATGCGCCGTCACCGTCATGCCAATGATTTGTCCTAACGAATGTCAGAACTTCAGTGCCGTCTGATTGAAATTCATTTCATTTTGAAGTACACTAAGAGAGAAGAGGGTAAAAAAATGGAAAATAAGGCTACTTTCACAAAAGTCCTCGCGATCACCGGCACGGTCCTGGCCTGGCTGCCTCTGCTCGCCCCCGTTCTGTTGACCCTGGCGCGGCTCGCCGCCAACCGCATCCTCCGTTTCGACTACCTCATGCCGGCCGAACTGTTCCCCCTCGCGCTCGTCGGCGGTGGACTGCTCGTCTGGGCAGCCTGGCGGGCACGCGCCTTTCGCCGTCTCATCACCTGGAGCGTCGGCGCGGCCGTCCTGCTCCTCGTCAGCGGACAGGTCCTGGCCGTCACAAGCGGACTTGCCTCCGGCGCCATCGAAGCCACCGGCTTCTGGTTCGGCGTCGTCCTGGCCTCCATCATCCTGTACACCCTGGCGCTGCTCGCAGCCGCCATCGGCGGCATCCTCCTGCTGCAAGACCTTTACGGCGCCTCCCGCCTTGCCGTCGAAACATGTCAGGTCCTATCAAAAAGACGCGGCGACGCCTTCCGCTGACCGTTCTGCCTTTCGATCCGTTCTAGACGTTCTTAACGTTCAACGTGCCAACGTTCAAACGTTCAAACGCTTTACCGACCTTCGACGTTCTTGACCTGTCACGTTCTAACGAGTGAACGTTCAACGCGTTAACCATCTTCAGGGATGCCTTATCGCTCTACCGAATAACCACAGGCAAGTATGTTCTAAACCAATCATCCTCCATGATGGTGCCCGTAGCCGTGCTCATAGTGAACGCAGTCACCCGATTCAACAGCACCGAGATGTTGTTGGAAGACATGTTCGTGTTGGCCAGGTCGAGCATCCCGTCCCCGTTGAGATCCGCCGCCGCTACCGACGCCGGTGCGTCACCCGCGCCGAAGTCCTGTTTGGCCGCAAACGTCGGTATTCCCGCTCCAGGCGCGGTGGTGTTCAACAGCACCGAGATGTTGTCGGTACCCGAGTTCGGGGTGGCCAGGTCGAGCATCCCGTCGCCATTTAAATCCGCCGCCGCCACGAAAAATGGACCGTCGCTCACAACGAAATCCTGTTTCGCCGCAAATGTTGCCGTAGTTGCTCCTGGCGCGGTCGTGTTCAACAATACTGAAATACTATCGGAATAATTGTTCGCGCTGGCGAGGTCGAGCATCCCGTCCCCGTTGAGATCCACCGCCGCTACCGAACCCGGTCTGTCACCCACGCCGAAGTCCTGCTTGGTCGCAAACGTCGCTGTTCCCGCTCCGGGTGCGGTCGTGTTCAACAGCACCGAGATGTTGTTGGAAACCCAGTTCGCGCTGACCAGGTCGGGTTTGCCGTCCCCATTGAGATCCGCCGCCGCTACCGCCGCCCATCCGTCAGCCGCGCCGAAGTCCTGCTTGGCTGCAAATGTCGCTGTCCCCGCTCCGGGTGCGGTCGTGTTCAACCACACCGAGATGGTGTTGAAACCCCAGTTCGTGACCAGGTCGAGCATCCCATCCCCGTTGAGATCCGCCACGGCGACAGATCTCGGTTCGTCGTCCATACCCGCGCCGAAGTCCTGCTTGGCCGCAAATGTCGGTGTGCTTGCGCCTGGCGTGGTCGTGTTCAACAACACCGAGATGTTGTTGGAATACATGTTCGCGCTGACCAGGTCGGGTTTGCCGTCCCCGTTGAGATCCGCCACGGCGACAGATCTAGGTTCGTCGCCCACGCTGAAGTCCTGCTTGGCTGCAAATGTCGCTGTCCCCGCTCCGGGTGCGGTCGTGTTCAACAGCACCGAGATGGTGCCGGAAGAAAAGTTCGCGCTGGCCAGGTCGGCTTTGCCGTCGCTGTTAAAATCATCTGTTGACACGGAAATTGGGTAATTGCCCGTGCCAAAACTCTGCTGATCCGTAAACGCCAGCGGACCCTCCGCCAGCGCCGTCGTGTTCAACAGCACCGACAGAGTGTCGGAATTATAGTTCGCGCTGACAAGATCTGGCTTGCCGTCGCCGTTGAGATCCCCGGCTGCCACACCATGGGCAGAGCCGGAGGTAAAGTCCTGTTTGGTTGCAAAGGAAAGAGTGACGGCTCCAGGCACAGTTTTATTCAATAACACCGACATGCTTGAACCCAAGTTGCCGCTCAACAGGTCCGCTTTGCCATCACCATTGAAATCGGCTGTCGCCACGGAATTTGAAGCACCGCCCGTATTGAAGTCTTGTTTGGTTGCAAAAGATGGCGTGGCGGCTCCGGGTAAGGTCGTGTTCAAAAGCACTGAGATGGAGTGCGAAGTATAATTTACGGTGGCCAGGTCGGGCATGCCATCGCCGTTAAAATCGGCCGATGTTATTCCATTGGGCTGATCTCCCGCAGCGAATTCCTGGTAGGCTGCAAAAGAAGGAATGTCGGCTCCAGCGTCGGTCGTGTTCAGCAGCACGGAGACGGTGTCGGTACTCGAGTTTGCACTGGCGAGATCAGGCCTTCCATCGCCATTGAAGTCTTCAACCGTCACGAAATAGGGAGAATAGCCGCTGCTGAAATCCTGCTTGGCGGCAAAAGTGAGCGTGCTCGCTCCGGGCTCGGTCGTGTTCAAGAGCACCGAGAAAGCGGGGGAAGTAGTGCTGGCGTTGGCGCTGGCGAGATCAAGTTTTCCATCTCCGTTGAAATCTGCAGCCGCGACGGAATAGGGGGAGGGTCCTGTTGTGAAATTCTGCTTGACGGCGAAGGTAGGGGTGGTTGCTCCCGTTGCGGTCGTGTTCACCAACACGGAAATGTTTGTGGATGCATTATTTGCGCTGGCAAGGTCGGGCCTGCCATCGTTGTTAAAATCTCCCAGCGTCATTTCGGGTGGACTAAAGTCCGTCCCGAAGTCCTGTTTTGCCCCAAATGACGGTGTGGCTGCCCCGGGCGTGGTCGTATTCAAAAACACCGATATGGTGCTCGAACTACGGTTCACATTGGCAATGTCAGGCCTGCCGTCGCCGTTGAGATCCCCAATTTCAACAGCAACCGGATAATCCCCCGTAATAAAATCCTGCTTGGCGGTGAACGAGACCGGCGGACCGTAGGTGTTGACCACCCCGGTAAGTTGGACCGAGAAGGCGCGATCCACCTGCGGGATGGTATTCCCCAGGACCGGAATGTTGATCGTCGTGCTCGTCTCGCCTGAGGGGATGGTGACGGTCCCCGTCTCGGCAGTATAGTCTATGCCTGCCAGGGCCGTGCCGTCTGCAGTGGTATAGCCCACCTCCACTGCTGAGGTCATGTCGCCGCTGCGCGTCACCGTAAACACCATGTCAGTGGTTCCGCTGTCGCCCTCCACTACCGAACTATCGGTGATGCTGATCGTCGCCAGTCCGAAGGCGGCTGCGTCCGGCACACTGATCCACGCCAGCAGGGTCAGCACCAGCAGCACTTGTATGGCGCTCTTCCGTATAGTGGAAACGCCTTTGAAATGGAAATGATCCAATGCCAGAGCGGATCGCATGAAGGAATTGAAAGACCGTTTCATAAAAGCCCTCCCAGGGTTCAATGATTACTCCTCTGTGCAAATGACAAGTTCACAGGGGGGAGTTACGCGAACAGATGACTACGTCGTCACTGCTGACACGATGAAAACCGGTAGGCTGTACAAACCATTAAGGTGTGTGGATTATGAACAGGTATTCTATTGAGAGTAGAACGATTTGAAAATATAGGTTGTTGCTGCATCGGAGAATGTTTTTACTAGAATGATTATAGCCCAAAAAAGAAATTCAACCTTCGCCTTTTGACCTTCTCAACGTCCAACGTTCCAACGCCCTCTCGACCTTCGATGTTTGACAATCTTTTTATTGCATCCCTGAAAACCAGCCGATTAAATGGCCGATCATCAGGGATGCCTTATCGCTCTACCGCATAACCACAGGCAAGTAGGTTCTAAACCCGTCATTATCGATGATAGTGCCCGTCGCCGTGCTTGAGTTGAACGCAGCCACCCGGTTCAAAAGCACCGAGAGAGTCTCGCTGTCAGAATTCGCGCAGGCGAGGTCTGGTTTGCCATCACCATTGAAATCGCTTATTGCTAATCTCGTTGGTCCATCACCCGTAGTGAAATCCTGATGCACTGCAAAAGAGAATGTGCTTCCGCCAGGTGATGTTGTGTTTAACAGGACCGAGATGTTGTCATAGTTCCAGTTTGAGGTAGCAATGTCAAACTTGCCATCACCGTTGAGATCCCCCACTGCCATACCAGATGAACCATTGCCCGTGCTGATTTCCTGTTTAGCTGCAAAAGAAGCCGTACTCGCACCAGGGCTGGTCGTGTTCAAAAACAAAGAGATGAGGTCCAGAGTATATCGAACAAGCGCAATGTCTGGCCGACCGTCTCCGTTGAAATCCCTGGCCGCAATGGCATAAGGTAAACTGCCCGCGCTGATGTCTCGTTTCGCCGCAAAGGTCGGTGTGCTCGCCCCTGGCGCAGTTGTGTTCAACAGCACCGAGATGTTGTCAGAATAACCATTAGCACTCGCCAAATCGGGCCTGCCATCCCCATTGAAATCCCCCACTGCCAAAGAATATGGATTGCTGCCGACGACGAAGTCTTGTTTTACCGTAAAAGTCGGAATGCTCACCCCGGGTGCGGTCGTGTTCAACAATACCGAGACGGTGTCGATATTGAAAGTTCGCGCAGGCAAGGTCGGGTCTGCCGTCGCCATTGAAATCGGCTGCCACCACGGAATACGGACTGTCGCCTGTGCCGAATTCTTGGTTTACTGTAAAGGAAGGCGTGCCCGCTCCAGGAGTGGTTGTGTTCAATAACACTGATATGGTGAAAGAATCATTGTTCGCACTGGCTACGTCAGTCTTGCCGTCACCGTTGAAGTCTGCGACAGCTACAGAATTTGGATAATCACCTACGCCAAACTCCTGTCTGGCAGCAAAAGACGGCGCAGACGCTCCAGGCGTGGTCGTATTCAATAGCACTGAAACGGTGTCAGAATCAATATTTGCACTGACAAAATCGTGCTTGCCATCCTCGTTGATATCCGCTACCGCCACAGAAAATGCATGGATATCTGCGCCGAAACTCTCCTGGTCATAAAACGCCAGCGGACCCTCCGCCAGCACAGTCGTATTCATCAGCACCGAGACGTCGTCTGATGCAAAGTTCGCGCTGGCCAGGTCCGGCTTGCCATCCCCATTGAAGTCTTCCACTGTCACAGTATATGGTTCATCGCCCACGCCAAAGTCCTGTTTGGCCGCAAAGGATGCCGTGCTTGCCCCTGGCGCGGTCGTGTTCACCAATATCGAGAGTGTGTCAAAAAACTTGTTCGCGCTGACCAGGTCCGGCCTGCCATCGCCGTTAATGTCTTCTACTGCAACGGATAATGGATCACTTAAATTTCCCGTCGAGAAGTCTTGTTTTGCCGAGAAAGTCGGAATGCTTGCGCCGGTGTGGTCGTATTGAACAGTACCGAGATGGTGTCTAAATATTGATTTGCGCTGGCGAGGTCGAGTTTGCCGTCACCGTTGAAATCGCCCACTGCCACAGAAGATGGGTTTATGTCTGTGGTGAAGTCTTGCTTCGCCGTAAAGGTACCGTGCTCGCTCCAGCAATAGTTGTGTTCAATAGCACCGAAATTGACTCGCCGCCAAAGTTCGCGCTGGCAAGGTCAGGCTTGCCATCGCCGTTGAGATCCGCCGCCGACACCGAATAAGGATTACCGTCCACGCCAAATTCCTGCATATCCGCAAAGGCTGCCGTGCTTGCCCCAGGCGTGGTTGTGTTCAACAGCACCCCGAGTGTGTCCGAGTACGAGTTCGCGCAGACGAGGTCCAGCTTGCCGTCTCCGTTAAAATCCTCCGTTGCCATGGAATATGGCACAAAGCCCGCACCAAACTCCAGGCTCTCCACAAAGGATAGCGTGCTCGCTCCAATCACGGTCGTGTTCAGCAGTACCGAAATCGAGGTGGCATTGCTATTCGAGTTGGCCAGGTCAAGCCTGCCATCGCCGTTGAAATCACCCATCGCTACCGAATTTGGAGACTCGTCCACATAAAAGTCCTGCTTCTCCGCAAAGGTTGGCGTGCTTGTCCCCGGCGCGGTCGTGTTCACTCGCACCGACAGTGTGTTAGAGTACATGTTCGCGCTGACGAGATCAGACTTGCCATCTCCATTGAGGTCCCCCGCCGTCACCGAAAATGGATAAAAGCCCGTGGCGAAGTCCTGTTTGGCGGTAAACGAGACCGGCGGACCGTACGTGTTCACCACCCCCGTCAACTGCACCGTGAAGGACCGATCTCCCTCCACGCTGGTATTCCCCACCACCGGAATGCCGATCGTCGCGCTGGTTTCGCCAGAAGGAAAAATGACCGTTCCCGTCTCGGCAGTGTAGTCTATGCCTGCCAGGGCCGTGCCATTTGCAGTGGAATAGCCCACCTCCACTGTAGACGTCACATCTCCTGTGCGCGTCACCGTGAACACCATGTCGGCGGTTCCGCTGTTGCCTTCCATCACCGAACTATTGCTGATGCTGATCGTCGCCAGTCCGAAGGCGGCTGCGTCCGGCACAATGATCCACGCCAGCAGCATCAGCACCAGCAGCACTTGTATAGCCCCCTTCCGCATAGTGGAAACGCCCTTGCAGAAGGAATTGAAAGACTGTTTCATAAAAGCCCTCCCACGGTTCAATTGAACGAATAATTGACTTTACTAATATGATTATATAGTCAAGAAGGAAATTGAATAATGCAAATCGTTTACAAATGTCATTGATCCTTCTGATATTCGGTCATAAGTTCAAACACGCCAGCCTATTTTTAGTGACGAGGACGAAAATTCATTTTTTGTCTTTCTACGAATGGCTGCAAAATGTGATTGTTCTCCATGCCCGCCGAAAATGGGATGGTGAGCGATGTTCTTTCGCTCACCATCCCATTTTCGGAATAAAACCCCCTTCATCTTTTTATTGATTTCCATAGATTGGGATTGAAAATTTCTGTCTCTGTCTTTCCGCCCTTCGACCTTTAACTCTCTTAACGTGCAACGTTCAAACGTTCCAACGTTTTTTGACTTTCATCCCCCCGCTCTGACCGAACCCAATGCCATAAAAAAGAAGATCACCACATCCATCCAGAAGTGGATGAACCACGCCCAGGTGAAGCCGCGCGTCTCCAGCATGGATTTGCCCATCAGCCAGCCGGGGATGAACGCCAGCATCACCCCCACCACCCCGTAAGGCACACCATAAAAGTGAGCCAGGCCAAAATAGACCGCCGTGATCAGCAGCGCCTGCGCCCCTCCCACCGGACCTTCCAGCGCGCCCAGCCAGGGTGCCCGGTACAGCATCTCCTCGCCGAAGGAGTTGACCAGCGCAAAGAGCAGCACGAAGGGCAGCAGTGGCAGAGCCCCTTTCAACGCCACAGACGAGGGCAGGCTGCCGAATGCAAAGACAAACACGACCAGTCCCACGCACATGGCCGCCGCGATGGCTGGCCCTAAAATATTCCACTTGGGCGGGCGGGTCAAGACCCACCGGATGGGTTTGGCGGGGGCATTCAACTGGCCTCTCACCAGGAAGAAACGTTGAAAGCCGCCCATCAGCACCCACATCAGCGGGACCAGCAGGACGGCCACAGTTCCCCGCTGGATCTGCACCGAACCTACCTCCCGCACGAATGCAGGGGCGCGCTCCAGCCAGGCGATATAGTTCAGCCGCTGAAGCAAGAAGTAAACCCCCTCCTCCAGCAGGGTGACGATCAGCAACACCGCAAAGAAAATTGCCAGCGGGCGCAGGCGTTTCCACAGCAGGCTCAGCAGGAGCACCGCCGCCATCAACCCTACCTTGGCCCAATAGAGCCAGCCCGGCGTGCCTCCCCCCACCTCCCGCAGCAGGATATCCGGCAGCAGCGAGATCAGCAGCGTCACCAGCCATGCGACCGGCATTAGCACGTTCTTTGCTGCTTTGGCGTTTATCAAGTCGTTACTCATCTCTACTTCCAACGTTCCATCGACTTTTGACTTTCGACCTTTGACGTTCTTAACGTGCAACGTTCAAACGTGCTAACGTTTAACGTCCTGTCTTCAACGGCTTCTTCATATTCTCAGCCACTCGCAGCCTGACGATCTTCCGCACCAGTTCCAGCGGCAGCGGCTCATCCAGCGGGAAGCGGATGGAGCCCTTGGCCCCCTGGTACGCCGATAATTCGTTGCGGAATGCCTCGATCCCGCTCGGCGCGGGATAAAAGCCGATGTGGTTCTTGAAGGCCGCAAAGTGGACCAGGTTGCCGTTCAGGTAAAACGTCGGCATCTGGTAACTGATCTTTTCCACCGCCTGAGGCGCTTCCTCTTTGATGACCGCCCGCATCTGCTTGAGTTTGGCCTGTATCTCAGGCGGGAAAGTGCCGATATATTCATCGATATTCTTATAACCGCTGCTTTTCGTATCCATCGTTTCTCCTTTACTGATAAACGCTCGGACGCCTATTATCACATATATTGTTATTCCCCGGCCTCCACCATTTCTACCAGTGGGCCGGGCTGTTATACACGGTCTACTCGGCGATGGGGTCGATTCTTCTCTTCTTGTATTACTCACCTGTCTGCAAGTCTCGATGGTATACCACGCTAGCCGAAAAACGACTACGAGCGGTGTTCTTCCCGCTCGTAGTCGTTTTTCGGATCTTTCTCCCCTTCCCGTGTGAATTGAGTCGTGCGGCTCATCCTGTAACGGGAAGGGGACGGGGGATAGGCCGGAATTATCTGTTTTATTGAAAGAAATCTTGAAATATGAGTTTCGGGGTTAACCATTCCCAGCGCCGCCGGCCCGGGAGTCAGCTGGATCACCCCCCACCCCCTACCGCCTCGCTAATTCAGGGTTGAGATTAAAGCCTTCACTTCATCGCGCCAACCGTAGACATATCGCAGGTTCTCTTCCAGCTTGGCGGCGTTCTTCTCGTAGCCCTTGGCCAGCTCGGCCATGTGATCGTAATAACCGGCCAATTTCTCCAATTCCAGGTGCCTCACATTGCCGCCGGTCTCCAACTCCCTTTCCAACTGCCCTAACTTTTCCAGCCATTCCTCCGCGGGCATGCCGCTGGTCTTCTTGAAATCCCGCAAGACCCACTGCCGTTCGAAGATGGAGCGTTGCTTCCACCCCTCGGATTGTTCCCGCAGGGTCTTTATCACTTGCCGGCAAGCCTGCGTGGCGGCCTGCCGCTCTACCGGAGACGCAGACTCCGCCTCCCCCGGCCCGCCGAAGTTGATATCGGCCGCCTTGAGCGCCTGCATGGATGAGATCTCCATACCTTTGAATTTTTCCGCAAAGAGGATCGAAACGGCAAAGCCTGCCCCGGCTTCTTCGGGGGTCAGCATGGCGTTCTTGTTCATCGTGTAGAAAGTGTCCAGGTCCATCCCCAGCATCGGCGCCAGTTGCTGTATCGCTGTTGTGGCGGTCTCGGTGGGGACCAGTCCCGGGCCGATGGTGTAGGCGAATACGCCCTTGCCTTCCAATTCGGCATCCAGGGTATTGCCCAGATGCACCTGCGCGGCTTTGATGCTCTCGTAGCTGCCCATGTACGCCGAGCCGGTCGAGGAAACGCAGGCGAATACGCCGTGGTTCCGCTCGATCATACCCGGCAGGAATGCCCGCGCCAGCAATACCGGCCCGCGCAGGTTGACCCGGTAACTCTCATCCCACTGCGCGATGGGCGCTTCCGTCACCAGCCCCAACTTCGCGATGGTGGCGTTGTTGAGGACGGCATCCACCTTGCCGAAACGCCGCCCGGCCTCTGCCTGCAGCGCCTGCACGCTGGCCTCGTCGCCTACGTCTGTGTGGACGAATGCCACCCTGGCCGGATCGAACTCCTGCCCCAGTTTTTCCGCTGCCCGGCTGCCGTTGACCTGCTTGATCTCAGCCACGATCACATTCGCGCCCAACCACAATAGCGCCCGGCAGGCTTCGTACCCGATGCCTCCACCCGCTCCCGTAACGACGACCGTCTCGCCCTGCAGCGCCTGTGGGTCCAGCCCGAGTTTGGATATGATCAATTCGTCCATGATTTCTCCTTCGCCGGCGATCTACATTCCTTGACCTCTCCCCGGCTCCTGTGGAGCATACACCCTTTCCTGCTGGTGCAACCCCGCCGCTGGGGGAGTTCCTCCCTGACCGGGCGGACAGTCTACGCGATCTGTCACAAAATGATACCACTTTCCTACTTCTCCCGTCCGAAAAGCGAAATGATGTTCGTATTTACCTTCGGCCAATATTCACAAATCTTGGAGAATTGTCATCATTGGGATACTTTTCCCTTACTGATGATTTGCCTGACTATTTCTTTGCGCACGTAAGCCGATAAAGGGCAGTGAGCGAATGCTCTTTTCGCTCACTGCCCTTTATCGGAATATAACCCCTCCCCGGAGTCGATTGGGTTCGGAAAAAAGTCTACGAATGCTCGGGGAGGGGGTTGGGGGTGGGGTTGAAAATCAGGACTTAAAGAAAACCCTGAATCCCATCTCGCTCTCCCGATTAAAAAAAGGAGCGAGAGATTTCCTCTCGCTCCAATTCCGTCCCATATTAGCCCGGGTGATAACACTTTATAGTATGCCGAAAAACGACTACGAGCGGTGTTCTTCCCGCTCGTAGTCGTTTTTCGGATCTTTCTCCCCTTCCCGAACGGTTTTAGCAATGCCGAAGCAATAATTCGGGAAGGGGACGGGGGATGGGTTTTCACATACCGGCTTCTTTCTCGTTGTAACGCCTGAAAAATAAGATTTGGGGTTAACCATGTTTCCATTACAAATAAAAAGGAGCGAGAGATAACCTCTCGCTCCAATTCCGTCCCCTGCTTGCCGGAAGGAAATCGTCACTCAGGATTGATCAGATGCCACACAGGCGGGAACGTGCCGATCAGCCCGATCGCCAAAAAAACGAACGCCAGCACCGACACAGTCTTAAAGTTCACCTCCCGCCCTCTCCACACGATCCCCAGGATGATCCATGCAGCAAAGAAGGCTATGATCGCCAGGCTGGATTTGCCCGAGAGCGCCCCCACCGGCCTCACCCATATCAGCGACTGCGCATAGGCCGAGGCTCCGTTTATCTCATGAAAGAACGTGTCCAGCCCCAGCACCGCCGAGCCGATCCCTCCCGCCAGCAGCGCCGCTGCCACCGGACCGTTTGGTTTGTTCATTTCTCGTTCCATGTTAGTCTCCATTTTCCAGGTCAGCGTACCGGCGCGGCCTTGGTGATGAATGCGCCAAACAAACCCGCCACTGCGGCGGTTGCAAAGGCGAAGATGAAGAAGATCATTACCGCCCGCCGTTCACCCACCTTTTGCGCCAGCGCGGGACCGTAGTAACTCACCACGAAAGCCGCCACCGTGGCGGCGAAGGGTGCCAGGAAGGCCACGTGCTCCTTCCATTCCATCCCGAATTCATGCCAGCCGGCGGTCGCCTCCCTGGAAAGCAGCAGCGCCCGTGGATATGTTTCCAGGTCGGCTCCCTCGGGAGGGGTGGCCCGGTACCACGGGTAGACGATATACGTGCCGGTTAACACCGCCGCCCACACCGACACCGCCAGCGCCCACATATACAGCGAGACGTTCCTGACCGTCTTCACCAGACCCTCGGGAGTATGCCAGCCGGCGCGCAGGCTGTAAACCCCGTACAGTGCGCCGCTGAACCCCAGCAGGAAAATAAAGCCAAAGACCATCCCGTGGACCGTCGTCCATATTTCTCGTGCATTCATTTCCATAGTGAATTCCTCCTATTTTGGTCATATTGGTCTTCATTATAGACAATTATGACCTATTATGGAAGGGATGATTTCTGATATTCGGCCACAACTTAGGTCATTTTTTGCAGGAAGTGTTATTTCACCCCGGCATACGAAAAACATGCCTCAGTCCTAATTTCAGTAAATCACGAATTTAGTGTCATTGCCTGCACTGTGCAGCAGGCACACGTGCGAGGCGGTGTACTTCCGCCGCCTGTCCTGGCCGGACAGGCCAGGGAAGCAATCTCCCGCCAAAAAACGCCAAAAATTGCCGGAAAATAAATAGATTGCTTCGCTTCGAACGCACATCGTCCCCGAAGGGGAATGACATTGGAAACCTGTGATTTACTGAATTTAATCTTTGGCCAATTTTCCAGGTGCCTACCTTTACAGTACGCCGAAAAAACAACATCGAGCGGTGTTCTTCCCGCTCGATGTTGTTTTTTCGGATCTTAATCCCCTTCCCGTACTCATTAAGTCGTGCTGCGGTTCACATACGGGAAGGGGCTGGGGGATGGGTCGGAATTATCGCTTTCTCACGATAAAAACATTACTTATTTTTCTTCCGTGATGAATTTCCTCACTCCTCCCGCTTCTCTTCCCTCTCCACTTTATCCAGCACATTGAAGAACAGCCCCACCGCCTGCGGGTCGAAATGCGTTCCCGTCTGTTCACGAATGTGATCATGCACCTTTTTCTGCATCCACTTGCCCCGGTAAGGCCGGTCCGACCGCAGCGCATCCCACACATCCACCACCATGAACAGCCGCGCCGCCAGCGGGATCTGCTCGCCCTTCAGCCCGCGCGGATAGCCGCTCCCGTCCCACTTCTCGTGGTGGCAATAAGGGATATCGATGGCCGGGCGCAGGTATGTGATCGGAGCCAGCATGTCATACGCCAGTTGCGGATGGCGGCGCATGATCTCCCATTCCTCCGGCAGCAGTTCGCCGCGCTTCAGCAGGATACTGTCCGGCACGCCCATTTTACCTATGTCATGCAGCAGCGCTCCCCGCCGTACATGCACCAACTCATTCTCGTTCATGCCGGTGGCGATGGCCAGTTCCTGCGTCAACCGCGTCACCCGCAGGGTATGGCCCTCCGTTTCGTGGTCGCGCATGTCCAGGGCGGTGGACCATCCTTCGATGGTCTCATCGTAAGCGATGGCCAGTTCGAAGTTGGACCTCTGCAGGCTTTCGAACAGTTGGTTATTGTCGATGGCGATGGCAGCCTGGCTCGCCAGCGTCTCCAGGAAATCCACCCATTCGGCGCTGGGCTCCATGGGATTGCGGTGGAAGACCTCCAGCACCCCCTTGACCTGCCCCTTCACGATCAAGGGCACCGCATGGTAGGAGGCATAGTTTTCGCTCACATTCAGTTCGGGATGAATGAAATTCCGCTCTGCTTGCTTCAGGTCCGGGATGCGCACCATCCGCCGCTCCATCGCCACCCTTCCAGCCCCGCCTTCGCCCATGTGCAGGTGCGTCTTGCGAATGGCCGGGTTGTAAAAGCCATATTCAGCCGCATATTCAAGCGTATTCATGGCAGGGTCAACGATCAGCAGCATGGCGGCATCCGCCCCCAACTGCGGAGCGGCATTCCGCAGGAATATATCCAGCGTGATCCGCAGGTCGAAACTCGCCCCGATGGCCTGGTCGATGGCGCGCAAGGCTCCCAGCCGCTGCAGTTGATGTTCGGTCTGTTCGCGCAGCCGCGACCGGTGGATGGCGTTGGCGGTGATCTTTGCCAGGGTAGCCAGCAGGCGCTCGTCCAACTCGGTGAAGGCGTTCTCCGTCTCGCTCTCGATGCCGATCACCCCGATGGACTTGCCTCCCGCCGTCATGGGCGCGTACAGCCCCGAGCGCATCCCCGCGTTGACTTCCACGTAACGCGCATCCGCTGCCAGGTCGCCGCTGCGGATCCCTTCACCGTGTTGCACCACCCAGCCGGTCAGCCCCTGCCCTTCCTTGCCCACCAGGCCGTCCACCCGCTCGATCTCCGCCGCGTAGTTGGAATCGGTCAACCCCGGAGCCGACAACCCGATCGTCTCCAGCCCGCCGCCGTCTTCCCGCTTCAACCGCACCAGCGCGCGCTCCCAATGAAGGTGCAGTTTTAATATTTTGATGACGATCTCCCCTATCTTCGCCGCGCCCAATTGGCTGCTCAGTTCCAGGCTGCTTTCATAGAGCACCTGCAGGTCCTTCAGGCGGCGGTTGATCTCATCTTCCGCTCGACGGTTGTCGGTGATGTCGATGGTATAGCCCGCCAGCAACTTCTTGCTGCTCGTGGAAATGGGAAATTTAATGGTGTTGTAGTGACGCCCATTGAAATCTTCCATCAACTTCAAGACCTTCCCCTCCGAGACCACCTGCAGGTCGTCGGCGGTCATCTTCGCGGCAAACTCCGGCGGGAATAGTTCCTTCATGGTCTTCCCGGCCATCTTGGAGCCGGGAATGCCGGTCAGGTCCGAGAAGTTATCGCTCGCCATCAGCACGCGGCTTTCGTTGAAGTCCACCTCCTTGATGAAGGTGTAGATGGGCGAATGTTTCATGAACAGTGAGATCAGCTCATTGCTCTCCCACAGGGCCGTCTCCACCTGGGCGCGCTGGTTCTCCAACTGTCTCTTATCGAGCACGGCTTTCATCGTATGCGGCAGACGCTTGATGTGCGCCGGAGTCTTGATGACGTAGTCCGCTGCCCCGCCCTTGATGGCCTCCGCCGCCACCATCTCCGACCCCGTGCCGGTGACGATGATGACCGGCAGGCGTGGGTCCTTGGCATGCACGGTCTCCAGCACTTGCAGGCCTTCAAAGCCGAGGATATTGAAGTCGCTCAAGACCAGGTCGAAGTTGCCCTGCGCCAGCGCTGCTTCGAATTCCTCCCTTGAGGCTGCCTCCACCAGTTCGAAATTCTCCTCGTTGTACTTCAAGGCGTCTCGCACCAGTTCGCGGTCGAGCGGGTAGTCATCCACATACAGGATGCGATAGGGCTTCTTCATGATCCATTCTCCGGCGGCGCCACATTCAACGACAGCCAGTACCCTTCTATCTGCCGGACCACCCCCAGGAACCCATCGAAGGAGACCGGCTTCACCAGGTAACTGTTTGCGCCCTGGTCGTACGATAACGCCCGGTCACCTTCCTCTTTGGAAGAGGTCAATATCACCACCGGCAGACGCTTGAGGATGGGCGTGGATTTGATCTGCCGCAGCACCTCGAATCCGTCGATGCCCGGTAATTTCAAGTCCAGCAGCACCAGGTTGGGCATCGGGTAGGTCTGCCGATCGGTATAGTCGCCTCTCCCGAATAGATAGTCCAGCGCCTCCTGCCCATCCGTCGCCACGTGGATGGTGTTGCTCAGTCTGGCCTCCCGGAACGCGTCCAGGGTCAACTCGGCGTCCATGCGGTTATCTTCCACCAGTAAGATCCGCGCCTGTTTCTCCATGCTGTTCACTCCTTGGGCAGGCGCACGAAGAACGTGCTGCCTTTACCCTCTTTCAATTCAACCCATACGCTGCCCCCCAGCAGCTCCACCGATTTCTTCACACTCGCCAGTCCGATGCCTGTGCCGGGGTATTCTTCCTCGGTATGCAGGCGCTGGAACATATTAAAGATCTTCTCCTGGTACTCGGCCGCGATACCAATCCCATTATCGCGCACTTGCACCACGATGTACTCATTTTCCAGGCTGTACGTCAGCCAGGCTTGCGGGGCAATGCCCGCCCGGTGATATTTTAACGCGTTCTCCAGCAGGTTGGTGAACACCTGCATCAACAGCGTCTGGTCGCCCCGCACCGTCGGCAGGTCTTCCGCCAGGTTCAGCCTCCCGCCGGTTTCCGCCAGCCTCTCTTGCAGGTTGCGTTGGATGTCTTCCAGCAGCCGCCTCAGCGAGACCGGCCCAACCCGCACCCCCGTCCGCCCCAGCCGCGCATAGGTCAGCAGGTCGTCGATCAGCCGGCCCATCCGCTCGCTCGCCTGGACGATGTTATCCACGTAGTGGCGGCCTTCCTCGTTCAGGGTATCCCGGTGCCGCCGCGCGATGATCTCGGAGAACCCGCTGATGGCTCGCAGTGGCGCTCGCAGGTCGTGGCTGACCGAGTACGAGAACAATTCCAGTTCCTTGTTGACCGTCTGCAACTGGATTGTCCGTTCTAGCACCCGCCGCTCTAGGTCTGCATTCAGTTTTTGGATCTGCTCTTCGGCCTGTTTGCGTTCGGTGATGTCATGCACCGTCCCGAGCAGGTGCGTCACGCCCCCGTCCCCATCCACGATGGGGATGACCGACACCTCCCCGTATTTTTTCCCCGCCGGATATTCCGAGATTTCCTCCCACCGGACCGTTTTCTTTGTCTGGATGGCTTTGCGGTAATTTCCCAGCACCAGTTCATGCGCTGGCGGTGGGATCACCTCCAGCACCGGTTTGCCCTCCACCTGCCCGGCCTGCAATCCTGTGACATCCAGGAATGCCTTGTTGACCGTGACGAAGCGATACCGGTCCTCCCCTTCGACCTCCAGGTAGAAGAGCACGTCGGATATGTTCGCGTAGATCAGTGAGAGTTGCCGTTCGCTGGCCTTCAGTGCAGCCTCGGCTTGTATACGTTCGGTGATGTCCGTGATGGTGCCCACATAACCGGCCACTTTATTGTCCGGCCCATATTCGGGCACCGCCCGCCCCATCACCCACGCGATGGAGCCGTCCGGGCGCAAAAAGCGGTATTCCGTCACGGACGCCATCCCCGAAACGGTCAATTCCCGCCAGCCCTGCATCAAGCGCGCCCGGTCCTCCGGGTGGACCGCCTCCAGCCATCCGTCGCCCATCGCCGCCTCGTAGGACATGCCGGCAATGCTGCACCACTGCGGGTTCACGTACGTCGTCGAACCGTTGGGATCGGTCCGAAAGATCCCCACCGGCGAAATGCTCGCCAGCGTGTGGAATCGATGTTCGCTTTCCCGCAGCAGTTCTTCGGCCTCCCGTCGCTGGACCTCCTGCCCGGCAAACTCCAGCGCAAAGGCGATGTCGTGAGCCATTTCATCCAGCAAGTCCAACTCATCTTGATCAAAAAAGTTGGTTTCAGCCGCATACAGGTTCAGGCAGCCGGTTTTCCAGCCCGGTACGATGAGTGGAAAGGCCGCCGACGAACGGTATCCCAGCCGCAGGGCCTCTTCCCGCCAGGGAGCCATGTGCGGATCCGTGGCGATATCGTTGACCACCTGATACTTGCCCGTCCGCAAGGCAGTCGCCGTGGGACCCTGGCCCTTTTTACTGTCCTTCAGGCTGATGTTCAGTTTTTCGAGGTAGCCGTCCGTCACCCCCGCAAACGCCACCGGTCTCACCCGCCCCGCTTCCGGGTCCACGAACCCGATCCATGCCATCAGAAATCCGCCCGTTTCCACCGCGATCTTGCAGGCTTCTTCAAACAACACCTGCGGCTCGCGTACGTGCACGATCGTCTGATTGATGGCGCTCAATAAGGCGTATGTGCGGTTGAGTTTGATGAAGCGGTCTTCCGGATGGCCCGTGGGGGTTGTTTCCTGAAGAGGCGTGCTTTTCTTTCGTGCGGCCATTCATTCACCTCCGCAGGCATGAGGCCGGGATAGGAAAGAGTCGTTGTGTCTTATCGTATCACCAACGGGAGATAACCATCGGCACGTATTCGAATGCGCCGATATCAGCCAGCGCGATGGCGTCGAAATTCCCCTCTACCGGGCGAACCACGCCCGCTGGTCCTGTGCGATGAATGAAGTCGGGTTGTACGTCACCCCATCGATGGCCGGGCTGCCTGGCAGCAGGGCGAATGTCTGGGTACTGCCCCCATAGTCATTCAGCGCCATCAGCCGAGGGTCGGTATTGCTCATCGAGCCATTGACCGTGGTCCAGCCGCAGGAACTGCCATCGTCGATATTGTTCCCCAGGTTGGAAACCGAATTCACATCGCAATTAACTCCCCCGCTCAATGTATCCGCGAAGATGCTGTTGTGAATGATTATGTTGCTGCTTGAACGAATGGTCGATCCGGCGGATGTATTTTGAGCAAAGGTGCTGCTATTGATCGTCATTATGTAGCCTCCCCCGCTAATAATGGCAGCTCCCGAAAGGGAAGTGTTATTGTAGAAGGTGCTGTTTGACACCGTTGCGCTGCCAGTTCCAAAATAAATGCCGCCGCCGTTCAACGTGGCTGTGTTGTCGATAAATGTGCTATTCTCGACCAGCAGTACAGAGTCCGGCGCGCCGCTAGTGGTGGAGTAGATTGCTCCCCCCCTTTCGGCGGAGTTTTGTAAGAAAGTGCATTGGTTTATGGATAATGTACCATTCGAGAATATAGCACCCCCAGTTGGAATTGAATTGCCGAAGCCCCCATTCCTGAAGGTGAGATTCACCAATGTAAGCACTGCGCCAGTGTTCACATATAGGATTCGATTTCTCTCCCCGCTGATCGTAATACCCCCCGTCGGCCCGGTGATGGTCATACCAACCGTATCCGAAATTGCCGGGAGAGAAGACTGCAATGGAATCGTCCCGCTCACGCTGAATGTGATCGAACTGCCGATCCCATCACCGTTTGCCGCCGTATGGCGGCTCGTAATGTGCAAGCAAGGGGGCAGCTACCGCTAATTCCATCACTAAGAATGTTGACGATATAGCTGGAAGTCGGCGGTATCATAGCCGCCTTTGCCGTCGATGCTCCGAAAGGCAGCACCAGGATGAGCAGAAAAATGTCGAGGATAAGAGACAGTTTTTTCATGGCGGGTCCTTTCGAAGAGTGATTGCTCGGAATAGTCTTCGCAGAGTCGGTTGTAGTCGTTACCGCACGATCAGCGGCAGGGCGACCACTGGTCCCATTTCGACCGCGCCGATGTCCGCTAACGCGCTGCCATCGAAGTTGCCATTGATCGGGCGAGTGACCTCGCGCTGGTCCAGCGGCGGGTAATCGGTTGGGTCATTCGTTACCCCATCCACCGCCGGGCTTCCGGGTATCAAGGCAAATGTCTTTGTCTTTCCGCCATAGTTGCCCAACGGACGCAGGCGCGCCTCGGTGTTGCTGAATGATCCGGTCGCGCTCCCAAAGCCGCAGGAACTGCCGCTGTCCAGGTTGTTACCGTCGTTCCACATTGAACCGCTGCAGTTACCGCCACTTGTGGGATTGGCAAGAATGGTATTTCTCAGAGTTAACCAACTGCTGCCGCTGTGAACGCTGCTGCCCACGCTGGCGCTGTTGCCGGAAACAGTGCAATTGGTCATATGGAAATCCCAGCCGGACCCATTCATGACCGCCGCTCCATTCGCCGCTGTGTTGCCGCTGAAGGTGCTGTTGGTGACCGTGATCGGCCCGAAGTCGTTATAGATGCCTCCCCCGAAATCATCGGCTGCGTTGTTTATGAAGGCGCTGCCCAGCACAGTCTGCGAATTCGCCCCCCCGTCAGTATAAACAGCGCCGCCCTGGTAGGCATAGTTGCCATCGAAGGTTGCGTAGTTGATCGTCAGGGTTCCATTATTATATATAGCGCCGCCCTGGTAGGCATAGTTGCCTTGGAACAAGACGTCGTTGACCGTCAGGTTTCCCGAATTTTTTATGGCTGCGCCTTCCAGGTCCGTATAACCATGAAAGAAGATCAGGTTCTGGAAAGTCAGGACGGAAGCCGGAGGATTGAACATGATCCGGTAACTGTCATCCCCGCTAATGACGATATCATGGGTTGTCCCATTGATATTCAGCCCAGCCGCTCAATTCGGCGACGGCAGCGACGAGGTCAGCGTGATCCGCCCGTTGACACTGAAGAGGATCGAAACGGTTCCGGCGTACAAATTGGCATTGGCGGCGGTAATAGCCTCCCGCAGGGTGCAGTTGGTCTCGTTGCAGATCCCGTCGCCGGGATCGGAGATGGAATTCACAGTATAACTGGTGGGGGTTGGCGGCGGAAGCGCAGCCGCCTTTGCCGTCGATGCTCCGAAAGGCAGCACCAGGATGAGCAGAAAAATGTCGAGGATAAGAGACAGTTTTTTCATGGCAGGTCCTTTCGAAACATGGTAGGCCGGAACAGTCTTCTCAGGGTCGGTTGTCGCTGTTAGCGCATCACCAGCGGCAGGAACATCTCCAAATGATATTCGAATGCGCCGATATCGCACCGTGACACCCCGTCAAGGGTGCCATCCACCGGGCGTTTATAACTACGCTGGTCCGTAATGAACGTATCGCCGCAATGAGCGGCGTCGTAGGTCATCCCATCCACCGCCGGGCTCGTTCTTGCAATGCTCACGGTTTGGGTCGGGCCGCCGTTGTTACGCAGTATTCCCAGCAAAGGGTTGGTGTTGGCGAACGAACCCGATGCGCCTGTCGTCCAACCGCAGGTGGAGCCGTCGTCGATGTTATTACCGCCGTTTATGATTGTACCGGAACAGTTCGCCCCCTCGGTCGGCTGTGCCACGATCGTCGAACTAATAGAGATCAATCCAGAAGCGTTACGCAGGCTCGCCCCTCCAATTTCGGTGGCATGGTTTCCTGCAATCGTACTGTTTTCGAGGTAGACGACCCAGCCATTCCCGTTCGTGATGGCCGCGCCGTTGGGAGCGGTATTGTTCCAGAATGTGCTGTTTAGTATCGACGCGTTCTGAGTGCCATTGAAAAATGCACCGCCCAATGTGGTTGCATCATTGTTTAGGAAGGTACTGCGGACAATGTTTAGCGTCGTAGTTTCGGAAGGATCCGCTTGGTTGTAAATGGCTCCTCCGTATGCTGCTGCATGGTTGCCATCGAACGTGCAGTCCTGAATATTCATTATTCCCCGGTTCCGCAGCGCCCCGCCGTTGTGGGCGCGGTTGCCTTCGAAGGTGACCTTCACCGCTCGGAAAATACCGTTATTGTTCACTGCCCCGCCCTCGCCGGAGGAAGCATCCCCATTGAACAGCGTCAGGTTTTCCAGGTACAGGTCGCCCGACACCGTGAAGATCTGCTGCCGGTCGCCGTTGATTGTCATCCCGCTTGCCGGCCCGATGATCTCCACCCCCTCCAGGTCGGTGATATCCGGCAGCGTCGAATTCAGGATGATCGGACCCGTGACCAAATGGCTGAATAGGATCCCTTGCTTACCCACAGTCGAGTTCGCCAGGTTGATGGCTTCTCGCAAAGTGCAGCCTCCAAGGGATGGGCCTTAGCAGGAAACACCGATAATAATGTCGCTGGCAGTGGTCACCGTGATGACCGCCCCTCCTGGCGCGGCTGCTTTTGCAGTCGAAGCCCCAAAGGGTAGTACCAGGATGAGCAGGAAGATGTCGAGTATGAGAGCCAGTTTTTTCATGATGCGGGTCCTTTCGTCGTGTGGTAGGTCGGAACAGGTTTCTTAGGATCGGTTGTTGATCGTTAGCGGATCACCAACGGGAGAGTTACCATCGGCACGTATTCGAACGCGCCGATGTCGGCTGCCGCGTTGCCGTCGAAATTCCCATCCACCGGGCGAACTACGCCTCGCTGGTCCCGTGCAGGGTACGAAGTCGGGTTGTACGTCACCGCATCGATGGCTGGGCTGCCTGGCAGCAGCGCGAATGTCTTGGTCCTTCCGCCATAATTATTCAGCGGCATCAGTTGCGGGTCTGTGTTGTTCATCGAACCCTTGGTCGGGCTCCAGGTGCAGGAACTTCCATCATCGATGTTGTTTCCGAGGTCGGAGATCATCATTGAGCAATTGACGCCCCCGCCCAATGTATCCGCGATGATGTTGTTGTGAAGCGAAAGAGTGCTGCTTGAACGAATGGTCGCCCCGGCGGTTGTATTATGAGCAAAGGTGTTGCTATTGATCGTCATTGCGTAGCCTGACCCGCTGGTAATGGCAGCGCCATTAACCGCAGTATTGTTGTAGAAAGTGCTGTTTGACACCGTTGCGCTGCCTTGACCAAAATATATGGCGCCGCCGCTCGACGTGGCTGTGTTGTCGATAAATGCGCTATTCTCGACCAGCAGTACAGAACCGCTGCCGCTGCCATTCGTGGAGTAGATCGCGCCCCCAAGTTCGCCGGAGTTTTGCAGAAATGTACACTCGTTGATGGTTAATGAACCATTCGAGTATATAGCCCCCCCAGATACAGTATCAACGTAGCCCCCATTCCTGAAGGTGAGATTCTCCAATGTAAGGACCGCATCAGTGTTCACCTCTAGGATTCTATATCTCTCCCCGCCGATCGTAATACCTCCCGCCGGCCCGGTGATGGTCATACCGACCGCATCCGTAATTGCCGGCAGAGAGGACTGCAATGGAATCGTCCCGCTCACACTGAAAGTGATCTGACTGTCGGCCCCATCCCCGTTGGCCAGATTGATGGCCGCTCGTAATGTGCAGGCAAGGGGACAGCCAATGGTGATCCCATCGCCAAGGGTGTTGACGATATAGTTGGCGGGCGATGGTATCATAGCCGCCTTTGCCGTCGAAGCCCCGAAGGGCAGTATCAGGATGAACAGGAAGATGGTGACGATAAGCGGCAGTTTCTTCATGTGGCGATGGCCCTTTCATATAGTTTGTGCATGTAGGGATTAATGGAATATTAATCTATTGTAGGGCAAAAACGACCCTAAAGCAAGCACTCTCCTGATGTTTAGACAAAAGATCGGACATACTCCACAAATCTTGAAAATAGCTCATCATTGGAATACTTTTCCCTTACTGAGAATTTGCTGGACTATTTTTTTGCGCACGCAAGCCGAAAAAAGGAAGTGAGCGAATGTTCTCTTCGCTCACTTCCTTTTTTCGGAATATAACCCCCTCCCCGGAGTCGAATTCGGCCCGGAAAAAAGTCTACGAATGCTCGGGGAGGGGCAGGGGTGGGGCTGATTAACCCATTCCTTTGCCGGCAGAAACCTCTCCGTTAGTCATTTCCATGCTGCCAGGTTCATCGACGCGGTGTTGTCCGAACTCATGTCTGAACTTCCGCTCCACCTAAATCCGTGGAGCAGGCCTCCACCTCCCTCCCTCGACCCTCGACTTAAGACTTTTGACCACCCTTCCCCCTTTCTGAATTACAATAGATGCCTGACAACCCAAAAACACACCCGCAAGAATGATCCCTTATTGGAGGCCCACGTTGGCTGAGATCAAGATCGGCGACCGCCTCGTCGGTGACGGTCACCCGCCTTACATCATCGCCGAGATCGGCGTAAATCATAACGGTATCCCCCAGCTCGCCTTCGAGTTGATCGACATCGCCGCCGATGCCGGCGTCGACGCGGTCAAGTTCCAGAAGCGCAAGTTGGACGACCTCTACCCCCAGAAATACCTCGACAACGTCAACGCCGGCGAAAAAAGCCTCCGCTACCTGCTGCCCATCCTCCAGCGGGTGGAACTGCCCGAGAGCACCTACCGCGAGATCGTCGAGCACTGCCGCAAGAAGGGCGTCACCTTCCTCTGCAGCCCCTTCGACATCGAATCCGCCGACTTCCTCGAGACCCTGAACGTACCCGCCTTCAAGGTCGCCTCCGCTGACCTGACCAACCTGCCCCTGCTCGACCACCTGGTCAAAAAAGGCAAGCCGCTCATCCTCTCCACCGGCATGTCCCGCCCCGACGAAGTCGAGTTCACCGTCAAATTCCTCCAGGATCACGGCGCGCAGTTCGCCCTGCTGCACTGCAACAGCACCTACCCGGCTGCCTTCGAAGACATCAACCTGCGCTACATGGACCAGTTGCGCAAGTTTGGCGTCCCCGTCGGCTACTCCGGCCACGAGCGCGGCATTGCCGTCTCCATCGTCGCCTCTGCCCTGGGAGCCAGCATCATCGAGCGCCACATCACCCTCGACCGCGCCATGGACGGCCCCGACCACGCCGCCAGCCTGGAGCCGCAGGGCTTCAAGAAAATGGTCCGCGACATCCACATGGTCTCCCTGGCTCTCGGCGCTGGCGAAGAAAAATTCTTCTCCCGCGGCGAGATCCTCAACCGCGAGACCCTGGCAAAGAGCCTGGTGGCGGCCCGCCGCATCGAGCCGGGCGAAGTGATCACCGAAGCCTTGGTCAAGGTCAAGGGTCCCGGCCTGGGCCTTTCGCCGCAGCTCTATCCCGAACTCGTCGGGCGCACCATCCAACGAGCCGTCGAGGCCGACGAACCCTTCGTCGAAGCCGACCTGGGCCACTCGGTCGAGTTGGACATGCAGCACACCCTCCCCATGCAGTGGGGCTTCACCGTCCGCTTCCGCGATTACGAAGACCTGCTCGTCCACCAGCCGAACTTCCTGGAATTCCACTTCACCGACGCCGACCTGGACGAAAAATATCCCGGCCAGGATTACGACATGCCCCTGGTGGTCCATGCCCCCGAGTTCTGGGAGCGCTCCCTCGTGGACCTGTGCGCGGTGAATGAAAAACAACGCAACGGCTCCATCGACCTCATCCGCAAGTCCATCGACCTCACCCGCCTCATGGCCCCCCATTTCAAGGGGACTCCCAAGGTCATCGTCCACACCGGCGGCATGACCCTCGACCAGCCCATCCACGACAACCGCATCCTCTACGAGAACCTGGGCAATTCCGTGGAAAAGATCGATTCCTCCGGCGTCGAGATCCTGCTGGAGAACCTGCCCCCGCACCCCTGGTACTTCGGCGGGCAGTGGGTCACCAACGCCTTCATGGACGCGCAGGAGATCCTCGATTTCATCCTGCCCCGCCGGATGAACATCTGCTTCGACACCTCCCACTCCAAACTCTACTGCAACTGGGCCCACGTCGACTTTTACGAGCAGGTGCGCCTGCTCCTGCCATATACCCACCACCTGCACATCTCCGACGGCTCCGGCCTGGACGGGGAGGGCCTGCAGATCGGCGAAGGCAACATCGACTGGGTCCACTTCTTCCGCGTGACCAGGGATTACCACGGCACCATGATCCCCGAGATCTGGCGCGGGCATCAGCACAACGGCCAGGGTTTCGTCCTGGCCATCCGGCGCCTCTCCGAAGCCTACGCCAAAGCCCGCCAAGACGTGAAACAATGACCCTTTCCCAACCCAACAAATCCCCCGCACTGCTGAACCGCTTCCGCCGCCTCCTGGAACTATCGCACCTGGCTCTGACCGCCCGCCGTGTCAACGCGCACCTGCCGGCGAACTCTCGCAAGAGACCCGTCATTTTCTTCAACGCCTCCACCCGCCTCTCCGGGTTGAGCCAGAACGCCGCCTTTTCCCTGCTCACCTCCTGGGCCGTCCGCCTGACCGGGGTGCCGGTGCGTCCATTTCGTCTGCCATGCCGGCATGAACTCACTGCATCCTCGGCGCCGACGAGAACGACCCCTCCCGTCCCATGCCCTGCGGCATGTGCATCCGCCAGTCCCGCGCCAATTTCGCCGGCGCCCCCGCGGAAAACTTTACCTGGCATCCCCACGATGACCTGACCGCCGCGCTGCAAGGCCTCAGCCTGGACGAGTTGACCCGCTTTGAACACCCCCTCCTGCCCTGCGTTCTTCAGGGCCTGATGGCTCGCCCGTCCCCCTGGGTCAACTGATCCTGCCCTCCCTGCGCTGGCGGCTGCGCCGTCTCACCCTGGCAGACGACGAACCCACCCGCTACCTCTTCCGTGGCTTCATCCTCTCCGCCTGGAACGTGCTCACCGAATTTATCCGTCTTCTCGACCGTGTCCCCGACCCGCAGGCGGTGGTCATCTTCAACGGCCAGACCTACCCCGAGGCCACCGTGCGCTGGCTCGCAACCCGCCGCGGCCTGCGGGTGATCACCCACGAGGTCAGCATGTACCCGCTCTCGGCTTTCTTCACCGACGGCGAGGCCACCGCCCTGCCCATGCACATCCCCGCTGATTTTGAACTCACCGCCGAACAGAATGCCCGCCTGGATGCGCTCATGCAGAGCCGCTTCGAGGGCAAGGTCGGCATGGCTGGCATCCGCTTCTTCCCGGAAATGAAGGGGCTGGACGAAACCTTCCTGCAAAAGGCCGCCGCTTTCAAGCAGATCGTCCCCCTCTTCACCAACGTCATTTTCGACACCACCCAGCAGCATTCCAACGCCTTCTTCCCCAATATGTTCGCCTGGCTGGATGCCGTCCTTGAGATCGCCCGCCGCAGCCCCGATACGCTCTTCATCATCCGCGCCCATCCCGACGAGGCCCGCCCCGGCAAGACCAGCCGCGAGAGCGTCGCCATGTGGTTTGATGGCAGCGGCGCGGCCTCGCTGCCCAACCTGGTCTTCGTCGCCCCCGACGAATACATCAGTTCCTACGAACTCATCCGCCGCTCAAAGTTCGTCATGATCTACAACTCCACCATCGGCCTGGAGGCCTCCATCATGGGCAAGCCGGTTCTGTGCGCCGGCAGTGCCCGCTTCACCAGTTTCAATACCATGTCCTTTCCTGCGGACCAGGCCGATTACCTTCGTCAACTGGAGAATTTCCTCGCTGCCGACCGGGTCGAGCCGCTGCCGGAGCATATCCGCAACGCCCGCCATTTCTTTTATTATCATTACTACATCGCCTCGCTGCCCTTCGGTGACTTCATCCAACCCTCCAGCCTGCGCGGCTACGTCCGCCTCAAGACCTTCCCCCTGCGTGCCCTCACCGCCTCCGCCTCCCCCACCGTGCGCGCCCTCTTGGATGGCATCCTGCGGGACGGCCCCTTTCTTCTGGAAAAATAAAGCTAAGTGATTAACTCGACAGTGTTAGATTTGAATTCTTTTCACCAGATTTATCTGATACTCACTAAAAAAGCTTGTTTTTTCTTCTTTTGTTCTTCCTTTGTGTTACTTTGTGTCCTTCGTGGTGAAACTCTTTGTCCATGAATTGAATGGTACATTGTCGAGTTAATCAGGATCTATCAATGAGACGAAATCCATTATTATTTCTTTTTGCAGGCGTTCTCGGTTTTTTTTATGCTGTTGTTGTAGTTACGCAGATATTGGGGATTAGTGGTTTCTATAAACCTGTCCTTGCTATTCCCCTCATATTGATCCTGACCGGTGTAGTTTGTTTTTATTTCTTTCGATCAGATAAGTCCTTCAACAGTTCTTTTCAGAATAGATCCATAATTTCCAAAAGCGATTGGCTGGGTGCATCCATTCTTTTCGCAGGATTATCCCTGTATATCCTGTTGATTTTCTTTCCGTTGGCGCATTGGCCTTATTCCCCTATTACAGCCGAATTGCCCTGGGATGCAGGACTGTATCATTTCCCCAAGGCTGTCGAACTGATCTCCACCGGTTCGGCACTGGGACCTGAGCATTTCTTATGGAGAATATCCCTTCGGCTACGAATCATTGATAGCCCTCGCATTGTCCCTCAACCATGGCGGATTCCTGATCGGTGCTGTCCATGCATTGATATCGTTATTCCTTTTCCTTTCAATGGCATTATTGTTCGTGCGTTACACCGGTCTTCCACCGGCATTGGGGATTCTCGGGATTAGTGCCATTTTCTTAAGCGATCAGGTGGGCCGGGGACTTTTTGGCAATCCCTGGTGGATCTTTTGGCCGCAACTTACCATGATCGGCAAAAATGACATTTTTCTGGCCGCTTCGCTCCTCGCAATTATCTTGTTCATCCCCTCCTCTAAAAATGGACCGTTCTTTCCCTTCGGCCTGGCATTAGCCAGTGCGGTCGCCATCAGCATAAAACCGAACTCTGCCCTGTTGATATTATTCGCCTGGCTGACTTTTGGTTTCTATTTGTGGAGATCGGGCAAAACGAGACAATATTCCCGCCAAATTATCCTTGGCGCTCTCGCAATGTCGCCGGCTGTACTATGGATGTTGAGAAATATGATTATCCAGGGACGACTGATCGGTGAACAGGCTCTCCTGATTTCCAAATGGAGTATCGCTTCCAACCTGACCAATCCATTTCTGTATAATAATTCCCCCAATCAATTTTATGGTGTCATCGCCGTGATCGTCATCTCGACCATCATTTCGATATTTCGCCCGGCTCTGCGCCATTACTGCCTTATATCCTTTATCCTGTTCATTACATTTATTCTTACACCTGCATCTGCGTTCTTTGGTTCCACTCAGCAGCTTACCCAGTTTGAATGGCGATTTGCCATCGGCTTGCTTGCATACATATTCCTCCTCTTTATGGTGATTTTGGAACCTCTGATTCTTTCAATATATGGCCGGGTGATAAAAAGAGCCTGGCTTGCCATCCCTCTTGCGCTCGCTGTTCTCGTCTTAAGTGCATGGATTATATGGACGCAAAGAGATCTGTTGAGCACCAATCCCGAAAAAGCCATCGTCTTGCGGGACCAATATACTGCCTCGGTCGGCGTGGATGGATATTACAGTTCCTACGACTATGTCCGGAAAAACGTTCACGATTCCGTCGTCATCGTCGAAAATGGCTTGCCCTTTTATCTGTATGACGCCGCTCTGACCAATTCCGTCACCCGCTCCAGGCCGGCAGATTATCTGGTGTATCTGCAAACTCCCTGGTTGGGGGAGGGCGGCTATCCCGATATGCTAAGCCAGCCGGAATGGTCGCAAAACTGGCAAATCGTTTATGAGGACCCTGAAGGAAGAGTGTACCAGCGCAAATGAAAACCTGCTCCCCTAGCCCCAACCTTCGGACATTTCTTGCAAGAACTGTAATTTCACCACAGCATACGAAAAACCTGCCCCACATCGCGGAATGTCCGCCCAAAAAGGCTGCAACCACTATTTGTGTCATTGCGAAGGCGGTATTCTTCCGCCTGACAGCATAATCTCCATTGGTAAGCAATACCCATTAGCCTCAATCTTCCGACATCTTTTGCAAGAACTGTAATTTCACCACAGCATACGAAAAAACGATGGATGAGCGATGTACTCTCGCTCATCCATCACTTTTTCGATATTAACTCCCTTCCCCGAAATCAAGCCTGTTCGGTGAAAAAAGGCGACCTGCTCGGGGAAGGGTTGGGGATGGGGCCTGCAGTTTTCTCCTACGCTTGGGCAGCCTCAATCGGTGCAAAAACAACTGGCTCAAAACTTTTTTACAGAAATCCTGACATCAAGAAAGATTTGTCCGAACTCTTGTCCGAAGGTCAGACTTACCATTTTTCAGTTACAGAGTACTGCGTCAAGATCTCGACCAGCCAGCCTCGATCGATGGGAAATCCACCCTGATTAATGGAAAATATTAATGCAAAAAGCAGTAGAATAGATGAACCATGCGTTGCTCCCTCGTCATCCGCGCCTTTAACGAAGAAGCCCACATCAGCCCCCGGCGAAACCCCTTTATCCCCTATGCTATAATGGTTTCATGTCATTGAAGAGAGATCTGGCTGCATATCAATCTCGGTGGAAACTGGTTGACCTTTTTATCCTGAATGAACGGCAAACTGCTTCGTTCGCCTTGCGTTGGAAGCAGTTGAACTCTGCCTATGCGATTGCCAAAGGATTAAATCTACTCCAGACTGATCAAGATGAAATGAAAGTGTTCCAGACATGGGCCGGCCTAAAAGAAAAAGCGATCAACCAAAACCTCAGGATTTGACCCCTTTATTGGGCCCGCTTCAGGCTCTCCAAAACCTGCTCTCCCAATTTAACCATCAAGGGGTGATCATCGGCGGCATAGCCGCCAGCCTTTTAGGCACACCCCGTTATACAGCCGACCTGGATGCCGTTTTCCTGCTTCAGCTGGACGAACTCCCCCATCTTCTTGACGAGGCTGCAAAACAAGGCATAGTGCCGAGGATCACCGATGCGCTACCTTTTGCCACGAAAAGCAGGGTACTCTTGCTGCGGCACGAACCATCCGGCATCGATATTGATCTATCTTTGGGGATTCTGCCATTCGAAATTGAAATGGTGGAACGAAGCCAATTGGTAGACCTGGGATCGATACAACTGCGGCTCCCGACCCCCGAAGATCTGATCATAATGAAAGCCGTAGCCCACCGGCCAAAAGATCTGGAAGACATTGAAGCCATCTCAACCAATCAGCCTCACCTGGACAAAGAACGGGTCCGTTATTGGGTGGAGCAGTTCGGCGAGGCGTTGGAGTTACCGGATCTATGGAAAAGGATTTCAGAGAGGATGTCATGAACACAAACATGACACATCCCTAATTCAATTTTTTGTACATTTTCCAGATCTCCATATAGTTGAGTACGCCGAAAAAACCATCACGCGCGGTGTTCTTCCGCCTGATCGCGAAGCATGCCTTTGGCAAGCAATCCCGATTAACCTCAACCTTCCAACATCTTTTGCAAGACCTGTAATTTCACCACAGATGAATGTTATGATCTTGATCTTTAAAATGTATTCGGCATTAACCCTGATCTTCGGACACCTTTTGCAAGAACTGTAATTTCACCCCGGCATACGAAAAAACGATGGATGAGCGATGTACTCTCGCTCATCCATCGCTTTTTCGATATTAACTCCCTTCCCGAATCAAACTGTTCGGTGAAAAAAGGCACCTGCTCGGGGAAGGGTTGGGGATGGGGCCTGCAGTTTCTCCTACGCTTGGGCAGCCTCAATCGGTGCAAAAACAACTGGCTCAAAACTTTTTTACAGAAATCCTGACATCAAGAAATATTTGTCCGCACTCTTGTCCGAAGGTCAGACTACCATTTTTCAGTTACAGAGTACTGCGTCAAGATCTCGACCAGCCAGCCTCGATCGATGGGAAATCCACCCTGATTAATGGAAAATATTAATGCAAAAAGCAGTAGAATAGATGAACCATGCGTTGTTCCCTCGTCATCCGCGCCTTTAACGAAGAAGCCCACATCGGCCGCCTGCTGGAAGGCGTCTCCCGCCAGACCCTCCGGGATGTGCAAGTCATCCTGGTAAACTCCGGTTCCACCGACTCCACCGTCGCCATCGCCTCCCGCTACGGCGCAAAGATCGTCCACATCGACCCGCTCGAGTTTACCTTCGGCACTCCCTCAACCGGGGCCTGGCCGCCGCCACCAATGAATTGACCATCATCGCCAGCGCCCATGTCTACCCCGTCTACCCCGACTGGCTCGAACGCCTGCTGGAGCCTTTTTCCGACCCTCGCCTCGCCATCGCCTACGGCAAGCAGCGCGGCGACGAACACTCCAAATTCTCCGAGCACCAGGTCTTCGCCCGCTGGTACCCCGACCGGCCCGACCTGCGCCAGAACGGACCCTTCTGCAACAACGCCAACGCCGCCATCCGCCGCTCCGTCTGGGACGGGCATCCCTATGATGAAACCCTCACCGGCCTGGAAGACCTCGCCTGGGCGCGCTGGGTCCAGGGACGCGGCTATTCCATCGCCTATGTGCCCGACGCGGAAGTGGTGCACGTCCACCATGAGTCGCCCCAGGCCGTCTTGAACCGCTACCGCCGCGAGGGCATGGCCTTCAAGCTTATCTACCCGGAGGCGCATTTCAACCTGTATGACTTCGCCCGCAACACCATCGCCAGCATCGGCTTCGACCTGTTGCACGCCGCTCGTCAGCGGGTCTTCTTTCGCAGTTTCACCAGCATCTTCTGGTTCCGCACGGCTCAGTTCTGGGGCACCTACCAGGGCTACCGCAATTCCTGCCCGCTCACCCCCGAACTTCGTCAGACCTTTTATTACCACGTGGGCTGGGAAAAGACAAATCCCAACCGCCGCCTCGTCCCGCCGATAGACTACCAGGAAAATCCGAGAGGAAAAGACAATGAGCGATAACATCCTGATCACCGGCGCCAACCGTGGCCTCGGCTTGGCCCTGACGGAACAACTCCTCCAGGCAGGCCATTCCGTCCACGCCCTCAACCGCCATGACAGCCCCGGTATTGCCGACCTGCTGGAAAAATATCCCACCCGCCTGACCTGTTATTCTTGCGACGTAACCGACGAAACCTCCATCCGTCAGGCCCTGGAACAGGTCGCCGCCCGCACCGGATCGCTCGACATCATCCTGAACAACGCCGCTGTGCACCTCGACCAGGCACGCCTGCCGCTCGAATCGGTCGATTTCTCAGTCTATTTGCCGGCTTTTCAGGCCAACACCGTCGGCCCGCTGATGGTGATCAAATACGCCCTGCCGCTTGTGCGCAAAGGCGTGCGAAAACTGATCGTCAATTTCTCCTCCGAAGCCGGCTCCATCGGCTCGTGCTGGCGCAAGAGCGAGTATTCCTACTGCATGACCAAGGCCGCCCTCAATATGGGCAGCCGCATCCTGCAAAATTACCTCAAAGATGAGGGTATTCGCGTTCTGGCGCTCCATCCTGGCTGGTTTACCTCCGACATGGGCGGCGAAAATGCTCCCATTACCCCCGCCCAGGCCGCCGAACCCATCGTGAAACTGCTTTTCACCCCCATTTCTCCCGCCGCGCCCATGTTCGTGGACTGGAATGGGGAAACTTTGGAGTGGTGATCCATCCCAAAGTGTGGTTTCGGGTAGAATAGGCTCCGTTTACCGCTTATCTCTTCGGTATAATCAGGTCTTGCCACCTATTTTCCTTAAATTAATCAAAAATCATCCATTTAAAACCAAAAAATGACCTCTTTTCTTGCTCTTGTCCCCATGCGTCACCACAGCCAGCGCGTCCCTGGCAAGAATTACCGCGATTTGGCCGGTAAACCCCTCTACCAGCACATCATCGAGACCCTCCTGGCCGTGCCGGAGATCAGTCAAATCCTGGTTGACACCGACTCGCAGCCGGTCATGGACGGTCTGCGGCGAGACTTCCCCCAGGTCCGGGTGGAGGCACGCCCCCAGCATCTGCGGGCCGACACCATCCCCATGAACGATATCCTGCTGCACGATTCATCCCTCATCGAAGCGGATTTCTACCTGCAGACCCACAGCACCAATCCGCTCCTTCGTCCCGAAACAATTTCGCAGGCCATCCAGGCCTTCCTGGCAGACTACCCCGCCCACGACTCGCTTTTCTCGGTCACCCGCCTGCAAACTCGGCTGTACGATCAGTATGGTCAGCCGCTCAACCACGACCCTGCCGTGCTGTTGCAGACGCAAGACCTGCCGCCCGTGTATGAAGAGAACTCCTGCATCTATATTTTCTCGCGGGATACTCTCGTCCGCCGGCGCAACCGCCTGGGCGAGCGTCCGCTCATGTTCCCCATCGATGCTGCCGAAGCCTGGGACATTGACGAAGAACTCGATTTCAGCATCACCGATTTCCTGATGAAGCAGAGGCAAAAGTAATCATTCCATTTCTCTTTCGGGTCCACTCTTGAAAAAAACCTTCCTCAAAGCCCTCAACGCACCCTGGTACTGGTTCAACTTCGCCGCCTACCCGGTCTTGACACTGCTGGCTCATAACATCAACCAGGTCCGCTATACTGCCGGCATCCGTCCTGGGATCCTTGCAATCCTCCTGGCTGGGCTCTTTTGGCTGCTTTTCCGTCTCATCTACCGGAATTGGCACAAGGCCGCTTTCACCGTCGCCGCCATGAGTATGTTGTTCTATTCTTACGGGCAGGTTTCTGACGTGCTCAACGGGAAAATCCCTCACCTGTGGCTGTGGCTGGGCGGAGTCTGGATCATCCTGGCAACACTTGTGCTGATATGGGCCATCCGCCCGCGCGCCAATTTTGCTCCGGCTGCCCTGGTGCTGAACGTCATTTCGCTAGGACTGTGCATCTATGCCATATATCAGGTGGTCATGGAAACCCCGCCGCCTCCGACGACCTTCATCAGGCCGGCTGCTCCGAACGCTCCCATCCAGGATTTGCAAGTCCCTGCCGGCGAGACCCTGCCGGATATCTATTACGTCATCCTCGATTCTTATGGGCGATCCGATTTGCTGAAGCAAAACCTGGCCTACGACAACAGCGCTTTTATTTCCGGCTTGCAGGACCTGGGCTTTTATGTGGCTCCCTGCAGCCAGAGCAATTATCCCCGCACCGATGTCTCGCTGGGCTCTTCGCTGAATATGGACTACCTGCAGAATCTGAACGACAAATACACTCCCGCCGCCGTCGATCGCGCCCCGCTCTGGCGGTCCATCCTCAACAGCACTGTTGCCTATGAGTTGAAGAGCGCCGGGTATAAAACCGTTGCTTTCGCCTCTGGTTTTGCCTTCACTGAAATGCTCGCGGCGGATGAATACATCTCCCCCTCGGCGGTTTGGTCGCCGCTGACTGAGTTCGAGGTGCTGATCTTGCGCACTACCCCCCTGCGCCACCTGCAGGACCTGGGCGTGGTCAATTTGACCCAGTTGGACGGATTGCGTTACCGCGAACGCACCTTACTGATCCTCGAAAGCATGGATAGACTTGCCGCTATGCCCGGCCCCAAATTCGTCTTCATCCATCTTGTCATACCCCACCCGCCCTTCATCTTTGGCCCGGATGGGTCGCCGACGGACCCCGCCCAGTTTCTGAACGAGGACGGCAAATACAGCCAGAAGAATTATTATCAGGGCTATCGCAATCAGGCTGCCTACATTTCCACCGAGATCCAAAAGGCCGCCGCCATCCTGATTTCGGAATCTGCTGTTCCGCCCGTCATTGTCATCCAGGGCGACCACTCCCCCTGGCTGCAAACCGGCAACGACCAGTTCAAGATCCTCAATGCCTACCATCTGCCCGGTCACAACGACCTGCTCTATCCGACCATTTCACCGGTCAACACCTTCCGCCTGATCCTGGATACCTATCTAGGCGGGGATTATCCTCTGTTGGAAGATAAGAGTTATTTATCGCCCGTCCCGCACGTCTTTGATTTTTCCGAATCTCTCAATAATTGCACTGGACATTAAATATGACCTCCATCCTTTTTTCCGCCCCCTATATGCTGCCCTACCTGGACCGTTTCCGACCTGTCCTGGAACGCCACGGGCTGGACCTGCTCGTCCCGACCGTGCGGGAGCGCCTGGACGAAGATGACCTGCTCAAATATGCCGGTCAGTTCGACGGCGCCATCTGCGGGGATGACCGTTATACCGCCCGCGTACTCGAAGCTTGTTCACCGCGCCTGAAGGTCATCTCCAAATGGGGCACCGGTATCGACTCGATCGATTCGGCTGCCTGCGACCGCCTGGGTATCAAACTCTGCCGCACCACCAACGCCTTCACCCTGCCCGTCGCCGACACCGTCATGGGCTACATCCTCGCCTTCGCCCGCCGGCAGCCGTGGATGGACCGGGCCATTCGGGCCGGCGTGTGGGAAAAAACTCCCGGCCGCGCTCTCAGTGAATGCACATTGGGCGTCATCGGGGTGGGCAATATCGGCAAGGCCCTCATCCGCCGCGCCCGCGCCTTCGGCATGACCATCCTCGGCAACGATATCGTTGAGATCGACCACGTTTTCCTGGCCGAGATGGGCGTGCAGATGCTCGACCTGCCCGACCTGCTCGCTCGCGCCGACTTTGTCTCCGTCAACTGCGACCTGAACCCCACCAGCCTGCATCTACTAAACGCCAGCACCTTCACCCTCATGCGTCGCTCGGCTGTCATCATTAACACCGCTCGCGGCCCCATCGTTGATGAAATCGCCCTTGTCAAAGCGCTGCAATCTGGTCTCATCGCCGGGGCGGCCCTGGATGTGTTCGAGGTGGAACCGCTGCCGCTCACCAGCCCGCTGATGCAGATGGACAACGTCATGCTGGCCCCGCACAACTCCAATTCCAGCCCTTCCGCTTGGGAACGAGTGCACTGGAACACCATCCGTAATTTGCTGGGCGGTCTTGGCGTCGATTTCATCGAGGCGAAAAACGAATAGAATGCCCGAACGTCCTGCAAAATCTAGCCGGTGGGGAAAATTGTGGCAAATCCCGCTTTACCCCCTCCTCTTCGGCATCTTTTCCGTCCTCTCGCTGGCAGCCAACAACCTCTCCCAACAAGACCTCTCCAACATCCTCCGGTCGGCCTTGTTCTCAGTTCTCCTGCCCGTGATATTGCTGACGGCCTTCCGCTTGCTCCTGCGGGACTGGAAACGGGCCGCCTTTCTTACCTTCGCCCTGCTGGTTTTGTTCTATACCTTCGGCCATGTTTACAACCTGCTATTGGATGCACGCCTTTTCAAGTCCCCTCCTGCCGGAGAGATCCCCCTCCTGCTGGTCTGGATCGGTTTTGGCGCGCTGACAGTGTGGCTTACCCTCCGTCGCCCCCTCGCCTTGACCGTCTGGACCCCAGCCCTCAACATTTTTTCCATTGTCCTGCTGGCCTTTCCGCTCTACCAGTTGGTTAATTTTGGGGTCAGGCAATATTCCCTTGAGCGGGCAAGAGAGGCTGCCAATCCAGTTCTCTCCCTTCCTCCCGCTCCTCCTGACATTTATTACATCATCCTGGATGCCTACAGCCGGGCGGATACGCTCCAGCGGGTGTACGACTACGACAATACCGCCTTCCTTCAAGCACTGGACAAGCGGGGTTTCTATATCGCCTTGTGTAGCCAGAGCAACTACGCCTACACTGAACCGTCGCTGGCCTCCTCGCTGAATATGGAATACCTCGACACACTCAGCGTCGATTCCGATGCAGAAGCCGATGCCCTCATTCAGGATAACTTTGTCCGGCGGTACCTAAAGTCCCAGGGATACACTATCGTCGCCTTCGAAACCGGCTTCCGCTGGACTCAGTGGGAAGATGCGGACGTGTATTACCGCTACCGTCCCGAGGCGGACGAACTTAATGGCTTCGAGAGTCTCTTCCTGCGCACCACTATGCTGCGTCTGCCGCTGGACTTGCTCCTTTCGAACCAGATTGCCACCTACGGCGAACTGCCCTATAACCGGGTCCGCTTTGTCCTGGACACCTTCAAAAAGGTGCCCACCGAAGTGAAAAGTCCCAAATTCGTCTTCGTTCATCTGTCTGTCCCTCATCCGCCTTTCGTCTTTGGTCCCAACGGCGAACTGGTCACGGCAGGCGCTGAGAATTCCACCAGCATCGAAGGCTACCGTAATTCGCTCAACTTCATCAATCAGCAGATCCTGCAGGTGGTGGATAGTATTCAATCCAAGCCAGGGCTTCCTTCAATCATCATCATCCAGGGCGATCACGGCGCGCCGCGTTACAATTCCCCCTCCGAGCGTATGGCCATCCTTTATACTATCTACGGTGAAAGTTTCACACTTCAACCTGCCTCTTCACCTGTCAATACCTTTCGTATGATCTTCAACAATGAATTCAACCAACATTACCCACTTCTCGAAAATATCAGTTATTATTCCCCCACCAATAGCATTTATGATTTTGAAGCGATCCCTGGCGGTTGCGACAGGTAGAATAGACCTGTCCTATCCACCCGCCTGACCTTGAAAAACAAGGAGCGTACTCATGCCTGAATCTTCCCCCAGAACCGTCCTCATCACCGGCGCCGCCGGTGGGATTGGCCGCGCCGCTGTGATCCTCTTTGCCGAAAAAGGCTGGCGCGTCATCGGCGTGGACCGGTCCACCTTTGGCGAGCCTTTCCCTGCCTCCGGTCTCTTCATCCAGACAGAGATCTCCCACCCCGAATCGATGGAATCCATCTTCCGCCAGGTGCAGGTTTTCAGCCCCGCCCTCAATGCGTTGGTGAACAATGCCGCAGTCCAGGTGGCCAAGCCGCTCATCGAGACCAGCGTGGAAGAATGGGACATGGTCATTGCCAACAACCTCCGCCCGGCCTTCCTCCTCTCCAAACTGGCTTACCCGCTTTTCAAGGCTGCCGGCGGCGGGGCCATCGTAAATGTCTCCTCCGTTCATGCAGTCCAGACCTCCGCCAATATCGCCGCCTACGCCGCCAGCAAGGGCGGTCTGCTGGCGCTGACGCGCGCCATCGCCATCGAGTTCGCCCGCGATAATATCCGTGTCAACGCCATTCTGCCCGGCGCAGTCGATACGCCCATGCTGCGGGCCGGCCTCGACCGGGGCCATCTGGCCGGGGAAGACATCCATACCCGCCTGGATAACCTGGCCCGCCGGACGGTCAACGGCCGCGTCGGTCTGCCTGCCGAGATCGCCCATGCCATCTACTTCCTGGCCGATGACACCCAGTCGTCATTCATGACCGGGCAGGCTATGATCGTCGATGGCGGCGCCACCGCCCGCCTGAGCACCGAATAAGGACCTTATGACTTTCAAGCAAACCCTCAAACAGATCATCCCCGCTTCCGGCTGGACCTTTCTCCGTAAATCCTACAGCGGCATGATCCACCTGCCCGACCTGCCTTCCGTCTATCTCCATCCCTGGCGGCGGCAAAGTATGGCCCGCCTGACAGCCCTGAAGGACATCCACAAAGGCGAACGGGCCTTCATCATCGGCAATGGTCCCAGCCTCAAACAGACCGACCTGACCCGCCTGAAAAGCGAAGTCACCTTTGGCCTCAATCGCATTTATTTGATGTTCCCACAATTGGGATTTGGCACCACCTATTTTGTCGCTGTCAATGATCTGGTGATCGAGCAGTGCGCCGGGGATATTTCCGCCCTGCCCATGCCGCGCTTCCTCTCCTGGCGCTCGCACCGTTTCTTTACAGCGGGTCCTCCCCCGGCCACATTCCTCTACACCACCTATGACAATCCCGCCTTCGCCCGTGATGTGCGCGGACGGGTGTGGGAGAGCGCCACGGTCACGTACGTGGCCCTCCAGTTAGCTTTTCACATGGGTTTCGACCAGGTCATCCTGGTCGGGGTGGACCATAATGGCAGCGTTGCCGGCAAGGCCAACAGCACCATCGTCTCGCAGGGCGACGACCCCAACCACTTCGACCCGGCTTATTTCGGCAAGGGGTTCCGCTGGCAATTGCCCGATTTCGAAATGTCCGAGATCGGCTATCGCCTGGCCCGCCAGGCCTTCGAATTTGCCGGGCGGCAGGTGCTGGATGCCACCATCGGTGGCAAATTGACTGTCTTCCCCAAGGTCGACTACGGATCACTGTTCTAGATGATGTCTGAACTCCCTCTCGTCTCCATCATCACCCCTTCCTACAACCAGGCTCGCTTCCTCGAAGCCACCCTCCGCTCTGTGCTGGAGCAGGATTATCCCCGCATCGAATACCTGGTGGTGGACGGGGCTTCCACCGATGACAGCGTCGAGATCATCCGCCGTTATGCCGACCGGCTGGCCTGGTGGGTTTCCGAAAAAGACTCAGGTCAATCCGAAGCCATCAACAAAGGTTTTCAGCGCGCCCGGGGAGAGATCGTAGGCTGGCTCAATTCGGATGATGTTTATCTCCCCGGCGCCGTCTCTGCCGCCGTGGAGGCTTTCCGTCTCAATCCCACCGCCGGTCTGGTCTATGGCGATGCCCTCGCCATCGATGCCGACGGTCGCCAATTCAACCTCATGCGCGCCCGCCAGTACTCAATGCCCGACCTGCTGGCCTTCAAGATTATCTGCCAGCCGGCTGCCTTCATGCGCCGCTCCGTCCTCCAGCAGGTCAATTACCTCAATCCCGATTACCACTTGCTCATGGATGCCCTTTTGTGGATGAACATGGCCCGTCATGCCCCGCTCGTCTATGTTCCGCAGACGTGGGCGGCCGCGCGTTACCATGAGGCCGCCAAGAACCGCACGCGTGGGGCCGCTTATGGACGCGAAGCCCGCTTCCTGATCGATGACCTGCGCTCCCGCTCCGAATTCGCCGATGTCATTACGCAGAATGAGAAACACATCCAGGCAGGGGTGGACCGCTTTGATGCATTCTATCTCACTGATGCGGGCCTGCCCGGACAGGCTTTGCGCGCCTACGCCCGCGCCTTCCGTCTGCATCCCCCCACCGCCCTGGCAGACTGGAAACACATCCTGCTGGCTATTTTGTCCCTGCTGGGACTGGGGAAACTCCGCCCAATTTACGATCACTTGCGCACCCGCCGCACGAAAGTGGAGAAATAATCCTTGGCCATGAGGCGCCTTTTTTTCTTTTTTTCCGTTGGTATCCTGGCCTTGCTCGGGCTGATTTTGCTCATTCCAGCTTTCCTGCCCTATGCCTCCCTGAAAACCCTGCTGGACGGTCTCTCCCCGCAGGGGAATTTCAACTCGCTCAAGCCGTTCAATGCCCGTGTCTTCAACCTGCTCTTTGCCGCCGGTGCGATCACCTTTTTTATTCTCGCCCTCCTGACCGCCCTGCGCCAGTGGGGGAATATCGGCCTCTTCCTCAAACGCCTGTGGCAGGACGCGCGCCGTTTCTTCGCCAGTCTCCTTCCTCAAAAAAGTGAATATGTCTCGCTGGCCCTCCTGTTGGTCATTATGGCCTTGGCGGTCATGTACCGTCTGGAGCATCTCTATTCGCCCCTGCGACATGATGAAGCCTATACCTACGTGGCATTCGGGCGTTCCCTCTTCGCCGCTCTCACCGATTACCACTTGCCCAACAACCACGTCTTCCATTCCATCCTGGTCTATTTTTCCACCCGGCTGTTTGGATTGGCTCCCTGGGCCGTGCGCTTGCCAGCCTTCGCCGCCGGCGTGCTGATCATCCCGGCGGTCTATGGGCTGGGTCGGCGTCTATACGATCGCTGGACAGGCTTGGGCGCAGCTTTTTTTCTGCCTGGTTCCCCGCCCTGGTTGCCTATGCCAATAATGCCCGCGGCTATACCCTGGTGGCGCTCTTCACCGTGCTCATCCTTTGGCTGGGCTCTCGGGTCGTGCGCGAGAAGAACCTGCTCACCTGGGCGCTGATCGGTGTCTTTTCTGCTTCGGGCTTATTCACCGTCCCCGTCATGGCCTTTCCGGTCGGCATCCTGTTCGTCTGGCTCATCCTGGAGGACCGTCTCAATCCCTCCGCCGACTATCCCACCCGCCGGGATTTTTTCTTCCACTGGCTGAGGGCAGGCATTTTCGCTGTCCTGCTGACCGTCCTGCTTTACGTTCCCATTCTTGTCTACAGTGGCCCGGAAAAATTGGTCGGCAATGACTTTGTCGCGCCGCTCCCGTGGAGCGACCTGCTCGAAAGCCTCGCCCATCGCTTTGCCGAAACGTGGGCCGAGTGGACCTTCCGCGTCCCGCCGTTATTTATCATCATCCTGGTTGTCGGTTGGACTCTTGCCGTCGTCTTCCATCGCAAGATTTCCACTTACCGTCTGCCGCTCCAATTGGCCGCGTTGATATGGATCATCGTATTGTTGCTGATCCAGCGCCCCAACGCATGGTCCAAGGTATGGGTCTTCCTGCAGCCGCTCATGCTCACGTGGGCCGCCGCGGGCCTCTTTGACCTGCTCCACCGGCTCCGACAAGGAGTCGCCCGCCGGTTTTCGCTTGCCCCAGGTCTCTTGGGGCTGGCGCCCATTGCGCTGGGGCTGCTTCTCCTGGCGGGACTATGGCAGGCCGTCCGTCTGGCGCCGCAATTGCCCTCCCTGTGGGCCATCCAGGGCCAGGAGGAACAGACTGTCCTGTTCGTCCAACAGCGACTGGAGCCAGCTGACCGGATTGTCGTCGCCCCGACCGCCGATGCGGCGGTATGGTATTATTCCTACCTGCACGGTATTACAGATGTATATTTCGACCGTAGTGAAGATGGGTTTTCGCGGGCATTCGTCCTGGTGGACCTGGCTGAAGCGCACACCCCTTCTTCCGTCATTGTAGATCGAGGTCCCGCCCTCGAGTTATTCGAGATCACTTCAGCCAATTTACTGGAGACATTTGGCTCGCTGCAAGTCTATGAAATACTCCGCAAATGATGCTTACTCTCTCTTTTCTCCAATTCATTCAGGTGATCATGTTTGAAGGGGAATCATTATGAAAAAAATCGCCTTGAACTATGCTTTCCGGCTTCAGCCGTGGATGTGGAAAACCATGCTGGCGCTTATTCTCTTGGCGGCTTTCGCCCTGCGCATGGTCAACCTGACCAATCCCCCCCTGGACTTCGCTTCCACTCGCCAGTTGTTTTCCGCCCTCAAAGCCCGCGGTATGTACTACCAGTTTGCTCCCGATGTTTCGGATGCACAGAGCCTGCATGCAGCTCAACTGGGCGACACAGGTGTCATCGAACCGCCCGTTTTAGAGACGATGGTGGCGCAGACTTGGCGTTTCACCGGCGAACTACTATGGATCGCCCGCATCTTTACATCCTTCTTCTGGGTCCTGGCTGGCCTGGCGCTCTTCCTGCTCATTCGCGAGATGACTTCCACCGGCCCAGCGATCATCGCCACACTTTTCTATCTATTCCTTCCCTTCGGGGTTGTCGCCAGCCGGGCCTTCCTGCCCGACCCGCTCATGGTGGCCCTGATCGTTTTCTCTGTCTGGGCGTTATTTCGGTGGCAGAATACCTCCAGTTGGAAATGGGCCATCCTGTATGGCCTCTTCGCCGGAGCAGCCCTGTTTGTAAAGAGTCTGGCGGTCTTTTTTGTTGTTGGTGCATTCGCCGGGGTAATCCTGGGTCTGCGCGGCCTGCGTCCTTCCTTGCGGGACAAGCAGGTGTGGGTGATGGGTCTCCTGCTGGTACTGCCGGTGGCGATTTATACCGTCTACGGGATGCTAAAACTCAATGCGGGTGGACAGTTTGCCTTGCGTTTCTTCCCCAAAATGTGGCTTGACCCGGCCTTTTATTTCCGCTGGGCCTTCACCGTCAATGTGGATATCAGCCTGGTGGCAACATTGTTCGCCGCCCTCGGCATCTTTCTGGCGGACCCTCGCCGGGAACGGCCTTTGTTGGTGGGTCTGTGGGTCGGGTACCTGCTCTTTGGCATGACCTTTTCTTACCATATTTACACGCACGAATATTATCAGTTGTCCTTCATCCCCATTGTTGCCATCTCCATGGCGCCTGGGCTGCGCATTCTTCTGGATCGCTTCTTCGACCGCAATCCCGGAATGTTGCCTCGTTTAGCCCTGGTGATCATTATCCTCGTCGGTGTTGCGGTACCTTCCTGGTATAGCCGCTCTCTCCTGGTCAAGGACGATTATCGCCACGAACCGGCCTTCTGGGCTGAGATCGGCGATAAGCTCGGGCATCATGCCAACGTCATCGGCTTGATGCAGGATTATGGCTATCGTCTGGCTTATTGGGGCTGGCAGGGATCCACCGCCTGGCTCACCAGCGCCGACCTGGGAGTTCGCTACCTGGCCGGGCAGGAGGTGGATATCCTCCATAATTTTCGGGAGGATACTGCCGGAAAAAAATATTTCGTAGTCACCATGTTCGGCGAGCTGGAAAAGCAGCCACAGGTGAGGGACCTGCTTTACAATAATTACGCCATCTACGACCAGACCGATGAATACGTCATCTTTGACCTGGAACAGCCGCTCCCGCCGCAGCCCTAGCGGGTTGCCATTGCCCACGAGAATACAGAAAAAATGGACAACCTCCCCATAAAAAAATCCTCCCGCCAACGCTGGTTAATCATCGCATTGCTCGCGGCCTTGTTCCTGGCTGCTCTTGGCATCCGCCTGTATGACCTGACCGATCTGCCCAATGACTTTTATATGGTGCGGCAGTATCGCGCCATGCTCATTTCCCGCGGCATGTATTATGAAAACCTTGACAGTGTCCCCGAATGGCAGCGTGACGCGGCGGTGGCCCAATGGCAGGCTGAAGGCCTGATCGAACCGCCATTGCACGAGCGTATGGTCGCTCTTACCTACCATCTCACCGGTGTACAGGATTGGCTCGGTCGCCTGTATTCCTCCTTGTTCTGGCTGGCGGGAGGGGTGGCCATCTGGCTGCTGGCGCGGGATATGTCCCTGCGCTTCGGCGGCATCATTGCTGTGGCATATTTCCTTTTCGTTCCATTCGCCGTCACCGTCAGCCGAGCCTTCCTGCCCGATCCCTTGATGGTGGCTCTGATGGCCTGGTCCGTCTGGGCGTTGTACCGTTGGGAAGCCCGCCGCACCTGGAAGGCTGCCATCCTGGCGGGTCTCTTCCTCGGGTTTACCATCTTTGTAAAATCTGTGGCTGTTTTCCCCATGCTGGGTGCAGCCGTGGGACTGGTTATCAGCCGCCGCTCCTGGAAGCGCATTTTTGCGGATAAACAGACCTGGGCCGTGGCAGGCTTAACGGCTTTCCCCACCATCCTGTATTACATTTATGGCCTCACCACTGCCAACCTGGCCAGCCAGTTCGGCCTGCGTTTCTTCCCATCCTATTGGTCCGATCCCTCCTTCTATGGCCGCTGGATCTTCATGGCGGCGGGGTTTTCCGGTTTCGCTGCTATGTTTTTCGCCCTCTTGGGCATCCTGCTCTACCCTTCCAACCGCCAGCGTTTCATCGCAATTGGCTTGTGGGTGGGATACATCCTTTATGGCTTTACGTTTCCTTACCATTTCATGACCCATGATTACTACCACTTGCCGCTCATCCTGGTGGTGACCTTCGGTCTGTTGCCTCTTGGCGGATTTCTTCGTCAGGCGGCTGTGGCAGAATGAAAACCTCCTTTTTCGGGCCGCCTGCGTTGCCTTGCTTCTGGGAGCGGTGAGCATGAAAATGTGGGAATCCCGCAATTCCATGGCGGTAAGGAATGACCGCGAAGACCGGTTCTATTACCAGGACCTGGGCAATCTGATCGGCCACGATCGGCAGATCGTCCAACTTCCGGGTGACTACGGTTACCGTCTGGCTTATTTCGGCTGGGTCAAAGGGACTATCTGGCCCGGTTCCTCCGATACCAACCTGCGCCTCCTGGCAGGTCAGGATGAAACGAATTTCTCAACCCAGTTTGCCGACTATACCTCCGGCAAGGACCTCTTCGTGATCACCTCCATGGACGAACTGAACCGTCAAACCGACCTGCGCGATTACCTCGCCGAAAATTATCCGGTCCTTGCCCAGGGCGAGGGCTATTTGATCTATGATCTGACCCCGTAAATGGATTTTGCTGAACATCTACAATAATTGTTTGGATGAATTTTATGGACTCTGCTGAACACCCTCTCGTTTCCATTATCACGCCCTCCTTTAACCAGGCGCCTTTCCTGGAGTCCACCATCCGCTCGGTATTGGAGCAGGATTACCCTCGCATCGAGTACATCATTGCTGATGGTGGTTCCACCGATGGCAGCGCTGACATCATCCGCCGCTACGCTGACCGGCTGGCCTGGTGGGTCTCCGAAAAAGACCGCGGCCAGACCGATGCCATCAACAAGGGTTTCGCTCATGCCAGCGGCAGCATCCTGGCCTGGCTGAATTCCGATGATACCTACGAACCCGGGGCTATATCCGCGGCAGTTCAATACCTGCGTGACCATCCACAGGTCGGCCTGGTGTACGGCGATGCCAATTTCATCGACCAGGATGGCCGCGTCATTGGTCGCTTCGCCGCCGCCCAGACCGATTTGCGCCGCTTGCGGCGGGGATACGTCCACATCCCTCAGCAGGCCGCCTTCTGGCGTGCCGATCTGTGGAAGCAGGTCGGCCCGCTCGACCCGTCCTTCTTTTTCGCCATGGATTATGACCTGTGGGTGCGCCTCGCAGCCCGGGTGCCCATCGTCTATACCCCCCGTTTATGGGCCAATTTTCGCCTGCACACTTCCGGCAAGACCATGTCTGCCGATGACCGTTGCTGGCCCGAGATGCTCAAAGTCCACTATCGTGACGGCGGCTCCTGGCTGGCGGTCCTGCCGGCCAAGTACATCCTGCGGAAGATGGCTGCCCCCCTGCTCAATGCCCGTCTTCGCCGGCGCCTGCGTCACAATAAATAAATATTTACGCAGTCTTCTCCCGCCGCAATCCTCGCCAGCTGCCTTTCTATGCTTTTCAAAACCTTGGTTCATATTCCTATCTAAAATCGTCAATCATCAATCTAAAATCACATACTCCTCCCGCGCCTGCCCTTCACAATAGGTGTGGTAAAATTTTCTAATCCTGTCCCGTTATTGTCAGACCTTTATGCAGAATATTCCCGTTTATGATTCGGCTCAACTAGTTCCGCATGCCCTCCAAGAACTGAAGCAGGCGGTTAGTTACCGTCACCTGCTTTTCCAGTTGATCCGCCGTGACTTGCTCACCCGTTACAAGCGCTCCATCCTCGGCGTCGCCTGGACCATGTTGAGTCCACTCGGGACCATGATCATCCTGAGTTTCGTTTTTTCGCAGATATTCGGGTCCACCCGTGCCCTGCCCGCCTACATCCTCAGCGGCCTCATTGCTTTTAATTTCTTCTCTCAAAGCACAACTTATGCCATGAACAGCCTCGTCTGGGGAGGCGGCCTGCTCCAGCGCATTTATGTCCCCCGCGCTGCCTTTGGCCTCTCGGCCATCGGCTCCGGCCTGATAAACCTGCTGCTGGGCATGATTCCCCTGGTCATTGTTATGGCAGTCACCGGTGCTCCGCCCCGTCTGAGTCTGCTCTTTTTTCCGATTCCCATGATCCTGTTGGCATGTTTCGCGCTTGGCTTGGGCCTGACAATTTCCACCTTGGCGGTCTTTTTCCCCGATGTGGCTGAAATGTACCAGATCATCCTGACCGCCTGGATGTATATGACCCCCGTCTTTTATCCCGAGTCCATCATCCCCGACAAATATCACTTCATTCTGCAGTTCAACCCCCTTTATTACCTGCTCAAACTCTGGCGTCTACCCTTGTATGATGGCATCTGGCCCGTCTGGGGTGATATCTGGCCAGCCGCCCTAATAGCTATAGCCACTCTGTTGTTCGGGTGGTTCTTCTTCACTTCCAAATCCGATGAATTTGCCTACCGTGTCTGATCGCCTCAAGAAGTTGTCGGAACCCACCGCCTCCGCACCGGCCCCTGCCGTCCAGATTGAGTCGGTTTCGGTGCGTTACCGCGTGCCTACCGAACGGATTGGTACTCTTAAAGAATACATGATCCGTACCATTAAGCGTAGAATTCAGATGCGCACTTTCTGGGCAGTGGATAATGTTACGCTGAATATCAACAAAAGCGAGATCTTTGGATTGATCGGCGATAACGGCGCCGGCAAAAGTACCCTCTTCAAAGTAATTGCCCGTGTACTTCGCCCCACCAAAGGACGGGTGGTGGTCAGGGGCCGTCTGGCGCCTCTGCTGGAGTTGGGTGCTGGTTTCCACCCCGAACTGACCGGCAAGGAGAATATCTTCCTGAATGGGGCATTGCTTGGTTACAGTCATGCCGAGATGCAGGATAAATATCAGCAGATCGTCGATTTCTCCGAACTGGGCGATTTCATCGATGCTCCCATTCGTACCTATTCCACCGGCATGTATGCCCGTCTGGCTTTTTCAGTAGCCACCGCCCATGAACCGGATATTTTGATTATCGATGAAATATTAGGTGTGGGTGATGAATCTTTTCAAAAAAAGTGTGTCGATCGAATCGCAAAATTTCGTCAAATTGGAACATCTATTCTACTCGTTTCCCACTCCATGGATACCATTTTAGACATGTGTCAGCGAGTTGCCTGGCTGGACCATGGGAAATTAATGCTCATCGGTGACCCCGTTACTGTGGTACAGGCATATCGAGAAAAGGAAAGGTAGAATATGGAATTCGGGCGGACCCCCATTGCAGATTTGTTGATCCTTCGGCCCAAAATCTTTGGAGATGAACGCGGCTACTTCATGGAAACCTTCCGCGCCGATGATTTCGCCGCATCCGGCATCGCCGGCCCCTTTGTGCAGGATAACCAATCCGGTTCGCAGATGGGCACCCTGCGCGGCTTGCACTACCAGATCCGCCAGACTCAAGGGAAACTCGTCCGTGTCGTCTCCGGCGAGATCTTCGACGTAGCGGTGGATCTGCGCCGTAGTTCACCCACCTTTGGCCGCTGGGAAGGCCTGCGCCTTTCCGCCGAGAACAAGACCCAGTTGTGGGTCCCGCCGGGTTTTGCGCATGGTTTCTACGTCCTCAGCGACTGGGCCGAATTCACCTATAAAGTTACTGATTACTATGCTCCCGCCTGGGAACGCTGCCTGCGTTGGGACGATCCATCCGTGGGCATCGATTGGCCCCTCATAAATGGAACAGCCCCACAGCTTTCTGCCAAAGACGCACAGGGAAAATTATTAGCCGAAACCGACCTTTTTGATTAGCCCAGAGGGATAAATAAAATAATGAAAAATATACTCGTTACCGGCGGTGCAGGCTTCATCGGCTCCAACTTTGTCCGCCATATCCTTGCCACCCACACCGAAGTGTGCCTGGTCAACCTGGACGCTCTCACCTATTCGGGCAGCCTGGAAAACCTGCGCGACCTGCCGGACGAATCCCGCCACATCTTCGTCAAGGGCGATATTTGCGACGCCGAACTGGTCGCCAGTCTCTTGCACGACCACGAGATCGATACCCTGGTCCACTTTGCCGCCGAGACCCATGTGGACAGATCCATTTCCGGACCGGCGCAGTTCATCCGCGCAAATATCACCGGTACCTTCACTCTCCTCGAAGCCGTCCGCCAATTATGGTTGAAGGATCCCGCCCTGGCGCAGGAGAAATACCGTTTCCATCACGTTTCCACCGATGAGGTCTTCGGCTCGCTCGGTCCGGGTGAACCTTCCTGGACAGAGGAGACTCTCTACGCTCCCAATTCTCCTTATGCGGCCTCCAAGGCTGCCAGTGATCACCTTGTCCGCGCCTATGGTCACACCTATGGGCTGCCGTATACCCTGACCAATTGCACCAATAATTACGGTCCCAACCAGTTCCCCGAAAAACTCATCCCCCTCGTCATCCTGAACGCCCTTGAAGGCAAACCTTTGCCGGTCTACGGAGATGGGCAGCAGGTGCGCGATTGGCTGCACGTACAGGACCACTGCGAGGCTATTTCGATGGTGCTCGCACGAGGCATGACCGGCAACAGTTACAACATTGGCGGCGGCAACCAGCCTGCCAACCTGACTGTCGTCCATACCATCTGTGATATCCTCGATGAACTCCAGCCTGCCTCTCCCAACATCCCGCATCGGGGCTTGATCCAGTTCGTCAAGGACCGCCCCGGCCACGACCGCCGCTATGCCATGGACATCGGCAAGATCCACCGTGATCTGGGCTGGCAACCCCGCTACACCATGCAGGCAGGCCTGCTCGAAACTGTGAAATGGTATCTCGATCATCCCGCCTGGGTCACCGCCATCCGTGAGCAGGCCGGTTACCAGGATTGGATGGCAAAGAACTATACCCAGCGATAATTTTTCCGTTTGCATCCACGGTTTTCCTCACGTCTGCCGTCATTTTTTCGGAAATCTTCTTGTTCCATTCATGTATGGAGGCGCAATGAAAGGTATCATTCTGGCTGGCGGCAAAGGCACCCGCCTCAATCCCCTCACACTGGCCGTCAGTAAACAATTGTTGCCGGTCTATGACAAACCGATGATCTATTACCCGCTCTCTATGCTGATGCTGGCGGGTATACGCGAGATTCTGGTCATCAGCACGCCGGAGGACCTGCCGTTGTTCCGCCGCCTCCTCGGCGACGGGTCACAGTGGGGGCTGCGCTTCGATTTTGCCGAGCAAGCCGAGCCGCGTGGCCTGGCGGATGCCTTCATTGTTGGGCGCAAGTTCATCGACGGTGCTCGCGTTGGCCTGATTCTAGGTGACAACCTCTTTTTCGGTCACGGTCTGGGCGAGCATTTGCACTCTGCTGCCGCATTGCCGCGCGGCGCCCGGGTCTTTGCCTATCCGGTACGCGACCCGCAACGGTATGGTGTGGTCGAATTCGATGCTGCCGGAAAGGCCATCTCGTTGGAAGAAAAACCACAGCAGCCCAAGTCGAATTATGCCATCCCCGGCCTCTATTTTTACGATGAGCGCGTGTCTGACTTCGCTGCCTCGCTCAAGCCCTCTCCCCGCGGTGAGATCGAGATCACCGACCTGAACCGCCTCTACATGGACCTGGGCGAGCTGCAGGTGGTACCACTTGGCCGCGGCATTGCCTGGTTGGATGCCGGCACGCACGAATCCCTCTTGCAGGCGGCTAATTTTGTCCAAACAGTTGAAGAACGGCAGGGCCTCATGATCGCCTGCCCGGAAGAGATTGCCTATCAGATGGGTTTTATCGATAGTGCCCAGGTCAAACGCCTGGCAGCTGCCATGAAAAATAACGGTTATGGTGAATACCTCCTGAATTTAGTGGAATGAGGCCGATGGAACGTATCCTTCTGATTGGGAAGAATGGGCAACTTGGCTGGGAACTTTACCGATCCCTGTCGCTGACAGGAGAACTCATTTCGGTTGATTATCCTGAAATAAACCTCGAACAGCCCGATTCGACCCGTGATCTGCTCCACCGTATTCATCCGACCATGATTGTTAATGCTGCTGCCTATACCGCCGTGGATCAGGCCGAGACCGAAAGAGACCGCGCCTGGCAGATCAACGCCATTGCACCTGGTGTCCTGGCTCAAGAGGCTCGAAAATTAGGCGCCTTCTTTATCCATTTTTCCACCGATTATGTCTTTGACGGCCAAAAAGGCGTTCCCTACACCGAGAAAGACACTCCCAATCCGCTCAATTATTATGGTCGCAGCAAATTGGAAGGGGATATATTGATCCAACAGGCTGGAGCAGATTTCCTGATCTTTCGCACATGCTGGGTTTATAGCCTGCGCCAGCAAAAGGGATTTGTCAACAAAGTATTGCAATGGGCCCGCCAGAACGAAATACTGCGCATAGTCGACGATCAGATTGCTAGTCCCACCTGGGCTTGTCTACTTGCCGATATCACCTCCAAGATTCTGGCCCGCGGGAGCGATCATCTCCGTCAGCATGTCGGTCTCTATCACCTTGCGGGCGGTGGTTTTACCAGCCGCTTGGAATGGGCTCGCCTCATCCTGGAACTTGATCCCCGCCGGTCTGAACAAAATTTCAAGCAACTTCTTCCCGCTCGCACCGCAGACTTTCCCACGCCAGCTCAACGCCCGCTTTTCTCAGCCCTGGCGTGCAATCTATTTGAACACACTTTCAAAGTGAGTCTCCCACCCTGGAGAGAAACCTTCCAACTGGCGATGGGCAAATTCTAATAAAAATTGCAGGAAAATTATGGCTGACCAATATGACGAATATTATTATGCAAATTATTGCGGGCGCCCCTATAACAGGGATGAAAGCTGGCTGAATTTCTTTGACGGGATTGCCAAAAGAATCATTGAACAGTTCGATCCGAAAACAGTCCTGGATGCTGGTTGTGCTTGGGGATTCCTCGTGGAAGCTTTTCGCAAGCGGAATGTAGAAGCCTATGGAGTGGACATTTCCGAGTATGCCATAGGAAACGTCAGTCCAGAGATTAAGCCGTTTTGTTGGCAGGGATCAATAACCGCGCCTTTTCCGCAAAAATATGACCTGATTACCTGTATTGAAGTTCTCGAACACATGCCGCCTCGCGAAGCAGAATTGGCAATTGAGAATTTTTGTGAGCATGCCGATGAGATTATCATTTCCTCCACCCCATTTGATTATAAGGAAGCTACTCACATCAATGTTCATGATCCGGAATATTGGGCGGAAAAATTTGCTCGCCACGGTTTTTATCGTGATTTGGAAGCCGACATGTTTTTTATTACTGCCTGGGCGATCAGGTTCGTAAAGACAAAGCGAACAACTGTGACACTGGTACGTGAGTATGAACATCGATTTTGGCAATTAAGCAAAGAAAACTTTGACTTGCGGCATTTATCTTGGGAAACACAAGAGACAATTAGACTACTGGATAAACAGGTTCAGACGATCAGTTCTCAATTAGCCGAAAAAGAAAAGACTATCGATGTGCTTCTATCCCAAATTGAAGAAAAAGAGCAGGTTTCACAGACCCTCATGCTGAGATTGAACCAAATAACCGGCAGTCGTTCTTGGAAACTCTTAACCCCCTTGCAGCGAATATATGCCAGGTTGCGAGCGAAAAAGATTACTAAATAAGCCAGATGGATTTTTCCTCCTGTGCAAGGATGTGGCAAATGGAAGCCAGAAAAGTAGTCTGCTATTCCTTCGATTTACCCTCTCGAAATTCCTTGGCGTACCTGCGACTGATCGGGCCTTTAAACCAATTGAGTATTGAATTAATTGATGGTTACGAAGGCGGTAAGGTTGTTGTTGACAAAGTCTTACAGGGCGATGTTGTCGTCATTCAACGAAACTTTCCCAGGAAGTACGAGGAGTATCAAAAAGTTATTGAAGTTTCTCGGCGGGAAGGGAAACCGATTATCTTCGAGATGGATGATTTGCTTTTCCGCCTGCCTGAAAACCACCCTTACCAGAAGACTCGGGATTATGTCACCTCTCTTCTGCCCATGTATCAAGCATTGGTAGACGCAAATTTGGTGATCGTATCCTCTCAACAATTGGCGGATTTGTTTAAAAATTACAACAAAAATATTGCCATTATCCCAAATTATCTGGATGAAAATGTCTGGCAACTCCATCCACCTGTATTTAATGCATCCAAGGATAAGCAGATAATCATTGGTTTTATGGGCACGGCCTCGCACAAACCGGACCTTGAGTTTGTGGCCCCGGTACTGACCGATATCAATGAAAAGTATCCAAACCGGATATTGTTCCGGTTTTGGGGATTGGAACCGCCTGAAGCCATGCGCTCTTTTTCCCAGGAGATCCCATTACCGCCTCTTTCCAAGGACAATGAGTATAGGGATTTCGCGGGTTTCTTCCAAACTCAATTTGCAGATATCTTTATCGCTCCACTGGTGGATAATGAATTCAACCGATGTAAAAGTTCGATAAAATTTCTTGAATACAGTGCCCTTGGTGTTCCGGGTATATACAGTTCACTGGAACCCTACAATCAGGTAATTATCCATGGCAAAAACGGATTATTAGCCTCGTCTCTCGATGAATGGTCTGAATGTCTGATCAGATTGATTGAAGATGATGAATTAAGGTATCAACTGGCCCTTCAAGCGCAGGCATCCCTCCGGAAAAACTGGCTATTATCTCAAAATCTATTTCGCTGGCAGGAGGCATTTAAGAGCATCTCCCATGGACCTTCATCTGGGAAGGAAACCTCCAAACCAGACCTCCTTCAATCGATCAATGCCCAATTGGACCATTTTCTTAAAATGGCAGAGATTACACCGGAACAGATTGCCGAGCGAAAGACTCGCATGAGTGCATTGTCCTTGCAAGTAGAAGAAATTGGTCAGACCATTCAATCGCTCACCGGTCAGGTTGTTTCCCAAAAAGAGGAAATTCAGGCGCTTACCGATCAGGTTGCCTTCCGAGTACAAGAATCACAAACACTAAGGGAGCAATTGGAATTGTCAAAAGCAGAAGTTATCGTGTATACACAGAGTACCAGTTGGAAAATAACCAAACCATTAAGACTATTAAAAGGTATTCCAGAATTTTAAAAGACACAGTTGATCTGGTTTCTTTGTTTATTCTTCAGAGGAATAAGACTATGAATAAGAAAAAAAAGATAGCTATCACTGGAGCAAATGGGTATATTGGCCGGCATGTCGTAGACGCGTTGATCGACATCGGTGCTGATGTCACAGCAATCGACTTGGTTATCGATGGAATAAATAACCAGGCTGAAGCCATAAATATGGATATATTTTCTTCATCCCATGATGTTATCAATAAATTTGGTAAACCTGATGCGTGCCTTCATTTGGCATGGAAGGATGGCTTTTTTCATGATTCCGATGCTCACATGGAATGCCTATCAAAGCATTATGAATTAATCAAGAATTTGAAGAACAGTGGAATTAACCGAATCGCGGTTATGGGAACTATGCATGAAATCGGCTATTACGAAGGGAGCGTCGACGAAAACACCCCATGCAACCCAAGTAATATGTATGGCATCGCCAAAAATTCGTTACGACGAAGTTTATTCCTGTTAGCCGGAAAGAACGGTATGAACTTGCAGTGGTTGAGGGCGTTTTACATTTATGGTGATGATGAGAGGAATCATTCAATCTTCACGAAGATCATCCAGGCAGAGAGAAAGGGGCAGGAAACGTTCCCTTTTAATTCCGGCAAAAACAAGTATGATTTTATTCACATTAATGATCTGGCAAGGATGATTGCCGCCAGTGTAATGCAGGAGGACGTCAGCGGTATTATTAATTGTTGTACCGGTCATCCGGTCAGTCTTGCCGAAAAAGTAGAGGGATTCATTAACGATCACAACATGAAGATAAAACTAGCTTATGGGGCATTTCCAGATAGACCTTATGATTCTCCTGCGATTTGGGGAGATGCTACTAAGATTTCCCAAATTTTACTGCATACTAACAAGGATTGATCCGATGGTTCATCCCATTAGAGCGCTACTGTATTGGCAGCTTTGAGTTGATTTGATTACGGGGTCATAATTAGTCGGTTGCCGCCATGTTATTCGGATCTTAATCCGATAGAACGTTTCGGACTTCCTTGAAAGAATAAACGTATGCAAACAAGCATCAGGATAATATTGATGAAGTTGTGAAGTCCGTAGAAGAGATTATGACCGCTCAGAACAACCTTACTGCTGATTTGCGTTATCATGTTTCTATATACTGGTGATGCTTTTCTTAATGTTAAATCGAAAAAATCCCAAACCGATATTGCAATTCATCCGTGCTCTGGTTTATCGAAAAAATATCTTTACGAGACCAAGCAATTAAGAAGATCAAAAGAAAGAGTACTCTGACGATGAAACTAATACCGAAAGCCATAAAGAGACTGGCGATATATTTCTTTTACGATCAAGACGGCGTGGTGGATGATTACGTTCTATATATGCTTCGGGAATTAAAGAAGAATATTTCAGAGTTAATGTTTGTTTGTAATGGAAAATTGACTTCTGATGGGAGAAGAAAACTCGAAGAACTTGGTCCTCTGATTTTAATAAGAGAGAATAAGGGTTTTGATGTATGGGCGTATAAGGAAGGTATTGAATATTATGGATGGGACAAGATCATTAATTTGGATGAATTGGTTTTATTAAATTCTACAATTATGGGACCTTTATATCCCTTATCTATTATGTTCGACGAAATGAATGATCGCGATGTGGATTTTTGGGGAATTACAACTCATTCAAAAATGGATTTTAATCCATTTGGAAAAAGCAAATACGGCTACTTGCCTTTGCATCTTCAATCCCATTTTCTAGCAATTAGAAAACACATGCTTCAAAGTATTGAATTCAAGAAATATTGGGATGAACGCCCGATGATTACTACATATGAAGAAGCCATCTGTTGGCATGAAATCATATTTACGAAGGATTTTGAAGACAAAGGCTTCACCTGGCAGGCTTATGTGGACACTTCGGACTTGTACAAATTTGCACCTAATCCACTAACATTAACTTCACTGGAATTAGTCAAGAATCGAAAATGTCCCATTTTCAAGCGGAGGAGCTTCTTCCATAACTATTCCGAATTCTTGAGTTTAAGTACTGGGAATGCTTCCAGGGATCTTTTTGACTATATAAGAGATCATACAAACTATGACACGAATTTGATCTGGGATAATATTCTACGAACGCAACATTTAGCCGACATAAAAAATTGTCTGCAATTGAACTATATAGTCCCCAGCAATGTAATGGAAAATAACAACCAACCAGCATTAGCTCATAAGGTTGCACTGGTAATGCACCTTTATTATGTGGATCTGATCGATTATTGTTTTAATTTTGCTCTATCCATGCCAGAAGAATGCGATGTTTATATTACAACTGATACAGAAGAAAAAAGGGTGAAAATCCTCAAGGGATTTCAGAATCTTCCATGTAAAAAAATGACCGTAAGGGTAATTGAAAATCGCGGCCGTGACACAAGTGCTCTCCTTATTGCTGCTCGGGATTTCATCATGGATTATGAATATGTCTGTTTCGTGAATGACAAAAAAGTTGGGCCGTTGGATTGGGAAATAAAAGGAGATTCTTTTTCATATCAATGCTTTGAAAATTTGCTAAAAAACTCGATATTCGTGGAAAATGTGATTGATCTGTTTGAGAAGAATCCCGGCTTGGCCTGCTTACGCCACCTCCACCAGGATTTGCGGATTTTTATTTCAATCTTGGTTTTTCTTGGGGAACTAATTATTCCATTACGAAGAAGCTCGCAGATGAACTTAATTTAAATCTCCCAATGAGCGAGGATACAGAGCCAATCGCTCCACTCGGGACCATGTTCTGGTTTAGGCCGCAAGTCCTGAAAATATTATTTGACAGAATTTGGGATTACCCTGACTTTCCAAAAGAACCAAACTCTCAAGATGGAAACATACTCCAAGCCATTGAGCATATTTATCCTTTTGTGACGCAACAAGCGGGTTATTATACAGGCTGGGTATTGGCAGATACTTTTGCAAGACTCGAGATCACAAACCTGAATTTTATGCTGAGTGAATTAAATAAGAACGTATTCCAAATATATGGAATTAATACTCATCGCGGCTTGATTAATACAATGCAATCTTTCATAATTAATGGTTCAGGTAAAAAAGATGTGAATAGAGCTTTAATGTTTCTTCTTAAAGAAAAGATTAGAAGATCTGTCCCCAAAAGGATTTGGGATTTTTTGAGGAAGATAATTTACTTTCTCACTTCCCGTAGAGTGGCATAAACTTGATGTATGGCAAATGAAAAGAGACCAGAGTTGGATTATGACAATCTGGTTTGCACCTTAAGGTAGATATCTTCGCCCGGCCCCGACCTTATTGGCTATTCTGAATGGGGAAATCAGCCACAATGGCGTGCATTAATTTCCGGCAATTGAGTGACGACCATTTTCAAATATGTGGCTGAATCACTGTAGTTTCGGGAGATTCGTGTTCTTTAAGAAAGGATAATATATTTGACTGGTATAATTTTATGTTTGACGACCTTGCCAGGAAGATTGCGACCAGGTCTTCACAAAATCCGGAAATCTTGGAATCCCCAATTCCTTCCATACCCCTGCGCGTGGGCAGTAGTTCCTTTGGGAGCAATCTCTCGGGTCCAGGTGGACGGTAGAGTTGTTCCCTGACTCCCCAAACCCCTACTTTATGAAAGCCGTAAGATTGTGCTAGCCTGTATCGGGCAAGAGAAAATTGATTTTATAATGTATTACCCATAAAATATGATTGATAGGAAGACCCATGAAATTTAATCGATCTGAGGAAATAAAGCGATTAGCCATATTTTTCTTTTATGATCGTGATGGCATCGTGGATGAATATATTCCCTACTTACTGAGGGACTTGAACGAAAATGTTAGTGAATTACTGATCGTAAGTAATGGTGAATTATCCATGGAGGGGAGGGCGAAACTCGCGGAAATCACCCCACATATTCTAATCCGTGAAAACAAGGGATATGATGTGTGGGCGTATAAAGCCGGGATGGAATATTATGGGTGGGAAAAACTAAGTGAGTATGATGAAGTAATTACATTGAATTTTACACTGATGGGACCGATATATCCCTTCAAGGTCATGTTTGAAGAAATGAGCCAGCGGGATGTGGATTTTTGGGGGATAACCCGTCATTATGGGATGAATTTTGATCCTTGGGGGAAGTGCAAGTATGGGTATATCCCGATGCACATCCAAAATTGTTTTATGGTTGTACGATCATCGATGGTCAAGAGCGAAGAATTTCAGCGTTACTGGGAAACCATGCCGATGATTCATGATTATGCAGAGTCGATAGACCTGCATGAGGTGATCTTCACGGAAGATTTCACACGGAAAGGGTTTACCAGTGACACATATGTAGATACGGAGGACCTAAAGGAATATAGTGATTACCCCTTGATGTTATACCCGAAGGAGTTGATCGCCAACCGCAAATGTCCTGTTTTCAAGCGCGAAACGTTCTCTAACCAGTATGAAGAATTTCTAGACGTTAGCTGTGGGCAACCTGGATATGAACTGTACAAATACCTGGGAGAGAACACGGATTACGATCTCAATTACATCTGGGATACGGTATTGCGAACGGCCAACATGGCAGACATCAAAGAGCGACTGCAACTGAATTATGTATTACCCACCCAGATCCGACTACCGAACAGGAAAAAGGCTCCCAGGGTGGCGCTGTTCATGCACATATATTACCTGGATCAGGTTGAATATTGTAAACGATATGCAGCCTCCATGCCGGCAGATGCGGACATCTATCTTGCCACTGATACAGAAGAAAAGAAATTGATCCTGGAGAAGGCATTTGAGGGTTTTGGCGGTCGCAAGGTCAAAGTGCTGGTGGTGGAAAACCGTGGGCGGGAAATCAGTTCTCATTTTATCGGGCTAAAACCTTATGTAGGTCAATACGATTATGTTTGTTTTGCACACGATAAAAAAACCCCCCACCTCAAACCGTATATGAAAGGGGAATCATTTTCTTATCATTGTTTTGAAAATATTCTTGCGAGCCCGGCATTTGTGGAAAATGTCATTAGCACCTTCCAGGAGAATCCACGTTTAGGACTATTAGTTCCTCCAACACCCATCCACTCTGATTTCAGCATCGTTATAGGAGATGAATGGCAGAAGAATTTTGACTATGTACGCACATTAGCTGATCGATTGGAAATCCATGTAGATATCAATAAGGATAAACCGCCAATTGCACCACTGGGTGGTTGTTACTGGTATAAACCCGAAGCTCTCAAGATCGTATTTGATGCAGACTTCGAGTATAAAGATTTCCCAAATGAACCTGTTCAAGATCCTGATGGAACGATTATGCATGCAATCGAACGTATTTATCCGTTCGCCGCTCAGCAGGCAGGATTTTATTCTGGCTGGATCCTGTCAGACGTATTCACGAAAATGGAACTGACTAATCTGAATAAAATTCTCAGCGACTTCAATCGGGCATTGTTATGGAAATTTGGTCCGAATACCCGCTACGCCCATTTGAAATTAATTGGTAATAGTGGCCTGCCAGAGCAGATGGCCGAGAAGGAACAGGCGGTGCTATCGCTCACGGCGAAAGTGGCCGAGAATGAACAGGCGGTGCAGGCGCTAATGGTGCATATGGCTGAGAAGGAACAGGCAGTGCAGGCGCTCATGGCACAAGTGGCCGAGAAGGAACAGGCGGTGCAGGCGCTCACGGCGCAAGCGGCCGAGAAGGAACAGGCGGTGCAGGCGCTCACGGCGCAAGCGGCCGAGAAGGAACAGGCTGTGCAGGCGCTCACGGCGCAAGTGGCCGAGAAGGAACGGGCTGTGCAGGCGCTCACGGCGCAAGCGGCTGCGAAAGAACAGGCAGTGCAGGCGCTCACGGCGCAAGTGGCTGCGAAAGGACAGGCTGTGCAGGCGCTCACGGCGCAAGTGGCCGAGAAGGAACAGGCTGTGCAGCCACTTAGAGAGCAATTGGAGCAGACCACACGCGATTTGGAATGGACCAAGACAGTAGTTAATAGCTACGCTCAAAGTACAAGTTGGAAAATAACAAAACCGATAAGAATGATTAAAGAAATATTCCTATCTTTGAAAAAATGAGGTTTTGGTTAGTATAGTTAGCGTTTAAGAAAAAATTACTGTTCCCCCATGATATGTTTATAGGTTTGTGGAATGGAATTTCTTTCGAATTGTACGAGTAGTCAAAGATTACGATAAGGGTTACATATAGAGGACATGATCCATGAAATTTAATCGATCTGAGGAAATAAAGCGATTAGCCATATTTTTCTTTTATGATCGTGATGGCATCGTGGATGAATATATTCCCTACTTACTGAGGGACTTGAACGAAAATGTTAGTGAATTACTGATCGTAAGTAATGGTGAATTATCCATGGAGGGGAGGGCGAAACTCGCGGAAATCACCCCACATATTCTAATCCGTGAAAACAAGGGATATGATGTGTGGGCGTATAAAGCCGGGATGGAATATTATGGGTGGGAAAAACTAAGTGAGTATGATGAAGTAATTACATTGAATTTTACACTGATGGGACCGATATATCCCTTCAAGGTCATGTTTGAAGAAATGAGCCAGCGGGATGTGGATTTTTGGGGGATAACCCGTCATTATGGGATGAATTTTGATCCTTGGGGGAAATGCAAGTATGGGTATATCCCGATGCACATCCAAAATTGTTTTATGGTTGTACGATCATCGATGGTCAAGAGCGAAGAATTTCAGCGTTACTGGGAAACCATGCCGATGATTCATGATTATGCAGAGTCGATAGACCTGCATGAGGTGATCTTCACGGAAGATTTCACACGGAAAGGGTTTACCAGTGACACATATGTAGATACGGAAGACCTAAAGGAATATAGTGATTACCCCTTGATGTTATACCCGAAGGAGTTGATCGCCAACCGCAAATGTCCTGTTTTCAAGCGCAAGATGTTCTATAACCACTACGATGAATTGATTGGCGTTAGCTGTGGGCAACCTGGATATGAACTGTACAAATACCTGGGAGAGAACACGGATTACGATCTCAATTACATCTGGGATACGGTATTGCGAACGGCCAACATGGCAGACATCAAAGAGCGACTGCAACTGAATTATGTATTACCCACCCAGATCCGACTACCGAACAGGAAAAAGGCTCCCAGGGTGGCGCTGTTCATGCACATATATTACCTGGATCAGGTTGAATATTGTAAACGATATGCAGCCTCCATGCCGGCAGATGCGGACATCTATCTTGCCACTGATACAGAAGAAAAGAAATTGATCCTGGAGAAGGCATTTGAGGGTTTTGGCGGTCGCAAGGTCAAAGTGCTGGTGGTGGAAAACCGTGGGCGGGAAATCAGTTCTCATTTTATCGGGCTAAAACCTTATGTAGGTCAATACGATTATGTTTGTTTTGCACACGATATACAAACCAAACGCCTCAAACCACACATGAAGGCAAATCATTTTCTTACCATTGTTTTGAAAACATTCTTGCGAGCCCGGCATTTGTGGAAAATGTCATTAGCACCTTCCAGGAGAATCCACGTTTAGGACTATTAGTTCCTCCAACACCCATCCACTCTGATTTTCACATCCTTTTAGGAAATGAATGGCAGAAGAATTTTGACTATGTATGTTTATTGGCCAAACGATTAGGACTCAATGTGGAAATTAATAGGAACAAGCCTCCGATGGCGCCAATAGGTGGCATTTACTGGTATAGAACTGAAGCACTGAAATCCTTATTTGATACAAGCTTTACTTATGAGGATTTCCCAAATGAACCTGTTCAAGATCCTGATGGAACGATTATGCGTGCAATTGAATGTCTTTACCCATTTGTTGCTCAGCAAACAGGATTTTACACCGGGTGGGTACTATCAGATATTTTTACAAAAATGGAATTGACCAATCTCTATAAAGTTCTTGGGGACTTCAATCGGGTTTTCATATGGAAATATGGACTGAATTCTCGTTACACATTTATGGACATTATTGCGAAGAGTAATAATTCATTAGTTAACCAAAAAATACAAGGAAACCGAAATATAGCGAATATAGCAAAAAAGGTCTTTGGTAGGCGAGGGTACAATTATTTAAAGAACATATGGAAGCACATAAAGCCCGATAGGGATACGAGTACATAATCAAGTCGATTAAAATTATCAGTATCGAGTTCGAATCTCAATGGCGGGCGATTTATTCGATTAACCAATCGAAAGTGGATTACCAAAGCGTACACCATTTTGAAGAACTTGACCGAATATGCAAAAAAATCTTTCACGATCAGAATATTTTGTTAGCTGAAATGCCTTAATAGGAGTAATTCAAATGAATTGCGTTGTCATCGGTGGAGGAGGTTTCTTAGGGTCGCATTTAACTGAAGCCCTGTTAAACCTGCATCATAAAGTAGTTGTTTTGGATAGACCAAACACTCAATACCTTGACGGGTTGGCTAAGCAAGGTGCAACAATCGTTGCAGGTGATTTTCTAGAACCAGATCTTGTAAAAGAAACTTTGACTAATGTGGATGTGGTTTACCACTTAGCCTCTACGACTGTTCCTAAGACCTCCAATGAAAATCCTGTTTATGATGTTGAAACGAATTTAAAAGGGGCGATCAATCTTCTTATTGCTGCAAAAGATGCCGGCGTTAAGAAAGTTGTATTTTCGTCATCTGGGGGAACTGTGTATGGTATTCCAAAAGAGATTCCAATCACTGAAGATCATTCTACTAATCCAATTTGTTCTTATGGGATCGTAAAACTTGCTGTTGAGAAGTATCTCCATTGGTTTTGGACTTTATACGGATTAGAGTATTGTATTTTGCGTATGTCCAATGTTTATGGAGAAAGGCAGCCTGCGAATGGCGTTCAGGGAATCATATCCACAATTATCGACAAAGGTTTAAATCACCAGGAAATTAATATATGGGGTGATGGGACAATAATTCGAGATTACATTCATGTCAGCGATGTTGTTACAGCGTTTCTCAAAGCAAGTACTTACCAGGGGCAGGAAAGGATATTTAATATCAGTAGTGGGCAAGGGCACAGCATTATTGAGATCATCAATATGATCGAAACGTTACAAAAGCAGCCACTTCAAATTGTTCGCACCCCAGGCCTGGCTTCTGATGTCCCAGTGAATATTTTAGATAATTCTCGGGCAAAGTTTTATTTAAATTGAACTGCCCAGATGAATTTTGGAGATGGTATTTCTCGTTCGGTACAGTATATGAGAGATCACCAAAAACACAGGTAGGAATTATCAGGGCGAAGTTGCTTATCACCAAGGTGCGGACTTAAAGTTTAAAAGCAAATTGAAACACTGAAGACCAGGTCAATTTAGGAGGACTGACTAATGTCAAAAAAAGTTAGTATTATTATGGCAAATTTTAACAGTATTGAATTTATTAATCAAACAATGGAAAGTGTTCTATCTCAAACCTACACCAACTGGGAATTTATTATTGTTGATGATTGTTCAACGGATAATTCACGGGAGATAATAGATAGTTACAAGGATGATCGAATAAAAAGATTTTATATGGATCATCATGAACATATGGTTTATGGATTTAATTTGGGAATTTCTCATTCAACCGGTGATTACCTGGCTCGTATTGACAATGATGATACCTGGGAACCAGACAAACTTGAAAAACAGATAAATTACATGGAAATGCATCCTGATTGTGGTGCTTGTTTTACTCTAGTCAATGTTATTGATGAGTTTGGAAGAACACTTACCGAAATAGACACGGATAGAGCCCGTGTATTTAATACCGCTAATAGAAGCCAAACGCAATGGCCTCGGTATTTTTTCTGGAATGGGAGTTGTCTCTGCCACACTAGTGTTTTGATGAAAAGGGAAATTATCAAAACAGTTGGAGTATATAATTATTCCCTTTTACAACTCCAGGATTTTGATCTCTGGGTTCGTATCGCCAAGAAATATCCGATTTATGTAATTCAAGAGAAACTTGCAAATTATCGCTGGCTGGTAAAATCGAGTGGGAATGCCAGTGCACCGTCACTAAAAGTTAGCCGTCGGTCAAATTATGAATTTCATTATATAATTTCCAGGTACTTTGACGATATCCCGGATAAACTTTTCATTGAAGCTTTTGGCGATGATTTTATTCGAAAAGGAACAACCGACCATGATGAGTTATTATGTGAAAGAGCATTTCTTCTATTAAAAACAGATTATTGTGGTAATCTGTCGAAGCTGGGAGGCATGGCTAGGTTAATTGATTTACTTCAGAATGATAAAACAAGAGAGATATTACGGAAAAAATATAATTATACACAATTGGATTTTTATGAGTTGTCTGCAACTCCGATTCTCTACGAAGGAAATGCGATCTCGACATTAACTATAAAGGAAATCTTCACAGTATTGGTAAAGAGAATATTAAAAAAAATCGGATATTCTATAATTTTTTGACCCGCATACGCCGTTTGGTAAAGAAATAAATATATTATCTATCTACTCGACAGTGTCGATATGCGGGCATTGATCGGCGCACAAATCCGATTTGTATTTATAAGCCATTCATTCCGCTTCCGCTTCGCTCCGTGGACTTAACCCGATTTCACTCGCTGCATAAGGCCATTCACTAATTAGCTTATTTTAGAGAGAAGTCAAAATGGTTTTTTCTTCACAATTGTTTTTATTCGTTTTCCTCCCATTTGTCTTGCTCGGTTATTATCTGATCCGAAAAGATTTTCGGAACTTATATTTACTGATAATTTCCTTCGGTTTCTATGCCTGGGCAGGTCCAAAACTACTGCTCGTTTTATTGGCTTCCATTCTACTTAATTACTTATGCGGTCTTTTCATCGCAGCATTGCAAAAAAGTAACGATAGATTAAAACATGCAACAGTAATTATTTCTGTTATTTTGAACCTCTTATTGCTGGGATATTTCAAGTATTTTAACTTTCTTGCCGTTACATTAAATGGTGTAGGTGGTTTGAACATACCACTAAATGATTTGGTATTTATCCTTGGCATTTCATTTTTTACTTTTAGCGGGATTTCATACAACTTGGATTTGGATTCGGGAAAAATTGAGCCTCAGAAAAACCCACTGAAATTTGCTTTGTATATGAGCTTTTTTCCTAAATTAATCCAAGGTCCAATATCGCGATACAACGATGTAAATAAACAAATTACGGACAGGCAGGAATTGGCGGATAAATTTGCCGTGGGGGCTTATCGCTTTGCGATCGGGCTGGCTAAAAAACTGATGATAGCGGACCAATTGGGAGTGGTTGTCGATCAAATCTACGCAGTCCCGGCATTGAATAATGCAATTCCGGTCGCCTGGCTGGGCGCTATCGCCTATGCATTCCAAATTTACTTTGACTTTTCCGGTTATACCGATATGGCCATCGGACTCGCAAAAATGTTTGGTTTTGATCTGGTGGAAAATTTTAATTATCCATATATCTCCACCAGCATAACGGAATTTTGGCGGCGTTGGCATATTACTTTAGGGACATGGTTCAGGGATTATGTCTTTTATAAACTTGAATTTAAACGCCGGAAAGTTAAGAATCTTCGGCGAGAAACCAATACCCTGATCGTTTTTTTCTTGACTGGTTTGTGGCATGGAGCGGCCTGGAACTTTATTGTTTGGGGTCTCTGGCATGGTATTTTTATCGTGATTGAAAGTCTTTTTAACTCGCCAAAGATTAAATTCCATATGCCCGTTCTTCTCAAATGGCTCATAACCATGGTAGCTTTGTTGGTTGGCTGGGTGCTTTTCCGGTCGCCAGATCTGAAATATGCTGGCGAGTATCTCGGTATAATGTTTGGCGTTGTCAAATCGGTTAATACCGAAAATACCTTAGCCTGGTATCTGAATTCCAAAATTGCGATTGTTCTTGTGTTGGCCATGATTGCCAGTGTCCCATGGAAGACGGTATTTCCAAGTGTTGTAAAGCGATTTGAAGGAACTTTGGCAGGTGTCATATTTCAGGATGTCAGTTTTGTGATTTTATTGATTGTGTCAATTGTCTTGGTAGTGTCTTCCTCCTACAATTCGTTTATCTATTTTAAATTCTAAGCCAGACTTTGTCCTTTCGCACATTTACAAATTCCAGAGTAAGCAAAGCCATCTCTCTACGACAAGGACGGACTTTGCTTACCCACCCAGTAGAATGTATTTGGGTCCCTTCTTGCTGGTGACTTTGTTGTTGAACACCCACATCCAAAAAGGCAAGATCCCTATCAGTCAGGCTGCCTGGTACTGCAAGCCATGGCCGACTTTTTTCAGACATACTGGCTCTCGTGAAATAAGAAATTTGACAAAAGCGCTATTTTTAGGTATCGCATGAACACTATGATGTTGGAAAAACGAATCCTGAAGTGCTCCGATACCTGAGTAACACCACTATCTACACGCCTTGACGGTTCAAGATTGGATAAAGTCATGTTAAGAGATGGAATAGATAACGGTTCAAAGCACATGAAAAGAAACAGTATATTTATCATCGTTGTATTTTTAGCATCCATTACCCTACCTCTTATCTTTTCGGATAAAACTGGGGGAAAAATTTCTAAACTGGAAAATAGATACCTGGCTAAATTTCCAAATATCTTCACGACAGATATGAAACTGGCACCAAACCTAAGGAATGGTCTGGAAGATTGGATTGATGACAACGTTGGGTTTCGAGGGGGAATAAAAAAACTACAAGCTGAGATCGATCTCTTCGTTTTTCATGTCTCTCCCAGCAGTCTGGTTCATATAGGTAAAGGCGGATGGTACTTTTACACGGGTGATAATAATCTTGAAATTGGAATGGGGACTTACTCGCTAACCCCGGAACTATTGGAGCAGATAAGAGTAACTCAAGAAAGGATTCAAAAAGGGCTGGAGAGAAAGGGCATAGAATATGTAATTGTGCTTATACCGGGCAAGCCGAGTGTTTACCCAGAATATATTGGAGGGGGGAATTATGTTGTTCGTGAAACGGTGATAGATATTGTCTCGGACTATTTACGGAATAATACGACCATCCCGATAATAAACACAAAACCGGATTTGCTTCAAGCAAAAAAGACGGGGATAGTATATTTAAAAACAGATACACATTGGAACGAAGCGGGGTCGTATATTGGGTATCGTTCGATAATAACCGCGCTTAATGAATTGGGGATGATCCATTCATCTCCAATTGACATTACAACAGTGCCTTCGACTCGTAAAGGCGAGTTTTCTGCCATGATGGGAGATGAGGATTTATTGGCTCCTGAACCGATAGAATCAACTCAGATAGCATCTCCAAATGCGGTGAGAATTCAGAGTGGTGATTATTACGATAATATCCAGTCGCTCTTGAAAGCAGATAACATTAATTTCTTGTTATACTCCAATGAAAACCCAACCACAGAAAAGAAGAAGTTGTTAATCTTTGGCGATTCCTTCTTTGCGTTAGGGAAGATAACTGATTTGCTGGCAGAGAATTTCTCGAGATTGGATTTTATTCGCTCAGATCGAATTGGGAATAATATTGTTGAACAAGTGAAACCGGATATAGTCATATTGGAGAGAACAGAGAGATATATTTATTCACTTGCATTCTCCCCTGACAATCTGCTTATATCCGAGCCTTTAAAAAACCCGCAGGCGGAAATTGTTTCTGATAACACGCCAGTTCAAGTTGTGCGGGGAAGCGAGTATGAAATTGAAGTCACCGTGAAGAACGGAGGCACTGAACCTTGGAGTGAGGGCAGACAAGTTCGGTTGGCTGTATTTCAAGATGGGAGTGATCGCTATCGGGTATTATTACCCGATGGTGTGGAAGTGAAACCAGGTGAGACCTATACATTCAAGTTTGACGAATTTGAGGCACCCCCTGGGGATTCCACTTATCTAGAGTATCAGATGGTCAATGAAGGCTATCAATATTTTGGTGAAAAAGCACGAGTAGATATAACCATAAAATAATGAAATCCATCACTCGCTTGTCTTGTGCCGTCGTCATCGGCATCATCTTTATCCTCTCAGCCTGCGGAAGGCAAACCCCCCGCATCATCCACCTATGATACCGATCTGGCCTACACGCAGATCTTACAGACGGTTGAAGCCGGGAAGACCATGACTGCCGGTGCAGCCTCCCCCACGCCAGAAATGACTAACACTCCCCAATTCACCGCCACCGAGGTACTCATCAATACTCCACTCTCTCCCAGCAGTCTGGTTCATATAGGTAAAGGCGGATGGTACTTTTACACGGGTGATAATAATCTTGAAATTGGAATGGGGACTTACTCGCTAACCCCGGAACTATTGGAGCAGATAAGAGTAACTCAAGAAAGGATTTAAAAAGGGCTGGAGAGAAAGGGCATAGAATATGTAATTGTGCTTATACCGGGCAAGCCGAGTGTTTACCCAGAATATATTGGAGGGGGGAATTATGTTGTTCGTGAAACGGTGATAGATATTGTCTCGGACTATTTACGGAATAATACGACCATCCCGATAATAAACACAAAACCGGATTTGCTTCAAGCAAAAAAGACGGGGATAGTAGATTTAAAAACAGATACACATTGGAACGAAGCGGGGTCGTATATTGGGTATCGTTCGATAATAACCGCGCTTAATGAATTGGGGATGATCCATTCATCTCCAATTGACATTACAACAGTGCCTTCGACTCGTAAAGGCGAGTTTTCTGCCATGATGGGAGATGAGGATTTATTAGCTCCTGAACCGATAAATCAACTCAGATAGCATCTCCAAATGCGGTGAGAATTCAGAGTGGTGATTATTACGATAATATCCAGTCGCTCTTGAAAGCAGATAACATTAATTTCTTGTTATACTCCAATGAAAACCCAACCACAGAAAAGAAGAAGTTGTTAATCTTTGGTGATTCCTTCTTTGCATTAGGGAAGATAACTGATTTGCTGGCAGAGAATTTCTCGAGATTGGATTTTATTCGCTCAGATCGAATTGGGAATAATATTGTTGAACAAGTGAAACCGGATATAGTCATATTGGAGAGAACAGAGAGATATATTTATTCACTCGCATTCTCCCCTGACAATCTGCTTATATCCGAGCCTTTAAAAAACCCGCAGGCGGAAATTGTTTCTGAAAACACGCCAGTTCAAGTTGTGCGGGGAAGCGAGTATGAAATTGAAGTCACCGTGAAGAACGGAGGCACTGAACCTTGGAGTGAGGGCAGACAAGTTCGGTTGGCTGTATTTCAAGATGGGAGTGATCGCTATCGGGTATTATTACCCGATGGTGTGGAAGTGAAACCAGGTGAGACCTATACATTCAAGTTTGACGAATTTGAGGCACCCCCTGGGGATTCCACTTATCTAGAGTATCAGATGGTCAATGAAGGCTATCAATATTTTGGTGAAAAAGCACGAGTAGATATAACCATAAAATAATGACTGAATATTCGGAACCTGGTATTGAAAAAATATATTAGTCAATCAACTTTAACAGGCTATCGCCATCGGCTAAAATCCGACATGATGGTTGAAGAAAGTATAAAATATTTTGGCAAAAAGCAACAAATAGATGCTACCGTGAAATAAAATACATTGAAAGAATGGCTTAGAAAATGACAAATTCCAATAAAAATATCGGTTTCCTTTGCTCAGATTACCAGGTCGAGTTAGGCCGGGGGGATAAAGTTGCCCTAAAATGGATTTCACCGACCCGGGAGACCCTCGACTTTTCCTACTCGGATTTAAAAATTTCGAGTAATCGCGCCGCCAATGTCCTTCTTAACCATGGATTGAAGCCTGGTAATAGCATCATGTTTCTCTTGCCCCGTCTTCCCGAGTTATACTTTTTCTTCCTGGGAGCGTTGAAATTAAGAGCGAACGCTTGCATCTTGTTCACCAGCATTGGCGAAGAGACCCTGCGGGATCGTATTATCGAAACCCAAACTCATTTAATCGTTACGAATAATCAACTCGTGTATAAACTGGACAATCTCTTCAGGGATTCCGGGTACGAACTAAAACTATTGGTGATCGATAGTAATGAAAATATCGATAATCATATTGGTATTTCCAATGAGATCGTCATTGCGGATCCGGATTTTATTACCCCCCCGACGCCCGAGAATCAAAATTCACATTTTCACTTTACCTCGGGTTCCACCGGCAAACCCAAAGGCGTGCAGCATATTCACGGCGGCGCTGTTGCTCACCTGGCCAGTTTCACAGAAGTCATGCAGCCGGAAGATGATGATATCTATTGGTGTACCGCCGATCCCGGTTGGGTAACAGGCACAACTTATGGGATAATTGCCCCCTGGCAGCGCGGGCTCACCCAAATTCAGTTTGCCGGGAATTTTAATAGTGCTGTCTGGATGCAAATAATCGAAAATTACAAGGTGAATATCTTATATTCTGCCCCCACCGTTTTCAGGATGTTAATGCAAAACGAGGATAATTTTTTCTCTCAATTCAATTTTTCCAACTTGAAGAGAATATATTGTGTCGGTGAACCATTAAACCCGGTCATTATTAAATGGAGCCAACGAGTTTTGAGCAAAGATATTTTTGATACCTGGTTCCAGACTGAGACTGGCAGTATCCTGATAGCCAATAGACCCGGGTTGGATATCCGTCCCGGTTCAATGGGCAAACCATTAAGTTACATTAAGGCACAAATAAGCGATAATGAAGGTCAGCCGTGTGGTAAAAATGACGAAGGGCTGCTTTGTATTAAAAAGCCCTGGGAATCGATGTTTTCTACTTACATTAATCATCCGGATGTTTACGAGAAAAAATTTTTCGGGGATTATTATTCTTCCGGTGATATAGCCTACCAGGATGATGATGGTTATGTTTGGTTTGTTGGCCGAAATGACGATATCATCAATACCGCCGGTCATTTGGTAAGTCCATTCGAAGTTGAATTGGCTTTATTGGAAATTCCGGAAATCGTCGATGTGGGTGTTGTGGCAGCTCCAGATGATGTCCTTTATGAAAAGGTGCTCGCTTTTGTCGTTCTTCGCGGGGATGTAAAAATGTCTTCGGCTTTGGATTTGAAGATTAAACTGCATGTCTCTAAGGCAGTCTCCTCGATCGCAAGCCCACGGGAAATTATGGCCGTCACAAAAATCCCGAAAACGAAGAGCGGGAAAATAATGCGCAGATTATTGAAAAATCAATATTTGAACCTGGAATTGGGTGATACTTCAACCCTGGAGGATTAATATGACAGATCAATGGGAAGAACTAACTTCGGTATTTCGCCTCGTTTTTGACAATCCCAAAATCACCATAAACGAAACGACAACCTCAAACGATATAGTTGGGTGGGATTCGTTCTCGCACGTAAACCTCATCTGTGCCATAGAGGATCGCTTCAAAATTCAATTCACTCAATCCGAGGCGTTTAATTTTGTAAATGTAGGCGAATTAATGACCACCCTTCAAGAAAAGTTGACCAACTGATCAACAATGTTTGCAACTCGCTGAGGATTATCTAAATCTCTCAGTGAAGGAAGTTGTTTACAAATTGATGGTATGCTTGTGAACAACCATTCGACTTATCATCTACGTCGAAAGAACTCAACCAAACGAAAACTGGAGAATCATGAAATCCGTAACCCGCTTGTCTTGTGCCGTCGTTATCGGCATCCTCTTTATCCTGTCGGCCTGCGGAGGCAAACCACCTGCCTCGTCCACTTCCGATACCGACTTGGCTTACACGCAGATCTGGCAGACGGTTGAAGCCGGGAAAACACAGACTGCCGGCGCGGCCTCTCCCACGCCCGAATTTACTCCTACAACCGAATTCACCAACACCGAGAAATTTACCAATACACCCCTGGTATCGGTCACCCCTGAGGGGACCCAGGCCTCTGTTACCCTGGCAGCCACCAGAACTTCCCCACCTTCGGGTTCCACCGACCCGGTCTGCGATAACGCTACATTCGTAGCCGATGTAACCTATGAGGACAATTCCGTCGTCCCCCCCGGCACGTCGATCATTAAGACCTGGCGGATCAAGAACCTGGGCCCTTGCACCTGGGACGAAGGTTACATCCTCATCTATGGCTGGGGAGGCGTAGGCACCAATTGGGATAAAAATCCTGTCTCCCATTTTCAAGAGAAAGTTCCCCCTGGTGATATGATCGACCTGTCCACTGAATTGGATATCCCCACCACACCCGGCAAATACAGTGCCACCTTCCGTACCCAGAACCCCAAAGGCTTCAATTTCGGCCCCACCCTCACCATCCTGATCGAGGTGAAATAACCGCCGCTCTATCGCGCTCCCAGGCCGTCAAAGAGGCGGCCCTCCGCCTTGGGTTCACCCGGGCCGGGATCACCACGCCTGCACCGCCGCCCCACATGTCCACCTTTGAAAATTGGTTGGCTCTGGGGCGGCATGGTTCCATGGGCTACCTCGCCACTGAGACTGCCTTGCAGCGCCGCCGCGACCCTCGCCAGGCCCTGCCCGAGTGCCGCTCCATCCTTGTCCTTTCCATCCGTTATCCGGATCCCGCCTCAATTCCCGTAGATGTATCTCCCGCCTCCGGACGGGTGGCGGCTTATGCCTGGGGTCAGGATTACCACCTCGTCCTGGCTGATCGGCTACAAGCGTTGACTGCCGAGATCGAGACCCTGGTCGGCCACTCATTCCCTTATCGTTATTTCACCGATACCGGTCCGCTGCTCGAACGGGAGTTGGCCCAGCGCGCCGGCCTGGGCTGGATCGGCAAGAATACCTGTTTGATCGATCCCCGCCAGGGTTCTTACATCCTCCTGGCCGAGATCCTTCTGGGCGTGGATCTCGAACCCGACCCGCCCTTCACCGCGGACCGTTGCGGCAAATGCACCCGCTGCATCCAGGCTTGCCCCACTGCCTGCATCCTACCCGACCGCACCATCGATGCCCGCCGCTGCATCTCCTACCTCACCATCGAGAACAAAGGCCCCATCCCGCCCGACCTGCGGCCTCTGATGGGGAAGTGGGTCTTCGGCTGCGACATTTGCCAGATCGTCTGCCCGTGGAATCGCTTCTCCAGCCGCGAGGTTGAGCCGGCATTTGCTCCCCGCCCGGGCGTGCCAACTCCTGACCTGAAGGCCTCCCTCGGGTTGACTCCGCAGGAGTTCAACCGGCAGTTCAAGGAAAGCCCCATTCAGCGGTCACGCCGCAAAGGCTGGCTCCGCAATGTTGCCGTCGCCCTGGGTAATTCCGGCGACCAGGCTGCCGTTCCGTTGCTTCAGCACATCCCCGAAACAGAGGACCCCCTCGTTCGAGAGCATGCCGTATGGGCTATCGAAAAAATGAAGCAATCGCAACATTAAATTCTTTACGGTGGAAAGAAACTCAACCATGAACTCCCTCCTCCTCGCAACCAACAACCCTGGCAAAGTCGCCGAGATAAAAGCCATCCTGGCGGGTCTGGACCTGAATATTCTCGCCCCGCAGGACCTGCACATTCGTCTGGATGTTCACGAAGACGGTGCCACCTATGCCGAGAATGCGGCCAAAAAAGCCCTGGCTTTCTCAGCCGCTGCCGGGATGGTCGCCATGGGTGACGATTCGGGTCTGGAAGTGGATGCCCTGGGCGGCCTGCCTGGCCTGCATTCGCACAGGTTCCTGCCGGATCCATCCGCCTCCGATGCTGACCGGCGCAAGTATATGCTGGAGCGTTTGCGTGACAAGCCTCACCCCTGGAAAGCCCATTTCCACGCCACCATCGTGATCGTCCACCCATCCGGGCTGATTCGTCATGTCGAAGGCCGCTGTGATGGTGAGATCATCCCGGAGGAGCGTGGCGACAATGGCTTTGGCTACGACCCCATCTTCTACATCCCCTCACAGGGTCGCACCATGGCCGAACTTGAAATGGACGAGAAGAACCGCCTTAGTCATCGCGCCCTGGCGGTGATGAATGCTATCCCCATCCTGGAAGAATTGTTCGGTTATTAACCCCCCAAAAAATCACATCCCTGCAGGTCGCGGGGATGCAAGATGACCGTCCCGCAGGTTCTTCGAGTATTTCTTGATCTCAAAACAAATCTGCGGGATGTTTGGTTTTCCCTCGATGCGTGCTAGCCTCCCGGCCTGAAGGGGATGGTCAGCAAGAAGACCCCCATCAATTTCGCCAGTTGCCGTGGTTGTTCCAGCAGGAGCATATGACCGGCCTCTTCGATGGTCTGCAGCGCTGCCCCGGGGATGCGGCTCGATAGGCTTTCGGAAAAATGCAGCGGCGACAACCGGTCTTCTTTGCCGCATAAGACCAGCGTCGGCGACTTCACCTCCTCCAACCTGTCCGAGGCATCGAAATGGTCGCAAGCCAGCCAATCCCCGTAGAGCAGCGTTTGTCGAACCTGTAACATCCGCTCGCAGAAGGCCTCCCGCATTTCTGCCGGGGTAGACCTGCTGAATGATAATTCCTCCAGAATGTTGATCGCCACTTGTAATGTGGATGCGTTGGTTCCGTTCTCCAACACCGCCGGCGGTATGGGCAGGCGCGCTCCCATCGAGATAAGCACCAACCCGGCCGCGCGTCGGGAGGCTTTCAGGGACAACATTAACGCAATCGCGCCTCCCATTTCATGCCCCCCAAAAATTGCCCGGTCGAGACCGGCGCCGTTCATGAAATCCAGCACACAGCCGGCATAATCTTCCACAGATTGCCGCCCATGACCGCCCGTCTTCCCATGTCCTGGCAGGTCCAGCGTATAGACGCGCGTACCCGGCAGCCGACGCACTTCTGCCGGCCACGACAAATGATCGCCTCCCGCTCCGTGGATAAGCACGAGCGGCGGCTTTGTCCCGCTGCCCCCTTCATGCAGGAAATAATGGATTCCGGCGGCAGTTGGCATTTCTTGGGTTAGTTCCTTACCGGTGATCGATACGTTTTTGAATTAAAAAAGGAATGAAGACTTCCGGTTAATATGGAATACTATTTTTGAAGGTGGCACTTATCAGTTCTACGCGGCTGTCTTACGCTTGGTGGAGGCATGATGCAGCCGGTCAGCGGCTTCCTGCGATAATGGCAGGTAGACCAGTACGCGCGTGCCCTTGCCGGGTGTGGATTGAATATCCAGCACCCCATTGACCAGCTCCGTCCGTTCGTTCAGGTTGACCATGCCCAGGCTGCCGCGCTGGTCATAGGCTCGGTTCACCGCTGCCACATCGAATCCGGCGCCATCGTCGCGCACTTCCAGCAGGGCGATTTCCTTCTCCAGTGACCGTAAGGTGACCCAGATGTGCTCCGCTCGCGCATGCTTGCGGGCATTGTTGACGGCTTCCTCGACGATATAAAAGACCACCCCTTGTTTCCCCACTTCCAGGTTTTTTAGCACATCCTCCTGCACCGAGACGATCACATTCTGTTCATAGGTCTCATTCATCTTCTCGGCCATGGCTTGCAGCGCCGCCGGCAGACCCTGTGATTCGAGCACCAGTGGGCGCAGGGTAAAGAGCATGTGCCGGATTTCTTTGGTGGTCCGGCGTGCCAGATCTTCGATGCGGACCAGTTCCTCCCCTGCCGCCACCGGGTCCTTCTTGAGAATGCGCTGGGCCATATTCACCCGCATGGCTATGGCAGAAACTGATTGGGTGGGTCCATCGTGCAGGTCCCGTGCCAGTTTCTTGCGGGCTTCTTCCTGGTATTCGATCATGTGCTCGCGCTCATCCACCACATCCTGGTAGAGGCGGGCATTCTGGATGGCGATGACGGCTTGCCGCCCCAGGATGTCCAGCATCTCCCGCCGGTCACTGGCGAAAAACCCCGGTTCCGAATGCCCGAAGAGCAACACCCCGTAGGCGCTGAATCCACTCCGCAGAGGGAAGCAGTAGATCTCGCGGCATTTTTGGAAGGCGACAAAGCGGGTCAGTTCGGGATCATTCTTGACATCTTTAAGCAGCACCGGCTTGTCTTGATCCATCGCCTGCGCCACCACCCCGGCGCGACCGTCCAGGGTCACGCGCATATCAGCCGGGGTCAACCGTCGGGCCGACCCCACCGTCAGCGTGTCCTCCTTAACGAACAAGAGCACCGCGCAGATCAGCCGCTCATCCGCCCCCTTGTCCGCTGAAGTATTAAGGGCGCTCAGGCTCATGTCCAGCACCGATTCCAGCACCCGCTGATAATTGAGGGTTGTAAGAAGCGTGGAGGTCAGGTTATAGATGGCTCGAAGGCGTTCGTTATCCATTCGCGTCTTGTTCTTATGGAATTCCTGCTGGGCTTGCAAGTGCTGCAGGTTCGACTTCACGAACCCGGCGCTCAACGATCCGAAGAAACTTCCCATTATGAAGGAAAAAATGATCGAGGCTGCCAGGATGATGTATGCATCAAGGACCAGCGTTTGCAGCAGTGTTCCCACCCCCTGGATCAATGCCAGCAGCGTGGCAGTGATCATTGCCCCTGTGACCTCGAAATAGAGCGCGGCTGTCATGACCGGCAGGAAGATGATCCAGAAAGCCGGATTGCCGAAGCTTCCACCGATCATGAAATATGCGCCCGTCAGCAGGATATCTGCGCTTAAGGAGATTTGCCGATGGTAGGGCATGCGCTTGTTCGTTCCGCTAAGGATCGTCAGAAAAATATTCCAGCCGGCCAGGATGACCAGCAGAAGGTTGACCCAGTCGGACAGTCTATCCCCTATGGATAATGAAATAACCGCTCCCAGCAGGAAGAGCCAGCGCAGGGAAACAGAGAACCAGTCTGTGGAGAATGGTGTATCAGCGGACCGCATGTATATATCATATCTTAAATTTTGAGTTTGCAAATATGTTTTTCCCCCGCCCACCTGACAATTTTGAAATATCTCTCTATTCGACTGCCGCTTCTTCTCTTCTCATCAGCATGGCCGCCGCACTGACAATCCCCAGGCTGACCCATAGATACGGCAGCGCAAAAGTATCCACGCTGAACCCTTCAAAGATGAAGGCGACCAGCACGAGGACTCCCGCCCAGCCGATAGTCTTGAACACAGATTTCTGCACCAGCCGCATCGGCCAACTCGAGCGGAGCACAACATACAGCCAGGTAACGAAGGCCGAAAATCCCACAATGCCCGTCTCTGCCAGCAGCCGCACCCAAATGCTCTTGATATTGGGCAGGCTCGAAGCACGGTAGAGATAATTCATCAACTCCGGCAAATACCAGCCAAAGGATGGCAAGGTCTCAGGGAAGTAAAAACCCGCATTTCCCAATCCCACCCCGAAAATAGGATGCAGGTTAAATACGTTCCAACCTGCCTGCCAGAAAACTACCCGCTCTGCAAAAGCCAGGTAATTGAAGATCGTATAGGGGTTGGCCGTGATGGCCTGTAAATGTTCCAGTGAAGAGACCTCGAAGATGCGCGCCAGCCTCCAATCCAGGCGGCTGATCCCGTATACCAGTGCGACTGTTCCCACCAAGTAGATGCAAGCGAATGTTAGCAGGATGACAACCGGCAGCAGGCTGGTGGCAACCCTCTTTACTATCGGGGAAAGACGCTCCATCCTTTTCTGGCTCCATGTACGGATGCGTTTCGCCAGGACAATATTGATATAAATTCCAAGGAATGCCGCCACCAGCATGAAACTGAGCATGCCCACTCGTGAGGTCATAACCAGTATCGCCACCCCGATTGCCAGCAGGATATTCTCAAAACTGAACTTCCATAACCTGAAGCGGAAGGCCGACCATCCGGTGATGGTCGCCGCCAGCCAGAACGGTAGGTAGATCATGTTCAATTGATTTGCCAGCCAGGAAGGCTCGAAAGCCATACCGGTCATCCGCCGGTCGTAAAGACCCTGTATCGAAAACAAATGCTGTATGGTAGAGATGACTTCCGGGTATTCGCTGTTGAAGAAGTAGATATAGTATGCCTGCACCAGCGTCCACAGGATCATCACTGCTCCGCCGATATTCAGGTATTGCAATGTTCGTTTGAGCCTTGCGCTGGACTGCGACAACCAGCTGGCGGTCACCAGATAGAATGCCAGGCCGATCATTACCGTCACTACGGCGCCGATCTCCTCAGAGGTGATACTGCGGTTTTTGAATGGGGGGATGTTCAGGAAGAAAGCCACCGCGCTGGCGCAAATCGCCACCGAGACGAAAAAGAGCAGAGGCAGGCTTTCGCGGGGGAGTCTGCCCCTTTTGACTAGATATGTGGCAAACCAAACCAGCCCCAGCCATGCCAGCGGGATCAGGGATGCTGGCGCCACCATGGTACCACCTGCCAGTTTGGAAATCAGCGGCAGACTGGTGATGGGCAGCAATAAGATGACTGCCGCCCAGGCGACCTCCAATGATATTTTCAGCAGTCGTCCGAACCGTTCAGCCACGCTTTTTGACCTGTATCTTGTTGACTGCCCACAGCGAAACCACGAAGCCGATGACCGCCCCCGCCAAAACCATCGAACCGCCGGTGAACTGGCGCGGTTCCGTCGGCGGCAAGGCCGGTTCGCCCGGAGTGAAGACCATGATCGATATCACTCCCAGGCTGGCCTTTTTCTCCTGGATGATCCCAAAGATACGGGTCTGGATCTCAGCCTGGAAAACTTCATAGTTTTCGCTGGTCACCGGGTTTGACCTGCTCCTTGCCAGTTCGTTGACCTCATTCTCAAGCACGTCTACTCGCAGGGCATGTGCCAGCGCCGCATCCAATTGTGCCAGGCTTTTTTCCGCCCATATGTTGGCGATCTCGGCTGCAAATTTGGGATCCTGGTCTCTGACCATCAACTGCCACTTCGATTGTCGTCTTTCCAGGTATGTTTTCAGTTGGATTTCGTTCAAATCAGTCTGCCAGCCCCGCGCCAGCGCTTCTTCGAGAACCAGCCCTTTTAACCAGGCAGAACTGATGATTGCCTCTGCCGCCAGGAAAGCGTGATCCTCTTCCACTTGCCGGAATTGTTCATTCAGATTCCACTTATGGAATTCCATCGTGGCTGTAATGGTGGCGCTGGCTTCATAAATAGGTGGCTGGAAGAATTGGATTGCCCACCCCAGCATGCCGCCCGCTACCATGAACAATATGACCATCCACCAGCGTTCGAACATGCCATCCACAGCTACACGCGGCAAAAATTCCCGTTCCCTCATTTGGATATACCCTTATCTTGGAGAGTCAGGCGATGCCATCCCCGCGCCTGTATGCCTGTAATTTTCATAAACGACCAGCGTTTCCGCGTTGATCCGTCCATTGGAAAATTCCTCTTCGGCTAATTTCCGGCTGCAGGCTCCCATTTTTTTGCGCAGATCCGGGTCCAGCAGCAGCTGCTTGAGCGCCTTCGCCAGGGCAGGTACGTCCCGTATTGGCACCAGCAGCCCGTTTTCGCCCTGTCTCACCGCTTCGCGACACCCGGCCACATCGCTTGTGACGATGGGGCGACCGCATGCAGCAGCCTCGATCAAGGCCTTGGGTACGCCTTCCCTGTAGAATGACGGCAGGCATACGATCGCCGCCTGGGCGTATACATCCTCCATTTTTTCCTGCCAGCCCCACCATTCTATCACAGCCTCATTTTCCCATTTCTTTAATTGAGCGGTGTCCACGGACATGGGGTTGTCTTCATCGCTTTCTCCCACCAGCGCAAACCGGGCCTCGATCCCTTCGGACCTTAGCAGCCCGGCGGCCTCGATGAATTCTTGCAGCCCTTTGTCCCACAGCATGCGCGCTGGCAGAATGACCAGCGGCACCCCTTCAGGATTAGGCCGAGGAGAAAACTTCTGCAGGTCCACCCCCGAACTGCGGATCATGACCATTTTCTGCGGGTCTGCCAGCTGGTTCTTGCGGAAGAATTCCATGTCATCCGGGTTATGGAAGATCACCCAACTGCCGCGCAGGGCAGGCCGATAGATCATCTTGATGATCCCGCGCAGCCAGTTGCGCGCGCCATTGCCCGGCGTGAATACATATCCCAACCCTTCCACCGAATTGACCACCTGCTTGATTCCCCTCAGCCGGCAGGCCAGCGAACCATACAAAACGCACTTGACCGTGAAATGCTGCACCAGTTCCGGCGCTTCCTGCCGGTAGAGTCGGTAGAGCCGCACGATGGTCATCAACTCCCTCAGAGGATTTAGTCCTCGCCGCTCTATCGGAAAACGGATCCACCGGAATCCGGCCTCCTGCAGCCGGGCCGCGTACGGTCCATCTGGAGAGACCAGCACCACCTCATCGCCGCGTTGTCGCAGCGCCTCCGCCAGCCCAAGGCGGAAGTTATAGATATACCAATCCGTATTTGCCACTAGCAGAATTTTCACGTTGCCTTTATTAAAACCTGTTCATTAAGATCAGGATGCGCAGAATAAAGTCGTCCATACGCCTCTGCCGCCAGATCAAGCCCGACCCTGCCAGAGCCAACCGCTTCTTCAGCGATATCTTGCTTGGTTGCATCAGTTCCAACACTTGCCGTGCCTGCGCCGGAAGATCGTTGGCATGGCTCATGAAAAAAGCCTCTGCCTGGTCGCTTGATCGGAAAACGCCTCCCTCGGAGTTGAAGAACCTTTTCAGCCTCCGGGTTGCATCATCACTAAAGGAGATCGGCGCGCCGATCTTGTTCCCTCCGTGGATGCGATACTTGATGTTGGCTTGCTCATCATATAGGATTCGCCCAAAACAGGCAATGGTCAGATAGCACCACCAGTCATGCATGATGCATTCTGCCGGTAAATGTGCCAGGATCAAATCCCTGGCGGCCCGGTTCATCACAATGGTGCAGCCGATGGCTATATTTTCCACCAGCGCATTGCCAAACCCGATCCGCCGTGGGATCCTCGAGAATTGTAAATGTCTGGATTGTCCATCCACATACTCGAGGCGGGAACAATATAAAGCCGGCATCGTCGTAGGCACGGACTGTAGACTTTCCATCGCCCGAGAGATTTTTTTTGGCAGCCAAATATCATCCTGATCGCTGAACGCGTAGGCCTCGAACCTATCCTCGGCTTCACGCAGCAGTTGGAAAAAACTTTTCGCCGCTCCCACATTCCCCTCGGCTGGGACGAGCCGAAACTCTGACCTGGCATTAGCCTGCCAATGCTCCAATATATCCAGTGTTCCATCCGTCGACCCGTCGTCGCGGACGAGCACGGTAATGTCAGGCCAATCCTGATCGTTCAGGCTGCGCAAACATTCACCCAAATATTTTTCACCATTGTAAGTGGAGAGTAGGATGGCTGCTTTATTGCTCGACATGCTTGATCTTCCTGCCTGGAGGTCCGGTGGATTCAGCCCCGTTTTTCATTCGTTTGTGGTCGAAATGATGGTTCATCATACCATATTTGAAAGTTCGAGAAAGAAAAGCCAACTCAAGATGAGTGGATTAATGTCAACTCCCTTCTACCTTTTTTAGATGTGCCTGGGAGTATAGCTTCAAATTTATGGAAGTATAATATTGAAATAAGTGGAGGGGCATTCATCTCCCTTCCGGCAATTATCTATTCCAACTATCATCCCTCATGAAATTTCCCACATTAAACCGCCTCCCCATCTTCGTTGGACTCACCCGCTCCACGCGACGCAATATCGTCTTGGCATGTGCCATCCTTCTCCTGGCGACAGTTTTACGGCTACTCGACCTCGGCTCCGGATCGGTCTGGAGCGATGAAGCCAATCATTATTTGGCAGCTGCCCAGCCCTTCCGAAACATCTTCCAAAATACCAGGCAGGTTATCTTTTCCCCACCCTTATACACCTACCTCCTGCATTTCTGGCTCAAACTGGGGATGAGCGAAGCCTTCCTGCGTTTTCCGTCCCTCCTCTTCAGCCTGTTAGGCGTGGCCGGCGCGATGGCGGTTGGTCACCAGCTCGGTAAATGGCGCGTAGCCTTGTTGGCGGGCTTCCTGATGGCCATCATGCCCTCAGATATCCGCTACGCCCAGGAGATCAGCCAATACGGTTTGATGGTGGCCCTGGTCTTCTGGAGTTATTATTTTCTGCTGAAACTGGTCCGTAGTTCCTCACCGGAATGGCGGTTAAGCATTGGCTGGGTGACATTAGCCATCCTGGCAACCTATACTCATTACAATGCCGTTATAGCCATCATTATCCCTTTTGGCATCACCTTCTTGGATCTCTGGTCCAGGAATGGCCGGAAGCTCAAGCGGGACCTGGTTCTTATGACCATATATGGTCTGAGTCTCCTGCCCCTTTTCATTTTCTATCTACCTTTCCAGTTGAAAACCTTGGCCGAACGGAATGCCCTCCAGGTAGCCAACCTTTCCGCATGGAGTCTGATAGTTGGCTTTGGTAAATTGGTCATCAATAAGGTTGCCTTCTTATTGACAGGTTGGCCGTATATCTCCATCCCCCGCTGGATACCTGTTGTATTGGTGGCTCTGCTTTTCCTGGAAAACTTACTCGCGATCAAAAAGTCCACCGGCATGGAACGGAGGTGGTTGATCTGGCTGGTTAGTGTAATTGGCCTCTTCTCCATTTATACACTTTACTCCCTCTCCGGTTGGATCGAAAATGATCCCGGCCGCCACGGGCTGTTCCTTCTCGGATTGGTCGTCCCCTTTATTGCTTTGCGCTTATCGCTCCTTCTCGATCAACGCTGGAAAAAATGGCTGGCAGTGCCTGTATTGATCGCGCTTGCGGCTCTTTGCCCTCACCTCTTCGCCTCAACGCTCCCTCAGAAATGCGATCTACCCTCAGAATGCCTGGCACTGGCCTGAAACAAATTTCGACATGCGCCCGGCCTTCGCCCACTGGTTGGATACTCGCCAGGGGAACGAGCCCATTTACGTCTATTTTGGCGGGCGGCTGTCCTTTCAATATTACCTGGACCTGTTTGGCGCGGACCGCTGCCTGACCATCACCCCGGCGGATGCCTGCCCGGTGGATACAGTCATTTACGGTAAATGGTTCGACCAGCAGCCCGACCAGGTCAAATTTGACAGCATCAAAAACTCGCTCCCACCTGATCCACCTTCCTTCTGGTTGTTCCTAACTGGCATTCACGGCCAAGATGATGCGTTGATCCTTGATTGGCTGCAAGCCGAATACAACATGGTAGATCAAACAATTTCCCGCGGCGTCCAGCTCTACCGCTTCGAAAGAAAATAAAGCCTCCCCAATGGCTACTCTGTCCCACGGTTCGACCGGCTGCAGCTCAAACCGGGATATAATTACCTCACCCCATAATTACCGGTCGGGCAACGTCGCATGAAACTTATCATTCAAATCCCTTGCTATAACGAGGCCGAGACTTTTCCCGTCACGTTGGCCGAATTGCCTCGCACCTTGCCTGGCATCGACTTGATCGAATATCTCGTTATCGATAATGCCAGCGATGATTGCACCGCCGATGTGGCCCGCAATCTGGGCGTCCATCACGTCATCCACCAACCCGCCCGTGGCCTGGCAAGTGCTTTCGTGGCCGGCATCGAAGCCTGCCTGGGCTTCGGCGCTGATATCATCGTCAACACCGATGCCGATAATCAATACAATGCCAGTGATATCCAACTACTGGTGGAGCCAATCCTGGCTGGTCGAGCCCAAATTGTCGTCGGCGACCGCGGCGTTGCCACCCTGAAGAATTTTTCTTTCATAAAACGTCTTTTGCAGAGACTGGGCAGCCGGGTCATCGCTCTGGCCTCGGGCATCGATACCCCCGACGCGACCAGTGGCTTCCGCGCCATCAGCCGCGAGGCCGCCCTGCGAACACTTGTCCTTAGCAATTATTCATATACCCTCGAGACCCTCATCCAGGCGGGTGCACGACGTATCCCGGTCGAATATGTCTCCATTCGGACCAATGCCGTGACGCGCCCTTCCCGCCTTATGACCAGCCTGGGCAGTTTCCTCACCAACCAGACCGCCACCATCCTGCGCGCCTATACCATGTACAGGCCGCTGCGTGTTTTTTCCGCCCTGAGTTTTTTGCTCGTCCTGGGCGGCATTGCCCTGGGGATCCGCTATCTCATTTTCGCCCTCAATGGGCAGGGCGCCGGTCACATCCAATCCGTCATCCTGGCGGCAGTTTTGTGGATCGTCGGTTTGCAGGTCTTCCTCATCGGGCTGGTGGCTGATCTGATTGGTTTTAATCGCAAGATCATCGAAGAGATCCTTTACCGCGTCCGCAAGTTGGAGATGGAACCTGCTTTGCGAGAAAAAGAAAAAGTGGGGAAGAACTGATCTTGGGTACCCGTTCCATGCGAAAAGGCACTGGTAAGAAACTCCGCCCGGGAATATTTGCCTTCCTGGGTGTTTTAGCGGCTTTCCTGCTTAGCGGCTGTGCCGGTCTCGTTCAAACCGGGCAACCAACCGTTATTGAGTGGACAACTCTCTCTCCTACCCAGACCGTCGGTCAAACCTTCGTAGCCGACTACGATGGCTTGACGATCATTTATTTCTACCTTTCCTCCCCCGCCTCCGCTGATGGCGAGATTCGCTTGCATTTGCAGGCTGATCCCCTATCCAATGAGGATATTGTCGTTTCAGAGACTGTGTTGGCATACGAGGCGGTTATATCGCCAGGTTATTATGGTTTTTCCATCCCTCCCCAAGCGACTTCCAACCAAAGATATTATTACGCCTTTTTGGAAGTGACCGGCTCAGCAGAGATCCTGATCGGGACGGCTCCTGGCGGGACCTACCTGAATGGCGCTCTCTATCAAAATGGCCAGCCACAGGATGCTCAGGCGGCTTTCCAATTATCCTATTCCCGCCGCCGCGCCATTGCTGGCCTGGGTGGTGAGATGGTTGGTTGGCTGAGCTTCCTGGCTGCCGCCTTTTTCCTTTTCATTATCCCCGGTTGGGGGCTCTTCAGCCTGCTCTGGCCCACCTGGATGCAGCGTACCTGGCCCGAAAAACTGGCTTTGTCTGCGGGCCTGAGTTTGGCTATCTATCCTCTTTTATTGTTGTGGACTAATATCATCGGTCTGCATCTGGGGGCCATTTACGCCTGGTTGCCGCCGCTTGTTGGGTTGGGCATCATCATTTGGCGCAATCGAAAACACTTCCAAAAGGCAGAATTTAAGTCCTCCATTTCCCATCTGTTCAAGGGTATTTGGCGGCTGACCTTGGCGGATGGTATTTTCTTGATCGTGCTGGCATCAATTATATTTACCCGTTTTTGGGTGATCCGTTCACTCGATCTACCCATGTGGGGGGATTCATATCAGCACACGATGATTTCTCAACTGCTGGTAGATAATGGTGGACTGTTTACATCCTGGCAGCCTTATGCTGAAATGACGACATTTACGTATCACTTCGGCTTCCATAGCGCTGTGGCGGTCTTCGATTGGATCACACGCATGGACATGGTTAAAGCCGTTCTATGGGTCGGGCAAATATTAAATGTCCTGGCCGTCCTTGTCCTTTACCCTCTGGCTTTGAAAATCAGTCGTAGCCGTTGGGCCGCGATTGCAGCATTGATTGTGGCCGGATTGCTCTCCCCCATGCCGATGTTCTATGTCAATTGGGGCAGGTACACTCAATTAGCCGGGCAAGTGATCTTGCCGGTGGTGGCATGGGTCATGTGGGAAATCCTTGCCGGTGCGCACTCTGCTGAAAAGAAAAGGCAGTATTTTAGCAAGTTGTTGATAGGTTGTCTTCTTTTCGGTGCCCTGGCTCTCACCCACTACCGGGTGCTCATTCTGGCGATAATGTTCTTGTTGGTCACATGGATTTTGTATGCCCGCCGGGAAACGTGGCTGCCAATGCTGAAAAGCACTTTTTGGGTCGGGCTTGGAGGGGGAGCGCTGTTCATGCCGTGGTTTATTCATGTTTTCGGCGGCAGGATATTAAAGATGTTTGCTGCCAGACTGTCAACATCGGCCACACAGGCAGTTGAATTCGACCCGCAAATTACAAGTATTGGAAATTTATCGCCATATCTGCCGCCGGTTCTTTGGTTGGCGCTGCTTGTGATTATTGGAATTGGGCTTTGGCGGCGCGAAAAATCAATTCTCCTCATCATTTTGTGGTGGTTGGGATGTTTCCTCGTTGCCAACCCGTGGTTGTTAGGGTTGCCGGGTACCGGAGCAGTTCCCGGTTTCCTGGTTCTCATCGGGATATACATTCCCGCGGCACTTTTGATCGGTGCCGCTATTGCCTGGATGGAAAATAGTCCGCTGATCGTAGCAATCATGTCTCGGAAAATCCGACCTGCGCTTTCTTCTGCAGCCATCATCCTTCTCTTAGGTCTTTGTATATGGGGAGTTGTTCAACGGCTCGGAGATTTGAAAATTGCGCAACACGCCCTCGCTAGCCGTCCGGACGTCCGCGCCGCAGACTGGTTGGCGAAGAATACACCGCCAGATGCTCGTGTGCTAATTTAATTCTTTCCCGGCTTTTTATAATTCCGTTATCGTTGGGTCTGATGGCGGTTGGTGGCTGCCTGTACTGGCTGGGCGATTAACAACCGTTCCTCCAATTATTTACGGTTTTGAAAAAGACCCTTGGGACGGCTACGTGAATTACATCAATAGTTTAACGATCGATATTCAGGCGAAAGGCCTGCAGGATTCTTCAGTACGGTCACAGTTGCATGAGCGGGGAATCAATTACGTCTATATCGGTCAGCGCAACGGTCGAGTAAACTCCAGTGGCTCATTGATCAAAGCCGATCAATTGCTTGCCGACCCGCTTTTCCATCTGGTATATCATCAAGATCTGGTATGGATATTTCAAATACTGGAACCTTAACTACTGCTGACCCAAGCCCGCCCGGGTTCATTCACCATAGCCCTCGACAGCGTCGAATCCGTCCAGCATGAGGCCCGTCTGCCGGTCGATTCTTACAGTCAGGATTCGATCAAGACGATGATTCTGTCCCGTTTCGGCGGACAGGTGGAGACCCTCTAGTGCGCGTCTGTTATTTCGGCACCTACCGCCTCAATTATGCCCGCAACCAGATGTTGATCGAAGGTCTGCGCCGCAACGGCGTCGAGGTGATCGAGTGCCACGAGACCCTGTGGCAAGGTGTTGAAGACCGTGTTCGCCTCGCCAGCGGCGGCTGGTTGCATCCCTCTTTCTGGTGGAGGCTCATCAGAACCTACACCCGCCTGCTGAGCCGTTACCGCTCCATATCCGATTACGATATTCTCGTCGTAGGCTACCCCGGTCAATACGATATCTTCTTGGCGCGCTTGCTCAGCTGGCTTCGCCGTAAGCCGCTCGTTTGGGATGTGCTCAATTCAATGTACCTGATCAGCCTCGAAAGAGGCATAGCCCGTAACCACCATTTTACCGCCGGCCTTATCCGCCTGCTCGAAAGGCTGGCCCTGCACCTGCCGGATCGCCTCATTCTGGATGCCGCTCCCTTTGTGGATTGGTTCTGTAACACACATCGTCTTAACCCACATCGTTTCAGGCTGGTGCCCATTGGCGCGGATGAGCGAGCCTTCCAGCAATTTACACCATCCACTACGGCTATCCCGGCTGTGCCTGGCAGAACCTTCACCATCCTGTATTACGGCTCCTACATTCCTAATCATGGTGTCGATATCATCGTCGAAGCTGCCAGTCTTCTTCGAGACGAACCGGATATCCATTTTGAGTTGGTCGGTGACGGACCCTGTAAACCCGCCGCGCAGTCCGTGGCCCGCCATCACGGCCTGGAGAATCTTTCTTTCACCGATTGGCTCGAAAAACCCGCCTTGCTGGAAAAGTTAACCGGCTGCGATATTTGCCTGGGCACCTTTGGGGACACTTTGCAAGCGTCTCTCACGAACAACAACAAGATATATGAGGGATTTGCCATGCAGAAGCCGGTGGTTTCAGGGGCCTCTCCCGCATTGCCGCCCGTCCTCCGCCATGGTGAAAATCTATACCTGTGCTCTCGCGGCGACCCGCAAGCCCTCGCATCCGCCATCCTGGCTCTCAAAAATGATCCCGGGTTATGCGCCCGCCTTGCCCGCAGTGGATACGAGACCTATTATCAGCATTTCGATACGACCCAGATCGGCAAAGCCTTCGCGGCGCATTTGTTGGATTTGACCAAAAAATGAAAATCCTTTTCCTCCTCACCCAGGATCTGGAAAGCCCCAGCGGCGCTGGGACGTTATTGGCCGTTAGGGCGAGAACTCGCTCCGGCTGGGTCACACGGTCACCATTGCTGCCCTCCACTCAAACTATCAATCCCTGTCTCGCAAGCGTTTTTCAAAAGATGGCGTGAATATATGGTATGTAGCCCCCATGCATGTTCGTAAAGCCGGCAATGTTAAACGCTATTATTCCACCCTGGGTCTGTTGTGGGTTCTGCTTCGTGCTACCCTGGCTCTGGCTTGGGCTGCCCTGGTCCTGCCGGCAGACATTATCCATGTAGGCAAACCCCACCCCATGAATGGCCTGGCTAGCCTTCTCGGAAAATATCTGCGAGGTCGCCGCCTCTTTCTGGACTGCGATGATCTGGAGGCAGAGGTCAACCGTTTCTCGGCTCTTTGGCAAAGGCAGGGGCTGGCTGCTTTTGAACGCTGGCTGCCCCGCCGGGTGGAGGCCATTACCGTCCATACCGGCTTCATCCGTGACAGGTTGCAAGCACAAGGCGTTCCTGTGGAGCGTATTTTCTATCTATCCAATGGGGTCGATCGACATCGGTTCGAGATACCAGATCCCCAATCGGTTGAATCCCTGCGGCGTCACTTGGGAATTGAGCATAAAAAGATTGTTGGCTATATAGGCTCCCTCAGCCTGGTGGGTCATCCGGTCGACTTGCTCCTGCGAGCCTTTGTGACCATCCACCAGGCCCGCCCTGACGTGGTGCTTCTCCTCGTGGGTGGTGGCGAAGATTTCGAAAAATTGCAGCTGCTCGCCCGCCAGCTGGAGGTGGATGATTTTGTCATTTTTGTGGCCGGGTCCTTCCCGAAGAGGTCGGCCTTTATTATCACCTTTCCGATCTCTCCGTTGATCCTGTCCACGATGACAATGCCGCCCGCGCCCGCTCGCCGCTCAAGCTCTTCGAGAGTTGGGCTTGCGGTGTCCCCTTCGTCTCTGCCGACGTGGGTGACCGCCGCCTTCTCCTAGGCGAACCCCCTGCCGGGCTGCTGAGCCTCCCCGGCGACCCGGATTCGCTGGCACAACGCATTCTCCAAATCCTGGACGATCCAGCCCTGGCATTGGATCTGCGTCAACGCGGCTTCGAGCGTGTAAAGGATTATTATTGGGATCAACTGGTCCACCGGCTGGATGAACGCTACAGAGGTTTGATAAATAGCCATTAAATTTTGCTGATGTATACTGCAAGGTTCTTCCCAGAGGGTAATTCATCGTTGGATTGTAGCACATGCGGGGTAATTTCGTAGAGATAATCCAAAAGAATTATTGATAAAATCACCGATTTCCGTAAAATTGTAAACAAGACATATTAGACTCATTTTTAAGGAGAAAAAAACTATGAAACACATGCGCTTTCTCGGAATATTAATTACCCTCGTAGTCGTCTTCGTTTCAGTCATTCCTGTTTCTGCACAATTGGGGGATACCGACACATCCACCTTTACTGTGCAGAACGTCTCCGGCGGTTCGGCGGATGTGACAGTTACGTTCTTCAACGAAGCTGGCACCTCCTTCGTCCCCACCGACCTGGGATCCGGCACCACCAATCCATTCACCCTCGCCGATGGAGCCTCCAAGCAGGTCAACGTGGCTCTTATCCCGCTGGCCCAGCTTCCTTCCGGGCGTTATTCTCTCGTCATTACCTCAACTGCACAGGTCATTGCTCAGGCAGGTCTCGCAGGCAGTGGCACTCGTCGCTTTGGTGGCGCCTATTCAGCCTTCGCGACCGGGGCTACAACGGTCTACATTCCTTCAGCCGCATTCAATTACTTCGGCTGGTATAGCATGATCTCCGTTCAGAACCTGGGCACCCTTCCCGCTGATGTGACCGTCACCATCACATGCACTACTGGCACTACCGGTACGCTCACCCAGCTCGATATTCCTTCCATGTCCTCCTACACCTGGGCGCTGAAGAACGTCACGCCGACCGGCTTCACCGGCGCTACTGTTTGCGACGGTTCTGCGATCGTCACTTCAGACCAGAATGTTGTCGCGGTCAACAACCAGAACAACCCCTCCACCGGCGCCACCAACACTTTCGAAGCCTCTTATTCCGGCGGCAATCCTGTCTATGTGCCCAGTCTTTCTAAGAATTACTTCGGCTGGAACTCCAACCTGACCATTGCCAAACTGGATGCCGGAGACACTACCGTCACCGTTTCCTACAGCGATGGTGATGCGGATGATATTTGCAATCTGACCGATGCCGTTCCATTCTGCAAACTCCTTCAATCGAGCACTCATGGTCCTGCTGGCCGCTACAGCGCCACGATCACTGCCAGCCCCTCCCGGCAACTGATGGCGATTGTTGGCACGATCCAACGGTGCCTTGTCCGGCGCCACCTCAGGCTGTTGCTGGTGGTACGGCTACCGTAACCATCCCGAATGCCACCAAGCATTATTTCGGTTGGGATTTTGCCATCAACTGCCAGGTAATTGGCGGCGGCGCTTCCACCTTGCATATAGTCTACTCGGGCCATGAAGCCCAGGCTTACGACACAGCCTCCCTGAATATTGGTCAATCCATCCAGATCCAGGTCTTCAACGAACCCGACGTCCGCATTCCTGCTTCGTGGCAGGGTGGTGCCACCATTACCGCCAATAATGCCAGCGCCGATATCATCTGCACAGTCGGTAACAGCAATCCTACCAATGCTGCCATTACTCCCGGCGACTGGACCACTCAATACAACGCCTTCAATAAATAACCCTTTTGCGGCTGGTTTCAGCCGAGGGACTTTCCAGAAACTCCCCCCCGGGGGAGTCTTCTTTAGTTATCAATATCCGCTCAACTTCCTTTTCGCCTGACCTAAATTCTTCCACTATACCTTTATGGTTGACCGGCATCTGCCATTTTTGATATCCACCTGATAAAATGTTCTTGTCTCGGAGGAAAAATGAAAAAACTATTTCTCATTCCCATTATCCTGCTCGCCATCATCGTAACCGCTTGCAGCCAACAGGCTAAGGATTTAACCACGCTCAGCGGACGCCTCATTGTCAGTGATCCTGATTTTTACATGCCTGCTGCCGATGACGCCATCTACCTCGTCCCAATCACATCCGATCAAACTGTCATCAGCATTCCCACCATAACTCTCGGCACGGACCTCCAGGCTGATGTGGACGAGCGTACGGGTGAGTTCACCATTAAGGGGGTGAAACCCGGTAAGTATATCGTCTTGGTTATCACGACTACGAACGAACAGGTGCCCGCTCATATGGAAGACGGAAAACTCGCCGTGATCGATGTGTCCGATGCCGACCTTGGCAACAAAGTCGACCTGAAATTACTCTTCATTCCTTGAGATCAGATTCGCTTCCCAAGTTTCTTCCCTAAATGGGAATAGATGCAACCAGCCCCATGCAAGCTTTCATAACCCGGTTCTTAACTTCCCGTATCGGTCGTGATGTTCTGGGAAGTATGAGTCTAAAAATCGCCAATGTTGGTCTGACCTTCCTGGCCACGGTACTATTGGCGCGGCTACTCGGCCCGGCGGAATATGGGGTCTTTGCCTTCGTGTATGCCGTCATTTCTCTCCTCTCGGTTCCTTCCGAGTTTGGTCTTCCTGCATTGGTTGTCCGTGAAACTGCCCGTGGAATTTTGCGTCAGGATTATGCCGCAGTTCAAGGCATTTGGCGTTGGAGCGGACGCACCATTGCCTGGATCTCCTTTTCCATCGCCGTGTTTACCCTGGCAGGACTGTGGATATTTCGCGAACCTATCGCCGGTCCGCGTTCGCTCACATTCCTGTGCGCATTAGCCCTGGTTCCCCTCGTTGCCCTCGGCGACTTGCGCGGCGCTGCCCTGAGTGGATTGCACCGCATCGTGGCCGGCCAGTTGCCCGAGTTCTTGATTCGTCCAGGCTTTTTTGCCCTGTTCTTGCTGGCTTTCTTTCTCCTTGGAGAGTCGGTACTCACTGCTTCTTCCTCAATGCTTCTGTATGTTGCATCTGCCGCCCTTGCTTTTGGCGTAGGCGCCTGGCTGCTTCATCGGCTGGCGCCTACGGCGGTTCATCAAGCGGTCCCTCGTTTCGAAAACCGCCTGTGGTTATTGAGCGCACTCCCTCTGGCCTTCATTAGCGGATTGCAATTGATCGACCAGCAAGCCTCCATTTTATTGCAGGGTTTCTTTTTGCAGGATGAAGCCATTGGCATTTACCGGATCGCCTCGCAGGTATCCCTGCTGGCTTCCTTCGGCTTGATGACCATAAACTTGGTCCTGGCACCGCGCTTTGCCACACTATCCGCTAAAGGAGATACCCCTGCATTGCAGCGCTTGGTGACCAACAGCGCCAGAGTGATATTGTTGATCAACCTTATCCTGACGGTTGGCTTTGTGGTGGGCGGGAGGATCTTTCTGCGCATAGCCTTTGGGCCTGAGTATGAAGGTGCCTACTTACCCTTGGTCATCCTCCTGGCTGGTCAACTGGTCAATTCCGCCGCCGGTTCAGTCGGCCAGTTGTTGAACATGAGCGGTCACGAACGCGAGACAGTTCGCGCCACTGTGGTCTCAGCCCTTTTGAACATCGTTTTGAACCTGCTTTTGATGCCTCGCTGGGGTATTGACGGTTCTGCTGTGGCAACTTCGTTTTCCCTCATCGTTTGGAATGTGCTCCTGTGGTGGGCTGTCCGGAAGAAATTGGGCATTAATAGCCTTGCTTTTGGCTGAACCAGACCATAAATTCGGTTGAGTGTTTCTCTGCGAGAAGGAAGATCTCCTAATTGTCCATCTCGGGTTGACCTCCCTATTTATTGGTACAATACCTTCACCTCATTATGCAATTACTCATCAGCACCCCCCTTCACCTGATTATGCTTGATCCTGCCACTGGCAAGATCATCCCTGTTCGCTCCGGTGATGGATACTATTATGGCATTACCTCCAAAAACGGTCGGATCGTACTGACTCATTCCAACGGCTGCCTCAAATACTTCAGCCTTCGATCCCACCCGCGCGGAACGGTCAACCATCTGATCCAGCCGCACCAGGTCGAATGGATCGACGACCACCTTCTCGTCGCCAATACCGGAAAAAATTGTCTTTCCCTCTTCGATGCGAATGGTAAATTATGCAGGGATGTTTACCTGAACGCCATCCGCTCCGACGACAAGGGAAAAAACCGTCTGGGCAATCATTTTAATAGTGTTCACCGGCAGGGGGATAAGATCTACGTCGTTGCCCACAATTACGAACGACCATCTGAAGTATGGACCCTTACCTGGCCGAACCTGGATGTGGTGGGGACAAAAACGACCGGCGCGGGCTGGGCTCACAACATTTGGCTGGGTGAACAGGGTATGGTCATTTGTGATTTGAAAAATAGCGCCCTTCACGAAGTTGACTCTGCCCGCACGATCTGGAGAGCCGAACAACAACCGCGCATGACGCGTGGATTGGCCGTGTCGAAAGACTTCATTTTCGTCGGTTGTTCACTTCATAACCCCCGCTTGGAACGTTACTGGAAGGATGGGGGGGTATGGGTGCTCGATCGCGCCAGCCTGCGCACCCTCTCGAGGATCGACCTGCCGGGCCTGGGGGATGTTCACGAGATCCGTCTGGTTGGCGAAGCGGATGCCTGCCATAATGACGACATTCTGGTTTTGGAAGATATCGCCTCGCTAAAAAGCCTTTCTCCAATCGTACAGTTGGCCTGGCAGCTCCGCCGTAAATATCCCTCCCTTCGGCGGAATCTCTTTCCCTTCTCCCATCTCGTCCGCGCTGCGCAGACTTTACGCCGCTCTTTGATCGTTCCTCCCAGCCCTTCTGTCAAAGAGTCCGGCAGCATCCATCCGGAGAGCGTACAGTGACAGCCTCTGGCGAATTGATATGGGAGCAAACCAGTTGTTCTTCATGCGGATCTTCCCTGTGCGATCCTGTCTTCAGTGGCCCTGACCGTCTGCATGGATTGCCGGGCTTGTTCCACCTCCAGCGCTGCCGCCAGTGTGGGGTCTTGCGCCAGGAACCCCGTCTCGCCTGGAAGCAGCTCTCTGCATATTACCCGGAAGATTATGTTGCTTATAATTACAATGACGGCGAAAAGGATTCGCGCTGGAAGAGGGGTGTGGAGAATTATGGCAATGTCAAAAGACGCCGGTTTATTGAAAAATACCAGTCCGGTGGTAGGCTGCTCGAAGTAGGCTGCGGCACTGGTGCTTTCCTGCGTGAAGTTGTCCGTTCCGGGAAATGGCAGGCCGAAGGGCTGGAGCCCAGTCCGCAGGCAGCCGGGTTCGCTGCCCGTACACTCTCGATACCCATCCACCCGGGCCGCTTATCCGAAGTGGTTCTGCAGTCCGAGAGTTATGATGCAATTATTCTCTGGTGTGTCTTGGAGCATTTATCGAGTCCGGTGCAGGATTTGCGTCATATTCACTCGCTCCTGAAACCCGCAGGCTGGTTGTTCTTCTCCATCCCTAACCTGGAAAGCCTGGAAGCAAAAATATTCGGTCGATTCTGGTCCGGTTGGGACTTGCCCCGGCACCTCTATATTTTCCCCCGTGCCCGTATTCATCGCTTACTGATAGAGATGGGATTTGACCACGTCTCCGCCCGTTGCATATCCTCCAGCTATAATCAACTGGGCCACAGCCTGGATTTTTGGTCACAGACCTGGGCGGCCTCCCACCCCAATATTCGCCGGATGCTGTTAACCGCCTATCGATCCTGGTTCGGTCGTGTGGCTTTTCTTCTGCCCCTGGCTTTGTTGGACCGGTTGAACCTTTCCACCAACATTACTTATGCAGCCCGCAAACTTCCTGCCTACTCCGACAACGGATAAGGCCCCAGCGGCTTCTGTAGCCCTTCCAGCACACCCTCCCAGAAATACTTCCAGAAAGCCCAGTTCCGCTTCCAGACGAATTCCCGCAGGATAATATATCCCATGTGCAGCGGCATGGTCAGCCAGGCTGGGCGTCCGTGACGGCGATAATATCGCACGCTGCTGGAAGCCATCGTGTGCCAGAATTTGGGAGATGTTGGCCCTTTCGTCGTTCGTGAGACTTTGTGCCACAGGTGGGTGGTTGGGGTGTACCAGATCTTCAGCCCGCTTGCCCGCACCCGCGCCGAAAAATCCCAGTCGTCGAACATGAACAGGTAGCCTGGGTCGAACAGCCCCGCCCGCTCGAAGGCTCGCCGGTGGATCAACAGGCCGCAGGAGGGTGCAAATTCGATCATCCGCAGTGTATCTGCCGCCGCCGGACTTTTATCGGTCATCAGGATGGCAGGTGGGAACGCCCTGTATTTTCCCCCGCTCGACCACACCTCCGTATCGCTGCCGTAATACAATACCTTCGGCATGACGATGCCCGTCTCCCCATCCTCTTCTGCAATCTGCACCAGCGCCGAGACCATTCCTGGCGGCACTGCTACATCATTATTCAACAACAACACATAATCCGCCCCGCTTTTCAACGCCTGGCTAAAGCCCACGTTATACCCTGCCGGTACTCCCAGGTTGCGCCCGTTCTCGATCACCATCACCTGCGGGAATTCCTGCCGGACTTTGTCGGGTGTGCCATCCTCCGACCCGTTATCCACCAGGATGGTTTGCAGGTTGGGATAGTCTGATGCCGCCAGGGTCTGCAGGCATTCCTGCGTATCGGCATAATTATTCCATGCCAGTACCACTGCTGTGACCAGCAATTCTTTCTTTTCTTTTGCAGGGGTCGTTTCTATCATGGTTTCGCCAACTGCTTCCTGCCCTTCCAGGCTGTTGATGATCTCCGGCATCCTTTCCACCACCGCGCCAAAATTGTCATCCACCTCCCGGTGGATGAATTCTGCCGCCCGCCCGATGGTGAACAGGTTCTTGTATTGCCCCAACGATTCCTGCGCCGATTTCAAGGTCAAGTCGTACGTGCGATCATAGACCGGGTAGCCGTACTCTTCTCGCAGCACCATCGAATCCAGGATCTCTTCGGGTTGCAGCAGTCCCGCCTTCACCAGATCACGCGTGACCTTTTCTACCGGCTTTTCCTGTACCTGCGTGACCTCGGCGCACACGACCGTCGTCTCCCCCGGCGTATCAACCGAGCTCATATTCTTGAATTCCACCATCCGGTTGATCGCCACACTCTCGTCAATAAAATAGATCCAGTGATAGTCGGTCAGGGTGGGCCGGTTGATGTGAAGGTACACCGTCTCGACTTTTTGGTAATTCAGCGGGAATTGAAAGCCCAGCATCCGCCCGGTGATCGTCAGCGGCAGGGTTGAGATGACCGCATCGAACTCCTCTTCGATGATCTTTCCGTCCTGTTCATAACGGACCTTGGTGATGCGGTCTCCCTCAGTCTCCACGCCCTTGACCGTCACGTTGCAATACACGTTTTCCTGGATGGTGGCGTAGAGCGCTTCGGCAATGGCGCCATAGCCGTTTTGGACCGGGTAATAAAAATATTGGAACTTGGTCTTGGTGTTCTCGTGTAGCGAATCGAGCGGGTTGGCCAGCCTCACCTTTTGCCTGGCCCACAAAACGGATATGTCCTTCCCGTCTATTCCAAACAGTTTTTCGGTGTACGGCTTGAAGAAATACTTGTATAAGCCTTGGCCGTAGCGCTTCAACACAAAGGATTCGAACCAGTCCTCCGCCAGGTTGCGCGGGCGGAAGAAATACGCCCACAGGATGCGTATCCGTTCCCCCACACTCAAGTGAGTGCTCAACTCCAATACATCCAGTGGATCCCGCAGCCAGTGGCCGCGCAGGTGGATTTTGCTGCGGCGTACGTGCCGCCCCATCGGCACCAACTTGAGCAATTCATGCAGTACATTCTCATTGGTGGTGAACAGGCGGTGGGCTGCAAAATCGCAGTGGAAACCGTTCCAAACAAAACTCCGCGCCAGCCCGCCCACGTAGCTTTGTTTTTCGAAAATCTTGAATTCGACTCCGCGCTGTTTCAAGAGCCAACCGGAACTGAGTCCGGCTATCCCCGCGCCGAGGATGGCTATTCTTTTCATCTACTCTCCTGCCTGCAAATCTGTGATAGCGAGCATACTTGCGCAATCCCCTCGATGATTATTCTTATAAACTATCATCCATCAACAATTAACCATTAACCAATCTCATATTATTTTGTTATTGGAAGCACGATCGTATAGATGGCATCATAAGCCACATTTACTGAGAGAGGTCCCGTGGATAAAGCCCCGCCCATGACGTACAATTGCGAGCCTACCAGCACTGCCCCGAAGCCCTTTCCCACAACGTGATACATTGGCAGGAACTCCCACGTAGAGGTGTCCACATTCGGGCCGTTATGATAGACGTAGATGCCGTTGGTATTGTCGCTATAAGCCACCGCGTAGACCAGGTCGACCACATTGATAAGGTCGATGGTCCCCAGAGGCTTTGGCAGGCTCACTTCTGCCTCCCAACTGGATTCATCGTTGCCGGTCAGGCTGAGATTGAAGGCCTCGTTTACCGTCAGGTCGCCTGTCTCATTCCGCCCTCCCACCACGTACACCTTTCCACCCACCACCGTTGCCCCGGCAAAGGCGCGATGGGTGGGCATGGATTCTGCTTTCGACCAGCTTTGCGATTCGGATCGGTAGACGTAAACGCTATCCAGGTAATTTTCCCCGTCCCAACCGCCGAACAAGTAAAGCCGCCCCTCAAAAGAAGCCAGGGCATAAGCGCTCAATCCCACCGGTAGGTTGGGACCGCTTTCCCAGCGATCCTGGCGTGGGTCGTAAATATCGAGCGCATCGCTCACCTCTCCTGCCTGGGTTTTTCCACCTGGCACGTAGATCTTTCCGCCCAATACAGCTGAGCGCGCCTCCGTAACCGGCACAGGTTTGGGAGCCAATTTGGTCCATTGATCGGTGGAGGGATCGTATCGTTCTGCCAGCCCGGTCACGCCCTGGCTGGTTTCCCCACCAAACGCATAGATGTTGTTCTCAAAAGCGTTCACAGCCAGCCCGCTTCGTGCAGTTGGCAGCGAGGCTAGTACATGCCATCGTGATTCCTGTGATTGTGTCGGCTGGGTGGTGGCGACTGGAAGGTTTTGCCGTTGTCTGGCCATCCAAAAACCGAGACCCATCACAGAAATGAGGAGTATGAAAACCCCGCCGATGCGCAGCAGCCGTCTCCTTGACCATGGACTTTCCGGGACCCGTGGTTCACTGTCTACTGGGATCGGGAACGAAGCGGATATTTCTCCAGCAGGGCTTTCCACCAGGCCGCTCCGAATGGCGAACATGGCCGCTTCGGTCCGGGAGGCGGCCCCAATTTTGGAGAAGATATTGCGCAGATGCACCTTGACTGTGTTCGAGCTGATGAACAACTTTTGAGCCATCTCTTTGTTACTGGTTCCGGTGGCCAGCAAACGCAGGATTTCCTCTTCTCGCTCCGTTAATTCGGCTGTCGCTTGCTCGGGAAGGTCTCTTGGCATGATCTATCCGAACTTCAAGTTTATTGATAATGGGTATTCTGAAATATACCACAACCTTCCATTTCGCCGCATCCTGACATTCATCCTTCCTGTTTCGTGTCGCCTGCCCAACCTTTGGGTTTGACATCAAAAGGGAGTAAAATAACTCGCCTGCCATGAATACTCTCGATGAATTGGAAAATAACAGCATTCGCATCCTGCGCGAGGCCTATGCCGGCTTCAAAAGCCTGGGCATGTTATGGTCGATGGGCAAGGATAGCACCGTTCTGCTTTGGCTCGTTCGCAAGGCATTCTTCGGTCATGTTCCCTTTCCATTGATCCATATCGACACCAAATACAAGATCCCCGAAATGATCGATTATCGCGACCGGCTCGTCCGCGAACTGCACCTGCCCATGATCGTGGGGGTGAACGAAGAGGCCTTGGCGGCGAAGAATACCTTCCCGGACGGCAACGCCACCCGTCTGCAGTGCTGCCAGTTACTCAAGACCTCCGCTCTTACCGCTACCATCAACGGCTCCGGTATGAGATATCGCTTCAATCACAGCACCGACCGGTACGAGCGCGAGACCAACCCGGCCCCGTTCCAGGGCATCATTGCCGGGGCCCGCGCCGATGAAGAAGGCTCGCGCTCCAAGGAACGCTATTTCTCCCCCCGCGATACCCGCAACGAATGGGACATCGGCGACCAACCGCCCGAGTTTTGGAATCAATTCAAGACCGATTTTGCCCCCGGAACCAATGTGCGCATCCATCCCCTGCTGGATTGGACCGAGTTGAACGTGTGGGAATACATCCAGCGCGAGAATATCCCCACCGTCTCGCTTTACTATAACCACGGCGATGGCAAGCGGTACCGTTCGCTGGGCTGTTACCCGTGCACCACTCCGGTGGAATCGGATGCCCGCAATGTTGCCGAGATCATCGAGGAATTGCGCTCGGGAAAATTCGCCGGTAGCCGAGCGGTCCGGCCGCGCCCAGGATGCCGAAGACGGCGGCGGCCTCGAAACCCTCCGCCGCGAAGGGTACATGTAGCCTATGGCCGCGCCCCTCCTTCAAGACGAAAAGATGAACATCGTCATCGTCGGTCACGTGGACCATGGCAAGAGCACCGTCATTGGCCGCCTGCTGGCTGACACCGACTCTCTCCCCAAAGGCCGCCTGGAGCAGATCCGCCAGTATTGCGAGCACAACTCCATGCCCTTCGAGTACGCCTTCCTGATCGACGCCCTCAAGGATGAGCGCCGCCAGAACATCACCATCGACTCGGCCCGTGTTTTCTTCAAATCCTCCCGCCGCCATTACATCATCATCGATGCCCCCGGCCATATCGAGTTCGTCAAAAACATGGTCACCGGCGCTGCCCGCGCCGAAGCCGCCCTGTTGGTCATCGATGCCTGTGAAGGCGTGCAGGAGAACTCGCGTCGCCACGGCAACCTGCTCTCGCTTCTGGGTATCCGCCAGGTCATCGTCTTGGTCAATAAGATGGACCTGGTCGAGTTCGACCAGGCCCGCTTCGAATCCATCCGGCAGGAATATTCCGCCTTTCTCCAGCAGGTAGGCTTGCAAGCCGACCACTTCATCCCCGTCAGCGCCCGCCAGGGACACAATATCTGCAATCCCGCGGACAACATGCCCTGGTACACCGGCCCGACCACATTGCAGGCTCTGGATGGCTTTAACAAGGAGCAGCCGCTGGCTGACCTGCCTTTTCGCCTGCCTGTCCAGGATGTCTACCGCTTCTCCCAGTTCGGCGACACACGCCGCATCATCGCCGGGACCGTCGCCAGCGGTCAGGCCCATCTCAGCGATGAGATCATCTTCTACCCGTCGGGGAAACGCAGCGCCATCCAATCCATCGAATCGATGGACCGCTCGGAAGGTATGGAGATCGTCTCGGGGGAGGCGGCTGGTTTCACCCTCACCCAGCAGATCTACGTCCGCCGTGGCGACATCGCCACCCGCCTGGACGAGAAGCCGCCTCACGTTGCCCGCCGTCTGCGGGTCAGTTTCTTCTGGCTGGGCCGTGAGCCTTTCCTGCCCTCCAAGACCTACGTGCTTAAACTGGGCACTGCCCGCGTCCGTTTCCAGGTGGAAAAGGTCGTGCGGGTTATGAATACCTCCACGCTGGAAGATAACCGTGCTCTCACCGGTGTGGCTCAGCATGAAGTGGCCGAGTGTATCTTCACCCTCGAGCGTGCCATCGCCTTTGACTATGCCGAACAACTGCCCGAGACCGGACGATTCGTCATCGTCGATGGCTATGAGATCCGCGGCGGAGGCATCGTCCTCGAAGCCCTTCCGGATGCCGCCGCCGGTGTGCGCGAATCCGTCCTGCAGCGCAACATCCATTGGGTCCTCAGCGATGTGACCGAGGACGAGCGTTCCCAGCGATACAAGCAGCGCGCCTGTCTGGTCGTCATCACCGGTCGGCAGGGCATTGGCCGCAAGCGCCTGGCCCGCGCGCTCGAATCCCACCTCTTCCATGCCGGAAATGCCGTTTATTACCTCGGCATGGGCAGCGTTATCTACGGCGTCGATGCCGATATCCATGGCCATTCCGATTCCCGCGACCGCCGCGAGCATGTCCGCCGGGTAGCCGAAGTTGCCAACATCCTTCTGGATGCCGGTATGATCCTGATTGTTACCGCCATCGAGCTGGCCCAGACCGATCTGGACCTCTTCGAGACCATCATCGACCCGGCCCGCATCGTGACCGTGTGGGTGGGCGACCCCGTCAGCACCGATATTCGCCATCAGTTGAAATTGGCGGATAACCAGCCTCCGGCGGAATCACTCCCCCAAATTCTCGCCCTATTGAACGAAAACGGCTTCCTCGGCGGCCTTTTCGACTCAAAAACCCCCTGACAAGAAAAAGTAGGGGCGACCTTTATCTTGTCCCACGGAGTGGGATGGTCGCCCTTATAGATCGCCCCTAGACATTATGGTCACTTCTCCACCAATCCCCTCTCAATCAAATACTCCATGATCCTGGCAGCGTTTTCTTCCACGCTGGCATGGACCGTCTCGATCGTCAACTCGGGGGTCAGCGGCGGTTCGTAGGGGTCATCCACGCCTGTAAAGCCGCTCAATTCGCCGCGGCGTGCTTTGGCATACATCCCCTTCACATCCCGCTCCTCGCACACCTGCATAGGCGTATCTACGAACACCTCAATGAAATGTTCGCTTTCCACCATCTGCCGCACCTCTGCACGCGTGCTGCGATAGGGGCTGATGGCGGCCACGATCACGCCTCCGCCGTGGCGGACCACTTCCGCCGCCACAAATCCGATCCTGCGGATGTTCGTATCCCGGTCTTCGCGGGAAAATCCCAGCCCCTTGGAAAGATGCTGGCGGACGATATCACCATCCAGGTAGGTGATGGTCAGGCCGCGTTGGGTCATTTTTTCCAGCAACACCGCCGCGGTCGTCGACTTTCCCGAACCGCTCAGGCCGGTGAACCACACACAGAATCCTTTTCGACTGCCGCTCATCATGCCATTTTCTCCACATACCTGCATGGATTGTATCAAAAATCCTGCGTATTAGAACTGACCCGCCAGGTAGGCTTGTGTGCGTTCCTTCTGCGGGTGCTCGAACACTTCCCGGGCCGGGCCGCATTCAACCATCTCTCCCAGGTACATAAAGACAACATAATCTGCCAGCCGCTTGGCCTGCCGCAGGATGTGCGTGACCAGCACGACGGTGTACTCCTGCTTCAGGGCTATCAGCCGCTGCTCGATGTGCTGCGCCGAGATCGGGTCCAGCGCCGAGGTGGCTTCGTCGCCCAACAGCACTGCCGGGCTGACCGCCAATCCGCGCGCCAGGCAGAGCCGCTGTTGCTGGCCCAGGGAGAGTGCCGCCGCCGGTTTGTGCAGGCGGTCTTTCACTTCCTCCCACAGGCCGGCTTCCTCCAGGTAGTGTTTCACCCGCGTGTCCAGTTCTGCGCCTTTGCTGCAAATCCCGTGGATGCGCATGCCGTAGGCCACATTGTCATAGATCGACATCGGCAGCGGATAAGGTCTCTGCGCCAGCAACCCCGCTTTTTTGCGGATCTCGGTCACATCCATCCCCTTCGCATAAATATCCTGCCCGTCGATCAGCACCTGCCCGCTCACGTGCGCGCCGTCCACCAGTTCCAGGAACCTGTTCATCCCCTTCAGCAGGGTCGTCTTGCCGCAGCCTGACGGTCCCATGATGACCGTGATCTGGTTGCGCGGCAACTCCAGGTTGATCCGGTCCAGCACCAACCGGTCGCCGTACCTGACACTGAGGTCCTTGATCTGAATGTGTGTATTCATCATCTGCTCACTTGATCACATTTCTGCCCAACCGCCGGGCCAGCCAGCGCGATCCCACGCTGACGATCAGCACGATCACCGTCAGCACCAGCGCGGCCGCGTACGCCCGCTGCTGGACCTGCGGGTAAGGCATGCTCAATTGGAAGTAGACCGCCAGCGGTAGGGAGGCCGCCGGGCGCAGCAGGGAGGTCGGCAAACGGTCGGTGTAACCGGCGGTGAACAGCACCGAGGCCGCATCGCCGATCCCCCGTCCGAATGCCAGCAGGATGCCCGTCAGGATACCAGGCAGCATCTGCCGCGTCACCACCCTCAATGCCACTTCCATGCGCGTGGATCCCAGCGCCAGCGCCGCCTGCTCCAGTTCCTCCGGCATCAGACGGATGACTTCGTCCATCGCCCGTGTCATGATCGGCAGTTCCAGGATTGCCAGCGTGATGATCCCTGCCAGCATCGACGCCCGCATGCCCAGCGCCAGTAAAAAGATGAAACCGAATACGCCATAAACAATGGAGGGAATGCCCCACAGCACATCCAGGATCAGCCGCACGGCGGAGCCCCAGGTGGACTTGCCCAGGTATGTTTCCAGGTACAGGGCCAGTGGCAAACCCACCAGCAGCGCTAGGACCGTTCCACCGCCTGCCATGATGAGAGACCCCACGATGGCATTCAGGATGCCCCCGCCTTTGCCCAGGTAGTAGCCGCCCTGCGGAACCTGTGTCAACATGGCCCAGCTCAACGCCGGCAGGCCCTTGCTCACCACCGTCCACAGGATCAGTGCCAGGCTGCCTGCCACCAGCACGAAGGAGATGCCCATGAAAATCTTGAAGATTGCTTCGACGACGTGGCTGCGCTTCATACCTATTTCCTCCCCTGCGCGTGTTGCAGCACCAGCGTGGAAGCGATATTAAATAAGACAATGAACACCAGCAGGATGAGCGCAGCCGTCATCAAGGCCGAGTCGTACAGCGGGATGGACATCATTTCCCCGTAGTTATTGGCGATCAATGCCGTCAATGGGTAGGCCGCGTCCAGTACCGCCCGCGGCACCTGTGCCACATTCCCCACCACCATCAGCACCGCCATCGTCTCGCCGATCGCCCGCGAAGCCCCGAAGACGATCGCAGCCGCGATCCCCGGCAGCACCTTCGGCAACACCGCCCAACGGATCGTTTGCAGGCGGGTGGAACCCACCGCCAGCGAGGCTTCCTTCAAGCCCCTGGGGACGTTATCCAGCAGTTCGTAGACTACTGCGATGATGAATGGCATGATCATGATCGCCAAAACGACTGCCCCTGCCAGGATTCCAAAACCGGTCGGGTTCTGGCTGCTGATGAAGGGGATGTTGCCGAAATGTGCCTTGATGAAGGGGATGAGTTTGTTCTGGATCAGCGGAACAATGGCAATGGCTCCCCACACACCGTAGATGACCGACGGGATGGCAGCCAGCAGGTCCAACAGGGGCTTCATCAGCGCCCGCACGGAGCGGCTGCTATATTCTGATAGGTAGATGGCGGTCAGCAGGCTGGGGGGCACCGCCAGGGCAACTGCCGCCAGCGTCACCCACAAGGTCCCGGCGATGAACGGCTTGAAGCCGAACAGGCCCTCCTCCGGTTTCCACACCTGCCCGTTCAGTAATTCCCCCAGGGAGTGCAGTTTCAGCAAAGGCCACGATTTGACCGCCAGCATGACCAGGATCAACAGCATCAACGCTGCCGGGATGACCGACAGCAGGAACAGCCCTCGCCTGGCCCAACCATTCTTTTCGTTGCCGCCTGAGCAGGCCTGGATTCATCTAATCTTCTCAAGATTCTCTTGCAGGTCGGCTGAGGGCAGCGCCACAAAGCCCGCTTCAGGGACAAAGGCCTGCCCCTCCGTCAAGATCCAAAATATGAAGGATTGCACCAGCCCGTCCGGCTTGCCTTTCGTGACCAGGTTGAGCACCCGTCCCGGCGGGGAGGGATACTGCCCATTCGCCACTGCCTGTGTTGCTTCGGTCATCGATGCGATGACCTCTTCGGCCTCTGCGGTTCCACTATTGTTCACGTCAATGGGGGCGACTGCCACCCCGGCTGGCGTGGTTCCCGACGAAAGGTCGAAGGCGTAGCTCAGGTTGTTGAACCCGATCCCCAGCGGGTCTTTCAGGACGGCGTCCAGCAGGCCCGGGTCTCCGTTCACCCCAATCCCTTGCAGGTCTGCCTGGCCTTTACCGCCCAGGAATTGCGCCCACATATCGGCTGCTCCGGCAGAATCCGAGCGGGTGTACAGATGGATCTCATCCGCCACCTCGACTCTGCCAACCACCTGACCCCAGGTTTTGATTTCACCAGTAATGAATATCTTGCGGAAGGTATCCTGCGGGATGCCCTTCGCCATGATCTCTGCAAAGACCGGGTTCTGGCTGTTGATGACCGGGAAGACCGCGTCTTTGACGCAGCCGACGTAAAACGCTCCCTGGCTTTCCTCCTCGGGTTTGATCGAGCGGGATACCATGCCGATGTCCACCGCCCCCGCCAGCACGTCTGTCATGCCTTTCCCCGCGCCTCCGCCTGAAATATCGAATTGCACCCGCGGGTGGGCTTTCCGGAACTCTTCAGCCCAGCGGGTCATCATGGGATACAAAGCGAACGCCCCCGAGACCGTGATGGTCCCTTCCAGCGTGTCGCCCGGTGCCACGGGAGCCGGCTGGCTGCAGGCGCTCAGCGGCAGTGCCAGCAATGCAAGAATAAGTATGATTTGGATGACCTTCCCCACGCCTTTTCTCCTTCTTACGAAAAACGTTCATCGTTCCAACGTTTCAACGTTCGAACGTGTCAACGTGAACACACTAACCGCGTGCTATTTTTTCATCGAGGCTGACGGATTTCCCCAACCGCGCTCGCGTTTCAGTCATTCTCTTGCTCACGTCTGCCAGGCTGGTGTTGTCCAGGATGTCGGCAATAGCATTGCGGACATCCCCCATTACCATCCTGAGGCCGCAGGTCTGCTCGTCCGGGCAATCGCAGGGCTCATAAGCCATCTGGCTCACGCAGCGGATCGGCGCGAGGGGACCGTCGAGGACGCGCACGATCTGTCCCAGGGTGATCTCCGCTGCCGGGCGGGCCAGATAATAGCCGCCGCCAAAGCCCATTTTGCTCTGCAGCAAACCGGCATTCTTTAATGCCAGCAGGATTTGCTCGAGGTATTTTGCCGGGATGTTCTCTCGTTCGGAAATTTCCCGGATCTGCACCAGTGGGGTAGGTTTGTCTTCTCCGTACTGGTCCGCCATGGCGATCATGGCTCTCAATCCGTATTCACCACGTTTGGATAGTCGCATGACTTAATTATATCCTAGAAAGTCTATTACTTTGATAATATTCCTTCCTGAGATAAACGTTTAAATTTGATAACGTTCCTATTTTCCACCGACCCTCATATTCCTTCGACTAAGGCCCGAACTCGTGTCCGGAGTTCAATTAATGATGACGCGAAATTTAGAACATTTATGCTACAATGATCGTAAGCGCGTGGAGGCTAAAGCCGGTTTCAAGCGCTGATCGCGCCCATCCCTTCTCTTGAGGAACTACCTTCTGGACGGATGCAAGAATTTTTCAGTTGATCCTCAAAAACAACTCCCAATGAATAACTCTCTTCTATATACATGGGTTGTTCCTCATTGTTCCTCTTTTTTATTTTTTGAGGAACAATCCCTGTTCTTTATCAAACATGAAAATAGGATTTCCGATTGCGTATTGGGTATCGGAAATGTACTCGGGAAATACCATGATTAGGTTTGACAAAGAACTGGTCTGCAGGCTTTTACGGCATTCTCAAAGCATGAATGCTTCTTTCGGATGTGCGGCGAAAACAGGGGTGAGGGCAATGTGAAACCTTCATTATCGGAAAGAGTCCGCCATCCAAATGAAAACTGCCAGGTAGATGAATCTGATCAAATGTCCGAATTCATGTCTGAACCTAAGTTTTATTCCTTGTACAACTAGAACATTTGTACTATAATTCACCTATCAGGCCCTTTTTCTTTTTCCCAAGGAGGAAATACCATGTCAACTTTAATTGCTGCTTGCGGACTGGATTGTTCCAAGTGCGATGCCTACATCGCCACCCAGGCGAACGACCAGGCCGCCCTTGAGCAGATCGCGGCCAAGTGGCGGGTGGATTACAACGCCCCCGATATCGCCGCCAACAATATCCTGTGCGACGGCTGCATGACCGGAGGCCGCACCATTGGCCACTGCGCTGTTTGCAAGATCCGTCTGTGCGCCGTCGAGCGCGGCTTCGAGACCTGCGCCGACTGCCCCGATTACGCCTGCGAACCGCTGACCGAATTCTTCAAAATGCTCCCACCGACGGCCAAAGCCACCCTCGATTCGCTGCACAAATAGAGATCATTCATCCATCCCTATCCGACGGAAGGGCGAGGAATTTTCCTCGTCCTTCTGCTTTTACCCCTCATAACAGAAATTCGATGACTTTCTACATCCCGTCACTGGCTCAAGAACCCGTTATAATCCGCCCCATGCTAACCCCCGCCCAGATCGAGGCCCGCCTCGAGCGTATTCTCTTAAAGGTACAAAAACCGGGTCGCTATGTTGGCGGCGAACTGAACATGGTCGCCAAGGACTGGTCCGCCGTTTCCACCAAAGTTGCCTTCGTCTTCCCGGATATCTATGACCTCGGCATTTCCAATCTCGGCCTGCAGTTGCTCTACGACCAGGTCAACCAGCGCGCCGGATGCCCTGGCCGAACGCGCCTACGCCCCCTGGACCGACATGGAAGCCCTCATGCGCTCCAGCGAGATCCCACTCTACTCCCTCGAGACCAAGCACCCGCTGGCGGCTTTTGACATCATTGGCTTTTCCCTGCCGTACGAAACCCTCTACACCAACGTGCTCAACCTGCTCGACCTTTCTGGCATCCCCCTTTGTTCCAGCGAGCGTACCGGCGACCATCCCCTCATCATCGCTGGTGGGCACGCCTGCCTCAACCCCGAGCCCATGCACGCCTTCATCGATGCCTTCGTGATCGGTGAGGGGGAAGAAGTCATGCATGAGATCATCGATGCGGTCCAAAAAGCCAAAAGTGACCCATCCACCTCTGATCGTGGATCCGTACTGCGCCTGCTGGCGGGGATCCCCGGTGTCTACGTGCCGGCCTTCTACGACGTCACCTATCACGAAGACCAGACCATCAAGGCTTTCACACCCAACCTTCCCGCTGCCCCTGCGACCATCCTCAAGCGCATGGTTGCCAAACTCCCACCGCCAACCACCCGCTTCCTCGTCCCTAATATTGACGTGGTCCATAACCGTGTCTCCATCGAGATCATGCGCGGTTGCACCCGCGGCTGCCGCTTCTGTCAGGCCGGCATGATCACCCGCCCGGTCCGCCAGCGCAGCGTCGAGGAGGTCGTCGAGGCCGCCAGCGCTGCCGTCGACGCCACCGGGGCGGAGGAATTAGCCTTGCTCTCCCTCTCCTCCTCCGACTATGATGAGATCCTGCCGTTGGTCACCCGCATCAGCGAGAAGTTCGGCGCCAAACATCTGACCGTCTCCCTGCCCTCCCTGCGGATCGACACCGTCTCCGTTGGCTTGATGGAAAAACTCAAAGACCGCCGCTCGGGTGGCTTTACCCTCGCCCCCGAAGCCGCCACCGAACGCATGCGCCGCATCATCAACAAGTTCATCACCGATGAGCAGCTGCTCGAAACCGCCCGCCAGATCTATGCCCGCGGCTGGGTCAACATCAAGCTCTATTTCATGATCGGTCATCCCAGCGAGACCCTCGAAGACGTGCAGGCCATTGTTGACCTGTGCCGGCGTGTGCTGGCGGAGGGGCGCAAGGTCCTGGGTAACAAGGCCAAGGTCCATGCGGGCGTGAGCACCTTCATCCCCAAGCCGCATACCCCCTTCCAGTGGGTCAGCCTGGACACGGTCGAACAGATCGCTGCCAAGCAGGACCTGCTCAAGCGGGAACTGCGCGGCAGCGCCTTCAAACTCTCCTGGACGCCTCCGGAGGACACCCTGCTGGAGGGTTGGCTCTCCCGCGGCGACCGCCGCCTGGCGGAGGTGATCTATACGGCCTGGAAGAACGGGACAAAATTCGATGCCTGGCAGGACCAGCGCAATTTCACCGCCTGGACGGATGCTTTCGCTTCTGAGAACATTGACCCGACTTTCTACACCCACCGCACCCGCCCATACGAAGAGGTCTTCCCGTGGGAGCATATCTCCATTGCCGTCCGCAAGAAATATCTCTATACCGATTACCAGCGCTCGTTACAGGGCGAGACCCGTTCCTACTGCCGCGATGACTGCGACGCCTGCGGCATCCTGCCCACCTTCGCATCCAGCCGCCGTGATAACCCCGGCCTCTATTGGAAGTGCCCGGAACTCAAACCTCGCAAACCTGCTTCTGTCAACCGTTAACTATGCGCCTTCGCATTACTTTCTCCAAGTCCGGCTCACTGCGGTACACCGGCCACCTCGACCTCCACTCCATCTGGGAGCGGACCGTTCGCCGCGCCGGGCTGCCCCTTTCTTACACCCACGGCTTCCACCCTGGCCCAAAGATCCAACTGGCCTCGGCCTTGCCGCTGGGTTTCATCGGCTGCGCCGAGATCGTTGACCTGTGGCTGGATGAAGAATTTCCGTAACTGGTAGTAACGACTTTAGTCGTTATTACATCGATAAGCTTCAGCCCGTCTCCCCTCCCGGCCTGACCGTCCTGTCCGTGGAACAGGTGGACGACCCTTCCCCTGCCCTGCAGACCCAGGTGATCTCGGCCGAATACGAAGTCACCTTACTCGAACCCTCCCCCTATCCCGACCTGCCGGAGCGGATAACCGCTGCCCTGGAAGCTGCTCACCCTGCCACGTGAGCGTCGCGGCAAGCAGTATGACCTGCGCCCATTGTTGGAAGACCTGCGTTTGCTGCCTACCAGCGAGTCCGGCGAAATGCGCCTTTTCATGCGCCTGGCTGCCCGCGAGGGTGCCACCGGTCGGCCCGAAGAAGTCCTGGGTGTGCTCGGCCTGCCGTTCGAATCCACTCGCATCGCTCGCACCCGCCTTCTCTTGAAATAATCCTATTAGCTATTCTTCATTAACTATCCCCCTTTTCCCCATAAATTGGCTATAATCGCCCACAGGAAAATCACCCATGGGTCTCCTCGCTTCTGGTTTGATCGGCTTTGCCACCTCATTGCTCTTTGCGACCGTGCTTTACTGGCTCGACCGCTATGAAAAAGAACCCCTCCTGCTCCTGGGAGGCGTCTTCTTGTGGGGCGCAGTCGTCGCTGCCGGCAGCGCCTTCCTGATCAATACCGTTCTCGGCGTGAGCATCGCCATCTTCAGTGGCTCCCCCTTCACCACCGACCTGGCCACTGGCTCCATCGTGGCTCCCATCGTTGAAGAGACTCTCAAAGGCCTGGCGGTCCTGGCCGTCTTCTTCGTCTTCCACAATGAATTTGACTCCATCCTGGACGGCATCATCTACGCCGGGGTGGCCGCCCTGGGTTTTGCTGCCACCGAGAACACCTACTACATCTATGCCTATGGTTTCCAGGAAGGCGGGTGGGGCGGCCTTGTCTCCCTCAGTTTCATCCGGGTGATCCTGGTGGGTTGGCAGCACCCCTTCTACACCGCCTTTATCGGCATCGGCCTGGCGCTGGCCCGCATGAACCGCAGTTGGACCGTTCGCATCCTGGCTCCCCTGATCGGCTGGGGCGTTGCCATGTTCACTCACGGCTTTCACAATACCCTCGCCTCCATATTCTCCAGCATGGACGGGATGGGGCTGGAAGGTCTTTTGATCGGCGTCTTCTTTGATTGGACCGGCTGGCTGTTCATGTTCGGGGTGATCATTTGGGCCACCTGGGGCGACCAGAAGAATCTGAAAAAGTTCCTGGCCGTGGAAGTCGAAAGCGGCACCATCACACCGGCCCATTTCAAAACCGCTTCCTCCGCCTGGCGGCAAATGTTCGCTCGTACTGCTGCTATTTTTAAAAGACGCTATTTCAAGACGACCCGCTTCTACCAACTATGCGGTGAATTCGCCCACAAGCAGCGCCAGTACGCTGGTCTCGGCGATGAGGACGGCAACCAGGTTGCCATCCAAACCCTTCGCCGCGAGCTGGCAAGCCTGGCGCCGTATGTACAGGTCTGAACTTCTCGTGGTAAAATCATTTGCCCGCCCCTGTAGCTCAGTGGACAGAGCGTTAGCCTCCGGAGCTAAAAAGGGCAGTTCGAGTTTGCCCAGGGGCACTAATTAACACCGTCTTTTGCCTTTATTGGGCGAAGGCACGGTGTTTTTTTTAATTTCCCTATTACTTAGAACATAATTCAAACATTGTTCACACTCTTTCAATATGCCTCTTTATGTAAATTTATTTGATGTCAGCCAGATGTTTGTGAAAAATAGTTCTAATAAAACTATAATAAAAGACATATGTTCTAAGGATTGACAGAGTTGGTAAAGAAAGGTAATATAAAAAGCACCATATATGGCAAAAATACAATATCGACCGCTATATATGGTGTATACATATGTTCTAATAAACCCATAGGCAGGTTAAGGAGAATAACAAATGGCTAAAAAAGGAAACATCTGGATTACCCCGCACGATCGCGGCTGGGCCGTCAAACGTGAAAAGGGTGAACGCAGCATTGCTGTTACCACTACTAAGCAGGAAGCCGTAAAAATTGGTAATGAAATTGGAAAAAAAGATGGCGTGAATGTTATCACGCAGCGGAGGGACGGTGTCATCCAAAGCCACGATAGTCATGGGAATGACCCCTCCAATATCAAAGACACAGAGCATTAGGCGGTGAATGACACGAGTGTAAAGTGGTTACCAATGTATATCTGTTGTGAACTACAACAATGGTCCTAGTTAAAGTTGGTAACCCAAATGCTCTTTGGTAATGGTACAGTTATTTAGTAACTTTAATAATATTGGTAAAGGAGAAAATATGAAAGTTACATTGATGTATGCTTCTGAAAAATTTAGCAGCGCAGTAGGATATTTGGCGTTAAGTACTGATTCTCTCAGCACACGTTTGGCGATGGTCTGGACACATGATCTTTCTATAATACTCATAAATGATTGCACTAATCTGCCAAATGAAATTCAAGTTAGGCTAACCGAGCTATCAAACAAGCTTTACGCCGGTGAGGTGGTTGGAGCAGGCCCAGAAATTAAGAATATTGTGCTTGCACTAAACGAGGATCAAGTTAGGGATGTTATAAATGATATAGTATACCTAAATCATGCCATTATTCATGCTTACGCGTTGGGCGGTCCCGTGTCCTAGATTAAACACAGGTATGGAATCTGAGGTTATAAGCGTGTGATAACTAAAGAGGACATAAACCAGCCGTTTGGCTGGTTTTTCTTTTTATGGCTGTGCTAAAATCAGCCAATGAAGAAATTTTGGTTACTGGGTCTCCTGGTTCTGATCAGCCTCGCCGCCTGCGCCCAGCCCACCGTTCCTGCCACCGTCACAAGCAGCGCTACTACCGCTGCGCCTTCCGAAACCCCCGCCTCTACCTTCACCGTCCCACCTGCATCACCCACCTTCACCCTCACCCCCGTACTAATTGATGGGACCTTGACCCAGGGTGTTAACGTCCGCAGCGGCCCCGGTACGACCTTCGATAGCCTGGGCATCCTCGATGCCGGTGTTAAGGTGCAGATCCTCAACAAGGACAACTCGGGCGCATGGTATCAGATCATCCATCCTGCCGGACCGCAGGGACGGGGCTGGGTGGCGTCGCAGTACGTGCAAATACCATCCGGCACCTTGGTCCCGCCGGATGCTACCGCCACACCCACCGGCCCCACCGGCCGCGTCAGCCAGCGCTTGAATGTCCGCTCCGGTCCCGCCACCACCTTCGACTCACTGGGGATGCTTGATCCCAATACCGTTGTCAGTCTCACCGGGAAGAACAGCACCGCTTCCTGGTTCCAGATCGCCTATCCGACCGGGCCGGGCGGCTCCGGCTGGGTGACGGCCCAGTATATCCTCACCGACGCGGCTGCCGCCTTGCCTGTCCTGGACGATTATGGCACGCCCGTCGCCACCGACCAGGCAGGTACGCCCCCGCCCTCCGCCGGGACACCTATTCCCATCATCGTCCAGGCCCTTGACGATGGAGATTCGCAGACCAGCCCGGCCATCAAAGTCGCCTTCTCCGCCGCCGGATCGGACCAGTTCACCTACTCCAGCCAGGTCTCTGCCCCACAGGGGGATACGGGTGACTGGGTTCAATTCACGCCCTATTCTTTCGCAGGTGTGAATGCCCGCCTTATCTTCAGCCTGGACTGCCGCGGGAATGGTAATCTGACGGTGGAACTATGGCAGCAGGGCAGTCGGGTGGATGGTTGGGGCACGCTGGTCTGTGGAGACACAGGCAAAACCGTTCAACTGGAAGCCGGAGTTTCCTACCTGCTGCACCTCTCGCCTGCGCCTGCTGATAGCCTTCAATGGATCGAATATGGGCTGAGGGTGATCAACAAACCTTAATTCTCGCTTCTGCCATTTCGTACCCAATATATCCTTTTCACTGGACGAAAATTCCTCCAAAGGTTATAGTTGAGGTATCGAAGCACTTATTACTGAATTCGCACGACCCTTGGGATATGGGAACCAGATAAATGAGTGAAATCGCTCCACAACGAATAAGCGAATTCTTGCGGATCGTTTTTGTGAGGTTGTGGCAGGAATATAACGGTCTGCCCGCCCGCGAAATCCTGGCGCATATCCCCCAGGCCACCGAACTGACCCCCTCCGAACAGGAATATATCCCCTCCACGCAGACCCCCCGCTATGAACGGGCGGTACGTCTCGCCTCCATCCCCTTCGAAAAGGCTGGCTGGCTGGTCAAGAACCGCGGCCGCTGGTACCTGACCGACGAAGGCAAGCGCATCTGTAAAGGTTTTCCCAGCGCTTTGGCTTTCAGTCAGGAGGCCGCCCGGATACTGGACCAATGGCGGCAAAGCCGCTCGGTCCTGTCCTTGGTGACAGAAGAAGCCGAGGAAAAAGCCTGGGAGCAAGTGCGAGCCTACTTGCAGGAACTGAAACCCTACGAATTCCAGGTCCTGGTGGGCGAACTACTAAAGGCGCTCGGGTATCACCTGACCTGGGTGGCCCCGCCTGAAAAAGAGCGCGGCTTCGTCAGTTTTATCATCCACTCCGATTCGCTGGGGTTGAGTGAACCCCGCATCAAAGTGCATGTGCTCCACACCGGTCAGCCGGTGATGTTCGAAGGCCTGAAGGCTTTTATGTCGGTCCTGGGGACGCAAGAAGCGGGCATATTCATTTCCTCCGGAGGTTTCACCGCCAGCGTCATGGAAGAAGCCCTGGAACAACGCATCTTCCACATGACTCTGATAGACCTGGAAGGGTTCTTCGACCTGTGGCTGGAGTACTACGACAAGTTGACCGATGTGGCCCGCCAGCGCTTCCCCCTCCGCCCGATCCATTTCCTCTCCCTGGTGGATTAAGTCCCCTGTTCCAAATTCGGCGCAATAAAATCAATCGGAGGCCATAACATTCGGCCTCCGATTGTTTCTTTTCACCATCTTTCAGCGGGATTACAGAGTGTGCAACTGCCCTGTACTGACCTTTGCGATCATTTCTTCGAAACGAGGATCGTCGCGGATGAAATCCAGGTCCGGGTCGTTCCGGATCAGGTCCAGTTTGACCTGCTTGTTATTCAACGCTCTCTGGAGGAATTCCAGCGCCCGCTCGATATTTCCGCAGATGGATTCGAAGCAGGCCTGGTTGTAATCGTTCTCCGTGGCGATATAAGGCCGGGCAACGGCGATGTGCTCTTTCGCTTCGGCTTCCTTACCCAGGCGGCGATAATAGCCTGCCAGAGCGCAGTGAGCCAGCATATACTCGGGGTTCAGTGCCACCACTTTCTGCAGCGCCAGGATGGCTTTGTCGTAGCGTTTTTGGGCGGCATGGGCCAGGCCCAGGTGGTAATGATAGACTTCCCGCTGCGAGGCCAGGGAGATGGCTTTTTCGAAGGCAGAGATGGCCTCGTTATGGAGCCCGATGGCCTCATACATGTTTCCCAGTGCATCCCAGGCTCGATCGTTGAGGGGATTGATCTCGGTCACACGCCGGTAAGCGGCAATGTCGGCCTCCAGGGTATGGTTGTTCGCCGGCAGGGGCGTGCTGACCGGACCGACTGGTTCATCCGCCGTCCGCGTTTCGACCGGCGACCCTTCCAGCGGAGCCGGCTCATTCCTGCGGGGATTGTGCTCACCGTCAGAAGAAGGTGGTAGAGAAGGTCCGTTGTAACCACCCGTTGAGGTCTTCTCTGTGCGGCCATTTTCTTCGATGACTACCACGGAAGCATCCTGCAATGTATCCACCAGCACCTGCTCGTCCATTTCGGCCCGGCTGGCGTAATGAGGCAGCACAAATGTAGGTGATGGGATGACGTTTCCCTGACCTGCATCGGCGGTGAGCCGGAAGGCACCTGCAGGTTGAGTTGTTGGTTGGGGCTGCCGCGCTGGCAGGCGCGCCGGTGTCTTGGATTTGAAGAACCAGTAGGCAGCCTCGGGCTCCGGTCCGCTGTTTGGGGTGGAAGCGTACTCCTCCACCTGCGGCGGCATCACTTTTTCTTCCACTTCGGCTGCGATCGGTTCCGCTTCTTCCAAGATGGGAGGCTCCACCGAGCTGGAGGCTGCCATGAGCTCCTCCACCGGCTGTTCAAGCGTTGCGACAGTTTCCTCTTGCGGTTGTGAGGCAACCTCTTCCGATTCCAGTTCGATCCTGGCGTCATTGGTTTGGAGCGCGATAGTTTCTGGTTCAAGTTCAACGGCTTTTTGATATGCAGCCTTGGCGTCCTCAGCCTTGTTCAGCCGCTGGTAGGCATCTCCCACCCGTTTCCACAGGTGTGCTTTTTCCGTTGCATTGTCCAGGAGTTCGATCGCATTCGAATAATCATTGATGGCATCTGCGAACGCTCCATTGGTGAAATTAATGTTGCCCATCTCTTCCAAAATTTGAGGAGTCTCACCATCCGAATCAGACGCCATTTGTACCATGGCAATGGCATCTTCATCATGGATGCTGCCGCCTACTACATTCCCCAATTGATACGCCGAGATCGCATCTTCGTTTCGACCCAGTTTGGCGTACACATCCGCCAGCCCGTTCCAACTGAGCGAATCCTGCGGGTCGCGCTGGATGGCCTTTTTGAAGGTCTCCACCGCCTCATCGTAGCGGTCCGCTTTGCTGTATAGGAACCCCAGGCTGCACCAGGGGAAGATATTCTCCGGGTCGAGCGAGACGGCGCTTTCATAGGCCTGGATGGCTTCGGGGATCCGTTCCCGGTCCGTCTCGACCCGCGCGATGGCAGTGAAGCAAACGGCTTCAAAGCGGCTGTCGCAAAACACTGCCGCCAGTTTCAGGGCCGTCCGCAGGAATTGCAGTGCGCCTTCATAATCGCCCCTGCACCAGTCCAGCAATCCCAGTTTCAACAAGGCCCGCGCCCGTGAGTTGATCGGTTCGCCCATGTTCAAAATAAGAGGTGCAGGCTGTTTCGCAGCCGGAAGAGTGAGTGGAGTCTCATCAGCCACGATCACAGGTTCTTTCTCAACGATGATCGGTTCGGTTATCTCATTCACTTCTACGATGGGGGCTGCGATCTCTTCCACCGCGGGTTCGGTATCGCTGCCGGCCTCAGCCTGTGGTTCGGCGGATATTTCTTCCACCTCGATATCATCCACTGCTTCGGCAGTGATGTACTGCGCGGGTTCGGACTCCAGTTCGACTGCGGATGTCTCGACGGTAGCGGGATCCTCATCGGACAGGATAACCTGGCACTCTTCATTTGTTGATTTAACCAGATCGGTTTCGCTTGGCTCGGCCGTCGGGGATTCCCCATCATTCTTCTCCAAGAAGGGGAAGACCAGGTCCGATTCGACCGTATCCGCCTCAGCGGTTTCGACGTCAAAGGTTTCCGGCAGGAATGGCGGCACGGAGACCATCTCGCTGACGGTATCGGAAGTCTGCAAATCGACTGCCGACCCCTGCTTTACCCGGGCGAGGTCGATCTTCAGGGCCGCATTTCCCGGGTCCAGTGCGACGGCGGTCTGGTACGCCGACAAGGCCTGGCTGTAATCATCCAGCCGCAGATAGACATCTCCCAGCCGGTTCCACAGAAGTGCCTTCTCGGCTGCCGACTCGAGCAACTCGAGGCCTTTTAGGTACATCGAAATCGCTTCGGTGTAGAACTCTTTTTGGACGTAGATGGATCCCAGGTTGCTGAACGATTGACCGTTCCCATGGTCCATCTCGATGGCCTTGTGATAGGCCCGGATGGCTTCATCGTACGCGCCGGAGTTGTAATAAATATTCCCCAGTTCATTCCAGATCTCTAGTTCACTCATTGACGCCTCACTTCTTGGCAAGACGGTATGTCATGCCCGACAGTTACCCAGGAGACTAAAACGAGCCCGAGTGAGTAATGACACATTGTCCGGATTGAGTTCAACGGCTTTTTGATAGGCCGCGGCGGCCTTTTCATGCTGGTCCAGGCGGCGGTATGCGTCGCCCAGGCGGTTCCACAGCAGCGCCTTATCTCGCGATTCGTTCAGCAGGCCGATGCCCTTTTCCAGCAGCGGGATGGCTTCATCATAGGAACCTTTGTGGATATATATGGAAGCCAGGTTGTTGTAGGTCCAGGCGTAGGAATGGTCCAGTTCAATGGCTTTGTTCAATGCATTGATGGCTTCGTCGTAAGCGACGATGTTGTAGTAGATGTTCCCCAGCTCATTCCAGATCTGGGCGCTCTTTGAGTCGTATTGGCCCTGGGCCGGACCGGGAGCGGTCTGCCAGGCCTGGTTGGCTGGTGCGTCTGGTTCTGCTACCAGTGCGGCTCTGACCGGGTCTGATTCCTGTGGGATGACCTCTTCGGCGATATCCCAATGAAAAGCTGCCGGCATATCCGGGGCAGGCTCACTGATTGGTTCATCCGTCGGGGTTGCAGGATCCTCGTTGATGGTTTCCACACTCACAGGCTCTGCTTCCACTTCAATTTGCTGCACTGCCTCCACAGGTCCGTTTGGCAACGGCACAGATTTTGATTCTTGTACGACATCAGTCGTCTCACTGCTGGCGGTTTCCACCGGCAGGCGGAAGGTCAACCCCTCCAGCCATTGGGCGAAATCCACATCATCCGTCTCTTCTGCCTCCAGGCCCAAATCTGCACCCAGGCTCACTTGCTGTTCAACCACCTGGCTGAATGGCTCCGGGGTTGCGATCACTTCAGCGGAGGTATCTTCGGCTACACTGGTCAGATCCGCCACGGCGATGGTTTCTATGGATGCTGCTTCAACTTCATCTTGAACGTGATCCTCGGCAGCAACCGGGGTCTCATCGGCTATGCCGGTCAGATCCACCTCGCCGATGGTTTCTATTGCTGCTCCTTCAACTTCATTTTGGACAGGAGCTTCAGCAGAGACCGGGGTCTCTTCGACGTGCGTGCGGGCCAGTTCGTCGGCCTTGCGGTACGATTCCATGGCATTGTCGTAATCCTCCAGTTTACGGTACGCGTCGCCGAGGTGGTTCCACATCGGTGCAGCCTGGAGCGGGTCCGGCTCGATCTCGATGCCTTTCTTGAGCAGCGGGATGGCTTTGGCGTAATTCTCGTTCTGGAAGTAAATGGATGCCAACCGGTCGTAGGCGTTCCCGATGGCAAGATCGAGTTCGATCGCCTTTTCATAGGCCTGGATGGCGTTATCAAAAGCGCCGGCATTGTATTGGATGTTGCCAATCTCGTCCCATGGGCGCGCATTCGCCGGGTCGATCTCGATGGCTGTGCGGTAAGCCAGCAGGGCGTTTTCATCGCTGCCTTGCAGGCGGTAGACATCCCCCAGGCCCAGCCATGAAGAGGCCGAGCCCCGGTTGAATTCCAGCGCTTTCTGGTAGGAGGAGAAGGCTTCGTCGAGCTGGCCTTCCTGGGCGTAGACGTCTCCCAGCCGGCTCCAGCAGTGATGATCCGTCGGCCCCAGTTCCAGCGCCTTGCGGAAAGCGAAGATGGCGTCCTCGTGGCGGCCAACCCTGTAGTATGAATCACCCAGTCCACCCCAGGAGACCCGGTCGGACGGGTTCTGTTCGACGGCTTTCTGGAAGGCCTCCACAGCGTCTTCGTACTCTTCCAGTTTGAAATGCAATTTTCCCAGATTGTTCCAGGGGGAGATCTGTTCGGGGGCCAATGCCTGGGCCCGCCGGTAAGCCTGGATGGCCTGGCGGGTCCTGCCGGTGGCGCTCTCCACCAGGGCAATGGTGTTCAGGCAGAGGGCCTCGAAGCGGTTGTCCTGTAGTTTTTCTGCCTGCTCGATGGCGCTCCTGGAGAACTGGGCCGCCTGGTCGAAATCGCCTCTGCGCCAGTGCAAGATCCCCAGGGTCAGCAGCAGGCTGGCCCGAGCGCTGGTGGATTCATCCCCCTCGGGCAGGTCGGTCAGCAGGGCGGTCCGCAGGGTGATCTTCGCGTCCAGGTCGTCGCTCGAGTCGGTGAAATCGGCCATTCCCCGCGGGGCCGATTCCAGAGTCTGCGGGGAGAGCTGCTCCGGGCGGGGGGAGTCGACGAACTCGATCACCCGGTGCCGGAATGTCCAGTAATCGGGGGCGTGGTGAGCCAGGTGGATAGCTTCGGTCTCGGTCAGCCAGAAAACCACCCGCACCCGGTTCTCGATGAAGAACTCGCGATGTTTGTTGAGGCAGCGGTAGGCGCTAAAATCATCCGCCTCGCCGCCCCAGCGCAGACCTTCCACGAAAATGACCGCGTCTTTCAGGTTGGCCACTTCCGAGATCAGCAGGGGGATATCCGCATCCTCCTGGCCTTTGACGACGACGTGGTGCGCTTTTTGCCCCAGCCCCACCAGCCGGTTTTCCAGCGCTTGCTGGGCGTCGCTGTGGACGTATTCCGAACTGTAAATGGCCAGCAGGAGCGACGGGCACTGCCACTTGGTGGCAAGTTCCAGCTCATGGTAGAGGATATCGACACGGTCTTCGAATGGCTCGGTGGTATCGGAGGCCGTCAGGGTTGCCTGAAGGGTATTGATCATTCTATCAGCCTCCTCAAAACGGGATGAACATCGCACCAGTTCTCGCCGTTGCGGTATTCAAGGATCGCCAGCAGTTGCAGCAGGGGCCGCAAACGCTCGTCGTTCTCCAGCCGGTTCTGCTGGTGGACCTTCTTCAAGATCTCGATATCGTCCTTGTCCAGGATGCGCCGATACTCGTTGCGGATCTCGGTGGTGGCCCATTCCACGTCCACCACTTCCACCCGGGCTGCCTGGCGGCGGCGGGCGCGACCGATGGCGGTGCGCATGATGCGAGCCATTTCCCGGAAGACACCGCCGCTGTAAGTGATGGCTTCCTCCAGGGCATTGATGTCGACCAGTTTCGGGTCGGTGCGGACGTTGACGAAGCGGCGCAGGGTCTGGTAGCCTTCCCGGTCGCGCACATCCGGCTCTTTATGCGGATGCAGTTTGATGTTGGGCAGGAAGATGGCCTGGTCCCGGATGGCGTCGAAGCCTTTGCTGTAGAATAGCGCGCTCGAAACGGTATAGATGATGGCGCAAGCCGGCTGCATCATGATCTCGCGGCGGTCATGGAAGATGGCCCGGGCTTCGTCCAGGCCAGGTTTGTCCAGGTCGTCGATCAGGATCAAGGGGATGCGGTGTTCCTTGCTGTAAATGGCGGTGGCGATGTTGTTGATCACGGCGATGAGGCCGGTGATGTCCTTTTCGAAGACCTGCCGCAGCTCAGCCCGTGTGGCTGGCTCCAGCCTCATCTTGAGACCGGCGTTGGAGAAGAAAGCGTCGATGCCCGCGCCGACTTCATAGGCGGTGCGACCGTTATGGATCGTCTTGACTTCCTCTTCCACCTTGCCGCGCCAGCCGTTCAGTTCTTTCAGCAGTTGTTCCGGCAGGCGCCCGCCGCATTTGCGGTAGTCGCGGTACATGCGGCTGCCGATGGCCAGCAGGATGTCCCGGAAGTCCAGGTCGATGATATCGGCTTCTTCGCGGATGCTGAAATTTACCGGCCAGTATTTTTTCTGGATGCGCGGGTTGGCGGTCAGGTGCAACAGTTCGGTCGACTTGCCGCAGCCGCGATGACCGGAGAAGTAGAATTTCGGCGGACGGAAGAAGGGCGCCAGCAGGGCGTCGGTCAGTTCGGCGATGGGGTTGCCGGGGCGGTTAATATAGAAGGGATTTGGCTCCCCATTTGGACGAGGTTTCAGGGGAAGATCGAGCTCGAAATTCAACCATGCACGGTCGAAATCGGTGGCTACTGCGTATTCAAAATCGCTCATAGGTTCCTCTCGTCGGGTAGGCCGTGAATGGGTTTGGTCATGGTTCTATGCCAGGGCCAGGTCGAGTTGCGCAAAGCGGGTCGTATTCGCATTGATATCCAGCAAAATGTCGGATTGCTTTTCCCAGCTGGAGGGTGCCCAGGCTTCGATGTAATCGCCCTGTCCCACCAGGATGAGATCTTTCTCGAGGGCAGCGAACGTGGTCAATTCAGCCGGAATGCAAACGCGCCCGGCGGGGTTCATTTCCAGGCGGGCGGCATTGGCCAGGATCAACCGCAGGAGCAGCCGCACGGTCGGGTCGGCGATATTGAGGGAGATCACTTTCTTGTATTTTTCCAGGAAGGCCGTTTCATTCATGATCAGCAAGTTTTGTTCGAAACCGCGCGTGATGTATGCTCCCTCGGCGAACATTCCCCGGAATGCCGGCGGGATTGTCACTCCATGCTCATCGTCCATGCGCAATTCGAATTTCCCTAAAAACATCTATTTTCTCGATTGGTTGAAATGATTTTGAATTCCTGCCTTATGTTTCTGCATTTACATTTTAGGTGTTCCCCCACGGCTTGGTAATATAAGAATATTCCCTTTCTCCCTACGCATAAGCGCTCAATGTGGGGCGGAAATTCCCTCACAAATGCGAATATCGCAGTGGTAAAAATGACCAGAACATGTGAGCGAGAGGGCTTTAAAGAAAAGACCTCGCCGGCTTGCAATCTGCTGCGAGGTCTTTAGGGAGATAGGGAAAGGTTATTCGTCTGCCAGGTCGGATATACCTTCACGCAAGGCGTACAGGGCCGCCTGGGTGCGGTTGGCCAACTGGAGTTTATCGAGGATGCTGCTGACGTATTTGGCGATGGTGCGCTCATGCACCACCAACTCTGTCGCGATCTCCTGGTTGCTCAGGCCGCGGGCGATCAGCCGCAGGGTCTCCAGTTCACGGCGGGTGAGCGGGTCGGCCGTGTAAAGCAACTCGGAGGGGTGGTTGATCTCCTGGATCAACTTCACGGCGATGGAAGGCTGCAGCGAAGCCCGACCCTGGGCCACATCCCGGATGGCAGCCACCAGTTGGTCTCGGGTGGCATCCTTCAAAATGTAGCCAAGCGCGCCCGCCTTGATGGCCTGGTAGACCATGTCGTTCTCGGCGAAAGCCGTCACCACCAGGATGCGTGTCTTGGGGGAAATCTCCTTCAGTTTGGGGATAGTCGTAAGCCCGTCCATATTCGGCATAACCATATCGAGCAAGACCACATCGGGGAGGAACTCCGCCGCCAATTTGAGCGCCTGCACTCCATCCTCCGCCTGCCCAACGACTTCGATATCGCCGTAGTAGGCCAGGATCGCCACCAACCCTTCCCGTACGACCGTTTGATCATCCACAACAAGTAATCGAATTTTATCCATGCGTTTCATTTCCCTTTTTATTCGTCAGAAGATTCCTTTTCCCTGCCGACCGTCGCGGTAATCTTCGTGCCTTTCCCGCGGGTGGATTTAATGTTTAATTTTCCGCCTACCTTGGCGACACGTTCATGCATGATGCGCAGCCCCATGCCGCCCTTATCTGTCTTTAGTTGGTCGAAGCCGCAGCCGTCATCCTCGATTTCGAGGGAGTAACTCAGTTTCTTTTTCTTCAAGCGGATCATGACGGAGTGTGCGTTGGCATGTTTCAGGATATTGTTCAGGGCTTCTTGAGCAATATAGTACAGGGTTATTTGTTTTTCCAGTGGCAGATTTATTTTATCATCAACTACCAGGCGGGCTTTGATATCTGCCCGGCCTTCCACGGCAGCCAAACGCTGATGCAGCACCGCGATCAGACCCTCATGTTCCAGGTCGACCGGCTTCATCTCGAAGAGGAAGAGACGCATCTCCTTCAACGCCTGGCGGGCATTCTCGCCGATGCGGGTCACCACCTGAACTGACTGGGCCGGGGTGCCGTTCTCCACGCTCGCCTGGGCGGCCTCGGTCAACTGGACCAGCCCGTACAGTTTCTGCGTGACCGAATCGTGCAGGTCGCGCACCAGCCGCTGGCGTTCTTCCAGGGCAATGGCCAACTGGCGCTGCCGGTCGCTGTAAATGAGCGAGGCCAGTTCTTCCGAGACCACCGTCAAGCGAGAGATCTCATCGGTGCCGTACGGCGGACCGTCATTCCGCGCCAGCCCGATCACTCCCAGGACCTGGTCGCCGGTGACCAGTGGGATGAGCAGCATGGTCTTGTTGCCGGATTGTTGCATGGATTCCGGCAAACGTTCATCGGTGGGGACATCCGGGGCGAAGAAGTGTTCTTTATGTTCCATCGCCCAGTGGATTATTTTGGCGACCTCGGGAGAGGCGGATAAATGCATCAGGTTCTCTTTGGGCACGCCGTGATGCGCCGCCAGGTAATATCGTGGCGGGGAATTCTCGCTTCCGCCGCCATCCAGCAAGAAGATCATGCTGACCTGGCTCTGGAAGGCATAGACGATCTGGTGCATTGCCTCGGAGAGGAAATCATTCAGGTTCAGCGTCTGGCTGGCAGCCCCGGAAATGGAATGCAGCAGCACGAACATTTCATCGCGGGCTCGCTGGCGGGCGTCATCCGACTTTTTCCGCTCAGTGATGTCACGCCAGAGGACTACTTTGCCGATCTGCTTGTTGGTTCTGCTCATCAGAGGCAAGATACGCACATTCAGGAAACGCCACTCCCCATGGATCTTCAAACTGCCGCGGATCTCCAATTCCCGGGCGAATGGCTCCAGGTTTAACTTGGGCCAGTTGCTCAAGATCTGCTCGGCCGGTTTGCCGAAAAGTTCTTCGCGCGAGACTCCCACCAGCGTTTCGGCAGCGGGATTCAGGTCGACGATGCGGTTGTTCAGGTCTATCACCATCCAGCCGTCGCTCATGCTTTCGATGACCACGTCCCGCGAGATCAGGGCGATATCCAACAACCTGAAACGTAAAATGGCAAAGATCAGCACCGCCGCCGTAATGGCGAAAAAGAACGGCGCAAGATCCATGTTGGGGAAGGGGGTGAAGCCTCCCACGCTGAGGATCTTGACCACGACCGGGATGGATAGCCCCACACCAATCGTGATGGATTGCAGCAAATACTGTTTGGATTTGTGCAGGAAGGTTTGGGCTAGAAAGATAAGCGAAAGAACCAACAACCCGTCCGAGTAGGTCTGGTTGATCCAGTACCACGGGCCGGTGGTCAGGGTGATTCCCAGGTTTCCGGGACGGCTGGTAAAGAAGATGCTCTGCCAGCGCTCCACCCACAGGAAGGTCTGGGTTAATATCGGTTCGATCGCCAACAGGAGGATTGTCCACCCGGTGACCCATTCGCCGTGGTTTGTATAATATAAGATGAAAACCAGTAATGAAGTGGAGGAGACGGTGGCACAGAAGTAGATCAGTGCCAGCCACCACCGACTGTTGGAGGCGCTGCTGTTAAGGAAAAAGCCGTAGGCCAACCCCCACAGGATGAGAGCCGCAGAAAAAACTGCCAGGCTGCTTGCCCCACGGACGATGCGCTTGCGAATGACAATGACCAGAAGGATCGTCGCAATGGTGATGACCGGTAAAGCGAGTAGCATAGTCCAGGTTGCCTCAATCTGCAAAAATTTGAATAATATTGCCTAACATAATTCACTCTTATTTCCCGGCTGTGACGGATCGTAAGAATTCTTGGAAGGCCGGCTCAGATCTGAGAATGTCCAGGTTTGGGTCGCGTACCAGTGTCACCTGTTCCGCCTGGCGCTTCTCCAGTGCCATTCGCACCAATTCCACTGCCTTATTGGTCTCGCCGCATAAGCCTGCCAAAACCGCCTGTTCGTATGGTCGTGCATTTTCCATATACGGGCGGATATGCTTGATCTCTTCTTCAGCCAGTAACTGCTCATCCAATTGTTTATGACAGGCGATCAGGGATAAGCGGACCGGGATGTTGGCAGGGCCGAGTTCAAGTGCACGCTGATAATTAATTATAGCATCAGCGATATGTCTGCCGGCCTGGCTGGTTCGACCCAGCCCCGCCCACCCGCGCGGATTGTCCGCGTCACATTTGACGGCTTTTTGGTAAGCCTTCCTGGCTTCGGTCAACAACCCCAGGTCGAGATGGAGGTCACCCACTTTCAGCCAGGCCTGCACATCCTGCGGAGCCTGCTCCAGCGCCTGCTGGCAGGTCTTCAAGGCTGCCTGGTTGCGGCCTTGCATCCGTTGTGACTGTGCCAGGCCAAGCAGCGCCTCGACATTATCCGGTGAATACTTCAGCGCCATTCTGAAGGCGTACATGCCTGCGCCTGGGCGATGCAGCCCCAGGCAGGTCTGCCCCCGCTCGATCCAAATGGATGGGTTTTCCGGCGAGACCCGGCTGGCTTTCTGCAGGGATCGCAGGGTTTTTGAGGGGGGCGCATCGGGAGACCCAGCCTCGACAGGCAGGACCCGCTCCAGGTCCGCTGGACGGTCGAATTCGACCACCCGGTGGCGGAAGGCCCAGAAATCCGGCGCATGACGGGAGAGGTCCACCGTCTCCGCCGCCGTGACCCACACAATGACCCGGATGCGGTAATCTACCAGTAACTCCCGGCGCATATTGAGGGCGCGATACGCATTGGCAGATTCACGACCGCCCCCCCATGCCAGCCCGGCGACGGAATAGACCGAAGTCTGGCGGGCGGCGTGCCTGGAAAGGAGCAGGGGCATGTCGAACTGGTCTTCTTCGACGGTGAAATACAGTAGCGCCTGCCCGATGCCCTTCAGCCGTTCTTCCAGGGTTTGCTCCACCTCCCGACGGATATATTCTGATTCGAAGGGCGCCAGCAGGATGGAGGGCCGGTCATTTTCCACCGCAAACGCGAGTTCTTCGAAGAGCAGATCCGCTCGTTCTTCGAAGGGTTCGGTTTTTTGTAGGGATTTTTGGGGTGAATGGCCTGGCCCGCTCATTGTTTATTTCCTGGGAGTGCTAAATTCATTATACACTGCTTCCATTTCAGCCACCCTCCGCCCATCCTCTCGGGGCATCTTCTGCCTGGGCTCGCGCAGGTATAATTCAACCAATGCGCCGAAAAATCCTCATACCCGCATTGATGATCATTCTCATTATTCTGACTGGCTGCCTCGTCCATCCTGACTTGCCTCAATGGACTGTGGCGGATCTTCGCTGGCTGGGCGATGTGGACTCCCCCGTTCCTTCCACGGATATCATCGCCGTCTATACTCATACCTCCGCGTTGACCGTCGACATCCGGGTGGACCTGCTTGATATCCGCCCGGGCGACCAGTATCGCCTGCGGCTTTCCCTGCGGGATACGCGTGCCTTTCTTCACGATCCTTTCATCATTGACCTGGACTCCACCGGCGCAGTGACGACCCGCGGTGGTGGCAGCGGCAAACCGTTGATCTGGCCGCACGTCATCCAGGATCATGCCCTCGACACGATCACTTTCTCCATGAACAAGTTCCTGCTGGGGGGACAGTTCACGGTGGATATCACCACTTACTCTCCCAACTCGCTAATCCCCGTGGATGAAGCCCTCGGTATTTCTTCAGACGGTCTGCCGCCGCTCCAGCGGGCACCCGTGCTGCTGGCCTTTTGGAATACGTTCAACGTCTCCACCCCTGCCCAGGCCCTACGTCGATGGGATGGCGCCCATACGGGTCCGCTGGGAGGCCGCCACGGCTTGCGCTACATCCTGGACAGTTCCAAAAAATACCGCCTCCCCCTGGTCTTGCTCGACCTCAAAAATCCAGCCAGTATGGCAGCACTGTCCTACATGGACAGGATCGGTCAGGTCCGATTGCTGGCGGAAGCCGGGCTGTTGATGCTCCCCGATGTTGCTTACGCCGACCCTGACGAGGTTTCCCTGAGTCTCAGCCGTCAGGCTGCCGGGAGTTTTGGTCTGCCTCTCAGCCGCTTCGTCTACGACCCTACCGGCAGCCTATCCTCCAATTACGCCGGTCTATTTCTTCGACTGGAAAACTCCACTCATCTTGGCCTCGCGGAGGGGAACCGCCTGGTGCCCCTGCCATCCGCTGACGCGGTCCAGGCGCAAGCCGCCGGGCCCACGCTGGATGTGCGGCGGGCGCTCATCCGCATCGCCCTTTCCCCCGACCCGGCGGATATGCTCACACTGGGTGGAAGCCTGCCCAACTCTACCTGGGCGGATGTGGATATGGTTGGGCCAACGTTCGCCTGGCTGGCGGCGCATCCGTGGATCGTTACGATGAATGAAAATGATCTGTTGGCCTTTCCCACTTGCCTAGCCACTATTTCACCGCCCTCGAATAACTCAGATCTCTCCCCCTGGCTGGCGCAGTTGAATTCCGCTCCAGAGAACTCTGCCAGCCAATCTGCCCGGGATATGCTCTTAGCCTTGCGTGCATACACCGATGATGCACAATTGAGCGCGCTGCGAGCCAATTACCTGCCACAGGTTGGCCGGCTGCTGGCCGCATCCCAATGGGCAGAAACGCCGACTTCCCAGGCCGCCTGCGGGTTGGACCTGGAAGGCACGGGGAAGAAGATTTGCATCCTGTCGGATGAGAAGACCTTTGCCATCCTCGACCCTGCCGGGGCGCGGTTGACCCACTTGTTCATTTTGGATGAGAGTGGTATCCACCAGGTGGTGGGTCCCTCCAGCCAGTTCACCGTCGGGTTGAGCGATCCGTCGGAGTGGCATCTTGAGCGCGGCGATGCAGCAGATCCCACCGTCATCCCTGGCGCCTTCGCCGACAGCGCCGATCCGTGGGCCGATTACACCGTCGTGATGGGCCAACCTGGAGAAAAATTTATCGGTCCGCCTGGAGGGTCCAACCTGGTTAGTCCGGGTGGGATGACCTTCACCAACCAGGACGGCAGCCGCAGCAAGACCTATCGCATAACGGAGGTGGGCATCCAGGTCGATTATCATATTCCCGGCATGGAGATCACCCGCATCCCGCTGGCGCTCGAGCCGCAGACCTTCTTTGCCGGTCCGGTTGACTATCGGCCCAGCCTGGCCTCCCAAACCTGGCAGTGGACCCGCCTCGGCGGTCTGACGGTCGAGGTCCGCACAGATGCGCGCCTTTCGGCGCAGGGCTTCGTCTCCTCCTTCCCGTTCTTTAGCCTGCCCGAAGACCCCAACCTCGATTATCCCGCTGGCCATTACTATCCATTTCCTCTCTCCGTAGTGACCATCGAAGGCGAAGGGAATTTTAGTGTTCAGATCACCGTTCATTAAGTCGAACTACTGGTAAGGATTACCAAAGGTTTCTTGCAATAATCCGCCTTATCTGTGAAACCCCTGATATTTATTCCCTCCTTAATGGGTCTAAAACCACCAATCTTAAGTGAAGAATTGCACAAAAGCTTTGTTTATGGTAAAGTTTAGCAGAATTCGACGCATGGAGCAGGCTATGAACAAGCATGAAATTCCCGATATCATCGTCAGCAAACTCCCGGTCTACCTGCGGGCGCTCCGGCACATGCAGGCGCAAAACAAGCAAAACACCTCCTCGCAGGAGTTGGGCGAACAGGTGGGCATTTCCGCCGCACAGATCCGCAAGGACCTTTCCCAATTCGGCGAGTTCGGTAAGCAGGGCACCGGCTACAACATCGCCTTCCTTATTGGCAAACTGCGCGAGATCTTGCAGGTCGAAAAAGTCTGGGAAGTGGCGCTGATCGGCATGGGCGACATGGGCCATGCCCTGGCGCGTTACCCCGGCTTCGCAGACCGTGGTTTCCGGGTGTCGCTGGTCTTCGATAACGACCCCGCCAAGGTGGGCGGCAAAGTAGGCGATTTTATCGTGCGGGATACGAAAGGCCTGGTCGAGGCCATCCGTAAGGCCGATATCAAAGTTGCCATGGTGTGCGTTCCCGCCCCGGCCGCCCAGGCTGTAGCCAATCAACTGGTGGAAGCGGGTGTGAAAGCCATCCTGAACTACGCCCCCATCAGCCTGAGCGTCCCTTCGGGAGTGCGGGTCCAATATCTTGACCCGTCCATCGGGCTGCAGCGTATGACTTATTATCTGGACTAATCAGGGTATCAAAACGGCCTGCTTCACGCAGGCCGTTTTTCTATTAATTGTTGATAAATTCCCGTCACGAAATAGGCACGGCCGCAAAACCCAGGCCGTTCGGACCCACGTGCGTGCCGATTGCCGTGGTGACATTGATCACCAGCGGCGGGAGGCTTACTTTTTCTTTCACGTCCTCCAACAATTGCATGGCTGCCGAATTCGGCATTGGTATGCAGCACCGCCAGCCGCTCCAGCGGTCCCCACGAGTTGAGGATTTCCAACAGGCGTTCAATCCCCTTCAGCCGGGTGCGGGCTTGCCCAAGCCGGTGCACCAACCCGTAGCGCAGTTCTATCAGTGGCTGCAGGTGAAAGACCCCCCCGATTTTGGCAAGGGTCCACGAAACCCGTCCACTGCGGCGGACATATTCAATGCTGTCCAGCAGCGCTGCCAGGCGGACGCGTCTGCGCACACTTTCCACCACTGCCAGCACCTCTTCAAAAATCACGCCTCGCGCCGCTTCTTCCGCCGCCCGGATGGCCTGGAATCCCAACCCCAGGCTCAATTGACCGCTGTCCAGCACTCTCACCCGCTGTCCGAAATCTTCCGCTGCCAGCCGGGCGGCATTGTAGATGCCGCTCAACGCGTTCGGTGGGTGGATTGACACGATGAAGTCCATGCCCGCCTTGAACAGCTCTTCATAACAATGCTGGAACGCGCCCACGGAGGGAGAGGACGTCATTGGCGGAGGCATAAGGATCGGCAGGCGTTGGTAGAATTCCTCCCGGCTGATGTCCACCCCATCGGTGTAGCTCTTCCCATTGATATTGACCAGCGCCGGGATGACGCGGATGCCGTATCGATCTGCCAGGTCGGCCGGGACATCTGCCGTGCTATCGGTAACGATGCCTATTTTCATGGGATTAAATCCCCAAGTTCTGAAATGACCAGCCCCACTGCCTGCGGACCGAAGAGGGCCGCCATCTGCGGTTGCAGCGCATGTTCCGTAAACGGCGTCTCTGGGAAAAATTCCTGCATATACTGCCTCAATGGACGGGTTCGCAGGGAACTGTGATTCAGCCCGTGCAGGAGCGCTATATGGGTTGGGTGCTCGAATTCACTCATAAAATCCTGGAACGCCTCGAATAGATGGCGTTGTGTGCGCACTTTTTCCATGGGCACCAGATGCCCTTCTTCCAATGTGAAGATCGGCAGCATTCCCATCATCTCGCCCACCATGGCCTGCGCCTGGCCCATGTGACCTGCCTGCGCCAGTACCATCAGGTCGGGGATGCAGAACAGACTATAGATGCGCGGCAGAGCCACCCGCACCAGCCGGGCCAGTTCAGTCAGGGAAGCGCCTCGCTGGGCTGCCTCGGCTGCCAACTGGACCAGCATCCCCAAGCCGAGGGCGGCGGTCTGTGAATCGACCACTTCCACGCTCGAGTTGTTATTGAACTGCGTCGCTGCTTGAACGGCGTTATCCATGGCGGGGTTGAGATGGGAAGAAAGCAGCAAGATCAGGACTGAATCGAATTGATGGGTCAAGCGGGTATAGTATTGTAAGAATTCTGCGACCGAAGGAGGCGTCAAACGCGGTTGGGCCCCTCCGTCGGCAACAGAAGATCCATCCCCCAGTTTGGCCCCCATCTGTAGCTCGAACGGGATGACGAACACCCGTTCACGGCCGGAAAAATTAGGTTGAATGAACTGTGCCGTGCTATCGGTAAGAATGCTGACATTTGCCATGATGATCGATGATCAATACCGTTTCACTGCCTGAAATCTTCATTCCACCGAGATGATGAATTGGTAATGAGGCTGACCGCCATCCTGCAGTTCGATCTCCTGGCCGGGATATTTAGAGCGAATGACATCCGAGATGCGGTTGGCTTCCGCGGGATTAAGGTCGCCGCCAAAGAAAAGGGTGATCAGTTCAAAATCCGCTGCGTTAACCTTTTCCAGTGCGCCCAGGCAAGCCTCCTCCACACTGGGCGAGGATACCGCCAGTTTGCCGTTGACGAGGGCGATCACCTGCCCCTGCTCCACCGAAACGCCGTCGATCTCGACCGTGCGGGTGGCGGTGGTGATCTCCAGGGTGGTCACATCTCCAATGGCTTTGGTCATCTTGTCTGCAATGACTTCCACATCGCCATCCGGGTTGAGATGCATCATCGCAGCCAGTCCCTGCGGGACATTTTTACAAGGGACAATGAACACCTTTTTGACGGTGACATTTTTCGCCTGCTGGGCTGCCAGGATGATGTTCTTGTTATTGGGCAGGATGATCACTTTATCGGTGGGCAGGTTCTCGAATGCGTCAAGGATGTCCTTGGTAGATGGGTTCATGGTCTGCCCGCCTTCCACGATCGCCACGGCTCCCAGGCTGGCGAAGACCCGCGAGATACCCATCCCCGGGGAAACTACCACGACCGCGATCTGTCCCAACTCGAGGCTGGGCAACTCGAGACGGCTTTTGGCAGATTTTCTGCCAATGTCTTCCATCTGGGCCACCAGGTTCTCCATGGCGATCTTGGTGATGGTGCCCATCCCCATGATGTAATCAACTGGTTTGTTGCGGTTCTCGGTGGGGACGTGGATGTGCATGCGGTACATCCCTTCGCCTTCGCCCACCTGGATGGAGGTTCCCATCGTCTCGAGGTCTTTATAAAAATCTTGCAGGTCGAATTGTCCGGTTGGGACAAAATCGACCACCACTTCAAAATCCTGCCCCGGTTCGATGTCCTGGATGGTGTTCTCCAGTTTCATCGCCGAAATGGGCTGAACGATAGCGGTGGGGGTTTCGAGGGATTCTCCCTGGATGTAACGCAGCATCCCTTCCAGGATGAAGAAATAACCTTTTCCGCCCGAATCCACCACTCCGGCCTGTTTCAGCACAGGCAGTAGTTCCGGCGTGTGTTCCACCGATGCCGCAGCCGCCGGTACAACCCGTTCCAGAATTTCCACCGGGTTTTGTGTTTCCAGCAAGGCGGCTTGCGCGGCGGAGGCCGCATCTTTTGCCACGGTCAAAATGGTGCCTTCCACCGGCCTGACCACGCCTTTGTAGGCGGTGTCGCGGGCTTCTGCAAAGGCCCGCACCAGTCCCGGCCCGTCCAAGTAGACTTCATTATGAAGAGCGCGTGCAAATCCACGCCACAACTGCGAAAGGATCACCCCCGAATTTCCTCGTGCTCCCATCAGGGCGCCCTGGGATATTGCTGCGGCCATCTGCCCAACGTTATGCTGGCCTAATGAGGCAATCTCGTTATAGGCAGATTGCATGGTCAGAACCATGTTCGTCCCTGTGTCTCCATCTGGGACCGGGAAGACATTGAGAAGATTGACGGTCTGTTGGTTGGTTCGTAACCACGTCAGCCCCGCCTCGACCAGGTTCTTCAGTTCCTGACCGTCGATGGGCGTAGTCTTGTAACGTTCGAGCCGCGTTTGAATATCCGGATCCATACTGCTAAAATCTCCTCAATAGGATTTAATCTGGATTACTGATGCGCAGGCCCTGGATATGGACATTCACATGGTGAATAGGCATTCCCAAAGCTTTTTCAACTTGGTAGCGGACCGCATTGGCCACACTTTCTGCCACCGAAGTGATGCGGGTGCCGTATTCAATGACAATGTGAACGTCGATGTCGACATCTTCACCATTGTAACGCACCGAAACACCGCGGGCGGGTTCGTGCGTAATGGTGGCTGCCAGGCCCTCGACCAGATTCTTGGGCGCCAGGCCCACCACACCGTAAGACGTGAGAGTGGCATGGTAAGCGATCGTAGCCAGGGCATTTGGCGAAATATTGATCGTGCCTAATGTAGTCGTTTCTTCTCCCATAGTTAACCTCTGTACCTTTTATTAACCCTTGACTTGTCCGTGGTTGCGATTCGTGGTAAAATACGCCGCTTGCCTGAGAGGGCACGCAGGAATCATTTGTAAGAAAGGAAGTAGAAAAAATGGCAAAATGCGCTCATTGTGGTAAGTCCACTACCTTTGGTCATAGCGTTTCCTTCTCCAATCGGGCCACCAATCGTCCTTTTCACCCGAACCTGCAGAAGGTGACCGTCATTGAAAACGGTCAAAAAGTTCAAAAAACGTTATGCACAAAGTGCATTCGCACGCTGGCTAAAACAGCCTAGATGGTTTCGCTGATCTTTCAAACAAGGTCACGGTGCAAACCGTGATTTTTGTTTTAACAAGCCGGAGTTTCGAGCGCTTCTTTCAGCGCACGCACACCCGCGTCGATCCCTTGATGATGTTTGAAGATTGCGCTGGCGGTGACAAATGTATCCGCACCGGCATCACGGATCCCGGCGATGTTGTGAGCCGAAACGCCTCCGTCCACTTCCAGCCGGGCAGTGGACCCCAGCGCATCCAGCCGCTGGCGGACCTGGGCGATCTTCGGCAGCACGCCTGCCTCGAATTCCTGCCCCGAATATCCGGGGTGGACCGTCATCACCAGGACGATCTCGGCCAACTCAAGTGCCGGCTCCAACGCCGAGGCTGCTGTGGCCGGGTTGAGCGACACTCCCGGCTTGCAGCCAAGCGATTGGATCGTTTTCAAGGTGCGGGCAATATCCGGGCACGTTTCCACATGGACGATCAAGTGGCTGGCGCCTGCCTTCGCAAACGCTTCCAGCAGGGTTTCCGGCTTTTCAACCATTAAGTGCACATTCAAGGGCTTGGCGGTGACCCGCCGGCAGGCCTCGACGATGAAGGGGCCCATGGTCAGGTTGGGGACGAAATGACCATCCATCACATCCACGTGGATCCAGTCCACGCCGGCAGTTTCGGCTTCAGCGATCTGTTCACCCAGGCGGGTGAAATCTGCCGATAATATCGAAGCAGCGATGATATATGGTTTCATCGTAGATCACCGAATGGGCGGATTATACACGAAATAAACCCATATCCAGAACGGAACCAGCCCCAATACAGCCACGAGGGTCACCAGGCCGAGACCGACCGATACCCAGTCGATCTCCGCTACGGACGCGGCCGTCATCACCTGGCTCGGATGTGTGTCCGGCGGGATGGTTGGCATATCCGGCGAGTGCACGGGAGGGGATGGAGGTGCCATCGCGGTGATGGAACTGCCAAAGGTCATCAGCACCCGGCCTAATTGATCCGCCGTGCGGTAGCGTTGAGACGGTTCCTTGGATAGGACCTTCGTGAGGATCTCTTCCAGGGTGGGCGAAATATCCGGCAAAAGTTCCGAGACCGGGATGGGTTCTGCATCCAGGTGCAGACGGGCAAGTTCAGCCGCGGTGGTCGCCTGGAACGGCAGCGAGCCGGTCAGCATTTCGTACATTATGACGCCAAGCGAGTACACATCCGAGGCCGGTGACGGGGCCGCGCCGGAGGCCTGCTCAGGCGAAAAATACTGCGGCGATCCCCACACCACCTCGCTGCGCTCATCCGGCTGGATGGTGGAGAGGGCGCGGGCGATCCCAAAATCGGTGACCTTTAGGCGCATGTCTGGCGTGACCAGCATGTTCTGCGGCTTGACGTCACAGTGAACCAGCCCGGCCCGGTGAGCATAGCCGATCCCCGCGCAGGCTTGGATGAGCAGCGGCACCGCTTCCTCGGCGGAAAAACGGCCGCGCTGCTTCACCAGCGCCTTCAGGTCGGTCCCGGGGATGTATTCCATCACGATGAATAACTGGCCTTCATCGAACCCGAAATCATGGACGGTGACAATGTTGGGATGGGAAAGATTGGCAGCCGCGCGCGCTTCCTGCCGGAAACGGTCCTGGAAGGCCTGGTCCTTGGAATAATCCTGGCGCAAGATCTTAACCGCCACCGACCGTTCCAGCATCCGGTCGCGGGCGCGGTACACAACGGCCATTCCCCCCTTGCCGAGTTGTTCCACTAATTCATAACGATTTCCAAGAAGACGAGGCGTATCCATAAGTCAATTTAAAGAGATTATACTTCGTCTTCCCGCGTTTACAACGCTGAACCCCTCCAGCGCATGCTATTCTCCACCAATGTGAGAAAAATTGGAGGACTTTCCACTGCTGTCCATGTATAATTGGCCCATGGCTGACGCGCTGCTTGTCTACAATTCTTCCGCAGGCCGAATCTCTGTGCGTCCATTCATCGGTGGGGTCATCCGTACGTTGAATGATCACGGCTGGCGGGTGGAGGTAGCCGAATCGTTGAATGGCCGCCACACCACCCAGTTGTCGCGTCTGGCCGCTCAAGAAAATTTCCGCGCCGTGTTTGCCATCGGTGGCGACGGTACCGCCGGGCAGGCGGCCAGCGGTCTGATCGGTTCGCAGACGGCGCTGGGGATCATCCCGGCGGGTACGACCAATGTGTGGGCGCAGGAACTCGGCATCAACGCCTTCGTGTGGCCGCATTTACAAGCCCTACGAAAGAACGCCCGTATACTGGCCGAGACACCTCCCTGCGCCATCGATGTCGGCTTGTGCAACGGGCAGCCATTCCTTATGTGGGCCGGCCTGGGTCTGGATGCGCTGGCGGTCAAGAAATTGACACCCCGCAAGCGCATCGACAAGTATTTGAATGTGCCCGAATACGCCGCCATGGCCATCTGGAATGCCACCATCTGGCACGGCATGGACCTGCGTGTCACCGGCGACGACAAGCAGGTGGAAGGTCATTTCCTCCTGGCGGTGGCCAGCAACATCCGTCATTACGGACCTGGAAAACTCTCCCCCGCTGCATACCTGGATGACGGCTGCATGGAGTTGTGGTTGTTCGCCGGCAGCACACTTGCAGATGCGTTCCGGGTCTTCGTGGAGGTCCAAACCGAGCGTCACCTTAATTCAGAGCAAGCTCGCTGCATCCCCTTCCACAATGCTTTCATCGAATCCGATACGCCCTTTTCCATCCAGATGGACGGTGAGCCCATGTTGGGGGCGCTGCAGGTGCGGCTGGAGGTCTTGCAGGGAAAACTGCAGGTCCTCCTGCCTCCGCATGCGAAAAAATTGTTGTTAAATAATGATCATGAACAGCCAGCAACAGAATAGAAACCGATTGGGAGGCTTATGAAGAAAATCAAGAATTTCGTCGTACGCAACCCCCTTGCTATATTGATCCTTTTCCTGCCCCTTACGCTCGCCGGCGAACTCGTCGGCTGGTCGCCGCTGGCAATATTCATCCTGGCTTGTATCGGGATCATCCCCATGGCTGCGTATATTGGCGTCTCCACCGAATCGCTGGCCCATTACACCGGCCCTCGCATCGGTGGCTTGCTTAACGCCACCCTCGGCAATGCAGCCGAATTGATCATAACCATCACGGCAATCCGGGCAGGATTGTTGGAATTAGTGAAGGCCTCCATCACCGGCTCCATCCTCGGCAACCTGCTGCTGGTGATGGGCTTGGCCTTTGTCGTTGGCGGTGTCCGCCACGGTCAACAGACCTTCGACCGTCGCAGCGCAGCCCGCAATGCCATCCTGCTCATCCTGGCTGTCCTGGCAATGCTCATCCCTTCACTTTTTAGTCGCTCCATTGGGCCCGAGAGCGATCCTCGGGTGGAGGCGTTGACCCTGGGCGTGGCGGCTGTGATGATCCTTCTGTATGTTCTGGGTTTGGTAGATGCAGCCAGGTCAGGTGATCCGGCGGTCACCTATGTGGAGCAGCCAAATACTCACAAAGCTCCCATGTCCATCCGCACAGCTCTGATCATCCTTGTGCTCTCCACTGCCGGGATCGTCTGGCTCTCGGAAGTGCTGGTGGGGGTGGTGGAACCGGTCGTTGCCTCTTTGGGCGTCTCGGAATTCTTCCTTGGTATCATTCTCATCCCCATCATCGGCAATGCAGCCGAGCATCTGGTGGCGGTCCAGTTTGCGGGTCAAAACAAAATGACCCTGGCCGTTGAAATATCGATCGCCTCCAGCCTGCAGATCGCCTTGCTCGTGGCGCCGCTGCTGGTCTTCGTTAGCCTGGCATTTGGCCACCCGCTCACACTGGTATTTAATACACTGGAGTTGATCGCCCTGATCGCCGGGGTGCTCATTGCCGTGATCGTTTCCATGGACGGAAAATCTTCGTGGCTGGAGGGCGCCACTCTGATGGCGATTTACTTTATCCTGGGATTGGCCTTTTTCTTGCTGCCTGTATAAATGAAGAACATACTGAATGCCAAGGTATTGGTAGCAGCCCTGCTTATCGCAGCGGGGCTCACGTGCATCAGCCTAATCTATATCGTCATGATGCGCCCGGCAGCCTCCAATGCAGGTGCTGCTGCCATGGATTCAGCCATGACCATCATCCCGGCTCAAACCTCCACATCCCGCCCGCTCCCACCCACGCTCACTCCCATCCCGCCCACGCCTGCCAATTCCCCCACTCCCGCGCCAGGTCAGATCGCTGTCAGCGTGCACGTCCAACCCACTACCGGCGGAGTCGGCCTGCGGATTCACACCGACCCCTTATTGGAATCGCCTTTCTTCTCCGCCTTTGATTCGGAAGTCTTTCTCGTCACCCAGGGGCCTGAAACAGCCGACGGGTATACCTGGTGGTATCTCACCGCTCAATATGACAGCAAGCGCGCCGGCTGGGCCGTGCAGGACTTTTTGAAGGCCATCCCTGAACCATAGGTGTTGTAGATGAAACCCATCTCGATTAATGCCAACCGTGCCAACAAAGAACTGACCATCTTGTGGGATGATGATCGGACGTGTACGTATACGTTCTCGCTCCTGCGGGCCGGCTGTCCCTGCGCCGAGTGCCGCGGCGGGCACGATAAAATGGGCGATACCCCCGACCCGGCCGCCTTTTCAACCAACCTGCCCGACTCGCCCGCTACGAGATTAAAGAACATTGTCCCGGTAGGCTCGTACGCCATTACGCCGGTGTGGGAGGATGGGCATGAAGCCGGCATCTACCGCTGGGAATACTTACGGGCTTTGTGCCCTCAATAGGACTCAAAAAGTGCAGGAGAGATCCTGCGCTTTCTTTTGATATCAGTGATGTGATGGGCCGGTCGTTAAGGTCTTTTGGTAGGTGTGAGCGTGCGCGTGCGAGTGGCGGTGGGTACCAGCGTCTTGGTGGGAGTAGGGGTAATGTTCAAATGCTCAAATGCTTCCGTGCGCCATTCTGCGGGCATGGCATCCTCTGGCAGCATGATCAGTCTGTACCAACTGGCTCGTTCACCAATGGGATCGCCCATGGCATCCAGGAAGATCGACTGCCAGTAATATACCTGCGCTTTGGTTAAATCCGTTTTCGCCAGCGGGATGGCATTCGTTTCAGCCTGGACGTAGGCGTCGCCTGGTTTGCCCTGCGCATAATATGCCCTAGCGAGTCCCAGATGTGCATCGAAGTCGAAGGGGTCATACGCCACTGCCGCCTTGAAATCTATGACAGCCTGCGATGGCTGAACCAAATTCAGATAAGCCGTGCCGCGCTGGTAATAGGCCTCGGCATTCTTCCGGTCGACTGCCAGACCCTTGGTGAGGATGTCAACTGCATTCTCATACAGGCCGGCCGCGTTGTAGGCGGTTCCCAGCGAAAGGAAGGCGGCGGTGTCGTTGGGCGCGTAGATGGTATAGGTCTGCAGCACACCCACGGCCAGGTCAGGCTGCCCCGATGCTATATATGCCTGCGCCAGCGCCAGGTAGACCGGGACAAGGGTCATGTCGATCTGGTTGGCCTGAAGGGCCGATTGCAGGGCTAAATCGCTGTCGCCCAGTTCCAACTGCGCCTGCGACAGAAATAAATACGCCACGGCGGAACTGGGGGTCAGTTCGAGGGCTGTGTTCAGGTCCGAGACAGCCGAAGTAGTGTGTGTGTGGATCTGGTATTTCGCCCGTTCAATATACGCTTCGGCGTATCTGGAGTCCAGGTGAATGGCTTCGTTGATGTCGCTAATCACCTCAGCTGCTGGGTTCAGACCCAGGTTGGCCTGCGCCCGCCCCAGGAATCCCGGCGCGAAACCGGGCGCATGGTTGATCGCCTCCTGGTAGTTGTCCCGCGCAGTACGAAAATCACCTTGCATCCGATACGTCTCGCCGATATAGAAAAAGGCATCCCCCGCATCCGGTTCGTTCTTCAACACTTCCAAAAATTGGACCCGGGCGGTATCGTAATTCTTTTGGGCCATCGAACGCAAGCCGGCTTCGAAGGAGGCCCGTGAAAGCACCGGATGCTGCGTGACCGCATACAGCGGCGTGGATGTGTACGTCTTTGCCAGGAAGACCGAAAGCGGGGTCGGGCCCAGGAACGTAGGCGTGGCAGTCCGCACGAGCGGGGTGGGAGAGGACGTAAGTGTAATCGTGATGGTAGGCCGCCGTGTGGGTGTTTGCCGCGGTGCAGACGGCAGCAAGTTCTTCGGCATGAGCATATACCCGCCCACGAAAACACCCAGGACCAACACGGCAATCCCCAGTATCATGAATACCCGCGTCAGAGGATTAGCCCAGCCGACCTTCTTCTCATGAACTTCCTTGGGGACGACCAGCTTGTCTTCCCAGATGCGCGGCCGATTGACATCGAAGGGCGGCAACGAGTCATCCGGCGGCAAAGCTCCCAGCAGGACCAGGCCTCGCTTGGCGGAGATATTCTCCGGTTCCAGGCGGAGGGCGCTTTGCAGGCAGTAGATGCGTTCTTTTTGCGACTCCACTGCCGCGCTGAGCCAGATCCAATACTCTGCATTGTTCTGGTCGGTTTTGAGCATGCGTGTGAACAGATCACGCGCCCGTGTCCGGTCCCCGCTCCGCAGGGCTTCGATCGCCTCCCGCAGGATGGTGTTTTCACCTGCCTCGAATGACTCTTGGTCCACTTCTTCGGCCATAAGATGAGTTTAGCACAGCCTCGAGTACGGGGCAAGTGGATGGGAGTTAAACAGATTGTAAGGTGGACGTTCCTTGCAAGCAATGGGTATAATCTCATCATGCTCCGATTTTTGATCTGCCTGTTGCTGTTTATTTCGTTGACGGCCTGTGGGAACGCCACGGATGCAGTGCGTGATGGCAGCCCGCCCGCGCCCCAGACTACCCCGCTTGCCTACCGGACCTCCACCCCGCGGTCGACTGCCAGCCTCATCCCGGCGGGATTGACCATTGTTATGCCCAGCCCCACACCCTTTCTCTATTCCGTCGTCCAGGGTGATACGCTCAGCAGCATCGCCCAGCGTTTTCGGATCTCGTTGGAATCTTTGATGAATGCCAATCCGGGCGTCCAGGCGAACACCCTCTCGGTGGGGACGGAGCTGGTCATCCCAAGCGGGCAGACTGGAACCGTTGAGCCCATCCCAACCGCTGCTCCGCTGACTCTGATCCAAACGCGCTGCTGGCCTGAGACGGCTGGAGGCAGTTGGTGTTTTGCCCTCTTCCGCAACGATTATGCCGAAACCATCGAAAATCTCTCGGCTCAGTTCATCCTGCGGGATGCTGGAGGTCAGGAGATCGCCAACCAGACTGTTTATAGCCTGCTGGATATTTTGCCGCCGGGGAAGTCCATTCCCCTGGTGGTCCATCAGGCGTCCGCTCCGGCTGACTCTGCCTTGCAGGTACAAGTGTTGACGGCCATCCGCCTGCTGCCGGGCGATACTCGTTACCTGCCGGTGATGATCGATAATACCCTCGTCAGCCTGGACGTGAACGGCCGGACGGCGGATGTGAGTGGGCGCGTAGTCACAACCGGCGATGCAGACGGGACGATGACATGGGTGTTGGCGATTGCTTACGACGCAGCCGGGAATGTGGTCGGTGTGCGGCGCTGGGAGACTGACTCGCCCCTCACCCAGTCAACGCCGGTGATGTTTGATTTTCAAGTGAGCAGCGTGGATCCGCCCATTGAGCGGGTGGAATTCCTGGCCGAAGCCCGGCCTTAAATGATCGTCCCGCAGGTCGGTATTGAGATCAAGTCAACCTCAAAGAACCTGCGGGACGTTTTGTATTACGCTAATGTTGCAAAAATAGATATCGTTCGATCGGGATGGTGATGGGCGTCCACACATAGCCTTTCACGTATGGCTTCACCAGCAGGAAGGATATGTTGTGTATGGTGAAGATCGCCGGCGCTTCTTCAACGATCATCTGCTCAGCCTGCTGGTACAGTTGAATGCGGGTGGCAGTATCCATCTCAACCCGGGCCTTGTCCAGGATGGCATCCAGGGCGGGATTGCTGTAGTTGCCGGTATTTTGCTGCGCCCCGCTGTGGAAGAGCACATCGGCAAAGTTTTCCGGGTCGGGGTAATCGGCGCACCAACCGCCTGAGAATAGTTGTCCATGCTGGCCCGAATACAACAGATCGTAATATTTATCGGGTTCGATGTTCTCGATGGTGATCGTCACTCCCAGGTTCTGCTCCCACATATCCGCCATGGCAGCCGCATCCGGCCCGGAATTGTTGCCGATGCCCGCCTCGGTATAGACGATGGGTGGAAGCCCACTCGCCCCGCCGTATTTCGATTCTGCCAGCAGTTGGCGCGCCTGCTGCGGGTCGTAGGGCAGCCCTTCCAGTTCCACATTATAGCCGGGCAGCGCCGGCGGATAGGGTCCCTTTGCCAGCACGCCCACGCCGTTATAGACTACGTCGAAATATTTCTGCCGGTCGAATCCCATCGTGAAGGCCTGCCGCACCTTGACATCGTCGAAGGGCGGTTGGGTCACGTCGAACACCACGTAGCTGGTGCAGAGGGAAACGCCGGTAAGCAGGTCGGGATGCATCGGGTTGGCCGGGTCCAGCACCATGGGGGCATCGTAGGAGGACACCCCGGTGACATCGATGTCGCCGGATTCATATAAGCGGATGCCCACGCCGGAGAATAGTTCCACCACGATCTGCGGGATGGATGGCGCGCCAAGGTAGAAATCCTGGTTGGCCACGTACACCATCAATTTAAAGCGTTCCCACCGGTCGAGCTTATACGGACCGGTGCCGTTGGGTGTGCGGTACCATTCCGATCCGCTCTCGACATTGTTCCGGTCCAGTACGAACGCTACCGGCATGGTCAGTTTATAGAGGAAGTACACTTTCGGCGCATCGATGGTGACCTGCAGGGTCTGATCGTTGATGGCCTTCAAGCCGGAGATATGGTCGGCGGTACCGGCCTGCATCTCTGCCACGCCGACGATGTCGCTCAGGTAGGTCAGCACCGTGTCGGACTGGGTCTCCGGTGCGGCCGCCCGTTCCCACGAATAGATCACATCCTCGGCCGTGACGGCGCGGCCGTCATGGAATTTGGCATTGGCCCGCAGGTGGAACGTATAGACGGTGCCATCCCCCGAAATTTCCCATTTTTCCGCCAGTTCGGGCACCAGATTGAGTTTTGTGTCCAGAGAAAACAGGCCGCTGTAGGCCAGTTTATCGCCGGAACTGTGGGTGGTGGCGGGGTCATAGTCGCGCGGGTTGGTGCTCTCGCCACCTTCCAGGAACAGCGCCTGGTTGCGGGTAACGCCGTTCACGACGGGGGTGGTAAAGCTCATCCCGCTGATGAGTTTGTCCAGGTCCACCGAATTGGCGGTGAAATCCGCCGACAATCCAAATGACATCAGGAAGAACGAGCGTGGTCCATAGATCACGGTGGTCAGGTTGATCATCAAGTCGCTGCTGCTGCTGGTAGCGCTCACTACCTGGCTCCAGGCGTCGTTCCCGTCCTGACGGGGCAGGGCTGCGTCACTGATGACTGAAATATTCGTCAGGCCTCCCAAAGCGCTCTGCGACAGGGTGGCGTTCACCGATTCGGCCGTATCGCCCGGCTGGGTGGGGAACTGGTACAGGATCGCCTGGACGGTTTGATCCGGGCTGATCAAGGTCACGATGGATTGATCGCCTTGCGCCGGTGGTTCAGTGCTCCAGCCCTGCGGATAACGAATGGTGATGCCGTTCTCGGCGTCGGTGAATGTCAGCGGTTCGGAGACGGGGACGGGAGTGCTCCCATTCGGCCCGGCTGTAGCCGAAGATGTGGGGGCTGCGGGAGTATTGGTTGAACCGCCGATCTGGCACGCCAGCATCAGGCAGACCAGGATTGTCAAAAACGGAATAAACGCCTTCAATGGTCTCATTTTGTCCTCCCGTGCCTGCGGCTGCGAATGGCAAAGAATACGGGCACGCCAACCAGTAGGATCGCGATGATCAGACAGGCCCCGCCGATCTGAAGGATGAGGGCCGTATTCCCTGTAAGGATGTTGTTGGGGGATTTGTTTGGAACTGCCGTGGATGCCGGCGCTTGAGCCGCCGCGCCGGGTGTGGCCGTTGGCAATACCTCGGTGGGATGGGGAGTGGATATCACTGCCGTGGAGACCGGGGCCGCCCCAATAGGCACAATGGTCGGGACGACCGTGGGCGTAGGAACCGGCGTGGCATCCGGACCGGCGGCGAGTGACGACGCCCCGATGGAGTCACGCCAGGCCGCTTCCAGACCGTCGGTGTCGAACCCGTAGATAGCTTGCAACGCTTCGTCGATGGTCTGACCGTCCCGCAGGGAGGTCAAGAGGGTGGTCATCTTGGCCCGTCCATAGGTCTTGACCATGAAATTGACCACGCTGTGCGATTCGGTATACGACAGGTTGGCCCGGGTGGATTCCTCCGAGAAATTGCCCATCAGGGAGCGCAAGCTCAGCAATTCATCGTTCTTCCTGGCCTCATCGAATAAGGCTGCTTCGGTTGCCCCAGGTCCGCCTTCCCCATACATAGCCAGGCCTTCATTGAGCCAGGTGGGGATGAAACTGAGGCAAGAGAATGTCAGATGCCCCACCAGCACATGGGTCAGTTCATGCGCCTCGGTGCTCTTGCCCCAATCCAACTGCTCGATGGGAACACCGATAATGATGATATTGCTGTCGGGGAATGCCTGTCCACCCACCCAGCCAGGTGCATACAGGACCGCATCTTTTAGGTCGCTGGTGGAGGCATAGATGTAAATATCGACCGGTTTGGCGGTGGTCAGGCCGATATCCTGCGAGAGGCGCACCAGCGCATCGGCAGCAGCCGTATGCAGTTCCCGCCCAAAATTAGCCCCGCCTTCATAATAATGCAGGTTGATGTTCTTCCCCGTAATGGTTTCCCACGAATGGATACTGTCCAGCCAGGTGATGGTCTGCCGCGGCGAGGTAAACTCGGCCCCGCTCGAATCCGTCACCAGCCACTGCCACCAGACGCTCGCACCCGGTGGCAGCGAACCCGACTGGCGCATCTCCCAGGTCCACTCGGCCTGGACGTTCTTTGAGGCCGTGATGGCTGGGAAGGCTCGCGCCTGCACAGTCCCGCAAGTCAGTTGGTCCACGCCGTATTCGAGGATGACCGAGGTGATGTCATTGGCCGATTTGAATTGAGCTGAGAAGAGGATGGTCTCGGGGAAGGCGATGATGGCTTCATCATTGACTACCTGCACATTCGCCTGCGCCCGGGCGGGGAGGACGAGACCGCCCGTCAGCAGAAGTAGAATGAAAAAGAGCAGCAACCGTTTTCTCATGGACGAGACCTCTTTCCAAAGCCGGGATAATTGGTCTGAGTATACTATTTTTGGTCGGATTAGTGCCATGGATATGGTATGTATTGGAAGGCAGAGGAGGTAAAAGGGGAAAAGAACAGGGAGTAGGGAGCAGAGAAGATAAAATGGAGAATGGTCCATGGGGTATTCGATCTTGAGGAACGAAAAAGGAACGAATAATCCTCTCTACAAAAAGGCCCAAAATCATTCGTTTGAGGAACGAATGGTGGATTGTAGATTGGTGATCCCCAAAGGGGACGCTGTTGATGATTTTAGATTGGAAGAGCGGAGTCGAAGAGCTGAGTGAATTTAGGTCACTTAATTTGGGTTTTGCGAGGAACGAATAGGGCATTGCGGATCCCCAGTGGGGACGCTGTTGGTGATTGGAATCAAGAGTGCAGAAAGTAGTGAACAGATAAAAGATAGCAGAGAGCAGTGATTTGATGTGGAGGAACAAAGATGAAACAATTCTTCCCTTATAAGATTGGAGGCGCGAGGGGATGGCGAAGAGTTTCTTCATGCTATTATAATAGCACAAATGTTCGGTGAAAGAAATAGACAAAAATAAAGGAAGGAGAAGAGAGCAGAGAATAGAAAATAGAGAGCATTGATAAAGGTAGCAGATGCGTGGCTGGCATGTGAAGATGCTAACGTCCCGCAGGTTTGATTGGACGTCAAGTGGATCGTTAAGAATTTGCGGGACGTAATCAACAAAACCTGCACTCCTGAACATTGCAGGCAATAAACCTGGCTCACGATTGTGGTTCACAAATCTATTTCATCCAAGTATCATTGAGGCTTGTCGGGAGACTCTGGAAAACGGTACCTAAGAAAACATGTTGAAAAAATTCGGCGCTTTCAAGGTCTACCTCTTCATCGAGACTGCCAGTTCCATGTTATTCAGCATGGCTTTTACCGCCATGTCGCTCTATGAAATCCGCGTAGCTGCTCTTTCTCCACTTCAATTGGTGCTGGTGGGGACGACTCTGGAACTATCCGTCCTTCTTTGCGAAGTGCCTACTGGTGTTGTGGCAGACGTGTACAGCCGCCGTTTATCGGTCATCATTGGCTTTTGTCTCATCGGACTGGGCTTTTTACTGGAAGGACTTATACCGATTTTTGGGGCCATCCTGATCGCACAGATGCTGTGGGGATTGGGTTACACTTTCACCAGCGGCTCCAGACAGGCCTGGCTTTCCGATGAGATCGGTGAAGCGACTGCCAACCGTGCTTTTCTACGCGCCAATAAGTACAGTCTGGGTGGCTCGTTGGTAGGGATGCTGATCGCTGTTTTCAGCGGCAGCCGCCAAATCAATCTCCCGATTCTTTTCAGTGGAGGACTCTTTGTTCTCCTGGCAGGCATACTTTCGCTGATCATGCCTGAGACAGGCTTCCATCCGGCTCCGCAGGAGGATCGTAATTCTTTCAAGCGCATATTGCGAACGCTCTCCATCGGCTTGCAGACCGTACGTCGGCGGCCGCGCCTCATGACTATCCTTGGCGTGGGTTTATTCTATGGTCTATATAGTGAAGGTTTTGACCGCTTATGGATAAAACATTTGCTCAGTCGTTTTAGGCTGCCGCTCCTTTTTGGCAATAATGATATTGCTTTCTTCGGCTTATTGGAAGCACTTAGTATCCTCCTCTCCATCGCCGCTGCGACCCTGGCTGAAAATCGGCTGGATACATCCAGGCCGCGTCTCATCGGACGGCTGATGTTTGCCATCACTTTCGGGATTGTGGCTTCCATCATCCTGTTTGCATGGTCGCCCATATTGGGTTTGACTATTGCGACTTACCTGCTCATCTCAGCACTACGCAACCTGGTTGGTCCGTTGATGAACGCGTGGGTCAATCAGCGTCTCGAATCGGATTCACGCGCCACTGTCTTATCCATGATCGGACAAGTGGATGCGGTCGGTCAGATAGCTGGCGGCCCGTTCATTGGCATGGTTGCCAACTTAGCCCTCGTCCCGACGGCCATCGCAATTTCAGGCTTTTTGTTAACTCCTGCCTTGCCGTTTATTCGTGCAGCTGACCGCAAGAGACCTACACCGGAGGTAAACGAAGAAGCAATTTCACCTTCGTGAATATCTGGCGAGAATAATCAGGGGGAGGATTAAATCAGTTACAATTCAATATATTCTCAGTCCCTCCACCTAAACATCATCCACGTTTGACGGGAGTCGCACATGAACCCATTCCTGGCCGTCATCATCACCTTTGCCCTGGCTATCGGTTGGCTGCGCTTGATGGACTTCTTTGCCCACCGCGGCTGGATCGAAAGCCGCCTGAGCCGCAAACTCATCCATATCGGCACGGGTCCCATCTTCGTGCTGTGCTGGCTGCTCTTCCCGGATGTCTGGTATGCCCGCTGGCTGGCAGCCGTGGTGCCTTTCCTCATTACCGTCCAGTTCGCCCTGATCGGCCTGGGGATCGTCAAGGACGAAGCCTCCGTTAAAGCCATGTCTCGCACCGGCGACCGCCGCGAGATCCTTTACGGGCCTCTGTTCTACGGCATCGTCTTTGTGGTGATGACCCTGATCTACTGGAAAGACACGCCCACCGGCATGGTGGCGTTGATGTTGATGTGCGGCGGGGACGGGTTGGCGGATATCACCGGTCGGGGCTTCAAGTCGCCACGCCTGCCGTGGAACAATGGCAAATCCGTGGCGGGATCGGCGGGCATGTTCGTGGGTGGGTGGGCTTTGGCCGCCTTCATTATCTGGATATTCGTCCTGGCAGGCGTTTTCACCGGACCGTTCGTCAGTTATTTGATGCCCATCACCATCATCGCGCTGGCTGGGACAGTGGTGGAATCGCTGCCGTTCAAGGATGTGGATAACATCACCGTCACGCTGGCGGCGGTTGTGTTGGGTGTGATATTGTTCAAATAGCAGGGGGAAATAGTAATCGCCGTTACTTCACCGGCTCAGCGGTTTCACCGGCCAGGGCCAGGATGCGCTGGCGGATGCCGCCTTCGATCCACAAGCCGATCTTGCCCAGCCGGTCCACGTAGGGGGCGACGGTATCGGTCAGGCCGTGCTCTTTCGCTTCCAGTAAGATTTTCAGGGTACCCCAATAATTGAGGCCCACCAGGCGGGCAGCCCGGCGGCCCATGGGTTCATCGAGCAGGACCGTGCAATCGCGATTCTCGAAGGCCAGTGACATGGCAGCCACTTCGCCCGAACTGAGGTCCAGCGACAGCCAGGCTGCCGGGACGGTCAACTGCGGGTCCTGGAACTGCACCCACGGCAGGTCGAAGGGGCTGGGGACGTCATAGCCGATGAAGCGAGCCTGCAGCAGGTCATCCAGCACCACCGAGGGCATCCAGATCTCATCGAACAACTTCGGCAGCCAATCCAGCGCGCCGATGCGATAGAGGAAGACAATGGGGGAGGCGCTGCAGGTGGCCTTATTCATCTTGCCCCTGTTCCAATTCATGCAACTCGGCTTGCAGCGGGAAGACGTGATAAAAGCCCAGGTTCAGCAGGAATTCCACGTGAGGCAGACCCGCCAGGCGGGCCGCCCGCTCGGAAGACATGCGGTCGGCTCCATACAGTTTGGCAGCCAGCATGATGCGGATCTCACGCCAGATCGGCGCCTCGATCTTAGTCAGTGGTTCTTTTTCGAAGGTATCTGCCAGGTCGGGGTAACGGCGTTTAAGCGCATCGGTTTGTTTGCGCTTGATGGTGTTGATATTCTTGCGACCACTGGTTTCTTCCACGCCTTATCCCTGTCTTCAGGTCTTACACGTTTTTTTCCAACAGATCCATGTACGCCCCTTCGAGCAGATCCGCTTCCATCACCCCCAGTTTTACCATTAAATCCGCCGCGACGGCCTGTCCTTCGGCGTCCGTTTGACCGGGATCAAGGACGACTTCCAATTCCATGAAATGCCCCAGCCCTTCCACATCATCCAAATGCAGGCGGGTCTGGCCGATCAGGTAGAGCCGGCGCAGTTTGCGCACGACCCCGCGCACCCCCAGTGCTGTTGTGAGAATGGCTTTGAGCGAAGCCGGATCGGAGGTCTCGGAAATTAGGTAATACGAGCGCTTCGGACCGGCGGTATCGGCCCGCTCGTAATAGACCAGTTGAGCCCGTTCCGGCGACAGTTGACGCAGTTTCAACCGTCCGTGAGGCGTGTTGAAGAAGGTGTCTTCCTGCGGGATTAATTCCACCGGGGTATCGCTCAGACTCTCGGCGCGGCGGCTGAGGTCGGCAAGGTCACGAACGCGGGCTTTAATCTCTACATTTGCAGGCATGGTTGTCTTAAGAATGGGAGAGATAGGGGTCAAAAAAATCAATCCATAAAAACGTGCAGGCATTATACCCGCAATGAATACTTGAAATATTTTTATGATAAACTCTTGAATACGATGACACCTTTCCTGCAACTTGCCATAGTTCTGGCAATCGTGTTGCTGGCGGCCAAAGCCGCCGGCTATATCAGCATACGCCTGGGACAGCCGTCCGTGCTGGGCGAATTGCTCATGGGTGTCTTACTAGGTCCATCCCTGATCAACTTGCTGCATCTGCCCGGGCTGAGCAACGTCCAAATGGAGGAGATGATCCATCAACTGGGCGAGATCGGTGTCCTGCTGCTCATGTTCATCGCCGGGCTGGAATTACACCTAAGCGAATTACGCCGCAATTTGCGTTCATCTGCATTGGCAGGGATCATGGGCGTGGCCCTGCCATTCCTGCTCGGCTGGGGCACAGGCTTGCTCTTTAATTTGAGCCAGCCGGAGGCCATTTTCCTCGGCTTGACTCTCGGCGCCACCAGCGTGAGCATATCCGCCCAAACATTGATTGAATTGAGGGTATTAAAATCCAAGGTGGGTTTTGGTTTGCTGGGCGCGGCTGTTTTCGATGACGTGCTGGTTATTTTATTGCTTTCGATCTTCTTCGCCATCATTCCTTCCACTGGCAGTGTCGGCGGCCTGGCTCAAATTGCCCTTGTTTTTGGAAGGATCGTCGTCTATTTCCTGATAGCATTTATTTTAGGCCGGTGGGTTTTACCGCGGCTGGTCAGGTGGGTCAGCAGCCTGCCGGTCAGCCAGAATATCCTTTCGCTGGCGATCGTAACGGTGCTGGTGTACGCGCTCGCCGCTGAACTGATCGGCGGCATGGCGGCCATCACCGGAGCATTCCTGGCAGGCTTGATGTTCTCCCGTTTGCCCGAAAGGGATGACCTGGAGCCGCGTATCTCGGCCATTGCTTATGGATTCTTCGTCCCCATTTTCTTCGTCAGCATCGGACTTTCGGTAAACATCGCCAGCGCTGCCACCGGTCTTGGTCTGGCGGCAAGCCTGATACTCGTTGCGATCGTGGGCAAATGGATCGGCGCCGGTTTGGGAGCCAGATGGGGCGGTTTTACCTGGAAGGAAGCCTGGCAGTTGGGCGCCGGCATGATCTCGCGCGGAGAAGTGGGCTTGATCATCGCCAATGTAGGCTTGCGGACGGGTCTGGTAAATGAAACCGAATTCGCCGCAATTGTCGGCATGGTCATCATCAGCACCATCGTCACGCCGCCAATCCTGCGCTATCTCATTAAGAAACCTGCCGTAAAACCTAAAATAGAGATACCCGTCCAGGCGGAAACAGAGGCTGATCCATCATCCCCGCCGCCTGCTGGCGATAACACCAATCCAGCCGAAATATCCAACCAACCCGCTGAAAGTGGGATCCCTGAAGAACCGCAAGCGTAACAAGGAGTGCGTATGAGCCTGATAATTTTCGTCCTGCACGACCCGGAAAAATTGCTTGATCTGCTGGCCGAATGGGAAAATGCAGGTATCAGCGGAGCCACAGTCTTGTTCAGCACGGGGATGGGCCGCCTGCGCGGGCAAGAAGGGCTGCGGGATGATATCCCCCTGATGCCTTCCATGGAAGATTTTTACCCCGACCCCGAACACCTCAGTCGGACTATCTTCACCATGATCGACGATGAGGCGGTGGTGGAGAGGGTCATCCAGGTTACTCAGGAAGTCGTGGGGGACCTGTGCGAACAGGGCAAGGGCCTGTTGATGGTCCTACCTGTCAGCCAGGTCTATGGGCTGCGGAAAAACGGGGTCGGATCTCCCTAGATCAGGACGATCGTCACTCTCTAATTCCATCAGTGACGTAACGCGTCAGTTCATCCACGCTCAACCCGTCGATACCCAGCTTGTCGACCGTGCGGCCGCGTTTGCGATAATCGGTGCGGTGGACGATGCAGGCCAGCTGGATGATGCTTTCCATCCCCACAACCGAAACTCCAAAACGCGCCCCCAATGAGGCCATCGGCACCATGCTCATGGGCACGTCTTCGAAAATGTAGCGGTGACTGAGCGTGCTGGGGGCTTTGATGCCCATATACCCGGGCTGGTTGTGGATTGCGTCAAGCAAGTCTTCTCCGCTGGTATCGTAGGCCATTTTGAGCCACTCCATGGCGGTGCGTGCCCGGATGCCCAGGGAACTGGCGACCGTCACGCGTTCCCGGTCGAGGGTTTCGAGCACCCGCGCCACCGAAGTGGTCACCCCTTCTATATAAAATTGGTAATCGCCATAGGTCAATTCGATCCAACCGGCATTCAGCAGCGTCAGCGCCGGGTGGAAGATGGCGCCCATGTTGTTCAGGCCGGTATTGAGCACGTTGACTCCGTCGATGAACTGCGGATAGACGGGCTGGAGGGCTTGTAAAACTTGCCTGGTGCGAACGGCAGGCAAGGCTGCCAGCGGTACGGCTTCCTTGATGCGAAAGATGCGCGCCTGCGCCGGACCGTCGGAACGGCTGGCGTAAATAAAGGTCTCCGCTTCGGCGATGGTCACATCGGCCTGGCAGCCCTGGTCGCGCAGCACTTTGGCGAATTCGAGGGTGCCGCATGTGCGGCCCGGGTGGAGCAGGATCGTCTGCCCGTCTTTCAAATGCGGCGCAACCGTCCGGGCGATGTCTGCATGGGCGGAGGATGGCACCACCACCATGATCATCTGCGCCCCTGCCAGCGCCGCGCTCATATCCGCAGTGACCAGTGCAAGGGTGCCAAATCCTTGTGCTCCCTCCTCGTTGCTATCCAGCTCGATCCCGCCGCGTTTTTGGATCACATCGATATGGTCGAAGGTGCGGTTGAAAAGGGTCACTTTCAATCCCATCAATGCCAGGTGGGCTGCCATGGCTTTGCCTCCATGACCTGCGCCGATGACCGTATATTTTTCGGGGGTGCTCATGCTTGCTCCTTCCTTACCTTTGATAAACGGGCTTTCTCGCTCAAGGGCCGGTCTGATTCATCGACCGCCAGGCATTTTCCTTCAATGACGCGGGTGACGATCTTGCCACGGCCAAAGCGGTTATTCTTCAATTGCGGCGCATCCAGGATACCCGTGCTGACCGCCGCAGCGAGCGTGGCCGCGTCGGACCAGGGATCGTTTACCCCCGCTCCTGCCTGCCGGCGGATGGCCTCCAGTGTGACCTGCGCTTCTGCTACCAGTTCCTCTTTGCGTGCCTGCACGCGTGGGTCGGCCGTCATATCCGGCGCGCCGCGCAGGGAATTCTCGATGGCCCGGCGGGCGATGCGGGCGGCGGTGATCACATCCCCGGCAGTGGCGGCGTGATCCGCCTCGGTGTGCCCGACGATGTGGATGATGTGCGGCTGCAGGGCCATTTGCAGGTAGGTGGCGGCAGCCAGGTGAGAGCGGGCCGCTTCCGGGTCGAGCGGGAAACTGAGCAGACCCGTGCGGGTTTGCTTCCAGATATTGAAGTCTGCGCCAGCAGATAGCGGGGCGATCAACTCCAGCACTGCCAGCATCTTCGCCAGGTCCATCGCGTCTGCCAGGCCGGGCGGGCTGTTGAACATCATCTGGGCAATGTAATCCCGCACGCCGAATTTTTTGGCATTATAGGCGGAGAGGAAGGCCGAGACCACAAAAACAACATCGGGGGCGTCACGCATGCCCCAGTGATGGGGCTCGTTCAGTTCCACCGGCAGGCTGCGCTCCCCGTACCAGGCCATCACCTGCTGGTGCTCACGGATCGACCCTTGCAGGTTCCACGGCCCGCGTCCGTCCATCTGGTTGAACCAGAACAGCGGGATGGCCGCCCAGGCGATGTGGATCGTCTCCACGTACATTTCTGCCAGGCGGACGAAATCGTCGGTACCGGAATAGGTGCGCAATAGTGGGAAGTTGCCCTGTTGGCTGGCATCGTAGAGGGAGCGGTACTCTTCGGCGCTGCGGACCGGCACGCCGCCTGCGCCCCGGCGGCGCGGGTCCTGCCTTTCGGGATGGAAAAAATTCTCCTGCGCATCCTGGTCTATCCCCAGGGAGATGACATCCAGCGCCTTCGCCTCGGCGATCTCGGTGATTCCCTGCAATGTGGCTTCCATTGTCGGCAGGCCAAAATGATGCCGCAGGAGCGGGAAGGGTACCTTCCAGCGGATGCGTTCGACCGTGGTGTGGGGGTAATCGAGAGTGGCCGCCTGGCTGCCGGCTCCGCCTTTGAGAAAGGCCAGCACCTCATCGGTGGACTCGCTGCCATCGAAGACCCTCTCGAAGAATCCCAGGCGGGCGGCTCTTTCGGCTACCGGCGGTGTGCCACCAAACACAAAGCGGATGCCCGCCTCGTGCAGGGAAGCCGCTTCTTCGGCGAATTGACCCAATAATCGTTCACCTGTCTCGGGGGTGAGACGGTAAGAAACGCCCACCATGGCGGCGTTTTCTTTCCTGGCGGCTTCGAGCACATCCTCGATCGACACGGCCGGACCGAGGAAGACGGTGCGCCAGTCGGCCATTTCAGCCAGCCGCAGGAAGTTGGTCACACCGGCCACATGGACGCATTCACCTAATGCTGCCGCAATGACGGTCTTTTTCTCGGCCATTTCACCTCCACTATTTGCGGACGATACCATTCAAGGAGCAAAAGTCCCGCTAAGAACCCATTTATAGCATAAAAATGGAGAGAGAAGAGAGCTCTGAATTGAGATCAGAGAACAGGTAATCGGGTAATCAGGGAATAGGGAAGAAACAGAAAACAGATAGGAGAAAACAGGATCGACGTTGACCTTTTTCAAAAAATAGAATATACTCCGAATTATAGAACAAAAGTTCTATTACAACAAGGCCCTCGATAAGAAACTCCCAATGTTCCAACGTTATCACGCGCGAACGTTAAAAATCCCAGTGTAAGGAGCTCAACCGAATAGAGACAAATTCGTCCGTGAGAGTGGACTTAAATCATTTGTCGGGTCGAAAAGAAAGTGCTACACTTACGCTAAATAATACGTATATCTAACTGAATATCACGGAGGTCTGCATGAAATCTACTACCTGGATGTATGCTGGCGGCGGAGTCCTTATCCTGATTTCTTTGTGTTTTATGGGGTACGGCGTATTAAATCTCATCGCCTCGACTGCCGACAATGCCCAATCCAACTGGATGGGGCTGGGAACAGGTCTGCTCTGTGTTGGACTGCTGATGCTTGGCGGCGGGGTGGCCCTGATCGTCTCTGCCGTGCGCAAAAACAAGCAGGAGACGGTACAAAATGTCACCTACCAGGTGGACCTGCCCGGCGATACCAAGATCGAACAGATGAAATGCCGGTCGTGCGGCGGTACTTTGACATCGGACAACATCAAACTGGTCAACGGCGCGCCGATGGTTACCTGCCCTTATTGCAATTCCGTCTATCAATTGACTGAAGAACCCAAGTGGTAAAAGGCCCTGTTTGCAATCTTCATTAATGCCGTTCGTGAGGAGGACGCGATGAAAAAAATTCGCCTGCTGACTTCTTTGGTAATCATCCTGGGATTGTTTGCGATGGTTTCCGGGGCTTCTGCGCAAGGATCCTACTCCTTTGCCATGCCCCAGGAGACCGTCAACGTTTACTGGAACTCCGACGGGACGGAAGCAGTCGATTATGTCTTCACGTTCAATAACGACCCGAACGCCCACGTGATTGACTTTGTTGACGTGGGCATGCCCAACGGCAATTACGACTTTGGCTCCATCAGCGCGGATGTGAACGGCGCGCCGGTCAACATCTCCAGCGATTACCAGGGGCAGGGCGGCTACGGTTTTTCGGTGGATCTGGGTGGTTACGCCATCCAGCCAGGCCAGTCGGGGAACGTGCACGTGTACGTGGGCAGGATCAGCCGTGTGCTGTATAAAGATACCGATGATCCGGATACCTACGCCAGCGCGGTCTTCTCTCCCACCTGGTTCGGTTCCCAATATATTCATGGCAGCACCAACCTGACCGTCAATTTTCACCTGCCTCCCGATATGCTGCCGGATGAACCACGTTATCACAACGTGGAGGGCGGCTGGCCCTGTGCCAATGAGCCCGCGGCCGCTTATGACGAGCAGAACCGCATCACCTATTCGTGGCAGTGCGCCCAGGCCAGCGGCGACACCCAGTACACCTTCGGAGCCTCCTTCCCCAGGCAGTATGTCCCCGAAGATGCCATCGTGGTGCCTCCTGCCTTCAATTTTGGGGCATTCCTGGCCGGGTTGGGAGGTTTCTTCCAGCCGCTCTGCTGCATCACCTTCTTCCTGGGGATGTTCGTCGGCATGCCGATCCTTGGGGCTGTCAATCAAAAGAAGCGCAAACTGGCCTACCTCCCGCCCAAGATCCAGATCGAAGGACATGGCATCAAGCGCGGCCTGACGGCAGTCGAAGCGGGCATTCTGATGGAACAACCACTCGACAAAGTCATGACGATGGCCCTCTTTGGCGTGGTCAAGAAGAACGCCGCCACCGTGGTTACCAAAGAACCGCTGAAACTGCAGTTAGCCAGCCCATTGCCGGAGGGCCTGCACGAATACGAAAAAGATTTCCTCAATGCCTTTGCGAGCGAGAACCTGGCCGACCGCCGGAAGGAACTCCAGGCGATGACCATCAAGCTGGTCCAGAGCGTATCGGACAAGATGAAGGGTTTCAGCCGCAAGGAATCGGTCGCCTTCTACCAGGATATTATGGAACGAGCCTGGAAGCAGATCGAGACTGCCGGGACTCCCGAGGTCAAGAGCCAGATGTACGAAGAAGCCCTCGAATGGACCATGCTGGACAAGAATTACGATGATCGCACCCGCCGCACCTTTACCGGTCCGGTCTTCATGCCCATGTGGTGGGGCCGCTATGATCCCGGTTATGGCCGGGCAGCCTCGAGCATGTCGCCTGCCTCGTTCCCCACCGGTTCCGCAGGCGGTGGCGGACGGGTGAGCCTGCCCGGTTCGGCCATGGCTGCCTCGTTGGTGACCGGCGTACAGAATTTCTCCAGCCGTGTCCTGGGTGACCTGAACTCCTTTACCTCCGGTGTCACCAATAAGACCAATCCGGTGCCGGTATCCACCAGCAGCGGTCGTTCGAGCGGCGGCGGTGGCGGGCGTTCGTGCGCCTGCGCCTGTGCTTGCGCCGGTTGTGCCTGCGCCTGCGCCGGAGGCGGACGGTAAGCCTGCGGTTGCAGAATATGATCCCCGCTGTGAATTTATAGGTGCTGAATGAATTTCGTGAAACAGTGGTTAACGCCAAAAACCAACTCCGGTCTTCCCGCCGCCGGTGTATATCATTACCGCCGGGAAACTTCCGGTGAGAAGAGCCGCATCCATTTAAGGCTCGATGCCGATGGCCACGGCACTCTCATCGTCAACGCCAACCGCATCATGCAATTGAACCCGACTGCGGCGTTGATGGCCTACGTGGTCCTGGAAGGGTTGCAGGAAAGCGAAGGCGTGCGTCTCATCCGGCGGCAGTATCGCGTTGATGAAATCCAGGCGCGCACCGACCTGGTCGCCATCCGCGGCCAGTTGGATGAACTGGTCCGCCCCGACGGAGCCTGCCCGATCCACGAATTGGGTTTGGAAACGGTCATGCCCTTCAGCGCCCGCCCCAGCGCTCCCTACCGGCTGGATCTGGCGGTCACCTACCGCTGCAACAACGACTGCAGCCATTGCTATAACGTCGAGCGGGCCTCGCCCGGGACAGCCAGCGCAAAGAAGGAGTTATCCACGGAGGAATGGCAGCGGGTCATCGACCGGGCCTGGGAACTGGGCATCCCCCATATCATTTTCACCGGCGGTGAGCCCACCCTGCGGGACGACCTGCCCGATTTGATTGCCCACGCCGAAAAGAACGGTCAAATCACCGGCCTGAACACCAACGCCCGCCGACTTGCAGATGGGCATTACGTGGAGCGCCTGGTCGCGGCCGGGCTGGACCATGTCCAGATCACGGTCGAATCCGACCAGCCTGAAATCCACGACCTGATGGTGAAGAGCCAGGGCGCGCACCATCAAACGATCAAAGGGTTGAAGAATGCCCTGGGTAGTCCCTTGTACGTCATGACCAATACTACCATGCTGCGCACCAATGCCCATACCATCCCCGCCACGCTCGATTTTCTGGCGGAGACGGGTGTCCCCACGGTGGGCCTGAATGCCCTGATCCACTCCGGGCGCGGCGCAGTGGTAGGGACGGGTTTGCCCGAAGCGGATCTGCTGCCGCTGCTGGAGATGGCCCGTCAGAAGACCGCCGAGCGCGGTCAAAAACTCATCTGGTACACGCCCACCGAATATTGTCATTTCGATCCGGTGGCGCTGGATCTGGGCGTGAAGGGCTGTACGGCGGCCCTGTACAATATGTGCGTCGAACCCGACGGAAGCCTGCTGCCATGCCAGTCCTATTACCATTCCCTGGGCAACTTCCTGGAGGATGGCTGGGATGGCATGTGGAACCATGAGCTGGCGGTGCGGCTGCGCGAGCGCCATGGTTTACCCCAAAAATGCGAAGGCTGCTCCCTCCTGATGGAATGCGGAGGCGGCTGTCCTTTGCAATTCGAATCCATGAAAGTTCAATAGAGGAAAATTTAATGAAACGTCTCTTACCCCTTATGCTCTTGATTGCCCTGGCCCTTAACGGCTGCGCCAAAGGTGGCGCTGGCGGTCCCGGCGGGGCTGCCCCACAGATTCCCACCCCGGCGGTGGCTGAATTGGTTCCGCTGGGTACCCCCGGCCCCAAATATGGAGAGGTGGCGCGGGCGCTCATCCGTGATTTCTCCAACATCGGTCAGCGCAAAGCCGGGTCGGAGGGCGAAACCAAAACGGCTCAATATATCACGCAGGTCTTCCAGGCCATCGGTTATTCAGCCGAGACCCAGCCCTTCACCGCCCAGGATGGTAATGAAACGGTCAACTCTGCCAATGTGATCGCTGTCAAGCAGGGCAATTCTCCGTTTGAGATCATTGTCGGAGCGCATTATGATTCCAATGATACCGATCCGGGCGCGGATGCGAATGCCTCCGGCGTGGCAGTCATGCTGGAAGTCGCCCGCATGGTGGCGGACAAGGCCACTCCCTACACCATCCGCTTCATAGCCTTTGGCGGCGGAGAAAGCGGCTTGCTGGGTTCTTACGCCTATCTGAACCAGATGAGCCAGGAACAATTCGAAAATGTCATCGCCATGGTCGACCTGGATTCCCTCGTCGCCGGTGATATCGCTTACGTCATCAGTGATGAAGGCTCGCAGTCGGTCATCCGAGACTGGTCGCTGTCGTGGGGAGCCGGCAACGGCTTCGACATCCAGACCGTGCGGGAGGCCGACCTGAACGATCCATCCACCGGCAAAGGTGCATCGGATTATTCCGCCTTCCGGGATGTGGGCATTCCCTATGCCTATTTCCACTCCACCGACTGGAATCTTGGCAGCAAGAACGGCAAGACCCAGGTGGATGCCAGTTTCGGCGATAAGGGTGTCATCAGCAACACCAAGTATGATACGCTCGAATACCTGGACCAGAACTTCCCCGGCCGGGTGGATGAAAAGTTGAACCTGTACGTGTCCATCCTGTATTCCCTGTTAACCCAGTTCGAGATGGCGCTTCAATGAAAAACCCCGAAAACATCTGGGTGAAGGAATTTCCCGGAGCCGTGACGATTTGCGATCCGGACGGGATCATCGTGGAAATGAACGACAAAGCCGCCTGTGTATTCGAGGCAAATGGAGGCCGGGCTTTGATTGGCAAGAATCTCTTTGACTGTCACAACGCGGCTTCCTGCGCCTTGTTGAAGGAAATGATGGCCAAGGGCGAGAGCCACATCTATACCATCGAAAAGAAGGGCATTAAGAAATTGATCTATCAGACGCCCTGGTACTCCGACGGTACATATGCCGGTTTCATGGAACTGGAACTGGAGATACCTTTCGACATGCCTCATTTTGTGCGCGATTGAGAGGAGGAAATTATGACCAATGCAACGCCGTTCATGCAATTCCTAAGGCAGGCTTCCGCGATCGCTTTGATCGTTCTCACCCTGGCGATGGTCGCCGGAGGGATACTCGGCCTGGTCTACGGGCGTCTGCGAATAGGTCCGTACAAGTTGCAGGGGACCAAATTGCGCATCTTGAGCGCGCTCGTGCTCTTGAGCGCGGCCGCCTATTTCATCCCCCGCTATGCCCTGCCGGTGGAACTCGGCTTGCTGGTCATCATCGGGATCATTGGCTACTTCCTGGCTGAGAAACCGAAAATCGGCCCGGCACCTGCCTGCCGAAACGCATACCTTTCAATCTGCGCCCGACGAACCGGCCTACCGCCTGCACCTGCGCCTGATGAAGGACGGAGCCGGTATCCTCATCGTTAACGCCGCCACGGTATTGCATCTCAATGCCACCGCCGCCGAATACGCCTTTCATATGATGAAGGGCACGCTGCCTGCAGAGGCGGCGAAAGCGGTCGCCGGGCGATACAACATCAGCACGGCACAGGCGGAAAAAGACTTTGTGGACTTCCGCGACCGTGTCCAGACCATGATCCATACCCCCGACCTGGACCCCACCACCTACCTGGATTTCGAGAGAGTGGCTCCTCATTCGCAGGACCTCACCGCGCCCCTGCGCCTGGATTGCGCCCTCACCTACCGTCTTCCCGCCGGGACGCAAGCCGATTATGCTCCGGTCAAGCGGGTCGAGCGCGAACTGACCACCCAGGAATGGCAAGCCGTCATGGACAAGGCCTGGAGCGCCGGCATCCCTCACATCACTTTCACGGGCGGCGAACCCACCCTGCGGGACGACCTGCCCGCCTTGATCGCTCACGCCGAGAAAACCGGTCAGGTCACCGGCCTCCTGTCGGATGGATTGAAACTGGCTGATAAGGAATATCTAAACTCGCTCCTGCAAACGGGTCTGGACCATCTGCTCTTCATCCTTCAGCCGGGGCAACCCTCTTCGTGGACAGCGCTGGAGACCATCCTGCCGGAAGACCTCTACACCACCGTCCACCTGACGGTCAGTGGTGAAAATGCCGCCTCTGCCGGGCACGCGATCGAACGTGTCGCCGCCCTGGGCGTGAAGAGTATTTCTCTCAGCACCTGCGAGGCTTCCTTGCAGGACACGTTGAAAGGCTTGCAGGAGAAAGCCGGTGAATTGGGTCTGACGGTCCGCTGGGACCTGCCCGTGCCCTACTCTGCCGATAACCCCGTCGCCCTGGAAACCAGTGAAGATGGAGTGGCTTCCGGAGCCGGCAAGGCCTGGCTGTACGTGGAGCCGGATGGCGACGTGCTGCCGGCACAAGGCGATGCCGACAAGGTCCTGGGGAACCTTCTGCGGGATCCGTGGGAAACAGTCTACAAACCATAGCACCTCAATTCGTGACAGCCTCTCTCGCAGGGGCTGTCCGATTTTTGGAGAAGACATATGACCCCTGCCATCCGCAAGCGCTTGTTCCAGATCGGTTTCCTGGTCATCCTTCAGGGTGTGTTATTATTTGCATCTGCTGGGACCATGCAATGGGCCTCCGCCTGGGTCTTCCTGGCCCTGTACGTGGCTTTCGTGGCCGTGAACGGGTTGATCCTTTTTCCCCGCAAAGACAGCCGGGAGATGATCGAAGAACGATCCCAGATCAAGGAAGGCGCCAAGGGCTGGGATAAGGTCATCGGAGGCATTAATGTAGTTTTCGGCCTGGCTATATTGGTGGTGGCGGGCCTGGACCTTCGCTTCGCCTGGGCAGGGCACGTCCGGCTGTGGGTCCAGATCGTCGCCTTCGTGCTGCTGGCTTTGAGTTATGCGTTGTTCGCCTGGGCGATGGTGTCCAACAAATTTTTCTCCACCGTGGTGCGCATCCAGAAGGACCGCGGCCATTCCGTTCAGTCGGGCGGTCCTTACGCTATCGTGCGCCATCCCGGTTATGTCAGTTTGCTGGTATCCTACTTAACCATTCCCTTGGCGCTGGACTCGCTATGGGCTTTCCTGCTGGCTTTCTTCCTGCTCATCGGCGTCATCGTCCGGACTTTTTTGGAAGACCGCACCCTCCAAAATGAATTGGAGGGCTACAAAGAGTATGCTCATCATGTACAATATCGTTTGATCCCTGGAGTGTGGTAATGGAAAAAGAACCCGCTTTCGATCCCAATGAAGTCAGATTTTTCGCCGGCAGTTCCCACCCGCATCTGGCGGAGGACATCACCTCCTACCTGGGTTTGACGCTCGACAAAACCCATATCAGCCGGTTCAGTAACGATAACCTCTATATCCAATTGGGCGCCAGTGTACGCTCGCGGGTGGTCTACATTGTTCAATCGCTGACCCCGCCGGTGAACGATCACCTGGTCGAGCTGCTGATGATGCTCGACATCGCCCGCTCGGCCTCCGCCAAAGAGATCCATGCCATCATTCCTTACTATTCCTTCGCCCGCTCGGATAAGAAGGATGCGCCCCGTATTTCCATCACGGCCCGACTCATCGCCGACCTGATCGAGAAGGCCGGCGCCACCCATGTGATGACGATGATGCTGCACTCGCCGCAGGTACATGGCTTCTTCAGTATCCCCGCCGACCCGCTCTCGAGCCGGCCCGTCTTCAACCGCCACTTTGCCAACCATGACCTGTCCAGCACGGTGGTGGTGGCCCCCGATATGGGTCATGCCAAATCCGCCGCCCGCTTTGCCAAGAGCCTGGGTATGCCGGTGGCAGCCGGCGACAAGGAACGCATCTCCGATACCGAGGTGGAGATCAGCGGGTTGGTCGGCAAACCGGTGCAGGGATTCAAGCGGGCGTTGATCTACGATGACGAAGTAGCCACCGGCGGGTCGATCGTGGGGATCAGCAAGGTGTTGATGGACCAGGGCATCCAGGAGATCTGGGTGGCCTGTACCCATGGAGTTTTCGTGCGCGGCGGCCTTGAAAGGCTGGTTGCCATCCCATATATCACTGAGATCGTCACCACGGATACGGTGTATCTGGCTCCCGAAAAGAGGCATCCAAAATTGACGGTCCTTTCGGTGGCGCCTGTGTTCGGAGAGGCGATCCTCCGAAATTCAATGAAGCAATCCATCAGTGAATTGTTTGTCTACGGAGAGGATGCATAATGACAAAGGCTGCAGACGCTGCTGTTGATATATTTCTCCAGAATTTCAATTGCTCCCAGGCTGTCTTTTCCACCTTGTCGGCACGTTATGGTGTTGATGAGAAATTGGCCCTGAAAATGGCCTCGCCATTTGGCGGAGGGGTGGCCCGCCGGGGTGAACTGTGCGGTGCCGTGACGGGGGCGTTGATGGTCCTTGGTCTCGCCAGGGGTGCTGAAACCCCCGCCGGGAAGGATGAGATCTACCGCCTGTCGCAGGAGTTCATGCACCGCTTCGAGGAAAAACATGCCTCCATTCTCTGCCGCCACCTGCTTGGCTGCGATCTGGCCACCCCTGAGGGAGCCAAGGCGGCTGCAGAAAGAGGCGTATTCAGGTCCATTTGCCCCGGTCTGGTCCGTGATGCGGTGGAGATCGTGGAAGAGCAGCTCAACGGTGCGTGAGCCCTTCTGTCGGCTGGCGACCTTCAAAATTAAAAAGAATACCAGGCGAACGCTAAGGCAGGAGTGTAAAAACCCCCTGACGACCGGTCGCCTTTTTTGATGGAGATTTCGTGAACAAGAGAGCCTTGATCGGTATCCTGGCAGGTTTCCCATTCGTACTGCTTGCCTGTCTGTGCGCGCCTACAGGGATTTTTCCCGTTCAAGCAACGGAGACTCCCACCCTGGTTCCCCCCACCGAAGCGCCCTCGCCAACGGTCACTGTGCAAACGCTGGCGCCTACCCTGGTGCCGACCATCACGCTTACACTCACGGTCACGCCTCCGGCGAATGTTGTCATCGCTCCGGCTTGCATTACCGGCCTGACCGCTGCCTTGCACAAATCCGAGACGTCCTTTTCCGGCGGCGATGCGCTCGAGACGGATTTCACCCTGGCCAATTACAGTGTGTCAGGTGATGAGATCATCGATCCCGTCTTTGTCAAACCCATCCCGCCTGACCTGAAACCCTTCCAGGAAGATACGGCCGCCCATCGACGCTTATGGCGTTTCTTTGCCAACATCATTCCCTTCGAACAGCGCGGCGCTATCAGCGGGTTTTCAGTGTTCACCGACGGTCCCAGCAATTCGCTGGGGGCGGTGCGGCAGGGTGATACCGCTCATGACTGGATCCTGGAAATGGACATCCAGGATGGGCAGAATTTTCCCGATCTATCCAGCACCCTCGTTCATGAGATTGCCCACGTGCTCACCCTCAACGACACCCAGGTTATCCCAGACCTGCAGATCTTCGAGAATCCGAACGATGAGGCGATCTACGAACGGGCGGCAAATCAATGTAAAACGTTTTTCATGTTCGAGGGCTGTAGCACGCCGGATTCTTATATCAATCGGTTCTTCGAACGCTTTTGGACGGATAAACATTCCGAATGGGAAAAGGCCGTGGATAATACCGATGAGGCCATTGTAGAGGCGAACCTGGAGAAGTTCTATCTCAAATACGATGACCAGTTCCTCTCTTATTACGCGGTCACCAGCCCCGAGGAAGACATAGCCGAGTCTTTCATGTATTTCATTTTCACTCCTAAAAAAGCCGCCATCAATCAGGCGGCAGAAAAAGTCGCTTTCTTTTACGAATATCCCCAACTGGTCACGTTACGCGAGCAGATCTTGTATCGTCTTTGCACCTACGTTGTGAAACCATGAACCTGTCCATGACAGAACGCCTCAAACTGGCTTCCATTCTGCTGCTCATCTTGCTGATGGCGGCGCTGCTCTACACTACCCTGCATGAAGGGGGGCACGCGCTGGCAGGTTTGGCTTTCGGCGGCAGGATTACCGACTTTAACGTCAACTTTTTCAACCTGGGCGCTCACGTGGGCATCGATGGAAATTTCACCGTGCAGCAGTTGGCGGTCATCAACGTCGCCGGGGCTGCGTTGCCGGTTTTACTCTGGTTCATCCTGATGCTTGCCCTGCCCAAAAAGACAGGCATGATCCCTCAATGGACCAGGGTCATCTTCACCATGGCCTTCCTGAACACCTTGCTGGCCTGGATCGTTATTCCGTTCCTCTACCTGTCCAATACGGCCCCGCCTTCGGATGATGTAACCAGGTTCATCAGCAACAGCGGTCTGCCGCCGCTTGCGGTGGCTGGGGGCGCATTAGCCTTGTACGTTCTTGGATGGGTGCTATTCGCCCTGCGTGTGGGTAACCTGCGTGAGATTTTCAAGCAAATGGGCCTGCAATCAGGTCCGCTGCCTGCCTGGAAGCGAATCCTCATCGTTGTGACCGTGCTGGCAGTTTTTGCCGGCGCCGTGGCGGTGGTCCTCAACGTGCTGGGTGTCCATGATCCAGCCACGCCTTCGGAAGACTACATCCTTGTTGCCGCCGAGCAGTTGTCCAAAATGGATCACGACGACGAGACCATCGCTGGATTCCAATTGACCGAGGAAACCGATGTATCCATTATTGTGCGGACGGAGAGGTTGAATACGCCATACATCGATGTTTCCCTTCAATCGACCCACGGCGATCCGACCGTCCTGCTCCACGGCGAAGATTTTTCAACCGATGTGAGCTCCAGCCAGGGTCAATACCGCCTGTCTGCCGGTGAGTACCGCCTCGTCCTGACCAGTCGGAAATCTCCCGGCATTTTGAAGGTTTACCTGCGCCTGCCATGACCGCCAAGCCCTTTTCCGACTCCTACTGGGTGATCGCAGACCGCTTCTTGGCAGGTAGTTATCCGATAGTATCCCGGGAGGAGACCTCCACGAGTCGCCGCCTGACGGCCTTGCTGGAGGCCGGGGTTGATACCTTTTTCGATCTCACCCGTCCCGGCGAGAACACCCCTTACCTGCCCCTGCTCGAAGAGCAGGCGCGCCGGTATAACCGTCAGGTCCGCTATCACCGCCATCCCATCCGGGATTGGGGACTTCCGACTCCCGCTGAGATGGCAAAGTTGCTGGATGCCATCGACGAAGCCCTGGCTGCCGGGCGGACTATCTATCTGCACTGTCTGGGCGGCATTGGCCGGACCGGCACCACGGTGGGCTGTTGGCTGGTCCGTCATGGCATGAGCGGTGAAGAAGCGCTGGCACACCTGAACAGTCTCTACCGCACGGCTGAGCAAAGCAAAACCTATTCCCGTTCCCCCGAAGTGGATGCCCAGGTTAATTTCATCCTTGATTGGAAGGAATCCGCCTCTTCCGCCGCCCCGGCAGTGGACTGGCATGCTCGCTTCCTGCAGCAGGCCTCCTGGACGAAGGATCTGCGCGCCTACCTCTTCGAACAGGCCGGGTTGGCGCGGGCCCAAAGTGTCCTGGAAGTGGGCTGCGGGACAGGCGCCATCCTCTCCGACCTGCAAGGGGAGGCGGCCATCCACGGGCTCGACCTTGACCCGCTTCGCCTGGCTGAGGCTGCCGCCAACGCGGCCTCGGGCATGCCTCACCTGTGGCGACGCCCTCCACCTGCCCTTCCTCGCCGGCACTTTCGACATGACTTTTTGCCATTACCTGCTCCTGTGGCTGCGAGATCCCCTGTTGGGTTTGCGGGAAATGGCCCGGGTAACCCGCCCCGGCGGCTATGTCCTGGCCCTGGCTGAACCGGATCACACCAGCCGGGTCGACCAGCCGGACGAACTGGCTGCGCTGGGCCGCCTCCAGACTGAAGCGCTGCGCCGTCAGGGAGCCGACCCGTCCGTGGGTGCCCGTCTGGGGGATCTGTTCCACCGGGCAGGTATCCGGCTGATCGAAACGGGGCCTCTGACCCACACACGTCCGGGTCCGCCTTCGCCCGAGGAGCGGGAATTGGAATGGGCCGTGCTCGCAGCCGACCTGGCCGAGTCCATCGACCCGGATGAATTGCAGCGTCTTGAAATCGGTGGATGAGCAGGCCTGGAAGGATGGCAAGAGGCTGCTTTCCGTGCCGACCTATTTTGCCTGGGGGCAAGTTAGGCCAATGGTATAATCTTTCCCGGAGGCCGTATTGTCTGAAGTAACTCCTGAGTTAAATCTCCCCGGCGACCAGAGCGATCCATCCAATACTCACAACTGGGTCCAATTCCTGCGGGAAGTACTGGAAACAGTGGGTTTGGCTGTCTTGCTATTCCTGGTCATCAACATCATCTCCGCCCGCGTGCGGGTTGATGGGATTTCGATGCGCCCCACCCTGGATGACGGCGAATTTGTGCTGATCAACCGCCTGGCCTATAAGTTTGGCGATTACGAGCGCGGCGACATTATTGTCTTCCGCCCGCCCATGTATCCACCGCAGGGCTTCTTCCGGCAGCTCTTGGGTCTGCCCAATATCAGTGATAATTACGAGGACTATATCAAGCGCATCGTCGGCCTGCCCGGGGACCGGGTCCGTATCGCCCAGGGCAAGGTCTTTATCAACGATATGGAACTCCTGGAGCCGTATACCGCCGCCCCGCCCAACTATCCCGGTGAATGGACCGTCCCGGAGGGCAATCTGTTCGTCCTGGGTGACAACCGCAACAATTCTTCCGACTCGCATGCATGGGGCTTCCTGCCGGTGGAAAACATCCTCGGCAAGGCAATGCTGGTATACTGGCCTTTCCAACACTGGACCATCCTGAAACCGAACCAGGCCGTCCTGGCTGCGCCATAGAACCCGATCGAGAATAATAAGAATGAAGCTCTGGGAGCATTACCGTGAATAACAAGAGACCAGAATCATTCCAGTGCAAGGAATGCCAGGCCGGCATGATGCATTTGGAACACATGACTTACTTTACCTGGCTGGATGAAGAACTCGTCACCGTGCCGAATTTCCCCGCCTGGGTATGCGATATGTGCGGGCGGCGCGAGTATGATGCGCGCGCCATCTCCTGGCTGGTGACTATCCTAAACCCCGAAACGGGCAAAATTGAGACTATCAAACGACCTGCCCGCCCGCCCCTGAAAAAACGCAGCGGAACACGTCCCTCCCCTGAATGAAGACCGTTTGACATCCTGAGAGGAGATCACAGACATGCCCGAATCCAATGTCACCCAACGCGTCCTGGCAGCCGATTTTCTCACTCTGAGCTATCGGGTGGTGGGCAAGGTTATGTCGCCCAATACCGGCGTGGTCGGGATGATGAACGATCCGACCTCCTCGTTCACGGAAGTGTTGGAAGCCAAACTTGCCCGCATCCACATGCCCACCAAATTGACCGGTCAATTCAATGTGATCGAGTTGGTCAAGAACAATGTCTTCGCCGTCTGCCTCACCCGCCGGGAGGACGTAGGCCCGCAGGCAATCGCCCGCGGCGGCTATCAAAAAATGTTCAATTATGTCGTCCACATCACCAGCCAGGTCTATGAAATCACCGGCACGCTGGAGTGGGCCGGTAAGTTCGAATTCGCCACCGTCATGGTGGAAGGGAGCCGCGACTTCGTCCCGCTTTACGATGCCACGCTGACGGCCATTCTAATCCCGCAGTTTCGCATCGAAAGCCCGGCCATCCTGTTCAACCGCCGCTATGTGGATACACTGGGGCTAGCGACCGAGAAAATAAAATCGTAAAAGTGCTTGACCAGTGTAGAGGTGGATGGTAAAATCCGTCCGCTTTGAGAACGCCCCCATCGTCTAGAGGCCCAGGACGTGGCCCTTTCAAGGCTAAAACTGGAGTTCGAATCTCCATGGGGGCACCAAAAAAACACTACCTTTCAGGTAGTCTTTTTTTTAAACCGGCGTCCCCCTTAGGGGATGCTATTCGAATCTCCATATTCGCTTGACTCTGCCTGTCATAATCCCTATACTTACATGAACACCTTGCATGGTTCTGAATTCTTGATCGATGAAGTCCCCCTGCTGGTTTGATTATCCCTTACTACTATATGGTCGACATACACCCACTATTAAGGCAACCACATCTGTTATTTGTCCCATGTATAAAATCATCCTGAGGAGAAGCTGACGATGCAGAAAAAACCGTATGGAATTCTAGTAGTGGGAGTTTTTCTACTCATTTCATGTACATGCAGCGCCGGGCAGTTATTCGGGAACAATAACACCACTCCTTCAGCCCCTTCAGTGGAACCAGCGGATGAAGTTGTCCCGGCACCCTCACAATTTGACGGAGTTCTGGGAAGGCATAACGGATCAAGATAACGCCATCACCTATGTCGTTGAGAATGGTGCCGTTGTTGAAATCGCTGTAAAAATTGAGGGAGAATTCGACCACTTCGTTATGCACTTCAGAATCCAACGGTCAGATCAGTCCCGTTGGAATAAATAATGATGCATTTGAATTTGTTGCAGGTCAAGAGTTTGTTGGATTGATAACGGTTACCGGTACATTTATCTCCGGAACAGATGCTTCTGGAACTTTAGCGATTTCATTTGAAGGTTGTGGCGATACAAGTACTGGTTGGACAGCTAGTAGGAAATAATTTGATCGACCTCTCACCCATACATCCGCTTCAGCTCCGCCACCGTGCCGGCGACCAGTTTTTCAAGGATTGTCGGATCCACATCGCTAAGTTTTTTTACGTACAGGCAGCCCACGCTCATCTTATGTTTCCCCAGCCTCCCCAGTAGTTCCTGCTTGCCGGGGAAATCTCCCATGAAATAGATGGTGATGGCGGCTTTGCGCGAGGAAAATCCCGTCAGACACGCATCACCCTCGTGCCCGCTGGGGTACTTGTAGTGATAGTTGCCGTACCCAACGATGCTGGTGCCCCACATTTTCGGCTGCATCTTTGTCGCCCGGGTCATCAACTGGGCCAGGGCCTCACAATCCTTGCGCCTGCCCTCGTCCTCGATGGCGGAGAGGTAGCCGCTCACGCTCGCGTCGGTCATCTTTGTCTTGTTCTCTACCATTACTACTCCTTTTTGGATATGAAGCGAACTCATAACTGCGGTTGCCCCGCTTATACTTGCAGATAGGCTCCTACGCAACCCCCCAAACGTACAGGGGATAGTCCGCCGAATAATATAGAACTTCTGCATCGATCATGTGTCCATCCCTTAAAAATCCAAACATTACGACGAATCTGTGTCATAATTAGCAGTGCAATATTATCGCTTTTATCGAATTATATTAGTGGGAAAGGAAAAGGAGATTGCCATATGAGCACAGAACCATCCACCCCCAGCCCGGCACGGGACCTCGTCCGCATCCACCGGGTCATCACCCGCGGCATCGCCACGGTCATCGAGCGTGGCGATGAGTTTAGCCAAACCGGTTTCCCGGACGAGCGCCTGCGGCAGGGTTTTTCAGAGTACAGCCGCAGCCTCGCCACTGTTTTGGATACACATCACCTGGGTGAAGATCATATTCTCTTCCCGGTTTTCCAGAAAAAACTCCCCCAGGCTCCCTACAAAAAGTTAACTGAAAACCATCGCGAAATCGAAGCGCTGCTGGTCCCGGTCAACCAGGCGGTCGCAGAACTAAATACCCCTGCCGAGAAGAATGCTCTGGCCCAACTAGCCGATAGCCTCCGAAAGATCACCGAGATCTGGGCGCCTCACATCCGTATGGAGGAAAGCATCTTTTCGCACGAAGCCCTTTCGGAAGTGATGACCGAGGGCGAGCAAACGCAGTTGACGGTGGATATTGGCAAATTCAGCCAGGAACGTTCCCAGCCTCCCTACTTGATCATGCCATTTGTGCTCTTCAACCTGAACATTGAAGACAGGGTGGTTATGCTTTCGCATATGCCGCCGGGCATCATGGATGATCTGGTCATGAAAGCATGGAAGGATCAATGGGTGGCCATGAAGCCCTTCTTGTTGAGTTGATTTTCCCGCACTGCCCGTTAAAATGCCTCACGACTGGTTGAGGGGGGCAACCAATCGTGAGGCAAGACAAATTATACATGATTTCTATGGTATGTCAATTGTAGATATTTTAATGACTGGGGGATTGCGGCTAGAACATCGTACCACCCGTAGTAAAGGGTAACGCAACCCTGTTATTTTTCGGTCGGTTTTTTGCCAAAAAAATGGGGGATCAAAAGCAGGAACCCGATCGCCACCAGCGCTTCGCCGATCTGGACGCCGATTGCCTGCCAGGGGCCGAAAAACGGCACTTTTGGCGGCGGCTGCGACCCGAAGCCGAATACGTCAGCCATGCCTGAGAAAACCGCTACCACATACCCGGTCGCAACGAGTCGTGAACCGATATCTGCCGGGATGGTGCGGTTGCCGTTCCGCCAGAAGGCCATCAGGCTGACATACCCGCCAATGCAAACAATCGCCAACCCCACCAGGAAGACGGCGATCTGCACAAAGCCGACTACCGGGCTGCGGTCCAGACCAAAAAGAGACGGTCGGGCGCCGATGAGAAAGACTACCAGGCCAAACAACACCAGGAACAGGCCAACACGCACGCGGGTCTGTGAGGGGATTTTTTCCGAGAGGGCCTCGGGGGAGGGGATGGTATTTTCTATAGTATTTGTCATTACGGTAGATGCTTTTTCAGGTGATCCAGCCAATTCCCCCCAAGAATGGCTGCGATCTCCTCACTATTATATCCTTTGGCGGCGAGGATGGGGGTAAGTTTTTGCAAGTCCGCAATGGTGTCAATATCCTGCGGGACCGAGTTCGAGCCCGAATCCGCCATCGAAATCGCTGCCCAGCCCAACGTGACGGGCATTCCCCGCCAGTTGGCAGATGTGGTCTATGTGGGCTGCCAGCGTTTCCAGGGTGATCTTTTCACGCTTGTCGCCTCTCTTCCAGCCGTGTTGCAGGAACCGGTTGAAAGGCACTACACCGATGGTGCCGTCCCGCTCGATGATGCCGCGGATCACTTCATCGGAGAGCAGGCGGTTGCCGTCGTAACCTGGCAACAAGGTAGCCGCGTTGGCATGGCTGGCGATGATGGGGCCGGAATACATGTCGAGGGATTGGCGGGCTGAAAGCATATCCATGTGACTCAGGTCGAGCGTGAAGCCGATTTCTGCCATGGCTTCCAAGAGTTCGCGCCCATCCGCCGTCAACGGACCGGGGTCGCCCGTACCGCCACAGTAGCGTGTGCCCGCCCAAGCCGGTCCGATGATGCGAAGCCCTATCTCCCACCATTCCTGCAGTTCAGAGGGGGAGCGCACGCCCTCGGCACCTTCCATCAATGGGACGATACCAACGGTATGATCATCTGCGTCGCTGCTATTCCATCCTGCCAGGATCTCTTCCAGTTCCGGCTGCCAGGTGACTAAACGGAATTTATCCGCGTGAACATCGGTGAGTTTGTGATATGCATCCAACTGGGTCCGGTAGAGATCGTGGGCCTGGTTGAAGTCGGCATAGGCTTGCCGGTCCCATGCGCCTTCCTTGCGGCGGGCCGGGGTGACGAACAAGGTCCCGAACACCACCGCCACGCGGCCGCGCTGGTAATCGGGCCAGCCCAGCAGGGTCTGCCCGTTGCGGGAGGGGGTCTCGGAGCCGGAATCTGTCTCGACCTGGCGCGTCTCATGGGCCGAGCGGGTATAGTCCCGGCCGAAATTGAGGATGTTGTAAGCCAGGTCCTCGTGGGCGTCTACGATCAATGGGAGCGGCATGGGGAGACGGAAAAGCCCGGTCTCGGGAGAAACCGGGCTTGGGGATCTAGTTTTCGGGGGTTTCCCCGGCGGGTGGTTCTTCGCCGGTGGCAGGTTCCTCGCCGGCAGGGGGTTCTTCCGGGGCGGGGGGTTGGTCGACGGGTTGTTCGACAGCAGGAAGTTCTTCCTGCTCGATGGGCATTTCGCCGCCTTCCAGGTTGACGCCTTCAAGATCGATCTGCTTGAGGTCCAGGTCTTTGTAAGCGCCCGAATCCACCTTGCGCAGGCTCAATCCAATGCGGCGCTGGTCGGCATCGATGCGGATAACCCGTAGGGTGACTACGTCGTTCTCGTGCAGCCCGGCTTCCTTGGGGTGCTCGATGCGGTTCTCGCTGATCTCGGAGATGTGGATGAGACCTTCCAGGTCGCCTTCTAGGCGTGCGAAAGCGCCGAACTTGGTCAGGCGGGTGATGGTACCTTCCACCAGTTGACCGACCTTGAACTTCTCGACCTTGTTCTGCCAGGGATCGTTCTGCAGGGCGCGGATGGAGAGACCGATGCGCTTCTTGTCGCGGTCGATGTTGATGACCTTGACCTGCACTTCCTGACCTACCTCCAGGATCTCGGACGGGTGCTGGACCCGGTCCCAGGAGATCTCGGAAAGGTGGACCAGTCCGTCGGCGCCGTTGACGTTGACGAACGCGCCGAAATCGGCCAGGCTGGTGACTTTACCCGTGTAGGTTTCGCCCTCTTTCAAGGACTCGATCACACGTTCCTTGATGGACTGGCGGGTTTCGCTGGAGGCTGCCCGTTCCGAAAGGATCAGGCGGCGGCGCTTGCGGTCCACTTCAATGACCCGCACGGTGATGGGCTCACCGATCATCTTGGCGTAACGCTGGTCGGGGGTATCGCCGCTGACGGCCATGCGCCGGGAAATTCCCAGTTGGGAGGCCGGGGATGAAGCCGCGCAGCCCGTAGACCGGCACGATGATGCCGCCCTTATTGAAGCCGTCCACCTGGCCTTCATAAGAGGCGCCGTCTTCGAGCATTTTCTCCACTTCGGCCCAACCCTTTTGTTCCTGGGCGCGGGTGAAGGAGAGGACGACGTTACCGCTTTCATCTTCGGCATTCAACACGTAAACCAGTATTTCCTGGCCTACCTTTAGAGCGGTGCGATCTTCGTCTGAAATAGACTCCAGTTCGCGGCCGGTGATCACACCTTCAGATTTGGCGCCCACGCTGACAAGTATCTGCGAGGGGCCGATGCTGGCAACTACGCCAGTGCGGATCTCCCCCGGTTGGGGGAAATCGAGGGCCAACCCTTCCTCGTTGAGGAGGGTTTCCATGTTGATCCCGTTGTTTGAATTTGCTTCGGCGGGTGTGTTGCTCTCGGGCGAAGCCCCCTGTCCGAGTAGGGCGTCATTATGTTCCATATATGAGAAACTCCGGCTGATAAGATAAAAGGATTATAAAGGCGAATGAACAAGTTGGCAACCCTTACGGTTAAAGGGTTATTTATCCAATGTAGGCGCGAACGGTAGAATAACTCCTTCGAGCGTGTCCCCCGCTTCCGAAGGCAGATGGTTTTATTCGGGCTGGTTCGGTTTCTGGCGGGTCCGGCGGACTCCCCAGGTGGCGCCCACCAGCACCGTCACAACGATCACAGCCGCCAGGGCAATGATCCCGCTGGTATCCGCGGAGATCGGCGCAGGCGGCGTCTCCAATACAATTGTGCGGTCGCCTTCCAACCCGGCGGGAACAGGCGTGGGCGTGAGACCTGCAACAGTCTCCGTCGCGGTGGAGACCTGGGCGGCCGGCGCCGCCTGCACTGTGCTGAACAGGCGCAGGGTCCCGCTCAGGAAGGCGATGCCTAGGAAGATCAGGATGATGATGATCAGGGGTCGAGGTGAATGGGGTAGTTTCATGAGCGCCCCAAGTATATCAGAAACGGAAACTGAGTGATCAGGTTATTGGATGATCAGGCGATCGGGAGACCGTAGGGGCGACCCTAGTGGTTGCCCTGCTGCTCAGGATAAAAAAAAGCACCCCATTGTGTTGGGATGCCTCGGAAATTCTGGCGGAGAGGGCGGGATGTCGTAGAATCTCCTCTTGCGCTGAGGCGGCTTCCAGCCGCCATCAGCCAAATCGGCGGCATGAGCTGCCGATGCTTGGGGACCCGCGACCTTCAAAACAAAACGCCTCTCAATCAAGAGGCGTCTGTAATATTCTGGCGGAGAGGGCGGGATTCGAACCCGCGAACCTTTGTGGGTTACACGCTTTCCAAGCGTGCGCGCTAAGCCAGCTACGCGACCTCTCCTCTGGAGCGGGCGAATTATACCAGAGAATCCTGGGAGTGTTTCGCGAAGCGCTTTTCCAGAACGATCTGTTTTCCGTTGCCGTTCTTCCCGTTTTCGCCGTTCTTACAGGCTAAAGGGTCGGTTTTCTTCTTCGTTGCCGGCAGAGGGATATCGCGGGCAGGCACAAGACCCCAGCGGCTGGCGCCCAGGTACAGGATCTCCAGGATCAGGTCGGTATAGCCAATGCCTTCCGAGGCGGCCTGAATGCACAGGTCACTGTAATTGGGTGTCAGGCCGGGCAGGGTATTCGTCTCGATCAAACGCGGCTGGCCTTCCGCATCCAGTCGGATGTCGGTGCGGGATATATCCAGCGCGCCCAGGACCACGTGCGCCCGATAAGCCAGGTGATGAAGTTTCTTCACCAGTTCAGGCTGCACCGGAGCCGGGCAGAGATAACTGGGGGCTCCTTCAGAACCAACCGACTGAGCCTTGGCGGCGATGCCATATACGCCCGGCGTGACCGAGCGGGAACTATCCAGTTCCAGCACCGGCAGACGGTGGAAACCGTCCTTATCGTACCATTCGGGATGGCGGGAGTAGAGGATGGTATCGTGACGCCCGAGGATGCCCACGGTGAACTCGCGGCCCGGCAGGAAAGCCTCCACCAGGGCGGGTTGGTGATACATGCGGATGACGTATTCGGCGCGTTCGCGCAGTTCCGCCTCGGAGTTGACGATAGCCTTGGCATCCACGCCCATGCCGGTGCCCTCACGGGCAGGCTTCACGAAGAGCGGGAAGCGCAACTCAGGTCGCAGCGGCTCATCCCCGAAGGTGAATTCCTGGAAGGGCGCCACGGGCAGGTTGCGGTCACGCCAGAGACGTTTCGTCAGCGTCTTATCGAGGCTGATCGCATTGGTGAGGACACGTGAACCGGTGTAGGGGATTTTTAGCAGTTCCAACAGGGCCGGAGTTTGGGCTTCACGGGCATCACCCCCCAGTCCCTCGGCGATGTTAAAGCAAATATCGGGTTTTACTTGTTTGAGTGCGTATGGCAGGTTGCCATCCGCCTGGATGAAAAACGTTTGGTGGCCATCTGTTTCGATGGCTGCCCGGATCTGGTCTATCGTTTCGATATAATCGTAATCCGCGCCGGTGTCAGGAGGAACATCCGGCGGGAGGGGTTTATCATGCTCCTTGATGTTAGCAAGCACAGCCACCCGCCACGGACGTGCCCGGCGCGGCTGTAAACTGGGAGGCTTGTCAGTATCCTTATTTTGTTCCTGCATAGGGACGGTCATTGTATTGTTTTCCTCAATTAAAGAATGGAATTACCATTTTTCAGTATACGATAATATGGTGAAATAACAAGAGGCCTGGGGCGATTTTAAGATTCCTGTAACGTTTAAACACCGTCACTCAAAAGACGATTTAACGCCTCGAAATCGGCTCTGGAGGTCATATCCAGGCTGATCGGCGAGACGGACACGTGCCTCTTCACTCTTAATACGTACACATCTGAATCTGGTTGCTCGCCATCCAGGTCGGCAGCTTCCTTGTAATCCACCACAGCCTTTTCACTCCAGTTTTTCCTTTGCGGAACCACCGGCAGGTAATAGCGCTGGCGCGCCACCCGTGTCACCTCCCAGGGTGTCTGGATGGTGGCCGTCGGCGGGCACATCCACTTTAAGGACATCCACATCTGGCAGCAGGCGTTTCTCCAGCATGCGCTGGGCAAAGTAAGCGGTGAAGTAAGCCGCAGCGGAAAAATCTACATCCAGGGAATAGGTCTGGTGATGGGCCCGGTCGGTTTCCAGAGAGGCTGCCAGGGCCGGGATGCCATGGGAGGCGGCTTCGAGGGTCGCTCCCACCGTCCCGGAAATGGTCACGCCGGTGCCGACATTTTCCCCGTAATTGATGCCCGAGACGACCAGGTCGGGTCGGCGGGGCATGATCTCCAGGATGCCGTGCAGCACCGCCTGGGCCGGGCTTCCACCCACCGCATAGACGGTCCAGTCCTGCCGCCCACCTCCAGTTGTTCTCTCCTGGATGGTCCCATCCGAAGTAGATGGCAGGCTGCGGCCCATTCCCGAAGACTGCTCGCGCGGGGCCGCCACCGTCACAAAGCCGAGTTTCCCGAGAGCGCTTCGGCAGCCGCCCACAGGCCCGGTGATTGGATGCCGTCATCATTGGTGAGTAGTATCTGGTATCTTTCCCATGATTCCTCCTGAAATAAAAAGAAGCGGACTGGCCGCTTCTCTGGCGCCCCTTGCGCGATTCGAACGCGCGGCCTTTTGGTCCGCAACCAAACGCTCTAATCCACTGAGCTAAAGGGGCATGGGTTTTAAGTGCGCGAGATTGTACCCGAGAATCCGAGGCGGGTCAAGTCAGTGCGCGGATTTTTTATCAATCACTAAATTTGATGATCGACATTTTCTGTAGGGGCGACCAGCTGGTCGCCCCTACAAGGATGTTACTCTTACAACTGACCCGCGCGGGTGGTGATGCGATCCTTCGCCCGCTCGATGAACTCCGCCGGGGTGATATTATCCTGACGGGAACCGTCCCGCACTCGCAGCGAGACCTGGCCGGCGTTGGCTTCGTTCTCGCCCACCACCAGCATGTACGGCACTTTCATCAGCTGGGCGTCGCGGATCTTGGCATTCATGCGCTGGGCGCTGATATCTGCGCTGGCGCGGATGCCCTGATCGCAGTAACTGCCGGACGATGCCCTCGGCATACTCGTTCTGCAAGTCCGTGATCGGGATGACCCGCACCTGCTCGGGCGAGAGCCAGACCGGGAAGTTGCCGGCGTAATGCTCCAGCAGGAAGCCGATCATGCGCTCGTGCGTGGATAAGGGGCGCCCGGTGGATGCACAGCGGCGTTTCTTCGACCCCGTTCTTGTTCATGAAGACCAGGTTGAAGCGCCCCGGCTGGGCAAAATCGACCTGGTTGGTCGCCAGGGTGAACTCCTTGCCGATGACGCTCCAGATCTGCACATCGATCTTGGGGCCGTAGAAGGCGGCTTCATTGGCTGCCTCCACGAACGGCACGTTGCCATCGGATCATGGCATTGCGGACCATGTCTTCGGTCTTCAGCCACAGGCGCTCGTTGTCCACATATTTCTTGCCCAGGCCTTCCTTTGCATGCAGCGAGAGGCGCATGACATACTTCTCGATGTTGAACAGCTCGAAATATTTCTTGTACAGGTCGATCACGCCCATGAATTCCTGCTCGAACTGTTCTTCAGGGACAGTAGATGTGGGCATCGTTCATCTGCATCGAGCGCACGCGCATCAGGCCGAACAATTCGCCGGACTTCTCGTAGCGGTAGCAGGTGCCATATTCCGCCAGGCGGATGGGCAGGTCGCGGTAGGAACGCGGCTTCGAGCCGAAGATCTTGTGGTGCATGGGGCAGTTCATCGGCTTGACGTAATACTTCACCCCTTCCAGTTCCATGGGCGGGTACATGCTCTCGGCATAGTAAGGCAGATGGCCCGAGTGCAGGAACAGGTCCTCTTTGGCCAGGTGCGGCGTGCGCACGCGCAGATAGCCGGCCTTGTCTTCCATTTCCTTGGCCAGCTGTTCCAGTTCCTCGATGATCACGCCGCCGCGGGCAGCCACAGCGGCAGGCCCGGGCCGACTTCCTCATCGAAGATGAAGATCTCCAGTTCCTTGCCCAGTTTGCGGTGGTCGCGCTGCCTTGGCTTCCTCCAGCATTTTGAGGTAGCTCTTCAAGTTCATCGGGCGTCTTCCAGGCCGTGCCGTAGATGCGCGTGAGCATCTTGTTGTGCTCATCGCCGCGCCAGTAGGCCCCGGCGATGGACATCAGCTTGATCGCCGAGGGGTTGATCTGGCGGGTGGTCTCCACGTGCGGGCCGCGGCATAGGTCCATGAATGTGTCGCTGCTGGTAGATGGAGATCTCCGGCTTTTCAGCCAGCGGATTGCCGTATTCATCGGTGCCGCCTTTTTCCAACCCTTCGATCAATTCCAGTTTGTAGGGCTGGTTCTTGAAGACCTTGCGGGCTTCCTCGGCGGAGACGACCTTCTTGACGAAGGGATGCCCGCCGGCGATGATCTGGCGCATGCGCTTCTCGATCTTTTCCAGGTCTTCGGCGGTCAGCGGCTGGGGGAGGTCAAAATCGTAATAGAAACCATTCTCGATCGGCGGACCGATGGTGTACTTGGTCTCCGGATAGAATTCCAGCACCGCCTGGGCCATCACGTGCGCAGCCGAGTGGCGGATGCGGTAGAGTTGTGACTCTTCGTATCGTTCATTCTGTTCAGGCATATTAGCCTCCTTGGAGGTTCGTGACTGAATGATCGCCACGACCTCCTTAAGAAATAAAAAAACCCTCGCCGCTCTGGGGCGGGAGGGGACTCACGCGGTTCCACCCAGGTTGACCCAAACGGGTCATCTCTGTGGGCCGATAACGGGGCCGGCCGTTCACCTTACTGGTACGGGTATGCCCGTACGTTCCGGTTTACGCTCTCGGGTGGTTTTCAGCGGTGCTACCCTGAAAAGGCTCTCAGTCGCAGACCTTTTCTCCCTGTTGGTTGACGGACCGCTTACTCTTCCCGGTCAATGCGTCTTGATAATGTGTGGCAATTATATGCCGCTTTGATTGCTTGTCAAGCGGCGATCCGATTTATTTTACCATCGTTGGCGGCACCCACGTCGAGAACGACTGCATGTGACCCCATAGAGAAGTATAGAATGTCACAGCCCAGAGAATGGCGGTCAGGAAAAGCACGATCGCCGCCAGGTTGCGGATCATTCGGTTACCTCGGAGCCAACGCAAGAAGGGGAAGGCCAATACTCCGCCCAGTCCAGCGGCAATGAAGCCCACGCCGGAGATCAATGGCTGTTTGGTCAGTCCCAGCGAGAGGATGCGAATACCGACGACGACCGCATCGACACCTGCGAAAAAGGCGTAGACGGAGACGGGTATCAGGTCCCACCCAAAAGCCAGCGCTACTGCGGTAGCCAGGAAGACAGCCCCAAAGAGAGTAGTCGCCTCGCCGTAGGCGATATTGTAACTGCCGGGCAGGGGCCAGGTGAATGACAACGTCAGCCCGAGGATCACCCCGAGCAAGCCGACGGTCCCGAAACCGGCAGCATAAGCCTTCTGGTTGGGGGAGTCCATGCCCGTCAAAATGTAGTATCCCAGCAGAGCCGTACCGGCAACGAGGTTGATCATAATCAGGGTCAAATAATCAATGAACATATACCACTCCTTGAGAAATGAAGATGAATTTAATAACTTGATAATTATACCCTGATTTATCCACATAGGCTACGAGGTCATTCAAAATAATCAATTTAGTGAGGAATTTATATGGCAAACAACTAGCGTGAATTGGGCTATTAAAACGAAAAAAGCCCTGGAGGGCTTCTTTCTATGGGCGGAATAGGGCTCGAACCTACGACCTCTGCTATGTCAAAGCAGTGCTCTAACCAACTGAGCTACCCGCCCGGTAGCGGGGCATATTATAAACGAGGGTAACCCTAATTGGCAATAGAACAGCCGATATTGTTCCAACGAATTACTTCGCCTCTGACGTCTGGATTAACCCCCTGAAAAGAAAACGGCTCCCTTGTGGGGGAGCCGCTGACCGATCTCTACGATCAGGCCTTCTTCAAGACGGGTAGTCCATTGGCTGTTTCAGCGACCTGGTAGCCTTTGGGGACGGCCTCAAGTACGCCGGCTTTCTTCTCTTTGGAGAAGTAATAAAGGGTGCGGTCCTTGCCGCTTTTCGTCGGTGTTGTTTTCCCGTGTAAAAAGTACATAACGCCTTTCTTGTTCGTGTAGCTAAATGCCATAGTAACCTCCATTTCGGCATATGAGCCTGTGCAAGGCATATATCCGGCACAGGTGAAAGAGACTTAAGCATTATAAAGCATTATCCTGCATCTGAAAACGCTCTCTCTGTGCGGTATAATCACGCCCGTGACCACCCCGAAGCGCCCGGAAGATCTTTCAGAGCAGGAACTGCGCCGGCTTTTGCTCGACAAGCGCCACGACGCCCGCCAAAAGCGGCTCCAGCGCTTCCGCCGCACGGGCCGGGCGGTTTCGCTCTCACCGGACCTGCCCCCGGCTGCCTTCGAAGAATGGCGCACCCAGGTCCCCGTGGAGACCGAGGCAGAGCCGCAACCTGGTCTTGCTCGCACCTACCCTCGCCGTCGCTGGTATGACGGCATCCTGCTGGCAGTCGAGATTCTGGCGGTGCTTGGGCTGGCAGGGCTGATGCTCAACTGGTTCGGCCTGCTCCAATCCTTGAACCAGGAAGTGGCTTCGGCGCTCCAGCAGGACACCATGACGCCTACCCCGCTGATAACGGCGGTGGTGCTCCCCAGCGGACATACGCCGCCGTCCGCGCAGGGCGGGCCGCGCTTCAATGAAGCGGAGATACCCGGTCATTTGCTGCCGTTGGTGCAGTCCATCGCCAACCTGCCGCTGCCCACGCCCGGGCCTTCGCAGTCCGTCCGCATCCAGATCCCGGCCATCAACGTGGATGCACCTATCGTCCAGGGCGATCATTGGGAGCAGTTGAAAAAAGGCGTCGGGCAGCACATTGGCTCGGGCAGCCCCGGCAAGGCCGGGAACGTGGTCCTCTCGGCCCACAATGATGTTTTCGGTGAGATCTTCCGAGACCTGGACAAACTGCAGCCCGGCGACGAGGTACTCGTTTTCACGGCGCAGCAGCAGTATGTCTACATCATCACAGGCAGCCAGATCGTCACACCCACTCAGGTGGAGGTCATGAACCCCACCACCGATCCGACGGTAACCCTGATCAGTTGTTACCCGTATATGGTCGATAATAAACGTATCGTAGTTTTTGCGGAACTTCAAAATCCTTAGGAGAGATCATGAGCAAGAAAAGTAAACGTCAAGTTTCACGTTCGTATTCTACGTCCTTCACCAGCCAGGCTTCCAAGCCAACGGAATTCAACCCCGATTACACCGTTACCAAGCACGAACTGAAGCGTATCGGTATTCTCGCGGGATGTTTCGTGGCCCTAATGATCGTGCTGGCTATCTTCCAGAACCAGATCCTGGGCATCTTTCTGAAATAGGACACCGAGGCAGCCAGGCGCTTCCTTGCCCGCCTGCCACTGATGCAATCTGATCGGATCGCCTGTGCATCCATGATCTCAGACTTGCTGACCGTCAAACTGGAGAAGTTCACCTACGGCGGTGATGCTCTTGGTAGATTATCCGACCCTCTGACCGGCATGGAGGGTCGGGTGGTTTTTGCGCGTTTCGGCCTGCCGGGTGAGATCGTCAAGGTGCGGGTCCTCGATGAAAAGCCGGGCCATCTGCGCGCCGAAGTGGTGGAAGTGCTGCAGGCTGCGCCAGAGCGTATCCAGCCCAGGTGCCAGCATTACGGCCTCTGCGGGGGCTGCCATTACCAGCACCTGGCCTACCCGGCCCAATTGGAGGCCAAGAGCCTCATCGTGCGGGACCAATTAATACGCATAGGAAAAATCGAAAACCCGCCGGTGGAACCCGCCATCTCCTCCCCGGCTGAGTGGTATTATCGCAATCATGTTCAGTTCCACCTGACGGACGCCGGCAAGGTCGGTTACGTGGACCTCAGCGGTCGGAAGGTCTTCCCCATCCGCGAATGTCACCTGCCGGAAGGGCCGCTCAACGATGTCTGGCCTCGTCTGGAGTTCGATGCTGGCCTGGGTCTGGAACGTGTCTCCCTGCGGTTGGGTGCAGGTGGAGAGGTCATGCTTGTGCTGGAATCCGACTCACCACAGGCGCCCGAGATGGAACTCGAGAGCGACCTTTCGGTGGTCCACCTGAGCGATGATGACGCAGTTGTCATGGCGGGTGACCGGCATATCCTCATGCAGGTCAGAGAGCGAACTTTCCGCGTGTCCGCCGGGTCTTTCTTTCAGGTGAACACGGGCATGGCAGAGAAGATGGTCGATCATTTGCTGGCGAATTTGCTCTTGTCCCCCTCGGCAACCCTGCTGGATGTTTACTGCGGTGCAGGACTGTTCAGCGCCTTCTTTGCCGGCAGGGTCGGTCGGCTGATTGGGATCGAATTCTCAGCCATGGCCTGCGAGGATTTCGCCGTCAATCTGGATGAATTCGATCACGTGGAATTATACGAAGGCCTGGCAGAAGACATCCTGCCTCACCTGGACATTAAGGCTGACGCAGTCATTGTGGATCCGCCCCGGGCCGGGCTGGACAAGCACGCACTGGATGCGATCGTGACGCACGCTCCGGGCTGGCTGGCCTACATCTCCTGCGACCCCTCCACCCTGGCTCGGGATGCCGCGCGTCTCATTGCCGGCGGGTACAGGCTGCTCAAGGTTACCCCTTTTGACCTGTTCCCGCAGACGTATCATATTGAAAGCATTTCCATTTTCGAGAAAGGATAAAACTATGCGTTGGGAAGAATTGACCGGTGACCTGTTTCCTCAGGCTGTCAAGCAATCGGATGGTGTCTGCTTGCTGCCGCTATCCTGTATCGAACGGCATGGGCATCATCTGCCGCTCGGGACGGATATGTTTATTGGCCGGGATTTATGCAACCGCACGGCTGCCATTGAACCGGCAGTAGTGTTCCCGGATTTCATCTTCACCCAGATCCTGGAGGCCCGGCACATGCCCGGTACTATCGGCATCGAGCCGGAATTGCTCATCCGCCTGCTGGAGAATACCTGCCGCGAGATTGCGAGAAACGGTCTTAAAAAGATCGTCATCGTCAATGCGCACGGCGGCAACGACAACCTGATCCATTATTTCGCCCAGATACAGCTGGCCTCGCCGCGGGACTATGTTGTCTATGTAGCCCAGCCTTCCTATATCAGCGAAGATCCCGCCACCGCAGCCCAGTGGGAGACCACCGTGGACGGTCACGCGGGGGAGCGGGAAACCAGCATGATCATGTCCATTCGCCCGGACCTGGTCCGCAGCGAGGCTCTGCCGACTAACAACGAAGGCATGCCACAGGAGCGGCTGAAGTCCCTGCGCGACATGGGTACCGACGTGGGCATTTGGTGGTACGCCGATCACCCCACCCATTACTGCGGTGATGGAAGGCCTGCCACTGTTGCGAAAGGCGAACGTTGGCTGGCGGATCGTTCCCAGGCGCTGGCGAAGGTTGTCAAGGCGATTAAGGAAGACAAGAAGACCAAGCGCCTGCAGGACGAGTTCTTCGAAAAAACAAAGCAGCACTAGTCCACTCTCATCGGACCCGCTTCGGGAGAAGCGGGTCTTTTTGTTCTCCCGACGAAGGAAATTATAACTATCCGGCGCATACGGATGTTAAAAGACAATCGACCCGGCTTAATAGAGCCAGGTCGATGGATTCATCGTTGAAATATCCGAATTAAAGCAAAATCGGGAGGGATTTCGACTTTCGCAGGCGACCCTTGCTTTCCTCCGCCAGGGCGCGGATCTGCTCCATGATCGTTTCGGTCACATTGCGGACGTGTTGGCGGTCTTCGCAATCCCCTTCGAAGACCATCGGTTTCCCCACGGTAATAGCATAAGGCCCGTGTAAATACCAATTTGCTTGAGCATCAGCCCCATCGATCTTGGAGCGGATGGGAGTGCAATTGTCATGACGGAGGGAAATTCCCACCGGGATGACCGGCGCACCGCTCTTGAGCGCGAGGCGGGCTGCGCCGGTCCGCGGCGGCAGGAAACTCCCGTCCACCGGGCTGATGGCGCCTTCAATGAAGATGGCAACCGAGCGGCCATCCTGTAGAAATTCACCGGCCTGGTCCAAAGCGAGGCTGCCCTGCTTCAACGGTACCGGGATCTGCCTGACTTTCCGCAGGAAGGAACCGAAAAGGGGCACTGTAAAAGCCTTTTCCGTGATGAGCACATTCATCTGGTGGCGCGTGATGATGTGGATCATAAAAGGGTCGGTAGCACTGGGATGGTTCGAGACGAATATCTTCGAGCCTAGCGGCAATTTTATATGCCTGCGAATGGAAAATTTAAGTAATACCTGGGCGAACAACCACAGGAAACCCCACGCCATGAAATACAGGCCCTTTTGTATCATCGTATTCAATTCTCCACTTCAGGAAATTATTGTTCCAGTATAGCCGATAATGCTGATAATCAGGTGGTATATAAGCATTCGATGGATTTGATAATTACTCGTTAAAACCCCGGAAAGTCAAAATGAGCGCGCTCGGATTCGAGAAGGCTGCCAATAAAAAAACAGGGCACGGGAAGTGTCAATCCTGTGCCCTGTTGATGATCATCCCACCAAATTGCGCAAGACCGTATGGAGGATGCCTCCATTGCGATAGTAATTCACTTCGATATCGGTGTTCAATAGCGCTTGGGCCTTGAAGGCGATGACCTTCCCACCCGGTTGAGCGGCTTTCACGGTCAGGATGGATTGGGGAGCCATGCCATCGCCCAGACCCTTCGATCTCGAACACTTCCCTGCCAGTCAGCCCGAGGGTTTCGGCGTTCTGTCCCTCGACGAAGCGCAAGGGCAGCACGCCCATGCCCACCAGGTTTGACCGGTGGATGCGTTCGAAGGATTCGGCAATGACCGCCCGCACACCCAGCATCAGCGCGCCTTTGGCGGCCCAGTCGCGGCTGGACCCGGTTCCATATTCCTTGCCTGCCAGGATGATGGTCGGGATCCCCTTTTCCTGGTATTTCATGGCTGCCTCGAAAATGGACGTTTTCCGGGCTTGTTCCGTTCCATCTCCATCAAAATAGACGGTGACGCCGCCTTCCACGCCGGGGGTGAGCAAGTTCTTTAGGCGGATGTTGGCAAAGGTGCCGCGAGCCATGACCAGGTCGTTGCCGCGGCGTGCTCCGTAGGAATTGAAATCGCGCGGCTGGATGCCTTTTGCCTGCAAGAATTGACCGGCGGGGCTGTCGATGGCGATGTTGCCTGCCGGGGAAATGTGGTCGGTGGTGATCGAATCACCCAACAGGGCCAGTACGCGAGCGCCCGTGATCGGCTGTATCGAGGGAACTCCGCGGCTCACTTGCTGGAAGAAGGGCGGGTGATGAATATACGTGGAGGTTTCGTCCCACTCGAACAGGTCGCCGCCGGAGACTTTGATGTCTTTCCACATCGATGAACCTTCGAATACGCTCGAATAACGATCCGTAAACATGGTCTTGTTGACGCTGCTGCCAACCAGTTCGGCCACTTCGAGCGTGGTCGGCCAGATATCCTTGAGATAGACCGGCCCATCCGTGCCCATGCCGAGCGGTTCGGTAGTCAGGTCGATGTCCACTGTTCCGGCCAGGGCGTAGGCCACCACCAGCGGCGGCGAGGCCAGGTAGTTGGCCTTGACCAGCGGGTGGACGCGCCCTTCGAAGTTGCGGTTGCCTGAAATGACCGCCGCTGCCACCAGGTCCGAGCTGCTGACGGCTTTGGCAACCTCACCCGGCAGAGGCCCGCTGTTGCCGATGCAGGTGGTGCAGCCGTAGCCGACCACATTGAAGCCCAATTTGACCAGCGGCTCGATCAATCCGGCCTTGTTCAGGTATTCGGTCACCACGCGTGAACCGGGCGCGAGGCTGGTCTTCACGAAGGGTTTTACGCTCAAGCCTTTTTCGGCGGCTTTCTTTGCCAGCAAGCCGGCTGCCACCATGACGGAGGGGTTGGAGGTGTTGGTGCAGGAGGTGATGGCGGCAATGACCACCGCCCCGTGTCCGATCTCATAGGAACCGCCGTTCGTCCCTACTTTGGCTTTTCGTACCACCGCCTCGGGTTTCAGGTCGTAGCCGCGTTCCTTCACCGGCGCGGTCAGCGCTTTCTGGAAAACGGTCTTCATTTCATCCAATGCTACCCGGTCCTGCGGGCGTTTGGGACCCGCCAGCGAGGGCACAACCGAAGCCAGGTCCAGTTCGAGCGTGTCGGTATATTCGGGCTGCGGGCTGGCAACCTCCCTGAAGAGGCCCTGTTCCTTGAAATAGGCCTCCACCAAGGCCACCTGCTCGTTCGACCGTCCGCTCTGGCGCAGATACCGCAGGGTTTCGCCATCCACCGGGAAATAGCCCATGGTAGCCCCGTATTCCGGAGACATGTTGGCGACCAGCGCCCGGTCGGGCAGGGACATGCTGTCCAGGCCGCTGCCGAAGAATTCGACAAACTTATCCACCACGCCTTTTTTGCGCAGCATCTGTGTGACGGTGAGGACCAGGTCGGTGGCGGTGACGCCTTCTCTCAGTTTGCCATGCAGGTTGAAACCAACCACGTCCGGCAGGAGCAGGTCCATCGGTTGGCCCAGCATGACCGCCTCGGCTTCGATGCCGCCGACGCCCCAGCCGACCACCCCCAGGCCGTTGATCATGGTGGTATGCGAATCAGTGCCAATAACTGTATCGGGGAAGGCCACGGTCTCGTCGCCTTCTTTTTTGGTCATTACACCCTGGGCCAGGTATTCCAGGTTGATCTGGTGGATGATGCCGGTCATGGGTGGGACGACCCGGAAGTTGGAGAAAACCTTCTGGCCCCACTTGAGGAACTCATAGCGTTCCCGGTTGCGCAAGAACTCCATCTCGGCATTGCGCTGCAGGGCGTCCGCGCCGGCAAAGAAATCCACCTGGACGGAGTGATCGATAACCAGGTCCACCGGCACGAGCGGGTTGATGCAAGAAGGATCGCCTCCCAGGCGCGCAACGGCGGTCCGCAATGCCGCCAGGTCCACCACTGCGGGCAGGCCAGAAAAATCCTGCATGATAACGCGGGCGGGCAGGAAAGGAATGCCCGGGCGGGACTTCCTGGCCTCCCAGCCGGCGATGTTCTTCACATCTTCCTGCTTGATCTCCCTGTCATTGCACTGGCGCAGGGCGGCTTCGAGCATGATACGGATGGAATAAGGCAGGCGGGCCAGTTTTACCAGACCGGCTTTTTCCAGTGCATCCAGCCGGTACATGACAAATTGGGAATTCCCGACCTTAAAAAGACTGCGGGATCGAAACAGATCGTTGTTCATTTTTGCTCCAAAAAATTATTCAAACGCCTTGTATAAAATCGGGATGCCTGCCGAAATATTTCCGCGGCAGGCCCTGAAGAACACAGGGCAGGCATGAATAGAGGTGGGAATCAGTTAAGTTCTTTTTCAAGGTCGGCGATCAATTGCCGGCGATCCAGTTCGGGCAGGAAACTGGCCCTGGCAGCCGCCAGGATGCGTTCTTTGAGCGTGATCTGCGGCATCTTCAATTCCTCGCAAGCACGCTGATATTCGTCGCTGAGGGTGATCTGTGAAATGGAGGGATCATCTGTGCCGATGGTGATGTAAAGGCCGTCGTCCAGCATTTGCATGAGCGGATGGATGGAGCAGGTGGGGATGACGCCGGTCTGGCAATTGCTGGTGATGCAGACTTCGAAGGGTATGCCGCGCTCATGCGCCAATGCCACAGTGGAAGCATCCTCCAGCACCCGCACACCATGACCGATGCGGTCTGCGTGGAAAATCTCCATGGCCTCACGGACATTGGCGGCGCCGCCCCATTCCCCGGCGTGGATGGTGGCTTTCAGGCCACACTGCTGCGCCTCCCGGAAAACCGCTGAAAATGGTTGGGCGGGGAATTCCGCCTCGTTCCCGGCCAGGTCCACGCCTACCAGACCATGGTCGATCCGGTCGGCAGCCAGGCCGATCACTTCTTCGGCCAGTTCGAGGGTCTCGTGGCGGTTGACAGAGACGATCAGGCCAACTTTCAACCCGAATTCCTGGGCGGCTGACCTGGCGCTCTCGCAGACCCAGTCCATCACATCGCCGAGGGAAAAATGCTCTGCCCGGCTGAGGGCTACGGGGGTGAAACGCAGTTCCAGGTAGCGGACGTTATCATCGGCCGCGTCTTCAATGGCCTCACGGGTGATGCGGTCGATCACTTCGGGGGAACGGTAGAACATTCGCAGCGTGGAAAACTTGGCCAGGAAATTTTGATAGGTGGATGGCTCGGTTTTTTGGATCTGGACCAGGTTGCTCAACGGCCCGGTATTGACCGGCACGCTCAACCCGCCCGTGCGGGCAATCTCCAGCATGGTCCGAAGACGCAGGGAGCCTTCAAGATGTCGATGAAGTTCCACCTTGGGCAGCGCATGGTAGTAATTTCCTGAGTTTTCCATGGCCTAGTGTCGGTGACGCTTTCTCTTTTTATCCGTGTTCTGCGGTTGAACGGGCGCCGGAGCGGTTTCAGCCTTCTCACCTTGCTCCAGGCGGGCTTTTGAATCCGTGCCGCCCTCCTGCTGTGCCGCGGCTGCTCGCGGCTGGTACAGAAAGATCCTGCCGATGACCGCCGAGCGGATATCGGCCAGAAGATCCTGGAACATGATCGAAGCCTGACCCTTATATTTTACCAGCGGATCGGCCTGGGCATAGGCTTCCAGCCCCACGGAAATGCGCAGGGCTTCCACGCGGGTGAGGTACTCCACCCACAACTCGGTGATGGCTCCCAGCAGCACCTGCCGGTAGATCTGGTTCTGGATGTTGCGGCCCAGTTCTTCCACCTTGTCCGGTTCGCTGCGCCCGCCATCTCCCAGGCGGATGCGTTCGCTTTCGCCCCAGGCGCGGCGTTGAGCCGCCTGGGCAGCCTGCAAATGCTCAAGTACCTCCGCTTCCAAATCTTCCGAGTTGGAGGTACGCAGGATCTCGCCTGCCAGGTGGACATACTGCAGGCGGGTAAAGACCTGCCGCACCTGCCGGTGGGTGCGGGCGTCGAAGGAGGTGGAGGTCCCCTGCGCCATCAGTCCGAGCAAGCGCAGTTTGCCCTGCTCGTCGGGTTGGTCGATGCGTTCGATGGCCATGTTCAGGTCACGTGTGATCTGGCCTTCCGGCCCGATCAATTTTTCCTGGCGGGCAGCCAGGCCTTGCCGCACGTGTTCTTCGACCTCATTGGTGACATCTTCCCAGTCCATTCCCTGCATGGAAGCCGTGTCCAGCCCGAGCGGTTCACCCAGGCGGAACTCGATGGTGTTGGACAGGCGCATAATGGAGGTGGAAGTGATATAGGCATGGATCTGGTCGTGCAAGACCTCTTGCAGGTCTTTAGGGTCGTTCACGAGTTGGGTCAACTGGGTGGAGTCCAGTTTGAACGGAACCCGCGCCATCCCGGAGAATTCGTCCAGGATGACATTCGGGCGGCGTTCCTCGGTTTCGAGGCCGTCGGCCAGCCCGTCCAGGGCGGTGTCGATCGCCTCGGTCCGCTCGGCGATCTGATTCTTCGAGGTCCTCGCCGGCCCGCTCGATCATGTCCATCGTTGCGTTTAGGAAATGGTCCTGGTCCGCCTGGATGGTGCGGGAAGCCAGGTCGTGCAGCGCCGTGCGCAGGTCAGACTGGCCGGCATCAAGTTCATCCAGCAGCAATTTGTAGGTAAAGGACGGGAATATACCTTCGGGTGTTTTGAAGGGCGGCTGGATCTGTTCCAACCAGGCCAGCAGTCGCCAGATACTCCTCGCTTGAGCGGGCTTCCTGCACCCGCCGCGTGACTTCCTGGGCCAAGCAGTTCGTTCACGTCCTCGGCCAGGTCTTCCTTCTCGAAGACCCGGTTGCGCTGGCGATAGATGCGCTGGCGCTGGGCATTGAGCACGTCGTCGTATTCGAGCAGTGTGCTTGCGGACGTCAAAGTTGGCGCCTTCGACCCGGTGCTGGGAACTGCTCGATCATGTTGGTCACCAGGCGGGCCTGCAGGGGATAATCCTCGTCGATGCTGAAGCGCTCCATCACGCCCTTCACCTGCTCGCCGCCGAACATGCGCATCAGGTCGTCTTCCAGGGAGAGGTAGAAGCGGGAGGAACCGGGGTCGCCCTGGCGGGCGGCGCGGCCGCGCAACTGGTTGTCGATGCGGCGGGCTTCGTGGCGTTCGGAGCCGATGACGTGCAGGCCGCCCAGCTCGCGCACCCGCTCCATGTCATCGAAGATATTGCAGGAAATACTGGACTTCGGCCTCGTAAATGCCGTAGAGGGCAGGGTCCACTTTTTGCAGCGCTTCACGGCGTTCCTGCAGGGGCATGTCGTAGGGATCCTTGATGCCGGCCCTGCGCAGGACGCGGTTCACGCCGTTGATGATCTTCGTCGGCCAGGTCGCCGCCCAGTTTGATGTCCACACCGCGGCCGGCCATGTTGGTGGCGATGGTCACCGCCCCAAAGGCGCCTGCCCCGGCGATGATCTGGATTTCCTCGGTGTGCTTGCGGGCGTTCAAGACCTGGTGCGGCACGCCCCCTTGCAATACACCCTTCAGCCGGGCATCGTCCGCCGCTTCCAGCCCGAGGATATCCAGCAGGCTGTTCAGGTTGGCGGCATCTTCCGGGTTGAGTGAAAGGCCAAGTTCCTTCGCCATCGGGCGCAGGTCTTCGGGCCGCAGTTGATCGAGCGGTTTGTTGAGCGGCTGCAGTTCCGGGATGAGCCGCCCGTCCTCGACGCGCTCGTTGGCTTTCCAGCCAGGCATGGCGGATCAGCAGGATCTGCATCAAGCGGCGCACCGGTTCGGCCCGCAGGCGGGTGGAGAGCCGCTCGGAGCCTTCGACCGAAGTCGTGCCCACCAGCATCGGGCGGCCCTGGATGTGATAGAGGACGATCTCGCGCACGATGGAGCGCAGTTTGGCTTCCACCGTGCGGTAGATCACATCCGGGTAATCCTTGCGCCGCCAGAAGACGGACTTTCTGCCCTGTCTCCGCATCGTCTGCTTGCCGGCGCGAAGTACGTCTGTAGTCGTACCCGTCTTCATCCCTGGTCTTTGACTTCCACCAGGGCTGCATCCGGGCCAAAGGCCTGGTATTCCAGGTTGGTGGGGATGGGCAGGACGGCCAGCTTGTAGATCTTGTCGAACTCTTCCGCCTCGGTCAGGGCCGTACCGGTCATGCCGGCCAGTTTCTTGTACATGCGGAAGTAGTTTTGCAGGGTGATGGTGGCGTAGGTGACGTTCTCCGGCTCCACCTTGACGCCTTCCTTGGCTTCCACCGCCTGGTGCAGCCCATCGCTCCAGCGCCGGCCCGGCATCAGCCGCCCGGTGAACTCGTCCACGATGAGCACCTTGCCGCCCTGGACCAGGTAATCCTTGTTGCGCTTGAACAGGTGCTGGGCGCGCAGGGCCTGCTCCAGGAAGCCCAGCAGGTGGGCCTGTTCGGGGGTCACATCTTCGGGGCGGTCGGGGTCGCGCAGCGGCTGGCCCAGCAACTGCTCCACGTGGGCCGTGCCGATCTCGGTCAGGGAAACTGCGCGGTCCTTTTCGCTGACCTCATAATCTTCGGGTTTTAACTGACGCACAAGCACGGCCATCCTGCCGTACCATTCCATGTCACCCGAGGCCGGGCCGGAAATGATCAGCGGGGTGCGGGCTTCATCGATCAGGACGTTGTCCACCTCGTCGACGATGGCATAATAATGGCCGCGCTGGACCTTGTCCTCCAGGCGGTAGACCATGTTGTCGCGCAGGTAATCGAAGCCGAACTCCGAGTTGGTGCCGTAGGTGATGTCGGCGTTATAGGCCTCGCGCCGGTCCACCAGGCGCATGCCGTCCTGGTCCTCGCGGGGGGATTCCTTGTCCGGGTCGTACAGGAAGGCTTTCTTGCCGTTCTCGGTGGCGGCTGCCATCTGCAGGATGCCCACCGACAGGCCCAGGAAATGGTAAATGGCACCCATCCAGCGGGCATCACGGCGGGCCAGGTAATCGTTGACCGTCACCAGGTGGACGCCTCGGCCGGTGAGCGCATTCAGGTAAAGCGGCAGCGTGGCGACCAGTGTCTTGCCTTCACCGGTGCGCATTTCGGCGATCTTGCCCTGGTGCAGGACGATCCCGCCGATCATCTGCACATCGTAATGGCGCTGCCCGATGGTCCGCTTGGCCGCTTCGCGCACGGCGGCGAAAGCCTCCGGCAGGATTCATCCAGCACCTCCTGCTCGACCTGGCGGCATTCATCCGGGTCATCGATGCCTCGTACTTCTTCGGCCATGCGCAAGCGGAATTCGTTCGTCTTGGCGCGCAGTTCATCGTCACTGAGGGCTTCGAAATCGGCCTCAAGGTCGTTGACCAATTCGACAATTTCAGTTGTTTTTTCGATTTCGCGTTTATTGGGGTCGCCCCCGAAGGCTTTTACAAATTTTTGAAGCATGGGAAGTCCCTTTCAGGGGGCGATTATAGCATGGGCAGAAAATGAGTGCTATTAGAGGCGTATAAGAAAAGGTCCCAAAGGTACGAAAGGCACCAAAAGTCCCAAAAGTCCCAAAGGTGTCAGAGGATTTTTTCCATTAAGTAAGTGCCGCGCAATTGTTTGTAGCCAAATTTACGGTCGATGGCGATCATGGGCTGATTCTTCGTGTTGTGATGCGTATGGACGCTATCCACCTTCAGGATATTCCGGGCGTACCGCAGCGCCAGCATCTTCGCCGCTTGAGCCAATTTCCGCCCGCGGTAGGGGATATCCACGCCGGTGAACAGGTTGTAGGCGTAATCGGTTCCTTCGAAGCGGGAGATGGCGCTCATGGCAGCCCAGTTGCCGGTGGTGCCGTCGATGGCGACGATCTGACCGGCAGGCTTATACCAGTTCGACTGGCAAACGCTTTTCTGGAAATCCTCAAAGGAGGTCCACGCTGGTTCGTTGTTCTGGCCGGGGGTGGAGCGCTGGGTGGTTTCATTGAGCATGTATAACTGCATCTGCGCTTCTTCAGAGTTTCCCAATTCTTCCATCGATGTGAAGCAAAACCCCTCGCCTATCAGCCGCTCGATGAGCGGGTCGTAGGCCCGGTCGTCGAAGGCGTTCAGGTCCAGTACCATTTCAAAATTATGGCGTTCTTCTCTAAAGCCGCGCCGTTCGACAAAGGCCTGGCTGGAGGGAGATGTATCCAGGACACGTGTGCGTAATTTCTCCAGGTTGGCCTTTTGGATGGCGGAAGTCAAGTCGGCGTATAAAAGCCTGCCGAACCCGCCGCCACGATATTCCGGCTTTATCACCAGGTAGAACGTGCCCAGCCCGGCGATCAATTTACTGGCCCAGGCCCAGCCGAAACCCGCCAGTTTCCCGGCCTTCTGTTTTGGCAACGCCAAAGTAGATGGTCTGGTCTTTTTGGTCTTCATAATCTCGTCCAAGAGCGGCTGCAGAGGTGATCTCATATTCTTCACCGCAAATCAATTCGGCGATTTCTGCGAAATCCCGCTCCGGCTGCGGTGGGCGAATGGTAATGGAACCCATGTTGTTTTGCTCCTTGCTCTGTTTTCTTCTCTCTACCACTTAAATCCACATTTCTCCAACTGCTCCAGCAGTTCCTGCGGATCGGTAAGCCACTGGCCCCATTTGCGGGAGATGTGCTCGGTCCACGAATAGGTATCGTAGGTGAAGGTCTCCGGTCGGCCATCCTCCAGGCGGATGCGTGCCTTCAGTTTACGGTAATAATCCTGGTCCAGGTAGCCCTCATCCATGACTTTCATGGCCTGTTCGACCATCTCGTCGGACATTTCGGGGTAGCGGTCTTCAAAGAGGGTGAATTCCAGCGGGTAGCGCGGCCGCGGCGGGAATTCCTCCGCCCGTGTAGCCCATGATCAACTCCACCAGCGGGAAGACCCGCAGCGGCAGTTTGTATTTCTTTTGGATGCGCTCGGCCTGGTAGGGAGTGTTGCCGAGGAAGCAGGAGCCCAGCCCCAGGCTCTCGCCGGCGATGACCATGTTCTCGGCCATCAGGGCGGCATCTTGCAGGCCGAAGAAGAGCATGGACAGGTCGTTCGAGACGATCTTCCAGCCGCGCAGGGTCATGAAGCGTTCCAGTTTGTACAGGTCCACGCAGATGGTGAACCACAGCGGCGCATTGTAAGGGGCCTTCTTGCGGGTCAGCAGGACGCTGTAGAGTTGGGAGGCGAAGGGGGCCTGCTGCCCGGCCCGCACGATGGTGTGGAGGGTTTCGTCGGTGGGTTTTTGGTCGGTGAACTTGCGGACGGAGCGGTGGGCGAGCAGGGTTTGGATGACGGGGTTGTCCATGATTTTTCCTAAAGGATTTCATGAATGGAAGGATGAATTTAATCCATAGTATATTCTCATTTTCGTTTTCACGTTGACAGGTCTTGGAACGTTGGCAAGTATTCGATCTTGAGGAACGAAAAAGGAACGAATATTTCTCTCTACAAAAAGGCCGGAAATCATTCGTTTGAGGAACGAATGGGGGAGGATGTTGCACGTTAGCACGTTGGAACGTTGACACGTTGGGGAGTGGTGGTGAATTTAGGTCACTTAATTTGTGTTTGGTGAGAACGAATAGGGCATTGGAGATTTTCGAGAGTACAGGCGGTATTCGAATTGAACCTCAGTATCAGTTCGAGGATCAATTCGAATATAACGTTTGAACGTTAACACGTTGAAACGTTGAAGGGGGGAGGATGCGGGTGGGATGGCGGGCATGGGAGCCTCCGGGCGGGAAAACAAAAGCGCGTGAAGCGGCAGGGTGAGGCCTTCACGCGGCTATTCTATTATAGAACGATTGTTCGGATATTTCAATAGACAAAAATTTGTGTTCGATAACTTTTCTTCCTTGGCTCGATCTTTGCCTACACCGCTTTGTTCTCTTTTTTTAGCGACAATAAAAATCCCCCGAAGAAATTCGGGGGAAAGTGCGCTTGGGGGGACTTGAACCCTCACGCCTTACGGCACATGGCCCTCATCCATGCCTGTCTGCCAATTCCAGCACAAGCGCAGAACACTAAGTAGTGTTTATTATAACGTTGGTGGAAGAACTGTCAAGCCACCGAAATTTTTTCTTCCTGCCGCTTGATCTTCGCCTGCACCGCTTCGATCTCTTTTTTGGCGACAATGCGGTAGAACGAGAGGTTCTGCATTTCGTCGAATAGGCGGCTTTCCGTTTCACGGTCGCGGGAGATGTTCTCGCTGGCCTGGAAATACTTGAGGCAGGGGTGGATGATGGTGCTCAATTGGTCCGGCGGGATGGTGTCGAGTTTATCCCACTCGATGTCCCGCACGACCCGGCGGGGGAATTCATCGAACACCTTTTCACGGTACTGATCGATGATCTTGAGATGGGATTGAATATCGGTCGGAAAACTGACCGGGAACAGGAGCGTGTTGTTTTTTAGCAGGCGGAGCTTTTGCAGCATGGCGGATATCGTTTTGTTCACGCCGTACAAGCGGTCGAGGCGCCTGTCGGACAGGGCTTGCAGGGAACCGGCGGCCTCAGCCGCGAGTTCATTGTGGTTCGTTTTCAACTGGCGGTATTCCTTGAGGGCCCGGTGAAGGTTGAGCGGGGCGGACCTGTCATAATGCGGGTATTGATTGGAGAGCATCTTGTGGGCCAGGATAAGTTCCGGACATTCGGGGAAGACGGCCTCGAAGAGCGACCGGTACGACTCCATCCATTCGTTGACCTTGTGCAGGTACTGCAGGCGGACTTTCCGGCGCGGGTCGTTGATGCGCAGGCGACGCGCGGCCCGCTGGACCAGCAGGGTGACCAGCACTCCCAGGAAGAAACCGACAAGGGTGAAGAGAAGATTGAGTTCCATTGTTTATGAAGGCAAGGTCGCCCACGTTCAGATGGAGGGGAATTTCCAATGTTGAGTAAAGTATAGCATTTATGCAGGGTAGGCACAAATGGAACGAAATTCTCGCTACTAGATGACCGGTTTGCCGTTGCGGTAGAACAGATCTCCATCCACGTGGATGTCGGCATCGGACATGTCGCAGAGCATGTCCCAGTGGATGCCCGAATCGTTCTTCGAGCCGGATTCTGGATAGCCCGATCCCACTGCCAGGTGGATGGTGCCGCCCATTTTTTCGTCGAAGAGCATGTTCTTGGTGAAGCGGCTGATGCCGTAATTGGTGCCGATGCCGAACTCTCCCAGCGTGCGCGCGCCCGCGTCGCTGTTCAACTGGCTGGTCAGCAGTTCCTGATTCTTGCTGGCGGATTCTTTGATGACGCGGCCGTTCTCGAACCAAAGTTGGATGTCGGTCACTTCCTGTCCGTACTCGATGGCCGGATATTTGAAGCGCACCCAGCCGTTGACCGAATCTTCCACCGGGCCGGTGAAGATCTCGCCATCGGGGAAGTTGAGTTGCCCGTCGCAGGGGATGAAGACCCGCTCCTTGACCGACATGCTCAGGTCGATATTCTCGCCTTTCAAGGTCACCTGCTGGCGGCCTTTCAGCCAGTCCACCAGTTTTTGCTGCTCGCGCCCGGCCTGCTTCCAGAAGGCGACCGGGTCGGCCTCGTTGAGCATCATCGCCCCGAAGACGAACTCGCGGTAATCGCTCAGGCTCATATCGGCCTCCTGCGCCATGGCGTGGGTGGGATAGACCGTCAGGCACCAGCGCAGTTCGCCTTTGGCAGCCCGGTCGAAAAAGACCTTGCTGATGCCCGCCCCGGCTTTGGAGACTCGCGCCATGCGGGAGGGGTCGATGCCCGAGAGCGAGCGAGTGTTGTGTTCCGACCAAATGTTCAGGCTGGCGTCGAAAGTCTCGGCGATCAGTTTGCGGATGGGCGAGACATAGTCCAGTTGCGCCTCGGAGGCGTGTTTATAGAAGATGTCCTCCGATCCCGGCGTCTGCGGCATGATGATCACGTTGGCGCCGGCTTTGACGGCCTCTTCATAGACGGCCAGGGTCAACTCTTCGGCCAGGGGGTGGGTGCGGATCTGCACCTGCTGACCGGGTTTGAGCGCCAGGGAGTAATGCACCATCACCTGGGCGAGTTTGGTGATACGCGGGTCGGGCATGGAAGACTCCTTTTGAAAATTAATGGTCGTGGGAGGCCGGTTCGATTTTATCGGCATCCTTGATTTTCCCCGCCAGTTTGGCCGGCGAGTGGATCAGGGTGGGGAAGCACTGCGAGCAGATGTAAACCTGGTAGCCCTGGTATTGCAGGGTCACCAGCGGGATTTCCTGTTCGGATTTTTGGCAGTTCAGGCAAGTTTTCATGGTTTCTCTCATTTCTATGGGTAAAGGATTGGGCTCGGTTTCACGTTCAAATTAACTCAAGGTTATCATCGATGATCTGCATGTCAGGCCAGTTCCGGTCGACCCAGTAGGCCACCTCCTGCAGCGATTGCTCGAGGTGGACCCGTTCGTTGCCGACCACGGCACAGGAGATGATCGTCTCGGTCCACTTGTCCAGCAGTTCCATCTCGGCGACGGAGAGGTTGAACTCCTTGTGCAGACGCGCCAGCAGCGGCTTGAGGCGGCCTCGCTTTTCTTTCAGCGAGGTGCAGCCGGGGATGCGCAGGTGGAGGGTCAGCAGACCGATCATGGGATTTTATTTACGAATAATGAATAACGATATACAATACTTTCACAATATGGACACTGAAACCGCCTACAACCAGGCTCTCGATTATCTCTATTCCTATATCGATTATAGCCTGAAAAAATCCTCCGAATTGGCCAAGGCCGACTTCCACCTTGACCGCATGTTCGCCTTCCTGCAGGCCCTGGGCGACCCGCACAAGGCTTATCCGGTCATCCACGTGGCGGGGACGAAGGGCAAGGGTTCCACCTCCGCGTTGGCGGCGGCGGCCCTGCAGGCGGCCGGCTACCGGACCGGGTTGTACACCTCGCCGCATTTGCAGGACTACGTCGAGCGCATCCAGGTGGACGGGCAGCCGCTTTCCCACGCCGCCCTGGTGGACTTGGTCGAACAGGTCAAGGGGGCGGCGGCGCGCATCCCCAAATTGACCACCTTCGAGATCACCACCGCCATTGGATTCCTCTATTTTGCGCAGCAGAAGGTTGATGCAGCCGTGATCGAGGTGGGGCTGGGCGGTCGCCTGGACGCCACCAATGTGGTCACCCCGGCTGTGGCCGTCATCACCTCGCTTTCCTACGACCACATGGCGGTGCTGGGCAACACCCTCACGGCCATCGCCGGGGAGAAAGCCGGCATCATCAAGGAAGGCGTGCCGGTGGTGTCCGCGCCCCAGCAGGATGAGGCCCTGGCGGTGCTGGAGAAGGTTTCAGCGGAACGTCACGTTCCCCTGACCCTGGTGGGACGGGATGTGTTCTGCGAGTCCGGTCGCCATTCTCTGGACGGGCAGGATGTGCGGGTATGGACGAAAGGCGAGAAACCCGTTAAACTTTCGCTCCCCCTGCTGGGGAACCACCAGGCCATCAATGCCGCCACGGCCTACGCGGCCCTTAAAACCAGCGGGCTGAAGGTCTCGGACGTCGACATCCGCCAGGGATTTGTGGCGGTGAAATGGCCTTGTCGTTTCGAGATCGTCCGGCGCGAACCGCCCGTCATCCTGGATTCGGCCCACAACACCGATTCGTTCGAGAAATTGTTCCAGACGCTGGAGGATTATTTGCCCGGCCGCTCGGTCACGCTTATCTTTGGCTGCTCGGAGGATAAGGATACTGCTGCCATGATGCGAGCGCTCCAACCCCGGCTGCAACGTGTCATCGCTACCAAAGCAGTCCATCCACGGGCGCTGGAGCCGGGCCGGATTATCGAAATCGTCGCCGGGCTGGGGGTCGAGGCCGAGGCAGTCACACCGGTCGAAGCCGCCCTGCAGCGCGGGCTGGAACTATCCGCAAAAGATGGTAGTATTGTTCTATCCGCCGGCAGCATGTTCGTGACGGCTGAAGCAAAAACTGCGTGGGAGAAATACGTCCAAACAGTGCAATCATGATGTATTTTTTTGGCTCCCATTTGATCTTGATCGAGGCAACATGAATCAAAACGACTGGTCTTTTCAAGAAGACGAACCTTTCAACATGGCGATGACCCAGCGCACGGAAGAACTGTACCGGGTCCCCAACCAGACGCCGGACGAGAGCGGCTGCATCGAGGCGCTGGTCCTGCCGCTGCGCGATATTGTCATTTTCCCGCACATGGTCACGCCGGTCTTCGTGGTGCGCCAGAGTTCGCTTGCTGGCGATCCAGGAAGCGCACGAACGCGGCCGCACGGTCATCGGCCTGACCCAGCGCGACGCCGAGATGGAAGACCCCGGGCCGGAAGACTTTATGCCCATCGGCGTGGAACTGGCTGTGGGGCGGCTGCTCTCCATGCCCGACGGTTCTTCCTCCGCTCTGGTGCAGGGCCGCCTGCGGGTGGAGGTGTTGGAGTTCACCCGCCTGACGCCGGTGCTGAAGGTGCGCGCCCGTGTGATCCATGAACCGACCACCGCCGACAAGACCACCCAGGCGCTCATGCGTAACGCCCTCGACCTGTTCGAGCGCTGCGTCCCGCTCGACCGCGCCATCCCCGAAGAAGCGCATCTCTTCGCCATGAACATCTCCGAGCCGGGCTGGCTGGCGGATATGATCGCCACGGCGGTCTCGATCAACCTGACCGAGCGGCAGCAATTATTGTTAATGAAAGACCCTCGCCAGCGCCTGCAGCGTATCAACAAACTGCTGGCGCAGGAACTGGACGTGCTCGAGCTGGAAGACGAGATCCACAGCCGGGTGCAGGACGAGGTGGACAAGAGCCAGCGCGAATTCTACCTGCGCGAACAGATGAAGCAGATCCAGACCGAGTTGGGCGAAGGCGACATCTTCTCGCGTGACCTGGTCGACCTGAAGAAGAAGATCGAAACGGCCAATCTGACTGAAGGCAGCCCGCACCACCGCCCTTAAAGAAATGGAACGCCTCAACCAGATGCCGCCCATGGCTCCCGAAGTGGGCATCATCCGCACTTACATCGACTGGATCCTGGACCTGCCCTGGAAGAATCTGACCGACGATAACCTGGACGTGAAGCATGCCGCCCGCGTGCTGGAACGCGACCACTACGGCTTGAAGAAGGCCAAGGAACGCATCCTCGAATACATCGCCGTGCGCTCGCTCAAACCGAAGAAGGAACGCCAGCCCATCCTGTGCTTCGTCGGCCCTCCCGGAACGGGCAAGACCTCCCTGGGCAAGTCCATCGCCGAGGCGCTGGGGCGCAAGTTTCGTGCGGGTGTCGCTGGGCGGCGTGCGGGATGAAGCCGAGATCCGCGGTCACCGGCGCACCTATATCGGCGCGCTGCCGGGACGCATCCTCCAGACGATGAAGCGGGCCGGAACGTCCAACCCGCTCTTCATGCTGGATGAGATCGACAAACTGGGGCAGGATTTCCGCGGCGACCCCGCCTCGGCCCTGCTGGAAGTGCTCGACCCTGAGCAAAACCACGCTTTCACCGACCACTACCTGGAGCTGGATTTCGACCTGTCCCGGGTGATGTTCATCACCACCGCCAATACGCTCATGACCATCCCGCCGGCGCTGCTGGACCGGCTGGAGGTGATCGAGTTCCCCGGCTACATCGAGGAAGAGAAACTCATCATCGCCGACCGCTTCCTGATCCCGCGCCAGTTGGAAGAAAGCGGGATCGAGGGGCTGGGACTCAAGTTTTCGGTGGAAGCGCTCCAGCGTGTCATCCGCGAGTATACCTATGAAGCGGGCGTGCGCAACCTGGAACGAGAGATCGGGCGTATCTGCCGCAAGGTGGCCCGCTGGAAAGCCGAAGAGAAACGCTACCCGACTGTCATAGCCCCCGAATTGGTGGAGAAATTCCTCGGCCCGCAGCAGTTCTTCCAGAGCGAGGCTGAGCGGCAGGATGAAGTGGGCCTGGCTACCAGCCTGGCCTGGACCGAGAACGGCGGCGAGATCATGTCGATCGAAGTGGCCGTGCTGGACGGCAAAGGCAACCTGCAGATGACCGGTCAGATCGGCGACGTGATGCAGGAATCCGGTCAAGCCGCGCTGACCTACGTCAAGTCGCGGGCGGCAGGTCTGGGCATCGACCCGGAAGTGTTCGAGCGGATGGACATCCACGTGCACATGCCCGAGGGCGCCATCCCCAAAGACGGTCCGTCGGCGGGCATTACGCTGGCGACGGCGCTCATATCTGCGCTGACAGGCCGCCCCGTATATAAAGAGGTCGGCATGACTGGCGAGATCACCCTGCGGGGACGGGTGCTGCCCATCGGCGGTCTGCGGGAGAAGGTACTGGCCGCTCACCGGGCTGGGTTGAAGATGGTGCTGGTGCCGGAAAAGAATATGAAGGACCTGGTGGATGTGCCCAAGAAGGTGCGGGAAGACCTGAAGATCGTCCCGCTGCAGCACATGGACCAGGTGGTCGACATTGCCATTTCGCCGGACGTGATGCTGGAACCGCCTCGTCCGCGGCGGCGGCAAGAGGAAGCCGAAGAGCAATCGCAGGACGAGGATTGATGCAGGCTGAAACCTGCACTCCATAAGAAAACAGTACATGCCCATATCCCTCAAAGACAAAGTCGTCCTCATCACCGGGGCATCCTCCGGCTTCGGCGCGGACGCAGCCTGCCTGTTCGCCAAGGAGGGCTGCATCGTCATCCTGACGGCCCGTCGCATCGAGCGGCTGACCCGTTTGGCGGAAGGCATCTGTTCCAACGGCGACAGGGCTTACGCCGTCGGCCTGGATGTAAGCGAGCAGGGCCAGGTCGAAGAAGTGATCCAGTCCATCCTGGAAAACTTTGGCCGCATCGACATCCTCTTCAATAACGCCGGTTTTGGGCGGCTCAAATGGCTCGAAGCTCTCGACCCTGAAGCAGACATCGACACAATGCTCGATGTGAACCTGCGCGGCCTCATCCAGATCACCCGGGCGGTGCTGCCGTCCATGCTGGCGCGCCGCTCGGGCCACATCATCAACAATTCCTCCGTGGCCGGTTGGATCGCCGCACCTAATTACACCATCTATTCCGCCACCAAATTCGGCGTGCGCGGCTTCACCGATGCACTTCGGCGGGAAGTGGCCCCGTTGGGCATCAAGGTGTCAGGGTTGTATCCCGGCCCGGCCACCACCGAATTTGGACACCATACCGGCAGCGGACCCGGCAGGGTCAAGATCAAATTACCTCCGTGGCTCTCGCTCACGTCAGAATATGTGGCTCGCCGGACGGTGGGGCTGGCAAAACATCCCCGCCGGACGCTGATCCTGCCGTGGTATTATCGCCTCATCATCGGGATCGACATGCTCTTTCCTGGCCTGGTGGATTTGTTCTTGAAAGTCGCCATCGTCAAACGCAGCCACAAGGCATAAAGAAAGAAATTAAAACACAAAGGTCACTAAGTTTCACAAAGGAAGAAAATATTTTTGTCTATTTTCGCTACGGTTTCCAGAAAAACTTTCTTTCTTTTCGTTTTTCCTTTGTGTCCTTAGTATTTAGTAAAATCTTTCCGTTCATCCTGACTCCAAAAGGATAACGCCATGCTTCTCACCCGCCTCACCAATTTACGCCAATCCCTGCAGGGATCGCCCGTCAAAGCCCTGGCAGTTGGACCAGGTCCCAGCCTGACGTACCTGACCGGGCTGCATTTCCACCTGAGCGAGCGTCCGGTGCTGGCTTATTTCACTGCCGACACCGCGCCGGTTATCGTCCTGCCCGAGTTGGAAATGCTCAAGTTGAGTGGCCTGCCTTTTGAAGTGCAGGCTTTTCCGTATGGAGAGAACCCGGCAGAATGGGAGAATATTTTCATGAAGGCAGGCCGCGCCGCGGGATTGGAAGGTCAACCGATCGGGGTGGAGCCGCGCGCCCTGCGGCTGCTGGAGTTCCGTTACGTCCAGGCGTTGGCAGGCCAGGCGGATTGCCCCGACATGTCTCACATGGTCGGGTCGTTGCGGCTGCACAAGGATGCGCAGGAGGTCAAGGCCATGCGCAAGGCAGTGAAAGTGGCGCAGGCGGCCCTTGAAGCGCTTCTCCCGCAGATCCGCATCGGCATGACTGAGAAGGAATTGGCGGCGGAATTGGTGGTGCAACTGCTGCGAGGCGGCTCGGAGCCCGAACTGCCCTTCGCCCCCATCGTCTCCAGCGGTCCCAATGGAGCCAACCCGCACGCCGTCCCGTCCGAGCGCAAACTGCAGCCCGGCGACCTGCTGGTGGTGGACTGGGGCGCGGCGGTGGACGGCTACATCTCCGACCTGACCCGCACCTTCGCGGTGGGGGAGGTGGAGCCTGAGTACAGGAAGATACACCAGATTGTGCTGGAGGCCAACGCGGCCGGGCGCGCGGCCGGCAAACCCGGCGCTGCCTGCGCCGATGTAGACCGGGCGGCCCGGCAGGTCATCGAGAAGGCTGGTTACGGCGAATACTTCACCCATCGTACGGGTCACGGCATCGGCATGGAAGCGCACGAGGATCCCTATATGCGCGGTGACAATCCGCAATTACTGGAAGCCGGCATGGCTTACACGGTCGAGCCGGGCATCTACCTGCCCGGTCGCAACGGCGTCCGCAATCGAAGACAACATGGTCATCACGGCCGATGGAGTCGAATGCCTGAGCGATATGCCGCGCGAGTTGAGGCGGGTGGGGGAAGATAAAGTGCATAATCAATGGTTAATGGTTGATAGTTCATGGAAAATGGGATTATATTAACCCTGTAATTGTGTAATCAATTGTCCTTAGTGACCTTTGTGATTATTCTATTTTTAGGAATTGAACCATGAAAATACTCGCCATCGAACGGGAACTACCCGGAGCCACCCCGGAAAAGTTCCAGCCGCTGCTCAAGGATGAAGCCCGGCGGGTATGGGAGTTACAGCAAGCCGGCCCGCTGCGGGAGATCTATATGACCAACGAACGGCGCAATGCCGTGCTGATGCTGGAGTGCGCCGGAACGGAGGAAGCGCGGCAGGCCCTGGCGAGCCTACCGCTGGTCAAGGCCGGCCTGATCGAGTTCGACCTGTTTCCGTTGACACCCTACGCGGGTTTTGCCCGCCTGTTTGCCTGAATTTCTTGATCTGAAGAGAGGAGCCTTGGATATGGAAATCCTTGCAATCGGCTTGCCAATTTTAATCATCGTATTGACCATCTGGTTCCTCTACCGCATGCGTAAGGGGCGCAAGCCCAAAGTGGAGAAAGTGGATGACCGCACCCGCCAGGAGCGGGCTGTGTGGGCCTGGGCCAACATCCTCAAGTCCACCCAGGGACCGGTCAGTTCCTTCGGCGTTGCCCGCGTCGAGATGGAATTGGAAGTGCATCTACCCGGCAGCCCGGCCTACCCCGCCAAGGTCACCTGGCTGGTGGATAAGGAATCCCTGGGATATGTGGCGGTAGGGCAGGAACTGTCCTTGAAGGTGGACCCGCAGGGTCCCGAACACATCTATCCGAATGGTTCGTGGGCCAAACATATGGAATAAATCGATGCCAAGTTATTGCGAATACCTGCGCGAACACCCCGAAGATACGCTCAACAAGACCTACCACGATCTTGAGTATGGATTCCCGCTGGATGACGAGGCGGCCCTGCTCGAGCGCTTTGCCCTGGAGATCAACCAGGCCGGCCTTTCATGGACCTTGATGCTGAAGCGGAAAGACAATTTCCATGCCGCTTTCGAGGGCTTTGACGTGGACACCGTCGCCGCCTATGGCGAGGCGGATGTCGCCCGCCTGCTGGGAGATGCCGGCATCATCCGCAACCGCCTGAAGGTCAAGGCAGTTATCGAGAACGCCTGCCGCATCCAGGGGATTCGAGGGGAGTATGGTTCTTTCAAGGGCTGGCTGGATGCTCACCATCCCCTCAGCCTAGAGGAGTGGACCAAATTATTCAAGCAGACCTTCGTCTTCACCGGCGGGGAGATCGTGCGCGAGTTTCTGGTCAGCACCGGCTACCTGCCCGGCGCGCACGATCCCGACTGCCCAGTCTACTGGCAGATCACCCGCCTCCAGCCCGCCTGGACGAGAGGCATGCGCAAGGTGGAGCTGACCCGGTACGAGTGACACAGAAAATAAAGACAAATAGCTCAACTGTAAGCCAACTTGCCAGGAAGTGCAGGTATCATTGCGATATATTATCAACTATGATAATATATCGCAATGAATTTTAATACTTTGGTTCATTTGGTGGGAGACGCGCCTGCTTTTGAAAGCGCCTTCCTGATGGCAGGGACCGTCCGTCCTGAGAATGTACGCTTGCAGCTTACCCGCTGGACCAATGCAGGTAAGCTTTACCAACTGCGCCGCGGGCTGTATTCCATCGCCCCGCCCTATCAGAAAGTCAAACCGCATCCCTTTGTGATTGCCAACCTCATGCAGCAGGCATCCTACGTAAGCGCTCAATCCGCTCTGGCTTATTACGGTCTGATCCCGGATACTGTATATGCAACGGTGAGCATCACAGCCGGCCGGCCGGGGCGCCGGGAGACGCCAATGGGCATTTTTGAATTCAGGCACATGCGGCCTGAATACCTGCACGGCTACCGCATGCTGGATCTATCGGGAAAAGAGCAAGCATTGGTGGCCACACCCGAGAAGGCTCTGTTGGATCTGGTCTACCTGCAGCCTGGAGGCGATTCCTCCGATTATTTGACCGAATTGCGTCTGCAAAACCTGGAACTCCTCGATCTGAACGAACTCCACCGCCAGGCTGAGATTTTCCTTTCTCCCAAACTGCGCCGGGCTGCCGGAGTTGTTGCCCGATTGGCGAAAAATGGCAACCAGGAGTATGAACCGCTATGAAAGATGCCTTGATCGAACTGGTACGCCAGGCGCCTTCCCCCATGGATGGCCGCAACCTGGCCAGAGAATACCTGCAGGCCCGTATCTTGAACGCTCTACAGCGGGCGGGGGCAATGATCCCGCTGGCTTTTCATGGAGGTACCGCTTTACGCTTTCTATATACTCACGGCCGTTTCTCGGAAGACCTCGATTTTGCTTTGGAAGGCGACCGGCGGCGTTATGATTTCCGCGCTTACCTGCAAACCATCCGGGCGGAACTGCAGCTGGAAGGCTATGCCGTTGAATTGAAAGTCAATGACCAAAAGACAGTTCATAGCGCTTTCATCCGTTTCCCCGGTTTGCTGTACGACCTTGGATTATCAGCCATGCCAGGTGAAATCCTGGCGATCAAGCTTGAAGTGGATACCAATCCGCCAGCTGGGGCGGTTCTGACCACCAACGTGGTCCGCCGGTTCTTTCTGCTCCAACTCCAGCATCATGACAAGGCTTCCCTTCTCTCTGGTAAATTACACGCCATTCTTCAACGGGCTTTTGCCAAGGGCAGGGATGTTTATGATCTCCTATGGTACCTGAGCGATCCAACCTGGCCGCCACCGAACTTGATCATGTTGAACAACGCCCTGGCCCAGACCAAATGGTCGGGCGGGGACTTGACCCACGCGAACTGGCGGGGGATGGTCAGAAGTCGTTTGCAGAAACTGGATTGGAAGAACATTCAGACGGATGTGCGTCCCTTTGTCGAGCCGGGGTTTGATGTGGGCTTGCTCACTCTGGAAAACCTGGAGCGGGCATTAGGATTGGAGAACGAATAAGTCGGCTCGCCTATTGAAGGATGATTTCCGTTGATAGCACAAAGCCTTTCTCGTAGGCATTGTGTTCATTGGCGAGATAAGTGATGAACCCCTGTACCTCCGCTGCCCCCACCTCTTTCGGATGACGTTTGTTATAAAAAATGACAAAGCGCTTGATCCAATCCCAATACGTTTGTTCGTTCGATACGAATAATGTTTCACGCGCAGTATCTCGCGAACCTGATCCAATAATTGGGAGCTTTGGGATCCATTTTTACCTCATGGAAAGGGCTATGTTATAATTTTTCATTCTATTTTAATCTGGCGCCGTATAAAACCCTAAATATATTGGGGCTTTATACGGATCGTCCAAAAGCCATTATACGATCCGCTTAGCACGAGTTGGGCCGCTTCTTGCGAAAAATAAGATTCGCTACGATTCCGAAATGGTCGACTATGACAAAACCGCCAGAAAGGCTAGAAACAACTCGGCTTGTTCTACGATTACCTATCCTGGATGATGCCAGTGTTATCTTCCAAAAATATGCCCAAGACACGATCGTTACAAAATATCTAATTTGGCGGCCTCACGAAAATGTTGACATCACAAAAGAATTTATTCGCAGGTGTATTGCTTGTTGGAGTGATGGAAATACTTCCCCTTGGGTAATTGTTCGTAAATCGGATGGCGAATTGGTCGGTATGATTGAACTGCGTATCGATAGACATAGTGCTGATATAGGCTATGTGATTTCACGAGAATACTGGGGCATTGGTTACGCTACCGAAATAACAAAATCGGTGATCGATTGGGCTATGTTGCAAGGAAACATCTATCGAGTATGGGCCACTTGCGATACTGAAAATCTCGCTTCTGCGCGGGTATTGGAAAAAGCAGGTATGCAAAGAGAAGGCATTCTGCGGCGTTTTATTGTCCATCCAAACATCACCGATAAGCCAAGAGACAGTTATTGTTATTCGGTAGTAAAGTAGACTCATCTAGGCGTAAAGCGGCCCAACACCGGCTCCAGCGGACAGGTGGTCTGCGCCGCCCGAAGGGGATGCGGCGCGATGATCATGTCACCGGCCCAGCCATGTTCTGCCCGCCCGCCCGTCCGCCGCTGAGTAACTGTCTTGAATGTCAAGAGGAAAACGTAGGTTGCCAGGTAGTATTGTTCCGAATCATCGAATTCAAGATAGTGAGCAGTTTCCGCATGCACGCCACAAGAGCCACCTTTTTCTCTTTTCCTGATTTGACCAACCGGTCGTAAAACACCTTGATGACCGGATTGTGCCTGGTAGCCGTCAGGGTGGCCATATACAATACATTTCGTACATCTGCTCTGCCGCCCTTCACCACCCGCTTGCCTCGCTTGTAGCCGCTATCGTGATTGAAGGGGGCTGTACCGACCAAGGCAGCGATTTCCTTGCGGTTGCATTTTCCCAATTCAGGCAGCTGCGAAGTCAGGGTAGAAGCTGTGATCTTTCCCACTCCAGGCACACTTTGCAACAAGTCTTGTTTCGTCTTTAGATCTGGGGTTTGCTCAACAAAGGTTTGGATGGCTGTATCCAACTCATCCAGTTGTCCACGAAGGGCCTGCAGACTGCTCTCAATGTACCCTCGCACTGATGGATCGGCGGTTTCCAGGCGATTCCGCTCTGAAACCACGATCGCCAGGACCTGTTTTCGCCGCTTGACCAGGGCACTGAGCTGTTTTTCCTGCTCGCTGGGCATTTCCACCAGCCGTGGACTGGCTTTTTCTCCAAATCGTGCCAATAACCAATCCGTTGGGCTGTGCTAAACGAAGGATGCATCAACAAATGATAAATTTTGACATTAGTGAAATAAGAAAACTCGCGAAGATTCTGGTACCAACAGCTGATTTCGATAGTACGTACACATTTTATTATGATGAAACAAACAACATAAAAAAATTCTATGTAAGAGAATTCGATTTCAATTCTCTCTTTACAGAGAATTTTGTGCTAGGTGGATTGGTCCACGAGGGTTCTGTACCTAATGTACAACCGCTTATAAATAGTTTCAACCTACAAAAAACCGTCAAAGAAGTCAAATTTAGGCATATTGCTAAAGGAAACTTTCTTGACTGTCTGAAATCACAAAAACTAAATCTGTTCTTAAATTTTGTCAAAAACAATGACTTGTATATTCACTACTCAAGTTTAAATATACTTTATTGGTCAGTTGTAGATATAGTTGACTCCGCAATAGCGAATTCCGAAGTGAGCCAAATGCTAGGCCTTCAGTTCGCCAACAAACTAAAGAATGATTTATATAAGTTATCAAGACTTGAGATTAGCTCGATAGTAACTCTGTTTCATAAATTCGAATACCCAAACATCAAAGCAGATTCTGTCCTACTATTTATCGAAGAATTGAGTGACATACTCGAAAAATATGTAGACGACACAGAATTTCATTTTGGTCTAGAGTCGCTTAGGCAGATACTAAAAGAATCAAGAAAAAAGAAGACGCTACCCTTTGTCATGGATGAAGAAGATTTTATTTTGATCAAAGATTTTTCTCAGTTCTATTTGCAACCTATCTACATGTTTAAAAATTCGACGCACATTTTTGATAATGAGGACTTAATAGCCGAAGTGGTACAAAGTTACAAAATCCTAGATGGTCTTTCAGAAATAAAAAATTACTCATTTGTCGACTCGCAAACGAACCAACTGATCCAATTGTCAGATATCCTTGTTGGATTGATCGGAAAGCTATCTAGCTATCTAAACACCACATCCCAAGATAGAATAAAAGTTGAATTTCATTCGTTAAATTCAATTCAATGTGAAAACATAGATTTGCTCTTGGATTTAATCGACAAATCGTATAACAAGAATATCGGATTTTTGCAAACAGTAGACAGCTATGAGGAAATGTCTAAGGTCGAAGTAATTCGGGCCAAACGGAATGAATCTTAAGAGATTGCAACGTTGCCCAACACCACATCCAGTGGATGCTTCGCCTGCTTCGCTAAAGCGGTTCGGCGCGCTCGAAAGGCTGATCTCGTTTCGACAGTTCATTAGCGGCGCGAGCCGCTGATGTAAATCGTCGCCAGGTATCTACCTTGGTATTCGAAATAATCTCGGTCTGCCTATTAGAGAATGATTTCCGTTGAAAGCACGAAGCCTTTCTCGTAGGCATTGCGTTCAGGTCTTGAAAAGAACCTTCGTCTTCACCGGCGGGTAGATCGTCAAGGAACTGCTGCTCAGCACGGGTTACCTGCCCGGCGCGCACGACCCCGATTGCCCGGTCTATCAGCAGATCGCCAAATTGAAACCTGCGTGGATGATCGCTGACGTCGAGCATCCAGGAAAGGAAGGGTGACCAATTGACCATGCCTCAGACCATCCCAACTGCTGAACCATTCTTCTTCCCCGGCAAAGGCGACAATGCCCGCATCGGCTGCCTGGTGACGCACGGGTTCACCGGCACGCCCAAGGAAGTGCGCTGGCTGGGCGAATACCTCAACCGGCAGGGCTACACCGTCTGCGGCATGCGCCTCAACGGTCACGCCACCCGGCCGGAAGATATGATCCGCTCGCGCTGGCAGGATTGGCTGCTCTCGGTGGAAGACGGCTACAACCTGCTCGATGCCTGCACCGATCAAATCTTCCTGCTGGGCTTGTCCATGGGCGGGATCCTCTCCCTCACTGCTGCCAGCCGCTTCCCGGTGAAGGGAGTGGTGGCCATGTCCACGCCGGCAGCCTTGCAGGCCATTCCCCTGCCGCTGTGGCTGGTGCGCTTCCTCAGCCGCTTCAAACCCTACCTGCCCAAGGGTAGCGAGCCCGGCGGCGGCTGGTTTGACCAGGCTGCCAGAAAGCAGCACGTCTCCTACCCAATGAACCCGCTCCGCTCGGGCGTGGAGCTGAAACTTCTGCTCGACCAGATGCACTCCGCCCTGCCAAAGATCACCGCGCCAGTACTGCTGATCCACTCGCATGACGATGATTACGTGGTGCGTGACAGCATGCAGCGTATTTACGATGGGCTGACCGTGGCGGACAAACGCATGCTGTGGGTGTCGGGCGGGGGGCACGTCATCACCGAAGAACCCACCCGTGAAGTCGTCTTCCAGGCGGCGGGGGATTTTATCGCCCGTGTCTCCCGCGGGGACGTGTCCCAGCCTCAACCCGCCAAAGAATCCCTGGTTACCTGAAAGCCCATGAGCCTCGACCTGATCCTGCTCTCCGTCTCCCTTTTCACCTGGGGCATCGGAGAGGGCATGTTCATCTATTTCCAGCCCATCTACCTGCAGCAATTGGGCGCCAACACGATGACGATCGCGTCGGTCTTCAGCGGCTTCGGCTTCGCCATGATGGTGGCGCACATCCCCGCCGGTTACCTGGCGGACCGGCTCGGGCGCAAACCCCTGCTGGTGGCTGCCTGGGTGGCCGGACTGCTCTCGGCCTGGATCATGGCCCTGGCGCACACGCTGCCCGTCTTCGTGACCGGCATGTTGTTCTACGGGTTCACCGCCTTCGTTTCTGCCCCCATGAACAGTTATGTCACTACCGCCCGTGGTAAGCTCTCCCCCGTACGGGCGATGACGCTGGTCTCGGCTGCCTATAATTTCGGGGCCGTCCTCGGTCCTGTCAGCGGCGGATGGATTGGCAACCGCTTTGGTCTGCAAACGGTCTATGTCGTTTCGGCCTGCATTTTCATTGTTTCCACTGCAATATTATCTTCCTGCGGCCGCAAAAGGTGGACCTGCATGATCCCGCCCGCCCTCCCGCCAGCCTGTGGAAGAATACACGTCTGCTTGGGTTCCTGGGCATCATCCTCGTGACCATGTTCGTCATGTACCTGCCGCAGCCGCTGACGCCGCGCTTCCTGCAGAACGAGCGCGGCCTGTCGCTGGAGAATATCGGCCTGCTCGGGTCAGCCGGCAGCCTGGGCAACAGTCTGGTGGCGCTGGTGATAGGACAGTTCACTGCCCGCAGCGGTTTCCTGATGGTGCAGGTCTCGGTGGCTGTATTTTCCATCCTGCTTTGGAGGGGCACGGGTCTGCCCTGGTACATGCTCGGATATTTCCTGCTGGGCGGCTTCCGGTCGGCCCGCTCGATGATCTATGCCCAGATCCGTCCGTTGATCCACCCGGCTCAGATGGGTCTGGCCTACGGGGTGGCGGAAACGTTCAGCGCCCTGGGGATCATGCTGGCGCCGCTGCTGGCAGGGTTGCTGTACACGCGCGACCCGGTCCTAGTCTACCCGGTCAGCCTGGGGTTGTTGGTTCTTACTCTGATCGTTTCCGGGATGCTCGCGCCGAGACATGAGATTAAAGAGGAACTCCCGGCCATGCCGGCTCCGCCGGAGTTGTAAATGGGAAACTAATATCCCTTGAAATGGCACTCCCGCCGATTGCGGCGGGAGTTTCTTATAACCTAAACACGAATTGGAGTATCAGCAGCGCCGCCATGCCGATGATAATCGTCAGGATGACGCTGCGGGTGCGCCAGGCCACCAGGATCGCCACCGTCCCTGCCAGTAGCTGCGGGTTGCGCCAGGAGATGAACAGCGGCCCTTGCGGATTGGTCAGAGCAGGCAGGATGATGGCGGAGAGGACCGCCACCGGGACAAAGCGCAGACCCCGGCGGAACCAGTCCGGCACCTTGATGCGGTCAAGCAGGATGATGAAAGACAGGCGGGTCAGGAAGGTCAGCAGGCCGCCGATGAGAATGATCAGCCAGGGATTCATTTCGGCTTTCCCTCCAACAGTAGCCCGGTCAGGATGCCGATGAAGGCCGCCAGCAGCAAGCCGATCTTGTAGGGCAGGGGTAAGGCCACCAGGCCGATCACACCGGCTACCAGGGCGGAAGCCACGGCGGGTCTGTCTTTGATGGCCGGCACGACCAGGGCGATGAAGGTCAGCGGCAGGACAAAATCAAGCGGCCAGGTGGGTGGGATCTGCGCCCCGATGAAGATGCCGATGGCAGTGCTGACCTGCCAGGAGGCCCACAGGGTCAGGCCCGCCCCCAGGAAATACCAATGCCGGTTCTTCACCTCCCCTTCGCTGTTGTAGTGCGTAATGGCGACCACATAGGCTTCATCGGTGAGGAGATAGGAGAGCAGCACCTTCCAGCCGGTGGTCAAATGCCGCACATACGGCGCAATGGAGGCGCTGTATAAGGCGTGGCGCAGGTTGACCACGAATATTACCATCAGAACCACCAGGGTGGAACTGCCGCTGCCGATCAATTGGGCTGCCAGGAACTGGGCCGATCCAGCGAAAATGATCGAAGACATGGCCTGGGCTGCCACCGTGGTGATATGTGCACTGATCGCCAATGCCCCAAAAAGCAGCCCAAAGGGAACGACACCCAGTAAGATGGGGGCCTCATCCCTCACGCCGAGCCAAAATTCCTGTTGTTTCGTCTTCATGACCACCTGTTTCTTCACCAAGAGCCGCAAAATTCGTTCTATTATAACCGCCGAATTTGATGCCAAAACATCAATATCACCCGTAACGGAGTCGCACCTCTCAGGGTTATATGCCACAAGGAACGCTAGTCGAAGATATCCACAGCCCTTTACAGGAGAAATAAATGGATACAACCCTTGCGACCACCCTCATTTCCCGCAGCCTGCCCCGCCTGGATCGACGCGTGCGGGATGCCATCTTGATCGTTTCCGGCAGCCTTTTCGTTGCCGCCATGGCGCAGGTGAAGATCCCCCTGCCGTTTACCCCCGTCCCGCTGACCGGGCAGACCTTCGCCGTCCTCGTGATCGGCGCGGTGCTCGGGTCGAGCCGGGGCGTGACCAGTCTCCTGCTCTATCTTCTGCTCGGGTTGGTGGGGTTGCCCGTCTTTGCCGGTGGCAGCCACGGCCTGGCCGTCTTAACCGGACCCACGGGCGGTTACCTGGTTGGCTTCTTGCTGGCGGCTTACCTGATCGGCAAACTGGCCGCACGGCAACTGGACCGGCGCATTCTCACCGCTCTGCTGGCTTTCCTGGCCGGTATGGCGGTCATCTACATTTGCGGCGTGGCCTGGTTGAGCCTGTTCCTTGGCTTCAAAGGCGCCATCCTGGGTGGTTTGGTACCCTTCCTGATTGGCGACGCCATCAAACTGGCCGCGGCCGGGCTGGTTCTGCCGGCAGCCTGGAAACTCGTCGGCGAATAACCCCGTAACCGTCTGAGAAAACGGGTGTTTTACCTCACGAGCTGCCAATAATATGTGTAGACAAGATGTCCTTTACAGGCTAGCGAATGTAATAGAGTACATCGAAAAGCCCTAACTTATCTTGAGATCGAATGTTCTGCAAGTTGAACGGCTGTACGGGCTACAGCCGGTAGGGTCGTGTTAGTTTTTTTCATCAAAATAGACATTTTCCACACCAAACCTTCGAGGTGTAATTGCATTTATGACCAAATCGAGCAGCACGTTAGCGCAAGTTCGGGCAGAGGCACTCCTGGGGGGAGGCGAGGCCCGCATTTCCGCGCAGCACGCCAAGAACAAAATGACCGCCCGCGAGCGGATCGAGCAGCTCTTGGATCCGGGCAGCTTCCAGGAAGTGGGCACCTTCGTCACGCATCGCGCCACCGGTCTGGGCATGGAAAAGTCGCACCCGTTCACGGACGGTGTCATTACCGGCTGGGGCAAGGTGGAGGGGCGGGTGGTCTACATCTTCGCCCAGGACTTCACCATCATGGGCGGATCGGTGGGTGAGGCCCATGGGACGAAGATCGCCGCCCTGCTGGATATGGCCCGCCAGAACGGTTCGCCGGTCATCGGCTTGAACGATTCCGGCGGCGCTCGCATCCAGGAAGGCGTGCAGTCGCTGGCCGGCTATGGCGAGATTTTTTATCGCAACGTCCAGTCTTCGGGCGTGGTCCCGCAGATCTCGGTCATCCTTGGCCCGTGTGCAGGCGGCGCCGTCTATTCCCCCGCCATCACTGATTTCGTTTTCATGGTCGAAAAAACCGCCCACATGTTCATCACCGGGCCGGAAGTGGTCAAAGCCGTCACCCATCAGGACGTCAGCTTCGACCAGTTGGGCGGCGCGGCCATTCATCGCGAACAGAGCGGCGTAGCCCATTTCACCGCCGCGGATGAAGAGACGCTCCTCTCCAATGTACGCTGGCTGCTTTCATTCCTACCGCCCAACAACCTGACCCCTCCGCCTTACACGCCTCCCACTGACGACCCCCTGCGGACCCTCGTCGAGATGGACCAGGTCGTCCCGGCTGACCCGCAGCAGCCCTATGACGTTCGCACCGTCATCGAAGCCGTGGTCGACGAGAAGGAATTCCTGGAAGTCCAGAGCGAGTACGCCCCCAACCTGGTCATCGGCTTCGCCCGCATGGACGGTCACCCGGTCGGCATTGTCGCCAACCAGCCCCTCCACCTGGCTGGTGTTTTGGACATCAACTCCTCCGACAAAGGCGCCCGCTTCATCCGCTTCTGCGATGCCTTCCACATTCCCCTGGTCACCTTCGTGGATACGCCCGGCTTCCTGCCCGGCACCGACCAGGAATACGGCGGTGTCATCCGTCACGGCGCCAAACTGGCTTACGCCTACTCCGAAGCCACCGTCCCCAAAGTGACTTTGATTCTGCGGAAAGCCTACGGCGGAGCCTACATTGTGATGGGGTCCAAACACCTGGGTGCGGATATCAACCTGGCCTGGGGGAGCGCCGAGATCGCCGTCATGGGACCGGAAGGGGCCGTCACCATCATTTTCTCGAAAGATATCCAGGCCGCGCCCGACCCGGCCGCGGAACGTGATCGTTTGATCAAAAACTACCGCGCCGAGTTCGCCACTCCCTTCATTGCCGCCAGCCGCGGCTATGTCGATGACGTGATCGAGCCCGCCGAGACCCGCCAGCGCATTGTGCGGGCATTGGAAATGCTGCGCGAGAAACGCCAGCCCACCCCTTCCCGCAAGCACGGGAACATTCCCCTCTAAGCGAGACCCGATGACAAAGTCAAAGATCCTGGTTGCCAATCGTGGTGAGATCGCTGTGCGGATCCTGCGCGCCTGCAGGGAGATGGGTATTCCTTCCGTGGCGGTCTTCACCAACGTTGACGAATCAGCCCTGCACGTTCGCTACGCTGATGAAGCCGTCTTCATCGGGGATAAGAGCAAATACCTGGATATCCAGGCGGTTTTGGATGCAGCCCGCAAGAGCGGCGCCACCGCCATCCATCCAGGCTACGGCTTCCTGGCGGAAAATGCAGATTTTGCCCGCGCCACCGAAGAGCAGGGGATCACCTTCATCGGCCCACGCCCCGAGACGGTCTCGATGATGGGCGACAAACTGGCTGCCCGGCGCATCTCCCGCAAGGCCGGCCTGCCGGTCATTGCCGGGACCGACGAACCGTTGCCGGCGGAACTTCCTCTGGATATGGCGGCCAAAGTGCAGTACCCCGTACTAGTGAAGGCCTCCGCCGGCGGCGGCGGACGCGGTATCCGCCTGGCCCTCTCTGCGGAGGAATTGCCCGGCATGATCGAAGCGGCCCGGCGTGAAGCCAAAGCGGCTTTTAGCGACGATACGGTCTTCCTCGAATCCCTGGTCCAGCAGGCCCGCCACATCGAGGTGCAGATCCTGGGCGACGGGCTGGGGAACGTGGTCTGCCTGGGCGAACGCGAGTGCTCCATCCAGCGGCGGCGGCAGAAATTGATCGAGGAAGCGCCTGCCAACGGCTTGTCTGCTGAACTACGTCTGCAGGTCCATGAAGCCGCCCTGCGGCTGGGACAATCGCTCAAATACCGCAGCCTCGGCACGGTCGAATTCCTGCTGGATAACAAAAACCGCTTCTATTTCATCGAGGTCAACCCGCGCATCCAGGTGGAGCATCCCGTCACGGAGATGGTCACCGGCGTGGATATTGTGCGGGAACAACTCTCCATCGCCATGGGCGAACCCATGCGCAAGTTCCCCCCCATCATTTATCCGCGCGGAGCCGCCATCGAAGCCCGCATCCTGGCGGAGGATTCGCAGACGGGTTTCCTGCCATCCACCGGCGAAGTGCTCTACTTGAAGGAACCCGGCGGCCCCGGCGTCCGCATCGATTCGGCCCTCTACCAGGGTATGACCGTCGGCACGGAATACGACTCGCTGCTCGCCAAAGTGATCGTATGGGGCGAGAACCGCGCCATCGCCATCCAGCGGTTGCGGCGGGCTTTGCATGAGTACCAGGTCGGCGGGTTGAGCACCGATATTGATTTCATCCTGCAGATCATCGAAAGCCCCAAATTCATGAGCGGTGATGTCACCACTACCTATCTCGAAACGTTCGAACACGTGCCGCCCAGCACCGAACCCGAGATGGAACGCGACCTTGCCCTGGCAGCCGCCATGTACGTCCACCAGCAGCGCATCCGGGTCACCGGAGCAGAACCCAGCCGCAGCAGCAACTGGCAGTCGACCGCCTGGAAAGAACAGATGAACAAGTGAACAACTCTCCTCCCCACCTTCGTCCCCGCGGGTGGTGAGGCAGTCCATGAGGAGGAAGCATGTCTCTCTACACAGTCACGATCGGAAGCCGCACCTACAAGGTCAACATCAACGGCAATAACAACACCGTCGATGGAGAAAATGTAAGCGCCCGGGTGATCCCGTTGAACCATCACGGCCTGCATCTGCTGCATCGCGGCAAGGAAGCTCTTGAAGTATTCCTGAGCAGCCAGGAGCCGGATACCTGCCAGATGAACATGTTCGGCGGCCGCCGCATCATCACCCGTATTACCAACCGGCTGGGCAAACGCGCCCAGGCCTGTGACGATGCCGGCGCCAGTGGCTGCCTTTCGGCTCCCATGCATGGGCTGGTGGTGGACGTATCCGTCCATGAGGGCGATACGGTCACGAAAGGCCAAACGCTGATCGTGCTCGAGTTCAATGAAGATGCAAATGCAACTGCGTTCCCCCCGTGACGGCAAGGTCACCAAAGTGACCGTCCAGGCCGGCAACCAGGTGGAAAAAGGTTCTTTACTGGTTCAATTCGAATAAAGGTCAAGTCATCGGCTCTCCTGAATAGATCGAATGGTATTCAAACGGGGAGAGACGATGCGAAACAGGAGCAGCATGAGTGAAACAACAGCCATAGCCATTGTCGGGATTGGAGCCATCCTGCCGGATGCCCCCAACGCGGCTGCATTTTGGAGCAACATCCAGTCGGGCCGCTATTCCATCACCGACGTATCCGACGACCGCTGGAAAGCCCACCTCTTTTACAACCCCGACCCTTCCGCCCTCGATAAAACTTACAGCAAGATCGGCGGTTGGGTGCGCGGATTCAAATTTGAGCCCATCAAAATGGGCATCGCCATCCCGCCGCGCATCCAGGAGCAGATCGACGAAGCCCAGCAGTGGGCCATCTCGGCCTGTTACCAGGCGCTGCAGGATTACGGCTATCCGTCCCGGCGGCTCGATCCCGACCGGGTGGCGGTCATCCTGGGCAATGCCATGGCGGGCGAGCGGCATTACCTCTCCACCATCCGCATCCACCTGCCGGAATATATCGATTCGCTATCTTCCTCCTCCGCCTTCCAAAACCTGCCCGCCGATGTGCAGGCGGCCCTGGTGCGGGACCTGACCACCGGCGTTCAATCCACCGTCCCCGCCATCAACGAAGACACCATGCCGGGTGAACTGGCCAACATCATCGCCGGGCGCGTGGCCAACGTGTTCAATTTTACCGGGCCTAACTTCGTCACCGACGCGGCCTGCGCTTCCTCCCTGGCAGCCCTACAGAGTGCCGTGGACGGGCTGCGCTACGGTCAGTTCGACGCGGTCCTGACCGGCGGGGTGGACCGGAATATGGGGGTGGAAGTCGTTCGTCAAGTTCAGCAAGATCGGCGCCCTCAGCCCGGATGGCTCCCGCCCGTATGCCGAAGGGGCCAACGGCTTCGTCATGGGCGAAGGCTCGGCCATTTACCTGCTCAAACGCTTGCTGGATGCCGAGCGGGATGGCGACAAGATCTACGCCGTCATCCGCGGCATTGGCGGCAGCAGCGATGGCAAGGGCAAGGGCATCACCGCCCCCAATCCGCTCGGTCAGCAGCGTGCCATCGAACGCGCCTGGAAGAACGCCCAGGTGGACCCCGCCACGGTGGGCTTGATCGAAGGTCACGGCACCTCCACCCCGGTGGGCGACCTGGCGGAAGTGAACAGCCTGAGCGCTTATTTCACTCGTTTCGGGCTCAATCCCGCCAGCGTGGCGCTAGGATCGGTCAAATCCAACTTTGGTCATCTCAAAAGCGCCGCCGGCGCAGCCGGGATGTTGAAAACGGCCCTGGCTTTGTATCACCATACCCTGCCGCCGTCGGTCAATTTTCACCAACCCAACGCCAAGATCGATTTCTCCAGCCTGCCGTTCTACGTCAACACGGAAGCGCGCCCGTGGGACGTGCCGCAGGGACAGGTCCGCCGCGCCGGTGTGAGCGCCTTCGGCTTCGGCGGGACGAATTTCCACGTGGTTATGGAAGAATACCTGCCAGGCGTTTTGACGAAAGAAATGATGGTCTTCCCCGGGGCTGACTTGCACGTGCTGGCCGAAGTGCCGCTGTTCCAACCTGCCCCACAGGTGCTGGCGCAACCATACCGCGGTCTGCTATTCCTGGGCAGCCACTCCGCCGCCGAATTGCACCGGTCATTGAGTGACAAACTCCACCAGGCCAAATTGGGTCACCTGCCGGAAAACTTGAGTCCCACCGCCGAACAGATCGGCCTGCCCGAACGCCTGGTGATCGAATATGAGAACATCCGCGACCTGATCGGCCGGGGCGAAAAAGCCTTGAAAGCCCTCGAGAACGACGCCCCCGCCGGCTGGCAGGCCCTGGGAGTACAGGGCATCTATCGCGGCAGCGGCACGCCAGGGAAGGTGGCCTTCCTTTTCCCCGGTCAGGGATCGCAGTACGTCAACATGCTGCGCGACCTGCGCAAGGTCGAGCCCATCGTGGCGGAGACCTTCCGTGAAGCCGATGCGGTCATGACCCCCATCCTGGGCCGGTCCATCTCCAGTTACGTCTTTGTCGAAGGCAACGATGACGCCATCACCCAGGCCGAGTTGAAACTGCGCAACACTGACATCACCCAGCCGGCCCTGCTGGCAGTGCATGTGTCGCTTCTGCGGGTGATGCAAAAGTTTGGCTTCAGCCCCGACATGGTCATGGGGCACAGCCTGGGAGAGTACGGCGCGTTGGTGGCTGCAGGAGTGTTGAACCTGACCGAAGCCCTGCAGGTGGTCAGCGCCCGCGGCCAGGAGATGAACAAGGTCGCCGTGGCCGACAATGGCTGCATGGCGGCGGTCTCGGCCCCGCTGGCGGAAGTGGAACGCATCCTCAAGACCATCGACGGCTATGTGGTCATCGCCAACATCAACAGCCCCGTCCAGAGCGTCATTGGCGGAGCCACCAAGGCGGTGGAAGCGGCTATTGCGGCCTTCCTGACTGAAGGACTGCAGGCCACCAAGATCCCCGTCTCGCACGCCTTCCATACGAATATCGTCGCCCCTGCCAGCCAGCCGCTGCGCAAGGTCATCGACCGCATGAACATCCAGACTCCCCGCATCCCCATCGTCGCCAACGTGACCGGTACGCTCTATCCCACCGGGCGGGAGCAGATCCTGGACATCCTGGCGGCGCAGGTAGCCTCGCCGGTGTTGTTCGTCCAGGGCGTCCGCACGCTCTATGAACAAGGGGCGCGCATCTTCGTGGAAGTTGGACCCAAGCGGGTCCTGAGCGGCCTGGCGACCGACATCCTCAAGGAACACCGGGATGTCTGCGTCATGTCCACCAACCACCCCCGCAAGGGCGATATTCCCAGTTTCAATGAAGCCCTGGGCCGCCTGTACGCTGCGGGTGTTACCAGCCGCGCCGCCGCCCGGCCTGCCCCTGCCGTGGAGGTCCGTTCTGCACCAGTCACGGTGCCTGCTCCGGTACAAGCCGTCGCCCCCGTGACCACTGCCGTGGCCCACGGCGAGAGCGCACGTGTCATTGTCGAAAATAACCCCGCAGCCGAGGCTGCTCAAGGAGAAATTATGGATGGTCGTATCCCCCTCACCGGTTCAGTCGTCATCAGTGGAGCCGGTCTCGGCCTGCCCGGTCGGAACAAGCACGTCTTCGATGACAACAATGTGATCGATCTGCTCAACGGCGATATGCGCATCGAGCCGCTGCCGGACGAGACCCGCCAGGGCATGCTGGAAAAACGCCCCACCCGCCTGGTCAAGAGCGAGGCCGGCGCCATCATGCAGACCATCGACGACCTGGACCTGACGCTCAAACTGGCCGGTCAGCGCGGCACGTTCGACCCGGTCGGCGAGTTCGGCATGCCGCAGGACCGTCTGGAAGCCATCGACATTTCCACCCAGTTGGCCATTGCTGCCGGGATCGAAGCCCTGCGCGACGCCGGCATCCCCCTGGTGATGGCATACAAGCCCACCAGCACCGGCTCACACCTGCCCGACCGCTGGAAACTGCCGGAGAGCCTGGCAGATGAGACCGGCGTGATCTTCGCCTCGGCCTTCCCCGGGCTGGACCGCATGGCCGACGAAGCCGACAAGTTCTACCAACACAAGATGCTCACCCGCCAGATCGAAGAACTGCGGCGGATGGAAAGCTCTCATCCCGGCCCAGCAAGTGGACCTGAAAACCTCCGTCGGGCAGCGCATTGCCGAGCTGGAGGCCGAACAGGCTCGCCTGGATTACCACTTCGACCGCCGCTTACATCTTCCGGATGCTGACCATGGGACATTCGCAGTTTGCCGAGTACATCGGCGCACGCGGACCCAACACGCACGTCAATGCCGCCTGCGCCTCCACCACCCATGCCGTCGCCATCGCCGAAGACTGGATCCGGGCCGGGCGCGCCCGCCGGGTGGTCATCGTCGCCGGGGATGACGTCATCTCCGGCAGCCTGTCCAAGTGGATCGGCACCTCGCTTGATGGCCTCCGGCGCCGCCACCACCGAAGGCGACCTGCGCCTGGCTGCCCTGCCCTTTGACCGCCGCCGCAACGGCATGATCATGGGCATGGGCGCGGCCGCGCTGGTGGTTGAATCCGAAGATGCCGTGCGCGAGCGCGGCATGCGCGCCATCTGCGAGGTGCTGGCGACGCAATATCGCCAACAGCGCCTACCACGGCACCCGCCTGAACGTCAACCACGTCAGCCAGGTGATGGAACGGCTGATCCAGACGGCTGAATCGCGCTTCGGCATTTCCCGCAGCCGACATTGCCGCCGAAACCATGTTCGTCTCGCACGAAACCTACACGCCGGCCCGCGGCGGCAGCGCCGCAGCCGAGATCCATGCCCTGCGGGATACGTTCGGCGAACAGGCCAACCAGGTCATCATCGCCAATACCAAGGGCTTCACCGGTCACACCATGGGCGTGGGCGTGGAAGATGTGGTCGCCGTCAAGGCGCTCGAATTCGGCATTGTCCCGCCCATCGCCAATATCCAGTCGACGGCTTCGAACCCGATCCCGAACTGGGCGATCTGAACCTTTCACAGGGTGGCAAATATCCGCTGGAGTTCTCGCTGCGCCTGGGCGCCGGTTTTGGATCCCAGATCGCCATGACCCTTCTGCGCAAAGTTCCCGGCGTGGGTCAGCGGGTGGACAAGACCGTCTATGACCGCTGGCTGGCGGAAGTGTCGGGTTACCCGACCACCGAGCTGGAAGTCGTTCAGCGCACCCTGCGGATCAAGAACCAGGGCGTACCAATCCGTATCCCGCTGGTCTCAAATTGGAAGTATGGGCAGGGTCCCACCATGTGGGCCGCCTCTCTTCAGACTCAAGCTGCAACAGCGGCCCCGCTGCCTACCTTGACCATGCAGCCGCAGGTGGTTGCCTACACCAATCGTTGCAGAATCGAAGCCGCAGCCCGTCGAAATCAAGCCTGTTGCCGGAGCGGAAGAGATCAAAACCTACGTGCTTGCGGTGGTCAGCGAAAAGACCGGCTACCCGGTGGAGGTGCTCGACCTGGATCTGGACCTCGAAGCTGACCTGGGCATCGACACGGTCAAGCAGGCCGAGTTGTTCGCCGCCATTCGCGAAAAGTACGGCATCGCCCGCCGGGAAGACCTGCGCCTGTCGGACTACAACACCCTCGCCAAGGTCATCGCCTTCGTAAAGGACTCCATCGGAACAAGTCCGGTGGCGGTTCAGTCTCAACCGGAGGCCGCTCCAGTGGTCGCTGCAACACCTGTCCCGACACCCTCGGCTCAACCCAATGCGGAATCCGATCAAGGGCTATGTACTCTCGGTTGTCAGTGAAAAGACCGGCTACCCGATAGAAGTACTCGACCTGGATCTGGATCTCGAAGCCGATCTGGGCATCGACACAGTCAAGCAGGCCGAATTATTCGCCGCCATCCGCGGGCAGTACAACATCGCCCGCCGTGAAGACCTACGCCTATCCGACTACAACACCCTCGCCAAGGTCATCGCCTTCGTCCAGGATGCCATCAGCGCAGGCGCGGTTCCCGCGGCTGCCCCAGCCCCGCTCCAACCCCCGCAGCCGGAGGTAGTTTCCAGCGCTCCTGCAGTTGTTCAGACTGCCGCGGCTTCTGCTGCAACCAGCAGCCAGGATATCAAAACCTACGTCCTTGGCGCGGTCAGTGAAAAGACCGGCTACCCGACCGAAGTGCTCGATCTGGATTTGGACCTCGAAGCCGACCTGGGCATCGACACGGTCAAGCAGGCGGAACTCTTCGCCGCCATCCGCGGGCAGTACAACATTGCCCGCCGCGAAGATCTGCGTCTGTCCGACTACAACACCCTCGCCAAGGTCATCCGCTTCGTGGAAGAGGCGATCTCTGCCAATGCCGCACCTGCGCAAACACCGGAACCGGTTGAGGCCGTACCCGCGGCAGTAGTCGCCGTTCCTCCGACAACACCTGTGGTTGTGGCTCCTATAATAGCGGAGGAACCTTCTTCTGCTACCGCTGCATCCGGCACAGACTCCGACCCCGCAGAAATCAAAGCGTTCATCCTGGCTGCCGTGAGTGAAAAGACCGGCTACCCGCAGGAAGTCCTTGACCTTGACCTTGATTTGGAGGCTGATTTGGGTATCGACACGGTCAAACAGGCCGAACTATTCGCAGCCATCCGCGGCCACTTCGATATCCCTCGCCGCGAAGATCTGCGTCTTTCCGATTACAACACCCTCGCCAAAGTGATGGCCTTCGTGGAAGTGGAACTGAAGAAGCGCAAGGCTGCTGTCAAAGCCGCCGAGCCGGCCGCCGCGCCGGTCGTTACGGCCGACCTGGGAGTACAGGACGATAGTGTAAAAGTTGTCCGGCGCGTACCCAAGCCGTTCTTGCGACCGCAGTTGGGGCTGTGCCTGCCCACCGGTGTGGAATTGACCGAAGGCAAACGCGTCCTGATGGTCGAAAGCAAGACCAAGACCGCCGACCCGCTGGCGCGCAAGTTGACCGCCTTGAAACTGCAGGTCCTGCGCCTGGATGTGAACCTGGACTCAGCCGCCATTACCGAGAAAATGACCGCCTGGCTGGCGGAAGGCCCGCTTGCGGGTGTCTATTTCCTGCCGGCTCTGGAGGTCGAACCCAAACTGTCCAAGATGACTGCCGAGGATTGGCAGAAAGGCCTGGAAGACCGCCTGTATAGCCTCTTCACCATCATGAAAGCCATGCCCGAAGAGGCCTTCCTCGTCTGCGCCACCCGTATGGGCGGCTTGCACGGTTACGTGGAAGGCGGCGCGATTGCGCCCATGGGTGGAGCCGTTAGCGGTTTCGCCAAGACCATCGCCCGCGAACGCGAGAAGGCCTTCGTCAAAGTAGTCGATTTCGAGAAGAGCCTCGGCGCGGCCGTTGTTGCCGATTACCTGATCGAAGAGACCTTGCGCGACCCCGGCGCGGTGGAGATCGGTTGGGAAAACGACCTGCGCTACGGCATCGCCACCGTGGAAGAGAAAATATCCAAAGAGAAGGATTTCGTCCTCGAGAAGGGCAGCGTCATCCTGATCAGCGGCGGTTCGGGTGGGATCATCCGTCCCATCGTGGAAGACCTGGCCCGCGCCACCCAGGGTATCTTTTACCTGCTCGACCGGGCGCCTCTGCCCCCCGCCGACGATCCGGATATCGCCCGTCTTTCCAATGACCGTGAAGGCCTGAAGACAGACCTGATCACCCGCCTGACGAAGGACGGCAAGAAGCCCACCCCGGTCCAGGTGGAAGGGGCTCTCTTCAATATCGAGCGCAATGCCACCACCCTGCAGACCTTGAGCATCATCGAGCAACTGGGCGGCAAGGCCGTCTACCTGGCCTGCGATGTGACGGACCCGGCCCTGATCGATGAGTGCATCCAAAAGATCAAGGCTGCGGAAGGCCGCCTCGACGCCTTCCTGCATGCCGCCGGGATCGAGCGCAGCCGCAAACTGGAAATGAAACCCATCGAGGAATTCCGTCTGGTGGTATCGGTCAAGGCCAATGGCTTCTTCAACCTATTCAAGTCCATGGAAAAACAAGCCCTTCTGCCGCGCGGAATGGTCTTCTTCACCTCCGTGGCGGGCCGCTTCGGCAACTCGGGTCAGACCGATTACGCCGCCGCAAACGACCTGCTCTGCAAGACCGCCTCGGCGCTGCGCAATCAGTACCCGCAGATGAAGGTTGTCTCCATCGACTGGAGCGCCTGGGGTGCCATCGGCATGGCTACCCGCGGCAACATCCCTACCCTAATGAAAATGGCCGGCATCGACATGGTCCCGCCGGAACAGGCCGCGCCGATGGTACGGGGTGAGCTGGAATCCAGTCGCGGCGAGGTTGTCATCGCCGGTTCCCTTGGAGCCTTGCTCGACGCGAACACGAATAACAACGGCCTTGATCTGGAGAAAGCCAACCAGGCTTTGCGCGCCGGCAAACCCATCCATTCCATGCTCAGCTCCATTGCCAGTTTTGACCTGCAAGGCGGGCTGGTGTTAGAAGCCGAACTGGATCCCAAAACTCAACCCTTCTTGCACGATCATGCCATGGACGGGACGCCGCTCCTGCCCGGTGTGATGGGTATCGAAGGCTTCTCCATTGCTGCACGGCACATCGGCTCGGTGCTGGCCTCCACCAAAGGCGACCTGGATGTGGGTTCGCTGGAGGATATCCACTTCCTGGCGGCGTTCAAGTTCTACCGCAACGAGCCTCGCCGCGTCACCTGGATCGTCAAGGCCGTCCGTGAAGCCGCCGGGTTGGTCGTCCACGTGACACTCGAATCGACCCGGGCGCTGAAGACCCGCGCCGGCGAGACCATGCGCCACTTCACCGGCAACGTCATCCTGGTGAAGAAAGAAATCGACGCCAAAGTCATCACGACTGATCCGCCCAAGTGGAACGGCCATTACACGGTCAAATCCGCCGATATTTACAAACTCTATTTCCACGGCCCGGCCTTCCAGGTGTTGGATGGTGTGCAGCTCTCCGGGGAGACCGTGCTGGGTAAATTGAACAAGAAACTCCCCTCTTTCCTGCAATCCGAGCACGCTCTGTTGAGCACGCCCACCCTGGTGGAGTTGTGCTTCCAGACCGCCGGGATATGGGAAATTGGTAAGACCGGCGTGATGGCGTTGCCGCGTTCCATCGAGAGCCTGACCTTGCACAAACAAAGCGTGAACGGAGCCAATATTTACGCCGAGGTCATGCCGGTCCAAAGCGCCGAGCATGGGCTGCATTTCGACGCCCGCGTGGTCGACTCCAAGGGCCGCCTGTACCTGGAACTGAAGAATTACCGCACCACCCCGCTGCCGGTCTCGGTCGAAAAAGACCTGTTGGCTCCGCTGGCAGAACTGGTCAAGGAACCGGCTAAATAATCCTCCCGGGAAAGAGGTGCCCTCATGTCGCCTGCCATTTACTGGACAATGGTCCAAGCCGACCAAATGCCGCTGGATTACACGGAAGATTTCCTGTCCAATCCGGAATTGCTGAAACTCTCTGGCCTGCGTTTCCCCAAGCGCCGGGATGAGTGGCTGCTGGGCCGTTGGGCTGCCAAATGCCTGGTGCAGAGCATCTCTCCTTACCAGGGCTATTCGCTCAGCGAACTCGACATCCGCAACAACGTGGAAGGTGCGCCATTCATTCAACAGCCGGATGGGGCGGTGCTGGCTGACAGTTTGAGCATCAGCCACAGTCACCGCCGGGCCGTCTGCGCTCTCTCGCTCGGTCCGGACCTACGCATCGGGGCCGACCTGGAAAAGCTGGAGGCGCGTTCGGATGCCTTCGTAACCGATTACTTCACCCCGGGGGAGCAAGCTCTGCTGAACGGCTACCCGCCAGAATTACGGCAGGCGGCGGTGAACTTGATCTGGTCGATGAAAGAATCCATGCTGAAAGCCCTGGGGGTGGGGCTGCGCTGGGATACCCGCAAGGTCGAGGTCCATGAGATCGATGGGCTTTCAGATGCCTCGCTGGAGTCGCCCAAATGGCAAAAGATGCATACAAGTGACCACGAAAGCGGGGAAAGGCACTGGGCCGGCTGGTGGCAGTTGCGGAAGAATTTCGTCATCACCCTGGCGGGCTTCACCCGCTCGCCGGCGGACCTGCGTTCCACCCACCTGGTGGAAAAATGGATCCGCAAAAGCATGGCTGAAAAACCCTGAATCCTCCGATGATAGGGTTTTAATAAAAAATGTGGCGCGAATTCGTGCCACATTTTTTGTGATTGAAGCAAAAGATCACCATTCCTTTTCAGGGTTTCAAATATAATAAGGGGTCATTTCAGAGGTGGTCATTGATCCGGCGTCTCTTGCCCCTAAGCGGTTGGTGAGAAAAGCAAGAATTGGGTTGTCTTTCCTCCCGGATTTAATATAATTCAGTGGAAATCGTCTTGGAAAAGGTACTCGCATGAAATTAAAAATCTGGATTGCCCTGCTCCTGGTCTACGTGATCTGGGGCGGCACATACCTGGGAATCCGCTATGCGGTGGAAACGATCCCGCCTTTCCTGATGGCGGGGACCCGTTTCCTGGTGGCCGGCGTCATCTTTTTCATCTGGCGGCGTCTGGCAGGTGACTCGTTGCCCACCCGCCGGCAGTTGTTGGGCGCCGCCGCGGTAGGCATACTGTTGCTCCTGGGCGGCAACGGCCTGGTCTCGCTGGCGGAGAAGAACGTCGCTTCCGGCATCGCTGCCCTCATCGTCGGTTCGGCTCCCCTGTGGATGACCGCCCTTGAAGCACTCCGTCCGGGCGGAGTGAAGCCCAACTGGCTGGGAATTGTGGGCCTGGCGATCGGGTTCGGCGGGATCGTTCTACTGGTGGGACCGTCGCTGCTGCAGTCTTCCCTCGCTACTTCCAGCCCCATCGGCGTCATCACGCTCCTGTTTGCGGCCCTTTTCTGGTCCATCGGCTCCATCCTCAGCCGCAGCGTGGAACTGCCCAAATCTGTGTTAATGGGTACCAGCATCGAGATGCTGGCGGGAGGGGTGGCGTTATACCTCACCGCTACCGTCACCGGCGAGTGGGGCCGTCTGGTGTTGACGGAGGTCAGCCTGCGTTCCTGGTGGGGATTGGGCTTGCTGATCATCTTCGGGTCGATGGTCGGGTTTACCGCCTACGCCTGGCTGCTGCGCAATGCCCCCGTATCACTTGTCGCTACCTACGCCTATGTCAACCCGCTGGTCGCCATCCTGCTGGGCAGCCTTTTTGCGCAGGAAAAATTGACCTGGTACATCCTGCTGGCGGCGCTGGTCATCATCGGTTCAGTCGTTTTGATCAACGTGGCCCGGCAAACACAAAACAAGAAGCAGACTGTTGCAACAGTGAAGTAAGGCCGGTTGCAAGCAATTAAAATAATACGTCCCGCAGGTTCTGGTCGATCTTCTCGACTTCAAAACAACCTGCGGGACGTTGGATTCCCTTACATTATCCCTTACACCAGAGATTTCTCCGGAATATATTGCTGCAGCCCAGCCGGGAAGCGGATGCCTTGCCTCTCCAGCAGCCTCAGACGGTACAGGTAGGCGCAGCCGCGCAGGATGTGCGCCGCCACATCGACCACATGCCGGTTGACGGATGCTTCCAGGTAGGTCCCCTTGACCCACTCGTTGAAGGCGCCCATCGCCGGGCCCGTCCAGACCTGGTAGTCCATCTCGCGGCCTTTCTCGCCTTTGGCCGACCAGCGCGAGGACAGTCCCAGGTACCAGCGGAACACCAGCGCCATTTTGTCGCGCGGGTTGGCGTTGCCTCGCTCCACCTGGCGGGGGTCGCGCTCCATGAAGAACTTGACCGTATCGTCCCAAATGGAAGCGAAATCACGCTTGAAGACCGTCTTTTCCAGTTTTTCACGTTCTGCCGCGGGGACCTCTTCCCAGGAGTTGTAGCGGGTATACAGTTCGTATAGTTTCTGCGCCCGCATGGCGAACATGGTGCCGCGCTTCAGTACCTGCACCCGCACGCCCATCTCGAACATGTCCCCGGCGGGGGCCATGGCTACATCCGCCATCTGCATCTGCGCCAGCAAAGTGCGGGTATGCTCCGATGCGCCCGACTCCACGCAGGCCTGGTTGACCGAGCCGGTGACGACGTAAGCCGCCCCCAGCATGAAGGCCGCCAGGGCTGCATCCGGCGTGCCGATGCCGCCTGCCGCGCCGATCCGCACAGGTTGGGCATACTTCCGTTCCGCCTTGACCTGGTCGCGCAGCGCCAAAAAGGCCGGGATCATGCAAATCATTGGGCGGTTATCCGTGTGACCGCCCGAGTCGGCCTCCACGGTGATGTCGTCTGCCATTGGCACCTGCGCCGACAGGTCGGCTTGTTCCTGCGTGATCTTGCCCTGCTCCAGCAGCACCTTGATGATGTCCGCCGGGGCGGGTTCGAGGAATTTTTGCGCCATTTCCAGGCGTGAGATCTTGGCGATGACCCGGTTCTTGATCTCGACTTCACCGTTAGCCGCGCGGGCAAGCCCTGCTACGCGGAAATGTACCAACGGGACGGTCAGGGCCAGGTAGGCCGAGGCTTCGATGACGCGGATCTGGTGCTTCAGGTAGAGTTCAACCGCCCCTTCTTCCAGCCTCGGTTCATTGGGGCTGTTCAATAAGTTAAATGCATACGGCCCATCCGGCAGGGCGGCTTTGATCTTGATGATTGCTGCTTCAATGCGTGTAGGCGAAAGACCGCCCGCCCCATAGGAACCCATATATCCCGCCTGCCCCAAAGCGATGACCAGTTCTTCGGAGGAAATGCCGTTCGCCATCGCGCCGGCGTAACTGGCGTAGCGAGTATTGTACGTCTTGCAAAAATCCACCTCCCCCAGGCTTTCCATCGAAATAGCCGGAGCCATCCCCATCACCGACGTGCCGGCAGCCTCCGCACAGGCCTTCCCGGAGGCAGCCAGGCCGAGAAACTGGTGGTTCCCCAGCGCCCACAGCGGCTTGTCCAGGTCCAGCAGGGCCGCGCGCAGCGCCGCCTCGGAGGTGGCGATATGGTCATTCTCTCCCAGCCAGGATATCCCCGCCAACATTTGCACACCGTTAAATGCCATTTGATCCTTCAATGGATGCTCCTTTAAACTGGATAGGGCTAGAAACCATAACCCTATGGAGGTCGGTTGGATGCGTGGGGGAAAGGGGGGAAGGGCCGATCTTTATGACAAAGAACGGTGAAACTGGATACTTTATTTATGATGATGCTGGTTTTAGAATATTTGTGCTATAATGATGATAAGTGCGTGAATGCCGAAACCGCCTTTGCGCTCAATCGTTACGGCATCCCACCTTTTCTCTTACGGAGCCGCCTTATGGATGAATGCACAAAAACTCCGGTTGTTCCTCAGAAACAACCCCCAATGAATAAGTCGCTTCTATTATATTAGTTGTTCCTCGTTGTTCCTCTTTTTTCGAGGAACAACTACCCTCCGCATTCATGTCTGAATATACATGTAGATGCCGAAATAACGCCAATTCAATAAAAAAGTTATTCTATCGCGCCGCCAGTTTGATCGTCGCCGAGCGAGCCGCCTCCGTCAGAACACTATCCACATAACTGGTGGGATAGCGATGGTACTTGCTGCGATAAGCCGTGTCGATCTGGGTATTGATGTCGGGGTCAGTCTCCTCCCCGAAGGCGACATCTTTCTCTACCCCACCGGCTTGAATATGGCCCTCGTGGCGCGTCTGGGTGCCGCGGAACCATGCGGAGGTGCGCCCGTTGACGGGTCGGACGTAGAGACCGTCGCCCACGCGCACGACCCAGATCGTCACCGGTTTGCGCAGCGTGCCGTCGCTCCGCATAGAGGCGATCTCCAGTTCTTCTGCAGTTCCAATCATCTTGAGTTCGTCGCTTGTCCAGGTTGTCATGGCCTATCTCCTTATGAACTATTAAACGAAACATGCTTTATAAAAAAGGGCGGGATTTCTCCCGCCCTCCGGCATCTCTACTTGGCGTACTCGGTCGCCCGGGTCTCCCGGATGACCGTCACCCGGATCTGACCGGGATACTGCATGGTCTCTTCGATCTTCTTGGCGATGTCACGCGCCAGGCGGGTGGCTTCCAGGTCGTCGATCTCTTCCGGCTTGACGATGATGCGCACTTCACGTCCAGCCTGGATGGCGTAGGCCTGGCTGACACCCTTGAAGGAGGTGGCCATGTCTTCCAGCGTGCGGATGCGCTTGATGTAGGCTTCCAGGTCTTCGCGCCGTGCACCCGGCCGCGCGCCCGAGATGGCGTCGGCGGATTCGGCGATGACGGCTTCCACGCTCTCCTGCTCCACCTCGTGATGGTGGGCGGCGATGGCATTCACCACCTGGGCGTTGACCCCGTAACGCTTGGCAAATTCGGCTCCCAGCAGGGCGTGCGTGCCTTCCTGGTTGTGGTCCATGGCCTTGCCCAGGTCGTGCAGGAAACCGGCCTGGCGGCAGGTGTCTTCGTTGGCGCCCAGTTCGGCAGCCAGGATGCCGGCCAATTTGGCCACTTCCACGGCGTGAGCCAGTTGGTTCTGACCGTAGGAGGTGCGGTATTTGAGCCGCCCCATCATGCGCGTCACTTCGGGATGCAGCCCGGTCACACCGGCGTCGAAGGTGGCCTGTTCGCCTGCCTCGACGATGATCTTGTCGACGGCCTTCTGCTCGTCTTCCAGGACCTTCTCGATGTGGGCCGGGATGGATGCGACCGTCCAGGATCAGTTTGGCCAGGGCGCGGCGGGCCACTTCACGCCGCACCGGCTCGAAGCAGGAGATGGTGACGGCTTCGGGGGTGTCGTCGACGATGACATCCACACCGGCGGCCTGTTCGAAGGCACGGATGTTGCGGCCGTTGCGACCGACGATGCGTCCCTTCATTTCTTCGTTGGGCAGCGGCACCAGCGAGGTGGTGAATTCGGCCACGTTATCCGTCGCCACCCGTTGGATGGAATCGGCGATCAGTTTGCGGGCCCGTTTTTCGCCTTCTTCGCGGGCTTCCGTTTCGATCTGGCGGATGATGCGGGCCATATCGTTGCGGGCGTCCTTCTCCACTTCAGCCAGCAAAATGCCGCGGGCTTCTTCGGGGCTCAAATTGGCCACACGCTGCAGTTCTTCCATCTGCTGTTCGTGCAGTTTCTCGATCTCGTTGGCCCGGCGGTCGACCGTGCTCTGGCGCTTATTGACTGCCTGCTCGCGCTGCTCCAGCCGCTCAACCCGCCCATCCAGTTCGGTCCGGCGGTGCTGCAGGCGTTCTTCTTCTTTGGTCAATTCCGAGCGCAGGCGGTTGATCTCGATTTCGGCGGCCTGTGAGACTTTCAGCGCATTGTCACGCGCCTTGATCTCGATGGTGCGGGCCTGCTCGTTGGCTTCCAGCAGGATCTTTTCGGCTTTGTCACGGTTTTGACGCCGGATGCGTTCGTACTGCGAGCGGCTGATGAAATAGCCGGTGCCCAGCCCGATGATCAGGGTCAGCAGGGCAATGATAACGAGCGTAATGGTGTCCATGTTCATTCCTCAATGTCAGATGTGCTCCCGGAGTCCGCCGTCTGGGATTCTTTCCAGACTTCAGAGACCACCGGGGCCAGGATGGTGTACGAGAAACCGCGGCGAGCGAGAAAACCGCCCAATTTCTGGCGAAACTGGAGCCACTCCAACCCCGCCAACCGGCGGGCGTACTTGCGGGCGGCCTCGAATGCCAGGGTTTGCTCGTCCACTTGCTCTTCCATGACGGCGTGAATGGTCTCATCGCTGAGACCCTTGCGCCTTAATTCCATTTTCAAAACCGACTTACCGCGCGGACGGAACGCATTGCGGTTCTCCACCCAGGCGCGGGCAAAAGCCTCGTCATTCACCAACCCCGCCCCCTGCAGGCGCTTGACCGTCTCCTCCGCCAGGTCTTCCAGGATGCCCCGTTTGAGCAGGTTCTGCATCACTTCCGCCGCCGAACGCGGCCTGTAACTGATGAAATGCAGAGCCTTCTGGTAGACGACTTCGTGCTCGTCTGCGGATTTCAGGCTGGCGATCTTCGCCTCATCCAGTTCCTGCCCCACCCGCAGCCAGGCGGCGGAGATGTTTGCCAGGCTGAAGGCGTAAGCCCCGTCCAGGTAAATATTGACCCGGTGAGGGTTCTTTTGTTGAGGTTCGATCGCCGTAATGCGCATGTCGGTTTTCCGGTCCCCGCAGGGACAGGTTTATGGTTAAAAAAACACAGCCGCTGACCGCTTTGATAAAGAGGCCACGGCTGTGGAAAAATACACCTGGAGGTACTACACCTGCTCCCCGTCCCGCAGGGACAACATCATTTATCGATAAACGGCAATAATTCCATCACCGTTTGTTGGAGATTGGGATCTGTCTTGATGTTCAATTGAACCAGCAGGTGTAAGGCGCGAATTCATACTAAGTTCAATGATTTCAGACTTCCCAAAAGGTGCCCTGATTGCGGGTCAGAGACGTGCCCAGGATTTTCCGAAATTGCGTGTACAAGCCGTGACCGCTTCCATATAAGTTCTTCTAAAATTGCGGCCTGATTTAAGGTTATTATACACGAAAGCGGGCGAATGTAGTTGGTATTTCGTATAAGCGGGATAAGGTAAGGCGTACGCTTTAAAAGTGACAAAAGGAACTATCGACTGTTCCCTTCCTGTGCAATAATAAAACCGGCCTTGTACGTTCTATCTCGTTCTGCGGAGGATATATGCCTAAAGTTACCGATGAAGAAGCCCGAGAATATCACCATTTGAAGGGAAAACCCGGCAAAATTTCGGTCGTTCCCACCAAGCCGATGGATACCCAACGTGACCTTAGCCTGGCCTACACGCCGGGTGTCGCCGTACCGGTTTTGGACATCGAAAAAGACCCGGAGATGGCCTACGAATACACCTCCAAGGGCAACCTGGTGGCTGTCATCACCAATGGGACCGCCATCCTGGGCCTGGGCGACCGGGGCGCGCTTGCCAGCAAGCCGGTCATGGAGGGCAAGGGTGTCCTCTTCAAGCGTTTTGCCGACGTGGATGTATTCGATATCGAGGTCGATTCACACGACCCGGATGAGGTCATCCGGGTGGCGCGCGCCATCGCCCCCACTTTCGGCGGCATCAACCTGGAAGATATCAAAGCCCCCGAGTGCTTCTATATTGAAGAAACCCTCAAAGGCATGCTGGACATTCCCGTCTTCCACGACGACCAGCACGGCACCGCCATCATTTCCTCCGCCGCGCTGGCGAATGCACTGGAAGTGGTGGGCAAGAAGCACGCCGAGATCAAGATGGTCATTTCCGGCGCGGGGGCTTCGGCCATATCCTGCGCCAACCTGGCCATCCGCTGGGGCGTTAAACGTGAAAACATCATGATGCTCGACAGCAAGGGCGTCATTTACAAGGGCCGCACCGAAGGCATGAACAAATATAAAGAGGCCTTCGCCGTGGATACCGACAAGCGCACCCTGGCAGACGCTGTGCGGGGCTGTGACGTGTTCTACGGGCTTTCGGTTGCCAATGTGCTCACCCCCGAAATGGTCAAGACCATGGCCGACCGGCCGTTCATCTGCGCCATGGCCAACCCCGACCCGGAGATCCGCTATGAACTGGCCAAGGAAGCCCGCCCCGACGTGATCGTGGCGACAGGCCGGTCCGATTACCCCAACCAGGTCAATAACGTGCTGGGTTTCCCCTTCATCTTCCGTGGCGCGCTGGATGTGCGCGCCAGGGCCATCAACGAAGAAATGAAATTCGCCGCCTCGAAGTCGCTCTATGACCTGACCCGTGAGGACGTGCCCGATTACGTCCTGCGGGCGTACGGGGTGGATAGCCTCAAGTTTGGCCCCGAGTACATCATCCCCAAACCGCTGGATATGCGGGTCATGTTGTGGGAGTCCACCGCGGTGGCCAAGGCGGCCATGGAAACAGGCGTGGCTCGCAAGATGATCGATATCGACGAGTACCGCCTGCAACTGGCCTACCGGCAGGGCAAGGGCGCACGCGTGCGCTACTTCATCATGCACAAGGCCCAATCCTCCAAACCGAAGCAGCGCATCGCTTTCGGCGAAGGCGAGGAGACCAAGATCATCCGCGCGGCCGCACAGGTGCAGGATGAGGGCATCGGCATTCCCATCCTGGTGGGCCGCCCGGATGTCATCAAGAAGAAGATCAAGGAAATGGCGCTCGACCTGGACTGCCAGATCGTCGACCCGAACAATTTCGAGCGATTTGATGAATACGTAACCGCCTTCCACGAACTGCGGGCACGCAAGGGCATGATGCTGCCCAAGGCTTACAAACGCGTCACCGAGCCGACCGTTTTCGGACCCTTGATGGTTAAGATGGGCGATGCGGATGCATACGTGGCCGGGTTGACCTACGAATACCCGGAGGTGATCAAGCCGGCCTTGCAGATCCATCGCACCCGCCCGGGCGCCCGCCTGGTGACCGGCGTGTACATCATGATCGTCGAGGACCGGGTCTTCCTGTTCACCGATGCGACGGTCAACATCGAACCGAGCCCGGAGGACCTGGCCGAGATCGCCCTGCGGGCAGCCGAGTTTGCCCGTGAACTAGAACTTGAACCGCGGGTGGCCTTCCTGTCCTTTTCCAACTTCGGCTCCACCCCGCACCCGCTCACCGACAAGGTCCGCAAGGCGGTGGAACTGGTCAAGAAGAGCAACCCCGACCTGATGGTGGACGGCGAGATGCAAGCCGATACAGCCGTGGTCCCCGAGATCATGGAGGAACGCTATCCCTTCAGCATGCTCCGGGACGCCAATGTGTTGGTCTTCCCCAACCTCGAATCTGCCAACATTGCCTACAAACTGCTGGCCCGCCTGGGGAACGCCAAGGCCATTGGCCCTATCCTGCTGGGCACAGGTGCGCCTATCCATGTATTGCAGACCGGCGACGAAGTGGACTCCATTGTCCAGGTGGCGGCGGTGGCTGCCATGGATGCGATGAACCGGAAGTAATTTTTCGCCACCGGACCGATACCGTACCAAAAGGTGATGCCCGACAGGTGAATTCCCGACCTGTCGGGTCTTTTTTGTGCTAGAATATGTCCATGGACGGTATGAAACATCACGATTCCCCCACAGTAAAAAATCACAAGCGTCAGTTCGTCTGGCAGATATTGATACCAGTGATCGTGCTGGCCTTGCTGGTGATCACGGCGGCTGTCTTCCTCGCCACCGGCGGCGTCTCCGTGACCCGCCCCTGGGCGGATGTTTCACTTATGTGGATGATCATGCCGATGCTTTTCCTGGCATTCTTCCTGTTGGTGGTCGTCGGTTTTATGATCTATGGGGTTGCAAAACTGTTGAAGATCACCCCCATCTATTCGACAAAAGTGCAGCAAACCCTGTATGTCGTCAGGGATGGAGCCCGCAAGGTGACCGACGGCTCGGTAAAACCGATCCTGTGGGTCAACCAGGCGGCTGCGGCGATCAAGAAGATTTTTAAATCCTGAGAAGAAAGGGTGACGAATATGGGAGAAAGTGAAATTGTTTCTGTTGAAGAAATGCAGGATGATTCGTGGAAGGTCAAGACGCTGGTGATCGGCGGGCTGCTCGGGCTGCTGACCGGGGTGGGAGCGGCTTACCTGCTCACCCGCCGGGCCGAACAGAACGGCACCCCGCTCTCTTTCAGCGCCGGCAAAGGCTTGCAATTGGGCGTGATGTTGACCGGTCTGCTGCGCTCGGTGCTTTCCCTGGGCGAAGCCAAAGACTGATACTCTTCGAAATGATGACGACCAGGAAGAGATTCCTGGTCGTTTTGTTTTTAATGGTCAGGCTCTCTTGCCTTGCGTATCTACCTGCTCACTCCGGTGACTCCACCGAACCTACCGGCAGCAAGGTAACCGTGTTCCCTAATTTTGTCCCCACCTGGGCATACAGGTCTACAGTCCGTTCTGTTTGGCCTCCAGAAGTCAATGGGGAAACAACTTGAAAATGGATTGCCCATTCGCCGGGATCTTTTACTTGCGCATCCACCGATAATTCCAGTGTATCACTCGCCTTCAGCACTCCGGAAATTTGGTTGGTTTCACTGATTTTAGTAAGTCCTTCGGTCAGTTCGATGCTCAGGCTGGCAGTGGACAGATCCCTGGATGTGGCTGCCAACGCCTGGATGCGGATCTCCTGTCCCACCACCGGCGCGGGGGAGACAGCGACGGTCAAATTCAAGGGCGTGTCCACGCGCGGATCCTGGTAGGCCGTATATTTCTCCGAATATATATAGATGGATGTCTCGGAATTCAAAGCCTGCCCGGCCGCGCTTATCCCTTCCACGCTGGCATGGACTTCCGCAAAATACGGGTCCAGGAAGATGATCTCCACTGTTTTTTGCGCCACACCTTCGACAAAGGTTGTCTCGTCCCATTCGGCGCTGCCTGAGATCAGGTCGGCTGAATCCGGCATGGTCAGTTTCACGTGGGCTGTTTCGACGCCCTTTGGCGCGCTGACTTCGATCAGGACCCGCACAAAGGAACTCGTGCTCTGTTTCTCCGCCAATGCCAGCCGGACTTGCAGTTCCGTGGGTACGGTCCCTTCCGCTTTAGCGCAGGCAGTCAGGCTGAGAACGATCATTGCAATGCACGCGGTGAGTATGGCGATTCTGGTCTTCATGTTTTCTCCTCTTGCCACAATATCTATAAGTTAGCAACTTGTCTATATCGAAATTAATATAGAGCGAAATCGAATTTTGCTCTATATCCTATGTTTTTCGGCAAAGCAGACCCTTTAGATAGGTCCCTTCGGGGAAGTGCAGGGCCACCGGATGGTCGGGTGATTGCTCCAGGTGTTCCAGGATGCGGGCATCCACACCGGCATCCAGCGCGGCCGAGGCGACGATCTTCTGGAAGAGAGCCGCATCCACGCCCCCGGAGCAGGAGAAGGTCACCAGGTAACCACCCGGGCGGAGTAATTTGAAGGCCAGCAGGTTGATATCCTTGTAACCGCGGGCGGCTTTTTCGGCCTGGGCGGCTGTGGGGGCAAACTTGGGCGGGTCGAGCACGATCAAGTCGAAGGAACGGTTTTCGTCACGGAACTTACGCAGCAGTTGGAAGACATCCCCCTCAATGACGGAGTGACGCTCAGCCGGCAGGGCGTTGAGGGTCACATTCTCCCGGCAGAGCGCCAGGGCGTCGGCGGACGAGTCCACCGACAGGACCGACCCGGCCCCTCCCGCCAGCGCATTGACGGAGAATCCGCCGGTGTAGCAGAAGCAGTCCAGCACATCCCGGTCGCGGGCCAGGAAACGCACCGCCTGGCGGTTGAGATGCTGGTCAAGGTAAAAGCCGGTCTTGTGACCTCCGGCCAGGTCGACCCGGAACTGCAGGCCCTCTTCGGCGATGGTGAGAGTCTCGCGGGGGTTCCCGTGCAGCGGACCGATACGGACGGGCAGGCCTTCCAACTGGCGCACATCTGCATCCGAGCGCTCGTAGACTTGCTCCAGCCCGGTGAGTTCAACCAGCAGGTTGACGATAGTATCCCGCCAGTAGTCCGCCCCGGCAGAGAGGAACTGGGCACCAGGGTGGCGGCGTAGCGGTCGACGATGAGTGCCGGGCAGGCCATCCGACTCGGCGTAGACCAGGCGGAAGGCCGAGAGGGCGAAGTTTGCGTGGCGAAGAAGGGTCCGCGCAGACTGATGGCAGCCTGGAGGCGACGGCGGAAGAAGTCCTCGTCCACCTGCTTCGGCGGGGTCGAAGGTCCAGGCGCGGGCGCGGATCTGCGAGGCGGGGCTGTAGGCGGCCCGGGCGAGGAATTCGCCGGAGGACGAGCGCACCTCCACCGTCGCGCCGGGGGCGGGATCCCCTTCCACGCGGTCGACCGCGCCGGAAAAGATCCACGGGTGGCGGCGCAGGAGCGACTTCTCGCGGCCGGGTTGGAGGATGAGGACCGGGTCATTCTTCATGGGATGATGCCCAATCTCGGGTTGCCATATCTTGTCCCGCTATAAATCCGTAAGGGCGAGCCGGCGGCTCGCCCTACAGGTTCGTTATTTGATGATACCGATTTCCTTGCCGGCTTTGGCGATCACGCCGATGGCATAGTCGATCTCCTTCGGGCTCATGCGCGGCGGTGACGGTGGCGCGCAGGCGTGCCAGGCCTTCGGGGACCGCCGGAGAGACCACCGGCAGGACGAACAGGTCCTTGTGCTGGCAGGTCTGCGTCAGGGCAAAGGCCTGGTCATCGGTGCCGCACAGCACCGGGACGATGGCGGTGGTGGTCAGCATGGTGTCGAAGCCGGCGCCTTTCAGCCCGTCGATGAACTGCTGCCCGTTCGCGTTGACCGCTTCGATGCGCCAGGGCTCGTCCAGGATGACCTTGAAGGCTTCGTTGGCGGCGGCGGCCTGGGCCGGCGGCAGGGCGGCCGAGAAGATGTACGCCCGGCTGGCATGGCGCAGATATTGGATGAGTTCCTTCTTGCCGGCCACGTAACCGCCCACCGAGGGGATGGTCTTGCTGAGCGTGCCCATCTTGATGTCGATGACATCGCCCAGGCCGAAATGCTCTTCGATGCCGGTGCCGGTCTTGCCGAGCACGCCCACCGAATGGGCTTCGTCGATCATCAGCCAGGCGTTGTATTTCTTGCACAGCTCGACCGTCTTGGGCAGGTCGAGCACGTCCCCGTCCATGCTGAAGACCGCGTCGGCGACGACCATCTTGGCCGCCTCGGCGGGGACCTGCTGCAGGCGGTGTTCCAGGTCGGCCATGTCGTTGTGCTTGAAGCGGCGGAATTCCGCTCCAGACATGATGCAGCCGTCCACGATGGAGGCATGGTTGAGCTTGTCGGAGATGACGTAGTCACCGCGGCCCATCAGGGTGGAGATGACGGTCAGGTTGGTGGAATATCCGGAGGAGTAGGTGAGGGCGGCTTCGGCGTGCTTGAAGGCGGCGATGGTCTCTTCGAGTTCGGTGTGGATGGTCAGCGTGCCCGCCAGGAGACGGACGCCATTGGTGCCGGTGCCGAACTTGTCCACGGCGGCCTTGGCGGCGGCGTTGATGCGCGGGTGACCGATGAGCCCCAGGTAACTGTAGGAGGCGTACATGCCCATTTCCCGCCCATTGACGATGACGCGTGCCCCGCCCTTGATCTCTTCCACTGGCATGTTGTAGAAATACATGTCATGTTCTTTAAGGTTCTTGACGCGGTTGGTGAAGAAACTGATCCGGCGGGTGACGGCATCATCGGTGGTATGGATATCCATGTCTACTCCTTGAGGAAAATTCTGCGTAAGTGTAGCCGAGAGGGGTGGTTCTGTCAAACCGATAAACAGCCACATATGCCTATCCATCCTCCTGGATCATCGCGGCCGTACGGAACCTCCGGGCAGCGTATTCTGGTATCTCTTTAGAACATGATCCCGCAATCGTAGGGAACGAGATTCTTTTCCTGCATATCCAAAATGCGGGTGGATTTATCCCGCGCAAGCGTATACGTCCGCAGATAGATACCGCCCCACTTCGTAAAGGTCAGCAGGCGGACCTGCACGCTCTCCTCGCCCAGGATGACTTGCGGCTCCAGGTCGTGCAGGAACATCGCCCGCACCCGCGAGGTCAGCGGCATGGGCAGGCCAAAATCATTGTCTCCCAGCGAGGCGAGGATGTTATTCAAGTCTTTCTTATTGCAGATGATCTCCGTATCAAGGTAGTTGGCATGCCAGTAGAGATAGAACTGCCGGGCGTACATGGTCAGGAGGGTGAACTGGAAATACCCTTCCGGCTGTGTCATCCACCCGGACGAAATCCAGGTAGGATGGCTGATCTTCTGCCATGTTCATCTCTGCCTCGGTGGCGTAGGGAGTCTGGTCAAGCGGGCGGGCATAGAGGACGGGGTAGCCGCCCATGCCGTCCCAATGATAGACGTAATCGAGGGCATAGCCGGGTTCCATCGAAAGGTGGTCGAAGACGGTGAAGTAATCCATCGCATCGAACTCACCGCCGGTCTTCATGGGGTTTTCCGTGGCGAGGGATTCCGGCATGTCGGCGCGGTTGGGCAGGGCCTGCATGGCCTCCAGCCAGGCGTCGCAATCGGTCATGGCCTGCCCGGAAGACGATGGCGCTCCGCACGCGCTCAGGGCCAGGATAAGCATCAGGACAAGAAATTTGTTTTTCATATCTCCTCCTTTTCCATATCCAGGTGTAACCTGAATCCTATCAGGATAGATCGATTTCCGTTATGAACGGGCTAACTTCTTAATTCCTCTTCGCCAATGATCTTGACGCCGAGAGACTTAGCCTTGTCATATTTCGAGCCGGGGGCCTCGCCCAGCACCAGGTAGGAGGTGCTTTTGCTGACCGAGTCGGTCACTTTGCCGCCGTGGGACTGGATGAAATCTTTGGCATCGTCACGCGAAAAGGTGGGCAGCGTGCCGGTGACCACAAAGGTCATGCCCGAGAACGGTCCGGTGGTGGAGCGGGTAGTTGTGGCTGTGCCGGTAGGCCACACCCCGGCGGCCTTTAATTTTTCCAGCACCTTGTGGTTGCGCGGGCGGCTGAACCAGTCGACGATACCGGCGGCGATATTCGGGCCGATACCCTCCACCATGCGCAATTGCTCCTCGCTGGCGGCAGCCAGCAGATCGAGCGAGGGGAAGGCCTGGCTCAGATCCACCGCGGACACCTCGCCCACCCCGCGGATGCCCAATGCGGTGATCAGGCGGCTGAGCGGTCTCTGCCGGGAAGCCTCGATGGCTTCCAACAGGTTGTCGGCGATCTTGCCGGGTGGTTCCTTTTCTGTCTTGCGCTCTTTCTTCGTGACGGCTTCCAAAATGTCCGCCCGCTTGAGCGAAAAGATATCGGCCACATCCTTCACCGCGCCAGTCTCGATCAATTTAACCACCATCTTGATGCCGAAGCCGGTGATGTCCATGGCGCCGCGCGAGACGAAGTGCTCCACATTGCGGATCAACTGGGCCGGGCAGGCGGCGTTGACGCAGTACCAGGCCACTTCGCCCTCGATGTGCTCCACCGGCTGTCCGCAGGCCGGGCAAACGGTAGGCGGCACGTAGGGTTTTTCCGCGCCGGTGCGCAGATCGACGATGGGGCCGATCACGTAAGGGATGACCTCGCCGGCCCGCTTGATCAGCACCCGGTCGCCGGGGCGGATGTCCTTCTCGGCGATGTAGTCGAAGTTGTGCAGGGTGGCGTTCTTGACAATCACGCCCGTCACCTCGACCGGTTCGAGCACCGCCGCGGGGGTGAGCACGCCCGTGCGACCCACTTCCACCGTGATGCCCAGCAGTTTGGTGGTGACTTCCCGCCCGGGGAACTTGAAGGCGATGGCGCCACGCGGGTCCTTGCCGACGAAACCCAGGTCGCCTGCCAGCGCCAAATCATCCACCTTGATGACCATGCCGTCGGCCTCGTAGGGCAGTTTGTTGCGGCCCTTGTCCCACGGCTCGATGTAGGCGATGGCCGATTCGATATCCTCGAAGCGACGGGCAACGTCCGTCACCGGGAAAACCGAGCGACTTGAGGTAGGCCAGCAGTTCCCATTGGGTGGGAGGCAATTGCGGCGCTGTCGCAAGTTCAGGTGCTGGAGATTTCCGCAGTGTCTGGGCAAAGTCCTCCCAATGGACGATCTGGTAGACCAGCAGGGTCAGCGGGCGTGAGGCGGTGATGGAAGGGTCCAGTTGGCGCAGCGAACCGGCGGCGGTGTTGCGAGGGTTGAGGTAGGTTCTTTCGCCGTTCTCTTCCAGTTTGCGGTTCAGTTCTTCGAACTCCTTGGTCGGGATAAAGATCTCGCCCCGCACCACCAGGGTTTCGGGCACGTAGGGGTCCTTGATCGTGGGAAGTTCAGATGCACCATCCGGGATTTTTTGATCCCGGTTTTTCAGCGGAATGCGCAGGGGGATGGCCTTGACCGTCCGCAGATTGGGGGTGATGTCTTCGCCGATCTCGCCGTTACCGCGGGTGGCCCCCTGGACGAATATGCCGTTGCGATAATGCAGGACCACGCTCAGCCCGTCGATCTTCGGCTCCACCACGAAGGCGGCCTTTTCCAGGCGGTCATCGATGCGGCGGATGCGGTCGAACCAGGCGCGCGTGTCCTCCGCTCCAAAGGCGTTCGCCAGTGACAGGATGGGGCGGGGATGCTGCACCTTGGCGAATTTGTCCGAGGGAATGGCGCCGGCCCGCTGGGTGGGCGAATCCGGCGTGACCCAGTCGGGGTGATCGGCTTCGATCTGGCGCAGTTCCACCACCAGTTTGTCGTATTCCAGGTCGCTCACCACCGGCGCATCCAACACGTGGTAGCGGTGGTTATGGAAGTTGATCTCTTCTTTCAATTGCTCATAGCGGGATTTTAGAGAGGCGTTATCCATATCTGCTCCATGAATTAGCGCTTGGTCAAAAACCAACAAGTCGATTATAGCCCCGAACGCCGAACCTTCAAGGATGACCTGCACCCACGTCCCAAATGCTTTTATAATACCCTTATGGAAATAACCCAAACCTTCACCGCGCCAGACCGCCTGGCCTGGAGGAATTGGCTGGAGGAACACGGCCAGGACGAAAAGGAAATCTGGCTGGTGTACTATAAAACCGCCAGCGGAAAGCCGAGCATCACTTACCCCGAATCTCTGGATGAAGCGCTATGCTTCGGCTGGATTGACGGGATCGTCAAGAAGATCGACGAGGAGAAATACGCCCGTAAATTCACCCCGCGCCGCCCGGGCAGCAACTGGTCTGAGTTGAACAAGCACCTGGTGGCAAAATTGATCAAGGAAGGCCGTATGACTGAAGCAGGCCTGGCACGGGTGGATTTTCCTCTGGACGAAGCCGCCCCGGTCCGCCCCAAACGACCCGCTCTGCCTCTGCCGGATTGGTTGAAGGAAAGTCTGATGGCCAGCCCGGCCGCGTGGGAGAACTTCCAGAAATTAGCTGCTTCGCACCAGCGCAACTACATCGGCTGGATCTCGGATGCAAAGAGGGAAGAAACACGGCAGAAACGTATCCGGCAGGCGATAACCATGCTAGAAAAGAATGAAAAACTGGGAATATAAAGGATAGGCTGAGAGAGGAAGAGGCGATGGAACAATCGGAAACGTATAACGAGTACGAGTCCATAGCAGAACTATACGATTATGTGGAGCCATACCGCCAGCGCCCGGATGTGGCCTTCTTCGTCGAAGCCGCCCGCGAGTCCGGCGGAGCCGTGCTCGAAGTGGGCTGCGGAACCGGGCGGGTGCTGATCCCCACCGCGTGGGCAGGGGTCGAGATCACCGGGCTGGACCTTTCGACTAACATGCTGGCCGTGTGCCGCCGGCGGCTCGAATCTGAGCCGGAAGAGGTCCGAAAGCGGGTGCAACTGGTGCAGGCGGATATGCGGAAATTCGACATCCCGGCTCAGTTCCACCTGGCGACGCTGCCGTTCCGCCCATTCCAGCACCTGACCACTGTCGAAGACCAGTTGGCTTGTCTGGGCAGCATCCGCCGCCACCTGGTGGAGGGCGGCAGGCTGATCCTGGATGTTTTCAACCCGATGTTGGAATCGCTGGTGAAGAATAATTTTGGCGAGGAGATCAACGAAGGACCTGAAGTCATCCTGCCGGATGGACGGAAGATGGTGCGGCGATATAAAATCGTCTCGCGAGACGTTGATAACCAGATCAACTACGTAGAATTGATTTACTACGTCACCCACCTGGATGGCAGGGAGGAACGGTTGGTGCACGCCTTTCCAATGAGATACTTTTTCCGGTTCGAAGCCGAACACCTGCTGGTCCGCAGCGGCTACGAGGTGGAGCATCTTTACGCAGATTACGACAAGAGTCCCTTCGGCTCCAAATATCCAGGAGAACTATTGTTCATTGCGCGGAAGAAGTAAATTAATGGGTGTATATACAGACTGCAAGCGAGATGAATCCGCTTGCAGTCTGTTCTTGATTCTACCTGCTCGATAGTTTACATCTTCGGCCCGGTGATGTTGACAAACCAGTCGATGCCGAACTTGTCGGTCAACATACCGAAGGTATCGCCCCAGACGGCTTTTTCAAGCGGCTGGGTGACGGTCCCGCCGTCAGAGAGCTTGGTGAAATAAGTCGTCAGCCGGTTTTTCTCGTCATGTTCCCCGCTGAGGGACATGCTCACGTTCTTCCCGGGGCGATATTCCATCCGTTTGGGAGTATCGGCTGCCATCAATGTCATGCAGTCTGCGCCGTCCAATTGTGCGTGCATGATCAGGTTCTCCTCGCTGGGGTCTTCGGCAGCATGGAATTCCTGGAAGGTCTGCATTTGCAGGTCGCCGCCAAAGACGGAATGATAGAACTCCATGGCCTGGCGGGCATTGTCTTTGAAATTAAGGTATGGGTTCAGTTTGGTGGACATGTTCTCTCCTTAGGTGAGGGTAAAGGGTATGGATAATGAGAGATATTATATCAAATTGGTATAAATTGTAATGACGCTTTGGTCACGTGGAGGCGTTGGAAATCGGCGATCAAAATGGGGGCAAATTGGCACTATACAAGCGGCGGCTTTTTCCCTACAATCGAGCCATGTCCACTCCTGCACCCACCAAAACAGCCCTCGGGCGCGGCTACCCGGCCGCGCTGGCAAGCGCCATCATCCTTTCCACCACCGCCATTTTCATCCGTTACCTGACCGAGAATTACGACCTGCCGGCACTGGTGCTGGCCTTCTGGAGAGATGTGTTTGTGACCCTGACGATGGCGCTGGTGCTGCTGATCTTCCGGCCTGCGCTGATGAAGGTCCGCCGCGACCACTTGCTATTCCTGTTGGGCTATGGGGTTATCCTGGCGCTATTCAATTCCCTGTGGACCCTGTCGGTATCGCTGAACGGGGCGGCGGTCTCGACCGTGTTGGCGTACTGTTCGGCGGGCTTTACCGCCCTGCTGGGCTGGTGGCTGCTGAAGGAACGCCTGGATTGGGCCAAGATCCTCGCCGTGGCGGCCAGCCTGGGTGGGTGTGTGCTCGTCTCCGGCGCATACGTGCCAGCAGCGTGGGGGTCCAACCTGATCGGGATCGTGACCGGTATCTTTTCGGGTCTCTTCTACGCCATATATAGTCTCATGGGCCGCTCGGCCTCACAGCGCGGCCTCAACCCGTGGACCACCCTTCTGTACACCTTTGCTTTCGCAGCCGTTTTCCTGCTGGCTTTCAACCTGCTTGGAAGCGGCTTCCTGCCCGGCGCCATCGATAAGCCGGCGGACCTCCTGTGGCTGGGTAATTCGCTGCCCGGCTGGGGCATCCTGCTCCTGCTGGCGGCGGGTCCCACCCTGGCGGGTTATGGCATGTACAACGTTAGCTTGACCTACCTGCCCTCCAGCGTCGCCAACCTGATCGTTTCATCCGAACCGGCATTCACGGTCGTGATCGCCTATTTCTTCCTGAACGAACGCATGAACTGGCCTCAGATCGGCGGCAGCCTGCTGATCCTGGCCGGGGTGGTGTTCCTACGGGTGTATGAAGGCTGGTTGGCAGGCAGGAACGCAGCCCGCCTGGGTACGGCTGGACTGCCGGTGATTGAATAAAAAGCCAGGAATCAGGTAATTGGGTGTTGGGTATCAGGACGACACAGATGGAGAAATCGGTTCTGCCGCTTTTAAACGAAGCCCTGACTGCAAGGAGTGCCCTCTTCGGCGAGAAGCACACCTCCGCCTTCAGGCTATTTAACGGATTCCTGGAAGGATTCCCTGAACTGGTGGTCGACCTCTATGCGACCACATTGGTGCTGTATAACTATGCCGCCGCTCCCAACGAAGGCACGCATGCTGTTGTGGCAGCCGCTGCTCTCCTTCGTGAGCGGCTGCCCTGGCTGAAGGCCGGGATCGTAAAAACCCGCAACGGTCGAAGCAGCGAGGAAAAGAACGGTATACTGCTGTTCGGCGAATTGCCGGACAGGAAGGTCAAGGAAGGCGGAGCCTGGTACGGGCTGGATCTGTGCATGGATCAGGATGCCAGCCTTTTCCTGGACACACGCAACCTGCGCGAGTGGGCGGCGAAATCTCTGGGTGGGAAGACCGTCTTGAACACCTTCGCCTATACCGGCAGCCTGGGCGTGGCTGCCCTGAGTGGCGGTGCGGAGCGGGTCGTCCAACTGGACCTTGACCGCAAGGCTCTCAACCTGGCCAAAACATCCTATACCCTTAACGGTTTCCCGATCCATAAAGCCAATTTTTTGGTGGGCGACTTCTGGGAGGTCATTAACCGGCTCAAGCGTGCTGGCGATCTCTTTGACTGCGTCTTGCTCGACCCACCCTTCTTTTCGGTGACGGACCGGGGCGTGGTGGACCTGCAAGAGAACATGGCCCGCCTGATCAACAAGGTCCGTCCACTCATCCAGGATGGGGGACGGCTGGTGGCGGTCAACAATGCTCTATACTTGAATGGACAAGCCTACATGGACTCTCTCCAAACGTTGTGCGCAGACGGCTACTTGAAGGTCGCCGATCTCATCCCGGTGCCGGAGGATTTCACCGGCTACCCCAACACCCGCACGGGCACACCCATCACCGATCCGGCCCCGTTCAACCATTCCACCAAGATCGCCGTGTTGGAGGTAAAGCGGAAAAAGTAGGGATTGGGAATAATGGGGTGCTAAATATCTGGAAAAGTGCGCGATAATGGGGGAAGTATTCTGACCAAGTGGAGGCTGAAATGAAGAAATATTTTCTTATTTTAGCAATCATTATCGTTGTGGCTCTGATCGCTCAACCGGTCTCGGCGGCAAAACCCACCCCTACGGTCACGATCACGCTGCTTAACCCGCCCGCGGGCAGTTTGCTCGAACTGGCAGTGGGCGAGTTGTACACCTTCGATGTGCAGGTCACCAGCAGCGAACCATTTATCCTGGCTATGGCGTTGCCTGATCCTTATTATCCCGGCCGGGGAGCCAACTGGCGGCTGAGCGACAACAAGTCCGGACAGGCCACTTCGGCCCTGCTCCACCTGACCGTAACAGCGAAAAAGTCCACAGCGGACCTGCTGCCGGTCTGTGACTGGCCCGAGCCGGGAATGTGTTGGGAAGCCGGGATAGCGCCTCAGGTCATTGTCACAGGTGTGCGCTTCAAGAATGGGGTCGTTCTTTCCGAAGCATTCCCGTTCGCTATCCTCGTCAAGTAACCGGCGGGGCGAAAACCCCGCCTGGCTGTTTATAGGTATATATGAAAAAAGGCTCGCTGGGGCAATTATTCAGGATCGCGCGAATTCAGTTCCTGGTTGGTGGTCTGGTCCTCTACCTGCTGGGGGTCTTATGGGCAGTGTTGATAAGCGGCTCTTTCTCCTGGGTCAGGCTGCTACTGGGGTTGTTGGTTGTCCTCTCAGCCCAACTTTCGGTCCATTTCAGTAATGACTATTTTGACGCCAGCACGGATAGCGCCGGCGGGCAGACCTTCATCAGCGGCGGTAGCGGAGTCTTGCAGGAGTATCCTGAGTGGCGCAGCATGGTCAAGTGGATTGCGGCAGGGTTGATGCTCCTTTCAGTTCTCCTGGCGCTAGTGCTTATGCTGAATGGTTACCTGCCTTTTTGGTTCTTTGCCCTGGTGATGCTGGGCAACCTGCTTGGCTGGTTCTATTCAGCCCCGCCGCTGCGATTATCCAGAACCGGGGTGGGAGAGTTGTGCTATCTCTTCAACGGCGGTTTTCTTGCCACTGCCGCCGGCTATCTCCTTTTCCACCGTAATCTTGACGTGCCGTTCTTCTATTTTCTCCTGCCCTTGATGCTGGCCGCCGCCGTAACCATGTGCAGCGTGGAAATGCCTGATCTGGAGGATGATCACCAGGCTCGCAAGCGTAACTGGCTCACCCTGATGGGCCGCCCGGCCGGTTTCTGGCTGGTGGGGGCGATGTTGACGGCGCTGACGGTCTATTTCTTTATCACAGAACCTTTCTTCCCCTTACCAGGCGGATTTCATGCCTGGATTGTTGGATTATTCTCCTTCCTGCCGCTTGGATTTGGCCTGGCAGGGATGATCCGGCGGCCCAAAGAACGCACTGCCGCAACCAAAATCGCCACCGGCACGGTTATCTCGCTGGCGGTCTTTTCCCTGTTGGTGGATGGTTATCTGGCCTGGTTGGTAATTTGTGGAAGGAGTTTGTCATGAAAACCGAAACTGTCCAGGCGGATTGGGTCGAGAATCGCCTATTTATATTAAAAGACCATCATGATTTCCCGGTTACCATGACCCAACCTGACGGGGTGAGCGGCGCCGACCTGCTGCCGATGAGCCTGATCGGCTGCTCGGCCTGGGATGTGCTCGACATCCTGCAGAAGCAGCGTCAACAGGTGACCGCCCTGCATGTTATTGCCGAGAGTGAGCGGGAGGAGACTCCCCCGTGGACCTTCAAGAGGATCCGCATTTGTTATCGCATTAGCGGGAACGGGGTCAAACCTGAGAACGTCCGCCGGGCCATCGACCTGAGTGAAAATAAATACTGCGCCGTCTATGCGACCTTGCGGAAAGCGGTGGAAATCTCCAGCGAGTTTGAAATCGTCGAGGCATAACTGCAGATATCGCCGCTATGGAGGAACTAGAGATATTTTGCCAGCGAGCCCCACTCAAAATCGCAAAAAGGGAGGTCGTGCTCGACTCTATAACGACGTCCCTGCATGAAGCGGCCAGGCCACGACTCTGCGGGAGGATTTCCCTCTGAAAACTGGATTGACCCGTAGAGGTCAATCTCGCGCAGTTTACAGAAATTGGGGATTTCCTTCAACCAGTGCGGGTCGAGCCGGTTGTGTTCCCTGTATCCGCTTAGGAACGGCGGCATGAAACTGCTGAGGAACCCGCTGGGATCCTTTTTGAGCACGGCTGCGTAGAACGCAACCATGGCGATGTCATAAGCGAAGTGGCCGTAGACGCAGTCGTCGAAGTCGAACAGGGTGATGGTGTAATCATCATCCACAAAGAGGTTGCCCATGTGGGCATCCTGGTGGATCATGCCGTAACCGGATGGGTCGCAAGGCAGGCTGCGCAGGTGGTCAAAGACCAGGCGGTATTTCTCCAGCGCCCAATGCTCGCCGGCAGGCATTTGCTGCTCGATCGTATTATTGATCGGGTCATCCCACCGATAGCGTTTCCAGGCCGGGTTGCGGAGTTGGTAGGCTTTCGTCAGAGCGTGCATTTGTCCGAGCAAGCGCCCATAGGCTCGGAAGAAGCGGTCATTCAGTTTATCGGCCTTGACCTCGCCGCCAGGGGCTTTCACGAACGCCGTACAGAGGAATTCCCCGCCTTCTCCATCGTCAACAGGCTCAACCAATTCGCCTGCCGTGGAATTGATCGCCCGGGCAACCGTCACACCGGCGTCAGCCAGATAGTTGATCCAATCCACCTCGCCATGGATTAGGGCGGGGGAGCGGCGGTCGCTGTGACCGATGCGCAGGATGAACTGCCCGTCCGCCCGTTCGAACTCGTAGATAAAACTTTCGAACCCGTCCAGCAGCGTGATCTTGTCCGGGGCGATGTCGTAGCAGTGCATGGCGGCATGAAGGATGGAGTCATTGAAGCGGCTGGCGATCTTAGGGTCCATTGAAGGTGTCCTTTCTTGCGGCAGGCTGTATTATACATGGCATAAAAATTGAGACCGCCTGAAAAGACGGTCTCAATTCGTTAAATCTGGGATAGAGAGAATCTAGAATATCTTCAAGATAGCCGTGCTCGCCAGGGTGAACAGGATTGCCGGCAGCAGGCTCAACACCACCGTCGCGATGGCTGTCCCAGCGGTGGTCAGCACCAGCCACGGTTCCGATTCGACAGTCGGTTCGCCCTCGTGCATGTACATCACCACCACCACCCGCAGGTAGTAGTAAGCGGAGATGAGCGAGGTGATCACCCCAATGACCGCCAGACCGATAAAGCCGCCTTCGATGACGGTGCGGAACAGGTAGAACTTGCCCACCAACCCCAGCGTGGGGGGCATGCCGGTCAGCGAGAGCATGAACACGGTCATGGCGGCTGCCAGGAAGGGTTTTCGCTTGCCCAGACCGGCAAAGTCGGCGATCTCCAGCCCCTGACCGCCAGGCTTTTCCAGGGCAATGACGACGGACCAGGTCCCGTAGGACACGATCGCATAGGTGACCAGGTAGAACAGCGCCGAGGCGACCGCATTCGGACCGACCTTGGGGTCGCCGAACGTGACGAAGGCCATCAGGATGTAACCGGCATGGGCGATGCTGGAATAGGCCAGCAGCCGCTTGATGTTGGTCTGCGCGATGGCGATGATGTTACCTGCCACCATGGTCAGCGCAGCCAGGCCCCACAGGATGGGCACCATATCTGGTCCGATAGAGGGGAAGGCGCTAACAAAGATGCGTAGGAGAGCCGCAAAACCAGCTACCTTGGCCCCCACTGCCATGAAACCAGTCACGGACGAAGGCGCGCCCTGGTAAACGTCGGGTGTCCACATGTGGAAGGGCACGGCGGCGACCTTGAAGCCAAATCCCACCAGGATGAGGGCTGCCCCGATGAGCATCAGGTAACGGTTGAAGCCATCCGCCGCCACGGCTGCGGCGATGCCGCCCATGGAGGTAGTTCCTACCGACCCAAAGACCAAGGCGATCCCGAATACCACAAATCCGGTCGCGAATGCGCCTAACAGGAAATACTTGATACCCGCTTCCTCAGACTCGGTATTGGGCCGCGCCCACGCCGCCAGGACGTACAGGGGCAGGGAGAGCAATTCCAGCGCCAGGAAGGTGATGATCAGGTCGGAGGCGTAGGCCATCAACATCATGCCGGAGGTGCTGAAGAGGATCAGCGAGTAATATTCGCCCCGCTCGATCTTCATGCGCTTCAGATAGCCGTAGGCGATGGCGATCCCCAACAACCCGCTGGCGAGGAAGAGACAATTCAAGAACGTGGCGAATCCGTCCAGCGTGACCATGTTGTTGAAGGCACTGCCTTCCAGGCCAATCTGAGCAATTGTCACTCCCAGTGCAACTGCCAGTCCGATGGATGCCAGAATGGCCGTCCAACTTTTACGCCTGGCGGGAATGAACAGGTCTACCAGCAGGACCACGCAAGCCCAGCCCATCAGGATGAGCAGGGGAAGAATTGTGGAGAGATCGGAAACGGAAATCGTCATAATAGCTCTTTCAGTGATCAAAGGTTGGCTGTTCGGATGTTAATGTCAGCCACAGGACAAGATCGTCAGACCCGAGTGTGAGCCGTCTTATTTGTAGAGCAGCAGCAGTTTCTCGACGGCGGGGGCCATCAGGTCAAAGAAAGGCTTGGGATAGAGACCGATCCAGAAAATAAAGACAAGCAGGGGCACGATCGTGATGATCTCGCGCACGTTCATATCCCGCAGGGCATGTCCGTGCTTCTTGACTTCTTCCACGATCGACCCTTCCGGGCCGAGGAAGATCTTTTGGAACATATACAGGATATACACCGCCGACATGATCACACCCACCGCGGCGATCCCGGCGAACCAGGGTGAGCCGATGGCGTCCGACCCGTACGCGCCCAGCAGGATGGCGAACTCGCCCACGAAACCGTTCAGGCCGGGCAGACCCATGGAGGAAAGCGAGACGATCAGCATGAGCGTCCCAAAGACCGGCATGACCTTCCACAGGCCGCCGTAGACGCTGAACTCACGTGTGTGGGTTTGCTCGTAGACGATGCCGACCAGGAGGAACAGCGCTCCCGTGCTCAGTCCGTGGTTGATCATTTGGAGGATGCCGCCCTCGATGCCCTGCATGTTGAAGGCAAAGAGGCCCAGCATGACGAAACCGAGGTGGCTGACGGAGGAATAGGCAACCAGTTTCTTGATGTCTTTCTGGGCATAGGAGACGGCCGCGCCGTAAATGATGCCGATCACTGCCAGCAGCGCCATCCAGGGGGCGGCAGCCTTGGCAGCCTCCGGGAAGAGCGACAGGTTGAAGCGCAGGAAGCCGTAGGTGCCCATTTTCAGGAGCACACCTGCCAGGATGACCGAGCCAGCCGTGGGAGCTTCCACGTGCGCATCCGGCAGCCAGGAGTGCAAGGGCCACATGGGCACTTTGATGGCAAAGGCGGCTGCGAAGGCCAGGAAGAGCCACAACTGGACGTTCCCGGCGATACCGGCCTTTTCGATCAGGTCAGGCATGTAGAAGGTACCCTGGTTAATGCCCAGCCACAGGATAGCCACCAACATGAGGATGGAGCCGGCCATGGTGTAAAGGAAGAATTTGAGGGCCGCATAAATGCGCCGAGGGCCGCCCCAGATGCCGATGAGGAAATACATGGGTACCAGGGTGAATTCCCAGAAGATGTAGAAGAGGAACAGGTCCTGCGCCAGGAAGACACCGGTCATACCGACTTCGAGCAGCAGGAAGAAGATCATGAAGTCCTTCGCCCGCTCTTCCACGGCCTTCCAGGTGGAGAGGAGAGCGATGGGGGTGAGGAAGGTGGTCAGCATCACCAGCAGGATGGACAGCCCGTCGATGCCCATGGCAAAGTAGATGTTCCACCCCGCCACCTGGATCCAGGGGAGGCGCATACCCAGCTGCAGGTCGGGGTTGGCCTGGTCGAACTGTGTCAGCATCCAGATGGAGATGCCAAAGGTTAGCAAGGAGGCGATCAGCGCCGTCCAGCGAATTGTGGCCTTCTTTTCCGATGGGATGAAGAGCAGGGCCAGAACACCCACCAGAGGGAAGAAGGTCACCAAAACCAGAGGATTGGTAATAAAGTCCATGTTTTCTCCTCGTTCACGTCACACGTCGTTGGTCTGAATGAAGACGTTGTGCGCCAAACTTTTGAAAATTATTTCACCAAGAGATAGCCAACAATAATGACTACACCGAACAGAACCGCCAGGGCATAACTGCGGACAAAGCCATTTTGGACGCGCCGCAGGCCGGTGGAAATGCGGCGGACCAGGTTGCCGAGCCAGTTGAAGAAGGCGTCGATGCCCTGCGTATCCACGTGCAGGCTGAGGACGGTCTTGGAGAGCCACTGGTAACCGCCGGCGATGACCGTGTCGTGGAACCAGTCATGCCAGAAGCGACCATCGACCACGTCCGCCAGGAAGGAAGAAATGGCAGTGAAAGGCTTGATGATGATGGCGTTATAGATCTCGTCTACCAGCCACTTGCGTTCCATGCCGGTGAAGACGAACCCGAGCGGCCGCTTGAGCGGGTCGATCTGGCCGGCGGTGAGCGGCTTGCGCCCATAGAGCAGCCAGGCGAAGAAGATGCCCAGCAGCGCCAGCCCGGTGGCGATGGCAGCCAGCAGCAAGTTGAACTCGCCCGCGTGGATGCCTTCGATGGTGTGCTCCAGCCACTCCGTCAGAGTGTGCAGGCCGGGCAGGTTGAGCGCCCCGCCCAGGATGGACAGACCCGCCAGGATCATCAATGGGACCGTGATGACCGGCTTGCTTTCTTCAGCGTGAGCAGCGCGCTGCATGGCGGGGCGAGCCGAAGAAGATCATCAGGATCTGCCGGCCCATGTAGAAGGCGGTGAAGAAAGCCGCAATGAGCAGCATCCAGAACACGGCCGGGAATTTGTGCAGGGCCTCCGCCAGGATCTCGTCCTTCGACCAGAAACCCGCCAGCGGGGGAATACCCGCCAGGGCGATGGCGCCGATCAGGTAAACCCAGAAGGTGACCGGCATCTTCTTGCGCAGGCCGCCCATGTTGCGCATATCGTTGGGGTCGAACACTTCCTCGCTGTGATGCTCGCCCTTGGCCGCGTGGGCCAGGTGATGATGGCCGCGCTCGATGCCGAGGATGACCGAACCGGCGGAGAGGAACAGCAGCGCCTTGAAGAACGCATGCGTGACCAGGTGGAACATGCCGCCGACGTACGCGCCCATGCCCACCGCCGCGACCATGAAGCCCAGTTGGCTGATGGTGGAGTAGGCCAGCACCTTCTTCAGGTCATACTGTCCCACCGCAATGGTGGCGGCAAAGAGGGCGGTGACACCGCCCACCACTGCCACGGTCGTCTGGGCGGCGGGTGCGAGCGTGTAGAGCGGTGCAGAACGGGCCACCAGGTAGACACCTGCGGTGACCATCGTGGCGGCATGGATCAGCGCCGAGACTGGCGTGGGGCCTGCCATGGCGTCCGGCAGCCACACATACAGGGGAATCTGGGCCGACTTGCCCGCCACACCGACCAGCAGGCACAGCGTGATGAAAAGGATGATACCAGGGGACACCGTCGCTGCCCCGGCGAAGACACCCTCGAAGGACAGGTCCCGGAAGGCCCAGAACATGGTGAAGGCCGCCAGCAGGAAGCCGAAGTCGCCCACCCGGTTGGCGATCATGGCCTTCTTGGCTGCGTTCGAGTTAGCCCAGGAAGGCCGCCCGAGCGTGTCCATTTCGTACCAGAAGCCGATCAGCAGGAAGGAGCACAGACCCACGCCTTCCCAACCGACGAACAACATCAGGTAGGAGTCGCCGCTGACCAGGATCATCATCATGGCGATGAAGAGGTTGAGGAAGACGAAGAAGCGGCGGAAGCGGCCCGGGTCGTTCTTGAAGCGCACGTCTTCGTGCATGTAGCCGATGGCGTAGATGTGGATGAGCGTGCCCACACCCGAGACAACCAGCATCATCAACACCGAGAGCGTATCGACCCGGAAGGTCCAGTTGACGTTCAGGTCACCGATGTTGATCCAGTTGGCGAAGGGGACGATATGAGCCTCACCGCCTTCGCTCCACAGGGCATAGCCCAGAAGCACTGCCACGGCGAAGGCCAGCCCGGAGGCCAGGCTCGCTATCGTGCCGATGGCTTTTTCGCCCATGCGCTTGCCGAAGATCAGGTTGATCAGCAGGCCGAGCACCGGCAGGAAGACGATCAGGGGGACGAGTGAGAACAGTCGGGAAGTTTCCATGCATTATCCTTTCAGACTGCTCATCAGGTCCACATCGATGCTGTGCTTGTTGCGGAAGATGATCACGATGAGGGCCAGACCGACAGCGACTTCGGCAGCCGCCACGGTCATGACAAAGAGGACGATGATCTGACCGCTCATGACGTTCAAATTGCGGGCGAAAGCCACGAAAAGCAGATTGGCCGAGTTCAGCATCAATTCAATCGACATGAAAACGATCAAAGGATTGCGGCGGATTAAGACACCCAGCGCGCCCATGATGAAGAGCGTCGACGCCACAGCCACGTAATACGTGAGAGGAATGGAGCCAAGCATCAGGCTGCTTCTCCTTTCGTTTTTTTCGTCAGGACGATGGTGCCGATCATAGCAACGAGCAGCACGATGGAGGTCACTTCGAAAGGCAGCAGGTAGTCGCTAAAGAGCGTCATCGCCAGTTGTCGCAGCGTTTCGGTGGAGTTGACGGCGGCATCCGGGCTGCCCAGGTCGGCAGTCAATTGGAACCGTTGGAAAAGCAACAAACCGGCTTCGGCGAAGAGCAGCACCGCCAGGCCGATGGCAACGGGTCGCTGCCAGGGGAGCACCTGCCCGCGCGGCAGTTTTTCCGCACCCAGCAACATGATGACGAAGAGGAACAGCACCATGATGGCGCCTGCATAGACCGTCACCTGCGCCAGGGCGATGAAGGGCGCTCCCAACAGCAAGTAAAAGACCGCCACCGAGGCGAAATTCAGCACCAGGAAGAGGGCCGCATAGACTGCGTTGCGGCTGATCAAGCAGCCCGGCGGCGGAGGCGATCGCCACGGCGGCAAGGATTATGAATAGGATGAGTGTCAGGTTCATGGGCGTCTCAATCCTGCGGGTCTTTCATTTCGGGGACCGAGCGGGTGAACTCACCGGGTTCGGTCTTTTGCGGGGTGGGTTTGCCGCCTTCGGGAATGCGGTCGATCAGCATTTCCTTGGGGTAAATGGCTGAGCGCCGGTCGGTGAAGGACAGTTCGTAGTTATCTTCCAGCACGATGGCTTCGGTGGGGCAGGCATCTTCACAGAAACCGCAGAAGATGCAGCGGAGCATATTGATCTCGTATGTGCTGGCGTAGCGGTCTCCGGGGGAGTAGCGGACTTCGTCGGTGTTCTCGGAGGCTTCGACGAATATGGCGTCAGCCGGGCAGGCGGCCGCACACAGGGCACAGCCGATGCATTTTTCCAGGCCGTTCTCGTAGCGTTTGAGCGCATGGCGGCCGCGGAAGCGCGGTTTTGACCGGTTTCTTTTCTTCGGGATACTGCACGGTGACTTTCTTCTCGAGCAGCATCTTCAGCGTGGTCCACAGACCGCGCGCCAGTTCAACCACAGGCTCAACGACGCGCATAATCTTTCCTCCTCAATGTGCGGTCGATCATGGCGACCGCGAACGCCTGCTACCGATAAAGATGCCAGCGGGATCACCAGCAGGTACAGGTTGTTATCGAACTGATCTGCCAGCATGATCCCGACGGCGGTGATGAAGACGACCGCCAGCGACAGGGCAGGAGCACCTTCCAGCCGAAGGCCATCAGACGGTCATAGCGGATGCGCGGGAAGGTCGCCCGCACCCAGATCATGCCGAACAACAGAATGAAGATCTTGGCAAACATGTAGAATCGGTCCCGAGAGCCAGGGGAATACCGTGTCCGATCAGAACGGGACCGTTATACCCGCCGAAGAAGAGGGTCGCCCCGATGGCGCTGATGGCGATCATCTTGGTGTATTCGGCCATGAAGAGCAGGGCAAACTTCATGCCGGAGTATTCGGTATGGTAACCGGCGGTGAGTTCCTGCTCGGCTTCGGGCATGTCGAAGGGCGCCCGGTTGACCTCCGCCAGGGTGGCGATCAGGAAGATTCCCGTGCCCACCGGCTGGAGGACGACGAACCACTGCGGCATACCGCCAGCCACGTGCCGCTCTGCGCCTCGACGATGTCGATCATGCGCATGGAACCGGCCAGCAGGATGGCGGCGATGAACGACAATGCCAGGGCGATCTCATAACTGATCATCTGGGCAGTGGAGCGCAGCCCGCCCATCATGGCGTATTTGTTGTTGGACGACCAGCCCGCCAGGACGATGCCGTACACGGCGATCGAGGCGATGGACATGATGTACAGGACGCCTACGTTGATGTCGGCGATGTAAAGGTTGAGGTGATAGCCGAAGATATCAATGCTGGGTCCCCACGGGACCACCGCGGTGATGACCACCGCCGGCACCACCGTGATGACCGGGGCGAGCAGGAAGATCAACTTATCGGCGTTGGCCGGGGTGAGTTCCTCCTTGAAGATCAACTTGACCGCGTCGGCGATGGGCTGGAGCAATACCCCATGGCCCGGCCCGGTTTGGCCCGATGCGGGACTGCATCCAGGCCAGCACTTTGCGCTCATACAGCGTCAGGTAGGCAAAGCCGCCCAGCAATATCATCGCCAGGACGAAGCCTTTGATAAGCCATTCGATCACGATACCGAAAGTCATTTCTGACCTTCCTGTTGTGCAGACTTGACCTTGATCTCTGCCGGCCCTTGGATGGGAACGCCCATGCTGCGGGGCAGCAAGGCCACCGAAGCGGGCACGGTCTCATCGAGGATGACTTTGAGTTTGACCACCGCGCCGTTGACCGTGACCTCTGCCAGCCCATCCAGGCCGAGTTTCGGCGGCCGAGACCGGGTTGAGCAGCAGGCTGGCTTCGCCAATGTGAGGTAGCAGCAGTTCGGACGTGCGCACGGTCAGGCCGAGGTCGTACAGGCGGGTGATGGGTACGGCCAGCCATTTGTCATCGCTGGGATGCAGCGCGCCTTTGCTCTTTTCAGCCTTGACAGCCGGGCTGGACGCGGTGGCCAGGGCTAACTGAACGCCCAGGCCCTGCTTGTTCCCGTAGGTGGTACCGCCGTAGTACAAGTCACTGCGGCCGACGATGGGCCACTGGTCGGTCACTTCGGCGAGTTTGCGGAAGGAAATGCCCCTGAAAGACTTCAACTGAAGCGGCGATCTGGTCCATGACCAGGCTGACGGAGTGGCCTTCCATTTCCACGCCCGCTTCGATGGCGATGGCGGAGGTGATAGCAAAATCTGGGCCGCTTTCGCCGCGGGCCGGGATGGCAGGGTAGAAGCGCTGGACACGCCGTTCTGCGGAGGTGAAGGAACCCTCCCGCTCGGTGTACGGCTGAGCCGGCAGGACTACATCTGCCAGGCTGGCCGTCTCGGTCAGGAAGAGTTCCTGCACGATGACGAGTCTTGGCGCTCTTCAAAGCCTTTGCCAGGACGGGATCGTCCCCGGCCGGGTCGGCTGCGGCGATGTAGACGGTCTTGTCCTTGAAGGCGGAGGCCAGGTCCGCGGCGGGTTTGAAGCCGAGTTCCCAGGCACCCTGGTCATTGACCCGCGGCCACACGCCGACAAGTCCGCTGTTGGCTTTGCCGGCCTGACCGCTGTGGGTCAGCAGGTCGGCGCAGGCAGCCGCCAGGGCGGCGGAGCCTTGCAGCCCCGTTCCCTCGCTGCCATAGATCACCAGCAGGCTTTCAGCCGCCTTGATCGCCTCAGCGGCGGGTTTGGCGGATGTAGATTTCAACAGGGTCGAGATCGTGGCGGCCTCGTCGCCGTAAGCGTAACGGACGACCTGGGCGGCATATTTTTCGAGTTTGGTCTCACGCGGGTTGGCAACGATCAGCGTGGCTCCCCGTTTGACGGCCTGCTTGATGCGCAGGTACCATGACCGGCGCTTCTTGGTACAGGTCCGCCGCCACCACCAGGATGGTGTTGCCTTTGCCCAGACTGCCAAGGTTGGAACCACCGCTCACACCGAAGCGGGTGGTCAGTTCGCCGCCGCCCATGTGGGTGTACAGCAGGGCAGGAATGCCCAGCGCATCGGCCAGTTTCTTCAGGTTGAACAGGTCTTCATTGGAGAGTCTTCCGCTCGCCAGGATGACGGCCTCGTTTTTGGCATCACATAACGTAGCGGCCGCCTTTTCCACTGCAGCAGACCAGGAGGCCGTTTCCAGTTTCTTGCCGTTCCGCACTAGCGGGTGCTGCAGCCGGTCGGCGCTCTCGGTGTAGTGATAAGCGAAGCGGCCCTTGTCGCATATCCAGATCTCGTTAACCGATTCGTTCTGGCGGGGCATGATGCGCTTGATGGCGACCCTGCCGTCTGACATGGCCTCCCGGCGGGTGTTGATGGTGATGTTGCAGCCCACCGGGCATTGGTTGCAGATCGAGGCGGCGCTCTTCATTTCCCAAGGGCGGGCGGCAAAGCGGAAATCCGCCGTGGTCAGCGCGCCGACGGGGCAGATATCGGTGGTGTTGCCCGAGAAGATCGAGTCGAAACCCGGCTCGGAAGTGGTGATGATCTCCAGCGACCGTCCACGCTGGTAAAAGCCCAGCACGGCTTCGCCGGCATATTCGTCCTGGAAGCGGACGCAGCGGGCGCACTGAACGCAGCGCTCGCGGTCCAGGTAGATCAGGTCGCCCAGCGGGATCGACTTGGCGGAAATGCTGTTTGTCGTCATACAGGAAGCGGCTGTCTGCCGGGCCAAAGGCCATGGTCTGGTTTTGCAGGGGGCATTCGCCGCCCTTGTCGCAGATCGGGCAGTCCAGCGGATGCGATGTGAGCAGGAACTCCAGGATCTCACGCTGACCGGCGCGGGCTTTTTCGGAAGTGGACAGCACGACCATGCCCTCGCTGACCGGGGTGGTGCAGGAGGTCTCCAATTTGGGTCCGAACTGGACCTTTTGCTTGCCGGCCTCGTCCAGCACGGGCTGACCGGTGGCCCGGTCGATCATCGGGCGGCCAATCTCGACCAGGCACTGGCGGCACATGCCCACCGGCTCCATCTTGGGGTGGTAGCAAAAGACCGGGATGGTAATACCGAGCATCTTGGCAGCGTTCACCACCAGCGTCCCCTCCGGAACGGTGATAGGAGCGCCGTCGATCGTCAGAGAGACCTGTTTAGTCATGGGTGCCTCCAACGCTAGTGGGAGTGAAATCAGCCGGGAAGCGCTCGATGCCGGTCACCGGCGCCATGGTGGAGAATTCTCCCAGGGCGCACAGGCACTTGTTCTGCATCTGCCTGGCGACATTGTGGAGCTTGTCAATATTCTCCTGCGACATTTCGCCTTTCTCGATGCGATCGATGATGTGTTTCATCCAGTAAGTACCCTCGCGGCAGGGCGTGCATTTGCCGCAGGATTCATGCGCAAAGAAATGGATGGTCTTCTTAACGACCCAGTCGATGCTGATGGTGTCGTCGATGACGATGACCGAGGCCGAGCCCAGGTCTGCCCCCAGGCCGCGCACGGAGACGTAGTCCATGGGTGTGTCGAGGGCCTTGTCGTCGGCTACGATCAGCGAGGAGGAGGCTCCGGCTGCCATGATGGCCTTGACCGGGCGGTCGTCAAGGATGCCGCCGCCGTATTCATAGATCAACTTGCGGAAGGTCATGCCAAACGGCAGTTCATAGTTGCCGGGTTTCTTGACCCTGCCGGACAGCGAGAAGATCTTCACTCCGGCGCTGTCGGCGGTGCCGAAGGATTTGAACCAGTCGACCCCTTTTTCGACGATCAGGGGCACATTGGTGAGGGTTTCAACATTGTTGATGACGGTCGGCTTGCCGAACAGTCCCGCCACCGCAGGGAAGGGCGGGCGCAGCCGCGGCTGGCCCAACTTGCCTTCGATGGATTCTAGCAGGGCCGTCTCTTCGCCGCAGATGTACGCTCCCGCGCCCAGGTGGGTATGCAGGCGCAGGGAATACTCCGTGCCGAAAAGTTTGTCGCCCAGAAAGCCGGCTTTTTCCATCTCTTCGATGCACGCGTCCAGTTGCTTGGCGATCTGCCAGAACTCACCCCGCAGGTAGATGTACCCGGTGGTTGCCTGGACGGCGTAACAGGCGATGGCGACCCCCTCCAGGAACTGGAAGGGATTCTTTTCCATGATCTCGCGGTCCTTGAAAGTGCCGGGTTCGGACTCGTCGGCGTTGGCGACTACGTAGGTGGGGAAAACTCCCTTGGGGATGAACGACCATTTGACCCCGGTGGGGAAACCCGCCCCGCCGCGTCCGCGCAGGCCCGAGGCCTTGACCAGGTCGATCACTTCTTGCGGTTTCATGGCGGTGACGGCCTTTTTAAGCGACTCGAAGCCGCCGTTCTTTTTATAGACCTTCAATTGCCCAATATCGGCGATATCCCGATGACGCAGCAGCAGGTGAGTCATTACTTCACCTCCTTACCGCTTTTGCGAAGGGTTTCGATGAGTTCCATGGTTTTATCGACATCCATGTTTTCATGATATTCGATGCCGGCAGCGCTTTGCAGTTGGAACATGGGCGCCCGGTCACAACCCGCCAGGCAAGTCACGGCTTCCAGCGTCACCAGGCCGTCGGCAGTGGTCTCGCCGACCTTGATGCCCAGGTTGCTGCATAATTCCTGCAGGAACGTTTCGGCGCCGCGCATGGCACAGGACAGGTCCGTGCATACCTGCATGCGATATTTGCCGCCTTCCTTGTCGTGAAAAAGAGTGTAGAACCCCACAACGGAGGTCACTTCCGTGGAGGTAATGTCGAGCAGGGCGGCGATCTCTTCGATTGACTTCTTTGGTGATGTAGCCGTTCTGGCTCTGGGCCAGGTACAGCAACGGCATCACCGCCGAACGCTTCTGCTCGGGCGGGTATTTGGCAAGAATTTTTTTCACTTCATCAGGATATTTTTCGGCAAGCATAGATCCTCACATGTGGGGCCGTGACGGGTGCTGAATGATAGGTCTAGCGGTCCACATCTCCAAGAACGATGTCAACGGAGCCGATGATGGCTACCAGGTCTGCGACCAGGACGCCCTTGGACATGAGCGGCATGGATTGCAAGTTGTCGAAGGAAGGCGTGCGCCAGTGAATGCGGTAGGGTTTGGCCCCGCCGTCCAATTCCAGGAAAACGCCCAGTTCGCCGCGCGGCGATTCGACCGCGCTGTAGACGGATCCGACCGGGGCGCGGAAGCCTTCCGTCCATAACTTGAAGTGGTCGATCAACGCCTCCATGCTCACACCGATCTCTGAGCGCGGCGGCGGCACGATCTTGTGGTTGTTCGAGCGCACCGGTCCGAAGGGCAGCTTGTTCAAAGCCTGCTCAACGATCCGCAGCGACTGCCGCATTTCGTCAATGCGAACGAGGTAGCGGGCGTAGACGTCTCCTTCGGTGCGGGTGGGGATTTCGAAATCGTACTGCTCGTAGCCGGAATAAGGCCGGGCTTTGCGCAGATCCCATTTGACGCCGGAGGCCCGCAGCATGGGACCAGTGACGCCCACGTTCAGGCATTGCTCGCCGGTCAATTTGCCGATCCCATAAGTACGGTCGAGCATGAGCGGGTTGCGGGTCAGCAGAGCTTCGTACTCGTCCAGCCGTTTTGGGAATTTCTTAAGGATGTCACGGACGGCAGCCTCGAACTCGACCGGCACATCCCGCCACAGCCCGCCCGGGCGGATGTAGGTGGTCATCATACGCTGGCCCGAGCACAGTTCCAAAACATCCAGGATGGCTTCACGTTCGCGGAAGCAGTACAGGAACATGGACATGGCTGCCAGGTCCAGGGCGGACGTGCCCAGCCAGACCAGGTGCGATTGATAGCGGGTCAGCTCTGCCAGGATGACCCGGATGGCTTGCGCCCGTTCCGGCACATCCAATTCGAGCATTTTTTCCACTGCCAGGCAGTAGGCCAGGTTGTTGCCGACGGTGTTGAGATAATCCAACCGGTCCGACATCACTTCAGCCTTCTGATAGGTCTTCGCTTCCATATTTTTCTCGATGCCGGTATGGAGGAAGCCAATATCAGGGATGCAGTTGATCACGGTCTCGCCATCCAGTTCCAGCAGCAAGCGCAGCACGCCGTGGGTGGAAGGATGTTGAGGCCCCATGTTCAACAAGACAGTGTCGCCCCGCAGGGCGCGGTCGGAAACCAGATGCTTCAGTTCGTCAACGGTGATCTCTTGTAATTCGGCCATAAAATCCTCAAGCAGGTTGGCTTACACCTAAAAGGGTGCACCGGGAAACCCGGCAGGCGGGTCATTCTTTCGCGTATGGTTTGCGCAGATCGATCTCTTCGAAATTGAATGTGAACTGCGGTTCCTCGTAATCGAGGGGGTAATCTTTGCGGAGGGGATGGCCTTCCCAGTCGGCGGGCATTAGGATCCGCCGCAGGTCGGGATGACCGGTGAACTTGATGCCGAACATATCCCACAACTCGCGCTCGCGCCAGTTGGCGTTGCCGTAGATGTGGGAAACGGTCGGCAGGACCGGGTTGATCGCAGCCACCGGCACGCGCAGAGTCAGTGTCAGGTTCTTGGAGACCGAACTGAACTGGTAGATAACGTGGAAACGCGGAGTTTCTTTCGGCCAGTAATCCACTGCCGTGAGGGCCGAAAGCAATTCGAAGCCCAGCGATTGCATCTGCTGGCAGGCGGCGACGATCTTTTCTGCCGGGACTACCAGGCTGGTATCGCCGCGGAACTCGGAGGCGGCAGCGCCGAGGTCTTTCACCAACTGGTCAACGATCGGTTGTAGGTTTTTATCCATATTGAGCCTTACCATCCATCACAATTTTCGGTTGTGGTGAAAAGAATTACTTACTTCTTTTCCACGAATTTGATCTGTTTCACTTTTTCGTACAGCGTCAGCACACCGTGGATGAGCGCCTCAGGCCGCGGCGGGCAGCCCGCCACGTAGATATCCACCGGCACCACCTCGTCCACCCCCTGGACGACGGCATAGTTATTGAAGACGCCGCCGCAGGAGGCGCAGTCGCCCATGGCGATGACCCACTTGGGGTCGGGCATCTGGTCGTACAGGCGGCGCAGTACGGGCGCCATCTTGCGGCTGACCCGGCCCGGCCACGATCATCAGGTCCGATTGGCGCGGCGACGGGCGCATAAGTTCCATCCCAAACCGGCTCATATCATAATGAGCGGCCTGTGCAGACATCATCTCGATGGCGCAGCAGGCCAACCCAAAAAGCATCGGCCACATGGCACTGGTGCGGGACCAGGCAACGGCCTGTTCCAGCGTGGTGGTGGCGACGCCCAAATTTCCAAGTTTCTGCTCTATTCCCATTCGAGTGCTCCTTTCTTCCAGGCATAAAAGTAACCAACCAGTAAAATGGCAATGAACAGGAACATCTCGACCAAACCAAAAACGCCCAGTTTGCGGAAGACGATGGCCCAGGGCAGGAAGAAGATGGTTTCGATATCGAAGAGGATGAAGAGGACGGCAATCAAATAAAAGCGCACCGGCATCCGGCGTGTGCCGGGACCGATGGGATTCATGCCGGATTCATAGGGCATGGCCTTTTTTGCGGTGGATTTTTTGGGACCGAAGAGGGTACCCAGGATGATCGCAATGGCCCCGATCAAGATGGTCACGAAGATGAACGCGGCAATCGCTGCGTATTCGAGAAGCATAGGGTCTCCTCAGGGAAGGATAGTGGACCAGATTACCGGGTGGAAAGTATATCACAACAAGTTAATTGTGGACTAAATATGCGTCATTTTTCACAATGATAAAGGAATATTAAGAAAACACAGGCTGGCAAGAAGGGTTACGAAAAGGGGCGACCTCCTGAAAAACACGGGACAGGCAAGGGTTGCCCCAATTGTAAATTGGTCTCCAGAAGGCTGAAGCGCTTACCCCAAATAATCCCTCAAGTGACGGCTGCGGGTGGGATGGCGCAACTTGCGCAGCGCCTTCGCCTCGATCTGGCGGATGCGCTCGCGGGTGACGTTGAAGTAGCGGCTGACCTCTTCGAGGGTGTGGTCTTTCCCGTCCGTCAGGCCGAAGCGCAGCTCCAGCACCTGCCGTTCGCGCTCGGAGAGAGCCGACAGGGCGGTCTGCATGGTCTCCCGCAGCATTTCACGGGAGGCGGCGTCGAGCGGCTCCAGCGCGTCCATGTCTTCGATGAAGTCGCCCAGCTGGCTGGCATCTTCATCGCCGCCCACGGGTCCGTCCAGCGAGATGGGTTCCTCGGCCGAGCGGAGGACGCGGTCCACCTTGGTGGTGGCCTGCGTCCAGCGGATCTGCAGGTCCGGGTCGAGGGGGTTGTCTTCGGCGCGGGAGCGCAGGATATTCTGGACGTCTTCCGGCGTCAGGTAGCCTATTTCCAGGGCCAATTCTTCATTAGTCGGGTCGCGACCCAGTTGCTGAGTCAGCGAGCGCTGCACACGCAGCAGGCGGGTGATCGACTCGAACAGATGCACCGGGATGCGGATGGTGCGAGCCTGCTCGGCGATGGAGCGGTTGATCGATTGGCGGATCCACCAGGTGGCGTAGGTGCTGAACTTGAAGCCTCGGCGGGGGTCGAACTTGTTGACCGCCCGCAGCAGGCCCAGGTTGCCTTCCTGGATCAAGTCGAGGAAGGAGATGCCCCGGCCCAGGTAGCGCTTGGCCACGCTGACGACCAGGCGAAGGTTGGCCCGGATGATGTTGTGGTTGGCTTCTTCGGAACGGTCCCGGATCGTCTCGATCTCGCGGACCAGGTCGGCTTCGGGCGGCAATTTGTTGAAGAGGGTTCGCTGCACCGGCAGGTCGTGGTGCGAGTGGATATAGTCCAGCAGCCAGGCCGCGTATGCATCCGGCAGGATGTAGAAGATGACGAAGATGTTATAGGCGTGGTTCACCAGGCTGTCCCAGATCGGGTCGCTGCCCCACAACTCGTGTTCCATGTAAGTTTGTAAATAGGAGGGAGCGGTGCTTTCCCAGCCCTGGTGGAGGCTCTGCGCCTCTTCCAGCAGCAAGGCCGCATCGGGAGTGGGCAGGCCCAGGCGTTTGGCGTCTTCGCCCAGGCGCACCCACGCAGTCAGCAGGTCGCCCAGCAGCAGGCGGAATGTGCTGGCGGAGGATGAATCCAGGGTGAGTTTGCCGGTCTGGCGGCGGCGCATGCTCTGCAGGATGATGCGGCGGCCTTCAATCATGGCTGCCAGGCGGAACTCCCGGGCAGCGTCAAGCAATTTAACCAGCCCAATCTCGCGCAGATACAGGCGGACCGGGTCTTCGGATAATTCGGCAGCCAGTTCGGCCCGGTTGAGTTCGAGCGTCTCATCCATGGCCAGTTCGTTCAATTCTTCGACGGGCGGGAAAGTTTCTTCGGTTTCGGGGCTTAATTCCAGTTCTTCTTCCGCCTCATCCGCCCCACGAGGCGGCCCGCCGGGAACCGGCTTGGCAGGCGGGGTTTTGGCGGACTGACGGGAAGGTTTGACTGCAGGTGTCTTTTTACGCTCCATCCTCATCCCTCCTTGCGTTTTGCTTCCTGCTTCATGCGCGCCCGATCCAGACCTAGTAACAGCATGGAATATTGTTGCACCATATCTTTGTATGAGCCTTCACGCAGATCGCCGGTATTCTGGGCTTCTTCCTGCAAAAAGCGCAGTTGATTGATGCTTTCATTTAATGCGGTGCGGCGGAGCTTGACCACGCCGCGAAAAAGGTCTTCGATCAAGCGGTCATCGACCGGGTCCAGGTCGCCAGATTTGGCTTCCAGTTCGTCTACTATATTTTCCAGAGAGGCGGGCAGGTTTTGGCGCAGGAACTGGTCGGCGTCGTGCGCATCCTGCTCGAGCGACTGGCGCACCAACCGAAAGAGCACCTGATGGTCAGTATACCCGAAATCCTCCGCCGCCATGCGGTTGAGGGAGGCCTCCTGCAGGGAGCGGTCGAGGCGATAGAGCAGATCGGGCCGGCGGATCAACATGCCCAGGATATGCTCCTCGATCTTGCCAGAGCCCGATACCACCGCTCTCACCTGGGCGGGCGGCGTCTCTTTGGTGGGAGTTTCCACCGGCGGGCGGGACCGGCGTGTGTGCGGACGCTGCGCCCGTTGACCAACGATCGAACGCTCATCCACTTTCAGGAAGCGCGCCAGCCGCTGCCGGTACGAATCCCGTTCCACCGGGTCGGGCAGATCTTCGATGATGGGCAGGACCTGCGCTACGATCTCGGTTTTGACCTTGGCATCGTCCAGATCGCGGCCCGCCGCCAGCGCGCTCATCACATGCACGACGATAGGCTGGGCGTTCTCGATGAGATTCTTCCATTGGTCGGGGTCGCGCTGGACGATCTCATCCGGGTCCATTTCATCCGGCATGGTGGCGACGCGCAAGTCGGCCTGCAGGCGGGCTTCATGCTGCAGCAGGCCGCGCGCATCGAAGGCGATTTCATCGGCGCGGTCGAGGGTCTGGCGGGCCGCTTCCAGCCCGCGCAGGACGGCCTGTCTGCCGGCGGCATCCGGGTCGAGCGCCAGGACGATGCGGCGGGTGAAGCGTTTGAGCAGGCGTAATTGCTCCTCCGTCAGGGCCGTGCCCATAGGCGAGACCACGTTCTCGAACCCGGCCTGATGGACGGCGATCACGTCGAGGTAGCCTTCCACGATGACGGCCTGGTTGGCTGCACGGATGGCTTTGCGAGCCCGGTCGAGGCCGTACAGCAATTTGCTCTTGCTGAAGAGCGGCGTGTCGGGCGAGTTCATGAACTTGGGGAAGTCATCCGCCTTGAGGATGCGCGCGCCGAAGCCGGATATGCGCCCATTTTCGTCGCGAATGGGGATCATCAGGCGGTTGTGGAAGCGGTCCACCAGCCGGCCGCTTTCGGGTTGGGTGATCAGGCCCGCCTCGATGCAGTTCCTGGTTGGTATAGCCCTTGGCGGTGAAATGCTTGAGGGTGTTGTCCCAACCGTCGGGGGCGTAACCCAGGCCGAAGGTCTCGATGGTGGCGGCGGTCAGGTTGCGCTTATTCAGCAAATATTCGCGGGCAAAATTGCCGGCGGGGGTGGACAGGTGATGAGCGTAAAAGAGGACAGCCTCTTCCAATAGACCCACCAGGCGTTCGTGGGCTTGTTTTTCCTCAGGTTTTTCAGGGCGGAAGGACTCGAGTTTCACCCCGGCGCGCTCGGCCAAGACTTGCAAGGCCTCTTTGAAATCCCAGCCTTCCTTTTTCATGACGAAGCGGAAGACATCCCCGCCTTCGTTGCATTGGCCGAAGCAGCGCCAGGTCTGCCGGTCGGGCGAGACGATGAAGGAAGGCGATTTCTCATTATGGAATGGGCAAAGTCCCGAGAAGTTCTTGCCGGTGCGGCGTAACTTGACGGTTTCAGAGACCAGGTCAACGATATCGATGCGGGACTTTATTTCGTCAATTTGAGACATTTGCAAGCCGCGCTGCGGGAAAGGATTTTCTGGTGCTGGTTGTTCGAGCCTGAATTATGACGATGGCGGTTAAGAGGAAGATGAATGCGCCCCTCTGAATTATAGACGCGCACAGGATGAGATGCAAGCCAACTCATAACCAGAGCAGTACATTTGTAGCAGGTTAGGAGATAGGTTAATAATGTCATTGTAGACGTATAATTCAATCAGAATAGTCAGTTGTATCATATGGATAGATGAAACCATGGTTGGGCGATCATAAGGGTTGCCCCTACTGAAAAAATAATTAAAAAGTTTGCCTCCGATGCAAAACACGCTTCCAGTCGAATTCTTTATCTCCGTCGATGTCGAGACAGCTGGGCCGGTCCCTCGCTGTATTCCCTGTTGGCTATCGGCGCCTGCACACTGACCGAGCCGCAGGAGACTTTCTATATCGAACTGAAACCTGTCAACATGGATTTCCAGGAGGAAGCGCTGGCGTCCTGTAATCTTTCGATGGAAAAGTTGGCCGATACAGGCATCGGCCCGGCGCAGGCGCTGGAGCGTTTCGAAGCATGGCTGCATAAGGTCACACCGACCGGGTTGAAACCGATCTTCGTGGGGTTCAACGCCCCCTTCGACTGGATGTTCGTCAACGACTATTTCCACCGCTTCCTCAAAAGGAATCCATTTGGGCATGCGGCGGTGGATATCAAGTCCTATGCCATGGGGCTGCACCGCAGCACCTGGAAACAGACCACCATGCGCCACGTGGGTCCCCGCTACCTGAACCAGGAAGCGCTGGTCCACCATGCGCTGCGGGATGCGCTCGACCAGGGTTTGATCTTTCGCAAGATGCTCAAGGAAGCAGAAGAGTTAGAATTGGTCCGGCCAAACCAAGGAGAGAAAAATGGATAAAAAGGATTCTTCCCAGGAACTGGCACAACTGATCGAATCGGCTAAACGATTGGGCGTGAAGATAGATGAGGAAGCCGCCCTGCAGTGGCTGACCGCCATCGCCGCCGAGAGCAAAGGCGATGATATCGTCCTCAGCCGCGAAGGCGTGTTCGGCTACAAGGTCAGCATGCTCGACTTCAGCCCGGAGGACCTGGCCTACTTCCGCAAGATCGGCAAATTGATCGAGTTCGCCGACGAGCCGGGGGTGGTGGAAACGGCCCTATCCCTTTCCGGGTCGGCGGCGCAGTCCAAGATCCAGACCTACCCCGGCGACTGCGACTATTTCGAGCGCATCAACATCAAGGCTGAAAGCCGGGAGGAAGCCTGCCGCATCCTGGCCCGCCTCATGCGGGAAAAAGTGATCGCCACCGAGAAGGGTCCCACCTACCAACTCATCGAGGTCAAGTACGGGTCGTACAAGCAGGACACGGTCAAGAACGGCGAATTAAAAAAGAGCGGTTCTCCCATTTCATGGAACGCCGCCGAGATCATCGCCGGGCAGTTCGACGCCTTCAAGCCGGACGGCACGCCCGCGCAGGTCCGCTGGGAGGAGGTGGGCACCGAGCCGGGCTGGTGCAAACTCGACTGGATCATCGCCGACCCGCTGCGCGGCACCCTGGCGAACGCCAGCAACATGCTCGACGTGACCTGGGAGGCCCCCGATGGAACCATCATCCCGCTGGACGGCTACCTGGACCCGTATTTCCAGGAGGTTTATCTCGAAGCCGAGTCGGTGCCGATCTTTTCCAAGCTGGCCCAGCACGTGTCGGCCAACGCCCTGGACGACTACGTGGGCCAACTGGAGCGCGAGGTCAACAAGTACCTGAACAAGGATGTCAATTACGGCAAGGCCGCCAAGCGCATGTACAACATCTTTCGGCTGACGGGGCGCTACGGCGAGGCCGCTTTCATCCGTGAGTTGTTCGACGAGCCGGCCTCCATGCTCTACCAGGTCTGGTCGCTCATCCGCACAATCGACGATTGCAGCAACCCGGCCTCGCCCATCACGGCTGAGCAGATGCTGGCACAGACCGATCACCTGATCATGGCAGTCATCAAGTCGCTGGAGGGGGATGAGGAGGCCGAGATCGTACGGCTGCTGCTGCGCCTGCGGGATGCGGTGGAGCACCTGCAGACCAACCAGAAATTGACCGTTGAAGCCGAGAGCGCCCGGGCGGAGGTCATCAATGTGGTCAACAACTTTTTCTACGAGAAGCTGACCGGCATCCCGGAGATCAAGTTGTATATCGACGGTTTCCAGAAACCGGCGGAGCCGAAGTAGTAACGAATGAATCATTCTATGAAAAGCACAATGATATCGTTACTACAAGTAGTGGCGACCATTAAGTGGTCGCCACTACGTTTTTCTAGAAACCTTCCAGTTTGCTCAGGTCGGCCAGGCCGTCGGCCAGGGAGGCGATGCGGGCCAGCAGGGCCAGGCGGTTCTGCCGCAGGGCCGGCTCCTCTGCCATGACGAGCACCTTCTCGAAGAAGATGTTGATGGCCGGAATGAGGCCGCTCACGACGGTCAGGAATTCGTCGATGGAGGCGGGGGGTTGGCGGACGGATTTGGTCACTGCCTGGAATAATTGCTTTTCGGCGGGGTCGGCCAGTTTGGCTTCGTCGACTTTGAGCGTCTGCGGGTCGGCGGGCTGTGAGCGCAGGATGCGGACGCAGCGGGCATAGGCGGGCAGGAGGGTGTTCCAATCCTTGCGCTCCACCCAGGCGGTGAGCTGCTTGATGGCCCGGGCCGCGCCAGCGGGGTTGCTGGACTGGGCTGCCAGGACGGCATCGACCACGTCGTATTTGTAGCCGCCGTCGATGAGGACGACCCGCAGCCGCCCGGTGAGAAACTCCAGCACCTGCGTTTGCACAGCATCAGTAACCGGAACGGGCACGAGAGCGGCGGCCGCCTGGATGGCGGCGGGCAGGTCGAATTCCAGGCCGTGTTCGAGCAGCGGCTGAACCACGCCAATGGCGGAGCGGCGCAGCCCGAAGGGGTCACGGGTGCCGGAGGGGGCCAGGTCGGCGGCGAAGAGACTGACGAGCGAATCCAACCGGTCTGCCAGAGCCACGGCCAGGCCGGGTTTTGTTTGCGGGACGGGGCGGTACTGCTCGCCGATGGCCTCGGCCACGGCGGGAGCCTCGCCCGAGCGCAGGGCATACTCACGGCCCATGATGCCCTGCAGGGAGGTCATTTCGACGACCATGCGGGTGGCGAGATCGGCCTTGGCAAGATGGGCGGCGCGCAGGGCAAAGATGGCCTCATCGGCTTCCAGGCCGAGCATGGGGCTGAGGGCGGCGGTCAGTTTTTCGATGCGGTCGGCCTTGTCGAGCATGGAGCCGAGCTTCTTCTGGAAGATGAGGGCGCTCAACTGCGGGCGGAAATCCTCCAGCTTGTGCTTCAGGTCCTCGCGGACGAAGAAGTTGGCATCGGCGAAGCGGGCCCGCAGGACGTGTTCGTTGCCTTGCCTGACCAGGTCGAGGTGCTCCGAGTCGCCGTTGCGGACGATGACGAAATGGGGCAGGAGGGCGGCGGTCTCGCCTTTGGCGGCGGCGTGCGGTGATGGGGAAATAACGCTGGTGCTTTTTCATCACCGAGATGAGCACATCGTTGGGCAGGGCCAGGTATTCCGGGTCGAAACTGCCGAGCAGGGGGGTGGGGTTTTCGACCAGGTTGGCAACTTCGGCCAGCAGTTCGGGGGGAAGGATGGGCTCGCCCTTGACCGAGGCGGCCAACTTGCGCACACCTTGCTCGACCAGATCGCGGCGTTCTTCCACGCTCAGGACGATGGAGTTCTTTTTGATGACCTCGAAATAGTCTTTGGCCGACTTGATCTCGAGGGTCGGGCGAGCCGTAAGGACGCAGGCCGCGGCTGACGTTGCCTGAGCGCAGACCGGCGTACTCGAAGGGGATGACCGTTTCGCCGAGCAGGGCGACGAACCAGCGCAGGGGGCGGGAGAAGGCCACGTTGGAGGCGTTCCAGCGCATGGACTTTTCGAACTTGATCCCGGCCACCAGAGCGGGCAGGGCTTCGGCAAGCACTTCGGCGGCGGGGCGACCGGCCTGTTTGACCAGAGCGACCACGTAACTGCCGCCTTCCATCTCACGGACCTGCAGGTCTTTGGGGGTGAGGCCCTTGCTCTTGGCAAAGCCGATGGCGGCGGGGGTGGGGACTCCGTCGGGGCCAAAGGCGCGGTCGGCGGAGGGGCCGCGGAGCAGGTCTTCCCGGTCGGGCTGGCGGGGGGCCAGGTCTTCGACGTAGACGACCAGTCGGCGGGGAGTGCCGGAGACGGCGATGGGGCCATGCTCCAGGTGCAGGTCGTCCAGCCAGGCGGGCAGGCGCTGGGTGAGCTGCGCCAGGGCTGAGTCCAGGTCGGTGACGGGGAGTTCCTCGACGCCGATCTCCAGAAGGAAGTTGGCAGGTTTGCCGGTGGAGGGTTGAGCGACGGGCGCAACGGGTCCGGCTGGAGCGGCGAGGGGAGCGCCCTGGTCTTTCAGCAGGGGATATTCGAGGGCCTTGCGCTGGTCGAGGTAGGCCAGCGAGACGCGCCGGGCCAGGTCGCGCATCTGGCTGAAGCAGGCTTGCCGTTCGGTGACGCCGATAGCGCCACGGGCATCCATGCTGCCGAAGGCGTGGGAGCATTTGAGGACGTAGTCGTGGGCGGGGACGACCAGCCCCTGGGCCAGGCAGGCTTCGGCCTCGGCCCGGTAGAGGTCGTACATCTGGCGCAGGCGCTCGACGTCGGCGACCTCATAATAATATTTGCTGTGTTCGAATTCTTCCTGGCGGCGGATCTCGCCATACTTGATCGACTCGTTCCAGGGCTCGTCCCAGATGGCGGAGGCGTTGTTGAGGGCGATGAGGATACGGTCGAGGCCGTAGGTGATCTCTACCGCGACCGGGTCGAGGCTCTGCCCGCCGACCTGCTGGAAGTAGGTGAACTGGGTGATCTCCTGACCGTCCAGCCAGATCTCCCAGCCGAGGCCCCAGGCGGAGATGGCGAGCTGTTCCCAGTTGTCCTCGACCAGGCGGATGTCGTGGGCGCGGGGGTCGATGCCGATGGCTTCGAGCGATTGCAGGTACAACTCGACCGGGTTGCCGGGGTCGGGCTTGAGGATGACCTGGAACTGGTAGTGCATCTGCAGGCGGTTGGGGTTCTCGCCATAGCGGCCATCGTCGGGGCGGACGGAGGGTTCGACGTAGCCGACTTTCCACGGCTCGGGGCCGAGGACGCGCAGGAAGGTGGCGGGGTTCATGGTGCCGGCGCCGACCTGGGTGTAGTAGGGTTGGGCGATGAGGCAGCCCTGGGCGGCCCAGAAGTCTTGCAATTTGAGGATGATGGATTGGAAGGTGGACATAAGGAGTAATAGTTAATGGAGAATGGATGATTGAGGATAGAGAACGGTGGAGATTATACCGTAGGTATGGCGTTAGAACGTTGAAACGTTTGAACGTTGGCACGTTTGGGGGAATTTAGGTCACTTAATTTTGATTCCGCGAGGAACGAAGGGGGATAGGGACGTTGCACGTTTTCACGTTGGAACGTTGACACGTTGGCAGGTGGGTGAGGTGAATTTAGGTCACTTAATTTGGATTCCGCGAGGAACGAAGGGGGATAGGGACGTTGCACGTTCGCACGTTTGAACGTTGACACGTTGGCAGGTGGGTGCGGCGAATTTAGGTCACTTAATTTGGATTCCGCGAGGAACGAAGGGGGATAGGGACGTTGCACGTTTTCACGTTGGAACGTTGACACGTTGGCAGGTGGGTGCGGCGAATTTAGGTCACTTAATTTGAATTCCGCGAGGAACGAAGGGGAGGATGGTCGAAGGTCAAAAGTCGAAGGTCGGGAGGAAGCATCCCCAAAGGGGACAATATCCCCATAGGGGACAAGTTTCGAACCTGAGGTACGAATAGAGGGTCGAATAAGGGTTTGAATTGATGCTGAGGAACAAAGGAGGAACAATTCAATTCCGTGATGGCGGGGGAGGGAGGGTTCGGCGTTGACGCAGGGAGGTAGGAAAGATAAATAGTCATGCTTTTATTTTAGCACTTACGTTCAAAGTTTTCGATAGGTCAGAAATTGGAGGGACAGGGAAGACGGGGTTTCACAATCTCGGAGTATGTACATGCGAGAGAGCGTAGACACTAAGGTCACCAAGTATACTAAAGCGTTTTCCAATCTTAAGAGATTCTATCGTCGTGGCACTTATGTTCTGATTTTCAATAGACAGAAATTGAGGGGAATGGGAAAGGGGCTTACGATTGACGGAGGCGGATGGGCGTGATAGAATGTTTCCCGCTGTACCTGCGACTCTTGTCTCAGGTATTGGCAAGGGTGTGTAGCTCAATGGTAGAGCAGCGGCCTTTAAGCCGTTGGTTGAGAGTTCGAGCCTCTCCACACTATCAGACTTCCCCCGAAAGGGGAGTTTTTGGTTAAAGAACGCTTACACGATGATTGGATTGCTCTTGATTGGTTTTCCTCTTGACCCGTGGCGACTTTTTTTATTGCTTACCACCAGTCATTTTTTCAACTTCATCAAAGAACAAAGTTGATGCTTTGTCGGATGCATCCAAACAATCTATTGCTAAATTGTAATCACCATTTGACGCACTCACAAACATATTCGCCCGATTCCGTAAGAATTAAGAAAATACCCATGAGCTGTTTGTAGACAAAACGGAGGTGTAATAGTAGATGCAGTGCTGTAATGGCCTTTAGTTGAAATTAGACCATATAAGCGGATGCGGACGGAACTCGATAAAACATCTGCCATACCTGCTTCCGATACTGCAAGAATTTCGTCATGAATTTCTGAATAAATTTCTGATACCTTAGTTAATAAAGTTTAACATCTCTGGATTTGCAATAAATATCTTCTGTGGGTGTTGGAGTGTAACGTATCCGGGTAGGTGGACGGGCTTGATCTCTTTGTAGGCGCTATATTAAACTCGATGATTGACTGTTGCTATTGCAATGGCTGCTTGCTGTCAGTAGCCCTTGCGTTTGCTGGAGACAGATACTTCGGTAGTGTAGAACCAACTTGCTACTCCACCTAAGAAAAATAATACAACTACCCCAAGTACAATCTGTAAAATTCTTTCAACTGTGGATGATTTATTTTTTTTAGCAACCACATTTTGGGGTTGTACAATGAGCTTTGCTCAATTCTGTTTGTGGTTGATGGGAGGTCTTTGCACTATTAGGTAAACTCTGTACTGGTTGTACAAAACTAATCGATTGAGAAGAAAGCTTTTTTATAGTTTCATCAAAACATTGTTTTACATTAATATCATGTTGACCTGTAATTCTTTGATAAACAAATTCAATAGGAGAACATCGTAAACTATTTTTCACTAACCATCTTTTAAATTCTTCAATAACCCAGGTACCCCCTGCTTTTTCCCTTATTAGTTCTCCAAAATAGCTTCCCCAAATGGAGGCGGTTCGGTTAAGTGCTATTTCGCTGGTATTTTTTCCTTCCGCCTTTTGTTTTTAAATTGTTGATTTGCTTGCTCTATTATGGACTCCAAAATAGACAGACTATTTTCTGAAAAATCCAACTGCTTTCCAAAACGTTCCCTCGCTGTCTTTATCGCATATTCTGCTGCTTGTCTCATTTCATCATTAACATCTAATCATGGCAATTTACCTCCGTGTTGAAAACAAAAAAGAAGAAACAACTATTAAGTATTAGTATAGGACAAAAACCATGTTCGAACAATTATCTTTTTAATTACAAAATCCCCAAAATTCCGATATTGGGGAAAGGTGCCTAGCCTTCGCTCAGGACCTTTTAGGGTTCCACACTCACTTTCACTTTACCCATCAGTATGCTAAACTACATGTTGATGGGTAAAGTGACAAATAATATGTTACTGGCCATTTTTAAGTAGCGAACATTCCTCACGACCTTACAGGAACAGGGCTGGTATCACATTCCTGTAGATCGTGTCCCCAAAAGTTTTCCAACTGCAAAGTGGTTATGCTTTTATCAGGGCAAGATCTTTGAAAATGAAGCCTACCGAGTTCAATACTATGGCGAGATCGATGGTTATGAAGTTGTACCATATCGCCAATTATTTCCCAACCTAATAGAAAGTAAAAAATCGGATTGGCTGTATTACAAAACTCGTTTGAAGGAATTGAAGCCGCTTCCTGAACCGATTGTAAGTTACCGACCGCGTCGCTTGAGTTTTGTACCTACCACATATGCAAAGTTTAGTTCAGCTACTCAGATCAATGATCTATTTAATGAAAGTCCACTTGAAGATTTATTGTGGATTGAATTGAAGGATTTGGATATCAAAGCCGAACGCCAATGGATATTACCGATAGAAAAACGCAATCGATATCTGGACTTTGCTATTTTCTGCAATGACGATTCATAGATGTTGAAGACAAATAGACACGTACCATACGCAAAAAGATCACATAAAAAATGACAACGAACGTAACAATCAATTGGCTCAAAAAGGCTGGCGAGTACTTCGATACAACGGCGATGAAATTCGCTCGAATATGGGACATTGCATCAGAGAAGTCCAAAATACCATAACAACACTGGAGGGACTTAGCGATGATGGGCTTGTCCCGCGCAAGTTTATCAAGGAAGGTGATCATGTTAATCAACAATTATCCATGTTCGAGGCAAAAGCGGAGTACAAGTTAAGGAATTGCGAAATTCCAGAGATTCAGGTGGGGCTATTAATTTGGATAAATGATTTTTTCAATGTAGTTGGTTTGGAAATAAATAGAAGAAGATGGCAGAACGAAATCCTCCCGGATGGGAGGATTTTTTGCAAGGAGATGAAATGACTGTCGATCAAGCATTCAATGCCTCTATTGATTACTACGATGATTGGATGAAGAAGGCGCTGCCCAATTACGATGACCTTTTTGGTTCGGCGCAAAAGCTTATCCCGTTTGAGCCGGCCAAGCCGATTGAGTTTTGGATCTGGGGGCAGGGACGGGGCTGTTCTCGAAGCATGTGCTGGAGAAGTACCCTCAGGCCAACTTCGTGCTGTACGACCTGGCTGACAAAATGCTGGAGGTGGCCAAGGATCGGTTTCAGTCAACCCCGGCGCAGTTTGAGTATGTGGTGGGTGACTACCGAACCCTGCAAGTAACCCATGACTTTGACCTGGTCATTTCAAGTTTATCCATCCACCATCTGACTGATGACGAAAAGCAAGATTTATTTCGCTCGATTTATGGCGTTTTACGGAAGCCGGGACTGTTCATCAATATCGACCAAATTCGCGGCGAAACCGCCTATTTGCGGGAGGTCTACTGGAACTTTTGGCTGAACGCAAGTGCGGGAGCGGGAATCATCCGAGGAGCGCATTCAAGAAAGCATCGACCGGCGAGTGACGTATGATCAGGATGCCTTGATGGTGGATCAACTGCAGTGGCTGAGGCAGGCCGGTTTTGTGAATGTGGACTGTGTGTATAAGAATTTCTTTGTGGGGGTGTTTCTGGCGATGAAGGAGTGATGGAGGCAAAGGCGCTCCATGCTCATAGTGAAATCCTCCCGGATGGGAGGATTTTTTTGCGATATGGATTTATGTTCAAATCCTTTTCCTTAGAGTTCCGCGGTTAATGGTTCTGCTCCGGGGTAAGCAAGCGGGTGAATGAGAGCGAGGCTAACTTCCAGCTGCCATCTTGCTGCACATACACTTCTGTCACCATGAAGGGATTGGTGGCCATCATTGCCGCCAACGACGGCCAGCAACGTGATTTTGCTCAAAAGGATGGCGGTTGCGCCGATGATATTCACCGACACTTCATGGATGTCGGCTTGCTTATAGTGAATTCCGCCGCTCTTGATAATCTCGAGTTCCTGTTCTTTTCCCCAGGATCCGCCCATGTGGACAAAGACGGCTTTCTCATGGAAGAGGGCGTCCAGGGGAATCTACTTTGCGCTCTGCCATCCAGCGCCATTTCTCTTTTGAGAGATCGATCACTTCTTGTTCCAGATTTAGATTTTGCATCATTCTTTCCTCATGTTTATAAATTATATGCTTGCCGCCGTCACATCCAATTAAAGTCTATCACTTAGGGTCAACTCTGAGTCAAGGATTTTGCAGGTGGATTCGAGGAGGAATCTGTACATTCGCAGGGCTAAATTCACTCATAGAGAGAAGATTTAATTGTGCGCAAAATGGCATTTTGCGCTACGGAGGGAGGATTTCTTGCTTCAATATCCTGAAATTGTACAATTAGGATACTAATGGTAAAATTAGGTTATGAGAAAAATAATCGTGCTATCTTTTATATCCCTCGACGGGGTGATGCAGGCGCCGGGAGGCCCCGACGAAGACACCAGCGGCAACTTTAAACTCGGCGGCTGGACGGTTCCGTTCTTTGACGATTATGCGGGCCAGGTGATGAACGAGCAAATGAGCAAGCCTTTCGACCTTTTATTGGGGCGAAAGACGTTCGATATCTTTGCTTCTTACTGGCCGCAGCATGCGGAGGAAGGGCCGGGGATCAACAAGGCCGTCAAATACGTGGCTTCGAACACGCTGACCTCGCATGAGTGGAAGAAGTCGGTGTTTTTTAAGCGCGATGCGACGGAGGAGATCAAGAAACTGAAGCGGCTGGACGGTCCCGACCTGCAGGTGCATGGCAGCGGTGATCTCATCCAGACGCTGCTGAAGCATGACCTGGTGGATGAATTGTGGCTGAAAATATTCCCGGTTACTCTGGGGATGGGGAAGCGTTTATTCGATAAGGGCACCATTCCGGCTGCATTTGCCCTGGTCGAATCGAAAACGTCACCAAAAGGCGTGATCATCGCGACACTTCGGCGGGCGGGGGATGTCAGGACAGGCACGTTCTAGGGAAGGAACTCCTTCATTAATAAATCAAAATCCTCTCGAATCGAGAGGATTTTTGGTTGTGCGCAAATCACTTTTTTGCGCTGCGCCGATGAAGTATTAAAAAGGCGAAGGGATGGGTTCCTTCGCCTTTTTTGTGATTTAATGTTTGCTTACTTGCTGATGGTCAGGTGGAACGTCACCACACCGCCGCCGCGGGGAATCACTTCCACTACGTACCATTGCGCTTTGGGGAAGGTGACGGTCGCCTCGGTGGCGTGGAGATTGTAGTCCAGCAGCAGACCGGTCTGCATACCGAAGACGTCCAGGTAGGCCTTGTCGGCGGGCAGGTCGAGGCTGACGGTCATGGAGTTGCCTTCGTTGCCATAGACCGCGTAGGAGACCAACAGACCCAGGTCGGTCTGGCCCAGTTTGGTGACGGTGTGGACGCCCGGGTCGAAGTAGACGATCTGGGCGATCTTGACGGTGAGGGTATAGTCGGCCGTCGCAGCCCCGCCGATCAACTTGATGGTGTAGGTGCCGGTGACGGGCAACTTCCACTGCCAGCGTGACCACTTCTGCGACGGGTCGAGCATGACCACGCCGTTCGGGTCGATGACGCTGAGGATGACATCGTTCTTGGGCAATTCAACCCGCAGGATCATCGGCTGAACCCGCCCACCCTGGACCGTGTAGGAAACCACCTGCCCGGGCTGGATGGTGCCCAGCATGGTGGCAGCCGTCCCGCCTTTGAAGAAGGTGATCTCACCACCCGGAACAGCAGATCCGCCAGAGCCGGGGACAACGGCGCCGGGGGCGGCTGCAGCGAGGGACAGTGTCAGGCCAAAATTCACGGACTGGCTGCCGGCGGGTTTGACCTCAACGATATAGTCCTGTGTTTGAGGCAGCGCGCCGGTCCAGGTGTTGCCGCCGGCAGATGCGCCCGGGATCGGACCGGAGTTGAGGCCGGAGACGGCCAGGCTGGCGCTGGTGGAGGGGACATTCAGGCTGGCTGTGAGGGCTTGCCCGGCGGGGAGATTGATCGAATAATAATAGGCATCGCCGTTCATGGTCGAACCGGTCAAGGTGGAGGTGGTGGCGCCGGCGGGGATACTGACCACTTGCGGCAGTTTGATCGTCAATACGTACGCCTGCAGGGCTGCACCGCCGATCACTTCGATGTTGTAGAGCCCGGCTTCGGGCAGTTCGGCCTGCCAGGCAGTGTTTTTATCGGCGGGATCAAGCAGGTCGTCACCGTTGGGTGCGGATACAGCCAGGGTTGCGTCGTTGAAGTTGGACGCCAGCTCGAGTACCAGCGGTTGACCCTGGATTGCGCCGAAACTATAGGTGATGACCTCGCCCGGATGGATGGTGCCATTCAGGACCCCGGCGGTGCTGCCGGAGGGGAGGGCAAAATTGCCGGTCGGGAGGGGAGCAGCGGTCGGGTCGACTGGGGGCGCATCAACCTGTACCACGGGAGTGGGGCTGGAGGCTGCGTCGGCAGGCGCGTCATCGCTCGAGGGCGGCGCGTCGGGGGCTCCGGCTGAGGGGGTGAACACGGGAGTCCCCAATTCGAGCGAAGGTGTGGGGCTGGGGAGAGTGTCGACAACCGGCCCGAGCCCGGCGCAGCCGGTCAGGAAGATGAAGACGACCATCAGAGAAAGAAAAGGATAAAGACGTGCAGTTCTGGTTTTCGGGCAACGTGTTGACATTCGATTTTCCTCCTTCAGGGTCCGCCTGGGTCCAATTGCGTTTGGCGCGACAATCGGAATTTTTGGACGGATATCTCGATCATAACGGCGTCAAGAAATTTCACCATCGTGATGAGGCGATGGGCAATTCCATTTAATGATAGCACAAAATCGGCAATCCTCTTTCGTTGAGAGGGTGGAAAATCAGCCTGGGAAGCGCAGGTTTCGGAGGGCTGCCTTCATTGACGAGGAGATGTTTGCAGGGGAGTCACCCAAATTTACTATTGAATAATATGATAATTTTGATTATTATTATTTTATTACAATACAGCGCCTGTTCAAAGAACAGGTTCGCACAGGGATGGAAATAATCCGGAGACCCCATCAAGGAGGTCTCCGGATCCATTTAAACGATCACTATTACAGGAACGTTATTTTTCGGCCATCAGGCGCAGGAAGACTTTGACGACGGCGGGATCGAAGAGGATGCCGGCGTTCTGTTCGATATAGTCGAGCGCCGCCCGGGTGGTCCAGGAGGAGCGGTACGGACGAGTGGAGGTGAGTGCGTCATACACATCCACCACAGCGAACAGGCGGGCGGGGAAGGGAATCTGCTCCTCACGCAGTCCTTCCGGGTAACCGCTGCCGTTCCAGTGCTCGTGATGATAATGAGGGATGTCCAGAGCAGGGGCGAGGTAATTCACCGATGACAGCAACTGGTACGCCAACTGGCTGTGCCCTTCGAGGACCTGCCTCTCCTCCGGCGACAGCGGACCAGGTTTGTTGAGGATGGTCTCAGAGATACCCAGTTTGCCCACGTCGTGCAGCAGAGCGCCGCGACGGAAATGGACCAGGTTTTCTTCTTCGATGCCCATGGCGCGGGCCAACCGCAGGGTCAGGTCGACCACCCGGTAGGCATGGGCGCCGCTCTCGCGGTTGCTCAACTCGAGCACGTGGGCCCAACTCTCGATGGCGGAGTCGTAGGCCTGGCTTAGTTCTGCGTTGGAGCGCTGCAGGTCATGGAAGAGGCCCGAACTGTCGATGGCTACGGCAGCCTGACCCGCCACGGTGGCGAGGAAATCCAGCCATTCGTCGTCCGGCGAGGTGGATTGACGCTGGTAGATCTCCAGAACGCCTTTCACCTGCCCTTTGGAGATGAGCGGAATGGCGCAGTAATCGGCGAATTTTTCCTGGATGAAATTGGCGGGGAACATGAAGCCGCCGCCCTGTCTCTCAAAATCGTGCACGCTGATGGTGCGGCGTTCGAGAGCAGCCTTGCCGGCGTAGCCTTGCCCGATCATCAAGGAGATGGTTTGCGGTTTTTTCGCCTGGAAGCCCTGCCCGCTCATATATTCAAGCATGTGGGTGGTGGGGTTGAAGATGAGGATATCGGCGGCATCCACGCCCAGTTGGTTGATCAACTGCCGCAGGATGACGGATAGCGTAATGTTCAGGTCGAAACTGGAGGTGATGGCCGCGTCGACGGCATGCAATGCAGAAAGACGCCGCAACTGCGACTGGATCTGTTGGGCATTCTTAACCCGTTCGGTCACGTCCCGCACGATGATGACTGCCCGTGATTCATACAGGTGGCACAAACGGGCTTCAAACCAGCGTTCGCCAGCCGGAACGTCCAGTTTATATTCGATGGATACGACCTTGCCTGTCTTTAATGTATCCTGAATAGCGCGGGAAAATTTTAGACCGATCTCTGCCGGCAGGACATCCTGGATACGCTGCCCGATGAATCTTTCCGGAGGCAGGTAAAGGGCCGATTTTTTCCCAGCGCGATAATCCAGGATCAATCCGTCGGAGTTGATCGAGAAGAGCAGGTCGGGGAAGGCGCGGAAAATCGCATCCAATTGTAGGGTGGCATCAGACTTGCTTTGCTTACCCGCATCAGAAGTAACCACAGCCTATTTTCTCCACAAATAACACAAGTTTCTTCGAATCTTTAAGTGCACGCGGGGCACGATGATCCCCTAGATCACCGCGCCCCAACCCGCCGCGCATCCGGTCTTAACCGCTCAGAGAATATAACTATCGGTTTTCTGAGCGGAAGAAGTCAGTCTAAAGGGTAAATTCTCTTCGAACGTGCGTGATAACTTCGCAGCCAGATCAGCCAGAGAGCTGGCCCGGATGGAAAGGATCAGGTCCCGTTCGCCGGAGGAGAAGGAAAAATCTTCGCCCTGGAAACCGGAGCGGATGGCCTGGTCGGGGTCTTTGAGCAACAGGTCGCAGAAGGTGGGGCTGATGACCGCGGCCGCCATCAGGCGGCTCAACTCCAAACGGTCATCGGGTTGGTCCTGGTAAACTAGAGAGAGGGTGGGTTGGTACGTTCTTGTCGGTAACATTCAGCCTCCTTAAAAAACTACCTTTGATCCTTAGTGGTTTACCCTGGCTGGTAATGAGCCAGAAAGCGCCCAGGGCTATGACGACATCACCGAGACTAAAAGCTGCCTGGTAAGGTGACCCTTCCGGCAGCAAGAAACGATCTGAAAGCCATTCAAAGTTCGTATCCGCCGGCATTAACAGAATATCCTTGCTGTTGCCAACGCGGCTGCCCAGTGGGATGGAGTCGACCACTTCCGGTGGGGCCAATCGGCTGAGCGTGTGCGGACTGATCGGCATCAGGCCGCCATTGGCAGCGATCACAACCAGATTGAGGGTCAACCCTAATGCGAGCAGCCATGTTCCTGACAGACGCCGGTTGAGCCAGCAAAAAATAAGCAGCAAGATTTGCGAACTCAACAGGCTCACAGAAACCCACAGGGTGGGTAACTGTGCTCGTGTGGACGGGAGATAAAAGGCGATGAATTGCGGCAGAAAGCCGATGATCACCAGCCACACGCCACGGAGCGGGGGCAGGGTCCAGGACCGTTTTTGAAGACGGGCCAGGAGCAACCCCGCCGCCATCCCCATGAGAATGGCGAGAAGGAGGATCAAACCCTAGCGTCCACCCGCAATGGAATCGGTGGGGGCGCCGGCTCCGAGGACAAAAAGGACCAGGGCGACGAGGGCCAGGACGAACTGCACGTTTTGGCGATTGATCTTGGATGCGATTGCGACGAGTTGATTTTTCATGGGCCACCTTTTCTAAATATCAGTTTGTATCTGATAATACAACCAGGCAGGCTGCAAAAGTGGCTTCAAAATCGACTTTGATTATGAGAATTTTCCCCGCATGACGGCAATGGATTGAAATGACTTAGGCAGTCAACCGGTGGTACAGCATTTCGGTTTCGTTCGATGGTACCAGGTCCAACTCCGAATGGAGGGAGGAACGCAAGGCCTGGTACTGCCAGACGACAGACAGGCGGTCGCCCAGGTCTGCATGGAGCTGCATGGCCAGGCAATGAATATCTTCACGGCAAGGGTCGATCTTGAGCGCCTGCCGGCAGGAAGCCAGGGCAGATTTGAAATCGTCCAGGGCGCGCTGGGATTCGGCCAGTTGTTTCAACAAATCGGTGCAGGCCCGGTCGAGGCGCTCCCGCTCGGGCCACACCCAGGTGGCGTCGAACTCCTGCAGGTAGGGGCCGCTGCGGATGGCGGCGGCGGCATGCAGGTGGGACACCCTTTCCTCCAGCGGCGCGGCGGCGGCCTTGCTCAGGTGGCCGGAGAAAATTTCCACATCGTACTCATAATCGAGCAGGTGGTTGAAGTGGTAATGGTTGTCGTCGAAGAGGACGATATCCTGCCCGAGGGCATGGCGCAGGCGGTAGAGGTCGTTCTTGAAGCGCAGTTTCAACTGGTTCGCATCCATGCCGGGCCACAGCACCTCGCCGATCTCTTCCTTGGTGAGCGGGTGCGAGGATGCCAGGACGAAGAAGAACAACTCCCGCACCGAGACGGTCTTCCACTGGGACATGGTCACCAGTTTGCCATTGAGTTTGACGTGGGCCTTGCCAAAAGCCTGGATGCTCAAATGAGGCGCCTGCAGGGGGACGGTATTGAGCAGGCGGCGCAGGCGTTTGCGCAGGAGCGGCAGTTCGTCTTCGAACTGGGAAATGCGGGTCAACCACGGGATGAGCCGCGATCCGACCTCGACATCATCCTGCAGGCGGGTCAGGCCCGGCAGGACTCGCCGGATGGCCTGCAGGAGCGGCACCGACCCTCCCGGCTGCGGCGCGGTCTCGAACAAGGCTTGCAGGTGCGAACGGGCTGCAGCGTGGTCATCCCGGCTCAGGCAGGCTGCCGCCAGCCAGATGCGGGCGGTGTTGGCCTCTTCGGTCAGATCGCCTTTGTGGAAGTAGTCCAGGGCTCGTTCCAATGCGTGGATGGCGTTGGCGGGCTTTTCCTCCGCCAGGTGTAGGCAGCCATATTCCAGGTGGAAGAGGCCGTGTTCATAATTCGAGCCGGTGGAGTGGATCAACTTCTCCACCTCATTGAGGTGGGAGCGGGCTTCCTTGAACTGGCCTTTCAGGCGGGAGAGGCGGGCGCGGGAGAAGCGCAGGTAGTTGGACAGGAACTGGTAGCGGATGCGGGTGAGTATCTCGGCGGCGCTGGTGAACGTTCGCCCGGCGGATTCGTATTCGTCCAGGTCGATGTAAGCATCGCCCAAACTGGTCAGTAAGAGAGCTTCCGAACGGGGCGCGTTAGTCAGGCGGGCACATTCGGCGCCTTCTTCAAAGGAGCGCACGGCCTGTTCGTAATCGCCTTGCTGGTGGTACATCACCCCCAGGTTATTCAACACATTGGATTGGAGAAGCAGGTTATTGCTTTTGCGGAAAGTCTTCAGCGCCTGTTGATAGACATGAAAGGCAGCGGTATTTTCTCCCTGGGATTTATAGACCATGCCCAATTCCATTTGCAGCCGGCCCACGCTGGGTTCTTCTTTTAATTGTTCATATAGATCCAAGGATGTTTCCAGTGAAGTCACCACACCGGCCATTTGGCCCAGTCGATAATTATTAAGACCCTTGAGGCGTTCCGCCTCAGCGCGAATGGCGATCAGGTCTGGGGCGTCCTGGGCCAAAATGAGGCTCTGCGTGGCATCTTCCAATGAGCCGGCGTAATCTCCCAGGAAGCGACGGCTGGTGGCCCGCCGGGAATATGCCAGCGCCAGAGCAGGGAGGTCCTGCACCTGCTCGAATTTGAGGATGGCCTGATCCTGCAGGGATTGGGCGGTGTGGGAATCCCCGACGGCATCGAGATAGGCGCCTTTGAGCGAGAGCAGACGCGGGCGGGATTCGATCAGTGTGGCGGGCAGGTCGTCCAGCCAGGCTTGCAGGGTCAGCAGACGCTCGCCCACGACCAGGGCCGTACCGGCTTCCTCGACCAGATCTGCCAGCAGTCCCACGTCGCCGTTCTGGTGATAGAGGACGTAGGCTTTTTCCCATTCGTGGCGTTCCTTGTAGACCTCTGCCAGGCGGGTCAAGGTGGCCTGGGCGATCTCAGGTTCCTCCTCCCACAGGTGCTGCTGCAGGAATTCCTGGAAGAGATGGTGGTAACGGATGAACCTGCCATCGACTCCCACCGGCAGGACGAACAAGTTGTTCTGCTGGACGGCTTTTTGCAGTTTCTTCCATGGCCCTAGCCCCGAAGACTGCCGCGCACAGGTCTGCATCGAACTCTTCCAGCAGGGAGGTGGTGAGCAGGAAATGGCGCAGTTCAGGCGTCTGCTGTGAGAGGACCTGCTGATCGAGATAAGCAGCCAGATCCACCCCGGCGGTGCGGGCGGCGCGGGTGAGATCGGGGATGCCGGTGGATGTGTTGGAGGCGGAAAGGTGCAGGCCGGTGATCCAGCCCTCCGTCCGGCGCATGAGTTCTTCCAGGGCATTCTCCGCCAGGGTGATGCCGTAATCCCGTTCGAAGAGCGAGCGGATCTCGGCGGGGCGGAAAGCCAACTGTTCCAGGTCGAAGCCGCCGACCTGCTGGCGGGCGACCATGAGGGTGATATCGGGCAGGGTGGGCAGGCGGCGGGAGGCCAGCACCACGTGGCAGTTCTCCCCGGCCAGGTATACGAAACGGCTGAACAGATCGCGGATGTAGGGGATGGTATCGACGAACTGGTAATCGTCCACCACCAGGGCGAAATGCTCGTCTATGTGCGCGTCGATCTCGTTGACCAGGGCGGAGAGGAACGGCTCGGTATCCTCCTGCAGGCCGGTGAGACTGCGCAGTACCGAGCGGGAGCGTTTGCCGAAGGCGGGGAAGCGCGCCGCCATCGAGGCGATCAGGTAGGCGCAGAAACGCTGCGGGTCTTTATCGATGGTATCGAGGGAGAGCCAGCAGACAGGCAGCCGCGCCTGGCGGGCGAAATCGACCAGCAGGGTGGTTTTGCCGTAACCGGCAGGGGCGGCGACGATGAGAAGTTTCTTGTCCAGCAGGTCGTCGAAGAGGGCCAGCAGCCGCGGTCGATGAAGGATCTCGGGCCGGAGAGCCGGGATGGTTATCTTTGTGCGGCTGAGGGTTATTCCATTGGTGGGCATGGTTTAAAAAGACGATGATAGCGAGTCTCGGTTTCGCGGCACCTATTGTAACGACAGTTGGCTTTGTGGTTTTCGAGGGTGTGTCGTTCTTTAAGTCTAAACAACTACTGCTTATTACAAAAAATATTTGAATTCGACTTACATATAGGCCTGCAATTCGCAGATGCAGTATTTGTTTATTTATGCAGCACTTTGTATTTTACCCTTTTTCCGCGGCAGATAGCGCTCACAACCCCCGCCATTTCTTGGGGTATACTCTGCCTGACCATAGGAAAAATCCATGAAACAACTTCTTCAGAATATTCGCAACGGTAAGACCAGTATTACCGAGGTGCCCATCCCCACGCCCGGGCGCGGCATGGCGCTTGTACGAGTGGCCGCTTCGCTTGTTTCCGCAGGGACCGAGCGGATGGTGGTTGAATTTGCCGAAAAAAGTCTGCTCGGCAAGGCGCGCTCGCGGCCCGACCTGCTGAGGCAGGTGTTCGATAAGGCTCGCCGCGAAGGCGTGGCTCCCACTTTGCAGGCGACCTTCAACCGCCTGGACCAGCCCATGCCGCTGGGATATTCTTCCGCCGGGACCATCGTCGGGCTGGGCGAGGAGATGGAAGGATTTCACATCGGACAGCGGGTGGCCTGCGCGGGGGAGGCTACGCCGTCCATGCCGAATATAACCTTGTTCCGCGGACCCTGCTCACGCCTCTGCCGGACTCGGTCGATCTCGAAGAGGCGGCCTTCACCACGCTTGGAGCCATCGCCCTGCATGGCTTCCGCCTGACGGAAGTACAGGTGGGCGAGCGTGTGGCGGTGATCGGCCTGGGTTTGTTGGGATTGCTGGCCGTGCAGATCGCCAACGCGGCCGGATGCGCCGTCATCGGCGTGGACATCGACCCGAGGCGGGTGGAACTGGCGCAGAGCCTGGGCGTTAGCGCGGTCATCCGCGAGAGGGCTGAGGAGGCTGTGCAGGCTTTCACCTCTAACGCCGGGGCGGACGCGGTGTTGATCTGCGCGGACACACCCTCGACCGACCCGGTCGAACTGGCCGGGGCGATCGCACGCAACCGGGCCAAAGTGGTGGCGACGGGGGCGGTAGGGTTGACGCTGCCGCGCAAGGTCTACTACGAGAAGGAACTGAGTTTCGTCAACTCGCGCTCGTATGGGCCGGGACGCTACGATCCAGCCTACGAGGAAAAAGGACTGGATTATCCCAGCGGCTACGTGCGCTGGACGGAGGGGCGCAACTTCCAGGCCATTGTCGAACTGCTGGAAGGTGGCAAGTTGAAAGTTGCGCCTTTGATCAGTCACCGCTTCCCCATCGAGGCGGCCGCGGCAGGCGTATGAGGTCATCACCGGCAAGAAGAAGGAACCCTTCCTGGGGGTGCTATTGACCTACCCGGCCGACTCCGCCACGGCGTACTACCACCGGGACGAAGATAGAGTTTCCCGTCTCCAACCGGCGGGAGGGGGCGGTGAAATTGGGCGTCATCGGGGCGGGAAATTTTGCCAACGCCACCTTGCTACCGGCCCTCAAAAAGGTGGAGGGGGTGGACCTGGTCGGCATCGCCTCGGCATCGGGGCTGCACGCGCAGCACTCGGCCAAAAAGTTCGGCTTTGCCTACGCCGTCTCGAACGACGAAGAGATACTGGCGGATGCGAACATCAACACGGTCGCCATCCTGACCCGTCACAACACCCATGCCGACCTGGTCACGCGGGCGCTGCAGGCGGGCAAGCACGTCTTCGTGGAGAAACCGCTGGCGATCAACGCCGAACAACTGGACCAGATCAGCCAGGCGCTGCAAGCCGACGGCTGCCCGCTGCTGACGGTGGGGTTCAACCGCCGTTTTGCACCGCTGGCGGCGCAACTGGCGAAATTCCTGGCGGGCCGGAGCGAACCACTCTACGCCCATTACCGCATCAACGCGGGCAGCATCCCCCTGACCCACTGGACGCAGGACCCGCAGGTTGGCGGCGGCAGGCTCATCGGGGAGGGCTGCCATTTCGTTGATTTCATCACCTTCCTGGCGGGGGCCGCGCCGACCTCGGTCAGCGGGCGGGCGCTGCCGGACGGAGGCAAGTACCGGGAGGACAACGTCTCGCTGACCTTCACCTTCCCGGATGGCTCCATCGGCGTGGTCGATTACCTTGCCAACGGGGACAAGTCCTTCCCGAAGGAACGTGTGGAGGTTTTTTGCGGCGGACGCATTGCCGTGCTGGATGACTTCCGCTCGCTGGAGATGGTGCAAGACGGGCGGCGGAAGACGGTCCGGCAGGCGCAGGACAAGGGCTGGGCCACGGAATGGCAAGCCTTTACGCGGGCCATCCGCACGGGCAGCGGGCCGACCATCCCGTATGAGCAAATTATCGGTGTGACGCGCGCCACCTTTGCGGCGGTCGAAGTCGCTGCGCAGCGGGGAGCGGGTGGAGATAAAGTAGATGGATTACTCGGTCGAAGGCCCGTCGCTGGGACTAGCCAGCCTGTGCAGCCCCATCCTGCGGGCGCTGCCGGAGTGGTTCGGGCTGGAAGCAGCCTTGTTGGATTATGAACAGCAGATCGAAGCCCTGCCGACCTTCCTGGCGAAAGTGGATGGAACCGTAGGGGGGTTTCTGACGTTAAAGCAGCATACACCTTATTCGATGGAAATCCTGGTAATGGGCGTACAGCCTGAATTCCACCACCACGGGATGGGACGGGCGCTGGTGCAGGCTGGAGAAGCCTATGCGCGCAAAGTGGGAATCGAGTACATGCAGGTGAAGACGCTGGGGCCGTCGCGGGTGGATGAAGGCTACGCCAAAACGCGGGCCTTCTATGAGGCGCTGGGCTTCCGCCCGCTGGAGGAGTTCAAGCAGATCTGGGACGAGGACAATCCGTGTTTGCTGAGGGTGAAGAGGCTGTAAAAAAATTGAATACATGTTTGTTATTATCGGTGATTTGACCATCTTTCCCGGGAATTCCTTATACAATAAAGTCAACCCTGCGACCGAAGGGAAAGGCCATGACCAATCGTATCCCGACCCTGGGAAAGACAAGTAACACCTACAGAAAAGGTTCTTTGGAGCCGTTTGGCGTATCCTGGCGCAATCTGTTTATCGCCAGGGAGCGCATTCTCGAAGTTCGTGCTATGCCTTTTATCGTCGAACCAGCCGATTGGGGAAATAATGAGAGCCTGCTGGCGATGCACGATAATCACTAAACTGGCCATGTTCACCATATCTGATTTTCGTGGTGGTGAAATTATTTGGGGAATGATAACCTATCGACCTTGGGTTTCTATAATCCTGGATAAATCATGATGAAAGATTATCCTGGTAGGCATCGTGATTACGGTTGTATGTGCTCGGTATATCATGTTTAATATTCATTCAGTTAGGCTGGATAAAATTTTCTCAGTTCCATCTGGGAGACATAATCCGAATGGCACCCGTCATGCTGTACTTGATGGGAATATCGTCATTTTCAGTGTTCGTGGGATTGGAGCGATGGAAACTGCTTTCGTTTGAGGGTGCCGACCTGCAGGTAATTGAACTGAGGAATAGAAACCAGTTTTGGGATGGAGTGCTTCTTCTCGTTACTTATTTTTTACCCTCTTTGTATGATTGGCAACCCACACCATGACTTGGTTTGGCCTGGTTTCAATTGTTATATCGCCGGGCTGATTTTTGCTTATGCATTCTTGAAAACTGGACGACTATGGCTGGCCATGGGATTGCATGCCGGTTGGGATTTCTTCGTTGTCGTTGCCTTTTATGGGACCTCGATTGGTAATATCATGCAGCATCTTTCATCTGTTTGAACGACAGTCAGCAACCAAGGTCACGGATATTGAATTTGGTATCGGCAATCCTCTTGCATCTGGCATGCAATTGGGACATACCTGACACGAGTTTGATGTCGCTTTTCGGAACTAGGAAGTCCTGATAGCCGATGATCCAAGTAATGAAGTCGGTGATCTCGCCGTTAAATAACTGAATTTTGCGATAATATTACGATTACCCTATGGATTACATCGCTCATTTACGCAAGTTCGTCGGGCACGCGCCGCTGCAAATGGTGGGGGCGGCTGCGCTCATTCTGGACAGCGAAAAACGGCTGCTGCTGCTCAAGCGGGCAGACAGCGGCTGCTGGGGTCCGCCGGGAGGGGCGGTGGAGTTGGGCGAGCCGCTCGAAGCCGCTGCCCGCCGCGAGACGCGGGAGGAGACGGGCCTGGAATTGGGCGAAATGACCTTCTTCGGCATCTTCTCGGGGCCGGAACTGTATTACAAGTATCCCAACGGCGACGAAGTCTACAACGTTACCGCCATCTACCTGACGGATGAGTGGAAGGGTGAAGTCCGCTTGAACGAAGAACATACCGAGTGGGGCTGGTTTCGGGCGGAGGAGATCCCCGAGAATATCAGCCCGCCGATCAAGCCGGCCATCGACAAGTTCCGCCTTTCTATGGGCGGGGCGGGAGATAAGGCATGACTCCTTCTCTCCTCAACGGTCTCAAGGCGTTGGTCGAACTGGGCTTCCAGCCGGTGATGCTGAATGGGCTCTATCGGCTGGGATTGGCTACAGGACATTACAAGCGAGTAACTCAGCGTATTGAGAGAATGGTTAATGGGGAATGGTTAATAGAGAATAGGGAACAGAAGAAAGAAAACAGAGAAGAGAGATTAGAGAACAGGGAAACGAGGTTGTTTGCAATCCCTTCTTCCGAGGACTTGATGGCTGTGGTGGGAGAGGCAGGGAAGGCAGCCACGCTGGCGGAGGCGGACGAAATTGTCGGTGGAAAGGTGCGCCTTTTTGGAGGCAAGCCGGTCGACCTGCGGCTTACGGTGGACGGGCCGCTGGCGGACTGGACGGAGTACGAGCGGGGCCGCGCCAAAGTCACCGTGGGGGGAGCGGCGGTGGAGGACATCAAGTTCGTGTGGGAGCCGGCCCGCTTTGGCTGGGCTTTCACGCTGGGGCGGGCGTATGTACTGAGCGGGGATGAACGCTACCCATCCGCTTTCTGGCAATATTTCGAAACATTTACCAGATGCCAATCCGCCGTATCGCGGGCCGCAGTGGACCTCCGGGCAGGAAGTCGCCCTGCGGCTGATGGCGTTTGCCTGGGCCGGGCAGGTCTTCGCCGGAGCCGCCGCCTCCACACCCGAGCGGATGCTGCGGCTGAGGCAGTCCATCGAGGCGCACGCCATGCGCATCCCGCCGACGCTGGTCTATGCCGCGCGCCCAGCAGAACAACCACCTGCTCAGCGAAGCCGCCGGTCTCTTCACCGCCGGGCTGGCCCTGCCGGAGCATCCGCAGGCGGGCAAGTGGCGCCGCCTGGGCTGGGACTGGCTGAACCGCGGCCTGCAGGAGCAGATCGACGGCTACGGGGAATACTCCCAGCACAGCACCAATTATCACCGCCTGATGCTGCAAGTGGTGTTGTGGGTCCATGCGCTGGCCATGCGGCAGGGACTGCGCTGGCCACGCCCGACCCACGAGGCGGTCACGCGCTCGCAGCACTGGCTGCTGGCGCTGCTCGACCCGTCGACGGGTCAGGTGCCCAACCTGGGCGCCAACGACGGGGCGTATATCTTCCCGCTGACGATTCTGCCCTTTCGCCGATTACCGCCCAGTCCTGAACGCGGCGGCGCGGGCCTTCCTGGAGTACGACCTGCCGCACGGCCCGTGGGATGAAATGGCCCTGTGGTTCGGCATCCCGCTGGCAAACCGCCACTACGTCCAACTGCCGCGCTACCTGGGCGACCAGATCTACGGGACGGAGTCGTGGGCCTGCCTGCGCACGGCCCAGTTCACCAACCGGCCTTCCCATGCCGACCAACTCCATCTGGACCTGTGGTGGCGCGGCCTCAACGTGGCCCGCGACGCCGGAACCTACCTCTACAATGCCGCCCCTCCGTGGGACAACAGCCTGACGACCACACGGGTGCACAACACCGTCACGGTGGACGGGCACGACCAGATGACCCGAGCCGGGCGCTTCCTGTACCTGGACAGGGTTAATGCCTACAGGCAGGGCGGATACGAGGCGGATGAGTCCATTTTGCAGCGGCTGCGGGGACGCTACCGCAATTTCCGCCTGGGTTACCGTCACACCCGCCTGGTCAGCGCTTTCGCCGATGGGCACTGGCGCATCGAAGACGACCTGATCCCGCTGCACCTACCGTTCGTCCGCCGACCAACTCATTACTCCCTGCAGTGGCTCCTGCCAGATTGGGAGTGGAAGTTGGAGCGGCAAGGATCGAAAGTCGAGCTGCGCCTGCTCTCTCCGCACGGATGGGTGCGATTGGCCGTCGAGGCGAGCGGAGCGGAGTGCACAGGTCACGCTGGTGCGGGCGGGGGAGCGCATTGATGGGGCGGGGGAGAGTCCAACCGACCCGGTGCGGGGTTGGTACTCGCCGACCTACGGGGTCAAGGAAGCGGCCTTGTCGCTAACGGTCGAATACAGGTCCGCAGATGAAGTACAATTCATCAGCGAATTCTTTTTCCCCGAGCAGCCGACATGAGTTACCGAGCCGCCATCATCCTGATCGAAAACGGACAGATCGCCCTGGTGGAACGTCACCGCAAGGGTCTGCATTACTATACCTTCCCGGGCGGGCACGTGGACCCGGGCGAAACGCCCGAGCAGGCTGCCATCCGCGAGGCGGAGGAGGAGTTGGGCCTGCAGGTGGTGATCAAGCGCAAGGTGGCGGAGATTTGGTGGCATGAGAAGCCGCAATACTATTATCTGGTCGGGATTCTCGGCGGCGTTTTTGGGACGGGCACGGGCGAAGAAATGATCCACCCCGAGCCGAAAAAAGGGACCTACCTGCCCGTGTGGGTGCCGCTGCAAGACCTGCTCGACCTGCCGGTGCTGCCGGTCTTGCTGGCGCGCATCGTCGTCGAGGCGCATACGCAGGGCTGGCCCGACCCGCCCCCCGTGCTGCACGACTCGGATTAGCATGCATATATTGATCATCCATCAGGCCTTTGCCGCCCTGGACGAGCCGGGAGGGACGCGCCATCACGAACTGGCGCGCTACCTGGCCGGGCGCGGTCACCGGGTGACGGTCATCGCCAGCCCGGTGAGTTATTTAACGGGCAACTCGCTTACACCTCCCGTCTCAACCAATGTTGAAGATGCGAATATCAAAGTCCGGCGGGTCTACACCTACCGGGCGCTGCACAAGTCGTTTGTGCACCGGGTCTTTGCCTTCGTGTCGTTCATGGTCTCCGCCTTTGCGGCAGGTCTGCAAGTCAAGCAGGTCGATCTGGTGTGGGGTACCTCCCCGCCCATCTTCCAGGGGCTGACGGCGTGGGCGCTGGCGCGACTAAAACGTGTGCCGTTCCTCTTCGAGGTGCGCGACCTGTGGCCGACCTTTGCCATTGCAGTGGGAGTGCTGACCAACCCGCTGCTGATCAAACTGACGCTGTGGCTGGAGCGTTTCCTCTACAGCCACGCCGACACGGTGATGGTCAACAGTCCCGGCTACGTGGACCACGTGCGCGAGCGGGGAGCGCGGCGGGTGGAACTCATCCCCAACGGAGCCGACCCGCACATGTTCGATCCGCTCGACCAGGGCGCGGCCTTCCGCTCCCTGCATGGGTTGGAGGGCAAGTTCGTGGTGTTGTACGCGGGGGCGCACGGTATGTCCAACGACCTGGGCGTGGCGCTGGAGGCGGCCCGGCTGCTGCAATCGCAGGCGCCGGACGTGCGAGTGGTCTTCCTGGGTGACGGCAAGGAGAAGGCAGCCTTGCAGGAACAGGCGCTGACCCTGCGGTTGGAGAATGTGCTCTTCCTGCCGCCGGTGCCCAAGGCGGGCATGGCGGCGGCGCTGGCAGGGGCGGATGCGTGCCTGGCCATCCTCAAGCCCATCGACGAATATAAGACCACCTACCCGAACAAAGTCTTCGATTACATGGCGGCGGGCAGACCGGTGGTGCTGGCCATCGACGGGGTCATCCGGGAGGTGGTCGAGGCTGCCGGGGCAGGCATCTTTGCGCAGCCCGGCGCCCCGGCCGCGCTGGCGGGGGCAGTCTGCACGCTGGCAGGGGACACCGTCAGGGCGCGCCAGATGGGGCTGGCGGGGCGAAAATACCTGGAGGAACACTTCAGCCGCTCAGTCATTGCGGAAAAACTGACTACTTTGCTGGAAGAGATGGCCCGGTGAAGTAAGGTGGCTGGTGCTTCGTTGGATATAGGGTGGTGATGGCGAAAGTGAAGTTGAAAGTGGATACGAATAACGGGAACCATCATTAACTCAAAACCGAGGCGATACGCCTCGGTTTGTATTTTGACGATCGATAGTTTACCCCATCTTGCCGGTCAGATAGGACTCGGTCAATTCCTTCTCGGGGCGGGTGAAGAGTTTCTCGGTGCGGTCGAACTCCACCAGTTCGCCCAGCCAGAACAGGCCGGTGAAGTCCGAGATGCGCCCGGCTTGCTGCATGTTATGCGTCACGATGACGATGGTGTATTCTTTCTTCAACTCGTAGATCAGGTCTTCGATGCCGCCGGTGGCGATGGGGTCGAGCGCCGAGGTGGATTCGTCGAAGAGGATGACCTCGGGTCTGACCGCCAGGACGCGGGCGATGCAGATACGCTGCTGCTGTCCCAGCGAGAACCCGAGCGCACTGGCATTCAGGTCATCCTTGACCTCGTCCCACAGGACGGCGTCGCGCAGGCTATGCTCGACGATGTCATCCAGTTCAGCCTTGTTATGGACCAGGCCAAGTACACGCGGCCCAAAGGCTACATTGTCATAGACGGATTGGGGGAAAGGGTTGGGTTTTTGGAAGACCATGCCCACCCGCTGGCGCAGGTGAGTCACGTTGTAGTCGGCGGCATAGATATCTTGATCCTCGAGCAGGATACTTCCCTGCACGCGTGTGCCGGGGATGGTGTCGTTCATGCGGTTGAGGCAGCGCAGGAAGGTGGATTTGCCGCATCCGGAAGGTCCGATGAGGGCAGTCACCTGGTGCGGCAGGATATCCATATTGATGGCGTGCAGCGCGATCTTCATGCTGTAGTAAAAATCCAGGTCGCGGACGACAAAAACAGGTGACCGGCTCATGAGTATATTTTACCTGATAATGTAACCGCTGTTTAAATCGGCTATAATTTGGCCCATGGAATTCAAGCATTTTACGCTTGTTCTTATCCTCTTTTTGTTGGCAGCATGTAGTTCGGGTACCCCACAACCTTCCACCACGGAACAGGCGAGTGCCTATATTCAAAACAAAGGCTCCGATACGCTGGTGAACCTGGCGCTGGCATGGGCGGAACGCTACCAGGCTGATAACCCCGGCATTAGCATCTCGGTGACCGGCGGCGGCTCCGGCACGGGCATCGCCTCGCTGATCAACGGGACGGTGGACCTGGCCAACGCCTCCCGCCGGATGCAAGCCGGGGAGATCGACCAGGCCAAGGCCAAAGGGGTTCGAGCCGGTCGAATTCATCGTGGCCCGGGATGCCATCGCCGTCATCGTCAACCCCTCCAACCCGGTCAACCAATTGACCTTGCAGCAGATCTCCGATATATACAGCGGCAAATATACAAACTGGTCGCAGGTGGGCGGGGATGACCGTCCCATCGTGCGGCTCTCGCGCGAGGTCAACTCGGGCACGCACGTCTATTTCAGAGATGAGGTCATCCGGCTGGGTGATAAAAACAACAAGACCCTTTTCGCCACCAACACATTGCTGCTGCCTTCGTCCGAGGGGATCGTCAGCGAGGTGCGGCAAAACCCCAACGCCATCGGTTATGACGGGTTGGGCTATGTGCCGGCTGACCTGAAGGTGATCGCGGTGGCGGTGGATGCAAGCGGCCCCTACGTCCTCCCCTCGGCTGAAACCGCCAACAACAAGACCTATCCCATCGCCCGCGACCTGTATATGTACACTGCCGGCGAACCGACCGGGGAGGTCAAGACCTATCTGGAGTGGATCTTGACTCCCGAGGCGCAGCAGATCGTCACCGACGAAGGTTTTGTGCCGATCGAGAAATAATTTTGCCCATGCACTCCGGCTCAGACGAGTCTCAATGAGTGCAAGGGAGGTATTTATTGAATAAGAATCTCGGCTGGAAAGAAACGATCATTACTGCCATCATCAAGACGTGCGGCTACTCAGCCATTGTTTTCGTCTTGCTCATTTTCCTCTTCCTCCTGCGGGAGGGGTTGCCCGCCCTGACGGAAGTGAAACTGGGCACGTTGTTCTCCACCCGCTGGTATCCCATCGAAGACTATTTCGGCATCCTGCCGCTGGTGACCGGGTCGATCATCGTGACCGCCGGGGCCATGCTCATCGCCATCCCGGTGGGGATCGGCACGGCGGTGTTCCTCTCCGAGATCGCCCCGCGCTGGCTGCGGGAGATCCTCAAGCCGCTGGTGGAACTGCTGGGCGGTTTGCCGTCGGTGGTGCTGGGTTTCCTGGGTATCCTCCTGCTGGCGCCTTTCCTGCAAAATTTCCTGAATATGCCCACTGGCCTGACGGCCCTGGCGGGGGCAGTTTTATTGGGCGGGATCGCCATCCCCACGACGGTATCCATCGCCGAAGACGCGCTCGACGCAGTCCCGCAGAGTTATCGCGAAGGCGCGCTGGCCCTGGGCGCGACGAAGTGGCAGACCATCTGGCGGGTGACACTGCCGGCGGCCCGCTCGGGCGTTCTGACCGCCCTGATGCTGGGCATTGGCCGCACCATCGGTGAGACCATGGCGGTGATGATGGTGACGGGCAACGCGCCTGTGTTGGCGGTAAAACTGGGTTCCATCTTCTCCCCTGTGCGCACCATGACGGCCACCATCGCTGCAGAAATGGGCGAGGTGGCCAACGGCAGCACTCACTACCATGTGCTTTTCTTTATCGGATTGATCTTGTTCCTCATTTCCCTGGTCGTAAATATCATTGCATCCTCGGTGGTGTTCAAGTCGAAGAAGCGCGCCGAAAGGGTGCTCTCATGAGCCGCCGCATACGGCCTGACCGCTTCGCCATCCAGAAGATCGGATTTTCGCTGATCTCGCTGCTGGCCTTCCTGACCATGCTGCCGATCATCGGTGTGTTCGTCTATATCATCGCCAAAGGCATCCCGGCCATCTCATTGGATTTCATCACCGCCATGCCCAGCGACGGTATGCGCGCCGGCGGTATCCTGCCGGCCATCGTGGGGACGCTTTACCTGACCATCGGGACAGCCATCTTCTCGGTGCCGTTGGGGTTGGCCGCCGCCATCTATCTATCCGAGTACGCCCGCGAGAACTGGCTCACCCGCCTGATCCGCATTGCCATCATCAACCTGGCCGGCATCCCCTCGGTGGTCTACGGCCTGTTCGGGCTGGGACTGTTCGTCCTCTTCCTTAACTTCGGCACCAGCATCCTGGCGGCTTCGCTGACCCTCTCCATCATGACCCTGCCGGTCATCATCAGCGCGGCCGAGGAGGCCCTGCGGGCGGTCCCGCAGTCATTCCGCACGGTCAGTATTTCGCTGGGCGGCACGCGCTGGCAGACCATCCGCAAGATCGTCCTGCCACAGGCCATCCCCGGTATCATCACCGGTGTCATCCTGGGGCTGGAACGGGCCGCCGGCGAGACGGCTCCCATCCTCTTCACCGGGGCAGCCTTCTTCCTGCCGCACCTGCCCAACTCGCCCCTGGACGCGACCATGGCGCTGCCGTACCACCTCTTCGTCATATCCACCCAGGTGCCCGAGATGCCCATCCGGATCCAATATGGGACTGCGCTGGTGCTGATCGTTTTTGTGCTGGGGATGAACCTGATCGCCACGGTCATCCGTTCGCGGGCGAGGGCAAAACGGCAATGGTAAACAAGATCGAGATCGAACACCTGACCCTGCAATATTCCGACGGGACGGAATCCCTGCATGACATTACCCTGGGCATCCCGGCCAATGCCATCACGGTCCTGTTCGGCCCGGCGGGGGGAGGCAAGTCTTCTTTGCTGCGGTGTCTCAATCGTTTGAACGACCTGGTGGAGGTCAAGGCGGTGGGCGGCCGTATCCTGCTGGATGGAGAGAATATCCTCGATCCGAAGGCGGACGTGATCGCCTTGCGCCGGCGGGTGGGGATGGTCTTTGCCCGCCCGGTGGTGCTGCCCATGAGCATCCGCCAGAACCTGACCTACGGGCTGGAACTGGCCAATGAGACGCGCCGCTCCCGCCTGGACGAGGCAGTGGAACGCGGGCTCAAGTTGTCGGCGTTGTGGGAAGAGGTCAAGGACCGGTTGGATGATCCCGCCATCGCCCTGTCGGGCGGGCAGCAACAGCGCCTGTGCCTGGCGCGCGTGCTGGCGAACCAGCCCGAAGTGATCCTGCTGGACGAGCCCACCTCCGGCCTCGACCCGATCTCCACCGGCAAGGTCGAGTCGGCTTTGCAGGAATTGAAAAAAGATTACACCATCATTCTGGTGCCGCACTCGGTCCAGCAGGCGGCTCGTACGGCGGATTACGCGGCCTTCTTCCTGCAGGGGCAATTGATCGAAGCGGCGGAAGGGAAGGAACTCTTCACCCAGCCGAAGGTCAAGCGAACAGAGGATTACGTGGAGGGCAGGTTTGGGTAGGGGGATGAACGAGAATTACTTTGCAGGTTATTTCTGGAGCGGGTTAACAACCCGCTCCTATCTTTTACATGCCTTTAACATGGCATTAAAGAATCCACAATGGAAAGGAGTTATCCTTAGGGCAGATAAAAAAACAACCTTACAAGTAGAAAGGGATAAACATGTTAGCGGAAACGAAAACAAGAATGCAATATATCGGTAAAGATGCGAAAGAAACGGGACCTGCAACCTTTGTTCCCAGCCCTCTGCTGTTGCTCATGGCAATGGATAATGGCTGGAAGATACTCCAGGCGGAGGCAACGGAAGGGCGCGATCAATCCGGTCTGACTTACCGGGTCACCATGCGCAGACTTGCCGACGGGCAGACGCAGAAGGTCAACGTCCCAAATATTCCCCTGATCCTAAAGATCCTTGAACAGAGTGGCGCGGCGATCATCCAGAAACAATAACGGATGATCCGCGGGGAGGGGGGTGGAAGCCGGTGGGGAAAAGCTCGTAATCTGTGTAAATCAGACCTGATTATGATAATATAAAGCCATGGGTGAAAAGATCCTGGTCGTGGAAGACGAACCGTCGCTGCAAGACACGCTTGTCTACAACCTGAAGAAGCAAGGCTACAGCGTGGACGCAGCCGGCGATGGCCGCAGCGCCATCGAGTCGGCCCGGCTGAACAAGCCGGACCTGATCATCCTGGATATCATGCTGCCCGAACTGGACGGCTTCGAAGTCACCAAGATCCTCCGCAAAGAAATGAGTGTGCCCATCCTGATGTTGACCGCGCGGGATGACGAGATCGACCGGGTGGTGGGGCTGGAAGTGGGGGCCGATGATTACCTGACCAAGCCGTTCTCCATGCGGGAGATGCTGGCGCGAGCTCAAGGCTCAACTGCGCCGCACGGGTATCCTGCGGGAAGAACTTTCCAAGATGAACACGCCCGCTGTAGACCCGGGGCAGGACATCCTCCAATTCGACAATCTCACGATCAATTTGACCCGCCGCGAAGTCCTCCTGGACGAGCAGGTGCTGCCACTCAAACCGCAGGAATACGACCTGTTGTTATTCTTTGCCCAACACAAGGGCCAGATGCTCAGCCGCGAATTCATCCTGGAGCGCGTGTGGGGCTGGGACTACGTGGGCAACAGCCGCACGGTGGACGTGCATGTGCGCTGGCTGCGGCAGAAGATCGAGCAGGAAGCCGACCGTCCGCAACGGATCGTGACGGTGCGCGGCGGCGGCTATCGTTTCGAAGGCTAACCGAGAGATGACATGAACGGGGTGTGGATCTATCTGTCCATTGCGCTGGCCCTGCTGGTCCTCTTCCTGGGCTGGCGCCTGCTCGTTTTAAAGCGCCGCTTGAGAGAGTATGGCCAGATTCTGCGCAATGCAGCCACGCAGGAACAAGACCCGGGGGAGTTGCCTGAAGATGCGCCCTCGCTCGAAGAGGTATCCAATGCGGTCAAAGCCCTGGCGTTACACTTGAAGGATCGCACTAACCTGGTCGAGGCCGAACGCGCCCGCCTGGCAGCGGTGCTCGACCGGATGACAGACGGGGTGATGATCGCCGACGCAGATGGAAGGGTCCAGTTTGCCAACCCGGCCATCGAGAGGCTTTTTGAGGTAAGCGATGTACCCGGCCACACGGTGGCGGAAGTCTTCCGCCAGCACCAACTGATCGAAGCCTGGCATCGCTGCAACCAGACCGGCGAACTGCAGACCGAATCAGTGGAGCGACCCGGGCGGCGGCAATTCCTCCAATTGATCGCCATCCCCGATCGAGAGACGGGGGGAGTCTCCTGCTGGTCCAAGACCTGACCCGCGTGAGGCGGTTGGAAACGGTCCGGCGCGATTTCGTCTCCAACATATCTCATGAATTACGCACCCCTCTGGCTTCCCTTAAGGCGCTGACAGAAACCCTGCAGGAAGGCGCATTGGAAGACCCACCGGCAGCGCGGCGCTTCATCAAAAGCATCGAGACCGAAGTGGATGCGCTGACGCAGATGACCACCGAACTGCTGGAACTTACCCGCATCGAATCGGGCCAGGTCCCTCTGGAATTCCAGCCGGTCCCGGCGGCGGACCTGCTAACCTCGGCGGGCGGACGGATGCGCGCCCAGGCTGAGCGGGCCGGGCTGACCCTGAAATTGGCGGAGCCGCTGGAGACAATCCCCGTGCAGGCAGACCCGGTCCGGCTGGAGCATGTGCTGGTCAACCTGATCCATAATGCGGTCAAATTTACCCAACCGGGCGGCGAGGTGGTCCTCTCAACCCAAAGGGAAGGGGATTTTGTCCGCTTCTCGGTCAGCGACAATGGTGCGGGCATCCCGGCGGAGGAGTTGGAGCGGATCTTCGAGCGGTTCTACAAGGCCGACCGAGCCCGGTCCGGCGGCGGGACGGGGTTGGGGTTGTCCATCTCGCGTCATTTGGTGGAAGCCCACGGCGGCAGAATCTGGGTGGAGAGCCTGCAGGGCCGCGGCAGCACGTTCCATTTCACCATCCCGGTGGCTGTGGAAAGGATGTAATCCGACGCGGGGGAAAGAATTAACATAATTGTTATAAATCGTTGAAGCCATAACCCAAATCTGAAATGTTTTTTTTACGGTACCAAAAACAACCTATGGTATCGTTAATGCAGCAGAGGAAGGATGCGGATATGGCTTACGGAACTTTGATCAGTGTGACCCTTGCAATGCTGGTTGTCTTTATCATCGACACGCGCCAGAAGATCCGCCAGCATTCGCAGCGCAAGTAATCGAACCCAATTATCCAAAACGGCCCGGTAGAAACCGGGTCGTTTTTTATTTAATCTCCTCAGGTCGGGAAAAACCACGAAATCGTTAACCCAACGTTAAACATATGTTGTTCAGGTCTTAAAGGTGGATTGATAAGATTTGAGCATGAAAACACAAATAGGAGAAAAAATGCGAAAATATATATTTTTATCCATGTCCGTACTTCTGGCCGCGGCCCTCTTTTTGAGCGCCTGCGGCACGCCGGCAACTTCAACCACTGTACCGACAGCGATCATCCCCGTCAGCGGTGATGACACGGCTGTTCCTACTGCCGTTCCAACTGCTGATCCACTGGCGATGTATCTGCCAGATGCTGTGAGCGGCGATATCGTCAGCGCCGGTTCATCCACGGTTTTCCCGCTCTCCGAGCGCATGAAGCAGCGATTTGAGGAAGAAGGGTTCACCGGCAATATCACCATTGACAGCATCGGTTCCGGCGCCGGTCTTGAACGCTTCTGCGTCAGCGGCGAAACCGACATCGCCAACTCCAGCCGCGCCATCAAGAGACAGTGAAAGTGGAATCCTGCCTGGCAATCAATCGCGAAGCTCTTGAATTCCGCGTTGGCACCGATGCCCTGGCAGTTGTTGTCAGCTCGGCAAACACCTTCGTGACCGATGTGACCAAGGCCGAACTGGCCGCGATCTTTTCAACCGCCGTCAATTGGTCAGATGTGCGGCCCGACTGGCCCGCCGAACCCATCCAGCGCTTCATCCCCGGCACCGACTCGGGCACCTTTGACTACTTCGTGGAAGTAGTGATGGGCCCCGCCAACCTTAATGCAGACGGCAAAGCCGATATTGCCCTGGGTGAGACAGCCATCCTGGCTGCTGCCAACTTGCAAATGTCTGAAGATGACAACGTTCTGGTGCAGGGTGTGGAAGGCTCTCCGTACGCAATCGGTTTCTTCGGTTTCGCCTACTATCAGGAAAATTCCGACAGGCTGAACGTGCTCTCGGTGGATGGTGTAGCCCCCACAGCCGATACTGCCGAAGATAACTCCTACCCTATCTCCCGCCCGCTATTCATCTACTCTACGGCGCAGATCATGCAGGAGAAACCCCAGGTGGCAGCCTTCATCTACTTCTACCTGACCAATGTCAATAACGAAATCCTGGATGTCGGTTACTTCCCGGCCAGCCAGGAAGTCCTTGACGATGCCCTGAATACCTGGCGCACCGCGGTGGGCAAGTAATTTGCAATACGCTTACCTTCTACTTCCTCAATTTCCTTCCCCCTTTCAAAAAAGGGGGAAGGATACTTGCATCAGAGGTACTGAATGGCCTATACCCTAAATAAAGATTCCCAAACCAATACCTTGATCCCATCCGGCAGCCTGAAGAAAAAACGACGCTGGGGCGAATCAATCATCCAATCTTTATTGCTTTTTGCGGGTTTGTTTTCAATTTTCACCACCATCGGTATCGTTTATGAACTCGGTAAGGAAGCCTGGTTGTTCTTCCGTTTGGCGGAAGTTAACCTGTGGAAATTCCTGACAGGGATCAAGTGGCAGCCGCATATCGGCGAGTTCGGTATTCTGCCGTTGGCCACTGCCACGCTGGTCACCACCGCCATTGCCATGTTGATCGCCATACCATTGGGACTGGCAGCGGCAGTCTATCTATCAGAATACGCCTCGAAAAAGACCCGCAACACGATCAAACCCATCCTGGAAATCCTGGCTGGCATCCCGACGATCGTCTACGGCTACTTCGCGTTGACATTCGTGACCCCGCTCCTGCGGTCCATTTTCGGCAGCAATATTGTGGAGATCTACAACACGGGTTCAGCCGGGCTGGTGATGGGCATTCTGATCCTGCCGTTGATAGCATCCATCAGCGAAGATGCCTTGAACGCTGTGCCGCGCTCCCAACGTGAAGCGGCCTACGGATTGGGCGCCACGAAATTGGAGGTGGCAGTCAAAATCGTGCGTACCGGCAGCGCTGTCGGGGATCGCCGCAGCGATCATCCTGGGCATCAGCCGCGCCATCGGCGAAACGATGATCGTGGCAGTGGCAGCCGGAGCTGGCCCCAATTTCACACTCAACCCATTCAAAGGCGCCGAAACGATGACAGGTCACATTGTTCGCATTTCGGGCGGCGACTTGAGTTACGACTCGATCGACTACAACAGCATCTTTGCCATAGGCCTGATGTTGTTTGTTTTGACGCTGACGCTGAACATCGTCAGCCAACGCATAGTAAGGCGTTTCCGTGAGGTGTACGAGTGAAAGCGATGATCAATCCGAGAATTCAGGACAGTGCAGAACGAGAAGCGGACGGGGATGGAGATTCTCTTCACTACTCTCCGCTTTCCAATCTCGCTTTACGCAACCGCTCAGGCCGGATCTGGCACCTGGTCTTCCTATCATCCACCATCGTTGGCATCCTGGCTCTATCCGCCCTGTTGCTCAATATCATTAACAGCGCCTTCGGTTATGTGGCCTATGAAGCCAAAGTTGCCCCTGCCAGTCTGTCAGTAGATGGCGTGGCACTCGAAGATCAAACCAAAGCGCAGTTGGTAGCCTTGCTGGAAACAGCACTATCGCGCGGCGCATTCAACAAGTTGAACAACGAAAAATCCTTTGAGAGCCGCACACGCGCAGATGTATCTGCCCTGGTATACGAACGCATCATAAAGTATCAGGTGGTGGATTCCTGGTCATTATGGGAATCGGTCACCCGCTCTGCCGAGATCAAGACGGCTGCAGCGGCTGAAATTCCCCAGGCTGAATTGAAATTCGCCTCCTGGTTGACGACCGATACCATCGGCCGCTCGCAATCGAGCGAAGCCGTTACCGCCGGCATCCGCACCGCCATCCTTGGCTCGTTGTGGACCATCCTCATCACCATCCTGTTCGCCTTCCCGTTAGGTGTAGGCGCGGCCATCTACCTTGAAGAGTACGCCGTGGGAAACTGGCTCAACCGTCTCATCCAGACCAACATCAACAACCTGGCCGGCGTACCCTCCATTATCTATGGCATCCTGGGACTGGCAATTTTTGTGCGGGCACTGGAAAAATTGACCAGCGGCGCGCTGTTCGGGCTGGTGAACCCCACCACCGCCAATGGCCGCACCATTCTCTCGGCGGGACTAACCCTGGGCCTGTTGGTGCTCCCTTTAATCATCATCAACGCCCAGGAGGCCATCCGCGCCGTACCACAATCCCTGCGGAAAGCCGGCTACGGACTGGGCGCAACCAAATGGCAAATCATCTGGTCGCATGTTCTTCCGAACGCCATCCCGGGCATCCTGACCGGCACCATCCTGGCCATCAGCCGCGCCATCGGCGAGACCGCCCCACTGGTGGTGATCGGTGCTTCAACAGCCATCTCCTTCGACCCAACCGGCCCATTTTCCAAGTTCACCACCCTGCCCATCCAGATCTACCAGTGGACCGCCCGCCCGCAGGCAGAATGGCGTCACCTGGCAGCCGCGGCCATCCTGGTTTTGCTGGCGCTGCTTTTGAGTCTGAATGCCTCGGCAATCGTCTTGCGCAACCGTTTTGCAAGGAAATATTAGATTTTGTTGGAGTACATCATGACAGACACCAATTCCGTTTTTGAAACCCGAAATTTGAGCATCTACTACGATTCCTTTATGGCCGTGACGAATGTGAATATCAATATCCCGCGCCACAAGATCACTGCCATTATCGGCCCATCGGGCTGCGGCAAATCCACACTCCTCCGCTCTTTCAACCGCATGAACGAACTATTCCCCGGCACACATATCCAGGGTGAGGTATTGTTCGACGGACAAAACCTGTACGAGAAAAATGTGGACCCGGTCGAGGTCCGCTACCGCATCGGGATGGTTTTCCAGAAGGCCAACCCATTCCCCAAATCGATTTATGAAAATATCGCCTGGGGAGCGCGCATCCACGGTTACAAAGGCAATATGGATGAACTGGTTGAATTTTCCCTGCGCCAGGCTGCCCTATGGGACGAGGTCAAGGATAAGCTCAAACAATCAGGCTTGAGCGCTCTCCGGCGGGCAGCAACAGCGCTTGTGCATCGCGCGCGCCATTGCCGTACGCCCGGAAGTAATCTTGATGGATGAACCCGCTTCAGCGCTGGACCCGATCGCCACGCTCAAAATCGAGGAACTGATGCAGGATCTCAAGCAGAAGTACACCATCGTGATCGTGACCCACAATATGCAACAAGCGGCCCGTGTCTCAGATTTCACCGCCATGATGATGTTAGCCAGCGAAGAGCGCTCTGGCACGGTCATTGAGTTCGATGAGACCAACAGGATCTTCACCCGTCCGAAAGACAGACGGACGGAAGACTACGTCACCGGTCGCTTTGGGTAAACCGAAAGAGGTCAAATATGGTTATAATAGAATCGAAATCACGAAAGGGAGCGACCATGCGCAAGACCTTCGAGATAGAGATCCAACAACTGAAGGATGAACTGCTGTTGATGGGCAGTATGGTGGAGCAGCAACTGCTGGATGCCGTGGAGGCATTGAAGAAGCGCGATACCGAGGCCTCCAAGCGCATTTATGCGGCGGATGCCAAGATCAACGCCAAACGGTACGGCATCGAGGAACAGGTGATGATCCTGATCGCCACGCAGCAGCCGATGGCGCACGACTTGCGCCTGCTGGCGTCCATCCTGGAGGTCAGCGCGGAATTGGAGCGCATGGGCGATTATGCCAAGGGCATCGCCACCATCAACCTGCGCATGGGCGATGAGCCGTTGCTGAAACCCCTGATCGATATTCCCCGCATGGCCCAGAAAGCATCGGACATGCTTCACAGGGCTTTGACGGCTTTTATCAATGAAGATGTCGAAGCCGCCCGCGTCATCCCCAATGAGGATGACGAGGTGGATGGTCTTTACACCCAGGTCTACCGTGAACTGATGACCTTTGTGATGAACGATCCGAAAAACATCGACCGGGCCAACTATCTCTTGTGGACGGCCCACAACCTGGAGCGGTTTGCCGACCGGGTGACGAACCTGTGCGAACGGACGATCTTCATCGTCAGCGGGGAGATGAGGGAGATCGGCTCCGGCGACGGCAGCATGTGATCTGAACGAGTGGAAAACAACACAGGGACGGCGGAAGCCGTCCCTGATGGTTTAAGATGATCCGCTAATAAACTCCTTCGTGCACGCTTCAATTAGGCGCACCGCCTCAGCCACTCCTCTCTCCGAGCGGATCTGTGCGCCGACCTGGGCGGCCCGCTCTTGCAGAGACGAATCTCCCAGAGCGGCTTCTAGCGCTCGCGTAAACGCCGCCACGGTGAACTTCTTCGCCGGAATAGGAGCCGGTCCCGCGCCGAGATCGTGGACACGCCGGGCCCAGAAGGGCTGGTCGACCGCAAAGGGAACGACGATATTGGGTTTGCCAGAACGCAGCGCTGCCCCAGTTGTCCCCGCGCCGCCGTGATGGACGATGATTTTGCAACGGGGGAACAGCCACGAGTGTGGGGCAGAGTCAACGTAGAGGATAGTGGGGGGAGTTTCCGCCGGTTTCCAGGTGCCCCAGCCGGTCAGGATGACGGCGCGCTGCCGTGTCTTTTCCAGGCTCTCCAGGAGGACGCGGCCCATCTTCTCGCTGTGACGGTTGACCATGCTGCCGAAGGAGACGCACACCGGCGCGTCGCCTTCCTGCAGGAATCGCTCCAGTTCGGGCGGAGGTTGGTAGGCGGGCTCGTCCAGGAAGAAATAGCCGGGGATGTGGATGTGATCGCCGGTCCAGTCGGCGGGGCGGGGCAGGACGGTGGGACTGAAGGCGAAAAGCAGCGGCGAAGGCTTGCGCCCGTCTCCTGATTTGAAGGGCCAGTAGAGTGTTTTGGGGAAATCTGCGGGGAATTTCTTGCGCAACCCGGTGAAACCGCTGTTACCGCCGTACCAGAATACCTTCGTCGCCATCCAATGACTGAAATAACTCAATGGGCCGGGGGGGACATTGGCGTAGGCCACATTCGGGAAGGCGCGCGTGGGTGCGAACATGGGGAAGGTCTGCACCGACACATCGGGGAGGCCCAGTTGGCGGGCGAAGGTATGCGCCCCGGTGGTGAAGAGGAATGAATGTACCAGCAGGTCGGCGTTTTGACAGGCTGCCCACGCCTGCCGCACCACCTGCGGGGCGATGGCGAAGACGTGCTTCTGCATGGCCCTGACCATGCGGAATCCATTCGCTCCGGCGTCGTTGAAGCTGCGGCTCAGTTCGGCCGGGTCACCTGCCAGTGGGACGAAGGGGATCTCGTACTGGCCAGCCAGGTCGGCGAAGCGGCCCGGCCCAGTCAGCAGAGGCTCATGCCCGGCCTGCTTCAACCCCACAGCCAGGGCCAGGTAGGGTTGGACGTCGCCGCGGGAGCCGTAGGTGAGGAGGGTGATGCGCATGGATGAAGGTTACAACAATCGGTCGCCAACCTGGACGGCGTCGCTGCGGAAGTGGCAGCCGCGGCTCTGGCGGTTGTGACGGGCTGCCTGGGCCACGATCAGGGCCACCTCGACCGCGTTGCGCAGGCCGATCAGGCCGTCGCTCAGCTGGTGCGCGGTAGAAGGTCTCGATCTCGTTCTGCAGGTGGCGCAGTTCGCGGATGGCGCGCGATGAGCCGGTCGCCGCTGCGCACCAGGCCCACGTAGTGCCACATGATATTTTGGATGGTCTGCATGTCGCCCTGGATCAGGGCCGGGTCGGAATCCTCGATCAGACCGGATTCGTCCCAGGGTGGGACGATCGTCGCGACAGGCGTGACCGGACGGGTACCTGCGCAAAGGCGTGCCTCGACATGTCCAGCGCGGCGCGGTTGCCCCACACCAGCCCTTCCAGCAGGGAGGTGGAAGCCAGCCGGTTGGCGCCGTGCAGTCCGGTGCAGCTGACCTCGCCGACCGCGTACAGGTTCTCGATGCTGCTGCGCCCCCACTCATCCACCGCCACGCCGCCGCAGAAATAGTGCGCCGCCGGCACCACCGGGATGGGTTCGCGGGTGATATCGACCCCGGCTTGCAGGCAGTCGGCGTAGATGTTGGGGAAGCGCGCCTGGATCGCTGCCGGCGGCCATGTGCGAGGCAATATCCAGCAAGACGTGCGAATAGTCGTGGTCTTCCATCTCAGTGTGGATGGCGCGGGCGACCACATCACGCGGGGCCAGGTCCTTCCACTCGGGCGAATATTTTTCCATGAACGGCTCGCCCTCCGGCGTCAGCAGGACACCGCCCTCGCCGCGCACGGCCTCGCTGATCAGGAAACCCTCCGCTCCCGGCACTGCCAGCGCGGTGGGATGGAACTGGATGTACTCGGCGTTGGTGATGCGCGCCCCGGCCCGGCTGGCCATCGCCAGGCCGTCGCCGCGCGCGCCGGGCGGGTTGGTGGTGTTGCGGTAGATGCGCCCAAGTCCGCCGGTCGCCAGGATGGTCGCGGCCGCCAGGGTGCGGTGGATGGTATGCGCGGCCCGGTCGAAGACATAGGCGCCGTGGCAGGCGATCGGCTCATAGGTCGCCAGCGGGTCGCGGGAATGGTGCGGATAGGTGATCAGGTCCACGGCGGTGGCATTGGTCACCAATTCGATATTGGGCATGCGCTTGAGTGCTGCGATCAGCCCCTGCATGATCGCCGGCCGGTGCCGTCGCCCACGTGCAGGATGCGCCGGCGGGAGTGGGCCGCCTCCTGCCCGTACTCGGGCTCGCCGTCGGATTCGTGGTCGAAGTGGATGCCGGCGGTCTCGACCAGAATCTCTCCAGCAAGGCCGGACCCTCCTCTGCCAGGATCTTGGCGGCCTGGGGCAGCTGAAGCGCCCGCGCCGGCTGCCAGGATATCCTTCACCAGCAGGTCGGCGCTGTCGTCCGGGCCGCGGCTGATGATGCCGCCCTGGGCGTAGCGCGTGTTGGATTCGCGCGGGTCCGGCGCGCGTGTGATCAGGATGATCCGGCGCTGCGGGGTTACTGCGCCAGCCGCAGCGCGGCGGTTGCCCCGGCGATGCCGGAGCCGATGATCAGGACGTCGGTAGTTTTCATTCTGTCGTGCTCCTTCGTATGGTTCAGCCGATCTCGATCATGCGCTCGACGGCCCGGAAGGCTCGCACGCGGATCTCTTCCGGCACCTCGATCACGTAGCGGTTGAACTTGAGGGCGTCACGGGTGTCTTCCATGGTGATCGTGTTCATGTGCGGGCAGCGCACCATGCACAGGCGCAGCATGTCCTTGTCCGGGTTGGCGGCGGCGATGTTGTCGCCCATGGCGCACTCGGTCAGCACCAGGTAGTGCGGCGCCTTCGTCTCCTGGACGTAGCGGATCATGGCGTTGGTGCTGCCGGAGAAATCCGAGGCGGCCACCACCTCCGGGCTGCATTCCGGGTGGGCCAGGATGACCACATCCGGGAACTGCTCGCGCACGGTATGGATATCCTGCCACGGTGAACTTCTCGTGCACCTCGCAGCGGCCGTGCCAGCCGATCATCTGGTAGTCCAGTGGGCTGTCAGGCTCCGGTTCGCCGGCGGTGGGCGAGGTGATCTGGGAAAGATGATGTGCTTGCCGGTTTCGCGGGCGACGTTTCTGGCCAGGTATTCGTCCGGCAGGAAGATGACCGTGTCGGTCTTCAGCGATTCGACCACCGCGATGGCGTTGCCGGAGGTGCAGCAGATATCGCGACTCGGCCTTCACGTCGGCATAGGTGTTGACATAGGTCACCACCGGCACGCCGGGGAAGCGCGCTTTCAGCGCGCGCACATCCTCGGCGGTGATGCTGGCTGCCAGCGAGCAGCCGGCCTTTTCGGCGGGCAGCAGCACCGTCTTGGTCGGGTTCAGGATCTTGGCCGTCTCGGCCATGAACGCACGCCGCAAAAGACGATCACGTCCTTGTCGGTCTGGGCGGCCTTGCGGCTCAGGTCGAGCGAATCGCCGGTGAAATCGGGGATGGAATAGAACAGCGCCGGCTCCATGTAGTTGTGCCCCAGGATGACGGCGTTCCGCTCCTTCTTTGAGGCGGTTGATCTCCACCGCCATCTCGGCCTTGATAGCGCAGTTCAACATCCGGCACCACCTTTTCGAGGCGGGCTTTCATTTCTTCATACATTTCATGGACTAATCGGAGTCATGGGTTCTCCTGGCTTATCATTATTTCAGATAATCGAATGACTGACATCGAAGCACTGGCGCCGAATGGGTCAGCGCGCCGACGGAGATGAAGTCCACGCCGGTCTCGGCGATCCGGCGGACCGTCTCCAGCGTGACGTTGCCGGAGGCCTCCAGTTTGGCGCGCCCGCCGGTCATGCGGACGGCCTCCGTCATCATCTCCACGGTCATGTTGTCCAGCAGGATGCGCTCGACGTCCAGATCGCCAGCGCCTCGGCACGTCTTCGAGCGTGCGCGCCTCGACTTCGACTTCGAGTCCGCTGGAAGCGAGGCGGGCGCGCTTGACGGCTTCGGCGAGCGAGCCGGCGAAGTCGATGTGGTTGTCCTTGATCAGGATCATGTCGTACAGGCCGATGCGGTGGTTCTTGCCGCCGCCGCGGGCGACTGCCAGTTTGTCCACCGCCCGCAGGCCGGGAGCGGTCTTGCGCGTGTCGAGGATGACGGCCTGGGTGCCTGCGACTGCGTCCACGAACTGGCGGGTGAGAGTGGCGATGCCGGACATGCGGCCGAGGAAGTTGAGCGCGGTCCGTTCGGCGGTCAGCAGGCTGCGGGCGGGACCCGCCACCAGGGCCAGCACCTGCCGGTCGGCCACGCGCGACCCTTCGTCCACCTGCAGGACGAAATCCACCTGCGGGTCGAGCGTCTGGTAGACGGCTGCGGCCACATCCAGCCCGGCCACGACGCCGGTCTGCTTGGCGATGATGTGGCCGTGCATCAGCGCCCCGGCGGGGACGATGCTGTCGGTGGTCACGTCGCCAGGGCCGATATCCTCAGCCAATGCGCGCCGGATGGTATCGAGTATCTCAAGGGGAAGGGTTTGGATTAGTGTCATTTTTACACTTAGTAGGGTGAAATAAAAATAAGCTTGCGCCAAAAAATATTCTACCTGCCTTGGGAGATTTGTCAAGGGGGAGTAAGCGCCTACCATCCCGCAGAGTGAGGTACAATAACCGACCTTCGCACGACCCACGCGATGCAAAACCTCGCAAAAGCGGACATTTTATTGACGATTTGTCCGACTTCATGGTATCATCAGCCCGCTTAAGCCAGCCCCGTGCTGGACTATCATTATTTTTAGGAGAGCAGTATCAGCGCCAACGAATTCCGAGTAAACGAAACCATACGGGTTCCCGAAGTCCGCTTGATCGGCGCGACAGGTGATAACGTTGGAGTGATCGCCACCCGCGAAGCCCTGCGAATGGCCCGCGAAGCCGATCTGGACCTGGTGGAGGTCGCACCCAATTCCAGCCCTCCCGTGTGCCGCATCATGGATTTTGGCAAGTTCCTTTATGAACGTGAAAAGAAGGAACGTGAGGCGCGCAAGACCCAGACCAAGATCGAGGTCAAAGAGATCCGCCTGCGCCCGAAGACAACCGGGCACCACCGCGATTTCAAGGTCGAGGACGCCCGCCGCTGGCTGGACCACAACATGAAAGTGCGGGTGACCATCCGCTTCCGAGGTCGCGAGATCACTTATCCCGAGATCGCCCTCGAAGACCTGCGGGAGATCGCCCAGAGTTTGGCGGATGTTAGCGTGGTGGAACAAGCCCCCACCATTGAAGGCCGGGCCATGTCGATGATGCTGGTTCCCGCAAAAGGCATCAAGAAAAAGTCGAAAGACGGCAGCGAAGAAATAGCCGATAAGAAAAGTGAAACACCGCGAGAGCAAGCTCCCGCGAAATCTGAAGCAAAGGAGTAATTACCGTGCCGCGCAAGCAGAAAGATGGAAAGCTCAAGCTGAAGACCCACAAAGCCACTTCGAAACGATTTGGCATTACCGGGTCTGGCAAAATAGTGCGCACCAAAGGCGGCAAGGCCCATCTGCGTCGCAAGTCATCGCACCGCGTGAAAGCCTTGTTTGGCGAGATGGTTGCCGTCAAAGGTAAAAGCTACATCAGGCGCATTCGGCGCCTGGCGCCCCACATGAAACCCTAGGGTTCGTGGTTCTTATTCGATTTAGTTGCGGCTAACGGGTGTGTGCAACTGGAACGCAGGCTGAGGCCTGCACCGGCGCCCGTGGGCATGCAGGAGGTAAAGAATGGCTCGTGTAAAACGTGGACCGCACAATCATATGCGGCATAAGAAAGTCCTGAAGTATACGAAGGGGCAGTACGGCTCCAAGCATCTACTGTTCCGGCGTGCCAACGAAGCCATGCTGAAAAGCATGTGGTACTCTTCCCGCGACCGGCGCACCCGCCGGCGTGACCTGCGCAAGTTGTGGATCACCCGCATCAATGCGGCAGCCCGCTTGAATGGCACCACCTACAGCAAACTGGTTTCCATTCTCAAGAAAGCCAGCGTGACGATCAATCGCAAGATGCTGGCCGACCTGGCGGTACGTGACCCACAGGCCTTTGCGGCGGTGGTCAAACAAGCCAGTCAGGCTTAATCAAAACAAGTTAACCCGGTCGGGGCGAAAGCCCCGACCTTTTGTTTTTAATCGGGGTAAAATGGACCCACGTGACGAAAGGGTAGACTTGAGATGATCACATCTGCACACAACGCCAAAGTTCAACTGGTGGAAAAATTATTGGGCCGCCCGCGCGAGCGCCAGGAAGAGAATGCCTTCGTGGCCGAGGGCGTCCGCCTGGTGGAGGAAGCCCTGGCAGCCGACTGGCCCATCCGCTTTGCATTGTTCACGGAGGAGTTATCCGAGCGGGGATGGCGTTGGTGGAGAGGCTGAAAGTCGCGCACGATCCCTGTCGAGCAGGTCACCCCCACTGTTCTCAAGGCCATCAGCGAGACGAAACACTCGCAAGGTCTGCTGGCGGTGCTGGACCTGTTGCCGCTGCCCATCCCAGCCAAGCCGACCTTCGTCCTCGTGTTGGATAGCCTGCGTGATCCGGGTAACCTGGGCACATTGTTGCGGACGGCCGCGGCGGCAGGGGTGCAGGCGGTTTTTCTCTCGCCGGGAACGACGGATGCTTTCGCGCCCAAAGTTGTCCGTTCCGGCATGGGCGCGCATTTCAGGCTGCCGATCCTGTCGCTATCTTGGGAGGAGATATCGGCGCGGCTGGAGGGGTTGAACACCTATTGGGCTGACATGGAAGGGCAGGTCTCCTGCTGGGAGGCGGATTTCAAGAAGCCGCTGGCTCTTATCGTGGGCGGGGAGGCGGAGGGGGTCAGTGTGGAGGCGAGGCAGTTGGCGGGCAAGTCGGTGGGGATCCCCATGCCGGGGGAGGCCGAGTCGCTCAATGCGGCTATTGCGGGGGCGATTTTGATGTTCGAGGTAGTCAGGCAGAGGAACGACTGACCCTGGAGAACACACCTGTACCTGCGGTACTGGCGCAGGCAGGGCGGGGTCGTTACTACAAGAACACACTGAATTTCATTTGTTACGTCCCCTGAATTCTTCCACAGTCACATGACCGGGTTGGGAGATACCCTCCCGCTTGAAGACCTTCCAGGGGGTGAGCAGCAGGATCTTCATATCCAGCCAGAAGGACCAGTGGTCCACGTACCAGACATCCAGGCGGAATTTCTCCTCCCAATCGAGCGTGTTTCGCCCGTGGATCTGCGCCCAGCCGGTGATGCCCGGGCAGCATATCATGCCGGCGCATTTGCTCGGGGGAGTAGCGTTCCAGGTATTGCATCAGCAGGGGGCGCGGCCCGACCAGGCTCATCTCGCCCCGCAGGACATTGAAGAACTGGGGTAAGTCGTCCAGGCTGGTGGAGCGCAGGAATGCGCCCGAACGGCGTCAGGCGCTCAGCATCCGGGCAGCAGCGTTCCGTCCGGACCGCGTCTGGTTGGTCATCGTGCGGAATTTGTAGGTGATGAAAGGCTGGCCCTTGTAGCCGGGTCGGGGCTGGCGGAAGAAGACCGGCGATCCCAGGAAGATCCAGACCAGCAGGTAATGACCAGCATCAACGGCAGGATGACAATCATACCAATGGATGTCGCCAGCAGGTCAAAAATACGCTTGGAGAAGGAAATACCGGTCTGCATGCGATACCATTCTACCAAAAGATTGTGGTATATTGTGATGAGAGGCTGATATGAATGAGACGCATCCTGATCATCGAAGACGACCCCGCCATCCTGAAAGTGCTGCAGCGCGGCCTGGCCTATGAAGGTTACCTGGTGGACATTGCCACCGACGGGCGCACCGGTTTGAACCTGGCGCGCGACCACCATCCCGACCTGGTCATCCTGGACTGGATGCTGCCCGGCATGGATGGGCTGGAAGTCTGCCGCCGCCTGCGCTTGCGGGCGGCAGCCTGCCCATCCTGATGCTGACCGCCAAGGACACCATCCAGGACCGTGTCCAGGGGCTGGATGCGGGGGCGGATGATTACCTGGTCAAACCTTTCAACCTGGACGAACTGCTGGCCCGCATGCGGGCCCTGCTGCGCCGCACCCAGACCGAGCGCAACCAGGTTTATCAATTTGCCGACCTGACCATGGACACGTCCTCCCGCCAGGTCACCCGCGGGCGCCGGCTGATCCCGCTGACCGCCAAAGAATATGAACTGCTGGAACTCTTCCTGCGCCACCCGCGCCAGGTGCTGACCCGCGAGATCATCTTCGACCGGGTGTGGGGCTATGATTTCGGCGGCGAGAGCAATGTGCTGGAAGTCTATATCCGCTACCTGCGGCAAAAACTCGAAGCCGAAGATGAGCAGCGCCTGATCCACACTGTCCGAAGCGTGGGGTACGTCCTGCGCGAGAACCCGTAATGTCCCTGCGGTTACGTCTGACAATCTTATATTCGGCGCTCACCGGGGGGATCCTGCTGTTGTTTGGGGTGCTGGTCTTCTCACTGGTCAACCTGCTGTTGGTGCCAGCAGATAGATAACAGTCTCCTGCAGACCTATCGAGGACTTGCAGGTTAATTTGCGCCTGGATGGTGATGGGGAAATCACCACCACCATGATGCCGTCTTCCAATCTCACCTGCCATTTTCAATTACCAGATCTGGGACCAGCACGGACGCTGGAAGAATTCTTCCCCCAACCTGGGCATGATCAAACAGCCGCTGGACGCGGTGGGATTTCAATCCGGCAACATCCGTTTACCGGGACTTCTACGTGACCTGGGCGCACCTGCGCGTCCTGACTGTCCCGCTGGAAGCGGGCGGGCGGCCCGATCGGTACGGTACAGGTGGCGGCGAATATGAACCTGGTCGACCTGTCCCGCCATGCCCTGCTGGAGATCATCCTGATCATCGCCATCATCGCCATCATCCTGGCGGCGGGCGCATCCTGGTTTGCCATCGGCCAGGCCCTTTCGCCCATTGTCCACCATCACCCGCACCGCCCTGCAGATCAGCCATACGGATGACCTGTCTCAGCGCATCCCCATACGCGGCTCTGAGAACGACGAGACCGGCCGGCTTATTGGCGCATTCAATGATACGCTCGAACGGCTGGAACACATTTTCACCTCCCAGCAGCGCTTCCTGGCAGATGTGAGCCACGAACTGCGCACGCCGCTGACGGTCATCAAGGGCAATGTCGACCTGATGCGGCGGATGAAGCAGGTGGATGAAGAATCGCTCGACACCATCGAGGATGAAGCCGACCGCCTCAGCCGCCTGGTGGGCAACCTGCTGCTGGAGGCGCAGGCCGAATTCGGGCAAATTGCCGCTCCACTTTGCCCCCGTCGAATTGGATACGCTCCTGCTGGAAGTGTTCAAGGAAATGCGGGTGCTGGCGCGTGACCGGGTCAACATCAAATTGACCGAGATCGACCAGATCAGCGTCCACGGCGACCGCGACCGCTTGAAGCAGGTGTTGATCAACCTGGTCTCCAACGCCATCAAATATACCCCGGCGGGCGGTGATGTTTATCTTAGCCTGGGGAAGGTGGGCGAGAACGCCCGCCTTATCGTGCGGGACACCGGGCCAGGGCATCTCCAGCGAGGACCTGCCGCATATTTTCGAGCGCTTCTATCCGGGCTGAGAAATCACGAACCCGCTCGAAGACGGGCGGGTTTGGGCTGGGGTTGTCCATCGCAGCGTGGATCGTCAATCACCACGGGGGACGCATTGAAGTGGACTCGGCTGAGAATAAAGGCTCCACGTTTTGCATCTACCTGCCCATGCCGGGCAAGGTGACTGCCCCGCCTACGGATTGATGCCCAGGCGCTCGGCGGCCTGCCGGCACAAACTCCGTCCCCCGATCGTATACCATTCCTGCAACCGTTCGCTGACCGTGCTTCCATTGGAAGCCTCGGCGTAGATCCCGCTGCCCCAATAGGCGTAACGCTGGGTCTGTTTCGCCCACCTGGATTCGGACCGGTCGATGACACCGATGCCGCCGTTATAACCCGCAAATGCCAGACGGGCATTGCCATTGGCAGCAGCGAGGGAACGCTTGAGATAATCCAGGCCGCGCCGTGCGTTCGTGTTGGGGTTGTAGGGTTCATCACTGCCGGCAAAATGATACGGCATCACCTGGAAGAGACCCATCGCCCCGGCGCTGGAGGTGGCTTGCGGGTCGCCGCAGGACTCGATCTGCATCACGGTGGCGACCAGGTTCGGGTCCAGCCCGGCCTGGGCTGACCAGGAAATGATGGCTTCGCTCCAATACTGGATCTCCGGCCGGAACACCGCTGAGAGGGATCCGCCTGAACTGGAAGAGGAGACCTCCGCCGTCGGCACTGAGACCGGCGCGGCAAGCAGGTCCGCTGCGGGAGGCTGGGTCTGCACCGGCGCGGCTGCCATCACCGCCGGAGTGATCCCGGGCGCGGCGGTCAGCCAGAAGAATGCCAGCACGGCCCCAATACAAACCACCGCGAGGGGCGGCAGCATGAATCCGGAGAGGCAACCGCCTCTGGGTGAGGCGGCTGCCTGATCTACAAAAAAGGGTTCATCGTATTGGGAAGGAGGCATGAATTCGCTAGGTTATCAGGAATTGTGAGGATTGTCGAGATATTCCGCCTCACGGTTTTGTTTGGAACTCATGGACAGGTTATGGTAGGTTGGTTCGGAACGGGGGAAGGCCGATTCGGGCCGGGCGGCTTTGGCTGCCGGTCGGAAGGGGGTGGAGATGGAAGAAGGGCGCGGGCGGGAGGAGAGCGAGCTGGCGGGTTGGAGCGCCGGGCGGCCTACACGCTGGACGTTGCGTGTCTCTGCCTGGCTGAAGAGCCGCTCGCCTGCGACGGAGAAGGAGCCGATGATCAGCACACGGATCAGCCAGACCATGATGGCTACGAAGACCGGCACGGCTTTGGTGAGGGTGGCGTTGGTCAGGACGACACCACCGGCCAGGCTGGAGTGGTTGACGATGGCGACGGAGACGCCCCACCAGGTGAGAGTGGCGTTCATCCCGGCGGCCAGCAGCCACGCGCCGAAGAGGTACCAGACCTCGGCGGGTTCATCACGGCCCTGTTCGGGGGTGAATAGGCGGGCGATGCCGGCGAAGTCAATGCCGCAGAAAGCCAGCGCCAGGATGGTGGCCCAGGGGATGCCGGCAAACTTGAGGTTGCCGAGCACGTCTGCCAGGGCGAACTGGGTGGTGGTGTAGTTGAAGATCTCGAAGGCCAGCAGAGCGCCGATGATGATGATGCCCCAGGCCATGCCGCGCTTCAGGTTGAAACCTTTGAGCATCGAACCTACTCCACGGGTACTGCGAAAATTGTTGTTCATCATAACCTCCTGAGATAAACCGGATGTAGAACATTCGTTCTACAAGGAACATTTTAGAACAAATATTCGAAAATGTCAAGGGATTTGGAGAGAAAACATCTACTCACAAAAGAAAGGAAATAGCTCGCCAGGGAATTTAGGTCACTTAATTGTGAAAGTTCGCGGAACGAATGGAGGAGAGCCGTTGGCACGTTAGCACGTTCACACGTCAAAGAAGGTCGAAGGTCCAATGACAAATTTAGCAGAGTTGTTCCTCCAATAAAAAAAATTGAGGAACAACGAGGAACAACCGATATAGATAGAAGAGACTTGTTCTTCGGGAGTTGTTTCTGAGGATCAACTGAAGAATCCCTGTTGCAGGTCGGTGGGGTATCTTCGTTCATGCGGCTGCTCCATCGGGCAAAGGATAGACCGTGCAATAAGCGCGTAAAGCCGATTTTGGCCTTCGTGTGCTATATTCATTATAGAACATATATTCTGAAAATCAAGTCATCAAAAATAGAGATAGCCGGGTAACTGATTGAAAAGGTGGAGACCGCGGCGGGCGCACAAGCCTGCACCGTGAGGTTACGATGGCGGAGTGGGTTCTTCGCCGTGTTGACTTATGGGGTAAAAATCCCTATACTATGATGGATGGGAATGATATATTGGTATCGCTAATAGGATCTTAGTTAGGTAGCCGAAACCATATCTGTTCCACCAAAGATTCGAAATGCAGACTGAAGACTATATCCTCCGCCAAATAGCACAGTTCGTAGCAGTCTTGATGAAAATAACCGGTCTCAGTAAGGCTGGTCAATTTCAAGAAGCCTATAAGATTATCGACGAAAATATCGAAGAGCTGCTTGGTCTCGATGCCAGTATCGTCAAACAGATGAATGATACTGGTTTAGTCAACCTCCTCACTACTGTTTATGGCGTAGATGCTGGAAGGCTTTTTGCCCTTGCCGATTTGTTCAAAGCAGAAGGTGATCTGCTTGCAGCTCAGAGCCGCAGTGACGAAAGTCAGTACAGTTATCAACGTGCTCTAAATCTTTATCGTGAATTCTCGAACCAATACCCGGCAATCCTTGAGGAAGACTTATCGCTCAAAATCAATGAGCTCCAGAAGAAGTTGAACTTGTAAGGAAAAAACCAAATACTTCGACAGCATCGTTGGTAGTAAATCCTTCGTAGGAGAAATACACATTATGACCATGTCAAAGTATAAAGAATTTGTTGGGCTTCTTTTGGTCGTGTTTTTTATTCTATTCTTTGGATATTTGTTCTTCTTTGAGAATGCTCACCCTTTCATCGTATTGGGAGTTGGCACGCTGTTGATCGTCTGGTCGCTGATTGTCATCGGGATATCAATCGTCGGTATAAGACAACCGTGGAACTACGGCATAGGAGCCATAGGAGGAATACTCGCCGCATGTTTTGTCATTCTCACCACGGTCGTCTTTTCCCGGGAGCCTTTATACTATCTACAATATCGATCCATGTTCACTGCCTTTGAACCTGCGTGCAATGGGAAAGCCTACCCGGAAAACCCTGCCTTTCAAGAGAACACCTTTAATCCATTGTTCGCAATCGACCCGCCTGCAAAGGCTGGAAAATGGTCCGCGAATCCGATCAAGTTAGGTTGGGTTTCTGAAAACCCGAATGAAATTTCTCTGGTGGCATGTTTCTACGAGCAGGATATCCTCGAACAAACTTGTAACTATACCGGGGCTACCGTAAAGCGCTATCGTAATCAGGTGACCGTAAGGCTTGTTGAGGCAAAAACCGGCACCCTGATTGAACAACAGGTTTTCATGGGAACTGAGCCAAATGATTGTCCGACCTCGGTATCAGGAAGCGGCGAGATATCTGGAAAGATGGTCGAGTGGGATTCCATTGGAGATTGGCTGGGTGGTTTTGTTCACCCGCCTAAATAAACAGGTGCGAAGCAGCTATCGTCCTAGCGGAGATCATTTCAATGATCATCATTATCAACGGTTCGCTCGGCGTGGGCAAATCCAGTGTAGCGGATCAATTACACTACAAGTTCGATAAGTCGATCCATCTGGACGGCGATTACATCGGAGATGTTCACCCATTCGAGATCTACGATGATGCGCGCATTCAGCACCTTTACCGAACTCTGGAACTCCTGGTTGGCTTTCATCAGAAAAATGGTTATGATAACTTTGTGATCAATTACGTTTTTAAATCGCCTGAATCCTTGCAAGAATTGCTCGAACTAATACGCCCGCTTGACGCCTCCATCCACACCTACTGGTTGACCTGCAACGAGGATGAACAAGCCAGTCGCATCCGCAACAGGAAGCGAGATGATATTGATTGGGAATTGAAGCGCTTTGTCGAACTACAGCGTATCCAGGTCGAGGCTGCGCAAAAAGGGTTTATTGGGAAGGAAGTAGATACTTCCGGGTTCACTTCGGCAGAGGTGGCTGATAAAATCTGGAAAGACATCTTCCGTTGATAACCTGCCTGATCGGAGAAGCAAGATCCTCCTATTTCCGCCAAATCTCGTAACCCTGGAGACACGACCGATGAGAAAAGAAACTCGAAATCTACTTATTTTCTTCGTGGCAACTTTCCTGTGGACCTGGGCCTTTTATATCCCCATTGTGGTCAGCGGCAACAGCCAGTTGCAGATGCCCTGGATGGTCCTGCTTATTTGCGGCGGCATGGGCCCATCATTGGTGGGGATTGTGATGGTTTTCCTGACTTACGATAAAGAACAACGCCGCGATTACTGGCGCCGCTGTTTCTCGTTCAAGCGTATCGGTCTGTCCTGGTGGATTGTGATCCTGTTGATCTTTCCGGCGATATTTGCCGTGAGCATTGCGCTTGATAAGGCCCTGGGCGGTTCAATGCCCGGGATGGACCAACTGAAAAGCCTGATGGCAAATCCGATCATGTGGCCGCTGGCAGTTTTTATCAGTTTCATGTCTGGCCCCTGGTCGGAGGAATTCGGTTGGCGTGGATATGCTCTCGAACCTTTGATCAAACGCTTCAAGATCATTCCCGGAACGATCCTATTGGGAGTGATCTGGGCGGTATGGCATTTGCCGCTTTACTTTATGTCCGCCGGCTGGCACGCGCAGATGGGTTTCAAACCGGCCGGGTTCTGGATGTTCATTGTCTTCAACGTGGCACTGTCGCTGATCATGACGTGGGTTTACCTGAATACAAAACGCAGCATTCTTTCTGCCATGCTGCTGCACTTCGCCATGAACTTCACGGCCCAATTGATCTCTCCCTACTCTGATCGGGTTGAAATTTTCCGTGTGATTCCAATGTTGATTGTCGGCGTGACAGGATGTCTGCTAATCAGCCGTAAAGTTCATGTACAAGATTTGGGCGCAATCAAACAATCTCCACAAGCGTGATCCTGACCGGGCAATAGGTTGAGTCGTCTGCGAAAGGTACAAGGAGGAAATCTTATGTCAAAAGCATCCGGGCGTTCACTTATCTTCCTTCTGGTCTCATTGCTATGCCTTAGTTTCCTATTCTCTGCATGTACGTTCACCCCCCGCCAGCCTGCAGGTCAAGCGAAGGCTTTTACCGCCACCTTCAAGGGTCAGGACGGCGGCAGTTTTGCAGGCAGACAATGCTCTTCGGGGACAGCCGCCGACAATGTGCACATCCACCTGGCTGGATTGCGAGCAGATGACCAGCCGATCAGTTATCGGGTGGAGGATTTTATTGGAGGCGGCCTATGGGCTACCCCGTGCGATCCGGTTTCCAATTGGTTCATTTACGCTGAACTTGTCGCCAATGGAGAAACCAATATTTACTTCAAGCCTTTCCGGGATGCGCCTGATGGAACGGAATATAAGATCACCGTGGGGTATCAGGACGGAGGCTCGGAAGAAATCGATTGTGAGCGGGACGCGGGTCAAACCATAGGTGCTGCCGAGAGCATGGTTTAAGGGAAAGTTACTCTCGACCAACCAATTAGCCGGGAACTATTCGACGAATAACCAAGGATGAGTCATGACACGACCTGAGTCCATTGAGAATCGTTGGGATATTCTTTACCGCGATTACCCGGAAGTGTACGAGGCGTTTTCGAACACGCCCTATCACCCGACAGTTTACGAGCAATTGTCAGAGATAATCGACCTGCGCGATCAATGTATCGCAGACGTGGGGGCGGGAACAGGCAGCTCAAGCCTGGCGCTGGCGCAGTATGCGCGGCAGGTGATTGGAATTGAGCGCGAGGCCGCCATGCTGCGGCAAGCACAGGAAAAGGTGCGAGGAGCCGAGGCGCAGCGGGTCATCTTTTTGAGCGGGGATGCCCTGGCCTTGCCGCTGGCGGACAACTCGGTGGATCTGGTCACCGGCATGACGCTGGCAGTGTATCCAACCGAAGGGTACCGCGATTTCATCCGTGAAGGCCTGCGCGTGGCAAAGGGTTCGGTGGTTTACGTGGGCATTTCGCCCGGTTGGTATGGGGGCGATTTGTATGATGTAATCGAAAATCCGTACAAAGATATAGATATGGAAGTGGACCGCATTTTTATCGAGGAGTTCCAGTTTTCGTACAAGGATATCTTCTCGGAGCAGGAGTATGGGACAATCGAAAATATTGTCGGTACGTGCGGCTTCATTTTTGGAAAGAAGGCGATCGAGTACTTGAAGAAGGAAAACAAGACCACGATGCGGTGGAAGTTCAGGGTGTATTGGAGGAAGTGATGAGGAAAACGGTATCATGAAAATGAAAATTTCGGTCGTCATTCTACTCGCTGTAATGATCCATTCTTGCGTGCCATTTTCGATAACTTCCTCCCCAAGCCCAACCTTGGCGATCTCCACGCTGACCGCAACCAGTCGCATTACTTCCACTGTCAATGCAACCATTACACCGAGTCAGACGCCTCTACCTACAATTTCTATACCAGAACGAGCTTTGTCTCAAGAGGGGCCGTGGTTGCTGGTCTCTGGCTCCTCATCACTCTATGCGTTCAATTCAGACGGCTCAGGCCAGACCAGCCTGATCTCACCAGCTCCTACCACTCGATCAATCTCTCCTTCAGGTAAAACATTAGCATATATAATCACTTCCAATTCCGGCCTCCAACTTCGGCTTATGCAGCTTCCCAATGGACCTGACATACTCATTACGAATCTCCAAAATCCTGCCTTGTTGCCAGCGGAGGAACTTAACCAAGAAAATATCCGTTCCAACTCAAGGGAGGCGATTGAGATGTCATTTCCTCAATGGTCTCACGATGGGAAGTACATTGCTTTCGTCGGTCAACAATCTGGGCCATCATCCGATCTGTACGTTTACGATGTAATCGCAAAAACAGTCTCTCGTCTCACTGATGGGCCTGGGCAATCTTATAATCCTGTCTGGTCACCTGATGATGAATATATCTTCAGTCCCGGTGTGTGGAGTTTTGGGACGGGAGCCGGATACGCAGATGCAGGGAGTTGGATTGTAAGCCGGGATGGATCCAGAGTAATCGAAACAACAAGTGGTAAGGGAACAGACCAGGTGATGGCATGGGTAGATTCTCGTCACTTACTCATGGCCAGTTGGAGTCAACCTTGTGGTCTTGGATTCCTAAAAACGTACAACATTAATCAAGAAACCTTCACTGATGTCTGGCCTTATTATTTCGATGGCCTTCATTACGTGGAATCCACCGGTATGTTGATCCTTAACGTGCCTCCCGGTTATGAAAATTGCATTCAATATCAGCAACAACCAACCGGTTTAATGGTTTTTGATAAGGTAAATCTCCAACCAAGAATAATCTCCAATGGGGATTACCATTGGGTAAGGGAAGATCCTTCCAATGATGGCTCTTTCCTTTTAGGCCGTTGGGAAGGTTGGTCTCGCCTTACGCTTCCGGATACCATAGTAGACTTTCCTTTTTCTCCCACGTATTTTTACGCTTACTACTCACCTCAGGCTCAACAATGGCTTTGGGAAGGCAAACAGACTTACCATGACGCATTATGGATGGGAGACATGATTAATGAATCAAAGCTAATTTATGATGGAGAGGTAAATGCTGCAACATGGGCTCCTGATAATCAGGATATATTCTTTATTCCAGAATCTGATGGTCTTCTCTATATCGCAAAAGCCCCCTCGTACCAATTCCAGCCTGTCAGCACTATTTCGATTTTAGAGCACTCCTATTGTTATGAATCATGTTTAACATGGGCAATTCCATGAATCGCTTAATTCTCCTCCCACCCTCATTCCTTAACTCTTCCCCGATGCCGAATATAATCAGGAGCACAAGCCTCACCCGGAGATGAGTACCTGCCAAACCGTTCAGCGACCTGCCGGTGGTGCAAGACAGGCGGCCCGCAGCGAAATCCACTCCGGCGATCCCAACAGGATGGCTGTCCCCGCAGGAGCCGCAAGGCTGTAAGGGGACCGGGAACGCCCGTTAGCGCGACCAGAGAATAAATGCAGGTGGCACCACGAGTCGCCCCCTCGTCCTGCAATGGAGAGGGGGCGTTGCCATTAAATCAGATACAAACCCGGAGGTGCGCAATGTTGGATATGAACGTCATTCGTGAAAAGCCCGACCTCGTCCGCCAGGCTCTCGTCGCCCGGCAGATGGACCCTGCCCCGGTGGAGGCCATCCTGCAGTTGGATGAGCGCCGCCGGGCCGTGCTGGCCGATGTGGAAAACTACAAGGCCGAGCGCAACAAGGTCTCCCGCGAGATCAGCCAGGAGAAGGACCCTGCCAGCCGCCAAACCAAGATCGAGGCCATGCGAGTGGTGGGGGATCAGATCAGCCGCGCTGGACAAGCAGGTGACGGAGATCGAGGAAGAACTTCGCAGCATCGCATCTGCCCTGCCAAACCTGCCCGACCCGCGCACGCCGGTGGGCAAGGACGAAGTCGGAGAACGTGGTCCTGCGCACGGTCGGCAACCTGCCGGAGTTCGACTTCACACCGAAGATCCACTGGGAGTTGGGGCCGGCGCTGGGCATGATCGACTTCGAGCGCGGCGTCAAGATCACCGGCTCGCGCTTCTACGTGCTCAGCGGAGCCGGGGCGCGCCTGCAGCGGGCGCTCATCGCTTACATGCTCGACCTGCATATCCGCCAGGGCTACACCGAGCAGTACACCCCCTTCATGGTCAAGGCTGCCACGCTCTACGGGGCCGGGCAATTGCCCAAATTCGCCGACAACCTCTACCACGACGCCGAGGAAGACCTGTGGATGGTCCCGACCGCCGAAGTGCCCATCACCGGCCTGCACATGGACGAGATCCTCGAGGAGGTCAAACTGCCGCTGCGTTACACGGCTTACACGCCCTGCTTCCGGCGGGAGAAGATGAGCGCCGGGCGGGATGTGCGCGGCATCAAGCGCGGTCACCAGTTCGACAAGGTGGAGATGTACATCTTCAGCAAGCCGGAGGAGTCGGAGGCCATGCTGGAAAAGATGCGCGCCGACGCCGAAGCGACCTGCGCCGGTCTGGGTTTAACCTATCGGATCAAGCAGTTGTGCACAGGCGACATCGGTTTTGGTGCAACCTTGACCTATGATATCGAGGTGTGGGCGCCGGGCTTGCAGGAATGGCTGGAGGTCTCTTCGGTGTCCAACGATACCGACTTCCAGGCGCGGCGGGCCAATATCAAGTATCGTCCGGCGGACGGCGGCAAGACCCGCTTCGTCCACACGCTGAACGGTTCGGGGCTGGGGATGCCGCGCACCCTGATCGCCGTGATGGAAAATTACCAGCAGGCCGACGGCTCCATTGTGGTGCCGGAAGTGCTGCGACCCTGGATGGGCGGGGTGGACGTCATCCGCCCGACAGACTGGAGAAGCGTAGTCATGCAAATTGGCCCATACTTCCTGAACACAGATTTGCTCCTGCGCGGCGTGGTGATGGTCATCATGCTGGTGGGCATGATCATCGTGCCGATCCTGCCGGGCCTGGCGCTGATCTGGGTTGGCGCGCTGGTCTTCGGCCTCATCGACGGCTTCGGCGTGCTGGGCTGGATCATGTTTGCCCTCATCACCGTGCTGATGGTGGGCGGGTCCATCCTCGATAACGTCCTGATGGGCACCAAGGCGCATAAAGAGGGCGCGCCCTGGTGGGTCATCCTGCTGGCGCTGGTGGCAGCCATCATCGGCAACATTTTTCCCTGCCGATCATCGGCGGCATCCTGGCGGCGCTGCTGGCGCTCTTCCTGATCGAATGGCTGCGGCGAAAGGATTGGAAGAAAGCCCTCAACTCCATGAAGGGAATGCTGCTGGGTTGGGGCTGGGGAGTGGTGTTTCGATTTATAATAGGGATGATCATGATCGGCCTGTGGCTCATCTGGGCCTGGGCGTAACCTATTCAACTCTTGTAAGGAGGAAGGATCATTATGCCAACACTCGTATACGAAATCATCAATCTTCTTGGATCCCTGCTGCGGTTGCTGGGCATGGCCGCCCTGGGGCTGGGGATCGGCTGGCTGGCGCTGGACCTGCTGAAGAAGGCCGCCAACTGGTATCTGCAGGCGGTCGTTTTCCTGGGCCTGCTTGGCCTGATCATCGCCATGTCGGTTTTCCAGGGTTGGGGCGCGCTGGGCGCCTTTGCCATCGGCGTGGCAGTTGCCATCTTCATGTGGGGCATGCCCAAGAAAGCCAAAGTGGAAGAGGACTAAAGAAGCAAAAACGTCCGGCAGAAACCTGCCGGACGTTTTTTGATTTAATGGGTTGTTCGATTCTTAATACTCGCTTACTTCGACCCAGAGCGGGCAAATTTCGATCGCAGACCACGGGCGGGCTGGCGGTAAGACGAGCGGTCATTCGATGAGTTGCGTGAATAGGTCGGCTTGTTGGTGCGCGGCCTGTCAGAAGCGGATTCATTCGAATTCCTGGATGAATGCATCCCTGTAGGCGCGGGAGCGGCATAATCAAAGTCCGCCAGGGTCTGCCGGGGCAGGGGCGTCTTCATGATCTTTTCAATGTCACGGATGACATCCTTGTCGTCGGCGATTGCCAGGGTGAAGGCATCCCCGGTCCGCTCGGCGCGACCGGTGCGGCCGATGCGATGGATATAGTCATCGGCAGTGTCGGGCATGTCGTAGTTGATCACGTGGGAGATGCTCTGCACGTCCAGGCCGCGGGCGGCGATGTCGGTGGCGACCATGATCTGGTAGTGACCGCTCTTGAAGCCGGTCAGGGCGGCTTGCCGCTGACCCTGCGTGCGGTCGCTGTGCAGGCTGGTGGCCCTGAAGCCGGCCAGGCTGATCTGCCGGGCCAGGCGTTCGGCGCGGTGCTTGGTGCGGGTGAATACCAGCACGGATTCGGTGTCGGTCTGCTTTAGCAAGGCCAGCAGCAGGGCGGTCTTCAAATGCTGGGCCACCGGGAAGAGCGCATGGGTGACCGTATGGGCGGGCGCGACCGTCCCGACGGCGATGCGTTTGGGGATGTGCAGCGTGTGGGCGGCCAGTTTTTCGATCTCGGGCGGGAAGGTGGCCGAGAAGAGCATGGTCTGGCGTTTGGCGGGGATGTGCTGCAGGATGCGTTTCACATCCGGCAGGAAGCCCATGTCGAGCATGCGGTCGGCCTCGTCCAGGACGAGGATCTCGATCCGGTCCAGGCGGGCGTTGCCTTGCTGGATATGGTCCAGCAGGCGGCCCGGGCAGGCGACCAGGATCTCGACGCCGTCGCGCAGGGCGCGCTTTGTGGGCCGGCGCCGACGCCGCCGTAGATGGTGGCGCAGCGGATCTTGGTGCCAGTGCCGAGGTCCTTGACGGCATCGTGGATCTGCTCGGCCAGTTCACGCGTGGGCGTGACGATCAGGGCGCGGGCGCAGTTGCGCGGACCGGTGAGGAGTTTGTTCAGAATAGGCAGGACGAAGGCGGCGGTTTTGCCGGTGCCGGTTTGGGCGGTGCCGATGATGTCTTTCCCTTCCAACGCAGCCGGAATGGCCGCGACCTGGATGGGGGTGGCTTCGGCGTAACCGAGCCGTTCGATCCCCGCCAACAGGCGTGAATCTAGATTAAATTGCTCAAAGTTCACAATTATCCTTTTCTTCAGAAGTCAAGCAAGTGTTGGGGGAAGTGAGCGGGGCTCAAAAAGTACAACAGCAGCGACTGCTGAAATAATGCGATTAAGTTGGTACTACAATAACCCATCCCGGCGGGGATGTCAAGGTGTGGTAAAAGTCGGTTAATTGTCTGGAGGACGGACTTCAGTCCGCAGAATAGTAATGATTAACTGCGAATCAAATATTTCAGGAATAGCATTTGGAAAAGACTGGTGCTGATAGCCCATCCCCCTTGCCCCTTCCCGAAATTTAACCGTCCGCATGACAAAATCGTTCGGGAAGGGGTGAAAGATCCGAAAAAACAACACGAGCGGTGTTCTTCACCGCTCGTGTTGTTTTTTCGGCGTACTTTACAATATGGGGACGTGGAAAATAATTCAAAGTCTACATTTACGACGCGTCATACTCCAGTACTCTCACTGTTCGTGCAGCACGCAGCGGAAACTGATATCCGACAGGGCCGTGCCCGGTTCCTTGGCCAGCCGGTAGGAGCCGCGCACACCCATCTCACCGAAGTTCCATGAGCCACCGCGCAGGACGCGCTGGTTGCCAGTCTCGGGACCGGGGGGATTCTGCTCGGGCGAAGTGCTGAAATAATCGCTGCTGTACCAGCCGGAGGTCCATTCCCAGGCGTTGCCGGCCATGTCCAGCGCGCCGTAAGGGCTGGCGCCGGAGGGGTAGTTGCCCGTCTGCACCACATCCCAAATGATGTTGTCAAAATTTGCCAGGTTCTCGTCTGGAGCAGCGCTGCCCCACGGATAGATATTCCCATCCGGTCCGCGGGCGGCCTTCTCCCACTCGGCCTCGGTCGGCAAACGCCGCCCGGCCCAGGTGCAGTATGCCTCCGCGGCGGCCCAATCGACAAAGACGACGGGGTAGTCGGCGTATTGGGGATTGCCGTAATAGTTGTCGATGCCGTTGGAGTTTCGCCGGGCGGGCGGCTGGCATGCGCCGGCCTGCGCGCACTGCTCATACTGGGCGTTCGTCACCTCGGTCCGGTCGATCCAGAAGGCATCCAGGGTCACGTTGTGGACGGGGCCTTCGTCCGGGTAGCCGCCGGCGTAGCCCATCACGAACGGACCGGCGGGGACGTAGACCAGCACCATCCCGTCTGCCGGGGAGGTAATGGTCGAGCCGATGCCGGGGGCGGGCGTGGCCGTCTCGGTGGCGGTGGCTGCCTGCGTGGCGGTGAAGGTGGCGCTGGGGATGGCGGTCGGAACGGCCGTCTCCGTGGGGGGAAGAGGCGTCTCGGTCGGCGCAAGAGTGGCAGGGCTGCAGGCGGAGAGCAGCAGAAAAAGCGACATGCAAAGGAACAGGGCTGGTTTCATTGTGATGTAGTGATCCTCAGGTTATCGATGAAGGCCGAACCGCTGCTGGCTGGATAGATGATGATCGCCAGACGTGAGACACTGTTCAGGTCGGTGATTTTGGCGCGGAACTCCCAGTTGGTGCTGGCGGCTTTAAACGTGGCGGCGGTCAGGTCGAAGGTGAGCGTGATCGGCTGGTTGGCCATCACGGCCATGCTGTCGAACTCGTACCAGACATTGTCCGTGCCGGTGGTCAGGGCGATGCCCACGCCGCTCAGGCTGCCGGGGTTGAACACATCCAGTTGCAGCGATTGGGCCTGGCTCATATCGAATGGGCCGTCCAGGTAGAAGATGGCTTTGGGCTTGTCGTTCTGCTCGAAATTCAACTGCAAAGCCTGTACGCCCTCGGAGGCGTTCTCACCGGTCAGGGTCAGGTCGAGGGCGCTGCTGTCGGCATATTCCGGCTCGATGCCGGCTTTCCATGTTGTTTGGGCGGCTTCAAAGTCGTCCAGGGAAGTGGTCTGCATCGTCGCGGTGGCGCTCGGCTGCGGGACCGGGGTGGGCGCGGTCGTCTGCGTGGCTGGCGGGCCGGGCGTGGCTGTTATTACGATGATGGAGGAGAAACTGCGCGTCGGTTCGACGGTCGTGCAGGCGGTGGCGAGCAGGAGGACAAACAGGATGATGAGACGTGAGGTTCGCATGGTTGGTTCCATTCTATGGGAGGATGGTCAGCCGCCGCCTGCCAGGGTTTGACCCAGCCGGTAGGCCTGCTGCATGAGTTCGGGATGCTGTTCAGCCTCACCCACGTCATTGACCGAGCCGTGGACCACCTCGACGATCTCGGCGTGCAGGAAGCGGGCCATGGTCTCGAAGGTGTGGATGGCGTTGATGCCGCCGGAGGTGTACAGGTCGGTGTCGCCGTAGGTCAGGATGATCCCGAAGGGTTTGTTGCTGATCTCGTTCCAGCGGGAGGATTGGAAGGCATACCAGCGGTCCATGCACACTTTCAACTGGGCGGTGAAGGTGAACCAGTATATGGGGGTGGCCAGGATGATGGCGTCGGCGTCGACCAGTTTGGGATAGAGCGGCTGCATGTCGTCTTCGATGACGCAGCTGCCGCCGGGCTCCTTGCACAGGTCGCAGGCGTCGCAGGGGCGGATATCCAGCCCGTGCAGGTAGACACTTTCCACCTGCGCGCCGTTGGCGCGAGCGCCGGCGGCGGCTTGCTCGGCCAGTGCGGCGCTGTTGCCGTGTTCGCGCGGGCTGCCTTTCAGGATGAGGATCTGTTTGCTCATGCGGCTCCTTTCAGACCGGGTCTGCTTTTTGTGGTTCTCCGAATATACCGTTAACCGATTGGAGGGGAGGTAAATGATTGAGATGCAACCATATCAGCCTGCGTTGAATGCTAATTGGAATAACCTCCTAATAACAGGGATGGGGTTAAAAATTCTCCCAAACCACCTTCCATTTAAAATCTCAATAAACATATCCCTAGAAAAACGGATATGTAGGATAATATATCTAAGGATACAGCAATAATGTTCCATGGAATAAAAGGGCGGCAATATGGTCAGCCGACCCAGAAAGAAAAGGCTCATGAGCGACCCTTGCATGCCCGTCACAATCGTCATTTTCGGCGCCTCCGGTGACCTGACCTGGCGCAAATTGGTACCGGCCCTGTATAACAACTTCAAGAAAGGGCGGTTGGAGGCATGCGCCAACATCGTCGGGTTTGCCCGGCGGCCTTACACCAACGAGGCTTTCCGCGAGCATGTACTCGAGGGCGTGAAGCAGTTCTCCGCCGAAACCTTCGACGAGGCCGTGTGGGATTCTTTTTCCCAACGCATACAGTATTTCCAGGGCGACCTGGACGTGAAGGAGGATTTTCCCCGCCTCAATACCTACCTGGAAAACCTGGAACAAGGTCCAACCAACCGCCTGTACTACCTCGCCACCGCACCGGAACACTACATGCCGGTGGTGGAAGAACTGGGCATGGCCGGTATGACTGCCCAAAACGAGCATTGGCGGCGGATCGTCATCGAAAAACCGTTCGGGCATGACCTGGCATCCGCGCAGGAACTTAACCGGGCCGTCCATGCCGTTTTCGACGAGAGCCAGGTCTACCGCATCGACCACTACCTGGGCAAAGAGACCGCCCAGAACATCCTCTTCTTCCGCTTTGCCAACACCATCTTCGAGCCGATCTGGAACCGCCGCTACATCAACAACGTGCAGATGACGGTGGCGGAGACGGTCGATGTGGGTCACCGCGGCGGCTATTACGACACCTCCGGCGTGGTGCGGGATATGTTCCAGAACCACCTGTTCTCTCTCATGGCCGTGGTGGCGATGGAGCCGCCCAGTTCCTTCACTGCAGACGGCTTGCGCAATGAAAAAGCGAAACTGCTGGAAAGTATCCGCCCCATCGAACTGCAGGATACCGTCCGGGCGCAATACGAAGGTTACCGGCAGGCTGAAGGTGTGGCGAAAGGCTCGATCACGCCCACCTACGCCGCCCTCAAACTCTATATTGACAACTGGCGCTGGCAGGGTGTGCCCTTTTACCTGCGGTCCGGCAAAGCCATGGAGCGCAAGACTTCCGAGATCATCATCGAGTTCCAGCGTCCACCGCACCTCATGTTCCACCTGCCGCCGGGAGCGGACATCCTGCCGAACATACTCTCCATGTGTATCCAGCCCGATGAAGGCATCCATTTGCAATTCCAGGCCAAGGTGCCCGATTCGGACCAGGAGATGCGCTCCGTCGATATGGATTTCCACTACCGCTCCTCTTTCGATGAGGCCTTGCCGGAAGCCTATGAACGGCTGCTGCTGGAAGCCCTGGAAGGGGACCCTTCCCTCTTCACCCGCAACGATTCCATCGATGCTTCCTGGCGCCTGCTCGATCCAATCCTGCAAGGCTGGGAAACGCCCGCCGCGCCGCCCCTGGTGACCTATCCCTCCGGCAGTTGGGGACCGGTCGAGGCCGACCGGCTGCTCCAGCGGGATGGACGCCAATGGCGGCTGGGCTGCGTGGATAAACCCGATACCATTCATGCGGGGGTTTGACCGGAGCGTCGTTAGCTCCTATAATCAAGGCCGTAACCCCGCTCCGTTCTTTCATGGTTCCATTGTCGTGGAAAAGGGAGGAGTTTGCCACAGTCGCAGTGACGGGCGGGTTTCAAGGAGAATAAAGCAATGATGCGTGGTGGTCATCATCTTGGCGTCTCAATTAATTCCCCCGACGAGAAGCCAAAGGTAACCTGGGCTTCCTTAAAGCGTGTCTTCAAATACGCCCTTCCGTATCGCTGGTTCATCGCCGGGATGTTGCTGGTGACCCTGCTGACTTCGGGTCTGTCGCTTCTGTCCCCGCTGATCTTGCGCGACCTGATCGACCGCACCCTCCCGAGCGGGGATTTGCGCCGCCTGGGCTGGCTGGTGGCGGCCTTGCTGGCGATCCCCTTCCTCTCCGGCGGGTTGAATGTGGTCCTGCGACAGTTGAACGCCCGTGTGGGCGAAGGGCGTGGTCTACGACCTGCGGGCGGCTCTGTTCTCGCACCTGCAGCGCATGTCGCTGGGATTCTTCACCCATACCAGTGTGGGCGAGCTGATGAGCCGCCTGAACAACGATGTGGTCGGCGCGCAGAATGCCATCAGCAATACTTTCGTCAATATCGTCACCAGCCTCATCCAGGCGGTGGCGGTGCTGGCGGTCATGCTGACGCTGGAGTGGCGGCTGACGCTGATCAGCATTGCCATCCTGCCTTTCTTCCTGCTGGCTGCGCGCTCGCTGGGCAACCGCCTGCGTGATATGGCCCGCCTGCAGATGGACCTGAACGCCAAGATGAACGCGGTCATGAACGAACTGCTCAACATCAGCGGGGCCTTGCTGGTCAAGCTGTTTGGGCGCACGCAGGAGGAAGACAGGCGCTTCAACCAGCGCGCCGGTGCGGTGCGGGACAGCGGCATCCGCCGGGCGGTGACGGGTACGCTCTTCTTCGCCAGCATCGGTTTGCTAAGTTCCATCGGCATGGCGCTGGTTTACGGGGTGGGCGGTTACCTGGTCATCCGCAATGCCCTCACCATCGGTACCATCGTGGCGCTGGGGGCCTACCTGGGCAACCTGTACGGCGCGCTGCAGAGCCTGACCAACGCCCCGGTGGATTTCGCCACCTCCATGGTCAGTTTCGAGCGTGTCTTCGAGGTGCTGGACCTGCCCCTGGAAATCGCCGAAAAGCCCGATGCGTTGGTGCTGCAGATCGTGCAGGGCATATCTGGAGTTCGAGGATGTCAATTTCCATTACAGCATGGATGAAAAAGGCCTGCTGAAGGATGTGCGCCGCTTCGGGCAGATGCAGGATGTCCAGGCGGTTCTCTCGGGCGAAGAGCCAGAGAAACGCGCCAATGGCGTAAGGAAGTGGAACTCGCTGCCGGGGAAGAACCGCTGGCCGCGCTGACCCAGGCCCGCGACGAGGTGCTGGACCACATCTCCTTCCGGGCCGAGCCGGGCAACTGGTGGCGCTGGTGGGACCCACCGGGGCCGGCAAAACCACTCTCACCTACCTCATCCCCCGCCTCTACGACCCCACTGCCGGCCGCATCCTGATCGACGGGCACGACCTGCGCGATGTGACCCTGGCCTCGCTGACCAACCAGATCGGCATGGTGACGCAGGAAACCTATCTTTTCCACGACACCATCCGGGTCAACCTGCTGTATGCCCGCGAGCATGCCACCCAGGCAGAAGTGGAAGCGGCCGCCCGGGCCGCCAACATCCATGATTTCATCATGGGCCTGCCTGACGGCTACGAGACCATCGTGGGCGAGCGCGGCTACCGGCTGAGCGGAGGCGAGAAGCAGCGCCTGGCCCTGGCGCGGGTCATCCTGAAGGACCCCCGCATCCTGGTACTGGATGAAGCCACCAGTTCGCTCGACAGCGAGTCCGAGGCGCTCATCCAGGATGCGCTCAAGCGGGTCATGGCCGGGCGGACCAGCATCGTCATTGCCCACCGCCTGAGCACCATCCTGGCGGCCGACCTGATCCTGGTGATGGACCGCGGCCAGATCGTCGAGCGAGGCACCCACCCGGAACTGTTGAGGTTGAACGGCCTGTATGCCCGGCTGTATGAAACCCAGTTCCGCCGCAAGACAGGCTCTGACCTCCCTGCAAGGATTGAAGGGGTCTCAGAGTAGCAGGATGAAAAATACCACCGGAAGGAACTCCTTCCGGTGGTATTTTGTTTACAGGGGAAGTCTATCGAACAAGAATCTCAACCGTCCTTGCCTTCTTCATCCCCCGGAGCAGTCTCTCTAGGTGCGCCGCCAAGGACGGGCTGCTTCGGCTGGTTTTCAAGGTATTGTTGCAGGCAGGGAAGGCGCTTCAGCATGATCGGCATGCAGGGCGTGATCGTAATCGCCGGCAGGAGCGGGCGGTTCGACACCGATAGGACGACGGACGCCGAATAATTCGAAGAAGCGCGCCAGCCAAGCGATCAAACTATAGCGATACTCCTGCATTTTCAGCGATTGCCATTCCACAATGGAAGCCATGGCTCCCTGAACGCGAGCTTTTTCGCGCACGATGCGATAGATCTGTTTGGGATCCCGGTAGCCGATGGGGGAGATGAGCAGCAAGTTGGCCGCCAGGATCAGCAGCGTGAATGAGATGAGCACCACCCAACCGCCTTCGGTCCATTTACCAACGATCTGACCGACGAAAATGATCGCAGATATGGCGGCGGCAACTCCTGCTCCGAAGGCTCCCCATGAGCGTTTGGAGCCGCGTGGATATGATTTCAAGATATGTTGTCGGATTGCAAAACCCATCACCATAATTGGCATGAAGACGCCGATGCCATAATAGGGTACGGCTGCACTTGTCCGACCGCGTACCAAGAACTGGATTATCACTGCAATGATGAAACCGGCGGTGACAGAACGTGTGAAAGTACCTTTCGGATTGCGGTATACAACCACTTCCGGTATTTCTCCGATGGCCACATCCCTCCAGGCGGTTGCCTGCAGGTCCTGGAAAGCAGTCATGGAGGCAGCGCCAGCAGGGCCACCGCCAGGATCTGATAAGTCCAATAGAGAATGTTTCCTCCGGGCATTTGAGTAAAACCGAGAAAGGCCAGATTGCCTACCAGCGAACGACCGGCGACGTGCCATCGAAAGCATTGAAATGAATGGCGAAATAGGCCAGGAAGGCAGTTGTGGCACGCCGCCATAGAAAAGGAAGGAAGTCTGGACAAAGCGGCCGATGCCAGATTTTCCGCTGTAGAATTCCCACAACCCCTTGAGTCTCGGCATGTGCTTCTTGCCCCATTTGACGATGCCCGCGTCTTCGTTGATCACGAATTGAATGCCATTGGACATGGCTTCCAGGCCGCTAAGGGCGACCAGTCCCTTCATCGAGGCAGTCAGCATATGGTAGATAGCCGTGCCGAGAGAAGGGTTGGTCTCTGGTTGGGCATATGGAAATGCCGCCACGCCTTGTCCTTTAGCGATAAAAAGGCCCACCATCATCACAATAGTCATCATCACAAAAACACCAAGCATGGTAAAAGTAACCCGGGCCGATTCGCCCCGCCCGCGGATGGTCAGCCACCAGGTGATGGCGGCGAGACCCGCGCCGATGAGGAAATGCCATATCCACGGGATTCCGGTGGCATTTCGCAGCGATAGGAGCTGGTCGACGCCCGAAAGGGTGGATACCACGATCGTAAAGATATAGTCTTGAATCAACACGACTGCCACCACCAGGCTAAGGCCGGGAGCCAGGTAACGCATGGAGGCTGTATAAGAACCGCCGCCTTCATTGAATATCCCCAGCGAATACATGTACAGGCCACCAAAGATTAAGTTGGCCAGGGCGATCACAATAACGGCGATGTAGGCGTATTTTTGCAGGTTGTAGGGGTGGAGAGCGCTCATCATCTCGCCGGTAGCGTAGAAGTAGGAGGTGAAATAATCCACGCCAAAAAGAGCAAGCGCAGCCAGTAATCCGATCTGCCCGGCCCCATGGACCAGGGCGTTTTCCTTCTTTTCGACCGGGCTGGCCTTGATGGCAATGAAGATGATGACGATAAGCAAAGCGATTGAAAACAACATGGTTAATCCTTAGGGTTGGATATTATTGACAATCTGGTCCGGCTGAGGCAAGATGGCTTCCTGCTCGGTCAGGCGATAGCCGATACCGGGTTCGGTGATCACGTAGCGTGGCCGGCTCGGATCGGCTTCGATCTTGCGGCGCAGGTTGCTGATGTTGACCCGCAACAGGTGCGAATCGGCTTCATAGTTGCTGCCCCACACCAGTTGGATGATCTGCTGGTGGGTGAGGACCTTGCCGGCATTCTGGATCAACACACGCAGGACGTCATATTCCGTCGGCGTCAGGCTGATGCTCTTGCCGTCCAACCTGACTTCCCGGCGGGTCAAGTCGACCTTCAACCGGTCTGCCTGGTACACGGGACTCTTTTCGCCGCTGCTGGACCGTCGCAGGGCCACCCGCAGGCGAGCCATCAACTCTCCCACGCCGAACGGCTTGGTGACGTAATCGTCGGCGCCGGCGTCGAGGGCGGAGATCTTGTCCTCTTCCCGGTCGCGCACCGAGATGATGATGATGGGGATGGAGGCCCATTCGCGCAGCCGGCGGGTCACTTCGACGCCGTCCATATCCGGCAGGCCGATATCGATAATGACGGCATCCGGCCGGCCCGAAGCCGCCTGCATCAGCGCTTCTGCACCGGTGGAGGCCTCCAGGACGGTGTACTGTCCGCTCAGGGAGGCATTCAGGAAACGCCGGATGGGACGTTCATCGTCCACGACCAGGATACGCACTTTATTTTCATCCATCGATTTCACACGATCTTCAAATCCTTGTGTCAAGCCGGTGACAATACCGGCGCGAAAAGCGTCAAGGCTGCGTCAAGGCAACGGACTGGATTTTAGTTATATTTACATCAAGGGAATGACAAGAAAAGCGGGTTATGTGTCAAGAAAATGTCAAGAAAAAAAGTAGGACAAAATAGCATTTTGTCCTACTTTTTGATCATTTCCGGCTTTCCTACGCCATAAAGGGATTTATTCGAGGGTCTTCAACCTGTAGCCGACTCCCGGTTCGGTGATGAGCAGGATGGGCCGGCTTGGGTCCGGCTCGATCTTGCGGCGCAGGTTGCTGATGTTGACCTGCAGCATGTGCGTCTCACTCTCATAAGCCGTCCCCCACACCGCCCGCAGCAGTTGATTGTGTGTCAGCACCTTGCCAGCGTGTTTGATCAGCGTCCGCAGCAGGTCGTATTCGGTGGGGGTCAGGGAAATGGGCTGCTCGTTCACGTGGACCACCCGCTGGTTCAGGTCCACCACCAGGTTCCCCGAGGTGAAGACCGGCTCGTTACTGACTTGGGCGGATCGCCGCAAGGCCACCCGCAGGCGGGCCATCAACTCTCCCACGCCGAACGGTTTGGTCAGGTAATCGTCTGCCCCCGCGTCCAGTGCGGCGATCTTGTCCTTTTCCTGTTCGCGCACCGAAACAACGATGATGGGAATCTGGCTCCATTCGCGCAGGCGGCGGGTCACTTCCACCCCGTCGATGTCCGGCAGGCCCAGGTCCAACAGGACGATATCGGGATGCTCCGCTGCCACCGCTGCCAGAGCCTCTTCCCCGCTGGCTGCTTCCAGGACGACGAACTGGCTGCCCAGCGAGACCTTCAGGAAGCGGCGGATGGAACGTTCATCATCCACGATCAAGACGCGCAAATCCGATTCTGACATTTGGCTCATTATAACGGGATCGATATCGTGATGATGGTGCCACCCTCCGGGCGGCGCTCGGCAGAGATGAAACCGCCATGCGCCTGGATGATGCCCTTACTGATCGACAGTCCCAGTCCGGTGCCGGTGATGCTGTCGGTCCGCTGGACCCGGTAGAATTTGTCGAAGATGCGGTTCAGGTCTTCGGTGGGGACGCCGCTGCCGCGATCGGCCACTTCGATCTCCAGGAAGGCTCCCGCCAGGTGAGCCGTGATCTCGATGGGGGCGTCGAGCGGGGAATACTTCAGCGCATTGTCGATCACATTCACCAGCACCCGCTCGATCAGGACAAAATCCAGTTCGATCAGCGGCAAATCATCCGGGATGTTGATCTCGATGGGGCGGTCTCCCAGGCGGCTGCCCAGTTCTTCCAGCGACGAGCCGATCAGGTCCTGAATGTCGCAGGCTTCCTTCTTGATGCGCATGGCCCCCGACTCCAGGCGGGTCATGTCCAGCAGGTTGCCCACCAGCCGGTTGAGCCGGTCGGCTTCCTCGCTGGCGGTTTCGATCAGGCTGCGGCGGGCGGCCTCATCCAGTTGCAATTGTTCGTCCGTCAAACTGCTGAGTGCGCCGGTGATGGATACCAGCGGCGTGCGCAGGTCGTGTGAGATGGAATTGAGCAGGGCATTCTGGAGTTTGTCGGTCACCGCCAGGATCTCTGCCTGGCGCGCCTGTTCTGCCAGGCTGGCCCGTTCGATCGCCAGGCCGATCTGGTTGGCAAAGGCGTCCATCGTGCGTAACTGGTCACGGGTGAGATGCCGGGATGGGTCGAGCGGCTTAATGCCCAGCACGCCCACCACGCCGCGGGTGGTTTTCAGGGGTTGGTAGCGTATCGATACTTCCGGCTGGTTATCCGTCCCTCGCCCAGCCACCTGCCCGTGTTCCATGACCCATTCTGCCACCTTCAGTTCGTTATCGTCCATGACCATGCCGGGGCTGGTGGCGTAAACCTTTGCGCCCCTCCCTTCCGGAAGGAAGATGGCCACCTCACGGGTGAAGGTCTGGCTGATGTGGGCGATGGCAGCCTGGGTGACGGCCTGCGGGTCTGCCGCCACGGTCAGGTCGCGGCCGAGTTCGTACAACTCGACCGTTTCCACCTCGCGGCGCTGGACTGCCTCGGCCTGCCCGCGGATGATGGAGGTCAACTGGCTGATGACCAGTCCAACCGCCAGCAAGCCAAAAAACGTCAGCAGGTACTCGGTGTTGGCGACCACAAAGGTCAGGTGAGGCGGAACGAAGAAGAAGTCGAAAGCCACCACGCCCAGGATGGAGGTAAGGATGGCCGGGCCGCGGCCCAGGTAGACCGCCGCGATGACAACCGATAGCAAATAGATCACCACCAGGTTGGTGGGCGTGATGTAGGGGGCGATCAGCGCGCTTAGTCCCGTGGCAAGACCCACCAAAAGCAGCCCGTACAAATAGCGGATCAGCGGCCGGTGTGGAGTCCAGTTTTCGACGATGGCGCGGGTGCGCGGTTTCGCCTCGCTGTTGATGACATATACGTCGATGTTGCCGCTTTTCCGGATCAGGCGGTCGACCACCGAGCCGCGTAAAAAGTCCACCCAGCGGGAACGGGCCGGTTTTCCGGCGATGATCTTGGTGATGTTGTGCTGGCGGGCATACTCCAGCACTGCCTCCGGGACGGAATCGCCCGGCCGGCTGACCGTGCGGGCGCCCAGCTCTTCAGCCAGTCGCAGCGAACTGGCTACCTGGTCGCGCTGCTCCTGCGAAAGGCGGGCGTCGCCGGGAGTTTCCACATACAGGGCGAACCATTCGGTTTTAAGTTCATCCGCCAGCCGTCGGGCCGAGCGGATGAGCCTTTCACCCAGCGCGCCCGGGCTGATACAGACCAGCAAGCGTTCGCTGGCAGGCCATGGCCCGGGGATGGCTTGCCTGCGCATGTAGGTGCGCATCTGGTAATCCACTCGCTCGGCAGCCAGGCGCAGGGCCAGTTCACGCAAGGCCGTCAGGTTGCCCTTGCGGAAGAACTCCTCCTGGGATTTTTTCTCTGCCGGGGGGATGAACACCTTGCCTGCCTCCAGCCGTTCGATCAACTCCTCCGGCGGCAGGTCCACAATCTCGATCTCGTCCACATTGTCCAGCACCCCATCCGGGATGGTCTCGTGGACTTTCATCCCGGTGATCTGGGTGACCACATCGTTCAGGCTTTCGATATTGTGGATATTCAGGGTGGTGTAAACGTCAATGCCAGCATCGAGTAGTTCCATCACATCCTGGTAGCGCCTGGCATGGTGGGCGCCGCGTGCGTTGATATGAGCCAGGTCATCCACCAGCAGCAGGGCGGGTTTGCGCTGCAGGACGGCTTCCACGTCCATCTCCTCCCATTCGGAATCGTTGTAGGAGAGGCGCAGGCGTGGGATGACCTCCAGTTTTTGCAGAAGATCATCAACCTCCGGGCGCTGGTGGGTATCGATGAACCCTGCCACTACATCCACACTGGCGTTATTGCGCCGGGAGGCGGCTGCGAGCATGCTGTATGTCTTGCCCACGCCGGCGGCGTAGCCGAGGAAGACCTTCAAGCGGCCGCGTTTCACCTGTCCCTCGGTGGGCAATGGCTGAGCCGGCTGTTTTTCGATGCTGGTCCCCGATATTGCTGACATGAACTTACTATACTACCAAAATTAATTCGATAAAGGGGAAAAACGTGTCAAGAAATTATCAAAGACCGCATCAATTTGTCGGAAAAAAAAGAATACTTGATGGACAAGCCGTCAAGTATTCTTTTATAATTCTCCTGGATTACTTACTCGTCTTTGCCTTCCTGATTGCCGGGAGCGGTCTGCCTGGGCCGGCCACCCACCCGCACGGGTACAGGCTGGTTGTCGAGATACTGCTCCAGCAGCGAAGGCGCATCCGGATGGTCAACGTGCAGGGCATGATCGTAATCACCGGCAATAGCGGGCGGGTCATAACGGACCGGGCGATTGATCCCGAACAACTTCCAGAAACGAGAAATTGTCATGAGCAGGCTGTAACGATATTCCTGCATCTTGAGCGATTGCCATTCCACAATGGATGCCATAGCGCCTTGCACGCGTGCCTTTTCCCGCACGATGCGATGGATTTGTTTTGGGTCGCGGTAGCCCAATGGTGAGAGCAACAGGAGGTTCGCGGATGAGAATAATAAGGTGAAGGTGATCAAACGAATCCAACCGCCTTCTTCCCACTTGCCGAAAATTTGACCGATAAAAATCGTACCCGCGAGGATGGCGACCATCATAGCGGCTCTGGCTCCCCATTTTCGCGTCCGGCCGGAAAATTGTTCAAGGACATTCTTGCGGACAGCCAACGCCATCATCGTAATTGGCAGGAATACACCCACTCCATAAAAGGGCACAGCCAGGCTGGTCTTTCCACGGACAAGCAGCATGATCAGTACCGCAACTCCGAATGTTATCGTCACGGACCGGGTGAATGTACCGCGCTTATCCCGGTAGATAATGACTTCGGGGATTTCACCGATGGCTACATCCCGCCATTCGGTAGCCTGGGCATCCTGCAGAGCGGTCATCGAGGCGGCTGCCAACATTAACACGGCCAGGATCTGATAAAACCAGTAAAGAATAATACCGCCAGGGATTTGGTTAAACCGAGAAAGGCCAAATTCCCGATCAGGGTACGACCCAGCGTCCCATCAAACACATTGAAGTGGATGGAAAAGAATGTCAGGAAGAGGGTAGTCAATCCGCCGTAAAACAGGAAAGAAGTCTGGACAAATCTACCGATGCCTGATTTACCACTGTAGAAATTCCACAGCCCTTTGAGTTTTGGCCAGTGCTTCTTGCCCCATTTGACAATGCCGGCATCTTCGTTGATCATGAATTGAACGCCGTTTGAAACAGCTTCCAATCCGGTCAGGGCAACCATGCCCTTCATCGAAGCAGTTAACATGTGCAATAAAGCCTGGGCTAGCGTGGCCGACTTGGCGGTGTCAATATCTACTGCTGGAGGAACTCCCTTGTTATATGCAATGAGAAGACCGATTGCCATTGTCACCGTCAGGAACGCAAAAATGGTGATCAGGGAAAACACCACCCGCGAGGATTCCCCTCTACCTCGAATGGTGAGAAACCAGGTGATGGCAGCAAGACCTGCACCCAAAAGAAAATGCCATACCCAGCTTGAACCATAAGCATTCAAAATGGAGAGCAATTGGTCCCCACCGGATAAGGCCGAGACAACTATCGTAAGTACGTAATCCTCGATCAAGGTGACTGCCACGATGAGACTGAGCCCCGGTTTTAGATAACGCATGGAGGCTGTGTATGATCCGCCGCCTTCATTAAATGGGCCGAGGGAATACATATACAACCCGCCGAAGGCAAAGTTGGCGAATGCAATGACGGCAACAACAAAGTAAGAATATTTTTGCAACCCATAGGGATGCAAGGCGCTCATCATTTCGCCGGTGGCATAATAGAATGATGTGAAATAATCCACCCCGAACAATGCAATGGCAGCCAGCAAGCCGATCTGACCGGCACCATGGATGGCGGCATGATCCTGCTTCTCCACCGGAGAAAGACGGATGGCAATATAGATAATGACGAGAAGGAGCGCAATAGAAAAGATCATAGTTTCCTAAATAATGGGATGTTTTGAGGATGGATTGAATCCACCTACGTAGATGTCAGGTGGTTCGAAGCCTGTACCCTACTCCCGGCTCGGTCACGATGAAATGCGGGCGGGATGGATCGACTTCGAGTTTGCGGCGCAGGTTGCTGACGTTCACCCGCAGCAGGTGAGCATCTTCCGCGTCTGTGATGCTTTCGCTGCCCCAGATGGAATGGATCAACTGCCTGTGTGTAAGGACTTTCCCTGCGTGCTGGACCAGGATGCGCAGGATGTCGTATTCGGTGGGCGTCAAATTAACAGGCTTACCGTGCGATTTAACATTGCGATGGGCTAGATCGACCAGTAGATCATCTTTTTCGAAGACCGGTTCCGATTCGGGTTGCGAGACTCGCCGCAAAGCCGCTCGTATACGGGCAGTCAGTTCGCCCACCCCAAAAGGCTTGGTCAGGTAATCATCCGCGCCGGCGTCGAGGGCGGCGATCTTATGCTCTTCCTGCTCTCGCACCGAAACGATGATGATGGGGATCTGGCACCACTCGCGCAGCCGGCGGGTGACTTCAAACCCATCCATGTCGGGCAATCCCAGGTCGAGCAGGATCACATTCGGGCGTTGGGAAGCCACTGCCGCAAGTCCCTCCGCCCCCGTGGCAGCTTCGATGATGTTAAATTCTCCGCTTAAGGAAGCATTAAGAATCGCCGGATGGGTCTTTCGTCGTCGATCACGAGAATGCGCACTTGTGTTTCAGGCATATCTACTTACCTTCCTGCCAGGAAAAATTCAAAAATGAAGAATACTTGCAGCCAAACGAGCACGATCAAAATCATGAACTGCCGGCTGGTTTGAGGAAGAGGAAGAAACGTCGATGCCACTACTCCGGCCAATGGCAGGCCGCGCAGCACAAATCTCAATATGACGTTAATTCTCTTCGGCTTTTTCTGCACGACAAATCCTTTCCATCAAGGATCACGCCGGCATTGTAAAGTGAGCTGCGTCAAGAACATAACAAAAAAGCCCCGCAGGGCTACAAGATTTTGTCAATAATGGGGGAGAATGGGGGTTTGTGGAGGGTTAACGATTAGCCAGGAATAATTCAATGACAAAAAAAACCTGCAACCATACCAGCACGATCAAGATCATGAACTGGTGGCCGCTGCGGGTCAATGGGAGGAAAGCGGTGGCTGCCGCCCCTGCCAGTGGTATCCCCCGGATAACATGCTTCAATACTTGAGGAAGTTTTTTTCGCGTTGTCCGCATCTCGGACTCCTGATGAGGACATTGTAATGATGCACATGTCAAGCTGGCGGCAAGATATGCTCCAAAGGCGTCAAGATGATGTCAAGGGAAAAAACCTAAAAAAAGTCGTTCCAATGCAGGGACACGGGTTTCATTTGGGCTATAATCAAATTGAGAATTGCCCGTGGCCGCCATCGACTCCCTCCTGACGACAAAAATCTATCTACCGCCTCGCCGGTCGACACTGGTTGCCCGCCCGCGCCTGCTGGCGCTGGTCAGTGAAGGCCTCACCCGTCCGTTGACGCTGATCTCCGCCCCGGCGGGATTCGGCAAATCCACCCTGTTGTGTGAATGGCACCACTCACCGGCGGGGAAGGATTATCCCCTGGCGTGGGTCTCGCTCGACCCGGAGGACAACGAACCTTCCCGTTTCCTGCTCTATCTTGTCGCTGCCCTGGGGACTCTGAAAGATGGGCTGGCCGAACCATTCCTGGCGGCCTTGCAATCCCAACAGCCCGCCCCTGCCAAAGCCATCCTTACCTCGCTTCTCAATGACCTGCACAGCCTCCAGGTTCCTTTCGCGCTGGTGCTGGATGACTACCACCACATCACCAGCCCGGTAGTGCATGAATTGCTGCAGTTCCTGCTGGATGGATTACCTCCCTGCATGCACCTGGTCCTGCTCACCCGTGCAGATCCGCCGCTGCCGCTGGCGCGCCTGCGCGCCCGCAACCAACTGGCTGAAATCCGCCTGACCGGGCTGCGCTTCCAACCCGAAGAAACCGCCAGTTTCCTTAACGACATGATGCGGTTGGGACTCTCACCTGAAGATATATCCGCTTTGGAAGCCCGCACCGAGGGCTGGATCGCCGGGCTGCAGCTGGCGGCCGTCTCCCTGCAGGAGCAGGCCGACAAGCATGCCTTCGTCACCGCCTTTGCAGGCGATGACCGCTATGTGATGGACTATCTGTTGGAGGAAGTCCTTCAGCGACAGCCGGCAAAAATCCAGGCTTTCCTGCTGGAGACCTCCATCCTCGAACGGTTGAACGGTCCCCTTTGCGCCGCCATCACGGGTGAGCCGGACAGCCACAACATCCTAGACCACCTGGAACAGGCAAACCTGTTCGTCCTGGCCCTGGATAACCGCCGCTACTGGTACCGCTACCACGCCCTTTTTGCAGACCTGCTGCGGCACCGCCTACGCCAACTCTATTCCCAGCCTGAGTGGATGGAGGTGTACCGGCGTGCCTGCACATGGTATGAAAATGAGAATCTTATCGAGGAGGCCGTTTCGCTGGCGTTTAGCGCCCCCGCGCCTGAGTTGGCGGCAGAACTGTTGGAGAAACATGCCCTCTCCGTCTTCTATCGCGGCGAGACCCTGCTGGTGCATCGCTGGCTGCAGGCTCTGCCAGAAGCGTTGCTGCGAAAAAAAGCAATCCTGTGTGCCCTGTATGCGAATACTCTCGGTCACGCGGCCATGCACCAGTTGGGCGCGCTGGAACCTGAGCGAGACCTGGCTGCAAGCAGCTGAGCATGCCCTGGCAGACCAGGAAGCCAATCCTGCCGGCGAGGCTGTTAGCGGAGGTGCGAAAAAGGATATTTCGCGCAGTTTTATCGACCTTTCCCGGGCTTACCTGGCGCTCTGGCGCAGCGAGGCTCCGCAAAAGGTGATCCAACTGGCCCAAAAAGCCCTGGCGGGCTTGCCTCCCGCTGACGAAAACGAGCTCGACCCGAATTTCCAGTGCCTCCGCAGCGGACTGACCAACAACCTGGCCATGTCCTACATGGCTCTCGGGAAGGAAGATGAAGCCCGGCTGGCCTATGTGGAGGCTCAGCGGATCGGTCAGGCGTGCGGCGATTTCCTTAATATGTACAGCGCCATTTATCAGCAGGGTTTTCTCCTGCGGAAGCACGGTCACCTGACCGAGACCGCCGAACTCTTCCGCAAAACGGTGGAATCAGCCAATGGGTTGGATGGCGAATCCGAGAAATCCTTTCCTTATATCGGCATCATCTATGCCGGTCTTGGCCATGTATTGTTGGAGATGAATGATCTGGCAGCCGCTGAAACTGCCTTCCTGCGCAGCATGGAGTTGAGCCGCTGGGTTGCCGCCGCCGAGGGTCAATTGTCGAGTGTCATTGGGCTGGCCCGCCTGAAACAAATCCAGGGGAAAGTTGATGAAGGCTTGAAAATCCTCGACCAGGTCAAGATAAATTCACCCAGGGTCTGGACCATCCTCCCGGCTATGCGTGCCCGTTTATACCTGGCTCAAGTTTTTGAGCAACCCAACTCTTTGAAAAAAGCCCTTCAATGGGCCGAGGGGAAAACATTCACAGACCCCGACCCTTCACAGACCAGCATCGACCATTTCACCCTGGCGAGGGTGATCATCGCCGCACGGTGGGACGCTGCCCAATCGCCCGACAGTCCTTTGCCGGAGATGGGTCCGCTGATGGATTTTCTCGCCGATGAGTACGAAAACGCAGCCAGCGTGACCAGGTCGAGCGGATGATCGAGCTGCGCATCCTGCAGGCGCTGGCATGGCAGGCGCAGAATCGGGTCCCCCAAGCGCTCCAGTCCATTCAGCAGGCGCTTGCACTGGCAGAACCGGCCGGGTATATTCGCATGTTCCTCGATGAAGGTCTGCCCATGCGTAAACTGCTCAACAAGGTCAAGACGGATGACTGGCGGGTGAATGAATACGCGCTCAAACTGTTGGCAGCGGGCGGGTGGAATGACATCGTCCCCGTCCCCGGCTCTGCCCACAAGGGCATGGTCGAACCGCTTTCACGGCGGGAGCTGGAAGTACTGCGGCTGCTTGCGGAAGGCGCTACGAACGCGGATATTTCCCGCAAATTGGTCATCACCCTGAACACCACCAAAAAGCACCTGACCCACATCTTCGAAAAACTGGCCGTGCCCGACCGGTATGAAGCCGTCCGGCGTGCCAACGAATTGGAGTTGTTGAAGACTATGTAAATACCACCCACAATACCACCCCGGGGGTGATGCAATCGATCGGGTTATCTGGCACACTAATACTGTTCCGGGTAACTTTTTTATTTAATCCATAAGCCGGGCCTGGAGTGAATTTATGCAGAATATTCCTACACAATCGTGGCTGGACCTGCCCGCCACCTATCAGATCGTCGTCAAAGGACGGCTGGACGCGCATTGGACCGAATGGTTCGATGACCTCATTATCGCCGTGGAAAAAGACGAGGGCGGTACCGTCATCACCACCATCACCGGCCCCATCCTGGACCAGGGCGCGCTGCACGGGCTGCTCGCGCGTGTTCGCGACCTGGGCCTGCCGCTTCTCGAAGTCCACCGGCTGAACCCCACCGGTTCGACCGATCCACATTCGTAACCAGAATGATCCAACAATTTGAAGGAGATAATCATGTTCGGAAAAATATGGAAGTTGTTCTTATGCCTGGCATTAATGGCACTCAGCATCTCTGCCTGCCAGCAAGCTGGCCAGCAGATCGACGAACCGCCCACCATCCCCACGTCGACGGTCACGCTCCTGCCTTCTCCCACTCCTGAGACCACCATGAACGAACACTGGTCGTTTCAAACGGAAGGTCCCATCTTCGGCTCGGCGATGCTGAGCGAGGATGTCATTTACATCGGCAGCGACGATGGCAACCTGTACGCCCTGGATGCAGTGGGCGGAGAGCTGGCGTGGAAGTTCGCTACACAGGGCATCGTCCGCTCCACACCTGCCGTAGACAACGGTCTGGTCTACTTTGCCAGCGACGACGGCTATTTATATGCCATCAATGCGCAGGACGGGCAAAAGGTCTGGAGCACCGATATCGGCAATTTCATCGAGCGGGAGATCCGCGAGGATTTGGGAAATTCCCCCGCTCCCACCGGCTATGACTACGTCCAGTCCTCGCCGGTCGTGGCAGATGGGATTGTCTATGTTGGCAGCACGGACGGGAAGGTCTACGCCCTTGCAGCCGATACCGGCGCAGTCAAGTGGACCTTCGAGACAAAACAAAAGATCCGCGCCACCCCCACCGTGGACAATGGAGTCGTCTACATCGGCGGTTGGGATACGATCCTCTACGCCCTCGACGCCCAGACCGGCGAGACCCGCTGGGTCAGTCCCATGGGTGGGCAGGTCCAATCCAAGGCAGCCGTGGGTGATGGGCTGGTCTACTGCGCCAGCCGCAAGGCCTCCGTCATTGCAGTGGATATCAACACGGGCGCAATGGTGTGGGAGCATTCGTACGGCAACAACATGTGGGTGGAATCCTCCCCCCGCCTGGTGGATGACGTCGTCTATATCGGCAGTTCCGGCAGCAAAATCGTCCTGGGGTTGAATGCCCAGACCGGCGAACCCACCGCCATCTTCGTCTCGCCCGATTTCCACTGGAGCACCCCCATCGTCATCGGCGACAATCTTTATATCGGCGGGGCCAGCGGCGCGGCCGACCCGAACGCCGGTTTCTTTGCCCTCAAGATCATCGACGGCCATTTTTCGACCGAAATGGACGGACGGCAGGTCTTCTCCATCCCGACGACCATGGAAGCCCATCAGGTTTGGGCCGGGGTGACCGGTTCGCCCGTCTCTGACGGCAGCCTGATCTACTTCGGCGCGCTGGATGGCAAGGTCTACGCCATCAATACGATACCTTAGCCGGGCACAATTATTTAGACTGATGCGAGTTATTCAGGAGCAATGATGAAATACAAATGCTTGATCCTTGCGATCCTTCTCACAATCCTCTTAGTCGCCTGCGGAGGCGGTGAACTATCCACTCCGCCGGTCGCAACACAGCCTATCGAAACTCCGACAGCCACAATGCCGCCTGCCGAACCCGGCACGGTCCTGTGGACGTTCGCCACCGAAGGCGAGATCTGGTCTTCCCCGGCAGTGCAGGATGGTGTGGCCTATATCGGCAGCGACGATCAATCCGTTTACGCCATCGACATTGCCACCCGCCAACTAAAGTGGAAATTCGCCACGGATGCCATCGTCCGCTCCCGCCCGGCAGTGGCCGATGAGACGGTCTACTTCTCCTCCGACGACGGTTACCTCTTTGCAGTCGATGCAAAATCCGGCGCGCAGGTGTGGAAATTCGACATGGGCCGCCCGCTGCTGGAACGAAAACCTGTCCCCGAGGGTTGGGACTATATGCAGTCCTCCCCCGCCGTGGCGGATGGGATCGTCTATTCCGGCACCACCAATATGAGTTTTTTCGCTGTGGATGCGAAGACGGGCCAGGAAGTTTGGCGCACGCAGATCGGCCTGTACGTGCGTTCCAGCCCGGCGGTGGTGGATGGGGTGGTCTTCTTTGGCGATTGGCTGGGCACAGTCTATGCCCTGGATGCGAAGACAGGCGCGGCGAAATGGACTTTCGCCACCTACGGTCCGGTCATCCCCTCGCCCACGGTAGTCGACGGGGTGGTCTATGTGGGCAGCAAATTCCCCTGCCTGTTTGCACTCGACGCGGCCACGGGTGAACAGAAATGGTGCTTCGCATATCCCTCCGGCATCCCGTGGGTGGAGTCATCCGCCGCCGTGGCAGACGGGACCGTCTTCGTCGGCAGCTCAGACTGGTACAAGGTCAATGCGGTCGACGCGGCCACCGGCGAACTGAAGTGGCAGTTCACCACCAAGGGCGATCCCTGGTCATCCCCGGCGGTTTCCAACGGCACGGTCTATATTGGCTCGACGGGTGGGTATCTCTATGCCCTCGATGCCGCCGCCGGGACGGAGCTGTGGAAAGTCAAGACCGACGCTGCCTTGAAAACCGTCGACCCGGTCCGCTTTGACGGAGGGGTGGTTTCCTCTCCGGTTGTGGTGGACGGTGTGATCTACTTCGGCGGCCTGGACGGGAAACTGTACGCCGTCAGCGCTAATTAAGATATTTCGTGTTGAGGCCGGCTCAACCATCCCTGGGACCCCTGCCAGGGAGGAAGAGCCGGCCTCTATTTTTGTCTACGGAAAAGTGGTCAATAAGTCGATTGCAAGGCGGGTCGAGGCGGGGTATGATTTAGGTTGCATCGGGAAATTATTTGGATAGGTCCTCAGTAGTAAAGGAGCCAGGATGAACATTTTTGATATAAAAGAGGCCAAGATCAGGTCCTATCTGAAGTTTTTGCACAACCAAGGCGCCACCTCGAAACTCAAGGCTGTCAGGATCGACGACGTGGAGCGCGGCCTGCGCATCGACAATAACCTGTTCGACGAGATCACAAAATACGTGGTCGCCGAAGGATATGCACTGCGGACCACGCCCCGCTCCATCTACCTGACCCGCGTGGGGGTAACCAGAATCAAGGGTTGATCTCCTTTAACTCTTCGGGAGTGCGGACTTCAGTCCGCAAACAACGAAGCGCAACATCCCGGAGTATTCCAAACTCCAGGAGGTTGCGTTTCCTTTAACTATTTCCCATTTTTCCTCTCCCTATTACCCGATCCATTAACACCTTCCAACGCCATTCTTGCGATTTTTTTAATTTCCGTTGATGTTTTTTTAACAAAAAAGGTTTAAATTAGGGGCGTAAAACCATATATCTTTTTCCATAAAAGGAGGTTCACTATGTCCAATCTTTCTCGTTGGGAGCCTGTACGTGAGATGATGACCTTGCGTGAGGCAATGGATCGGCTGTTTGATGACGCCTTCACCCGCCCTCTCAGCCAGACCGGAATCTCCACCATGCCTGCCGTTGATATGTACCAGACTGAAGATGAGGTTGTGGTGAAGGCGGCCCTCCCCGGCATCCATCCGGATAACGTCCAGATCACGGTGACGGCAGATGTGCTGACCCTGCGCGGCGAGACAAAGGTAGAAGATGAACGCAAGGAAGCCACCTACCACATTCGTGAGCAGCGCAGCGGCTCGTTCGAGCGGTCTGTCATGCTGCCCACCGAAGTGCAGAGCGATGCAGCCAAAGCCGAATTCGAGAACGGCGTCCTGACTGTCACCCTGCCAAAAGCTGAAACGGTCAAACCCAGGACCATCACCATCAAAGCCAAATAACGATCATTCACCCTTACAAACAAACACGGCGATCTAATTCGGGTCGCCGTGCTTGTTTGTCCACCAGCCATCAACCATCTATTTATTTCCTCTTTCTCTTGTCCGCCTGCCAGTCGGGCAGGGCCAGGAAGGCTTCCACCACCTGCGGGTCGAAGTGAGTGCCGGAAAGAGAGCGGAGGTGTTCGAGCACATCCGTTTCGGTCCAGGCGGCCCGATAGGGACGGTCGGAGTTCAGCGCATCCCACACATCCACGATGGCGAATATTCGCGCAGCCAGCGGGATCTGTTCGCCTTTCAAGCCGCGCGGGTAGCCGTGCCGTCCCATTTTTCATGGTGGCAGTAGGGAATATCCAGGGCGTCGTGCAAGTAGCGGATGGGGGCGAGCATGTCGAAGGCATATAATGGATGCCGCTTCATCTCCTCCGTCTCCGCCTCCGTCAGCGGGCCGGATTTACGCAGGATGTCGTCGGCGATACCCATCTTGCCGATGTCGTGCAGGAGCGACCCCCAGCGGACGTGCACCAGTTCGGCCTCGCTCAGCCCCATGAAGCGGGACAGTTTCATGGTCATTTCGGTAACCCGCTGGGTATGTCCTTCGGTCTCCCGGTCGCGCAGGTCGAGGGCGCAAGACCAGCCCTCGATGGTGGCGTCGTAGGCCATGGCCAATTCGGAGTTGGAGCGGGTCAGGCTTTCGAAGAGATTGGAGTTGTCGATGGCGATGGCGGTCTGGCCTGCCAGGGCGGCCAGGAAATCCGACCAATCCCGGTCCGGTTGGAAGGAGGAGCGCTTATAGACCTCCAACACGCCCTTCGCCTGTCCTTTGGCGATGAGCGGTTCGGCATAATAACTGATGAAATCCTCGCCCGACAGGTGCGGTTCGTGAGCCATGTCTGCTACCGTAGCGCCTGAGAATTCGACCCGTTTCCGGTCCAGCACAGCCTGGCCAGCAAACCCCTCGCCCAGGCGGATCTGCACATCCTTGATCGCCTCGGTGTTGAAGCCGGAGCCGGCGCCGTATTCGAGCAGATGGGAATGAGGATTTAATACCAGGATATCCGCCGTGTCCACATCCAATTCCGTGATGACGTGGTCGAGGATCTGCGCCAGGTTGAGTTTGAGGTCGAAATTCGAGGCAATGACCTTGTCGATGCTGCTCAAGGCGGTCAGGTGGTCCAGGTGTCGCTGGATCTGGGCCTCGGCTTCACGCCGGTGAGTGATATCCACCTTAATAGCGATAAAATGACTTACGTCGCCGGCGGTATTCTTCAAGGGGGTGATGGTCTCTTCTTCATAATATATGCTGCCGTCTTTGCGGTGATTGATCAGCTCGCTGCGCCAGATTTTCCCCACCAGGACGGTCTCCCATAATTTCTGATAGAAGGCCTGGTCCTGCAGGCCTGATTTCAGCAATTCGCCCGGTTTCTTGCCGATGGTTTCTTCGAAAAAGTAACCGGTGAGGTGGGTGAAGGCGGGATTGACCCACTCGATGAAACCCTCCCGGTCGGTGATCATGATGGCGCTGGCGGCTGCGTTCAAGGCGGCGCTTTGAAGGCGCAAGGATTGGTCCGCCAGCTTCTGTTGGGAAATATCACGGATACTGCATTGGACGATCTTTTGACCCCCCACGCGGTAAGCGCTGCAGGTGAATTCGACCTCCACCGGCCGCCCGCCTTTGGCACGCAACTTGACACCTCCAAAATTGACCGGCTCGCCTTCGGGCAGAGTGTCGAAATCAAAGGGATGTAGTGTAAATTCCTTGAAAGGACCCGCTTCGGAAAACTTCTTCCCAACCAGGGAGGCGCGGGAATACCCCAGCAGTTTGACCAGGGATGGATTGACATCCTCGACCACGCCGGAGGCAGCCTCAACGATGATGAGCCCGTCCTGGGCGGTTTCGAACAGTTGGCGGTAACGAATTTCGGAATTGGCTGATGATGAATTGGATTTTTTGGTTTTGAGTGATGAATTCTTCATAGTTCGACAACCCGCATCTACAAGTTAACACGACCACACGGTTGGACGTTGCGGGGAAGTGGTTGAAATATCCTTAAAATTGTCTTCGGTCTGCATATGGGCTGAACCGGCGGTCTTCATGGGCGCCCGAAATGTCGCTGCATTATATACTATTATGGTCTAACATGACTAAATAACTCTAAATGAACATTAATGCGCTGCCCCGGCGGCGTGGCGCTCCAGCCGGCGCATGACTCCCAGCAATCCCACCGATACTACCACCAACATGACCGATAAGGCAATAGCAACTCCCAGGCCGCGTTCGAACCCCAGGTAGATCGCCAGCGGCATGGTCTGGGTGGTGCCTTCCAGGTTACCAGCGAAGAGGATGGTGGCCCCAAATTCGCCCAGGGCGCGCGTCCAGGTGAGGATCAACCCGGTCAGGAAGGCGCGGCCCGCCAGGGGCAGCATGATAAAGCGGAAGATCTGCCACTCATTGGCGCCTTCCACCTTGGCCGCCTCCTCCAATTGATGGTCGATGCCGGCAAACCCGACCCGCACCGAGCGGACGAACAGCGGCGCGGAGACGAACGTCTGCGCCAGGATGACCGCGGCGGTGGTGAAAGGCAGTGAGATACCCAGGTTGTTCAGCCACGACCCGAAGAGTCCCTGCCGCCCAAAGGCGATCAGGAGCGCCAGCCCCGCCACCGAGGGAGGCAGCACCACCGGCAGGTCTATCAGCAGTTCCAGCAGAGTCTTCCCGGCAAATTTCCAGTGGGCCATGATGAAAGCCAGCGGCGTCCCGGCTGCGATGGTGATGAGCAGCGTCATCAGGCTGGTGAACAGGCTCAGTTCCAGCGCGGAGAGCGAAGTGGGGGAGAGGGCGTAGGTGAAAAAGTCCCGGCTGACGGCGCGCCAAAACAGCGCCAGCAGCGGCAAGCCCAACAGACCGATCAGAGCCAGGCTGGGCGGGATGAAGATCCAGGCGTGGTTATGCTCGCTCAGGTGTAGGCGGAAGAAACGACGCAAGGAGCCTCTCATCAGGGGTTGACCGGCAAAAAGCCCCACTTCATCAGGATGGCCTGGCTTTCCGGCGAACGCACATAGGCGACGAACGCCGAGGCCAGGTCCGGCTCGGGGGAGTTGACCAGCGCGGCGATGGGGTAAGCCGCCACTACATTGAGATTGGCCGGGATGGCGATTGTCTTCAGGTCGGAGGAGGCGACCGAATCGGAAATATAGACGATGCCCGCATCCGCCTCGCCCAGTGAGACCTTTGCCAGCACTACCTCCACGTCGATTTCTTGCGAGACCACGTTGGAGAGGAGGCTGGTTTTGAAATCCGCTCCAAAAGACGGGTCGGCCGCCATCTTGTCGAGGGCCTGCAAGGCATATTTGCCTGCCGGCACGGTTGGGTCGGCCAGTACCAATTTCAGGCGGGGACGGGCCAGGTCTTGCAGCGACTTGAGTCCGGCGGGGTTATCCGGCGGCAGGATGACCACCAGGCTGTTGGTGACGAAATCCAGCGGGGCATCTTGCGCCACCAGGCCGTCGGCGACGAGCTTATCCATTTCAGCATGGTTGGCGGAGGCAAATACATCGGCCAACGCACCTTGCGTGATCTGAGCACTGAGTGTTTGTGACCCGGCAAAGTTCAGGTTCACCTTCACGCCTCCGTGGACGGCTTCGAAGTTCCGGCCCAGTTCGGTGAACGGACCGTAAAGGGAGGCGGCTGCAAAAACGGTCAGGGTGCGGGAGCCGAACCCGGGCAGATCTGGCTCAGCCGCGAAGGCGGGTCCGCAAGCGGAGAGGACAAGGCTCAGCGGAAAGAGGAGGCTGAAAAAAGGTCTCGATTAATCGACCCCTTAATCCCTGACGCCAAATGACTGGCGGCACTCCATCAGCCAGGCGCGAATGGAATCGAGCTGAAGGATGCGCAGGTCCAGGCCCATCTGGTTGAATGTTTGATCCGCCGGGATGCCGGCCTGGTCTTTGCGCAGGTGTTTCAGGGCTGTCTCCACTTCTTTTAACTGGGCGGAAAAGATGGAGCCGACCTTTTTCGGGAAGAGTTTTTGGGCAAAATACAGGCGGGTGATGAATTCCAGGCGGATGGCTCGCACGCTGCTGCCGGAGGCGGTCTGCAGCCAGGCAATAAAGCGTTTACGCCCGGCGGGGGTGATGTGCAGGAGTTGGCGAGCGGGCAGTTTTTCCTGCTCCAGCGTGGTGGAGGAAATGAATCCCTGGGTCTCCAACCGTTTCAGGATGGCATAGGTGTGGCTCTGGCTGACGTGCCATACATGCCCCAGTTCGGTTTCCAACTGCTGGTGCAGGGTATAGCCGTGGTTTGGTCCGCCGTAGAGGAAGCCCAGCAGGGCAAATTCGGGCGAGTGGACGCGCTTGTTCAAGGTGGATTCAGGCATAGATACTCACTCTGTGAGCAATGTACTCACGCAGTGAGTATATCAAAGTGCTGCTGAGAATGCAATTAATAAACGACTGATGCGTAATGGGGACTGCAAATGCGCATAGCTATCACCGAGGCCAAGACATGACGAATTCTTTACAGCGGCCTCGCCGCTGAACTGCACTCCGCAAAGGCAAAGTGATGTGAACCAGGCTGTCAATCCTTCTCGCCTGCGCCGGGAGCACGTTTCTTGCGAAGATCGCCCACTTTCTTTACCAATTCCTGAAAATACTCAGTCTCAGTGATCTGTTTCACCTGAATTCCGCGTTTGGTCTCGTCCACTTCGATGCGCAGGTAGGCCACCTCCTGCTTCAACGCCTGTTCGCGAGTGTAGACTTGATCGGCCATCTGGACAAACACGCGCGCCATCCAGCCGAATTCATCCTTACGTTCGACAACCCCGTCCAATTTTATGGAATCGTAGGCATCTTCCTCGACTGCTCGAAAACCGTTCACCAATGAAGCGATCGGCCGGCTGATGACGCTGGAAAACCAGACCGCCAGACTAACTGCGATCAGCGCCACGACCAACAGCGAAATCAACAGTTGGGAACGGCTCTTCTCAAAGATGAGCCTGGTCTGCGCCTCGGTTGACTTGATCGGCTGGGAGAATTCGTCGATGTAGGTTGTTGCAGCCACACGGAGTTGTGTCCCGGCCACGGGGACGCACTGCATGTACTTCGGGCGTATCGCACCGTTCGGATCGGCCCAATCGTAGTATGAACCGACCACACTGCCATCCAAACTGGCGGAGAAGATCGCCCAGAAAGCAGGGAGGGTCTCAGCCAGCATATCCATGTTCCGACCCACCAGGGCCGGATTTGAATGGAAATAGGTGACGCCGGTAGAATCGTAGACGGCGGTGTACCCGGTCTCTCCCACCGGCTGGACGGCGATCTTTGCCAATTCCGCGTCAGCCATCATCCTGGCGGGATCGGTTAACAGGTCCGGGTGCGCTTCGAGATACAGTTCGACCTGTTTGGCCACATCGACCGCCTTTTGCTGGATGGCATCTTCCCCCAGTTTTTTCATGGCTGTGGTGCTCTCCGTGATCGTCTCCTGGTTCATCGTCTGCATCTGCTGCAGGCCGATGAAACCGATAAGCCCCACAGGCAGAACGGCGATCAGAATGAATGATAGAAATAGACGCGTAATGATGTTCATACGGCCCTCACCTTGGCAATCAACAACGGCTCAATTTAATTCATTATACATATGAAAAGGGGATGGGCTATTCAGATAAGGTGTGCAGATGCGGTTTCTCTCGAATGGCGCGATAATAAAAACAGAGACTCGGCACCAAGCCTGTGTTTGATGCCGCGGTAAGGCATGAACCTATGCTATCGAGGCGGAGATGTTAGGAGGATTACTGCATGAAAAAATTCCTGGTTTTCTGCTTGATGCTATCAATGCTGGGAATTTCCTGTCAGTTGACTTCGGCGACTGCAACTCAAACCACAACGACACTCAGTGAAACGCAAGCAGCCGAATATCTTCGCTACCGTCTTCAAGAAGACGATATAGATTTGCAGCATGTTGAAATCGATTGGCTTAACATGGATCACGATCGAGTATTTGTTGTCAAGTATGCCACTGACCTGAATCCAGAGAGCCAGCCAGATTCTTTTTCCGACCAATTTAAGCACGTCGCATTTGCCGCCACTATCATTCTCACATACACAAATACCCAGGCAAATCTGGTGAATGTGATGGTGGAAGACATCAACTCACCACTAACCACCAGCAATCCACCCTTATATGAAGTCTTCATCGAACGAGAATCCATATTGGCAAGGATGAATGACGAGATTAATGATGCTGAATTTATCGCATCTTGGGTTGTTATTCCATTGCCGGGTCCTTGAGAGATTGACTATAAAACAACCTACTTTGCTCTATGCCTTCGCTCCCCGATCACCCTTTTCCCCCATTCCCTGATTGCCTGATCACTTAGTCTTTCCCCCAATCCACAATCAAAAATCTACAATCTAAAATCAAATATCCTCCATCACCAATCCATATTTCCGGATCGGATTTGTTTTGGTCAACTCCGCCGCGATCTCAGCCAGGGTTTTTCCTTCGGCAGAGCGATAATCCGGCAATAATTCCGAGACCGGCACTGCCCGGTGGACGAATTCTAAGAGGGTCTCATCCACCAACTGCCCATCAAAGAAGATGATATCTGCGTCGAAGGGACGGGGGGCATTCTTGTCGGCGCTGCGGCGGCGGCCCAACTCTGCCTCCACCGGCCGCAGGACTTTCTTCTTCAGGTCTTCCGGCTCGTAGGAAGTGGTCGCCAACAGGGCCATATTCAAGAAGTCCGGCCCGGCGCTTCCCACCGACGGGGATTGCCACACCGAAGAGACCCGCAGGATGCCCACCTTCTGCCGCAGGAGGTCCACGCCGCGCGGCAGGTTCTTTTCGGGCTCGATGTTCGATCCCAGCAGCAGGCAAACCTGATGGACCGGCTGGTTCATTACCCGGCGCCTCTTTCCCGCTCGATCTCCACGCCCACCGAACGGGTAAACCGGACCGCGCCGGGTTTTTCCACCCGCAGGCGGACTTTCTGCACGCCCGCCTCCTCCAGGCAAATTTGGGCCAGGTCGGCGGCCAGGGCCTCCACCGTGAACCGTTGGGAGGTCTCCGCGTGCGCCTGCACCTTTTTGGTGATGGTGCGGTAATTGATCGTATCCTCGATGCTGTCGCTCTGACCGGCCTTGCGCAGGTCGCCAAACAGGGTGATATTGATGAGGATCTCCTGGGGCTTTTCCCGCTCCCACTCATTGATCCCGATGATCCCCCTGGCAACCAGATCGGTAATGATAACTTGGTCCATGAAAATCCTTTCTATTGCTGCGCTGGTGCGTCGAAACGAATTAATCAAATGATCACTGCAGGTAGATGAGTCATTCCTGTGTCAGCAAGTCTTTCCTATCATACCTGATAAATATCTGCGTGATCGGCGTACCCAGGGCGTTGATCGCACCCTGCCTGTTCGTAGCGGTGGCGGACCTGGAAATCTGCCAGGTCGCTCACCTTTTTCCCGGCGGGTAAGAGGCTGCGCACTCGTGAAGGGTCGCTCACGGGCAGGTCCACCTGCACCTCGGTGATGTATAACACGTCCAATCGCTTGTCCTTCAGCAGGATCATCCAGGACGCCCGGCCCGGTGGCGAGGGTGATGACATTATATCCCCAGCCCTTGTTGAGATGGTCGATCATGCGAGCGCCTTCCACTCCCTCGGCGCCGCTCCCGACCACAACAGCCCCGGTCTCGGTCAAGTGACCGGCCTGTGTGGATGCCGCCATGGCATCGGAGGTGAACACGAAGACCCTCCTGCCGCTGTCCAAAAGGTTAGGGGGGATGTGAAAATCCAGTCCGTGGCTGACAAAGGCCAAGTCGGGCTCCCTCCGCTCGTAACCGACCTTCAACCGCCATTCCCCCAGGTGTTCGAACTCGTTGCCGCGTCGAAATTGGTAGAGCACATCCTGCGAGGGCTTGCCGGTGGCAGCGATGCGGCGCAGATAGGCCGACCCGCTGATGACCAGGTCCGACTGGGCCAGGATCTCCTGGAAGAGCGCCCAATCGCTGTCGTTCCGTATCTCGGGAGGAACTTGCAGCCGCCCGGCCTCGTTGGTCGTGGCGACGATGCCATTCCTATCTGTAATATATCCAGCCGCGACGATCGGCCTGCCGATCAGCGCGGATATGCCTGCCAGATTCTGGTCGAGGTAAAGCCCTTCCAGCGGGACCTGTCTCCGGTCTGGAAAAAGTTGGGTCAGTTCGATCGTCTTTGCCGAGTAGGTGGAGGACATGGGCAATTCATTCTTCGCTAAAAGGCGATCTTCCAGGCAGGCGATTTCTTCGCTTCCAGGTCGCCGGCGTTGAACGGACCGGGTTGGGCGATGAGTTCCCTCGCCGCCGGGACTTTGTCCCACACGTTCCACAGCAGCACCCCGCTAACCCGCTCATCTTTGAAATAATAGATGACCCCTTTTTGGAAAGGCTCGGCCCAGTCGGCGACGGTTTTCAGACGTGAGTCCAGCTCGCCGATGGCTTCGTAGCCCAGTTCGAACAGGTCGGAATAAAAATAAGGTAAATACTGGAAAGGCTCGGCTGCCCCGGCCATGTTCCTCCCGGCCTGGCGGCCCGTGCTGACAGCGGCGTCTTCGTGCTCCAGGCGCAGGCGTTTGTTCAAAGCGGGATTATAGAATTCGGCCACATCGCCGGCGGCATAGATATCCGGCTGGCTGGTGACCAAAAAGGCATCCACCTCGATGCCGTTGCCCACTTTTATCCCCGCTGATTTGGCCAGGTCCAGGTTGAGTTGGAGGCCAATGCCAGCCACCACCCCATCGGCCTGCACTTCCCGTCCGCCCTGGGTGGTGAGGATACGCTTCCCATCGCGCAGGTCGAATTTGGATACCTGCGCCTCTGCCAGCACCTCCACACCCTTTTTGCGGAAATATTCGTTCAGGAATTGCGAAACGTCCGGCGGATAGACCCGCGCCCCGATGCCGGTCTCGGGGAAGATCATGGTGACCTTCTTCCCGTTCATTGCCAGGGCCGCGGCGATCTCCGAGCCGATGAAGCCGCCGCCGATGACAGCGAAGGTATCCTTGCTTTCGCTCATCCCGGCGAGGAGACGGTAATCCTCCAGGGTGCGGAAGTAGATGATCTCTTCCCCGCCAAATGGAAGCCGGCGGGGGGTTCCGCCGGTTGCGAGCAAAATTTTCCTGCCTTGATATTCAATGCCATTGTCATCTGTAACGACCATGCGGGCAGGGTCCAGTTGGACGATCTTGCGTCCCAAAAACTGCTGCACCTTCTGCTCTTCGGTATGCCGCCAGACGCTTTCGAGAGGTTTGCCTTTCCATAAACCCTTGCTCAAGAGAGGCCGCTTATAGGGCGGGTCGCTCTCCATGCTGAACAAGGCAATGGACCCCTGCGGGTCGAGCTCACGGATGCCCTTGACGGCTCCATCTGCAGCCAGACCTCCCCCGATGATCAAATATTGGAATGGTTCCATCTGTACCTGCCCTTTTTGATTATCTATCATCGCCCTGGAACTTACAAGCCGTGAAAAATTCCGAGCGCAAGGCCGGGTTCTCCGCGTAATACGCCGCGCCAGACCGTGGTGCGAGTGGATGGCGCCGTCTCGCGGACGCCGCGCATTTCCATGCACAGGTGCCGGGCTTCCAGGAAGACCGCCACCCCGTGCGGGTGGAGCATCGTTTCGAGCGTATCTGCGATCTGCTGACCTATCCGTTCCTGCACGGCAAAGCGCCGGGAAAATACCCGCACCAGGCGGGTCAGCTTGGAGATGCCAATGATATTCTCATGGGCGATGTAGCCCACGTAGGCGTTCCCAAAGAACGGCAGGGCGTGGTGTTCGCACAGCGCGAAGAATTGGATCGGCCCCTCGATGACCTGGCTGAGGTGGCAATCCGGGTCGCCGTGGCATTCGGTATCGAAGACCCGCAGGAGTTTGGGATCGCCATCATATCCTTCCGTGGCGTCGTACAAAGCCCGGATGAAGCGGCGGGGGGTATCTTTGGTGGCGTCGCTGTTCTGGTCGAGGCCGAAGGCGGAAAATATCTCGGCTGCGTAGCCTTCGAATTTCAGGAACTGGTCTTCCGTGACCGGGCGTTTTTGCAACTCCATTGACGCCACAAAGTCCATATCCTCAGGGTCCGTATGGATGTGCATGGTCACCTCTTCCTTGGTCGGTTTGATTTTTGCCATTATAGCATAATTTTTATTATATTTATCTTAATAATCCATGAAACATATAAATATTCATCGTTTTTCCGTAGGGCTAGTCACCGCCTCGCCCGGGCTGATTTTGTGATCAACTTTTCAGCCTCGAGAGTACAGCCTCTTGACCATTCTTCAAAGCGATCTTCAGTTTGTTCATTAAGAAAATGGATAGAAACACGACAAATTGTATCCTAAACAGTTGACTCGTATTCTCTTGCGATATATAATCTTTTTACCATTAATTGGATAATTGGAACAGTATTTACCTTATTATTGGCTGGAGGTAAGTTTTTTCAATAAAGCGAGGGCATGAGAAAGAGGGATTTATGAATAGGAATCCGTTATTGAAACTGGAAGAACTGGGGCAGAGCATTTGGTTGGATTATCTGGGGCGCAATTCCATCCAGAATGGCGAACTCAGCCGCTGGATCGAACAGGATGGGGTCAGCGGTATCACCTCAAATCCTTCCATATTTGAAAAGGCCATTACCAGCAGTCATGTATACGATGAGCAGGTCAAGGCCTTAACCGAACAGGGAAAAAAACCACAGGAAATATACGAAGCCGTCACGGTGGAAGATATCCAGCGGGCGGCTGACCTCTTTCGCCGCACCTATGATCGACTGAAAGGGGCGGATGGATTCGTCAGCCTGGAAGTGAACCCGCACCTTTCCCACGATACCGCCGGGACGGTCGAAGAAGCCCGCCGGTTGTGGTCGGCGGTCAATCGGCCCAACATCTTCATCAAAGTCCCTGCCACCGACGAGGGTCTGCCGGCTATCCAGCAGTTGATTGGCGAGGGCATTAACGTGAATATCACCCTCCTTTTCGGCCTGCCGCGTTACCGCCAGGTCATCGATGCTTATCTAGGCGGGTTGGAAATGCTGGCGAAAAATGGCAAGTCGATGGACAGGGTGGCCTCGGTGGCAAGCTTCTTCCTCAGCCGCATCGATGTGCTCATCGATCCAATGCTGGAGAAAATAGGCCGGGAAAATGAAAAAGCCGCCTCGGCAGCCCGTGCCTTGCAAGGCGAGCCTGCCATTGCAAGCGCCAGGATCGCCTACCAGATTTATAAGGAGATGTTCAGCAGCGAGCGTTTCAAAAAACTGGCAGGTATGGGAGCACAGAAACAACGGGTATTGTGGGCCAGCACCAGCACCAAAAATCCGAATTACAGCGATGTGAAATACGTCGAGCATTTGATAGGTCCGGAGACGATCAACACCGTCCCGGTCGAGACTCTGGATGCCTATCGAGACCACGGCAATCCTCGCCTGTCGCTGGAGAACAAAGTGGATGAGGCCTATCGCACATTGGAAGGACTCAAAGATCTCGGCATCGACCTGGATGCCTGCACCCAGCAACTGGAGAGCGAAGGCGAAGCCAAGTTCAATAAAGCATATGATCAACTGTTGGCAGCGTTTGAGAGGAAAGGCGTATGAGAAAACTGTTTTTATTCGACATGGTCACGCTGGATGGATTCTTCGAAGGTCCCAACCGGGAGATCGACTGGCATACGGTCGATGAAGAATTCAATGAGTTTGCCATCCAGCAATTGGAGACGATCGACCTGCTCTTGTTCGGCCGCATCACATACGAATTGATGGCTTCCTATTGGCCCACTCCCGCGGCCATCCACGACGATCCCATCGTCGCCAAAAAGATGAACAATATTGCAAAGGTCGTCTATTCCACTACACTGACAAGTGTACCCTGGAGTTACACCCGCCTGATCCGCAAGAAAACCATACGCGAGACCGAACATCTTAAAAAGCATGACGGGCGTGATATGGCTGTTTTCGGCAGCGCCATTTTGGCGAACAGTCTGCTCGATGCCGGGTTGGTGGATGAGATCCGTTTGATGGTGGCCCCGATAGTACTCGGTCGAGGCCGACCATTCTTCGGCGAGGGAGGTGAAAAGCGTCCCCTTAAACTGACCGGCAGCCGGACCTTCGGCAACGGGAATGTACTGCTCACCTATCAGCCCCTGAATAAGTAACGCCTCGGTGTATCCGAAGCGGTGGGGTGATAGACCTACTCAATTTCCGCGTGATCAATTGAAATTCATTCGTACAAACGCCTGAGGACTCCGCGCCAACCGGTATCTTCCAACATATCCGTGCTGTCACTGAATTGGTCGATGCTGCCGATCAATCTCCTCCCGCCCAGTCTTTTCACAACCGGGTCGCTGATGTTCGCCCGCAACGCCTTCGCAAAGTTTCCCCCGTTGATGACTAAAAACGGCCGCTCGAAGAAATAAGTGGCCTTCTCCTGCAGGGGTTCGGCGAGACCCAGTCCATTGTGCCGGGCTGCCACCAACTCATTGGCCCGGGCGAGGGGGACCTGCCGCTCCTGCCAGGTGGCGGAGGTAAGCACGGCCCGAAAAAGCGGGGCGAGCTCTTTGGCGCTTTCCAATTGCGCGAAGGCGGTGCCGAACCACTTGGGGTAGGGGGCGTATTGTTTTTCCATCAAGAAGCACAGCCGCATCAGGTCACGCACCAGCCGCGCCGCGATCAGAGCCGAGCCGATCTCATCGCCCGCCTCGCCGGCCCGGCCCATCAGGTGTTCCTCCTCGCCGATACGCGACCAACCGGATGCCAGCAGATACAACCATACGTCATGGGGGTAATAGGCGAAACTCTGGCGCGCCTGCTCCAGCCCGACCCCGTCCCAAAAAACTGTCCCCCTGTGTAAACCCCCGCAATTTTTGCGAGGGGATTGTCAGCCAGTCTGCGGGCTGCAGGGTCTCCTGAATGTCGAAACCCAGGTAACCCAGCAGGAACGCCCGCACGGAGTGGACCTCGATGCAGCGTGAGTTTTTCGTATTGTTCTGTGGTTCCAGCGGATAGTTCCGGAATGTTCCCGGCATTTCTTCCAGGAGAGTGTTTTGCACGGCCTCCCCTTGGGCGGCGTAATCGCCTTCTTCCAGGAACAGCATCACCCGCGGGCCCCAATCATGGTCGGTGGAGCGGACCGTGTCGAATCCCAACACCTCCGACCCGTAACCGATCAGGGCGGCGCTGTGGGGAATGTTGGGAAAATGGGCCTCCAGCCGGGGGCGGACCAGCTCCCGATAAAACTGCCGACTCAATTCGAGGCCGGGGATGAAGTCGATTGCCATAATGATCCCCAAAAATTTCGGATCCTAGACCGGGTCCCGCAGGAGTGGACAGGTCATACAATGCCCGCCGCCGCGGCCGCGCCCCAGTTCGAAGCCGGGGATGGTGATCACTTCCACGCCGGCGGCGCGCATCTTCGAGATGGTGTGGGTATTTCGCTCATAGATGATCACCAGGCCGGGTTCCAGCGCGACCGTATTGTTGGCATCGTCCCACTGTTCCCGCTCCATTTGGTACGCATCCCCGCCCGTTTCAACGACGTGGAGTTTGCGGATCTTGAGGGCATTCGCCACCGCTCCGAAGAAATCCTTTTCCTGGGTGACGTGGAAATCACCCGCTTTTTTGCCCGGGCGCAGGCTGATGGCGCGGATCTGCCCGACCACCTTGGGAAAGGCCGTCACCTTGTCCCGGTCGAGGAAGGTGAAGACCGTATCCAGGTGCATGTGGGCTCGGTCTTTGGTCATGACGCAGGCGATGACCCTCTCGGCGCTGCCGTTGGTGAAGAGGGCGTCGGCCACCTGTTCGATCATGCTGCCCTGGGTCCGCTCCGACATGCCGATGAGTACCGTCCCGTTGCCGATGGGCATCACATCGCCGCCTTCCAGGGAGGAGCGGCCGAAGTTCTGCAGGTTGAATTCGCCGTCCGAGATGTTCGGGTACCAGAATGGAAAGGCCGCCTGTTGGAACATGGGATGGTGGTGGTAGATGGCGAACATGTTCAGCGATTCACGCCGGCGAGCCGGCCAGTACATCGGGTTGACCGAGACGCCGCCGAAGATCCAGCAGGAGGAATCGCGGGTGAAAAGCGTGTTCGGCAGGGGCGGCAGCAGGAAGGTATTCTGATCGGTCAGCGCGGCCGCGTGCAGGGAGATGCGGCTGAACTTCTTCCAGTCCAGCCCGGCCTCACCGGCGGTCAATCCGCCGATCAGGTGCCGCGCCAGGATGGCGGGGCTGAGGCTCCACAGGAACGAGCGGACCTCGTCCACCAGCGCCCAGCCGGTGGTGTACTCGGTGGCGACCTGCTCGATGATCAACCGGCGCGCCTCCGGACTGGCTGCCAGCGTCTCCGTCAGCAGGTCGTGGACGTAATAGACCTCCACCCCGCGGGCGCGCATCACCTGGGTGAAATGTTCGTGCTCCCATTCGGCCCGTTCCACCCACAGGACATCGTCGAAGAGCAGTTCGTCGTGGTTGGAGGGGGTCAGCCGCTGCAGGCTCAGATCCGGCTTGTGTACGATCACCTTGCGGAGTTTGCCCACTTCCGAATAGACGCCAAAATCTGCCATTTTCTATTCCTTTGTTGGTCGAAAAAGATGAATGGATCGTTTTCAGTCACACCGGTGAAAGCCGCTATTCAAGATTATTTTACCCTCTTATTAAAAACTTTCGGCTCCTAAAGGTTTCCCGGCGAGTACGATTGACTCCTCCACGATGAGGTGCTTCAGTTCCCGCCTTGATTCCCCTCATCGAATAGTCTCCATCGAAGCGATCAGGGGTTGACAATAAAGTTAAACGCAGCCGTCAACCCTGAACTGCTGTCCTGGACCCGCACGACCAGCGAGGCGTCAAAGATGTCGTCGGACCGGTTCTGGAACACATCCGGGAAGAACAATTGGGTGGTTAGCGTGGGGCCGTGGGGCGCCTGCACCTTGACGTGGATGTGCTCCGTCCTGCCCGGATAAATGCCCGGCACGATGGTCGTCAACTGGTAGTATCCGGCTGCATCGGTAAACTGGTGCCCGCGCAGGATGTAGCCGGTGTTGTCATATTGACCTTCGTCATCCGCCTGCCAAAAATCCAGCCGTGCTCCCGCCACCGATTTGCAATCCGGCGTAAACACATAACCGCTCAAGATCACCTGAGTGCCCGTCATGCCCTCCTCCAGAAGGGTGGTTCGCTCAGGCGAACCTCCCTTGAAATAGGGACCTTCCGTCAACTCCACGGTCGGATTGGCCGGGATGCTGCAAGGCGCTCCCAACCCGGTCAGTGGGATCGGTTCGGTGTTTACAGGCGGAGTGGAATGGGGGGTCATGTTGGGTCCCGCTGGAGCACAGGCTGCCAGGAGACAAAGGACTAGAAAAATGAAAAGGCCGGGTCGATGGACAAGATGCAGCGGAACATTCCCCTTATTGTGATAACCACCTGGTAAAGTATTCATGACTTTTTTTTTTCCATGGAGAAGCACACAAGGCGGGTATGTTCCAGATTATTAGATAACCAATTAGACCATATTTATCAGTAATTTACAACAGCGTGTGGACATTTACTGGAATATGGAAATTCGCCTTATCTTATTATTCCTGGGTGTATTGAAATCCCGAGGAACAACGCCATAATAAATATTTGATATGTAAAGAATACTTGACATTATGTATAGTATATGATACTATTAGTATAACAAAACATACATTTGTATGTTCAATCAAACAAAGGAGAAAATCATGTCATACCAGCAAAAAAGCGTCACCATATCCTTAGTAAGTTACCTGTTGATCCTCGTGTATTACCTGGTGCGTGTATTTCGCATGTTCCAGGACGGAGGGCTGGTTTCAAGCCAGCTCTTTGGCCTGTGGGCCATCGTGATCATCGCCACCATCCTCGTGAACATCCTTGGCAACATTCTCGCAAACATCGTCCTTAGCATCGTCCAGGCCATTAGGACCCGAACGGGCGAAGTGGAACCTTATGTTGAAGATGAACGCGACAGGTTGATCGATTTGAAGGGTTCGAAGGTGGCTTACATCACATTTTCGATCGGCGTATTCCTTTCCATGCTCGCCTTCGCTTTTGGTCAACCTGCCCTGGTGATGTTTGGTTCGATCATTTTATTCTCCATCGTAGCCGAAATCGTTGGGGGGATCTCACAAATCGTTCTTTACCAACGAGGGTTCTAAAATGGAAAAGCGCACCGTTCGGAACACCATTCGTAAATTGCGCTTTCAAAACAACGAGATGACACAGGAACAATTGGCGGCAAAGGTAGGCGTAACACGTCAGACCATCATCGCCATCGAGAGCGCTAAATATTCCCCCTCCCTGGAACTTGCCTTTCGAATTGCGTTGGCCTTCGGTGTGCCCCTGGGTGATGTGTTTTCCTACACTTCCGAAGATGATCCCGCTTGAAAACCTTCACAAGGCTGGGTTTGCGCAACTCCCGCCTTGGTAGTATCCGAATAAATGGCATCTCCGCTCGGGAAATACCTGCAGCGATGATGGGATGAAAACCGTATTTGAAAGGGGTAGAATCCGGGCTTACTTACTGCCTCGAATGGACTTGTGGAACGTCACCGTCCAGACGAGGCAGTAGATCCCCCCGAAGAAAAGCATGATCAGCATGGCGGAAAAGAAAAGACTGCCCCCCGCCACGAAATGTCCGGGCAGGGAGCGCGGTCCGGCAATATAGCGCGCGTAGAGTATGGCGCCTTCCACCAGGAAAAGTGTTGCTAAAGTAACGGCGATGAAGGTCAACTGCATCCAGAGGGGGAACCTCGCCGCCAGTTTTTCACCCTTCGTGGTTGTCGGCAGCCAGCGGAAGAACCAGTAGATCAGCAGTGCCACGCCGATAAGGCTGCCGAGATTTTGCAGCAGGTCATACAGCGGCATCCCGCCAACGGCGGTCTCGAAGAAACCGACGTGCTCTACCACCCAACCATAGTCATGCGTGAACGAATCCAGGATAATATGGCTAATGGAACCGACCAGCAACGAGAGAAGGATGAGAATAAATCGTTTGATTGGTCCCCAGGTAAATCCCTCGGTAAATTTATAAAACCGGCGCTGCCAGTCTTTTGGAAGGAGCGAGAGCAGCGGCCATTTCGCCAGCGCGTGGAAGAACCATAACATGATCAGTCCCACCGGCAGGTCGAACAGGAATAAACCGGCGAGTGAGTTGCCAAAGTAGGGAGTTCCGACCCGGATGATGTACCAAAGATCGGGGGCCAGGCTGCCCATTACCAGGGCAGAAAGGACCAGTCCCGCCTTTGTGAAAGGGACGGATGCGGCTGGATGAGCAAGAGGATGTGGCATGGATGGATTACCTTTACCAGGATTTTGATGGCCTGACTGTCAAATAATGACTGAATTTTATCATTTGACCGGGGTGATTCCAACCGAAGTCATGGAGATGAAATATTCCGTCCTGCAACTCCCGGCGCTCTCAGGGGATGATCAATAAGACCAGCGTTCCCAGCCCGCGTACCAACAGGGCCGCAGCCAATGCCACCACCACCGTGAAAGCGGCGATGGAAAGCATGGGCCGCGTCCCCAGTTCCCTTCGCAGGGCCGAGAGGGTGGGCAGGCAGGGAATGTAAAACACGACGAAGACTGAAAAAGTGAGCATCTGCAATGGCGTCAGCACATCTCCAAAATCCGCCCCGCCCAACGACTGGCGCAGCATGATCAGGGAGAGTTCCTTGCGCAGCACCCCGAAGATCAACGGCACGCCCGTCTCGGCGGGCAGGTCCAGCAGCCAGGTCACCGGGCGGATGACGGTGTTGAGAATGGGGCTGATATTAAAGTAGGTCATCACAGCCAGCGCCAGCGACCCGAGGATCAGCAACGGCCAGGCTTCCACCAGGAACTCGCGCACCCTGAACCAGGCCTTGCTGAACACCGCCTTGAGGGTGGGCATCCGGTAGACGGGCATTTCCAGGATCAAACCCGGCGTTACCTCCGGCAGGAGACGGGTCAAAATGCGGCCCATCAGGGCGATCACAAAAATGTTGAACACATAGATCGCCAGCGCCCACAGAGGTCCCAGATAGAATGCCACCAGGCCAAAGACCACCGCCAGCCGGGCCGCGCACGGCACCAGTACCGCCAGCGCCGCCGCCAGGAAGCGGTCCCGCTTGTCCTCCAAAATACGGGTGGACATGATGGCGGGCACATTGCAGCCGTATCCCAGGATGAACGGCACGATGGCCTTCCCGTGCAATCCCAGCCGGTGCATCAACCCATCCATTAGGAAGGCGATGCGTGGCAGGTAACCAATGTCTTCCAGCAGACCCAGGCCAAACAGGAAGGGTACCAGGTAAGGCAGGGCGATTGCCAGCCCGCCCGAGATGCCTTGCAACAGGCCGAAGGCCAGTTCACCCAACAAAGTTTTTGCCCCGGTTAACCGGGTCAGCTGATCGGTCCACCCGTTGAAAAGGGTGATGACCGGCCCTTCGATGGCAGTGCCGATTCCATAGACCAGTTGGAAAAAAGCATACAGGATGGCCGCCATGGCGACATAGCCCCAGAATGGATGCAGCAGCAGATCGTCGATGCGGTCGCGCCAGGTGAACCGTCGTTCTGTCTGGTGGGCAAATCGGGCTGTCATTTCTGCAGCGAGCCAGTGCCGCTTCATGTCATCCCCGCTGTCGAGGCTGTCGATTTTGGAAACGGTCGGTTTACGAGTGACCATCACGGCCCGGGTAAATAACGGCAGCACGCCCTGGCCTTTGCTGGCTACCAGCGGCAGGACGGGAATGCCCAGGCAGTCCTGCAGGCCCGGCCCGTCGATGCGCAGGCCGGTCCGTTTGGCCTCGTCCATCATGTTCAGCGCCAGGATCAGCGGGCGGTTCAACGCCATCAATTCAAAGGTCAGTTCCAGCCCCTGCGAGAGGTGGGATGCGTCCACCACGTTAATGATCAAATCCACCTGTTCGGAACCGAGGTAACGCTGCCCTTCGGCTTCGGCGGGATTCGTTCCCGCCAGCGTATAGGTGCCGGGCAGGTCCACCAACTGGATGACCTGGCCCGAGACGCGCACCTTGCTCTCGGTGAAGGACACCGTGGTGCCGTGGAAATTCCCGGTTTCGGCCTTGTAGCCGGCAACCTGGTTAAATAGTGTGCTCTTCCCGCAATTGGGCAGTCCTACCAGTGCAAACCGCATTAAAGTTCCTCGACTATGATTTTGGCGGCGATCCGGCGTCCCAGGGCGATCTCGCGGCCGTTGACCTGCAGGAGCATGGGGCCGCCCAGCGGTGCCAGGCGCAGGATCTGGGCCAGGTCGCCCAGGAACAACCCATACTGGCGCAATTTGTCCGCCAGGGGTTTACCCCCTTCGAAGCTGTGGATACGAATGGTCGAACCGACCTGGACCTGGAGTAAGTTGAAAGTAGACATAGTGGATGGTCATTATACTCATTGCCTGCTCCGATTATGTAATCTTTCCATACTGACATTCGGCCCGTTCTGCACAATTGACAGAAAGACAATTGCTGATATACTACATATGAGTATATGTTCATCTATTAGCACTATGGCCGATAAATCTTCCTCTATCCTCAATGAACACATCGCCGCCCATGTTGCGGAACTGTTCCGTTCCTTCAGCGATACCAGCCGCGTCCGCATTCTTTCTGCCTTGACCACCCAGGAATTGAACGTGGGCGCATTGGCGGAAATGGTCGATATCAGCAAATCGGCCGTTTCCCATCATATCCGCGGCTTGCGCCAGATGGGCATCGTCAAGGCCCGGCGGGACGGCAAGGAAGTCTATTACCATATCGAGGATGAGCACATCATCACCCTCTTCAACCAGGGCGTGAACCATGTCAAGAACGGCTAGCCTCGCCACTTCCCGCCGGCATCTGCTGATTATGCTGGTACTGGCTCTGTGCATCTGCAGCCTGGCAGCGCATTTTTTGGCCGAAAGCCTGACCGGTTCAACTGCGCTGTTCGCTGAAAATACCGGTCATCCAGGCGACCAGTTTGTACTATCCATTCCACCTCTTCCAATTCTTGTGGCGATACTCCTTGCCGGTTCTGCTTCGAGCACGTTGACCCGGCTGGTCCCGCGCTTAATGCCTCTCCGGCTTCCCCCCAACTGATAAAACCTTCCCGGCTGGTTCCATGATCGTCAAAGGGATCCGCCGACCTATCTACCCGCTGTATAAGCGCGGGAGTTTTTTACACACCCTCAATTTCATCCAGAAATTTTCTGGTTCGCTACATAAAGGACATCACCCATGCGCAGGAAACTGTTCGAGAAAAATAATCCACACACGCCCGGCTCAGACCTCAAATACCACCAGGTCAGCGATCCCCATCGCAAAGCCTCGGCCTTGTCGGATATCATCCTCGGCGGGCAGGATGGGTTGGTCAATGTGCTGGGTGTCATCCTCGGCATCGCCGCCGCCACCCATGATGTGCGCATCGTTATCGTAGCCGGGTTGGCAGCCACCTTCGCCAAATCGGTTTCGATGGGTGCAGTGGCTTACACCTCCACACTGGCGGAGGCGGATTTTTATGAGAGCGAGCGTGAAAGGGAATTCCGGCATATCAGCGAGGTGCCCCACCTGGAGGTGGCCGAGGTCCGCCAGATCTATTCGCAGAAGGGTTTTTCCGGCGAACTGCTCGACCGGATCGTGGCTACCATCACCGCCGATAAGGATGTATGGGTGGCTGTGATGATGAGCGAGGAGCACCAGTTAACCCCCACCGATCGCGGTCAGGCGGTGAAAGCCTCCCTCATCGTTGGCCTTTCGGCTATCATCGGTTCGCTCATCCCGCTGGTGCCCTTCATTTTCCTCCCGGTGGTACCCGGCATGATCGTGGCGGTGGTATTGACCGCCCTGGTGTTGTTCTTCGTAGGTGCATATAAGGCTCGCACGACCGTGGGCCACCCCGGTAAAAGCGGCCTGGAAATGGCGTTGATCGGGACCGTCAGCGCCCTGGCAGGCTATGCCATCGGGGCGCTGCTTAAACTCCCGCCTGTGCCATAAGCAGCAGCTTCTTGCCCACATTCAGAGTCGATCGCTGTTCTGAAATGCTCGTCCCGCAGGTTCTCGGCAGTCAACTTGACTGAATTCTAACCTGAGGGACGTTTTTGGATCACACCGGGGTAACGAGTAGTGGCATGATGTGAAGACTGCACTCCAAAATACACCGTACCTTTTCCTACATCCCATTTCAAAACTGCATATTGACATTGCCCATAGAACGGCATATACTAATATATGAACATATACTCAGTTGTTAGTCAATAAACCCATCTTAAGGCGGAACCATGAAAACCTCCACCCTGCCTCTATTAGCCTGCCCGGCCTGCCATGGACATCTTTCTTCCAACTGCGAACCCGCAGACATCCTCCTGACCGGCACACTGACTTGTGGCTCGTGCGGCCAGGTCTATGCCGTGAAGAACGGTATTCCCCACTTCATCGAACAAAACAGCCTCAACGGGATAAACCGTCGTTTTTCCAGGCTCTACGATTGGTTTTCGTGGGTCTACCGTCTCTTCTCCAGGGTCGCCTTCGCCTACATCGGCATGGACGAAGGCACCGCCCGCCGCCAGGTCACCGAGCGGCTGGAACCTCGTCATGGCCGGGTGCTGGAAGTCTCCATTGGCCCCGGCGTCAACCTGCCCTACCTGATGGAACGGGACGATGTGGGCGAGGTCTTCGGTTTGGACATCTCCCCCGGTCAACTCGCCCGCTGCCAGACTTATACCCGCCGCCAGGGTTGGCAGGTGGACCTGTTCCTGGGAACCGGCGAGCGGCTACCGTTCCAGAACAACTCCTTCGACGCCGTTTTCCACGTGGGCGGGATCAATTTCTTCAATGACAAAAAAGCCGCCATCGATGAGATGATCCGCGTCGCCAGGCCGGGGGCGCGTATCGCCATCGCCGATGAGACCGAAAAAGGCGCCCGCGCTTACGAGAAGGTCCTGCCGGGTTTCAAGCGTTCCTTCAAGTCCAGACGCCCGCCCGTCTTGCCGCCGACGGACCTTGTCCCCGCGGAAATGCTGGAAAAACGCCTCTTCGATATCTGGAAAGGCTGGTTATATTGCCTGGAATTTCGCAAACCCTGAAGTCGAGGCACGATCATGTGGGATCTCTCCCGGGTTGAATTTATCCTCCGGCAAGTTGGAGGCTGGCTGGCCATTGCCATCCTGGCCATCCTCTTATACGGTATCGGGCGGGGAGTTCTGCACCCCTCCGGCCGGACCAGCGGCCGCGCGGCGAGTTGGCTGCGCTCCGGCCTGTTTTACCTGCTTGCCGGCCTGACTTTCTTTTTTATCTCGTTCTATTTTTGGAAGCCGCTACCCGTCGACCTGTCTCCTGCGTTGCACCTGATTCTTCTCATCATCGGCTGCCTGCTGTACTTTCCCGGCATGGCTTTCCTGTTGTGGGCTCGCCTGACCCTCGGAAAAATGTATTTCGTCTCCACCGGCCTCGGCGCGCAACTCTTCGCCGACCACCGGCTCATCACCAGCGGCCCCTTTAACATTGTCCGGCATCCCATGTACCTGGGATTGTTAGCCGCCTCCATTGGCAGCCTGCTGCTCTATCACACCTGGACTACTTTAGGCTATGCACTATTTGCCCCCTTTGTCCTTCGGCGCATTCGTCGGGAGGAGCAAGTCCTGGCGGCGGAGTTCAAGGATGAGTGGTCGGCGTACTGCCGCCGCATCCCGGCGCTCTTCCCCCGCCTTGGACAGAAAGGGAAAAATGATGGACCCGATAAAAATTAGCGACCTGTCTCCTGTGGCAAGGACCCTCTTCGTCCCCCTGGCTGCCCGTGCCCGCGAATCCATCCGGACAGATGCGATCCTGCGCGATCCGTTGGCGATGGAGATACTCGCTGCAGTCGGCGGCGAGGGGGATTTTCTGGCAGGGATGGGCGATGCGGATGTATTCGTCATCTCCATGCGCGCCCGCCAGTTTGACAGCCTCGCCCGCGCTTTCCTCGCCCGTAATCTCGGCGGGGTGGTGGTCGACCTCGGCTGCGGATTGGATACCCGCTTTGACCGCCTGAATAATGATCAGATGACCTGGATCGGCATAGACCTCCCCGAGGTGATCGAGTTACGTCGCCGCTTCCTGCCCGATAAGGAAAGGTCCGGCACCATAGCCTGTTCCATGTTCGATATTGCGTGGATGAAGCAAGTGGCGAGTTTGAAGAAGCCGGTTCTTTTTCTCGCCGAAGGAGTGTTCCCCTATTTCAATGCAGACGCGATCAAGCCGATGGTTCTCGAAATGGCCGGAACCTTTCCCACCGGCGAACTGGCATTCGATGCTGCCTCGGCTTTCATCAATCGCCACCACAACCGGACCAGTTCCGTATTGAAACGCACCGGCACGCTCTTGCGTTGGGATGTGAAGAATCCGCGCGAACTTAAATCGTGGGGTCTCTGCATGCAGGGCCAGTGGTACTATTTTGACGAACCTGAACCGCGCCTGCGGTCTTTCCGCTGGATCCGGTTCATCCCATTTCTCGCCAAAGTGACAGGGGTATTCCATTTTCGACTGGGACCGTGCCCGTGAAAATGACCAACCGCTGGAACCGTTTCATCTACCAGCTGTGGGCCCCGGTCTATGATCGCACCGTCACGCGCATCTTCAGGCCCGGCCGGGAAAGGGCCATCCAGTTGTTGGATCTGCAGCCGGGTGAGCGGGTACTCCTGGTCGGTGTGGGCACCGGGGCAGACCTGCCGCTTCTGCCATTAGGTGTGACTGCCGTGGGCATCGACCTGAGCCCTTCCATGCTTTCCCGCGCCAGGTCCAGGCTGCCGCTGGAAGGCCGCGCTGTCACGTTGATTGAAGGCGATGCCCAATCCCTGCTGGTGCCGGAGGCCACCTTCGATGCCGTCATTTTCAACCTCATCCTGTCGGTCATCCCCGACGGACGGGCTTGCCTGCACGAAAACCTGGGCGCTCTTAAACCCCAGGGCCGCGCAGTTGTCTTCGACAAATTCGCTCCGGAGAAAAAGGCATTATCCCTGTCCCGACGGGTGCTCAATATTTTCAGCCGCCTGTTCGGCACAGAGATCACCCGCCGTTTCGGCGACATGCTGGCCGGTACGGAGGCGCGCATCATCGTTCAGGAGTCCAGTATCCTGAATGGGAACTATCAGATCTATCTTTTGGGGGACAGCAGTGAAACTACATAGTGTGAGGCCGGTTATTCAGAGGCCGCCTTTGGGTGATCCCTGCGTTCAATCATCCAAAACGAACGTCACCTTCAAGTGCACCCGGTATTCCTCGATGCTTCCGTCCGCTCCTATGGAAACTTCTTGATTTTGGACCCAGGCGGATTTTACATTCCGCAGGGTCTTGGTCGCCCGCGCAACTCCCTGCTTTATGGCGTCATCGAAACTTTTGGTGGACGATGCTTTGATTTCGGATATGCTTAATACTGACATGGATTACCTCCTGGTTTGCCTTTTGGTGAGGGAAACAATAATATGACTAACTTAGTCATATTATACAACGAAATTACCTGCTCAATTTTCCACCCTGGGAACGAAAAGGGGCGACCACAAGGGTCGCCCCTACAATCTCCATTCCCCATTACCAAATTACCTGGTTCTCACACTTCCAGCGGAGCCAGGCGCTCGCCTTTGCTTCCGAGTATCTTGTAGATCTTCACTGGCTCGCTCTTGCCCTTGATCACCGCCGCTTCGATGAATTCCACCTCGAACTCAGATTCGATGGCCCTGGCGGTGCTTTCGCTGATGATGATCGGCCATTTGTAGACCTTGGTCAGGTCCTGCAAGCGGGCCGCCAGGTTGACGTTGTCGCCGATGATGGTGTAGTTGATCCGCTGGGCCGAACCCAGCAGACCCACGAACACATCGCCGGTGTTCAGGCCGATGCCGATCTCGAAGCGGTCCGGCAGGATGCCCTCCGCCTGCCAGCGTTCCTTCAGGTCTGTCAGCGCGCCGCGCATTTCCATCGACACACGGGCAGCCCGCAGGGCATGGTCTTCATAAGGAACTGGCTCGCCGAAGAACGCCACGATGGCATCGCCTTCATACTTATCCACCGTTCCCCCATGTTTATGGATCACATCCGTCATCACTTCCAAATAGGGGTTCAGCAAACGCACCACTCCATCCGGCGTCAGTTTTTCCGACAGTGTGGTGAAACCGCGGATGTCCGAAAACAGGATGGTCAGCGAAGCACGCTTGTTCAGCGAATTAATATCCTGCGTGGCAAGCAACTGATCCACCATCTCGGGCGAGATGAAGCGGGTGAACATTCCCCGCACCCGCCGTTTTTCCAGTTCCTGTGAAACGGCCTGTTCCAGCGTCGGCAAAACGACTCCCAGGAAGAGCATTACTTCCGGCCCGGTGAAGGGCAGATAGTAGCGGCCCTGGGCGAAGACGAAATACACGACCACGGCATAGACGACCATCCCTGCCGTCATCAGGGCGATGGTGAGGATGGGCCGGCCTGACCGGTTGATCAGACCCGCCAATAAGGCCATCACCACCACCAGCAGCAGGTTCAACCATGCCGGGGCCATGCGCAGGTAATTACCGCCCAGGATGGTATCGATCGCATTGGCGATGATCTCCACACCCGGGGTGCGGTTGCGAGCCGAGAAGGGGGTCGGGTAAAGGTCCGGCAGGGTGGGGGATGTGACGCCCAGCAGGACGATCTTATCGCGAAAGACTTCCGGGTCCACCAGCCCGTCCGCCACATTGGCAGCAGAATAGGTCGGGTAGGTCCCGGCTGGACCGGCGAAGTCGATCAGCATTTTCCCGGCCACCAGCGGGACAGTTTTCCCGTTGAATTGCAGGGTCGAATTCTTCAGGGTTGGCTGACCGGTCTCAAGGACCAGCGTGGCTGCCTGGAAGGCCCAGTTGAAATAGGTATCCTGTCCGTAGGGATGATATGCCTTCAGACTGCGGGCGATGGCGTCGTTATCCAGCGACACTTCCGTGACGCCGGTGCCTTTCAGCACCTGCCGGTAGGCAGGCAGGGGCAGCATCAAGGTGACGCTGTCCTGCAGGGGGTCTTCGTAGATCTGCAGGGGGGCCACCACCCGGGGGGAATTTGCCAGCTCCGCCGCCAGCGCTTCATCGCCGCCTGCATCGTTGCCGGGTTCGAAGAGAAAGATATCCAGGCCCAGCAGGCGCGGCTTGCCGTTGTTGACCTGCTTGATGATCTGGGCCAGGTACGCCCGCGGCCAGGGCCATTGGTAGCCGGTCCAGCTGAAAGAGAAGTCGTCCACTGCCACAATGACGATCTGATCCGGCTGAGGCTGAACACCTCGCAGGCGCATCATGGTGTCATGCACCGAAAGTTCCACCCGTTCGACGGGTGAGTTCAGGCTGGGCAGCAGGGCGGTCAATTCCAGCAAGAGCACCAGCAGGGCTGTGCCGATCAAGAGGGTACGCCGTAACAGGCTGCTTCTTATGCGCATTTTCTCCTCGTATCTTCAGCGACGGAAGTAGTTTGAATTACCCAATCCCAGGCTGCCTTGGGCGTATGGATCAGAGCAAACGCTCTTTCACGGGATCATTATATTGACCCGCCGGTGGGGGATTTTCGCCGCCAGCCAGATATGTTCCGGTCAGGTCAGGGGTGGGGTCGGGGTTTTGTTCGATCACCGTCCCGGTCAGGTCAGGGGTGGGATCGGGGTCAGGAATCACTACCCCCGTCCCGGTCAGGTCAGGCGTGGGATCGGAGTCTGGTGTGGGAGTATCGGTAGGTGTGGACGATTTTGCCGGTTCCAGCGGGGGGATGGGCGTGTCGGTCGGTTGAGGCGTGGAGGTCGGCGCGGCCGCCTTGGAGAAGGTAAACGTCTCGCTGGCGCAAAGGACGTTCCCTGTTGGATCCAGGGCATTTACGTACCAAGAGTACGTGCCTCCCACCGGCAGTGATTCCATGAAGCGCGAATGGATGGTTTCGAATGTGCGGAAACTGTTTGTCGCCCCGCCTGCAGAAACAATGAAGAGTTCGTAACTGCCGGCAGTCGACAAGGAAGTCCACGAGAAGATCACCTTGCCGGTGGCGGGAATTTCCGAGCCATTGGATGGTCCCGAAAGGCTCGAGCAGGACGGCTCGGTGGCGGTAGGCGCGCTGGTGGGGCTGAGCGTAGGCGTATGCGTCAAAGTGGGCGTTTCGGTGAAGGTGGGGGAGGGCGTAAAGGTCGGCACGGCTGTCAGCGTGCTCAGAATATCAGGCAGGATGCTCTGGACCTCGGGATTGTTCTGCGCCCATTCCTGGAAATCCTGCAGGGTCAACTGGTAGAAACCCGGCGGAGGCGGGTTCGAGCCTGTTTCCACGTGGTAGAGCACCACCCCGCTGCCGGTATAGAAGTCGGTCGAACCGCTGCTGTTCCCGGCGCTGCAGGAACCTTCGAAGCAGGAGGCGTAGACGTTCTGTGTGACCGGGTCCACCCAGATCATCAGGTTGGAGCCGCGCACCGACGCCAGACCGTTGGGGGTGTCCACATCGACCGAGCCGCCTTTGAGGGCCACCCATAACCGCCCGGCCTCGATCTTGATGCGAGTCAGCAAGCCGCCTTCTTCGGGTTCGTTGGATACCAGGGTGAAAAGAGTATTGGAGGCCAGCCGGATGATCGTCCCGGTGGAGAGGTCCAGCCGGACCCGCCCATCCTCGCCAGTGGTGATCTGTCCCTCCACATTGATCTTGAGACCGTTCGTGACGGGCGAGAAATCCGTCTCGCCGGGATTTTTAAAGTTCACCTTTCCTTCCACTTCGCTCAGGTCGGCGGTCAATGGATCGACGCTGGCTGTAGGTGTGGCTTTAGCGCAGCTGGAAAGCAGGATTGCGAAAATTGTTAGAAGCGCTAGTAAGGTGGCTCTAGGTTTCATTGAGGTCTCCTTGATGGACGAGATGAGCGTTGCAATCGGCACGAATAATTCCTGTCGTGATTATTTGTTTACCAGTCAAGTGGTTCTTAGTTTGGATTAATCTGCCTGGGCTTGTTTTTCATGGATATATTCCAGGAATGCCTCCACCACCCGCGGATCGAAATGTTTTTCAGACATGTCCCGAATGTATTGGATTACCTTGTCTTCGGGCCAGGCTGGGCGGTATGGCCGTTCTGAGTTTAGAGCGTCCCACACATCCACCACCGTGAAGATGCGGGCGGCAAAGGGGATTTCCTCTTTGGACAATCCCTGCGGATAGCCCGAACCGTCCCACCTCTCGTGGTGGCTGTAAGGGATCTCCAGGGCGGGTTGGAGATATGGGATCCCCTGGAGCATATTCCTGGCATGAATGGGGTGTTTCCTGACTACCTTCCATTCATCTTCCGTCAATCCACTCTTCTTTAACAGAATGGAATCGGGAATGGCCATCTTGCCGATGTCATGCAGTAACGCTCCCCGCCGGATGTGATTTAACTTCCGACGATTAATCCCCATCCGCTTTGCCAGTTCCACTGTTACTCCCACCACCCGTTGACTATGTCCTTCGGTCTCATGATCGCGGTATTCGAGCGCCTGCCCCCAGCCGGAAAGGGTCAGGTCATAGGTATCGCGCAGGTCTTTTGTGATCCGTTCCCAATTATCCACGATAGCCCACAGGAGCAACCCTGCTGCCGGAAAGAGGATCAATATGACCTGCAGTTGTAACGCATCCGAATACGCTGCGGGTGGAATATGAAATCCACTGCTGCCTAGATAGTAAACAAGAACCACCGAGGCCAAAGATATCAGGGTGGCATGGAAGGCTGCTTTTTTAGTGAACAAGTAGGAGGCGCATAAAATGAAAAGCGGATAGGCGATCAACCCTGCGTCTTTTAATCCCACTCCAGCAATAAGACTATAGGTGATCACCACAAGCATCATGGTGCAGATAAACGTTGCCACGATAAGATAATATCCCCGCTTATTCAATGGGATACAAAGAAAACTGACCCCACCCAGAAAGAAAAGGATGATATCCAGGTTCGTGTCGCCGGTGATATTCAAAAATCCAAGCAGGAAACTGGCGCCACTCAAAACCAATAACACCATGTGCAAAAAGCGGGCCTTGTGGGTTCGCTCGATGGTGTCGTATTCTGGCGCTTTGAAAAACTTGATGATTTTTTTGAACATTGCTCGGGCCTGGTCAATCAGGATTGATAGCTATTTGCGAGGTGTGATCGTTTACGATTTAACTGGCAAATCAAAGGCCAATGCAAAATATACAAGATTTGCCACCGAGCGGATGTGGGCCCCATCCCCATACCCATGTTGATGGATGGTTCAATTCTTAGAGGATGTTCTTAATTATTATACAGAAGAATATTTTTATGGACATCTTAACTCCCTGACAAAAATCCCGCAGAGGATCGAGTTGTTGTTACACGATCAACCATTCTCCATGAACAATTTTCTTCTCTGTTTCCCCCGTCACCTGATTGCCTGATTACCTACCTCTTTACCCATTCTCCCCCGCCAGGCGGGCGATCTGTAATAGACAGGTGCGGATCACATCCTGTTTCTCCGGCGGAAGGGCGCTCTCTTCGATCTGCGCGATGCGCTCCACGTCGTTCATCGCCCGGATAATGCTGACCGGCACCTCGATATTCCCCTCGGCAAACGAATTCAAGTATTCGATGGCGTTGATGAGGAAATTCCTCATTTCATCGTCGGCGCGGGCGGTGCGGAAGAATCCGCTCAAGGAGGGGGACAGCCGGCCCCGCGTGCCAGGGTCGGAGCCGCCCCAAAGGCGCGGTTGGGCGAGAAGGAATACAACGCCGTAGCCAGTTCCGAAAAACTCTGCACCCGCTCATAAACCGATTTGCCCATCACTTCCCAGATGATCGCGCGCCAGTAACGGATATGGACCGGTAACTGAAGCAATTGGGTCACTTCCTCCCGCCAGCTCTCGTCGATCCTGCCGCCCGCCCGGGCACAGCATCACCTCGATATCGGTGTTGACCAGGTTCTCCTGCAGCAGCACGGCCAGGTCGGGCCGCAGGGTGGGCAGCAGTTCGGGGATGAAGACGCCGTTCTTGAAGAAATCCGCCACATTCACGCCATGCCGCCGCAGCAGTTCCTGCTGGAACAACGGCAGGTAGTGCTGGCGGGCGTTGTTGTCTTCCCGCAAGGCCACGAAAGGCGGAATTCCCTGCCGGGAAGGCCGTCTCGATGCGTCCGAGGAATTCTCCAGCCCAGTCCTGATAGATGCGCAGGCTGCTCAATATCTCGTAGACAGGCAGGTGAGGCAGGATGTGTTCCGCCACGGTCCGCTCCCGCTCGGCCTCCACCACCGCCTTCTGGACGTAGCGTTCCAGCGCCCGGAATAGGCCTGTGGTCAACTGGTTGATCCCCAGAACGGCTGTCTGCGCCTGGTTGTGGGCAATGGCCCTCAGCAGGCTGCCCTGCTTGGATAACGGGATGATCTTGGCGATATTCGCCAGGATCTGTTGCCCGCGTTCGACCCCCGTATCCGGCATGCCCCGCGATGTGGGCCGATCGCGTAACTGCGGCATGGACCGTCCGATGAAGTATGAGATGATGTGGATGCCTAGCACATCTTCTTCGCGCCCATACAGGATGTGGCGGAAATTGTCGCTCAACTCGTTGATGAACCCCTCATAGAGCGGTTCATTCGTCCCGACCGTCAGCCGCTCCAGTTCCTGCACGTTGCGGCTCTGGGCGCTCAGGCGGCTCTCGGCGATGGTCTCGGCTGCCCGGATCAAATTCTCGCGGTGTTCCATCTGCGATTCGCGCACATGGAATAACAGGCTGGTGAAATCCCGCACCGGCAGGTAGCGCAGTTGCTCGGAGAGATTACTCTGGAATGTGCGCAGGTCCTCCGCCAGGAAAACTCCCTGCAAGGGCGTGACGGCGTAGGCCGTGCTCTTGCGCGCCGCTGCCGGTAGTTGGGCGGTAAACCTCCTGCGGCTGGCCTCGGAATGGAGAAAGCCCGCGCTGCCTGCCACCGGCGAATAATAACCGCCCTGGCGCTGCATCGGTTCCCCGCTGCCCAGTTTGACCCGGATCGACTCGGATACGCCGTGTTCAGCCAGCCAGGTCTGTATGTCGAATTTAGCCTTGAAGTAATGTAAAGCCCCGGCGGCCTGGCTTTCCTGCTGGCTCAGGTCGGACCCGGCGATGAAGATCTCCGGAATGATCTCGGCGAAGCGTTCCTGCACCGGCTGGGCCGCCTGGCTGCTTTGGGCGGCGTGGTCCCACACCCGCTCGAGGTACGGGCGGATGTTGCTGATCGATTCCAGGTCTTCCAGCAGGGGGATCAGCCAGATGGATGGCAGGTCGATGCCGGGGTGTTCCCGCCGCAACTGCTCTGCCCGCACGTGCATCTTTCGGTCCAGGGCGATCAACGCATCCGGTTTGGAGGAAAAACTCACCTGCAGGGCCAGCGTCATACCGGGGTTGCCGTACGATCCCGTGATGGCGTTGATCTCATACATATTGTAGACGGTGGTATCGATGGCGAACTGGTCCCGCGCCGTGACCATGCCTTGGTGGATGCGCGGCGTGATGACCGTCCGCTTGAGAATATCCCGGTAACCCACGGCCTGGCGCAGCAGGGGAGTGAAGATGCGGTTGTTGCGGAACGCCGGAATTAATGCGTGTAGTTGTTTGCGCAGTTGCTTGTTGATGCCGCAGTAATACTCCAGCATCGTCCGCCGCTGCTGGCGCATTTCGAGCATTTTCTTCTCATAGCGGTCATTGTGCTGCCACAGGATCTTGGCCGGGTCCCGCTGCAAATGCATGCGGGTCGCCAGCCGCTGCAGCGGCGTTGTATCGATTGAAAACGGCAGGATGCCGCGGTAGCGTTGTTCCAACTGGTGCGTCAGGAAAGTGATGTCGTTCATCAGTTTCGTGAAGCGCAAATTCTGGCTGGATAACTGTTCTAACTCCAGCGTCAATTCCGGGCTTACCTGAATGGATGGGTCGGTCTGCCGCAGGAGCGCCAGCAACCTGGCCATGCGCTGCACATTTTCCATCACCACCGAAGCCACCAGCCGGTGCCCCTGCCCGGAGGGGCGGTTGCTCCCGTCCCAGTCGCTCCAAAACGACAGGAAGGAGGCCAGCCCCGTATCCGTCATTTGCTCGGTGTATTCCTCCCCCGCGATCATGCTGTTCAGGTCCAGCAGGATCTCATCGGTCTCCTGGTGCGAATTGATGGCGACATTACGCCCCAGGTATTCCTGCCACAACTCCCGGGCGGCCCTGTTGATCTGCAGACCTGTCGTCGGTTGGGAAGAAATGAGCGCCTGGATAATGGCATCGAGTGCCATTTCAGCCTGCAGGGAATACATCTGCGTGGGATGGACGGTCCGGTCATACGAGCGCAGCCTGAACAAGGTCTGCCGTCTGGAAAGCGAATCCTTCATGAATTCCCCATCCAACCGGCTTTCCAGCCAATCGCCGTTATCGTTCAGCCCGCGCTGCACCAATTCGTCGCTGATGAAGGCCCGGTCCAGCAGGCGGGTGCGGAAGATCTGCAGGCGGTCGGGCGCGTAACATTGGATGAAATCCTTCGTGAGATGCTCATTGTCCAGCGGCTGCGCCGACATGAGTGGGCGGACGGCCTTGCTGTTGGCGACCTGGTCGAGGATCTGCTTTGAGATGCCCTCCCAGCCCCGCTCAAGCTCGACCGACCGGCTGGCTCGGTCGGGCAGGACCCTGAAGGTCAGCGGCTTGCGGTTGTAACGCGCCTGCTCCTCCCCCATTAGACGATTGAGGTCGATCAGCAGGCGGCGGGTTTTTGCCAGCAGGATATCGGCGTTGTCCACGCCTCCCAGCGTGAGTCGGAAGGTTGTCCTGCCGGTCTCGAAGCCCTCTTCAGTGCGGGCGAAGGTCACCAACGGCAGCAGACCGATACCCTGCCGCGCCAGCGACGAAGCCAGCCAGTCCAGCGACAGGCCCGCCGGCAGTTTCTTGATCTGCAAGAGCGGATACATACTGCCCGTCGGTGGGATGATCGTCAGGCCGAAGGGGTTGCGGTCGGGCGGCAGGTTTTCCACTGCCGTCAGCAGCGCCTGCGTTCGATCGCGGAAGATCCTGTTGCGCAAGTGCCAGTAGGTGCGGGTTCCCTGCGAAGGCCCGCGATAGAACAGGTAACAAATGAAGATCGCCACCAGGTTGGGAAAGATGGTGGAGTTCAATTCATCGTACTGCTCGCTCAGGGCTTTGTCGCGGATCTCGATGACTGCCAGCCTGGCCCCCGCCAGGCAATCGGTCTTCGACATGGAATGGACGGTGATGACCCGGCTGGCCTCTGCCTCGGTCAACTCACCGCCCTGCACCATTTCGGCGGCGAGCTGGCGGGCGGTCTTGATCACAGGCAGGTCGTCCACCGGGGCCACATTCTGGTAGGCCAGGTCGTCGATCATGAACAGGTCGTTCTGCAAACAATAGGCGATCAGTTTGCGGATGCCGCCCTCGTTGAATATCCGTCCGGTGGCGTTGTGGGGATTGTTAACCACCACGGCCCCGCGCTTGCGCCAACCGGGATCCTGCTTGATCAGCCGGTCCACCTTATCGATCATGGCGGGGACGTCGATATCCAGCGCCGGTGTTAGTGGCACGGCATGGACCGTGGGGAAACACTGCTCATAGGACCAGCTCAGGTCCGGGATGACGACCTCGGTGATGCCGCAGTGAAAGCCGATGATGCCCAGGGCGGTGCGGGAGGAGCCGCTGACGACCTTGCAAGCCTCTGCTCGGTATTGTGGCTGGTGTTTCACGAACGCATTGATGAAACTGCGCTGGAGAGCCCCGTACCAGTCCGGGTCCTGGATGCGCTGGACCATCTGGTCGAGCAGGTCCTTCGCATCCAGCGCGGAAAATTCGTCCATGATGCCGTCATTCCAGGTTTCCTGGATACGGCGGCCCAATGCGGCGGATCGTTCTTCCACAAAATTGAGAGAGCGAGCCAGCGTGCCGGCATGGTCATCCAATAACCGTTCGACGTGCTTCTCCACCCGTTCGGCCAGTCTGGGCAGGGCCGATTCGGCGCCGATACCGAATGCCAGCCCGTCAAAGGAAGGCTTCACCTGTGGGATTTCCGAGGCAGCATCTCCATTGACCTGCGCCAGGTTCTGCTCCAGCAAGTAAATGAGGAATTCCACCTCCGAGGCCGAGGGCGTCCCCTTCATGTTGAAATGGACGTTCTCCATCACGTTGAGGAAATCGGCGTTGCCGGCGATGAAGACGGTTGGGAAGGTATGCAGCCGCGCCGCGAAGATGGCCGGCGTCAGTATCCGCATCACCCGCTGGACCAGTTTGGCTTCCCGCGCCATCGATAGATGGTTGGGGGCGTTGTTCGCCTCGATGAAATAAAGCGGGTGTTTCACGCATAACGTGCGCAGTTTGCGCCGCGTTTCTTCCCCCAGCACTGCCCCGATCAGCATGAAGGTCGGTTGGGGCGGCGATTGGGTCAAAAGATTCTCCAACTGCTCGCGCGCCGCCTGTTCATCGGCGGGCAGTTCTTCAAAGGTCAGGTGGGGGATCTTTTTCAGCGCCGGCGGCAGGTCGCACAGGTGGGTCAGGATGCGGGCGGGAGTGCTCTCCAGGTAGGTCGACAGGGCGAACAGCAGGATGCGGATGGTCTCGTTCACCCCGCCCGAAGCCAGGATGATCTCCCGCCGGCCCGACTTCTCCCCGGTATCGTACTGCAGTGGTTCCTGCTGGTGTTCCAGCCACTGGCTGAATGTCTTAATGAGGGCGTGCGGTGCCTTGCGCGAATAGCCTCCCCGCGGCATATAAGGCGAACTCTTCTGGATGGCGCGGATCATCAACTCAAGTTTGGGTTTGTCTGCCGCTTCCCAGCCCAGATGAGTCAAAATGGCGTCCGGGTCCGAGTCCCGCAGATGTTCCTCCCGTACGTCGATACCCAGGGCGATGCGCAGGAAAGCCGACGAAAGCCGCTCATCCTGCAGGGGGTTGCCGATGTGGAAGTTGACTCGCGCCTCCGGCGGCACAGGCGCGGCCGCCGTCGTCTCGCTGATCTCCGACACCCGCGCGACCTGGATGGGCTTCAAGCGGAAGAACGTCAGGGGATCAGGTTGAGGCGGCATGGCGAAAGATATTATGAAAGGACAATGACTGTAGGTTATTTCTCGTTCTTGCGGGCTTCGAGGGCTTTCTGCAGCAATTCCTGGAAGAGTGTGATCAGGTCGGCGCCGCGCAGCGAGTCCTGCGGAGTCAGCGAGATGACCGTGCGGGCGTTCTTCAAGTTCTGGCTGGCCTCCGCCAGGCGGGCTGCCTGCGGGGTCAGCATGAGCAGTTCAGGGCTCTTCTTCAGCGCTTCCAGTTCTTCGATCTCGAAGGCCAGGCGAAGACGGTTGCGCGCCAACTCATCCGACAGGTTCTGCTGTGTCAGGGCGGATTCCTTCTCGATGAGCTCCTTCTTTAACTCAACCTTCTTCATTTCCAGTGTGTGTTCCATCTCGGCGATCTCTTCATCGGCCTGGGCTTTTGCCCTGGCAGCCTTGATGCGGGCTTGCTGGTTCAATTGCTCGGTCTGTTCGAGCAGGCGCGCCTGTTCCTGCTGGCGCAGCGCATCGGCGATCTCCGGATCGGTCGGTTCCAGAGATTGGATCGCCAGCGAGATCAGTTCGAGACCGAATCTTTCCTTGAATACATCCCCGCGCTCATTCAGGTAATGGAGGATATTGGCAGAAGAGAGGGCGCTGATTTCCGAGCGTTCGGTAAATTCTTTCACCAGCGCCTGCAAGAGCACCAGCACTTCGTCGGTCGAACGCGCCACGGCATCCTGGTTCCAACCGCCCACCCGCACCAATGACTGGAAATGCGGCGCTGACGGAGCCACCGACCCTGCCAGTTTTACCCGTATCCCCAGGTTCCCCGCCGCGGTCGCCTCGATGGTCGATTGGATCGGGTAGGTGGACCGTTTGAGCAGCAGGCTGAAATGGCGCGGATAAACGAGACCCTTGCGCAGGTTGATCTGGCCCTTGGACTCGTACAGGACCAGATAATCCGGCTGGCGTACGCGGTATTCATATAAGACCACCGCCACGATAGCAATAATGACCACACCGATCGCGATACTCAAAATGGGACTCATAATCCTTGCCTCCTGGGAACACCGAGGGCTGCAACGGCCTCGCAGCCAATAATTTCGCTGAATTATACCCACTAATAAAATTGAATGGGGTCGGTTATTCGTCTCACAACTCGCGAGGTATTCCATACGTATATAAGGTGACGAGTGTTGCTGATGTGCTATACTTTTTATAAGAATTTATTCCACCAGCAACTCGGCGGTTTACTCTTCGACAATGGTTAAACCAGCCATTCATCTTTTCAGCAAGAAGGAGAATCCATGAATAAACGTTGGGTCATTTTCTTCATCGCTGCCATCGTCGTGGTGGCGCTCGTCTTTTCCGGTTTTGCCATCCTGGGCTATGCCTGGGAAAATGTGGGCGACACATATCTGGCCGTCCAACTGTTCCAGAACAAGCCCTGGAACGTAGTCGGATCGGGCGTCTACACCGACCTGCGCCCGTGGGCGGTGATCGAACGGATCAACATTGCCCAGTTGCAGTGGTGCTCGGTCGACCCCGAGGTGATCACCAATGACAGCCAGCGCATCGGCCTGGTCGTCTGCGGGACGGTCCAGCGACCCGGCCTGGGAGAGTCGCAGGCCTATTTGAGCGGCTGGTCTTCCTACAAACCCTATTACGTGAATGACCTTTCCCTGGCAGGTAAATTCCACTACGAACGAAACCCGAATAATGCCAATGAGCAGATCGTTGTCGTTGATCAGGCCGGTTTGATGCAGACGCTGGCCCAGCAGGCCATGAAGGTCTGCGTGGGTGACCGTGGTTTCGAAGAGGCCGTCATCGGCAGCGCCCGTGATGAACTGCGCAAATGCATCGACGACCAGGTTTCGCCATTGGCCTCCGGCTACGGCGGCCTGACGGTCGATAACGTCACCGTCCCCAATGTCATCCTAAGTCCCGAAGTGCAGGCTTCCCTAGACGCCATCACCCAATCCCGCTTCGCCCAGTCCCTGGCTGAACAACAGAAATCCACCGCCCAGACACAGGCCGATGCCAAGTTGGCCGAAGAACAGGGCAAGATCCGCGTCTCGCAGGGTACCATCCAGGAACAGGCCCGCCAGGATGCCATCACCGCCGAACTGCAGGCCCAGGCGCTGCAGGCTGAGCAGCAGGTGATCTCACAGCAGAATGCCAACGATCTTCTGGACGCGCAACTCCAACTGGATGTCAACACCGCTCGCTTCCAGGCTGCAGAAGAGGCCGCCAAGGCCAACAATGCCGACAAGCTCTATGTTGCCACCATCCTGCAAAACAACCCCAATTATGCTTACTGGCTGGCCTTGCAGACCCTCGCTCCCTCCTGGACGAATGTGGACAAGGTCTACATCCCCGCCGGAACCAATCCTTTGACGATCATCGGCGTTGACGGCATGCCCGGAATTACCGTCCCGCTGTCGCCTCAATAGGCAAAGGAGGTCTTATGGCTATCCTGGCGCTTCTGGCACGCCTTTGGCCCTGGATCATTGTCTTCCTGGTGTGGTTTTTCCTCAACCGGGCGTTGGACAAGATCGACTCCCTGGCGCTCAAGAACCGGGCATCCAAATTCTGGGGCAAATTCTGGTGGCTGTGGGGCTGGATGATCGGCACCCAGCACAAATTTGCGATCTTACGCTGGATCATCCTGGGCGTCATCATGTACCTGCTCTTCCGCTGGTTTGCCGCCTCCATCAGCACGCCCACCGGGATCTGATCCAAGACATAGTTTCCGGCTAATAAATTATCTTGAGTACGTCAATCAATCGAACACCCGTCCGATGCCACGGACGGGTGTTCTGTTCGAAATTCTTCGGATTGTCAAGAAATCTTGACCCGTGTCCTGTCAGACAACCAATCCCACCCAAACGAAAAGCGATATAATCTATTCACCGCATACCAATTATCCAAACGAGCATTTGCCTAGAAACTTCCAAACCTGTTTGCGCGACACCATTTCCTATGAGGAGTGAGTTTATGAGCGTCATCGAAGTGACCAACCTGACCAAGTATTACGGAAAATCCCGCGGCATCGTCGATGTATCCTTCGCCGAAGAAGAAGGCGAGATCTTCGGCTTCATCGGTCCTAACGGCGCCGGCAAATCCACCACCATCCGCCTGCTGCTTTCGCTGATCCACCCGACCAGCGGCAGCGCCCGCATCTTCGGCAAGGATGTGGTCACCCACGGCCCTGAGATCCGCCGGGACATCGGCTATCTGCCCTCCGAAGTCTTTTATTACGAAGGCATGAAGGTCATCGACCTGCTCAAATACTCCGCCAGTTTTTACGATCACGATTGCACCCAGCGGATGCATGAACTTTCCGAGACCATGGAATTGGAAATGAACCGCCGCATCAGCGACCTTTCCTACGGTAACAAGAAGAAGGTCGGCATCGTTCAGGGACTGCTCCATAGCCCCAAGTTGCTCTTCCTGGATGAACCCACCTCCGGTCTCGACCCGCTCATGCAGCGCAAGTTCTTCGACCTCATCCGCGCCGAAAATGCCCGCGGCGTGACCGTCTTCTTCTCCTCGCATATCCTCGGCGAGGTCCAGCGGCTGTGCACCCGCGTCGGCATCATCCGCGAGGGCAAGATCGTTGAGATTTCCGATATCCGCACCCTGCAGCAGAACAACTATAAGAAGGTGAATCTGACTGCCGCCCGCATGGACCCGGCCGACTTCAACCTGCCCGGCGTGACCAACGTCCAGGCGGAGAACGGCAGCCTGCGCTTCTTCTTCAAAGGCGACATCAACGTGGTGCTGGAAAAATTCCGCGGCATGCAGATCGCCGATGTGACCATCGAAGAACCCACCCTGGAAGAGATCTTCATGCACTACTACGAATAGGCGGAGAGCATGAGTCTAACTATCTTTAAGCACGAATTCCGCATCCGCGTGAAATCGGTGATCACCTGGTCGGTGGCCATTGCCGCGCTGGTGTTTTTCTTCTCTTCGCTGTACTCCTCCTTTGCCGACCAGGCGGCTCTGACGCAGCAACTAATGTCGAAGTTCCCACCGGCATTGCTGGAAGCCTTCGGGATGACCCGAATAGATCTTTCGACGGTGGTGGGATACTTCAGTTTCCTGTTCGTATTCGTGCAATTGTGCCTGGCCATCCAGGCGGCGAACTACGGGGTTGGGTTGGTGTCGGTTGATGAAAGCGAATTGACGGCCGACTTCCTGCTCACCAAACCGGTCGGCAGGGCCAAGATTCTCACCAGCAAACTGCTGGGTGCTTTCACCAGCCTGCTGGTCACCGAAGGGATCATCTGGGCGGTCACTTTTATCGCCATTGGGCTTTTCAGCAGCACTACGTGAGTATGACCCGGCAGTTATTGTCTTGCTGCTGGTGAGCATGCTAATCCTGCAACTATTCTTCCTGTGTGTGGGGTTGGTCATCTCCCTGCTGGTCAAGCGTGTCCGCAGTGTGACGCCCTACTCGCTTGGTCTGGGCTTCGGCGCTTACGTTCTGGCGGCGTTCAGCGGCGTGTTCGGGGACGTGAAACTGGAATATATCACCCCCTTCAAGCACCTGGACCCGGCCTACATCGTCGCCAACGGTGCCTATAACACTCCGCTGTTGCTGCTCAACATTTCCGTCACCATTGTGGCGCTGGCAGCCAGTTACTGGTTGTATATCCGCCGCGATATCAAGGCCGTCTCCTGAGAGGTGAAGCGTGAACATTTTCCTGCGTGAACTAAAAGCCAACTTAAAATCCCTGTTGATCTGGGTCGGCATCATGGCTCTGCTGATTATGATCGCCGTAGCCAAATTCTCTGCTTTTGCCGGCGACCCGTCGATGTTGCAAATCCTGGACAGCATGCCGAAGGCCTTTATCGATGCAATGAACCTGCGCGCCTTTAACCTGACCACCCTGAGCGGTTTTTACGGGATCATGTTCATTTACTTTGGGCTATTGGGTGCGATCGCCGCAGCCATGTGGGGCAGCGACATCATCTCCAAGGAAGAACGCGACAAGACGGTCGAGTTTTCGCTGGTGCTGCCGGTCTCCCGCAGCCGGGTCGTCACTGCCAAGGCGCTGGCGGCGCTGGTCAACTGCATCGTCTTTGTGCTCATCACCTGGGTGATTTCGCTGGTTGCAGTGCAATCCTACAAACCCGACCAGGCTTTTTATGATTTCCTGGCCCTCGAAATGCAAGCCATGTTCCTGATCGAATTGATCTTCCTGGCCCTTGGCCTGCTGTTGGGCTGCGCCATGAAACAGTACAAGCGCTCGGCCTCCGCCGCCGTCGCCATCATCCTGACGGCCTACTTCTTGTCCATCTTCGCCGGTATGCAGGAAAACCTGAACTTCCTGAAATGCTTCACTCCCTTCAAGTACTTCGATGCCGGGGAATTGCTGCGCTCCGGTCGTTTCGATGGCGGCTTCCTAGCCCTCTCAGGTGTGATCATCGTTGCCTGTGTTGTGGCGGCTTACTGGGTGTATAACAAGAGGGATCTATATATATAGAAAGACAGGTGATAAGGTAATGGGGGAATGGAGAATGGATAAATAGATAAGGCACCTGCCAGGATTGGCGGGTGCCTTTGATTTGGTCTCATTCCTTTCCTCCAAATAGGACTATCTTCACCTTGATTATCCGTTGATTTCTCGTATAATCCCCCAGAAAAGGAGCCTCATATGCAGAAAATCGTTCCCAACCTATGGTTCGACACCCAGGCCGAAGAAGCCGCTAAATTCTATGTCTCCCTCTTCAAGAACTCCAAAATCATCGAAGTCTCCCGCTACGGCGAGGCCGGACCCCGCCCGGCAGGAATGGTCATGGTCGTCTCATTTCAATTGGATGGGCAGGATTACGTCGCCCTTAACGGTGGCCCCGAGTTCAAATTCACCGAGGCGATCTCGCTTTTGGTCAATTGCAAGGACCAGGCAGAAGTGGACCACTTGTGGGACCGGCTCTCGGAGGGCGGAGAAAAGGGACCCTGCGGCTGGCTAAAGGACCGCTACGGTCTGTCCTGGCAGATCGTCCCCACCATCTTGAATGAATTGATGGCCGATAAAGACCCCGTCAAAGTCACAGCGGGTGACTGCAGCCATGCTGCAGATGGGCAAACTCGACATCCAGGCACTGCAGGATGCCTACGCTGGGAAATGAACCGTAATTTGCCACCCATTCCCCCGCCCGGTAGCCTGCCGTCAAAATTGGGTGCCCCGGCCCTGCGTGCACTTGCCGGGTCTGGTATCCACAACCTTGAACAGTTGTGCCGCTTCAGCGAAGCGGAGATAAAAACCCTGCACGGCATCGGTCCGAACGCGCTAGAGAAACTCCGCCAAGCCCTGAAAGAAGCGGGCCTGTCGTTTGCGAAGGGAACTGTACATGGAAATTAGCCTGCGGAAAGAATTCGATTCCTTGCGCTCCGAGGACAGGCAGGTTCAGCATGAGGCGTTCATGTCTATCCTGCAGGCGACCGAGTCGCCCGTGGATTGGGCTTACGAGGTATGGGATGAGCTGGTGGCAGGTTTGCACCATCCCAATAACCGCGTCCGGGCCATCTCGGCGCAGGTGCTGTGCAACCTGGCGAAGAGTGATCCCCGGAAAAGAATGCTCGAGGATCTTAGCAAATTACTGGCGGTGACCAAAGATGACCGCTTCGTGACCGCCCGTCATTGCATGCAGTCCCTCTGGAAGGCTGGTGTCGCCGGACCGGAGCAGCAAGCCATGCTCCTCGATGGACTGGAAAAGCGTTTCCGTGAATGTATTAAGGAAAAGAACGGTACCCTGATCCGTTACGATATTCTGGAATGCCTGAAGAATGTCTACGACCGTACCGGCAATGGGAACGTTCGGGAGAATGCCCTTGCCTGGATCGATCTGGAGACCGACCCGAAGTACAAAAAGAAGTATACGGCGCTATGGAAGTAAGCCTGAGCGGGCGGGTTAGGGGATCACCTGCAGCGTCCCAACCATACCCAGCATGGCGTGTTCATTGACGAAGCAGTAGAACTCATACGACCCGGCTTCCCTGGGCGTGAAGGTTACCTCGGTGACCTGGCCTGGTCCGATCTGCTCGCTGCGAACCTTCAAGGCATCGATGGCGATGCCGTGGTCCATAAAGTCGCGATTCTCCAGCCGCAGCGTGACCGGCTGCCCCGCTTTGACGGTGATGGTATCCACATCGAACATCATGTCGCTGGATATGACGGTGACCACCTGAGTCGACTGTGCCGAGGCGGGTTTGAGTCCCGGCTGGAGTGTGACCACCAACAAAATAGCGATCAGCCCTGTCAGTATCAGACCTCCCCGCACTAAGATGGAACGTTTAATAAGTGTCATCAGTGAACCCTTTCAATATCATTTCACGAACAAACCGAGAGCATACAAGACCAGCATCCCGGCAGTGATGCCAGCAAAAACGACCATCGGCATGGGCCGCTTGACTGAATCCTTGCGGATCAACTTCGCCACTTCATAGACCACCTCGAAGACTGCTCCCGCTCCGATGGCAAGGAACAATACGGCCAACACCTTGGAGTAGATCAACCCGCCGATAAGGCCTCCAAGAATGGCCGGCGCGCCGCCGATCAAGCCGAGCAGCGCCAGTTGTCCAAGCGTGGGCTTGTCTTTCAACACCGGGATGATGATGCCCACCCCCTCGGTGATGTTCTGGATGATGAAGCCGATCACCAGGAAGGTCCCCAGCGCCAGGGCGCCCTGGCTGAATGACGCTCCGATCGCCAGCCCCTCGCCCAGGTTATGCAGCCCGATCCCAAAGGCGATCATCAAGGCCAGCGATGAGCGTTGCTCAGCCTCGCTTCGTCCGATCAGCGCCTGCCGCCGCGAGATGGCATCCAGCAGCAGGAAGGTCACCACGATGCCGATCCCGACCAGCCCCACCCCCTGGAAGGCATTGCCGATCCCGCCCGCCAGTTCGAGCGCCTCGCTGGTCGCGTCGATGCCCAGGAATATCAGCAGGCCGGCGGTGATGGCCATCATGAAGGTCATCCATGCGGGTCCCAACCGCCGCAGCGCCGGCATCCAGATCATCCCCAGGAAGACCGGTATCACCCCCACGTACAACCCGATCAACAGGTAACTAAGAAAGGTATTGGCAGCCGGGGGGACGGTTTCGGTAGCCACATCGATGACGCTGCTGAAGCGGATCGAGTTGGTGGTAAAGAAATCGATCGCATAGGCCTCCCCCTGCACCCAGTGATAATTCAGCCGAAAGGTCGCCTCGCCCAGCCGCGCGACCGTGGCTGAAGGGATGGCCTCGAATGGCCAGATCGCATCGTTGATGTTGATGGCGCTTACCGTAATGGGCTGCGGACTGGTGTTCCGGATGGTCAGTTCGATCAGGCCGGGCTTAAGGACGGTCTTTTCGAACGTCGCCGATTCGATCGGCGCGGCCGAACTCGACCTGCAATCCGGCTCCGTTGGTCATCACGAAGGTCACGATGACGATCGCCAGGATGATCAACGGCAATACCGCCAGACCGATGGTCTTCCAACCGATGCGCTTGCGCTCCGCCTTTGTTATTTCGGGGGTGGTCGTTTCGGTGCTCATTTTCTACTCCGTCACTTCGAAAACACCCGTCCAGCCCAGTTCGGCGAATTCGGTCTTGTGCGCATGGAACATGTAGCGGCCCGGATACTGGTAAGTGAATTCCAGGATGCCGCGCTGCCCCTGCATTTGCGCAACCGTGTCGGTGAATTCGCTGGGGGTCAGGCTGGTACCGGTGGGGTAATAATGAAAGAAATTTGCGTGCAGGTGGAATGAGTTGATCATATCGAACTCGAGGATGTTCACCAGGAAGATGCGCACCCGTTCGCCGACCTTGATCTGGATGGGATGGCGGTCGTAATGGAACGGGATCCCGTTGACCACGTAAAAATCATTCGCCCCGTCATAATCCACATCGTACCCGCTCATCACCATGACGAACTCATGCTCCACCGGCGGCCAACCGTCTTTGGGATCGATGATGAACGCCCCGTACAATCCCTTGGAGATATGCTTTGCCAGCGGGGCCGAGTGACAGTGGTACAGGTGCAGCCCGAACGGGATGGCGTCGAATTCATAGATGAACGTACCGCCCGGCTGGACCTGTTCGTACACCCCGTCCATGTTGCCCGGGTGGATGCCGTGGAAATGCATGCTGTGCTCGTGGCTGGCCCCATTGACGAATTCGATGCGGATCAGGTCGCCTTCGCGGGCGCGGATGGTTGGCCCGGGGATACGCCCGTTGTACGTCCACGCAGAATAGTTCATGCCCGGAGCGATCTCGATATTCCGTTCGCCCGCCACGATCTTGTATTCCCGCAGGGTGCGCCCATCGGGCAATGTGCTGACCTTGCCTCCATCGAAATCTGTTAGCAGGTCGGTCGGGTTGAAGCCGTTGGCCTCATGGTTAACATCGGCATTAAAGCCCGGCATGACCATCGAATAGCCGGCAGGTTGATCGCCGCCCATGTCCATCTGCGCCATGTGACCGTTTGTGGCACCCATTGTCCCCATCTCTTGAGTCGCTTGCCCGCCCAGGAGTTTGGCCAACCCACCCAGCCCGCCCACCGAAAGCCCTCCCAGTGCGCCTATCTTCAAAAAATCCCTGCGAGTAATATTTTTCATTGTTTTACCCTTCATATTTCTTTCTACCTTTGTGGTGGTCTTCCTTAGTAGACCTTCGTGTCCGTCGTGTTAAATTCCGATTAAGATAATTCCCGCACGAAGATCTGGCTCGAACTGATCCGGCCCAGCACATGGGTCGATCCGCCTACCTCGATGGTCATCAGTCCGTCGATCGGCTCCACATGGACGACTTTCAAGCGCGTGTTGGGCTGCAGGTTCAGCGTATCCAGGTGAACCAAGAACTCCGGATCGTGGTCATTGACTTCCACCACCTCTGCGAGGGCATTTTCCGTCAGGTCGGCCAGTCGCACTCTGCTGGAATCGGGCAGCAGTCCATCGGGAGAGGGGATGGGCGCGCCGTGCGGGTCGAAGCTGGGATGTCCGAGCCGCGTATCGATCCGTTCCACCAGATAGTCCGACAGCACATGCTCCAGTTTGTCTGCTTCCGCGTGCAGCCGCTCCCATGGGATCTCCAGTTCGCGGGAGAGGTAGGTCTCGATTAGGCGGTGATGCCGGATCACTTCCAGGGCGATCTCGCGGCCTGTGCCGGTCAGTGTCGCGCCTTGATAAGGCTCATAGGCCACCCACTCGAGGTGGGCCAATTTCTTCAGCATGCCGGTCACCGTCGCCGGCGAGCAGTCGAACCGTTCGGCCAGCATGGTAGTGGTCACCTGGGGATGATCCAATTCCAGTTCATAGATTGTTTTCAAATAATCTTCGTCAGCCACGGTTCTCATTGCATATTCTCCACAAATCAGTACGAAATAATTATTTAGGCATCCCTAAATTTTTATTATTATAATAAATAAGATAATATTAGTCAAGTTAATATAGTGACGAGTTTAGTTGTCTTTCCTCTTGACAAACAGGAAATCTAAATTATAATTGTTATAAATCAATAATTACTATAAATAAACTATGACACCTTTTGAATACATCACCTCCTCTCTTAAACAAGCCAACATGCGCCTTACGCCTCAGCGTATCGCCATCTGCAAACTGTTAAGCGAAACCGACGAGCATCCCACCGCCGCCGCCATCTACGACCAGATCAAAGGCAAGTATCCATCATTGTCACTGATGACCGTTTACAACACCCTCAACACCCTGGTCGAACTCGGCACGGTCAGCGCATTGGGCAACGCCGGGGATGGCAACATTCATTATGACGGGAATACGTCCCCCCACATCAACCTGGCCTGCATCTCCTGCCATAAGATCATCGACATTGCCTCTCCGAATATCCCCCAACTCGATAATGAGATAACCGACGCCTCGGGTTTCAAACTCATCGGCGCTCGTATCATGTATTACGGACTTTGTCCCGACTGCCAAAATTCAACCGTTCAATAATCATTTAATAAGGAGAAAACTATGATTTCCGCCGCAATGCAAAAAGGTATCAACGACCAGATCAACAAAGAATTTTATTCTGCCTATTTATATCTTTCCATGGCCGCCTATTTTGAGGCCAAAAACCTGCCCGGCTTTGCCAAGTGGATGTATGTCCAGGCGGGCGAGGAACAGGAGCACGGGATGAAGCTCTTCGAACACCTCGTCGACCGTGGCGGGAAAGTGGAACTCAAAGCCCTCGCCGCCCCGCAGACGGAGTGGGAGAAACCCCTGGATGTATTCCAACTTTCACAAAAGCATGAAGCCTTCGTGACCGCTTCCATCAATACCCTTTACGAACTTGCTCTCAAAGAAAAAGATTATCCCGCCCAGGTGCTGCTGCAGTGGTACATCACTGAACAGGTCGAAGAGGAAAAGAACGCCGCCGAAATCGTCCAACAGCTCGAACTGCTCGATGCCAGGGGGACAGCCATCCTGATGCTCGACCACCAACTTGGGAAGCGTGGAAAAGAGTGATGCATTTGACCCGGAGTTTCTTTCTCCGGGTTCTTTATTTGTCAGATAGCCATATTTGTCAATAGGGGTTTGGAGTGCAGCCTTTAGGCTGCTCTTCCAATACAAGGAAAGGGGCCTCATGCACAAACAGAAATGGGTATTATTGTTCATCAACCTGCTCGGCGGCAGTGCAGTCATCGGGAGTTATATCTGGGGCTTTCGCGCCTTTCCTGATGCCGGACAGGTCCTGTGGGGTGGGGTGCCGCTCGCCATCCGGCCCTTCTATACAGCCGGCATGCTCCTGGCTGCCATAGGATATTTTGCCTTCACCTACTTCATTTTCTTTCGACTCAAAGTAGATGAGACGCGCGTATTTAGCCGCTACGGCTACGGCGCTTTTAATATCATCTATGCCATCATTCTCGTTTTCTCAGCCATCTGGATGCCGCGGACGTTTTCGGCGTTGCAAGGTTCCACCCCGGGTTTGTTATGGGCGGTCAGGCTCGTCCTGGCGATCGTCGCCCTCGCCTCCCTGGCGCTGCTCGCTGCCCTGCTGACGGTCCAGCCGCGCCGGCCTGTTTGGGCTCATCGGCTCGCCCTGGTTGGTTGTGTGGGGTTTTGCCTTCAAACGGTCCTCCTCGACGCCATCGTTTGGTCGGCTTGCTTCATGGTTTGAAAGAGAATTCTTTTTTCACCAAGAGGGTTTGTTATGACAATTCGAATTGTTACCGACAGCTCCTGCGACTTGCCGCAAGAAATCATCCAGAAATATCAGATCACCGTTATCCCGTTATTCATCAATGTGGGCGAACAAAGTTTTCAGGACGGAGTAAACCTGTCCCATCGGGAGTTCTACGAACGCCTGCCCGGGTTCAAACCCGCCCCCAAGACCGCCGCGCCGGGTCCGGATGTGTTTCGAAACGCCTTCGAACGACTGGCCGATGAAGGCGCCACCGAGATTATTTCCATTCATATATCCGTCAAATTGAGCGCCATCGTGGATATCGCCCGCACCGCCGCCGCCGAGACCACCCGTCTGCCGGTGACGGTTTTCGACTCGCGCCAGCTCAGTCTGGGGACAGGTTTCCAGGTGCAGGCTGCTGCCCAGGCCGCCGCCGAAGGTCGCTCCATCGCAGAGATACTTGCCATGCTGGAAGATCAGATCCGCCGTACGCGTGTCTTTGCCGCGCTGGATACCCTGGAATTCCTCAAACGCAGCGGGCGGATGAACTTTGCCATTTCCGCCCTCGGCACCATCCTGCAGATCAAACCCTTCTTGAAGATGTACAACGGCGATCCCACCGCCGAGCGGGTCCGTACCCGTCACGGAGCCATGAAGCGCCTGGTTGAACTGCTCCACGAATACGGCCCTTATGAAAAAGTCGCCTTGCTACACTCCAATGCCCTCGAGCGCGCACAGGCGCTGCTGCATGAAGTTAGAGGACTTCTCCCGCAAGGGGAGATCTGGGTGGAAGAGATCACTCCCGTCCTGGGGGCTCATATTGGCCCGGGCGTTATCGGTTTCGCCTGCATTTGTAAAGAATAGTTAAGGAGGAAATTTATGTCATTCATAGGAATTTATGCCATTGCCCTGTTGGTCATTCTCGTACTCATGACCATCCTGTGGCTCATCAGCCTGTGGCTCAAAAACTCCAGCATCGTGGACATCTTCTGGGGAACGGGTTTCGTCATCACCGGCTGGGTCTACTTCGCCCTCACCCCGGATGGTTTCCCCCTGCGCAAGTGGCTGATCGCCATTCTGGTCACCATCTGGGGGCTGCGCCTCTCGCTGCACATCTTGCTGCGCAACTGGGGCAAGCCCGAAGACTTCCGCTACCAGGTCTGGCGCAAAGAAGCCGGATCCCGTTGGTGGTGGCGCAGTTTTTTCAAGGTCTTCCTGCTGCAGGGTGTGTTGATGTGGATCATCTCAGCTCCCTTGCTGGCTGCCCAACTCAGCGGCGAACCGGCTCGCCTGACCGTGTTTGACATTCTCGGCGTGATCGTCTGGGCCATCGGCTTCTTCTTCGAATCCGTCGGCGACCTGCAGCTGGCCCGCTTCAAAGCCAACCCGGCCAACAAAGGCAAGGTCATGGACCGGGGCGTCTGGCGCTATACCCGCCATCCCAACTACTTCGGCGATGCGGCCCAGTGGTGGGGCTATTACCTGATCGCGGCCTCGGCCGGCGGCTGGTGGACCATCTTCAGCCCCGTCATCATGACCCTCTTCCTGCTGCGAGTTTCCGGCGTCACCCTGCTGGAAAAGACCCTCGAGAAGCGTCCCGGCTACCAGGAATATATCCGCAAGACCAGCGCCTTTGTGCCCTGGTTCCCCCGTGGAAAATAACATTGAAATTGAGGAGAATCAAATGAAAATAGCGAAAATTGTGGCATTATTGGGTCTTCTGGCAATGACCGCCGTCCTGATCTATGGCTTTACGGTGGGGGATTTCTCCGGCGAAGGTGCCAAATTGCTCGCCATGCCGTGGGGCATCGTCTCGCTGGTGGATCTGTACGTTGGTTTTGCCCTCTTCTCCTGCTGGATCGTCTTCCGCGAAAAAGCCCTTCTGCCCTCCCTCATCTGGGTCATCCTGATGATGGTGTTGGGCTTTTGGGCTGGCGCGCTGTATACCTTCATTGCCCTGCAAACCAGCCGCGGTGATTGGAAACGCTTCTGGTTCGGTAAACGGGCTCAGATTGGAGCAACCTTATGACCTTCCTGGAGATCCTCAAGATCATTGGCGCCATCGGCACGGTCGCGACCGGGTTCATCTCGCTGCTGGCGCCGCGCTCGATCAAAGGCTTTACCGGCCTCGAAGCCACCGGGCCGCGCGGCATCACCGAGATCCGCGCCGTCATGGGTGCGCTGTTCATTGGCCTTGGCCTGGCTCCCTTCATCCTGGGAGGTTCCCCGGCGGTCTATCAAGCTATCGGGATCATGTACCTGGCCATCGCCCTTGTGCGGACCGTCTCGATGTTCCTGGACAAATCGGTCGAGCGTTCCAATATCATCAGCCTGGTGGTTGAGGTGGTCTTCGGCGTTATCCTGGTTCTGTAACCCGTTCTTCGAATCGATCCAGTATCCGCCATGCCAGCAGGGTCAACCAGCGCGAGGGTGTTTTCTTTTGGCCGAATTCCCAATCTTTCCAGGCCGTCCAGACTGACTCGAGCGTGAACCGGCCTTGCTGGTCTGCTTTGTTCTTCAGTATCCCCAGCATATCCAGCAGGCGTTCATCCTTTCGCAGCCAGGGGAAACGGGACAGCACTTCCAGCACATGCAGCAGGTCGTACCACACGAAAGGGACTTTGATTTTGCGGAAATCCGTACCCATATAGAAAATATACGGGTGCTGGGTAGCGCTCTCGCTCCATAATGACAACAGCGTCTCTGCCCCCGTGCGACAGGCGGGGGATTCACGCAGGTTTTCCAGTTCGCTGAGGGCTTTTAACATGGCCAGGTTCGCAAATGGGCAGGGATCATCCTTCCTTCCCGGCCCGCGGAAATTGCCCAGTTCCTTCGAGACGGCACAGCCCCAGCCATTGGGGCGAACCAATCCCAGCAGATGCTCCACCGCCGCGCCGACCCTGGCGTCGTTCTGTAAGCCCAACTTGGCCAGCGCATAGACGATCAGCGGCGCATCGCACAGGGCCCACCCCCATACATCCTGGCCCGTTCCGCCGTAATGCTCGGGGATGTTAGCCGACAGTTGGAATGGCCCTTCCTCCGATTGGTGCTGCAGGATGCGTGCAATGATGGTATCCATCCCGGGATCGCTGGCGGTCAGGCCTACATCTGCCAGGAATGTCAATTTATGGAACGGCTGACCGGCGCTCTTATGGCTTGCAATGACCGTCCCCGGCCAACCGCCAAGTTCCGTGACCAGCCCTCGCAGCGGCGTGTTCTCGACCATCGCCTTGCGCGCTGTCATCACCTGCGGGTCAGCCTCGGGTTGGTGCAGCAGGTCCCGCCGGGTCCGATATTCGATCCAGGGTTCCCCTTCAAGCAGCCATTCGACAGGAGCATTCATGTTCATCCCTCGCCACAGAGTTATGGGGGCATAATACCATTAATCTCGTAGCGGAGAGGCGGTGCTTTCCCTGTGTAATCCCCTCCGTCCCCACCTTACAGAGTCCGCTTCCGGTCAGCGAAGATGGTATAATGAGTTGACTCACAGGAATTGACATTCTCGAGCGCCAGTCCTTCTGCAGGGCTGGCGTTATTTGTTCTCCAAAGGCAACCCCCAGGAGGCGCTATGAATTTTCATGTAGGCGATCCGGTCATGCACTGGACTTGCGGCTTCGGTCACGTTGTTGGCATCGAAGAACGGGTCCTGGCTGACCAGAAAACTCTATACTACGAAGTCAAAGTCAACGATCTGTCTGTATGGGTTCCGGCAGACGATAAGCTCGAGTTCCGCCTGCGGGTTCCCACCTCCGCCCGTGAATTCGAGAACCTGTTCGACATCCTCACCGGAACAGGCGAACCCCTTCCCGATAACCGCCAGGAAAGAAAGACCCAATTGGTCGAAAGGCTCAAAGATGGCAAGGCGAATTCGCTTTGCCGGGTCATCCGTGACCTGACCTCGTTCCAAAAGGTCCACTCCCTCAACGAAACCGATCAGAACCTGATGCGGCGGACACGCGATGCATTGTTGAGCGAGTGGGGCTACGCCCTGTCCATTTCGATCTTCGATGCCGAAGTCAAATTACGTCACATGCTTTCAGCCGGATTGACCGGAGAACCGAGCCGCCAATGATCACAGATGAAAAGCAAGTCCTTCAACGGGTAGTGAAGCAATTTGTTCTTACAGGTATTGCCGGTGATGCGGAAGTCAATGTAACCTGCCTGCCGGACAACAAGACCTCCTTCGTCGAATATTCCGGCGATGATAGCCGCTCCATCCTGCTGGATGAATTCCGCCATGAAGCACGGATCATCTGGGCAGGCTTCAGTTCACGCAGCCAGACGGTCTATCTCAGCGCCGTCCCCGTCGACTAGTCGCGAAATATCTACCCTCGAAAAGAAACTGAAGGGCGAGCCACCGGCTCGCCCTATTGTCTACTTGCCCTTTATTCATCAGGGTTTCGCTAAAATCATATTGTCCCGCAGGTTTGATTTGAGATCAAGATGGTCTCAAAGAACCTGCGGGACGTTTGTTAATTCAAGGATACAGCGGACTCACGGATTGTTGTACTCGTCCAGAGCAGGCAATGCCTTGTCGTTGAAATCGAATAAAGCCTGGTTCTCCCACGCATTCTCCGATTGTGGATCCTGCGAGTCCCACCCGTTCCCCGGCACAGCCGTCCAGGCGGCATCCCAGTAAAAGAGACCCAGCCCGCGTCCGTTCTCCACCCCCCGGATGACCGCCATCACATCCCGCATCATCAGGCGCTGGCCTTCCGGCGTGAAGAGATACCCATCCACCGCCAGTCTCTTATTGGCAATGTTTGCCAGTCCGTCATCCTCAAGAATGCTGAAGGCATAAGCGAACTCGGCCACAATAACATTCTTGTCATAGCGGCTGGACAGGTCGTTCAGGTTGGACTGCAGCGCCGACAGGCTGCCATGCCAGAAGGGATAGTATGAGACCCCGATCACATCGAAGGGCACCTCCCGGCGGGTGATGTTATCCAACCACCAGCGGTTCATTTCGTTATCCCCGCCCTCGGCGATGTGCAGCATCACCTGAGTGGAACTGGATGCGTCTTTGACGGCCTGGTAACCAGCCGTCAACAGCGCCGCCAGGTTGTCGAAATGGTTGTAATCGCCATCCGGCCACAGCATGCCCGCGTTGATCTCGTTCCCCACCTGGACCATGTCTGCGGGGGTTCCCTGGGCCGCCAGGCTGCTGCACACATCGAAGGTATGGTCGTAGACAGCCTGCTTGAGCTGCTCGAAATCGTAGTTCTTCCAGGCCGCCGGTTTGTTCTGCTTGCCCGGGTCGGCCCAATCGTCTGAATAGTGGAAGTCCACCAGCAGTTTGATGCCTTTCGCCTTCAGCCGGGTCGCCATTGCCAAAATTTCGGCCTTATTATGATACCCATCCGCCGGGTCGAAAAAGACTCGCAGGCGGGCATAGTTCAGGCCGCTGTCTTGCAGGATCTGCAGGGCGTCCGCCTCGGTCCCATCGGCGTATTTGTACACCCCGCCCTTAACTTCCGACTTCGTCAGGCTTGAAATATCCGCGCCCAGAATGGAAAGCGCAGCCTGACCCGGCGTCAATTCGATGTCGTCGAAACTGGCCCAACTATCGGGTGTGCCGAACGAGTGCAGGACGATGGTGCATTCCCCGCTCGTGACCTGGTTGGACACCACCAGGTGCATCCAGCGATAGCCGGGCGAGGTGGAAGGAATGTAGACGCGCTTTTCCTGGTCTCCGCACTTTAGCGCCAGGTACGCTTCCACCTGCCCGCCGCTCGACCGGACCCACGCGCCCAGGGTATACCAGCCGTTGCCCAGCCCGCTAATGACCTGCGAGGTCTCCACCTGGTAGGTTTCGGCGGCTTTATGCGTCAGGCGGAAGTCGCCCGAATGGCCTTTTTCTTCTATCAAGGCGGTATCTTCGGCCCCGCTGATGGTCCAACCCGCCGGGGCTCCGCCGGCGTCCTTCTCCTCGAAGCCGGGATTGACCAGCGCCGCCGGTCCGACTGTGGATGTGGGTTGTGCGGTCGTGGGACTGGATTCAGTTGCCGGTACAGCCGGGTTGCAGCCCGCTGCGCCAACCACCATTCCCAAAATGGCAATGGACAGTGAATAAAGCCCTGATTTTCTTATGAACAATCATTGGTGACATGCGATGACCTTCTTTCGTGGGAAGGGCGACCTTTTGGTCGCCCCTGCTCATCTTCCTTTGCGTGCTGGTGAATCTTTATTATGACTCCAGTTATCCCTTCACCGCGCCTTGCGTCAGGCCGCCCACAATTTGATCCTGCAGGGCAAGGTAAATGATCATGATCGGCACCGCGCCCATCAACGCTCCGGCGGCGAAGACGCCCCACCTCTGCTGGAACTGCGCCCCTGCGAAGATCTGCAGGCCCACCATCAGCGTGTACTGCTCGTTGCTCCTGAGCAGCACCCGCGCCAGCACGAACTCGCCGTATGTGCCGATGTAGTTGATGATACCGATGACGATCAGGATCGGGCGCAGCAGCGGCAGGATCAACTTGGTGAATATCTGCCAGTCGGTCGCCCCTTCCACCATGGCCGACTCGTCGATGTCGCGCGGGATCGTGTCCAGGAACCCTTTCATCAGCCAGATGTTGATCCCCATCGCGCCGCCCAGGTAAACCAGGATCAGGCTGAAATGGTTGTCCAGGCCGATGAAGGGCAGGATATCCCCCACCTGCGAGATCATCAGGAAGGTTGCCACCAGCGCCAGCAAGCCCGGGAACACATTGATGAGCAGGATGGCTTTCAGCATCGTCTACGCGGCCGCGGAAGCGGAAGCGCGAGAAGGCGTATGCCGCCATCGGGTGATCGCCAGTGAAAGCACCGAAGTGATGGTGGCGATCTTGATGGAATTCAGGAACCACAACCAGAACGGGAATTGGTCCAGGCTGATTAACGTCTGGTAGTTCCCAAATCCCGGGTTCTTGGGAATCAGAGTTTGGGTTGCCAGAGTGCCGGTGGGGTTTAGCGAAGCGGAGATGATCCACAGGATCGGGAAGATCGAGAATACGATCAGGATCACCGCGATCACCAGCCGGATCCCAATGCTGAGCCGGCGCTGGAGCGGTGGAGGACGGGCTGGTTCTTTGGATCTGTTTCGGTTTGCTAGACATTTTCACTGACCTCCTCCCACATGCGGGTATATCGGAACTGGAAGAGCGTGATCGCCCCGACGATCAAGAAGATGATGATGGTGATGGCTGCGGCAAAACCATAATTGACACCGCGGGCACCCGAGAAGGCCAGGTTATAGACGTAGCTGATCAGGATGTCGGTATGCCCGGCCGGGGTGGGCGTCCCCGCAATGGGCGGGCCGCCTGCGTTGAACAGATAGATCAGGTTGAAGTTGTTGAAGTTGAAGGTGAATGAGGCGATCAGCAGCGGCCCAACCGCCACCAACAGCAGCGGCAGCGTGATGTGGCGGAATTGCTGCCACGGACTGGCTCCATCCACCAGGGCGGCTTCGTAGATATCCTCGCGGGATGGACTGAAGCGCGCCGCTGCAAATCAGCATGAAGTACGGATAACTCAGCCACAGGTTGACGATCAAAATGGCCACTTTGGCCCACCACCGGTCGGTGAACCAGGGCGGAGACCAGCCAAACAATCCTTCCAGCATGCGCGATATCACCCCCAATTGCGGGTTCAGCATGCCGCGCCAGATCAAAATGGTGATCAGCGCCGGCACCGTGTAGGGGATGATCAGGAAGGAGCGGATGAGCTTCTTGAACGGGAAGTAGGGATCATTGAACAGGATGGCAATCGCCAGCCCCAGAGCAAAATTGAACAACAGGCTGAAGAATGCAAAGGCAAAGTTCCAGGTCACCAACTGGACCAGTGGGCCGCGCAGGGCCGGGCTGATGAAGAAATCCCTGAAATTGTTGGCCCTGAGCGATGGAGACAAAACCCGGTCGCAGCTGCTGCGCCGGCAGATGATGTAAATATGCCGCGCAGGTTCTTATAGACCACCCCGGTCTCCTGGTTGATCATGGCATCCTGCTCGGCATCAAAGACATACAGGGGCAGCAATTCTGCCGCTTCCGTCGGCGAGCGGACCTGGATGGTTTTGCCCTCTTCGCCGAACAGGATTTGCGTGATGGTTTGTATCCGTCGCCGCCAGGAAGGGATTCAAGCTCTGGTAGCCTTCCATGGTTTCAGGGATGCCTTTCTCGTCCAGCGCGCCGACGCCGGCCTCGCCGGGCTGGGGCTGGGTGAGCGCCTCGCCGGGTTTGGCCAGGAAGCCTTTCCCGTCCGGATCCATCAGCCACAGTGCATAATCACCATCCGGAGATTTGAAGGCTGTCCAGGTATATGACTTGCCTGTCCGGTGGGAGATATTTTTCATTCAGGATCTGGTCAATGGCTTGCTGCTTGGTGATGAGGTGGCTTTCACCATAATTGGTGAATGAAACCCAGACGGTGAAGAAGATCGGGTAGATGGTAAACAAGCGCCATCAATACCAGCCCCACCACCATCCAGCGCAGAGGATAGGCTTGCTTCCGCAGTACGACAAAATTGACGAAGACTGCAATGATGAGGAAAACGGCCACCAGGGGATAGTAACCCAAGGTTGACCAGCCGATGATGAACCAGACAACGGCGATATCTGCCAGCGATCAGGATCGCCAATTTCAGCAGGTTCGATAGGAATGTTTTGGAAGGGGGGGCTTTTTGGAACACGTTCGGGTTGGCAATGGAAGTCATGTCTTCACCTCCTTGCATTTCTGTAACCGAAAATTCTATAAGTGCACGAATAAGTTGGTTCAGGTGGTGATTTTCGGACAGATCTAATCTATTTTACTTGAAGAAAAGAAGGCCGGGAAGTCTCCCGGCCTTCTTATTCGATAGTACTGCTTACTTCGATTACGGTTTCCACCAGTTGTGTTTCTGGATTGTAGGTGAAGGTCACCTTGCTGTCAGCGGTCAGGCTGAGCTTGTAGTTGGGGCCATCCTGAGCGCCATCCGAACCGTAGTTCACAGTCCAGGCGCCATCCAGGGCGACTTTGTACTCATACTCTCCCGCAGGAAGTTGAACGGTGAGGGTGTAGAGCCCATCGTCACCCTTCACCATGGCAGTCGCCTCGCAGGCAGGGTCCCACTGGGCGCCGCAGCCAGCCTTATCCTGGTAGCTGCCGGGCAGGTTGACCATGCCAGCCAGTGCGCCCTGGATCAGGGCGCGCACCTGGTTGGCGGCATCTGTCATGGCTGCCTCAGGTGTCTGCGTCGCCGGCGGTGGCCAGGGCGATGCCGTTGTTCCAGGCGCTCCAGACGGAGCCCATCTCGGGGATGTTGGGCATGGGGATGGCGTTGTCGATCTGTCCCATGGCCAGCAGGTCGGGATCGGCGGTCTTCGCAAGCACAGACTTGAAGGCCGAGGGGCGCAGTCCGGTTTCATAGATCTCTTGCATGAACTCTTCGGTGGCGACGTACTCGGTCAGGAAGGTCTGGGCCAGGAGCACGTTCTCGCTGAAGGCGTTGACCATGAAACCCTGCACGCCTGAGGAACGGAGCGCCATTGTCGGGGAAGGTTGTCACTTTATAGGGCACACCAGAAGCGCGGATGCGATCCAGCGCCCACGGGCCGGCCATCAGGAAAGGAACCTTGCCCGGTTTCAAACAACTGAGTGCGCGGTTTCATAGTCGGCGGTGGTGGGGATCAGACCTTCGGCAGCAGCATCGGCCAAATACGTGACGCCGGCGATCATGCCGGGGCTGTCCAGGCCAACATCATTGGGATTCCAGGCGCCGTTGGCATCCAGGCCAAAGATGTAGCCGCCAAAGGCGGTCAGGACGGGCAAATTCTCATAGCCGCCGCCTGCCATGGCAAAGGCGTATCTGACTTTGCCTTCTGCTTTGCAGGGTTCTGCCAACTTCGAGGACTTCATCCCAGGTGGTGGGCGGGGTCAGCGACCAGCTCGGTGTTGTAGAAGAACCCCAGGTTCTCGGTGGCGTACGGCACACCGTAGAGCTTGCCATCGGTATAGGTGAAAGCGTCCAACGACAGGGGTACAAATTCATCTGCCTTGGCGCCCAGGTCGATGGGGGCTACCAGGCCGCTCTCTACCATCGCGCCCAGCCAGTCATGGACACCGATGAAAATGTCGGGACCTTCACCAGCCGGAGCGGCGGTGATCATGGGGGTGCGGATATCTTGCACACGGCCCAGGTCCTCAACGACCAGCTCCACATTGTATTGTGCCAGGAAGTCATCTGCGAATGCCTGCAAAATGGGAGCACGGGTATCGTCCGCCCAGATCTTCAATTGGGCTGACGGCGCAGGGGGTACGGTGGGGGCTTCAGTTGCGACTGCGGTGGGAGGTACGGTCGGCGCTTTAGTTGCCACCGGGGTTGCTTTTGGTCCGCATGCCGTCAGTGCGAGGGCGGCAACGATCAAAAGCGTGGACAAAGTTAACCACTTGCGATTTATAGATCCTCCTATCAGAGAGAGACGAATATTTTAGTACACCCGGATTCTTCCGGGCATACTGGCGACCATATTGGAAATTCCTTGAAACCTGCTAATTCCCTTACAAAAAAATCAACGCGTGTTGACATCACGTGTAATAATGATTATACTTATTTTAGGAAGAAAGTCAAGTTAAGGCTAAAATATGTCTGACATTTGACAGGTTATCCCTCTTTCGGAATTTTGAAAAGGGAAAAAAGGGGGAGACTCATTCCGCAGGCGACCTTCAGTGTCGGGATATCAGCGATCATTAAGTCGGCCAAGATGCCTTCAAGAAATTTTGAATTCATGTGAACTCTCCGAATAAGGAGCCAACCAATAAATTGGAAGAATGGAAACAATGAGAAAACGTTCCTTATTCAATAATGACTGGCTTTATTGTGCTAATAAATTGAGCCTCGATGCTCCGGATGAGCAATTCGAGCCTGTTACTTTGCCGCATCCGAATAAGATATTTCCCCATCATAATTTTGACAACAAAGAGTACCAGTTTATCTCCACCTACCGCAAACGATTTAACCTTGCCATTCCCGCCGGCCAGTTGATCTTTCTGGATTTCGATGGGGTCATGATCGCCTGTACCGTCTATATGAATGGAATGCTTCTATGTGAACACCTGGGCGGCTTTATTTCCTTTTCGGTGGACATAACCTCCGCGGTCCAGCCCGGAGAGAACCTCCTGACGGTGTACGTGGATTCCACCGAGCGGACCGATGTCCCGCCCTACGGTCACCTGGTCGACTACTTGACCTTCGGCGGCATCTATCGGGATGTCCATCTCACCTTCATGGACCAGACCCACATCGAAAATATTTTTGTGAAACCATCCGATGTCCTCACAGCCCCGCGCCTTGCCTGTGATGTCCAACTGAACCAGGTCCTTCCGCAGTTGACGCTGGAGGCGGTGCTGCTGGATCGACTTGGTCATGAAGTGGCAGCCACTCGCTCTCCAGTTGAGGATGAGTTAACTACTCTTCATTTTGATCCTCTGCCGGACGTTCACGTATGGTCACTGGATGAACCCGCCCTCTATACCGTCAGCGTTTCCCTCCTCTCGAATGGACAAAGTATTGACAGCCTCTCCACCCGCTTCGGGTTTCGGGAGGCCATCTTCCGCCCGGATGGCGGCTTCTACCTGAACGGAGAACGCCTGCAGCTCGTCGGCCTGGACCGCCACCAGACCTACCCCTTCATCGGTCCGGCGGCTCCGCCCCGCCTGCAGCGCCTGGATGCCGACATCATCAAAAATGAACTTGGCCTGCAATATCGTCCGCACGTCCCATTACCCTCAATCGCCGCACTTCCTGGATCGCTGCGACGAGATCGGCTTGCTGGTGTTTGAAGAGATCACCGGCTGGCAGCATATCGGCGGCCCGGCATGGCAGGATATTTGCCTGGATGAACTCAAGGTCATGATCGAACGCGACCGCAATCGCCCGGCGTTGATCCTGTGGGGGGTGCGGATCAATGAATCCGAGGATAATGACCCGTTCTACAAACGCACCAACGACCTCGCCCATAAACTGGACCCCACTCGCCAGACCGGCGGCGTTCGCTGCATCCGTGACAGTTCCTTCCTCGAGGATGTGTTCACCTACAACGATTTTTCCAACACGGTGCTGGAGCCAAATAACACCCCTTACCTCATCACCGAATTTTCCGGGCACATGTTCCCCACCAAGATCTGGGACCATGAAGAACGGCTGATCGATCATGCCCTGCTGCATGCCAATATCCACAATCTCCAAAGCGGCAATAAGAAAATTGCCGGGGCGATTGGCTGGTGCGCATTTGATTACGCCACCCATATCGAATTTGGATCAGGTGACCGAATTTGCTACCACGGTGTGATGGATATCTTCCGCCTGCCCAAGTGGGCTGCCTATTTCTACAAAAGCCAGCAGCCGGCCTCCAAACAGATCGTCCTCCAGGCCGCCACGCACTGGACCATGGGCGACCGCTCCGGCGGCGGCAATAACCCCCTGACCGTCTTCAGCAACTGCGACGAGATCGAAGTGGTCATCGGCGAGATCATGGTTGGAAAATTCGAGCCCGATTGGCAGGCCTTCCCCCACCTGGCTCACCCGCCCTTCACCATCCGCGGGCTGGATAAGTACAGCGCCTGGGGTCAACGGCAGTTCCACGACCTTCACCTGGTCGGCTATCTGGACGGGAAGGCCGTCGCCGAACAGTGGATCTCCAGCAGCCGCCTTCCCAAACGCCTGGAACTCTCCACTGATACAGCCCAACTTGTCGCGGACGGCGCCGATATGACTCGTTTGATCTTCCGCATCACCGACCAGTACGGAAACCCTCTCCCGTATTCCACGACCGTGGTAACATTCGAGTTGGATGGGGAAGCGGAGTTGATCGGTGAAAACCCCTTCGCTCTTATTGGAGGTCAGGCAGCATTATTGGTAAAAGCGGGCCATCGCGCCGGGAAGGTGGTCGTCCGCGCCAGCGCGCCGGGTCTGCCTGCCGCCTCGGTTACCCTCCAAACCGTCGCACCCTGACAAATGATCAGGTTGGAGAGGAAAGATTTCACATTTTCTTCGGGAGTCTTTGCTTTATGAACCCAAGTGCCTGCAGTGGTGTTTTGTAGAAAGGCGCTTATTTCGTAAAGGAAATCTGTCATGCCCGATAATAAGATCATCACACAAGACGATGTTGCCGAGATGGGCTGGCGTATCCAGAGGGGTGGTCTCATACGTCATCAATAATGGTCCCCGCGACGTGTCAGCCGAAACCCGTGAACGCGTGCTGGAGGCCATCCAGGTATTGGGCTATCGACCCAACAAGCATGCCCAGCGGTTGAAGCGCGGCGCCTCCTCGGCCCAAAAAACGCTCGGGATCGTTGCCGGCGGGCAAAGTTTCAATGTGTTGGAACGTCCTTATTACAACATGATCCTGTCCGGTTTATTCGAACAGGCTCACCGTCTGGGGCAGGAAGTCCGTTTCTTCAGTTTCTTCGATGCGCTGACCGACCCGGTTTTCTTCAATAAGAATATTCACCGGGACGAAATATCAGCGTTGATCCTGATCCTGCCTGCCATGATCACCACCAAACCCGAATACGTGGAAATCCTCGATGAGATCGCCAGGCGGGTTGACAATGTGGTCTGCCTGGAGGAACCCATCAAAGGTTGGCCCACGGTCATATTCGACCGGGCCATGGCTGCCCGCCAGGCGGTTGAACATCTCATCAAATTGGGCCACCAACGCATCGCCTTCCTGGCCATCCAGGACGCCCGCCTGACCGGCTACCGCCAGACGTTGGCGGATTACAACCTGCCCTACGATGAAAATCTGATCATCACCCTGGACCCCTCGCGCGTATTGTCCTCGGCCTACAATGCCACCGTCGAGATCCTCAACCTGCACCCCCGCCCTACCGCCATTTTTGCCGCCAACGACGAGAGTGCCATCAGTGCCATCGCCGCCTTGCACGATCATGGGATAAGAGTTCCCCAGGATGTTGCCATCGTATCCATCGACAATATCGACATGGCTGAGATGATCCGCCCCAGCCTGACCACGGTGGATGTGCCCAAAAGGCAGATGGCTTCGTTCGCTCTGCAGGTCTTATTGTTGAAAGAACAATTCAACCATCAACAATCCGCTTCCATCGTCGTGCCCACCGAATTGATCATCCGCGAGTTCTTGCGGCGCTAAAAAGCCGGGGTGAGGCAAGGCTTATTTTCCCCGTAAACAAGTTTTATAATCATCAATCCGCCTTCCCCGGCGGATTTTTTATTCTCACGATAACAGGATTGGGATACAATTTAACTGCATCGAAACGATTCGCTCATTTCGTCAAAAAAACCAGCCTATGAATGACCAACAGATAGCCCTGCCCCTGAAACGATTTCTCTTGATCGAGCATTGCCCGCCTGATTGGAAAGAGTTGGATCTGTACATCTTTCGGGACGAAGCAGTCGTCTTCTACGTTGGCCAATCGCAGCTTGCTTTTGCGCGGGTCTGGGAGCACCTGCTCAATGGTTTCCACGGACACTCGATCATGGGACGGTTCGTCTGGGCCAACTGGCCGGTCTCGATGAAATTCACCATTGAATTGCTGAGTTCGCAATCCGAGCAATTCAATTCTGTGGGGTATGATCTCTGCGCCGCCGAGCGGGAGTTGATCGAGCGTTGGTCGCCTTGCTTCAATATTTCCCTGAACGGACGGCCAACCCCCGTGCCGTCTGCTTACCTGCCCCCTAACGCGGACCTGCGCTGCGGCCGCAGCCTCAACAAACTCATCCATCAGGCTGAGCGGGTCGTGAAGGCAGATGATAATCGGCTGTTGGTGGATGAAATGGGGTAGGCCGTAAAACTTCGCCAAAAAAAGATCCCCCGGGTTACCAGCCGGGGGATCTCCTGTTCCATATTCTTCAAATACTACTTAACTTCGATCAGCACTGCCCGGACCAGCAGCCGGTACTTGTAGGTGTTGCTGGCCTGATCATAAGCGCGGCAGGTGACCAGCGTAAGCCACTGCAGATCTTCGTGTTTGAGCATGGCCGCCGTGTTTCCCGGTGATATCTGCTGCACGCTGCGGACTTCGTACACATATTCACCGCCCCCGGCATGGACGACGATCCTGTCGCCCCACCAGAGGGTATTCACGCGGGCGAACGGTCCGGCGGTATTATCTGCGTTCCATGCGTGACCGGTTAGCACCGAGTTGCCGTTCCAGGTCGGGAAGGCCGAGCCATCCAACCAGCCGGCATTTTTACCCAGCCAGGAGACATCCCAGGTGCCGTTTGTTTGGGGGACGCCAACGATGGGCATTTTCACGCCCAGTTGCGGGATCTCCAACCACAAGTCGCCCAGGTCCGCGTAGGCCATATCCGCCGGTTGGACGGGCAGGCTTGTATCCTGTCCCACCGGGAAGCCGGTGGCTGGAACGACTGCGGGTGCAGGCGTGGTCACTGTGAAGGTGATGACCGAATCCGCTCCGCCGTTCAACTCGTTCCCGACCGGGTCGAGGATGGAAGTTGTCCCACAGACGAACAGGCTATAGCGTCCATCCGGCAAAGGCACGCCCCCGTTGATGGACAGGGTGGCTACAAACGTAGCCGGATCGTAGGCTACACTGTCGACAAGGATCACTGCATCATCAGGTTGGGGACCGAAAGCGGGCAGCGGGCCGCACGCACTTGTGTTGAATATATTGGTTGGGCCGTCTTCCACCAGCAAATAATTGGCAGTGTTGTTTGCCGCGTCCGCGCTGCCGTCGTGGACAACATCCTTGTTGAATTGGACGGTCAGGGTGTTGATATCGCCGGTCAGGACCGAGCCATTTGCCGGGACCGTATTCGGTCCGGCCACGACGACGGGATTGATGGTGTCGATGACGATGGCTTTATTTCCTGCCAGGGAACCTGCCCCTGCGGGAGCGGGCAGTGTCAGGATGGCATCGAATCCACCGGCATCCCGGATGATCGCGCCATTCAATGCGAGCGCATTCGTTCCGGCGTAATCAAGGTCTGGGGACATTTCTCCAGCCTGGACCGTGTATGTGAACGTCAAGGTGGCTGATCCACTGCCGGCCACGTAGCCGGCAATAGCATCGGTCAGGCCTGTTTCAAGCGTCAGCCGTGGTGTTCCCGGTCCTGTGATAGTCACGGGTTTGTTGAAAGTGACCGTTATCGGGATGGAAGCCCCAACCGTGTAGAAACCGTCTGCAGCGGGTGAACTTACCCCTGTCACCGTCGCAGGCAGGACCAGGGTGACTTCGTTGTCGGTGCTGCTGCTGGGGGAGTTATTGCCGCCTAGAGTGTCCTGAATGGCGTTGGCAGCAATGGAAGCGGTGACGGTGCCATCCACGCTCATGCCGCTGACGGAGATTTCGAAGGCGGTGCCGTTGTTGGGAGCTATTTCAGTGATGACCGCAGTTGTCGCACCGGCTGTTCCGCCCAGGGTGACATCAGGCGCAGTAAATGTAGCCGTATTGATTGGTAAGCCAAAAACTGCCGTGAAGAGGATCGGGCTGGAGTTGGTTGGATCGGCTTGAGTGGCAGCCTGGTTAACGGCGACGGGCAGGCAATTGGCCAGGGTCAGGTTTAGCGACCAGGAGTCCAACGAACCGCCGTCGCCGGCCAGATCGTCGGAAATAGTCATCACCCAGGTGCCGTTGGGATCTTCGCCAATGAAGGCGCCCAGAGCCTCTTCCGGTACGAGCGGGGAGGCCAGGGTCAGGTTGACGTACGCATGGTCGGTTACCAGACCGTTGTTGGTGGTGTAGGGCACCTGACCGGCGGGATTGGCATCGTCGTCCCACAAAGTGCCGTTGAAAACATTATCGTTACCGATCCCGTTATCGGTGGTCAGGGTAACGATCGTCCCGGTCGGGGACTGCAGGGTGATATCCAGGTCGGCTGCGAAGGTGTGTGTGAGATTGGTGATCAGGTTTACATCCGCCAGAAAAGGTTGTGCGCCTGAAACGTTAATGGTCGAACTGACAACTGCCGGCCCGCTGGGAATGGACGTAGGAGTATTATTGGTGGAAGTAGCGCTGTTGAGGGTAGGCGACGCGGGTAAAGTGGTCAACGTTAGCGACCAGGAGTCCAACGAACCGCCGTCGCCGGCCAGATCGTCCGAAATAGTTAATACCCAGTCACCGTTGGGATCTTCGCCAATGAAGGCGCTCAGAGCCTCTTCCGGCACGAGTGGGGAGGCCAGGGTCTGGTTGACGTACGTATGGTCGGTAGCCATCGCTCTTCCGAGCGTGTAAGGTACCTGACCGGCGGGATCGGCGTCATCGTCCCACAGGGTGCCGGTAAAAACGTTGTCATTGCTGGAACCGTTATCGGAGGTCAGGGTAACGATAGTCCCGGCCGGTGATTGCAGGGTGATATCCAGATCGGCCGAAAGCGTGTGGGTCAGGAAAAATTCCATGTCCACATCCCACAAATAGAGGCCTAACCCTGAAACCGTGATGGTCGAGCTGACAACTGCCGGGCCGGTGGGGATGGCAACAGGAGTGCCGTTGGTAAAATTAGTCGTACTGGCCGCGGAACAGCCGGGAGGCACCGCCGGCGCGGATGCACTAACGGGGCGGACAACCATGACCGATGATAATAGCGCCAGAACCGATGCAAGAATACCCGCTCTACGAATGAAATGAGCGCGCATAATTTGGTGTCCCTCCGGAAAAGATTTCAGCAGTCTTCGATGATTGGAAAGGGATTTGGGCAAAATACCCAATATCACTACATATTATTGTATCTTATCAATGATGGATTGTGTATGGGAATTGCATATCGTTTTGAAATGATGATGTCGAGGCTGGGTTGGAAGTGTCAACAAATTAATCGAGACTCCCTTTCAAACAAAAAGGGCTCCTCAAATTTGAGAAGCCCTGATTCGCTATTCCACCAAAGGGGCCAAAAATTTAGAGACCCTTCACCAAAAGACCGAGCACGAGCAGAACAAAACCGGCGAAGATGAACCAAATGGCATTGGCGGACACCAACGGGATGGTGACCAATGCGCCAACAAAACCGAGAACGCCCAAGATGACTGCAATCCAGAATGTAATGACTTTCGGGGGGGTGAGTTTCATTATTCTCTCCTTTTAGGGTTACAAAAACGATTAGCCTTTGGTGGAGATAGCATTCGCTATCTGCATAATATAACACAAATATTCGTGAAAAGATTTGAATAACAAGAATATTTTTCTCAGAGACGGGGGAAAAATCCCAGTAAAAGCGTCGCCTTGATTGGGCGAAGTGTCAATCCATCAAGTTGACCCGCTCCAGCACTGGCGGTGTTGCAGCCGCTTTTTGGAAGGCTTTAACATTGATCCCTCCCAGCATGAACACCGCTGCCAGCAGCATCCCTGCCTCGATGCCGAACACGACCAGGTAGCCCGCCAGCGCATTCCCGCTGATCGCCGTCACCAGGTCTCGCACGACCCCGCCCAGGATGGAACCGGTCAGGCGCGAGAGCGCATTGGCAAACCCCCATGCCCCTACGAACAGGCCCACCTGCCCGGGCAGGGTCAGGTCGAACATCAGCGCCAGGTTCGCCACGGTCGAGAGACCCGTTCCGCCTCCTAGCAAGGTCACGCCCACGTAGAAGACCGCCGGTGACCGCATCCACGCGCCTGCCAGGATCAACACGAATCCCGCCAGGGCGCCCAGGTTGCCAGTTTGGGCCACCTGCCGGCGCGAAAAGCGTTGTTCCAGCGCTCCCGCCGCCAGGATGGCAACCAGCACGGCCCCGCCCCACAGCGAGGTCAGCCGGGTTGTCTGGGTGACCGACCAGTTGAAAGCCTCGGCTGCGAAAGGTTCGAGCAGTACATCCTGCCCCAGGATTGCCGCCAGGAGCAGCAGCAAGTAGACGAAGAACCGCCGCGCCTGCGGGTTGCCGAGGATGGCAGCTGTCATGCGGCGGAACGTGAGATGCTCCTCTCCCGGTTCGGCTGGACCTGTGCGCGGTTCCAGGCCGATCAGGGCCAGCCCGCCCAGCACCAGCGCCGCCAGACCGATGGCCCGGAAGGCGGCCGTCAACGCCGCTGGTGTGTACGGGTCCACCATGCGGCTCAGGCTCACGGCGGTCAGGATGATGCTGACGATCATCATGAACCACATCACTGAGATGGTCTTCCCGTGCCCCTGCTTGCTGGAGAGTTCGGATGCCAGCGACAGATAACAGACCGCCGACAGGTTGTAGCCCATCCCCCAGGCCAGAAAGGGCAGCAGCCCGGTCAGGAGGCCGATCCAGCCGCCTTCTGCCAGGCGGAAGGCTGCCCAGGGTGAGATGACCACCCCGGCAACGCAAAGGAGCAGACCCAGGAGGATGTAAGGCGTGCGCCGCCGCCCGAACAAGGGATGCCGGTCGGAGAAAGCGCCGACAGCCACTTGTATAGGGGAGAAGAGGTAAGGCAGCGAAGCCATAACCGCCACCAGCGTGGCCGAGAGGGCCAGTTCGCGGATCATCACCCGGTTGAGGGTGCTGTTGATTGGGACCAGTGTCATGGCGACTGCCACGTGGATCAGGCCAAGTTGTATTCTTTTGAGGATCATCCGGCTATTCTACCAAATGCAATACCACAAATAGCATTGGTTCAATGAATATCGCTTCATATGCGCTACGCGTGACCAGCTGCTTTCAGCTGTTTTTTGTACAGCACGCTTAACAGAATCCCGTTGATGACCAGTACCAGCCAATCAATGGAGATGACAATAACCTCAAATCGATCCTGCCTGTTCAATCCATGGCTGAAGGAAACTGCCGCCAGGGAAACCATGGTCAGGACAAAACCGATGATCATGACCCACCGGATAGCCCTCTCCAGGCGGTTTTTGCCGGAAAATACAGGGACGATGAATAAAAATGAGAACGCCATCATCAGATAGCCCAGTTCTTCCAACACAATGAATGGTCCATGTGAATTGTATTGGGTCAGCATGGTTATTCCTTCCGTTTCTCCGTGCATCAAGCTGACTGGAACAACGGAAAACTGGACAAAGTAGTCGCCCAACAGGATCAATCCCGCCATGATGGCAAAGGCCAGCCCAATTTGACCAAATATTTTCTTGTCATGGGACGCATTCGCATGAACGGAAACCATCAAGACAACGTAGGAAAGGATCATCAGGAGCGCAGGCAGCATCCATAAATAATCTTTGGGGAACTGGGAGATAGTATCCAAATATGGATATTCTATGCAGTCTGTCAGGCAGTTTGCACCCGAAATGGGGATGGCGGTGATGGCAAATCCAAAGGTGATGACGGTGATTACAGCGGTCACGATGGCGGCATAGAAACCAACCCGGAGCGAAGATGTTGTAGGATATTCATTATTTGCGGATTGATCTAATTTGCTTGTCATAATATTCACCTGATGCTCCATTTTCATTTCGACAACAACGGTTTTATATCCTCGGCCCATTTGCGGATGGCTTCCCAATCGCGGTGATCGCCTTCTTTCCACGCACCAAACAAAACGCTCAGGCGGAACTTGAGCCGGTCACCAGCAGAGGGGATTTTCTTAATATCCAGTCCGCCTGCGAACAGACCTTCGCTGACAGGGCGCACCAGGGCGCGGACAGACCCGAGCCAGGTCGCCACATGGCTGCGGTACTGGGCGGCGTTGCGCATGGTCAGTGTCATGCAGACGAGAAAGGCTGCAAATGGCATACTGTTCAACGCCGTCTTGTTCGTCTGCACAAACTGCATGGCTTCCGGCAGCCATTCCCCGCCGTTGATGGCGCTGCCGGCAACCACTGCGTGGTAGACTGAAAGATCTTTCACCTCGCGCATGGGCAACACGTCCACAGATGCGCCTCTTTCAGCCAGCGTCTTGCCGATGGCCTCGGCCACGCCAACGGTCCAGCCGGTGCGGCTGGCATAGGTAACGAGTATCTTGTCATTCATCTTTTCTCTCCTTCAAACTGTTTTGGATTGTGAATTTCATTGAGAAGGCAAAGAATAACAATGAAGTACCAGTAAAGTAATGCATGATTCAATTAATTGTCTGACAATTAAACGCCGAGTATAAAGCCAAATAGCAGAATTGACAATATATAGACCGGTCGCTATAATAAATCTAATCAGGATGGTAACAGCATGTCGGATGCACGAGCGAATATTCTTTTGACCATGGCCCGCTTGATCGAAAAACAGGGTTACCATGCCACTGGTGTGAATGAGATCATCCGGGAGAGCGGCGCGCCTAAAGGATCCGTCTATTACTATTTCCCCGAGGGTAAGGAACAGATCGGTGCAGAGGCGATCCTCGAGTCAGGCAAGGTCATCGCAGGGCGTTTACGTGGACTTCTGGATCAGTTTCCGAGCCCGGCTGAGGCTGTCCAGCGCTTCCTCATCCGAATGGCAGAGAACATGGAATCTTCCGGGTTTGGTTCTGGCAGCCCATTGACGACTGCATCCATCGAGACAGCCATGACCAGTGAGCCGATCAATCAGGCTTGCCGGGACGCGTTCGAGTTGATCCTGTCTGCCTTCAAAGATAAATTTCTTGCCGGTGGATGCACTGAAATCCAGGCGACAGAACTGGCGCTGTACGTGACCACAGTGGTTGAGGGTGGGATCCTTATGAGCAGGACCTATCACCAGGCAGAGCCACTCCGGCTGGCTGCCAGGCATTTACAAACATATCTTGAAAGTTTATAGAAACAAAACCCACGTTTTCCGAGAATTCTTGTGTATCGAGTGGGGAAGAGATAGTTCGGGAATCTGAATCCGCCTTTCGTGGTGGATTATTTGTTTATGCAATTCAATCCGATGAACCGAATAGCATCTCCGATCAAGCCAGGTCAAAACGGTCCAGGTTCATCACCTTGTTCCACGCCGCAACAAAATCTTGCAGGAACTTCTCCTGTGAGTCCGCACATGCGTAAACTTCCGCCAGAGCCCGCAGTTGGGAATTCGAGCCGAAGATGAGGTCGACACGGGTAGCGATCCACTTGAGTTCGCCTGTTGCGCGATCACGACCTTCGAACGCATCCGCCTCCTCCGATACAGCCTTCCACACGGTACCCATGTCGAGCAGGTTCACGAAGAAATCATTCGTGAGCGTCCCGGGCCGTTTGGTGAAGACGCCGTGCCGGGAGCCTCCAAAATTGGCATTCAGGGCACGCATCCCGCCAAGGAGTACCGTCATTTCGGGAGCGGTCAGCGTCAACAATTGTGCCCTGTCCACCAGCATTTCCTCGGCTGTGACGGCGTATTTGGCTTTGAGATAGTTGCGGAAGCCGTCTGCCTTCGGTTCGAGCACGGAGAAGGAACCAATATCGGTTTGCTCCTGCGAAGCGTCCATGCGTCCCGGCGCGAAGGGCACCGTTACATCGTAACCGGCATTCTTGGCGGCCTGCTCGACGCCCGCGCAACCCGCCAGGACGATCAGGTCGGCCATTGAGACTTGCTTGCCGTCGGACTGGGCCTTGTTGAATACGCTTTGGATGCCCTCCAGTGTCTTGAGCACTTTCGCCAGTTGGGCCGGCTGGTTGACTTCCCAATCTTTCTGCGGCTCCAGGCGGATGCGCGCCCCGTTGGCGCCGCCGCGTTTGTCGGAGCCGCGGAAGGTGGACGCCGATGCCCAGGCAGTCGAAACCAACTCCGGGACAGACAGGCCGGAAGCCAGGATCTTGCTCTTGAGGGAGGCGATGTCCTTTGCATCGATCAGTTTGTGATTGACGGCAGGGATGGGGTCTTGCCAGATGAGTTCTTCGGTCGGAACTTCCGGGCCGAGATAGCGGGCACGCGGGCCCATATCGCGGTGAGTTAATTTGAACCAGGCCCGGGCAAAGGCATCCGCGAAAGCCTGTGGGTCCTGCTGGAAGCGACGGGCGATCGGTTCGTAGATTGGGTCAAGTTTCAGCGACATGTCTGCCGTGGTCATCATCGGCGGGTGCTTTTTGGACGGGTCGTGCGCGTCAGGGATCATGTGCTCCGGCTTGACGTCCTTCGCCACCCACTGGTTAGGCGCCTGCCGGGCTTTTGACCAGTTCCCACTCGTAGGTGAACAGCATGTCGAGGTAGCCGTTATCCCATTTGGTGGGATTGGGCTTCCAGGCGCCTTCGATTCCACTGGATGTGGTATCAACGCCTTTTCCTGTGCCGAATTGGTTTTTCCAGCCCAGCCCTTGTTGCTCGATGGGGGCGCCTTCAGGCTCGGGGCCGACCAGAGTTGGGTCGCCCGCGCCGTGGGCCTTGCCGAAGGTATGGCCGCCGGCGGTCAGAGCCACGGTTTCTTCATCGTTCATCGCCATGCGCGCGAAAGTCTCGCGGACATCGCGGCCCGAGGCAACCGGGTCCGGATTACCGTTTGGCCCTTCCGGGTTGACGTAGATCAGACCCATCTGCACGGCTGCCAGCGGATTCTCAAGGTCCCGCTCGCCGGAGTAGCGATTATCTCCCAGCCACTTGTCTTCGGAGCCCCAGTAGATGTCCTTTTCCGGCTCCCAGATGTCCTCCCGGCCGCCAGCGAAACCGAAGGTCTTGAAACCCATCGATTCCAGGGCAACATTTCCGGTGAGAACCATCAGGTCGGCCCAGGAAATTTTCCGACCGTACTTTTGCTTGATCGGCCAGAGCAGCCGGCGGGCCTTGTCGAGATTGACATTGTCGGGCCAACTGTTGAGAGGCGCCAGGCGTTGGCTGCCGTTGCCTGCGCCGCCGCGGCCGTCGCCGGTGCGGTAGGTGCCGGCGCTGTGCCACGCCATGCGGATGAAGAGGCCGCCGTAGTGACCCCAGTCGGCCGGCCACCAATCCTGCGATTGGGTCATCAGTTCATGCAGGTCCTTCTTCAGAGCCTTCAGGTCGAGCTTCTTGAATTCCTCGGCGTAGTTGAAGTCCTCCCCCATCGGATTGGACTTGGAGGATTGCTGGTGCAGGATATCGAGATTCAACTGGTTCGGCCACCAGTCCTTGTTCGTCGTGCCGCTGCCAGTAGTGTGTTTGTGTATTGGGCACTTGCTCTCTTCACTCATCGTATTTACTCCTTTCGTTGGCTGAATTTTGAACAGCGTTATCATGACGCTGCTCATCATGTCAGGTAAAAAAACAATAATTCTGTTCCGTGATGCGTCTATGGTTTGACGATTATTTGTTGTTTTTCGAAAAGATAGTGTTTATTCCCCTGAGAGATCACCTCCTTATAAGAAATCCTGATGGAATAGATTATAGCATTCGAGTGAATATTTATTGGACGATAAAACTCGGATGGGATTACAAACACCCGCCGTAAATGACGGGTGTTTTTGATTCCTGCGGCGACTTCTTCCCTCAGAATATTTGCACTCAAGGGATGGCACAGCGCTTGGTGCGGACCAGTATTGGGATCCTATGGTCTCCATTTTCGGTGACGGTGTTACATTTTCCATCGCCACACGCTGTGATCGTCTGTGTATATGTAAGGAATGTATCCATGTTTATTGGATAACCCCGCTGATCCTCTTCGATGACCTTGATGATGTAGGTGCCATCATATACGATGGTAAGCGAGCCGCCTCCCATTACTAATACTGCTTGACCATTCATCCGGCCTGCAAAAGGATTTCCTTCGTTGGGGTAGAGCCGATAGATACCCTCCAGGCCCGTACCGATCCAGGCCACCTGGTATGGACGGTCTAGCGAAGGAATGCAGCCGCTTTTCCACGTGTATCCCAGGCTGGCGGTTTCGTTGACGCTGAAACTGTGCGGGCACAGTTCGGAGTTGTTATCTGCATCAGTGAATCGTTGCTTCAATTCGGCGTTCTTGGTGATGTTTTGCTGAAGTTCTGTATAGAATGAATTGCTGGGTGATTGGATTTGCCCGATCAGCTTCTCGGCGCAGGGGACTGAGCCGGGAACCTCTCCTTTTTCCGCCTCGGCGCAATCCTCAGCGGCTTTTTCGATGGTCTCGACGGCTTTCTCTGCCATTTGTTCCATGATCGTTTCCCTGGAACCGCTGGTATCCCCAAGTCCGGCAACCTTGCTTTCCCAACCCTGGAAGGAACCTACGGCGCGTTTGAAATCGTAGCAATCGTGAATATCGTTAAGGATCTGAGACAGGAGGTTATTCGTGGCAATTTCAGCCAGTTCTGCATTGGAGAGCAGCGGAGCCAGGTCTTCCTCTGCGGCATCGGTCGCGGCTGCTTTCTGATCGGCTGCATCGCTGGTATCGGTCGGGGCGTGCTCCTCGGCCATCGCCGCGGCTGCATCCGCGCTCGTCTCACCGATGCCTGCTGGTTTTAATTCCACTACCGGCAGGCTGGAAACACCGCTATCTTGTTGCCGGGCGAGTTTGGCCTGCCGGGCGCCGCCGGTTCCCAGGCTGGCTGAAGTGGACAGTTCGGGGTAGGCCGGTGTGAGATGGAATTCCTCGCCGCTGCCGTTGAAGGCGAACCCTACCGTGGTCAGATCAGGCGAGGGCGCATCAGGCAGGCGGATCGTCAGAAAGGCGACCTCATTGAGCAGCCAACCCTCCGGTTCCAACCGCACTCCGCCAAGAAAATTGCCATCCAACGGCCAGCCATCGATCGCGCTCACCGGGATCATTTTGATCTCCAGGTCGGTTATAAGGGCTGCCGGTGGAATGACAAGTGAATAGGTAACGCCGCGCGCATCGCTTATTTCAATCCTGCCGCCCCCGGGACCGATCACTGCGCTGACTGCCTCGTCCTCCGAGAAGGAAGCCTGCACTGCCAGCGGATTGGGGACATGACTCTGGGTGGCCACCTGCAGGCTCGAAACGCCGCCCGGGCCGCTGGATGTGACCGTTTGCAGACGGTAGGTCACCAGACTCGACTCGGGCGCCAGGAAGTGCTCATAATGAGTGGCATCTTGAGGCAAGTAGGCGATGGTCAGGGGATCTAGGCCATTTGCCACAACCTGAAGTTTGTAACCAACTACATCTGCCACAGTCTCCCAGGCGAGTTGCACAATATCAGGAGCAGAGAGTGTGGCGCTGAAGCCCGCCGGACCGTCAGTCTCAGCCACGAAGGCGGCTGGCGTGGCGGTTCCCGGAATGTCGTTGCCCTGTTGAGTGGGAGGAACTTGCCCTGCTGAACGGGAGGCGTTGTAGTTGTTAAGCCGCAGGCCTGGATCATCACAATGACTAAAAAAAAGCTCATAGTACGGATAATTTTTGATTTCATTTTTTGTCCCTCGGACACATTGCCAGTTTTTTATGGATGATTCCGTTTGTTGGGGAATGGATGGTAAATTCCCCCGGTCGATCGGGTAGATATCAATCCAGTCGTCTTTTATATGTTGGGCAAATATTGATATGTTTCCCTCCATCTTATAAGATAAATTTTATGTATTATATCATAATTAAGAGAGTGATATTACGCTACTGCGCAACGAAATCTTTGGATCGCGTCCTTTTTCTAAAGGAAGAAATGGGGGCAATCCTAGCGTAACTGATCTACAATGGCATCGGCAAGGTAATGGGCATCCTCCTCCACCCCGTAAATGATGCCCGATTTACGACTATACAGCCAGGGAAACCCAAGGAAGTAAAGACCATGCACTGGCGAAACTCCCCTTTCCTGAATAGGCACTCCCTCTGCGGTGAATGTAGGCAGATGGATCCAGTCAAAATTTGTCGTAAAGCCGGTTGCCCAGATAACCGTGCTGATCCCTGCTGCACGAAGGTTCAACTGAAGATGCGGTGAAACGCACACAGCCTGCGGATCAGGTTCGTCCGCCGGGTCATCTTCGAGTGGGGGTGGCGTAATTCCTGTGCGAGCCAGATAGGCGTCCACATCATTCTTTTTGCTTTGCGAAAACTCATCCGCAAATCGTACATTGGCAGCCGCCTCATCACCCAGGATGAGGGTGTCTGCATTCACATCCACTAGACGCCCCAGAATTACAACACCCTGCCGGGCCAGTTGCTGCAGGCTGATGGTATGCCCGTGGCGTCCCACACCGGAAATATGAGGCTGCGACGCTCGACTGATGGCTTTATCCTTCAGATTTTCATAAGTTTGATCGAAAACCCTCAAATCGACCCACCATTCCAGCATATCCCGCCCGCGATAACGCCGAGGCACGCGGCCTACTCTGCTGGTACACAGATACACGGTCCGTCCGGCGGAAAGTAGGTCTTCGGTGATCTGGCAGCCTGATTGGCCGCTGCCGACGACTAGGACCGCGCCTGGAGGTAATGCAGCCGCGTCACGGTAGTCAGCGGAATGCAGTTGCATAATATCGCCCGGCATCCGCGAACTGGTATGTGGGAATTTCGGCACATTCTGGCTGCCGCATGCGATGACAACGGAGCGGCTTACGACAGTCTTTTCCGCTTGTCCGCCCGATCTCGTTCTGACGAGAAACCCGTCTTCCCGATCGGCCTTCTCGACCGAGAGCACTGTGACACCCGTTCGAACCGGCAATTGAAAGTGTTTCACGTAGCGGTCGAAATAGGTGACCAGTTGGTCGCGCGGCCAGAAACCATCCGATACCGGGTCGGCGGTTGGGAGCCCGGGTAAGGTATTCATGACGGTTGGTGTATTGAGCCTGAATGAATCCCAGCGTTGGGATAACCACGTTTCACCAACGCGCCCTCGCTCAAGAACAACATGGTCAAGACCATTCCGCTTAAGAAAATAGCTGACACCCAGTCCGGCTTGACCGGCGCCTATTATTAAAGTATCCACTGTTTCCAAGGTATGAACCCTTCTATACAACCTCGCGGTTCCCCAAAGGTAAGCGATCATTACCGGCCTTTGAAGGGAGAAGTATCACAATATAGCATCCCAATTCGGATATTCTATGTCCGAATTGGGATGCGGTCAAGATACCCCATTGGGTGGATGCCCTGAGTACTCTACCGTACCAGAAGGTAAACGTCTGCTGTTTTCGGGCAAATCAGGTTTTTCGTCAACAACTGCTTGCCAATTTAAGGTGATGGAATTAATATACATATAGAGGCCGATTAGCCGGATAATATCGATAGAGGGTATTTTACAGGTAGACTTCCCCGGACATTTTTCTGGTATTTTTGGGGTTTGGAAATGCACGTGCTTTTTGTAGGAATCAGGCTGTAAGCAGGCAAAACTTCTTAAAATTGGCAAGCAAAATCTAACCGCAACAAACACCTTTCATTGAGGAGAGTGCATCATGTCATTCGTGCCCAATTTTCGCTTTGTTTTCGCGTCTCGTTTCACCCGGCGCATTGCCCGGATCGTTGTAGCTGCCGTGTTCCTTGCCGGGCTGGTATTCACAGCGCTGCCAGCGAAGACGGCGCACGCCGGTGTTCCATTCATCATGACCGTCAACACAACTGCCGATACCATTGATGTGGTGCCAGCAAATGGAGTCTGCGCCGATTCGGGCGGGAATTGTTCGCTGCGCGCCGCCATCATGGAAGCCAACGTTCGCCCTAGCTCGACCATCCAGTTCGCTGCTTCGCTAAATGGCAATCCGATCGTGCTGACACGTACTGGCAACGATTACACCGCCCTTGCAGGCGACCTGGACATCAACGCAAATATGACCATCGTCGGGAACGGGGCCTCCAATACCATCATCCAGGCAGCGGCGGACGGTAACTATGCCGGCAGCATCCAGGACAAGGTTTTTGGGGTCAACCAGTCCGGCCTTTATCCCAACCTCACGGTCAGTTTTTCGGGATTAACCATCCGCTACGGAGATAATAACATCCCTACCAGTGATCCAGACTTTGCTTTCACTGGTGGGGGCGTGGATGTATATTTTACGGGTTCGGGTAACTCGACCACCTTTACGAACTGCGTGATCTCCTACAACCGCAGCCGGACCAGTTATGGCGGCGGTATGAATGTGGACTCTAGCGCTACCGGCACCAACACCCTTACCCTTACAAATGTGACTTTTTCAAACAACCGTACCATGAGCACCACATCTACGTCCGATGGTGGGGCGCTCAATGTGTATGGCAACAACGTGACCGTTAACATCTATGACAGTACATTCACAGACAATACGGTTCCCACCGTGTCCAAATATGGGGGAGCCATCTTCTCTCGCCCCAACAGCGGTTCGGTAAATATCGAAAGGACTGTCTTTACCGGTAACAGCGCCTACTATGGCGGTGCAATTTATGCCAATCTCTCCCATCCTGTCACAATTACATATTCGCGGTTCGTGGGTAACACAGCCACTGCGGGCAGTGGCATTTACGTCGACGGTTCCACCGTCACTGCCGAGAACAATTGGTGGGGCTGCAGCACCGGGCCGTCTGCCGCGCCTTGCGATACTGTAGTCCTCGATTTCGGGTCGCTCGATTACACCCCCTGGCTGCGCGACCAGTTGACCGTCGCCCCCGACCCGCTGACGCTGGCGACCAACCAGACTGCCGCCTTGACCGCCAGCTTTTTGACCAACTCGGCAGGCGGATCTGTTTCAATTGCGAATCTGACACAAATGATCGGCCGGCCTGTAACCTGGGGAGCCGACTTTGGTACATTGAGTGAGCAACAGATAACCATCCAATCTGCCGGGACAGCCACCGCCACTTTCCGTGCTGGCAGTGCAGGCAGCACGGTGATCTATGCCAGGGTGGATAACGATTCCACCACCACGGGTTCCAACGTGTTAAGTCGCACGATCACCATCAACAAGGCCAACACGACAACGGCGATCACATCCGACCTCCCCGATCCATCGACGCAGGGCGGATCGGTGACGGTCTCGGCAACTGTCACCGGGATGTATGGAAATGCGCCCACCGCTCCTACCGGGACCGTGACGGTTTCAGATGGGGTCGACTCCTGCTTGATTACCCTGCCTGCCACATCCTGTGGCCTCACATTAAATACGATCGGAGCCAGGACTCTAACAGCAACGTATGGTGGCGATGCCAACTTCAATGGCAGCACTTCGACCGGTGTATCCCATACGGTTGAAGCGCCGCCTGCGGTAGGTAAGATCGACAGTGTTGCCGATACCGGCGACGGACAGATAGTCGAAGCCGAGCATACCACCGCTGCGATCACCCAGTTGCTGGTGGTCTTCAGTAAAACTATGAATTCCGTGGATGCGGAAACTGTCGGCAATTATCACCTGCTGCGAGACGGTTCCCCTGTCGATCTTGTCAATGGCGCCACCTATGACAATATCACTCATACAACCACATTGAATATCAACGGCGGTCTGCGTCTGCCGCCGGGCAATTACACTCTCACGATCAGCGGGACTATCCGCGACACGCTGGGTGCGACGTTAGGGACCGATTTCGTCAGACATTTCGTCATCGACCAGTATTTCACTTATCTGCCGCTGATCATTCGGTAGGGCTGTGTAATTGGGATCAGAAAAACATGGATGATGACCTGCAATATCTTGTTCATTTCTTCAATGACAAAGAATATCTTTTCAAGACGATCACGATGGCAGATCCCTGCCGGATTGACGAGATCAGCAATGCCATCGCCTCGCAAAAAGGGTGGTATTGGTTCAGGTACAGGCAAAGCGATCGCCAGGATTATCTGCGGAGGAGACTGTTTGTCGAGCGGGAATTATATGAAGGATACACTCGGGAATACGGGCCCTTGAAGGAGAAAGTCCCGGTCTACTTCTACCTTTACCCAAACATCACGAAACAAAGAGCCATGGAAAAAGGGCAGCAAAGAACAGATCACAATGTAATAGCGCCTCATGTTCTCATGGTCAAGATACAGGATATTGACGATACGAAGAATATGACCTTTACCCTGAACGACAGTTTCGCCGCCTACTGGAAGAAGGCCATAGAATCAGGAATAAAGTGCAGAGATGATGAGAATGGCCGTGTTGTTCTTCCAGACCACAATAAAATATTTCCATTCTCGATGATCGACCAGATCCATCAAAAGTATAAGGCACAGGAAATATCCTATGAAATACAGATCTGGGATTATGAGTTGCTTTCAAGAATGAGATATATCATTCTTGGAGAGAAATAAAGGCTGCACCATACCGTTGGGCATAAAATACAAATCCGCCATCTCTTCTGGCGGATTTGCATTTGTCTCCCGCACGGTGCAAGGGATCCTGTAATAGGGATAATGATCAGGTGAAAGGGTACTATTGAACCTGCTAACTTGACCTGCTATACTTCAAGCAACTCGCGAATTTTTTCCACCGCCGTATAAACTCCCACGCTTTTAGGGCTTTACACGGATCGCCCGTAAGCACTTATACGATCCGCCCAGGCACGAGTTAGGCGGCCCTTTCAGGAGGTCCTACATTATGCGACCCCTTCGGTATTCCATCAACGTCACATTGGACGGGTGTATTGACCATCGTGAAGGCGTCCCAGACGAAGAATTGCATCGTCACGCAACCGAGATCCTCGCCCAGGCCGATGCACTCATCTTTGGCCGGGTGATTTACGAAATGATGGAGTCAGCCTGGCGGCCTCCGTGGCAGCAGGGGATGAAGCCTGATTGGATGGAGCCTTTCCATCGCACGATCAACGCCGCAAAGAAGTACGTCGTCTCGAGCACCCTGGACCGGGTCGATTGGAATGCCGAGCTCCTGCGCGGGGACTTGGAAAAGGCCGTTCAGCGGCTCAAGCAGGAGCCGGGTAATGGGTTGTACGTGGGAGGTGTGAAGCTCCCGCTGGCGTTGGCGGAATTGGGATTGATCGATGAGTACGAGTTCGTGGTGCAGCCCAGGTTCGCGGGCCATGGACCGACGTTGTTCGCCGGGCTATCCAGGCATCTCGACTTGAAGCTCGTAGGCCGGTTGGAGTTCGCCTCGGGGGCGGTGGCGCTGCGGTATGAGCCCCGAAAATAGTGTAGCCCTTGTGCCGACGAGACTAAGACCGCCCGTTAGGCGTTTCCTTGCAAATCAATAAGTTAGGAGGTGTTTTCAGGTATGAATAACAAGTCTAATAATCGGGTATTTGGATATAAATTTGCAGAAATATATCCACTCTACCTTCAAAAAGCAGAACGTAAAAATCGTACGAAAGCAGAAGTTGACCAAACCATCTGCTGGTTGACTGGCTATAACCAGGCGGGATTGCATCAGCAAATCGAACAGGGAAATGATTTGGAAACCTTTTTTGCGCAAGCCCCAGCCATGAATCCAAATTGTTCGCTGATCAAAGGCGTAGTGTGTGGTGTGCGCGTGGAAGAAATCGAAGATCCGCTGATGCAAAAAATACGCTATTTAGACAAACTGATTGATGAACTCGCAAAAGGAAAACCGATGGAGAAGATTCTGCGAAATTAAGTCGTTTACCCGCATGATCCCATCGCGACACAAGCATGATTAAAATGTTTGAATCTGAAATTCAGCAGGGAATAATTGATTTATACAAAGGCGTTGGTAAGCAGTTCGACCAAATAACAAATCGAGGCAGTATTCTTATCGGGAGCTTGCCTCACGATTTAACAAATATGATTCTCTATACATCAGTACATAGTTTTTATTAGTAAGTAGATTTTCAGTGGGCACAAAAAAAGAATGATGACCAAAGCAAATTGCCCAACAAAGCGTGCCCAAACGCCTCGACATCGCTGTGTACTGACAACAAATCATATTGGATGAATTTGTATGAAAAAACTCCTTGCCCTGATCTTCTTATTCACCTCTATAGTCATGATGTCAGGCTGTAGCCTGCTTGACACCCCCGCCCAGCCCACTGTTCTTCCTCTCCCGCTAGCGAATGTCACCTGCAACGAGCTCTCACTTTACATAGACCCTGTCTTGGGCAGCGACTACGAGTGTGAGACTGTGCCCGAAAGCAGCAGTTCTGACATACCGATGGACATCTTCACCTATCCCGCCCACACTGAGCTGGTCATTCAGAACTACCCACTGACCCGCACGCAGTTTTCACCCCAGATATGGATCTACCCGGTGAGTCGCTTCAGTGAGTTGCTCCCTGATGTTCTTCCACGCCACGTATCTGAGCTGGAGATGTTCATCTCCAGCGGTACCTGGAGCAGTGGAGCACTGCCTTTCCTGCCACCCCTGCCCATGGTCCAGACTTTCTTCAGCCATGCAGCTGTCATTTCATTCAATGGCGGGCAGGGCTTGCGGTTTATCACTCATTATAATGAGAGCAAAAATCCGATCGACAACAGAACCCTCTTTTATACTTTCCAGGGTCTTACCGATGACAGCATATATTGGGTTTCAGTTATCCTGCCTATCAGCAGTTCTATCCTGCCTGATCATGTGAACTTCCCCCCACCGCCGGAAGGCTATACCGACGAGGGCTGGTTCCAGAATTACAATGCCTATGTCAACAATGTGAGGGACGCGCTCGAAGCGCAGGAACCTGGTTTGTTTTTCCCCACCATAAACAGTCTCGACTACCTGATAAGTAGCATCACTGTAAGTCAGTGAGGCCTAACTTTTTGGGGGAATCACCATCAGGTACGATGAGCCGCCCTATACTGGCTCTGGCGGACGGTCGCTCCTCTCACGCCACTGAACAGATCTCTTTAGCCAGAATCAAAAATCGCCTCACCGGCGATTTTTCCTTGGTGCCCCCGACCGGAGGAAGTCCTGTGCGAAGCCCACCCGCAGGGTGCGCAGGGGGCAAGGGGATAATTTATATAGGTATAATACACCGTTGAGAGGTGAACCTCCTTTGCCGTCCAATGTTCCGATCAAGATTGGCGGTTAGGCAGGCAGCCCATCGTCTTGCTTGCAAAGTTGCTGAGAGCGTCTGTGACAATAAAGGAGGAGAAATGAAAGCAAAGCAACGTTCCAAAATCTACGATTCTTCATTTGGGGTCGTTATTTTGATAAGTTTGATAGTGTCGGGATGTGCACCTGGAAAGTTATTTGGCCCAACACTTACGCCCACACTGGTACCCACATCCACATTTACACCTACGTTAACCTCAACAGCTACTTCAACGAGTACACCCACTCCTACCAATACGCCATCTCCCACACCGCAGCCAACGCTTGTGGTTAATGTTGACCAGGCGATCTTACGCACCGGCCCCGGGGACGCCTATCCAGTGGTTGAGACCGTTGCAGAAGGCGGCGTTTTGATTTTGAAAGCCCGCACAGAGGATGATACCTGGTTGCTGGTATTAGCGAACTCGGAACTGGAAGGATGGGTGGATGCCTTGCAGGTTGACCTGCATGGTATAAATCTGGTCAACGCGCCGGTTGTCACGAGCTTTCCTGAACCGCCTCCGACGATTAAAGGATGGAAAGGGAACCCTGTACTTACTGTTTGTGTGGAATTGCAGGGTAAATATACCGGGAGTTTTGCCGCTGATAACCCGGAAACGTTGTTTGACTGGAGGATTCTTCGTATAGAGAGATCCTCGCTGAGATGAAGAATTATCTTCACCGGCTTGGATTAACAGTGGTTGAGCCTGGTAGCAATTGCCATGCCACATTTGCTGTCGATCTGACGATTACTCAATACCGCTCCTACTACACAAATTGGAATACAAATGCAGGGAAATGGTGTTATACAGGCGCATCTGTATCAAGTGTGATAACCCTCACGGATGGCAAAAATAAACTTAACTTTTCAACAAACAAGACCCGCCCCCAGCCATCCGCAGTCATGTCGGATGACTGTCCCCTCCCGCGCATATTTCTCCCCTGAAAGTCTCTTCACAATTTTATTAGGCTTGGATAAATGGTGGGGGAATGAGTCCTTGGCGCTTCCGCTGTCGGGTAAATCCGACACGGTCACAAGATATTACTTATTCGGTTATGTTTTGGATGCAATTCGAAATCTTGGTACAAATGGCAAGAACTATGTACCTGCGCTGATTGACTGCTATTCCAGCCAATATTATCAATATCCGTTAGGAACCGTTTCCTGTTCCGGCGATTGCCCTGAACCTAATCAGCGCTGGTTGCGAACAATGAAATCGATCACCGGGAAGGATTTCCAATTTGATCTTGATAAATGGAGAGAGTGGTGGGTAACGGCGAATCCCACGTAGTTCGGCTCGAAATTCAAAATCCGCCTGGTTCGGCGGGTTTACTGAAAACTGTTCGCTGCTCTCTCTTCACTGATAACTGTCTTTTCTGTGCCCCCGACCGGGAAGGAAGTCCCGTGCGAAGCCCACCCGCAGGCTGCGTAGGGTATCGCGTCTTTCGCATCCCCGCAGGGACAAGGAGATACTGTATATACGGATAATCCAAAGTCGAGAGGAAAATCCCAATTTATGTGGGAAGGCTAGAATGTTAACCTTGACTTTAGATAGGTATGTGAATGAATCTTCACCTCAACGGAGGCGGGGGTCCTTCGTCGGGACAGCAGAATCTCTATTGATCAATTCGAGGAAGTTGTATAATCTAATTGAAATCGTGTGACTTACCGGACAGGACGTGTCGTCTTCATCTGTGTTCCGGGCTGCCTTTCGGATCGAGAGTTATTCACCACGGCATCTTTATCTCAAAGGGAGGAAAAGATGAAACATATAAACATCAGGAGTTCAGTGTCTGAGTTCATTCTGTTCGTGACTTTACTGGCTGCCTGTGGAACAGCGCAAACTGAACAGCCATCAGCTCCCTCACTCATACCACTGACCTCTCCGCCATCGACTCCTGGTCCAACGGTGACCATCACGCCGACGGAGACCATTGCGTCGCGGGTTGCCCCCCCTGAACATCGCATTGGGATCCGATGGGTTGATGGCGTGGGAGAGTTCTATAATCGTGCGACCGGCGAGAAGTTCATTCCGCGCGGCAACAATTTCATCCGCGTGGCCGAGCAGCGATCCCTTTCCGGGAGCATGATGGTCTACCACTCCACGTTCAACGTTGGCCTCTATGATTTGGACGAGGCCGAGGTTGCGCTCACCCGTATGCACTCAGAAGGTTATAACGTGGTGCGAATCTTCCTCAATGGTAACTGTGCGGATTGTATCGGGGATCCCCTGCGAGGAGTTTCCGCTGCATACGTGGCCAATCTCACCGATTTTCTGCGCAAGGCGGAAGCCAACGAGATTTTTGTGATCCTGACCACGGACGCGGAACCCGCCACCAGGTATTATATCGATCTGCTTGATAGCACTTGGAGCCAGGATTGGGGAGGAACGAATTCGAACATCCTCAGAGGCGGAGGCATCCAGGTCGGCCGGACCTTCTGGACGGATTTGATTTCGGGAGCTGATCGCCCAGGATGCCCCCATCGAGATGATCCTCTCCTACCAGCTCCGCAACGAGTTGTTCTTTGAGGCCAACGCCCCACCGTTCACTCTGAACTCCGGCATGGTCAGCACAGCCAATGGCAAGACTTATGACATGGCCTCTGCAGCCGACCGGCAACGGATGATGGATGAAGGCCTTATCTACTACATCGAAACCATCCGAGAGAAGATCCTTTCCGTGGACCCAACCGCGCTGATCTCGGTCGGATTTTCTGGCCGCAGGGACCGCATCCGGCTCGCATTGGCGATCCACGCGTAATCGAGACTCGTCCCGCCATCTGGGACTCCAGCGCTGATTTCATCGATCTGCATGTGTATCTCGGCTGGGATCTCAACCTGGCGCAATACGTGGACAACTTCGGTATGGCAGGAATGGAAACCAAACCGATCATCATCGGCGAGTTCGGGGTTGCCCGTTCTGTGTATAACAGCGAGATGCTGGCCGCGCGGCTCTTCGCGACTGGCAGGTCGATTTGTGTACCTATGGATTTGACGGCTGGCTGCTGTGGACCTGGGATAATGACCCAGTCTTCTACGATGCCTCCAGTGCGCAGCAGCAGGTCTATCAACTTCTGGCTCCTGCCAACCGCCCGGACCCCTGTCAGCCGTGAGCGGTGCATCAACAGAGAAGTGAATGACATCGAGACTGTCCAAAATTTTTCTGAACTAGCCATAAACTATGCCCGATAAGAGATGTCCTCACTGCCATCGCTGGAATTTTGGAAATGCACTCATATGTGATTGTGGGTTTGATTTCTCCATAGGCGCTTTGTCGGGCACTCAAAAAAGCACCAATTCTCCTGTTTCTGCATCCTGGCGCATCTCCCTTTCATCACTTAGTGTAATTCTCATACCTGTCTTTTTCTTAGCTGCGTACCTGATAACGGAACTTGATCGGGCCGCTCATATTTTGATAATACTGCTGGCAGCAGTGGTTATCATGATTCCCATTTATTGGCTGCTCTATTTCAAATACCTGCAAAGACCATGGGCAAGATATCTCATCCTCTTTATAGGACTGGCCTGTGTTATTCCAGCGGGTCTCATCGTTGTGTCTATTTTCTGGAGGTTTCTCAATCCGCAATGAGCACAATCGATTAATCGTTAAAATAGAATAGGGAGGTCTGAAATGGCACAAGCCGGATTGCATGCATTCGTTGGAACGGTCGCCAGGTTGGATACTCACGGCTTACACCGTACATTCACTCATAGTCTGTTCACCTGAAAGATCAATTGGTTAAGGTTAGGTCCCATTCATGCCAACCTTCTTCACCAGGTGATTGCTGATCTGGGCTGTAATGGTTGGTTTGCCTTTCAATCTTACTGAACGTGCTTGCATACCCGATCAACGCCTCAAGAAGGAACGTGATGATAAATCTATTTCCTTGCATCGTTTGGCCTTTGGTGATTTTCTCAGCCATTGCCGCCTATTGGATGTGGAAAAAACTTCAAGGTCGTAAGAACGCATGGTTTTTTCCTGTCGTCTTCTTCTCCGGCGTTCTACTTGTATTGGCGGCAGTGCTCTGGTTGCGCTTTGGGAGATTTTGGTTGGATGGGTTGATCGCCCTGTATATACCTCAATAACTTGCTGTTTGGGCTCTATTTCCCTCGAGGGAATGAGAGAGCCCCTTAAAAGTAGGGGATCGCGCAGCATCCGCATAGGGGGAAAGAGGCTGCTTTATACACGGATAATCCAATGTCGAGAGGCGCCTCTTGAACCTGCTTACTTGACCTGCTATACTACATGTGGCTCGTGAATGCCCAGAAAGTTCTCGGTTATTAGATGGCAAGGGCTAATCCCTCCATAAACTATTAGGCTGGCAGTCTACCTGTGTGTTAGTCGGCGGGTCAACCTTACTCCCGTCGAAGGAGAATAGGCATGCGAATAGCAGAGAATTCCGTTGCAGTCGTTCTGGGGGCAATCATTGCACTTGCGCTTGGGATCGCCAAGTCGTTCCTGGCCCCCGTTATGCACTTAAAATGGATTGGCGTTATTCTCGCTGGCGACTCCTCCTTCCTTGTCGTCGGTGTCATTGGCGCAGTCTTCGCCTGGGTGGCGGCGTTCGTCGCCACCAGACGCAAGCGATCGTGGAGGAGAGCCATCCTTGGAGCCACTCTGGGGGGACTCTTGGTCGGGATCCTCTTCTTCCCCTACCTCCCCCAGTAGTACTTGGCATCGCTGCCATGTCCGTTCATTCGGCTCAGCTCGAGGCCGTTGGGTCGCGATATGGTAACACCTTCTACCAAATTGGCGAAGCAAGCCTTGCATGACAAAGTGACACACGATGAACAAAGAAGAATACTACCAGTTGATCAAAGAGATTTGCACAAAACTTGATTCAGACGAATGTAAAAAATGTTCTTGTCAGAAGATCAATTGTGAATGGCATGGGGATTGCTACAAATGTGTCAGGCTGCATCGCATGAATGGCAATCATGTTCCCAATTGTCTCCAATTCATTTTGGATGAGAAAGTAGAAAGAATAGCTGAAGCCGCTGAGATGACTGTATCCAAGAAACCCAAGACACCGTCAGAGTATTGGGATTACGTTCGCCAGCGCGATAAAGGTATGCCCCCCGAATAACTCCAGGAGCGGCCCACCGGTTCTGGCGGACGTTTGCTCCGCTCACGCCACTGAACACATCTCTTTAGCCAGAATCAAAAATCCGCCTTCATTGCGGATTTTTCCTTAGTGCCCCCGACCGGAGGAAGTCCCCGTAGGGGATCGCGTTCTTTGCACCCTATGGGCAAAGGGATCCTGTATATTCGGATAATCCCAAGTTGAGAGGATATCGATGGAATGAACCACCGGGGGATGATAGATCATATCAGGTTACTCAACCTGAAAATATTAACCATATATATCTGAACAGTAGTAAAATTCTCCCGCAGCACAGGAATAACAGGGGGGTTCCTATGTTCGGTTTTTACATAACAATTTAAGAACTTACCGCCCAAGCCTTCCGCGCGGGGGACCCAGCAACTTCTGGGGTGAATTCAGGGTTATCTCTGATAGGATATTTGCTTTTGGTGTCCGAACCCGTCAGCTAACCCCGTCGGCGTTCCAAAAGCCCTTTGATGTCATTCAACGGGCTTTTACTTTTAATTAGGATATTGACCATGCCTGCTCTCTTTCAAAAGATCTTCAAAACGGGAATTGTCACTGAGCCGCTCGGTACAGACGATGCCGGGATTGTCCAGTTCGCCCAACAAGTGGACGAGAAAGCCAAACGCCTGTTCGGTCGAGCCCTTGCCGTCCGCCAGGTAGACGCGGGCTCCTGCAATGGCTGTGAGATCGAGATCACGGGGTTGACTTGTCCCGTCTATGACAGCGAACGCTTCGGGATCCACTTTGTCGCCTCGCCGCGTCACGCGGACATGCTGCTGGTGACAGGCCCCGTGACTCGCAACATGGAGATACCGCTCCGCAAGACATACGAAGCCACACCCGACCCCAAACTGGTGGTGGCAGTTGGCGATTGTGCCCAATCCTGTGGTGTGTTCAAGGGCAGTTACGCTGTCGCGGGCAGCGTAGATAAAGTCATCCCTGTGAATGTTTTTGTCCTGGGCTGTCCACCCGAGCCAGCCGACATCCTGCGCGGCATCCTTGCCGCCCTGGACCGAATGCCGAAGAAATAAAGTTTCAACTGTTTGTGTTTAGTTTTTTCCGTTCGTTATGGGAAAGCTGAAATGAATTATCAACCACCAATTAAATATTGCATATTATTGATCACCCTATGAACACTCTGTTCTTCCTCATGACTTTTGCATACTTGCTCGGAGCTTTGACCGCCCTCCTGGGAGGGCAGAGGCAGCCTCGGGCGTGGTCTGACTGCCGTCTGTGCCGCCATCGGCGCAGCGGCGGGATTCGCCCTTGGTCTGCGCGTTCTTCTGTCAGGCGCGCCGTTTGCGCTCTTCCATCCCCAGTTTGCTCCCAATCGTGGGCGGACTGGCCCTCCGTCTCGATCCACTTGGCGCGTTCTTCCTGATCGTCATCGGCCTGGTCGGCTTCGCGGCTTCGATCTACGGGTTCGGATATACCCGGTCCTATGAAGATGGGCGCGCCTCCTTGCGGCTGTTGGGCGTGATGTTCAACCTGTTCCTGCTGACGATGAGTCTTGTCACACTGGCCGACAACGTGCTGACCTTTTTATTGATGTGGGAAGGCATGTCGCTGACTTCTTATTTCCTGGTAGTGACCGAGTCGAAGGAAGCCGGGACGGTCAACGCCGGCATGTGGTACATCGCGATGACGCACCTTGGGGTGGTGGCGCTGCTAGGCGCGTTCCTGCTCTTGATGAACGGCGGTTCAGGAGCGTTCACAGACCTGCGGGCGGGTGCAGCCTCAATGCCTGCATCGGTGCGCAACGCGGCATTTATTCTGGCATTGCTGGGTTTCGGTTCCAAGGCGGGGCTGGTTCCCCTCCACGTCTGGCTGCCGCGCGCCCATCCCGCTGCCCCGAGTTACGTTTCGGCGCTCATGTCGGGCGTGATGATCAAAATGGGCATCTATGGACTGGTGCGCCTCCTGCTGGATCTCCTCGGCGGTGGCCCCGCCTGGTGGGGTGGAGTGGTTTTGGGTGTGGGAGCGGTTTCCGCCCTGCTTGGAGTTCTATACGCACTGATGGAACACGACCTCAAACGCCTGCTGGCGTATCACTCGGTCGAGAATATTGGCATCATTTTGATTGGCATCGGTGCGGGATTGATGTTCCACAGTTATGGGCTGATGACTCTCGCCGCCCTCGGCTTCATCGGCGGGTTGTATCACACCATCAATCACGCCGGTTTCAAGGGCTTGCTATTTCTCGGCGCGGGTTCGGTGTTGCACGCCACTCATACTCGTAATATGGAAGAGCTGGGCGGCTTGATTAAGAAAATGCCCTGGACGGCGTTCTTCTTCTTGGTCGGTTCAGTGGCAATTTCTGCCCTGCCGCCTTTGAACGGATTCGCCTCCGAGTGGCTGGTCTTCCAATCCTTGCTGGGCGGGTTCAACCTGCCCGTGCCAGAAGTCGCCATCCTCATGCCGATCGCGGTTGGCATGTTGGCGCTCACCAGCGGACTGGCGGCCGCCTGCTTCGTCAAAGCCTTTGGCATCACCTTCCTTGCCCTGCCGCGCTCGCCTGAAGCCGAACACGCTCACGAATCGCCGCCCTCGATGAATATCGGCATGGGCATTTTGGCGCTCGCCTGCATTATGCTTGGACTCGCTCCCTTTGTCGTGGTGCCAGCCTTGGCAGGAGTTCTGAGCGGGCTCGGCGGTCTGCCCGATACCCGCGCTCAGTTCACCCTGGGTCTTACGGTGCAAAGTCCCGTCGCCTTCGGGCAAGTTTCATTCACGTGGGTCGCGCTGGGATTGATCCTCCTGCTGGCATTTATTCCGCTGGCAATGAGAGTTTTGCGCGTAAACCGGAAGCTGCGTGTTAGTGACTCGTGGGGTTGTGGGCAGGCAGGCCAGACGCCGCGGATGGAATACACCGCCACCGCCTTCGCTGAGCCGCTGCGCCGCGTCTTTGCCGAGCTTTACCGCCCATCGAAGGAAGTGACCATAGATTTTCATCCCGACTCGAAGTACTTCGTCCAATCCATCGAATATAAAAGCGAGATCATGCCGCTGTTCGACCGCTGGCTGTATCACCCGATCCTCCAGTTCATCCACTTCATGGCCCGGCAGATGCGCCGTTTGCAGGCAGGTTCGCTTCACTTGTACCTTGTTTATGTCACGGTCATTTTGATTCTCTTGTTGTTGGTGGCAAGATGGTTTTAATGGAGACTTTATGAACGCGTACCTTTTAGGCATCGGTCAGTCGGTTCTGGCGTTGGCGTTGGCTCCAGGGTTGGTCGGCTTTGTGCGCTGGCTGAAAGCCCGCCTGCAAAACCGGCGCGGCGCTCCCATCTGGCTGCCCTATGCAGAATTGCGGAAAATGTTCGGCAAGGAAGTGGTCATATCAAACAACGCCTCCTGGCTCTTCCGCCTTGCCCCATACATCGTCTTTACCAGCGCACTGGCAGTGACCTTCCTCGTCCCCATGATCGCCGCGCCTTTGCCGTTCGACTATATTGGCGACCTGCTCGTTATCGTCTACCTGCTCCTGTTGGGGACGTTCTTCCTCGCCCTGGCGGGGCTCGACCCCGGCACCGCTTTCGGCGGGATGGGTTCCAGCCGCGAGATGACCATCGCCGCCCTTGCCGAACCGACGATCGCCCTTGCCATATTTGGGCTGGCTCTTGGCGCAGGTTCCACCAACTTGGGGCGCATCGTCACCGCAACCCTCTCGAACCCGGGCCTCGCCGTCAGCCCGGGTCACCTGCTTGCCTTTGCCGCCCTGTTCACCGTCTCGCTCGCGGAGACCGGGCGCCTACCCGTGGACAATCCCTCCACCCACCTCGAACTGACCATGATCCACGAAGCGATGATCCTCGAATATTCGGGGCGTTACCTCGCCCTGATCGAGTGGGCCTCGTGGCTGAAGCTGACCATTTTCTTCACCCTGCTGGCAAACCTGTTCATCCCCTGGGGTATCGCCGTGACCCTCACCCCCGCTGCGCTCGGGCTTGCCATTCTGACATTGGTCTTCAAAATGATGGTTCTGGGCGCGGTCGTTGCGGTGATCGAAACGCGCATCGCCAAGCTGCGTCTCTTCCGCGTGCCTGAGCTGCTCGGCATGTCCTTCGTGCTGGCTCTTCTGGCCGTTACATCATCCTTCCTGTTGAAATAGAAACCATGAACGATCTGCTCTTCACCCAACTTTCCATGCTCGGCTCCAGCATCATTCTACTCTTTGGCATTGGCCTGCTCTGGCGCAAGAGTCTACGCGCCTATGCCGAGTCCTTCAAGTGGCAGTCCTTCACTCTATCTGTGATGTTCGTTGTGATCGGCTACTTTGGAAAGGACCCTGAATTGTATGCAGTCGCGGTTTTCCTCTTCATCCTCAAAGTGATCATCATCCCGCACTTTTTGGCTCGCATGGAAAAACGCTTTGGCGATCACCGCGAATTACAGCCCTATATTAATGTCGCCACATCGTTGATTTTTGCGGGCTTGCTCGTTCTACTGGCGTACGCCGTCACCCGACCGCTGGTGCTGGTCAGCAGCCTGCCTACCCGCGGCGGAATGCCGCTGGCAATGGGACTGGTCTTCGTCGGGTTGTTCGTAGTTATCACACGTAAAAAAGCCATGGCCCAGATCATCGGCTTCATGGTGATGGAAAACGGCATCGCCTTGCTGGCGGCGCTTGGCACGTATGGCATTCCTCTCATCGTCGAGCTGGGCGTCTTCCTGGATGTGCTGATGGGCTTCCTCGTCATGCAGGTTTTCGTCTATCATATCCACGATACCTTCGAGACAATTGACGTTGACCAGATGAACGAACTCAAACACTAAGAGACGGCCATGATTTTCTTCCTGCTGATTTTTCCATCCCTTCTCGCCGCCTCGATCGCCGGACTTCGTCCGCCCGTACCGCGCCTTCGTCGGCTGGATCGGCGCGTTCCTCTCGCTCATCTCGCTCGGGGCAGCGTTGACGATTGCCGCCTGGGTTGTTGCTGGGCAGGTCCCCGTTTGGAGCATCCGCCTCTCCTGGCTGAACCTTGAAGAGGTGCTGCGCGCCGATAGTCTTTCTGCCATCCTGGTTGTTTGCGTGTCCGCTGTCGCTTCGCTGGCGTTGTTTCTCAGCCCCGGCCTTGGACGGCAGGTGCAGAACCCGCATTGGGGTGAGCTGGCTTACAAGCCTAATCAACTTCGCCGCTATCACGTCTTCACGAACTTGTTCATCGCCGCCATGCTGATGGCAGTCACCGCCAACAACGTCGGTGTGATGTGGATCACCATCGAAGCCACCACGGTTTTTTCTGCGTTCATCATCCCGCTCAAGCTCAACAAAGCCTCCATCGAAGCCTCATGGAAGTATATCTTGCTTTGCTCGGTCGGGATCGCGCTGGCGTTTGTCGGCACAGTGCTGGGCTACTTCGATTTCGTCTCCCTCGCAGGGCGCGTCGAGTCTGCTCTCAATTGGACAACGCTCCTCCAGGCCGCGCCTACCCTGCATCCCGAAGTGATGCGCCTGGCGTTCGTCTTCCTGCTGGTCGGGTTCGGGACGAAGGCAGGCATTGCGCCCATGCACACCTGGAAGCCAGATGCCTACGGCGAATCCCCTGCGCCGTTGACCGCGCTAATGTCGTCCGCACTGTTCGCAGTGGCGATGTATGCGCTTCTGCGCTGGAAAGCGGTGGCAGACGCGACCCTCGGAGCGGGCTTCACCAATAGTTTGTTCATTGCCCTCGGCTTGCTCTCGTTGCTGATCGCCGCGTTCAGCGTGGTACTGGCGAAGGATTACAAGCGCATGTTTGCCTATTCCAGCATCGAGCATACAGGCTTGATCTGTCTCGGATTCGCCCTCGGACCTCTCGGAATGTTCGCCGCGCTCCTGCATCTTGTCAATCACACCGCTGGCAAGTCGCTGATGTTCTTCCTTATAGACAACATTGAACATAAATACCGCTCTCCGCTGATCGCAAACACGCGCGGACTCTTGAAAACCATCCCCTGGACCGGCGCGTTCTTCGCGGCAGGCTTATTGATCCTGATCGGCCTGCCCCCTGGCGGGATCTTCATCAGTGAGTTCGCCCTCTTCCGCGCCGGCTTCGCCCTCCATCATCCCTGGCTGATGGGCGTGGCGGTGGCTCTACTGGCGGTAGTCTTTGTCTCGTTCATCAACCATCTCAATACCATGCTCTACGGTGAACCCGACCCTGATGCCATCAACCCGGAACGCCGGACTGAGCGTTTTTCGTGGCGGCTGGCGTTGTTGCTTGTCAACATTGTCATGCTGGTGGTACTCGGGCTGACCCTGCCCGCGCCGCTGGCGACGCTGATCAATCAAAGCGTGGAAATTCTTGCCAAATAATAGGTTCATCCATGACAGACTTTAACCGACTTCGATCTGCGTTGAAAGCTAATTTCCGGGAACGTGTTAGCAGCATGCGCCTCCTACGTGACAACGAACTCCACTTCCACATCTCACGCGGCGACGCGTTCAAACTGGCGCAGCTCCTGCGTGCTGACTTCGATGCCGAACTGCAGCTGATGGTTGCCAATGACCGCCGCGCCGACAAGGGCGTTTTCGAGATCCATTATCTATTCGTCAACGACCGAGAGAACTGGTTCGCTCATGCCACCAAGCACCTTTCGAACGATGACCCCACGATCAACTCGCTGGCCACCTTCTGCTACCCCGCCTCGCGTTACGAGCGCGAGATCCACGACCTTTTCGGCATCGAAGCGGTAAACCATCCCGACATACGCCCGCTGGTACGTCACGGCTTCTGGCCTAATGATTTTTATCCGCTCCGCAAGGATTCCGTCCCACCTGCACAGTTCGAAGACGACGGCACACCCTTCGAATTCGTGAAGGTCGGCGGAGAAGGTGTCTACGAGATTCCCGTTGGACCCGTCCACGCCGGCATCATCGAACCAGGTCATTTCCGCTTCAGTGTGGTCGGCGAGACGGTGATTGATTTGAAGATCCGCCTGTATTTCACCCATAAGGGCACGGAGAAACTCTTCGAAGGCCGCGCCCCTGCTGATGGCGTGGAACTCGCTGAGCGCATTTCAGGCGACACCACCATCGGTCACACACTTGCTTATTGCCAGGCAGTCGAGTCGCTGGCGGCATGTCAGGTCCCTGCGCGCGCCAAATTTCTGCGCACCATTCTGTTGGAAATGGAACGGCTTTACAATCACGTTGCCGACTTCGGTGCCATCTGCAATGACACAGGCTTCGCTGCGGCGCACTCACACTGCTTCCGCATCCGTGAGCGGCTTCTGAGGCTGAACAAGCGTCTGACGGATAACCGTCTTCTGCGTGGCGGGATCGTCCTTGGTGGAGTCGGACAGGACATCCCCTCTGATTTGCATCTGGCCGCCGAACTGGACTCCATCCTCGCTGACTTTACCGAGATTGTCGAGATCAGCCTTGCCAACACTATGCTGACAGATCGTCTCGACGACACAGGCTACCTGACTACAAAAACCGCCGCCGATCATGGCGTGCTCGGTTACGTGGCGCGCGCGTCGGGCATTAATGTGGACGCGCGCCGCGACCATCCCTTCGCCGCGTATCCGCAGCTGCAATTCAAGGTTGCCGTATCTCAAGGAGGAGACGTGCGCGCCCACGTCCAGGTCCGTGTGGACGAATTCCGCGAGTCGGTCAGCCTGATCAAGCAAGCGCTCGCCTCCCTGCCTGAGGGGGAGTTGGTTGCATCCATTGGCAGGCTGCCTGCTTGGCAACCTGCCTTCAGTGTGGTCGAAGGTTGGCGTGGCGCCATCCTGCATTGGGTTATGGCCGACAAGAGAGGCCGCTTGTACCGTGTTAAAGTCAAGGATCCGTCCTTCGTCAACTGGCCTGCCTTATCATTCGCCCTGCTGAAAAACATTGTCCCCGATTTCCCGCTCTGCAACAAGTCTTTCAATCAATCTTACTCGGGCAACGATTTATAGAAAATGATAACGGCTGGTTTCTACAGTCAAGCGAGTCGCTGTTGAACCTTCTTACTTGACCTGCTTTACTTCATATAGTTCACGAATTTCCAGAACGATATGGAAAAGAAGCAGATGAAACTTAATTCAAGATAGATTGCAATCGTGGCAATGTGTCGCCCCGGATAAAGAATTCGGATATGGATGTCAACACAAGAGAACGGGTAATCAAGCATACCCGTTCTCTCTAATCGTTTACTGGGATCCTACTGAATCTCTCCCAGGGCTACCACTTAATACTTGCCAAGCGGCAACTACTCAGCCAGCGCTTCGCGCCGGGCTAAGGTGACTTCTGTGTAGATCGCCGTTGCCACACCGCCCAAGATCAGCGCCACGCCGACAAATGTCAGCGCCATGTGCCATACATCCGCATAATTGATTCCGCCGATGGTATGCGTGGGAGCCATCAAAAATTGGATGGTCAGCGCTAGCAAACCGGTGGCACCCAGGGCAATCGCGGCGGCCTGTTTGCCGCTCTTCTTCTCACCGGCGGGTTTCTCGTAATCCACACCCTGCCAGACGCCGGGAATGCGGAATAGCAGGAAGATAACCAGCGTCATCACGTTGGTATACAGTACAGCATCCACCGGCATGGATCCGCCGCGCAACGCACGCGAAGCAAAAACGTGGATGGCATTGCTGACCGTGCCGATCACCAACGCGATCATGGCATAGCGATAAGCGTTCTTCGTCCCTTTGACCAGCAGGACAACGGCACGTACACCCATGATCCCGGCTGCCACCCCAACCAGAACAAACAGGAACCACAGCCACTGGAAGGGGGCAATCCCGGCAAATTTCCCTCCGAAACCGGTCGGGTTAAGCGCTACGCAGGTCGTTCCCGCGCCGCCCATCAACGTGAATAGCGCCGTCAAACTCATAAATACAATGCCGACGATGCGGAGTAGTTTGGCCCACCATTTATTTCTTGACATTCTGTTCTCCTTTCGAATATAGGGAAGAATAAGGGGATCTGTTCACGGGCTATTGCGATTTGTTTGACATTTGTTACGAGCCAGGCAACATTCGATATATCTGTTTGTAGTATTGCAGGCCCGACAGGAACAAGTTGCAGAAATAATAAAAATCTGTTTCCTCGAACTAAAGTGCTGCAAAACCCGCCACGAATGCGACCGTCATCAACAGAAGCAGGCCGGGCAGGATCTTGAGGATGGTGGTTCGTGAAAGCAACGGTTTGCCTGCTTTGAGCAAAGCCAGCAAAATCCCGCCGATGCCGATCAGCGCGCCGCCGAGACCCACCAGGGCAAAACCGTAAGGGGAGCGACCGGTAAAAGCCCGGATGATTGGCAACAGGAAGATCGTCATTCCGGCAATTCCATGAATACCCGTCAGCACGATCACGGGTAGTTTGTTGCGCAAGGGAAGCAGGCGGGTGATCAGGATGGCGAGAAAACCGACAATAACGAACAGCAGGTATGCGGTCCGGAAAGAGGTAAGGTGTTCCCACACCAACCCCAACGACAGGCTCAGTGGGATGATGGTTGAGACGATAACCACGATCGGACTGTCCAGCACATCAAATCCAAGGATGAAGAGCAATAGTCCGGCCACGAGAAGGACTCCGAAGCCGACCGTGTAGGCGATCAGCGGGAGCGTGTCTGCTCCGTTGATGCCTACGGCTACCTGCCAGGCTGCCAGTAACCCGGTCAGGAGTAGCAGGATTCGATCCAGGACGGTCATTTTCAAAGCTGTTTCCTGCGTGGCTTGCATCGTATATCCTTTATAGTGATAACAAGATCATCGCGCTGAGCATGTACAGTGAAGCATATTTGAACAGCCCAAAGTTGACCCGCTCGGTGGGGCGGTAAACACTGGCAACCGCCAGCAGGACCAAACCGGCGGAGAGAACCGCCAGCAGCCGCAGAAACCCCCATTCCATGCCGATCAGCCCACCGGCAATGGCAATGGAGAACGCCGCCAGCAGGCTGGAAATAGCGATCGTCGTGCGGGTGGCCGGAAATCCATAAGTGGATGGAAAGGTGGGGATCTTTGCAGCCTGGTAGTCTTCGTGGTAGCGCATCGAGAAGGTCAGGATGTGGGTGGGGATCCAGAACAGAACCGCCATCGCAAGCAGGATGCCGACGCCATCGACGTAGCCCAGGCCGAAGGCCCGTCCAGCCAGGATGGGCATGCCGCCCGAGATCCCGCCCCAGACGATGCTCCAGCAGGTGCGGCGCTTGAGCCAGAGCGTGTAGACCACCACATCAAAGAACAGCCCGGCAAACACGATCAATCCGTAAAGCGGGGACATCAACACCGCCAGCCCAACTCCCAGAAAGGAGAGAACCAGTCCCAGCCGCAGGGCTTCCGTGGGGGTCACCCGTCCGTCTGCCAGCGGCCGGTGATGGGTGCGGTTCATGACCGAGTCGATGTCGCGGTCGTACCACATGTTCAGGATGGTCGAGCCGGCGATTGCCAGGAACAGGCTGACGCCCATGCCGAGAAAATCGTACCAGTGCATCACCGGGCAGCGAGCGCTCATATACCCGGCCAGACCGGTGGAGAGCAGCAAGCCGGTTTGCAGGGATTTGGTCAGCGGCCAGTAAAGGCGAAATTTGGCGAGGATGGTTTTCAAGAGATGCTCCTAAAGGCGATGCAGGGATTGGGTGACTTCTTCCCTAATCACCTGATCTTAACACAGCGAAACCCTACGCCCGGGCTGTAATAGGTGGGCGTGGCATTGTTGCGCACCCACAGGCGCAGATCCATATCATAGGTATCCTTCGAGCCGCCGCGCATGAAGCGGTAATGCATTCCTTCGTACACATCGCCAGTCCATTGCCAGACGTTGCCGGCCATATCGTACAGGCCATAAGGGCTGGCCGAGTCGAGCGTCTGGTAACCATCGTAGGTCTGGCCGTTGTAGAAACCCACCGGGACTGGTGCGTGAGCCGAAACTGCCCATATCTTCGAATGGGTCGCGGCTGGCATAGAAATTGGCGTTGTTGCGGGCGATCTCATCGCCCCACGGGAACGGGCGGTCATCCTCGGAGCCGCGGGCGGCTTTTTCCCATTCCATTTCGGTGGGCAGGCGGCCATCCGGTATAACCGCAGTAGCCCCAGGCGCCGAACCAGGAGACATTGGTCATCGGGTGGTTCTCATACCCGGCCACAACAGAAAATGTGGATCCTTCAAAGGTAAAGCGGGAAGCCGGATCGTTCAATGGAACGAAGATGTAGTCCGTAGCCGTGATCTCGATTTCATGCTTGACACCGTGGAACTCGTCACCGGGGTAAAAGCCGACGATCTGTTCTCCATCCACTTTGAGCGTACCGTCAGCCAGGGCGGCGTTCAGGTAATCCACATACTGCGCTACGGTCACATCGGTGACCATGATCTCGTAATCGTAATCAATCGTCTCCAGCTTCCGCTGCCTGTCCATGGAAGAACGTCACCGGCCGGGATGGTGACCCAGGCGTTCGGATCCACGCCGGTATCGTAGGTGGGGACGGGAGCGTTCAGGTCAACGGAGGCGCAGGAGACCAGAAAAGTGGCAAGCAGGATAAGGGTCAGGAAAGTGCGCTTCATTTCTTCACCTCCTCTGCGAGTTCATGTTCCACTTCTTCCGTCCAGCGCCCTTTCTTCTTGAACAGGTCGAGCAAGCGCCAGACCATCACCATCGCCAGGACCACCAGCAGCATGCCCAGACCGAAATCCATCAGCATACATGACGGTGTTGACCAGCGGCTGCTGGGCGGCTTCGGTGATGAACAGGCGCTTCATCTCGAAGATGGTGACGGAGGCAAAGGCGATATCCGATAAGATGATGATCGCCCCAGCCGTACACCTGGCGGAGTTTGCCTTTCAATCCGATCATGTCGCCGTAGTAAAGCAGGATGATGGTGGCGATGATGGCCGAAAGCACGTGCCAGTGGCCGGTCAGTTCGATGCGCTCCTCGCGCGCAGGCCAGACGCGGAAGATCTCATCCAGACGGATGGCCATGAAAATGCCAATTCCGCTGGTGGTGAAGTTCATGAAGACCATCTGCCAGGTCGGGCCAAACTTGAGCGGGTCGCGGAAGCAGGGCTGCGAGCTTTTGACCCAGGGTGGGTTTCTGGAATTGAGCAGTGCCTTCGCGGATGAATTTGTCCCAACTCCAAGATGAGCAACAGCAGAGCCGCCAGCATGGAGGGGGTGGCGCCAACATAGATGATCATATGGGCGATTGGCTCCAGCGGAGTGACCACACCCCAGACACCCAGGTTGAGCACGATGGTGCCCAGGATCATCAGCGGCATGGCGATCTTGTGCAGGATGCCTTTGAAGTTCAACCAGCGACCGATGATCAGGGTGATCATGATGGCGATCAGCGCCAGCATGATGTGCAGGTGGCCGATGACCGAGTATTCCATGGTGGTTTTTTCGGGGAAGCGGATGATATTCTCAGCCAGGAAGACCTCAAAGCCGTTGCCGAAATAGGAGCCGGGGATGGCCCCAAATAAGGCCGAAGATCACGGTGGTGAGGGCCGTGGCGAAGAAGGCCACGCGTTCCAGATCCACGCCTTTCTTGGTGCGGGAGTAGTCCTTATCCGGCTGGTAGGTATTCCTTGTTCCAAGGCCATAGGGCGATGGCCAGCAAAACCCCGGCGAAAAAGATCAGACTAAGGCCGGTGATGTAGAGACCGTGCAGCGCCCAATTGTGGCCCCAGTAAGCAAAACCCATGCCGAAGATCATGGCCAGCAAGTAGCCAACCGTGATAAGCACCCGCACCGCCATTTTGTAGAACTCTTTCATCTTTAGCAGGCTGGTGATCATGTAGGTTTCGATGGCGACCACGGCCATGGCGATGGAATGGTACAGGATGATGATGCGTCCCTCGCGCTCGGCCTGGACGATCTCCATCCCCAGGGTGCGTATCATAAAGTCACGCACACCCAGTTCAGCCATCGGACCGGAAAGCATCCCGAAAATGGCCGTTTCCACGGCGATCATGGCAATGGCCACCAGGATCAGTCCCTTGGTGGATTTGAACAGGTAATTAAAACGGTCCTTAATGAACTGCATGTGCGGCTCCTTGTGAAAGAATGCACGAAGTGACTATGTATAAAATATCACAAAGTGGAGAAAAAGTCCTTGACTTTTGTCAAATAAAAACCCTCCCCTGTGGTTTCATCCGCAAGGGAGGGTCAGTTGGTTGAATTAATCTTTTATATCGCGGACGAAGCCGTAGGCGAAAGCCAATGTCATCAGCAGGAGCAAGGGCGAGAGGATGTTGAAAACCAGGTCAGCGGTGAAGATGCCGAGCAGGGGTTTGCCAATGGTCAGGAAAGCCAGAGCGATCCCGCCGATCCCGATCAGCGCGCCGCCCACGCCCACCATCCAGAAGCCTTTGGCGGCTTTCTTGGCAAAGAAGGGGCACAGGAAGATCACCAGTCCAGCCACACCGTGGAAGAGGGGCACAGAAATCTTGCGCAGCAGGTCAATCTGGGCAAAGGTCGAGATGGCAATCGCCAGGAATCCAATGGTTGCGAACCACTTGAAGTATTTCTTCCAGGCCGGGAAATATTGTTCGGCGATGCCCATCGAAATGCCCAGCGGGATCAGGCTGGCCACCGTCAGCACGAAGGGTGTGCCCAGGATATCGTAGCCCATGAAAATGAGCAACAAGCCGGAAACCAGCAGCACCAGAAAGCCCATGATGTAATACCATACGTAGTATTTCTTCTCCCAGCTCCAGCGTTGCCAGAAACGGAAGAGCAGGTATGCGGCGGTTGTGCCGGTCAGCAGAAGTACAATAATGTCGAAGATGGTCGGGTGGGTCATTTTATTCTCCTTTTCTGATCAAATATCAAACAAAAGATTAGGAATATTTCTCCGCCTCAAAATTATTGCATCTGCTGAATATCTTGTCTGCGATATTTGTCGCCGGCGTGTTGGTTTATTCTGCTGCTGCCCATTTCTCCAGCATTTTGCGCGTTCCCGGCAAGAGTAAATAGATTAGCAAGCCTGTGCCCATCAATGGCGCGGGGAGGAACATGGAAAAACGATGTACCTCAACCAGGGCGTTATGCAGCCCCAACGGATACCCCGCCAGCATGGACATGGTTCCCGCGAAGATGCCCACCGGGATTGCCCACATTTTTTTCTTTATCGCAGCAAAGATGAAGATCGCCCAGGCTGCCGCGCCCCACCAGCTTACTTGTTGGGACATAACATACATACCGTTCCAGAAGGGATCATCATGGGATGTGGTGTACTTGGCAATGGGAGCAACGCCGTCAATGAAGGTCAACACGTAGGCCAGACCGGCGATGAAGGTCAGGAGGATGATCTTCCTGTCCACGCCACCGACTAGGAGCATACCAAACCACAATACGGCAGCCAGCGCAAAAACCGAGACCGTGGGTACAGGCAAGTGGCTGTCCATGGCGGGGATCATGGGGAAGAATCCCACCAGCAGTTGTATCGTCGCGGCCACTGCACCCCAGAACCAGGCCCACTTTTCTTTATTGAGGAACCCGTAAAGGACCGCCGCCCAGACCGCCCCGGCAGTGATCCCGATCCACCCTAGAACTGCATAGGTGATTGTTACAGAAGTAGCCTCATCCGCCCGACCCGCGGCGGTCTTAACACCAATCAACAGGTTGTATTGCCCTGCCAGAAGATAGAAGGTCAGCAAACCGGTCAGGATGCCAACCACCGCCAGGACAGCCCCTAACTTGCTATTGTTTTTCATTTCGTGCCTCCTCATGATTTAATTTTCACTACTGGTTGGATGTCCACTGCCAGTGAAGAATCCATTTTCTTCTTCCGCTGTCCCTTGATAATATAGGGGAGCAGGAATAAATAGGCTCCGCTGATTGCCATGATCAGCATCAAAATGGATGGGATCTTATCGAGTTTTTCCCAGGCGGCCACGGCCTTTGGATCGCCAAACAGTTTGATAATGAATGCTATCGGGATGGCCAATGCCGTCGGGACAGCAATCCAGCGATGGAATTTACGGAACCACTTGCTCAGAATTTTGGTCATGCTAGTTTATTTCCTTTTTGTTCTTGATTTTCAGAATTTAAATTGATGATTCTGGCCGGTCTGGGTGCACCGGGCGCTTCAATACGATTTACAACACCGCGCACTCCTTGCAAGCTTCCAGCCAGTTCGGCTGCAAATGTACGGATATCAAGTGACGAGACATCACCTGCGAGATGAACAAAACCATTCAGTACACCCACGCGCAAGTTGGCCGTTGCCGTGCGATTATCGGCGGCAAGGCATGCCAGGACCTTTTTATGGAGGAGTTCATCCGTGATAGGTTCCAAACGATTTGTTATTCCATTTCGATTAAAAGTTTAGGCCAGTCTGTTTCAGTGTACAGACTGGCCCATATTTCGTATACGATATTTATCGTGTGGCTGGTTAAATGTTTCCGCGTTCTGCCAGACCTTTCGCATCCAGCAGAAGGATCTCCTGCTTTTCCACCTTGAGCAAACCTTCCGCTTCAAGGGTTTTTAGGGCACGACCGAGTACATCCCGCACGGTCCCCAAACGCACAGCCATTTCATCGAATGTCGTCCAGGCGCGGCGTGTCACCACAAGGTGACCATTGATCTCTTCAGCATTTTGCAGCAACGTATTTGCCAGCCGCGCCTCCACACTTCTCAGGGAAAGGTCTTCCACCAACTCAATGTAATGGAGTACGCGTTCCCCAAGTTTTTTAATAACGGCAAGCGCCAGGACTGGATATTGTTGGACCAATGTTTGCAACGTTTCTGATGGGATGGCCCAGGCATCGACTGCTTCCAGTGCGGTGACTGTGCCCGGATATGTTGTGCCGGTGAAGGCAGCTATATCTCCGAAAAATTCGACCGGATGAAGAAAGAGCATGGCTTGTTCGCGCCCTTCCCGTGACATACGCGTTGCCTTAACCCATCCCTTTTCCAAAATATAGATGAACTCCGCCGGTTCGCCTTCCAGATAGATTACCTGCCCTGCATCAAAGTGGCGCGGCGTCATTTCCAAAGAGATTGCTTTCAGAACCTCCAGCGGAAGATCTGAAAAATGTTTAACGCCCTTTAGTACTTCCGTTACGTGCCCGGCCTGGTCAGGCTTCATCCATCCACCAATCGCGACCCCACCTGGGCCGATTTCACCAGTTCCTCAACCGAGACCACGGCTATTTCCATTCGGCTGACTCGGATGGCTCCCTGGGTTTTGAGAATGTTCAACGAACGGCTGATCGCTTCTGGAACGGTGGCGATTCGACTGGACATTTCCTCGATGGAGCAGCCTCGCCGCTGGATTGGCCGGTGGCCATAGTCACTCAGATCGAGCAGCAGCTTTGCAGTCCGTGCCAGCACCGGGCGGAATGACAGATCTTCGTAATGAGCGATCATCTGCCGGTTGCGGCGGGCAAGGACGCGCAGCAGACTCAGTCCCACAGTTGGGTAACGCTTCAGCAACTCCTGAAAGGATTCGTAACTGATTTGCCACACCATGCTTGTTTCCACTGCAATGGCAGTAAATGGGTTTGGACCCCCGTCCAGTACAGCCACTTCGTTGAACATGATAACCGGCTCGATCACCGACATGATATTGACTTGACCATCTGGCCCCGTCTTACATAAATGAACCCGCCCGTGGAGCAGGACAAACATCCCGGAACAGGGGTCGCCATCCGAAACAATCGTCGCTCCAGTCAGAAAACGCTGGATATGTCCGGATGTGATGATGGTATTCAGGTCAGCCGGACTGAGGTTGCGGAAGTGGTTGACGCTTCTGAGGCTTTCGAACAGATTCGGTAAGTCAGCCATGCAAATATTATATATCAGGTGGAGTTAATTTATTGCATAGACTGGTCTCTGGCACGAAATGCCAGAATCACTTTTTTCGCACGATTGGAACCGAGCACCCGCTTCTTAAAGTGTTCCCCTGTGGAATGAGAGTGCCCAGAAATAAAAACCCACCAGAATCGGCAGGTTTACTGAAAACTGTTCACTGCTCTCTCTTCAATGATAACTGTTTTTTTTCTGTGCCCCCAAGCGGACTCGCCTGCCTGCCCTGCTTGCACCGTGCGCAAGCACAGGTGAGTGCTTTCAGGGTGCCCGGAACGAGCAAACCGCTGTTTGGGTTAGAATCAAAAACCCGCCAAAATCGGCGGGTTCACTGAAAACTGCTCACTGCTCTCTATTCACTGATAACTGTTTTTTCTGTGCCCCCAAGGGGATACTGTATATACGGATAATATAAAGTCGAGAGGATGCCTATTGTTTCAACTAGCTCGACCTGCTGTAATACTTTTAGTCTTGACCTTAATTTAAAAAAATTCAATCGTTATCGTACTCTTTCTTGAGCATGGCGATGATCTCATCGAGAGAAAGGCCGAGGGTTTTGTAATACTCCATGTCTTTGGCAAGTTTTTCACCAGCCAGTTGGCTGCGCTTGGCCTCCAGAGCGTTTGGCTGAAGAGGAGAGACGAAACAACCTTTGCCGGCCATGGTGTAAATCAGGCCGGCATGTTCCAATTCTTCCCAGGCATGTTTGACCGTGATCACGCTGATGCGCAGCTCTTTGGCAACCGTGCGGATGGGCGGCAGGCATGTGTCACTGGGAAGCAGGCTCTTGATGATCTGTGCGCTGATCTGTTCAAAGATCTGCTGATAGATCGGATCCCCGGAGGTATTGGAAATAACAATATCCATGCGGATTTACAAGTCCACTTTTTCGAAGTTGGCCGCTGATTTACGATAGGTCAGCCACAGCGACAGGGCGAAGATAAACATGCCCGCGATCAAGATGGGGAATTGATACATCGCCATCGCCGGATCGGTGGTATCCAAATGTGTTTTGAGGAAAGGAATCATCTGCACAGCTAACTCAGCAGCGACTACATAAATGGTCACGGCGATGCCGGCGAAAATCAGGGGGGTACCCACTTTGACGGCTAGTCTTGTAGAAAAGCGGAAGATAGATGGCGTTGAAGAGAGCATACATGATCAAGACCAGTCCGAAGAAGGCCATGTTGGCTTCAATTCCGGCCATGTTGCCGGCGGCGTTGGGGTTGATGCGGATGCCAATGACAGCAAAGGGGATGCCGATCGCGAGCTGCAGCAGTTCGACGATGGCAATGGAGAAGACACGGGATTTAACCACATCGCTTTTCCTAACCGGCAGGGATGCGGTGAAAAAAATATCCTTGTTTTCTCTGGCGGACAGGAAAATGAAGAAGATACCCAGGCAGGTGTAGACAAAAGCCACGTAATAGGGATAAGAGGGGATCATCAGCATCGCGCCAATCACCATAAACAGATAGGTGGTCGGGTGCATCGCCAGTTTGATTTCTTTATAAAGCAGTGCTTTCATAATTCTTTACTCCTTCTCGATGTGGATCATGATGGATTCGAGGTCCGAAGGGGCGATCTCCAATCCCTCCGCGGCGGGCAGGTCATCTGTGCGCATGAGAGCGGTGAAACCAAAGTCATTCTTCTTGCACCCGATCAGTTGGGGCAACAGGATTTCGGTGAGCTGTGCCTTGGTGCCTTTGACGATCTTATAAGAATTAACCAGGTCGTCTTTGGAGGTGCTGACGATGATCTCTCCCTTTTTGATGTAGGTAATGAAATCGGCGCACTTTTCGAGATCGGAGGTGATCTGCGTGGAGAAGAGGATACTGCGTTCGCTGTCCTCGATCAGTTCCTGGAAAAGTTCAAGCAAATCGTCCCGCGAGACAGGGTCCAGGCCGCTGGTGGGCTCGTCGAGGATCAGGAGGCGGGCGTTGTGCGAGAGTGCCAGGGCAAGCGCGAACTTTACGCGCATCCCGTCCGAAAGTTCCTTGACGGTCTTGTCAGGATCGATGTCAAAACGTTTGAGGTAGCCGATGAAGGCATTGTCATCCCACTCGGGGTAAAAACGGCGGGTGACGTCAGCGATGACCGAAACTTTTTTTGTTGGATAATAGGATACCTGGCCTAGCACTAGCCCGATCTGCTGTTTGCAGGCAAATTCTTCGGCAGCAAAATCCTTGCCCAGCACAGCAACCGTCCCTGAATCGGGGTGGACAAGGCGCATGATGGATTTGATCGTAGTAGTCTTGCCCGCGCCGTTGCGTCCGATGAAACCCATGATATAGCCCTGTTCAAGGCTGAAAGAGACGTTTTTTAGGTCGAACTTGGTGTAGTGCTTGTTCAAGTTTTGAACGGATAGAATTTTCATTGCTCGTAATACTCCTCCAAACTGTGTATACCGTATATACACAATATAGCGCAGAGTGAATAAGTTGTCAAGGGGAGAATGGGAAAAGTCTTGCATAATCAGATAGCAAAGGATGATCGTTTAATTGAATCACAAAACGCCCTTCAGGGGCGTTTCGCTTTCGTCATGATGCCATGCCTCTTACAAATTATTTTCCGTATAAACTGTGCCCCCAAGGGGACGCGTATCAATTATGTGTATAAAGGATGAGAGGGTAAAACCGGCAAAAGACGTTTTTTCAATAGTAAAATGAATGGATGATCATTACATTTCTTGGAACTGCAGCCGCCAACGCTTTCCCGGAAGCCTTCTGTAATTGTCAACACTGTGAGCAAGCCAGGAAGTTAGGCGGTTCCAGTTTGCGAAAACGCTCTGCGGTCTTGGTCAACGATGACTTACTGCTCGATCTTGGCCCGGATATCATGACTGGTTCCCAGGTGCATGGTTACTCATTGGTGAATGTGAGGTATTGCCTTCAAACTCACCCGCACGCTGACCATTTAGACTTATCCCATTTGCTTTCGCGCAGTCGCGAATATGGAACTGTCGGGACTCCTTGCTTACATTTTTACGCCTCGTCTGAAACATTACAACGAGCGGCACAGACCTTTGAGAGAGACTTGGAAGGGTATAGTCTCCTAACGAAAGAAGCTGAGAAACGCCTTAATCTAAAAATTCACACCATTGAAGCTTTCAAGCCTTTCACCTTCGGCCGTTACCGAGCAATTGCATTTCCAGCCAACCATGCGCTAACAATGGGAGCCATGTTATATGCGATTGAAGCAGAAGGGCGGAGCGTTTTTTATGGTACGGATACGGCTATCTTGTTAGAGCCAACATGGCAGGCATTTCACGATCTTCACATGCGCTTTGACCTTGTCATCCTTGACCATACCTACGGTCCCGATCAAGAGGGAAGTGACCATCTAAGTGCTCATCAGTTCATAGATCATATAACCCGTATGCGACGTGAAGGGTTAATGACTCGCAGTGGTCGCGCTTTTGCAACCCACATTGCCCATGAGGGTAACCCAGCCCATCCAGAACTGGCAGTTTTTGCTGAACAACACGGTTATGAAGTTGCCTATGATGGGCTTATACTTGAAATATAAACGTCTCATCCAGATTACCTCCAAGCGAATACTTGTGAAAACCAAAAACGCCCTTCGAGGGCGTTTCGCTTTGGCCATGATGCCATGACCTCTTACAAATTATTATCCGTATATACTGTGCCCCCGACCACAGGAAGTACCCGAAGGGTACAAGGGAATACTGTATATAGGGATAATAGTAAGTTGAGAGGGGTTGTTGATCAGCCATTCATGATTGCCTTACCGATACCTGAGCAAGTAATCTCTTGAAAAAAACGGGATGGTAGATGCGTTCACGTTATATAAATTGTTTCATCGTATTCATTGCAATGTCGTTAATGATATTTGCAAGCTCCCGCATCGGCATATCGATCTTTCCGGTGATCCAGTCACAACAGAGACCAACCCCTCCACCGGCAAGAAGATTCATACAAATCAGAAACTCTCGCTGCCGCCTGATCTTGCTAAAAGCATTTCTGTCTGTCAACATTCGTTCGAGAAATACGTCTTTTAATTTTTGCGTGAAGGCGCCTGACCCATTGGTTTCAAGGAGCAGACGGTAATAATTCCTGTTCCGTTCCAACTCAGCTCCAATCCGCAGGAGAAAGGGCAGCGGATTATGCAGCAACTCGTTATGCTCGGAAGCATCCAAAAACGCAAACATTTTTTGAACCACCTGCTCTTCGATCTCTCTCAGCACAGCATCAAGGTCTTGATAGTGTGCATAGAAAGTGCTGCGGTTGACATCCGCTCGTTCCACCAATTCCTTGACCGTGACGTTGGTGGTGCCCTTTTCATTGATCAGTTCCGCATAGGCTCTGCGGATACTTTCCCGGGAGCGCACCGCGCTTCGATATTCGGCTTTCTCTCCCATAATTAACCTCTTTAAAACCAGACATTTTTGAACAGTTTGTTGGATTTCCGACAAACGAGAAAATATTGATGGTTGCCATCCAAAGGCAGCACAACTATACTACAGCTAACTCCAAAAAGCAACACTTGTCCGACTTTGAGAAAGGAAAATTCCATGAATATTTATCGTACTTCGTATCACGCTCGAAAACCGGAAGGGATTGAGAAGAAGAAAGCATATATCATCGGCGGTGGGATCGCCGGGTTGGCAACGGCAGCCTTCCTGGTGGATGATGCCGGGATGCCGGGCGAAAACATCACCATCTTGGAAAAGATGTCCGTCGTTGGCGGATCGATGGATGGAAGGGAATCGAAAGATGGATACCTTTGCCGGGGCGAAAGAGAACTCGAACCCTACATGGAATGCCTCTGGTATCTTTGTAGCAAAATCCCCTCTTTGGAAGAGTCAGGGAGAACTGTGCTCGATGAGACGGTGGATGTGAACAAGGATTACCCGATCCACTCGGAATGCCGCATGCTGCAAAACCGGGGTCATATCTACGAAAAAATCCATGATTTTCGCGTGAGCCACAGACTTCAGATGAAGCTGCAGGAATTTCTCGCCGTGCCGGAAAAGAACCTGGAGGATGTATCAATCGAAGACTATTTCGGGAGGAACAGTGAATTCTTCAATTCCTCTTTATGGTTGTGCTTCCACTCGATGCTGGCTTTCAAACCGTACCATAGCGCTCTAGAAGCGCAGCGCTACTTGCAGCGCTTCGGCCTGGCCAACCGGATCGAATACCTGGAAGGGATCCTGCATACCAAGCGGAACGAGTACGATTCGATCATCAAGCCGCTCAAAGTATGGCTGGATGGCTTTGGCGTGAAGATGGTCTACGGTTGTTCTGTTTACGATCTTGACCTGGATACGAACTGCAATACTGTGCATGCGATCCGCGCCCGCCTGAAAGACAAGGAAATGGTCATCGAGGTTCGGGAGCAGGACCTGGTTTTTGTCACCAACGGTTCCATGACGACCAACAGTCGCTTTGGCGACAATACTCGTGTCGCCGAAACCGTTTATTCCACGGACGATATGGGTCTTTTCGAATTGTGGACCAACCTGGCGAAAAAACATGAGAAATTCGGACACCCAGAGAAATTCCTGGGGCAGGTGGACAAGACAAAATGGATGAGTTTCTTTCTGACCGTCAAAGATTACCCGGATTTCTTCCAGCGTATGGAAAGGATGACCGGTAGCAAATCCGGTACGGGCGGCGCCATCACGATCAAGGACTCAGGCTGGGGAATCTCCTTCGCGATCTATGATCGGGATTATTTCCCCAATCAAGGAAACAAGGATGTTCTATGGGGCGACGGGCTCTTCGGCGAGCGGTCGGGCGATTACATCAAGAAACCGATGGGCGAATGCACCGGCGAGGAGATTCTGACCGAATTCTTGTATCACCTGAACATGCTGGACTTGCGGGAAGAATTATTGAAGCACACCTATGTCTCGACCGTCATGATGCCGTATATCACCAGCCAGTTCATGCCACGCAAGGAAACCGACCGCCCTCGCATCGTTCCTGAAGGGTGCACCAACTTGGCTTTCATCGGCCAGTACGTCGAAGTAGTTGGTGATGTTGTTTTCACAGTAGAAACATCGGTCCGGACACCTCTCGAGGCAGTGTATGCGCTTACTCATCTGGATAAGGACATCATCGAGGTTTATCCATCCAAATACGATATGCGCTACTTTTTGGAACGATTCAAAAAGAATAGCGGCATAGAGGGTAGGATTACCGAAAAGGATCTGCCAAGGATCAGCCCGTTCAATTTCCTGAAGTTGAAGAAGACGCTCCTTGAGCAGATCAATAACATCCCGCCTTATTACAAAATGTATCCGGGTCGTGACCAGACTATTCCCGATAAGAAAAGTATATTGGACCCGATGTTCCCCAAAGATTATTAGAGAAAACGGCCAAAGTGGTAATAAACTTTGATAGTTCGTAGATTAAACCAGGTTTCCCGGAATTAATTCCGGGGAAACCTCGTACGCTGGTAACAGCGGTTCGAACTGATGCCCCCAAGGGGACGTGTATCAATTGTGTGTATAAAGGTTGAGAGGGTGGTATTGTTTCAAAGACCTTCACCTGCTATACTACTTGTAAAATATGATCACCTGGCATCTGTTCGGATATGCAAATCGTCATAGAATATACTACCAGACCAAAATAAAGCATGGTTCTATTAGGCTCTGGTCATCCTATACTGGATTGGCGGTAGGAGCCGATCCAACTGTAAACGGCGATGATCTTGTCACTAGATACACAGCTTCTCATGGTGTAATCAATGACGGGATTTGGGGAGTTAACCAATATACCGAGTTCCAAATTGGCGATGCGAAAGATGTTCTTTCCCTATTGGCGGCCTTGATTGCAATAAAAAATGGAAGAGCATATTCATTTACAAATTCCGAAGGTAGGGTAATATCACTATCACTCGCAAAAGAGGGAAAATACGAAAAGGATATTATTACTTGTAATATACAATACGGAAGATCAGGTAAGCTAACTTTGGATGAAGCCAAGGATTTGGAGACCTTCGCTGAAGAGATACTACTAAAACTTGGATTTTCCGACAAGGAGATTTCAGGAAGAATAAACAAAATACAAGAGGATTCCTAGTATTTATCCACCTTAATGTACAAGGATATTCCGGTCGTCAATACAACAATTACTTTACGCCGGCAACACCATGCGTTCTCTCGTCCCACCGACCATCGCCAATAAAGCAAAACATTGGGTAGCAGTTTGCACAATGAAGCAATGGAAATACAAATTATGAGACCAAAGTTAGTAAGGTATGATGAAATTAGTGAAGAAAATTATATTGACTACATCTCCGAATGGGAAACCCTTCAGGAAAAAATCATACCGAGTGCTGCACGGCGGGATGGACGTTCATTTTCAGAAATGATGAATAAGTGGTGCGAAGACGAAACTGATATTCCTGTCTCAAAAGGATTTGTTCCCGCAACCTTATATTTCTTGATTGATGATAGAGGGAGAATACTTGGCGGAATTCATTTTAGACATTATTTAAACGGAAGATTTACGTCAGGATGGCGGGCATATTGGATATGGCATTAGGAAAAGTGAACGGCGAAAGGGATATGCTCACGATATGCTAAAATTGCTTCTTGAAAAGATAAAACAGTTTGAAATAGATAGAGTAATGATTACATGTGACGATAAAAATATTGGATCTGCAAAAACAATTGAAAGTTGTCACGGAATTCTGCAAGATAAAGTCATTTTCGATAATGAACTTACGAGAAGATATTGGATTATGCTTAGGCAACATTAAGGCCGTCCACACCGGCCCCAGCAGCCATCCTAAAATCATAAAACGCCCTCAATCGGGTGTTTCGATTCGGCCATGATGCCATGACCTCTCAAAAAATATTATCCGTATATACAGTAGCCCCTTGGGGGCACAGTATATACGGATAATCCAAAGTTGAGAAGGTACGTGCTATATTTTTTTTGTGAGATGCGCATAAAATGAGTACATATACCATTGAAACAAGTTTCCACAACCATTTTGCTTATATGCTCGATCCATTCGGATTCTCGATTTTCGAAGAACGCTACAATCAGGCAATGGGAAATGCCATCATCGTCTTCGCCAAACCACCAACTCTTATAGAGATAGTAAAAGATCGTGGTCAGATCCTCGCCTCTCTGGGCGATGAGCGCATTGAAAGACGTGATTGGGTCGAGTTTGCCCAAGCTGTTCAGTTTCTTTCAGGCAGTCCCGACCCAGTTTATGTTTTTCCTTCGGTCTACAACGATGAGACAGAGGATATTCAGATCTTGAATGTATCAGATGATGATGTACAAGCATTGTTTACCGATCCTCTTAGGCGATCTGACCATAATGCAACTCAAAAAGGCAATTCGAGTTAGACGAAAGCAAGAATTTTAAGAGTTTTTCTTTAAACTGCAGGGAAAGTCAGAATCAGACATGAGCACTTGATTGGCTTGAGTGTTAGTAGAATTAGCGGTCAGCCTATCCTTTATCCATGAATCAAAAAATCCGCTGTCTCTGCGGATTTTTCCTTGATGCCCCCAAGGGGACGCGTATCAATTATGTGTATAAAGGATGAGAGGGTATACGGATAATCCAGAGTTGAGAGGGGGGCTATTGAACCTGCTTATTTGACCTGCTATACTAAGTGCAATAGTATTCATTTGCTGATCTGGAATATATTCCGTCTCTTTCGACGACCCACAGGTATTTAGAAAAGGCAGTGTTAAGCAGAAGGAGAATCGCTATGTCACGCATGATTAAACCGACAGTTATTCATCTGTGCTCGTTATTGGTTGTGATATTGAGCTCTGCTTTCAGCGTGTTTACCCCGGCGCCCCTGCATCTATAGCGGCAACTGTAACGGGAACACCTTCCCCAACTCACATAGAAACCGCCACCCCAACTCCTGTTCCGCTTGCACGGTGGGCACTGGCAGGTACTATTGGGTTTCCATTTCCCCCAACGGTCGATCCATCAAATGGTTATCTGCCCGAACTCCTAACCCTGGCAAAACATTTTTCGCCTGGCCACCTATCCCCTTCAGAACAAGCCCAAGTCTATGCCGCTGTGATCCAACGGTTGGCCGGCCCCGATGACTTGTTCGGAGGTACTCTACCCAAGCCCTTTCTCTTTATTATGACCACCACTAATGATTGGTGGGGTGACCACACCATGCCCACAGCTGTGCAGCAGGCGATCAGTTCCGAAGTTCAACAGGCTATTCTCGCTAACACGACCGATATATCCAGTGAGATCAAGTGGGTGGCAAGCCGGGATGAGGTGGAGATGGACCCTCAACAGTATCATGTGGTGGATGGGGTGATCCTGACCATGGGAAACATCCAGATAGGCGACGATCAGCGGTTATATGTCGGCGGGGGCGTCTTCTATGCCGATCTCGCTGCTCAGGGTCAAACATATGTCTTCGAGTGGCGTGACGGGCAGTGGGTCCTCGTCGGCAGGACCAATAGGGTGTGGGTCAGCTAAAGGCATACTCGCTGATATGAGAGAATCATTCGAATTTAAAATCCGCCTCACCGGCGGATTTCTTCCTGATGCCCCCAAGCGGACTCGAACCGCTGTTTGGGCCTTGAGAGGGCCCCGTCCTGGGCCACTAGACGATGGGGGCGTTTAGCGGGCGTGATTTTATCAGACCCCCGCCAAATCGTCAATCATCCTATCATAACAATAGTATAAAGGTTCGGCTGACTTCCGCCGATTATTTGGTATCATTGTCCGCTGGAGATGGTATTATGCCTACTTTTCGCACCAAGACCCCCAACGGCTTCGACCTGCCGCGCCGCATCGACCGGTTGGGAGAACTAGCCTACAACCTCTGGTGGACCTGGAACCCCGACGCCCAGCGCCTCTTTTATCGCATCGACTACGACCTGTGGGAAAGCCTCAACCATAATCCCCTGCGGCTGCTCCGCTCCGTCGGCCGCACCGAGATCAACGCCGCCGCCCAGAACCCCGCCTTCCTCGAGCGCTACGACCAGGTCTTCGCCCGCTTCGACGCCTACATGAATTCCACCGACACCTGGTACAGCCGCACCTACAAAGAAACCTGCGAGTGCAAGACCGCCTACTTCTCCATGGAATACGGCCTGCACGAGATCCTGCCCATCTACTCCGGCGGCCTGGGCGTCCTCGCCGGCGACTACCTTAAAGAATGTTCCGACCTGGGCATGCCCCTCGTCGGCATGGGGCTGATGTACGCCGAAGGCTACTTCTCCCAGCGCATCAGCGAAGACGGCTGGCAGACCTCCGTCAACAACATGCTCAACTTCGATGAGCTCCCCGTCATCGAAGTGGTGGACGAAAAAGGCGAGCCGCTCAGCATCAAGATCGACTTCTCCGACCGGAGCGTGGTCGCCCATATTTGGGAACTCCGCATCGGCCGCGTCCCGCTCTACCTGCTCGACACCGACCTGGACGAAAACTCCCCCGTCGACCGCAACCTGACCCTTCGACTCTACTGGTCCGACCTCGACCTCCGCATCGCCCAGGAGATCCTGCTGGGCATCGGCGGCGTGCGCGCCTTGCGCAAAATGGGCTACGATCCGCAGGTCTGGCACATGAACGAAGGCCACGCCTCCTTCCTCACCCTCGAGCGCGTCCGCGAACTGGTGGCCAAGGGTCAGAAGTTCGACCCGGCCATCGCTAGCACCCGCGCCGGCAACGTCTTCACCACCCACACCCCCGTCCCCGCCGGCAACGACGAATTCCCCCTCTGGTTGATCGACAAGAACCTGGCTGCCTATTGGCCCAAACTGGGCCTGAACCGCGACAAGTTCGTCGAACTTGCCAGCCACAAAGGGCAATATACCGAGACCTTCAGCATGCCCGTGCTGGCCCTGCGCAACTCCGACGGTCGCAACGCCGTCTCGGAGTTGCACGGTCACGTCAGCCGCCGCATGTGGAAGTTCCTCTGGCCCTCCATCGAGAACGAAGAAGATGTCCCCATCAACTATGTCACCAACGGCGTCCATACTGGCACGTGGATGGCCCGCCGCATGCGCGCCCTGCTCGATACGCATCTCGGCCCCGACTGGCTGGACCATCTGGACGACCCTGAGATCTGGACCAAACTGGAATCCATCCCCGCCAAAGAGTTGTGGGAGGTGCATCTGCACCTCAAGCGCAAACTGGTCTTCTACGCGCTCGAACGCGCCCGCCAGCGCTGGCTCAAGGCCGACTTCCACCCCGTCCAGGCCATCGCCTCCGGGGTCATGCTCGACCCGTATGGGCTGACCATCGGCTTTGCCCGCCGCTTCGCCACCTACAAGCGCGCCAACCTGATCTTCAGCGACCTCGAGCGCCTGCTGGACCTGCTCAACCGGCCCAACCGCCCCGTCCAGATCATTTTTGCCGGCAAGGCCCACCCCGCCGACGAACCCGGCAAGCACATCATCCAGGAGGTCTACCGCATCGTCAAGAAAGCCGAGAACGGCGGTCGGCTGGTCTTCCTGGAAGACTACGACATGAACCTGGCCCGCTACCTGGTCCAGGGCGTGGACGTGTGGATGAACAACCCCCGCCGTCCCAACGAGGCCTCCGGCACCTCCGGCATGAAGGCCGCCCTGAATGGCGTGCTCAACTTCTCCGTGCTGGATGGCTGGTGGCGTGAAGCCTACAACGGTCACAACGGCTGGTCCATCGGTGAAGATCCCGGCCTGGATGTGCAAGTTGAAGACGATGCCGACGCCGATAGCCTCTACGATGTGCTCGAGAACCAGGTCATCCCGCTCTACTACGATGGCCGCAGCGCCGACAACGTCCCCGAGGAATGGCTGGCCATGGTCAAGAACTCCATGCAGACCATCATCCCCCAGTTCAGCACCATGCGCATGGTCAAAGAATACATCGAACGCCTGTATTTCCCGTCGAACAAGTAATACTTTACGCCCTACCCGTAGGGGCGACCCTTGTGGTCGCCCCTATTGATTTTATATACCTTCGTGTACCCCTGCCCTTTGTGTAATTCAAAGGGTTCTTTTCCCCTTCGTGGTTCATCTTTACTCCTGGTCTTTTCGTCCCGCAGGTTCTTTGAAGTCTTCGTGACTTTCACATCAACCCTGCGGGACGTTGATTTTCTCTCTCCGTGGAGCGGGATGGTATCCCGCTCTCATGTAGTGATTACTAAAGGGTCGCGCACAACAAAAACAGTAGGACAAATTTTAAAATTTGTCCTACTGCCATATTTTTAAACAAAAAGGCGGCCCTCGCAGGCCGCCTCCATCAACATCCCATTCTTACTTGGTAAACTTCCCGTTCTTATACACCACCTCACCATCCACACTGATCTCCGAATCCTCCTTCATCCCGCAGATCATATCCCAATGGATGATGCTCTTATTCTTCGAACCCGTCTCAGGATAACCCGCCCCCAGCGCCATGTGGAACGACCCGCCCAACTTCTCATCGAAGAGGATGTTGCGCGAGAACCGGTCGATATCGTAATTGGTGCCGATGGCAAACTCGCCCACGTAGCGCGCCCCCGGGTCACTCTCGATCATCTCCAGCAGGAAGGGCTGGTTGGACTCGGCCTGCGCCCGCGTGACCTTGCCGTTGGTGAAGGTCAACTCCACTCCTTCCACCATCACCCCGCTGTAGATGGCGGGATAGGAGAAGCGCACCCACCCGTTGAGCGAATTCTCCACCGGCCCGGTGTAGATCTCACCGTCGGGCATGTTGTTCAACCCGGCCCCGTTGAGGAACTTCCGCCCCTTGATCGACAGCGACAGGTCCACGTTCGGGCCCTGCAGGCTGACCTGGTCGTGGCCTTCCAGCCGCTCGATGATCTTGCGCTGGTCCTCTTCCACTTTTTTCCAGATCGCCACCGGGTCCTTCTCGTCGGCATGGCAGGCATGATAGACGAAGCGCTCGAAATCGTTCACGCTCATCCCGGCTTCGGTCGCCAGGCCCTCGGTCGGGTACAGCGTGGTGACCCACTTGAAGGAGCGGTCGGCCCCGCGGCGCATCTGTGTTTCCAGGATGGGCGCAACTGCCTTCTGCCGCCGCTTCTGGCGGGCCGGGTCCACGTTCGAGAGCGCCCGTGGGTTGGTGGCCGAGTGGATGCGGATGCGGCTTTCGAACTGCTCATAGGCCAGTTTGCGGAAGGTCTGCGGGAAATCCAACTGGGCCTCCCCGCCGTGGGAGAACAAGATCTCATCCTGCGTGGGCAATTCCAGCAGCAAGTGCGGATGTCCGCCCCGGTCCATGATGGTGGCGTAGAGCGCCTCCACCAGCGGTTCGGCGGCGGTGGTGGCTTCGATGGCCACCCGGTCTCCGGCTTTGATCTGGGCGGAGTGGTCCACCAGGATCTGAGCCATTTTTTCTACACGCGCATCTGCCATAGGTACCTCCCGACTAATGATTGTTCAAGACTTCCAACATTTGAGCGTAGATTTGCGGTGGCGCAGCCACCAATGAGCACGGCGGGGTGAGGATGTCCGTCCCGCCCTCCATTTTGGTGACCGTTGCCCCCGCTTCCATCGCGATCAGGCTGCCGGCGGCCATGTCCCACGGCTGGAGCGATAACTCCCAATAGCCGTCGAACCTTCCGGCGGCCACGTAGCACAGGTCCAGCGCGGCCGAGCCCAGGCGGCGCACTCCCTGGGTCATCTTCGCAAAGCGGGAAAAATTGTCCAGGTTGTTTTGTTCGGTGGACCAGGTATCGTACGGAAAACCCGTCGCCAGCAGGCTGCGCTGCAAACTCGCCGCCTGCGAAACGGTCAAGCGCTGCCCGTTCATCCACGAGCCCTGCGCCGCGGCTGGCGGAGAACAGTTCATCCCGCAGCGGGTCGTACACCACCGCCAGGGTCACCTGCCCGTCGCAGGCATAGGCGATCGAGACCGAGAATACCGGGATGCCGTGGGCGTAGTTGACCGTCCCGTCCAGCGGGTCGACGAACCATTCCGCACCCGCATGCCCCGGCAGCAGCCCGGCTTCCTCCGAGACGATCTGGTGCCCCGGAAATTGCCGTTGGATCTCGCCCAGCAAAAGCGCTTCCGAGCGGTGGTCGATTTCGGTGACCAGGTCGATGGCGCTCTTGTAATCCACCTGGTGCTCCTGCTCGTAGCCCAGACGCAAAATTTCACCGGCCTGGCGGGCCAGCCGTTCGAGGTCAGCGAGTGTGGGGGCCATGCTCAATGCGTTTTCGTCTGATCCAGGATCTGGAAGATCTGGTTGAGTTCGGCCTGGATTTCGTCGCGGTCGTTCACCGTCTGCTTCAGCAGACCCTCGAACGCCGGGCGTTGATTTTCGGGCAGGGTGGTCAGCAGGTTTTCGGTGCGGGCGATCTGGGTATTCTTGTGGCGCAGTTTGTGTTCCAGCCGTTCACGGTAGCCGATGTAGAACTCCCGCTCGCCCAGCGGTTCCGGGATCGGGTCTGGACCTTGCGTCAGCAGCTCCGCCACCGTCAGCAGGAATTCCTCCGTGTCGATCGGCTTCTCGATGAACCGCACCGCCCCCAGGCTGATGGCAAACTTCTTGTCTTCGGGGGTGACATACGTGGCGGAGAGGAAGATGAGCGGGGTCAGCCGTGTTTGCGGATTGGTGCGCAGACGGTGAGCCAGGGCATACCCGTCCATCTTTGGCATGAGGATATCGGTGATCACCAGGGCCGGGTGTTCGCTGGCGACTTTATCCAGCGCTTCCTGACCGTTGGTGGCTGTGACGACCGGGTAACCTTTGAACCGCAGGGTGACTTCGAGCAGTTCCAGTACATTGGGGACGTCCTCGACAACGAGGATGGGGCCATAGGGGATGATCATAATATCGCTATTGTAGCCGCATTTATTTTTATCTACAAGTGGAGGAAGCTCAGGTTCCGAGATGGACAGTGAGCAGGTGCCACGTGTTCCAGTGTCACGTGCCAGGTGGTGAGGTTGCGGGAGTTTAGGTCACTTAATTTGACTTTCCGGAGGAACGAATGGAGGGATAGTTGAAGGTCAAACGTCGGTCGGAAAGACAGCATCCCCAAAGGAGACAAGTATTCGATCTTGAGGAACGAAAAAGGAACGAATATTCCTCTCTACAAAAAGGCCCAAAATCATTCGTTTGAGGAACGAATAATTCGGGGGTAAAAGATAGTCAAAGGTCGAACGTCGAAAGTCATGGGAACGTTGTTGGGAGGGGGACGAGGGTACGGATGGGATGGCGGGCATAGGAACCTCCGGGAAAAGGAAAGCACCCATTCGCTTTCCCACCCTTTCAGGGTTGGGACAGGCTGCTACTGGGTGTAAACGCGTGAAGCCGGGATAGGCCTTCACACGTTATCTATATTATAGAACAAATATTCTAAAAGTCAAGTAAGCAAAAATAAAGGTGATTGGTTCTCCATGGGATCGTGCCCCTACGCATCAAAACACCCCCACATACCTCAGCAGCGCCACCACCGCCACCACCCCCAGCAGCACCAACCCCACCTTGAAGACCACCTTCAACACATGCTGCCACAAAAAGCGGACAATCCCCAGCGCAACGAAAAACACCACCGCCGCGATCACGATCCACATGAACGGGCTGATCTCAGAAATATTGACAGTCATCTCTCTTCTCCATCTATCTTGATGCCATTCTCGACATGATACACAATCCCCTTCTTGATCACCTGCCGGACCAGGTTGGTCCCGAAGCGGTAGCCCAGTTGACGGTAGTCCGCCACCGACAGCACCAGCAGGTCGGCCTGCTTGCCCGCCTCGATCGACCCGATCCGCTCTGCCCGGCGGATGGCGTGGGCGGCGTTGATCGTCGCCGCCGCGATGGCCTGCGCCGGGGTCAGTTTGAGCGCCCGGCATGCCAGCGCGATGACGAACTGCATCGACTCGCACCAGGCCGTCCCCGGGTTGCAGTCCGTCGCCAGCGCCAGGCAGCCGCCCGCCTCCAGGATCGCCTGCGCGGGTGTGTACTCGCTCTCCGCCAGCCCGAAAGGCGTGCACGGCAGCGACACCGCCACCGTCTCGGATTTCCCCAGCGCCTGGATGTCCGCCGCCGAAGTCTTCACCAGGTGGTCCGCCGAGGCCGCCCCCAGTTCGACCGCCAGCGACGCCCCGCCCAGGTTCTCGAACTCGTCCGCGTGCAGTTTGAGCGGGAATCCCAGCTCTTTCGCCTTGCTCAGGATCTGCCTCGACTGCGCCAGGTCGAACGCGCCCCTCTCGCAGAACACATCCACGAACGGCAGTTCTCCCTGCCGCGACCACTCCAGCACCCTCGGCAGCATCTCCTCACAGATCAGGTCGGCGTACCCCTGCGGATCGTCCCGATATTCCGGCGGGACCGCGTGCGCCCCCAGGAATGTCGCCGCCACTTCCAGCGGACCTTCCCGGTCCAGCACCCGCAGGGCCTCCAGTTGGCGCAGTTCCGTCTCCGTCTCCAGCCCGTAGCCGCTCTTGGCCTCGACGGTGGTGGTCCCATAGGCGAACATGCGCTCCAGCCGCGGACGGGTCTCCTCCAGCAGGGTCTCCAGCGAGGCCTCCCGCGTCCGCCGCACGGTGGAGAGGATGCCGCCGCCCGCCGCCAGGATGTCCATGTACTTGGCCCCGCTCATTTTTTGCTCGAACTCCGCCGCCCGGTCGCCCGCCCACACCACGTGCGTATGCGCGTCCACCAAGCCCGGCATGACCACGCAGCCCGCCGCATCCAGCCTCGGCTCGGACTCGTAGTCGTGCATCAGTTGATAACTGGAGCCAGCCTCGATGATCTTGCCCCCGCGCACGAGCACCGCCCCGTCCTCGATGATACCGAGGCTGCCCAGGGCGCCGCCTCGCTGCGGTCCGCCGGAGAGGGTCAGCAGTTGCGCTGCCGAATGGATCAACATGGTGGATTGATTTTACTCTGGATTATGGGAGATTGTAGGGGCGGACTTTGCCTGCCTCGCCTGGGGTGGTCGCCCGAGATGGTGGCCTCTCACTTCCAAATTACCTCTTGCCATCACAAGAAAATACGCTATGAAGGCGGATTATTGATTCTAGGTGATAGTTTCGCTTAGCGGCGGTGGCGAGCGCCCGTTTGATCTAGCCGGTGTTGGACGTCTTTATGAGCGATGATAACCTTTAAACCACTTTCGTAGCAACTCTTGACCGCTAACGGTTATCGCAAAGCGAGCTGTGGCATCTTTTGATCTCCGTACCCCATTTGTTCCTCTTCCTTTGTCATATAGCCTAATTGAACCAGATGATAGAGAAGAAAGGGCATTGCAACCACGCCGAAATTATTTCTGTCAGCAATTTTCATTGCATTTACACCATATCTCTCAGTGTCTTTTGTATCAGATGTCGTTTACGGTTATCAATCAGCACGCAGGTTAACCCTTTGTTCTGATGATGTTGAGAATGGCAGTTGTGACAAAGAATGATCTTATTGTCATAGACATCATTTTTACGATCATTATCAATATGATGAACCGTGAGTATATGTATTCCTTTAATTCCACAAACGGCACAACTATCATCTGTTTCACTAAACAGCCAATCATCTAAGTTCATTTCTTCCTCTATGTGGTTCATAAATAATCCATTTGCTGACCCCCAACGGCTTGGCTCACCGGCGCGGAGCCGCAGGCGGTACGTCCGCTGCAAACGATGTTGGGCCGCTTTTCTACGGTTGGTTTACTCTTTATCAGACGTCTCATTTTCAGGATAATATCCGGGTGGCAAAACAGGCATATAGAATTTTAACTTGTTTTCCATCGGCCACGGAGTACCAGCTTTGAAGAGTAAAGTCTTTCAAGACATTATATAATTCATAAGCAGCATTAAGTGTATCTTTTCCATTTGGTCAAATCGCATTCATTCTCCAAAGAAGAGACAAATTGCTCCCATACTCCCCATTTGTCTGGCGACGTGACACCACTTTGTGGAGCGATGAGCCAAGGTTTACCGGTTCTATGTGAACCAATGTTATTCCTAATCTTTTTAAGTAATTCTCTTTGTGGCTGTACTTTACGATGGTAGTTGTTAAAGGCGTTCGCTATCTTTTTCTGGTCTTCCTGATTAAGTCTTTTTATTTCTTCACTTTTGGTATGTTCGTGAAACTCTTTGATAAGTTCGTCCAGAGAATCAAAATCAACTATAGCATGGCGGGCAATAACTAATTGCGTATCTTTTTGGTCGGATACTTTATAAACATCGACCAAAGTGAGAATATCTTCCCAAAGACGAATATAAAGCCAAAAAAACCTAGTGTAAGAATTAGCAGGCCACACGTCATCTCTTAATATTTTGCTCATTCTAAACCTTTTATGCCAATGGGCGGCTCAACTTAAGTTTAGGCGGATCGTATATTTGCTTAAAGGTAATCCGTATAAAGCCTTAATCGTTTTGGATATTCGCGAGCTACATGAAGTATAGCAGGTCAAGTAAGGAGGTTCAATAGGCACATCTCTACTTTCTGTTATCCCTTTATAGAATTCCCTCTTGGAGACACCAAACAAAAAATCCGCCCATGAAGGCGGAGTTTGATTCTTGGAATAAACTCCACAGCCACGTCACGCCGCCAGGGGCAGCCACAAGAAATAATGTAAATCAGGGATTTCAGGGAGACTTCAACCTCCTGAAATCCCTGATCGTCACCGAACTGCCGAAATGGAAATCAACGTAACAGGTCGGTCATCGGGCTTGCATTGGCATCGTTACTGGTCAGTTGCGGGCGGCTGCCCCCGCCGCCCATGCGCATTAGCCCGCAGCTTCATGCTTCGGTCATGCGAAAGGATCTACCCCGGGAGATTTCTTATTTCATCCCTATTAACCAATTGGTCACAAAAGCAGATAAGGGCAAGTAAATGGTCTCTGCTACGATACCTGCAATGGCTTCTTTCCAGGTATAGTTTGGACCAATGGCTTGCCCGATTTCACCGAAGACGAACATTAGCCACCATATCAAGGCATAAAGAAGCCATTGCCCGCTTAATGAATTACGGGCGAAATAGAAGATAAGAACAAAAGCAATCGCCGTCCCAATTTTGGAAACAAGCACACTGATCAGAAACCGTGCTGGCGATGCGCCTTCTGGTGTCTTCATCTCCGTTACTAGTGAAGCAAGACCATATACCAGGATAGGCACAATATAGATGATGGCTAACACAAGGACTATGCTTAAGATCACTTTTGGCATTGAGGCACCACCTTTCTTGGAATACACATTGGTCGATCACAAACTTGACACCCTTACAGGCGGGCCGCCCAACCCGCGCTTAGGCTGCCAGTAAAAAATCCACTGCCCACGCTTACAGTATAGCAAAGCGATAATTGAAAGGCAAGCCACCTAAGTCCCTCGGGGTGCGCTTCGCCTCCCGCCTCTGACCAGTTGCTTGCGCCCAGCCCATGCCGCGCGGTAAACCATTTGGTGACCGAGGCGGTATTAAATTAAATCAGGGAAGTCAGGCAGCCTCCTGAAATCCCTGATCGTCACCGACCTATCGTAATGGTGATCAGCGTAACAGGTCGGTCATTGGGCTTGCATTGGCATCATTACTGGTCAGAGTCGGCAGTCCAAAGATGTGCTCAACCGTTCGAAGCAAAGAGTAAGTCGTATACAGGTTGGATGAGACAACTCCACCGGTCTTGGCCCCCGAACCGGCAAAGATGGTCAGCACTTGATTGTGTTGACTGCCGTTATCCTCGTCAAAGGTCAGCGCCACCAGGCAGGTATCCACCAGGCAAGCCGGCGAATTAAGGATTGCCGGCAAGTTATTTGCATACCAGGTATCGCCCGTGCTGATCGGACAATCATGCATGTTATTACAGTTGTCAGGTACGATCAAGGCGAAATTTGGTGTGGTGGAAATGGACTGCAAATCGTTTGCCAGGGCCGAATAAGCCACCACGTGGGCGTTGCACCGGGCGGTGTCATTCCGAATATTATCAAAGTAGACCATCGGATTATGCCTTGGCGAATATGTCCCTGAAGTGGTCAGGCGGCACGGCGACGGCATCGACTCCATATATCCTTTCCAGGTTAATCCCCTGGCATCAAGTGTATCACCCAGGTTGGCGGCATCGATATGACATGTTAAGGATGGACTGCAATTCGTCGTAATGCTGTAGTTGCTGCCGCCAAACAGTTGCAAATAATTGGGCAGGCTGGGATGCATGAGCGCAAAGTAATTTGTTGCGCGGGCGTAGGAATTGCCCAGGCTCGTTATATATGGTGTTTCAATCGTGTTCCAAATCTGATCGTAACTGTGGTTCTCCATCACCACCACAAAGACATGCTGAATAGCAGATCCATTTCCGCCCGCTGACGTGGATGTTGGCGCAGGCGTTGCGGTATCAGTCGGAGTGGCTGTCGAGTGTGTTAAGTGGATATTGGCTCAGGTGTTACGGTATCAGTTGGGTGGCTGTCGAAGTGGCTGTTGAAGTGGATGTCGGCACGGGCGTTGCGGTGTAAGTGGGAGTGGCTGTCGAAGTGAATGTTGAAGTGGAATTTGGCACAGGCGTTGCGGTGCTGGAGAGATTGGTAGATGTGGATGATACGTTCGCAATGACGATCAACTGAGGGCTGTTTGCACCCGATTCACGCGATGCCAGGCTGATGGCGGTGGAACCGGGTGTGGTAATCCCGAAGTTATAGGTGCCTTCTCTTCTCACATAATTTGTCACATCCAACGGGACCCAACTGCCGGTTTTCACTGCCGCTGAAGTAGCCAGGGCGACACCCAGGGAGGGAGCATTGTTGTAATTAATTGTTCTCTCAACCCAGGTATTGTTCGCAATGGCATTGGCAACGATGCCTTTGGTAGAGGCGGAGTTCGCATAGATTAAAAGGGTTGCCTGACTGATTGCCTGTCCTCCCAATCCGGAAACTGTGAAGCGCAAGTAACTGGTCACTTGAGGGGACCCGTCAACCCGTATGGTTTTTGCAGTACCGTAATTCGTAGTGGGACTGTCCTGACGCGTATATGAATCGGCTATCGGGTTAAAGTAAGGCTTTGACCTGCTGCAGGAATAGGAATAAAGAGTAGGCTGGTCAGTAACCCGGCCATCATTAGGAATAAAGAAATGCGTACCAGTAAGGGTTTCGGTAGAGACATGACCTACTAACTCCTATTGATCAGGGACTTGCTTGGGGGACTTTATTATCAGGGGCCAACATTAAGCCTGGATGATGGCAGTATTAGGACTTATTGCACCTTAATTGTGGGTAAAGTGCCCGCGGGCGACCAATCCTTATTCCCCTCCCTTATCACCCATTTACCTGATCGCCGATTACTGATAACTGTTCTCTATTTTTGCTTACTTGACTTTTAGAATATCCGTTCTATAATGAGTATAGCGTGTGAAGGCTCTTACCCACTTCACGCGTTTTCTTTTTCCCGGAGGTTCCATGCCCGCTGCCCCAACGACTTTTGCCTTTCGACCTTTGAAGATCACAGACGTGTCAACGTTCCAACGTGCCAACCTGCAAACGACCATCCCCCCGGTTGATCCTCGTTGTTCCTCAATTTTTTCATTCGCGGAACAACTCCCCCGCTCACTGGTCACTGATTACCGACAACTGATAACTGATCTTCGTGGTGAAATTCCTTCGTTCCTCGCCAAAGTTAAATTAAGTGACCTAAATTCCCCCGCCCATCCAGTTTCTTCCTTCTTTTGTTCTTCCTTAGTGAACCTTGGTGTACTTCGTGGTGAAATTCCTTCGTTCCTCGCCAAAGTTAAATTAAGTGACCTAAATTCCCCCGCCCATCCAGTTTCTTCCTTCTTTTGTTCTTCCTTTGTGAACCTTGTTTACCTTCGTGGTGAAATTCCTTCGTTCCTCGCCAAAGTTAAATTAAGTGACCTAAACTCCCCCCGCAACGTGTCAACGTTCCAACGTGTAAATGTGCAACATTTTTGGTACAATCTGAAAAAGAAATCTTCCTCGTCTATTCCGAAAGGCCCTCCCATGCAACCTTCCGCCCCTGTCGAAGACATGAAAAGCGTCATCTGCCCCAACTGCGGCGCCAGCCTCTCCTACAAACCCGGCACCGCCCAACTGGTCTGCGAGCACTGCGGCTCCTCCTTTGCCATCGAGTTCCAGCACCCCCATCCCCGCCGCCCACAAGGAGAACGACCTCGCCGTCGCCCTGGCAGACACCGTGGCAGTCGGCCCAGCCGCAGACGCAGGCCTTCGTCGTCAAGTGTCCCGCCTGCGGGGCCGAGATGTCCATGGAGCAAAATATCTTCTCCGGCGAATGCGCCTTCTGCGCCTCGCCCATCACCGTCACCCCCGACGCCCGCTCCGTCGCCAACCCGCAGGGCGTGCTGCCCTTCAAGTTGGAGCGGCAGGTCGCCGTCGCCCAATTTACTCAATGGCTGAACAGACTCTGGTTCGCCCCCAATGACCTGAAAAAGACCGCCTCCTCCGACCGTTTCAACGGCATCTACCTGCCCTTCTGGACCTTCGACGCGGATACGCAATCCGGCTACCGGGGCGAGCGCGGCGAGCACTACTGGGAGACCGTCCGCCACGTAGTCAACGGCGAGGAGCGCACCGAGCGGGTGATGAAGACCCGCTGGCATGCCGTCAGCGGTTGGGTCAGCCGGGTCTTCGACGACGTCCTCGTCACCGCCAGCCGCGCCCTGCCCGAAAAATACCTGAGCGCGCTCGACCCGTGGGACCTGCCCAACACCGTCCCCTACGACAACCGCTACCTGAGCGGCTTCAAAGCCGAGCTCAGCCAGGTCAACATCAAGGAAGGCTTCGAGACGGCCAAACAGATCATGGCCGGCGTCATCCGTGAAGACGCCCGCCGCAATATCGGCGGCGACGAGCAGCGCGTCCACTCCGTCCAGACCCAGTACAACTCCACCACCTACAAATACATCCTCCTGCCCGTCTGGCTGAGCGTCTACCGCTACGGCAGCAAGATCTACCGCTTCGTCGTCAACGCCCGCACCGGCGAGGTCCACGGCGAGCGGCCCTACAGCGCCATCAAGATCGCCCTGGCCGTCATCGCCGCCCTGATCATCCTGTCCATTCTGGTCTACTACTTCGGCCAATAAGAATTTTTTACGGGAAAAATATTAATTCAGTAAATCAAGAATTTGATGTCATTGCGAGGCGGTGATATTCCGCCGAAGCAATCTCACTTTTCGTCCCGCAGGCTCTTTGACACCCTCCCGCCCTCGCCTCACCCCTGCGGGACGTTCGCGTTCGTCACCCACCGACCCCAGCGGCGGCTCCAGATCTCTTTCCACGCCTCCAGGACTTCCCGCTTCAACCGCAGCGACAGGTTCGCGCTCTGCCCTCCCTGTTCCAGTCGGATGATCAGGTCGTCACATTTCTCGCCCGTCCGGCTGTCCATCGCCTCGATATTTCCTTTAGGGATGTACGTGACGATCCAGCCCTGCGCCACCTTCAACTCCTCCTGGATCACCGTGACGAAGTGACTGCCCAGCAGGATCAGCGTACTGGCCACGATGGCCCGGTTGAACAGCAGCAGCAGCCGCTCCTTCACCCCCGCCTGGAAGAGCAGCTCGTGGACCTCCTCCCCCGGCAGCAGCCCGTGGATGCGCAGCCCGTTCGAGAATTTGAGCGGCAGTTCATCTGCCGCCGCCTGGGCCGACTCTGCAATGATCCCCGCCTCGGTGGGCAGGCTGGGAGTGGGCTTGCTCGCCTGTAGCAGCTGACGCAGCGGTGTGGCGAACTTATCCCATGCCACCGTATTGAATTCCATCGCCAACTGGACCGGCGCGGCGGCTCCCCTGGCGACGATCTCCAGCCGACCGTACAGCAGCAGCAGCGTCACCCGCACATACATCAGGTCGCGGCCTTGCAATACAACCACCTCAGGTTCCTCATCGGGCCAGATGGAAGCCAGCACATGCGTCACCGTGTCCGCTGTAAACAGCAACGCCTGCCTGGGAATGTAATGCTGCCCTCGTTGTATCTGCGGCGGGAAGGATATGATCGTGTCATACGGCTTGCCCTCCGCCGACTCGATCACCGAGACGGCGCGCAGTTCCACCGGCAGGTCGCCGATGCTTTTCAGGATGGAAGGATGCCGCTCCCACCCCCGTGTCGGCACCTCCAACTTCAATTGCGCCAGTCGTTGCTCAGTATCTCGATGTGAATTGTTCATGGTCTCTCTCCTATCCGCAGTCCGGCGAGCATCTTCACTGCCTCTCAATATAATCCAAGGTTACCTCATAGGTGAAGTATTTGGGTGTGATCTTGGGTTCTTCTTTCAGTTCGTCGAACCAATGCAGCGTCTTTTCACTCCAGGCGTTGATCTCACCGGCTGTCAACAGCGGTGGAAACTCCGGCGCGTCCGTCTGCCTCAATTGCTCCCACACGCGTGGCGGCCACTCCATTCGCCTGTAAAGGTCAAAATCGATCTGATCGGTTTCCTCATAATAGATGGCCCGTCCGACCTCAAATTCGAGTGACCCCAACGTGTCTTTGAACCCGGCTGTAACCGTTGTTAGCCACAGATGGTCGCTCAACAGGTGCGCCGCGTAGCCTGCGCTGAAGGAAGCCAACTTTCCTTCCTTCTGAACATTCTCGCTGAACATTTCCTGTATCCGCGCCAGGTCAAATTCCCACTGGGCATCCCTGAAGTGGGTGACGGCCTTTTCCACCTCGCCAGCACCCGCACGTGCATGGATTGCATCCGGCGCCAGGCTGCCAAGGAGGAAATCCGGCGAATCCACTACCGGCCAGATTTCACCTAATCTTACAGCAATCGCCAAATGCACCATCGGTAACGGCATATTTCCTCGCGACTTAATGCCTGACCCAATATCCAAAATCTTAATTTTGATGCAGATATTCACCAAATTTCTTTACCGTCGTGTACTTTGTATCCTTTGTGTTTCTATCTTTCTCATTTATCCCATCTCCTTGATCAATCCTTAAGTTGCCGCCAGCAGCGCAGACCTGATCCGCTTCAAGATGAGTTCCTTCTCCGCCGGGAAATTCTCCACCTCGAACAGCCGTGCCACCAGGATCGGCAGCCGCCACGCCTCGACCTCGCCTTTAATGGCGCCGCGCAGCCGCAGGTAGCGCTTCAAGTAGACCGCGTGGAGTATTCCCCGGCTGACGTTGATCAGCACCCCCGCCTGCCAGGAGATCCCCGGCGGCAAGCCGCCCGCCGTGAGCAGCAAAGAAGTCCGCGCCACATCGCCGAGCGGGTGGCCGCGCGTGCCCGTCATCCAGTCAATGACGACCGGGCCGCGCGAAGTCAGCATGATATTCCCCGGGTGGAAATCGCCGTGGCAGATGGCCTCTCCTTCCGGCAGCCGTTTCAAATAACTCAGAATGATCTCTTTCTCCTGCCCCGAAAAATCATGGCTTCGGTCGATGCCCCACTCGATCTGTTGGCGCTGCGTGTGCAGGCCCGCCGGAACAGTGTGGCTGTGCATGTCCGCGTGGAGTTCAGCCATCAGCCGCGCCATGGCGATCAATTTCCATGGCTGGCGTTCCAGCACCTTCAGCATCGATATGCCCTGCACATATTCGAAGACGATCCCCCTCCGCCCGTCCACCTGCACGAGTTCGTCCGCCGCCGGAACCGGTATCCCCGCCGCGCAAGCGGCGCGGGTGATGGCGTATTCCCGCTCGATCGCCTCGGCAGGCATCCAGTTTTGGTACAACTTGACCACGCGGTCGCTGCCCCACGTATACACCTCCGCCGTGCGACCCTGCCCGATCAACCGGCCTCTTTCCATCCGCTCAACTCTTCTCTTTCTCGTCCCGCGGGGTTCTTTGGTGGCTTTCTGGTCTTACCTCTACCCTGCGGGACGTTTGTATTTCTTCCTTTGTGTACCTTCGTCCCTTAGTGGTGAATCTTCCAATTTTTCACTTCCGCTCGATCTTAAACGCCATATCCGCCTTGAAATCCGGCAGGTCCACCCGGCACGGCTGCCCATCCATGCAGGTTAACTCGAAGGCAGTCAGCCAGGCCCCTTGCCAGGTGTCATAAGGCGTGATGGTGAACGTCCCATTGAACAATCCATCAATATCCACTTGCGTGCCCTGGCGGGTGGTCACCCCGGCGCGGATCTCCTCGATGCTCTTGCCTTCCAACGAGAAATCCTGCACCCACAAAAGGCCGCCATTATCGCCCGCCACTCCCCAGCCGCGCACCTGCGGGTCAAGACTGGTGATCTGCAACTGCGACGGGTTCAGTTCTGCGAGATGGATATCTTCCACAAACTGGCCCAACCGATTCAGGTCCGCCAGCATCTCCGGCGTCATCTCGCCCCAACTGCCGCCGCTGTTCCATTCCGCCGGGGTCATCGCCGCACCCGCAGCCAGCGCCGCCCAGATGGAGTTGTGGAACAGTTCCGGGTAATAATTGTTGCCGGGGGTGCCAAATTCTCCCACCCAGTTGGGCCGGGCGGTTTCGTTCCACATGACGGTGGTCCACTCTGCCAGCACACTGGCAGCCCCCACCGGGTTATCATTGAGCGGATCATAGATATGCACCTGCGGCGCGTCCATCACCAGGTGACCCTCCACCCACGAAATATCAGCCCCTCCGCCGGATTGGCTGGCGGTGGTGGGGTGGCGGTAGGGATCGTTTTCCACGAAATAGTCGTTCACCTTCTTATGCCACGGATCTTTCTGCTCGTAAGCATTGGTCCCGTTGATCTCTGAGACGGTCTGCCACATGCCGATGGCGGGGCTGTAACCCCAGCGGGCGATGATGTAGCGATAGAAGTTCTCCTGCCAGGCCCACGCCTCCTCCGAGGTGAAGAAGGAATTGATGTCGCCCAACTGGTTGAAGCCGTTGCGGGTCCAGTTGCCCGTGCCCCAGGCGTGCGTATCATCGCGCAAATTGGGATGATCCCAAACGGTAAAGATCAGGAAAATACCTTTCTTTTGCGCGTCCGCCACCACCGCATCGATCACTTTCATCGACGGCAGGGAATAATCGCTGTAACTGCTGGAGATGGGTGAGTTCGAATAAAGAGGCCACCAGACCACGTAATTTTCACCGGCCGCGTTCATCTGATCGAACAAGCCCACACCATTTTCAAGGCTGAAACCGCTTATAAGGATGTTCAAGGCGTCGCAGTGACCCAACCCGTAGAACGGTGTCCCGTCATGGTGGACCAGGTAATGACCGCTGTAATCCAGGTCGACCCAGTTGCCCGCCTGCAGCCAGCCGTGCCGGTCGGAGGCGGTCACGTTGATCTTGCCCTCGTTGGGCAGACTGGTCCCGCGCCCGTCCGTGACCGTCAATGCATAAGTCCATTCGCCTTCCTGCGAAGGCGTAAAGCGGACCTGCCAGACGGCCTCGCCGTCCCAGAATCCCGGCATGGTCATGCTGGTGCCGTCCGGAGCGGTGAACACCCCCTCCAGTCTCACCTGGCGGGCATCATACGGGTTGTCGTATTGCGCCTCCAGCGTGACCGACAGGGTCAGCGATTCATAGCGGGGGACATCGGCCCGGTCCGGCGCGGCCGCACGGATCTTGGGCAGTTCTAGTGTCGGGCTGGGGATGGGGGTTGGTGCGTCCGTCGGTACCGGCGTGCTGCCCCCGCAGCCGGAGATAAGCAGGGTCAATACCAGGATCAGCCCGCTGATGGATTGAATTGCCTTGTGTTTGCCAGCCATTTCTTCCTCCTGAAGGGGTTTTGTAGAGGACGACCTTTGTGTCGCCCCCTACCGGACTATTTATTCAACTGCGTCAATTGCTCTGCATAATCGGCGATGATCTGCAGGGTGGTCGAGTTGGAATTGTAGACCGAATACCACCCGGGGGTTTCATGCGGCGGGTCGCCCACCCACGGGTTACCCGGCCGCGCCAGCCCGGCCCACGCCCAAAAGTTCGCCCCGCCGATAGGCTCTCCCAGCGCGATGCCCGCCACGACCTCCTCGAACATGGCCGTGTAAAATCGGTCCCGCAAGGTGGTGGGCGAGTTGGGATTAAAGATATCGTTCAGCGGATCTGCATCCCGCGCCAGGCCAAATTCCTCCAGCACCATCGGTTTCCCCAGCGTGGCCGATTCCACCGCATGCTTGCGGAAATACGTGGTGGCGCGGGCCTCACCCGTATCAAAGGAGTTGGGATTATCCGGGTTGAACCAGCCCCAGTTCTGCGGCCAGATGTGGATGGTGGAGTAGTCGACGTTCGCTCCCTGGTGGGTCTCGATGAAGTTCTGGCTCTCCCCCGGTGGCGTGCCCTCCGATCCGGTCGTGACCATGTGGTTGGGGTCCAGCGACTTGATGTACGCTGCCGTATCGTTGATCCAACTGAGCGGGTAGCGGCGCGGTTCGTTGGCCAGTTCCCACGAGAAGATGGTCGGGTCGTCGCGGTACGCCAGGCCCGTGTAAGGGTTGGTATGGTTGACGATCATCTCGATGTGCGCTCGGAACCACTGCTGGCATTCCTCGCAGGCATAGAACCTGGCCACGTAGGACATGAAGATGCCGTAATCGCCCGGGTAGGGGATGGGGGATTTTTCATGCCAGGAGACGTACTGGCCCATCCCGCCGGACCACTGCCAGTAATTGTTGAGCACCATCACGGCTTTCATATCGCGTTTGCCCATCTCGGCCAGCAGATAATCCAATCCGTCCAGGACGCTCAGGTTGTACTTGCCCGGCTCGTCCATCAAGGCGGGTACCATTCGGTACGGTTCCGTGTTCGGACCTTCGGAGGCGGCCATCACGCGCAGGTTTGTCACGCCCAGTGCTTGCAGACCGTCCAGGTTCTGTTCCAGCAGTCTGCGGTTGCCGGTCGAATCATCTACGCCCAGATTCATCCCCTGCCAGAAGTTGGTGCCCATAAAATAATACGGTTTCCCTTCCAGCATGAACTTGCCGTTGCTCACACCGACGAACTTTCCCTGCCCTTGTGGCTGGCTGGAGGCTGAGTTGGTGGCAGCCGGGGCCGTGGTCGGGATGGCTGCTTTCGGTCCGCAGGCGGAGAGGAGCAGACCGATCAGGAGAAGGATGAAGAGAACCTTGGGGGTTTGGGGGCGCATATATCTCCAGTGAAAGGGGGAATTATCCAAAAGATATTATACGCCCTACGTTACTCACACCTTGAATATACTCGTTCAGTTGTTCCAGTCCTTCGGGGAGATTCTTTCTACCCAGACCCACCCTGAAGTGGTTTCCCGGATATCCAAACAGGCTGCCCGGCACGATCATGACCCCCTGCCGGTCGAGGATATCCTGGCAGAAATGCTCCACCGTGCCGGGACCCTTCCAGGCTGGGAAGGCTACCGACCCTGCCCGCGGTCGGTACCAGGTGAAATTGTCGGGATACAAGCCAAAAAGCTGCTCCACCGCGGCGATATTCCCGCCAATGATCTCCAGGTTGCGGTCGATGATGCGCTGCTTGTTCTGCAATGCGATCAGACCCAGTATCTCCGAGGGCGCGCTGTTGCAGATGGTGGTGTAATCGTGATATTCGATCCATCGCTCCAGCAGCGCACTATCCTGCGTCGCCAGCCACCCCAGCCGCAGACCCGGCAGGGAAAAGGTCTTCGATAACCCCGAGAGTGAGATGCCTTTTTCATATATATCGCACATCGGCGGCAGCCGGTCGGCGGGATCATATTCCAACAGGCGGTACATCTCATCCGAAAAAACGTGGATACCCCGGTCCCGCGCCAGTTCGACGATGAAAGCCTGGTCGAGGCGTGAAAGCATGTATCCGGTGGGGTTATGCGGAAAATTGAGCACGATCATGCGCGTCTCGGGGGTCAGGCTTTGCTCCAATTCGTTCAGGTCGAGCGTCCAGCCTGCCTCCGTGGCATGAAAGTTCCACGGAGTGACGCTGCAGCCGATGGAGTCGGCGATTTCGTGCAGCGATTGGTAGGCAGGTGCGACCGCCACGATGTGATCGCCTTTGGAGAGCATGGATTGCATGGCGATGAAGATCAATTCCTCCGGCGCGGCGATGAGCACATTTTCGGGCGGGACAGTTTCATACAAAGCCGCCACCTCGGCCCTCAGCAACGGATGCCCCTGCAATTCGGTGTAGCCGAGTTTCAGCCCATCCCACAATGCCCGGCTTTCCGGCGCGGCCATCTCCACCAATTCGCTCATCGCCAGGCTTTCGCAATCGGACGAACTGAACAGGTATTTGACCTTGAACTCATACCGGGCGAAATATCGTTCCAGAGCAAAGGGGCGAATGGACATTGGTTTAATCCTCGTTTAGCAGGGGTTGGTAAATTTTGGGAATGGTCCGGGATCGCAGGCATGCGTAGAAAATAAAAAGTAACAAGGGTAGGAGCGCATTCAATATCTCCACCCGCAAGAGCGTATCCACGATCAGGGCCATTACGAGCAGCACGTCGATCGCCAGGAAGAGGCCGGCGATCAGCCAGTAGCGGACCCCGCTGGCATCCATCGCCAGGGTGATGTTCACGATCGGCAGGATCAGCAGGATCTGGTCATAGGTCCAGGTGTAGGGGGTGACCAGCAGGGTAACCGTCGTCGCCAGGCTGATGATGGTCAGGGGAGAAAGACGATACCTGCGTGAGGCGATCAACCAGATAAAGACGATACAGACGAGCGCGGCTGCCACCCCGCCGGAGGCGAGCGTACAGGTAGGACCGTGGTTGCAAACCAGGTAACCCAATCCCCACACCGTCGGCGAACCGCCGAAGGTCTCGGCCACCTTGACATTGCCGATGCCCCAATATTCGCTGACCCACTGCGGGTTCTGCACGAGTCCTATCAGCAGCAGCCCCACCAGTCCCGCCCCAATCACGGCGATGGACTTGTATTTCTTGTTCAGCAACAGCCACAATCCCACCAACGCCAGCATAGGCGCGCCGATGTTGGGCTTCAGCATCAGCAAGGGCAGGAGCAGGCTGCCCCATTCCCATTTTCCTCGCTCCCATAAATAGACCGTCCCGATCAGGATCAGCAGCAGCCAGGCGCTGATCTGACCGTTGACCAGCGTCAGCACCGCCGGTCGAAAGAAGATCGTCCCAACCAGCAGCGGCAGGAACACTCGCAGGAAGTCGGGACCCTTCCGGTGGGCCAGCAGCAATACCAGTGAGGCCAGGATCATCCCTATCGAGATCGCCACCCAGACGATGTAGGCCGCCTTTAATGGAAGCAATCCCAGCGGCGCAAAGATCAGCGAGAGCGGCAGCGGGTACACATAAGCCTGGTTGGGGATCCAGGTCACGCCGAATTCGTGATGGCCCGCCACCCATTGAGCCGGTGAATACGGGTCCCCGCCCAGGGTGATCAAGTGCCCCGCCAGCCAGAAGGTGAAGAAATCATTGTTGCGCCAATCGATCCAGTTGACGATGCGGATCGCCAGCAGCACACATAGCCCCGCCACAATCAGCAAGACCGGAATAAGCCAGTATTTTTTCTGCCGGGCCGCTTTATCCATGTTCTTTCCCCAGCCGGTAGACCGCATAGAAAGCCACAAGGTTGAACAGCACAGCCCCGGCCGCCACAGCGAAGAAGCCTGCCCCATACAGCCGCGGCGCCAGGAAGGCCCCAATCGCTCTTCCCATCGACAGGGCGACGACGTTGAAGGCCATCATGGTGGTGCGGGCATTTGGCAGGATCTCGGTCATCAGCGGGATGGCGCTGACGATCGTGAACTCGAATGAAAGGTAGAAGAAGAACAGCCCGGCCAATGCGCCGAACTTCGTCTGACCCACGAAGGGCAGCAAAAGTGCCGCCAGTGAATTAACTGCCAGCCCCAGGCCGATCGCCCGTGGCTTGCCGAGCCGGTCCACGAAACCTGCCACCAATCCCTCGGCGCTCAACTCCGACAGTCCGATGATGGCCGAGGATGCGCCCAATGCGGCAATCTGCAGGCCGAATGAAATCTTCCAGCCACACGCCGAAGATCAGGTTGACCTCTTCGTTGGCGGCGCTGGAGAAAAGTCCGATGGCCAGACCCATCAGTGCCGGCAGCGAGCCGAGCACCTGCCGGAAATTGTCACCTCGGCGAACCGGGGCATCGGCTCGTTCTTCTTTTGGCAGCATGACCATCAGCCCGCCGGTGATGAGCACTCCCAGCAGCGCCATTAAGGGAAAAGGCGCCAGCCAGCCCCGGCTGGAGATGAGGAAGCCCATCAGCGGCACGCCCGCGATGAATGCCAGCGACCAGCCGAATTCGGTGATGGCAATAGCGCGGCCGCGCCGCTCGTAGGGGACCCGGTCGCTTAGGTGTGCCTGCATTGGGGGGTCGAAAATGTACTTGCCCAGCGTTGCCACCACCAGCGAGATGCTTAACCCCCAAAAAGTGGGCCAGAAGACCACCACTGCCGCGCCGACCGTGAAAAGCCCCGCTCCCATCAGCATGCCGAAGCGTCGCCCGCGCCGGTCCGCTATTGCAGCCGCGAACGGGCCGAAGGTCCCCACCAGGCTGCGGGCCGTCAGCGCATACGAGAAGGTGGTCAGGTCCACTCCCAGGCTGCGCGCAAAGATCGCCAGGAACGGGTAGACCATCCGGTGGAGGGTATTGTAAACCGTCCGGATGAAGGTGAAGACGATCAGTTGGAGGCGGAGGGAATTGCGCACGTTACCTTTGCCTGTGAAGCCACCACAGTGACATGAACCAGGCCGCCGTGATGGTCAGGAAGGTGACGGCGATGAAGAACAGTTGCAGCGAGAGCACCCCCGAATTGAAGATGGGCGAAGGCGGTGGGTGCATCACGTAATCGGCTCGGGAGAGGCCGAACAGCAAGCTCGCAAAAAAGAGCACATTGAAAAGGGATGTGAAAGCCGGGTGAGCCAGCAGGCTCAACCCCACCTGCAGCAAAATCCCCGTCACCGCGAAGATGACCGCCACCCTGAAGCGCGGCTCGCTCAAGAACAACCCATTCCAGTTGGTCTGCATGGCCCACAGGGACAGGGGCAGGTAGGCCACCCAGAAGAAAATGCCGGTGTACCCCAGCGCAACCGACAGGCGCTGCCAGGTCTCGCGGCGGAAGATGAGTCCGAACAACCCGGCCGCCGCAGCCAGGAAAAAGGCCGCCTCGGCGGTTAATGCCCACGCGCCGTGCAGGTAGACGATGCGGATTTGCTCTCCCAGGCTCTTTTCCTGCGGACCGATGGCGGTCATGGCGGCAGTGAGCAGCAGCGCCAGCACGAACCAGATGAAGGGTGATCTCAGCCGCTGCATGGGGGTGTTCAGGAGATCCAGGTCATGACTTTTTGGTCTACCGTCCAGGTCTCGCCGGAACGGGTTAGCAGGACGAAGTAGCCTGCCCCTGCCAGGTAGTGACTCTGAGTCCCCACGTAAACCAGCGCCTGGTCGAAGGCCGCATTGAACCCCACCCGCGAGATGGTCGTGAGGCCGGGCGCGTCGGGATAATTATTATAAAAGACCTCCCAGCCGCTCTGGTTCAGATCGAATATCTGGTTGCGCTGGTCTTGCGTCAGGACGATGTAATCCACCCCCAATTCCATATCCGCCGAGACGGGGTGGGTAGCGGCATTGTTGCTGCGGAAACTCTCCAGCGTGGTCGGGTCGACGTCGTGCATATTCTGCAAGACGTAGTCGAGAGTCTGGTCCGTGTCGTCCACGCCTACCGGACCGGTGGCGGTGCTGTCCATGATGACGAAAGACGTCGCCCCGTAGACCTGCTGGAGCACGGCCGTATAGACCGCCTGCTCTTGCATGGCGGCCTGGTCACCGGCAGGGGTGGGGGAGGCTGTCTTTCCGCCGCCGCAGGCGGTCAGCATCAGGATAAGGATGGCGAGTACCAGTCTCTTCATCATATCCTCCCCATTATACGATTGCTTGAGGAGATGTGGCAGTTCTCTGTTGGACAAATTTGAAATTTGTCCTATAAAAAATAGAGCGAGAATTTTCTCGCTCTATTTTTTTATTCACCCAACCGGGCGATCTTTTTCTGAACCAGCAGGAGCGGTACGATCATTGCCACCACGTTCACCACCGTGCCGACGATACCGCCGACAAGGTAACCAACAAAGGTGGGCCAGCCGAACAACACTGCCAGCGCAAACGGACCGATAAAGAGTCCAAACACCAGCGGCACGAAGGCCATCGTCACGATCTGCCCCACACAGCCGATGTTGCCGGCATTCATCTTCCGGGGATCGTCCCAGTCGAACTTGGCCCCCGCCGTGCCAAAGCCGAGCAGCAGCCCGTTCATCCCTGCCAGGCACATGGCGACCGCCAGGATGCTGTAAAGGAACGGCGCTGTGGGCATTTTCTGCATGATGGCGATGACGACCAGGAAAAGCAGCCCCAGCAGGAAGGTGGGCACGTATGCCACCAGGAACTTGGCCGCCAGCAGGTGCGAAACTTTCACCGGTGACACCTTCAGCAGCCAGTAGTTCTTCCCTTCCGCCGAAAAAGCCATGCCGGATAAACGGTTGAGCAGCATCCAGCCCACAAAGATGGACATTCCCACGCTGGCAAAGGAGAGCAGCGTGCTCATGGAGGTCATAAAGAACTCCGGCGCCTCGCCCCTGCCTGCAGGAACGCGCCCGCCTCCGCGAAAGATCATCAGCGTGTAAATGATGCCCAGAATGAGCGGTGAGATCAGTTGCGACAGGTTGCGCAGGTCACGCCGGTAGACCAGCAGGTCTTTCCAGATGATAGCCCACACGGGCTGAGGCAGAAGTCCCTGCAGCCAGGTGACAATGCCCTGGCGCGTCTGGCCCGCCACAGTGGACGGGCTTTCGCTGAGAGCCGGGCGCGCAGTGCGGACCGGCTTCTTTTTCCGCGTCACCACTTGCATTCCGGCCCAGCCGGTGTAATACCAGCGCTCGGCAGTCAGCAGGGCGAACCCGAAGAGCACCGCGCAGATACCCAGCGAGACCACCACCAGCGGGATGGCCGAAAGCCAGCGGCCCTCGCCCAGGTCGGTCAGGCCGCGGCCGGGCCATGCGAACGGCATCCACAGACTGTTGAAGCGGGTCAGGGCGGAGACCATCGTCGCCACCTGATCCCCGGAGACATCCGCGTTGGAACCCCAGGAATTATAGAAGTTGCCCATCTGTCCGCAGATCAGGCCGAGCGTGCCGCCCACGAACCCCAGTATTTCGGCGGCGCGGCGCGGCGGCATGATCCGCACCACCAGCATTACCAGCAGCGCAGAGATGCCCGATGCGGCCAGCGTCAGCGCCACCATCATCAGCAGCACCAGCGGGTAGAAGAGGAAGTTGTAATGTTCCGCCAGACCCAGTCCGTACAGCACCGGCAGGCCGAAGAGCGCCAGCAGGCTGAAGTTTGGCAGCACCGCCTGCAGCAATTTGGCGATGAAGACCGCCCGGATGGGCACCGGCGAGGCTAGCAGGAAATCCATGTCGCCGGAAAGGTAGAGCGCTTGTAGCAAGACGCCGAAACTGGTCAGCAAAATGCTGGCGAAGAGCAGCGCAAAGATGAGAGCGGGCACGGCTTGCAGAAAGGTGGAAACATCCACCGTTAAGTATTGCTGCAGGTTGGGCGAACGCAGGAATCGCAGCAGCAGCCACGAGCCGGCGGTGATGCCGCCCGCGAAGGCCAGCACCAGCAGGTAGCCGAGAATGATAAAGATCTTTTTGACGACCTTGGCGTGTTTGAAACTGTTCCACGATAACTGCAGGCGCAGGCGGAGCAGTTTCCACACCGCCGGCAGCAGGTCAGCCGAAGGGGCGGAGGCGATGGCGGTCATTTTAGGATCTCGGCGATTTCGGCTGCCTCGGCGCCGCCCGTGAGACCGAGGAAGATGTCTTCCAGGCTGGTTTCGCCGGCCTGGCCGTGTGAGCGCAGTTCGTCCATCGTGCCCACCGCCACCAGCGAGCCTTTGTTGATGATACCGATGCGGTCGCACATGCGCTCGGCGATCTCGAGGATGTGGGTGGAGAGGAACACCGCCGCGCCGCGGTCGGCCAACTGGCGCAGCAGGTCCTTGATCAGCCGGGCCGATTTCGGGTCGAGACCGACCGTGGGCTCATCCAGCACGAGCACCTTCGGGTCGTGCATCAGGGCGGCTGCCAGGGAGGCCTTCTGCTTCATGCCGTGACTGTACGAGTCGACCGTGTCGTCGGCCGCGCCGGTCAGGTCGAGCACACGCAGGAGTTCCTCCGCCCGCCCGGCGGCCATTTTGCGGTCCAGGTTGTATAGGTCGGCCACGAAGCGGAGCAGTTCCCGCCCGGTCAGTTTGGCGTATAAGTTGGGCGTATCCGGCACGTAGCCGCTGATGGATTTGGCTTGCAGCGGCTGCCCCATCACGTCGAACCCGGCCACCTTCACCGACCCGGAGGTCGGTTGGAGCAGGCCGACGATCATTTTGATGGTAGTGGTTTTCCCGGCGCCGTTGGGACCGAGAAAACCGAACACTTCGCCGCCAAAGACGTCGAAGGATACATCCTTGACGGCCACTTTGTCGCCGTAGGATTTGGACAATGAACGCGTTTCGATCAGGGTATTGTTGGGCATGGGACCTCCACGGGATTCTCTCCCGTTAATATACGCATTTGGCGTGAAAAATATTCGGAATTACCGGATTATAGTGCAAATTAAGTTTGAACGTTGATACGTTTACACATTGGCAGGTTTACAAGAACCTGCCAATGTGTTTTGGTTTATTCTCCGATCATGTTGGGATACTATACCTGAGGTTGTAAGTGAAAATCTCTCTCCCACCAGACAATCCAGGGCCTGACCGGGGTCGTTTTGGTGTCGGGCGATGCCTTCTTTTGGACTTAACCTCATTCCTGGAACTTATTTGTTTTCACAGCGTTAAAATAATAAGCAATTATAGATTTTATCCTGCCATTTCTAAGAGGGAATCCATGCATCGTCATCAAAATCGCCATTTTGCTTTCATCCTATTTGCCATGCTCTTGGGTGGATGTAACATGCCCTTGAGGGGAAGCCCCACAGCCACCCAACCGACACTTGCCATTGAGCCAACCTCAATCACCTCCTATACACCCACGGAAACTCTGGCACCAGTTCCCTCACCGACTGCCACAGTGAAGCTTCCGTTGGAGGCTGTCTTCCTAACTTTGGTCAAAGGGGGCCGGGTGGCTTACCCGCCTCACATGCCTGAAATTCTAAGAGATGCACCGGATCCTACGGTGATTTGCGTCAATGACGCCGGCAGTTCCGAGCGCCTCTGTACTCCATATGATTGGTATCTTACTCCCATGTACGTGGATTGGTCACCACAGGGAGATCGTCTGCTCATCAACGATAATGTCCGGGCTTTTAAAATCTGGACTTTGGGTGGAGGCATCAAAACAATTCTCAAAGCGGACTTATATTCTGTTATTTCGGATCCAGATTGGTCGTCCGATGGCAAGACCATTGTCTATGTATCCAATGCAAACCATCGTAATGATGAGAATAGATTTATCTATGACATATTCATTGTCAATGTGAACGATTCGAAGGTCTCTTTGATAACCAGCCGCCAGGAGGCCGATAGTGCGTCGCCCCGCTTTTCACCGGATGGTAGCCGTTTGGCTTATATCTCCGCCCCCATTCTCACCCACCCTGACGGCACCTCCACGCTCTCCATCTATCAGGTAACCCTTCAGGATATGAATGATTTGACCAGGCCCTCCATCAAGATTACCACAGGCGAGGAATACGGAATGACCAGTGATTCCACCCTGGCCTGGTCGCCGGATGGCAGCCAAATCCTTTTTTCAGGGCGGAGCCTCTATCTGGTCAATTTGGATAGCTACGAAGTCCGCCAGGTCAGTGAAACGGACTTTGGCGAGATCCGCAATTTAACTTTTCTGCCTGGTGGGCAAGTCGCCCTTATCAATAATAATCTCGTTGTGGATCTGCTGACGGGCGACTCGGTTACACTTAGTTATCCAATCCTGACATATTTTAAACAGTGGGTTATTCCTGCGGCCGGGACTGCACTGAAGCCTCTTCCCGAACCCACCTGTGCGGCTGATTGGTCGGTCCTTTTCCCTGGGGCCTTCGCATACGTGACTGGCCAGCCAGGAGACCCTCCCGAACCGGGTCCGTTCGGGGCCGGGGACACAGTATGAAGTGATCTTTCGGATCCATCCTAAGACCGAGCTTAAGATATTGGAAGGTCCCGTCTGTGCTGATGGGTTGGTCTTTTGGAAAGTAGAGAATGCGCAGATACCTGGAGGCTCCGGTTGGACAGCAGAAGGGGATTTTAGTGACCATTGGTTGTGGCTTGTTGATTTGAGGTAGTCTGCCAACTTCGTGAGTGCTTAAACATGCGTTGAGGCTCGAATTTCCCTGCCGCACTTGACCGTCTCAGCATAAACTGGGACTTTTTCGGTATAGATCTTCCACCACCGTAAGATATACTGTAGGTGCTTTAGCGCTTTCTTGTGCTTCTGGCACCTCTTTCCCTCATATTCCTCAGATACCTTACCCATGATCGACCCCTCCCTCCCTCTCATCGAACTTCACCGCCACCTGGACGGCAACGTCCGCCTCGCCACCGTGCTGGACCTGGCCCGCAAGCACTGCCTGCCCCTGCCCGCCGACGACCTGGAAGGCCTGCGTCCCTACGTGCAGGTCTCCACGCCGCAGCCCGGCATCATGGCCTTCATCGAACGCTTCGAGTGGCAAGTGGGTGTGCTGGCTGACTACGAATCCGTCCGCCGCGTCGCCTACGAGAACGTCGAGGACGCCAAAAACGACGGCCTCGACTACATCGAACTTCGCTTCAGCCCGCTCTTCATGTCCCTGCCGCACCGGCTGGACCCGGCCGAGGTGACCCGTGCGGTGGTGGAGGGCATCACGGCGGGGGAGCGCGACTTTGGCGTCAAGGTTGGCCTGATCGGCATCCTCAGCCGCACTTACGGCGTTGATGGGGCGGATAAGGAACTAAAGGCGTTGCTTACGCAAAAGGATCACCTCCGCGCCCTCGACCTGGCCGGCGACGAGGCCAACTTCCCCGCCGAGTGGTTCCGGGATCACTTCCTGCAGGCCCGCTCCGTGGGCTGGCACGTCACCGTCCATGCCGGGGAGATCGCCGGGGCCGAGTCCATCTGGGAGGCGCTGCGGGGTCTGGGAGCGGAGCGCATCGGTCACGCCCTGCGGGCTGTCGATGATCCGCGCCTGCTGGATTATATGGGCGAACACCGTATCGGGGTGAAGTCGTGTCTCACCAGCAACGTCCAGACCAGTTGTGTCGAGTCCTACGCGGCCCATCCGTTGTTGCGCTTCCTGCAGGCGGGCATACCCGCCACCATCAACACCGACGACCCGGGTATCAGCGGCATCGACCTGGCCTACGAGTACAACGTCGCCGCTATGCAAGCCGGGTTGGGGGAAGCGGAATGCAGGCAAGCCCAGCGGAACGCGCTGGAAGTCGCCTTCCTGACCATCGAAGAAAAAGCGGCATTAGTGCGAAGCAAAGAGAAAACCTCCAAGGGTAGCCTGTAAAACCAAGGAAGAGAACAAGAGAGGGCGACCCAGCGGTCGCCCTCTCTTGTTCTCGTTTTCTAGATTCTCATCGCCTAATCATCTAATTACGATTGGCAGGAATACGCGGAAACTCGCATTGAGATATCTCGCCAACCCATAAAATGGTTGATTATTGACCAAGCTGAACCGCCCGCCCGCCCATTTCAGTCCGCCGGTCTCGCAGAGGAGAGCATTTACTGCGCCGTCAGAATGCGCTCCCAGATAGACGCTTGCGAAGGTTGCGTCGAGCACACCGTCTGCGTTGTAATGTTTCAGCATGGGGCTGCGGAATGAGGTGGAGTCAATTCCACCAGCCCAAATGGATCCGTCTCCTTGTGTGCAGGTGGTAAGGACCTTATTGAAACCTGCCGGTGAGGTGAAGCCCGCATCCCGGCTTCCGTTGGTGTTTAGCCTCACCAGGTTGGGGTAAGCCGCCCCACCCACCAATGTGAAATCACCTCCCACCAGGATCTTCCCACCGGTCAGCGGCGTGATGTTGTAAATCTTGCCGGTATTGTATTCATCGAACATGAAAGTGGGCGGGGTGAAAGTGTTGTCGACCACGCCATCGTTGGCTCCGCTATTATTAAGCCGCACCAATCCCGGAGCGGCTGTAGCATCATAAGATGAAAAATCTCCTCCCACCAGGATCTTGTTATCTGATTGCACTGCCAGGGTGTACACAGCACCGTATGCATCTCCGCCCTGGAAAGTGAGGTCTTCACCGGTGAAGTCGGCCTTCAGCCGCCTGATTCCTCGACCAAAATCGCTCCCCACCAGGATTTTTCCATCCGCCTGTCGGGCTAGTGCTCTCACCCGGTCATTATTGTTCATCAAGGACAGATCGGTTAGGCCTCCTCCCGCCGCGATCAAATAAAGCTCGTTATCTCTAAAACCTGCCACCGCCCGCCCGTCCGGCAAAGCCAGAGCGGCGCCGCTCCTGGCCAAATAGGGAATGGTTGCAAAGGGAGCAAAGGTGGTATCCAGGCTTCCATTGGCCAGAAGTCTGGCGAGGCCAAAGCGGGCGGACCCGTTGGCGCGGCTGAAATTTCCCGCCACCAGCAGCTTCCCATCCGTGTAACTGCTGAGACTGTAGATCTCCGCTTCATCTCCCACGATGGGATGAAATGCTCCCACCGTCGCCAGACCATTGTTTGCCAGGTCCAGCAACGCCAGCCCGTCGAATAACCCGATTTGGTCGGAGGTCTCGGGCCGTCCCTGTCCGCCGACTACGACCTTGCCGTCGCTACGGAGTCCCAACGCAAACATATCCGATTCTTCCCCGAAGGTGGTCATGTCAACATAAGCACCGTTGGAAGCATACCGCCATACCTCGCCGCTATGAGCAGTGGGAGTTTCTCCAATACAGACTGTCGAACGCCAGCCGCCGATCAGGAAGCCGCCATCGGACAGGGGCAGAATTGCGGTAATGGACTGAAACAAATTTGGATCGACCGTAGGGGTAGATTTTGCAGCACCGGCGGCCGTAAACCATGCAAAACGAGTATCACCGCAGATGTCTTCGGTGCCGACCACGACCGAATTGTCATTCAGTACTGCCACCCGCCGGCCCCCAATGGACCCGCCCGGCACAAAAGTAGCGTCCCGCGAACCGTTAGTATTCAAGCGGGCTATCCCGGCTTGGGCAATGGAATTGACCTCAGTAAATTCACCGACAATAATATATTGGCCTGTGCTTTGCCGGGCGATCCCGAGCACATTTCCGTTCATGCCTGTGCCAACCCCGTTGAACGTGGCGTCGGTATGTCCGGTGCTGTCCAGGCGGGCGATCTTTGAGGTTGGGCTGGTGAAACTGCCTCCCACCAAAATATTCGTCCCATCCACCAGGACCGAGTAAATTGGGCTGAAGAGAATTTCATACAGATAAAAAGTACTATCCAGCGTTCCGTTCGAGTTCAGCCGCACGAGATAAAGAGTAAATGTGCTCGGCAGGATTTTAAATCTGCCCGCCAGAACGATCTTCCCGTCTCCTTGTACGGCGGCTGAGGTGACTTCATTTACGTGCAGGGTCGCATCGACCTGGAAACTTGTATCCAGCGAGCCATCGCTGTTCATGATCGCCAGGCTGCGCGGCGCCCCCTGCCCGCCAATGCTGACAAAACTGCCTCCCACCAGCATACGTCCGCCGCTGAGCGGTAGCAGAACGTTTACCGTCCCTTGTGTGGTGAATATTGCCGGGCTGATCGAAACGAAATCTTGCAGGCTGTTGTCCGCAAGGACCTTCCGTGGACTGATGGTGAAAATAGAAATGAGTAACGACAATGAACACACGGCTGCAATAAATCGACGCATTTTGGATCTCCTCTAGTCCCTTATCATTTGAAGTGTGGCTGCTGGCAAAGTCCCCCAACGAATCATCCCTTCAGCCGTGGATGGATGGTATTCCTTCTCAGACAATTATTACATAATTCTCCCAAACACGCTTACTTTCACAACTCTCTCTCTTTCGGACAATCAATTTAAAGTAAGGGAGGTCTAATCAATGTTATTCCTTTTCCATGCACGTAACAAAGAAATATCATAACAATATCTATACTTTATGTAGACCTTCATTCCTTATTGGTGGAACTATTTTAGGACAAATGTACTTTGATATATCCGAATAAATCGTGTAAATCCGGCAACCTGATAAAACAAACCTACTGGTTCCCGGAGGCTGCTATGAGCAAGAAGGTCAAGGTGATGGTTGGCACCACCAAAGGCGGGGTCATCTTCACAAGCGACGAATCCCGCAAGAAATGGGATAAAAGCGATCTATTCTTCAAAAGTTGGCGGGCCATGTACATGACTCTCAACCCACGCGACGGGCGCATGCACACATCCGTCAATCATTTTGTCTACGGCCCCACCACGCATTACTCCGACGATCTGGGCGAGACCTGGACGCAGGCCACCCAGGTTCCCTCCATCCCGCGCGCTTCCAAAGCCGGTCGCCCGCCCGGCACCCCCGACGAAGCCGAGGCCGCCATCACCGGCGAGAAGGACTTGAATAGACAAGCCCGAAAAACTCATCAAGGTGTGGAACATCACCCCCGGTCGCGACAGCGAGCCGGGCGTGCTCTACGCCGGGGCCGAGCCATCCAGCCTGTTCGTCTCCCGCGACCGCGGCGACACCTGGACTCTGAACGAGCCTCTCTTTGACCATCCTCACCGTGCCACCTGGTATCCCGGCGCGGGCGGATTATGCCTGCATACCATCCTGCTTGACCCGACCAATCCTCAGCGCATGTACGTCGCTATCTCCACCGGCGGCACCTACCGCACCGACGACGGCGGGCAGACCTGGACTCCCCACAACAAAGGTGTGCGAGCCGACTTCATGCCCGAGAAATTCCCCGAATACGGTCAATGTGTCCATAAGATCGCCATGCACCCCAGCCGGCCGGATGTGCTTTACCAGCAGAACCACTGCGGTATGTATCGCAGCGATAACGGCGGCAAGGACTGGATCGACATTGGCGAAGGACGGCTGCCCACCCGCTTTGGCTTCCCCGTGGTGGTCCATCCGCATGAGCCGAAGACCGTCTACGTCATCCCCGAGCAGAGCGACGAATACCACCTCAGCGTGGACGATCAGATGTCGGTCTGGCGCAGCCGTGACGCCGGCGAGACCTGGACCCAGCAGACCAAGGGTTTGCCCGGCAATGCCCACCTGGTTGTCCTGCGGGACGCCTTCGGCGCCGACACCCTCGATGATGCCGGTTTGTACGCCGGTACCAACACCGGTCAGGTCTTCTACAGTCGTGATGCTGGTGACACCTGGGGCCTTCTGGCCGACTACCTCCCGCCTGTTCTCTCTGTCAAGGCTGCCGTGGTGGACGATTAGTTCAGGTTATTAAAAATACCAGATATATTAACCCTGCAGGTCTGTTCTAGACCTGCAGGGTTTTATTTTTTTGACGTGAAATGGGATAGCGCCGCTGTGCCACAAATTGTAGACCGCGACCAGCTTGTGGTTCACGCTTTCTGTTATTGACAGCAATCCGTACAACTTTGATCTGTTCTCATCAGTAGAAATGGCAAATATGCAACAGGTTTCTATAGTATAATTGCCAGAGAGGTCTACACCTCTTGATTTGGAGTGGGGTTGTAAACCCAGGGAGTGGATAATTGGGACGGGATGTTCAAATGCTTTCAATCGATATTAAGGTGGAGGAATATTATGGCAAAGAATCGGCTTTTCATCAATATTTCACGCGTCGCCTGTGTATTGATCTTGTTGTTAGGGACTCTATCGGTTGCTGCACCCACCAAAGCAGCCAATAGGGCGGATATCGTCGGCCCGACAGGGAGCAGCAGCATGTTTCCGTATAGTATCACCGTGCTGGCAAACGGAAACTTCGTCGTAACCGATCCAGACTTCACCCCATCAGGTGGTCCCTATGGGGCTGGAGCCGTCTACTTGTATGATGGAATCACACACACCCTGATCAATTCATTGGTTGGGAGTGAGAATTGGGCCGGTCTTGGCTACAGTGGAGTAATGGCTCTGTCCAATGGGAATTATGTGGTTGTTGACTCGTCTTGGACGGATGGATTGAACAGAGGTGCGGTAAGGTATTGCAGTGGGATAACTGGTTGTGTTGGATCGACGAACCCATCCAATAGCCTGGTAGGTTCTCACTCTGGTGATTTATGGAATGCCGTTGTGGTTCCATTCCCTAACGGCAATTATGCCGTTGAATTTCCTCGCTGGGATAATGGATCGATAGTGGATGCAGGCGCAGTGTTATGGTGTGGCAGTTCAAGCGGCTGCACCGGTTCAATCAGTGAAGCCAACAGTCTGGTGGGAAGCCAAATCGATGACCAGGTTGGCGTCGTTTCCGTACTTGCCAACGGCAATTTTATTGTCACATCTGCTCTTTGGGATAATGGTGCCTTGGTAAATGCAGGCGCGGTGACGTGGTGCAGTGGAACCAGCGGCTGTCAGGGAGTGGTGACTCCCACCAACAGTGTTGTCGGCACCAATGAATACTTTTATATCATGGGTACTAAACTGACCAACGGCAATTATGTGGTTTCCAGCACGGATTGGGTCAACGAAGAACTACTCGAAGTTGGAGCCGCAAGATGGTGTAGCGGCGCCGGCGGCTGTATAGGCCCAATGACTGCCGCCAACAGTCTGGTGGGGCATCACCTAGGAGATAACACCGGACTCGTGACCCCGCTTGCTAACGGAAATTATGTGGTCAAAAGTCATGGATGGTATTTGGGTTCGTTGCGAAGTGTGGGCGCAGCCACCTGGTGTAGCGGCTCAGGCGGATGTATCGGTCAGGTCACGGAAACTAATAGCCTGGTGGGGTCTCATCAAGATGATTGCATACAAACAAGTAGAATTTATTCCTTGTCCGACGGAGACTATATTTTCATACTACCAAATTGGGATAACGGAACCATTGTGGATGCCGGTTCTGTCACGTGGTGTAGCGGCACTAGCGGTTGCATCGGTACCATTACTCCAGAAAACAGTCTTGTCGGCAGCAATGCCAATGATACGCTCGGTTACGATTTTGGTTACCGATATGGGCTGCTGAATAATGGGAGTTATGTGATTTCTAGCCCAAACTGGGACAATGAAGCGACAGTGGACGCAGGCGCATTAACCTGGTGCAGTGGTGTAGGGGGTTGTACTGGCGCAGTGACTGCGACTAACAGTCTTTTCAGCTCTGGGAATATACAACTGGGCGATTTTATAAATCCTCTAACAAATGGCAATTATATGCTGGGTGCTACGATAGATGGGTCTGACGCATTGATCCTTTGCAGTGGGGCGGCAGGTTGTGTTGGTTCCCCCGCAGATGAAAATTATTGGATCGGTTCCGGTTCAGTGGTGCCGCTTGTCAATGGGGACTTTGTGGTCGCCGATGGAAATTGGAATAATGGCGGAATTACGTCTGCGGGGGCGGTGATGCGGTGCAGCGGCCTCAATAATTGCACTGAAGCGATCTCTGCAAGTAATAGCCTGGTGGGATCCCAGACGAACGATCATGTTGGTATTGCATATGCTCTTTCCGATGGCGGCTTTGTGGTCGTCAGCCAGGACTGGGATAATGGCGCAACCTTAAATTCCGGCGCGGTTACCTGGATAGGTGGAGCAGCGGGAACTATTGTCGGTCCGATCACGGAGGAGAACAGTGTCCTAGGCGAAAACGCCTCTGGTGGGCAAAGCATGTATTTTGTTCACGATCCAACACATTTTCGATTGATCATAAGTCGCCCGGCAGATAATAAGATAACCGTTTTGTCCTTATCCACAACGAGTATATTCTTGCCCCTGGTGGTCAAGTAAATAATCGGCAAGTGGTAATCAATAAACTAACAATTAACGTTAACCCCTGCAGGTCTGTTCTGAACCTGCAGGGGTTGTTTTACTTATGGGGCAGGAGGCCAATTGTGTCACGAAGTGGAAGCCCGCTTTGTTGTAAATTCTTGTAGGGGCGACCCTTGTGGTCGCCCGTTTATTTAATCACCGCTTCAGCGTCCTATACTTCACCCTCTGCGGCGTCACATCTTTTCCGTACGTTTCCTGCAGGTGCGCCTCATAATCCGACCAGTTGCCCAGGAAGAGCCGCGCCTGGCTGTCGCCTTCGAAGGCCAGGATATGCGTGGCAATCCGGTCGAGGAACCAGCGGTCGTGGCTGACCACGATGGCGCAGCCGGCAAAATCCTCCAGCGCATCCTCCAGCGCCCGCAGCGTGTTGATGTCCAGGTCGTTGGTCGGCTCATCCAGCATGATCACGTTGGCCGCCTGCGTGAGCGTCTTCGCCAGGTGGACCCGGTTGCGCTCGCCGCCCGAAAGCGTGCCGACCTTCTTCTGCTGGTCCGACCCGGCGAAATTGAAGGACGAGACATAGCCGCGTGAGTTGATCGAGCGAGTGCCCAGGGTCAGCGTTTCGGCCCCGCCGGTGATCTCCTCCCACACGGTCTTGTCCGGGTCGAGCGTGCGGGTCTGGTCGGCGTAGGCCCATTTGACCGTCTCGCCGATGCGGATGGTGCCGCTGTCGGGCTTTTCCTGCCCGGTGATCAGTTTCAGCAGGGTGGTCTTGCCCGCCCCGTTCGGGCCGATCACGCCGACGATGGACCCGGGCGGGATCTTGGCGCTGAAGTTGTCCAGCAGCAGCCGCTCGCCGTAGCCCTTGGTGACGCCTTCCAGGTCGATGACGATATCCCCCAGCCTCGGCCCCGACGGGATGTAGATTTCCAGTTCCTCCCGCAGCTTCTCCGTCTCCTGCGACAGCAGCCGTTCATAGGCGGTCAGGCGCGCCTGCCCCTTGGCCTGCCTGGCCTTGGGCGACATGCGCACCCATTCCAACTCGCGTTCCAGCGTCTTCTGTCGGCGTGACTCGGATTTTTCCTCCAGCGCCAGCCGGTCCTTCTTTTGCTCCAGCCAGGAGGAATAATTGCCTTTCCACGGGATGCCGTAACCCCGGTCCAGTTCCAGGATCCAACCGGCCACGTTGTCGAGGAAGTAGCGGTCGTGCGTCACCGCGATGACCGTGCCCTTGTAGTCGCGCAGGTGATGCTCCAGCCACGCCACCGACTCGGCGTCCAGGTGGTTGGTTGGCTCGTCCAGCAGGAGGATATCCGGCTCGGTCAGCAGCAGGCGGGTCAGGGCCACCCGGCGCCGCTCGCCGCCCGAGAGCACTTTGATGGGCGTATCCGCCGGGGGACAGCGCAGGGCGTCCATGGCCAGTTGCAGGTGCGAGTCCAGGTTCCACGCGTCCACCCGGTCGAGTTGCTCCTGCAATTTGGTTTGCTCGGCGATCAGGCTATCGAAATCCGCATCGGCTTCGGCAAACTTGGCGTTGACCTCGTCGAAGCGTTTGAGCATCTCGGTGATGGGCTGGACGGCTTCGCGGATCACCTCGATGACGGTGCGGGCATCGTCCAGTTTTGGTTCCTGTTCCAGCAGCCCCACCGTATAGCCCTTCGACATGGCGATCTCGCCGACGTAATCCTTATCCACCCCGGCGATGATGCGCAGGAGTGTGGATTTGCCCGCCCCGTTCAGGCCGAGCACGCCGATCTTGGCGCCGTAATAGAAGCCCAGCGAAATATCTCGCAGGACCTGCTTGTTGGGTGGATGGATGCGCCCGACGCGCACCATGGAGTAGATGACCTGGGTATCAGATGGCATGGTTTCTCTTGACCGATCGTTGAAAAGGATTGAATATGTCCTGAGGATTTTACCTTGTTTTCGTCTTCATTGGATAAAAAGTAAGTCCTTTCTTAAATATTGCTCGAATATCATCCCTCTTCCGTTAGAATGTATATACAATTACGGCCCCCCCGCACTGGTCAAAAAGAGGGTACGAAATACCCTGCATAATAGGATTACGTCCATAGCCATGGACGATTATTATGGAAGGGACTGGCTAACCTTGTGAATTGAACGCATTCCATCAAGGTCGGGATTTTCCTGCCAACACTGCAGCAGGAAAAGTTGCTCCCAAAAAATGGGAAGGGAATCATGCAAACTCATCAACGCTATATGAATCAATGCGCTCCTTTCACGTCAAAGGGGAATATCGGTTTTCAATTCAGTTTTGCCTTCCAGCCCATCGTCAACGCCTGCAACCGGGAGATCATTTCCTTCGAGGCGCTGGTACGCGGCCCGCATGGTGAGCCTTCCGCCTCCGTCTTTGCCCAGGTGCCCCCCGGCGAATTTCCCCGCTTCGACGAGATCCTGCGCCGTGAGGCCATCTATCTCGCCAGCCGCCTGAAGATCCCCAACTTGCTCAGCCTCAACCTCTCCAGCAAGGGCCTGTACGAGATCGACATGAGCATCACCGCCACCTTCCAGGCCTCCATCAACAGCGGCATCCCGGTCGAGAACATCATCTTCGAGGTGCTCGAGACCGACAACCTGACCGACCAGCGCAACCTGGTCAAATACCTCCAACTCATCCAGGATTTTGGCTTCAAGACCGCCATCGATGATTTCGGGGCAGGCTACTCCGGTCTGAAACTGCTGGTGAAGTACCAGCCCAATTACATCAAACTCGACCGGCAGTTGATCGGTGACATTCACCACAGCTCCATCAAGCAGAGCGTTTTTTCCGGCATCGCCCAGATCTGCAAACGCATGTCCATCGAGATCGTCGCCGAAGGGGTGGAAAAGGCCGGCGAGTTCTACTGGCTGCGGGATGCCGGCGTCAGTTTCTTCCAGGGATACTATTTTGCCAGACCCGCCTTCGAGGCCCTGCCCGAAGTAGCGGATAAGGTGTTCTGCATGTAGATGGGGAAGGTAATCAGGACAAGCAATTATCGTAGGGGCGACCCCTATCCTGTCACCACAACGTGGGAGGTCGACCCTTTTGGTTGCCAATATCAATTTCAATTTCACTAAAGTTGCAAGCCTTCTCCGCTACCGGATCACCAGCGGCAGGTAGATCTGGATGGTTCCTGAGCCTATCTCAAAATAAGCCCTGAACGCTTCCGTCCAGGAAAGGCACAGGCTGCCGCTCGTGAGGGTGCAAGAACTGACAATAGCCGTATACGTCCCGAATGGCAGGCCTCGTCCCGAAATATAAAACTCCCATGTACTGGCAATCAACACACCATTAGGCGCGTACTCGTACGTGGTCTGACAAATCCCTCCCGGCCCGAAGCAGGGAGTATATACGTTAGCGGGATTCCACCAGGTCACATTCGTGCGGGGCAGCCCTGAACCGGAGCCGACGATCCTCAACAAGGCTTTGGTGTCACTCTGAACATAATCCGAGTCTGGCAGGAACTGGTAAGACGCATAGCCGTAAAAAGGCGCAGGCAACGGGGCCGCCGCGGTCAGAGGCGGCGTGGATACGGTAACCACGATCAATACGATCAGAATGGCTGCAATGTTCTTGAAGCTGCGATGATTTACCAATGGATATCTCCTGTGCAATCACGGGTATGCCCGCCTTTCTAAGCGCGAAAAGGTTGCTCAGGATCGAGCAGCCCCTTACGCGTACCTTCGGACCGTTTCCGATCCGAAGCAGGTTAGTATACAGCATTAAGTATGTGGGTGTATGTTAAACGCGTTCGAATATTAAGGAGAGTAATCCCGCCCCTGCCCCCTGCCGGGCCAAGGCTTCTACGGGGTCTCGCCCTGCGCCCTTCAGGGTCTCGCCCTGCGCCCTTCAGGGTCAGTCGGCTTTTTTGTCTCTCGTAGGGGCGACCCTGGTGGTCGCCCTGTTGGTACGCACCCAGGCCGCCCACGCCGCCGCCAGCCGCGGCTGGGTGGTGTTGTAATATTTATTTTCTTGTAGTGCCGACTTTAGTCGGCTCTTTGCCTTTTTTTGCCTGATCCCTATATCTTCCTCAACCTCGGGTTGAGAATTCGTTCCAGCGCAAATCCCAGCATCGCAAACGCCAGCCCGGTCAATAACAGCAGTGCTATCGGCTCGAAAACCCAGTAGCTGGAGCCGAAGAGCCCGCCGTATCTTAAAGCATCATAGATCACCCTCCCCCAGGTGGGATACTCGGATTTCACCCCGAAGATCCCCAGCGTCGCCTCCAGGAACACGTAGGTCGGGATCAATGCCACCAGTTGTGGGGCTAGCATCGGCAATATATTGGGCATGAAGTAATTCTTAATGATATGAAAATTGCTCGCGCCCGACGCCCTGGCCCATTCGATATAGGGATTATCCTTGATCTGCAATAACGCCGCCCGGAAGGATTTCGTCGGGCTGCCGAAAACGTTCAGCAGCGCGATCAGCCCCAGGAAGACCCAGATATTCAGGTTGAAATGAATGAACCCGATCACCCCGATGGCAACCACCGGCAGCATCATCACCCCCTCGATGGTCCTCTGGATGGCCTGGTCAAACCGCCCGCCGAAGAAAACTCCCGTCGCCGCCAGGATCATCGAGAGCAGTGTGGTGAGAAGCGCGCCGATCAACCCCAGCGCCAGCGCGAACGGCATCCCCCACAGGAGGGGCACGATCAACTCCCTGCGTAAATAATCGGTTCCTGCCAGACCATAGACCTGTCCCAAAATATCCAGTTCCGCCTCGACGTTTGAGTCGGCTTCGAATGTGTAAATATCCAATTTCAAGGTGTACTTTCCCTGTAGTACTTTTGCTGTATCCGCAGCAGGATCGGCAAAGAGTAGGTAGAAGGGTTGTGTTCCCATGGCTCCTGTGTATGTCGACCCGTACTCAAACCATTCCTCCCAATGGGGAAAATCCGCCAGTAGTCTGTCGGGCAGCAGGTCTCTGGCAAATTTGTAAGGTATGTTGGTCTCGGGTGAAAAATTTGCCAACGTCACTTCCCGCCCGTCTGGCGTCAGCCAGGACATACCCATGAAAGGTCTCTTGATCGAATAATTCGATTTGAAGTACAGCGTCATATCGGATGGGAATCCGCCGTACTCAAAATCAATCGGGAATGTAATGACGATATGCTTTCCTTCGCCGGTTCCCATCTTCAGCAACCACTTTTTGGGCTGTTCCCTCCCTGCTGTTCAGGGACATAGATGAAGGCAGCGGGTCTTTTCGAAAGAGATTGATCCAGGCAGGTTTGGCTATTCGTGGAATAACTGGTCTGCCGACGAGATCCTGCTCGTACCAGACCTTCCCCAGCGTATTGTATGGAAACATCGTCACTGCCGCGATGGATCCGCCCACCAGCAGCAGGATGACGACCAGACCGAATATCGCCGATGGATAATGGATGAGTTCCTTAATGATTGGCTTTAGCGAGGCCACTCTGTCCCCGATCCTCCGGCTGACCTCGTGGAACGATGATCTAGCCCTATCCCTTGCCAATCTCGGCGTATGGCTTTTAGTCTTGTCTGTTTTCCAGGGCCGGTTCTCTTTCGCGCCTATCTTCTTTCCGAAGGGTTTCCACTTTTTGACCAGTGCCCCTCGGACTGTTTGCTCTTCGATGCCGATGCGGAAGCGCGGGTCCACCAGGGCATAGACGATATCCAGCACCAATGCCGTCAACCCTAGAATATATGCGAACAGCACCACCACCTGCACAACGATGACCATCACACCATAATACGGCGGCGAAGCATCCGTGTTGGCAAACTTGACCAGGTCGGGCAAGGATATAATGAAGACCTTTCCTATCCCCGGCCAGTTGAATACGTATTCGAGTGCAATGGACATCTGCCAGAATGTCGCAATAAGCAGTGTAAAACTGGTGATGATGTAGGTGACGGTCGGGCGGAGTATATACTGCCTTTCCATCTGTTTTTCCGGCAGCCCTTTCGCCTTTGCCAACTCCACGTAGTCCTCACCTGCGAAAGACAGGAAGAAAGTCTTCCAGGTGTAGAGCAGTTGGAAGAACAGGCTCAGGAAGATCGCCGCCACCGGCAAGATCATATGGATTAGCAACTGCGGAATGGTGTTCCAGGCAAGGCGCGGATGACTCGGGTTGAACATGCCACTCGGCGGTAGCAAGTGCAACCCGACGGAGAAAATGAGCACAAGCACCATCCCCAGCACCCACGCAGGAACGGAAGAAAGCGGCGCCAGCAATGTCAGGAAGCGGTCGAGTAAACTCCCATGTTTGCGAAAAAGATACAGCGAGAGTGGCATGCCGGCAACGAAAAGCAGGAAAAAGGCCGTGCCGACCAAGAGCAGCGTGCGCGGGAAAGCCGCCATTATCACTGCCGACGCTTTGGGGCTGGTAGGGATCGACCCTTCATAATCGAATAGCCGCACGTCTGGCCCAAGGTCGAAGATCAATGCCCGCCAGGTCCATAATAAATGCCGCGGCAGGTAGGGTAAGAACAGACCCTTTAGTTTTGCATATTTGTCATAAATGATTTTATATTCAAGTTGAAGTTCCGGTGTTGGCCCGCCACTCGCTATGATTCTCTCGTAGAAATCGGGAGGTACTGCTTTATGTGCCTGCTCTTGTGCCTCATAACTCACACTATAATCTATTTCACCATACCGAATAGGTGTTTCACTGTTGGCGATCATCACAGTAATGAAAATGCCGATAAAGATAGTCAGCAGGATGCCCGCTATTCGCCGCAGGAAAAACCCCCCAATTCTCCAGATGGTCTGAAGCCGGGATCTTGAAATCATCGCCTGGGTGGGAGAAGAGAGGTCAGCCGCTTCTGCAGTCTGTCCCGCCTGTTGAATTGCGCTTGACTTGGAAAGGCTGTCTCTATCTGTTATCCCCAAAGTCCATCCTCCTTAGGCCAAGAAGAACCTGCAAACAGCGAATGCGAGAATATTCGCGTTTTATCCCCAAATTTATTATAACTCTCCTTGCTCAGAATTAGCCTCCGCTTGGCGAAGCAGGAATTTCACATAGCCGAGCGTCATTGCGAGGAGGGGGTTCCGACCGAAGGGAGGCCCGACGAAGCAATCTCCAAGCAGTTTTGGGGATTGCTTCTCCGTAGAGAACGCAACTCTCTCTTTGTCCCCAAAAGGGAATCGCACATTCATTTTGAATTTTCGGTTGGGCCCATAAAGTATCTTTGTTTTTCTCTGGATCTCTGTGGCTTCTTTGTCCCAGCAGGCTTGGAGCCTCTTCGACTTTACGACCACCCCGGAATTTTATTTTTGATGACTTGTATTTAAGTTCATAAGTTATACAATAATATTACCGCGTGAAGGCTGCCTCTTGCCGCTTCACGCGCCTGCACCACGAAGTGGCGCTTTTTCCCCGGAGGCCCCATGCCCGCCATCCTGCCTGTACCATCCTCCTCCCGCCAATGTCCCAACGTGTTAACGGTTAAACGTGCTATCGAATTGACCTCGAATTGATACTGAGGCTCAATTCGAATACCGCGCCATCAATCCATTAACCATTCTCCATTCTCTATCTTCCACCATACACCATTCGTTCCTCCGGAAAGTCAAATTAAGTGACCTAAATTCACCAAGATCTATCACTCCGGTCTTCCAATCAAAAATCAGCAATCAAAAATCTAAAATGCCCTATTCGTTCCTCGCGGAATCGAAATTAAGTGACCTAAATTCCCCACGCGCATCCTGTATCTTCCTTCTTTTGTTCTTCCTTTGTGTACCTTAGTTACCTTCGTGGTGAAATTCTTTCGTTCCTCGCGGAATCTACAATTAAGTGACCTAAATTCACCCTCTTCTCGACTTTCGACGTTTGACCTTCGACTATTAAATCCAAACAGGCACTCCCAATGCCGCCGATGAAGCATATAATGAAGATATGAAGAATTCCTCTGTCCATGTTCCTTTGCTTCGCCGCCTGCTCCTCCCGGCCCTCTTGCTCCTCGCCGCCGGGCTGGCCTGCAACTTCCCCTTCGTCACCCTGCGGCCCACCCCCGCCGTCCCAGCCATCCCCTCCGCCACCGTGGCGGATACCGCCGCACCCTTCACCCCCACCATCCTCACCGGTCAGCCCAGCCTCACCCCGGTCTTCACCACCACCCCGCCCATCATCTTCAGCGGCGACCCGCCCGCCGGGAACATCGTCTTCACCTGCTCGATCGACACCTTCGACCAGATCTGCCTGATGGACGCCGACGGCTCCGACATGGTCCGCCTGACCACCTTCGCCGCCACCGAGTACTATGCCTCCATCAGCCCCGACGGCACGGAGATCGTCTTCTCCTCCCGCCGGGCCGGGGCCTTCCAGATCTTCCGCATGGACATGGATGGCGACAACCTAACCCGCCTGACCAGCGGCCTTGGCAGCCTCTACGCACCCGAGGTCTCGCCGCAGGGCGATGCGATCGTCTTCACGGTCGATAGCGGCAATAATCGCCAGGACATCTGGCTGATGGATCGGGACGGCGATAACCCCCGCCCCATCACCATCGTCACCGACCCGGGCGACAACGGCGACCCCACCTGGTCTCCCGACGGCACAAAGATCGCCTTCGCCTCCACCCGCTCGGGCACGCAGCAGTTGTGGGTCATGGACCGGGACGGCTCCAACGCCTACCAGGTGACCAACCTGCCGGATATGGGCGGGCGCTGCACTTGGTCTCCCGACGGGCAGCGGCTCGCCTTCTATGCCGGCCCCCGCTCGAACCATCAGATCTACACCATCGATGAGAACGGGAACGACCTGCTCCGTCTCACCGAAGGCAGCGACAACCTCGGCCCCAGTTATTCGCCCGACGGCGAGTGGATCACCTTCACCTCCTTCCGTGACTGGAACAACGAGATCTACATCATGCACACCGACGGCTCCCAGCAGACCCGCCTCACCTTCGGCCCCCGCGCCGACTGGCAGCCCCGCTGGGGTCCATAAGAAAAAGGGCGTCCGCAGGGACGCCCTCGAAAGGCATTACCGTTCTTTAACAATGAAGTTTACGGACAGGCGATGGTATAACTTCCTTCGGTGATGACGCTGTTGGGAGCCGAAGATCACCAGCCGGACCCAGTAAGTGCCTGCCGTCACCGGCGGTGTGTAACTGTTATCGGTCACCGTCTGCGGTCCGTATTTCGTAAATACAAGCGTGTGACTGCCCAGGGCGCCGCCCTGCTCGGTTTCGAAATGCCACGTGACCGATGTGGGGCCGTTCACATCGATACTTCCCGTCAGCACCAACGGCGGGATGGGCCCGATGCAGCCGGGTACGCTGATGGTTTCCGGGTTGAACACTTTAACACTCGTCACCGATGTCACCGGCGCAGGATTGACCGGTACCGACCCCAGGTTGCCCGTTACGGTCGTGACCGCCCCGGACACCCAGCATGTGTTGTTGATGCTGTTGGGGTTCTGGATCAGCCACCAGGTGCCGTCGCCATTTTGCCCTACCACCGGTACCGTTGCGTCCACCTTCAACCCACCCACGCTGATATAGGTCACCGCCGGACCGAAGCGGCAGTTGGCCGCATCACCGTTCGGCTTGACCATGGCAATCGAGAGGGTCTCGGTGGGGGTGATCGTGGCCGTATCAGTGGGGATGGCCGGCGTGTCGGTCGACGCAATAGCCGGCGTGTCGGACGGCAAGGCAATGGTCGGACCGGCCAGGGTATCGGTCGCCTGGGTGGGGGAAGGCTCACCGGCAGCGGAGGTTAAGTTGCAGGCTGTCAGCAGGAGTATCAGGCATAAGGCTAATGGAACGACGCGAGTTTTCATCTCTTTTCTCCTTTGCTCCGCTTCACTCAAGGGCCAATCAAAAATCAACAATCCTTAAACTTTGTGTTTCTCTTCCTTCGTGTACCGTTGTGTACCGTCGTGGTAAATCTTTATTGTTTTACTAACTTTCCGTGAAAGGCTGAAACCCTTCCACCTTCCCGCCCGAGTTGGGGCCAAGTTTTGCCATCAAACTGGCGATACCCTTTAATTCCAGCCACCACTGCTCGCGTGGGCGCTCATGGTTCGCATCGATCATGCGCTCGAAATCGCGCATATCGTGGAATTTGATCTGCCCCTTTTGCAGGCCGATGAAGGCGCAGTTGTTGTCTTTGTTGCAGCATTGCTCGATCAGGTATTCCAGGCACAGGCGCGAAAGCCGGGTTGCCTGGATGCGGTCGAACGGCGACGGGTCGCCGCCCTGCTGCAAATGTCCCAGGATGGCCGGGCGCACATCGAACACGTCGCCGCCTTCCTCTTCGAACAGGGAGCACATGAAGGCCGTGGTATAGATCGTGTTGGCATATTCGCTCGCGGATGATCAGGCCGAGGCGTTTGCCGGCGTCGAAACCGCGGTTGAGGTTCTCCACGTCAGTCTGCATATCGTGCAGACTAACCCCTTCCTCGGGCATGTAGACCCGTTCCGCCCCGGTTGCCATGCCGCCCATCAAGGCCAGGTAACCGCACCAGTGCCCCATCACCTCCACCACGAAGCAGCGCCGCGTGGCCACGGCAGATTGCTTGATCTTGTCCACCGCCTCGACGATGCTGTTCAGGGCTGTATCCGCGCCGATGCTGAACTCGGAGCCGGGCAGGTTGTTGTTGATGGAAGCCGGCAGGCAGACGATGGGGATGTTGAAGGCCGGGAAGTTGGCCCGGGCGGTGAGCATCGTGTGGACGCCCTCGTACCCGTTCCAGCCGCCGATGACATAGCAATGCCTCGATGTTTTGATCTTCGATCACGCGGGCGATGGCATACAGGTCGCTCGCCCTGCGGGACCAACGCGGCTGGTGCCCAGCATGGACCCGCCCAGCGAAGCCCAGCCGCTCACGCTCATCCAGTTCATTTCCTCCACCTGTCCCTTGGAGAGGCCCTCGAAGCCGTTCCGTATCCCCAGCATGATGTGCCCCTGGTCCAGTCCCAGGCGGATGGCTGCCCGGGCGGCGGTATTCATGCCCGGCGCGGGTGCGCCGGCATTGAGCACGCCGATGCGGAAGCGTTTCTGGCCGGGAGCGGGGCTGTGAGGCAGGGCTCGCACCATGGTCTTCAAGGTGTTGAAGGCATCCTTGAAGCTGGCGCTGCGCAGGCTCATGGCCTTCTCGTAATCTTTGGCCTCGATGGCTTCGGCGACGGCGCGAGTGCGTTCCACGCATTCCATCAGCGGGAATACGGGTGATGTGGTTGGCCTTCGTTCCCACCACCATCGGCTCATCTTCGGGCTTGGCTTTCAAGAGTGTCTTGACGGCTTCGTATCCCAGTTGGGTTGCCAGGTATGCGGTCATAGGCGCTCGGGCGTCCGCCCCGCTGGACATGCCCGAGCACGGTCACGCGCACCTCCTCGCCCAGATGCTCCTCCAGCACCCGCTGCACATCGGTGCTGCCGATGTAATTTCCATCCCGGTCGCGGGCGCCCTCGGCCATGATGACGATGTGGTCACGCCGGCCGGCCTTGGTCCCGGCTCTCAGGCGTTCGACCATCACCTCCTGCCAGTTTTCCACGTCCGGTGGAGCTTCGGGGATCAGCACCCAGTCGGCGCCGGTGGCCAGGGCAGCAGTAGAGAGCCAGATAGCCGCAGTTGCGCCCCATCACTTTGACAATGAAAGTGCGCTGGTGGCTGGCAGCCGTGCTGGTGATGGCGTCCACCGCCTCGGTGATGCGGTGCAGGGCGCTGTCGGCGCCGATGGTCATATCCGGACCGGAGAAATCGTTGTCGATCGAGCCGACCAGGCCGACGATGAGCAGGTTCGGGTGTGCATGCGGCCACTTCAGCGGTGATATCGCCGCTCTTGACCAGCTCTTGCAGGATGGAGGGCCATTCCTGGCGGAAGATGTTCGCGCCCGGTCAGTGAGCCATCGCCGCCGATGACGACCAGCCCGTCGATGCCGTTGGCGAGCAGGTTGCAGGCGGCCGCGTGTCGGCCTTCGGGAGTGCGGAATGCCTCGCTGCGGGCGGTGCCGATGATGGTCCCGCCGCGCTGCAGGATGCCAGCCACGTCGTCCCAGTCCATCTTCCGGATAAATTCGCCGCCATCGACCAGTCCCTGGTAGCCTTCATAAATGGCGTAGACTTCCGCCCCTTTATCCAGGCCAGTACGTACCACCGCTCGTACGGCTGCATTCATGCCCTGTGCATCACCGCCGCTGGTGAGAACTGCAATTCGTTTTGTAGCCATCGTTTTGACCAACTCCTAAAATGTGATTAATAGCAAATTGTACCGCAGAAAAAGGCCGCCTGCCCGCTCCTGCGCCCGGCGGTGGATTGTAATTCCATTCCAAATACCCCTGTAACTATTTTCCCAGCATTGGCATCTTGATCCCATGTCGTTTGGCAGCCGCGATGGCCTCTTCATAACCGGCATCGGCATGGCGCACTACTCCCATGCCCGGGTCGGTGGTGAGGACCCGCTCCAGCCGTTTGGCCGCTGCGGGTGTCCCGTCTGCCACGATGACCTGGCCGGCGTGCTGGCTATAGCCAATGCCCACCCCGCCGCCGTGGTGGAACGAAACCCATGTGGCCCCGCCGACCGCATTGATCAGCGCATTCAGGATGGGCCAGTCTGAGATGGCGTCGGTGCCATCTTTCATGGCCTCCGTCTCGCGGTTGGGGCTGGCGACCGAGCCTGCATCCAGGTGATCTCGCCCGATGACGATGGGTGCCTTGAGTATTCCATTGGCAACCATCTCGTTGAATTTGAGCCCGGCCTTGGCCCGTTCCCCGTAGCCCAGCCAGCAGATGCGCGCTGGCAGCCCCTGGAAGGGGACCTTTTCGCGAGCCATCTTCAACCAGCGCCGCAAGTGCTCGTCTTCGGGGAAGAGCTCCATCACCGCCTCATCCGTCCGGTAAATATCCTCCGGGTCGCCTGACAGGGCCACCCAGCGGAAGGGGCCCTTGCCCTCGCAGAACAACGGGCGGATGTAGGCTGGCACGAATCCCGGGAACTCGAAGGCATCCGTCACGCCGTGGTCATAGGCGCGCTGGCGCAAGTTGTTGCCGTAGTCGAAGACTTCCGCGCCTGCGTGTTTGAATGCCAGCATGGCTCGCACGTGCCTGGACATGGTATCGAGCGAACGCTGCTCGTACCCAATCGGGTCCGCCTGGCGCAGTTCGGCGGCTGCCGCCACCGAGAGACCCGAGGGGACATAGAAAAGCACATCATGGGCGGGAGTCTGGTCCGTCACCACGTCGGGGATGACGCCCCGTTCCGCCAGTTCGGCGTAGATATCCGCCGCGTTGCCGATCAGCCCGATGGATTGAGGTTCCTGCTTTCCTTTATATTCTTCCACCAGCGTCATGGCCTCTTCCAGGGTATCCACCACCCGGTCCACGTAGCCCATATCCAGTCGGCGTTTTGCCCGGGCGGGGTCCACCTCCACGATCAGGCCGATGCCTTCATTCAAGGTGATCGCCAGTGGCTGTGCCCCGCCCATCCCGCCCAGCCCGGCGGTGAGACAAAATTTACCCTTGAGCGAATCCCAGCCGCGCAGGCGCGCCAGCGCTCCGAAGGTCTCATAGGTCCCCTGCAGGATGCCCTGCGTGCCGATGTAGATCCATGACCCGGCCGTCATCTGACCGTACATGATCAACCCGCGCGCCGCCAGGTCGTCGAAGTGTCCCTGCGTGGCCCAGTGCGGGACCAGGTTGGAGTTGGCGATGAGCACCCGCGGGGCGTCCGCATGGGTCTTGAAGACCGCCACCGGCTTGCCCGACTGGACCAGCAGGGTTTCGTCGTCTTCCAGGTTTTTTAGCGATGCCAGGATGGCGTCGAAACATTCCCAGTTGCGGGCAGCCTGCCCTCGCCCGCCGTAGACAACCAGGTCCTGCGGGCGTTCCGCCACCTCGGGGTCCAGGTTGTTCTGGATCATCCGGTAAGGGGCTTCGGTCAGCCAGGATTTGCATGTGAGGGTGGTACCGCGCGGAGCACGGATCGAGCGGGTAGCGGACATAGTGGGCACTCCTTTCGATTTTCAATAGGGGTAATTATACGCCGGGATGAAATCCTTAGTCTCCTCGAATCAAAAGTTCCCTCGCTTGCGCCTTAACACAAAAACCCTCCCGTTGTTCAGACAACGGGAGGGCTAGATTATTGAAAAGGTATTCTTAATTTTTGGCGAAACTGTCGAAGCGTGTATCGCGCAAGCGTGACACCAGGGAAGTCTGGGCTTCTTCCCAAATGGGGTGCATCGGGCAATCATCGGCGTGGGTGCAATCACCGGGATCGCCAACGCACTCATTGAGCAAGATGGGCCCATCAATGGCTTCAACAACATCGAGCAGCGAAATTTCGTGGGGATCGCGAGCCAGCATTACGCCGCCTCTGGCTCCCCGGGAGGTGTGCAGCAACCCGGCAATGGAAAGTTGGGAAATGATCTTCGCCAGAAAGGAGGGGGGGATGTGTTGTTTAAGGGCAACAGCGCTTGTGGCGGCGCGCTGACCTGTGCCTAATTTGGTCAGGTAAAGGACGGCGCGGATGGCGTAATCGGCTTGACGGGTGATTTGCATGGGTTTTTGCCTTTCTAGTAATTAAGGTAATTTATATCCTTTATATTTTATTGGCGTGGAAGCCGATATGCAAGTGATGGATGTCCTAATTGAATTATTACTTTTACTCCGATTAATGTCAATAATACAAATAATACCCGAAAAAGCCCTTTTCCAAAGGCCAGGAGATTTACGTAATGCGCATAGGTATGATGACTTATTTCCGTCCAATATTACATTTCGTAGTAAGGGCGACGTTGCCCTGAAAAAATCGAAAAGGGATGAGCAGTTTTCCGCTCATCCCTTTTGTCGACACAATTCCTACATCTTAGTCCGTCAGGGTGAGATTCCCTGCCCCGATCTCCACCGTGATGGTCAGACCTGGGCCGGTGCCGCCCTGTGTATAGACTTTCCCATTTTTGGTCCATCCGCTGCCATGGGTTATATTCGACAACCCGCCCTGAACCGTCACCTGGACTGGTATGCCGGAGGGGATGACCAGGGTCATGTCGCTCACGCCTGTCTGGATGTGGACACTGCCGGCGCGCTGTAGGCTGCCGCCAAAATCGAGCGTGTAATCGCCCGCGCCGCAGTCGAATTCCAGGCTGGCAAAATTGGCATTTCCCAGGTTGGTTAACGTAACGGAGGAAGCCCCGGTTTCGTAGCGAAGGAGCGCCATTTCCGCAGTATTCGCAGAGTCAAAATCCACCTCAAACTCGGATGCGCCGTCCCGGATGGTCAGGTTGGTCAGTGCCAACCCGCCGAATTGATATTCCGCTTTGTACGCACCTGCCTCGACGGTCAGATTCATGGGCGAATTCCCCAGCGAAAGGTCCCATTCATTCTTGAGATTGTTGAAATTGGGAATGCCGGCCATCTTCCAGTTTCCCTGTTCGATGCGGACAGAATTCCCGTTTGTAATGATCTCGGGCTCGAAATCGGCGACATTATAGGTGATCGTGCCGGATACAAGCGAGGTTGAACCGGGATTCAACTTGAGGATACCGGCTCCAAAGGCGAATTTCAGGTCGACCGGACCGGTGCCGCCCGGCTGGGGTACGTTGATATCTTCGGTTACCGTAGGGCCGGGGGTGATGGTGTTCACCGGCAGGTTGATATTAAAGTTGCAGGCAAGGGTGGCGAATGCAAGGATGATCAGGATAAAAAACAATTTTCGGTACATGGTTATCTCCTTCTGGTATTAGAAAAGCCGGCAGAATAACCGGCCTGGGTCACTACCCCAATATACGCAGCAATGAAGAAAACGTTTTACGTTTCGGTGTTAATCCTTCAACACTTCCGCCACTTCAGGGGTAGTTTGCAGGATCATATCCGCGCCCATCAGGCGCAATTCAGGCTCTTCCCCAAAGCCACACAACACCCCAATGGTCTGGGTACCTGCCGCCTTGCCGGCGCGGATATCCACGGTGGTATCCCCTATCATCACGCAGGCATCGGGAGCGAATCCCATCACCTTGGCCGCATACAGGACAGGGTCCGGGTACGGCTTGGTATGTTCGCAGGTCTGGTCCGTCACGATGACCTTGAAGAATGGCGCCAGGTTGAATTGATCTAGAAAGTGCATCGTCGAGCTGGTATCGCGTGCGCTGACCACCGCCATTGGGTAGCGGCCGGAAAGCACTTCCAACATCTCTTTCGTCCCCGGAATGATCTGGAAAGGGTGTACCTTCCGCTTGCTCTGCCGCACCAGCCAATCTTTGATGGCAAAGATTTCGTCGTCCAGGCCGATCTTGTCGGGCAGGCCCACCAGGAAGTTGGCGGTGAACTCGGTCTCCATCACCAGCCCACGCGAGACTTTCACCATGTCCTTGCCGGGAAAGAGGAAGTGGAATGGATAGAGCAGTTGGGCCAACTGCGCCACCATCACGTCGTCGGTGTCGCTGAGGGTGCCGTCCACATCGAAGCAGATGGCGTGAATGCGGGAAACGTTCAGGGGCATGGATCACCTCATTCGTGATTGTTGACTAATTATAATAAATTTTACCTTGTTTTAATCATCTTCCAACCATCTAGCCTTATAATCCATTCCAGGCATACATCCAGCCAGGAGTATTATCGTATATTACTGATGCATAATATGCCTATGGCTGATCTTTTCAACATGGGTTCAGGAAAAACGATCTCGAGGTGAAAAATGGGAAATAAAAATACAGCCCTGTCAACAGAAAATACCGGTTTCTTCAAGGATATGTTGTTTCGTGGAAAACTGATCTGGCGATTGATGTCAGATAAGCGGGTCAGTCCGTTGCTTAAGCTTCTGCCCATCGGGGCATTGATCTATCTGGTCTCGCCGATCGATCTGCTTTCCGGTGCCGTACTCCCTGTCGTCGGCGCATTGGACGATGCGGCCGCCATCTGGCTGGGCGCGACCTTGTTCGTGGCCCTTTGCCCGGAAGATGTGGTTGAAGAACATACCAATGCGCTGCAAAAGGTCATTCCTGCCACCTGGCGGGATGCCCCCCGGGAGAACGAAAACGACAAATTCATCACTGATGTTCACGAGACGGACCGCGATGAAAAATAAGATCCAGCCCGCCTTTTCGAAATGGCCGGGCGGAGTGATGCTTTTGATCGCCGCACTTCTCCTCTCTGCCTGTGAGATGATATCGCTTCCCTTGCCTACTCCTGCAGTCGATACTCCACCGCCATCCGTCCCGACCGAGATCGATTCCTTCACCTCAACGGTTCCTGTCGCTACGAGCACTGTTGAGCCCACCGCTACATCTGTCCCGGTGGTGTTGCCTTCGTTTCCCAACTCGACGGCCTATGATTGGCTTCCGTTGGTTACAGGCTTGATCCAGCCCGTCGATATTCAGAATGCCGGCGATGGTTCGGGCCGGTTGTTCGTTGTCGAGAAATCCGGGCGCATTCTCATCATCAAGGACGGAAAGGTGCAGCCCCAACCCTTCCTGGACATCCAGGGAAAAGTCGGCAGCCTGGAGTCGGAACGCGGTCTGCTGGGGCTGGCTTTCCACCCCAACTATCCGCAGCCCGGGCAGTTCTTCGTCAACTATACCGACCTGAACGGCGATACGGTCATCGCCCGTTTCAATGTATCTGCGGACAATCCCGACCTGGCTGATCCGGCCAGCGAACTCGACCTGATCCACGTCGACCAGCCTTACGCCAACCACAATGGCGGCGTCGTGTCATTTGGGCCGGATGGTTACCTCTATATCGGTCTGGGGGATGGGGGATCGGGCGGCGACCCGCAAGGGAATGGTCAGAACCTGCAGACGATGCTTGGGAAAATACTGCGCATAGATATAGGCTCAACGGATGGATATTCCGTTCCGGCAGAAAACCCCTTTGCCAATGGCGGCGGTCTGGGTGAGATTTGGTCTTACGGCTGGCGCAATCCGTGGCGGTTCTCCTTCGATACAGTCACGGGAGATTTTTATATTGCCGATGTGGGTCAGAACAACTGGGAAGAGGTCGATTTTGCGCCGGCTGGCGGTCCCGGCGGTTTGAACTATGGCTGGAATATTATGGAAGGCACACATCCATTCGAAGGCCAACCACCCGCCAATACGGACCTGGTCCCGCCAGTGGTTGAATACTCCCATAACGACGGCTGCTCTGTCACCGGCGGCTATGTGTATCGCGGCGCATCCATGCCGGAATGGCAGGGAGTGTACTTTTACGGTGATTACTGCTCCGGCAATATCTGGGGTCTCATTCGCTCCGGCGAGAATGACTGGCAGTCCAATCTGCTTTTCCAGACCAGCGCCAAGATCGCCACCTTCGGGTTGGACGAGGCCGGTGACCTTTACCTGGCCGACCTTGCCGGCGGGAATATCCTGCGTTTGTCACCCCGTCCGTGACCTCTGCCTGTTTCGGACGATTTTTATCCAAATACGCGTATTGTCATAAGGATTTGTGATGCCTGTCACTGGAAAAAATGTCTGACATGTTTTAGACTCTTGTTACTTATGGAGGTACCCCATGGCTGAACGAATTTGGGAAACGAGCAAGTTGTGTTTTTGTGAGCACGTAATGAGCGAGGTTGGCCTGGAAGTGGAAGTACTGTACCCGATCGACTTCCTGCCCGACCCGCCGCGGGTTCGTTCGCATCGATGTTCTCATGGCATGGAATGCAACCGTTCGTCAAAGGCGTCCTGCATCTGGGCCGGCACGAATCCCGATTATGATCCATTCCGCCAATAAGTTGGGTTCCCCATATTCTTCTTGTCATTTCTCTTCTCTCTCTGAGTTGGTCAGACTAATCCCGCCCTTGCCCGCGGGATTAGTCCAATATTGGGGGTAAATCGCCCCTTCGTGATGCCTTTTGGCCTTTGATGTAATCTTTTTCCCCAAATTCACAGATTTGTAATGTATCTGCAATGGTGCCAAAAATAAATTACAATGAGGGTAGGAAAATGGATAAATCCTTAACAGGCGATCTTTTACCATCCTTGTCAACCAGACAAAGTCCTTTTCCATCGCCTTATCAACCATTATCCATTATTCCACCATCATCGCTCCCATCCACGCGCCGTGGCAGAAGATTCAAACTCATGAGATTTACTGCAATTATCCTGTTTCTTCTCCTCAGCGCCTGTTCCAGCGGAAACACCGCTGTGATCGGAGAACTCGCCTACCCAGCCGCCTGCACCAACCCTCGCAGGCGAGACTACGCCCGCCCTCACGCCCGCCGGGACCACGACCAAGTACACCGATGGTCCTTTCTCCCTCATCATCATCTCCCCGGCGGATCTGGCGATTGTGACCGAGTCACCCGTGGAACTGCATGGGGAGATCTCGGCCGATGCTGTGCTGACCGTCAATGATGAGATCTATCTGCTGGAAGCCGGAGAATTTTCCGAGCCGGTCACCCTGCAGGAAGGCCTTAATGCCATCCAGATCACTGCCAGCGATATGGATGGGAACATAGTCGAGCTGGTTCTGACGATCACCTATCAACCATAGGGATTGCGAGGTAAATATGAAAAAGATCTTCTTCTTCCTGACTTTGATTGCTCTTGCAGCGCTCATCTTCAACGTCTCCAACGTGACTGCTGCCGCGGAGGTTGCATTCAATTCCAACAAACCTCATAAGACTCCCGGAGAGCAGGCGACAAAAGTCGCCACGAATAAAGTGGATGATGGCAATAACGGCAGTAACGGCAATAACGGCAATGCTCAGTCCACCGATAAACCCAAGAAGCAAAAACTGACCAACTATCGCGGCGTCATCAGCGCCGTCGATGGAGTTAGCCTGACCCTCGACCTACCCAACGCCACCCAAATGACCTTTGTCCTCAATGAGGACACTGGCATCAAAGTGCCGACCTTGGGCCAATCCGCCTCCCTGGCGGACCTGGTAGTAGGTCAGAATGTGGTCGTGCGCGCCTTCGTCGAAGCGGATCAATCCCTGGTGGCGAGCCAGATCATGGTGGTCCCCGGCAAGCCCGTGAAGATCCACCGGGTCGGCATGGTCACGGATTATCAGCCCGGCGTCAGCATTACCATCCAGGATAAAGATTCCAACCTGTTCACCTTCATCGTTACCGAAACCACCAAGATCCTCCCCGCCGAGCGGGCCGATCAATTGGCGGTTGGTGTGCGGGTGACCATCATTTGCCCGCGTGACGTTGCCTATGGCACTTTCACGGCAGCCGGGATCGTTGTTCATCCGCCGGAAGGCGAGGATGACGATGATGAGGACAGCGGTACTCCCACAGCCACAGCCACTCCCACGGAGACTCCCACACCTACACCCACTCCCACCGAGACTCCCACATCTACTCCTTCAGAAACACCTACCGAGACACCAACCCCCGCCTCGTGACATCAAGATTTCTTACACAACGTCCCGCAGTCAACTCCTGCGGGACGCTTTTTTTCCACCAGTCTTTTCGCGGGCCGGTACCTGTGCATTGAAGTGGTAACCCGCAAGCCTTTGGATTGCCAACTGTAGGGGCGACCCGCCGGGTCGCCCCTACCTTCATATCATAGGGATCTAATTGAGTGGGGAGGAATCTACCTCCTTCGCTTGCTGCGCTTACTTCAACTTGATATTCGGCTTCTGACTTGGCGAAGCCGCCAGCTTTACCCGCTCCGTCTTCCGCAGTGGCAGCCGGCTCCATATCGCCGGAACAAAGATCAACGCCACCAGGATGACCAGCAGCACCAGGAATATCTTCCCGCTGGCCTGTTTGGCCACCTCCGGCAGCACACCGCCGGGATTGTAATTCACCTGCGCCGAAGTGCCCTCGCCCAGCGAGACCGTCAGCGTGCGTCCGCGCCCATCTCGTAATGTGGAGGGGGAGGTATACGTGATGCGGTATTCGCTTTGCAGCGCCCGCCCGTAGCGTTCATACAAACCCCGCAGGTCGGCCTCATTGGTAGCCCGGCTGTAAACGCCGCCATCCTGCTCCGCCAGGGATTGCAGCACCGCCTCGTCCAGGCCAAAGTACGGCCCGGCGCTATCGGGATCGCCCAGGCCGATGGTGGAGATGGACAGCCCGCTCGTCCCGATCGACTCGGTGATCTCCTCGGCGCGAATGCTTGCTCTGATTATCCAAGCCCGTCCGTCAGCAGGATGATGGCTTTCCGACCGGAATAGTCATCCAGGATGCGTGGCGGCCTCGTCCAGCGCATCGTAGATGGCCGTGTCATTCTTGGCCTTCAGGCTGTCCACCGCCTGCAGCATCAACTCCCGGCTGGAGGTGATCTGCTGGACGTAAGTCACTTTTGTGTTGAATACCATCAGCCCGGCCAAGTCGCCCGAGCGCATCTGCTCGATGTATGCTTGCGCAGCCGCCTTGGCCGCATCCAGTTTACCGCCGTTGTTCATGCTGCCTGAAACGTCCATCACCAGCATGGTGACCAGCGGACCGATATCGCCCGAGCCGCTGACCAGTTCGGGAGTCATCACCTGCCCGTTCTCGCTGACCTGGATCTGGTCCGGGTCAACCCCCAACGGTTCGCCGGCTGAGTCCGTCACCGACACGAAAACGGTCACCTGCGGGAACTTCGAGCTATCCTGCTGGGTGATGCGGATTACCGGTCCGTCATCCTGCGCCGTGACGGGTCTAGTCATCGCCAGGGCGGAGAGAAGAAGCACAAAGACACTCAAGACGCGCATGGATTTGTTCATGACTGCCTCTTTTCGTGATAGACCACTTCGGTATTGCCCATGCGGATGGTACTGTTGTTAGTCAGTTCCGTCCGCTCGACCCGCCGCTGGTTGATGAAGGTGCCGGTCATGCTCATATCCTTCAACGAGAAATGCGAGCCGTCGCCGGTCAGCATGGCGTGCTGGGGGGCAATATCCGGGTCCGGCAGGACGATCTCGGCTTTGAGCGGGCTGCTGCCGATGGCAATGGCAGGGCCTTTCATATGCATGAACTTATCCAGGATGAATTCGGTGCCCTTAAGTTTGCCGCTCTTGACCTCCAGCCAGGCTCGCGCCAGCAGCACCACGATGAGCGAAATGAACGCGCCCACCGCCGCTCCCAGCAGCACCAGACCGATGGCCTTTGCCGACCAGCGAATCTTTGAATAACCATTGGCTGCCTTCCAGCAGGAAACCGCCCACGATGCCACCCAGCAGGCCTCCCAGCATTCCCTTCCAAACCTGGCTGCGGCTGAAGAACACTCCCGCAATCCCGATCAGCAGGCCAAAAAGACCCCAGCCGAGGGCGCGTCCGAAAACGCCGCCGCCGATGGTCTGGAAGAGCCATTCGCTCAGGGGCAGACCGATCGCCCCGGCCACCAGACCCGCAGACCGCTCCACAAGCCGGACTTGCCTGCCTGCACCAGGTTGCGGGTCAGCAAGCCTTCGGCGACTCCGATCAACAGGCCGATGCTCAGTCCCACCAGCGCGCCGACGATGGCCTCGCTGAGATAAATGTTTGATATGAACGATAGGCCCAGCAGGTTGCTGATCTCCCAACCTACCAGCCCTCCGATGGCCCCAAAGATAGCGTAATAATACGTGCGCATGCGTCTATTCATGAGCTTCGCCTCCTTCATTGGCGGCACTGACGGCCGGGTCAGGCTGCACAATTAAATTGTTCCAGCCGACCACGCTCCGCCCCGAATCGCCGTCCAGTTCGTAGAAACCGCAGTAACGGGCCGGGTCCAATTCGCCGCTCTCCTGCCGCACGAAGAATCCGCCCTCCCCTGCATGCGGCTCGATCACCAGCGCCACCTGCCAGGGTTCGGGGAAGAAATGTTCGTGCAGCCAGGTGTCGTAATGCGACAGGAAAATGCCCATGCGCGGGTGGGTGTGGTACCAGCCGACGATCTCTTCGCCGGGATAGAGCAAGTCGATCTTGGCGTGGATGTCCACCAGGCTGTCCTGCGTAAAGGTCAGGAAAACGCTGCCCTGCTGGGTAAAGCGAGCCGGCAGCGCTGCAATGATAACGATGAACTGCCGGCAGGTCTCCGCATCCACGCACCACTTGCCCACCAGCACGCCCCCCACCTCCATCTCCAGTTCACTGGCGGCGTGAGCAACCGTGCGGGCATAAGCGCTCTGGGTCACGAAGATCGAAACGGCGGGGGAAAACCCGGCTTCCTCGTGCGGCGTGATCCACCGGACAGCGTTATCGCACGGCAGGACTGCCGGCAGGGGAGCCGGGCTTTCAGGCGGGGAGAAGTGGATGCGGGGTTGGGTCATGGGTGCGATCAGGGCAGGCCGCTCCAGACCGCTCCGGGGAAAAAGGTCCGGAGCGGTCTGGCGAGTGGGCTTCAACCGGCGGTAACGTCTGCGGTCATCATCAGCCGGTCGTCTTTGGGGATGCCGGCCTGGGCGAGGGTCTCGTCCTCTTTCAATTCGCGGCCCAGGGCTTTGCTGTCGAGACGGTAGTACATGGGCCGTCCGTCCGGACCGGTCACCGGCAGTTCCAGCGAAGTGGTCAGTTCAGGGAGCAGGTCCTTGATGATCACGTCGTCTGGTACTTCTGCGGTGCGGCTGCCTCCCGAAGGAAGCACAACGGTAACAGGTAGGTCAGGCATGGTCTTACTCCTTTCTGAATGTGGCTGAACTTCAGCCAGGGCGAAACTACTTGATGCGGATATTGGGTTTCGGCTTCGACTCGACCGGTTTTAACTTGACCCGCTCGGGTCGCAGCAATTCGCACTCGTCCACCGGGAAGGCCTTCGGGTGGGTGCGCCGATACTCCCTCGACCAGCGCGCCGCTTCGGGATCCCAGGGAAAGGGCGGTTTGGTGGGGTCGTCGTGGTAATTCTTGTATTGGAGCATTTCACCCAGCATGACTACCAGGCGGTCGAGTGAGCGGCTGGCGGTCCACCAGGCGGCGTCGATGCAGACGCTTCCGTTCAAGTGGTTGATATTGGGATGCCAGATGGGTGTGAGCCATTTCATACCCGGCCAGCGCTGAGGATACTGGTTGTGCAGGTAGATCTCCACCTGGTGATTTGTGCCGTATTTGGGGTTGCCTTGCCTGTCCACATCCATGATGCCTTTGCATTTGAAGGTGACGATGTAGGTCTCAGGCGGCATACCGCCTCTGGCCGCCTTGACATCGAACTTGATCAGGTCGCTGCGGGCAACCAATTCCTTCATCAGTTCGTAGTCTGCCCGCAGGCGGCGCATGCGCGGGCTCTGGTCCAGCGAGATGGCCCCGGCGGTGATATCGGCGGTCAGCATCAGCCGGTCACTCTCCGGAATCTCTGCGGAAGCCAGCGTTTCCTCATCCTTCAACTCGCGGCCGAGGGCTTTGCTGTCGAGACGGTAATACATGGGCCGCCCGTCCGGTCCGACCGTGGGCAGTTGCAGCAGGGAGGTCAATTCGGTCAGCAGATCGCGCATGGTCACATCGTCCGGTATCTCGGCATTACGCGCCCCGCCGCTTGGCAGGACAATGGTGACGTTCAGGTCAGGCATGTTTCATTCTCCTCATAAATGCGATTCACAAAATAACTTATCGGTTCGGAGTGCGGACTTAAGTCCGCTAACTTAATCCCAGGTTTTGCCTTCTTCGTTTTTGTATTAAGTTCTTCCTTCGTGTTTAAAACTCTTCCTCTTCCTACGTCGTGTAATGCGGCACCTGGCACGCGCCTGTGATCGCCCAGCAATCCGCATGGTGCAGCGTATGGCAGATCTTGCATTCCACCGTCCCGCGCGGATCGTCCGGGACGATCAATTCAAGGCAATAAGGACAGCGGTGTTCCTCTTCCCCGGATAGATGCAACTGGGGTTTTCGTAAAAGGGCACGTTTCCGCCTGGGTTTCAGGGTGGCTTCCGGCTTGTTCTTTTTTGCAGCCTGGATGATCGGGTCAGCCGCCGCACTTGCAGGCAAGGACTTTGGCTCTTTGGGCGTCTTGCGGCGGGGATGAGGCCTCTTGCTCGTATCCGTTGTCGCCACAGGAAGTGGGTCGGCTTGTCGACGGGCCCGGTTCCAGGCGAACAGTGCCAGCATGGCGATCCCCGCAGAGAAAACCAAAATGATCAGCATGAACCAATCCGCGTTGCCGCGCCAGGCGTAAAAGTGTGGCAGACCAAACTGCCAGCCGGTGAACCACCCTAGCAGTTCCAACGCCGCGGCGATAGAAAGCAATGTAACCAAGATGCGGACAAAGACGGCTTGCTTGCGCAACACCCAACGGACGGAGAAGCCCGCCGCGATGCCAACGAGAAAATCTGTGAGGATGAAGGAGAGTGTCAATGAAGGCACGCGCACGAGTCTGAGCAGAAACAATGCTCCCAGCGCCGTCACAATCGCCAGCAGCGCCAACAGCACTATTTTGCGCAGCAGGACGATGGATCGGGGTTCGAGTGGAGGGGTAGGTGTGTCGCTCATGGCAGCTTCTTCGAAATTTGCTCTTCGTAGCATTGGAGTGCGGACTTCAGTCCGCTCGTCTATTTCTTCGCTTCCGTGCTCAATCTCACCCGTCCCTGCGCAGGACTCTTCTGCTCATCTTTGGCCTCAGTCTCACCTTTAAGATGCACGCGCCCGCGCGCAGGCTTGGGCTGGTTGGTCTGTTCGAAGTGTTGGAAATGCAGCGACTCAGGCAGATCGCCGGTTAATTCATAAAACCGGTATTCCTGGCTGTTATGCGCCCGCAGGATATGCAGCGGCGGCACACCTACATTGGCAAGCGTGCGGTGAAGGAAATCTTCATCGCCATTGATGACGTGCGTCAGTTCGGTCTCGCGCAGGGTTCCGCAGGTGGGGCAGTGGCCTGCCTCGAAACTGACCGCGCTGAATGGGTTTCAACACCGGCTCGTTCGTGTGGCAGACGGGGCATTTCAACGAGATGATCAGTTCCTGGTCCAGTTCGAGCACCGTCTCGGGACCCAGGTCGGCCCGGGCGATGCGCAGCATCTCCTCCAGGGTCGTGCGCTCGGCCCGGGCGGGGAGTTCGGTGACCTCGCCGTAAGTCCAGTGGCTCTCGCAATCTTCGCGCGGCACGTAGGCGGTGGTGTGCATCTCGTTGACCATGCCGTTGAAGTGGATGACCTTGCCCGGTTCGACCGGCATGCCGTGGATCAGCTTGAGCGCTTCCTGCGACTGCATTCCGCCGATGATGGAGGCGATGGTGGGCGTGGTGGGCACTTTGCCCAGCAGGATGTTCTGGCGCGCCAGCAGCGGGCAGGAGTAGCGCAGGGACAGGTCGCGGATGGCCGCCTCGGTCAGGGTGCACTCGTAGCAGGCGCCCTGCCCGGGGATGAACACCCGCACCAGCCCCAGCAGCTCCTGGATGGCCCCGTCCACCCAGGGCTTGTTCATCCAGTAGCAGAAGCGGTTGACCGCCAGGCGGGCTTCGCGGTTATCCAGGCAGCCGATGACCACATCCATGCGGCGGATGACGCCCAGGCCCAGCTGGGTCATCACGTCGCCGTTCAGGTACTGGACGTGGATCTGCGGGTTGAGCGACTTCGCCCGGGCAGCGGCCACTTCGGCCTTGCTGCGGTGGTTGTCGGATTCGCGGAAAAGCACCGAGCGGCTCAGGTTGGCGGCTTCGATGGTGTCGAAATCGACGATGAAGATGTGACCGACCCCCATCAGCGCCAGGTTCTTGATCACCTCATTGCCCAGCGCGCCGGCGCCGACCACCAGCACGCGTGCCTCCTGGACCTTCTCGCGCTCCCACCAGGAAATGAACTCGAAGGTGCCCAGCCGGTCTGTCTGCAGATTGGGGATATGGAGGGGTTTCTCAGGCGCAACCGGTACACGCAGCGGACCGGTGGGTGGTTCATCCGCCGCCGACCGACCCGGGATGGATCTGCTCTCGCCAGCCAGTTCGCGTGCCTTAGTGATGTTGGCAGCGGTGATCTTGCCGGCGAACCAGCCCACATTGGGCCGTGACTCGATCAGGTTGGATTCTTCCAGGATCTTCAGCGCTTCCCGCAGCGTCGCCCGGCTGACGCCGAACTGGCTCATCAATTCCCGCTCGGCGGGGAATTGGCTGCCAGGCGCAATACTACCGTCCAGCAGCGAGTCAGCCAGTTTGCCGGCGATGGTTGCGGATAAGGAGCGATGGGTGATCGGTTGGATTTTCATGGGTCTTGTATGCCATCCTGTGGTATGGTGGTCAGACCAGATATACCAATAGTATAGCGATTTAATTAAAAAAGTCAATAGGCAATCTTGTTGGGCGGGCCAGTGCTCTGCCTTATTCTAGGGCCTGAAAATTGCGCCAGTATTCGTCAAAAAAGGATGAACGGTGTTCTTCCGTTCATCCTTTTTTGACGGTAATAACCTCTCCCTTTGGGAGGGTTGGGGGTGGGTATCCGATAGATCATCACAAAAAACGTTCGGCCTATTAAATCAAAAAGACGACCCTCGTGAGGTCGTCCTTTTGATTTTCGTCTGAAACTACTTGACTTCGACGACGGCGCCGGCTTCTTCCAACTTCTTCTTGGCGTCCATGGCGGCATCTTTGCCAACTGCAGAAAGGACCTTGCCATCCACGGTCTCGGCCAGGGTCTTGGCCTCGGTCAGGCTCAAGCTGATCAGCTGGCGGATGACCTTGATGACTTCGATCTTCTTGGGACCGGCATCTTTGATGACGACATCAAATTCGGTCTTCTCTTCCACAGCTTCAGCAGCGGCAGCAGGGGCAGCGCCACCAGCGGCGGCGACAGCGACGGGAGCGGCAGCAGAAACGCCCCATTTTTCTTCAAGTTTCTTGACCAGGTCAGCGGCCTCGAGAACGGATAAGCCACTCAACTGCTCGACGATTTTTTCCAAATCAGCCATTGTAAAACTCCTTCAATCTTTCTCTTTGTGTGACGGCTGGTAGCCCGCCTTCTTATATGATTATTGTGATAACGAATTAAGTCGTTACTACATCGTTACGCAGCCGCAGGTGCGGCCTTCTCGGAATATCCCTTGATCACGTAAGCCACCTGGCGTCCAGGTTCGGCCAAAGTGCGGACCAGTTTGCTGGCGGGAGCCTGCAAAACGCCCAGCAATTGAGCGCGCATTACCGGCAGCGGCGGCAGGCTGGCCAGGGATTTGACCTCCTTAGCCTGGAGCGCTTGCGTGCCCAGGAAACCGCCTTTGATCTTGACCGATTCCATGCCTTTCGTAACTTCCGTGAGCGCTTTCGCGAACCCGGCCGCATCGGTATAAGCAAAGCCGATGGCGGTACTCTTTTCGGCGAAGTCAGCCGGCACACTGAAGCCGGCCTTCTCAAGGGCGAGTTTCGCCAGCGTGTTCTTGACGATATGGAACTCACCGCCAGATTCACGAGCCTTGGCGCGGATGGCATCCAGGTCCTTCATTTTCAGACCCGCATACTCCACCAGCATCACGGCCTGGCTCTTGGTGAGCCACTGGGTATATTCGGCCATCATGGCCTCTTTCTGTTCTTTTGATTTTGCCAAAGAATATCACCTCCTTTCCAATCAAAAAGTCTTTGCCCGGGCGTTCAGGCAAAGACTTTTCCCCTGGAAGGGGTGTGGTGTTCCCACAAGTCTTCACCTGGGCAGGAGATTATGTCTTCTTCAGACGCCTGCCGTCTTGGGCGAAGGGTTTGTTCCCGGGCTAACCGAATAATCTTATTCGGTTTCCTCCATCGACTGGGCCAGGTTGGCATCCAATTTGATGCCAGGGCCCATCGTTGAAGTCATGGTAATGTGCTTGATGTAATTGCCCTTGGCAGCAGCCGGGCGAGCCTTCTTAATGGCTTCCATCAAAGCAGCGAAGTTTTCGAATATTTTCTTCTCGTCGAACGATGTCTTGCCAATCGACACGTGAATATTGGCGGTCTTATCCAGGCGGAATTCCACCCGACCGGCCTTGGATTCTTCCACGGCCCGGCCAATATCGGCCGCGCTGACGACGGTGCCGGCCTTGGGATTGGGCATCAGCCCGCGAGGTCCCAGCACACGGCCCAAACGACCGACCTTGCCCATCATATCCGGGGTGGCGATGGCTACGTCAAAATCCAGCCAGCCGCCCTGGATCTTGGCCAGGGTCTCTTCATCGTCTGCCACGACATCTGCACCAGCAGCGCGGGCATTGGTAGCGCCTTCGCCTTCGGCGAAAACGAGCACGCGCACGCTCTTGCCCAGACCATGCGGCAGGACGACCACATCACGCACCTGCTGGTCCGCCTGACGGGGGTCCAGGCCCATGCGCATGTGGATTTCAACGGTGGAGTCGAATTTCGTGAATGCTGTTTCTTTTACCAGTTTTACCGCTTCGGTGGGATCGTAGAATTTATCCAGGTCCACCTTGGCCACAGCGGCCAGGTATTTCTTTCCGTGTTTAGTCATGAGTTCTCCTTGGTGGTGCAAGCGGACCGCCGGGCGGTCCTCCCACTGATTTATTCAGAGACGGTGATGCCCATGTTGCGGGCGGTGCCCTCGATTTGGCGCATGGCGCCTTCGATATCCAGGGCGTTCAGGTCTTTCATCTTCAACTGGGCGATCTCGCGCACCTGGGCGCGCGTGACCTTGCCGACCTTTTCACGGTTCGGCACGCCGGAGCCTTTTTCCACACCGGCAGCCTTGCGCAGCAACACTGCAGCAGGGGGCGTCTTCAGCACGAAGGTGAAGGAGCCATCGGTGTAGACGCTGATCTCGGCGGGAAGTACCTCGCCCGGGCGGTTGGACGTGCGGGCGTTGTAGTCCTTGCAGAAGGCCATGATGTTGATGCCATGTCCTGCCAGTGCCGGACCGATGGGGGGTGCAGGGTTGGCCTTGCCGGCCTCGATCTGCAGACGTACGATTGCTTTCAGTTTCTTTGCCATTACATCTCCTTTGTGGTGTTGGCGGGCCTTGCCGGCCCTCCCACGATTTTCAGCGTTCAGTCACTTGACCTTAACACATGAGAATGGAGTTAAGGTACTGAAACTGAGTACTGATATTAAGCTTTTTCCACTTGCAAGAAGTCCAATTCCACCGGGGTTTCACGCCCGAAGAACGAGACCATCACGCGCACCTTGGTGCGCTCCATATCGATTTCGGCTACAACGCCGCGGAAGTCGTTGAACGGACCGTCCACGATGCGCACGCGCTCGCCCACCTTGAAGCTCACCTTGACCGTGGGGGCATCGGCTTCCATCCGCTTGAGGATTTGCGCCACTTCCTCCGGTCGCAGGGGGGTGGGCATGTTGCCCATGCCAACGAAACCGGTCACGCCGGGCGTGTTGCGCACCACGAACCAGGATTTATCGCTCACCAGCATATTCACCAGCACGTAGCCGGGGAAGATGTGCCGTTCCACCGTGCGGCGCTTGCCATCACGGACTTCGATCTCTTCCTGCGTCGGCACCACCACGTCGAAAACCTTGTCCTTCATTCCCATCGTCTCGATGCGAAGTTCCAGGTTGTGGCGGACCTTGTTTTCATATCCGGAATAGCAATGGATCACATACCAGGCAGGTCCTTCGACAGGCTGCCCGGCAGGAATTTCTGCTGCTTCTGGTTCAGTGATTTCTTCGTGAACAATTTCGGGTTCGGTTAAAACAGGCTCATCTGAGACAGTTTCATTCTTCTCAGATTCAACCGGTTCTTGCGTGCCCTGCTCGAATTGTTCTTCCGGATCTTGATCCAACATACATTCAACCTTATTGGCTTACCTTCCACTGAAGCTCAGGCGCCAATTGCCAGTTTTAAAGTTCCTTCAGCCGAAAGATCTACTATCCAAAGAAAGATAGCCATGATTACCAGTACCACGACAACTATGGCGGTCAGCCGGCGCGCTTCGGGCCATGTAGGCCAGGAGACCCTTCTCAGTTCTCCGATCGTTTCCCGAAAGAAACGCTTGATGCGGCCTTCGCGCTTTGGTTTCTCATTTCCTGCCATCTCTTGCTCCTTCTTAATGACGGTGACAACGCCGCTTCATCCCATTCCCAAACGGGGGAGCGGCATTGTCTCTACTTCCACAGGCCAGGCAGGAATTGAACCCACAACATCTCGTTTTGGAGACGAGTGCTCTACCAATTGAGCTACTGGCCTATAAAATCAATCGGATAGTCGCTTGTCTCATAGTCTATAGTCCACTGACTATCAGACAATCAGACTATCCGACTTGTGACTACTTCGTCTCGCGATGCAACGTGTGTTTCCGGCAGGAAGGGCAATACTTCTCCAATTCCATCCGGTTGGGATCGTTGCGGCGATTCTTCTCCGATACGTAATTGCGTTCTTTGCAGTCATTGCACGCCAGGATGATTACCGGGCGGACGTCTTTTCTCTTTGATGCCATTCTACACTACCAACTTTCAATTAGATTACTTGATGATCTTGGTGATGACACCCGCGCCGACGGTGAGACCGCCTTCACGAATGGCGAATTTGGAGCCCATTTCGAGCGCCACCGGCACGATCAGCGTGACGGTCAGGTTGACATTGTCGCCCGGCAGGACCATTTCCACGCCCGCCGGCAGTTCCACGTCGCCGGTCACGTCCATCGTCCGCACATAGAACTGCGGCCGGTAGCCGGTGAAGAATGCACTGTGCCGCCCGCCTTCTTCCTTCTTCAGCACGTACACAGAAGCTTCGAACTTGGTGTGCGGGGTGATCGAACCAGCCTTGGCTACCACCTGGCCGCGCTCCACGTCCGTCCGCTCGATGCCGCGCAGGAGCAGGCCCAGGTTGTCCCCGGCCATGCCCTCGTCCATCATCTTGTGGAACATTTCCACACCCGTGCAGACGGATGAGCGGGTCTCGCGTAATCCCACGATCTCAACCGGCTCGCCTACCTTGATGACGCCGCGATCCACCCGGCCGGTCACAACCGTGCCACGACCTTTGATCGAGAACACGTCTTCGACCGGCATCATGAAGGGCTTGTCGTTCTCACGCTTCGGCTCGGGAATGTACTCGTCGACCACCCGCAGAAGCTCTTTGATGCTGGCGTATTCGGGCGCATTCGGGTCGGTGGAGGTGCTCTCCAACGCCTGCAGGGCGCTGCCACGGACGATGGGGGTCGTGTCGCCGGGGAATCCCTGCTTGGTCAAAAGCTCGCGCAGTTCCATCTCCACCAGTTCCAACAGTTCCGGGTCGTCCATCTGATCGGTCTTGTTCAGGTACACCACGATCGACGGCACTTCCACCTGCCGGGCCAGCAGCACGTGCTCGTGCGTCTGCGGCATGGGTCCGTCCGGAGCCGCCACCACCAGGATGGCCCCATCCACCTGCGCCGCTCCCGTGATCATGTTCTTGATGTAGTCACGGTGTCCGGGCATGTCCACATGGGCATAGTGACGCTTGTCCGTCTCGTATTCCACGTGGGCAATGTTGATGGTGATGCCGCGCGCCTTCTCTTCCGGCGCATTGTCGATCGAATCATAGGCGCGGTATTCCGCCTTGCCCAGGAACTGGCAGTACTTCGTGATCGCCGCCGTCAACGTGGTCTTGCCGTGGTCGATGTGTCCCATCGTCCCTACGTTCATGTGCGGCTTATTGCGCGCATACTTCTGCTTCGCCATATTAATTTCTCCTTCCTTAATCCTTATCCATGTTTCCGGTGACGAAGCCCTCAATGGGATTTGAACCCATGACCCCGTTCTTACCAAGAACGTGCTCTACCGACTGAGCTATGAGGGCGGTCATTATGGCAGTCTTCGCAGCTTCAAAAGACTGATGTGGTGGGCAGTGAAGGATTCGAACCTCCGAAGGCATTTGCCAACTGATTTACAGTCAGTCCCCTTTGGCCACTTGGGTAACTGCCCATGATTCTGTTCCAGCCGTTTATTCTGCTGGTCGCTTGGTCCCATCGATCTGACTGAATGAGGCCAACCGACGAACAAATAAGCGGAAAGGCGGTTGTCAAAGTTCCAAGCCGACGATGGGAATTGAACCCATAACCTACCACTTACAAGGCGGTTGCTCTACCGTTTGAGCTACGTCGGCAAGCACCCTTCCCGGCTTAAGCGGGCCAATTATACCAAAGGCATTCAGTACCTACAAGGTTAATGCTATATTGCACAACCAATAAAAAAATTCCCAGGCTGCCCTGTACCGCACCGCGTTCTCTTGCGGGGGTTCTGTCCACTTGCGGACAGTGTACAGGTCACAACAAAAAATCCTCAGGCTGGCCTGTAAGCCGCATTCTGTCCAATTTGAGGGATCCGGTTTACGCCCGAAGGCTCCGTCCCGGATATCATATCTGGACGGTCATCTCTCTGTGCAGCCTACCCGGGACTGATAGCGAAGCGAGCAGCTTCTCGTCCCTGTTTGGCCTTGCTCCCGGCGGGGGTTGCCTGGCCGCCCGCATTGCTGCGGACGCCGGTGGTCTCTTACACCACCTTTTCACCCTTACCGCGTTGCCGCGGCGGTTTGTTTCTGTGGCCCTGGTCCGGCAGGTTTCCCCGTCCCGGGATTTCCCCGGCGCCGTGCTCTGTGGAGTGCGGACTTTCCTCGATCCCACCGAAGCGGGACCGCGACCGTCCGGCCAACCTGAAGACGGGGGTATCATACCGTCTCTAGGCCAATCAGTCAATCTCAAATCTGTTTTAATTTTGTAGAGGTTATGTAATTTTCCAGATCACATTGCAGGTAAGTACGCCGAAAAAACAACCCCGAGCGGTGTTCTTCCCGCTCGGGGTTGTTTTTTCGGATCTTTCACCCCTCCCGATTTTTGGGAGGGGTAGGGGTGGGGCTATAATGACATAACAAAAGTGTTCAACATTAGGGTGTGAAAATACAAAACCTCGAGACCGTCGTTCATAACGCTTGCTCATCCTCAAACTGAGGAGCTATATCACTCGCGAAAGATGACCAATTATTCGGGGGCAAGTGCTGCGGGTATGTTTTAATATATGAAAAGATAACCATCCTATAGGAGGAGAGAACATGACCAAAAGTATCGAGAACCTTAAAGCCGCCTTCGCCGGCGAGAGCCAGGCCAACCGCAAGTACCTCGCCTTTGCCAAGCGCGCCGAAGCCGAAGGCTTCCCTCAGATCGCCCGGCTGTTTCGCGCCGCTGCTGCCGCCGAGACTGTCCATGCTATCAACCACCTTAAAGCCATGGAAGGCATCCTTACCACCGCCGAAAACCTCCAGGCAGCCATCGGTGGCGAAAACTACGAAGTCGTCTCCATGTACCCGCCCATGCTGGTGGATGCTACCGCAGACGGGGACAAGCGCGCCGAGCGCTCCTTCAAATATGCCCTCGAGGTCGAGAAGGTCCACGAGGACCTTTACCGCCATGCTGCCGATGCCGTGGCTAAAGGCAAAGACGCCCCCGAGACCGAATATTACGTCTGCCCCATTTGCGGCTACACCCACGAGGGCCCGCTGGATGGAAAGTGCCCCGTCTGCAATACCCCCGCCGACAAGTTCGAAAAAATCTCCTAGTGCTTTCTGCAGATATGGGCGGACCTGATCTCGTCCCACTAAGTGGGATGTCCGCCCTTTTCTGTTTGAATTCCCTGTAGGGGCGACCTTCATCTTGTCCCACGGAGTGGGATGGTCGCCCTTTTTTCTCCAGGTATGGACAGAATCCCTGCCCTACAGTAAAATACTGTCCTTTGGAGGCGGCCATTTTCCCGCGGTACCATCAACCTGATAATAACATTGAGGACGGGACGCCTGCATCGAATAGGCCCCGCCCCAACAGGAATTTTTTGGAGGAAGCAAGTGGCAAACATCAAGTCTCAGATCAAGCGTAACAAGCAAAACGATAAGAAACGCCTGGCCAACCGCGCCGCCCGCGGCTCGTCCCGCATCGCCGTCCGCAATGCCCAGGTCGCCATTGAATCCGGCGTACCTGAATCACAGGCTGCCGTCATGCAAGCCATCAGCTCGCTCGACCGGGCCGTGTCCAAGGGCGTCCTGCATAAGAACAACGCCGCCCGTCGCAAGAGCCGCCTGATGAAGGCCTACGCCAAGATGGAACCGGCCACGGCTGCCCCCGTTGTAGCCGAACCTGTTGTCGAAGCCGAACCGGTCGTGGCTGCTCCCAAGAAGCGCGCTGCCAAAGTAGAAGCCCCTGCGAAGAAGAAACCCGCCGCAGCCAAGAAACCTGCTGCTGCCAAGAAACCTGCTGCTAAGAAAACCACCGCAACCAAAAAGCCCGCGAAAAAGTAAGCCCGGAATCTTTCTGGTTTGGAAAAACTATTACGGGAGTGCCTGTCACGTTGGGCCTCCCGTATTTTATGTATCTGGCAAATGATATAATCCCTTGCACAGGTGACCATGTTCCAGACCGAACAACAAGCCAGCGAAGAAAAAATAAAAACCTTTTGTGCCGCCAATGGGATTCCCCTGGCGGCTCTTGAATGGAAGCCCATCCCCTTTAGCGGGGAGTGGGGCATCTCCACTTCATTTTTTGCCACCGCCGCCGCCGAAGCCCGCTCCGGGAAGAAGGTAGTCGTCCCTTTGCGCGCCCAGGAAATCGCCGAACAGGTCAAAACCCAGGTCGATGCCCTGCCGGGGATCGGCCGGGTCGAGGCTCTCAAAGGTTACCTTAACCTCTATTTCGATAACGCCAAATATGCCGCCCGCGTGGTGGATACCGTCCTGACCGAAAAAGATCGCTTCGGCGCGGGACCCTCCACTGGGCAGCGCTTGATGGTCGAATTCTCCCATCCCAACACGCACAAAGCCTTTCACGTGGGTCACCTGCGCGGCACCATCCTGGGCGACTCGATTTGCCGCATCCTCGAATTTGCCGGCTACAACGTTGTGCGGGCCAATTACCCCGGCGACATGGGCCTGCACGTGATCAAATGGCTGTGGGGCTACCTCAAGTTCCACAAGGATGAGCAGCCGCCCGCCGACATTACCAAGTGGATGGGTCAGATCTACGCCGAAGCCTCCAAACGCCTTGAAGAAAATTCCGACCTGGAAGCGGAAGTCCGCGCGGTCTATGCCCGCTGGGACAAGCGTGATCCCGAGATCGTCGAATTGTGGGAGCGCACCCGCGAGTGGTCGCTGGAAGGTTTCCGCCAGATCTACTCCCAACTCGATGTCCGTTTCGACGTCTATTACTTTAACAGCCAGGAAGAGGTCACCGGCAAGAAAGAAGTGGATGCCCTGATCGAGCGCGGCCTCGCCATCGACGAGCGTCCGACCGGCGGGGCGGTCATCGTCAAGATCGACGAACTGCTCGGCCTGACGAAAGACCAGTTCCGCACAGCCGTCGTCCTGCGCTCGGATGGGACCGCCCTCTACGCCACCGAAGACCTGGCCCTGGTCAAGCACAAATTCGCCGATTACCCCGACCTGGTCAAATCCATCTACGTGGTGGACGTGCGCCAGTCGCTGCATTTCACCCAGGTTTTCAAGATCCTCGAGATCTCCGGCTTGGAACAGGCCAAGCACTGCGAGCATATCCCCTACGAACTGGTCACCCTGCCCGGCAACGTGGTCGTCTCCTCCCGCGAAGGCACGGTCGTCCTGCTGGAAGACCTCCTGCGCGAAGCCCGCAGCCGCGCCAAAGAGGAAGCCCGCAAGAAGAATCCCAACCTCGACGAGGAACAGTTGGACAGTGTTGCCAACGCCGTCGGTCTCGGCGCGTTGAAGTACCCCATCCTCGGGCGGGAGAACACCAAGCTGGTTACCTTCGACTGGCAAACCGCCCTGGATTTCAACGGGCAGGCCGCCCCCTACATCCAATACGCCCATGTGCGCTGTAATTCGATCTTGAAAAAAGCCGGCCTGAATATGACCAACCTGCCGCAGGCCGATTTCACCTATGACCTCCAGCCCGCCGAGATCGAATTGATCGACCAGATCTCCCGTTTTCCCACCGAGGTCCAGCGCGCCGCCGGCGAATATAAACCCCTCGTCATTGCCAGCATGGCCTATGACATTGCCAAAACGTTCGCCAGTTTTTATGATTTCTGTCCGGTCGTCCAGGCCGAGCCGCCCGTGCGGGATGCCCGCCTGCGCCTCGTCGCTGCGACCAAATATGCTCTTGCCAATGCATTAGCGCTTTTGGGCATCACAGCCCCAGAAGTGATGTGATCTTTTTTTACTATGATTATTCCATTCTTGCCTTTTGGAACATTTTCGTTCCGTGCCAAACTCTCTCTTGAAAAAGCCATCGAGATTCGAGGTTGTGACCTGGACCAAGAAAGGGAATTCCGCAAAGGCAAGGAAAATGTTTCTTTTAAATACCGTCCACCACAAGTTTTTTGGCATTCAAGGGGGGGAGGAGAGGACCCTGATTCTGCTTTGGTTGTTCATGTTCGCTATCTTTGTGAAGCCGATTGGATTTATATAAAAGTTGCTATTTTGCCTCACCCTATAGCCACTCTAGGGTTTATGCTTTACTTTTTGTCTTTCTTTTGTTTTTCCGTGGGAAGTACGACAATTGGCGAACAGGATGCCACATATCTAATTATGAAATATCTTCCAGTTTTTGCGCCTGTTATCGTGTTCTTCTTCGTTTGGCGAGAGATTATCGGTATAAAGGATTCTTTCTTGCACTTGTTCAGGGATTTTCGGCTAGATGATATTGAGAAAATCCATTAAGAGTAGAAGTATATTCAAAAGGCGCTTTTGGGCATCACAGCCCCAGAAGTGATGTGACGGTCCGGCCGTTTGGCCGCTCCGACAATCAGTGGATCCCTGCCTCGCCGCAGGATGTTAATGTAGACAAAGGGTCTCCTCCAAAGCGCGGGAGCACCCTCGCCGTTGCTGGAACAACGGCTACCGCGGCGACGGTATGAACCAGGCTGATATTCATCTTTTCTGAAGGAGTTCGCTTATGTCCCCAGTCCGTACTCTCATCATGGGCGCCGCCGGGCGCGATTTCCACAACTTCAATGTCTTCTTTCGCGATAACCCGGACTATGAAGTGGTGGCGTTCACTGCTACCCAAATCCCCGATATCGAAGGCCGCACTTATCCAAAGGAATTGGCCGGCAAGTTATATCCCAAAGGCATTCCCATCTATGCCGAGAGCGACCTGCTCGATCTGATCAAAAAATTCGCCGTCGACCAGGTCATTTTTGCCTACTCGGATGTCCCCCACGAAGTGGTCATGCACAAGGCCTCCATGGTGCTGGCTGCCGGGGCGGATTTCCGCCTGATGGGTGAAAAACTACCCAGGTCAAATCCACCAAACCGGTCGTCTCCATCTGCGCCGTCCGGACCGGGTCGGGCAAGAGCCAGACCACCCGCCGCGTTTCGCTTATCCTGCGCGACATGGGCTATAAAGTGGCTGCCATCCGCCATCCCATGCCCTACGGGGACCTGGTCAAGCAGGAAGTCCAGCGCTTTGCCACCTATGCCGACCTCGACAAGCACGAATGCACCATCGAGGAGCGCGAGGAATACGAACCCCACATCGACAACGGCGTGATCGTCTACGCCGGTGTCGATTACGAGAAGATCCTCCGCCAGGCCGAAAAAGAAGTCGACATCGTCCTGTGGGACGGCGGCAACAACGACTTTTCCTTCTATGTCTCCGACCTGAAGATCGTCGTAGCCGACCCGCATCGCCCCGGTCATGAGAGTCCTCCTATCACCCCGGCGAGGTCAACGCCCGTGACGCCGATGTGATCGTTATCAATAAGGTCGATACCGCCGATCCGCAGGCGGTGATCCAGGTGCGCGAAAACCTGCGCCGCCTGAACCCGCAGGCTATCGTCATCGAAGCCGCCTCGCCCCTCTTCGTGGATAACCCCGCCGAGATCGAGGGCAAACGTGTCCTGGTGATCGAAGATGGCCCCACCCTCACCCACGGCGAAATGGCCTATGGCGCTGGTTACGTGGCTGCCAAACGCTTTGGCGCCAAAGAGATCGTCGACCCGCGCCCCTTCGCGGTCAAATCCATTGACGCCACCTACAAGAAGTATCCCAAGACCGGGCCGATCCTGCCTGCCATGGGCTACGGTGACGCCCAGGTGAAAGACCTGGAAGCCACCATCAAGAAAGCCGACGTCGACCTGGTCATCATTGGCACGCCCATCGACCTGACCCGCGTGCTCAAGATCGACAAGCCCTCCCAGCGCGTCCGTTACGAACTGCAAGAGATAGGCCAGCCCACCCTGGAAGATATTTTGAAAAAGAAGTTTGGGAAGAAATAATCAAAAGTGAATAGACAATAGAGAATAGAAAAGAGCCGGGCATATTATCGCCCGGCTCTTCTTGTCATTAATCCCTCTCATTCCATACTATTAGCCATAACCATTCTCCATTTCCCCAATTACCTAATCACCTTCTTCTACCTCGGAAATGGTGGTAAAGAGTCGAAATATGAACTTCCCGTCTGCGTTAAATATCTCCATAAAACCAGAAGTCGTTAAAACCATATTCATCCGTGTAGACCGAGCCGTCCGGCGCGGTGAAACTGACCAGTAGGCCGTAATCCCCCAGAGATTCCCTGCCCGCGTAGAGAATTTCCCGCAACGGCATGCACGGCTGCGAATCCATACCGCAGACGAATTCGAGCAAGGCGGGTATGTCGGTCGCATCCACTCCCAGAGAATTGAAATAGTCGGCATCATCTACGTAAGGTTTGTAGGCTGTTGCAGCAGCCTCATAATTGCCCTCGTTCAAAGCTGTGATGAAATCAGTCACCGCCGCGCGGGCATCCAGGAGAGGTTCATTTGGCAGGCTCCACAAGGTTCCCCCGGTCGTGAAGGCGGTCCCATCGTCCGAAAATATGATCCTACTGTAAAGGAGGTCTTGTCCAAATATCCTGCCCAGGTTTTGTCGGGACGCGACATCCCACACGCTGAACGGCTGGTTGTAAGGCGCAGCATCACTGGGCGTACCCGAAACTAGCAGCAATTGCACGTCGGGGGTGAATCCCACAGAATCGATACCTGCAAAAAATGGATCATGCAAAGCGCCTACCTGCAGGCCGGTTTCACCGTCCCATAACAAGACGTCCACATTCCCCACACCATTGGCAGTAGCCACCAATCTGAAATCCGGTGAAATGTCCAGGCGCACGGGGGATTTGTTGTAGGGAAGAGAGATTTCAGCGACCGTTTGCCAGGTGGTGGTGTCGTAAATGGCGATCTCCAGGCCTGTGTCGGTGCTGCCGGCAGCCAGGCGGGTACCATCTGCACTGAAACGGGGCAGTTTGTCGCCGTTATTGCCGCCCGGCTTTTGCGTGAGCACTTTCCCGCTGACGGTATCCCACACCTTCAGGGTGGTCGAATTCACCTCCGCGACCATGCTGCCATCCGGGCTGATGGCAACCCGGCGATAGCCGCTGCCCCTGGCTTGCCAAAGCACCTTCTCGATCTTCTCCAAGGCTACATCCCATAGGATGATCCGGTCCGGGTTGGTGGCATAGACCAGTTTCTCGCCATCGCTGTTGAAGGCCAGTCCTGTTACCGTCACTTCCGTCTCCGGCAGTGTGGTAACGATTTCCGCTGTCCTGGCATCCAGGATCAAGAGAAAAGAATGGCCTCCAAAAACATCGCTGATGCAGTTCCCACTCCAGACGCCGGTGCATCCACCTACTGCCATGAAGCGACCGTCGGGGCTGTACGCCAGTGCATCAATACGCAGGTCTGAGAGATCTTTGCCGGTTGCCGTTTCGAGCACCTGGCGAAACGTTTGAACCTGCACAAACTGATCGAAATTGCCGCGACCCATATTTAGCAAGGCAGGAGTGGCAGTGGGCGTAGGAGTTAAAGTGGGGGCCGGGGTTGGTGTAGGAGTGGCGGTGGGAGCCGGGGTTGACGAGGAGACGGCAACAGGAGTATCGCCTGGTACCACGCTCGTCGGCTGTTGCTGCTGCTGAGAGGTCGCCGCAGGTGTGCCGCAGGCGGTCAATAAGATTGTAATAATGAATAGAAAAGTCCATCTACCGCGCATCGTTTCTCCTCCGCTTCAATCAATAAAATATAAACATCGATCTACTGATATATATAGATAAATTCGAGTTGATTTAGAATATTATAATCCCGTATTCCTCATTTCTCCATTCACTACCAACTATTTCCTTTTATGCATTCCCCCAATCCCTTTCGAACAACTTCATTGCCCTTCCTCTGATACCTTCAATAATAAAATCATGCCCCCGTTTTTTGGGAGCACGATTTGGTTGCTATGGTAATACCCTGATTAGATCAACCTTATTGCACTTCGGCAAGTCTGTCGAAGAACTTGCCTGCCCGGGCTAAATCGATTTGCATGAGATAAATGCCCTCGTACTGTACCTGCTTTGACCAGGTTTCATAAGGTAGATCGTTGGTCAGGATCACCACCACCCGTCCTTTTCCTCCCAGCAGACCGGATTTGGGGAATCCATAAGAAGCCAGGTTCATCACTCCCGCAGTCAAACCATTCTTCGATCCATATCGTTGAAAGTACAGCAGGCGCAGAGGCCACTCGGAGGGCACGCTGTTCAAGTTTCTCCTGCATCAAGGTACTCACTTCAGGCGAGATGAATTGTTTACTGGCAACCTTTGCCATCAGGCGGGCATATTCCCGGGCTGTTCCTTTCGGAAATAATTGGCTTGCTTCCACCTGACCCACCCAGCCAATCTCCGTCGCTGCTTGTATGTATTCGCCCGACTTCATGAACTCTATTTGAGCGTTTCTCCAGTCCGGGTCGTGGATGTACAGGTCCATCAATCGCTCCATGTAGCGAAAATCCCCTTCCGAGACGTCATGTACAAGTGAGCCGCGCATGACCGCATCCGACAATGCACCTTCATGGTTCATAAGTGCCAGGGCAATGCCCAGTGTAGGCCTGATCGGGGTGTGTTGGTTAGATCCTGTGATCGCATTGATCCTTTCAGTCCCTAACCTTTCGATCAGATAATCAGTTTCCGCGTTACCGGAGTAATGGATCATGATGCGAGCGATATCGTCGAGTGAAATGGTCCGGGCTTGGTCTAGTGCAAATCCCAGCGCATCCGTCTTGATCCCCAGGCTACCCAGCCCCTGGATATGTGCACCTCCATCCGTCAGTGGTAGATAATATTTTTCCAGTTCGGAGATTTGAACTTCCTCGGCTGGATCCAATTCGCCTTGAGTTACAGCATACTCGTAAGTCGCCAGGACAATAATCTTCATTGTAGACGCCATTACCAGTGGCGTATCCGCTCCTAAGAATAGAGCTTTTCCATCTTCGACCAATTCACCCTCGCTGTCGAATGTATAGGCTGCGACGGCAGAGTTGTTGGGATTTGTCATGATCGCCTCGGTTAATTCACTTTTGCGATCATTCACCTGGATCGCCAAGATAAATTGCAGCGGCTGCTGCGACCACCAATATAGCCAGAACGATCCACAATACCATTCTCTTACCTCTCCACCTCGCCATGATTTGAAACATCCTTTCATTGGAAAATGTTGAACGAATTAGTCTAAAATTACAGCCCGGTTGCTCCCTAATCTTCAGGCCGAATGGAGATCTCTTGCCGCGGCAAATCGCCCACTTCTGTGGGATATAAACTGGCATTCAGACTATATGCGATACCATTTTCAGAGGATCGTTTTTCGAACTCCTCCGAGAGCGTCAGCAATTTTTGCTCGAATCTGGTGACGTCTTTTAGGCTGATTCGAACAGTCTTAAGGATAGCCAGTACATTTCGATCATCTTCTTTCTTGTTGAGTGTATGTAAAGCGGCGGTGAGGTTGTCACGTAGGATGGAAAGGGCAACAAGTTTTTTATTCGAGATCTCGCCATCGATATGGATCGTGTAGTGATGAGCACTGGCTCGATATTTCTTTTCAAGGTTTTTCCCGGTCTCTCTTTTTTCCACCAACTTGATCAATCCCACCTTTTCGAGCAGCTTGAAATGGTGGGTAAGGTTGGCCGGGTGTACTTGCAGGCGGCGGGCAACTCCCGACACGGAATCCTTTTCCTGACTGAGATAGGCTAGGATGGTCATGCGGGTAGGATTGACGTATGCGCGGACCTGCTCGGCTGTTGTCAGGGCTTGTTCGGGGGTAGGGGTGATATCATAAGTAGACATAATTCTAATTATATAAATATTTCTAATTATGTCAAGGTCTTCTTTCAAGCAAAGTTTCAATACCGGTCATATCATCATGCGTAGTGAACTATTTCATCAGGGAGCAACTTCCCGCTCAATTCTCTTCCTTATTACCCAATTACCTTCCTCTTCATGAGACGGTATAATGACACCAATTGGAGAAAGAACATGTTCATTGACCAGGCAGAAATAGAAGTGAAATCGGGCAAGGGCGGCAATGGCATGGTCCATTTCCGCCGTGAGAAATATGTCCCCCGCGGCGGCCCTGACGGGGGCGACGGCGGCCGCGGCGGCGATGTGATCTTGCAGGTGCGGCCCACCCTCAACACGTTGTCGGCGTTCCGCTTTACCACCCGCTTTGCCGCCGATGATGGCAAGGGCGGCGGCGGCAATAACAAGTCTGGCAAATCCGCCGGGAACCTGGTCATCCCGGTCCCGCCCGGCACCGTCGTCTACGACGCTTATTCCGGCGAGTTGATCGGTGACCTGACCGCCCCCGATGAGGAGTTGGTCATCTGCAAAGGCGGGCGCGGCGGGCGCGGCAATACCCATTTCAAGAATTCCATTCAACAGGTGCCCCGCACAGCCGAGAACGGCGAACCCGGCGAAGAGAAGCGCCTGCGGCTGGAATTGAAACTCATCGCCGATATCGGTCTGGTCGGCGTTCCCAATGCTGGCAAATCCAGCCTGCTCACAGCTCTCACCAACGCCAAACCGAAAATCGCCGCCTACCCCTTCACCACCCTCGAACCTAACCTGGGCGTGGCCTCTATTGACGAGGATACCCATATCGTCCTGGCGGATATCCCCGGCCTGATCGAAGGTGCGGCTGGTGGAGCCGGGCTGGGCCACGACTTTCTTCGCCATATTCAACGCACACGCGTGTTGATCCACCTCCTGGATGGGCTGGGGACAGACCCCCTTGCGGATTTTGCTCAGATCAACAGCGAACTGGCCCTCTTCGACCCGCGTCTGGCCCAAAAGCCCCAGATCGTGGCTCTCAACAAAATCGACCAGGCTGAGGTGCAGGAACGCTGGCCCAAAATCAAGAAGGAACTGAAGAAGCGCGGCTACGAATCCATGGCTATTTCTGCCCTGGCGCGGACAGACGTGGACGTCTTGACTGAAGAAGGCTGCCGCCGTCTTGGCCGAGTTGCCTGCGCCTGAAGAACCCGTCACCGACCTGCCGGTCTATCGCCCTGCCGAGGACCCGTGTCGAGTTCACCATCTCCCGCGAGGATGACGGCGGTTGGCGGATCAAGTCTGCCTCCATCGAACGGGCCGCCGAGATGACCCCCTGGGACCAGCCCGGCTCGGTTCGCCGCTTCCAGCGCCTGCTGGACCGTCTCGGCGTCGATCGTCAACTGCGTGAGGCCGGCGCTGTCGAAGGCGATACGGTCTATATCGGCGAATTTGAACTGGAATACAAGGAATAAAAAGAATAAAAAAAGGGACGGCTTGGAAAGGCCGTCCCTTTTTCGTTCACACCTGATCCTCTACTCGCTATCAACCATTAACCATTTTCCCCATCCCATCCCGGATGGTATCCCCCAGGTAAACCCCTTCCACCAACCCCTTCAACTCAGGTTGAACCACAAACGCCCGCCCGCCAAAACTGACCTGCGGCTTGCCATTTTCCTGCGTCATCCATTTCGACCAATCCGCCAGCGCCCGCGCCGGTTCCTCCGCATCGCCACCAATACTCACTTCGCCGGGGTGGATTTGCCGGACGAAATCCGCCAAGTCCGCCAACGGCACGTTCTGGCCCAAGTACGCCACCGGCCAGCCCTGCCGCCGCAGCAGCACCCCCAGCATTAACAAGCTGCCGTCATGCCACTCGCCCGGAGCGCAGGCCAGCACGATCGGTTCGGTCGCACGCGCTGCGCGGCCCACTCACCATCCACATCAACAACCGTTGGCGCAGATAGTTACTGACTAGATGTTCGGTCGCCACCGAAATGTGACCCTCTTCCCAGCCCTCACCGATTTCATTCAGGATCGGACCAATCACATTTAAGGTCAATTCCTCCGGCGTGTAGAAGGCCAGCATTTCACCCAGGATCTGGTCGGCCCGGCTGAGTTGATTGCGAACCAGCGCTTGGCTCAATTGTTCCCGCAGGGCGGGTAAAGGAATCGAGCAAGCCCTCCGCTCCCGAGGACCGGGGTGTGAGGGCCACGGGAGGCTGCTCTTCTCGGGTTCAGCCGTTGCGCTGCCAGGATGGCCTGATGCGTGGCTAGCCCTCCATCGACCTGTGCCTTGACCCAGCGCAGCAGGATGATATCCTGTTCTGTGTAAAGTCGGTGACCTCCGGCGGTGCGGGAGGCGCGCGGAAACCCGTAGCGCCGTTCCCATGCATGCAGGGTCGTGCCGGGGATGCCAGTCGCGCGGGTTACTGCGCCGATGTTATAAAACGGTTCTTCCGTAAGTTGTTTTTCAGGCTCTGCCATATCGTTCCCTTTATATGCGAAAGTTTACCTCGCTGTATACTCTTTGTCAAGGAATACTGTACAAATACTTGACAAAACATATACACTTATATATAATCCGGTTAATTCAGATGGACTTTGTATAATACCGTGAAACCATGGATACAAATCAATGCCTATTTAGGCACAATGTTCTTATATTTTGTGAACTTGGTGTCCTTCGTGTTTAGAAAATTCTTAAAAGGATAGAAATGAACAAACCCTCATCGCTCTCTCTCAACCATCCCGCCACCGCCAAAATTGCCCTTTGGGGAGGCATCGCCTTCAGCCTGGCATTCACAGCCCTCATCTGGTGGGGCGGCACGCGCCTCGCCTCGGTTCCCCATTTGCCCGACCAGGGCGCAGCCTGGTACTACTGGAAACTTACTTCGCCCACCTTCTGGAGCCGCTTCACCGCCTGGATGTTCTACGCTCTTCACCAGATCACCCTGTGGAGCCTGATCTTTTACGCCCAGAAGAATGTCAAGAAATATACCTCCGGTCTCCACCCGGTCAACCTATGGGCTTTGGGCATCAACGCCTTCTTTCTCATCCTTCATTTCGTCCAAACCCAAATATGGTACGACGGCCTCGCCCAGGATGTGTCCATCTTCAGTTCTCAGGGTTCCGTCATCCTCATGCTTGTCGCCATCCTGTTATTGGAAAACCAGCGCCGCGGTCTCTTCTGGGGTAAAAAAGTATCCTTCGGCAAGCGCGTCTCTTCCTTTGTCCGCAAGTACCACGGCTATGTGTTCGCCTGGGCAACCGTCTATACTTTTTGGTATCATCCGATGGAAAACACCACCGGTCATCTGATTGGCTTTATCTACATGTTCCTTCTGCTCTTGCAGGGCAGTCTGTTCCTGACCCGTATGCACGTTAACAAATACTGGATGGTCGTGCAGGAAGCCTCCGTGGCCGTTCATGGGACCCTGGTGGCGGTTATGCAAGGCAACGGTATCTGGCCCATGTTCGCCTTCGGCTTTGCCGGCATCTTCATTCTCACCCAGATGCACGGCCTGGGACTTCCTCGCTGGCTCAAATGGACATTCACCGGTGTGTTCGTCGGCGCTGCCCTGCTCGTCTACAGCAGCCGCGGTTGGGTCCAATTGAATGAGATCGTCCGCATCCCTCTCATCGAATACCTGCTCGTCTTTGTTATGGCGGGATTGGTCGCACTGGGTGTCTGGATCGCCGGGTTGCTCCGTCGCAATGCTTCCGTCCCTCAATTGATCTCGGAAGAATAAAGCCTGCCGAAGCAGCTTTTCAATAATTATTTTTCCGGCAGGGCAATCAACCTGCCACCATAGATCATAGATTGATCAATAAAGGAGAAATCATGAAAAACATATTTCGTCAGATGATGGTCATATTGACCGTTCTGGTCACCATCACCATCAATATCCTTGCCAACGCCCTGCCCATCAACGGGTTGAACACGGGCCAGGTTTCCGACAGTTTTGACGTCTACTTTGTCCCCGCCGGATATGTCTTTTCTATCTGGGGCATCATCTACATCGGCCTGATCGCCTACGCCATCTTCCAGGCGCTGCCGTCCCAGAAGGATAACCCGCGGCATGCAGGCAACCGGATGGTGGGTGGTCCTTGGCGGTGTTGCAAATAGCACCTGGATCTTCCTGTGGCACTATCAGCAATTCGTCGCCACCCTGGCCGCCATGTTGACCCTGTTGGCCTCTCTGCTCGTGGTCTATCTGCGCCTCGGCTTCAGCCGCAGCAAGGTTTCCAAAACCGAACTATGGGCTGCCCGTGTGCCTTTCAGCATCTATCTCGGCTGGATCACCGTTGCCACCATTGCCAATATTTCGGATGTCCTAGACTTCGTTCGCTGGGATGCTTTCGGTATCAGCGAAGCCACCTGGATGGTCATCATCCTGGGCGCGGTGGCTCTCATCGGCGGACTGATGAATTTCCGCCGGCGAGATATCGCCTATGCAGCCGTTCTGCTGTGGGCTCTTGCTGGCATCGCCGTAAAATTCCCTGCCGAAGGCATCGTCACGATCGCCACCTGGGCCACCTTCGCGGTTGTGGCAGCCACCCTGGCGGCTGCGTTGTTGGTCAAGCGAGCCGCCGCGAGAAAATAATTGGGACAGTTTTCAGGAAAAAGAATGAACAAACCTCGCTGGCTGCGGGTGACAGGAATAGTGCTTGCGACCCTGCTGGTGTTGCTGCTGGTGGGTCCGTTCCTGGTCCCTGTACCCCCCGCTCCCGGCACGGTCCCGCCGGCGACGCTGGCTGACCCCGATAGCCAATTCATCCAGGTGGAGGGGTTATCCCTCCACCTAAAAACATTGGGAGATGGCCAGCCGGTCTTCATACTTCTGCATGGCTTTGGCGCCAGTCTTTTCTCCTGGCATGAGGTCATGGAACCGTTCAGCCGCCACGGACTGGTTATTGCCTATGACCGGCCCGCCTTCGGCCTAACCGAACGACCCGTCAAGTGGACCGGCCTCGATCCCTACAGTTCCGAGGCCAACCTGGGCATCTGCTCGCCGGCCTAATGGATCTTTACAACATCCAGCAGGCCATCCTGGTGGGCAACTCTGCCGGCGGAACGCTGGCGATGCAGTTCGCCCTCGAAAATCCCGAACGTGTGCAGGCGCTCATCCTGGTCGATCCGGCGGTGGATGGTGGCGGAGTCCCGCCGTGGGTCCGCCTGCTCGGAGCCACTCCCCAAATGCGCCATCTTGGACCTCTTTTCGTCCGCTCGATCCAACAGAACGGCCTGGACATTGTCCGGCAGGCCTGGTTTGACCCCACCCGCATCACCCAGGCGACCTGGGATGGCTACACCAGACCGTTGAAAGCCGATAACTGGGACCGGGCCTTGTGGAACTTCACCATGTCCAGTCGTGACCCCGGTCTGCTGAATCGGTTGGCCGAATTCGACCAGCCAATCCTGGTCATCACTGGAGAAGACGACCGCATCGTTCCTACCGCCGGTTCCATCGACCTGGCCGGGAAGTTGCCGGGTGCAAAACTGGCCGTCATTCCCCATGCTGGCCATGTCCCTCACGAAGAACAACCCGCCGCTTTCATGCAGGCCGTCGAATCCTTCTTGCAGGATCTTCAACAGAGATGATCGTGTATTTTTGTAGTGTCGACTGTCACGCATTCAGGTCAATCGGCCATTCTCTTCCTGTGTATCTCTTCCTTCGTGCACCTTCGTTTCCTTAGTGTTAAACTCATCTTCAAATGGACTTCTTATGCCTGCCGTAGCCATCAATACTCCTGCTCCTGACTTTTCACTGACCGACTTCCACGGGAGGCCCGTCCGCCTCTCCGATTATCGCGGCCAAAATGTGCTCCTGGTCTTCAACCGCGGCTTCATCTGACCATTCTGCCGCGCGCACATGGCGCAGTTGCGCCTGGACTATGTTGAATTCGTCAAACGGGAAACGGTCGTCCTCGTCATCGGTCCCGAAGGCTCAGCCGCCTTTGCGGCTTATTTCGCTGAACACAAACTCCCCTTCATCGGCCTGCCGGACCCGACTCACAGCGTGCTCAAGTTGTATGGCCAGCAGGTAAAACTATTCAAATTCGGGCGCATGCCTGCCCAGGCGCTGGTGGATAAGAACGGCACAGTCCGCTTCATTCACTATGGCCACGACATGACCGACATTCCTCCCACCTCCGAGATGCTGCAACTGATCGACTCCCTCGCTGTCCCGTCAGGATAATAATCTCTGGAGGCCAAGATGTATCTTCATCCCATTTTTTGCAAGTATTGAATATTGCACCAGCACCCGTCAAAAATGGATGAGCGGGCGCTTTTCCCGCTCATCCATTTTTGACGTTAATCAACCCTCCCCCGCATGTTTTGCGGCTGGTGGATGCCAGCAAGGCTCGGGGGAGGGCCGGGGTGGGGGCCGGATTTTCCTTCAATGACAAGGGATTGAATCCCTCGGTTCTCCCGGCCCTCCGCAAATTCACATGCTATAATCCCCATTCGAGATGAACTTCATCCAAAATCTCTTCACCATCAACCACGACATCATCTATTTCATCTATGGATTGGTGTTCTTCATCGTCGGACTGGCGATCGCCCTCCAATCCCGCCACTCCTCGCGCCCTCGACCTCGCCCGCAATCTCACCTGGCTGGCCGCCTTCGGCTTTTTGCACGGCTTCCACGAATGGGGAGATTTGTTCATCCCCCTGCAGGCCGAATACCTGGCGCCTCCCGTCATCATTCTACTGCACTACATCCACCTGTTCCTGCTGGCTGTATCCTTCGCTTGCTTGTTCGAATTCGGTGTGGCGCTGATGGAACCTCTGCAAAAGAAATGGCCCCATTTCATTACCCCAGGCCTATTATTGCTCTGGCTGCTGATAATATTTTTCCCCTTGCGTACCTTGTATCCGGATTTCGACGCCTGGTATCGTTCGTCCAATGCTATAGTCCGCTACATGATCGGCCTGCCGGGCGGATTGTTGGCTGCCTTTGCCCTGCGCCGACACACACTCCACCGCATCGCTCCCTTTGACGTTCCCAAGATCGTGCGGGCGATGCAGGCCGCCGGTATCGCCATGGCCCTCTACGCCCTCGCCGCCGGGCTGATCGGCCCGCCCGTCGATTTCTTCCCAGGCAAATGGTTGAATACCGACATGTTCACCCGCTATCTTATCGTTCCTCCCCAACTCGTGCGTGCCCTCATTGGATTGGGGATGGCAGCCACCACCATCCGCATGCTCGAGATCTTCGATCTCGAAACCTCCCGCCAGATAGAGGCCATGGAGCAGCAGCAGATGCTCGCAGCCGAGCGCGACCGCATCGCCCGTGAACTTCACGATGGCACCATCCAGAAGGTCTACACCGCTGGACTGCTGGTCCGCTCAGCCCAAAATCTAACCAAAGCCGAGAGTCCGCTGGCAGGCCGACTCGCCACAGCAGTTGGCGTGCTCGATGATGCCATCGGCGATCTTCGTGACAATCTCAACAGCCTGAAGCAGCCTATCCAGCTCTACGAGCCGTTCGCCTCGGCCCTGCGGAAACTCGCCACCGATGCGCGTTTCAGCACTCTCGTCAAGGTGGACCTGGATGTGGACCTGCCTGAAATCGACCAGGTTGCTCCTGAGCGTGCCACCCACATCCTCGCCATAGTCCAGGAGACTATCGCCAATATAATCCGGCATGCCCATGCCAGCCATGTCTGGGTCCGGGCGGCTTGCGTGGATAACCGCCTGCAGTTGATCATCACCGACAATGGCATCGGCATCCCTGCCCAGGTAACCGAAGGCAACGGTTTGCGCAACATGCGTGACCGCGCCTCCTTATTGCACGGACGCTTGAATGTCATGAAATTGGAGAAGGGAACTTCGATCACCCTGGATGTTCCCTGGAAGCTGGACGAATGAACAAGATTCGTGTTGCGCTGGTTGACGACCATGCTCTGGTCCGGCTTGGACTGAAGACTCTTATCGACGACCAACCCGATATGGAAGTGGTTGCCGAGGCCGGCACTGCCGTTGAGGCCAACGGCGTAGTCGAAAGTCTCCGCCCCGCCGTGGTGCTGATGGATATCCGCCTGCCCGGGGAGGGAGGCCTGGAAGCCACCCGCCAGATCCTGTCGCGCCACCCCGCGACGAAGGTGGTCATCCTGACATCATTCGCCGATGAAGAATTGGTCATGGCCGCTATCCGCGCCGGAGCGGTGGGGTATTTGCTCAAAGAGGTGGGCAACGAGGAAGTCCTGCGTGGCATCCGCGCCGCCGCCCAGGGAGAATCGGTCATGGACCCGGCTACCACCACCCGCCTGTTCGCCCGTGTGCGCGCCTCTGACCGCAAGGAAGATGAAGACGCCTTCCGTGACCTGACCGCTCGCGAGATGGCCATCCTGGCTGAAGTGGAGCAGGGCAAGACCAATGCCGAGATCGCTCAAAGTCTCAACCTCAGCGAAAAGACCGCCCGCAATTATGTCAGCACCCTGCTGGAAAAACTGCACCTATCCAACCGCATCGAACTGGCCACTTACGCCATCAAGCATCACCTGTCCGAGCGGATGAAACATGAATAAATATGAACAAGATTCACTCATGCATGTAAGTTGCACTGATTTTCAATGTGTCCTAGCATAAAGTATCCCAGAAAAGGAATCACGAGCGGTGTTCTTCCCGCTCGTGATTCCTTTTCTGGAGATAACACCCCTTCCCGTGCTCATCGAGTTCATACGGTTATTCATGTGACGGGAAGGGGTTGGGGGGATGGGTCGCGGATATCGCTTTTTTCAAGATTGATATGTTAACAATTAGAAATTAGCGCTCGATTAAGCGCAATTAAAGAAAGACGGCGAGGATTTTCCTCGCCGTCTTTCTTCATACCGATAAAAGGGGTCTTACCTAGCCTCAGCACCACGAGGCAGACCTGCCTGGGGAGTGAGAACCTTCTTGCGGTTCGCCCATAGTTGACCAACGAACGGCACCAGGAAACGATCAATACCGATCCAGCCGCAGACTTTCCAGGACAATACCAGGCCGACCGAGATGAGGAAGAACATCGGGTTGACGCTGGCAGAACCAGCCATCATGAAGTTCCAGTTCATCAGGCCGCCGAAGAAGGCTGCCATACCGGTGAAGAGACCCAGTACGAGGGCTACGCCTACCATGAACTCACCAACGGCGATCACTTTGGCGAACCAGGTGTACGCACCCGAGTCCAGCATCATTTGCAGGAACGAGCGATACCAGGCGTAATGAATGGCCGGGTTGCCGGTTTCGGGGATGATTACAGCCTTGGTCCAAAAACCCTTCAGGGCCGCGCCGGTTTGCATCCAGGCGGGGGTTTGGAGCTTATGCAGGCCGGCTTCGATCCACTGCCAGCCAAGCCAAATGCGGATGGGCAGCCACAGGAATGCTGCCAGTGGGTGGTTGAACAACTTGTGAATGAAGTCGGGGTCACGTACGGCTTCGCCATTGCGGGTGGTAATTGCTTTGATCATTTTTACTCCTTTGGTTGAAAGGTTGATATATTATTTCGTATTTCAGCTATACTTTATCCGATTTGCAGGGAAGATTGAAGTGTCAGGTGACCCCCCATAACATGGGACAGTTGTCCCACATTTACCGGGCTATAATTGCTCCCACAGGAGTGCACCATGCAGGCAGGATTTCTCAGCGTCAGCGGGGAGGTTGTCCCCGGATACCGGGTGGCTTCACAGCCGTCGAAGGATTATCCTTACGGCACCATTGACAAGCAAAAGCCCATCTTCAAAAGCCTGGGCCTTGACCTGGATCGTTTCTACTCTGGCACCCTTAACATCTCCATTGCCCCGCGGACCTTCTCTATCGTTAAGCCCGCCTACACCTTCCGTCACGTCACCTGGACCGACCTGCACCCGCCGGAAGATTTCTCTTTCTCTCCCTGCCAGGTACTTTTCAACGACGCGGCCTATGACGGGTATATATATTTTCCCCACCCTGAAACCAAAAAACGCCATTTTGAGAATGCATCATTGACCGAGGTGATCTCTACCTGGATACCCGCCCTTACATACGGTTCGCGTGTGGAACTTCTCTATTACCCCTTAGAGATTGCCATCCATCAGTAATTGTGTGGGCGACCCTAGTGGTCGCCCTGATCTTTTAAAGGGTCGCCTTTTAGAATAGCGGCCCCGAATTATCTTTCCTTGCACCTTCTGTTCTCTCTTCTCTTTTCTCTTCTTTTATTTCCCCCGACCACCTAATTACTTGATTACCCAATCCCGTGATTGACCACTTTCTTGACCCATGCCAGCACAACATCCCGGCTGCCGGGGCGACCCTTCTCCACGAAGGCCAGCGGTTTGTGATCGCCCAGTTTGGTCGGGTCCAGCAGCGCCCGGTAAGCCGAGTAAAAGACGATCGGTACACCCGGCACCTTCTTCTGCAGTTCGATGTACGTCTCCGCTCCGTCCATACCCGGCATCATTACATCCAGGATGACTATGCGCGTGTCCGGCGAGATGGTGGCCACAGCCTGCCTGCCTGATTCGCACACCTGCACATCGAAGTTGTTTTTCATCAATGTGAAGCCGAGGATCTCACGTACATCCTCGTCATCATCCACCAACATGACCTTTGGCATCACTGGCTTTTCGGGTTCAGCAGACATGTCCCTCCTCTTCCTGCTTACGTACCTTAGTCTGGTTCATGTTCGTTCTCCAGTAGATTTAATCTTACAGGAGACCTGCGTTTAAGGCAATAGGTATGGATAGTTCACAATAAATAGCAAAAATGGGTTGAGCCGGCGTTTTTTGCGGCTCAACCCATTTTTGACGGTAATAACATCTCATCCGATAAAACGTTTTCCGAATCATATCTCCACGGCACTGGCCGCAAAGGACCTGTGCCCGGATGGGTCTTCAGCAGGCTGGAGGGGCAGGGGATGGGGATGGATTTCTCCTCCAACCCTTGTACAAAAGTCTTTACCCACTGGTTGGATGGGTTAGTTCGTCGTGATGGAAGTTCCCTGTTCGTTTCTGCAACACCGTCCGGTATCATATTTCCACCTCGGGTTCATAAACCAAAAAATCCGCCTCTCCTGGCAGGCTTGCGGGATGCGTGGGCAGGCTGAGGACGCAGCAGCCCACGCATCTCCGCACGTGCATCAGGAGACCGGGTTGGAACAGGCTCTACTTGCGGTTACGCAAGAAAGTCGGTATGTCCAGGTCTTCGGTATTGAAGGTCTGCGGCTTGAATTCGGCTGACTGTCCGCTCTGCGCATCCACGCTGACCGATTCCATTGCCCGGTTGACGGTTCTGCCATCCATCGGGTGGGAATTGGTGCGGGAATTGGTGATGCGGCGAGGCATGCCTGTCCGCTCGAACCCGGTCGCGATGACCGTGATCCGCACTTCGTCGCCCATTTCCGGTTCGATGACTGCGCCGAAGATCATGTTCACTTCGGGGTGAGCCGTCTCACGGATGAGCGCAGCCGCCTGGTTGACCTCGAAGAGGGTCAGGTTCGGTCCGCCGGTGATGTTGAACAGCACACCGCGGGCGCCATCGATGGTGATGTCCAGCAGTTGGCTGGAGATAGCCTGCTCGGCCGCCACACGGGCGCGGTCTTCGCCTGAAGCCTTGCCTACTGCCATCAATGCAGCTCCGCCTTCGCTCATGATTGCCCGCACGTCGGCGAAGTCCAGGTTGATCAGGCCGGGCACCGTGATAAGTTCGGAAATGCCCTGGATGCCCTGGCGCAGGACTTCGTCAGCCAGTTTGAACGAATCGCCCAGGCTGGCGCGCTTGTCCATGATCTGCAACAGGCGGTCATTGGGGATGACGATGAGTGTATCGGAATGGTCTTTCAGGTTGGTCATGCCCGTTTCGCACGAGGTCATGCGTTTGTTGCCCTCGAAGGTGAACGGGCGGGTGACCACACCGATGGTCAGAGCGCCAACTTCTTTGGCGATCTGCGCCACGATGGGGGCCGCGCCGGTACCGGTGCCGCCGCCCAGGCCTGCCGTCACGAAGATCATGTCGGCGCCTTTGAGGACGTTGTACAGGTCTTCTGCGGATTCCTCGGCAGACTTGCGGCCCACTTCGGGGTCGCCGCCTGCGCCCAGGCCGCGGGTGAGCTTCTCACCAATGCGGACCCGTGTGGGCGCCTTCGCCAGCATCAGCGCTTGAGCGTCGGTATTGATGGCGATGAACTCAACGCCCTGGATGCCGTCCTCGATCATCCGGTTGACTGCGTTGCAGCCGCCACCGCCCACGCCTACCACTTTGATGCGGGCAAATGTTTCGGTTTGGATCTTTTTTGTGTCCATTGAAAGCCTCCTGATGAATAAATGTTTCGATGTTTCAGGTTTCCGATTATTCTGCCTTATAGTAACGGCTTCGATCGTTCTACACCATAGGTTTTACTGGTCGAAACTTTAGTCATTCTTTACCATATTTTGTAGCAGTGAATATAGTCATTTTTGCCTTGACTTTACGGCAACAGCCGCTTGAACCAATCTTTCACCGGGTCCAGATTGACCGTTGTCCCGCTCCGTGAGCCGCGCCGCCCGCTCCCATGCGTCGGCAGGGATTCTTCATCCGTCAATGCCGCTGCCCAGTGGAGCAGGCCTACGCCCGTGGAAAAGGCCGGCCCTTTCAGTTGATCCACCAGCCCGACGATCTTCTCAGGCCCGGCTGTGCGGACCGGCATCCCCAATACCTGGGTGGCTAACTGGCGGATGCCCCCCAGAGCGCTTGTGCCGCCCGTCAGCACCATCCCTGCCGGCAGCAGCCCGTCGTAACCCGAGCGCTTGATCTCCTGCAGGGTCAGCACGAACATTTCTTCCACTCTCGCCTCGATGATGTGCGCCAGGTCCTGCCGGCTGATCTTGACCGGCGCGTCTTCCCCGAAAGCCTTCACGGAGAAGTACTCTTCCGCTCCCACACCGCTCTTGAGGGCGTAGCCGTTCTTTTTCTTGATCTCTTCCGCCTGGGCCAGCGGCAGGCGCAGGCCGGTGGCAATGTCATTCGTGATGTGGTTGCCGCCCACCGCCAATACCATCGTGTGCCACACGTGCCCGTCCACATAGATGGCCAGGTCGGCCGTCCCGCCGCCAATGTCGCATACAGCCACGCCCACCTGCCGTTCGGTATCGGTCAACACCACTTCGCCGGAGGCCAGCGGGTTGAGGATGAACTGTAGCACCTCCACCCCTGCCGAGGCGACACACTGGCGCAGGTTTTCGACCGTGGCCTGCGCAGCCGTGATGATGTGCGCCTCCACCTCCAGACGATAGCCATGCATCCCCAGCGGCACGGTCACCCCGTCCTGCCCGTCGACTGTGAAGCCGCGCTGGATCACGTGGATGATCTCGCGGTTGTGAGGAATGGCCACCGCCCGGGCTGCATCCAGGGCGCGGGCTACATCCTCCTCGTCGATCATCTCGCCCGAGACTCCCGCCACCCCGCGGCTGTTGATGGAAGATACATGCGCCCCCGCCAGGCTCACCATCGCCCCGGTGATTTCCACGCCGGAGGTGGACTCGGCCTTGTTGACCGAGCGGGTGATGGCCTGCGCCGCAGCCGCCAGGTCCACGATCACACCCTTCTTGATGCCTTCCGAGGGTTCCACGCCCGACCCCAGGATGCGGATGGTTTTATCCTCCACCCGCCCCACCAGGGTGCAGACTTTGGTCGTACCAACGTCAATTCCAACAACGATTTCGTCCATATTTGCCTGGCTTACTTATAGAATGGTGCATCCAGGTACGCCACGCTGATGATGGTGGGTTGGATGCCCTGCCGAATGAAAGTTTCCACGACGGACTGATAGATATTCAGTTTCATCGGGATTTCCTGGATATTCTGGCCGAAGTAGACCGACCAGCCACGCGGGTCCTGCCAGCCTGCCCCGTATTTGGGGTCGTACGCCATTGTCACGCCCGCAGGAACGTTGGGAGATAAGTTGACCAGTGCCTGCACCATTTCCGGCGCCAGGAAGACGTGTGCGAAGAAAGTATCGGATTCTGCCGGCGTCAGGACCGGGGGAGGGGCGCTGGCTGCCACTGCGATGAGACCCTGCACTTCGCCGCGCGGCATAAAGGCCACGCCCTCGGCGTCAACCCATGTTACTGCCTCATCCTGGTACCATGCCAGCAGCGGATTGCGCTCGACCACATCGACGATGATGCGGTTTGGCAGGCGGATATGCACCTTCACCGAGGCCAGGTCGGGGAATGCCGTCCGCAGGTCCTGCTCGATTTTGGCGGGTACAGCCTTGAAGATAGGCTCATCCGAGATGGCCATCTGTCCGTAAACATCTTCTGCCGCAAGTCGCTCATTGCCGTTGACGACAGCCGCATTGACGGTGAAAGTCGAAGCCGTCCACATGGTGTAAAGCAGGAAGCCCAGCACCAGCGTCATCGCCCCCGAGGCCCAGCGGGACCCCAGCGGGGGGATGGTCAGGATGGGCGCACGCACGTCCGTATGGCCTAGGCTGAAGGCGACGTCATAACTGCGCTGTCTCTGCCGCCCGCTGGACTGTCGCACCGTTCCCATGCTCCGTCCCACAGTGGCCTGGGCTTTCTTGCCACTTTGCGAGTTCCGCCGGGGCTGGGAATTGGTTGTGCGGCGCGGCTCAGCGGGCAGGTAGGCCGGTGTGTTGCGCCTCGTCGTGCGGATGGATGTGCTCGGGCGCGGTGCAGCCGGTGTGGTGGTCTTTTGCGTTGTCCGGCGTTGACGGATCTGTTCGGCGCGTGTGGATGTCGTCTTAATGGTCATGAGGTTCTCCGAAAGCGATGTTCAGTGCGGTCCCGCTCGGCTTTGCGTTCCAGAGCCAGTTCGATCAGGCGGTCGACCAGTTTTGCGTAAGGCAGCCCCGTGGCTTCCCACAGTTTGGGGTACATGCTGATATTGGTGAAGCCGGGGATGGTGTTGACTTCATTCAGGTAAATATCTCCCGTGACTTTTTCCACGAAGAAATCCACTCGCGCCATGCCGGCGCAGTCGATGGCTGAGTATGCTTTCACAGCCATCTGGCGGATCTTTGTGGCGGTCTCTTCCGGCAGGGGAGCCGGGATGAGCAGGCCCGAGGTGCCGTCCACATATTTTGATTCGTACGAGTAGAACTCCCGGCTGGGCAGCACTTCACCGGGTACCGACGCCTGCGGCTCATCGTTGCCCAGCACCGATACTTCGATCTCGCGGGCATCCACCCCTCGTTCCACCAGGATGCGCCTATCGAAGGCGGCGGCTTCCATCAGCCCCTCGCCCAGGTCGGCCCGGTTGTTGCACTTGGTGATGCCCACCGAGGAACCCAGGTTGGCCGGCTTGACGAACAGGGGATATCCCGCCACCTGCTCGGCCCGGCGAAGAGCGCTTTCGATATCTTTGGCGATCTCGCTGCGCAGGATGATGACCGACTCGACCGTGGGAACGCCGATGGCTCGCATGACATCCTTGAAGACGCCCTTATCCATGCCCACCGACGAACCCGTCACTCCCGCACCCACGTAAGCCAGGTCGGCCATTTCGAGCAGGCCCTGCATGGTGCCGTCTTCGCCATAGGTGCCGTGCAGAACCGGGAAGACCACGTCCAGCGCCGTCAGGAACTCCAGCACCGGCCCTGCCTGGGTCTGGCGGGAAACGTACAGTCCCGGCCTGGATGGGTCCGGCAGGATGGTGCAGGGGGTCAAATCCTTGGTCTGGCCCAGTTCCATCTGGTTGCGTGCATCCACTCCGGTCAGCCATGCCCCTTCATGGGTGATGCCTATCTGGAAGATCTCATATTTTTCAGGGTCGAGAACGTTCAACACCGCCCGCGCCGAATCCAGGGACACTTCATGTTCCCCGGAACGGCCTCCAAAGAGGACGGCGATCTTCAGCTTGCGGTCAGGTTTCGCGGTTGCGGTCATCATTGTTCTCAACTCACTCTTTGACAGTTTCTTTCCACTTGCCGATCAATTCCACTTCCAACTCCAGCGTCACGCCGAACTGGTCTTGCACTTCATTGCGGACCAGGTTGATCAGATTGAGCACATCCGCTGCTTTGGCGCCGCTCTCGCTGATGAAGAAGTTGGCATGCTTCATGCTGATGCTGGCATTGCCGATCCTTCTGCCTTTCAACCCGGCTGCTTCGATCAAGCGCCCGGCTTTGTCGCCCGGGGGGTTCTTGAACATCGAACCCAGGCTGGCTCCGGGGGGTTGGGAGGCTCGCCGCTGGCTGGAATAGAGTTCCATTTTTGCGAGGATCTCTTCCCGCTGGCCGTGACCCAGCTGCAGTTGCGCCGACAGGACCAGCACGGGCTGGTGCTCGCGTTTAAGGCGGCTGGTGCGGTAGGCGTATTGCATCTTCTCCACCCGCCAGGTCTGCAGGCCATTCTGACGGTGCAGCAGGTCCACCGAGAGCATGTTCCCGGCCATGTCGCCGTCGAAAGCGCCCGCATTGCCGTAGACCGCTCCACCGAGCGAACCCGGGACCGTGGCGGCCCATTCCAGGCCGCTCAGCCCCAACCGGGCGGCTCGCTGCGCCAGGTCGTTCAGGGTTGTGCCTGATTCCGCCAACACGGTGGGAGGGTCATCATGCAGGTTGAACTTGACCATCCTGGCCCGGTTGACGATGACCACTCCATCCACTCCTGCGTCGCTGACCAGCACGTTCGATCCGCCGCCCAGCAGCAGGAAGGGCAGGTCCATCGCCCACAGTTTCTGCGCCGCCTGGGCCAGTTCCTCGGCAGACCGCACGAACACCAGCGCCTCCGTCGGCCCGCCGATGCGCGCCGAAGTGTAGCCGGAGAGAGGTACGTTCTCCTGCAATCGGTCGCCAAAAGTGGTGCGTAGTTCAGCCAGCGCAGACTGGTTCATGGGTCGGTTCGGCTTCAGCCGTTTCTCCGTGGAGTTGGTCTCAGGGACCTATTTCTGGTTCTTCAAATGGGCGATGATCCGTTTCACTGGCACGACCATATCGTGGGCGTTTTTCAACGGGGTCGTGTGACCCTTGCTGCGCCTCTCCGGATCGGGGGATGGCACATCACCCAGCACAGTGTGGAGTGGAGGCAGGGACATGACTTCGGCTTCGAAAACACGCTTCTTCTCAGTCATTGGAAACCTCTTTCAGTTGGGCCAGCACTTCGCTGCTGACCTGATCGGCGTCCCCGGCGGAGAGGACCACCATCACGTCGCCGGGCTTGAGGGATGAAACCAGATAATGGCTTACTTCGTTCAGGCCGGCAAAGAAATGCGCCGGTTTCGGCATCCGTTCCACCAGCTGAACGGGAAGAAAAATCCTGTTTGGGTTCCCGCGCTGCATAAATTTCCGTTACGATCACTTCATCCGCATCCTCGAAGGAGTTGATGAAATCGTCCATCAGGCTGCGGGTGCGGCTGTAGGTGTGAGGCTGCCACACGGCCCACACGCGCCTGCCCGGGTAGCGGCTGCGGGCAGCCGCGAGGGTGGCCTTGATCTCGGTCGGATGATGCGCATAGTCATCAATGACGGTCACTCCGGCTACCTCGCCTCGCACCTCGAACCGTCGACCCGTCCCGGTGAATTTACCCAGCGCCTGGGCGGCTTCATGCAAGGGCAGACCTAGCAATTGCGCTACCGCCAGAGCCGCCAGGGCGTTGGCGACATTGTGCTTGCCCGGCACCTGCAATTCCACTGTGGCGGGGTTGCCCAGCACCGAAGCGCAGAAGGTGAACCCGCCCCGCTTGTTCTGCGTGAGCACGCTCGCATACACGTCCACCGGTCGATCGGCGATAGCCATGGGCCGCAAGCTGTAGGGGATGACCGTCTTGCCGGCGTCTTCGGCGGTAGTCATCAGCGTATCGGTCCCGGTTTCCCTCTGCATACACGATCAGTGTTCCGTCCCCCGGCAGCCGCTTGACGAATTCGACGAAGGCAGCCTTGTAATCCTCGGGGGTGGGATAGCAGTCGGGATGGTCGTGTTCCATATTGGTCACGACTGGCAATGTGCGGCTTCAAGCCCAGGAACATGCGGTCGTACTCGTCCGCTTCGATGACGAAGTGGTCGCCTTTGCCGGCCCGGGCGTTGACGCCCAGGTTGGAAAGCACGCCGCCTGAAATGAAGGATGGGTCCAGGTCCAGGGCGGTCAGCATCCAGGCGATCATGGCGGTAGTGGTGGTCTTGCCGTGCGTGCCTGCCACTGCGATGGTGACCTTGTCTTCCATCAGCCTGCGCCAGGAATCGGACCGTTTGAGCACCTGGATCCCGGCAGCCAGGGCTGCCACGACTTCGGGGTTGTCATCCGGAATGGCGGAGGAACGCACCACCAGGTCGGCCCCGGCGATATTCTCCGCCCGGTGACCGATCTGGATGGTCGCCCCGGCAGAGCGCAGGTCCTGCGTGAACGCAGATTCGGCGCGGTCAGAGCCGCTCACCGCGTATCCCGTTTCGAGCAGGATGCGGGCGATGGCCGAAAGACCGGTTCCACCGATGCCGATCAAATGGATGCGAGTCATAGTCCTAGATGAACACCACGATCACAAAAATGAAGGCGATCACCACGGCAAAATAGATGCCGGGAATTCCGAGAACTTTGGGCGGCATGTACCGCATCATCGTATCGACTGTTGCGGCTATGCTGTCCGGCGGTGCGCTGACCACTCCCGGGAAGGGGTAATTCGGCAGCCGCATGTAGTACCACAGCGTCCCGACGATCAGGTAGCCATTGAACGCGCCGATGACCACGCCCAGGATGATGTCCTGGATCTTTTCGCGGGTGCATCTTGGCCGCGAAGCGGGGGATGTTGGGGGATCTGGTAGCCAAAGAAAACCAGCAGGAGCAGGATAAGCGCCCTGCAGCCAGAAGAATAGCGCCGGGCTTTCCTCCTGCAGGGTGTCCCGCACGAAGGGAACGTAGGCCGATAGCAGGGTGGTGAACGTCAGCGCCAGGATGACGCTGAAAGTGACCAGCAGTTCCTTGGCCCAGCCGCGCATCCCGCCGATAACGGCAAACAGGATCACGTACATCCAGAAGACTACGATCAGGCTTACCACTTCATCTCCTCTCCCGGGACAGGGCCAGCAGCTGCCGGCCGATCTCTTCGGCGGCTGCGGATGGGACAGTTTTTGCATGGCCGCATGCATGGCGTCCAGTTTTTCGGGGTGGTCGAACAGATCCTCAACCGCCGGGAAGATCGCTCCGCCAGTTGACTGTCTTCGAGCATCAGGCGGCCCCATGTTCGCACCAGGTATTCCGCATTGACCTTCTGGTAGCGCCAGGCATACGGGTAGGGCACCAGGATCGCCGGGCAGGCCAAACAGCGGATACTCGCCCAGTGCTGGATGCTCCTGCTCGCGAGATCACCAGGTCTGCTGCAGTCAATGCAGCGCCCATCTCCTCATGCAGATAAGGGATAGGCATGGTAACGGGCAGCCTGCTTTTCGCTGAGATCCTTCGTCTTCGCTTCCATTTCCGGCCAATCCAGTTCACCGGTGATGTGGACCACCTGCAAGCGTTCGAGCAGTGCCGGCAGGCCTTGGCCAGGACGGCGTTGTTGATCGAGCGTGCGCCCTTGCTTCCGCCCGACACCAGCAGCACCGGGAATTCTTCGTTCAGGTTGAGCGCCTGTGTAGGCTTCCGGGCGGGTCCATTTGCCGAGATTCTGGGCGGGTGGGGTAACCGGTCAGGTGCAGCCGCTCGGGCCTGTTGAAATATCGTTTCGAGGCTTCCGCGCGTGACGGCGATCCGGTCGGCGAAGCGGGCCAGGGTCTTCAGGGCCAACCCCGGTTCGATATCCGGCACGTACAGCAGGCTGGGCACTTGCACCCCGGCCAATGCCATCGGCACCGCCACATAACCGCCGGTAAAGAACAGCACATCCGGTTTGAACTGGCGTAAGATGCGCCGCGCAGCCATAACGCCGCGGCCCAATTGCCACAAGTTGCGTGGCAGGGTCCGCAGGCCCACGCCGTGTACTCCGGCAGCCGGGATGGCTTGATACGGAATGCCGCTCCTCTCAACGAGTCCGGGTTTCCATACCGCCTTCTCCGCCTACCCATAGCACTTCGGCGCTTATCCTTAATGGCTTGCAGGACGGCGAGTGCGGGATACACTCCGCCGCCGGTCCCGCCGGCGCAGATCAACAGTCGCACTGTAAGTCCTCCGTTCCTCGCTCTCCACCGGGGCTTTCTTCCCCGATTGGCGCGAGATGCTTAACAGGATCCCGATGGCTGCCAGGGACGAGATCAGGTTGGAGCCGCCTGCGCTGATGAAGGGCAGGGCGTTGCCGGCCAACGGGAACAAGCCCACCATCATCGACATGTTGATGACGGCTTCGATGACGATCCAGAACGTCAACCCGGCTGCCATGACCGAGCCGAGCAGATCGGGCGCTTTCGAGGCGATCTTCAGGCCCCGCCAGAGAACGATCCCATAAAGGCCGATCAAGGCGAACGCCCCGAACAATCCCAGTTCCTCCACCAGCACCGCAAAAATGCTGTCCGTCGCCGCGAAGGGCAAGCCGATCAGCTTGGTGGTGGCGTTGCCGATGCCGACGCCGAACCATTTGCCTCGGTAAACCGACTCAAGTGACCACAGCACGTGATCGCTGGATTTGAGCGGGTCCTTCAACCCGGCCAGGTAGGACGCCAAACGCGCCCGCCCGGTGGAGCTGAACTGCACCACCAGCCAACCGGCCACCAGTGCCACCACGCAGAACAGGATGATCTGGCGCAAATCCCCACCCGCCAGGAAGAACAACAATCCGCCCAGGATGAAGATGGTCATGGCTGCGCTCAGGTCGGGCTGCAGGTAGATCAGGCCGCCGATGCTCCCGAGGATGAAAGCCAGCGGGAACAATCCCAGTTGGATATCGTGCAAGAATTCACGCTTGCTGTACAGCCAGACCGACAGGTAGAGGATCGTCACCAGTTTCGCCAATTCCGAAGGCTGGACCGACCCGCCAAAGCAGCGTCCGCACGGCGCCGTTGCCGCTCGTCCTGGATAAACAGCACCGCTACCAGCATCACGACCGTCAAGCCCATCAGCGGCAGGGCCAGTTTCTGCCACTTGTGATAGTCGATCCGGGAGAAGCACGAAGGCACGACCGCCCCAATGGCAATCCACAGCAATCTGCTTGTTGAACATGTAGGTGGGCGATTTATAGTTCCGCATGGAGAAATCCGTGCTGGCTGAATAAAGCATCAGCAAGCCCAAGATGCCCAGCGCAATCACCGCCGCGATCAGGATCAAGTCGCCGGTGGATGTGCGGTCGCGCGGTGTTGACGTTTTCCCGGCAGGTCGAGTATTGTGGCTTACAAAAGTTCCGATACCCATTTGCGAAATGCCTCTCCACGTTCTTCAAAGTCCCGGAATTGGTCAAAACTGGTTCCGCCCGGGGACAGCAGCACCACGTCACCCGGACCGGGCTACCTCGGCTGCGCATGCCACTGCCTTCTCCAGACCCTGGCAGCGCTGGATCGTCTGCGGCAACGGACCGCTGTGCGTCCTTCAGGGCGGCTTCGATCTTCCCGGCCGCTTCGCCGAAGAGCACCACGTGCTCCACCCGCTGGCGCACCAGGTGCGGCCAGGTCGCCCCAGGGCAGGTTCTTGTCGCGCCCGCCCAGCAGCAGGACGATCGGCTCATTGAATGAGCGGATGGCTGCCATCGTCCGCTCGGGGGCGGTGGCGATGGAGTCGTTGTACCAGCGGACGCCGTTCCAGTCGCGCACGAATTCCAGCCGGTGGGCCACCCCCTGGAACTCTTCCGCCGCTTCCTTCATCGCATCCAGCGGCAGGTTGGCCGAGAACCCGATGGCGAAAGCCGCCAGGATATTCATCACGTTATGCTCGCCGCGCAGTTGGATCTGCTCACGCTTCAGCATGGGGATGTCCACTCCCGTTCTTACGCAGGTGCAGCATCCCGTCTGCAAGGAAGGTCCCTTTTTCCGGCCCCGTGATCGGACCGATACCGAATGAGACCATCCGTCCGTGGACGCTGCTGCGCAAGGCCCACGAACCGGCGTCTTCCCGGCATAGGACGGCGGTATCGGTGGCGTTTTGAAAATCCAGCAGCCGCTTCTTGGCCGCCGTGTACACTTCCATCGTGCCGTGCCGGTCGAGGTGGTTGGGGGTGATGTTCAGGACAGCCGCCACCTGCGGTGAAAGGCTCATCTGCTCCAGTTGGAAACTTGAGATTTCCAGGATCGCCAGGTCTGCCGGGCTCATTTCGTCCACGTAGTTCAGCAGCGGATCGCCGATATTCCCGCCGGTCCACACACGCCGCTCGTTGTTCTCAGTCTTCTTCGCCATGGCTCCCACCAGGCTGGTGGTGGTGGTCTTCCCTGCCGACCCGGTGATGCCGATGGCGGGGCAGGGGAGCACTTCCATGAAGACCTGCGTATCGTTGGTCAAAGGGATGTAGCGCCTCAGCGCTTCCACGACCAGTGGATTGTCCAGCGGCACGCCGCCGGAAATGCACAGGATGTCGGTCTCGTCCAGCATCTCGAGCGGGTGGCCGCCCAGGACCCATTCCACGGCTGAACCGGTCATGGCCGCCCGTGCCTCGGCCATTTCTGTCTCGGCTGCGACGGTCATTCACGGTCACACTGGCGCCGTGACGCGTCAGCCAGCGCGCCGCCGCCTGTCCCTGGCGGGCGCCTCCGAGAATGGTCACACGTTTGCCGTTCCAGTCCGTTTTCATCATTTTTTCTACACCAGCGCCAGACCTACGCCCAGCATTGCTGCGATCAAACCGATCAACCAGAAACGCTGGACGATCTGGGTCTCAGACCATCCCAGCAGTTCGAAATGGTAGTGGATCGGCGACATCTTGAAGAAACGCCGCCCGTGTGTCAACCGGAAATATAAGATCTGGATGACCACGCTCAGGGCCTCGCTGACCGGGATGATCGCAATGATAGGCAGCAGCGCCCATTGGCCGGTCATTAAGGCGATCACTGCGATGGTTGCGCCCAGTGAAAGCGCTCCGGTATCGCCCATCATCAACTGCGCCGGGTGGACGTTGAACCACAGGAACCCGAACAACGCTCCCACCATTGTGAAGCAGAACCGGGCCACGAAGATCTGACCCTGGATCAAGGCGATGCCACCGTAAACGGCAAAAATGGTCGCTGCGATCAATCCTGCCAGGCCATCCAGCCCGTCGGTGAAGTTGACCGCATTGGACATGGCCACGATTACGAAGGCGGCGATGGGCACGTAGATCCACCCGAGCGTCACTTCGAAGCGCACACCCGGCAGGAACAAATCCGGCACTTTGAGCAGGTACTTCAGCACGAGAGCGATCCCGATGGCCAGCACGATCTGGGCGATGAACTTGGTGCGGATGCGCATACCGGAGCCTTTGCGCTTGCCTCGCACGCCTTCCCAATCGTCCACGGCGCCCAGCACGCCGAACCCGAGCATGGCGATCAACGGCACCAGCACCGACTGGCCCAGGATCTCCATGCCGATCAGGCTGGCTGCGTTTAGCAACACCGTTACCAGCACCACCGGCAGGATGATCATGACGCCGCCCATGGTAGGCGTGCCCATTTTCACTAGGTGGGTCCCCGGCTCTTCCACCCGGATGATCTTTCCCAGTTTGAAGTGCCGCAGGATGCGCAGCAGCGGGCCACCCCAAATGACCGTCATCATGAAGGTCAGGCCGGCCAGGCCCATCACCAGGGCGCTATCGCTCATGAGGGTATCTCCAGTGCAGAAGCAATGCGGTCCATCCGGATCCCGTGTGACCCTTTAACCAGCACCACATCCTTGTCCGTCAATGTTCTTTGCAGATGGACAATGGCTTCATCGGTATCGTTGAACTCTCTGACCTTGCTTGGTTCCATCCCGGCGTGCTTGGCTGCCGCTGCGATCAGGTGGCCCAGCTTTCCCACCGTCACCAGCAGATCCGCGATCTCGGCTGCCCGCACGCCCACGATCTCGTGCCCTTGCTTTTCATACTGACCCAGTTCCAGCATGTCGCCCAGGATGGCTACTTTGTGCCCGTCCAGTTGGGCCAGCAGGTTCAGCGCCGCCAGGGTGGACTCGGGCGAGGCGTTGTACGTATCGTCCAGCAGCAAGGCCCCGCTTTCGGTCCGCACCGCCGTCAGGCGCAGTTGCGCATGCACCTGCTTGAGACCGTTCACGATCTCCTGCCAGTTCAGATTGTCCATCAATCCCACCGCCGCTGCCCGCAGGGCCGTGTGGACCGAGTGCTGGCCGATCATCGGCAGGCGCACATGCATGATCTCATCCCGGTAGTGCAAGCGGAACCGGATGCCTTCCAGGCCCAGCCCTTCCACCTGGTCGGCCCACAGGTCGGCTTCGGGATGGAGACCGTAGAAGAAAACCCGAGCCTGGGTCATTTCAGCCATTTTGGCAATCCATGGATCATCCAGGTTGAGGATGGCTACACCGTCTGCCGGCAGGGCTCGCACCAGTTCGGATTTGCCCTGGAAGATGGCTTCCTGCGACCCGGCCCGCTCTGCATGGACCGTGCCGATGTTGGTCAGCACGCCCACCTGCGGCTGCGAGATGTCGCACAGCAGGGCGATCTCGCCGGGGACATAAAAGCCCATCTCCAGCACGGCCCGCTCGTATCCGGATCCCAACCGCAGCAGGCTCAGCGGCAGGCCGATCTCGTTGTTCATGTTGCCCAGGCTCTTGAGCGTGCGGTAGCGCTGGCTCAATACTTCCGCCACGACTTCCTTCGTGGTGGATTTGCCCACGCTGCCGGTGATGCCCACCACCTTCACATTCACCTTGCGCCGCCAGAAACGGGCGATCTGTTGCAAGGCCACGAGGGTGTTATCCACTTTGAGGCAGATGTGAGTATCCGTCTCGGCGGGAATTTCCACGGCTGCGTCGGGACGCAAAGTGACCGTCTGGTAAGGTCCGCTGACATCGTGTTGGATCAGTGCAAATGAAGCCCCTCGTTCGAAGGCTTCGCCTACAAAATCATGGCCGTCGACGCGTTGACCCGGCAGGGCAACGAACAATCCACCGGGGATCACCTGACGCGAATCCACCGCTGCCTCGGTGATCACTGTCTTTGCCTCGGCAGGGCGGATATTCGTCAGGGCTTCAACTACATCGGCCAGGGTTAGCATAAAAAATCATTGTCCGCTGTTTTGCAATCTCACTACATCGGGCGGGATGCCCATCAGGACGATCAACTTGTCGATCACCTGCCTGAAAATGGGAGCTGCCACTACGGATGCAGCCCGGTTGCTTTGCGGTTTTTCCAACCACACATAGACCAGGAAGCGGGGGTTATCCACCGGTCCCCAACCGATGAACGAAGCATTGATCTCGTTCGGGTCATAACCGTTGGGGGTCGGGATCTGGGCCGTGCCGGTTTTCCCGGCGATCCGGTATCCCGGTACCAGCGCATCAGAAGATTCACCTTCCAGCGAGTTGGCCAGCATATTGCTGAGTGTACGCGCCGTCTCTGCTGAGATGGGATTCCCCACCACCTGCGGCGACATATTGCTCTGGTGGCCGTTCTGCACTTGTCCCAGCAGAACGTGCGGGTAGATCATTTTGCCGTCATTCGCCATAGCCGATGCACCCATGACCATCTGAATGGGAGTGATGGCTACGCCCTGACCGAAGGCATTGGTGCCCAGGTCCACCGGATACCAGTCGGTATCGCCGGGGAGTTTCAACCGTCCCGACACTTCACCGGCCAGATCGATGCCGGTCGCGTGACCCAGGCCGAAACGCTGCATGTAAGAATAGAAGAGATCGTTGCCCATCTCGGTTGAGATCCACGCCAGGCACACGTTGAGTGAGTGGGCCAGGCAGCCGGTCATATCCTGGTAACCCCATGCGCCGCCATCCCAGTTGTAGATGTCCCTGCCGCCCACGCGGAAGACGCCCGGGTCCAGGAAGATCGTCTCGGGTTTGACCGTGCCGGAGTCCAGCGCTCCCGCCATGGTGAATATCTTGGCGACCGAGCCGGGTTCGTAGGCTTCACTGACCGCCCGGTTGAAAGGCGTCTCGCCCGGGAAGATCTCGGCGATCTTGGTGTATTCGTTCAGGTTCAACCGCGGGGTCGAAGACATCCCCAGGATCTCACCGGTATGCGGGTCCATCACTACGATCGTCCCCGAAACCGAGCCGGTGGAGTCCAGCGCGGTGTCGAGAATATCCTCAATCGCAGCCTGGATGGACCGGTCAATGGTCAGGATGATCGTTTGCCCGCTGGGGATCTTGGGGTATTCGGTCGCCAGGCGGGGGTCCGCCGGGATGAGACGGGTTTCAGGGATACCCGCCAGGATGTTGTCGTATTTTTCTTCCACGCCCAGGTAGCCGTGATTATCTTCGGTGACGAACCCCAACACGTTTGAGGCCAGTTCATTTTCCGGATAACTGCGCATCAGGTGTGCCTTGAAGTGCAGCGAATCCAGGTTGCGCCCGCTGGCATCACTCTGAGCCGACTCTTGCAGCTTCATCAAGATCTCGGCCTTCTCGATGGAAACGAAATCCTGCAGGACGATATACTGTGTCCCTTCAGGGATATCGGTCATCCTGAGTGAGGGCCTTGGCCGGATCCATCCCCAGCGCCATCTGCGCCGCCAGCGCGATCGTCTGCGGGTCCGGATTAACCGTCAAATCTACGCCCACTTCGTAGACTGTTTTATTCCCGGCCAGCAGATTCCCATAGCGGTCGTAGATCTCGCCGCGTGCCGGATAGAAGGTCTTCCACAGGTAAGCGCCCTGACCGGTGATACCGGCCACTTCGGGGCTGGCCTGGATGCGCACGATCTGCACCAGGATGGCCACTCCCACCAATGCCATGATGATCGCCACGGTCAGGAAACGCCAGGAAAGGTTCTTCATCATTGCCCTTTCGCCGAAGAAGCCAGGCTGCGGCTGAGCCAATCGAACAGGGATTCAGAATAAGCCGGCAGCAGGTACAACGGGGGAGCGCTGTTTTCCTGTGGGGAAGACAGGTTGACCGCCCGTTGAGGCGAGTATCCCGGAACCATCACATAGACGATATCGCCCGGGTCAGCCGGCTGGAACCCCATCGCATCGGCTCGCTTCTGCACCGATTCGACCGAACTGAGACCGGCCAGTTGCGTCTCCAGGTCCGAATTCCCGCGCGTATTGGTGGTGATATCCGACTGCAGCATCTGGATCTCCCGTCCGGCCAGGGTGGCCCGCACGGTAATATTCAAATAGATGCCCGCCACCATCGCCACGGTCACCAATGCAAGCAGGAATAGACCGATCCACTGGCGTTGTACCCGCCAATTGGCCTGCCTTACTGTTTGGACGATTTGAGTGACATTGTTCATAGTGACATGTCCATTATTTTTCTGCGTCTGTTATTTTTTCTGCGCCTCCGTTCCCTTGGTTTCGAAGGTGCTTGTGCCACTGCGTGGCACCTGTGACGTTACCAATGCTACACTTCCGTTTTCCTTGTATCAAGCCAACACCCATTGGCCTTTATAACTTTTCGGCGATCCGCAGCCTTGCGCTGCGTGCTCGCGGATTCCCTTTGATTTCTTCGTCGCCCGGTCTTATCGGTTTGCGGGCGATCTCGGTGATACTGGCTTTATGCCCGCAGGTGCAAACCGGTTGTTCGGGTGGGCAGATGCAGTCCCGGCTTTCCTGGCGGAAGTAATCTTTCACCAACCGGTCCTCCAGCGAGTGGAAACTGATCACTGCCAGCCTGCCGCCCGGGTTCAGGCTTTTCACTGCCTGCGGAAGGACCTTCTCCACCGCTCCCAATTCGTCGTTGACGGCGATCCGCAGTGCCTGGAAGGTCTGCGTGGCCGGGTGGTGCGGACCGTGCCGCCCGATGGCTTTCTCGATCACCTCCGCCAACTGGCGGGTGCTTTCGATGGGGCGCTTGTTCACGATTGCCCGGGCGATGCGCCGGCTGGCCCGTCTCCTCGCCGTAGCGGAAGATGATGTCAGCCAGTTCGCTCTCCATCCATGTGTTGATAATTTGGCCGGCGGTCAGCGGATTCGCCGGGTCGAAGCGCATGTCCAGCGGGCCGTCGGCCAGGAAGGAGAAACCCCGCTCGGGGGTATCAAACTGCATGGAGGAAGCTCCCAGGTCCAGCAGGATCCCGTCCACCTTGTCCCAACCGAGGCTGAGCAGTTGCTCGGTCAGGCTGGTGTAGGGGGCCCTCTTAACCATGCACGCTCCCCGTAGGGAGCGAGTTGCTGGTGGGCCAGGGCGAGCGCCTGGGGGTCCACGTCCAGGCCGAGCAGCTGTCCGTCGGGCGTGCTCTCTTCGAGCAATCCCGCCGCATGACCGCCGGCCCCGAGTGTGCCGTCCACGTAGCGTCCTCCGCTTTTCGGGCGTAAAGCGTGTATAATTTCATTGTAAAGTACTGGGTTGTGCGCTTGATCCATCTTAGCGTGTCGTCAGATCCAGTGCTGCAAAGCGTTCTGTATTCAATTCGGCGTCGTTGACCTTGGCCTGCTCGGCCTGCCACTTCTCCGCCGACCAGATCTCAAAATAATCGCCTTGCCCAACGAAGACCACACTATCACTCAGGTGGGCATATTCCTTCAGGTTGGGCGAAAGCAGGATGCGTCCGGCTCCATCTGGGACCACGTGCAGGGCATTGCCCAGGATGACGTGACGCAGCAGGCGGGCATTTGGATCGGTCAGGCTCATGCCCATCAACCGGTCATAGATGACCTGGAACACATCGGGAGGCAGCACCATCAGATTCCTGTCCAGACCCTGGACGACGTAAGCGCCGGTCTCTGGCAGTTCCCGAAATTTTGACGGGATTGTCAGTCGGCCCTTATCATCGAAACCGTGCTGGTACTGGTTCAGGAACATCAGTTCTAAATCTCCTATATAACCTGAACGCCGGATCAGTTCCGGCGTCCCACAACGTCCCACTTTGTCCCACAGACAAGCTCATTTTAGCACAAATATGGTCTGGAGCACAAGTAGTACTTTTGACCGGTATGTCATAATTACTTTACAGTTCCTTATCACACCCCTCCTGCCTTTGCAATGCAATCCGCCTTCACTTTCTTTTACCAATCCTATTGGCACTACTAAATTGTTGCAACTACAAACATCAAAAAAGGGTGAGCGGTGTTCTTCCGCTCACCCTTTTTTGATGATGTTACTCTCCTCCCCGGTTTTTTTGGGATGGGGTTTATTTCCCCCTTGAGAATCCATTACTTCCTGAAACATCGTGTATCATAGAGATAAATCCTGATCCTCCCTCCCAAAAACCATGACTCCTCCCATCAACCTCCTCCCCTCCCCCCGCTGGACCGACTACGACCTGCTCGACTCCGGCGATGGCCAAAAACTCGAACGCTTCGGCGCGCACACATTCATCCGTCCAGAGGTCCAGGCCTTATGGAAGAAAGCCCTTCCCGCCTCCCGCTGGCAGGCCGCCGATGCCGTCTTCCAGCCCTCCGGCGAGGAAAGCGGCGGTCATTGGAAATTCAATAAAGCCTTCGACGAATCTTGGCTGATGACCTATCCCCTCCCACAGCATCCCCTCCGCTTCACTGCCATGACCACCCCCGGACGTCACTTGGGCGTTTTCCCCGAATGCGCCGCCCACTGGGACTGGCTGGCCGGACTGATCTCCCGCCGGGACACGACGGAAGGGCCAACCCCCCGCCAACGTGCTCAACCTCTTCGGCTACACCGGCCTGGCCACCCTCGCCGCCGCAGCCGCCGGCGCGCAGGTCACCCACGTGGATGCCTCCAAAAAGTCCGTCACCTGGGCGCGCCAGAACCAGGCCCTCTCCGGTCTGGCTGACCGGCCCGTCCGCTGGATCGTCGACGATGCCCTCAAGTTTGTCGAGCGCGAAGGCCGCCGGGCGTCAAGTATGACGGCCTCATCCTCGACCCGCCCAAGTTCGGCCGCGGCCCCAAAGGCGAAGTGTGGGAGGTCTACAAGTCCCTGCCTGAATTATTGAGCGCCTGTCGCGGCACATTAAATGAAAAGCCCCTCTTCGTCGTCCTGACCATGTATGCCGTCAAACTGCCCGCCATCCATGCCCATACCGCCCTGGCAGAGATGATGAAAGATTTCGGCGGCGATGTCGAATGCGGCGAACTCGTCACCGAAGAGAAGAGCGCTCGCCGCCTGCTTTCCCAGGCCGTCTACGCCCGCTGGTCTGATTCCACTACCTGATCCGCATCCTGTTCCTGCCCTCTTTTCACTCTTCTCTTCCATATTACCTTTGGTAAAATAGACCGATATGAATTCCTCCCGCCTCGACACCCCCCTCTCCCGCTGGTTCCCCGCCAATATCGAAACCCTACTCATCGTCCTATTAGTCCTGGCTGCCATCGTCACCCGCTTCTACAACCTCGGCGCCATGACCATCACCTTCGATGAGGTCAACCACGTCACCCCCTCCAACAGCCTCACGCAGGGTACTGGCTATCAATATGACCCCATGAGCCACGGCCCGCTCCAGTTCCACATGATGGGATTCTCCTACGCCCTCTTCGGCGACACCGACTTCACCACCCGCATCCCTGCCGCCGTCCTCAGTGTCACTTCCATCCTCATCGCCGTCTTTGCCTTCCGGCGCTACCTCGGCCGGGTGGGAGCCCTCCTGGCAGGACTGTTCTTCCTAATCTCTCCCTACATGCTTTTCTATGGCCGCTATGCCCGCAACGAGGCCTACATCGTGGTGTGGGGTCTGTTGACCCTCTACGCCATCCTGCGCTACCTTGAGCGCGGCGAGGGCTGGGTGCTTTTGCTCTTCAGCTTCGTCAACGCCATTCACTTCACCGATAAGACCACCTCCTTCATGTATGCCGGGCAGGAATTCCTTTTCCTGGCGGGCTACTTCATCGACCGTATTGCCCGCCGGCAGTGGCCCATTGGCAAATGGCGCAGCATTTTCTTCCTCGGCATGGCGGTTGGACTGGTCTTGTTCGCTGGTGCGGCTGGCATTTACGTCACCCAACGGCCCCTCACCGGCCTAACCATCCAGATCATTGTCGGCGCCCTGGCAGCCGGTGGTCTTGTCGCATGGATCATGGCTGGCGTGGCGGTCGTCCGCAGTTTTACCTGGGCAGACCT
>CAWJYP010000003.1:0-1115882 GCA_963847105.1 uncultured Chloroflexia bacterium | reverse complement strand
CTTGAGATGGGTCATCTCGCTGACCCGTAAAGCAAAATAGAATCCCAGTAGTAGCCCTGCAGAAATTACCCGACCATTGAGGTCATTAATTAGCAAATACTTCACAGCCTTTTCCAGTATGGGATACGCAATCAATGGTTGGGTATGAATGGAAAACGGCTTTCCAGAAAACTCCCCCCAATCGATTGATGCCAGCGGAAGGAATTTTGCTGCAAAAGAACGGAAATTCTTCAGTGTACCCAGTAGATCCTGTTTCCCCTTGTCGCTCCGGTCAAGTTCTTCCAATATCCACTGCAGCATTCGCGAATCAATATCGGTCAGTAGCATATCCATTGGCAAGAACCGGGAGATATTCAGTAGACCATACAAACGCTCATGAATGGTTTTGGTTTTTGGAGCCTTGCCGCGGTTGAATTTCGACGACATCCATTTGGAGAAGAGAAATGCGTTGACATCGACAATTTCAAAGGGTACCCATTTCTTTTTTCCATGCCAGTTGGAAAACATTTTCCAGGTCATCTTCATTCCCGATCCACACCCACTTATCCTCCCAAGCGCTTCCAGCCTTTTTATCTCAAATGCAGCCAACTGGTTTTTTATACATAAACGCCCATCCTGGATCTGATGTTTCTCCAACTTGAGATATGGAAGGATGATTTTCTTCACATCGTTGAAATAGTCACAATATTTACCTCGCAATTCCTGTGAGAGCGACCGAGGTAGGTTAGCCGCAATGGATCGCGCCTCCTCCATCGCGAAATGGGGAATGGGCGATTGAACGGTTGTCTTGCGCTTCTTCTTGGGTCGCGGGTGTGAATGAAAAAATTCTTCCAAAAAGATATCGCTGTTGGTAATCATCGATTGATCGACAGGCATTGGATGAATTAGATGAATACCTGAGACGTACCCGACCAAGGGTGGCGGACAGTAATGGAACCATTTATTACTGGAAAGGTGCCCCAACAGACCCATACTGATTTTTTGACCGATGGCTTTCAGGCTGACTTCACCAAGCCAATTTGTGTAGTAATTTTCTGCGCGCTTCAATTCATCTTCGGTGGGAGGATCAATAACATTTTGGCGACCAGGTAGTAAATATCCTTCATCGGGAAATGGTCCCACCCGATTCCTACCACCTGCACCGGACCTACCGCGATGTGAAAGAAGCAAGAAACTCAGCCCCAGGACAAGAGTTGGACCAAGTAAATCGATTGGGCAGAGGCCCTCAGCTCTGGGAATTTCGATACGACCGGAAGGAAGACCAAGCAGATGGCATTTCTTGAATTGGAATATTTCCTTTATGGATTGGTTTCTGAATAGTCCAGCATCGGACATGAGGGAATATGTGAAACAGAAAAACGCTTCCCATACTGCAGGATGATCCAATTCCTGTAAACATTTGGAAGGTTGAAATTTCCAGACAACACCGGCAATCTTTTCCAGAGAGAAAGGTGGAAAATCCTGGAAAACCTTGTCATCCCAAAAGTTCTTGTATAACTGTGCTTTTTCAAATTTACGGGACATGGTCACAGATTTTATCGAACACGCCGAATCGATGGGCGATCTCATTGGCCGCGGGAAGGTAGACAGTGCGTAAGTCGCTTATACAGAATTCGCGGTAGAGATTTACCGACTGAGCCCCCTGGGATTGGTGACCCATCAGATAATTGATGTGATCAAACGATAATCCTGCCTTAAGTAGGTAGCCGCGGAATGCATGGCGTAATGAATAAAAAGCTGGTGCGGCGGGTAAATCCAGGACCTCCTTCAGTTCCTTCATCATGCCACCGACATCCTTTGTCGTAATCGCGGTCCAGCTATTTTCCGTTTTGTACAAGCCGAACAATGGTGTCTTTTCATCTTTTTGAATCGCCAAACCTAAAAAACGGAGTGTTCGGAGCAGTTCGGGTAACATGGGTAAAAGCCGGTATGCTGACCCATCGCCCCGGCTTTTCCCATGCATGGACAGCCAGGCTCTATCGAAATCTATATTTCGAAACAGGAGGCCAGGTAGCTCAAATGGCCTCAAACCATTCAATATTCCCAGGGCGAAGAGGGCCCAACGACAGATGCAGTTGTAACGTGCCTGATCGTCGGGAAGGAATGCCGTGTAAACCCCGCTTGGATAAGCCAGGGATAAATTGATCTTCTGAAAGATACTCTGCAGCAAATCAGCTCGGATCGTCCGCCAGGAACCGTAACATCGAGATGACGAAAGTTGTGCGGCATCTGAAGGCAAGCCGGGCAGCTCAGATTTCAACGGTTTAAGCCCAATCTGCCGTTGTTCGTCATGGATCAGGCTGGCGATTTTCTGGTAACACTCTGCGTGAGCCTGGGCGATATCAGATCCATTGATCCGGCTGTACCGAAGGGGAATTTCGGAATAATAAAAAGCCCGTCCGGAAATGTAATGCAAGAATTCTGGACGAAGGCCATAGGTAGTGTAATAACCAAGAAAAGATTGCCTGAAACGCGCCGGGGTGATTACAGGAAGATTGGGTATGAATTTTTGCACATGGGCTGTCATTTCTGCCAGAATAAGGGTTACAGATTTTCCGCTGAACAGATCATGTTCCATCCCGTTACTGCCGAACCAGAATGCACCGGAATCAACCGTGTAACCTCGCAAAGCCGCATCGAGAGGCAAGGAACGATCGATTGCCTGGCTGCGATATTTAAGGCCAGTTCGAAAGATGTGATTTAAGTCTGGGGGTAAAACGATCTCGTAGATCTGTGAAATTGGCTCGTAGAGTTGATTATGCTCCCCCATTATTTCTTGAAGCTGTTCGTCAGTTTTCTTTGAAGGAATGAAATTATCCGGTTGGCCAACATGAAATTCTGGAACGAAATAGATACTGCCGGAATCCGGGTTATAAGTTGGAAAAAGGCAATCTCGAAATGATACCGGCTCTGGCCCAACATGCAGATTTAATAGCCATTTTACAGTTGTTCCGTAATGGAATAAGAATAAGATAAATGCCAGGGGACGCCAATTGTTGAAAGGATCACCGAGGTAATCTTCTTCTAATTTATGGAATAAATACGCAAGCACAACTCGAGGGAGAACACCTGGCATATTGGTGGAAGGGTGAGCTGCCAGAACGGCGTGGCCGGAGTCAAAATTGATCCACTGCTTGTGTTTTTTCCGCTTCGTTCGTTCTCCCTTTTTCTGTTTGGGCACGATTTTCTTCTTCCAGCCCACCTGTGAAATTTCAATACCGTAGATATCTTTCTGATCAACCAAAAATTCGCCATGACAGACTCTGTCATACTGACTTCGAGTTGGATGAAAACGCGAGACCATTTCAGCTTCAGGATATCGATCCCAATATGCGTGCCCATCCTTCTTTTTTCCACTGCCGCCCTTTTCCTCAAACTCATAGCGGTCCGGGATTGCGAAGAATACGCTGCACCAGTCCTGCCATAGAGTCTCCCGGGACAAATATCTATATTCAGTGGAAGTTCCTGGTGCAACAATTTGTTTACTGAAGGATTTGATTAGAATCAGGATTATTCGGTTGAATTCCCCTTCTGCATAATCGAATAAATATGGACGCACATACTCCTGTCGGAATTCGCAGGCGGTTCGAACAGTTGATGTATTAAAGGCAGACAAGCGCTGATCGATTTCCGTTTGTGGAAACCCGCCTTTACTTAATTGGCGTACCTTGGCACAATTCCCAAGATGCAGCGGCGCGGCAACCAAGTGGTAGACTGGGGATTTAAAAATGCGGTATTGATAATATAGCAGCCGATTATCTATTTCAGGCTCGAGTGCTAGATGCATCCAATGGGGTTGATGGGATAGATCGAGAAGTTTTTGTGAAAGAGGGCGCGATCGTTTCGAAGCCGCGCTCCAGCTCGAGCCGGTTTTCCGGATGCGTGAAAATTTCGTAGCGGATAACACTATCGAGGAGTTTGGAGGCGAGAGGCATGGATTGCCCCTTCCCAATCCAGGTAAAACCCTTGCAGCTGTCCGTTGTGATTACCAGATGCACAAGATAATCGGCGAATGTGTCGGGATCATCCACAAATCCCCGGAAGATGGGGATCAGTTCTTTTGCCAAACCATTTGGTTCAGGAAAGGTTTGACTATCTTCTTTTTCGGGTAGGTACCTTGTGATGTCCAAGCAAACCATGGCATTTCCCTTCCTGCGCTCGTTGGGCGCATTGAGTTTCATAGGCAAGTACTTGTGCGATTGAGCACCGTTTGGTGCCGGTTTCAGATTCGAGGATGTCTATGAGCCCCATCTCGGCCAAGTGGGTAATTGGGTTGCGCGAAAGACGGAAATATTTCATCACATCAGAAACCTTTACCAGACCTCGCGCAGGAGCAGGTATGGTAATTTCGTCGGGATCATGTTGAAGGGCGATTCCCAATCGTGCCAACGCGCGTGCTCGCCATCCCGCCACGAAGGACTGGACCTGGGCGACAGTAAAGCGGATGGCTCCATTGTCGAGCTTCAGATATTCCAGAGATCCATCAGTATAGTGTCTGCGCACCGTGTCTGGATGAACATCGAGCCATTGGGAGACCTCGTTTATTTTGAGCCACCGATACCCGAGTTTGGGAATCAACACAGCAAATGGAATGAAACGCTGCCCAGGCGAGGGAACCAGTTTTGTTTTGGCTTTATCTTTCATCGTGAGCGTCCTCCTAAGTCGAAATTCCTCTGGATAAGTTAATAAAAATGATCCAAGCAAGAATTGGATCCTATTAACCTCTTACAACTTTGAAAAAGGGGATATCCCTTTTTCAAACAAATCGTTTAAACCATAATACGGCAATATGGCAGGGGGTCCCCCACCAGACGCGCGGCAGGAGTTGTTTAATAAGAGAAGATAATCAGATTTTCTGATTGTCTTCTCTTATCGTTCTGAGGTGGATTTTACTAAACAAAAACGCTGTAGGTTTTTTTCGTGACGCTTCGTCGCGGTGGTGTGAGATCGGTAAATTGAAATCCCAACGACTTAATACACCGACATAAGAAGATTCCGGTTGGCCTCTTGCTCGAAGATGCTAATGTTGTCCAGCCGGCCGCCATGGGCCTGGACGAACTTTTCGGACTGGACGAACATGCCGCCTGAGCCGCAGCATGGATCGAAAACCCGACCTTTGTAGGGCGTCAGCATTTCCACCAACACTCGCACCACCGACTGGGGCGTGTAGAACTCGCCGCCCTTCTTACCCTCCGCGCTGGCGAAGGGGGAGAGGAAATACTCGTACATCCGCCCGAGGATATCTTTGGAGCGGTTCTCGCTCGACCCCAGTCCGATGCTAGAGACTAGGTCGATCAGCCCACCCAGGCGTTCCACTTCCAGGTTGCGGCGGGCGTACTCCGCCGGTAGCATGCTCTTGAGGGTGGGGTTATCCCGCTCGATCGCCAGCATGGCCTCGTCGATGCGCTTGCCGATGTCCGCCTGGCGGGCGTTGGCCTGCAGGGACTTCCAGCGCGTCTCCACCGGCACCCAGAAGACATTCTCGGCGATGTACTCATCGCGGTCTTCGGGATCGGCGCCTTCACTCACCTTCTCGACCAGGCGGGAGTGAATTTCTTCAAAGGCATCGGAGATGTACTTGAGGAAGATCAGGCCGAGGACGACGTGCTTGTATTCGCCCGAGTTCATGTGGCCGCGCATTTTGTCAGCCGCGGCCCATAACTGGGATTTCGAAGTTCAATGTGGCCCCATTGGATTTCATGTTGTTCGCTGCTTTGGGCATGTCTCCTCCACCTGCTAATTGATATTGTTGTACAACGATTTAGGCGAGGTCACACCCACTATTTGCTGCTTTCGCTGGTGATCGGATGTATTGTTTTATGAGGTGGTAGGGTTATTTTAATAGGGGTGTGTTATTGGCTACACGCATTTCATAAGATCTTTGCATTGTGCGCACCGCGAGTCGTTGATGGCGTGGGAATCCAAGTAGCGATGAGTTGTTAAAGAAATGCCCTCCTGCTGTGATGCTCAACAAAGAGGTGCATGTCACTCCCCCACCCCGCTATGGCTTTTGAAAGCCTGTTTTCGGTACTGTCAGAGCTATTTCCTATTCCGTCCGGAAAACTGCGATCTACTGGCTCATCCTCCTAATCCAAAAGAAGCGTACAATAGTATAGGTCCAATATTTCAAGGAAGAGTTATGCGCAATCACTCGACTACCAGTCCAATAAGTGGACCTCTCCATGATTTATTGAAATCCAAACGAAATCACGAAATTGGAAAGGTATATCTACACGATGAGCTCACCTGCACGCATCCTCTTAGCCCTGTTCATCATCTGCCTGGCCAGCCTGGCCTGTTCACAAAGCAGCCCAACTGCTGTCAATCCCGCCCAACAACAGGCCGCATCCGCCATCCCTTCAGACACACCAGAGCCCACTGCCGTTCCTGTGAACGCCTCAGTGATCTCTGACCTGGTGAATATCCAACCCGCCAACGCGGCTTTATTGCAGCCGCTGGCCGATCTATGGGCAACACGCACCATCGTCTCAGATATCGCCTTCCTGCCGGGAACGAATAACATCCTCCTTGGGACCGGAACTTCTTACACAACCGCCGGAATGTCGCAGAATGGTTTCTTAGGCGTTCATGGCAATGCCAGAGTAATCTTGTGGAACACTATCACGAACACCCCCCAAGATCTATTTACAACAGAAGATAATGACGACCTTTTGTATAACAGCCTGGCCATTTCTCCCGATGGCAGCCGCATCGCTTTTGCGACCTATGACCGAATCGTTCTGGCCACAGTAAATAGCACTGGAAGCAACGATCAACCAACCTATGCAACCCAGATATTGCCGATGGAAAGAATCTCGCAGGTAAATCCAGACGCAGGATTGACCTTCAACTCGGACGGGACTCTTTTAGCCGTAGTCAATAACGTGGGCGATGTGCAGGTGTGGGACGCCGCCAGCGGGGCAATCCTGAATACTTTTATGTCTGAGTTGACGAACCACCCGCAATGGGGGAAAATACCGGAGTGCGTCACAATTGGATCTGGGGTAGCCTTTATGCCCGATGGAAAGACAGTGCTGTCATCTTGCAATAACACCATCAAGATAAACGATCTCAGTTCCGGCAGCAGAACTGAAGTTCTCCTCCCGCGAGACGTTATGCAGGTTTTTGCGCTATCCCCAGATGGAAAGCAGGTGGCCACCGGGGGCTGGGGCGGCATCTTTAACGTGTGGGATTTCCCCTCCGCTGAAGGGATATTTGAGTTCGAGGGCCACAGCCAAAAGATCACCAGTATCCAATACAGCCCGGACGGCAACCTGGTCGCGTATGCCAGCGAGGACGGTTCGGTAGACTTGTGGGATGCACATACCTGGAAACGGTTGACCACCCTCGAAATCAGAGCTGACCTGCTGGCTTTCAGCCCGGATGGTCACTTTCTGGTCACGTCCACTTATGCTAAAGGCGCAAAACTCTGGGGCGTGTCGTCTTCCAGTAGCATAACGGCAATGGACGGGGCGAGGGTGCTTCTCTCCGAAGGCCCAATTCAGCTATCCGCCTGGCAAAATCTGATTCCGTCCTCCTGGTTGACGCCTGCTGGCAGCCTGCCCCGCTACGAGATCCATATTACCTCCTCGCAGGCAGCTGTGGAAAATTGCAGTTACAACGGCGACGGCGCCACCAACCTGATGGTGAACCGGGTCCGAATCGATGTGAGTGTGGAAGTATTGGATATGCAAACCGGTGATTTGATCGCCAGAACGACTTACAAGGGTGGAGAACCAAGAGAATGCCCTGAAACTTACTCGTTCGGGGCGAATCAATTTGTAGAATACATCTATGGGGCGGAACCCGAAAGCGGCTCATTTGCTGACTGGCTGGCGGAGGTTATGCTACCGCTCGGATTCCAGGAATAGAGCCACCTTTGTGACACGGCTACAGGCGAACGCGGGATCATTATCTGCGATCAGAGATGATCGGCAAAGGAATGCACAATATACTACCCTTCCGCATCGCTGCAAGAAGGAACCGCAATTGACCTCATAGCTATCCCGGCGGTGCTTTTAAGATCAGCGGCAGAAACAGCCTCTGAACGCGGTTTACCGTGAGAGTATACGTGCGGGTGGTGAAAATATCCTCGGCCCGGACGAAAATAGTGATGACGTTTGCCCCCGGTGTTAGTGTTATGGAGCCGGAGGCATTGCCGGAGGTCACGTAGTTCCCGTTCACCATGACGGTGGCTTCAATGTCTTGCAGCGTCGGTGTGACGGTAATGCTGGACACATTCAAGCCCACCCAGGCGGTATAGGCGGTGTTATCAGGTGAGAAGGCCGGTACCAGCGTGCCTTCGCTCAAGGTCAGGTTGCTCAGGTTGGCATTGGTGTGTGCCGCCCGCACGGTCACGTCGGTGCAGGCCGTCAGGCTGATGTTTTGAGTGAAGATATACGCTCCCCCATTGTCGGTGATCGTGAGGCAGGGGTGATAAGCACCCAGGGCGGAATAATAATGCAGGCTGGCGAAGTTGTTGAAAGTCTCAATGATACCGTCGGCGTAATTCCAAGACAGCGTGTACGAACGGATCAACTTGCTGTAAGCCTGGAGGGAAGTACCGTATTGCAACGCGGTGGGACCATCATTGGTGAGGCGCAGCCCCACCAATGGATAGTGGTCCACGCTCTCACCGAGGGCGAGGACGAGCGGTGTGTCGATGATCTCATCCGGGCCAGATACATCCTGGTTGGGTCCACTGTACGCATCCACTCCGGTCAGGTCGGACCAATAATTGCCCCAACCGGAAGAATATCCACTATCCCAGCTATTGGTTTGCCCACTTAAGGCCACGGCGACCTGGGTGGTATTGTTGACGAAGGCATTGTTGTAAAACGAATTGCCGTAATTTGGCATGGAGGTATCATTCTCGATCTGTACGCCGACGTTGTTATTGAAAAAGTCGTTATAGCGGATAGTGCCGTTATGGGCACCCCGGACGAGATGCATACCGTATAAGGTGTTGGCATAGATGCGATTTTCCTGGATCCCGGGGCTATTGATCGGAACGCCTGTCAAAGCGGACATGTATATACCCCAGGTGTTGTCGTGGACGGCAGATGCTCGGACCGTCGTGGCAGTGGACGACATGATCTCGATGCCGACGGCATTACTGTAAACTTCCGAATTGGTGACGCTCGAACCAGTGTTATGGGAAATCGAGAGTCCTGCGTAATAATTATCGTGGACTGTGCAGTAATCGCAAGTGGTGTAGTCGGCTGAACTGCTGGCCTCCAGGCCGTATGTGTTTTGTTTCAATTCCACATGGGAGAGGCTGCCGTGATCCGAACCGAGATAACCAAACGTTATTCCGTATCCACCGGCGCCATAGCCAATTCCGGAAATGACCGAATATCCCATAGTGAAGTAATCGGAGTTATCGACAAAAACGCCGAGATTCGACATGCCGTTAACCTTCACGTAGGAGACTGCCACGTTGTTGGCAGTTAAGATGTGGAGTCCACGAGGCCCGGTGCCCTGGATGGTGAAATGGTCGATGGTAACACCCGCGGCGGTGACCGTGATCTCGTCCGCCCCCAGCGACAGGATGGTCGTGTCTATATTTTCGCCAGTGAGGGTCACACTCTTGTTCACCGTAAAACCGCCGGTGTACGTGCCTACCTTCACATGGATGATATCGCCGGTGTTGGCGGCATCGATCGCCGCCTGGATGGTGGCATGGTCATCCGGGACGGTGATATCAGCGGCGCGGACAGGGCTGGCCGGCAGGCCTCCCAAAAGGGCTGCCAGCAGGACGAGTACGCCGGCAAAACGAAAGATTAGGGAAAAAGAACGGGGAGGAAGGATGGTTTTCATGGTATCTCCGACGAAAAAAGAGGCATCAATGGCCTGCCGGCGGATCTTACCCGTGAAACTTGCCGACAGAGAGAGGAATACTTTATTCTCGGGATACCGGTAAATTTGTTATTCGATAAAATAATTATACTCTTAGTCATCCCAGTAAGTGGAAATGCGATGTTCTTGTAAGTTTCCCGGCTGAAATCCAAAGAGGACGCGAGCATGGTCGATAAGGGAACGCCCATACTCGGTCACCACGATTTAGTTGGCCAATGAACAGCACCCCTAGCCCATCTCTATTTCCGCGCGCCTCGGTTCCGCAAGATCAAAAAGACGATCAATCCAAATGCCGCCACGCCTGCGCCGATCCCGGCTGCCAACCATGGGAGCGTCGGCTCCCTTCGCCACTTCCGGCGCTGGAACGGCAGTCGCGGCCGCCGCCCCGCGGCAGCAGCGCAGCTGGACGGCTTGAGAGTGAATTCGTTTTGCCCGTCCGGGCTGAGGTGGAAGGTTGCGCTTTCCGGTTTCCCATCCACGCTGGTCCAACTGAGTGTATACTCCCCGAAGAAACCGCGCCAGCCCAGGCCGCCCTGCTCATTGGTAGCGGCGCTGCCCGAGCTGATCCAGGAGTGGAAGAGCTCGCTCAGCGTATTCAGCGCGGGCCGGGGGGAGCCGTCCTCCTGGAAAAGGTAGGCCGGTGAAAAGGTCCCGTTACCGGGGATCCAGACCACGCCCGTCACCTGCGGTTTGGCGAAGGCGATCGTGAAGGCGTATTCGGCCCATTCCGACTCGCTTGCATCGCCCGTCCCATCCCGCCAGTTCCCGTTGAAGGATAACTCGGAAATGAAAATGTTCTTGTCGAATTGGCTGAAGTGATCGATCGTGTCGCTGTAGATGCCGAAATCGATTGAGGGATCGTTGTAAAACTCCAGGCCGATGTCATCGAAGGGGATGTCCTTCTCCAGGATGGCCTTCAATATATCCTCCGGGGTCGGACGGGTGAGATTTCCAAAATTAGGTGTCCAGTCCATCTCGCCGAGATATGTAAAATAAAAATTGATGTACGTGGGCACGTCCGGGGCCCCCTGTGCGGCCCCCTCCGCCGATGCAGCGGCGATGGCTGTGATATCGTCCAGGTTCAATGGAAGCGTGAAATAAACATTCTGTGGTTCGTTGAAGGCATTGTAGATCGACATCTTATCACGGTAATGAGCAGTGAAGTTCTTCGAGAAGTCCCGCGCCAGATCCGCGATCTGGACCGGCGTCATTTTGTCCAGGCCTTTCGCCACGAAATGCCAGTCGGGATTGCTGATCGGGGTGATCCACACCCCTGTGTGCATGACAATATCCATCCCGGCTCGCAGTGATGTAGTCGAAATTTTCGTCCCGGTAGTAGTAGGAGCCGTCCGGCTGGATGACCTCGCCCCACCAGGATTCCTGGATGGCGCCGTTGAAACCGGCCTGTTCCAAACTTGCCACCTGGTTCTTTTCGGGCCAACCCACCCCAAGGATGAAATCCTGCGATTCCTGCCGGTAACTCACCTGCGCCTCCCCCAGCGGCGACCCATCACAAGTGAGGATCGTCACCGTTGCGTCGGCTTTGCGATATTTCTCGATATCCTGCCGGGCCGCCTGCAGGAGGGCATTCTCGCGCGCCCTCAATGTACGGGAGAGGATCGTTTTGGCCACACGGGTGCATTCGCCCAGGTTCGTTTCGCCACAGGCGCCGGTCAGGTCAGCTATCGCTTGCAGCGACTCGGCGTTCCATTGAACGATCTCGCTGCTGAAAGTATATCCCGCCGCTTCGAATTTATCCATCCGCTCCCGGTAAAGGCGGTATTCGGTTTTGGCGGCATCGAACAAAAAATTCACCTGCAACACCCCGCCCTGGTTAACGGTGTAGCCTTTGCCATCGTTATCCAGGTGGATGTAGGTGGTCCCGGCACCCGGGATGAGATAGTGGATCCACAGTTCCACTGCCTGGTCGGGGGTTACCAACAGAACAGTGTTGTTTTTGTCGCTGTCGGTGCGCCAGCCCCAGAACGTATTTTCCTGGTGATTATCGACTTGTAGTGGGTGGATTGTGGGCGCCGAGCCGAGCGGATAAACTCCCACCTTCCAAGTATTGTTGTTGACATCCTGGCGGAACAACACATTGCCCGCCTCATCGTAGGTCTTCAGCCAGATGGCACCGCCAGGCAGCAGGGTGATATCCGCCTGCAGGTCCGGGCCGCCGGTGGGGACCGCCACGACGTACCGGTCCAGATAGCCTGAAGGGATCACATCCTGCTCTATACTGACCCTTCCGTCGATTTCCTGGGCATAGATCAGATAGGCTTTCCGTTTGGTGGGGACCTGGATGGAGTAATTCCCTTCTCCATCCGTGATCACATCGCCGTAGTTCTCGCTGCGATTACCCATCTGGACCGTCAAGAGGGCATGAAGGGGCTTGCCAGCCTGGTCTGTGACCTTGCCGTGCAGGTTCAGCGTGTCAACCGGTGTGGAGGTGGCCTCCGCTTTCAGCCACGCGGCGGTTCCACCGATTGGAAGCGAACTGGCCTGCAGCAGGAGAAAAGTGAGCAACAGGATCACCGCCGCCACCATAGTGGAGATACGCTGGTGCTTGATTCGGTCTGGCAGCCTGGCGTGGACAGCCATATTCCCTCCTTGGGTATTACAAATGAAAATCAATCTGATTGATCCAAAGGGCTGCAATTATCATACAATAAATCCCAGCTGTACACAACCGGTATAAATCAGGAGCGAAACGACTGCGCTTGTTAGTCCCCTTTGTTCAATTTCTCCCTTTACTTCGGCGGGATGTACAGTGAAAAGTGGGTTGGGCAGGGCGTTCTTAGCCCATGCAACCCACTTTTCATATTTTCCTCGCTCTCCTTTCAGAGAGGCTAGGAAAATACATTGAAGACTTTCTTCCGAACTGCCCAAATAGCTCAGGCTATCTTCTGCCGTCCTTTCCCGAAGCGTAAATACAAGGTTGGCACAACCAGAAGGTTGAGCAGGGTCGAAGTGACCAGCCCGCCCAAGATCACGATGGCCATCGGGTACTCTATCTCCTGTCCGGGAATGTTTCCGGCGATCACAAGCGGGACGAGGGCCAGGCCCGTGGTCAGAGCGGTCATCATGATAGGCGCGATTCGTTCTCTGGCTCCGCGCTTGATCAGTTCTGGTCCAAAAGGTTCCCCCTCCTCCTGTTCCAGATGTTGGAAGTGGCTGATCATCAAGATGCCGTTGCGGGTTGCGATCCCAAGGATCGTTAGCAAGCCGACCAACGAGCCAAGCGAGAGTACGCCTCCGGTGAAAAAGGCTGCCAACACACCGCCGACCAGCGCCCAAGGCAGAGTGACAAATGTCAGTGTTGCCAGGCGCAGTTTCCCAAACGTGGTGACGAGCAACAAGAAGATCGCAATCACGGCGATGATGGCGGATAAGAATAATTTTTCCTGGGCCGCCTCTCGCTCCGCATATTCTCCGAACAATTCAGCGTGATAGCCAAGTGGGAATTCAATTTTCGCCAGGACTGCTTCGACGTCACTGACTACCGAACCCAAATCACTCCCACGCACATTGGCCGATACGTCGATTTTTCGTGACTGTCCTTCCCGTTCGATCACATTTGGGGCTGGCACAATCTGGACGCTGGCGACCTCCGCCAGCCGCACCTGGCCTCCGCCAGGTATATCGATAAGTAAATTCTCGATATCTTCCACGCTGTCGCGCTGCTCGAGCTTGCTCCCCACGCGCACATCATAAATTCTCCCGCCGACGAAAAAGTCTCCCACCTCTTCGCCCTGGACCAGGTAAGCCGTGGCCCGGCGGATATCGCCTGGCTTGAGGTTGTATTTTTGAGCCGCGGCCAGGTCGGCTTGTATGTCTATCTGTGGGATATCGACGTGTGCTTCTCTCTTAAGGTCCGCGATTCCATTGATGCCCTGCAAGGCAGCCAGGATGTGGTCAGATTGTTCCCGCAACCCCGCCAGTTCTGGACCGTAGATGCGCACGACGATCGTGTCGCTTGATCCGGTCAATACCTCGCGGATCCGTTCCCTCAGGTAAGTTTGGACGTCCCGGATCAGTCCGGGATAACCATCCACGGTTTCCTGGATTTTTGCCAGGGTCTTATCATAATCGACAGATGGATCCACGCTGATCCAGTTTTCAGTGAAATAGATGCCGTAAGGTTCATCTGCTTTGACTGCCGCACCTATATGGGAGCCGCAGTTGCGGACGCCGGGGATGGCGACCAGTTCCTGACAAGCCAGCGCGGTAACGCGCCACATTTCTGCACGAGATGTGCCCGGTTTAGCGATCCAGTGCATCAGGAAATCTCGTTCCCTGAACGAGGGCAGCAGTTCTTGCCCGAGAGCCGGTAATACGCCCACCCCGGCCACCACAAACAGGAAGATGAGGGCATAGGTGAGGCGCGGTTTTAGGAGTGTTTGCCCGAGGAATTTATCGTAGATATGATGCAGCCATGGGATCACAGGAGACTGGCGATGCTCGATGGAAGCATTCGATAACAGGATCAGGACCATCGCCGGTGTAACGGTCATGGCGATCAAAGGCGATACCAGGCCGGCCACTACGTAGGCTGTTGCCAGGGGCCTAAAAAAGGCTCCGGAGAGACCTTCTAGGAAAAAGACTGGCAACAAAGCGGAGATTTCAATTAACGAAGCATAGATGATCGACCCACGTACTTCAATTGATGCCTCCAGAACGATGTGGGCGGTCGATTGGGTGCTGCCTTCTTTGCGCAACCGCCGCAATCGCCGGACGATGTTTTCAACGTCGACGATGGCGTCATCCACTACCGCGCCGATCGCTATCGACAGACCGGCCAGGGTCATGACGTTGATGCTGACACCCTGCAGGTTGAGGATCAGCAAGGAGGCCATCAATGAGAGGGGAATGATAGTGGAACTTATGAGGGCAACACGCCATTCATAAAGGAAGAAGAGCAACACAATCACAACCAGCAACCCGCCAATGAGCAGCGACATGGTGAGATTATCAATCGCTTGATCAATGAAAGTTGCCGGACGGAATATTGTCGTGTCGATATCAATCCCTGGCAATCCCGGGCGCATCTCCTCAATTGCCTCTTCAACAGCGCGGGTCACATCCAGGGTGTTGGCCCAGGGTAGTTTTTCAACGACCATCATCAGGCCAGGCCCACCGTTGATGACTGCGTCGCCAAATAGTGGCAGAGTATCCCATGTCACTATACCAAGATCATTTAGAGTAAGCGGGGTTCCATCACCCTTAACTCGGTTGGAAACAGGTATCTGGGCCAACTGATCTGGGTTGAGGACTGTAAGGACGGGATGGATCCCCAGCTGCTGGTTAGGCGTCTCAATGAAGCCGCCGGTGCCGATCAGGTTGCCATTCGAATACTGCAATAACCCCACATCCAGAGCATCGGCGGTGGTATTCATCACTTCTGCGAGAGTTACGTTATACTCGTTCAGTTTCGCTGGATCCACCTGCACGAAGGGTAATTTTTTACGCTGCCCCCAAAAAGGTGCATTCGCAACTCCAGGAATGTCTAGCAAGCGGGCGCGAATCTTAAAATGGGCCGTCAACGAAAGGTCCAACAGATCGTATTTACTTGATGTAATCCCGATTTTCATGACGCGACTGGTGGAAGACAGCGGCTGGATTATCACAGGCGGCGCGGCCCAGGTAGGCAAGGTGACGGTGGCCATACGTTCGGCTACCAACTGCCGCGCCAGGATCAGGTCGGTACCGGGCTTAAAGATCAGCACGATTTGTGAGAGGTCGGCCACAGAGCGTGAGCGGATGATATCCAGACCGGGTACACCCACCAACACCTGCTCGAGTGGTATGGTGACCAATTCCTCCACTGATGTTGGGGAGAGCCCCAGCGAGAGGGTCTGGATCTCGACTTTGGGCGGGGCAAATTCGGGGAAAACATCCACGGAAGAGCTACGCAGTCTGACAATTCCGAAGACCATCAGCGCTACGGCGAGAAAAACCACAATATAGCGGTATCTCAAACTCGTTTGGACGATCCAACGCATAATAAACCTCCTGACATCTGGTGAAGCCGGTTACTTGGATACCCCCACTTCAGCACCATACAGCATGGAGGTCCCCACCACAACGACCTGCGTGCCAACACCGGGTCCTTTTGAAAGCACCGCTATGTCGGCGTCAATATGGTCAATGGTGATGGATTGCCGGATGAAGACCAGCGGCTCGGGGCTGGTGTATGACCAGGTTTCACCATTTGTCCCATACAGGACGGCCGCGTAAGGAATGACCGTATAATCTCTTCCGTTGATCTGCTCGAGCCGGACCGGAGTGACCTGGATGTCGAGGCGTTGAACCGCTTTTTCGGTCAAAGTGACCCGACTGAACTCTGATCCATCCACTTTTTCGACCGTCGCCGGCTGCTGCTTTTCGCCCGCCGGATTTTGACTTTTTGCCGGTCCACAGGCTGAAATTAGCAGCGCTATGACCAATATGAGTAAAAATCCAATTTTTCGGTTCATTCATCATCTCCTGAACTAATATAAGTTGTGTCACTTCAAGAAGCACCGTTGCCGTTACTGCCTGGCAAGACCAAGGTAATCACGGCCTGCAAGGCTTGGCGAGCCTCATGACTCTTCCGTAAATTCTCTGCCATCAGTATTCTGCTTTTTTTTTGCATGCAGATCTATCTAGGTTAATCTTGTGCAGCAGCCGGAACACCGACCGGAACTCGAGGCTTGCAGGCCAGGATCGGATTCAGGGATCATACCGAAACGGTAATACAGAACCGGAACTACAAAGAGGGTGTGCAAAGCTGTGGTAACCAATCCTCCCATGATGATGATCGACATTGGGTATATGATTTCAAACCCGGGGATATTTCCCATAATTAATATTGGCAGCAGGAATAAGCCTGTTGAGACTGTTGTCGCCAGGACGGGCTTAAGTTTTTCTGTGGCTCCGTGCAAGATCAGTTCGATGCCAATGACATCACTATCACGGGCTTTCAAACGGCGAAAGAGGCTCATCATGGTGATCCCGTTCCTGATGGTGATTCCCGCCACCGTCAGCAACCCGAACCATTCGGTAAGTGTGAGTTCGTTTCCGATCAGGAAGCCTGCCAGGATACTGCCTGCAAATGCCATAGGCATGGTCATGAGGAAAACGACTGCCAACGACCAGCTTGCAGACACTGCTTGTAACAACAGCAGGATTCCGACCAGGGCAAGTAATACCGCGATGATGATGTTCTGGATTGCGGCTCGCGTTGGCGCCAGGCCGTCCATCACTTCGGCGTGGTAATCCAGGGGGAGAGAATGATTTTGTAAAGCCGACCTGATATCCGCCAAGGCCGCGTTATAACTCCGCCCGTGTATCTCGAAACCAATGTCCACATAGGGGGAAGCCGCTTCTCGCCGGATGACCACCGGAGCCGAAGCAATACTCACATCTGCCACATCTCCCAACAGGACATGCCCTCCGCCGGGTGAATCGATCGTTAGGGAAAGGATATCGGAGATACTCTCCCGAATTGCAGGCGGGCTCCACACCACCACATCGAACACTTTCTGTTCTTCGAACAAGCTGCCAACCTGAATACCTGAGAGCAAGGTGGCTGCCGCCCGGCGCACATCACCGGGTTTGACGCCAAACCGCTGAGCTTTCGCCAGATCCACCTCGATGTTTAAAGTCGGTTCTTCAATCGGCAGCAGCGTATGAGAGGAGGTAACACCCGAGATGCCGACCATTATCTCCCGTATTTTCTCGGCCTCGACCTTGAGGGTTTGGTGATCCTCGCCAAAGACGCGTACCGTGTAAGGACTCTTCGTCCTGAGCGCGTTCGGCTGGTCTAGGCTTTGTTGAACATAGGTTAATATTTCCACATGCAGACCGGGATAGCCCATCACAGTCTCTCTGATGGCCGCGACTGTTGCATCATAATCTGCTATTCCATCGACACTGACCCACATTTCAGCGGAGTTGATCCCAACGACCTCGTCTCCAAACACCGCTCGCCCCACATGGGCACCGACGTTTTGAACCCCGGTAATGGTGCGTAGTTCAGCGCCTATACGCGTGATGACCCGGTCCATTTCAACACGGGAGGTCGCAGGAGCACCTTGCAGGCGTACGGTAATGTAAGGCTCACGAAAGACTGGCTCTGCCTTGGCGCGTCGGAACACCAATGGCGTTGCCCCCAGTCCGCCTATTATGAGTATCACCAAGAGACCATAGACCCACTGCGGCTTCGACAGCGACTTCAACAAGATCCGCCGGTAGGTCGTTTGCATCCATTTCCCTAACGGTGCTATGTGATATTCGTATCGCCCTCCGGTAAACAAAATCACGGTTAAGACGGGCGTGATGATCAGCGCAGAGATAGTGGCTGCTGCTACCGCCAGTATATATGTGAGACCTAAAGGTCGGAAAAGCGCTCCGGGCGTATCTCCGATAAAGAATACCGGGATTATGGCCAACACGAGGATCAGAGTGGCGAAGAACAATGAACTGCGTATCTCCAGCACCGCTTCCAGGATCACACTCGTGTTTGGTTTGGGATTTCCCTGTGCCTTGTTTTGGCGGAGGGAGTACATAACATGTTCTGTATCGACAATGGACTCGTCAATGATGATCCCCAGGGCAGCGATTAGTCCAACTAGGACCATTGAATTTAATGTTACTCCCCGCAGGAAAAGCACATATATGGCGGCGATCACCGAAAAAACGAGCACAGTGGTGCCGATCAAGGCGGTTCGCCAACCGTAGAAAAGGAAACCGATGGCCAATATGAACAACACAGCCCCAATCACGAATGCCGCGGCTAATATTGGAAATAGCTGTTTCGAGGAAGGTGGCCGGACGGTAGAGAGTTGTATCGAATTTGATCTCGGAAAGGCCTTGCGAGAGCGATCCTAACGCGGATTCCACACCCTTGGTAACTTCGAGTGTGTTGGCGCCTGGCAATTTATCAATTACCAGCATTAGGTTGGTTCTATCATCCACAATTGCATCACCGATCAGTGGCTGGTGATCTTCGACGATTGTGGTCACCTGACCCAGGGTCAGGTCCGTACCGTCAATGGGTACCCGCGCCAGGTCTGCGGGGGTAGAGATCGGAAGCACATGCCAGATCCCTAACCTTTGGGCGGGAGACTCGATAAAGCCGCCAGCGCCTGGCGAGGAAGCCTTTAGGAAGGACAAGGGAGACACCCACAGCGCATTTCCTGTGGTTTCAACGATCTGGTTGAGCGTGACGCCAGCCTGCTCCAATCGCGTCGGATCGACCTGCACCTGCAACTGCCGGTCACGGTTGCCCCAAACTGCCACATTGGCCACACCGGGCACACCCAGCAGGCGCGGAGCGATGGTCCAGCGTGCCAGGACCGACATCTCGATCAGAGAAAGTTCATCTGAAGCCAACCCGACGATCATGAACCGGCTGACCGAGGAGGTGGGTTGGACCATTGTCGGGGGTTTTGATACGCGCGGAAGCGCGACCGTTTGCGTCAACCGCTCTGCAACCATCGCCGCGCTTTGTACAGGTCGGTGCCCGGCTCGAAGAAGATTAGAATGGATGAAAGCCCCGGTACAGATTCCGATCTGATCACATCCATCCAGGCTACCCCCGCCAGGATATTCTGCTCCATCGGGACAGTGATCATCTGTTCCACTTCCTCGGCAGATAAACCAAGCGCTTCCGTTTGTATCTCCACAAATGGAGGTGAAAATTCCGGAAGAATATCGACAGGCATTTTAGGTAATTGAATGATGCCGACTGTGATGATAATCCCGGCAATCACGATTACCAAGAATCGAAAACTGAGACTGAACCTAACGATCCCTCTAACCATGGCTTTTACCTCCTCATAGTTCGGATGAGTTAGGGGTCCATTCGATCACATGCTACCCCTATAGAAAAATATTGTTTTTCGCAATGTTGTTAAAGACTAATCAGCCTTACGCCCCGATGTAAGACGATGGGAGTCACAAAAATATGCTGATGGATGGCGGCGATATCAGGGCTGAACGATAAAAAATTAATTAATTCCGAAACGCTTGTCATATTATCAAACCTTGTTAAGCAGATGATAATATCCTTGGTCTTATTATGGATAAATTTTACTAAATTTATCCATAATCGTCAAGCGTTCTTTTCCTTGTGGGATGTGGCTTCTTTTTTTCGGAGGAGTAGTCCGTGGATAAAGAGCTTTGCCGAACCTAATCTTCCCCCAGGGAATTTCTATAGGTAGATTGGGCAGTTTTCTCGATTCGTGTTGGGCGGACTATGAGTTGTAGTCAGTGTGAGGTATTGGCCCAGAAGCAGTTACTGTACGCCGGTCGAATTATATGATAGCCGAGCAATTAACACACTAATTCGCTTCAGTGTAAGAAATCACCTCGAACGAGTGCAAGGAAAAACTTAAATCCACAAGTAGTGTGAGATGGAACAACCTTAATAACTTCAGCTAAAACTGAGCCGCATCACAGCACATTCTTGGTGGGCTGCATTTTTAGGAACCGAATAATCCACTCTTATTAAGGCCCTAGAAAGACCGCATTTTTAGGGCCTTAAGAATTCCATTTCCGGAGTCTCAAATAGCGGCACACGTTGATTCAGGAAAACCTGTCATAAGTCCAACTGATGCGCTACTTGAGACTCCGGTGATAAAATGGGTAAATAATCAATGGTTATTCGGTAAAGGGCGAGCCAGCAATTATGAGACATTAAAGCGAACAGAAATTTTATAAAATAGCGAGTTTATACAGTGGCCTGACTATCCCAGGATACTCCTATTTTTTTATAACCCATAGCTGATCCTGAAATTGCAAGTATGTATCCGATCGAACCGTTTTCACTGAAGTCTGTTTCTTACCGCTATACGCCTGCGGTCAATGATTATCATTGAACGGCCTTCTTAAGTGCGGCGACTAGGGGTATTTTTCCAACAAGCGATCCTGAGCAACATGTAGAAATTCTCTTCTCTTGATATTCCCATTCTTATCAAGTCGGATTATCACTGCAGCATCAATTACCGCGGGATGAAGGTGTGTCATCTCACCCACGTTCCGTATCCACTGCTATTGAGATGCTCAGCAAAGGGGGCAAGCCACTCCCCTCCCCCATTTTGGCTAGGGCGTTATTTCGGTTCCGGTTTCGCCAGACAAAGCCTTCACCATATTTTCGGGGTTGGTGATCAAGGCGCGTTTTCCACCTTTTTCCAGATAATTCAAGGCCGCCATGATCTTGGGTTCCATGCTGCCCTTGCCAAATTGTCCTTCAGAAAGATGCGTCCTGGCTTCAGGAGCGGTAAGGCGATCCAACCATTGTACATTTGGGTTATTGAAATTTAGTGCTACTTTTTCGACTTCCGTAGATATCAGGAAAAGGTCAGCATCGATGCTCGAAGCCAAAAGAGCCGATGCCAGGTCTTTGTCGATCACCGCTTCTGTACCGACCAGCTCACCCTGACCATTTTCGATCACCGGTATGCCTCCGCCGCCTACGCCAATGACGATCAGGCCAGCCTGCGCCAATGCCAGGATCGCATCCTGTTGAATTATCCGAATAGGTTGGGGCGATGCCACTACTCTCCGCCAGCCGCGGCCGGCATCTTCAACCACAACCCAGCCATCTTCGTCCCGGTGCTTGTGGGCGATTTTCTCCTCCATAAACGAGCCGATAGGTTTGGTTGGATTGGAGAAGGCCGGGTCGTTTTTGTCCACCAGTGTTTGGGTCACTACCGTGGCGGCTTGATTCGTCATCTCGCGCCGGTGGAATTCATTCATCAATGCCATTTGGAACATGTAACCAATAGAGCCCTGGGTATTTGAGCCACAATAATCCAGGGGGATACTGAACAGCTTTCCTTCCGTTAACTCTGACCTTCGCAGGACAAAGCCGACCTGGGGACCGTTGCCATGGGTGATGATCACATTCCATCCCATTTGGATGATTTCGACGATATATTGCATGGTCGAACAGGCAGCCGCGTATTGCTCCTGCAGAGATTCCTTGCCCTTTTCCCGGATGAGGGCATTGCCACCGACGGCAATGACTGCCAGTTTCTTTTTCGAGACGGAACTCACATCAACACTCCTAGGATATGGATTGATGAAATTTTCTACAGCATTTGATCGAGCAGGTCGATCATCTCCTGATCGCCGCCTGCCGGAGGTTGCCAATCGACCTGGATTACTACCACTTTCTGCTCTTCGAGGTTTTTGGCAAATTGGTTCAACCCAATATTGATCACAACAAGGGGCTTGAAAAGAAGACTCAAAGTCTTTGATTCCATTAGTGCCTACGCTCTCTCTAACAACCGGCAGCAGGCTAAGGCTGCCAGGCCGTTGCTATGAAAAACCAACGCGCCGGCTTCCCGCAGCATCTTTTCTTGAAGTTTCATGTCCTGAGGATCGGCTTCGGTGCCACAAATGGAAGCGATTACAGTCAGCGAGCCTCCTCGTTGCTTTGAAATACGCCTGGCTTCATCGATAGTGTCCACTAATTCCCCAACAGGATCTTTGGAAGAATTGAAGCCGAGAATGAAATCCAGGAAAAGAATTGCCATTTGTGGGTCCTGGCTTTCTGCCAGGATGCGGCGTTTACGCATCGTTCCATCGATCATCGGGTGAGGTTTTCCGACCATATAAGCATCATCACCCATGTCAACGATGGAATGCTCGATACTTCGGTCAGGATCTTCCAATTTGTATTTCGGCTCAAAAGGGCTGTTGGAATGAACGGATACACCGGCATCACGCAAAATTTGCTGGCTCTGGAAACAGAACGTACCCCCGGCAAGAATACCGCGCAAGTATTTCTGGGCAGGAGACCAGGTGGTTTTTTCTTTGGCAAGAAATTCCAGGTGGTCCGGTGTCAGACCTTCCACCTGAAAATTGGTGTCTCCTGAGATCGCCTGAATGGCCAACCGAACAGCGTCATCGATCGTGCGGGCAAATTGGAAATTGGTTTTTCCAGTCAGAAAGTCCGGATGTGCACCTAGAAAGCAGCCAATCACCGGCTTTCTGCATATCGCGATCCGGTCCAGAAAGCGATTGAGAGTAGAAATTGAAGGCGGTTTGGAAACAATGGCAATGACCTGTGTACTTGGATCTGCCTCAAGTGCATCCAATGCAGCGAAAGTCGTCAGGCCGCCGACCTTTTCGGACAGGTCATGGCTGCCGGTCCCAATGGCATGGGAAATGCCATAGCCGGCATTGTGAACCTGGCTGGTAAATTCCTGCAAACCCGTGCCGGCGGCACCAATCGCTCCAATGGACCCTTTTCGGACAACATTGGCAAACCCGATCCCAACCCCGCCGATCAGGCTTGTTCCGCAATCCGGGCCCATCACCAACAGGCCCTGGCGCGCAGCCTGCTGTTTCAAATCTACTTCTTCATCGATTGAGACGTTGTCGCTGAACAGGAACACGTGCAGGCCGGCATCCAAGGCTTTCCGTGCTTCGCGAGCGGCGTATTCACCCGGCACAGTGACTACTGCCAGGTTGGCATTTGACTGTATGGCCAGGCCCTCTTCAAGGGTATGTATCTGCCTTGTACTCGGACCAGATTCCTGATGGGCGTTCAACCATTCATCCAATCGCCCCAGAACGTTGTCGACGATTACCTGAGTATCTGCAATAGCCGCCACGATCAGGTCATTAGGCTGGGCCGCATCGATCGGGTCACCATGAATGCCGATGTCCAGCAACAATTTCTTATTAGCCGGGCTGCCCATCAAGACGGCAGTCTGCTGAACGCCCTGCACTTCCGAAATGCGCCGGTTGACGCTCATCAGGAAGACCAAATCGTAGTATTGGTTCTTTTGGATTACATATCCAGACGCCATAGACTGTCCTCTAGTTATCAGATCTATTTACTGAGGTCATATTTCCGGCCGAAGGCGATCAATGCTTGTTTGAAGCATTCCAGCGGCGCACGGACAAGACCGGCTCCTATCTTCGGGTAGCCTGGATCTTTGTGCGCAATCGCCGTATCAATAATGGGGGTGATACCTGTTTGCACGACTTTGCGGATATCGATTCCGATGGAAGTCCCCACAAATCCCAGCGCCGGCAGCCGATAGGATGGGTGGGTGCTTACGGTGATTTTTCTCATTTCCCTGGAATACTCCAGCGCTTGTTCCGGGGTACCACCCACCAAGCTGAGAATACCCGGCGCGCCACCGATCGTGAAAGCTCCCCAACCGACCGTCTCGGTAATGGCTAAATCACCCATATCAAGACCGGCATCCTCGGCTGAGTAGCCCGGCAAGTAGAGACCTTCCACCTTGGGCGAAGGGGCTGTGAACCAGGCATCCCCCAACCCGCTCACGCGGATACCGAAATCGGTCCCGTTACGGCACATGGCAGTCACGACCGTGCTGTAATCGATTCCCATGGCGGGGTCAGCGATGGCTTTTCCACACGCCATTGCCAGGCCCAAAAAGATCAGTTCATGGTGAGTGACATAGCCCATGGTAGGGAGCAGAAAATCCTTTGGCAAGTCGATCTTGGCCATGCCCATGGCCATTTCATTCGCGAAAAGGCTCGAGGAGGCGCTGTGGCGGTTATGAAGCTCATCTCCCATTTGAAGCGCTTTGGTAATGATGGGCTTGAGGTCCAACCCGCCCATTGCCAGGAGGGCTTTCCGTAAGGTCGGCGCCCAAACATCGCGCCACTTTCGCAGCGCCTGCAGGGCTTGTTCACTGAAATCGCCAAACTGTTGATTGCCTTCCACCTGGCGGCAGAACGCCCGATTTCCAAAAGCCCTGTTCTCTATCACCCAAACGGGAGCTGATGGGGATATCGTGCCGGCCATCGGCCCGACTGTCTGGTGATGATGGTTGGGCTCCAGGCGGATGGCTCCTTTTTCGAGCATTGCGGTAGCTTCATCCACATTTTTGGCCCATTCTTCATAAAGAACCTGGCCGATGATCGCGCCTCGCTGGGCGCCGCACATGCGGGTCCATTCAATGGGTGGGCCGGAATGGAGGATCATTTTTCCGGTCAGATCCGGTATGACCTCGCCGGCAGGGGCGATATCCACCAGAACCGGATCGCCCTGGTTCAAACGACCGGCGGCTTCTTCATTGGCTTTTTCGATCTTTTGTTTAATGTCCATATAATTTCCTTTCGTTTCTTTCAAAAATCAATAGTCAGACATACATAACTGACATACCGGTCAGGAAACCGGTAAGGAGATCCCACCCGGTGGAGTGACCCACTGTCACCAGTTTGCTGGCGAACTGAAGGTTCTTTTCGACAGGTTGCCCTAGAAGAAGGGAATTCGCAAAAGAATGCAAAGGGTCCATGGCATAACCGGCGGCATGATCGTTCAGGAGCTGGTAACTGATCGGGTTGGTTCGCGCCTTGTTTTCAACCAGGAAACCGGAAAAATTCCAGGCGTGACATTTTGAAAGATTGTTATAAGTACTGCACAATAATTGCTTCGCAAAAAGAAAACCGCCCAGGAAATCGTCTCCAGAGGGGGTCAGCCCGGGACCCAGCCCGACCAACTCGGTTGCATTTTTAACAAACAGATCGAAGTCAAATGCAAAGCATGCCCGCATAATTCCCTTGATCGGTGACCAATAATGTTCCAAATCAGCCGGGATCCCGTCAACATCGCCGTAGCTGGGTTGCTTCGAAAACAATTGAAAAATTGAAGGGATCAATCCGGCCAGACAAACCGGCTTCGGCCAGTCGAGGAAATGATGACTTGTGTCCAACAGCAGGCCGGATAAAATCGATGGGAGAACTACGAGCCTCTACCGGCGATGGAGGGGTTTTCCAAATGGAAGAACTTGAATAATCTATTCCGTCACCTGACACCGTAACCAACATCCCATCATTGATCTCACACCGTGTTCCAACTTCCAGACGAGGTAACGGACCATGTACTTGCAGCCCTCGCCTGTGCGAAGGTATCGTCGAAGGTGCCAACCAGAGTATTTCATCGTCTTTGCAGATCAAATAGATGGCCTGACTGACCGAAGCCAGTACTGTACAACTGCCCTTACGACTGAGAATGTCGAAAGCAGCTTCGCCAATACTGTCAATCACGGTGATGCGATCTCTTGCGTCTATCTGCATGATTACAGCCTTGGGGCGCCGCCATTGCTGGCAGCGCCCCTAACCTGATCCATCAGTCTCTATTTCGGACTGCCAACAACACCCTTCACAAACCAATCAAGAGAGCTCATAGCCTCATCTGTAAGGGTCTCTCCCTCTGCGACGCGAACGGTCCCTTCCTGATCCGTTAGCGGGCCGGCAAAGAGGACCATTGTGCCAGATTCGATATCGGTCTGTGTCTTCAATACCAGATCCTGCACATCCTGGGGCACTTTCGGCCCGAAGGGAGCAATGGCCATGCAGCCATCTGCAATACCGCAGCGCAGGAAAATGGGTGTCCAGGTTCCATCGATCACGGTCGAGGCCAGCCAGGCCAGTTTATCCCCCAGGGTAAAGCCGGTACCGGAAATCCAGTACTCAGGAGCAAACTGCTGGGCGGCCAGATTCTGGAACCCGATGGAGTAGACACCGCGGGATTCGGCGGTGGAAAGGATCGTAGCCGGGCTATCCACGTGCATGGTGATCACATCCACGCCCTGGTTAATGAGTGAATTGGTGGCATCTGCATCCTTGGCGGCATCGCCCCAGGCGAACGTGTAGGTGACGATGGTTTCGACATCCGGATTAACAGATTGAGCGCCTAATTCAAAGGCGTTGATAAAGGTGGTAGTCCAGCCCAGCGGGAAGGCTGCCACAAAACCCAGCTTGTTGGTCGTAGTCATCTTGCCTGCAGCCACGCCCATCAGGTACCAGCCCTCCGGCGGAGCGCCAAAGAAGTTGGCGAAATTGTCGCCCATCATCCAGCCGCCGGCGTGTTCGAAAATCACATCGGGATTGGACTTGGCCAGTTCGAAGGCGGGATTCTGATGGTTGAAAGCGGTCGCAATGATCATCTTGGCGCCTTGAGCGATCATGTTTTCCATGGTTGTCTGTGCGCCGGCTTCGTCGGGGACATTCTCTGCTTCAATGATCTTTGCGCAGGGATTGTTCGTGCCGATCGTCATAACCGCTTCGTGCATGGCCTGGTTGTAGCCGGCATCCGTGATCGGGCCGCCGTAGAGAGCGCCAACGATCAAGCAGGGGGCTTCCGCAGGAACATCGGTCGGCACATCGGTGGGTGCGGCAGTCGCCGGGGCAACCGTAGCCGGTGCAACCGTCGCTGGAGCCGTGGTTGCTGCGGGAGAGCAGGCTGTCAGCACCAGAACGGATGTGACCATTACAGCGAGTAAGGCGTACATGATCTTGCTTTTCATTTCTTTTTCTCCTTATATTGAATGTTGGATCATCTGATGTATTATGGGTGGAACACGAGTCTTTTTCGGTTAGCACCTCCTTCGTGGTCTTGGGAAAAGGCCTATTATTCACTACCTTGATACACTCTACCGAGACTGGCAGGAGCGGCATGTTTGCGGTTCCCGCCCCAGGCGATCAGGACGATTAGCGTCAATAGATACGGAATGGTGTCCAGTAGGAATGGCGAAATATTGACCCCGCTCGATTGCAGGAGCAGTTGAAACGCCACGGCTCCGCTGAATACAAGCGCTCCCACGATCGCTCTCAATGGGTGCCACATGGAGAAGATGACCAGAGCCACGGCGATAAATCCGCGCCCGCCGGTCATATATTCATTCCAGTTCATTGCATACGCGATGGAGAGATGCGCGGCTCCCAACCCTACCAGCAGCCCTCCCACAAAAAGGGCTTGATACCGGATAAGATGAGGGTTTCTTCCCGAAGCGAAGGCAGCATCAGCATTTTCTCCTACAGCTCGCAAGCCAAGCCCCCAACGAGTGCGGAATAACAGCCACCATACAAGCACAGCCACGGGGATAACCAGATAAATGAGCGGATCGAATTTGAACAAAGATGAAAATCGGGGAGGCAGTTCAGCCAAACCTGGCAGGATAATTCTGGGCAGGCTGGCGATCTTAGTACCTACATACGCCTTCCCGATCAGAGCGCTGGCCCCAAAGCCGAAGAACATCAACGCCAGCCCACTTGCAAGTTGGTTGGCTTTGCGGGTTACAACAAGATACCCAAGGATCAAATTCATCAAACCGCCGGCCAGCATGGCCGCCAAAATGCCGAGGTAGGGATTCTTTGTGATGGATGTCACCGCAAAGCCGGAAGCGGCGCTTACCAGCATGACGCCCTCCAGCCCCAGGTTGACGATGCCGGCACGTTCGTCGATGACCTCGCCGAGAGTCGTGTAAAGAAGTGACGTACCGGAGAAGATCGCGCTGGAGAGGACTCCCAGGATCGCCAAGAGGCTCATGATTTCTTTCCTTTGAGTAAATTAGGACTGGCTAAAACAATGAAAAGGGTAAATGCCAGCAGGATGTTGATGACAGCGTAAGGCAGACCGCGCGTCAACTGGAGCAGATTGCCGCCGGTGAAAATAACGGATACGACAAACGACATCAATAAGATACCCAGAGGATCACCGCTGGCGAGCCAGCAAATCATGAAACCCATGAATCCCAGGCTCATCGAGAAGTTCAAAAGAAGCATTCCGTAATAGCCCGAGACCTGGGACATACCCGCCAGCCCGGCAATAGCCCCGCCCGCGCACATCACCAGGATCAGGTATTTCTTCACCGGGATTCCATTACGTCTGGCAGCCTGCGGGTTATTCCAAATGGCATACATCTCCAATCCCCAACGAGTTTTCTTCATGAACCACCAGAATATAACCAGCAGGACCAGCCCAAAGATCAAGCCGAGATGGATACGGCTGCCGAAAAAGGTGGGCAGCCTGGCAGCCGCAACGAAATTGGCTGTCTTGACAGTATCCATGGGCGCATGCCAGAAACCGAAGATCAGGAAGCCGATGATCTTCGGGGCGACGGAATTCAGCAACAGCGAAGTGATCGTTTCATTCACCAACCCGATGGATTTGAGGAATCCCGGTATAAATGCCCATAAGGCTCCACCCAGCATCCCCAGAAGCATCATCAGAGGGATAAGGAGCCATGCCGGTAACGTATGAAAGGTGAGTGCTCCAAAAGTGGCAAAGGCCGCTCCAATATACAACTGTCCCTCCCCGCCGACATTGATCAGGCCAACCCGCGAAGGCAATGCAACCGCCAGGGCGGTCAGCAAAATCGGGATCATGGCAACGATCACCTCCGAAAATCCACGAAAGCTGCCAAATGTGGAAGTGAAAATATCCTTATAGGATTGAAGCGGATCCTTGCCGGTGATCCACAAAATGATCCCGAACATCAAGAAGGCCGCCAGGATCATCAGTAAATAGCGGACGATCGAAGTGACTGCCTTTCTTTGTGCAAAGGAAAAGGCGGAGACTCTTTCAGTTAGCGTTGACATGCTGTACCTCGGAACCGGTCATGAGATGGCCTACTTCATAAATATTCGTTTCATCAGGGTTGAATGAACCGGCTACTTTTCCACCGAAAAGAACAATCAACCGGTCGCTCAAGGCAAATAATTCTTCCAGATCCTCCGAGATAAGCAGCACTCCCGCTCCATTATCCCGGGCCTGTGCCAGCGCCTGTCTGGCAGCGAGTGTGCTTTGAACATCCAACCCGCGCGTCAGATACGATGCAATGATCAGTTTCGGTTCCCCGGTCATCTCCCGAACAATGACCATGCGCTGCAGGTTGCCGCCGGAGAGAGACCGGGCCGGAACGTAAAGCGGAAAAGTGAAGCCCAGCGCCTTGGTTGATTCCTCAACATCCTTTCGGACAGCTTGCCAGTCCATCTTCATTCCGCCCAGGCGGCTGTAACACCATGTCCGGGTCAACGTCATGTTTTGCAAAACGGTCAGGAAGGGCGCAATCGACATGGTGAGCGGATTTTCCGGAATAAAGGCAACTCCATTGCGGCGTATTTCCTGAATGGAGTGATTTGTGAAATCGCGATCGAACAACCGCTTCACACCTCGCTCACAACGGATCATCCCCAAGACAACATCACCGAGCTCTTTTTGACCGTTTCCGGATACTCCGGCTACGCCTACGATCTCGCCGGGATACACTTTTAAGTTGATATCCTTCAGGCTGGTCTCCAGTCCTTCGCCTCGGGTTGATACCTGGATCAGTTCCAGGGAGGGGGCATCCGGAAGAGTGGGGTCCTTTTTGTGGCTAATCTCCAGGGCAGCCAGCTTTTTTTCAAACATAAGCGAGATGAGGCCCTCTTCGCTGGCTTCTGAACGCTGCAGGCTGCCGGCAACTTTACCGCCTCTCAGGACTGTGATCCGATCGGCATATTCCAGAACCTCATTTAGCTTATGCGAGATCAAGATGATGGAATATCCATCCTTACGAAGTCCATCCAGGACCTTGAATAGCGACTCCACCTCGTGAGGCGCCAACACACGTGTTGGTTCATCCAGGATCAAGAGGCGCGCGCCTCTGCCAGCAGCAATTTCAGGATTTCCACCTTTTGTTGTTCGCCGATGGAGAGCTGCGAAACTAAGGCGCGCGGTCTTACCTGCAGGTCATATCGTTTTGATATCTCCTGAATGCGCTTATCTATTTCTTTCAAATTCAGAATGGCAGGAAGGCTGGGGAAGAAAAGAGCCAGGTTTTCGGCGACACTGAGAGCGGGGATCAGCGTGAAGTCCTGGAATACCATCCCGATCTTGATCGCGCGGGCATCCTGGGGTGAATGGATCGTGACTGGCTTGCCGTTGAAAAGTATTTGCCCGGCATCGGCCTTATAAAACCCGTACAGGATCTTCATCAGTGTGCTCTTCCCCGCGCCATTCTCACCCAGGAGAGCATGTATTTCCGATGGATAAATATCCAGGTCCACCAGGTCGTTCGCCAATACACCTGGAAAAGCTTTCGTGATTCCCCGCATGGAAATAGTCGGTTGGGAGGGTTTTGCTTCAGGGGTTCCAGACATGAGGATCCTTGAAAAGATGTTTTTGTGTTACCGAATAGCCAGATCGATCCCCATCGATCTGCCAGATGTGGTTACCCCCTAATCTTATAGAATCAAGAACGAATTTATAAGCGTAGTAAATGACGGTTTTCTTGAGGTATTGTGTCAATGGAAAAATACGCGCACGACCCCGTAGTTTCTACGGGGTCGTGATACGTTCATAATGCAGGTTGTTTATTCGATCATGCCGTGTTCGCGTGCATATCGTACCAGTTCTACCCGGCTGTGCAGTCCAAGTTTGTCGGATATGTTCGCCCGATGCCCTTCAACAGTTCGAATGCTGATCGAGAGGTTCTCACCGATCTGCCGGTTGGTATACCCTTCCACGATCAACTTCAGGATTTCTTTTTCGCGGGATGTAAGAGCTTCATTTGAAGTTGACTGAATGGAAGGGCTTTTCTTTGGTTCTCCGAGCAGAGCGCGGACCATGGATGGATCCACATACAAATCGCCGCGCAAGATGGTCTGTATTGCCGAAATCAATTCGGCCTCGGCGGCGCGTTTGAGAATATATCCAGCTGCCCCGACTTTGATCGCCTCCTTGAGGAGAGCTTCATCTTCATGGAGCGTCAGGACCAGGATTTTTAGCTCCGGGAAGCGCGGCCGGATATTCTTCGTTACTGAAATGCCATCCAAATCCGGCATGCTGAGATCAAGGACGATCACATCTGGCAGGGTTTTCTCCACCAGGCTGATGGCTTCATATCCACCGGACGCTTCACCGACCAGTTCAAACCCTTTTTCCGCGCCGATCAAGGCTCGCAGCCCGGCTCGCACAATCGCATGATCATCAGCAATCAAAACCTTAGTCATGGCACGGCGCCTCGGCTTTTACTGTAGTGCCTTTTCCGGGAGAGCTTTCGATCATAAAGGTTCCACCCAACATTTCGATCCGCTCCCTCATTCCGAACAGCCCTAAATGATCTTCGTATTCCGGAGAACCGGGTAGGAATCCGACCCCATCATCCTCCACCACCATAACGATACGGTTGTTGTGATAATTGAGCAAAACATCCACGCGTCCGGCTTTGGCGTGCAGAACCACATTCGTCAACGATTCCTGTACTATTCGGAAAAAGGCCGTCTCCATCTCGATGGGAAGCCGTTTATCTTCCATGCCCACTGCTTCGAAATCCACCGGGATGCCGTATTGGCGATTGAATTCAGCGATATATTGCCGTAATGTAGTTACCAGGCCCAAGTGATCGAGACTTGCCGGCCTCAAGTTTACAGCGAGTTTATGAAGGTTATCCTGGATCGTGTTGGCTGTTTGTTTCAATCCTTCTATCCGTTCACAAAGGGTAACGGGCTGGTCCAGGCTGCGTTCGAGGAGGCCGAGTTGAACAGTCAACGCGGTTAACAATTGCCCGGATTTGTCGTGCAATTCTCGCGAAAGGTGTAACCGTTCATCCTCCTGGGCTTTCATCAACCGTTGGGACAATCCATGTAGTTGCCGGTTGCTGCGTCTTACTTCATCGAAGAGGAGAGTATTTTGTATGGCGACGGCTGCAAGATTCGCGTACGATTGTAGAAGAATTTGAGTATCGTTTTTGAAGAAACCTTTCTCACAACTTAGCAGCCGCAACGTGCCAATTACCCGGTTGCTAAAAAGGAGAGGAAATACTGCATACGCTTGATACGAATTTCCATTATGGCCGATATTGGGCGCCGGGATGACAAGGTCCTGGATAAGCGGGACTGATGTTTCATGCTCAGTGTCCATCACAGGATATTTTTCTTTCAGGCTTTCAACCATACTAGCTGAAGCTCCATAGACAACAGTCCTGTTTTCTCCATCCTCGTACTGGTCTCTTGTTTCTATCCAGGCAATATCCAGACCCAGTCGTGTAACCGCCAGACGGCATATCGTTTGGAATATATTCTTGATTTCAAAGTTATCCAGGAAAGTCCTGGAAGAGTTGTTCAGGGTGGATAGCTCGTCGGCGCGCTGCCTGAGGGCATCGGTGGCTTTTCGACGTTCGATGATCGCGGCTGCCAGGATCAGACCGGTCAAGGTCACGACTGCCATGAAGGTCTGGAGCAGGACCAGGCTGTCGTTCTTGGATTCCAGGGAGAATGGGCCCATGCTTTGTGACGTGCCCCAGATCGCAATTCCTGAAACGATCGCAATGGCAGCGGTTGCGCCGCGCTGTTCGAAGCGTAATGCTGCCCAAATCACAAACGGGAAGATCACATAAATTGTGGCCTGATGGAAGACTCCGGCAGGAGGCAGGCTGCTGAAGACGTACCACGTGACGGCTGCTACGAGTGTCAGCAGGATGGCTCCCTCAAAGTAGGCCGCCTTGGTCACCTTATGTTTATGGGATGATTTCCATGCTAATAACAGAGGCGCCACTACCAAAGCTCCAAGAAGATCCCCGACCCACCAAGTGATCCAGATCGGCCAAAAGCTTGGCCAATTTCCAAACCCAAGAAGCATCAAGGTTATCGTCCCGATCGTTGCGCCGATTGTCGTGCAGAATATAGCAACCAATACCAGACCGACAACATCGCTGATACGATCTATCTCAGGATGGAACCCGACAATTTTCTTCAGAATATAAACTGCGACCACAGCCTCGAATGTATTTCCCAGCGACATTCCAATTGCCAGGTTCAAGGGAGCGCCGGTCAGTAAGGAGCCGAGCAGTACCCCCAATGTAATACCGGGCCAATATCTATATCCCAGAATAAGAAGCGCAGCCAGGGCAATGCCGGTAGGCGGCCAAACAGGCGACGTGTTCGCCTGTACATAAGCCATTCTAAGCCCCAAGCGGGCAGCGATGTGATAAACAATCGCCAATATTAGGACTTTGAGGATGTAAATAAAAATGGGTTTTATTCGCTGAAGATTCACTTAGCTAATGTCTCCACGATTTATTTAGGTACAAGTTCAGTAGAAGCGGTAATAGATAAATTTATTATACTCTCAGGATGGTCGGGGCAGTCTCGAAGTCCTAAAACCGTTTAATTTAGATTTTTTTGTGTTATATAGGGCAAATTCGTCTTTCAACATTTTATCAGCCGAATTCGGATAGTCGTTAACCATCACCTATTTTTACTGCTTGATCTTGTTGCATGCCGGCACTATTGACTTCTTTCTCCTAGCCTCTCCAAATAAGTATTTAAAAACCATTTTCTACTTGAATAAGTGTCGTTTCATCCACCTTGATATTGTTTATTGGGTTTGTAAAGTCCGATGTTTTGTAAAGTCCGATGTAAAATATCACATAAATTCAGTTCAAAGAAAAACTTAAATCTACAAATGATGCAAAAATGTCAAGTGTTTATATATCAAAAACTCTGATTTAAAAGTAAATGTCTGCATAATCTGCCGGGAAATCGAAAAAATGGCCATTTGCGAAGCCATTTTTTGATTCGATTAAAAGAACAGGATGATACACCGTGTATAAATGTTTTTTCTATATCTATGGTTGGTGTTCTCGGCGGTAAGCCAGCGGCGACAGTCTCGTTTCTTGACGAAAAACACGGCTGAAGTAATTGACATCCGAAAACCCGCACTCCATCGCTATCGCGGTGACACTTTGTCGGGTGGTGGTCAGCAAGACCTGAGCCTGGTGGACGCGGTAGCGGTTAATATAAGTCATCAAGGATAGGCCTGTTTCCTGACGAAAGCAGCGTGCCAGATGGCCATAACTGGTGTTGACATACCGGGCGACCTCATCTCGGGTGAGATGCAAGGCAAAATTCTCGTGAATATAAGCCATCGCTTTTCGTACCAAGCGCTGGGCTTCATTCCCCAGCCTGTGGCTGCGTACCAGCGCCATCTCGATATGTGCCAGCATCTCCTGTGTGCTATATAAACCCTTACTCATCACCATCGCCACGCCCTGACTCAGGCGGATCATATCGGCCTCGGTCAGGGTTTTGGATGTCAACACGATCACAGCTGTTTCGCGTGTTGCTTCTTGCTCGCGCATTTGCGCCAGTACGCCAAAACCATCCACTTCGGGCATCATCAAATCCAGCAGCACCAGGTTGACCGGTACTTTACCGAGAATTTCGAGTGCGGCGCGCCCATCACTGGCCTTAAGCACACGATAGCGGGGAAAATGATCCTGGATCAACCGGGAATTCATTTCCAGGACGCCGGGATCGTCATCTGCGATCAGAATGGTCTTGGCATCTTCCTGATCATTACTGACCCAGCCCTGACGTTCCAAAGCCTGGAGCAGTTCACCGGCCCCAACAGGTTTCGTCAGGTAATCCAGCGCCAGCACCGAGCCGGTCTCCTTTTCGCCATCCAGCGAATAGAACAATACCGGGATATTGGCCGTGTGCGGGTTCCCTTTAAGTACCTTGAGTAGTTCCCAGCCGTATTGAGCGGCCAGAGATTCGTCTAGCACTACCGCGCCGGGCGGGGAAACCAGCAAGCGTGAAAGCCAGTCGGGCATCTCTTCCACGGCCTGCTGTTCGACCACAAACCCGGTCCGCTCGAGGCGCTGCCCGGATAGGCTGGCTTGCCTCGGGTTGGCGTGTGAGAATCAGCACCGTCTGCGCCTGGGATTTATTTGATGATGACTCGGCGTATTCCAGAGCGGGCAGGCGGAAGTAGAAAGTAGAGCCTGCGCCTTCCTCACCAGTCGACCGGATTCCGACTTCACCCCCGTGCAACTCCACCAATCTCTTGGAGATTGCCAGACCTAGACCCAACCCGCCATACCCGCGCGCAGTGGTGCGATCCGACTGGCGAAACTCGTCAAAAATCCAGACCTGTTCGGCAGGCAGAATTCCCAGGCCGGTATCTCGCACTGCCACTTCTACCTGGTTGTTTTGTACGGTAACTTGCAACATCACCCAGCCTTTGGATGTGAACTTGATAGCGTTACTGACCAGGTTGAGTGTGATCTGTTGCAGGCGGGTACGATCTCCCCACACCCGAGGCATGCGTGCGGGAATCTCGGTTTTCCAACCCAGGCCTTTTTCGGCAGCCAGTTGTTTGCCCGTCTCGATCACCATCTGCAGGGCTTCGCCCAAATCGAGCGGCTCACAGGTCAGGCGCAGTTGGCCGGCATCACTGCTGGCAAGATCGAGCACATCGCGGATCAGTCGCCCGAGATGCTGGGCGCTGGTATGAATATGCCCGGCAGTCTGGACGGCATTCGCACCGGGTTGTTTCAACAGCATTTCGCTCCAACCGACAATCAGGTTGAGCGGAGTGCGCAGTTCGTGGCTGACTGTGGAGAGAAATCGGCTTTTCAGTCGATTAGCTTCCTCAGCCAATTGACGCCCTTCGGCGACCTGGCGGTACAGGCGGATATTTTCGAGGGCAGAGGTAACCTGACGGACCACAGCCAGGCAAGGGTCAAGGTTGGCGGCATCGAAGGCCACAAAGCCGGCCGGTCTTTTCTGGATCATCAGCGGGAGCAAAGCCAGTTGATAGGGCGGGAATTCCGAGTAAACGCCTGCAGGTGGAAAACTACGCGTGGGAAAGCGCCGAGAAACGTTCTCGTTGGAAATTCCGGGTAGCACGCTCCAGGCCACGGGATCACCTTCGCCTTGCCGGGAATCTTCCGGCTCAAATAGCACTAGCCGGGCATGGCGAATTCCCAGGGCAGGCGCATAACGATCCAGGATGGTCTGGATGGGAGCCAGCTCCATCGTTTCGCCCAATTCAGCCGACATCAGGCTGAGTTGCTGGGTAAATTGATTTTGACGGGCAAGATAGCGTACTAACTGGTGCTGGGCGCATTTGCTGATGGACATGCGCGCCTGGTCCAACATATCCAATATTGAGGATGTGTTCCCGGTTCCATCCATTTCCAGCCAGCGTCGACGCAGGAAATGGATGGCTGCCTGCCAGGCATGGGCATCTTCATCCAGAGCCTTAACCTGTTCCAGGATACTTTGCAAAGCTGTCTGGAATGGAGCAGCATCCTGCAGGGCTACGCTGATGGCGAAGGCTTCAACTAATCCAATAGATAAACCGTGGACGGTTTGCAGGCTGAGCTGGCCCACATGTGCAAAGACCTCGGTGCTGATCGCCTGGCCCCATTCCGTTTGCGGAATACCGACGTGCGGGACACCGGCGGAAATTGAGCCGGGTTCGCATCCGCAGGATTCGCGTACAACCAGTTGGGTTGAAACGCGAGTGACGGTCTGGGCATTTGCCTGTCCAGCCAGGCGGCGCAGCATCAATTCCAGCGATTGCCAGCCGATTTCATAGGCCGGCTGGTTGATGGTGGTGAGGGGTGGATCCTGGCTGCGGGCTTCGAAGCGGTTATCAAACCCGATGACTGCCACATCTTGAGGAATGCGCTTCCCAGCCTCCTTCACAGCCTGCATGGCCCCCACTGCCGATTTATCATTACAGGCCAGCACTGCGGTAAACGGTACCTGACTGGCAAGGATCTGGCGCATGGCGCTGTATCCGCCTGGAGCGGTAAAATTTCCATCACAAATAAGCTCCGGGGCGCTTTCAAGCCCAAGCTCCTGACAACCTTCCTGGAAGGCTTGCAGCCGTTCCAGACTATCGCCCTCTCGCCCGGCTTGACCGCCAATAAAGGAAATGCGCTGATGACCGTGCAGTTTCAGATGTGCCAGAGCCTGGCGAATGCCGCCGGCATTGTCCAGGCAGACGGCAGGGCCGATTTCAGAAGTTTCCACAAACACCAGCGGGTGTCCGTTATCAAGCAGCTCACGGATGTATTTTGATTGGGCATCGTCAGCCTGGAGCGGAGCGACCACGATCAGGCCATCTGTGTTCCAGTGACCGACCGGCAAAAAATCCATTTCGGGGGAGAGCAGAGGCCAGGCAGCGCGAATGCTGGTGGAAAAATCGGAGACCACCCCGCAGGCCATCAAGAGGTTGCATTCCCGAGCCCGGGCGGCGTCACAAAGTCCGCGCAAGATCGGGCTGAGCAGAGTGTTCAACGTACCGGCATAAACCTGCCAGCTTGCCAGCACACCAATGATAGGACGCCTGTTTTCGGGCTTGAGCAGATGATCCAAGAGTGCTCCATTAATTGAAAGGACGGATTACAGATAAATTATACGTCTTATCCTGGCCCAGAATGTGCGTTTTCTGCTAAAAAAGGTGCATCCTGTGCGAGATTCCTTTCTGAGAGTGGGGTATCTTTGCTCACAATCTCCAACTCTGGAGATACGATCTCATTTGACGGAGGAGGATCACCCCATGGCCCACAAATCACGGATCTATCGCGCTATTATCATTTCTATTACTGCTGACGATGGTTCTCTCCACCGTCGGGCAGACCAGCATGGTTAAGGCTGCGCCCGATACTCCCTTGCCTTTCCTGGATGATTTCACAGGTGGCGTTGCGCCAACCGGTTTTGTCGGTTTTCTCGATGCCTGGGATGGCTCCGGTTCCAGTAATACCCTGGTGCTGACCTATCCCACTGACAATCTGCCCACCGTCCCGGCCAAGGATGGCACCACATATCGTAACCGTCACCTACGATATCACTCATCCAATGTTGAACTGGGGCGGCGGGCAAGGCTACGGCGGCGTCGCCCGTGATTTTTCCAGCCCGCTTGATTTAAGCGGCTACCAGGCCATCCGCTTCTGGTATAAGGGTGGCAACACCGGCGCAGCCATGCGCGTTGAACTTAAGGCCGATGGCACAAATGTTGCAGGATATTCTAATCGTTTCGTATATGGCTTCACCGACAACTTCAGCGACTGGCGCTATTTCAGCATCCCATTCGCCAGCTTTGTCAAACGCACCGACTACAACCCTGGCGCAGGACTCGGCGATACCCTGGTTCTGACCCAAGTGTGGGGCTACTCCATCCTGATCCCCGGTGCAACTATCGGAACCTTTTCGATGGATGAAATCTCCGTCACTGGTTATTCCTCTCCGATAGTCGACTTTGCAGGCGGCGTTGCCCCATCTGGCTTCGGCGCTTTTCTTGACGCTTGGCAGGGCTCCGGTTCAGCCAATACCCTGGCCCTGACCTACCCTACAGACGATCTGCCCACCATCCCGGCCCAGAATGGCACCAATGTCGTGACCGTCACCTACGATATTACCCATCCAATGCTCAATTGGGGCGGCGGGCAAGGCTACGGTGGTATTACCTATCCTTTTGCAACCACTGTAAACTGGTCCAACTACCAGGGCTTGAGCTTCTGGTATAAGGGCGGCAATACTGGCGCCGCCATGCGCGTCGAACTCAAGTCTGATGGCGCAGATGCAGGTTCAGCCAACCTTTTCGCATATGGCTTTACCGACAACTTCAGCGACTGGCGCTATTTCAGCATTCCGTGGGCCAGCTTCGTCAAACGCACCGACTACAACCCCGGCGCGGGACTGGGCGATACCATCAACTACAACGCCATCTGGGGCTACTCCATCCTGATCCCTGGCGCAACCGCTGGCACTTTCTCAGTGGATAATATCGCCGCGTATGGCGGCGGGCTTGATGTTATTGTGCCGCGTGCCAGCTTCAGCGCGGCGAGTTATGGGGTTGCTGAAGCCGGCAGCCCGGCTACCATCACGGTCAATCTGGATGTGAGCCACCACCGTTCCGGTGAGCGTGGATTTCGCCACCTCCGACGGCACCGCTGTTGCTGGCATCGATTACACCTGCGGCCTCCGGCACACTGAACTTTGCCGTTGGCGATACATCCGAAACCTTCACAGTGACTTTCCCCGATAATTCCAGTTACAACTCGTCCAAAACGGTCAACCTGGCGTTATCCAATCCCAGCGGGGCTACTCTCGGTACTACCAATGCGGCCGTATTGACCATTCTGGATGATGACGCTGCCCCGGATACCAAGATTGTCGACGATTATTCGGGCAGCGTAGCACCGCTCTACAACCCATTCGGCACCGCCATTGGCTTTGCAACTTGGGGCAGTGAACGCAGTCCGGATAATGTGTTGCTCTCCACCGTGAGCGTGCCCGATTCTGATCCGCTGGCCATACCCGGGCAGAGCGGCAGCAAATCCCTTCTCAAAATGGACTACAACATCCTCAGTTGGGGCGGTTTTACCCATGCCCTCGAAAATGGGAATGACTGGGTCAGCCAGGACTGGAGTCGCTATGACGGCGTCAGCTTCTGGCTGTATGGAAATAATACCGGCGGCATCATCCAGACCGAGATCTTTGACAATCAGTCTCTCGGCTCGACCGGCGACTCGGCCGAACGCTACTACTACCGCTTGACGGATGATTACACCGGCTGGAAATTCTTCCGCATTCCGTTCTCGTCCTTCCAGCGCCGTACTGACTACCAACCCGGTGGCGCGCCCAATGATGGCCTGAACCTGACCCAGGTCTCCGGCTACGCTTTTGGCTTGCCTTCCGGCACTGGCGCAAAAACAGCCTACCTGTCTGATTACAGCCTGTATGGCGATCTCGCCAGCCATGCCCTGCAGGTGCGGGTCGAGTCTTCTGCCTATGCCTACGGAGCGAATGAGGGCCAGATCATCACGGCCAAAGTATCGCTCAATGAAGCCGCCGCCTCCACGGTGACTGTGGATTATGCCATCACCGATGTGACTTCCGTTGCTGGAACCAACTACGATGCCAGCAATGCCACCGGCTCGTTGAGCTTTTCCCCCGGCGAGACTTCAAAAACGATTGCCATCCAAACCATCAATGATGGCAAGATCAAGGCCACGTTGACCGCGCGGCTGACCCTCTCCAACCCAACCAACGCCAACCTGGGCTGGAAAACCTGGGCGACCCTGGGTATTATCAATATCAATACCCTTGATCCCAGTATGATCGACGACTTCGAGAGCGGGCTGCCGGTTCCGGCGCGCCTGTTCAGCACACCCGCTGATAGCATCCCGTTCAGTTGGGAAGAGATTCTCTCCAGTTCGCCGAACGCCGTACCCGGCCAATACCCCAGCAACTATGTTCTTTCCGGTTCTTATCCGGCTAGCTCCAGCTTCACCCGCATGTTGGATGTCAGCCGCGATCTGACAGCTTACAATGCGCTGAAATTCTGGTACAAGGGCAGCAACAGCGGCCAGACTGTCAAAGTGAAACTGCTTGATGGCCAGGCCGAAGCCAATCCAGTTGACTGGACCCTGGCCTGGAGCGATGAGTTTGGCGGGACTGCAGGTGTAGCACCCAATGCCTCCAATTGGAATTATGACATCGGAGGCCAAGGCTGGGGCAACAACGAATGGGAATACTACACTAATAGCACCGATAACGCAGCCCTGGATGGCACCGGGAATTTGGTGATCACCGCCAAACCAGAAGATACGGGTACCACGGAGCTGGAATGTGCCTATGGACCTGGCACTGGAACCCCGCAGCCCTGTGCCTATACCTCGGCCCGCTTGCTGACCAAAAACAAAATCGACTTCACCTATGGGCGTGTTGAAGCCCGTATCCAGATTCCCTACGGTCAGGGCATCTGGCCGGCTTTCTGGATGCTCGGAAGTGATATTGCCACTAACCCATGGCCAGGTTCTGGTGAAATCGATATCATGGAGAATATTGGCAAGGCAAGTGAGCAAAGCAATCTCTATGGCACCATCCATGGGCCCGGTTACTCTGGCGGTAGCGGCATCGGCAGCGGCGCTTACAATACCGGTGTTACCCTGCACGAAGCTTTCCATACTTACGCCGTTGAATGGGAACCCACCGAAATCCGCTGGTACTTTGACGGTACGGAATACTTCCACGCCACGCCCGCGGATGTTCCGGCTGGCCAGGAATGGGTTTTCGATAAGCCCTTCTTCCTGATCATGAATGTGGCTGTTGGAGGTAACTGGCCCGGCTTCCCGGATGGCACCACAACCTTCCCACAACAGATGACCGTGGATTATGTACGCGTTTACCAGGGGCCGGATGTTGCCCAGCGCTTCGAAGCCAGCTTTGTTGACGATTCCACCGACTGGAAACTGGTCACCCTGCCATTCTCGAACTTCGTATCCAGTACCATTCAGCCTGTCGATGCTCTCAACAATCCTCATCCGGTTCTGACGAATGTGCGCGGCTACGGCTTTGAGTTCCCGCCTAGCGCAGGAACCTTTAAACTGGATGATGTGCGCGGCGCGGAAGTGTTCACTTATTTCTTCCCGTTCATCCATCGTTGACATCCCGGAATGAACCCAGCAGGGAGACTTAGTCCCACGATGGTCTCCCTGCCAAAGCAATCACACGAATATAAAAATCCTTCTGGCCAAAAGCCAGAAGGATTTTTGTGTAACCCAACTCAGTTAGAACTCCAAACACATTCGGATTATCCACAAGCCGTAATTGTTATTACTGAATATTTTCAAACACCTGTCATTGTAGAGTTGATTATCAGGTTTCGTGGCCATTTTTCCCCGATCAACTCCTGGAATAGCCTATAATTGATCTGTGTCCACATCAATTTTAGCCACGAAACTTTATGTTCCCCCGCCTCGACCAAAAGTTGTCCTGCGCCCGCGCCTGATCGAGCGGCTGAACGAGGGTCTGCTGAGGGGATGCAGGCTGACGCTCATTTCCGCCTCCGCCGGCTTTGGCAAAACCACGCTGGTCAGCGAATGGATCGCCAGTTGCGGGATGCCAGTTGCATGGTTGTCTCTGGATGAAGGGGACAACGATCCGGCGCGGTTCATCTCTTACCTGGTAGCGGGGTTACAGACCATCAAGGCAGGATTTGGCGAGGGGCTACTGGCTACGCTTCAATCCCCCCAACCGCTGCAGATCGAAACCATTTTGACCACCCTGCTCAACGAAATTTCCACCATCCCTGAGAACTTTCTGCTAGTCCTGGATGACTACCACTCGATCGATTCCCAGTCGGTCGATCAATCCCTGGCTTTCCTCATAGAACACCAGCCGCCGCAGATGCAACTGCTCATCGCCACCCGTGAGGATCCCCATCTGCCCCTGGCGCGGCTGCGTGTCCGCGGCCAATTGACCGAGCTGCGCGCCGCCGATTTACGTTTCACCCCCGCCGAGGCCGCTGAATTTCTCAACCAGGTGATGGGTCTAAACCTCTCTGCAGAAGATATTACTGCACTGGAAGCCAGCACCGAAGGCTGGATTGCCGGTCTGCAATTAGCCGCCCTTTCCATGCAAGGGAGATCAGACGCCGCCAGTTTCATCAAATCTTTCACCGGTAGCCACCATTTCGTGCTGGATTATTTGGTGGAAGAAGTCCTGCAACAGCAGCCCGAAAGCATCCAGACTTTTCTGTTGCGCACATCCATCCTTGACCGCCTGTGCGGCCCGCTATGTGATGCCGTCCTGCTCGACACATCTGCTTCTGGGCAGGATACCCTGGAGGCACTCGAGCGTGCAAACCTGTTCATCGTGCCGTTGGATAACGAACGGCGCTGGTACCGCTATCACCATCTCTTTGGCGATTTGCTGCACCAGCGCCTGGGAAAACCCAAAGAATTCGCCGAATTCCACCTGCGCGCCAGCCGGTGGCATGAAGAGAACGGCGACCTGGGCGCGGCGTTTCACCACGCCATCGCAGCCGGGGATTTTGTCCGGGCGGCGCGGCTGGCTGAAGTAGCCTGGCAGGGCATGAATGAAAGTTTCCAGTCTGCCGCCTGGCTTAGCTGGGTGAAGAAGCTGCCAGACAAGCTGATCCGCACCAGACCTGTGCTCTGTACCCAGATTGCCCAGGCATTTACGGATACCGGCGAGCTGGAGGCCAGCGAGTTGCGCCTGCAGGACGCTGAACGATGCCTGGATGGTTCGGAATTAGCGAACGAAGCGCAGCCTAAGCCCCTGCCAGCGATGATCGCTTTGACCCGCGCCTACAACGCCCAGGTGCAGGGCGATCCCGCTGCAACGGTGAAATACGCCGAACTGGCGCTCCAACTCATCCCCGAAGATGACTTTGACCGGCGCGCCCGGGCCACCACCATATTGGAGGTCATCCACTGGGCCAGCGGCAACCTGGAGTCGGCCATCCGGGGGATTGGTGATTCGATGGAGAGATTGACCCAGATGGGCAATCACGTCATGGTGGTTGCCAGCGCTTTTGCCGTAGCCGACCTGCTGGTGAGTCTGGGGAGCCTGAGCGAGGCCGAGCGGACCTATCAGGATGCCTTACAACTGGCCGCCCAACACGGCCCGGAGGCTGAATACATCACTGCCCACCATCATCTCGGCCTGTCCATGATCTACCGTCAGCGAGGAGATGACACCCTCGCCGCTCATCACTTGAAACGAGCCGTCGAATTGGGTCTGCAAACCACCCTGGTGGATTGGCTGTACCGCTGGAATGTGGCTCAGGCCCAACTGAAAGAGGCCGAAGGCGATCTGGAAACCGCCCTGGCCCTGCTCGACGAGGCCAAACGGGTCTATCTCCAAACCCTTGTGCCTGACCAGCGCCCCATTGCGGCCTTGAAAGCGCGCATCTATCTCAAACAAGGGCGGGTCGATCAGGTCCGGGCATGGGCGGTAGAACGCGGGCTTTCTCTGGCAGATGAAGTCAGCTACTTGCATGAGTTCGAGCACCTCACCCTGGCCCGGCTGGAAATCGCCAACCCGCAGGTCAACGCCCTGCTCGCACGTCTGTTGCAAGCCGCCGAAGCGCAAAAGCGCCGGGGCAGCGCGCTCGACATCCTGCTGGTGCAGGCGCTGGCCCACGAGGCGCACGGCAATCGCCCCCAAGCTCTCGCCGCGCTGGAACGCGCCCTGGCGTTGGCTGAGCCAGAGGGCTATCTGCGTATTTTCGTAGATGAAGGCGAAGCGATGCGAATGCTGCTTTTGGATTTCAGGTCAGCGAATGATAAACAGGACGCCTATCCGCTGCCCGGCTATGTGGACAAAATCCTGGCGGCTTTCTCGCAGCCGGCAGATGTTACTACCCAATCCACGGTCACAAAGCAGGTCTCTGAAATCGTAGAACCTCTCAGCGACCGCGAACACGAAATCCTGCGTCTCATCGCTGAGGGACAATCCAACACAGAGATCAGCCAACGGCTATACCTGGCTCTCAGCACGGTCAAGGGTCATAACCTGCGAATTTTCGCCAAACTCCAAGTACAAAACCGCACCGAGGCCGTCGCCCGCGCCCGCGAGTTGGGTTTACTCTAACCCCCAAAACAATACTCCAAACAATACTTAAGTTGCTACCCGGCAATCCCTCTTGCCGGTATATTTGCGTTCATGAGACCAACGCAAATACACCCTACCTGCTACGAAATCCGGGTTGCAGGCCACCTGTCTCCGCAATGGGCGGACTGGTTTGAAGGCCTGACCATCACGCTGGAAGAGGACGGCGACACGCTTATAACCGGTCCGGTGATCGATCAGGCCGCGTTGCATGGCTTGCTGAAAAAAGTGCGTGATTTGGGGATACCTTTGGTCTCAGTCAGCCCTCTCGAACCCGGCCAGGCGGATCGGTCAGATGTCAAATAGTAAATGGATAGTAGCTACTTGGAAAGGAGGTTTGCCTTTGATGCCATTTCCAACCCATTTCAACCCCCTGTAACCGGGGACCACAATTTTATTCAAGTCCAAATTATTGAAACCCAGCCGTATCGTTCAAAAAAGGAGATCAAAATGAACATAAACAAAGAGACCGCAAGAAATCCGCTGGATGTGAGGATAATCCTTGCAGTGTTATGGGTAGCTGGAATGTTAAGTAGTTTAAATGGGGATACGTACCGCTTATCTGCGGCTACCGGACCTATCGGAGTAAACCCTGTATTTTTGTCGGTGTTCGCGGTGGTGTTAGTGGGTCACGTTTTTATGGGTGCCTTGACCCTGACGTTGAAGTCTCCCGTAAGTCGTTGGGCAAACCGCATCGTAGGCATATTCTATGCCCTGATTATTCTTGCTTTTTGGGTTTCAACTTTTGTATCGCAACTCCCTGGTTATGAGATAGTTTGGGCCACAGGCCAACTTGTGTGTGCCTTACTGGTTGTTTGGTACGCTTGGAAATGGACTAACCCTGAAGATTAGCCCTGATTAATGATGCCGGTCAAAAGAATTAGGAGAAAAACCATGAAAGCAGTTGTATACACAAAATATGGACCGCCAGATGTTCTTCATCTCGAAGAGGTGAAAAAGCCTGCCCTAAATGAAGAAAAAGTGCTGGTAAAAGTTCATGCAGCCTCCATCAATGCGGGGGACTGGCATCTGCTGACTGCTGACCCCTTCCCACAGCGTCTGATGGGCGTTGGGCTGTTCAGCCCTAAAAACACGATCCTCGGCGCGGACATTGCGGGGTGCGTGGAAGCAGTTGGCAGAAACGTCAAACAGTTTCGGCCGGGGGATGCGGTGTTTGGAGATATTTTTGGGCTTGGCAGTGGCAGTTTTGCCGAATATGTTTCTGTTCCTGAAAGCGCTTTGGCGCTAAAGCCATCCAATGTTTCATTTGAGGAAGCTGCGGCTGTACCCGTGGCAGCCGTCACTGCCCTGCAAGGCTTGCGCGATCAAGGGCATATTCAGCCCGGGCAAAAAGTTCTGATCAACGGGGCGTCTGGTGGGGTGGGGACGTTTGCGGTACAGATTGCCAAGGCGTTTGGAGCGGAAGTGACTGCCGTGTGCAGCACGCGGAATTTGGAGATGGCGCGCTCGATCGGCGCAGACCACGTCATTGACTACACCAAAGAAGATTTTACCCAAAATGGACATGCAGTATGATCTCATCCTTGCTGCGAATGGATATCATCCGCTTTCTGCGTATAAGCGTGCTTTAACTCCCCAGGGCATTTACGTCTTCACGGGAGGCTTACCAGCGCAAATATTCCAGTCACTGCTCCTGGGACCCTTAATGTCAAAAAACGATGGCAGGAAGATGACAAGCGTCATGAAAAAAGCAAATCAAAAAGATTTGCTTTTCATAAGAGATCTTTTGGAAGACGGAAAGATCAGACCGGTTATTGATGAATGCTACCCGTTAAGTAAAACAGCTGAAGCTTTTCAGTATTTTGAAAAAGGCCACGCCCGAGGCAAAGTGGTCATCACAATCGCGGCACAGGAGTAATAAAATAATGGATACAAAAATCATTCTTTCCGCAACCTGGGTGGTCGTCACGTTAATTTATCTTTATGGCGATGTCTTGCGCATCTGCAGCGGCGACTTGGCAAAAAAACCGATGGCCGACAAGAATTTAAACCAGTTCGTTTGGCTGGCGATCGCGGTTCTGATGTTGACGCCCATCCTGATGGTTTTCCTGCCCCTGGTAATGCCCCAGTCTGTGAGTCGCTGGGTGAATATCATCGTGGCCGCTTTCTTTTTCCTGTTCATCCTGGTTGGCCTGCCCACCTATTCATCGTTATATGACAAATTCCTGCTGGCGGTCAGCATGGGATTCAATGTGGTCACGATCTGGTATGCGTGGAATTGGAGTTGAGCCTTATAATTAACTCATGTCCACGCCTATTTTAGCCACGAAACTTTATATTCCCCCGCCTCGGCCTAAAGTTGTCCTGCGCCCGCGCCTGATCGAGCGGCTGAACGAGGGTCTGCTGCGGGGCCGCAAGCTGACGCTCATCTCCGCCTCCGCCGGCTTTGGCAAAACCACCCTGGTCAGCGAATGGATCGCCGGTTGCGGGCGGCCAGTTGCATGGTTGTCTCTGGATGAAGGGGACAATGATCCGTCGCGGTTCATCTCTTACCTGGTAGCGGGGTTACAGACCATCAAGGCAGGATATTGGCGAGGGGTTGTTGGCTGCACTCCAATCCCTCCAACCGCTGCAAATCGAAACAATTTTGACCACCCTGCTCAACGAAATCACCAATATCCCCGAGCATTTTCTGCTCATCCTGGATGACTACCACTCGATCGATTCTCAACCGGTGGACCAGCCGCTGGCCTTCCTCGTTGAACACCAGCCGCCGCACATGCACCTGGTCATCGCCACACGCGAAGATCCACAGCTTCCCCTGGCCCGGTTACGCGCCCGCGGCCAATTGAACGAGCTGCGCGCCGTCGATCTACGTTTCACCCCCGCCGAAGCCGCCGAGTTTCTCAACCAGGTGATGGGCCTGAACCTCTCTGCGGAAAACATCGCTGCACTGGAAGCCCGCACCGAAGGCTGGATTGCCGGCCTGCAATTGGCCGCACTTTCTCATGCAGGGACGATCAAGACACCGCCAGTTTCATCAAATCTTTCACAGGCAGCCACCACTTCATCCTGGACTATCTGGTCGAAGAGGTTCTCCAACGCCAGCCTGAACAAGTACGCAACTTCTTACTGCAAACCGCTATTCTCGATCGGCTTATCGGCCCGCTGTGTGATGCTGTTACCGGACAGGAAGATGGCAGAGGGATGTTGGAGGCTCTGGAGCGAGGCAACCTGTTCGTCATCCCGCTTGACGATCAGCGCCAGTGGTATCGCTATCACCACCTCTTCGCCGAAGTTCTCCAGACGCACTTGCGGGAGACGCGACCCGATCGCGCGTCCACGCTCCATCGGCGAGCGAGCGCGTGGTACGAGCAGAACGGTCTGCGCTCCGATGCCATTCGCCATGCGCTGGCTGCAAAAGACTTCGAGTGCGCAGCAGGCTTGATCGAACTGGCTTGGCCGGCAGCAGAGGCTGGAAGTATCCAGCAGTCTACATGGCTTGGCTGGGTAAAGAGGCTGCCGGATGAGTTGGTCCGCGCCCGGCCAGTGCTCAATGTTTGGTACGCCTTTGCAATATTGGGGAGTGGGGATCTGGAAGCTGCAGAGACCCGATTTAAGGATGCCGACCGATTGCAGGAACCAGCAGATACCATGAAAGCGCAACAGGCAACATCATCAGTTGAGCTGGTTGTTGTGGAAAAAGAACAATTCAAATCGCTACCGGCTGTAATTGCTGTCGGCCGCGCCTATATCGCTCAGGCACTCGGCAATATTCCAGATACGGTCAGATATGCCAGCCAAGTACTCGAGCTTGTGCCCGAAACAGATCATCTCAGGCGCGGGCAGGCATCCATGCTCCTGGGGATGGCCAACTGGGCAAGTGGAGACCTGGAATCTGCTGACCGGGTCTTCGCCGATTACACCATGAAACTGCGGACATCCGGCAACCTCCCGGACGCAATCGGCACAACCGCTGTTCTGGCTGATATCAGGCTGACTTTGGGACGTCTCCAAGAGGCAATCATCACAAGCGAGCAGTTATTGCAGTTTGTAATGGGTCAGGGAGAACCAATTCCTCCCGATACAGCTGACCTGCATCGGGAGTTGGGCGAGCTGTATCTTGAACAGGGAAATCTGGAGGCGGCCGCGCAGCACTTGCAGATGAGCAAGGACCTGGGAGAAAAAGCGGAATTACCTGTTTTGCGCTACCGTTTGTGTATTGCCCAGGCTCGGCTCAAAGAAACACAGGCGGACCTGGATGAAGCGCTCACATTTTTAGATGAAGCGCAGCGCCTGTATGTCCGGTCACCCTTGCCCGATTTTCGTCCCATATCTGCCATGAAAGCCCGGATTTGGATGGCGCAGGGCAGGTTGATCGAAGCACAGGGGTGGGTGCGCGAGCAAGGTCTTTCCGTTGACGATGCACCCAACTTCCTGCGTGAGTTTGAGCATGTGACGCTCGCTCGAGTGCTAATCGACCGGTATAAAAGCGACCGGGTGACTGGTTCCATTCACGAGGCAATCGGCCTGCTGGAGCGGCTCCTGCATGCGGCGGAAGCAGGTGGACGAATGGGCAGCGTGATCGAGATACTGGTGTTGCTGGCGCTTGCTCATGCGGCACAAGACGACATCACACCTGCTCTCGAGTCGTTGGAGCGCGCCCTGACCCTGGCAGAGCCGGAGGGTCATGTTCGCTTCTTTATGGACGAAGGCGAACCAGTGGCGGAGTTATTGACAAAGATTGAAGCGCAAGGCAGCAACCCCCGCTTAAAGGAATTTATTCTCAAATTGCTTTCCGGGTTTGATCAGCACAAAGCATCATACCCCTCCAGTTCCGCCTTGCGTAGCACCCTTGATGGTAAAAACAGGTCGTCCAAGCCTCAACCTTTGATCGAACCGCTGAGCGAACATGAGCTCGAAGTGCTCAGACTGCTGAGAACCGAATTGAACGGCCCGGAAATTGCCCGTAACCGCATGGTGTCTCTAAATACCATACGTACCCATACCCAACACATTTACGCCAAGCTGGGGGTGAACAATCGCCGGGCTGCCGTCCGCCGCGCCGAAGAACTCAATTTGTTATAACAATCACTCAATTAACAACCTACGGTACCTGCAGGTGGATCAAATCCCCTGCCGGTACTTTTTTTGTTCACATCCCCGAGATCAATAAATCATCACATCCATCATCACACGTAATGATGACGCCTCATCATATTTTCTTGTATCCTTTGGCTGAAGAAATAAATGAATGCATAACGGAAATATGCATCCCGATTGAGAAAATTGCACGAGGCGCAGCTTGAGCGACACAAACGCATTACCTGAATGCCATGACGAACCTGGACTTTACGAAATCCGTCTCAAGGGACACCTTGATGACCGGTGGGCTGACCGATTTGACGGCCTGGCCATCACGCTGGAAGAGGACGGCAATACGCTTTTAGCCGGCCCCGTAGTTGACCAGGCTGCGCTGCATGGATTGCTCAAAAAAGTGCGTGATCTGGGTATTCCATTGGTCTCGGTCAGCCCTCTTGAACACGGCCAGGCGGATCGGTCAGACATCAAATAATTAATGGATAGTAGCTACTTGAAAAGGAGGTTTGCCTTTGATGCCATTTCCGGCCCATTTCAACCCCCGGTAACCGCGTGACGACCACAATTTTATGCAAGTCAAATTCAATAAATCTCATCCATATCGTTTTACAAAGGAGAAGAAATGAATACATACAGAAAGAATGCAGTAATGACAGGCGTCCTCTACTTCCTGGGGACCGTCTTTGGGGTTTTGGGCGTAGTCATTGGCGGCGAAGTGCTTGCTTCGCTCACCGTCAGCAAACCGCTTACCGGCGTGGATATGCTGAGCCTGGTTGCCGCCAATTCGTCCCGGCTGACCGCGGCCGCATTTTTTACCATCATGATGGGGATTTCGCTGGTGGCGATGACGGTTTTTCTTTACCCGATCTTGAGAAAAGATAGCAAAGAACTGGCGATGGGGATGGTGCTTTTCCGAGGAGCACTGGAGGGAATCTGGTATTTTATGTCTGCCCTCGGTTTTTTAACACTATTCGCGCTTGGAAACGAATACATTGCCACCGGTGCTGATTCGGCTGCTTTACAGTCCATGGGCAATGTCTTGTATCAGTTCCAGGACCGCCTCGCCTCGGTCGGTCCCCTATTTTTTCTCATTGGGGCTGCGTGTTTATACATCTCCTTCTGCCGCACCCGGCTGATCCCCCGCTGGTTGTCCGTCTGGGGCTTGATCGGCGTGGTTTGCTCTTTGGCCTCCGCCATGTTGAATTTCTTTCACTTGGATACCGGCGTGGGGTTTTATTTGGAGATGGTGATCGCACCACAGGAAATAGTAATGGCGGTCTGGCTTATCGTGAAGGGATTCAATCCATCTGCGATCGCTGCCCTGTTTGCTAAAAGGGAGTAAACGAAGCCTGACTACTCCCCCACGCTAAAGTGCGGGGGAGTAGTCAGGTTGGATCACAATAACAAAACCTGACCGATTGGAACCCGCCGCAAGCCATGCCGTTTCAACGGCCATGGAGAAGGCGGGTTTCTCGGGTGGCTTCAGTCGTGGGAAACCCTCCTTCCACCAGGATTGTCAGATGAGAACACTTGTGCTAATATTGAGGTCGAACCGTCCTGGCTCTTGGAGATCTCCAACCACTGTATGATCATGAAGACTTTCAGATATCGCCTGTATCCAAGCAAAGCCCAGTCCGTGCGGCTGGAAGAAACGCTGGAGACCTGCCGCCAGTGGTACAACACCTGCCTGGCCGAGAGAAAGAAGCTTATGAAAATGAACGGCGAAGTGTAGGCAAATTCGAGCAACTTCGCCAGGTGCGGGAACTGAAGCAATCCAATCCCTGCGCCGCAGCTGTTCACAGCCATATCCTCCAAGTGGTTGTCCAGGATTTGGATAAAGCTTTTCAAGCCTTCTTTCGACGGGTGAAGGCGGGAGAGAAAGCGGGTTATCCCCGTTTCAAGGGGAAGAACCGCTTTGATAGTTTTGGCTTGAAAGAAAATGGCAACGGTTTCAAGCTGGACGGTCGCAGGCTGAAATTATCCGGGATGGGTAGATTACGTGTTCGCTGGCATCGCCCCATCGAAGGGAAGATCAAGACTGTTCGCATATGCAGACAAACCGGGAAATGGTATGCCTGCTTTGCCTGTGAAGTAAATGAGCAACCCCTTCCACCCACCGGGAAAGCCGTGGGGATCGATGTGGGTGTTCATCACCTCTTCGCAACCAGCGATAACGAAGTCGTAGATAATCCACGCTGGTATCGGAAAGCCCAAAGCAAATTGCGCATCCTTCAACGCAGGGTTTCCCGAAGAAAAATTGGCGGAAGCAATCGCAGAAATGCGGTTCTGGCTTTGCAGCGTCAACACGAACCATCGCCAACAGCAGAAAGGACTTTCTGAATAAATTCGCCCATTCCCTGATTGTTCGATACGATTGCATTGCTCTGGAAAAGCTGCATATCCAGAGAATGGTACATAATCGTCACCTGTCCAAAAGCATTTTCGATGCTGGATGGGGATACTTGAAGCAACGCCTGGCAGACAAAGCGGCGGAAGCTGGTCGTCAGGTGGTTCTTGTAAATCCTTCCTACACATCGAAAATATGCTCCTCGTGCGGCGAATTGTTTGAAGGGCTTTCGCTTTCAGACCGATGGATAGAATGTTCTTGCGGTCTTTCGATAGATAGGGACGTCAATGCTGCTTTAAATACTTCTGAGGGTCGGACAGACCCTTTGGGGCAAAAGTACAGGCAATGGCCTAAGGCTGCTCCAAGAAGCCCCGCCGCTTGAGCGGCTGGGGAGTGTCACAAAGCGCCACATCTGCCATTTTTGGATTTTTGGATATGTGCTATATAATTGATCTATGCCCGCACCGATTTTAGCCACGAAACTTTACATCCCTCCATCCCGGGCTAAAATTGTCCGCCGTCCACGCCTGATCGAGCGGCTGAACGAGGGCCTCTCTTCAGGCCGTAAGTTAACCATCATCTCCGCCTCCGCCGGCTTTGGGAAAACCACGCTGGTCAGCGAATGGATCGCCGGTTGCGGGCGGCCCATCGCCTGGCTGTCACTGGACGAAGGCGATAACGACCTCACCCGCTTTCTGACTTACCTGATCGCGGCGTTACAGACCATCAAGGCGGGAATTGGCGAGGGTTTGTTGGCTTCACTCCAATCCCCCCAGCCACCGCCAATCGAATCGATTCTGACTGCCCTGATCAATGAAATCGCCACCATCCCGGACAATTTCATCCTCGTCCTTGATGACTACCACATTGTTGATTCCAAACCGGTTGACGAAGCCCTGACATTTTTACTCAAGCATCTGCCACCCCAGATACACCTGGTCATCACCACCCGCGAGGATCCCCACCTACCCCTGGCCCGGTTGCGCGCTCGCGGCCAACTGACCGAACTGCGCGCAACCGATCTGCGCTTTACTCCCTCCGAAGCCGCCGAGTTTCTCAACCAAATGATGGGACTAAACCTCTCAGCAGAAGATGTCACCGCGCTGGAAGCCCGCACCGAAGGCTGGATAACCGGCCTGCAACTGGCCGCCCTGGCTTTGCAAGGGGCACTTTCCATGCAGGGACACCCAGACACGTCCCGCTTCATCCAATCCTTCACCGGCAGCCACCGTTTTGTGCTGGATTACCTTGTCGAAGAAGTGCTACAGCGACAGCCGGAACACATCCGCAGTTTTTTGCTGAAAACCGCCTTTTTCGAACGGCTTAGTGGTCCGCTATGCGATGCTGTCACTGGACAGAAGGATGGCAGGGGCATGCTGGAAAACCTGGAGCGGGGCAACCTGTTTATCGTTCCGCTCGATGACCAGCGCCAGTGGTACCGCTATCACCACCTTTTCGCCGAGGTTCTCCTCGCGCATGCGCTGGAGGAACAGCCCGGTCAAATCCCCCTCTTGCACAAACGGGCAAGTGCCTGGTATGAACAAAACAACCTGCCAGCCGAGGCAATCCGCCATGTACTGGCCGCCAGGGATTTCGAGCGCGCCGCAGGGCTGATTGAAATGTCTTACCCGGCAATGGACACCAGTTTCCAGCACACCGCCTGGCTGGGGTGGGTCAGAAAACTGCCGGACGAAGTAGTGCGTGTCCGGCCGGTTCTCAGTGTTGACTATGCCAGGGCGTTAATGGACACAGGCGAATTTGAGGCCGGCAAGTCCTGGCTTCAGGACGCCGAACAACGGCTGGAAGGCTCAGCAGATGAGATGGTCGTGGCGGACGAAGAGCAGTTTCGCACCCTGCCAGTCATGATTGCCCTGGCCCGTTCTTTACATGCCCAGGCTCAAGGCGATATCGAAGGTACGGTGAAGTACGCCGAGCGGGCGCTTGAACTCAGCCCTGAAGAAGACCATTCCAATCACGCCATGGCCGCCGTGACCCTGGGAACGGCTTACTGGGATCGCGGAGATCTGGATGGAGCCCAAAGGGCATTATCTGTTTGGATGAACTATTGTCAGAAAGTGGGCAACATCATTTTTGCCCTCGCCACCGGCGCCTACCTGGCAGAAATCATCGTTGCCCAGGGACGCCTGCGCGAAGCAGAAAAAGTCTACAAGCAGTCAATTCAGCTTGCCTCAGCGCACGACCAAGTACGTCATGTAACTTCCAATTTATATCTGGGGCTGGGTCTACTGTGTCACGAGCTGGGCGATCAGCAATCCGCCGCCCAACACCTGCGCAAAAGCGGGGAATTGGGTGAGCAGACTGCCTTAATTGACTGGCCCTACCGCTGGCGATTGGCCCAAGCCCGAGTAAAAGAGGCCGAGGGAGATCTTGATACTGCACTTGACCTTTTGGATGAAGCCAGGCGTTTCTATATAAAGACTTCCGTGCCAGATTTCCATTCCATCGATGCGTTTAAGGTGAGGATATATCTCAGGCAGGGCAGGCTGAGCGAAGCCCTGGACTGGGCGCGTGAGCGCGGCCTGTCTGTGGATGACGATCTCAGCTACCAGACTGAGTTCGACCATATCACGCTGGCGCGGGTGCTCATCGCCCAGCATAAAAACGACTCGGCAGCTGGTTCCGATCATGAGACCATCGCTTTGCTGGAGCAACTCCTGGTAGAGGCAGAAGCAAGCGGAAGGATGGGCAGCGTGATCGAAATCCTGGTGGTGCAAGCGCTGGCTCACGAGGCGCAGGGCAATACTACTCAGGCGCTTGCGTCAATGGAACGTGCTTTGGCCTTAGCCGAACCTGAGGGCTATGTCCGTATCTTTGTGGATGAGGGCGAAACGATGCGAACGTTGATCGAAAAACAATCGCGCGATCGAAACCATCCGCTGAGCAGTTATGCAGACAAACTCCTGGCTGCCTTTTCACAACCGGTGGCTGAACCAGGATTAGCGATACTCCATCAAAAATCCGACATGCTGGAGCCTTTGAGCGAACGCGAGCTGGAAGTCCTCAAGCTGCTCCGAAGCGAATTAAGCGGCCCGGAAATTTCCCAACAACTGGTCGTGTCGCTCAACACATTGCGAACACACTCCAAAAACATTTTCAATAAGCTTGGGGTGAATAATCGCCGGACGGCTGTCCGTCGCGCAGAAGAGCTCAATTTATTCTAAAATATTGAAACGAACAGACCCAGTCCTGACAGGAGTTTCAAATCACCTGTCAGGACTTTTTATTTTCCTCACCAGTTCCAAATAAAAAATCACAACCTCAATCACCACATGATGTGATGACGTCTCACCATGTTCTCTTGTATCCTTGGGTCGAAGCAAAGAAGAAAGCCAGCGCTTTTGAAATCCATCCGGTCAGGAGGCACAGTATGAGGAAAACAACCACACCAATAAAAGCTCATCCCGAGCCTGAAGTATACGAAATCCGCGTCAGGGGACACCTGGAAGCTCGCTGGGTCAACCGGTTTGAGGGCCTGACCATCACGCTGGAAGAGAACGGCGATACGCTTTTAACCGGCCCCCTAATTGACCAGGCTGCTTTGCACGGGTTGCTCAAAAAAGTACGCGACCTGGGTATGCCATTGGTCTCGGTCAATCAGGTTCAATTCGATGAAACCCATCAAGATCATTCAAAACAAGGAGAAACAAAAATGAAATCAATCAAAAAGATCGACACGAAAGTTCTGCTCTCCACCCTGTGGATCGTGGTCATGATCAACATGCTGAAAGCGGATATCCTTTCGCTGTTCATCCCTGGCGCAACAGATGAAGTGGCGAGAACCGCTGCCAGCGCAGGCGCATCCATTCCCCAACTGATGCTGGGTGCCGCGATCATCGGGCAGCTCGCCATTGCCATGATCGTCCTGTCCCGCGTATTGAAGTACGAAATCAATCGCTGGGTCAACATCGTCGTTGGCATCGTCATCATAGCCTATATCTGGGGCGGCATGGCATCGTATCCCCACTACCTGTTCATTGCCGGTGTCGAGACTATCTGCCTGCTGCTGATCGTCTGGTTCGCATGGACCTGGCGCAACGTCGAAGCCTAACCTATTCAAAATATAAGGAGAAAACCATGAAAACCCTGCATAAATCTGGCGGTATCGCCGCACTGTACATGGCAATCAGCCACTTGATCGGAATCATCATCTTCATCGTCGTATTGGACTATCTCAGTATCACCGACCCAGCTAAAAAGCTCGCCATGAACATCGAAAACCAGACGGTTGTCTTCTCGACCAACCTGCTCATGTACGTGTTCTTTGGCTTTGCGCTGATCGTCCTGTCGCTGGCGTTGTACGACCGCATGAAATCTGGAGCGCCAGCGCTCATGCAGGTGGCCACCGCGATCGGGATCATTTGGGCTGGCTCGCTCATTGCCAGCGGGATGGTCGCAAACGCGGGGCTCGCCACAATCGTTCCACTCTTCGCGAAAGACCCAGCCCAGGCTTCCTTGACCTGGCAGGGAATTGAAGCCGTAGCCAATGGGCTGGGCAACGCCAATGGCGAAATCCTCGGCGGACCGTTGACGCTGTTGGTCAGCCTGGCGGCGCTGCGGACAGGCGGTCTTCCCAAGGGGCTGAACATCCTCGGCGTATTGGTCGGCGCAGTGGGCATCATCACGATTTTCCCAGCGCTGAACGCTTTCGTTGCTGTGTTCGGCCTGGGTCAGATCATCTGGTTCGTCTGGCTGGGGATCGTGCTGCTTCGCAGCAACCCAAGCCGGGCGGCGTAATACCAACGGAGTTTTCGACTTCAAGTTTCAACAGCAGACAAGTGTATTGGAGAGGTTTTCTCTCAACCTCTCCAATTTGAAAAGTAATCCTGGAGGATGGCATGAAAGCGATTGTATACACACAATACGGACCACCGGATGTTCTTCGGCTAACAGAGGTTGAGAAACCCGCACCTAAGGACAATGAAATTCTGGTAAAAGTATATGCGACAACCGTATCATCAGGCGTGTTGTGGGCTCGAACTGGCAAGCACCCGGATTCCAAACTATTTACTCTAGCGGTGCGAATGATGTTTGGCCTCACAAAACCCAAGAAGACCATACTGGGGTATGAGGTATCCGGGAAAGTCGAAGCGGCGGGCAAAGATGTAAAACTGTTTACGAAGGGGGACCAGGTTTTTGGAACTACCACCGGTCTGAGGGCTGGTGCTTATGCCGAGTATGTATGTCTGCCTGAAAAATGGAAACAAGGAGTAGTAGCCAAGAAACCTGCGAATATGACCTATGAGGAAGCTGCCGCCGTTCCTATCGGGGGTATGACAGCGTTATTTCTTCTTAGAAAAGCAAATATCCAGAGGGGACAAAAAGTCCTTATCTATGGCGCTTCTGGAAGTGTAGGTACATTTGCGGTGCAGATCGCCAAGCACCACTTTGGGGCAATAGTAACCGGAGTGTGCAGTACTTCGAATTTAGAATTGATACGCTCTCTGGGAGCCGATAGAGTAATTGATTACACTCAAGAGGATTTCACCCAGAGCGGTGAGACCTATGATGTTATTTTTGACGCGGTGGGCAAGATTTCTTCTTCACGCTGTAAAAGCTCCCTGAAGAATAAAGGGATATATTTAACCGTCAAATCCCCGACAAGCGAAAAAACCGATTATCTGATCTTGCTCAAAGAGCTTATTGAGGCGGGAAAGATAAGAGCGGTCATTGACAAAAGCTATCCATTAGGACAGACTGCCGAGGCGCACCGATACGTAGACAAAGGCCACAAAAAAGGGAATGTGGTCATTAGCGTTACCGGAAAGGAGTGATTGAACTATGCTGGACACAAGGATTATTCTTTCAGCATCATGGATCGCACTGATGTTGACGTACCTTCTTGGGGACGTGCTGCGCATCTTCAGCGGCGACGTACAAGCGGCGGCAATGGGCGAAAAACTCGCCCGATTTACCCGGCCCATGTGGACGGGAATCGCAATTCTCATGGTCACTCCGATTGTCATGGTGATTTTGTCCCTGATATTACCCCAGCCTGTCAATCGTTGGACGAACATCATCGTGCCTGTTTTCTTTTTTCTATTCAACCTGGTCGGTCTGCCCACCTATCCCTCCGCGTACGATAAATTCCTGATCATCGTCGGGCTTGGGTTCAATATTCTGACCGTCAGGTATGCGTGGAATTGGGTCTGAACAAGAAGGTTATTCCTGATACCACAGCGTTCAATCAAAGGAATTTTGGAGAAAAAACATGAAAGCGATTGTTTACAAAAAATTTGGCCCGCCCGAGGTTCTTCAGCTTCAAGAGGTGGAAAAGCCCACCCCTAAAGCGAATGAGGTGCTGATAAAAATTGTTGCGACCACCGTCGTAAAAGAAGACCCGGATATGAGAGCTTCACCAGGGTTTAACGGTTTTCTGAAACCCAGAAATCCAATTCTGGGGCAAGAGTTGGCCGGGGAAATTGAATCTATCGGCAAAGATGTGACCCGATTCAAACCCGGCGACCAGGTATTTGGCTTCGACATGTTTGGCGCGTATGCTGAATACAAATGTATGCCGGAAAACGGGGCGCTGGCCATCAAGCCGACCAATATGAGCTATGAAGAGGCGGCCAGCGTTCCGAATGGGGCATTAACCGCACTGCCTTTCCTGAGAGATAAGGGCAAGATCCAAAGTGGACAAACCGTGCTGATCTATGGCGCTTCTGGATCGGTTGGTACTGCGGCGGTACAACTTGCCAGGTACTTTGGGGCGAAGGTGACCGGGGTATGCAGTACCGCGAATTTGGAGTGGGTCAAATCTTTAGGCGCCGATCACGTGATTGATTACACCCAGGAGGATTTTAGCGAAAACGGCAAGACTTATGACATTATTTTTGACACGGTAGGCAAGATTCCATTTACAGAGTGCAAAGGCTCACTGAAAGATGATGGCATTTATCTTACGACGGTCCCTACGCCGGCAATTATGCTTCAAGCGTTATGGACTGCAAAGAGCGGCAGCAAAAGGGCAAAGTTTGTGGCTGCGGGTTTGAGACCGGCCAGGGAGAAGATCAAAGACCTTGTCTTCCTCACAGAGTTGATTGAGGCGGGGAAGATCAAAGCGATCATTGATAGATGCTATCCGTTGGAACAGATGGCTGAGGCGCATTGTTATGTCGAAAAAGGACACAAAAAAGGGAATGTGGTCATCACTGTAGAACATGACCACAAATAACCTCTTATAAAAGAGGTGATTGGAAATGAGTATTAAGAAGCTGGCTGTTGAATTTGGTACTGTGTTCGCAGTAACCCAGGTGACTGTAGCACTCGTGGCATTTCTATGGAACCTTATCAGGCGCGGAGAAAGTACCGTAGACTGGGAAGCATCTTTCCGTTTTGCTATCATGTTCGGCATTCTCTTGACATAGATAAAGTCGAGGGAAATCAAGAAAAAATAGATCTCGAGACACACCTGCCAGTACCGATCACTGCACTTGTCAATATCTGAAACGCAATCCTTTGGCGCTGGGAAGAGAAACAGGAAACGAAAAGGAGTATTTTCATGGAAAATAAGATGTTGTTCATCGGCGCGCTAGGGGCGTTCTTTCTAGCAACTGCAGCCACCCTGGTATCGGACATGCACGGGCTTGGGGATTGGTTCATCTCTTCCCTCCAGGCAAGAAAGTATGCCTTGAACCCGGCGCCGATCTTCGGTACGCCGTACACGATCGCGGGTTATTTCGGCGAACCCTTGTTGATGATCTCTATTGCCATGCTTACCGTGGGTCTCTATGGATGTTGGCTGAAATACCACAAGTCAATTGCGCTTGTTGCCATGGCCGTCGGCATCTTGTACATCCTGGAAAGAGTGTTTTGGAGCTACGTCACCACAAACTTCGCCAACAGCATACAGATTCATCCGACGATCAATGATTACACGGTGCTAACGCAAGCTGGTTTTCTGAAAGGGCTTGGCGCTTTATTCGGCGGACTGATCGGTGGCTTTGGATTCTCAACCGCCTTAACAATACTTTTCTTCAGCCTCCGAAACCCCTATGGCATCGCAGGTGGTTTGATTGTCATTGCGGCCATGTTGATCGGCATGCCAGCAAAAATATATTTCATGGATCATGTTTCTTCTACGGTATTAACTACCTTTCTCATCAGTATGGTGGTCAAGAACTTTGGAATAGCCTTCATGGGCGTGGGATTATTGACGGCGTCTTTGAAGTAAGATATTTGGTTCTAGCGAGAGGATGAAAAAAGGCCGGACCAACCTAAAGACCCATTCTCCAGTAAGGTACTCCCCCTATGCCAGGATTGATTCTTCAGAATACATAAGTAAAAGGAACTTTCTTCATTCTCCATCGTCTATATGTGAAATGGTTCACAAAAGCAATTGCCTCAATAAACCACCAAGTCCGGTAGATTTCTCTCTACAAAAGGAAGAAGGAAAAAATGAAAAGGATCATTACATTCACAATCATTTTGATGGCACTGACAGCCTGCACCGCCCTCCAGGTCCAGACATCTGAATCTGCAGGAACGGAAATACCTCAGGCAAATATGCCAAATCCCGCCTCGGTCTATTGTGTGCAGAACGGCAACACCTCCGAAATTCGCACAGCTAATGATGGCAGCCAAACTGGGGTGTGCATATTTCCGGATAGCAGCACCTGTGACGAGTGGGCTTATTTCCGGGGAGAGTGTGGTCCCGCTCACAGAAGCAAGTGGGGGTGGCCCGGGAGGAAGCGACGGCATTGAAGGAAATAGCGGCAGTGGAGGGTACATGCCGCCCGGCACCACCGAAGAGATAGCAGACTGGCGGGGCGTCATCAAGAGTACGGAACCAGGCGCACAGTATGATGACTACTTTGAGTTGTGGACCAACGGGCAGACGATCTATTTTGGCATCGATTCCTTGGACCCGACGGTACAAGTCCAAATCGAGGCGCTGCGTGACAGCGGCAAGATCGTTCATCTTTACGGCACGTTACTGAGCAATGTGCCTGACTATAACGGCTCGCAGGTCCAGGTGGACCGCATCGAGGTTGAAGGATAGCGATCGATTACATTCAAGAGTAATCAGCCATCCCATTGGCTGATTACTCTTGAATTAACAAAAGGGCTGACCATGAATTTACTGGTTAAGATATTAGTGATATTTGGCAGCAGCGCTTCCATCGGTTTTGGAATATGGCACTTCTTCGTGCCCAAAGCCTGGAAGTGGTATTCCTATATTGACATCAATGCAACGGAGTTGGTAGCCGCCGTCCGGGCGATTAATGCGTTCTTTTCTTTGTCTCTGGTATTGTTTGGCATCGTAAACATCCTGTTGATCTATGGGGACAAATCAAATAGATATTCGATCATCGTAATGCTTGCCGCAACTTGTATTTTGTGGCTGACGAGGGTGGCATTTCAGGTGTTTTACCCACAAGGATCCCTGTATCCGGGTCTACAATACGGAATGTTGTCAGCCTTTGTGATCGTTTCCCTGTGTTACATAATCTCGCTGATGCTTGTATTGTGCCCAAAAATCCCTGTTTAACTCGACGATAATAAAAAGTCAAGGCAAAGCAGGTGGGTCAGAATTCTGATACGTCTCTTCCCAAATTTGCGGGTGATTACTCCAAGCCTTGAATGTAAATCAGAAAATCGATTTCTCGTTATTAATAAGACCTCCTGACCAAAGCAACTGTCGGGAGGTCTTTTATCAGTGAGCCTGGCTGGAGTTGATACAGCTTCGTGGCACCTACCAAAGATCACGGGATTATGAGAATTTTATATCAATCTTGGATTTTGGGAGACTTCGAATTGTTGCAGCGAGTTGGACTTTGTTTTATGATGAAAGCGGACAATATCATCAATACGGGGGCTTTTACTATTTAGAAGACTTATTGTATCCCGTTTGGAAGGCGCAGGCGTGGAATCTGGTGATATGTCCGACGATACTCGCAACCCAATTATCCTATAAATTTCTGGACAGGTGGTTTTCGGCGCGACCGATAAGAGGGAGAGACTCATATGAATTGAACTAAACCCCAAAGTTGGACGTAGCCAACTCAGGAGGTGTAGTTCATTTTCCCGGCCTCGTTGGGACCCTATCGGTCCGGACGGCCAACCCTATCCCCAATCGTTCTTCAAGATCTTGATGACATGGTCGAAAATCCGGCAACTCCTATAATATTCCGAATCATCACCTTCTTAGAGCGTCCTGCCCCTTGTGGGCAGGCTTGGGCAGCGGTCCGCTCTGCGGCACAGGAACTAAGTAGCCAATCCCAGAGTTGAGAAACATCACCTCGCGATACTCGTTCGAAATCCCATATCCACCATCGGGACCGTACACCCACACTTCCCAGATATAGAAAGTATTAAAACTAAAGCCCGAGGGGAGAGCTTGAAGAGTATATGAGCCAGTATATCCCAAATCAGGATAGGTATAGAACAGTAGGCTGCTGTACGGGTCATATAAATCGAACTCGTAGGAATTTGTGGGCGTGGCTGGACGAGGCATCCAGTGAAACGTGTACGGCAGGATCACAGATAGGTGACCACCCTCAGGTGGCGGAGGCAGGATAATATCGGCGATATCGAAATCGCCGAGGTGGACGGAATCGGTATCCACATATTGGTCCACCAGGCGAGTACTCCACATCCACAACCGTCCGGGGGCAAACCCATCATTGAGGTAGCGGACGTAATAGGATTGTCCGATGGATAAAGTGGGTAGATCTTCGAATGCATAATGGCCCAGGGTATCGGTGGCAGTGTAATCCAGGGAGACATACTCGTCTCCATTATAAAAGCGTAGTTCCAAAACCACTCCCTCAACAGGATTGCCAGCCTGGGTAACCTGCCCGTACAAACTTTTAACGGGCGGCTTGGTTACCAAAGGTAAATATATAAAGTAGTTCAAGTTATAGGCTTGGCCTCCCGTGAAAGGCAGGCCGGCGATCAAATTTCCGGATATATCACTGATGTTGGCAGAAAATGGCACATCCAACCGGAGTGTGCCTATACCCGTCCCAGTATTGGCGGAGACGAAATACGTCGACCCGGAACCGTTCACCTCGTTGATACTCATCCCGGTCAGACTACCGGTGATTGAAAGGGCAAAGTCATCCGTATCTACGCCAACTACCTCCTCGGAAAACTTCACGCTGAAGTGAACATCCCCGGCGTGGGCGGGATTTGAGTCCGCCCGTTGACTGGACAGGACGGTGGGGCTATTCCAGTCGATGGTGTAGACCTGACCTGAATTGTAATTTCCATTGCCCAAGCCAACTCCACCGAGCGGTTGGTCGGTTTCACCCAGAATGGTATCGTTATCGACAACGTTCAGGCGAATAGTGCCCGAACCCGAACCGGATTCCACCGTCACGATGTACGTATTTCCGGAGCCACTCACATTGGAGATGAACACGCCGGTCAGGCCGGACGTCGTTAAGGAAAAATCTGCGAACGGTGCGGTCGTGTCTACCCCGCTAACAGCCTCAGAGAAGGTGACATTAAAATGGATTGTCGCGGCGCGGGTCGGAGAGGCGTCAGTACGCGCGATCGAGTGGACTACAGTGAATTGCGCCTCGAACGCGCCGATGTCGCAAGAATAGCCGTATGGGCGGGATACGCCGCGCTGGTCGTTCACCAGGCAGGCGCTGCCATCACTACCTGGGATGGCTGGATTTCCGCCATCGATAGCCGGGCTGGAGGGTGTCAACGCATGAGTGAAAGTTGGTCCGCCGTTGTTTTGCAAAGAACCCAGTTTGGCATCGATCGGATTGAGGCTGGTACCCATCTGGTCGCCAGTTCCCGGGACGATAGAGCAATTGTTGCTTTTGCCGATCAGGTTATACCCCAGGCTAACCACCGTCCCGGAATATCCCGGATCATTGTAGCAGTCGCTACTGCCTCCATTCCCGGCGATGATAGTATTCTGCATGGTGATATGGCCGCCAACATTCTTGAATCCATAGGTCGCATTGTTGGTGATGGTACTGTTTCTTATGTTGACATTATCCACGAATGTATAAATGGCCTCCCCGTGAGACCCCGAATTCCCACTAACCGTGCAATTATTCAAGTTGACCGTTCCCCCGGCATCGATGGCAGTACCATCGAAGGATCCTAGTAAGGTATTATTACTGATGGTGGTGTTATTCAATGTGGCGGTGCCGGAAGAATTTTGAAGGGCTCCGCCACCTCCACCGCCGTTGTGATCTACCTCGCCGGCCGTATTCCCATCGATGGTACTGTTATTGACCGTCAGAGTGCCATAGTTATTGATCCCTCCGCCCCTTAAGCTGCTGTAGTTGGCATTGATGAGACTGTTATTGATCGTCAGATTTCCATTGTAATTGCGTATTCCCCCTCCCTGACTTGCATATCCGTGAGTAATCTGGAAGTGGTCGATGACGACTGGGTTGCCGGTAGAATATACTCCCTGGTGACTATTTTGCCCGTCAATAACCGACAGGCCGGTCTGGTCATCGAAGTCCAGCTCCCACCCGCCGGAGAGACTCAGGCTTTTATTGATCGTCACCACTGCACCGGAGGTGGCATTTGTGTATGTCCCTAGGGATACGAAGATCGTGTCCCCGGCAGCCGCTTTGGCAAGGGTTCCATTGATGGTGGAGCAGGGACTGGCAGGGCTCAGACAGGAATTCGTATCGTCCCCTCCGGGAGGAGGGGCAACATACCACCGACCGGCGATGTTGTAAGAATGTCCGGAAGTGTAATTCCCGTTACCTACTCCGGGTCCTCCAAGCGGTTGAGAACTTCCATCTAGAATGCTGTCGTCGTCAACTACGTCGAGACGGATCGTTCCGGCTCCAGTTCCAGTCAGAACTGCGATAGTGTAGGTGGCGCCCGAGCCGCTCATCCCATCGATGGCAGCTCCTGTTACTCCCGAGGTGGTTATTACAAAATCCGTTAAGTCCAATCCTGTCACGACCTCATCAAAGGCGACCGTGAAATGCACCACCTCCGCCACCGTTGGCGCTGGATCGGCCCGAATAATGGAACTCACCAGGAAGGCGCTTCCTTCATAAGCGCCAATGTCGCAGGCGCCGCCCTGTGGGCGTGAAACGCCGCGTTGGTCGGTAGCCAGGCAGGCGGTTCCTCCGCTACCAGGAATGGCAGGGTTGCCGGCGTTTACGGCAGGACTGTAGGTCGATAATGCATGCGTGAAGGTCGGTCCGCCAATATCGATCAGGGACCCGAGCCGGGGGTTGATCGGGCTGGCGCTTGTGCCGATCTGATCCCCGTCTGTTGGAGCGATCGTGCAGTCCGAGCTGTTTCCAACCAGGTTATACCCCTGGCTTAGGAACATTCCACCATAGACAGAGGGGTTATCATTGTAGCAGTCACTCCCCATACCATTACCGGCGACGATCGAATTCAGCAAATAAAAATAGGTTCCATGGCCTCGCAGACCGGTGCCCTGGTTGTTGGTAATGGTGCTGTTATTAATATGCAAATTGCCCACAAAACCATAAATCCCTCCGTTATTGCTGCCGGTATTTCCACTGATGGTGCTGTTATTCAGGGTCCCTGCGCTGGTAGAGTAGATCCCGCTTCCTTCATCCCCGATATTATTACTCACCGTGCTGTTGTTTAAGATGAACTTGCCGCCATTCGAGGAAATACCTCCGCCTTCGCCGCTGCTGGCGTTATTTCCATCGACCGTACTGTTATTCAGTGTTAAAGTGGCATTGGAGTTCGAGAGCCCATTATGGAAGATCCCGCCTCCGTTCATGCCGCTGTGATTCTGTATGACTCGACTGTCATTCAATGTAAGCGTACCATTTGAATTACTAATGCCGCCGCCCTGGCTGGAAGCGTTGCCGTGTTGGATCTGGAAATGATCGATTGTGACTAACGCACCGGTTGTATAGATACCCCGGTGGACGGATTGCCCGTCTATGATTGATCGGCCAGTCTGGGTGTTGAAATTCACATCCCATCCGCCTGAAAAAGTCAGACTTTTATTGATCGTGACCACATTGGAGTTGCTGTCACCCACGTATGTCCCGACAGCCACATAAATCATATCGCCGGCGGATGCTTTGGCAATGGCCCCATTGATGGTGGCGCAAGGATCGGTAGTGGTCAGACAGGAGCTCGAGTCATTGCCGAGAGGCGGAAGGGCCACGTACCAGGGACCGGCTGCCCGGGCGTGCAGAGAATGGGGGACAAACGAAAAGATAGCCGCAAGGACTACTACCGCGGTTTTCAGCAAGTAATCAATTCCCTTTTTTGATAGCATCCTGTTCCTCCTTACCATATCCACACCCACTGAGATGGCTAACCAATCTCCCCCGCTGCTCATGAAATAATTATATCAGTCCGTGAGGGCATATGGTATACACAACTTCATCCCCCAGGAGGAGAAAAAACAAGCGAAGTGGCATCATTGGGTCCGCTATCCCCAGGAAAATTAATTTTCCCGTCGCCTCCAGTCTACTCAAAACGTGGAGATGGAAATCTACACACTTCTGATGACAACCCGTGTAGCAAGGTGTATCCTATGATCAGATAACCTGACAGGAGGATCGTATGCTCTCGAAAACGGAATTGATCAACAGATTGCAGAGTTTGGATAACAAAATTGTCTTGAAGGCTGTCGGAGAATTACACACTTGCGGGATGCTGTCAGACGGCTCCTTGCGCGGGATCGCTTTATGCCAGGCTTTCCTCCAGGGCGCTGACTTGAAAGAAGCCGATTTGTGCTATGTTGACCTCCATCAGGCCAACCTCGATGATACAGACCTTACCAATGCCAAATTCCTGGCCGCCAAACTGAACCGGGCCAGCCTGCAGGGTGCGAATCTGGAAGGAACGGACTTCACCAACGCGGACTTGTATAAAGTCAACCTGCGTGGCGCTCGCAACTTGACCGAAGAACAGTTATCCAAACTAAATGAACTTTTTGGGTCCATCATGCCTGATGGGACTGTCTACGACGGGCGCTTCAACCTGTTCGGCGACCTTGATCGGGCCAAATGGGCAAAGGTAAAGATCGACGACCCCAAGAGCATGGCAGAATTCTATGGCGTGTCACTCGAAAATTATCTGCAGGGACAGAAAAAAGTAGCACTGGTTCTGGCAACTGCGTAGCAAATCAAGGAATACTGGATGTCGATCCTGTTATTGCTTCTCCTAGCAACAGCTTTCTCCATCGCGGCTATGCGAGCCAGACGATTGCTCACCTCAGCCATCTGGCTTGCCGGGGTAAGTGCGCTGGTATCCGTTGTATTCTTTTTATACGGAGCGCGCCAGGTTGCAGTGATCGAATTAAGTGTGGGAGCCGGGTTGGTGACCGTCCTGTTTGTGTTCGCTATCAGCATAGCCGGTGATGATATTGTCGATGCGCGGCCGGTCTTACCGTGGCCTTTGTTCATTGGTATCTCTGTTTTGTTTGCTCTCCTGTTGGGTTGGTACATCTTGCCTGCCCCGGTTAATCCTATTATCGCGATCACTTCGGAAGGCACATTGAGCGATGTGCTATGGCGACAACGCGGGTTGGATGTGCTGGTCCAGGTCGTGTTGATCTTCTCCGGCGTGCTAGGTTTGCTGGGCCTCCTGGCCGAGGCCAAGGCACCGTTGGAAGGGTCTGCTGCTGAAGAAATTTTGGCAGAACGCGACCGCGAACTTCAGGCTATGGAAGGGCAATTCATGGACCAAACGGAGTCATCTGAATGAGCCTTTCTCCATTCACCGTTGCATTGATCGGCGTCATCGGTTTGCTGGGGGCCGGCTTCTATGGCCTGTTGGTCTGCCGAAATTTGATCAAAATCGTGGTAGCCTTGCAGATCCTGGTCAAGGCGGCTCTGTTGGGGCTGGTCGCAGCAGGTCACGTCAGTGGTCAGATCAATTTGAGCCAAAGTTTGGCGATCACAGTTATCGTTGCTGATACTATTGTCGCGGTCATCGGTATCGCCCTGGGTGTGCAAATCCGTCGGCACCTGGGTACCCTGGATGTCCGCGAAATGTCAAGTCTGCGAGGATAGTCAATGTTGAGTTGGTTATTATTGGTGACAATTGGTTTGCCCTGGTTGGGTGCAGTCTGCATCTGGCTTGTGGGTGACCGGCATCCAAAAAGCTTGCACACCCTGGCTGTGATTTTCGCAGTGATCTCAGGTCTGGGTGCGGTGGGAATGCTCCCGTTTGCAACTGATACAGTCGCCGTAAGAATACCCATCGGCGGTATTTTTGGGGATTTCACCCTCGTCGCGGATGGTCTGGGGATTTTAATCGCGGTCATTGCCACTCTGGTCGGCAGCCTGGCCGTCATTTTCTCGATCAACTACATGCAACATCATGAAGAACAGCTGGCTCGTTACTATGCCTTGATCCTGTTCTTCATTGGCGCCATGGCTGGACTGGGTCTCTCGGGCAGTTTATTATTTGCTTTCTTCTTCTGGGAAATCACCGCCCTCTGTTCGTATGCGCTAATCTCGTTCCATAACGACGACCCGAAAGCCGTCGCCGGTGGAATAAAAGCTTTGATCATGACCCAGCTTGGCGGGGTTGGCCTTTTGGCAGGGGCACTGCTGATCTACGCCTATCTGGGTGATACCCAGATAGGCACTTTTCTGAGCCAGGCGTACAGCCTCCCCGCGGGAGTTTTGAGCCTGATGGCCTTTGGTTTCCTGGTTGCAGCTGCCGCCAAATCTGCACAGGTACCTTTGCATTCCTGGCTGCCGGATGCGATGGAAGCCCCCACGCCCGTGACCGCCCTGATCCATGCAGCCACGATGGTTAACGCAGGTGTCTACTTGCTGGCCCGGTTCTATCCGGCCTTTGAAGACGTGACAGGTTGGACCACCGCCGTGACCGTAGTAGGTCTGCTATCTGCGTTGTTGGCTGGCATCATGGCTATTGCTGCCGACGATATAAAACGCGTCCTGGCGTATTCGACCGTGAGCCAACTGGGTTTCATGGTCTATGCAGTCGGCACAGGTTCGATCTTCGCCAGCCAATTTCATTTGCTCAGCCATGCAATTTTCAAAGCGCTGCTCTTTCTTGGCGCAGGTGCCATCATTACCGCGGTCGGAACACGCGATATGCACAATATGGGTGGACTGGGGAAGAAGATGCCTTTTATCCGGGCGGTCTTCATCATTGGTACGCTCGGGCTGGTGGGGCTGCCCCTTGCGAACGGCTTCTTTAGCAAAGATCTGATCCTCGAAGGCGGCCTGGCGAACGGACCATTGTGGGCCTACGTTGGGATGCTCATCTGTGTAGGCATCACGGCGTTATACAGCCTGCGCCTGGTGTGGATGGTTTTCTATGGCAGCCGGCATGGAACAGAACCTGCTCACGACGGACTTCCGGCAATGCGAGTTTCCCTGTCCATCCTTGCAATTGGCACGCTGACTACCTGGCTGCTGGGTGGCAGTCTGAGCCGCATGCTGGCAGACAGCCTGCCCTTCCACCATGTCGAACCGGAAACGACTCTGATGATTGTTGAAGAAATAATCCTGGCGCTGCCCACCTGGATCACACTTGGAGTGATCGCGATCGGATTTGGGTTTTGGTTCGGGCGCTCTGCACTGGCACAATTCACCCGGACGCTCAAGCCGGTTGTTTCTTCAGGCCTGGGGTTCGAATGGGTCAACCAGCGCTTCGTCATCCTGGTCAAGAGGATTGCCTCCGCACTGCAACATACTCAGTCCGGGCAATTGAACTGGAACATCGCCGGTATTTTTGGCGGACTGGTGCTCATCCTGCTGATCCTGGTGCGAGGTGCAAGATGAGTATTCCTGGTTTCCTCTGGCTGATCCTGCTGCCCATGTTGGCATCCCCCATCATTTACCTGACCGGACGCCTGCTAAAGCAGCCCAGGTTCTGGCGCATTCCCAATCTGATCGCCCTGTTGTCATTGGCTGCGACCTGGATCCCATTCGGTTCTGCGGCCCTTCAACTGGCCAATGGCAAAGCCATGGAATTCACCCTGGGATCGATCCGCCTGCAAATGGACGGGTTAGGTTTGCTGCTGGCAGCCGTTGGACTCGGGTTGGGTACAATTGTGGTGCTCTATTCCGGCCCGTATCTCTCCCGGGAGGCCGGTCAGGAAAAATTCTATGCAATGCTGGTGTTGATGATCAGCATGATCATCGGCCTGGGCTGCGCAACCGACTTGTTCAACCTGTGGATCTGGTTCGAAGCGATGGCGGTTACCTCATATTTGTTGGTGGCATTCTACCGGGAAAGGCCAACTTCCCTGGAGGCAGGTATCAAGTACCTGGTCCAGAGTGCTGCCGGTTCGGCTCTCATCGTCGTTGGGATTGCGCTTGTCCTGGCAGCGACCGGCTCTTTGGAACTGGATCACATCCGCAGGATAACAACATCATCCCCTCTGCTGCTTACGGCAGGCGCATTGTTCATTATAGGGTTTGGTGTCAAAGCGGCCTTAGTCCCTCTGCACACCTGGCTGCCGGATGCCCACTCACAGGCTCCCAGCGGGATCAGCGCCATGCTTTCGGGCGTAGTTATCGAGGCTGGTTTGATCGCCTTGCTGCGCACCCTGGGTGCGCTATTGACCGTAACGGTCTCCTGGCCGGCTTTATTGATCGGTTTTGCGGTTATCAATATGATCGTTGGCAACCTGATGGCGCTCCAGCAGAAACAGGTCAAGCGGCTACTGGCCTATTCCAGTGTGGCACAGGTTGGCTACATGCTGCTGGGAGTGGGAATCGCATTCTTCAGCGGAAATGCAAACGGAGCCCAAGGCAGCATGTTCCATTTGTTCAACCATGCCCTGATGAAAGGATTAGCCTTCCTTGTCGGCCGGAGCCCTGCTGTACACCCTGCACATCCGTGCTGGAGACCATGAACCGCTGGTCCTTGCGGATCTGGCCGGGGCGGGACGCCGTTATCCCTTGGTCGCCTTGAGCCTGAGCATTGCGGTATTAGCGCTTGGTGGTCTGCCTCCGCTGGCGGGCTTTATGTCAAGTGGCAGATCTTTGTGGCAGGCTTTCAGACTCACAACCTGTGGATAGAGCTGGCTGTCGTCTTTGCTGCATTGAACAGCGTTCTGTCGTTGGCGTATTATGCACCGCTGGTCAATGCCATGTATCGAGTGGAACCTTCCGCCAGAGTCAGACAAGGGAAACGCCTGCCTCTGGCAATGAGCATCCCGCTGGTTGTGGCGGGGTTAGCCGTGATCCTGATCGGCTTCTGGCCTGGCCTGATGAACTGGCTGACCATACCGGCGGGTCAGGCATTATTGGCAAGCCTGGGTCGTTAACTTATCGGATAAACAATGAAAATAATTCTGACTCCCCCCATCGCTTTCCTGATCTACCTGCTCCTGGTAGGACTGCTTTCCCTTTTCGCAAAAGGATTGGCTGGCAAGTCCGGAACCACCTCGGCGCTCAAGTCAAGCACGTATTCGAGCGGTGAAGCTCCCCCCACCCGCCTGGCTGCACCGGGCTACCGGCCGTTCTTTGTGGTGGCATTGTTCTTTGCTGTTCTTCATTTGGGTGTTTTGGTAATGAGCACAGGAAGTGGATCCCCAGTCATGATCATTTACCTGATCGGTTTATTGGTCGCACTATTCGCATTGATCTTAGGTTGATAGGAGTTTTATTGTGAAACAGAATAAAGGACTGATCCATGAAGTCATGAACGGGCTAAAAAAATGGGCGCGCATCAACTCACCCTGGGTTTTGCATTTCAACAGTGGGTCCTGCAATGGCTGTGATATCGAGATCCTGGCTACACTTACCCCACGCTTTGACGTGGAACGCCTTGGCATCAAACTGCAGGCCAGCCCGCGCCAGGCGGATATATTACTTTGCACCGGCCCGGTCACCCGCCAGGCACGTGAACGCCTCCTGCGGATCTATGAACAAATGCCTGAACCGAAGTACGTGGTAGCCATTGGCTCCTGTGCTATCACAGGAGGCGTTTTCCAGGGATGTTACAATGTGATGGATGGCATCGACAAAGTCATCCCCGTGGATGCTTACATTCCCGGATGCCCGCCTCGACCTGAAGCAATCATTGATGGCGTGGTTAAATTGTTGAGCAGCCTATCCTCCCCCGCTCCGAAAACAGTACCTCAAATATCCGATAGTGAGAAGGTGTTGGCATGAATACGGAAGAGATCCTGACATTAGCCAGCGGCATCGTTCAGTCCTGGGACTGGACCACGGAAATATCCCGGCCCAATCCGAAGCAGTTGGACGTGAAGGTGAATTCGCTGAAGGAACTGGTACCCATCGTTGTCGGTCTACGGGTGAAACGGCTGGGCTACCTTTCTGCCATCGTCTGCCTGGACCTAGGTCCGGAGTTGAAAGAGATGGAAGTCATCTACCATTTCTGCCCGGGGGATGCTGTCATCGCACTACGGGTACGCGTGCCGCGGGAAGGCGGCGCTCTCCCCAGCCTGTGTGAGGTGGTGCCAGGTGCGGAAGTCTTCGAGCGCGAATTGCAAGAGATGTTTGGTATTGAGATGACTGGCCTGCACACACCCGACCGCCTTTATTTGCCAGACGATTGGCCGGATGGTGTTTACCCTATGCGGAAAGACTTTGATCCCAAGTCGCTTTCTGCCCCATCATAGGAACGAGAAAAAAATGGCGACAAAACGAGAACCTGAACGCTTTACGATTTCAATTGGCCCACAGCATCCTGCACTGAAAGAGCCGGGAAGTTTTCAATTCACGGTGGATGGCGAGATCGTTACGAAGGCCTATGTGCGGCTGGGGTACGCGCATCGCGGGATCGAGAAGGCCGCCGAGCAACGCAACTGGATCCAGGACCTTTATTTGCTCGAGCGTATCTGCGGGATCTGTTCCCACATTCATGCGACTGCTTATTGTTTAGCGGTAGAGCAATTGGCCCATGTGGAAGCTCCGGCACGCGTGCCCAGGCTATCCGGGTGTTGGTTGCCGAGTTGGAACGCATCCACAGCCATTTCCTCTGGATAGGCGTATCTGCCCACGAAGCCGGCTTTGAGACGCTCTTCATGTATTCCTGGCGTGACCGGGAAACGGTAATGGACCTGCTCGAAGGATTGACCGGTAACCGGGTCAACTATTCGGCGAATATATTGGGCGGCGTAAAATGCGACATAGACAAGGATCAGAAAGCAGCCATCCTCAGCGGGATTGATTTCCTGGAAGAACGGACGCACCATTATTTTGATGTGTTGACAAACGACACCATGTTCCTGCAGCGCACACGCGGGATTGCAGTGATGTCACGTTCCCAGGCGGAAGTTATGGGCGCGATCGGGCCAACCGCGCGTGCGTCCAATGTGGCACGCGACGTCAGGGTGGAGTCACCTTACGCGGCCTATACAGCAATATCCGGTCACCATGGCATTGGATACACGCGGCGACCTGGAAGCCCGCTTTGTGGTGCGCGTGAATGAATTGTTCGAGAGTTTCCGTCTAATCCGCCAGATCCTGGATACGCTCCCCGAAAGCGAATTGGCGGTGCGTTTTCCCCGGCGCATTCCGGCAGGCGAGGTGGTGATGCGGGTTGAAGCGCCACGCGGTGAACTGTATTATTTCATCAAAAGCAATGGCACCGACAAACCCGAGCGTCTCAAGGTGCGCACACCCACCATCTGCAATATGACTTCGGTCATCAAGCTGGCAGTCGGGCACCAACTGGCCGATGTCCCATTGATCCTTGCTGGCATCGACCCATGCTTCTCCTGCAACGATCGGACCGTCGAACTTAAAAAAGCCGGGAATCAACAATTCCTCGATGATGAAATGGGAGGATCTTCGCCAGTACGGGATCAAGTTTTATGAGGGTCTGAAGAAATGAACGGTCTATTGGCAATTGTAGCCCTGGTGGTTTTCCCGGGCGGCATATCCCTGTTGGCGGGAGGCCTGGCTTATGAATGGGTCGACCGGAAACTTCTGGCCCTGCTCCAGAACCGGGTAGGCCCGCGCTGGTTCCAGCCCCTGGCCGACATCGTCAAGCTGCTGGCAAAAGAAGAGATCATTCCCGACAAGGCCAACAAGGTCCTGTTCATTGGCCTGCCGATCGTTGCGCTGGCAGGCGGGCTGACAGCAGCCATCTATGTCCCCATGGCGGGGATTGAACCCGCGTTTAGTTTCCCGGGCGATCTGATCGTGACGTTGTACCTGCTCAGCCTTCTGACCCTGTGCCTGGGTCTGGCCGGGACGAACACCCTGGATCGCTTCTCCATGATCGGGGCCACCCGAACGTTGACCCAGGTTTTTTCCTACGAAGCGCCATTTCTGCTGGCCTTGCTGATTCCAGCGGTAACCGTCGGCAGCTGGCAGATCAGCACGATCGCAACGTATGCACAAAGCCATTGGCTGATCCTGGTCCAGCCGGTGGGATTCATCGTTGCCCTGATCGGCCTGATGGGTAAACTGGAAATGCCACCTTTCGATGCTCCCGAAGCCCATACGGAGATTTCCGCCGGAGCGTTAACCGAATACAGCGGGCGAGGCCTGGCATTTTTTCAACTTGCCAAAGCAGTTGAACTGATCATCGGGCTGACCCTGGTGGCTGCTATTTACCTCGGCGGAGTATCCAATCCGCTCTGGTTCCTGGCTAAAACGCTGGCGTTGTTGCTCACACTGGTGGGAATCCAATCATTGTTTACCCGCCTGCGGATCGACCAGACAGTGGGCCTGTGGTGGCGCTATGGCACAATCCTGGTATTGTTACAATGGTTGGTCTTGATATTGTTAAAGAGGATGTGAAGTAATGAAATTCGGTACGATGTTTTCAGATATATCCGGGTCCTTATTCCGCCGGCCAGCGACTGAGAATTACCCATTTGTCCGGCAAGTCAACCCGCCTCGGTTGCGCAGTTTTCTGAAGTGGAACCAACAGTCTTGCACCGGCTGCGGTTTATGTGCAATGGATTGTCCATCCAGCGCCATCCATGTGACGGTCCTGGATAGGAAAGAAAAACGTTTTGTGTTTACCTACCACACTGACCAGTGCCTGTTCTGTGGGCAATGCGTGGAAAGCTGCCGGCAGGGTTCCCTCAGTATGGTCAATGACCAGTGGGAACTGGCTGCTTTGGATAAGACGCCTTTTACGGTGAATTTTGGAGATGCCAGATGACATTTCAGAAGCCCTGGCAGGAAAGCCTGCAAGCGGACCTGAAACGCCTGCAAAAGCCTGAGTGTGCCCCACGCCTGGCGGTCCTTGGCATTGGACATGAGTTATATGGCGACGATGCGGTGGGCGTATGGTTAGCCGGCCGGTTGGGTCAACTGCACCCCGCCTGTGAAAGATTCCTGGCAATCCAGGGCGGCCCGGCGCCTGAGAATTTCACCGGTACGCTGCGTCGATTCAAGCCGGATCTGGTCCTGCTGGTGGATGCGGCCTTAATGGACCTGGAACCCGGGGATACCGGGTGGCTGTCCTGGCAGGATACAAGCGGATTCAGCGCATCGACCCATACCTTGCCGCTGCATCTCCTGGCAGGTTACCTGACATCGGAACTGAACTGTGAAGTGGCCCTTCTCGGCATTCAGCCTGCGCAGACCCAGGTCGGTACCCCACTTTCACCCATGGTTCAGGATGCAGCCGAAACCGTGATTAAGAAGATCAGCGAGATTCTGGAATTTTCCGGAAAATCGATTTGAAATCCACCAACCAATCTCTGGAAAGGAAAAGAAAATGGCTAAAATTTTGATCATCGATGACGATCCCGATATCGTGACGGCTGTGCGTTTGACTCTGGAAAATGCCGGTCATCAAATCGTGGCCGCCAACAGCGGAAAAGCTGGCTTGGAGAAGGTCAAGACCGAAAGACCGGAGTTGATCATCCTGGATGTCATGATGGAAACACACACCGAGGGTTTCCAACTGGCACTCAAATTGCACAGCCCCGATCCGGCCTCGGACCTGAAACAATTCAAAGATACCCCCATCCTGATGCTGACCGCCATCCACAGCACCACGCCCATGCGCTACGAACCGGATATCGATTATCTGCCGGTGGAATTGTTTGTGGACAAGCCCATCGATCCCGATGACCTGACCAAAAAAGTTTCTTGGATCCTCGGACGGAAAAAATCCTGAAAGCGACCATGTTTGGACATCAGCTGGACTAATGCATTGTGGAGATAGCCTGCCCCAACCCGGGCGATTTAGTCTTTCCCCGCTTTGTGTCATTTGTTTTTCGGTCGATCCTGATTGAGCTGCGGAGCCTAACCGCATGAAACGATTTATCCATCTGCCGTTCGGCGGACGTTTATTGAATGTCCTGATAGCCTCCTTTGTCCTGGTTGCCGTTCTGGCAGCCGGGTCTCAATGCGTTGGCTCACCTCTCGGGTAATCAATGAGTACCTTTTGAATGCCCAAACGGATCGTCTGCAGCGTGACTTGGACTTAGTGGATGGTTTCTATCAGCAAAAAATCAACGCAGTGCTGAGCCTCAGCCAGTTTGTAGCGTTCGATCCACAAACGGTCGCTCATTTGCCAGATGCTTTGAATGGCGTCTATGGTAGTCTTCAAACGATTGATCAGGTAGTCGGCCGCATGATTGCGGCCCCGATCCTGGACGGGACACGCGTGGTGGTGGTCATAGACTCAAGCGGCGAAATCGTCGCCGGTCGTTCCATTACGGCAGATGGGAGGTTATCCCCTGCCTTTACCGTGGGAAATTGGGGGGAATTACCTATTGTGACCAGGGTATTGACAACTGGAAAACCCATCTCCGGCACTGAGGTGATCCAGGATGTTTATCTGGCAACAGTCGGTCTGGAAAAACAAGCCCTTATCGAAGTGGAAGATACGCCAAAAGCCATGCCTAATCCATTTGACGTTAGTGAAGGCAAGGCTGGACTGGCGATCGTAGGAGTCTATCCGACATTAGACCCGGGCGGCCAAATCAATGGAGCCGTACTGACTGCATATCTTTTCAACAATGACTTTAGCCTGGTAGATCATTTAAAAAACGAGGCTAAAGTCGAGACAATGACGGTTTTCCTGGGTGATCTGCGGGTTTCTACTAACGTACCGGACGATTCCGGTGGACGCGCTGTGGGAACACGGGTTGCGCAAGATGTGTATCAAAAAGTGTTGGTGCAAGGTGAGAATTACAGCGGGCGTGTTTTCGTCGTGAACAACTGGTATATAGGCAGCTATGAACCTCTCAAGAATTTCCAGGACAACGTTGTGGGGATGATGTACGTTGGGGTGCGCGAAACCATCTTTGAGAGTTTGGTGGTGGCGTTTAATACCCGTGCGGCTTGGATTGCTCTCGTAAGTATCCTTGTGGCAGGCGTGATTGCCGTCCCCATCGCGCGCCTAATCACACGTCCAATCGCAATGTTGGTAGAGGCGAACCGCCGCCTGGCCCAGGGAGACATGAATGTGCGTGTGGAGGCCACCGGCAAAGGTGAAATTGCACAGTTGGGACGTTCATTTAATAATATGGTAGTTACTTTACAAGAATCGGAAAAAGAATTGCTGCATCAGGCAAAACTGGCGTCCGTGGGGCAGCTTGCCGCCGGGGTAGCTCATGAACTCAATAACCCATTGGGAACGATCTTGTTATATTCCGATATGATGTTCAAAGAGGCAGCCGTGGATGACCCTCACAGAGAGGATCTAATAATGGTCATCAATGAGGTCCATCGCTGCAAGACCATTGTGGCCGATCTATTAAACTTCGCCCGGCAGCATGAAATCCTGGCCCAGGATGTCAATTTGCACTCGCTGTTGGAAGAAGTGATCCGGAAAACTCATGCCCATCCGGGTTTCGAAAAGATCGATTTCGTCCGTCAGTTCGATTCAAATCTGCCCGTAATTCAGGCAGACGCGGCACAGTTACAGCAAGTTTTTGTGAACCTAATATCGAATTCTGCATATGCGATGGCGAATGTCGGTACGATTACTTTTTCAACCCACGTAGTTGAACCTCTATCGGTTGAAATTCAAATCTCGGACACGGGCTCTGGTATCCCGCCAGAAAGCCTGAGCAAGCTATTTACACCCTTTTTCACAACCAAACCAGCCGGAAAAGGGACGGGGCTTGGACTTTCCATCGTGTATGGAATCATTAAGCTGCACCACGGACAGATCACTGTCCAGAGTCGGGTCAATCACGGAACGACAGTTAATATCACATTACCCGTGCACCTGCAGGATGGAGGTTCAAATCAGGCCTCTGCTTTCAAGGAAATGATCGGATAGGTTTCTGGAGGAGTATGAATAACAAAGGCAGGATTCTGGTTATTGATGACGAAACAGGAATTCGGCAGGGCTGCTGCCGGGTCTTGCAGCCACAGGGATACATAGTGGATACTGCGGAGAATTTTCAGGAGGGATTGAGCAAGATCAAGGAAGAGTCATTCGATCTGGTGCTTGTGGATGTGATGCTGCCAGACGGAAAAGGTATCGATCTGCTGGAACCCATCCGAAGCCGAGATCCTGAGACCGTTTCCATCATTATCACCGGCTATGCAACCGTGGAACTGGCAGTCGATACCATCAAGAATGGGGCCTATAACTTTATTTCCAAGCCTTTCACGGCTGATATGCTTTTGATGACAGTCAATCAGGGTCTTGAAAAGCGACGACTGTCATTGGAAACCAGACGGCTGCAAGACATCGAGCGCGACACGGTTGAATTGACCCGCGCCAGGGATGAAGCCGAAAGATTGAACGAATTTAAATCCTCTTTCCTGCTCATGATGTCGCATGAACTGCGCTCACCGATCAGCGGTGCACAAAGTCTGGTCCGCACACTTCTACGTGGTTTAGCCGGCGAACTCAAGCCGCAACAATCAGAATTGTTGGCGAGGGTGGAGGCCAGGCTCGATTTTATGCTGAATATGATCAATGACATCCTCATGCTGGCATCCAGCAGGTCAATCGAAACCGATCGTCCGTTGGATAAGGTCCAGATACAGCCGGTCATGCGCCAAGTCATTGAGAGATTTGCAGAAGAAGCAAAGAATCAGCAAGTTGTGATTAGGTTTAACGCTCCTGCCAAACCGCTCACAGTGATGGCAACAGAAAGCGGTTTGAATACGGTTATCAGGAATCTTATCGGCAACGCAATCAAGTATTCGAAACTAAATGGTATTGTTGAAGTTTCGATCGACAAAGAACCAGAGTTTGTCAAAATCCGTGTATCCGATACCGGTATAGGCATCCCCGAGGAAGACATCCCGCATATTTGGGATGAGTTTTTCAGGGCTAAGAATGCACACCAGGAAGGCATAACCGGAACAGGGTTGGGCCTCAGCATTGTCAAGCAGTATCTCGATCGGTTTGGAGGCCAGGTGGAAGTGGCCAGCCAGGTCGGCAAGGGAACGACTTTTACAGTATCATTGAGACGGAAGTAAAGTATCCTCCCTATTTACCCGACCGATGAAGTGGAGAATGAATTGCGAGAGGCCAAAGAAGAATCCGACTACAGAAAGTCTGCGGCTGGCAAAAGAGCTTGCGCGAGCGAAGCAAGCCCTGGTCGATGAGATTGTCATTCACGAAAGGGTAGTGCAGGATTTACAGCAGTTAAATGCCGAGCTGCGTAAATCGCAGGAGCGTACAGACCTGATGCTGCGCTCGGTCCAGATGGCAAGTGGATCCCTGGAACTGAACCTGGTCATGGAACGGATTGCCGAAACCCTGGCTTTCGCAACAGGGATGCTTCATTGCGGAATCTACCTTCTAGATGATGAAAAAAATATACTCGTGCGACATGCGGGGACAAAAAGCCTGAGTAATTCTCAGCTTGCACTTATTAAGCATTTACAAATCCCCCCGGAACAGTTTCCACTCGTTCAAGAAGCCCTGCAGAGCAAAAATCCGGTCATTTGTCAGGATGCAAGGACAGACCCGCGCGTCAATCACGAGATACTCCCGCCGTGGGATATTCGCTCGATGCTGGTCGTGCCGATTTGCTTAAGCGGGCGTGTGCTGGGGATGGCTTTGAACTATACCCTGGGGGAGATGTACACGATTACCCGGGAGGATGTCGAGTTGGCCAGTGGGATCGCGAATTCGGTAGCTCTGGCTGTAGAGAATGCCCGGCTTTATGGTGAGACACGCCAGAGGTTGGCGGAGAATCAGGGTGTTCAACGCGTTACAACCAGTCTGCTCCGAAAACACAGCCTCCAGGAAGTACTGGATATCATTTGTAATGTAGCATTGAATTTGACCGATGCGACTGGAAGTGCGGTCCTGCTTCTGGACGAAAATGGTTTGCTGCGGGTCACCAGCGCCGTAGGTGACAAATTATCGGCTCTTGACCGGCTGCCGATAGATCGATCTCTGGCTGGACAGGCCGCCCTTTCAGGGGAACCAGTCATATTCAACGATATTTCGAAGATCAATCTTGATTACCTACACAAACTGGGTATCGAGACACTGCTTGCTGCCCCATTAAAAGTTGAATCGACCATCATCGGCGTGTTGGATGTGATCAACAAGGTGGGAGGCTTTTCCAAGGAGGACCTGCGAATTATTAGTCTCTTTGCAGACCAGGCTGCCATCGTCATTGACCAGACACAGCTCCATCAGCAGGTTGAACAGATGGCTGTTATGGAAGAACGCCAAAGATTATCCCGCGAGCTTCACGATTCCGTCACCCAAGCTCTATATAGCGTCAACCTTTACGCTGAAGCAGCTCGCAGAGCCCTTGTGGCTGGTAAAAAAGAGGTTACTCTCGACAACCTGAAGAATTTACGTGAAATGACTCGTGAAGCTTTGCTCGAAATGCGGTTATTGGTATTCGAGCTGCACCCATCAATCTTGGAAAAAGATGGCCTGGTGGCCGCCTTGCAAAGCAGGCTCGCGGCAGTAGAAAGTCGTTCTGGCTTGAAGACAGCGATCAGCGTTGAAGGAGAGCGGCGGTTACCTCTTTCCATGGAAGAAGAACTGTATCGAATTGCTCAAGAAGGGCTCACAAATTCTGTGAAACATGCCCAGGCCAGGAGCGTGAGTATTGAGCTGAAATATTCCGAACAGAGCGTTTGCCTGATTTTGAGTGACGATGGGACAGGTTTCAATCTCGAAGAAGCCGATGGGAGCGGTGGGATGGGGCTGCGCGGGATCAAGGAACGGGTCCGGAAGATGAATGGAAGTCTCACGGTAGAAAGCTCGCTGAAAACAGGGACGAAGTTGACTGTCACCGTACAATTACAACTTTCATAATTGGAATTTCGAGGTATTGTTCATGACCCAAAAACAAATCCGACTCCTGATCGTCGACGATCAAGGCATCGTCCGCAAGGGCATACGCGCTTTGTTGGCGGAAGTGAAAGGTATGAGTGTAATTGGAGAGGCAGGTGATGGTCTGGAAGCCATTAAGCTGGCAGATGCCCTCCAACCGGACGTGATCTTGATGGATCTGGTTATGCCGAGGATGGATGGTATCGAAGCGATTCGACAGATCATGGCGAGACAGCCCAAGGCGCGTATCTTGGCACTTACCAGTTTTGTGGCAGATGACAAGGTTTTTCCTGCAATCAAGGCTGGCGCTTTGGGATATCTACTGAAAAACTCTGAACCCGAGGATTTGATCGAAGCCATCAAGAATATTCATCGCGGCGTACCGTTCCTGCATCCCAGTATCGCCCGAAAGGTATTGGAGGAATTGAGCCACCCTGCTGGAAGTCCATCGACACCCGAACCACTAACCGAACGGGAACTGGAAGTCTTACAGTTGGTGTCCCAGGGTCTTGGTAATCAAGAAATCGCAGAGAAATTGGTCATCGGCGATGCCACGGTCCGAACACATATTGGAAATATCCTCAGTAAGCTGCACCTGGCTAACCGGGTTCAAGCCACTTTATATGCACTTCGGAAGGGATTGTCTTCCCTGGATGATTCGGGAGGTACCGAATAATGATCATTCAGCAGGTTGTGTGAAACGAGGGCTTTCCAAGAATAATCTTTTCCTGCGAGGTTCTGTACGGAAAAGATTTTTTTAGACGGTTTCTTGATTATGCACCACACAAGGAAAAATAAATCGAAGCGCTTGCTGAAATCCTTGGAGAACTGTATCATATGCGTATGGAGGCATATTATGAAAAAACGGTCTGTTCTCTTCAGTCTGTGTGGTTCTATTTTGCTCATTACCCTACTGGCGTGCAATCTTACTCCCACCGGGACTCCTGCTCCGGGGAGCACCGTTCCTACTTCGACTGAAACACCTTTCATACCAGCGGCTTCGACTGACACAATCTCACCTCCACTTCCTGCCGATCCTACAATTACTCCCATCCCACCCATCGGTCTGCGGGCTGCTTATAACAAAGGCGGGAACATTTGGCTTTGGAGCGAAGGCGCATCACCGGTGCAACTCACGTTTGCCGGCAGCGATAGCCAGCCTTCCATCTCTGCTGATGGCACAGTGGTGGCTTTCCGCCGTGGCACCGAGCTGTGGGCCATAAACGCAGATGCCACGATGGAACGGCAGCTGGTCTCTTCTGCATTCCTGGCTTCTCTTGCCGATGGCTCAGGCGAATCTATCCAGGTAAATGATTTCCTGTGGCAACCATTAAGTCATAATCTCTACTTCAACACTCTTACCGTTGCAGGAGAGTCTGGCTTCCAAATCCCTCGTTTCGACCTTTTCTCCATCAATGCAGACCTGCCTTCCGGCTCTCTCGTCAACCTGGAATCGCCAGGTTCTGGCGGTGTGCCCACATTTTCTCAAGATGGACGATACGTGGCTTTATCCCAGAACAACCGCATTTTTCTGCTGGCAGTGGATGGTTCTTCTTATACGGAAGCCCTTTCTTTCCCATCCGTCATGACTTACAGTGAATGGTTCTATGTTCCTCAAGTGGTATGGCTGACTGATTCGACTGCCTTCCGGGTAGCCATTCCAGCAGAGGATCAACTTGATCCCGCTGCTACAGCCTCTTTTTGGCACGTGCCGGTTAGCGGCACACCCGCGCTCTTGACGAGCTTCCTCGCATCACCCGTCTGGACTGCATTCCCTTATGTCTCGCCCGATGGTGGTTCAGTAGTATATTTCACTCCTGTGCCTGGCGGAGATTTGATAAAAACCATCCGAGCAGACGGCTCTTCCTCCTCCTATGTTTGGTTCGAGACTGGGCAGGCCGGATTGGTAGGTTGGACGCCTGATTCTGTCCACTTCATGTATTACCGGGACCCCACACAGGTTGGAGTCATGGCGACGGGTGAAGATCGACTAATAAGTGACACTCCTGCCTGTACGCAGGTCCGTTGGATAGATACATCTCGCTTTTTCTTCCTGAATGGGAATGAACTCCGACTCCGCTCGGGCGAGACACCCAGCCTGATCATTGACACTGGCGTGAACGAATACGACTTTAATCAATAAGAGGATGGTGGACTGCCTGCTTTCCGGCATAATTAGCTTTAATCGTGTTTGAATACATAAGGAGTTGGACGAATGGGTGAAATAGAAAGGGCCGTCGATCATGAAGCCATGCTCTCAGCGGCGCGCGAGATCATGGGAGAACAAACCTACTGCGCATTGATCACGTTCGGTCTGGGGGGGTTCCCGCAGATTCGCACGATGAATCCATTCCCTCCGGACGACGATATGGTCATCTGGATGGCGACGAACAGTCGCTGCCGAAAGGTGGAAGAGATGCGGGCCAATCCCCACGTGTCTCTATATTATGCCGATCACAAAGAAGCGACCGGCTCGGTGGTCATCACCGGGAAGGCAGTTCTTGTGGATGACATGCAGGAGAAGTTGAAACGGAAAAGGGCTTATTGGAGTGAGGCGTTTCCTGATTGGAATTACCTACTCCTTATTAAGGTCGTCCCGGAGAGGATTGAGGTCATCAACTATAAGCGTGGGCTTGTGAATGCCCCCACTGACTGGCGGGTTCCTTCTATAGAGTTAACGATCCTTCCGAAGTGATATTTCGAGCGAGGAACTTGGGCAGGCTGTATAAGTAGCAACTAAATACCCCAATAGTAGCATCTTGCAACTACGTAATGCGATAATTTCACGCGCCAGATAACACATCGTATTTTCTGATCATGTCCAGAAAAGTAGCAAGCCTCCCAGAAATGATATGGTATTTGCCAGGCCGGATATCGCGAGGAATTGTTTTTTCGGTTTACCAAACACATAGACCAACAGAAGCCATTCAACAAGAACTATGATGATTTCCATGGCGATAATGTAATGTATTGGGTTTCGGGTACCCATGTACCCTAGAATAAAGATGATGTAGTTCAAGGTGGTGTGAGTTAAAACATTGATGATCACCAGAGCGATCAATTGCCTTTTCTGGCGCAATCCAAATAGATACGCAACAGCTCCTTCAAGGACGATGGTCAGGAAGAGTGCGAATACATATCTACCAACCATAGGTGCTCATGGTGGGTATCTTCAGGATTTATTCTTGGTTGAATTCTTCTTTTTGATCAGAATGATCACCACGACGCAAACCCCAACGATTCCAAGAACAAACAGGCCAAGTGCAATTATCACGCCGATTGAAATTGCCACAACTGGGACGACTGGTGGAGCGACATCCAGCGGAGGCAAAAGTAGAGCAGAAGCGGTAAGTATGGTGTTCATGTATTCTCCTTCAGATATTCGTTATAGTCTATTTTACGGTTCTTCTGTACTGTGTAGATTATTATAGTAGTGTTTATACAAGCGCAATCCAAAATAAAGTGCGATCGTAGATATTATTATCGCGCAGCCAATTACCACTGGACGACTCGCCCAGATGGAAAGTTGAAAAAAGGAGGGTAATGCGCCAATGAACAAGGCTAAAGTCGTCAGCCCAAAGGCAAAACCGTTTTTTCCAGGCATCATTCGAGCAAGGCAAGTGAGCGTGATCGGCATGCTCAAGTTAAACAAGAAGATCCCGAAGATGGCCAGGATGGGAATATGGGGGAAGAATGTTAACAACGGAATGGATGCGGCTAATCCCGTAACAGCCACAAAGGTCCAACCGTACCTGTCTCCCAGGACCCCGCCGAGAGCTTTGCCCGCCACAATCGCCCCGGTCAAGACGTAGAGTAACGTGAGGTCGGTTTTCCATGGGAAGACCAGACCCAACCCAACCATGCTCCTGATCGATATGGAAACAAGGAGGAGCATAATCACCGCCTCAAACCATTTCAGGTTTTCGGAATATTCGCGATGTGCATGGATTTCAACAGTGGGTATTTTTAGGACCAACAGGGCTGCGCACAAAAGCATGATGAGAAACGGCCCGGCAATGAAATTGCCGCTCTTCCCTAGCAATACCCCTATCGTTAATCCCAACGCGCCTGGAGCCACAAATATTCCTGGCATGGCAGCTTTTCCATTAGAAAGATTTAAGATCGTTACTCCACCGCCTACGTGGAAGAGTGCATTACCCAGGCCAGCTAGGAGGATGGCGGGGAAAGGAAATTGCATAAGGATTGGCGAGGTGCCTACCAAAATGATTCCCGCTAATGTAGAAATCTTCGGTAAATTGATTTTATCGACCAAAAGACCGAATAATGGTTGGGTGGAGAAGGCAAGACCGTTATAGAAGAGGATTAAGAGGTAGGGATTGACCTCAAGTTGGCTCTGTGAGACGATCGCAAAAAGTGTACCAATGCATGTAGCATCGATCAGCGTGTGGGTAAGAGAATACACGGAGATATTACTAAAGATAACTTGCTTGTTCATGATGCGGTATCTTCCCGAGTGCAGCTGAGGAATGGTGACTGTGATCTATTATAGCAAATTACTATCACAAACCCTTAATAAGTAGATACGCCGTTTACAACCTTAGCACTACCCTTCAGTCTTAACTATTAAATGTGTAGCACAGGCGAGACTGTTTCCATTAGCACACATTTAGTGGAAAGCCTAACCTATTCCAGACGTCGCGATCGGTTTGGTGTTTATTGGTTAATTTGTAAAGTAGAAAAATGGGTGGGGTTATGACTATACGCATTTGATTAATTTTCGGCCACTTTCGGGATATTTTGAGTCTCGTCTAATTCCGGACCGGACTCGAAATCTCGCATAATTCTAGACTCGCGCACAAGTTGTTGAATTTGAGTTCTCACGGCATTCCGGACAATAAGAGCGAAAGTAGCCTATACTTTCGCTCTTATTGTTTAATTATCTGATAAACAATCTCTCTCTTCCCTGCCCTGAGCAGAACATTACGAGAATGACTTTACTTTGGGTTAATAGGTAAGCATCCAAGATATCCACACGGAAAGCGCGGCCAAATGAAAGGGCATGACCTTAAAAATAACCTTGTAGTCTTCCAGTATTAGGATAAAGTTGGTATCATATAGACAATTAATAATTTGGATATCCAGAAGTAACGCAGAATGGGTGGAATTACTTCATACAATGAAGCACAGTCTATTAAATATGAATTGTTCGAGCAAAAGGAAATTAACCATGAAAAAAGCAATCGCAAATATCCTATCTATAATTTTGATTCTCGCCCAGGCGGGCTGTAATTTGCCCAGGATTGCAACGCCTCAACCCGGCGAAGTAAACCCAACTGCAATGCCTCAGCCCGGTGAAACAGCCCCGACTGCGATCCCTGAGCCATTGCCAACCAATTATACGGATCTCGTGCAGAATAAGATAACCTCCGGCGAGTGGACGCTGGAAGTGGGCCTGGTGACTATGCTTAAACTTTTTGCCGGAGAGATCCCGGTCAGGGGGGCCAGTCTAGGACAAGGCATCCTGGAGACCGAAGGCACCGGTATCCTCCGGATGGCAGGCGATTACCTACAGACTGGAACCGATCAAGCTGTCAAAGATGAGATCACCCGCCTGCTCAACCTGCTCGTTCCCTCCCAGGAGGCGCTCGACCGGTATTCGATCCCGAAGGTTCAGGCCACTCTCCACGGCGGCCGCGGAGCCGGACTGGCAGCCCCGGTCAGGCAAGACGCACAATTGTGTCATAAATTATGGACCGAAGGTTTTCCTGATAGTCGCACCCCATCCTTCCCGTGTTTCCTGTTTGGTGACATAAAGGTTGCAGGCAACATATACAAGGTCTACTACCCACTCGCCTGGCATGGGGATGCCAGCCGCGACCCCTATTATGCAGCTACGCTGGAAGCCATTGAGCAGGCGATCCCCGAGTACCAGAAATATGGCCCAGTCAAACCGATCTATTTTGTATTCACCACCCTGGCTGACGCGACGGATACCATCGATTGGACTACTTACGCCTCCACGGAAACAGTAGCATTCCGCCCGGGAACGGAAGCTTGCCCGGTCATCATCAATCCCGCCGCGATGGAAATAGATCTTCCTATTCCCGGGGAACCAGGGCCGTTCAAGCAGCTCATCGCCCACGAGATCTTCCACTGTTTCCAGGCCTGGAACCTACGCGAGCAATTAAACGGGCCGGGAGTGGACTTGTCCTGGTGGGCGGAAGGTTCGGCTGAATATTTCAGCAACCGGGTTTACCCGCGTGTGAATTTCGAGTCTCGGTTCTCGGATTCTTTCAATGAGAAGTCTAAGATCAAACCCCTGACGAACATGGATTATGAAAATTACGTTTTCTTCCAGTTCATGGGCAACCGCATCGGCCCGGATGGAGTGATCGCCATGCTGCGCAGCATGCCAACTACACACGGTCGCGAGGCCCAGATTGCCGCGTTGAGCGCCGTAAACAACATGGAAGAAACCTTCGAGGAATTTGTTCGCTCCGTTATTGACAGAACACTGATGGATAGCGGTGGAACGAATATGGCCTTGACGATTGATCCCACCGAGATATTTTCGATCACTGATATCACCACCAGGGACTTCACCAGCTATCCGTTTGTTTTTTCCCGCTTTAAGATCATCTTTGATAGCGAAAAAAGCTTTGCGGTTGAAACGCTCTCGGTTGGGTCGGGGCGTTCGGGGTGGCGCGCGTATCGGTACTATGGGTGGTTGGAGTTCCATCCCTGGCCACTGCCGCCGGTGGGTGTACTGATCTGCCGTACATTATTTATGCCATTACCACCACACCCGCGACCATACGCACAGAGTCCATCGCTACCACCGTGGTCACCGAAGCGCCCTGCGACGAATGCCTGATCGGACGATGGGAGGCGACGAACGACAGCATCCTCGCCTATATGCAGTCGGTCATCTCCACGGGCGGAGGGGATCTCCCAACAGTGGAAAGCGTTACCGGGATCATGTTCATGGATTTCAAGGCCAGCGGCATCGGCTCAGGAGGCTATGAGAATCTCATGGTTCACGAGACCAACGTGGGCGGCAATGCGGGCACGGAGGTGTTTTATACCTTCGAGGGCTTCTCCAGCGGACCGTATACAGCGGACGGCTCCACACTGATCGGTCTGAGTGGATCAACGAATATGGTGGTCAGCGTGAAGATTGTGGCAGGTGGCATTGACATGGGCTCAACCACCTTTCCAGTCCAGCCCGAGGACTTCCCAGTCGGCTCAGCCATCCCCACCGGCTACACCTGCGATGGCGATACCCTGACCATGTGGCCGCCGGTCGCAAGCACCATCGTCGAACCGATTACTTACATCCGTAAGTAGTGGTACATATTAGTACTTTAAAGAAGGAAAAACAATGAAACGAATTTCTTTTACCTTATCTATTCTTGTCATCATGCTGCTGGCCTGCAATCTCTCTGGGACGGTAACGCCGTCTGCCACCGAACTGCCGCTCGATACTGAAGTACCAGTGGGTACTGAAGTTCCGGTGAACACCAAGCTGCTGGTGAACACAGAAGTGCCCGGCCTGGGTTCCACCCGGATCTCAGAAACCGACGGTATGACACAGGTCTTTGTGCCAGGCGGGGATTTTACGATGGGCAGCGACAGTAGCAGCTATGCCAATGAAAGACCCGTCCACACAGTCTTTCTGGATTCCTATTGGATAGACCAGACCGAAGTGACCAATGCCATATTTGAAACCTTTGTCAACCAAAGCGGCTACCAGACTGATGCCGAAAAAACGGGCTCGTCCTATGTCTACAATCCAAATAGCGGCAGTGATGGACCTACCCAGGGCGCAGACTGGCAGCACCCGCTGGGGCCGGATTCCAACCTGACGAATCTCAGCCAACATCCAGTGGTGCATGTTTCGTGGAACGATGCCCTTGCGTATTGTGAATGGGCAGGGCGCCGCCTGCCGACTGAAGCCGAATGGGAGAAAACTGCGCGTGGCACAAACGGGAGAACTTTCCCCTGGGGCAATGACTTTGATGGGGCACGCCTGAATTTTGCAGACGCCAGTCTAAACGCGAGTCGCGGGAACACTGCTTTCGACGACGGTTTTCAGCTTTCCTCGCCGGTTGGAAACTATCCCTCAGGCGCCAGCCCGTACGGGGCTTTGGATATGACCGGAAACGTATGGGAATGGGTAAATGATTGGGCTGGTGAAACCTATTATCAGAGTTCGCCCCCCGGCAATCCTGGCGGCCCGGCTGCCGGTGAATACCGTGTCTTGCGCGGCGGCTCGTGGCACGACCCCGAGGATGGTCAGCGGGCAGCTTACCGTGGCTGGGCCAGCCCAGATGATTCAGATATCACCCTTGGGTTTCGTTGTGCGCTCTCGCCATGAGGTGGAATTCCCTTCTCTGGAATTCGATGGTATGGTTCATCTGGAAAATTAATAAAGAAGCATTTCCCCAAGTCAATGTTGGGCATATTCCACGAGTCCGGAGTTATACGAGACGGGGCAGGGTAAATTGGAGACTATTGGTAACCCATCTCTGCCAGTAATTTCCATTCAAGTGATGTTTATCGGCCCGCTTAATAAAAAAATACGTTAACCAATTCACAAATCGACTCCCCCTCCCCTCGTGGCTACAATATTATTATAGGCAGATTTGGAAAGGATAGTGGCTACGCGCAATTGTACCTATTATAGATCATATTAGGGATTATTTACACTTTATAGATATTTTCGAGGTCCAATTCTTTTTTTTCAAGAATTGGGAAATTGTCTTCGTGGATGAAAGTGATCGTTTCACGATTGCACTCCCCCGCCTCTCGGTCGATATATTATTTTTACGTGATGCTCTCTGGAATGGATCTGGAAATTTCGCCACCCTGTCCTAGGCAGCCATTAGCAACATCAAATAATTCAATCCCGGCATGACCACATCTGCATTCTGGAGCGCCAGCGGGCTGCCAATACCCACAGTACCCATACCCGCTCGCCGAGCCGCTTCGATGCCGGCTTCGGCATCTTCAAACACCACGCAATCTCTCCGGCGGCATATTGAGTTCTTCTGGCAGCAAGCAGGAACACCTGCGGGTCCGGTTTTGCCTGCTGGGCCTTGTTACCATCGATTACGACGTCGAAAAGGGATTGTATGCGCTAACTTCTCCAGGATCAAGGGCGCATTTTTACTGGCGGACCCCAGGGCTGTTCTCACGCCCTTGCGGCGGATAAGCCGCAGATAGTCCTTCGCCCCCGGCAGAACTTCCGCTTCGCTCAATTGGTTAATATATTCGACATACCAGTCATTCTTTTTCGCAGCCATATCCAGTTTGGTGGCATCATCCACACGCAGACCCCCGATCTCGAGAAGGATATCAAGAGAGCGAAGTCGGCTAACACCTTTCAAGCGTTCGTTATCACTCTCGCAGATATCAAAACCATATTCCTTGGCCAGGCGTTTCCAGGCCAGGTAATGATATTTGGCTGTATCGACGATGACACCGTCCAGGTCGAAAATGGCTGCGCGCATATCCTTGATCATCACGATACTCTTGAATTCAGCATCGCTGCGGATTACTGGCGTTCCAGCAAATTCGGAAGAGGGATGGTCAGCTCGCCATTGGAATGGAGGGAATAGATCGATTCGTTTACTGATAAGCGACAGGCTTTCCTTAAGCGGATTCACCGGTGTGATTGCGACATGCTCATGGGTGATGCTGATCCGTAAGCGTTGATCATGAAAAATGATGGGCAGAGTCACTTTCTGCCAATGAACCGGAAGGTTAGGTTGCAAGGTGATGGTATCCCTGGAACATTCGAGGCCGCAAAATCCCATTACGATGGAAATCCATGCGCCCCCACTGCCGGCGGGGTGCGTGCCGCCTATATAAAGGCTGCCAGCATATTGCTTGCCATTCCCGATCAGGTCAATCGTGGCAGTCTTCATAAAGTATTTATAGGCCCAATCCAGTTTACCGAGGTGCGCAGCAATGACCGAATAGGAGCAAGGGCTGAGGCTGGAGCCGTGTTCAGTTCGAGGTTCGTAGTACTCCCAATTGGCATTTTTTGCGGCCAAAGTATATCGACTTTCGAAGAGATACAACATCAACACCACATCGGCCTGCTTAATGATTTGCGTGGTTGTCGCCAGGCCGTTCCCACCACCTAAATATTCGTTTGGGTGCAACCTGCGCTCCAGCAGAGTTTCGAGCGAGGGGTTTTCAAGTGCAAAGTAGCCGTCAAACTGCGGGATCAGGTTCCCTGTAGCCGTTAGGTCCGGCTGGAAAAGGGCGGATGACACCTCACTGATAAGGGCTAGGTCGGCTTCGAAATCAAGGGATCCCATCAACCGGGCATAGAAATCCGGCGCCGTGTCATGCAGGATTTTGGCTATACGCTGGCAGATGTCGAAGGTGTGAGCAACCATCCTGTTCGTAAAGGCGTTGTTGTGGACGCGTTCGTGGTATTCATCCGCGCCAGTCACATCCAGGATTTCATAGCGGCGCTTGCCAGGGTTATAGTAGAGATAAGATAGGAAAAAACGCGCACACTCAAAAACGACCTCCGCGCCGCCGTCCCGCCAGATGGATTCATCGCCTGTGACCGTGTAATATTGCCAGTAGGCATAAGGAATGTCGGCACTGATGTGGATCTGTTTGTCCCGGAAATACGTACGGACGGGTCTATTGGTGAATATATCGGTGACATTGAAGAGGCTGCAGGCATCATCGCCAGTATCCTGGCTCTCCCAGGCATAGAATGCGCCCCGGTACCCGTATTCTTGAGCTTTTCGGCGAGCGCCTGAAAGGGTATGGTAACGGTAAAGGAGAAGATTGCGCGCATAGTCAGGAAAAGTGTGGCTGAAGAAAGGCAGCATAAAAATTTCGGTATCCCAGAAAATGGCCCCTTTGTACATCTGGCCCGACATTCCGCGCGCGGGAATAGAAGCGTGCTGGGTATGAGCGGGAACAATTGAAAGTAAATGGTACAGGCTGAAGCGTAGAGCTTGCTGGGCCTCCTCGTCACCTTCGATTTGGATATCACAAGCCTCCCAACGCTGATGCCAGAGGGCGCTGTGTTCGTTGAGGAGGGCTTCAAAACCGAGAGCAGCAGCTTCTATGCACAAATTGCGGCTGGCCTCAAGGGAGGAAGCCTCTTCAAGGCCGGTCATGTGGGATATATATTTGTTAAGGGTAAGACCATTCTTGACCTGCAGGCCACGAAATGAACGAAACCCACCAGATTGACGCTTCTCTTTTTCAATACCATTTCGCTCAAATTGATAATTCGCCTGGATGGGTTTGCTCCAGTCCTGTAATAGATTCTGAAACCGCAACAGCGATCCCATTTTCGTGGGTGGAAGCCGTGATTGAAAGGATATCTTCCTGCTCATGAGTGGTTATATTTTCCAAGTGCGGGCCATTGATATCCCATACATCCGTATCGATACCAGTGAGAATATCCACTTCCGCTTCACGATCCGCTTCAATAGAAAATTCAATACAGAGTAGTTGCCGTCGCGCCAAGCTTACGAAACGCCGAGACCGGATGCGGATGTGCGTCCCGTCAACAGCCTCGAATGTAGTCCGGCGCTCGTGGATGGCTGTTTGCAAGTCCAAACCCTGGCTGTGGTCAATTATCTTGCCCGTCAGAGCATGCAGGGGCTCGCCTTTATAGACCACCTGGATCAAGCCCGCCGTTAGGCAGGTTGACCGGCTCACGCCACGCATCCCCTACCTGATCGTAAAGCCCAGAGACAATCGTGGCGGCTTTCTGCTCCCGCGTATATTCATCCAGCGTGCCTCTATAGCCGATATAGCCATTTCCGGTTAGCAGCTTGTTCCCCTGTCGATCGACATCATCTGAAGAGAGTTGGTTCGTTTCGGTGATTTTCCAGTCCATGATAAGACCATTTATCGTCGGGGTTCAAATTACCGCCGAGATGCCTTCCTGATTAATTTCCTTTAGCTGTCCCATAAACCAAACGGTCACCGGCCCACCTTCTGCCACCCTGATCAAAGCCTTTTCCTGGGAAACATCCATCCGTCAAGACCGATCCTCGATACGCGACCTGGAAACAATACCTGCTCCAGTGCGAGGGGATGGAGGGTTCGAACGACAGCAATTCGCCATCCGAGCGCATTCCTCCGAACCCGTAGACGATATTCATCCAGGCTGCCGCGATTGAAGTGATATGAATGCCTTCGCTCGTATTTCGGTTGTAGTTATCCAGGTCAATGCGGGCAGCGAAGCGGAAGAACTCGAAAGCCGCCTCGGGTCGACCCAGTTCGGCTGCAAGAATGGAATGCACCGAAGGCGAGAGGGATGATTCATGAATGCAACGCGGTTCGTAATAATCGTAATTGACCTGTTTTTCCTGCCGTGAAAAGGATTGGTTGTAAAGGAACATGAACATCAACACGTCCGGCTGTTTGATCATGTCATTGCGGAAGATCCGGTCGTAGGACCAGTGGGAGTAAAGGGGAAAGTCCTCTACAGGAATGGAATCCACTTCCAAATGAGGCAGGTTGAAAAAACCTTCGTGTTGTTCAAATAAACCAGTCTGTGGATCCTCGGGAATGAACATCGCTGTAGCCATTTGCCGCCACATCTCCCGTTCAGCCTCGGTGCATCCGATTGTGGTTGGATCCATTTCCGCCAGGACCTGCAGGGTGTATTCAAAAGTCCGCTTGGCCATGTAATTGGTATAGGCGTTGTGGTTGACCATCATCTTGAATTCGTCAGGCCCCATCACGGCATAGTAACCAAATTTTCCCTGCGGAGACCATTGCCCCCGGCTGGCCAGGAAGCGGCAAATTTGCACCAACATCTCTGCCCCACAGTTGCTCAAGAAGGGGGTATCGCCGCTGACATGCACGTAATGCCAGATCCCGTACGCCACACCAGTGGTCGGTTGTAATTGCAGGCTGGCGTGCTGCCACAGAGTGCAGCTTTCGCTGCCATCTGAAGTCGCCACCGGGTAACAAGCGCCCTGGCAATCCAGGTCCTTCGCCCGCTCCAGCGCCTGCGGGAGAGTCTTATAGCGAAAATCGAGCAGCGCTCTGGCTGCGGGAGGATTACTGAATAGGTAGAATGGCAGACAATAGGTTTCGGTATCCCAGAATGCGTTTCCGTTATAGGCTTCACCGGTCAAGCCTTTCGCACCGATGTTGGCTCCTTCCAAAATTCCACGATAGGTTTGTTGCATCTGGAAAATGCAGAAACGGATCCCCTGCTGCGTTTCGGGATCCCCATCGATGGCGATATCCGCCCTGGCCCAAAAATCATCCCAATAGGCTTTATTCTGTTCGAGGATTTCCGAATAAGGCTGGTCCGTTTCCTGCAGAAGATCCATCCCCCTCTCCCAGACTTGATCGAGGGGCTGGCAAGTATCCCTGGGGGTAAACAAGATCACAGATTTCTCGATCGTGGTCGTTTTGCCTTCCGCCAAATCTATGTCCAGGTCCATACCGGTGTATTTTTCTGCCTGGGAAGGCCTTTGTTCTCCAGGCGTAAGGACTTTCATGCCTGCAAACAAACGTTGGCCCAGGTTGGTGCTCAACCCCAGGAGCGCTCCAGGAGTTTGACGAGGACAGGTCCAATAGTTTTGATTATGGGAAAAATGCGGAAGAGAAAAATCCAGCCCAACGGAAATCTTAATGCGGCCAGAGAAATTCAAAGCAGTCAAGCTGATTTGTTGGCAGGCCAATTCTTTCGCCTTCATGCTCAGCAAGCGTTTGAAAACCAGGTTTATCTTTTTCCCCGTCCCCGTGATCCAGACGAACTCCCGCGTCAACTCACCGGTGTGAAAATCCAATTCCCGGCGGAAGGATTCGAACTGACAGGTAGCCAGGTCCAGAAGTTCGCCATCGACTTCGATACGAGTGTGTAACCAGTTGATTGTATTGACCATAAAGGCAAGCCGATTCGAGATGCCTTTATAGGCAGTACCATCAGTGAAGCGGGCCTCATAGACACCATTCAGGTAAATGCCTACCAGGCTCTCACCCGAATAGCCTTCCTCGAAAAAACCCCGCACTCCCTGATACTCATTGGCCAGGGAGAACAGCGATTCCGAGACTTCACTTCTGTCGGTATGAAATCCTCTCTCGATTATTTTCCACGGGTGGATCTCTAGGAATTGATCGGCGGCTTTTCCCATTAGCGCTCCGGATTCATTGAAACCGTGGCTGGACATGCGCAACCGTCTAGTTACAATGAAAATCGCAAAATTGGATAATTTTTGTTGAACGTTCAACTACAATCTCAAAAAAAGAGAGACTTAGGCGGTCTCTCTTGCAACCAGGCTCACCGGCAGGATCATCCGGCTGCCGAGCGAGCTTTCTTTCTTCAGGATCTTGAGCAGGGTCTTAATGGCTGTCTCACCTTTTTCGTAAATATTCTGATCAATGGTAGTTAATTGAGGGTACACCTGCTGCCCGATGTGAATGTTGTCGAATCCGATCAAGCCAAATTCCTTGCCGACGCGGATACCTTTCCTCAACATTCCGTGGAGAATTCCTACAGCGGCCATATCTTCGGTGCAGAAGGCCGCATCAAAGCCTTGCGAACTCAACATATCAACAAATTGCAAGCCAGCTTCAAAAGGGTTGCCCAGTTTGTCAAAAGCAGCCTCTTTGAGGCCAGCTTCCTTTCATGGCGCGCCGGTAGCCATCATAACGTCTCTGGATAAGGGGGCTAGACAGCTCCACCGCACATAAGGCGATCTTTTTATATCCCGACGATATCAGGTGGTGAGTAGCCAGATATCCCCCGCTTTCATCATCGGAGGTTACGTATGAGAAATTCCCATAATTCCCCCGTGAGTAATTGTCGATCAGCACGATCGGTATATCCTTGGAATTGAGGTCCTTCAGAAAATTCTGATCGTATTCACCCAAGGCCAGAATGCCATCTACATTTCGCGAATCGATCCACTCACTCACCTGGATCAATTTTTCCCGGTAGGGAACTGAAAAAATGAGCAGATCGTAATAAGCCTCAGCCCGCAGCACAGAGTAAACGCTGTCCATGATGATGTTATAGAAAGGACTGTTTGCCAGGGTATTCGTGTCAACATAGGACGGGAGGATCATCCCGATCAGGCGGGTTTGATTGGTGATCAGCGACCGCGCAGCCAGATTGGGCTTATAGCCAAGTTTCTTAGCCGCAGCCAGCACGGATAGGCGTGTCTCATCGGAGCATTTATCCTTCCCGCTAAAAACATTGGAAACGGTTGTCCGGGAAACACCGGCCTCTTTGGCGACATCAATAACTGTAATTCTCATGAGTGGTTTTCCTATGTTGAACGTTCAACGATATTATCAGAGATAATGTTGCTTTTGTCAAGAAGGAGGTTGCATTCGTCACCAACTTCTTACGCTCCTGTCATGGAGAGTTTCTCCGAGGCATATTCTCGGACCAGGGATGACATATGGAAATGAGTTTCCCCTTCGCTGGCAACTATCTGCTCCAGCAAGGAATGGTCCACTAGGGTAAGCATTCCAGCCTGGATGGAATCACCCAAAGATTGGGCATCTACATCGGATGCAGTAAAACTCTCCTGGAACATGGAAAGACGACAGAAAAGTCTCTGCAGATCGGGCGGGAGCAGATTGAAGCTCCAGTCCAGCATTAATCGCAGAGTTTGCTGGTGCGGCGGCATACGCTTCGGAACCCGGCTGAGGAAATTCAAGCGGTCCTTCCCAAGATGCGAGAGGATCGCCCGGGGAGAATAATATTTCATCTGGAAAGCGGCCAGTTCGATTACCAGAGGTATGCCTTCCGTGCGCAAACACAATTCAGCCACTGCCTCAGCATTTTCGCTGCTCATTCCGAAATTGGGGTTGACTGCCTGAGCACGCTGGACAAATAATGCCACCGCCGGTGATTGCGCCCACAGCTGTTGGTTCTTGACCGTCTCGATATCCGACATAGCCAGAGGCGGGACAACAAATTCATATTCCCCATACAAGTGCAGGGCCACGCGGCTGGTGACAAGCACTGTCAGTCGTGGAGCCGCAGCCAAAAAAGAAGTTATGATGGGCGCAGCGGGCAGTATTTGTTCAAAATTATCGAGAACGAGAAGAAATTCCCGTCCGGAAAACCAGGAACAAAGAGTGGACTCGCGACTATCGTTCGTTCCCAGAGTTTGAGCGATAGCTGCAGCGACACCGGACGGATCTGTTAACCAAGAGAGATCAACGAAACAGGCTTCACCTTGAAAACGGTGAGCTAATTCAAGTGCCAGGCGCGTCTTACCAATGCCTCCTGGTCCCAGTAAGGTCACCAGGCGTACATCATCTCGGGCGAGCATGTGTGACAATACCAGCAGACTGGCTTCCGCACCAACTAAGGTAGTAAGGGGAACCGGTAGAGCAATGCGGGTTGCCGGTTCAACAGGAGCGGGGACCAGATCCCAGTGGTTGAGCGCCAGCGTGAGGGCGCTGATGAGCTGGCGTAATTGAGAAAAATATGTAGCCCGGCTGATATTCAAGTGGGAAGCGTACATATCCGCAGTTGCCTCGGGATTGGAAAGAACTACCTCGAAAATACGCTGATGGCTGGGGCTGAGTGGATATGCGCGCAGATATGAGAGAACCGCTTTTAGTCCACCCCTCTGGCCGATCCAGGATTGCCAGGGCTCTTGCTGAATCAAATGAGCAGGAAAACGTGGGAAGTGCAGCAACGCCTTAACGCGATCTTCATCCCACGTCCCTGCCAAAGTTTCCCTTCGCTTTAACCTTGATTCCATAGCAAATATATGATACCATATTTTTGTTGAACGTTCAACTATAATTAGACTATCTCTAGACCCAATCCTTTTTATTCTTGCCTATACTGATATTGGAATAAGCGGCAAAATAACACCTATACTGGCTGCTTGCCAACATTCAAAAAAAGGAGAAGAAACGCAAATGAAGACAAAACCGTTCGTTCTGATCAATCTGGTCGTTTTGCTGGCACTGGTCCTGAGTGCCTGCGGAACGCCAGCCACAGTCGCGCCCGCCACGGTCGCGCCTGCAACCGCAGCGCCTGCAACAGCCGCGCCAGCGACCGACGCACCTGCAACTGCAGCACCTGCCGACACTTCGCCTATCCCGGCAGTCCTCAATATGCCCGCTCAAATCGCTGGCGGCCGCCCGGTTGCCATCACGGTTGCTGGCACACCGCCTGACTCACAACCAACCTTGCTGGCGAACTGGCAAGCGGCAGCCGATCGCTTCCAGGCGCTCTATCCCAACGTAACCATCCGCGGCACAGACTACACCTATAATCCCGATACCTTTGCCGCTCTCGTTGCGGGCAACCAGGTGCCTACCCTCTTCCAGGTCTACCTGACCGACCCCGAGAAAATGGTCAGCCAGGGTGTGGCGGCAGATTTGACCGCCCTCGTTACCGCTCAGGGTCTGGATAAGATCTATAACCCCCAGGTGATGAGCCTTGCCACCGTTGGCGGCAAGATTTATGGCTTGCCCATGAAAGCGTATGCGATGGGCCTGGCTTACAACAAGACTATGCTTCAAGCCGCCGGCTACGATGCCCCTCCCAAGACCTGGGACGAGCTGAAGACCATGGCAGTAAAACTCACCAATCGTGACGAGGGAGTGGCCGGGTTCTCCTTCATCTTCGGTGACCCCAAGCAGGCAGGCTGGCATACCACCATCCTTTCCATGGATTTCGGCCTCAAGAATACCGACATTGCCGCCCTCCAGGATGATGGGAAATACATCGCCAGCTTCGACAACGAACCCATGCTGCAGACGCTCAATCTTATCCAGGATCTGCGCTGGACATCGGACGTTCTTCCTCGTGAAAACAACGACTGGCCGAAGAATGGCGAGGCCCTCGCAACCGGTCGCGCCGCCATGGCTTTGATGGCCAGCGACCAGTTCCCGTGGATCCGCACCACTTTTGCTGATGTGGACATGAGCCAATTCGGCTTCGCTCCCCTGCCCGCCGGTCCTAACGGCAAGAGCGTTTCGCAAGTCGGCGGCGATATCGCCATGGTCAGCGCCGCAGCTTCTGCGGACCAGATCGAGGCGGCAGCCTACTATCGCATGTGGCTCCAGTTCGATCCGAATGAAGCCCAGGTTCGCTACGACCTCGGCAGTTCCGATCCTACGGTTGTCATCGGTGGCCCGACCATGCCTCTCTACACCGGCGATTATCAAACCGCCACGGCTGCACTTGAATTACAATACTCCAACCTGCCTGTGGATTACGTCCTCTTCCAGGAAGGCATCGTTTCGGGCCAGACCCAGGTCATGCTAGAAGCCCCCGGTGGAGTAGCTCAGGATTACTATGGCATCCTTGGTCCAGCCGTCAGCACGATCGTGACCGAAGAAAATGCGGATGTGGCTGCCCTGCTCACCGCAGCCCAGCAGACATTCCAGACTAATGTACTCGATCTCCTCAAATAAGGTCTGACTGCATTGCTAGGTGGGAACAGGCAGGATGAAAGAAATTCTGCCTGTTCCCTACTTCTTCCCAGTAAGGAGCTTCGACGCCACCATGATCCGACCAGCCCCTTCTTCGCTCTTGAAATACGCAAGATCTTTCCAAAATTCGAAACTTAGGAATCAAATTACTGCATATCTTTTCCTGCTGCCCGCTCTGATCATTTTCGCCCTTTTCTCCTGGAACCCGATCATCACCACGGTTGTCTACAGTTTTCAAAAAGTGGGGCTTACGGGACCTTCAGAATGGGTAGGCTTGCAAAACTACGTGCGCATGTTGGGGAACCCGGTTTTCGTTTCTTCCTGGGTAAATATTCTCGAATTCGTCGGACTGAGTATCATCTTCGGCTTTATGGTTCCGATCATCTTGGCGTTGATGATCAATGAAATGCGCCGCTTTGGTTCCATCTTTCAAGTAATCACCTATATACCCACGCTAGTCCCTATCGCCATTGCCCTGCTGATCTGGAGGTTGATTTACGCTCCAGAGGGCGGCGTGCTGAATAGCGCTCTAAAAATGCTGAATATTGCTCCACAACTCTGGCTGCAAGACCCGCATACCGTGAAATTGGCTTTGGTGATTATTATGACCTGGCTCGGCGCTGGCGGCTCAGTTCTCATTTACCTGGCTGCGCTGAAAGAAATCAATCCTGAAGTGTATGAGGCAGCTGAATTGGATGGCGTCTCGCCCTTGAATCGGATCATTTTTATTACACTGCCGCTCCTGAAATCGAGGATGGCGATCATGTTGGTTCTGCAGGTTATCGCCGTGGCTCAGGTATTCACCGAACCCTTCATCCTGACCACTGGCGGGCCAGGAAATAACACTCTTACACCCGTACTGGAGCTATACCGCACCGCCTTTGAGCGCAGCGATTTCGGCCTGGCGTCCACCTGGAGCGTCTCGCTCCTGGTCGTGCTGGGCACTTTTTCAGTATTGTATGTATGGCTTACCCGCAAGGGTGACGAAAACCGCCTGTCATAACCCGTATTCTCGAGGAGAACATCATGGTCAACAACCGTGGAATCATGTCCAACATAGAATGGCGCTCCCCAGGCGGAAGATTTATTATTGGAATCTTTCTAGTTGTCTTAATATCCACCAGCCTGATTTTCCTTTTCCCTTTTTTCTTTGCTTTCACTGCCGGTTTGAAAACGAGCACGGAAATATTCAAACCTGGTTTAAATCTCTTCCCTGCCCTTCCCCACTGGGATAATTATGTGGAAGCCTGGCAGCGTTTCAAGATGATGCGGATGTTTTACTGCACCTTCTACGTCGCTCTTGGAGGTGTAGTCGGACGCTTGCTGGTTTCCTCCCTGGCCGCCTACAGTATCTCCAGATTGAAACCTGCCGGAAAATCCGTAATACAGGCACTCATCCTGGTGACTCTGACCATCCCGATGATCGCCTACCTTATTCCCCTGTATAAAACCCTGACGGACGTACCGATTCTGCATGTGAACCTTGTTAACAGTTTTTGGGGCCTCTGGCTGCCTTATTCGGCCAGTGCATTCTATATCCTGGTTCTGAAGAATTCGTTTGACCAGATCCCATCCGACCTTTTCGATGCGGCTGCGGTTGATGGCGCCACACCGGTGCGCATGTTCATTTCGATCGTGATACCTCTTACTGTTCCCATTCTGCTCGTACTTGGGTTGTTGACCTTCGTGGGCATTTGGGGCGATTTCCTTCTGCCATACCTGATCTTCCGCGACCCCAATCTCCAGACTGTTTCCGTGCGGTTGTACAACCTGACCCGCATTTTCCCCTATAATCTCCAGATGGCTGCAGCCTTCTTCGGGATGTTGCCTCCGGCAATTGCCGTCCTGCTTTTCCAGCGGTATATGCGAGGCGGGCTCTCGTTTTAGCAATGAAGCCTCGCTCTTTCCTATCCGTCTTGTTGCCGATACTGCTGCTCTGCATCATTCCTGTCGCGGGATGCACCCAGCAGGTAGCTGAGATCACCCCCACCAGACCATCAACCGTCCCCCTCGGCCACCGTCACGATCTTGGCATCCCCAACTATAACTCCTTTGCCCGATTGCACCGTCTCAGAAATGGATGCCGCTTCCGATCAAATCCCAACCGGTTCTGTTGTGCGTATCAGGAATGTAACTAGCGGTTACTACCTATGCGAAGACCATGGGCGAGCCATCCTGGCAGAGGTTCCATCTTCCAACAAGGCTTCCCAGTGGATCATCGAGGACTATCAAGGCGCTAAGCGTATCCGCAACGTGGCCAGTGGGAATTACCTCTCCATCGAACACTTAATTGCTGTTGTGGAAGTGATCCCGGTCGAGGCCATCTGGATGAGTCCACGCTGGATGTTGGAGCCCCTCCAGACTGGAAACAGCCTGGCAATCCGCAATGTCTGGCATTCCTGGCAGATCCTTTCGAATGAGGATGGGCAGGTTAAATATGATGCCGCCTCCGCCACAGGGACTGCCGCCGCCCAATGGGTACTAGAATCTTCAGATGGCACCTTCCTCCTTCCTGTCACACAAACTCCAATGATGAATATGCCTACGCCAGCCCAGGTTGCCGGCAGCCGAGGCGCATCAGTTCCTTGGGTCGAGTATGAGGCTGAACAGGGGCGCACGAATGCTGAAATCCTTCCGCCAGACCGCACCTTTGGAACGATTGCTGCCGAATCGTCAGGTAGAAGCGCCGTAAGGCTGAATGAAACCGGTCATTTCGTCGAGATAGAAAATGTGAAAGCGGCAAACTCGGTTGTTTTCCGCTATGTCATCCCTGATTCCGAGGATGGTTCCGGTCTGACAGCCAGCCTGAGCCTGTACGTCAACGATGTTTTCCGCCAGAAGATCCATTTGACGTCCCGGTATTCCTGGTCTTATGGGGGTGAACAGTATACGTTCAATGTCCCCAAAGCCGGTGGAGCCCACCATTTTTACGATGAGGCCCGCGCTCTGGTAGGGGATATCCCTGCGGGCGCCAGGGTAAGACTTCAGAAAGATCCCGATGATAGCGCCGAGTACTACGTAGTGGACCTGATCGACCTTGAACAAGTTGACCAACCAAGAACCATGCCACCTGGCTATCTCTCCATCATAGATTTCGGTGCCATCGCCGATGACGACAAGGATGATGGAGATGCAATCCAAGCGGCCATTGACCTGGCCCGGGCATGGAAAACAGGGGTATGGATCCCGCCTGGCACTTTCGAAAGCATTCTCCATCCTCTGGAAGTAGCCGATGTGACCATTCAAGGCGCCGGTATGTGGCATTCCACCATCCACGGCTTTTATGCACGGTTTAATTGCATGGGTAATAACTGTCGCTTTTATGATTTTGCAATTTCGGGGGAGACGATCACGCGGGATGATAAATCTCCGGAAAACGGGTTCAACGGCGGCGCAGGCACTGGCTCTCGGCTGGAGAACATCTGGGTTGAACACACCAAGGTCGGCTACTGGGTGGGAGGCGGCACGGATGGATTATTGATCCTCAACAGCCGTTTTCGCAACCTGTTCGCCGATGGCGTGAATTTCTGTAACGGAACCAGCAACTCGGTAATTGAGAACTCCCATTTTCGTAACACCGGCGACGACGCGATCGCGTCCTGGTCCCCACAGGGGAGCGGCGTCAATACGAATAATGTTTTCCGCTTCAACACTATCCAAATACCCTGGCGAGCGAATTGCATAGCGATCTATGGCGGAAGGGATAACAAGATCGAAGACAACCTGTGCGTCGATGTTGTCACCTACCCGGGAATCCTTATTGCGCAACAATTTAACTCGAATCCTTTTGCTGGAAAGACAGTCATTCAACGCAACTCCTTGATTCGTGCAGGCGGACCGATGTTCAATAACCAGCACGGAGCCTTGAAAATTTGGGCCGACCAGGGCCAGATCAGCGGATTGGTCATCCGTGACATGATCATTGATTCTCCCACCTTCGCGGGAATTGAATTGGAAGGCAGCTATCCGATCATATCGGCGACTATCGAACATATCGTCGTGCTAAACCCGGGAACCTTCGGTATTTCACTACATTCCAATCTGGAAGGAAGCGTGGATATTTCCTTTGTTATTGTTTCCGCGCCTGGCGAGAGCGGGCTTCAAGATTATTCACCAAAGGCGAAATTTGAGATCAGAAAAGGCAACGGAAACAGCGGCTGGTAAAAAAACCGGTATAAGGAAGGCCATATTTATCGAGCATAAAGCGATTGTTTATTGTTTTGATGGGCGGGAATTGGTATTTTTTTTAATATCACACCAAGTGGATATTAGTCAAGTTATTGCCAACTTACCAACTCTGACGATTGCCGTCGCGTCAATAATCGCAGATTGCTTCTTCTCTGACCTTTTCCCGGGTTTGCTCTTGTGACGTTCTTGAGACTCTCGGGGAATACAATGAAATCAGGCTAATTCAAATTTGTTTTGGTCTATAATTAAGAGAGTCTGGCAAACCAGATTCGGAGAGAAGAAATGAAGCAGAGATTGTTCACATTCATTTTAATTACTGTAATGCTGGTACTTGTCATGGGATGTACTCCTGGCAGCACCGTGGAATTCAATACATCTCCCCCAAACAACACTCCCCTACCCAATGGCCAGGTAAAGGTTGCCGGCTCGATCGTACAACTCTATGCACCTGGCACGAACCCATTGGTCAACACAGCCGACGCACGCGATCGCGTTTCCGGTATCTTGCCGGGAATCTGGCATGGGATCATCTCACCGGTGACCCTGGTGATGTCCTTTATTAATCCCGATGTGCAAATGTACGAGGTGCACAACAATGGCAGCCAGTATAACCTTGGCTTCTTGATTGGAGTAGCCGTCGTATTTGTTTTGCTGGGCACATTGATTGGTTCCAGACGCCGGTAAGACACGCCACACGCGATTCCTCCCGCAGGTTGTCCGACCCTGCCAAACCCGAGACGAATGTCGGATCCCGCTTGAAGAGATAAATGAGAAGGAGATACAAAGATGAAACTCACGCCTCCAAAGGTAGTCACCTGGTGGGTCGCTGTAATCCTGGGAGTCCTAGCGCTCCTGGGGTACACCAATACGATTGCTGGATTGAGCCAGTACGCTTTCTGGCTTGCCTTCGCCGGGCTCGTCTTACTTGTGATTGCATGTCTCGTTAGGGACCTCTAGAGGTTCTGTATAAGCCCTGGGGTGTGAGAATTGGTCCGGGACATCCCGGGGCTTTTACACTTCTCTGTTTGGCTGGCAATATTTGAGCGGCAATTATCTGCCAGCGTGTTAATCAAGCCCTTCTGCGTTTTTCCAGAGCGTTATCATGAATTAGAAAAGGAGATTTCTGATGGACAATACAATTCTCATCATCGTGGTTGTTGTGGTCTTGTTAATCCTGGGCCTCATCTTGGGGGCCATATTCTCACGCCGCCAGCGTTCGAAGAAGTTCCAGAATACCTTTGGGGCAGAATATGACCGAACTGTCCAAAGCACGGGTAATGCGAAGAAAGCGCAGGCAGAGTTAAAAGAACGCCAGAAGCGCGTCGAGACCATGAATGTGCGTCCACTATCCACCAGTGAGCGCGAGCGTTATCTCGCCGAATGGGCTGCTGTGCAAGCCAAGTTTGTAGATCAACCTGGTCAGGCTACAGTCGAAGCCGACCACCTGATCATGGAAGTTATGAAGGTGCGTGAATATCCGGTTTCTGATTTCGAGCAAAGGGCAGCCGATATATCGGTCAGTTATCCGACATTGGTGACCAATTATCGGGCGGCACGAGAAATTGCCGCCAAGAATGAGCAGCACTCGGCGAATACGGAAGAATTACGGCAGGCTTTCATATATTACCGGTCACTGTTCGACGAACTGCTTAATGAAGAATAGTCGCTTCAGAAAGGAAATCGAAATGAATGTAGAGAATTTTGAAGAACTCCCAAAGAGAATTGATTCAAGTGCCGACGACCAGAACGTAAGGTCCATCCCAATTTATGAAAAAAATCTCGCCGGGAAGATCGACGGTTCATTGGCACCACTACTCAACCAGGAGGATTCGGAGAACTTTCGAAAGCGCTGGATTGAGATTCAAGGTAAGTTCGTTGATGAGCCACGCGATGCCGTTCAGCAGGCAGATGCGCTTGTTTCTGAGGTACTTAAGCAAGTGATACAGATTTTTGCCAGCGAACACAGCACGCTGGAAAGCCAGTGGAATCAGGGAAGCAATGTTTCCACTGAAGATCTCCGCAAGGCATTGCAGCACTATCGCTCATTCTTTAACCGTCTGGTGGTTTAAAGAAAGTTGAGAATACACAAAGCCTCACTCTTTCCGTTTGGACCTCATTTTTTATCTATCAATGAGGGTATCGGATTTGCCTTAGAACTGAAGAAAGAGAAGAGATATAGGCACGAATAGACCTGCAGATTGGAACGAGGTCCAGCGCAATGTATTGGTATTCCAATATGCGGGTCTTGATTGATTTTAGAAGGAAATGGAGAAACCATGGCAAAAGAATCCAAAGGCCAAAAATCTAACAAAGCATATCGTTCAATGAAACAAGGCACCCAAAATCAAGGTCAAGGCAGGGGTTCCAGTAAGGAAGGCGGTTCCTGGAAGGATTCCGGCAATAGCAGCGATTCATGGAAAGAATTTCCAGGCGCAAATATGACCGGGGACAAAGAAACAAACACGAAGAAAGGCTGCTTTCCGAAGGTGTTGATGCTGCTTATGCCCATCATCACCGTCGGCGCATACCTTTTTCTCAGGTTATAGAAACTGAAAGCGCGTTCTAACCAAACGATCGTCGTAGTTATCTAGCCAGTCAGCCGCGGTGCTGTTCTGCCTCCAAATACAAAGGTCAGTACCAAGCCTGCAACAAATCCGCCTACATGTGCCAAATAGGCCACGCCACCTGTATCCGCGGTGCTGGTAATGGAAGCAACGCTACTAAAAAGCTGCAGAACGATCCAGAGCCCAATAACGATCAGCGCAGAAACCTGACCAATTCCAGCGCCCATCAATACTCTGATCCTCCCCTGTGGAAACATGATTAAGTAAGCGCCGAGCACACCTGCAATTGCTCCGGAGGCTCCCAGATTTGGCAAATTCGATCCCATGCTGAACATCAACTGAGCCAGGGTAGCTGCCAGGCCACAGAGCAAGTAAAAAATGATGAATTTGACGTGACCAAATCGATCTTCCACATTATCGCCAAAGATCCACAGGTAAAGCATATTGCCTCCCAGGTGGACCCAGCCGGCGTGCATGAACATGGACGATAAGATTGTCAGGGAATCGGCGACAGGATTGGCAAGGAAGCGGGTTGGAACAAAAGCCCACTTTTGAATAAAAGGATCCCCTCCGGCCAACTCCAAGAAGAAGACCAGGATATTCAGGGCGATCAATCCATATGTGACCACCGGAATCGTTCGACGTGCACTATTATCATCACCTATCGGGAACATATTTTTTTCTCCTTTTATTCTGTGCATTTAGGATATGGAACAGTTAATCCACGCTAACGAAATAATTACGATCTCGCCTTCCCTATTTTGTTGGCAATTCGCCAGCATTCTGCAGCGCAAATTCCCAATTGATAAGCTTGCCGAGCACGGCATTGACATAATCAGCGCGACGATTCTGATAATCCAGGTAGTAAGCATGCTCCCACACGTCAATTGTAAGCAAAGGTTTCCAGCCCATCATTTGAGGAACATCGGCATTGGAAGTCTTGACTACCTTAATTTTTCCGTCCTCCAGAACAAGCCAGGCCCAACCACTCCCAAACTGTGAAACAGCTATACTGGCGAGTTCCTGCTTGCACGAATTGACACTCCCAAATGAGCTGACGATCATCTCCTTCAAAGCAGCGGGTGGTTCGCCGCCTCCTTTAGGAGTCATACTTTTCCAATAAAACGTGTGGTTCCAGATCTGCGCAGCGTTATTGAAGATGGCAGTCTTCTCCACTTGACCCGCCGTGCTGGTAATGATCTTCTCCAATGACAGGTGGGCAAATTCTGTTCCTGCAATGAACTTGTTCAGATTGTCTATATAGCCTTGATGATGTCTCAGGTAGTGAAATTTTATCGTATTGGCACTGATTACCGGTTCGAGGGCGTTTTCAGCGTAGGGAAGAGCTGGTAATGCCTGGGGGGAAGGTGCATCATTGACCGTCGGGGAATTGCTATCGTTTGTTGTACTCATATTTATCTCCTTTTCATTCGTAGGTGCCGCATCGCGCGGATTGCGATATCCATTAGTGAGAAGCCTCTATTACTCAGTACTGTCTATTTTACGTATAAAGATGTAGAGGCTCAAGAGTTTATTTTTGGGGCTAATTTGCCAGTCTGTGTTATCGAGCCTGCCGATCTTTCCCCCTCGCCAAGTCCAGACCTTGTAAACCCAGGCCAATCTGGGCAATCAATAGCCAACAAAGTACAAAACTCATGATCCAGGTGATCACCAAGATCCAGGTCGGGGCCGAATTTTGCGCGGTTTCCAGTTTGACTTTTAACTTTGAGGCGATTGCATCATATTCATCAAGAACCGTCTGGGCATCATCAAGCGCGCTGGTGATCTCTTGAGTTGTTTCAGAGATATTCGTAAGCTCGAGCTCAATGACATCCATGTTGGTCTTGCCATCGACCAAACTAGTGTTGATGGTTGCCAGAGACGGATTCACCGTATCCAGACTGGTTGAGACTTGAGCCAGGGCCGTGTGCAAAGGTACTAATGGTTTATAGGCGGCCACAGGTGAAAATGGAATACTGGTCAAAGCCTCCAGCACGTTGTCGATGAGCAAGGCACTGCTCTGCGCCGAAACCAATGATGTTTGGGTAGCGCTGATTGCAGACGGAAGATCGTCGCCGGTCAAGCCGATCAGGGAATCAAGCATTGGGCCAGTGTCATGGATTGCCAGGGTAAGTGCGTTGGTTGTTTTTTGAAGAGAAGTAACGTCTATCGTTGTGGTCTGTACCACCTGACCGACGATGCTTAAGACATCCTGAGTGGTCTCAAGAGACTGATCAATTAATGCCAGGTTATCCACCACTGCTTCTGTCACCCGCGGCTGGTACCGCCAGATTTCAACCAGGCCAACCAGGCTGAAAACTGTCCCGGCTGCTGCGGCAATAACCATAAGTGTACCCAATATTTTTCTTAGTATCATGTGAAGTTCCTTTCCCTAAAGTCTCATTCTCCAAGTTCGCCAGGCAGTAGTGAAAACAGATTTACTCCGTCGAACTACCCGATTCCTTTTGTTGTTTGATCCGGCAATACGCGACGCTCAAGAAGGCGCCAAATAGAAAAATAAGTCCGCTCAGGTAAGCCCAAAACAAAAAGGCGATCAACGCTGCCAGTGAACCATAAACCAGATTTGATGCAGAGACATAGGTGGAGACAAAAAGTAAAAACGCTTTCTTGGCAATTTCCCAAAACAAGCCCGCCCCAATTGCTCCTGGTAAAATCTCCTGCCAGGTGGCAACTCCATGCGGGAGCATAATATACAGCAGCATGAACAAAGCTACATCGAGCAAATACGCCACGAGATAACTGAGACCACTTACGACCGGTATGATCTGGATGGGCAGCCAGGTTTGGAGGTCGACAATCATGCTGCTGGCAAACGAAGCCAGGAAGAGAACCAGGCCAACAAATGCCAGGACAAATAGAATTGCCAGGCCGCGTTGCTTCCAGGCTGGGCGCCGATGTTTGATACCCCAAATATGATGCAGGGTTTGAGTAAGCGATGGAAAAAAAGGTGGAAGCGGACCAGATCAAACCCACCAGGGCTATACCGGTAATTGACCCACGAGTCTGGATAATTCCCTCAATATTTTGACCCAATAACTGTCCCAAAGCCGGTGCAATGAACTCCAGCTGTTGGACAATTACTTGTTGGTCCATCAAGGGTCCAAGAACGAAGCTGGCAATGGCAATACTAAGCAGGATTAGGGGAAAAAGTGAGAGGAGTGCAAAGTAGGCAATCGCTGCGGCTGTAATCGCTGAGGCAGGCTTTAATGTTTCACCTGTTGCATTCGCAAAAATCCCCAACCACCCGTGAGTGCGTTCATTAAGCTTATCCACGCTGCGAATAGCTTTCTGCCAAAACTGTGCCATGGTTCTGTTTAATCCCGGCAGGATTATTACCTTATTTTTCATAGTCCCACGGAACCAGGCGGTTCCCTTTCAACGATTACTGGCTGGGATGGCTGGATCGGCGTGGAAGAGTGAATTAGCAGGCCGACTTGCAGTACGGGTTCTGCTTTCTCAATCAGGGAAGTAAGCTGCTCCATACTGCTGGTCACCAAGGGAAGAGGCGGTTCTTCCATTGCCTTGATGGTGTCCCATAGGCGTTCTTGCCGTTCCTTGAGGTCTGAAACTGTCGCGGCTTCCCCAGAAGCACGACGATGGCTGACCAGGCGACTCCAAAGAATTTGGCAGATCGCTGAGATAGGTGGCGCTACAATGATACCCAGGATGCCAAAAGCCTTTGCGAGAATTAAAAGAAGTACCAGAGTCAGAATCGGGTTATCCCATTTACGGGTAAAAATGCGTGGTTTCACCCATACTCCCAAAACTACCAGGATCATAAGAGTGAAAAGTACAGTGAACAGGCTAAGCTGCCAACTCGTCAGCAGCCCCACGAGAAGAGGTGGCATCATCGCCAGGGGCATCCCGATTACAGGGATCAGGCATGCCAGAGCGCCTGCTAATGCCAACAGCCCAGGATAGGGCGACCCTAAAACCCAGTAGCCCAGGCCCAATAATAACCCGACCAGGAGGCTATTAATAATCTGGGCACGTATGTAAGCACCCAGGTCAGGCTCGATCGTGCGCCAAATTCCCCGGGCTCGTTTCCGCTGTCCAGACGGAAGCAGGGAAAGCCAAAGCCGTTCAAAATGGATTTGGTTGATGATCCAATATATACTCAAGAACACAATGATGAGTAGACCGCTTACCAAACCGGAAAAACCTTTGGTGAAGCCAAGCAATGCCGGCAATACAAGCTGCCCCTGATCGCCTGTTAAGGCTTCGAATAGCTTACTCGGTGTCGGCAGTTGCGCAACCAGTGTCCGTTGGAAGGCGGTACCTTCCAACCATAGCGGCAGTATCCACTTATCCTGTACCGATAAAGAATGGCTCAACTGCTGAACATCATTAATGACAACTCTTCCGGTCAACCAGAGTAAGAACCCGAAACCGCTCAGTACTGCCAGGTATAAAAGAATCCACGCTATCCGTCCCACCAGGCGTTGCCCTACAAGGCGTTGAACCAATGGACGCAAAGCGGCGGCTAGCGTCAGCGAAAGCAACACATAAACAACAACGATTCGGAACTGCCAGAGCACCAGGAGCCCAAGTAAAGTGATCATGATTGCCATTGCGAATATTACTAGTCGCTTTGTCATGGTTCACCAGGGGTGACGACCTCGGCCAGGAGGGAATCCAAATCAGTAGTAATCGCTTCAATTTCATCCATGACCTTGTCGGTTTGCTTAATCCACTGATCCGAGCCTACTCTACTCACCCGCGCCTGCGTCCGCATTCCCTGGGCTAATTCTTGCGCTTCGTAGCGCAGGCGACTGGCAAGATCGCGACCGGTCGAGACCTCTGGCTCTAGCGCAGCCGAATGAAAAACGAAACGATCGAGTAGAAGCTGGATGATGGCAGCCATGGGAATTGCCATCAAAGCGCCAACAATGCCGAACAAAGAGCTAAAGGCAAAAATTGCCAGGAGAGAGACAAACGGATTGACGCCCACTGATTTCCGGTGGATACGCGGCACCAGCAGGCCGTTCTCCAATTGCTGGATTACAACAGTCACGACAACCACCCAGATCAACTTGGAGGGTGCAATGGATAATGCAATAATCGCTGCAGGAATTGCGCCCAGAATCGGCCCAACCATCGGCACCGCCTCAAACAAGCCCGCCACGAGCGCGAGGACAAAAGCATTAGGCAAGCCGATGAGCAAATATGCAACGAGCGCCATGGCACCGATTACTACACATAGGATGGCTTGCCCGGCCAGGTAGGAACTGAGTTTGGTTTCCATGACCGAAATCAGATCGCTGATATTTTCGCGTTTGTCATTAGGGACCAACAACAATAACGACTGGATTGTTCGTGTTCCGAAGAGAGTCCAGTAAAAGGCCAATAGTAGAACAGCCGTTACTGAAAAAATGGTATTTGCAGCAGTTGTAACATAACCCAGCACCTGCCCTGCAGTAGCCAGCATTTGAGGTCCACTTTGTTGCACAGGCTGCAAGGAGGAAAGCGTGATTGGGAGGAACTCACCTAAACGAACGACCAATTGATTGGAGTTGTTCACCAGCCATTCGCGCAGGCCCTGGTAGTACCCCGGTAAAGAACCGACAATCTCTCCACCCTGGTCGGCGACCAAAGGAAACAGTAAAACAACGAAACTGGTAACAACCGTGAGAAGCAGCAAATAAACAAGAATGGCTGCAACCGTAAGGGGGAATTTACGCCTGTGCAACCAGGCTGTAACTGGTCGTATCACAGTACCCAGGACGATGGCAATAAAAACCTGGAAAATGACCTGGTTAAAACGATAGAGAGCCCAGACACTAAGCGCAACAAGAACAATGACGAGAGTCGCCCAGACAACTCGCCGGAATGTCCAGTAATATGGTTGTTGCGTAGGTGGCAAGAATGCCATGCTGGCTCTACTTTTTCAAGATAATTGAAGATAGGCTACTGTGCGGTTTTCAGACGTCTCTCTCAAGCTGGCAGATATTTAATTTGATTGAAATTCTTGTACTTCAGTGAGAACCGAGGTGGTCCCATTGATCGTCATTTGCTGCTCTGCCAGTATTTCTGCACAGGTGCGGGAATCTTCCGAGTTATGCGGAATGGCATCTTCCCAACCCGGTTCGAGACGGTCCGCTTTTCTGGCCGAGCATTCAAAAATATCGAATTTTGCATGAGTAGCAGCCATGCATGCATCGGCTTCATTTTCCGCCATCACCAACAAAATAACCTTCACGCGATATAGTTTCTTGTCCATCTTCCTTCTCCTTTCAATAGGTGGATGATCAATTGACTATTATCGCTATCGACAGCCGTAAATTACCAAATACACGTTCATTACTATGATCGTACCCACTAGTCCGGATGGTTCCTCTGCCAAATGACCTTATGCTCTGCTACTTGTTTTTTGAACTCCTCCTCATCTATCCGAATTATGTCTGGCAGACTCTGGGGCGGGAGATCCGGAGCGGCCTCGTCTTTAATCTTATTTTCGGCAAATATTTTAAGAAGAGCAACCAAACCCTGGTCGACCGGCCCATCATCCTCACCATTTTCAACATTTGCCATTGCGAGCGGCGTGGTCCTAGGGGCCTTCCAACTCGGTCCCGACTCGTTGCTATAGACGGCTCGAATATAAAGCCTGTCACCTTCCAGGAAGGGGTAATCTATGTGCGTCGGGAACTTGTCCAGTGTGCCGCGATCCAGGATGAAGGCATATCGCAGACCATCGCTGTTGCAGGAAACTACTTGCACCTGCAGCTCAGTAGCCAATTCGCGCAGTAAAGGCGGATCGAAATAATCCAGGAAGGGGATGGATGTATGGGTGGCAATATACTTGTTATTAAGTATGCCAAACAGGACAACCATTCCAGTCCCCGGATCCTGGGTCAAACGCCAACGTTTAAACCGGGGCAGCAATTTCCTTCTTGAAAGGACTGCCGATGCCTTGGCCTTGATCCGTCGAACCTGTAGATCGTAAGGATGTTGATCAATTGCCGGGGTCATCGTCTTCTTCATCCTCATCACTTTTTAACAGCTTTCGCCTGACTTCATCAAGCCACCGGCGCGCCTGGTCAACAGGTTTTGTGAGCCGATACCGACGACCGATTTCACCGCTTTGAAGATACCGCGATGGCTTATCCTGTTGATAATCTATGACATCAGGTTTTGGTGGTGGCAACATTTCAACGGGGTTTTCGAGAATTATTTGATTGTCCTGCCGGATTGTCAGCCAGCGCCAAATCCCCCAGATGCTCAGGGCAGCTAATAACAGGAGAAAGCCCGGAAGGCACCAGGTTAATAGGAAATTCATCGGTGCCTGAATGGCTGCTTCGTTTTGGCGTAACTGATCCGCGTAACCTTGCTCAGTCGCAATGGCGGCTTCAGTCTTCGTAGCAATCAGGTTGGCAATCGCTGTCTGAGTACCAGCAGCCAGTTGGTCTCTATCTTGTTGTTCCTGTCTTTGAGTCTGCTGATAGGCATCCTGGGTCTGAGCTGCGATTTGCGTAGAATGAGCCGCTACCAATGTAGCCTGGGCGTTGGCCTGCGCTATCTGAGCGGCAGCAGCCACCTGAGCCGCCAACACATCAGCACTATTTTGCTGCTGGATCTGGGCTGCGCTCAAAGTAGCATTGGCTGAATCCAAGGTTGCCTGCGCATTTCGACGCGCAACTTCCGCAGTTTCAGCAGCTCGATTATCTGCGATTACTTGAACCTCGGTCTGAAAGACATCTGCCGCCTCAGGGGTGCTTAAGGGAATACCGAAGTCACGAGTTGCATCCTCCGGCGGAGTCACGCAGGAAACCAAGACCAGGGAGCCTATGACCAGTGCCCAAAGGACAGCAATAATAATATTTTTGCGGAAGACTATCATGCTTGTTTTCCAGTCAAACCGAATAAGCGATGACCGGTTGGACTTGGTAAAATTCAAATCGCGTTAATCGGCGGGTCAGAAGGAGGCCTTTATTTTCCTTTGGCCTGTGAAATCTCCTTCACCATATTGCCGGTTTTTTCCGGCTGGTTCACGCGTGTCGCCATATCTGCCTGGGCGATGATTCCCAGGATCTTGTTCTCGTTGTCTACAACGGGTATTCGTCGTAGTTGATGTTCGGACATCGCCTCCAGCGCTTTTTGAACATCGTCATCAGGGCGACAGGTCACAACCTTCCGCGTCATAACCGTCTCTACTCTGGTGGACTTGGCATCACGCCCTTCTGATAAGACCTTCAAAACCAGATCGCGGTCGGTTACGATACCGATCAGATTTTTTGTCTCGTCGCTATCGACTACTGGGACTGAGCCAATATTGTTGTGTTTCATTACTTGTGCCACTTTTTCTACCATGTCATCCGGCAGGCAGCTGACCGGGTTTTTGGTCATTACTTCTTTACATAGTTTCATGGGTAAAATCTCCTCGAATTTGATCTTCAGCTTCTTCTGACAATTACACTCCAGCGTTTTTCAAGATCCCTTACTCGCCGGCATGGATTCCCTGCAGGCATCCGTGCCACCTGTTTTATTGCCGGGCGGCATGGATGCCTGGTGGATAGAATATGAACGTCAACCGCCTCTGTTCAGCCGTCGATGTCACATCATTGCGGGGATGATTAAATAACCCCGAGGAGGTTCAAAATGACAAGGATGACGGCGATGACGATCAGGATATGGATCCAACTGCCGGTTTTCGGGAAGCGTGGGCTGATGTTTCCGCCCAAAAAGCCGAGCAGCCATAGAACAAACAGAATTACGATGATGGTCCACAACATGAGATATCTCCTTTTGAAAATCCATTAGGATCATCCGGCTATGAGGCCGGGTACTGGGCTACCTACCGGCCCAATAATATGAAAATGCCAGCAGCGATGGCGAGGATTGCCAGGATCGCTCCCAGGCCACTAATACCCAAAAGGGATACCAGGCCCCAGCCAATGAGAAAGATGGCTAGCAGGATCATGCCGATGTTTCTTGTGAAATGCATAGTGATTCTCCTTGACGTGAAGGGTAAATATGTCTCGGATCCAGCAAACCCATTTATCCGCTAATAGGATTAGGGCCTACTTCTTAGGCCAACTCGACTGCCGTTTTTCCGGCGTCGAGCGCGGCGGACACACGGTCCATTTGTTCAACGAGTTTATCCTGACCAAGCTGCTTCAATTCGCCAGCCTTCTCCTTAACATCTGCTGTGATCTTGTTGGTTTCAGAGTGCACTTTCGCAACGGCTTTCTTAAAACTCTTGGTTGTCCGATCGCGAAGCTGGATGGTCTTGTTTTGAATTTGTGCCCGAGTTCGTTTTCCGGATTGAGGCGCAAAAAGCAGCATCACAACCGCACCGGCCAGACCGCCAGCCAAAGCACCGATCAAAATACCTAAGGGTCCACTCAAGTTGTTCTTGTGCTCGTCCAGATTGTTTTCCATTTTCTCATTTCCTTTCCTATAAAATCCGTGCATAAAGCAGGTGGGCTTGTCAATCACGCTTTTCGCCGCGGAAAAAGACGCCTGCATTCGATCGTTCCTCTTCAGTGACCGTAAAAAACCTGGTCAGCCAGCTGACAATACCTCTTAATAATTGACCCAAGAGGAAAAAAGGGTCTGCCCGGTGGCGTTTATCCGATTCGTATTTATCAGCTGACACGTTCATCTTGAATCCCTTCTACCCATTCGTACGGTGATCGCTGGTCGTTGTCTGGGTAACGGGTCCGCGCGGGCGATAAAAGATAACCCAGATAATCCTCTCAAAAGCCCATGCGATCAATCCGTATACTACCATGGCGATCATGGTCGAGAGTTCCAGCACCATTCCACCCGCCGAGGGCGTCGCAGTTAACCCTGCAAAGGGCCACAAGAATAGATTGGTGAAACCATATATGGCGGCGGCTATCGGACTGGCCGGGTTGGCTGCGATCAGTTTCAAGACGAAACGCAGCGCCAGCAGTCCTTCCAGTATTCCCAGGAACAACCAGATCAACTGGGTGGCCTTGAAGGTAAAAATACGTCGTTCCCTTTCCGGTTCGCTTTGTGATGTCGTAACTTCTGTTTCTGTGGTGGTTGGCATGTTAATCTCCTTTGGATGGACCCAGTATAAAGAAGGGTTCATCACGATGTTGGCAGGGGCAATTTGACCGCCCCTGCCAATCAAACCGTATCCGTGTGGAAAAACGGCTGGTTTTATACCCGACGGCGAACAAGATGGACAAGAGCGATCACGATAATGGCGCCCAGGAGGGTCACCAGCATTGTGGGAAGATTCACCGCATCGTTGATCGTCCCGACTTTGAATATGGGGCTAAGGAAATAGCCAGCCAGGAATGCGCCCACAATGGCTACAATAATGTTGATCAGCAGACTTGCGCGGTCATGCATGATTTCTGATGCGATCCAACCTATTACTGCAGCAGCGACCAAGTAAATAATAATGTTCATCGTTCACTCCTTTTCGAATTGTTCAGGGACACGGAATACCGTGTGTTTTTTTGTTGACCGTGCCCTTTTCAGGGGAGAATGGTTGGAATACCACTCCGGTCATTTAGCGGACGGAAGTGCGGGCTTATTTTTTAGCCCGGTCTCAAATTCCGTCACTCGCCTGTCGATCTCCTGGACAGCACGCTGACGGGTATAGCCATATTTTTCCTGCAGCACACCGGCTAAAACTTCAAGCTTGCCTGCAGCCCGGTCGAGATCGTCATCGGTGAGTTTTCCCCACCACGCTTTCGCCTCGCCTCGGATTTGTTTCCATTGGCCTTCGAAAATATCTTTATTCATACTTTGGTCCTCCAATCGAACAGATGAAATTTTCTTGCATTTAGGCCGGCCTAATATTCGTTGCGTTTTCCCGACCTGCATCTCTATAGTTACCACCGATAATTTGGTCATCGGCTGTTTCATCCAGGGATTTCTCGACTGCGATCGATTTATTCATATGCAGAAATTGCCCAAGTCGCCTCGCCTCTTCTGCACCGATCGGGATTTTCTTCTCGCGGTTATGCTCATCCAGGACGACCTTGCTCCACCATTCTTTAGCATCCTTGCGGATTTGCGTCATTCGGTCTTCCAGAACTACTTTGGTCATGCTCTGATCCTTCTTCTACCCGTGGGAATTCAACGACCACTCAAAATGAACTCTATGATTATCTGGCAATGGGGCCCTGATGGCATATTGCTCATACCCTGCCAGGTCTATCCCATGCAGTTCCTTTAACCGCTCCCGATACCAGATATCAAACAAACTCGTCGAAGCAATGATCTGGCCTAAAGCCTGGGCGATATCGGGCGCTTCCAAAGTTGTCACAGCTGTTGAACCGAAAACGGTTTCCACCAAAGCCAACCGTTCACGGGTGATCCCCAATTGCTGACGCGAGGCTTCATACGGCTTTCGCTTTGAGCCAGCCAATTCCTGGCAAAAACGCCGCCAGGCTTCCACCTTGCCGGCCAAGATGGGAAACGTTAGGACAATGCCAGACATCTGATCCTTTCCAGATAAGTTTTGTCTCTTATCTATATTCTTTAGTATAATTAACGAGCGTCTCAAAAGCGTCACAAGGGATCACGGATTGGGCGAACAGATATTGCCATTGCGTCTTCACGCTCTTGGGCCACCAGAAGTATATGCGGGTGAAAACCTGGTGCGTTTTTCGACGCGCAAAACCATGGCCCTGCTGTTCTATCTGGCAATTGAAGCCCGAGCTCAACCACGTGAACACCTGGCTACCCTGTTTTGGCCGGAAGCAAGCCCTGAGCGCAGCCATGCTTCCCTCCGCAACACTCTGGGGCATCTCCAAAAAGCCTTTCGCCAGATAGGCGGTCAGGCCGGCATTTCCTATCTTTCCATCGCTCACAATACTCTGGGGCTTCATCCCGACGCTACTATTACTCTTGACCTGCAAGTGGTAGAGCAAGCCTACGCAACAGCGCGCTCCGACCGTACCAACCGGCTCCTGCCGGAAGGAACAGCCAGCCTACCTATTTTGCAATCAGCGGCCGACAGTCTGCGTGGCGATTTTCTCGCCGGTTTTTCATTGCCAGACGCACCTCTTTTTGACGATTGGGCTGTCATTCAAAAAGAAGTCTGGCATCGTCGCATGGACCTCATTCTCGACCGGCTTTCGGAAATCCAATATACCCGCGGAGAATTTTCCAGTGCAGTAGAGACCACCGCTCATTGGATAGCCCTGGATACATTGAACGAAGCGGCTTATCGCCGCAAGATAAGAGCGTATTTCGCATCTGGTGAGCGGCAGCAGGCGCTGGAGACATATGAGGCGTGTCGAGCTAAATTGGCGGCTGAACTAGGGATCGAGCCGGATCCGGATACTGCCGCCCTGGCAGAGCGCATTCGTACACATACTTCCGCTTGCAGCTTCACGTTCGCAAGCTCCCACTTCTTTCAGACCAACTTGAGACTTCCGTAGATTTTCTGGGGACCCTGTTTGCAGGCCGCGCCCACGAGCACCAGACTCTCGTAAATTGTTATAAGCAAGCTGTTTCAGGCCAACCTCAGTTAGTGGTATTGAGAGGCGAAGCCGGGATTGGAAAGACATGCCTTGCCAGGAAGTTTCTGGGATGGGCTCGCGACCAAGGATCTGAGTTATTAGAGGGAAGTGCCTTTGAAAGTGGAAGTCATTTACCGTTTCAGCCGCTGGTTGAGGCTCTCCGAATGCGCCTTGAAGCCGATTATTCACCACTGGATCTACTGGATGAGGTATGGTTATCCCCACTAAGCCAACTTCTGCCAGAATTGGAAGACCGACATTCCGATCCCCTGAACAAGCCAAATGGGAAAAAGCCTCTGGTAACCGATGCCGAAAAGATGCAGCTATTTGAACCATTCACACAATTGACATTCACCCTGGCCGGGCGTATGCCTCTGGTTTTGTTCATGGATGATTTGCAGTGGATAGATAGCGCCACATTGGAAATGCTGCAATATTCCATCCGCCGGTGGAAAGAGAAAACGCCAAGGATATTATTCCTTGCAAGTCTGCGCTCGGAATCTTTGCATCCGATGACCCAACCCCGTCCAGATGGAGGCTCACAAGGTTTGAATCGATGGCTGGAGGCGGTGTCGCGAGAATTGAAGCCGGTCCATATTGAACTGGAACCACTGGGAGAAAGTGAAACTGTGCAACTGATTCTGTCGCTTCTATCTCCCCCAGCCTCCGACTTCGCCCAATGGATATATACTGAAACGGGTGGGCAGCCTTATTATTTGATGGAAACCATGAAGGATCTATTGGAACGACGGGTACTGCGCCCCAAGAAGCGCGCAGCCGGTCAATGGACCTTTTCTGTAAATGTCGAACACGATCTGGGGAAAGCAGTGCGCGTCCCATCCAGCGTGCAGGCAGTTATCCGTTCACGCTTGAACCGTCTTAGCCCAAATGCCTTCAGTCTGCTGGCGTGCGGAGCGGTCCTTGAACACCGCCTCACATTCGAACACCTCTGCGCAATCTCCCACATAAGCGAAAATTCGGCCTTGCCTGCTCTGGACGAGTTGATCAGCAGGCGGCTATTACTGGAGAGTATCCAGCATGGAGAGAGTGGCACATACTCTTTCACCAACGATATGCTGCGGGATGTGGTGTATACCGAAGCCGGGGACGCACGTAGGCGGCTTTTTCATAGGCGCACCTTGGAATTACTTGAAACAGAAGGGGAATCCCCAGCTGTGTTGGCGTATCATGCGGTGGCTGCCGGTATAGATCCTGCGGCATTCCAATATAGCCTGGCTGCCGGGCGAGAAGCCATGCGTCTCTCTGCGGTAGGTGAGGCGGTCATCCACCTAGAAGGCGCCCTCGAAATCTTGAAAGGTGCTTCGTCTCAAGAAATGCCTAAGAAAGCGGATATACGGGATCTATACACCCAACTGCGCCGGGCTTATACAATTAGCGGCCAGCCGGAAAAGGCATTATCTGTTGGAACTATGCAGTGAGACGACCCCTACTCCCAAGATTTTATGGAGATGGCGGCTGACCGCACCATCTCCATAATTTTCATCTGCACGGGATGGCCTTCCCATTATGATATTATCCGCAGTGACTCGCGCGATAAAATCTACCCCACCGGCCTCCCAGTCTCGCATTATCCTAGGAGACAAATTTACTTCTGCATCAAGGGCAAGAAAGCACCATTATAGGTGTAGGTCACCTGTATCCCGTAGACGCACAATGAACCGGCATCCGGCGATACTACGGGATTGTCTGGGGTGACATCCACCCAATACTGGGTGGTTTCATTATTCACAATTATATTCAGCGGAGCCATATTTATCTGTTGTTCGCCATATGCGCCGTTCGCACCGGTATCTGCGGACTTCATAAACGAGCCGCCACCCGAGCTATTCCACGTCTTATGCTGAAACCAGACATGCATGCTGCCTGACACATTGAAATCAGCAACATAAAGCGAGACTTTGGTGATGGTAACTCCGTTAGGCAAGTGTAATGGGTATCGTAAATAGTAATGCCCTCCTTCAACAGGCGCAATATCAATAAAGCGACATTGGGAGGAAACATAATCCTCCACCGGGGGAGGATTACCGTGTTCGTTCCCGGTGTAGAAACCCTGGGTAGGAATACCTTCATAACCCCACATCGTATAATACCCGGTTAGAACTGACGCAGCCGCAGGCGCTCCGCGCACGGATGAACTAGTCCCTAATATAAAGATCACGAGAACGATGAACGAGATGGATGAAAACCTTCGTAGGGTCATGGTAATTCTCCTCTCACGTAGATTGCGGGCCACTGATGGGAGGACTTCATTGAAAATCCCCCTTTCGATCCCGCTAGCAGCGACCGGACTACCGGGATGCTCATTACATTATCGCGCAAAATCACCCGCGCAGGCGCAGTTTCATCCTCCATTTTGTTGGGCGCTGAGGGAGGGCTTTGCGCTAGGAGCGTTTACTCACGTGTTTCCAGTGTGTAATAATAATTTATGTGCGGAAAATAGATTTGGAGTGGCTATGCGCAAACAGCATATATCATTGGATATTTCTCGCCTGTGCGCAGCATAATGGGGAGCATAAATCGATCCCAATATCTGCCTATCGGGTAATTACTTCCCATCCCGACCAGTGCCATAAAAAAAGCTTGCCTCCCGTTCGATGGACGAGAGGCCAGTTATTTATGCAGGTTCTTGTGCGAAGAGCCTTTTCTTAGCCAGAAAGAGACGTTGACCAGACCGATCATGACCGGCACCTCCACCAGAGGACCAATGACAGCCGCGAAGGCCTGCCCGGATGAAATCCCAAAGACGGCTACGGCTACTGCTATTGCCAACTCGAAGTTGTTGCTGGCGGCAGTAAAAGAAAGTGTGGTGGTTTGCTTGTAGTTTGCCCCCGCCGCTTTTCCCATAAGGAAGCTAACCAGGAACATGACCACGAAGTAGATCAGTAGCGGAATGGCGATCCGCACCACGTCCAGAGGCAGCTTGATGATGAATTCGCCTTTCAGCGAAAACATGACCACAATGGTGAAAAGCAAGGCCGCCAGGGTGATCGGGCTGATCCTGGGGATGAATTTGGTGTGGTACCACTCCTTGCCCTTGAGCCTCACCAGAACCAACCGGGTAAGGAAGCCAGCGATGAAGGGAATGCCCAGGTAAATGAAGACGCTCTTGGCGATCTCGCCGATGGTGATATGTACCGCCGCTCCTGACTGACCAAACCAGGTCGGCAGAATGGTGATGAACACATAGGCGTACACGCTGTAGAACAAGACCTGAAAGATGCTGTTGAAGGCCACCAGCCCGGCAGCATATTCGGTGTCGCCCTTAGCCAACTCGTTCCAAACGATCACCATGGCGATGCAGCGAGCCAACCCGATCATGATCAGGCCGGTCATGTATTCGGGGTAGCCTCGCAGGAAAATGATCGCCAGGGCGAACATCAGGATTGGACCGATGATCCAGTTCTGCAAGAGGGAGAGGCCTAGTACCTTCCAGTTGCGGAAGACATCCCCCAATTCATCGTAGCGGACCTTGGCCAGGGGCGGATACATCATCAAGATCAAGCCCACCGCAATAAGCATGTTGGTCGTACCGACCGAGACGGATTCGTTGAAACCTTGGACGGCTTTTGGGAAAAAGAAACCGATGCCCACGCCCACCGCCATGGCCAGGAAGATCCACAGGGTCAGGAAACGGTCCAGCGTTGAGAGTTGCTTGGTGGCAGCTTTATCGGCCACGGGAGTTGTAGATATCACGTTTTCTGCCATTTTACGCTTCCACCAGCGCACTGGTGATGAAGGTGGTGATCTCAGCTTCACTGGGGATACGTCCGGCTGATACCACCTTCTCATTGATGACAAGACCCGGCGTGGCCAGGATCTTGTACTTCATGATGTCGGCGTAATCGGTGACTTTCTCGACCTTCGCATCAACCGACAGATTGGCGAGTGCCCGTTGAGTCAGGGCTGCCAGGTTGACGCAGTTTGCGCATCCGGGGCCAAGCACTTTGATGGTTAGCATATTCGATTCTCCTTCTGTTGTATTTTCTTCATTGGTTGGAATTTCTTCGGACAGCGCGATTGCATTCCCGCAGCAGGCGGTCACACATTCACCGCAACCGTCGCATATCGCCAGTTCGAATACGATCCAACCGCCGAGTTTTGCTTTTTTATCAGTAACATGCCGGATAGCCCCCTCTGTGCAGGCAGAGATTGCCGGGCAAGTCTGCATGGCGGGACATTTGCGCTCGTCCAAAACCGGTTTCATCACGCCACCACCTCGATTTTCGGTTCGATGATGATCTCGGATTTGACCGAATTGGCCACCAGGCTGTATTTCTGGGCCGACTTGAGCGCCCGCTCGATCCGGCTTTGTACCAGCTTGGTTCTTCTCTTCTCCGGCGGAGACATCGGATTACCGGCCAAAAGCGCAGGTGGGTGAATAATTCCGTCCGATCCAGCTCGATCAGCTTGGTACCTTCGGCTCGGCAATCATAAGAGAGCAGGTTGAGTTTATAGCGTTCTGCCGCCCAGATGAACATCATCATGATGCAGGTATTGGCTGCTGCCACGAAGGCATCCTCTGGAGTGAGCACATCGGGATGTCCTTGCGCATCCGGAGGGGCGGAAAAATCCATTTCCGGGCCGTTGCCCATCACGATGTGCCCCCAATGCTCTCCTTTCCAGGTGACGGTGGTGTTGTAAACGGATGTGCGGCTCACTTGGTTGTTCCTTCTTTGTCGCAGTAGGCTGCATATTCTTGTAAAAGAGCAACAGCAAATGCCTTTTCTTCATCATCCGGAATCGAGTTGTAAACCTTCACTGTCTCCAGCAATTCCTTTTCCGTATCCATTGAAGCGGGCTTTCCTGCATCCTTTAATTGCTGAAAAATGAGCGGCAGGGCTATCAGTGTTACTTTATGCCCATTAACCAGAACCTCCTGAACCGGGATACCGGAACCGCAGGAACAGGTCGCCTGGACTGGGGCTTGAACAACCGGTAGACCCAAATCATCCATGACGCCGGCGGTGCGATTCCAATGCTTTTGCAGTAATTCATCCACCAATCTGGCGGTCTCTGTGGCAGTAGCTTCCACAGCTTGTTTTCCAGCTTCATTCAATCGGCGTTTCCCGTCGACTTTTCCCAGGCCATTTACTGCAATGAGGTCGGTTACAACAATACTGGCAGCCGGTTTGGCAGAGTACATCTCTGTACCGCGAGCAGCACAGCGCTTATCGCAGCCGTCAATGGCAATGGTCGGGTAGAACTTGGCAAATGCCCGGTCACCCTCCCCACCGGCCAAAAAGAGAGGCAGGCAAATGGTGACCGTATCGGCCGGGCAAAGTTGCTCCAACACTTTGAGAGCCGCCAGGCGCGTGACCGTCCCTTCCGCCAGCTCCTCACCCGAGCAGGAGACAATGCCAACTTTTTTCTTGGGCAGGTCAGGCATTTTTGCCTCCCGGTTTTCCGGAGATTAAGGCATCGACCATGGTAGTCAATTCCTCCGCAAGGGCACGGGCCAGCCTTAACCCGCCTTCATTGAGTTCAGCAATGCCCTGGGGCTTTAGGTCCTTATGTTGGCGGTACACATCCAGGACTGCAATTTCATGCGCGACCGTGCCGCCGCTTTGCTGGACCATTTTGGCAGCGCAAGCCAGTTTACAACCGTCAATGGTAATCGCTGGATTCCCGGCTATAACAGCGCGGGACTCTTCATCACCGAGAACCAATAAAGCTAGCGGCACCAGTTGAGTTTGATCAGGTCGCATATCCTCGGTAATATCGAAAGCAGCCTCCCGGCTGACGGTTCCATAGGCCTTGCCGATACCGCTGCAAGGCACGATGACGATTTTTCGGATTTTTTCGCCAATCATTTCTTGGTTTCCTCTTCCGCCTGGCCTTTCATGAAATCGAAATAGGCCTGCGGGTAAGCAATCTCGCCCGCTCCGCACCCCAATCAACGGCATCCAACACTGCCAGCCAACCGGTTCCGTATGGGTCCTGGTTAATGGCTTCCGGGGCATCGCTTATGACCGGATTTACTTCTACGATCTTCCCGTTCACGGGACACATATAACTGATGGTCACTTTGATCGTCTCGATGTTGGCTACTTCATCACCGGCAGCCAGAATCGTGCCAGCAGGCTTCACATCGGCAAAAGCCACATCTCCATTGCGCTGTTGGACAAAATCGGTCAGCCCGATTCGAACTCGACCAATCTCTTCTTTAGCCCACACGCCTTCCGACGTATAAAAGCGGTCCGTGGCTACCTTGAAGATGAACTTATCCACCGTGGTTTCCAGATGGCCTGCCAAGGTTTACTCCTTTTCCGTGCTGCAGCGAGGGCATTCACACTGTGCCTGCATGTCGCTGACGGTAGCCACTTCTGCGGAAATATCTTGACCAGCCAGAATAGCGGTCGTTTTTACCATTTCAAGTAAGGCGGGATTTTCCAGATGGTAATAGATATATTTGCCATCCCGACGGGTATCCAAAATTCCTGCTTCTCGAAGCGCCATGAGTTGTTGGGAGATATAGGCCTGCCGGTATCCTAGCACAGCCTCCAGGTGACAGACACAGGCTTGCCCCTCTCCAATCGCCAGGAGTATTTGAAGGCGGGGCTCTGTGCTGATTGCCTGTAACAAATCACTGACCTTCGAGAGGCCTGTTGGGGAATCTATTTTGGTCATATTCACTACTCCGAATACATTATAGACACATATTCGGTTAATGAATGTGATATTTGTCATCAATTACGGGTGAAGATTTGGCGCAATTCCCCGAAAGGGAAGAACTCAATTATTCCGAGTCCTAAGCAGAAATTCTGGGCGATCCCATGCTTGGTTATTCCATCAATGCATTTCGCAAAATAGTCACAAATGCACCTGCGGTCTTTGACGGATCCTCAGATTCCCTGACTGCATCAATAAGAGCCGATCCCACGATCACCCCATCCGCCAATTTTCCTACCTCGGCGGTCTGAGCAGGAGTGGAAATCCCAAAGCCTACTGCAACGGACTGGGTGGTGATCTGCCTGATATGCGAGATAAAATCCGGCAAAGATCTTTCAATCTGGCCGCGCGCCCGGTCACTCCTACCAATGAAACGACATAAACAAAGCCACTGCTGTGCCGGCAGATTTCCAACAATCGGTCATCTGTGGTGGTCGGCGCAATCAAATAGACCAGGGTAAGCCCCAGCCTTTGACAGGCAGATTCGAGTACTGCGGCTTCTTCCAGAGGCAGATCTGGGACAATCAACCCATCAGCGCCGACTTCGCAGGCATCCACCGCAAATTTTTCCGGCCCATAAGCCAGGATTGGATTGTAGTAACCCATCAACATCAACGGTTGCGAGACTCCCCGCAGGCGAAGGGTTCGGACCATCTGCAGACAATCCTTGACATTGATGCCATTTTCGAGAGCGATCTGAGTAGAGCGTTGAATAGTGGGCCCATCAGCCAGCGGATCTGAAAAAGGGATGCCCAGTTCGATCATATCCGCTCCCGCAGCAGCGATCGATTCGATTATCTTGAGCGAGGTATCCATAGTAGGATACCCTAAGGTGAAATAAGGCATCAGGGCAGAACGACCTTCCATTTTCTTTCCGGAAAACACTGCGCCGATATGGTCCAATCCGGTCATGACCGCCTCTGCGAATACTCGATCACGGTATCCAGGTCTTTGTCTCCCCGGCCAGAGAGGTTGACCAGGATGACCTTGCCTCGACCGAGTTCTGCTGCCAAACGAATGGCTTCGGCAACAGCGTGAGACGATTCCAAGGCCGGCAAGATACCTTCGGTTTTCGCCAGAAGGTGGAAGGCTGCCAGGGCCTCCTGGTCGGTGGCGGAGGTATATTCTGCCCGGCCGATGGAACGCAGATGAGCGTGCTCAGGTCCAACGGCGGCGTAATCCAGCCCAGCCGATACGGAGTGAGTTGGCGCGATCTGCCCATCCGCATCCTGCAAAACATAAGTGTATGTGCCCTGTAAAACACCGGGCCGGCCCAGTTTGGGATCGGAGAACCGGGCGGCATGATGTCCCGTTTCGAGACCCTCCCCACCCGCTTCAACACCGATCAAGCGGACATTCTTATCATCAAGAAACGCTGTGAAAATCCCAATTGCATTCGATCCGCCGCCCACACAGGCGACCACAGCATCCGGCAGCCTGCCCGCCTGGGCTTGGATCTGCACGCGGGCCTCATCACCGATGACCCGCTGGAAGTCCCGCACGATGGTCGGATAGGGATGGGGGCCTAATGCCGACCCAAGTAGATAGTAAGTGTCGCCTACGTTGGTCACCCAGTCCCGAATAGCCTCGTTTACCGCATCCTTGAGCGTGCGAGTGCCGCTTTCTACAGGTCGGACTTCTGCTCCAAGCAGACCCATCCGTAGGACGTTGGGCTGCTGGCGAGCCATATCCACCTCTCCCATATAGACCACACAATCCAGGCCAAAGAGGGCTGCAGCAGTGGCGGAGGCCACCCCGTGCTGGCCCGCGCCTGTTTCTGCAACGATGCGGCGCTTCCCCATGCGTTTCGCCAGCAGAGCCTGTCCAAGGGCATTGTTGATCTTATGCGCACCCGTATGGGCAAGATCCTCTCGCTTTAGATAGATATCTGCCCCATCGATGTGTTTAGTCAAGCGGCTTGCGTAGGAGATCGCTGTGGGACGGCCCACATAGGTATGAAGAAGCGTTGCGAGTTCTTCCTGAAATTGGAAGTCCTGTCTTGATTCTAGAAATATGGTTTCCAATTCCTTGAGGGCGGGCACTAGTACCTCTGGAACAAATGCACCACCGAAGGGGCCGAATTTCGAAGGCAAAGTCTGGCAGTTATCCTCCGGAGGAGCAACTTTTCGTAATTGGGATCCTGAATTTGTATATTTCGTTTCTGTTTTGCTCTTATTCATCCAATTCTCTCCAAGTCTTTATGCTGGAATTTGACAGATCGGGCATTCTGAATAAACTGCCGAACTCGAAGAGGGTCCTTCCGACCGGGGGATATCTCCACACCCGATGCAACATCCACGCCCCATGGCTGGACCAGCCGTATCGCTTCGGCAACGTTTTCCGGTTTCAATCCGCCCGCGAGGAGGATAGGCGCGCGTCGGGCCAGCGAAGCTGCCCAGCCCCAGTCCGAAGTTTTTCCCGTGCCACCGAATTTACCTGCTACTCCTGAATCAACCAAACAAGCCGGGAACTCTTTCCAACGAAGAGCAAGAAATGCATCCACATCAACAGGCATTGATGGGCGAACTGCCTTGAAAGCCTGGCCCGCCATCGCCTGCAGTTCTGTCATCGGTTCATCCCCCGAGAATTGAGCCAACTGCAAATTGCAGTCTCGTAAGATTTTCCTTACCTCCACAGCAGGCAGATTGACAAAAACTCCAATCCTGACCACATGCTGAGCCTTTTCCGCAAGTGAAAAGCAGATTTTTTGGCATGCCGAGTGGTCAACGACGCGTGGGCTACCTGGAAAGAAGTTGAATCCCAACATATCCGCCCCCGCTGCAACGGCATCCAGTGCGTCCTCCATATTGGTGATTCCGCAAATCTTGATCTTCATCAGGCATCTCGACCGTATAAACCATGAATGGCTTGCACGACATCATCCGATGTGACGAGCGCTTCGCCGACCAGAATGGCATCCACCCCTGCGGCAGACAGCCGTTGTACATCCTCCCGGTTGTGGATGCCGCTCTCGGCGACGAATGTAATCGTATTTGGGACGAATGGCCGCAGATCAAGGCAGGTCTGCAGGTTCACTTCAAAAGTGCGCAGATCACGGTTGTTGACACCAATCAGAGCCACCCCAGGGACCTTTAGGGCATTTTCCAGCTCGGCTCGATCGTGGACCTCGATCAGGGCATCCAGTCCCAATTCGTGGGCAAGCGCATGCAAGTCGGCCAAGATAGATGGGTCGAGATAGGCAGCGATCAGCAAAATCGCACTGGCTCCAGCAGCTCTGGCCTCGTAGACCTGGTAGGGGTCCAAAATGAAATCCTTGCGAAGCAGTGGTTTTGAAGGCAAATAATGGTGGATCGTTCGCAAATACTCAAGGCAACCGTGAAAGAATTTTTCATCGGTCAGCACACTGATTGCTGCTGCTCCGGCCTGGTTGTATTTTTCAGCCAGCCCCAGTGGGTCTGGATGTTGAACCAGAATGCCCCTGGAAGGTGAAGCAAACTTGACCTCAGCTATCAAGGCGGGTCAACTCGACGATGTGGAGGCAGCCTGCAGAGTTTGGACAAAACTCACGGGCTGCGAGGATGCCTCTGCTTCGGCGCGTAACTCTGCCAGCGGCTTTACCTGTTTTCGCAAAGCCACTTCTTCACGCTTGTGGGAAAAAATTTCATCCAGGATATTCATCAGAGACATCTCCCAAACCAATATACATACCGGCAAGCAGGCTAGTCCGCCGCTGAGGCGAACTTCTGGCTGAAACCGATCAACTCGTTCAATTTGGCCAGGGCTTTACCGCTTTCGAGTGCAGCACGCGCTTCCACCAGTGCCTGTTTGAAATCGCCAATTTCGGTTGCCAGCGCTGCCGCGGCATTGAACAGGATCACATCCACACAAGCCGGATCATCCTTACCCGCCAGGAGGGAACGCATGCGGATTGCGTTTTCTTCCGGCGTTCCTCCGTATAGGTGGTCAGACGAGGCCGGCTTAAGACCGTAATCGGCTGCAGTTAACTCGAAGGTTTCCACTTTTCCATCTCGCAGCTGGCTGACCTGGTTTGGTCCGCTGGTGGTCAGTTCATCCAGGCCGCCATGCCCATGGATCACAAATGCCGCCTGGCTGCCTAACTCGCACAGCACTTCAGCCAGCGGCCGGGTAAGAGCGGGATCGTACACTCCAATCAATTGATGCGTAGCACCGGCCGGGTTGGTGAGAGGCCCTAGCAAATTGAATATGGTACGCTGTCCAAGTTCTTTGCGCGGACCGATGGCATATTTCATGGCGGGATGGAATTTGGGGGCGAACATGAAACCGATCCCCACTTCACGAATACATGCTGCCACCTGTTCTGGCGTAAGGTCCAGGTTAACCCCCAATGCGCCCAGAACATCGGCGCTGCCGCATTGGGAAGAGGCGGCCCTGTTTCCATGCTTGGCCACCTTGCGACCGGCCGCGGCTATCACAAAAGCAGCCGCAGTGGATATATTGAAGGAGTGCATTCCATCGCCGCCGGTGCCAGCCGTATCCAATAACGCATGGCCGTTCAACTCAAAGGGGACCGTCGAGGCCTGGGCGCGCATCGCCCGCACACTGCCAGTTATCTCTTCTACGGTCTCATGCTTCAGGCGCAGGGCCACCAGGTAACCACCAATCTGAGCAGGCGTAGCCTGGCCGGTCATGATGATCTCCATGGCATTTTCAGCTTCTGCAGCGGTCAGATCCTGGCGGTTCAGTAATTTCGCGATAAAGGGTTTGAGCATTTCAGTTTCGCTGGATCGAGTTACGGGGATCGGCTGCATGGCAATAAAATTGGCAAGGATCTGTTTTCCATGTGAAGTAAGGAACGATTCCGGATGGAATTGAACTCCATGGATCGGATATTGTTTATGACGTAAACCCATAACTTCTCCCTCCTCAGTCCATGCAGTCAGTGTGAGATCTGATGGTAGAGGCTCGCTCACGATCAGCGAATGATAGCGGGCTGCTTCCAGCGGAGTTGGGATGCCGGTGAATAAGTCTTTTTCATTATGCAGAATAAGTGAAGTCTTTCCATGCATCAATTGGGTAGCCCGGACGACGCTTCCACCAAAAACTTCACCGATACACTGCTGGCCCAGGCAAACCCCCAGGATAGGGATCTTGACTCCAAGCACCCGGATGATCTCCTTGGAGACGCCTGCATCATCCGGGGTCCCAGGTCCCGGTGAGATAACGATATGAGTGGGGTGCAGTGCCGCCGCCTCTTCCACGCTGATCTGATCGTTGCGAAAGACACGTACTTCTGCCCCCAATTCGCCCAGGTATTGGACCAGGTTATAGGTAAAAAATCGTAATTATCGATTACAAGTATCATGATTTTCTCCTTGCGATCATTCGTTCGCGCTTGTCTGTGACTTATTTTCAGCTGTATCGACTGCTGCCATCAATGCCCCAGCCTTATTGAGCGTTTCCTGGTACTCCTTCGCCGGAACCAAATCGGCTACAATGCCGGCGCCAGCCTGGATCTCGACGATATGATCCTGCAAGACTATGGTCCTCAGGGTAATGCAGGTGTCCATGGAGCCGTCATAGGAAAAATAACCAACCACGCCACCGTAAGGACCACGCGGCCGGCCTTCCAATTCGTGGATGATCTGCATCGCCCGGACTTTGGGAGCTCCACTGACCGTTCCAGCCGGAAAAGTGGCCTGAAGCAGGTCAAATGCATCCAGGTCGGGTCGCAAACGCCCCTCCACCTGCGAAACAATGTGCATGACGTGGGAGTACCGCTCGATGACCATCTGTTCAGCCAGGGTCACACTCCCATACTCGCAGACCCGGCCCAGGTCGTTGCGAGCCAGATCCACCAACATGGCGTGCTCGGCACATTCCTTCGGATCTGCCATCAAATCCTGCGCCAGAGCATTATCTTCGTCGGGCTGGTCAGACCGAGGGCGAGTACCAGCAATTGGCCGCAATTGTGCCCGGCGGCCTTCCAGGCGGACATGCACTTCGGGCGACGCGCCGATTAAGTGGAAAGGCTGCGGCCCCACCAGTTTGCCAAAATCGAAAAAGAACATATAAGGGGATGGGTTCAAAGACCGCAGGGAGCGATAAATGCTCAAAGGACTGGTGCCGGTGCGCCTTGTCAAGCGCTGGGAGAGAACAGCCTGGAAGATATCTCCTGCTTTGATGTGCTCCTTGACTTGAATAACCATTTCCTGGAATTCCAGCGAGGATGTGTTCGATCCGAATTCCGAATTAGCTGGACTAGTTTTTTCCACAGAATGATCAGGCAGAGGTTTCGCAAGCCGCAGGCAGAGGCCATTTAGCCGTGCCCTCGGCTTCGTCCATAGAGCCTCCGGTAATTGCAATCAGCATCAGGCGGCCATAAGCGTGGTCAAACGCAGCCATTGTATCGGCCTGCAGGAAGATCGCCTCCGGCAGGTCGGACCGTGGCTCCAACGTTACGGAAGGCTCGAAGAAGCGAACTGCATCATAACTGAGATAACCAACCAATCCCCCAACCAGGCGTGGTAATCCGGGGACTATAAATGGTTCATCGATCCCCAGCGCCTGTCTCAAGATCGAGAGTGGATTTTCGGCCTCGTCCAGCGGGCGGCTGATTTCCCCATCAGCATAATGGATATGCCAGGTATTATTCTGAAGAACATACGCTTTGCTGGGACGGACACCGATGAAGGAGTAGCGCGCCACCTGCTCGCCCCCGCTTATGGATTCGAGCAGAAAAGACGGTTCGTCTCCCCTTAACTTGATGTAAACAGAAAGGGGCGTTTCCAGGTCGGCAGGAAGCTCGCGGATTAGAGCGCGCCTCCCGCCAGGAAGAGCGACCACTCTATCCGTGCTGGAAGAATTGACATGACTATCGACTTCGCCTTTTTTATCGGTTACTGATTGCATGGCACCTCCAAAATTAAATAAAAATCGTCTTTCATCCACAGGGACGAGAGACGATTCTCGCGGTGCCACCCAGGTTAGGCTGGACAGGAAATAAAAGGACCCGTTATCAGACAACGGATAACAGGCCAGCCTCACTCTTTGCGGGTACGGCCTCAAAGAGGCTTATACCCTTTGTCTTGATAACGGTGACAACTCCGGCGGGGGCTACTTGATCAACCGTTCGCCCTGCAGCTCCGAGAACCATTCTGCGCTGTCGTCTTGGACGGGACTCTCACTATTGCCCGCTCTCTGGACCATCGGTTCAGCGCGTACTCTTTCTCTTCACAGCTATGATATTAATTTTGTGGTTTATATCCCAGACCGTGATGATTGTCAAGGGAAAAGTTAATTATTTTCCAGGTAAATAAAGGGTTGTTAACAGTTTGCATGATCAACTGTTAACAACCCATTTCGGAGGATTAGGAAAGCGCTTTCTTCAAGGCTTCCAATTCCGGTTCGCCGGTCCCCAGCGGAAGCGTTATCTTGCCCCGCTGTACCACTGACCGGCAGGCTCCCAACATCACCTGAAGTCCATGGAAAGCAGTTTCTCCATTACAGGGGTGGACTTTCTGCGGATCATCCAGCCAATCGGCGATATCTTGAATATATGGCGGCATATCATGGGCATAATCCATGGCTCCCGGACCGGAGAAAGTGCCATCTTTAGTAACGGCCCGCCAACCGCCACCCTTGCCCTCTTTGCCAGTCAAAACTTCGGCAAAACCTTCGCTGCCTTGCGCACCAATGCGGCATTTATGCCACATCGAGTCCACTTCCGGAACATCCGGGGCTTCCGCGCCGCACTCAAACACACCACGCACTCCGTTTGAATATTGCACCAAGGCGCTAATGTAATCCGGTGAGGCGTGGATGTCAGCAAACTTTTCCGTTCCAAATGCCTGGCCAACAACCCATTCCGGATTGGCGTAGTCGTTGTACCAGCCGGCATACTCGATCAGGTGTGTCATCATGTGCATCATCCAGCCGATGGAGGTCCCATAGACGGTGTGCACCCTGCCGATCGCGCCGGAGGCGATGATTTCCTTGACCTTTTTATAATGGTCGCCATAACGGTGCTGGTGACTGACCACGGTCTTGACCCCGGCCGCTCGCGTCAACTTGAACATCTCCAGCGCTTCGTTCATGGAGGTGGCGATGGGCTTTTCATAGGCGATCAGCTTGACGCCGTTCTCTACGCCCGCCCGGATTAACGGCAAACGGATCTGTGGGAGCGTGCAAAATATGAACACATCCGGGGATGTGTCCTTCAACATTTGAGCGGCATCAGAGTGGCTGTACTCCACACCCAATGACTTTTTCGCAGCTTCCAGCCGGGCTTCGTCGATGTCGCAGAGTCCAACCAGTTTGAAGCGCGGATTTTTTGCCACCGCCTCGGCGTGATGGTTACCACGCTTGCCCAGGCCGGCTATCGCTACGGTATAGGGTTTTCGATCTGCACTCATAATTTACTTCTTATTCGGCCAGTCACACAGAACCTGGATGGTGTACTGGATTTCTTCATCCGTCAGTTCCGGGAACATCGGCAGGGAGATGCACGAGCTGGCATTCTTTTCTGCGTTCGTCAGTGGATTCGCTAGCCGGGTGGGTCTTCCCCAAGGGAAGCCTTCCTGCTTGTGAATGACGATCGAGTAATGCGTCTTGGCATCCACTCCGTTCTTGTTGAGGTATTCCAACAAGGTGTCGCGGTCGGCGGGATTCTTGGTTTCGATTTCATACAGGTGATAGACATGGCGATAACCCGGACGGGCGTATGGAAGGTCAATGAAGTCGCAGCCTTTTAGACCGGCATCGTATTTCTTGGCGATGGCAATACGCTGGTCGCTCCATTCGGCAATGTGCTTAAGTTTGGCGCTCAAAATACCCGCATGTAGATCATCCAGGCGGCTATTGAAACCGGGGCTGTGGACATCCCGTCGAGGCGAGCCATGGTTGCGCAGCTTTCGGACAATATCATTGATATAGCCGTGATTGGTCCAGATTGCGCCCCCGTCGCCGAAAGTGCCCAGATTCTTCTGGATAATAAAACTAGTGCATACGGCATCCGATAGTTCCCCAATTTTGAAATTCGCTCCATGAGCATCGAAAGCCTGGGCGTTGTCTTCAATGACAAACAGGCCAAACTCATCCGCGATCTTGCGGATCTCATCCATCGGCGCGCACTGTCCGTAAAGGTGGACCGGGACGATGGCTTTCGTCCGTTTGGTGATGGCATTGCGGATCGCCTGAGGATCAATGCAGCGTGTGTCTTTATCGCAATCCACTAACACGGTCGTGCAACCGGCGATCCAGATGGCTTCGGCGGTTGCAAAAAAGGTATTGGCGTTCGTAATTACTTCATCACCTTCGCCAAGACCCAGCGCCATGAACGTCAGCCACAACGCGTCCGTGCCGTTCCCCACGCCGATCGCATATTTCGCCTTTGTATATTCAGCCAACTCCCCTTCGAATCTCTTCAGCATTGGCCCCTGGACATATTGTCCACTCATCAATACTTCCTGCATATTGGCGTCAATTTCACTTTTGATATTCTGGTACTGCCTTACATGGCCGTAAAATGGGACTTTCATAATCTTCTCCTTTGGCAATCGGTTTAGAATTATCAACCCGCTCCCGGGTCAAAAGTTACTTACTCATGTTTAATAACTATGTCGATGGCGAAATTGGCGCAATTATCTATTCAATCGGTGTATCTGTCAAGATATGTATATACATTTGGTCTGTTCAATCTGCTGAATTACTTTACAAGAATGGATGCCAAGTTTCCCCTTTATTTCCCAGAACATGTTAATATTAATTACACACTGATAGTAATATTCCTTACTACAGAGGTTCAATGACCTACCCGCTAACAGTTACGGCATCCGCTATGCGCGACATCAATCGTTCTGCCGTTCTTGAAATTATCCGCCGCGAAAGTCCCATTTCCCGTACCGCCATTGCACAAAGACTCGATATCAGCCTTCCTACTGTCATGCGGATTGTCGATGGACTGATAAAAGAGGGTTTTGTCCGCTCGCAAGGAACCACGGAATGGAGTGGGGGCAGGCGCAGACCACTGCTCGAGTTCAATGCCGATGGATTCGTTGTCCTCGGCATTGACATGGGCGGGACCGATCTGTACGGTGCTATCGCAGACCTGGGCGGCAACATTCTCGACGAAGCCAGCTTGAGCCTCACGGAGACATCCAGCGAGGCCAGCTTCAATTCCCTCACCGCCCTGATAGACCGGTTGCTGGCAAGCGCCAAGGATAAGGAACGACGGGTGCGCGGCATCGGTGTGGGCGCTCCCGGAGTGACCCTTCACAAGGAGGGGATTGTCACCTGGGCTTACGCGTTGAAATGGGAGAACTTTCCACTCAAGGCACGCCTGGCTGAAAAGTACGATCTCCCCATCACGGTAGACAATGATGTCAACCTGGCTGCATTGGGTGAGCTATGGTTTGGGGCCGGGCAGAATGTTCAGGATATGATCCTGGTGGAAATCGGAACAGGCATTGGTGCAGGCGTCATCATTGATGGACGGTTGTACCGCGGCGCTAAGGAAGCCTCCGGTGAAATCGGGAACATGCTGCCGGGGCGGGAATTCCTGGGTAAGAATTTCACCGACTTTGGGGCACTGGAAAGAGTTGCTTCAGGAACAGCAATGATCGCACGAGCCCGCGACCTCTTGTCACATCAGCGAAGAGATGATGAGCTGAATAATCTGACGGTGGAGGATATTTTCCTTGCAGCCCGCGCCAATGAAGAGTGGGCTCAGACCATTGTCAACGAAACGGCAGATTACCTTGCCATCGCAATTACCAATCTTGTTTCTGCTTTCGACCCGGAGATCATCGTTCTGGGCGGCGCGACTTCCCGATCTGCGGATGTGCTCATTCAGCCGATCCTGGAACGTACCAGCGCCGCCATCCCCAATCCGCCGAGAATAGTTGTCTCTGATCTGGGATTACATGCTACCGTTATGGGTGCAATAACGCATGTGCTTCATAACACATCTAATTACTATGTTCTTCACAAGCTATCGTAGGTGATCATTTTCAAGCGGAACGATAAGGAGAATAAATCTTGAAGCTTCTGCCTAGCATTTTTGCAAAAACACACTTTGCCAAAATCTACCGCCCCGGTATATTTATTCTTGTCCTTTCAATGATCACGGTCGGTTGCCAATCGGTATTGGTTACTCCGACTCTTCCGCCCTCCCCTACACCCGCTCCTGTACTCCTGAACACAGAAGGCCCGCGCATTAGCCCTCTTTTGGTCGGCAACAATGTTTGGATGTATCCAGATTCACGTGTTTGGAGTGTTTCCAAGCAGGCCGGCCTTAGAATTGTTCGTATTGGCGGCATTGCTTATGACTCGAACATGCCTTCCAATGAAATGCTGACCGGCTGGGTAAATAATATCAAGGTGCTTGGCGCAGAACCAATGATCCAGGTTTCCCGCTTCACGAGTGCTGAGGTTGCTGCAGAGGTCGTGAATTATTTCAACGTGGAGACCGGCAACAAGGTCAAGTATTGGAATATCGGCAATGAGCCGTATTGTAATAAAATCACGCCAACCACGGCAGCAGATGTGGCCGCATATATTAAACCTATCGCCACGGCAATGAAAACGGTCGACCCAACCATCAAGATATTCGCCCCCGACGAGTGTGATTTCTATGATGAGTACTATGGCGCCCTATTCATGGGAGATAACGGCCCGGTGGATATTTCCGGCAAGGTGCCTGGACAGACTTATTACTATGTCGACGGCATCTCTTGGCACCGTTATGTCGGCTACCCACCCGGAAACATCCAGGTGGACGGATTAACGACAGCGGGTGCAAGCGATTATCTCGAGCGCATCCAAAAGACCCGCACATTGGTTGACAAGGCCAATGCCGCCCAGCGCAGGTCGGGCGATGAGGCGCTGCAATGGGGTATTGGCGAATTTAACAGCAGCGACGGGAAGAGAGTTTGCTCGTTCGAAAACGGACAGATGTTTGCCCAGGTGTATGGCTACATCATGAAATACAGCGGCGCCTACGGCCAGACCTGGTCAATGTTCGAAAATGGGGGCAAATGCACCGGCACCGATTTCAGTTATGTGAACTCCAAAATGGAACCGCGTTCGCATTTTTACCACATGCAGATGATCTCGGAAAACATGAGTGGAACCTACCTGGATGGGAGCTCCAGCCTGGATACCATCCACGCCTTCGGTTCCATCGACCTGGACCTTGGCAGAATTACTATGATGCTGCTGAATATCGACACGTTGGCATCCCAGCCTTGCATTATTCGCTTGAATCCCACACCAGTCGAGACCGGTGAGTGTATGGTTTACATCCCGACGGGCTTGGATGTGGATTTGGAACAAACCATCGCAGCACAAACTACGATGGTCCTGGTCTTTGACATCCAAGGTAAACTGGAAAAGACCATCACTTATAGTATCGGAGATGCCAGTCCACAAATAGGACTATTCCCTTGACCTTAAGACGGAAATTATCAAGAATTAAAACACTTATCAGTGGCAGGATTTGTCTGATGAAGAATTCACAATCGCTATTGGCTATGCGCAAATATTGTTTCTCTACTGATATCAATCTCATTACCCTATAACCCTTCCGCTCAAGGTTCCATAAAAATGTAAAGCTGCTGATTTTCATATCGCTTGTTGGTTGAATTTTCGAAGGATCGTTTTTGCATCCTCCTATTCATAAAATACGATCGTGTGTAAATAGGATACCGGCAGGTTTTTATAAGTCCTGCCGGCATTTGACCTGCGAATTTGGGTTGTTCCATTCTTCGTACTAGGTTCTATCTCCCGCCCCCACTAATATAACGAGATAGCTGTTCGATCATGAATTTTTGGTCCGAGACGATCTCTTTCATCACATCCCCTACCGAAATGATCCCGACCAGTTTTTGTTTTTCCATCACCGGCAAATGACGAACTTTATTCATGGTCATGATGGCCATGCACTCCTCCAGTGATTGATTGATATCCACATAGAGGACGTGGCTAGTCATGATCTCATTTACTTTCACTTCCCTGGATGTCTTGCCGCCCAACTCCACCTTGCGAACGCAATCACGCTCTGAGATGATCCCGTCGATCTTATCGTCTGTCATGACCAACAAAGCACCGACGTTTTTTTCTGCAAGCAATTGGATTGCTTCGTATACCGTGGCGGCTGGCGCGATCGACCAGATCTGAGGATTATCTTTCGTACGAATAAGATCACGAACGGTTGGCATATACCTCTCCTATTTAATCGATTCAAATAAGTGAATGTTGGTCTAATTAATGCCAAATATACGCTTTAATCGTGTAAATGAAAAGGGTTCGTTCGCGCCTGAGATCTTTAGACTTGGAATAATTCCTCCACCCGTCGGTTATAATCTCCGTTCGTTCAGCAAAGGAGAATTCCTTTTGATTAAGGGCATCGGTCAATTGATACGCAGGGTGACAGATTTTTATCGTGATGGAGCATATTTCACTCAGCTCTATCATCTTGCCGCGCCGATTGCGCTTCAAAACCTGCTGGCCAATTCTTTGAACATGGTCGCCAGCGTGATGGTCGGGCAACTGGGGGAAGCCTCCATGGCGGCAGTAAGTCTGGCTGGACAGGTCTTCTTCCTGTTGATCCTGATCCTGTTTGGCATCAGCAGCGGATCGGCGATGTTCACCGCTCAATTATGGGGCAACAAGGATATCGTCAATCTACGGAAAGTCCTGGGACTGTGCTTGATCCTTGGTCTGGGAACGGCTACCTTTTTCTTCCTTTTAGCGGAATTCTTTCCCGAGAAGATCATTGGAATCTTCACCACTGATCCGCAGGTGATCACTCTTGGCAGTGCTTACCTGAAGATCACCGCCTGGGGTTTTATTTTCTTCTCGGTAACTTCGGGCTTTTCAGCAGTTTTACGTAGCGTTGGTGAGGTAAGACTCCCGATGACCGTATCGGTCTCAGCGCTAATGCTGAACATCAGTCTGAGCTATGTTCTGATCTTCGGGAAATTTGGGTTGCCGGCATTGGGAACAATGGGGGCAGCCTATGGGCTTATGACGGCCCGTATCGTAGAATGCGTTTTGCTGGTCTTCATGATTTACAGAAAGAGACTGCCCGTCGCGGCAAGGATTAGTGAACTACTGGGCTTCAACCTTGGTTTTGTTGGCAAGGTTTTCAAACCCGTCCTCCCAGTGATCCTGAATGAAATCCTATGGTCTACCGCTGTGACGGTGTACAGCATCGTCTATGCCCGCATCGGCACCTCTTCGATCGCAGCGATGAACATCGTCGGAGCGGTCGATGCCGTAGCGATAGTCCCTTTTATGGGGCTCTCAAGCGCTATCGCCATCATGGCCGGCAACAAGATCGGGGCCGGTGACGACGACGATGCCTATCGATCCGTGGGTCGGACCATCGGCATAACTGCCGCCGTGGGAATCTTGATCGGTGCGATAGTCTTGTTAACAAGAAGCCTCATCGTCTCTCTATACAAAGTTTCCCCCGAGGTTGTTTTGGATGCAGAACGGGCGTTGCTCATCCTGGGTTTATGGATGGCAGTCCGGTCGCTTAATATGATCCTCGTTGTAGGCACCTTGCGTAGTGGCGGCGACACCCGTTACTCCCTCTTTCTCGATGGCGTCATTATTTGGATATTAGGCGTGCCCATGGCAATCCTTGGCGGGCTCGTCCTCCACCTGCCCGTTTATTGGGTCTACCTGATGGTCATGTCTGAGGAATTGACAAAGTGTATTCTAGGCATACGCCGCTTCTTCTCGCGCAAATGGATCCATCACTTGACGGAAGCAGTCAATACTCCATCTCCCCACGAGACACTTCTGTCACCTACAGCACCTGGTAACACTAACTAAATCACCTTTTTTTCCAAATTTTTCTGAAAAGTCTTGACATTTCCTTCGCTTCAATGATAAACTTTGTCCGTTAATATTATTCTTACGAAAGGAGGCGCACCACATGAATTTTCTCAGCTTCAACCAAATCATGCGAAAACGAACCAATGCTGTGGCAGGGTTTGTTTTACCTTCGCGGAGTGCGCCTGTTGACCGGTAAGGTCAACTTCCTCGGTCTCTTGGACCACGGTGCATTCCCTGCACCGTGGTTTTTTTATCCTTCGTTTCATCTTTCTCCTGGTGAGAAAGGAAAATTAAAATGGCTATCATCACATCCTCAACAACCTACTTCGACTTCCGTAAAGCCCTCACCAAGAAGAAACTGACCGGCTTGTGGCGGATGATGTCAGATTATAGGCTGGCATATGGCGCAGCCAATCTTTCACTGGCTATCTCAGCCATGGCAAAAACGGCCACGTACCTGCTGTTACGGAATTTTGCTGATACCATCCTGGGTACTACCCAGCCTTTCGGCGGCACCCTTGAACGCACTCTCATCCTGATTGCCGTTGGATTCGTGCTCCTTGCCCTGGTGGAAGGCGGCTTCGCCTTCGTTTCAGGTAGATTGGCGGCATTCTCGGCAGAAGGCATTACCCGCCGAATGCGCAACTTCCTTTTCGATCACATTCAACGCCTCAGTTTTGCCTATCACAGCAAAACAGCCACTGGTGACTTGATTGAGCGGGTCACATCCGATATGGATTCGATCCGCAGTTTTTTCAACGAACAAGCCATTGGTGTTGGCAGAATCGTCCTCTTATTCATCATCAATTTTCTTGCCATCCTGAACATCAATTGGAAACTGGCGCTGGCTTCCATCGTGGTTGTACCCTTCATCCTGATCGTATCCCTGTGGTTCTTCAAAAGGATCACCAAGGCTTACGAAGCCTACCAGGAACAGGAAGCGATCCTCTCCACCACCCTGCAAGAAAATCTGACAGGTGTGCGGGTCGTGAAAGCCTTCGCCAGGCAAGAATACGAGAAGAACAAGTTTGAGAAAGACAACTGGGAAAAATTCCTGCGTGGCAAGAAATTACTACGGATGCATTCGCTCTTCTGGCCAACGTCGGATATTGCCTGCGGCATCCAGATGCTGGGTGGCTTCATTTTTGCGGCTTATCTGGCTATCCAGGGTGAAATATCGATCGGGACGTACCCGGCTTATGTTGGCCTGGTGGTATGGTTGATCTGGCCGATGCGTAACTTAGGTCGCTTGATCGTTCAGACATCCACCGGACTGGTCTCCTATGAACGACTGATGGAAATCGTCAAGCAGGAACGCGAACCGCTGGATGATGGCAGGATAAAGCCTGAAGGTCCGGCCCGTGGTGAGATCATCTTCGAGAATGTCGGCTTCCAGTATGAAGATGGCAGCAGCGATGTACTTAAGAATATCTCCTTCTCCTGTCAGCCTGGACAATCGATCGCCCTGTTGGGCTCCACCGGTTCCGGAAAGACCACCCTGGTCAACCTGCTGCCCCGTTTCCACGATTACACCGAAGGCTGCATCAGGCTGGATGGGAAAGAACTGACCGACTACTCGCGTGAATACCTTCGCAAGCAGATTGGCATCGTAGAGCAGGAACCCTTCCTCTTTAGCCGCTCCATCCGCGAGAACATCACCTATGGTGTCGGACGCGATATCCCTCAGGAAGAGATCGAGACGGCCGCTAAAGCCGCCGCCATTCACGATGTGATCCTCACCTTCCCGGATGGATACAATACCCTGGTCGGTGAAAAAGGCGTGACGCTTTCGGGCGGACAGAAACAACGCGTGGCGGTCGCCAGAACATTGTTGAAAGAATCCACGCATTCTCATCCTCGACGATTCGACCTCTTCGGTCGATACCGAGACAGAAGCTGAGATCCGTGTCGCTCTGAACAAGTTGATGGAGAACCGTACCACCTTCATCATTGCCCACCGCATCCAGTCCGTCATGAACGCCGACCTCATCCTGGTGATGGATAAAGGCGAAACCATCCAAATGGGTCGCCATGAAGACCTGGTTAAGGTGGACGGTATGTACAAACAGATCTTCGATATCCAGACCCGCATCGATGAAGAACTGGAAAAAGAAGTACAAACGAACGAGAAATGACCGGGCAGGCACGAATGAATTACCGGTCATTACTCTGCTCGCTGAATTGGAGTAACCATGTCAAGCGAATTAATCGAACTTGAAGAAGAAGAATATACCAGTCAACTGACCAACACCACCTTCAAGCGTATCCTTGGCCTGCTCAGGCCGCATTGGCGCTGGATGATCGGTTTCCTGGCTGCAATCATCATGACGGCAGCTCTGGACGCCTTCTTCACCTACATCAACAAACTCATGATCGATGAAGGCATCGTCAAAGGCAACTTCCAGCAGATCCTGAAATACGCCTCGGTTTACGGCGTCATTCAGATAACTCAGGCGCTCCTGGTATTTACCTTCATTTTTCTGGCCGGGATCCTCGGGGAGCGAATTCAGTATGACTTGCGGAAATCGCTCTTTAACCACTTGCAGGATCTTTCTCTATCCTACTACAGCCAGAATGCAGTGGGCCGGTTGATGGCACGAGTGACATCAGACACAGGCCGCGTATCGAACTTGATGACCTGGGGCATGCTGGATGTAACCTGGGCCATCGTGAGCATTATCTCTTCGACCGTGTTCATGCTGATCATCAACTGGAAACTTGCCCTGATCGTATTTAGCATCATTCCAATCCTTGTGATCATCGCGATCAATTTCCGCAAGCGCATCCTGGTGGAATTCCGCAAGTCCAGGCGCGCCAACTCAAAGATCACCGGCGAGTACAACCAGAACATCCAGGGCGTTCGTGTCGTGAAAGCCCTCGGCCGCGAAGACGAAAACCTGAAGGAGTTTTCAGTGCTGACGGATGGCATGTACCATGCCAGTTATCGAGCCGCCTGGCTCTCGGCATTGTTTTTACCCACTGTTCAGATTGTTTCCGCTTTTGCATTGGGTGCGATCGTCTGGTACGGCGGACTCCAGAGTCAGCTGGGCGCATTCACAGTTGGGTCCATCCACGCCTTCGTCTCCTACCTGACCTTTATGATCTGGCCGGTACAGGACCTGGCGCGGGTGTATGCCGATATGCAGCATTCCATTGCATCAGCCGAACGGATTTTTAAGCTCATCGATACACCTTCGGAAATTGTGGACCGTGAAACTGCAAAACCAGCCGAAACCATGCAAGGAGAGATCGAATTCGACCATGTGGATTTCTATTACGAGGATCGCAAACCGGTCCTGACCGATTTCACCTTGAAAGTGAAGCCCGGTGAAATGATCGCCCTGGTAGGTCCCACTGGCGGTGGCAAGACCACCATCGTCAACCTGCTCTGCCGGTTCTATGAACCCATGAAGGGCATCGTCCGCATCAATGGCCAGGATTACCTCCAGTACACCCTCCAGAGCATTCAGTCGAAGGTTGGGATCGTCCTTCAGACTCCCCACCTGTTCTCGGGCAACATCCGTGAGAATATCCGCTACGGACGTTTGGATGCAACCAATGATGAGGTGGAAGAGGCCACCAAGATCGCCGGTGCGCACGACTTCATCATGACCTTTGAAAAAGGCTATGACCAGGAAGTTGGCGAAGGCGGCAACCTGCTTTCGGTAGGCCAGAAGCAGCTTATTAGCCTGGCCCGGGCAGTCCTCGCAAAACCGGAGATTTTCATCATGGACGAAGCCACTTCCAGCGTCGATACGCTGACCGAAGCGCTGATCCAAAAAGGTATGGAAGCCTTGATGCAAGGCCGGACATCTTTCATCATTGCACACCGGCTCTCCACCATCCGCCGAGCCGACCGTATCGTCGTCATCGAAAACGGACGCATCGCCGAGATCGGCACGCACGCCGAATTACTCAAATTACGCGGCCATTACTATAGACTGTATACTCAGCAGTTCAAGATCGAGAAGGAACAGGCCTATGGTATGCCGATGCCAAGTTCGGTACCGGTGATAAAGTAAACGTCTGATATATCGTGCCCGTCGGGAAATCCGGCGGGCACTAATTTTACGGGAGGTCTAGGTCTGGAAAGAGCAATTAATTTGGATGTATAATCATCCCGAATCTTGAATAAAAACGAAGAGAAAAGGTGATCAACAATGAAAAGAAGTAATGTTTTTTTTATTTCTGCTGCCATTATCCTCGGCCTTACGGCCATCTACTGGCTGATCCAAGCGTTGGGCCTCTTGCTCACGGGGGCAGCTGCTGGAACCTATGGGCTCTTTCTCATTCTGGCGATCATCATGGTGGGGCTGCTCTTATTGAGTCGCCGGCGTCCTTTCCTGGGCGGCATTCTGATCGCAACTTTGGGGATACTTCTATCCGTTTATTTCCTGATGGTTAAGCTTGACCTGTTCGCTGCGCTGCCTTTCCTTTTACTTATGTGCCTCCCCTTGACCATCAGTGGACTGCTCTTCATCGAAAGCGACTGGAGCACAAGAAAGAAGGCTGTCTGATCGATCAAGTCTCAGGCTTGACGAGAGCCTGAAGTGGCATATAATAGGACAAATTATTTCCAAACGCCCTGACCGAGACGAGTACGTGAAACTATGCTGACAGGGAGAGCGGGCCTCGTATTGAAAGCCTTCTCCAGCTAAGATCACCGAAAACCCCTCGCGAGCGGTACCCTGAACGGAGACAAGTAAGGGAAACGGTTGGCCTCGTTACTGGCTACAGAGGTGACCCTCACGGGTCAATCTGGGTGGAACCGTGTGCCTTGCCCCCGCCCCAGAGTGGACGGGTGTTTTTGTTTAAAGGAGGCGCGTGGGAAATTTCTTTTCGGCTTTTGATGATCCGAGTAATATCCTATTTTGAATTGAATACCAAAGGAGTAAGCCATGCCAGAGCCACAAGCAGCCCCACGCAAGAAGATCACATTACCTTACTTATTCAAAAAAGTCACCGATGGCACCCCCATCACCTGGTTAACTTGTTACGACTATCCCACTGCCTACCTCCAGGAGCAGGCAGGCATTGAGATGATCCTGGTCGGCGACAGCCTGGGGATGACCATGCTTGGGTACGACAGCACCCTGCCCGTCACGATGGATGATATGGTCAGGCACGCTCAGGCGGTCAGACGAGGCGCGCCAACCGCTTTCGTAGTCGGCGATATGCCTTATATGACCTATCAGCCCAGCGTCGAAAGCGCTATTCGTAATGCCGGACGATTTATGGCAGAGTGTGGCTGCGACGCTATCAAGCTAGAGGGTGGCGCATCCATGGCAGACCGTATCAAGGGCATTGTCGACGCCGGCATCCCGGCAATAGGTCACCTTGGCTTGACACCGCAGTCGGTCAGCGCACTGGGCGGGTTCCGTGTACAGGGCAAGTCAGCCGTATTGGCGAAGAAGATCGTCGATGACGCCAAAGCGCTCGAGAAAGCCGGTGCTTTCGCCATCCTGCTCGAAATGGTGCCCGACCGCCTGTGCAAGATCATCACCGAGCGGGCGGAGGGCTGCATTATCATGAGCCTCGGCTCCGGACCGGATGCGCATGGGCAACTGCTCATCTACCATGACATGTTCGGGCTGTATCCAAAATTTAAGCCCAAGATGGCCAAAGTATATGGCAACGCTGGTGAAGTCATCTTGAACGGCCTCAAAGCCTATCACGACGAAGTCATCGGCAAGCAGTTCCCCCAGGAAGAGAATTGGTTCGGAATGGCCGATGATGAACTTGAAGAATTGAAGAAAATGCTGGATTGACGAACGAAATCCCGTCGGAGTATTCCGGCGGGATAATTTTTTGCTTTCGCTATGCCATTCGACACTTGCGGGCGAGCCTTCCTTGACCTATACTAACGCGGGAGGCCTGAATGCAAAAAACAATCCGCGATTCCCTGAAGATCCCCTACGAACGACACGATGCCATCAACTCCGTCCTGCTTGATCCCAATTCCCGGGTGATGAATGATTTTCTGGCGGTCGTGTCAAAATACGGGACGCCCGAAGAGATCAACCAAAAATACCGGGAAGCCCGTAAATTGGAAAATCTTTTAATCAAAGTGAAAGCCGCCGCGCCTGGTCACGTGGCGGACCTGGAATGGCTGATGGATCAGCGTGAACGAAAGGCCTTTATTCCGCTTTCGAGATATCGAGAAAAAGTGCTTGGCAAAAAGGCTGCCCAGATCCAATTCAATGACAAAACTGCCGCCACGCTGGAAGTCTCTGCACTGCAATATTTCCCGTGGGTGAGGGCCATGTGCGAACGTGCCATCCGTGACCAATCTCTCATCCCGGGGCGTTTCATTGCAGTCCGCAAGATGAAGGAGTCCGAGGCAGACGGCGACTTACCTGCCATTGTGGCTGCGATGGACATAATCGGCGCATCTTTCGTTGAGACCCTTGATACGAAGGGCACCGACGGCTCCAACATCCACTTGAACGGTCCTGAAACCATCACCGGCTATTTCGGCGGGATCGGGCAGCCAAATGATCACGCCCTGCATTGGCTGGATGAATTCCTTTACTATTACACCAACTTTGGTATCCGTCAGGTGCTCAATTTCAACGCAGGCACCATCCTGTTGGGTTTCCTGCTCCATCGTCTGGGTGTCGATATCCAATTCAAGATCTCCGTTTTCTTTGGTTCGGACAATCCTTACCATGCTCTGTGGATCATGATGGCAGCGAAACTCTTCAGCCGTGATGACGGGACTTCACCCTTGATCGGATTCAACTGGGCCAATTCGGTGAATAATTCGACGATGGAGATCACCTCCCAATTCCGACAGTCGCTGGGCTTTGAAGATGTCGTCCGCTTCGAGCACCACATTACCGAAACCTGGAAAAGCATCGTCAAACAGCCCTACAACCGCCGCGAGGAGCTGGTCGCATTGGCAGACCATGTTGCTAATATTTCCGCCAAGCACGAGGGCGGCGACCCGGAAACCGACAGCAAGCGCGCTCACCCATCAGACATCCTGGATTACTTCCGTGACAAAAGCGAGGTTATCGCCTCCGGTGATTGGGATGCCATGCAGCTCAACTTCCTCGATAAGGTGGATGCGTGCAACCATACGGCCCACGCTCTGACAGAAAAAGGTCTCGGTATCATAGCAGCGCAGAACCTGCATAAATAGATGTTTAATTTTATTTGGTATAAACAGGTGAAAACTAAGCTAATATATTGGCTATGCGCAAAGAAGGGAAATTGGAAATTATGTTGATCTTGCACGTGTCCGCTCACATAAAACCAGATCAGATTGAGGCGTTCAAAGCCGCTACCAGCGAGAACGCCCGCGCCAGCACCACCTCGGAGCCAGGCTGCCTACGTTTTGACGTAGTCCAGCAGATCGATGATCCATCCCGATTCGTCCTGGTAGAAATCTATCGCACCAGCGAGGACGCCGCCCGCCACAAGGAGACTCCCCATTACGAGCGCTGGCGCACTACTGCGGAACCCCTGCTTGCCGAACCGCGCAGCCGCATTTTGTACACTAATGTAATTCCGACCGACGCTGAATTTGAGACGGTCGAATAAGATGGAGTTCGAATTCGCCACCTCAAATCGGATCATTTTTGGTCCCGGATCCGTTGCCCGCGCCCCGGTGGAAGCTGCCGCGCTGGGTCACCGGGCGCTGGTTGTCGTCGATTCGCTCGAACGCTCTACCACCTTACTGGATGATCTGAAAAAAGAAAACATCACCCCTCTTCCCCACTCCATTTCCGGCGAACCTGACCTGGATTCCATTATGCAAGCTGTCGCCGCAGCCCGCGATGGACATTGCGACCTGGTCATCGGCATGGGTGGCGGAAGCGCTCTGGACACCGGCAAAGCCGTGGCTGCCCTGCTGACCAACCCCGGCGATCTGTTTGATTACCTGGAAGTCATCGGGAAAGGTCTGCCGTTGCGAAATCCATCCCTGCCGTTCATCGCCATCCCCACCACCGCCGGGACTGGCTCGGAAGTGACCCGTAACGCCGTTATCACCATCCAGAAGCAGCGGGTCAAGGTGAGCCTGCGCAGCCCGGTCATGCTGCCGAGGCTGGCGATCGTCGACCCTGACCTGACCCTCAGCCTGTCACCTTCCAGAACCGCCAGCACCGGCATGGATGCACTCACTCAGTTGATCGAACCGTTTGTATGCACTACACCCAACCCCCTGTCCGACGCTGTCTGCCGCGAGGGACTGAATCGCGTCTCTCGTTCCTTGTTGAAGGCTTTCCACAACGGGATGGACAGGACTGCCCGTGAGGATATGGCCCTGGCAAGTCTATGCGGGGGAATCGCTCTGGCCAACGCGAAACTGGGCGCGGTCCACGGCATGGCCAACCCCATCGGAGGGATTTGTCACGCCCCGCATGGAGCCATCTGTGCGCGCCTGCTTCCCCTGGTCATGGAAACGAACTTGCGAGCACTGACTACCCGTCTGCCCGATTCACCTTCCTTGTGGCGTTATATCGAAGTGGCGCGTATTTTGACCGGCAATCCATCTGCAAATGCAGAGGATGGCATCAGATGGGTAAAAGCGCTTAGCGTGGATCTGGAGATCCAGCCTCTTTCAGTTTTTGGCCTCCGGCAGGAGGACTTCCTCGCACTGATCACACAATCGCAAAAAGCAAACAGTATGAGGGGTAACCCGGTCCCGCTGACGGACCAGGAAATAAGTTCTCTTCTCGTATCTGCATGGAATTAAAAAATCAGGCGGCCAATGGATTGGCCGCCTGATCGTCTGTCTTACAATCCCTGGTATTTCGAGTCGTCCATACTCTTTTTTAATTTGTCTTCTTCCGACTCTTCAATTACCGGTCCTTTTTCCAGATTCGCTTCGGCCTGTTCCGCCGCCCGCAAGATCTCGATGGGGTATGATCGCATGATCCCCAATTTCCCACAATAAGGGCATGCCGCCAATTTACCAACTACCAAGTTCGGGCCTAACAACGGTAGTGGGTAGGGTCGATTGCATCTTTGGCAGATGGTGCCCCCGGCGAAACCGTAATTGCGCTCAGTGCCGAAGGGCAATTGCTTCTTTTTACGGCTCATCACAATAGGCACCACAGCGGATAGCAAAACCGCGCCTAACAAGACTCCAAGGATCGGCAAAACCATCTTCCCGCCTTCGGTAGCCGGTACGAAATTGGCCTTCAGCACATTTGACCGGTACTCCGCACCGCTCGTGGACACTCCCATAGCGTACAAGTCATGCACTCCCAGTGGATAATCATCCGTGGTGAATTGCAGGTTGAATGGAGCCTGGTTCACTTCGCCGATGGCTGTCTGGTCGATATAAAAGGTCACTTTCGCCAGGTCAGCCGGACCGGTGACTTTCATAGTGAACAGCCCTTGGATATCATTATTGAAGCCCCCGTAGCCCCAATCACGAGACATCCTCAAGGTCAATTGTTCAGTTTGAGCCGCAACAGTGAAGACGATCAAAGTAGTCGCAATGAGGGAAAGTAAAACGGAATAGCGAAATTTTTTCATGGAATCACTTCCAACGAGTTAGGATTTGCTCACGCTGGAAGACACGCGTGGCAAAATATACCATCAACGCATCCAGCAGAAGCATGACGAGCGCAACGATTGAGATGATCTGGGTGTTCAGGACGAATATCCCGGCCACCTGGCCAAAGAAACCGGCCAGGACCGGCACGATGATGACCATCGAAACCTGCTCTGCTACCCGCGGATCATTCACCCTGGATGAGACCATCAGTGAAAACGTTACTGCCAGCAATGCCAGCAGCGGTCCAACTACAAAGATGGCGACCAGCCAGCGCGGGTCAAGCAACGCCGCCAACAAAGCCTTGTTGCTCACGATCAGCCATGAACCGGCCGCGAATACCCCAAAAGCGGCGTAAGTCGCCAGCACGGCTGGTATCACCGCCGCCAGGCATTTCCCCGCCAGGAGTTCAAAGGTGGTGATGGGCGTAGCCAGCAGCGGCTCGAGCGAGCGGGTAGTCTTTTCGCCAACGATGGAATACGCCGCGATCGTCACCGGGATAGCCACCGGCACGATCATGAACAACATCATGAACTGGCTGACCAGGAATACCTGCATGCAGTCAGATGCACTCAACCCGCCCGGGCACATGGAGGCAGTCAATTCTCCCGGCAGGGCTGATCCCGTGTTGGTAGCGGAGGCGGTGCTGCGGGTGGTGAAAAGGATCACCAGCGGGATAACAGTCATTAACAACGGCAGGAAGAGCACGGTGAAGATCACCATTCTGCTCTTGAAAACTTCGGCCCACTCTTTACGAAGGATCGTCTTTATCTTTTTCATGAAAACCTCAAGCGTTCTTTACCAATTGCAGATACACATCTTCCAATGAATGGCGCAACTCGCCCACGAATTGGATATCGGCTCCCAATCCCAACCAGGGCTCGGATAACCTCCGGATTATGGGTCTCCGGATCGTCAAGAGTGACAAGCAATTTATTTTCCACTGCCTTGACTTCCTTCACAAAAGGCAGTCCCTGCAGCGATTTGGCCATTCCTTCATTCGCTGCTTTTAGGTGAAACACCACCTTCCGGCCAAAAACGGATGTCCGCAAGTTGGCCGGCGTATCCAATACCAACAGACGGGTCTTGAACACGCCAACCCGGTCGCACAAGCGGTCGGCTTCGTCGAGGTTATGGGTGCAAAGGAAGATCGTCCGGCCCTCTTTCTTGAGTTCGGCGATGAACTCGCGCACCAGGTGCGAGGCCTCCGGGTCGAGGCCAGCGGTGGGTTCGTCCAGAAAAAGGATACGCGGCTCGTGCAGGAGTGCCCGGGCGATGGCAAGTTTCTGTTTCATTCCCTTGGAAAAGGTCCCGGCGGGATCGAGACGGCGATCGTACAAGCCCAGCAGCCGCAGATATTTTTCCACCTGCCCGGGGACATCCTCCACTTCATACAATTCAGCAAAGATTCGCAGGTTGTATTCAGCCGGCAGGTTGTCGTACATGCCCGGCGTTTCGGTTAGCACGCCCACCGTCCGGCGGATGTCGGTATCCCGGCTGCCCAGGGCGAAACCCGCCACAGAGCCGCTGCCGCTCGTAGGACCGATCAAGGAGGTCAGCATACGCACAGTGGTGGTTTTGCCGGCGCCGTTAGGTCCCAGGAAACCAAATACCTCTCCCTCTTTCACGTCCAGGTCGAGTTGATCGACCGCCAGGACATCGCCGAATTTTTTCGTGAGTTGTTTTGTCCGGATCATAATCACCTAGTTGAATTTAGTTGAATTGAGCGAGTTGGTGGATTCATCGACGGGATTAATGGTAACTGGCGGCAATGGCTTCGCCGGTGTTTCTTCGACCACCACAAAATCGACCGGCTCGGGTTGCCTCAACATGAATATCAGGGCAATGGAAACGAGCCCAAAAAAGATGACGAAGAGTTCCACCCATGCGCCTGGTAAATAATATGGGACTATGACCGCAGTTGTATCAATCAGGGCATGGAATAGAACCGCCAGCCAAACCCAGAACCCCTGCCGCCGAACGAAGGTCTGCAGGACCAGCACCGCCATGCAGATGTGGATCGGGATGGTGAAAAAACGTTCCAGTGCTCCCAATAATGAAGCAGGCCACGCCATCGACCAGTAACCACGCACCTGCTGCTCAGCCAGTGCCAATTGGTCCGCCGGGAACCTGGAAGCAAGGTCGACATCCCGCAAGGCTACCAGTTGGATGAAACCATAGAGACTTAACGCTCCAAGAATGATCGCCTCAATGCCCCCATGACCCGCCCCGGTCAGGATCCCCTTTTGCCAGGAACGGGCATCCTTCGCCCACCAGCGGAACATCCCATACCGACTGAGTTCCTCGAATAGCCCGGCGCTCAGGCCCAGGAATATTGCCAGGATCAACCTTTGGGTGGCAGGCTGCATGGCGACGATGCCGGGTCGATTCATGAACAAGGGTTGAACAAAGATATTAAATGGTATATGACCGACCTGCGAAAGGACAAAGGTCGCCGCGCCGATCCACCACAAGCGGGCGCCCAGGTGAAACTTCCTGGTCAAATAGATCGCCAGGCCTATCGGCATGGCGATCATCAACAGGGAATTCAAGAAGTGGGTAAAGAAAAGGACATCCATGGTGAAAGACAAATAGGCGATTGGGGATATTAGGGTGTTGCCGTTGAGAGACCCTCGCCTGCCTCTGCCGGAGAAGAAGATCGCCGCATTCGGATGATCAAGGCAATACTCAACAATGCTAATAAGAATATCAGCAGATCGACATAATATCCGCTCCACAAGTTCTGGGCGATTACCCGGCTGGCTTCGAAGAAGGTCTGCAATCCGATTGCCGCCAGCATCCACCACCACTGTTTACGGATAAAGGTCTGGAGGATGGTCAAGGTGATCAAGATTTGCACCGGAATGGTGAAGATCAACTGAATGGCATCGTTGAAGGTCGAATACCAAGGCATGCCCCAATAGGCATTCAACTGGGATTGGGCAATCTGCAAGTTTTCCGGTGCTACGAATTTCGACAGGTCCTGATTTCTAACGTACGCCAGGTTGACGAAATTGTATAAGACCAACAACGCCAATAGAATTGCCTCCGCGCCTCCAAATCCGGCGCCTGTCAACACACCTTCGACCCAGGAACGGGCAGTCTTGGCCCACCAGCGGAACATCCCATAGCGCAACATTACCGTTATCAAAGCTGTACTCAACCCAACGATCAGCGCACTGATTAGGAGGACTGCAATGGCAGATAGGGAAGCAGTATTATTGACTGCGTCCAGTAGAGGTCGGACAACGAAGTTTTGGAAAGGAGCCAGGATTATTTGCGACACCAGGAAGGCCGCCAGACCTATCCACCAAAAGGTCCAGTATTGCTCGTATTTGCGGGTAAGAAAGACACCCAGGCCGAGCGCTGCAATGATGGGCAGTAGTCCATTCAGTGCATACGTCAAATAAAGTATATCCATTATTCCACTCCAACCTTCTCATCAAAATTCAGATTCGCATCCTTGACGATGCGTGGTACGATCTCTTCCCAACCCACCGCCATGATGTGGATGCCGTTCACGCCGGTCTTTCCCTTGACCTTCTCGATAATTTCCAGGGCGATCTGGACGCCTTCTTCGGAGGCATTGCCTTTTTCTTCCGCTGCCTGCATCCGTTTGAGGACCGGCTGCGGGACGAAAACGCCGGGGACTTCCTGGTTCATATAATTAGCCATTTTCAACGTTTTAAGCGGCGTGATACCCACCAGGATGAATACCTTATCAAGGATATTTCTATGAGCCAACTCGTTCAACCAGACTTCCAGCCCATCTATATCATAGACCAGGTTGGTCTGGAAGAACTGCGCCCCCGCGTTGACCTTCTTCTGTTCGCGGATCGCCTGGAATTTCGGTTCGGAGGCAAAGGGCGATGCAGCCGCTCCAAGGAAATACTTGGGAGGAAATTTCATTTCCCGGCCATCCAGGTATTTACCTTCATCACGCATGCGGCGCAATATCCACAGCATCTGGATCGAATCGAGGTCGACAATGTCCATCCGCCCACGGGGTGACGGGGCCAGTTTCATGCTGTCACCCGAAAGACAAAGGATATTGCGGATGCCCAACGCGTTGGCGCCAATCACCTCCGCCTGCAAACCAATGCGGGTGCGGTCACGCGCGGCGATCTGCATGACCGGTTCCATGCCGTTCTGGATCGCCATGGTGGAACACGCCAGCGAGGACATGCGCGGCGTGGCAGAAGGGCTGTCGGTGAAGTTGATCGCCGTCACAAATGACTGGATCATCTTCACATTGCTGCAAAGTTTATTGGTCGAGACCGTCAACGGCGGCTGAACCTCGGCAGTCACCACAAATTCGCCCGCTCGCAGGCGCTGCTCCAGGGTCGAGATGGGTTCGGTGTATTTCGGTGCATGATAAGCCGAATCCCCACCCCACCATTCCGGTTGCCGCACTGGGCGGAAGATACTATCCCACATTGTCGCACGGGTCGTTGCCGTCTTTGAGACGAGGCCTTTCGCCACCTGACCCGCGCCGACTTTCCTCGCCTGGCTGACTACATCCCCCCAGGTCTCGCCGCCGACCTTATCCCAGTCCAGCGGAGGCATGACCTCCAGAAGCATTTCCTCACGTCCTAATTTGAAGGCACGCTCATATATTTTGTACCACATACACGGCCGGGTTTCATCTACATAGCAGTGCTCGGAGGTGGAGCCTCCGCACGGTCCATTGCGCACACCTTTCGGGCATTCCATCGGGCAGATGAAGGCAGTTTCCTGCAACAAACAATTCCCGCACATCCGGCACCCCCAGATGGGTCCCTTGATGGCCTTCTCGACGGTGATCAAAAGGCGGTTGCCAAACGTTTCACGCTTGAAAGGCATGAAGGGCGGCTGCCATCGACGTCCGGGCGTTAAGAGCGGCATGGGTTCTCCTCGTTGTCTATTTTACATCTCTCGGGAGGGCGGAAATCATGTGCAATGTCATATCGCGACCGGACAAACATCCCCTTTCGACGCCGATTATCCAGTCAGCATAATCCATCCCATTATAATAGGAACATGAGAAAATTACTCCCATCGATTGGGATTTTGATAGTCCTCATGGTCGCTTTCTCATCCACCAACCTGGTCAAGGCCTCCCACGCCTTGCCGGCCCCAGCCCGCTCTACGGCTTACGAACTTCTGGATGAAGTCAATACGCTGCGGATTTCGCGCGGGCTGGCTCCTTATCAAGCAAATCCCATCCTGATGGGCATTGCGCAAGCCCATGCAGATTACATGGCGTCCACCGGCAACTTCGGCCACACCGGTCCAGACGGCAGCCGACCTTACCAGCGCGCCCTGGCTGCGGGATATGCGGTGGCGGGTGATCTTTCCCAGGGCGGTTTCTTTTCTGAAAATATTGCCGGCGGGACTGGAAAGACCGCCGCCGCAGCAGTCGAAAACTGGATGGGCGACGACCCCCACATGAATACGATGCTATCCAGCAACCTGCAAGACGCTGGAGCCGGGGTTGGCCTCATGGGTGATACCTACATTTATGTTCTGGATGCAGGGCGATCCACCGGCGGCGCGCCTTTTGCATACACTCCCCCTGCAAACGTCAGTCAAACTACCCCTACGATTGTCCCAAACACACCCAATCCCGACGGATCCATCATCCACATCGTCCGCCCTGGTGATACGCTCGGATCGCTGAGCATGGCTTACGATATCTCCGTTGCTGAATTGTTGGCATTGAACAACCTGACGCTCAAATCTGTCATCTATGTTGACCAGAAGATCGTCATCCGCGCCGTCAATACCCCCACACCCACCCAGCCCACCGGTACACCGACCATCCGCCCGACCTCCACCGAATGGCCGACCATTACCTACACCTCCACGGGGCTACCAAATCCGCCCACCTCCACTCCTTCGGCAGTCCTGTCAGTCCAGGCAGCCCGGCAATCGGTCGCTGTGATAATCATTGCTGCCATCGTCCTGGCTGGAGTGGTCACCCTGGCGGGGTCAAGAAGAAAACGCAAATAAGAAGACCGGTACCCTTGGGTACCGGTCTTTGTTCTACTTGGCTTTACCCTGGGCTGCCACTGCTTCGGCAGCCTTGCGGACCGTTTCTTCATCCGCCAGGTAGTAATGCTTCAAGGCTTTTAGATCCTTGTCCAGTTCATAGACGAGCGGGATTCCCGTGGGGATATTCAACTCGGTAATCTCTTCTTCGGAAATATTGTCCAGGTACTTCACCAATCGCGCGGATACTGTTCCCATGCGCAGCGATCAACAAGCGCTTGTCTGCCTTTATCGACGGGACAATGGTGTTGTGCCAGTAGGGCAAGACACGGTCCAGCGTAATCTTCAGCGATTCGGTCGAGGGGAGTTGCTCTTTGGTGAGACCGGCGTAGCGCGGGTCGAAGCGTGGATGGCGCGGATCGTCCCATTCCAGGGGCGGCGGCGGTACGTCGTAGGAACGTCTCCAGATCTTCACCTGAGCCTCGCCATACTGCTTGGCGGTCTCGGCTTTATTCAAACCTTGCAGCCCGCCATAATGGCGCTCATTCAACTGCCAGGCATTCACCACCGGGATCCACTCCAGGTTCATTTCCTGCAGCACAATCCACAAGGTCTGCAAGGCGCGCCGCAGAACGGAGGTATACGCCATATCAAAAGTGAACTTGTTATCGCGCAACAGTTGACCAGCGGAGTGCGCCTCGCTCATGCCCTGCTCGGTCAGACCCACATCGGTCCAGCCGGTAAATCGGTTTTCAAGGTTCCAGGTGCTTTGGCCGTGGCGAACGAGAACGATCTTGTATTTTGTTTCCATTCTTCACCTCATACACACATGATAAACCGCCAGGTACGTACGCCCTGGCGGTTTAGGATGCAGAATTCGATTAGCGGATTGCTTTTTCGGTGTCCGGGTCGAACAGGTGAACCTTGTCCATGTTGAAGGCAACCTGGACCTTGTCACCCATGCGGAACTCGGTACGAGGATCAACACGAGCAACAATGTTGTCCTGGCCGGCCAGCAAGTACAGGGAGATTTCGTTACCCATCAACTCTGTCACATCCACTTTGGCTTCGACCGGGGAGGTATGAATTCCAGGGGGTACGAAGACCGGGTTGTAGATATCTTCGGGTCGGATGCCCATGATGACAGGCTTGTCGACGTAGTTCTGATATGATTTCTTGTCGGCGGTAACCTGGACCTTGAAAGCGCCGCCTTCAATGACCAAGTGATTGCCATCTTTGCGCAATTTGGCCTTGAAGAAGTTCATCGCCGGAGCGCCCATGAAGCCTGCCACGAACATGTTGTCCGGGCGGTCATAGAGCATCTGAGGGGTGTCGAGTTGGAGCAGGACGCCCTTGTTGATGACTGCAATACGAGTGGCCATGGTCATGGCTTCGATCTGGTCGTGGGTCACGTAGATGAAGGTGGTGGCCAGGCGCTGATGCAGCTTGGTGATCTCGGAGCGCATTGCGCCGCGCAGTTTAGCGTCCAGGTTCGACAGGGGTTCGTCGAAGAGGAATACCTTCGGTTCACGCACGATGGCGCGGCCGAGGGCCACACGCTGGCGCTGACCGCCGGAGAGCTGGCGGGGCTTGCGGGTGAGCATGTCCTGGATACCCAGGATCTCAGCGGCTTCCTGCACGCGCCTCTTGATATCCTGCTTGGGGGTCTTCCGTAACTTGAGGCCAAAGGCCATGTTATCGTAGACCGACATATGCGGATACAAAGCATATGACTGGAACACCATGGCGATATCACGGTCTTTGGGAGGAACATCGTTCACGACACGATCGCCGATCCTGACCTCGCCCTTGGTGATTTCTTCCAGGCCGGCCAGCATGCGTAGGGCGGTCGTCTTCCCGCAGCCTGAAGGGCCGACGAGGACGATGAATTCCTTGTCATCGATGTTAAGGTTGAGGTCGTTAACCGCGACGACATCACCGAATTCCTTTGATACATGGTCGTACATTACATTTGCCATTTAAAGCCTCCGTTTCGGAAAGAGTATAGTGGTTATATTATAGTGTATATCTTTACAAATGAAGAGAGAATCGGCCTTCAAAATTCCTGGTCAATTGTAATTATTTGTGGGTGATAAGTGGCTAGGTTGTCAGACATGCTAAAAAAACCGAATTGATAACGGCAATGATGTTCACAAAGATTTTTGTGCTGGATCTGAAGAAAGGAAAGCAGCCAGTCTCGGTTATTTCTTCCCAAGAGGAAGTAAAATGGTACTGTCAACGACCACCGGTTAAAACAGGTGGCTTGTAGCTGCACTCTGCCGCAGTTCGAACAAGAGGTTCCCTTTGGCTTCATCACGCGCTACAATCGGCGGGTTGACTGCCGCCCGACGGCTAATATTCACCGCCGCGATGTGGTCAGCCAGGCCAGCAAACCCGCAGACCACACAGGAGAACTTGGATTGAGAAGGACGATTGGCTTTCTCAATGTGACCGCAGGCAGGGCAAGTGCGGCTGGTATTTCGGGGATCCACCAACAATACCTGCACACCCACTCGTTTGGCTTTGTAAGTCACAAAGGACCGCAGTTGGTAGAACGCCCATCTGTGCAGGGTTGCCCGCTGAGAGCGACGAACCGGTACCCTCTCCCGAATGCCCTTGAAATCTTCCATGGCAATCGCTCGATTTGTGTCTTTCGCTTTGGCAACCAGCTTTTTACTGATGCAGTGGTTGGTGTCTTTGGCAAAACGGTGTTCTTTCCCAGACAGTCGTTTGAGCTTGCGTTTGGCCGAGCGGGTGGCTTTGGCCTGCAGTCTGGCTCGCAATCGGCGGTGACGGTAGCGCACATTGTTAATGTGGCTGCCCGAGTGTACCTGCCCATCGCTGTCAACGGCGATATTGACCACTCCCAGGTCAACCCCCAGGGCCTCTTCCACATCCACCGGTTTGGGTTCCGTCCACTTCGCAGGTAGCCACAAGGAAAAACATCCCCCTGGAAAATACCAGATAACTTTGGCCCTGCTGAGTTTGGAGCAATTCCCATTGGCGTGCCCCGCACACAAAGGGGATCCGCAATCGCCCGTTGACCGTCCAGATCGAGATGGTATGGTCCTGCAACCGCCAAGACAGGATGCGGTCGTCGAAGGCGATGCAGCCATTGGTTTTGAAGAAGCGTTTCGTTCGGCGGTCGAGTTTGTAGGCGTTCGCAACTTTCGCAATCACCCGCACGGCTACCTGCGCCGACAGCCTGAAACCTTCCCGGACGGCCCGATAGCACTGGTGATGGAGATCAAACTGCCGAAAGGTTTTCGTCTCCCAGGCAGTGTCGCTCACGAACTGACAGGCGGCATTGGCCTGTTCCAGGGTTTGTCGGAGGGCATCTGCCTGTTCTGGTGTGGGGAGCAGTTTGATCTGAGAGATCAGCTTCATGGCTTTGATTGTAGCACAAATATTCTATTATCTCAATCCTGCAAGATAGAAAGGAGAGTGCGGGTTTCCTCCGCTGGCTAAGCCAACGGTCTCTGACCCGTTTTTATCTATGAATGAAGACGTTACTCCCATTCGCCAGCAATACCTCGAGATCAAGAGACAATATCCCAATTCCATTCTGCTCTTCCGCCTGGGTGATTTTTACGAGACTTTCGACGAGGATGCCGAGATCGCTTCACGTGAACTTGACATCGTCCTGACCTCCCGTCCAATCGGGAAAGGCCTTCGCGCGCCTCTGGCCGGAATCCCCTACCATGCCATCGAGAATTACCTCTCCCGGCTGATCGAAAAAGGCTACCACGTCGCCATCTGTGAACAAGTCGGCGATCAGCCCAGCAAGGGGATTTTCCCGCGCAAGGTCGTGCGGGTGGTCACACCGGGAACTATCATCGAACCAGGCCTATTGCCAGGCGACTCGAACAATTACCTCACCTCGCTTGTCCTGGATGACGGGCGTGCTGGCATCGCCTACGTGGATATCACCACCGGCGAGTTCGCCGTAACCGAGTTAGAAGTCTCTTCAGATCTTTCACAGGTGCGGGCAGAATTGACTCGCCTCCGCCCTGCCGAGATCATCCATCCCGACAATATCATTGCACCGAACGGCGCACCCGGACATTTCACAGAATTTCCCGCCTGGCGCTTCGAGCCGGGCAAATGCCAGGAAACCCTCCTGGCTCATTTTGGCGCCGCCTCGCTGGACGGGTTTGGGTTACAGGGTATGCCCCTGGCGGTCCGCGCTGCCGGCGGTGTGCTTCAATACATTAAAGAGACCGAAGCCGCCGCCTTGGCCCTCTTGACCGGGTTAAGGGTGTACAGTCTCAACGAGTTCATGACCCTCGATTCCGCCACCCGTCGCAACCTGGAACTGACCGAGACCTTGCGGGGTGAAATTAAAGGCTCGCTGCTGGGAGCACTGGATAAAACTGTCACGCCTATGGGAAAACGACTTATCCGCCAGTGGGTAAGCCAACCTCTTCTGAACACAAACTCGATCCGCCGACGCCAGGAAGGGGTAGAATTTTTCTTCGGTCGCTCGATGGTCCGGGCGGAACTGCGGTCGGCCCTCGACCACTTGGGCGATCTCGAACGCCTGACCAGCCGGGTCCTTTCCGGGCATGCCTTGCCGCGTGACCTCGTTGCCCTGCGCTCCACCCTCCAACACTTGCCTGCTATCCTGCAATTATTCCCTTCCGAGCAAACCAACTCGGCCTTGCCATTGCAAAAATTCAGCCTTTGCACAGAACAACTGGATTTGTTGCAGAAATCCATCCAGGATGATCCTCCAGCGACATTACAGAACACCGGCATCATCCAACCTGGCTATTCAGCCGAGCTGGATGGCGTGATCGAGGCCTCCCGCCACGCCCGCGAATGGATCAACAACCTGGAACCCGCGGAACGTGAACGGACGGGGATTAAGTCTCTCAAGGTCGGTTACAACAAAGTCTTCGGATATTTCATTGAGATCTCCCATGCGAATACCTCCGCCGTGCCGACCGATTACATCCGCAAGCAGACCCTCGTCAATGCGGAGCGGTACATCACCCCGGAGATGAAGGAATACGAAACGCTGGTCTTGAATGCCGAGGAGCGTATCCGTGAGATCGAGCTACGCCTCTTCCGGGAGATCTGCGGCAACTTGGCCAAATCGTCAGCAACCCTGCTGGATACAGCCCGCTGCCTGGCAGAGTTGGATGTGCTCTCCACCCTGGCGGAAGCCGCCGCATTACAGGGTTACATTCGCCCCGATGTGGTGGACGACGATGTCATTGATATCCGAGATGGACGCCACCCGGTAGTCGAACACTCCATCAAGGACGGACGCTATGTGCCCAATGACATCACCTTCGAAGCCGGCGAGGTAATCCGCCTGATCACCGGCCCGAATATGTCCGGCAAATCCACTTATCTTCGTCAGGCAGCCCTGATCGTCTTGATGGCGCAGATGGGCTCATTCGTACCGGCAGCCTCCGCTCGCATTGGTCTGGTGGACCGCATCTTCACCCGCATCGGTGCGCAGGACGAAATCCATGCCGGGCAATCCACCTTCATGGTAGAGATGATCGAGGCGGCCAATATCCTCCACCATGCCACCAATCGCAGTCTGCTGATCCTGGACGAGATCGGTCGCGGCACAAGCACCTATGACGGCGTTTCCATCGCCTGGGCTGTGGTGGAGTATATCCATAACCATCCGCGCTTGCACGCCAAAACCCTTTTTGCCACCCATTATCATGAATTGACCCAACTGGCAGACCTGCTGCCGGGTGTACGCAATTACAATGTCGCTGTCACCGAGGCAGATGAAACAGTTGTATTCCTTCATAAGATCATCCCCGGAGGCGCAGACCGCTCTTACGGCATCCACGTGGCCCAGTTGGCGGGGCTGCCCCGTCCGGTCATCCTGCGCGCCACTGACATCATGGCTGAACTGGAGAAATCGTCTGGACAGGCTGTACATATCAACCCACATGCTGTCCAACAGATCGCCCTTTTCCCTGAGACCAATCCCCTGTTGGAAGAATTGAAGCAGTTGGATGTGAATTCCTTTTCGCCCATTGAGGCCTTGAACAAGTTGTTCGAGTGGCAAAAGAAGTACTTGCTCAAGAAATGATACGATTTCTCGGCTATGCGCAACTAGCAGTATACTCATACATTTCCCCCATGAGATTAAAAAAGATGCCTCCCTATTCCGGGAGGCATCTTCATCTTAACTTTGACTAATCGTTATTTCCCAACCACACTGGGGGCCTGCGCCTTCGAGCGCACGATCGCCCAGATGGTGGCGGCCAACAAAACCACCGCGATCGCAACAACGATGAAGTTGATGCTGCCATCGGCGTTCTGGATGGGGTATTTCACGATGATCGGTGCAGCCAGCAGACTGACCAGGTTGGCAACTTTGATCATCGGGTTGAGGGCCGGGCCGGCGGTGTCCTTCATCGGGTCGCCAACTGTATCGCCCACCACACCGGCCTTATGGCGTTCGGAACCCTTACCGGTATTGGCTACCAGGTCGCGCGGTTCATCTTCGATGGATTTCTTGGCATTGTCCCAGGCGCCGCCAGCGTTGGACATGAACACTGCCAGCAATTGACCGGAGAGGATGATGCCAGCCAGGAAACCGCCCAGGGCTTCCACCTGCAAGACCAGACCGATCGACCAGCGGCATCAAAACTGAGATCGTCGCCAGCGGGATCAGTTCTTTCTGTGCAGAAGCGGTGGAAATGCCCACCACCTGGGCATAATCGGGTGTGTTGGTGCCTTCCATGATGCCGGGAATTTTGAACTGGCGGCGGACTTCTTCAACGATCTTGCCAGCCGCACGGCTGACAGCTCGGATGGAAAGCGAAGAGAACAACCAGGGCAGCGCGCCACCCAGCAGTAGACCGATAAATACCTTGGTATCAGAGACACGGATGGCATTCCATGACCGGTCTGCCCCAACTGGGCTTGCACCCGGCCTACATCGGCGATGTAGGAAGCAAACAGGCTGACTGCCGCGATCACTGCCGAGGCAATGGCCACACCCTTGGTGATGGCTTTGGTGGTGTTACCGACCGCATCCAGGTCCGCCATGATCTGGCGGGCTTTCTTGGTCTCTTCATCTTCCATATCATGCCAGGCCATTTCACCAATGCCATTGGCATTGTCGGAGATGGGACCGTAGGAATCCATGGCAACATTGTTACCGGTATGGCTGAGCATACCGATACCGATCATGGCAATGGCATAAAGCACATACTGGAGCGCCATCACCGCTGTAAAGCAGGAGGCCGATGATGAAGCTGATGGCGATCACAACCAGCGCCCAAACACTGGATTCCATGCCGACCGAAAGACCGGAGAGGATGGTGGTGGCAGGGACCGGTGTTGGTGGATTCGACGATTTCCTTGACCGGGGCTTTCTTGGTGGAAGTGAAGTAGGAAGTGAGTGGATTGAAAGCAACTGCCAGACCCACACCGATGGCGGTCAGAGCCGCCAGGCGCCAATCATGAGCATAGAAGATACGCCAGGAAGATGGAGATCGTGACGGTGAAGACGCTCGATACTTCATACGAGCGGAACATGGATTCTTCGGCATCATGGGCACGCAGGAACTTGATCGGGAATTTTTCCCAGATCGGCACGGTGAATGTTCCCAGCATGGAACTGATCACACCCACAGCGCGGATGATCAGCGGGTAAACGATCCATTTCAAGTCACCGGTCAGGGCAACCAGAGCCAGACCAAGGATCAAACCTGAAACGATGGTGACTTCGTAGGACTCGAAGATATCTGCAGCCATACCAGCGCAGTCGCCCACATTGTCACCGACCAGGTCGGCGATAACGGCAGCGTTGCGGGGATCATCTTCGGGGATATCTTTTTCCACCTTGCCGACCAGGTCCGCGCCAACATCAGCAGCTTTGGTATAAATACCGCCGCCCACGCGCATGAACAGGCCAGCAGAGTGCCGCCAAAGCCAAAGCCGAGCAGGGCATCCGGAGCAGCTTTGCCGAAGACGATGAAGATCAGCGTGCCGCCCAGCAGGCCCAGGCCATCGGTCAGCATACCGGTGATACGTGCCGGCATAATAGGCGATGGAAAGGGCTTCATTAAATCCACGGCGGGAGGCGGAAGCCACGCGCACATTGGCCTGCACCGCCATGCGCATGCCCCATTGGCCGACCATCAAGGAAAAGGAAGCGCCCATGATAAAGGCAATCGTGCGTCCGATGGCAATGATGAGTGTGATGCCCTGCTCGGCCAAATGCTGCGAATTCTTCCTGGGCTTCCGACTGGGCGGGACAACGTAAACGCTCAAGAACATGACCACCGTCAGGACAGCCGATCAGGGGCAAGATGGTCTTGAGCTGCCGGCTCAGATAGCAATCCGCGCCAACACGGATCGCATTCCAGACTTCCTGCATTTTCGCAGTGCCTTTGTCCTTCTTAAGCACAGTGCCGCGCAACCACCAGGCATACACCAGGCTGATAAATGCAGCAACCAAAACGAATATAATGGCAACCTGTTCAAAGTCATTCAGACCATGACGACTGCCTAACCAAAGTATATCCATATCTCCTCCAATTTATGTTTCAAGATTTTTAATAATTTCGAAAACGAAACCGTGCTATTTTACCACTGATCTTAATCCCTGTCTCATTTTCCATATCGAAACGATATAACCCCAATCTTCGCATTAGGATTTCATTAGAATAGAGAAAACCTATTGACTTCGCATAACATTTTATTGTATAGTTTTCTAGGTTGGTTGCTGACTTCTACCGGCACCGCTGCTATCTTAGCCGCTGTGCCTTTTATTTCGCCGTTTCATTATTCCTCTTAGGAGAAAGCATGATCAGAACGACAGAATTAACGAAAGACTTCGGCTCTCGCAGGGCGCTCGACAAATTGACCTTCGAGGCCAGGCAAGGTGAGATCGTCGGCTTTTTGGGTCCCAACGGCGCCGGCAAAACCACCACTATGCGCATCCTGGCAGGCTACATGCCGCCCACTTACGGGACTGCCGAGATCGCCGGCTTTGACGTGGTTGAGGAATCGATTGAAGTGCGCAAACGGGTTGGATATTTGCCGGAAACGGTCCCGCTTTACCCGGATATGACAGTATTCGAATACCTGAAATTCATGGCTGACTTACGCCACATTCCAAATGCCGAGGATATGGTCGATGCGGTTTTGGAAATGGTCCAGCTGGAATCCCGTGCCGACGGATACATCGGCAAACTATCCAAGGGCATGCGCCAACGCGTGGGACTTGCCCAGGCGCTATTGCATAAACCTGAGGTACTCATCCTGGACGAGCCGACCATCGGGCTGGACCCGGCCCAGGTCGTGGAAGTTCGGAAGATCATCCGCGAAGTTGGCAAGCAGCGGACCGTTCTGCTGTCCACACACATCCTTCCCGAGGCACAACAGATCTGCGATCGTGTCCTCATTATTAATAAAGGCAAGATCATCGCTGAAGACACGCCGGAGAATCTGCAAGCCCGTCTCGTCGGAGCTGAACGTTCCATCCTGCGCGTAAAAGGTGATGCTGAAGACCTGGTGGCAAAGGTTGCTGCCATCCCCGGCGTCCAGGACGTGAAACTGCGTCTTGATGGCGCGTTGGAATTCCAATTCGCCCCCGCCGCAGATATCCGCCCAGAAGTTGCCAAGACGGCCATCAAGGCCGGTTACGACCTGCTCGAACTCAGCCCGGTGGGGTTGAGCCTGGAAGAGATATTCCTCGAATTGACCCGTGAAAGTATTCCCACCAAGAAGGAGCGCTAGAGATGCGTAACGCCTGGACCATCGCAAAGCGTGAGTACCGTTTGTACTTCATCAGCCCGCTGGCATATATCGTCGCATTCCTCATTCTTCTCATTACCGGTATCTTCTTCGTCCTGGTAGTCTATCTGGCAGGTCAGGCCGCTTTCACGACCGGCCAGTCGACGCCTCCCGGTACCGATGCGATCATGAACATCATCGCCTATTTATTCCTGCTGGCCCTGCCCGCCTTGACCATGCGACTGGTAGCGGACGAACAACGCAACGGGACCCTGGAACTGCTACTCACCTATCCCCTGCACGACTGGGAGTTGATCGTTGGGAAATGGCTGGGTTCATTCCTGTTTATTCTTTCCGTCATCGGCGTCACGCTAATCTATCCGCTGATCTTGAATAAATTGGTCTCCCCCGGCATCGACCAGGGACTGATGCTCGCCAACTACCTGGGCATCATTCTGGTTGCAGCCGCCTTCCTCTCCATCGGCACAGCCATCTCATCTCTTTTCAGCAATCAGTTCGCGGCTTTCTTCGCCACCCTGGCAGTTCTATTCTTCCTCTGGTGGGTCATCGGTTGGCCGTCAGCCGTAATGCAAGGCGGTGGAGGTATTTTTAATTACCTGAGTATGAGCACCCATTTTTATCAATCGATGCTGCGAGGGACCGTGGCTCTTTCCGATCTCGTTTATTACTTGAGTTTGACTGCTTTTGGCCTCTTCGTGGGCACTGTTGCAGTGGAAATCCGGAGGTGGAAATAATGACTAAGAAATCCAGCTCCAAGAATAAATTGTCAGCGGAACGCTTTGCGCCGGCAGGATTGTGGCTTTCCGGGGCCGCCGCTCTTTCGGCGCTCTTTGCCCTTGTCTTCAAACTCCTGTCCTTCATTGGATTATATAAAGTTATTCAGGATAAAAACCTGAACCTGTGGATATGGATCAGCCTGGCTGTCATCTTGCTGGGTCTTTCAATATACGCACTCCTGGCTCCTGACAGAGTGCGGAATTTCCTCGCCGGCAGGCAAGCCCGCCACGGAAGCAACGCTGTCATCATGTTGATCGCTTTCATTCTGATCCTGGTGGTCGTAAATGCCATTGTCTATCAGAATCCCAAGTCCTGGGATTGGACCGAGGACAAAAATAACAGCCTCGCTCCCGAGACGATCGGCGCCCTAAAGGCACTCCCCGAGCCCGTCCACGCAATAGGTTTCTTTACCTCGAGGATTTCCAGTTCCGACGCCGAGACTTTATTAATTGGCGCCAAGTCCAACAGCGACGGGAAATTCACCTACGAATTCGTCGATCCCACCGAGAACCCAGTTTTGGCTAATCAATACAAAATCACCCAGGACGGGACTATCGTAATGTTGATGAGCGACCATCATGAACTATTCACGTCCTCTTCCGAACAGGAATTCACCAATTCTCTTGTCCGCCTGATGAACCCCGGCGACCGGACCGTTTATTTTCTGACCGGCCATGGCGAACACAACACGCAGACCACTGGCGAAAAGGCTTATACCCGCGCAAGGATAGTTCTAGAGTCGAAAAATTACGTCGTCAAAACACTCAATCTTCTGGCGCAGAATCAGATACCTGAGGATGCCAATGCGATCATCATCAGCGGCCCCAAACAACCTATCTCCGCAGCCGAATTATCCCTGCTGCAGGAATACGTCGCCAATGGTGGATCCTTGATAGTTCAGGTAGACCCAGACCTCGCCACCGGTACGGAAAATGCAGCAGACCCTCTGAAAAAATACCTGGCATCTACCTGGGATATCCAGATCAATAACGACCTGGTGATCGACCCCAGTTCCAACCAGATGATTGTGGCGATCGAAAACACGTATGGGTCGCATGCCATTACGAGAAGCATGGAAAGCCAGGGATTGGTCGCATTCTTTCCAACAGCCAGCAGCATCAGCCTGACAGCTGACAACCAAAATGTACACACAACCTTCCTCGTAAAGACGATCGATCGTGCCTGGGGCGAAACCGACTTCGATGCCTTCCTGAATAACCAGGCTGTATTTGATGCCACTACCGATTTCGGAGGACCCATCATTGTCGCAGCTGCCGCCATCACAGTAGATGGTACGAGCGGACGCATCGTGGTCTTCGCAGACTTAGACTTCGCCAGCGACGGCTATTTTGATCAGTATGGCAACTCGGATATGTTCATCAATTCGGTAGATTGGGCTGCTGGTCAGGAAGCCATGATTAGCCTGACCACCAAACAGGCAGTCGTCCGCCAGATGGCGCCGCTCGACAGTCTGACCGTCCTGATCCTGGCTCTGGCTTTTGTCATCCTCATCCCTGGCTTGATCGTCGCGGGAGGCGTTGCTTCCTGGTGGCTGCGCCGGTCGAGAGGCTAGACAAATGATCAAACGTCCGACATTGATCTTGCTGGCGGTCTTAATCCTGGTCATCGCCGCGTATTTTTTCTTCAAATCCCGGCCGGCGAAACCCGATGAAACTTCTGCCACCCCTACAGCATCAGAATACCTGATCACAGAAGCGGATGGTGCACTCCAGAGCATTCAGATCCAGGCAGCCGATGGCTCCAAATTCCGCATGCAGCGGGATCTGAACGGCGTCTGGGTGATCACCGCTCCTACGCGGGGTGAAGCAGATGCGGGTCCTGCAGGCGCGGCCGAATCGCAAGTCGGAGCGCTGCTCATCCTGGCCACATTGGAAACCCCGCCATCTCTGGACAGCATCGAGCTGACCAAACCAGCCTATTTGATCGATCTATCCTTCGCGACCGGTGCCACACATACCCTGGAAGTCGGCGCTTTGATCCCCACTAGCGGCGGTTATTATGTCCGTTTCGACAAAAATAAGGTCTACGCAGTAAGCCAGTATGGCGTTGACGCCTTACTGGAATTGATCAAATCCCCGCCCTATCCAGCCACAGCAATTCCGGCTGAAACGTTCACCCCGGTTCCTCCAACCGAAACGCCGGAATTCACCGAAACGCTTGCAACCGAAACAGTCTCTCCGACCCCCTAGTTGGGTATTGCTTTTCGGTCCAAAAAAGAGTATTCTGATTTAAGATTTAGGATGCTTACTAACCTAATCAATTAAGGAAAATAAATGGAAAACCCCTTATTGCTCGAGGAGGACGAAGAATATTCGGCCATCGCTCGGCTGATCGAACTGGGTAGGCAGAAAACCTACGTAACCATAGACGATATATTGCACTTCTTCCCGGAAGCTGAACAGGATGTTGAACAACTGGAAGAGGCTTTTGCCGCCCTGTTAAGCGCGGGGGTAGCCTTCGTGGAAGATACGCCTACCATCGAGCCGCCGGAAGATGAGCTCGTGGCCGCAGAAGCGGAAGCCGAACCGGAGCCCGAGCTCTCACTCGACGATTACCTGGCCAATATCGACACCGACGATACCATTGGACTGTACCTGAAAGAAGTCAGCCGGGTTCCACTGCTGACCGCCACCGAAGAAGTAGAATTGGCCCAGCGGATCGAGCGCGGCCGTATGGCCCGGGAAGAACTGGCGCGTGGAAATGTCAGCAACCGTCGCCGGATCGAACTGCGTAAATTGATTGAAGACGGCTGGTCTGCCCGCGAACATCTCATCACCGCCAACTCCCGTCTGGTCATTAGCGTTGCCAAGAAATACATGGGCCGAGGCGTGCCCTTCTTGGACCTTATCCAGGAAGGCAATATCGGCCTCATCCGCGCCACCAAGAAATTTGATTACCGCCGCGGTCATAAATTCAGCACATACGCCACCTGGTGGATCCGCCAGGCGGTCACTCGCGCCATTGCAGACCAGGGCCGAACCATCCGCGTGCCTGTCCACATGGGTGACCAGATCAACAAATTATTGCGTGTCCAGCATCAATTGACCCAGCGACTGGGCCGTGAACCATCAGTCGAAGAACTGGCCGATGCGCTCGAAGTTCCACCAAAAAAGGTGGAAAATATGATCCAGGTTGCCCGCCGACCTCTCTCACTCGAAACCCCCACCGACGATGAAGAAGATTCCGTTCTGGGAGATTTCATCGAAGACGATGAGGCAGCTCCCCCCGATGATACCGCTACCTACAACCTTCTACGAGAACACTTGGGCGAAGTTCTGAATGGGCTTCCCCCACGGGAAGTTCGCATCCTCCAATTACGCTACGGTCTGCTGGATGGGCAGGCATATACATTGGAAGAAGTTGGTCGCAAGATGGGCGTAACCCGTGAACGCGTCCGCCAGATCGAGGCGCAGGCCTTGAGCCGGCTGCGGCATCCTTCCATCCGCCGGAAACTGCGAGACTATTTAGGCGAATAACCAGCCTGAAACTACGAAAGGGACAGCCGCATGGCTGTCCCTTTCGTGTAAAATTACATCATGCGAATTACCCTGCGACAACTCTTCATCGCCATTCTTTTCATCGGCTTGTTCTTCATGACCCTGCGCCCCATCGCTGACCCTGATTTCTGGTGGCATCTGCGCACGGGTCAGTTGATCGCCGAAACACGATCCGTCCCCCATGCCGATCCGTTTTCGTCGACAAACCTGGGCGTCCCGTGGATCGCCCACGAGTGGTTGACTGAACTTCTACTCCATTTTCTCTTCAAGATTGGCAGCTTCGGCCTGTTGATATTTGTCTTCTCCGCCATCATAACAACCGCATTTTTCCTGGTGTATTTACGCTGTCCGCATGGTTCTCGTCCTTACATTGCCGGGTTGATCCTCCTCCTAGGCGCACTCGCCACTGCTCCTACCTGGGGTGTCAGGCCGCAGATGCTCTCTCTGTTCCTTACCAGCCTGTTCCTTTATCTGTTGGATAGGTTTACCCAAAAAGGACAACTCAGGTACATCCTGCCCATTCCCTTGATCACACTCATCTGGGTCAACCTGCACGCAGGCTTCTTCCTCGGTCTGGTGGTGGTAGGAGTTTATCTCGCCGGCGGAGTGATCGACCTGCTCCGGATCAAATTGCTCAAGCATGAAATCCCCGACCACCTGCATCTTCGTTCACTATTATCTTTGGCCGCCGTTCTTGGTGCCTCCGTGCTCACGGCGATGGTGAATCCGAATGGCTTTCATATCCTTATTTATCCATTCCAGACCCTCGTCAGCCCATCCATGCAGTTGCTCATCCAGGAATGGTTCTCGCCGGACTTCCACCTGTTTGAATGGCAGCCCCTGGCCCTTTTGATCCTGTTGCTCATCGGAGCAGGAATGGTCGGCAAGAAGACCACTTCGACACCTCACATTCTGCTAACCCTGCTTCTGGGTTATGCATCCCTGCGCTCTATGCGGAATGTTCCCCTTTTCGTCCTGGCAGCGATACCCGTCCTGGCCGATGAGGTGGATTCCTTCTTGAGGATCAAGCAGAAGCCCGCCTCGGAAAACATATTATTGAAATGGGCGTATCCAATCTTCCTGGTTTTTTTCTTGCTGATCGCTGGAGCGCGATTTGTTCAGGTTGCCGGGCAGCAGCAAGAAACGGAGACCAAGTATTTCCCCCGGGCTGCGGTTGAATGGATCATTGAAAACGAGCCGCAAGGAAATTTGTATAATACCTACGGCTGGGGAGGCTATCTCATCTGGCGGCTTTACCCCGATTATCCCGTTTACATCGATGGCCGCGCCGACGTTTACGGGGACACTTTCATCTTCGATTTCTTGAGCATCCAGCGGGCAGAACCGGATTGGGAAAAGAAGCTGCAGGATCGTTCCATCCGGATTCTCCTGATCGAACCAGATACAACCCTGGCAAAAATGGTACGCCTTTCATCCTCATGGCAGAACGTCTTTGAAGACGATCAGAGTATTCTCTTCGTCTATTCCAAATAGTGTGGTATCGACGACTATCGTCGTTTGAGCTTTTAACTCCCCCGTCAGAGTTGCTTGATCGACTCCAAGACCTCGGCACTGTGTGCATCGGGACGGACGTTTTCGAAAATCTTGGCAATACTGCCCTTGGCATCGATCAGGAATGTTGTCCGCTTCACCCCCTCATATTCGCGCCCCATGAATTTCTTATCGCCCCATACACCATATTCATCACATACTTTGTGTCCCGGGTCGGCCAACAACGGGAACGGAAGAGAGTATTTCTTCTTGAACTTCGTATGCGATCGGCCGAATCCGGGCTCACACCCAGGATCAACACATCGGCATCCACATAAGCGCTGTAGTCGTCGCGAAAATTACAGGCTTCGGTGGTGCAGCCGCTCGTATCATCCTTCGGATAAAAATAAAGAACCACCGGCCTGCCACGGTAATCTGACAAGCGGCGTTGCTGATTATTCTCATCCACCAATGTAAAATCTGGTGCTTGCATTCCTGTTGTGAGCGCCATAAGATCCTCCATTAATAATTAGACTAATAATAACCGAATTATAATAAATAAAGGGATGGTTGCCTATGCAATCATCCCTTTATTATATGAAACTCTAACGTTCGCTATCCTTTCAAAGGATAATTCCCGCTTTCTTTAATGCTGCCTCAAGAGTATCCACCATCACAGGCTTAAGCACCAGGGCTGTCGCGCCATCCTTGAATGCGCGCTTGGATGTTTCTGGCTGATCGTCGGAAGTGACGATGATCACCGGCACACCTGCCAGGCGAGGTTCCCGCTGAAGATAAGCCAACACTTCGAAGCCATTGACGCCAGGCATATTGATATCCAGAAATACTATCTTTGGCGTGAATTCACCGAGAATTGCCATGGCTGCACTAGGGCCAAGGGCTAGGCGGGCTTTAATATCCCAGATCCCCAGCATTTGGATCAACGCCTCGGCTGTCTGCTTGTTGTCATCTATAACGAGTGCAATTGTCATCCACCACCTCCACAATGATAACTATGATTAATTATACCGTGAACAAGCACAGCAATAATTACATTTATCAGATAAATCAACGAGTCCAAAAAGTAAAAGCCAGCAAGTATGCAGAAAGGCCAAACGACGCTAGAGCAAGCGTGGTGACGAAATTCCACAATGTCCGCCCGCCCATGGAGATCCGTTGCAGCCAGAATATTTGTAAAGCCACAAATGGCAGGGCAAAGAAAACCGGCCAGACCAATCTCCACGGAAAACCAAAGAACGGCGCGATGGCAAAAAGAAGGAAGGCCGTTAACAACAAGAAATGGTGGATGGGAATGGCGCGCTGCCAGTTCAGGCGGGTAAGCAGGGAGTGCTGACCCAGTTTCTGGTCCGCCGCGAATGTGGGGAAATTGTTCACCAGTAAATATGCCAGAGCCAGCAATGTCAATGGAAAAGTCGCAAAGGTCAACAAGCGATGGAATTCTCCATATTGAAGGAAAAAAGCCCAGGCCGGCATAAGAGTCCCCAGAAATACTGCCAGTACCATTTCCCCGTACCCCTTTCCCTTTAGATGTATCGGCGGTAATGAATAAGCGACGAGGAACAGAGTTATCACCAATAGCAGGGTTACTGCCGCGCCATTCATCATGTCCGCCAGGAAGAGACCAATGGCGATGGCACCGGCAAGTGTCATGGCAGCATATGCAACACCCAGGAGCAACGCCCTGCGCTGATCCCTGCTGCGGATCGTCTCATCTGGTTGAAGCGGTGTCAACGGTAAGCGAAAATACTCTGCCAGCCAACCGGAAGCCATATAGATTAATCCAGCCACAAATAATCCCAGCCCAAAGGCGAGTGGATCCACCGCATGACCAAGGTAGCGGGCGATGCCCCCTCCAAGGGTGTACGTCATCGCTGCCAGGAATAAGTGGAGCGGCCGTGCAGTGCGGATGAGCCAGTTGAAATTAGGCATAGGAAGGTTTTGGTTTCATATCAGTGAATACCCGCCATCGACGACAATCGTTTGACCAGTGACGGATGCATTTTTGAGTAAATATTCCAATGCAAATGTGATTTCCTCGGTCGTTGTCGGTCTCTTTAACGGCAAGCGCTCGACCAATTCCTGCCATTCACGATTATCTAGATCGCCAGACGGCATGACCAGGCCGGGAGCAATGGCATTGACCCGGATGGCCGGTGCGAGGAATTTTGCCAGAATCCGGGTCAGTTTCTCCAAGGCGGTCTTGCTGATGGAATACGTAGGATATCCAGTCCAGGTCTTTATCGATCCAGCATCCGAGATATTGACGATCAGGCCGCCGGCTTGCATGCGTTTGGCTGCCTGCTGGGACATCAGGAACGGCGTCCGTAGATTCAGGTTCATTACTTCGTCCCATTGCTCCACTGTGAGGGATTGAATATCGCCCCGTGGCATAATGGCGGCCGAATTGACCAGCACCCTCAACCCGTGCGGGAGTGAATCAACGAAAGAAAACAGAGATGTAATGCCCGCGCTCGTGGTCAAGTCCGCCTGGAGTGGCAACACCGGCACACCGAAACTCTGCAGCTCAATGACTGCCTCAGGGACCTTGTCTGCCGAACCGTTGAAATGGAGCAGGATGGCATATCCCTGTCGCGCCAGGGAAAGAGCGAAGGCCTTCCCCAACCGGTGAGCCGCGCCCGTTACCACGGCAAGCGGAAATTCAATCTCAGCCATGGCTATGTTTTACCACAATTAATTTATACCGGAGATAATTGCTTCCCAATATTTATAGCTTTGGACAAATGTCGCAGGTAAAACATGGGGACGAGACCAAACCATTTTATTACTGAGATGGATTCTCATATTTCTCTTTAATAATGTATTTCGGACGAAGCTTGGTTTCAGTGTAGATCTTTCCTATGTATTCTCCCAGCACGCCGATACCCAGGCTGTTCAAACCTATGCTGATTAATCCAAAAATCACCAAGGTAGTAATCCCAGGGGGAACCGGATCAAACAACCAAACTCCAGCGTAAACGAGTGATGCGAAGAAGGATATGAGCAATATTACAAAACCCATATAGGTAAACACTCGCAAGGGTTTTAATGAAAAGCTTGTGATCGCATTGATCGTGAAGAGAAATATTTGATAAAACGGGGCATTGCTCACGCCCTGAGACCGAGGTCTACGCTCATAAGTTATACCGATCTGGCGAAAACCGAGCCAGGCGAAAAGTCCACGTAGATAACGATTGTATTCTCCGCACTCCAACAACGCATCCCGAACCTGCCGAGTTACTAATCTGAAATCGCCGGCATCTGTAGGGATGGGCACTTCCGAGAACCAACGGATCATTCGATAAGCCACTTTGACCATAAGGTTTCGCCATTTCGGGTCGCCCGGGCGGACCGTTCGAACCCCATAAACGATATCGTAACCTTCCTTCCATTTTTCAATGAATCGGGGGATCATCTCAGGAGGGTCCTGGAGATCCGAGTACAGAACAACAATGGCATCTCCATTGGCTTCCTGGTAACCGGCGGTCAATGACATCTCAACAGTGAAATTTCTGCTGAAACGGATGTATTTCCAACGCGGGTCACGATCACAGATGCTTTTAATTTTTTGACCGGTCTGATCCGTGCTGTCATTATCCACGACAATGAACTCAAAATCAAATGGAAGAGGGGAAATAACCGCCAGGAGTTCCTGCTCCAATCGATCAATATTGGCCTCCTCGTTCCTGGCCGGGACGATAATGGATATTAATTCCCTCTTGGAGGAACGAGGCATACCATTCTCCACAAGTTTATCCTCCGGTAACTCATTTGAGGACATATTAAGTTCCCTCCATTTCCCGCGGTTTGGTGAATGGTTCCATATGGGTTATCGGGTAACCAAAAGCTATTTTTGGATACGCGTTCAACATGGGATCAATCTCCACTTGCAAAAGGAACGGTTCTAAAGGATCTCCCCACAATGCCGCAAGACCACCTGGAATTTCAGCATCTTTACTAATAGTAAGGGATTCAATCCCATATGCCTGGGCCACCCTGGAAAAATCCGGAGCCGAATATCCCCAGTAAGTGGATGGATAACGGTCATGGAAATAACTTTGCTGGAACTGACGCACCATTCCATATGAATGATTATTGAGAACGATCATTTTTATGGGAAGATGGTGTTGAACAATAGTCTGCAATTCTTGAATGTTCATTTGCATGCCACCGTCACCGGCGATATGGATCACCGGCTGTTTCCCCAAACCGAAACACGCTCCAATAGCAGCCGGAAGGGCAAACCCCATGGATCCCATCCCACCGGAGGTGAGGAAATGCTGGTTAGGGCCGGTTTCGATGGATTGAGCCGCCCACATTTGATGATTTCCGACATCTACCACATAAGCACCAGCCTGAGCCGAAACCTCTGAAATTTGATGCATCAATCGGTTCGGATTGATCCCAGTATTTTCTGTGGTTTCTTTTGTATCCGGCCACTCCTGGCGGGATTTATTTATGCCTTCCAACCAGACGAAATGCGGCTTCATTTTATTCTGTTTAACAGCATCAATCGCGAACGGCAAGAATTGCTGCAGGTCTGCAACGATGGCGCGGCAACCTTTAATGCGATTATTTATTTCAGCTTTCTCGCAATCGACATGAAAGATCTTGCGACCGGATCCAAAACTTTCCACATCGGCGCCAGTCTGGCGAATATCGAGACGGCTTCCCAACACCAATAACAGATCGCTAGTGCCAAGAGCGATATTGGCCCAGCGATTTCCATAGGACCCGATCAAGCCTACGCGCAAGGGATGTCCATACGGCATAACATCCACAGCCATTAACGAATTAACAACCGGCACCTGGACTAACTCGATGAACTGCCTGGCAAGCTGAACGGCGCCGGCAGAATGAATGCCCCCGCCTACCAGGATAAGCGGCCTCTCTGCCCGGTTCAACGAGTCCAATAAATCAGCGAGGGCAACCGAATCAGAATAAACCGGTTGCGGCTCAGGAGCATTGATCGGAAGTTCGGCTGGAACGTCCATTCGTTGAACATCCATAGGGACATCCAGCAGAACTGGACCAGGGCGTCCAGATAAAGCGACCGAAAAAGCCTTATCGAGCAACGAGGGAATTTGATCTGCAAATTCGACCCTCCAGGCTGCCTTGGTCACCGCCTTGGCCATGCTCACTATATCTGTTTCCTGGAAACCCAATTGGCGGACTTCCCTTGTCCCTTTTTGTTCATTAATATTTACCTGACCAGTAATGAAAACTGCAGGCACAGAATCGAAATAACAACTACCGATCCCGGTAAGGAGGTTGATCGCACCGGGGCCGCTCGTTGCCATGGCTACGCCTGGCACGCCGGTGACGCGAGCCATGGCGTCCGCTGCAAATGCTCCTGCCTGCTCATGATGGACGCTCACAAGCTGCAATTTTCCATGGCGGTGGGCAGCGTCAATGAGATGGGTGATCATACCGCCGATCACCTCATAGATATGGGTCACGCCTCTGGCATACAAATAATCCATGATGTAATCGGAAACTTTCATGTCCAATCCTTACTTTGAAATCGATCTCTCCTGCGATGGTTGTTTGCGATACCATTCAATGGTCTTTCCAATGCCAGCCTCCAAAGGAATTTCCTGTTTCCACCCTGTTGCCGAATGCAGGCGGTCGTTTTCTGCTTCCAAAATCATGCGCTCGCCCGAACTCGACTGGACCTTGTCAAAACCCAACGGCAATAATGGATCGATCTGATCCCGAATTATCTCACAGAGATGGCGTACCTGGATTGCGCTGCCGGAAGAAAGATTAAATATGCCTTGTGCCTGTGAATGCTCAACTAAACTCCAGACAGCATTTGTCACATCGTCGATATAAAGATAGTCCCATTTTTGTTTTCCATGAGTTAAGGCAGGTTCCTGTCCTTTGAGCAACCTGGTAATTACATAGGGGATCAGGTTTTGGGGTAAATCCTTGGGACCATATGTAGCAGTCAGACGTAGCCAGGAAAACCGCACGCCAGCGCTGGCGCAAATCCTTTGCGCCAGCAAGCCCGCGCAGAGTTTGGTCACACCATACATGGTTTCAGGATGAGGCGCCATCCCTTCTTCAAGAGTAGCATCGGTCTTCCCATACTCCGCTTGTGAACCTAATCCGATAAAATATTGGCAGCCTGATCCCAGACATTCAGAAAGAAGGTCCAGGGTGCCATAAAGGTTATATGTGACCTGATCCAGTTGATCGCGCTGTTCTCTTTCCACTCCGAACCAACCGGCATGGATGACCAAATGAGGTTGAAGATCCCTGATCTGCGGACCGACCTTTTTTATTTCCCGAAAATCGGCCTCCAAGACGCTCAACGAGGGGAGTATCTCCCGGATCCGCCAGGTATCCTCACCGGGTCGCAAAATATGAGTTACTTTTACCCCCTTTTCCAGGAGCATGTGGGTAATATGGGAACCTATGAATCCAGTTGCACCGGTGATCAAGCAGCGAATTTCATTACCATCAGCCAAATAGGTGTTTGCCATTATTCCCATGCGTCGATATGGATCGCTTCCGGAAGAATTTGTTGGTCTAGAAGCCCGACAGAAACGTTGTTGAGCATTTCAGGAGGACCTGCAAGGTAATATACAAACGACATTGGATCGGGTAAAGTCCCTAAAACCATTTTTGCGTCGATCCGACCCGGAAGACAGTTTTTTTCATCTGCACCTTGTTCGGAAAAGAACCTTACATCCAGATTCTTGCAGTGTTGAGCGGCGGCTTCCACTATTGGACGATAGATCAATAATTCAGGAAGACGGGCTCCATAAAAGAGAACACACGATGAGGATAATCCGCTGAAAGGCCACCCAGGAAAGCGGTAAAAGCCGTGATACCTGTGCCTCCAGCCAATAGACAAACATCCCGTCCATTGCTGACGCCGAAATCGCCATAAGGCATTTTTACCCAGACTTCCCTTCCAGGGGATAGTTCCTTTTCCATCCGAGTGGTGAAGCAGCCTTTGACCGCATAGGTGATCCGCAAGTGTTTGCGATCATCCGGCACGCTTGCAATGGAAAAAGGGCGTGACTCAGGCCAATAATCACCAGGTTGATATTCGTCCAATGCCAGGTGAAGAAATTGACCCGATAAAAAGCGAGGCGCCGGGCGTTCTGGGATCAAAATGAGACTATACACGTGCCCACCATGATTCAGGATCTCCTGAACCCGGCAAAGGATTTTTTGCGGCATTAACCCACCCGTTCACCGTTCATAAAGCGCTGGAAAGTGGAACCAATGTAATCAAGGCGCAAATCATCCAGCCCGGGATAAACTCCGATGAAGAAAGTCCGTTCTGTGATGGCATCGGTATTGTTAAGGTCGCCCACTACACGCTTTTGGATATCCGTAAAAGCTGGCTGGCGCAGTAAGTTGCCGCTGAACAAGTTGCGAGTCTCGATATGATTGGCTTCGAGGAATCGGGCCAGGTCGTTACGGGAAAAGCCTGCACCCGCCCGAACCGTAATGACAAAACCAAACCAGGAAGGATCGCCGCTGGGAGTCGAATGTGGAAGGATCAGCCGATCCTGATAAGGTTCAAGCATGGCATAGATCCGGTTGAAATTGGATTTCCGGCAGGCAATAAAATTCGGCAATTTCTGCAATTGGGCCACCCCCACCGCGGCCTGCATATCCGTCACTTTCAAATTGTAGCCAATATGGCTATAGACATATTTGTGATCGAAACCATAAGGCAGAGTCCCAAACTGCTGGCTAAAACGCTTGCCGCAGGTATTGTTTTCGCCACCGGCGCAATAACAATCTCGGCCCCAGTCTCGAAGAGATCGTACCACCCGGCTTAGTAGTTCATCCCGGGTCACAACACAACCGCCTTCGCCCATGGTGATATGGTGGGCAGGATAGAAGGAGACGGATGCGGTATCCCCAAAAGTACCGGTCAATTGGCCATGGTATCGGGATCCGAGAGCATCGCAATTGTCTTCCACGACCCAAAGATCATGTTCTTTTGCCAGGTGCATGACTGTATCCAGGTCGAAGGGTACACCCATTGTATGAGCCAGGAATAGAGCCCGAGTTCGGGGGGAAACGGCTTCCACTAGTCGTTCGGGGATGGCGGTGTAATCCCCCAAATTCACATCCACAAAGACAGGTACCAATTGGTTTTGTAGAATAGGGGCGAGGGTAGTCGGGAACCCGGCCGCCACAGTGATGACTTCGTCTCCAGGCTGTAGGCGACGGTCACCTAGAGATGGCGAAGTCAGCGCAGTCAACGCCAGGAGGTTGGCCGATGAGCCGGAATTGACCAGGAATGCATACGGCAAGTCGAGGAAATCGGCAAAATCCGCTTCAAATTGATCTGAATAGCGGCTTGCAGTGAGGAAGAAATCGAGGCTGGAATCAACCAGATTGACCAACTCGGCTGCATTAAAAACGCGGCCGCCATAATGGACCGTGTCCACACCCGGCTTAAACGAACGATCGCTGAACCGTTCCTGGTAGTATTCTTCCACCAGTTTCAAGATATCGAGGCGCAACTGCGCGTCACGTTTCATTCTTCTTCCGTCTCTGAAAGAAATTCTTGATACCACGCAATGGTTCTTTCCAACCCACCTTCGAGTGTGAATAAAGGTGACCAGCCAAGAATCTGGCGTGATTTTTCTGCACTGAGATATTGGTTACGGATCTCATTGTTCGCTTCGTTCCGGATCTCGGGCTGCAAATCGGATCCCATCCGCGCCAAAATGCGCTGTGTAAGCTCGAAGACGGTCAATTGATTGCCGTAAGAGAAGTTAAAGGCTTCGCCATGCAATTCCGGATGGGTTGCCAACCGCTCCGCCAGAAGCATATAAGCAGCGGCGCCGTCTTCTACATAAAAATAATCACGGATGAAGTTCCCGTCGGAGCGGATGACGGGGTTCTTTCCACGCAGGATCGATCGAATGGTTCCGGGGACCAGGCGGTTCCAATTCAAGTCGCCGCCCCCGTAGAAATTTCCGCAGCGGGTAATCAGCGACTGGTAAACCATAACTGACGCCATAGGCATGAGCGATCAGGTCCGCGGCAGATTTGCTGACATCATAGGGATGCTGACCTTGCAGAGGTGTATTTTCATCGTACGGCAGAGTTTCCTGATCGCCGTAGGCCTTATCAGAGGAAGCGATAACGATCTGGCGTATCCCCGGGCTGCGGCGGCAGGCCTCCAGCAAATTCCATGTGCCGGCGATATTGGTCTCGAAGGTGGAGATAGGATTGCGATTGGCAATGGTAACGATCGTTTGAGCAGCCAGGTGAATAACCGTATCGATTTCGTATTCGCCCAGGGTCCGTTCCAGGACTTCACGGTCGCGGATATCTCCCCGGACAACCTTGACCTGATCGATCAATTTTGAACGGACCAGTTCGCTTTGAGGAACCCAATCCCGAACCAGGCAGACAACATCTGCACCAGCCCGGACGAGGCGGCGCACCAACCAACTCCCCACCAGGCCGGTCCCGCCGGTGACAAATACCGGGCGATCAAGCCAGAAGGTCCGATCTATTTCCATATTTTCCACGGCGCCTTCCCTTCGGCCCATAGTTTTTCCACCAGCTGAACATCCCGGATCGTGTCCATGCACTGCCAGAAGCCATCGTGTTTATAGGCAGACAATTGTCCTTCCTCTGCCAGTCGTTGCAAAGGCTCCCGTTCCCACGGCATGGCGTCGCCGGAAATGTAATCCAGTATCTGTGGTTCAAGGATGAAAAAACCGCCGTTGATCCAGCCTTCGCCTGTCTGAGGTTTTTCATCGAAGCAAGAAACCTGGTCATTCTCGATCACAAGCTCTCCAAAGCGGGAAGGCGGGTGGACTGCGGTCACAGTGGCCAATTTACCGGAACTGCGGTGTAGGGAAAGCAACCGGTTTATATCAATGTCGCCAACCCCGTCGCCATACGTCATCATGAAGGTTTCATTTCCGATCCAATTGGCGAGGCGTTTGAGCCTGCCACCGGTCTGGGTATTGTTGCCGGTATCCACCAGGTGAATCAGCCAATCTTCGCAATCGCCTTCATAAATGTTTACACCGCCGGTCAGCAAATTAATGGACAGATCTTTGCGGGAAGTACGAAAGTTCAAGAAGTAATTCTTGATGATTTCGGCTTTATATCCCAGGGCGACAATAAATTCTTTATATCCCTGAGCGGCATAGATATTCATGATATGCCAGAGAATGGGGTATCCACCAACCTCCACCATCGGCTTGGGTTTTATGGCAGTCTCTTCCTGCAACCGCGTGCCCAGTCCGCCTGCCAAAATGACTACTTTCATTCTCTCATCCTTGCTCTCGTTTTTTACTTGCAGGCATTGAAAAAAGACTCGATCCTTCCACGCCAACCAGGCTGCGCAGCAAAAGCGGCCGCTGAGCGCTATTAATGCCTATGTCCGTTCTCTTATAACCAATCTTTCCCTTTTACGCAAGACAGGACGCAACCAAAAATTCGCCCCATTCAAATAAATTGGGCATAAATTCACGACCTTATTTTCTGTTCTATAATGATTTGGAAACGTAGAATTCGGTTCTAAATTACTTGCGGAAATAATTGGAGATAAAGAACCAGATATTCGCCGGGCGCTCCGCCAGCCGCCGCATGTAGTAAGGATACCAGTGGGTTCCGTAAGGCACATATACTCTCACGGGATATCCCTCCCGCTGGCATTGCTCCTGTAAGTCACGCCGGATTCCGTACAACATCTGGAACTCGACCATCTGCTTCGGCAATCCGCCAGCCTCCAGGTATTGCTTCACATAAGCGATTCGTGTGGCATCATGAGTGGCGATGGCCGGAATGGGTGGAAACCGCCCATCGGGCGTGACGGTCGGGGGTCCGAACAAGGTCGCTTTTTCGACCAACTGTCCCGCCAACAGATCGAAATTGGTATCCACGTCGGCTTTCTTTGGATAAGCCAGGTTCGCTGGCTCCTTATAGGCCCCTTTTAACCAGCCGTATGCGGGTTCCATCCCCAAGAAGGGATCTGCAATCTTCTTCAGATCGATATAAGTAGGATTGGATAACCAGACCGGTGTTATTGAAGCCCTTATCACACATTTTCCGATACATCGAAATGGTCTTGTCCGTGTATGGGGTGTCTTCCATATCGATACGGACGAAGTTACCATATTGTTTTGCGCGCCCAAGGATCCGTTCCAGGTTGGCAGAGCAAAGCTCTTCATCCAACGCCAGACCGATCTGGGTCAACTTCACGGATACGTTGGCGCGAACATTCGCTTCATTAATCTTATCGATCAGTTCAAGGATGTTGTCAGTAGCTCCCAGCGCTTCTTCCCGGGTGGTGGTACTTTCCCCCAGATGATCGAGAGTTACATTGATCCCACGGGAGTTCAGCTCCTTCACGACTGTGATCGCCTCCCCGACCGTGCTTCCGGCAACGAACCGGCTGGCTGCCTTCCATGCGAATTTCCATCCTGTTACGAGCCGTTGCGCCCATGTTGCTTTGGAAAGATAGATTAATAATGTTCTAAGCATGAAGCTATTCTAGCACAACCCCCTCAGGCGAGTGTGTTATACTTTTTACCCATTAGCCATGATGAACGTCACTAATATGTCCCAATCGGAGGTACTGTGAGGATACGCGGTCCTTCTTTTTTGATCTTGCGTGGCATCTCGCTTATCTTTATATTGCTCGCCGCGTTATTGGTCGTCTACCAGATGATCCAATATAGCATGTCCCGCTCCTATTATCCGGCGGATATGACCATCGGCGGCGTCCCGGTCGGCGGACTGGATCCGCAAGCAGCCTCGCAACGCCTTTTACAGGTATATTCATCACCAATCGAGGTTCACTACGGAGAGGCTGTCTTCAATCTGGACCCGGCCCTGGTCGGGTTCCAACTCAATACCGAAAGCATGCTCGCAGCAGCGGACCTCCAGCGTACCGGCGCATCGTTCTGGGGTGGATATTGGGATTATCTATGGAACCGGCGCACTCCCGCCAGCCAGATTCCATTGGTAGCAACCTTTTCCGAGGAACGCTTGCGGGTCTACCTCAAGAATGAAATTTCCTCCCGTTACGATCAACAGCCACTCCCCGCCCAACCTATTCCCGGCACAGTCAATTTCACGGCCGGCACCCCCGGTCAAACGCTGGATATCGATGGCGCGGTAGCATTGATCGATAACGCCATGCGCTCGCCCGACCGCCGTGTAATCAACCTGTCTTCACAACGTACTCAGGCAGGCCGACCTACTTTAGGGACACTGGAGATTTTGCTTAAGCAGATTGTCGACGAAAGCGGATTTACCGGCCTTTTGGATCTTTACTTCTTTGACCTGCAAACAACCGAGAAAATGCATTTTGCCTATCGTGACGGCGAAAGTGTTTCCATCAGCCCGGTCGATATTGCCTTCACGGCATCCAGCACAATCAAGATTCCCATTATGGTATCAGTGTTCCGACAAGCCGAAAGCCAGATAGATAATGCTCTCGACGAGCAATTGAAAGACATGATCTCACAGTCCAATAACAATGCCTCCGATTTCTTGATGCAATCACTGGATGAGAATCGCGGCCCGTTGGTCGTCTCCGACACCATGACCAAACTAGGATTGGAGAATACGTTTATTAACGGATTCTTCTATCCGGGTGCGGTGGTGCTGCAGTTATTCCATACCCCCGCGAACACGAGAACAGATATCGATACTGATCCGGATGTATATAGCCAGACTTCCCCATCCGATATGGGCATGCTGCTGGAAGATATCTATATTTGCGCCCAAACCGGCGGCGGGTCATTGGTGGCCGTTTTTCCCGGCATCATCGATCAAACTGCCTGCCAGAAGATGATCAACTACCTCCAGGAAGATAAACTGGGCGCGTTGATCCAGGGAGGGGTGCCGGAAGGGACCATCGTGGCACATAAGCACGGCTGGGACAATGACCTTACTCAATACAGCGACGCCGGCATCGTCTATACCCCTGGCGGCAACTACATCCTGACAATCTATGTACACAACCCGGGCGGCGGTAACTGGACCGTCATCTCGCCATTGTACGCAGAATTATCTCGGGCAATTTATAACTATTTCAACCTACCTTCCGAGTAACCAAAAGACCTGCCGATAGATTGCGGCAGGTCTTTACAAAATTATCCATTGCTCTACGTGCAATCAGTATATAATCAACTTATGAGCCAGACATTGAGTCTCTTCCGTCTCCAGCAGATCGACAGCCAGATCGACCGGGCCAAAGGGCGTTTACAGACGATCGCAAAGATCTTGGAAGATGATGTTGAGCTCCAGGCGGCGATCCGCGATGCGCATGAAGCCGAAGAAGGATTTCGTGCGGCAGAACAAGCCCTCCTGCAAGCGGAAACAAATGTCCGCAACCAGCATATCAAGATTGAACAAACCGAAGCCGATCTTTACAGCGCCAAGGTCCACAGCCCCAAGGAATTACAAGATCTTCAAAATGATGTAGCCTCCCTAAAACGCTATCGTGAAACCCTGGAAGATTCCCAGCTCGAAGCCATGATTGCATGTGAAAAAGCCGAGAACGCTCATAAATCTACGCAAGATAGCCTGCAAACCCTGAAAGGGCGACTGGCGGAACAGAACCAGGATCTGGACCAGGAACAAGGCCGACTCACAAAAGAGATCGAAAAACTCAGCACGGAACGCAATGCCACTTCGGTGGCAATTCCTGCAGATACGATCCATTTATATGAACAACTGCGGACACAAAAGCGCGGCCTCGCTATCGCCACGATCAGCGAAAATTCCTGTGATGCCTGTGGCTCTACCCTAAGCCTCGCCCAGGTCCAGACCGCCCGCTCATCCGCTCAAATGGCCCAGTGCCCATCCTGTGGCCGCATACTTTACGGAAGTTAACTCCTCCAAAAGGTAACCTATGCGCTTCCGATTTCCACCCATCGATACTTTCTCGTTCCTGCTGGGACTCGTCTCGGCATCGGTCTTTTGGTGGGTCATGTCCATGCTGCGGCCTGCTTTCCAACAAATGCGTGCGAATGCGCGTGCCAAGCGTTTGGAGAAAAAGGAAAAGGCATATTCAAGCAGCGGGATTGAAGAGCGCTACCGCCAGCAGGTCTTATTGCAATCACAGGGACTCCACCTGGCCGCGCCGCTTTTCTCCCTGGACGAAATTATCGAAGCGCCACGGCTTGTGGCTCCTCCGCCACGTATCGAACCCGGCCAACCTCTTTTTACCGAAGATATCGTCGACGCAACCATCCCCTACCTGCCTGCCTGGCCTGAACTGGCAGCCTTGTACAAAGCCCCCACGCTGAGTTTATCCCAGGCTCTGTCCGGAGATTCGGATATGGTCCTCGTTGGCCAGACAGGAATGGGAAAAACCGTCGCACTGGCATGCCTGGCTTCCAACCTTGCCCGCCGGGACCCGGCCCCTGGTTTACCCGCCAACACCCTGCCATTCCTCATTCACGTGGCGGACCTGGACCTCCCTGTCAAAAAGGAAGATCCGCTGAATTCTTTGATCAACGTGATCGCCGACAAAGCCACCATGTTTGATGCGCCTCGCATTCCCGACTTCATTCGCCGGGCTTTCACCGATGAGCGGGCCTTGCTCCTGCTGGATGGGACGGACGAATTAACGCCCGACGGGCTTAAGGATGTGGTCGATTTCATCCGTGCAGTGAAACGTGCATTCCCAAAAACACGTATGGTCACTACCGCATCCACGGAGTATTTGGATGGATTGGTCTCACTGAATTTCATCCCCTTCGCCCTGGCAGCCTGGAACGCCAACCAGAAGGCCAGCTTCCTGGAACGATGGAGCAACCTGTGGGAAAAGTATGTTGCCACCGAAACCCGTTCCCTCGCCACCGAGCAGGTGGACCCGCTGCTGTTGAATGGCTGGCTGAACGCCGACAACAACATCCTGACCCCGCTGGAAATGACCATCAAGATCTGGGGCGCCTATGCCGGAGATATCCGCGGTCCTCGCACGTTGGACCTGTTGGAAACCCACCTGCGCAGGATCGCCCCCGCCAATGCGCCTCGTGAGGCGATGGAGATGCTGGCGCTGGAAGTCAACCTCGCCACGAAACCCATCTTCGACCCACGCGAAGCCCGCGAATGGATCAAGAGCCTGGAACCTGCAGAAATGGCTGCTCCACCGGAAGAAGTGGAAGAAAATAACGGTGACAAGAAATCGACAAAGCCGGAAAAGGCCTCCACGCAAGCGCCATCCATGGGTCTCATCAGCAAGATGGCCGAGAGCGGCCTATTGACCCAACACCGCAATAATCGTATGCGCTTTGTCCACCCCATTTTCTGTGGATACCTGGCCGGAAAAGCCATGGTCAACTATAAATCGGATGCCGTCCTGGAGCAGCCTCCTTGGGTGGGAAAATACCTGGCCATGCAGTATCTGGCCGCACAGGGTGACGCCACCGCACTGGCAAATGCATTGCTCGCCAAAATGGACCGGCCTCTTTCTCGCAATCTTTTGGCGGCGGCCCGCTGGCTGCGAGATTCCAACAGGAGCGCTCCTTGGCGCGGCCAGGTGATGGCTAAACTGGCTGAACTCCTTCAGCAAAAAGGCCAGCCTCTGGGACTGCGCGGCCAAGCGTTGGCAGCATTCATACAAAGCGGCGACCCCGGCTCGGCAGTTTTGTTCCGGCAGTTGCTTACAGCCCAGGAAGACCCGGAACTGGCTCAACTGGCCGCTCTCGGGTCGGGTGCAATGCAAGATGCGAAAGCCGTCGAAGCACTCGCGGGTCTGCTTAGCAGCACGAGTCCCAGTGTCCGCCGGGCAGTTTTGCTGGCCCTTGTCACCATCGGGACCAGCGCATCCATGGACGTCGTTGCCAATGCTCTCCTGCATGGCGATGAAAACATGCGCCGGGCTGCTGCTGAAGCCATGTCCAACCACCCGAAAGAAGGCCATGTCATGCTCAAAGAAGGCGCCACCATGAAAGAAGACCTGATGGTGCGCCGTGCCGTCACATATGGTCTTGGTCGCATCGACGAACCTTGGGCTGCTGAATTGTTGAATAACCTACAGGTGCTGGACGACCAATGGTTGGTCAGGAATGCCGCCCTGGAAGTTGTCGAGGAAAAACAAAAACATGACGATCCACATATCCCCAAGCGTTTGCCGCCTCCATCTGAATCGCCCTGGCTGATCGCCTTTGCCGGCAAGCAGGGTCTGGGTATCGCCCCTGATAAACCGCCCACGGATGTGCTGCTGCAGGCGCTTAAGTCCGGCGATGAAGATGAAAAACTGGCTTCACTTGCGTACCTGCGAATGATGCCTGTGGAAGGCGTCTTTGGGGCACTCTTCCAAGCCATGTACGGGAGCGAACCTATTCTGCGGGAAGGCGTCTATCAGACGCTCGCAGAAATGGCTGCCCGTGGCGTAGATTTACCCGACCCGGTCCAGTTTGGAGTTGGCTATTAATGCTCATTACGAATGCCCGGGTGATCACCTGGGGTAATCCGGAACAAGTCCTTGATGATCATGGCATATATATTGAAGACGGGCTTATCAAGGATATAGGGACTTCGGCTGACCTTCTTCGACGTTATCCCGATCCTGCCCCCGTGGATGCCGGCAGGCAGTTCGTTATGCCGGGCAATATTTGCGCCCACACTCATTTTTACGGCGCGTTTGCACGCGGGCTGAGCATCCCCGGCGAACCCCCACGTGACCTTTCCGAGATCTTGCAAAAACTATGGTGGCCGCTGGACAAGGCCCTGAACTCACGAAGATATCCGCTATTCGGCTTTGGCATGTCTGGTGGATGCGATTAAGCACGGAACAACTCTCTTGATCGACCACCACGCCTCGCCCAATGCCATTGACGGCTCACTGGATGTGATCGAAGAAGCGGTCGGAGTAGCCGGTATACGAGCCGCGTTGTGCTACGAAGTCTCCGACCGGGATGGTCCAGAAAAGGCCCGTGCAGGTATTCAGGAAAACGTCAGGTTCATCAAAAAACATCCCGCAAGAAATAGCGAACAGACGAAAATCGCCGCCACCTTTGGGCTGCATGCCTCCCTCACCCTTTCAGACGCTACGCTGGAAGAGTGCAGAGCCGCCAATCCACAGGACGGTTTCCACATACATGCAGCCGAAGGGAATGCCGATCAGTTGGACAGCATTGCAAAATCTGGCATGCGGGTAGTCCAGCGATTGAACGCACACGGCGTGCTTGGAAAAAAGTCGATCCTGGCGCACTGCGTCCGTGTCGACAAAGGCGAGATCCATTTGCTGGCAGAAAGCGGCACGTGGGTGACCCACCAGCCGCGCTCGAACATGAACAACGGCGTCGGCGTTGCGCCTGTCGATGCAATGCTTTCTGCAGGCGTTCAGGTTGGATTAGGCAATGACGGTTTCCTGAATGCCATGTGGGAGGAATGGAAAGCTGCTTATCTGCTGCCCAAGGCCTGGCATCATGACCCGCGCACGATGACCGGCAGGCAGGTAGTCCAGATGGCCATCCACAACAACGCAGACCTGGCCGGCGTATTCTTCCCACAGGCGACTCTTGGAAAAATCGCCGTTGGAGCCTGTGCAGATCTGATCTTTGTGGAGTATCATCCCTTTACGCCTCTCACCGCCGAAAACGCTCCCTGGCATATCCTTTTTGGCTTTCACGAAAGTCAGATCACATCCACCATGGTAGCCGGTAAATTCCTCATGAAAGACCGGCATCTGGTCGAATTGGATGAAGAGTCCATCGCCGCCAAAGCCAGCGAGCTGGCCAAAAAAGTGTGGGTGCGTTACAGCGAGAATCTGCAAGGTTAATACTTGTACGTTTGGTGGAGAGAATAAATGGAAGACCAATCGCGAATGATGTCCATTGCGCTGGTAGGCGGGACCGGCAAAGAAGGCAAAGGCCTGGCCTACCGATGGGCCAAGGCCGGTTACCGGATATTGATCGGTTCCCGCAGCCTTGAGAAAGCCAATGCCGCTGTCCAGGAATTGCTTGACCTACTCGGGGGCGAAGCCTCCATCCAGGGCATGGAAAATGTTCCGGCCGCCCGCCAGGCTGATATTATCGTGATCACCGTCCCTTTCCTCGTCCACCGGGAGACTTCTTGAACTAGTTAAAGAAGCTGTCCAGGGGAAGCATATTATCGACGTGACCGTTCCTCTGGTTCCGCCCAAGGTAACGAAGGTGCAGATGCCTCCAGCGGGCAGCGCTGCCCAGGAAGCCAGCCAGATCCTGGGAGAGAATGTTCAGGTCACCTCCGCTTTCCAAAACATATCATACGAGCACCTACTTCGTGACGATACCGTCGATTGTGATGTGCTGGTAACTGGTACGAGTAAGGATGCCCGCGCCATCACCCTAAAATTGGTTGAGGCAGCCGGCCTGACCGGCTGGGATGCCGGCCCCATTGAAAACTCAGTTGTGGCTGAAGGTCTGACCAGCGTACTGATCGGCATCAATAAGCAATACGGATCCACCCACGCCGGTATAAAGATCGTCGGCGCAAGCAGGAATTCTCCGCAATAGAAAGGAACGGCCTGTCTTCCCATGTCACTCACATTTACCCCCCTACCAAAGATCCCGTTGATCCATCCGGGCGACGACCTGGTGGAAATCCTGTTGAACTCCCTCCAGACCGCCAAGGTCACGCTGGAAGATGGCGATATCCTCGTTCTGGCCCAAAAGATCGTCTCCAAATCCGAAGGAAGATTAGTCAACCTCAGCCTCAGTGAAGCCCTCGGCAGAAGCGCAGAAGTTGGCAGACCAGAGCAGCAAGGATGCACGCCTGGTTGAGCTGATCTTGCGGGAAAGCCGATCCATTCTGCGCGTCCGTCCAGGTACGATCATCGTGGAGCACCGCCTTGGATTCGTCTGCGCCAACGCAGGTATTGATCACTCCAATGTCCAGCCGGAAGTAGATCCCAAAGCAAAAGGACAATCCTTGAATGTATCTGAGGACTGGGTCCTTTTGCTGCCGGAAGACCCTGATCGCTCGGCCCTGGACATCCGCCGCAAGATCAAGATCGCCACCGGCAACCGCATTGGCGTAATGATCATCGATTCGCATGGACGGGCGTGGCGGCTGGGGACCATCGGTATGGCAATCGGGCTTTCTGGGTTGCCCGGCCTGGTGGATAAGCGCGGCTGGCAGGATCTGTTTGGCTACCGCCTGAAGATCACCGTTGTAGCCGCAGCGGACGAGTTGGCTGCAGCCGCATCATTGGTCATGGGCGAGGCAGCAGAAGGTACTCCGGCGGTGCATGTGCGTGGTTTCCCCTACCCCTTGCGGGAGGGGTCGCTGAAAGAATTATTACGACCAACTGAGCACGATCTGTTTCGGTAGGATTTGTCTCTCACCATATTCAACCGGCAGGGTAGTGAATTAAGCATGTTCGGTCTCATCTCAAAACTCGATCAAGCGACCAGCGAAAAGGTCAATGATTTATTATTGGAGTTGGAAACCCGTTGCGGTTTGAAAGGGATCCAGAGTTCACCTTATCCACATTTTACCTGGCAGGTGACCGAAGGGTACGATCTGCCTCGACTCAAGGAGAGTCTCGCATCCATTTGCTGGGAGGTTGAACCGTTCACGGTCCGCACCACCGGCATGGGCATCTTCACTGGTGATAAGCCGACAATATACCTCGCTATCTTCAAGAATAAACCGCTGATCCAATTGCACGAGCTTTTATGGCAGGCAACCCAGGGACTTAGCGTCGACCCGTCTCCTTATTACGCCCCCGACCAATGGGTACCTCATATCACCCTTGGATACAACGATGTGAGACCCGACAATATCGGCTGCGCCATGGAGAAGTTGGCTTTCCAATCCTTCGACTGGACGATCGAGATTGACAACTTGATCTATTTTAGTGAGAATGTCGGCAAGAAAGCCAGGACGATCCTATTCCAATTTCGCCGCGAAGAATAAGCCTATGAAACCGGATAGTATCCACTGATTTCTGGGATCATCTCGAAAGACTGGTGGAAACCCAGCCGTTGGTGATCGACCGGCCCAGGGGATCACATCACCCACGCTATCCCGAGTTTATTTATCCGCTGGACTATGGCTATCTCGAAGGCACCAGTTCTGCTGATGGTGGCGGCATAGATGTGTGGGTAGGAACAAAACAAAGTAGTGATCAGGTCACCGAAAAGGTCCAGGGATATCTCCGCCCTGGTCCTGACGGTAGACTTGTTCAAGAAGGATATTGAGATCAAAATCCTGCTTGATTGTAGTCAGGGAGAACAAGATCAGATCCTCGATTTTCTCAACAATGGCACATATATGAGAGCGACCCTTATAAAGTATCCAGGAAAGAGAGTAATAAAATGAAATCAATTCCCGCATCCCATGCCGACCTTTTAAAAGACGAGACTCGCGCGTTTGCTTTCCTGGGGACGCAAATGTCCAATGGCTCCCCGCAGGTAACCCCGGTGTGGTTCAATGTGTCCGGTGGCATGATTTGGATTAACTCGGCGCGAGGGCGGGTAAAGGACAAGAATATGCGGGCGCGGCCGACTGTTACCCTGTGCATCTCTGACCCGGCCAACCCATACCGTTATGTACAGGTACGAGGGAAAGTAGTCGAAATCACTGAAGAAAACGCCAACGAACACATCGATGCTCTGGCGATAAAATATACTGGTAATCCATACAAGAATTTTCTGCCGGGGGTCTTCCGTGTCATCTACAAGATCGAACCCATCAAAGTGGACCCCCACGGATGAGCGACGCTCTCCACGAATTCTTACGCTCGCGTCGATCCATCCGCCGTTTCCGCCTGGATCCGGTTTCTCCGGCCCTTCTTCAGAAAATCATCGAGACCGCCACGTATTCACCTTCGGCACATAATGACCAACCCTGGCGATTCGTCATCATAGAAACTGCCGATGCAAAAACAAAATTGACCCAGGTCATTTCCGGGAAATTTCGGGAAGATCTATGCAGCAAAGGGGTCGCCGAATTGGAGATCGCTCTAAAGGTCGAGCGGACAGCCCGTCGGATCGACGAGGCCGGGGCCATCGTTCTACTATGCAGGGATACCTCCCGACGAAACCACCACCAAGATATCGTTATTGAGGCCATCGAGACCACCCTGGCGATCCAATCTGTGGCGGCGGCAGGCTTGCAACTCCTGTTGGCTGCCCATGCCGAAGGGCTGGGCGGAACGTGGATCTGCTGGCCATTGTATGCCCCATCGGAGATCTGCTCGACTCTGGATCTGCCTTCCCAGTACCTACCGGAATGCCTCTTCTTCCTGGGTTATCCTGATGAAGAACCGCTCACGCCGCCGCGTAAGCCCATGGCAGAAACGGTGCTGCATCGATGAAGATTGTCGCATTGGCAGGCGGTGTTGGTGGGGCCAAATTGGTCGATGGACTTGCCCAGGTCCTTGTACCCGAAGATTTGACCGTCGTCGTCAACACGGGCGATGATTTTGAGCATCTTGGCCTGTGGATCAGTCCCGACCTCGATACGGTCTGCTACACGCTGGCAGGAGATGGCCAATCCGCTCACAGGTTGGGGCAGGCAGGACGAGACTTTTCAGGCACTGGAAAATATCACCCGCCTGGGTGGACCAGATTGGTTCCATATAGGCGACCGCGACCTGGGCACGCACATCGAACGAACCCGTCGGATGAAGAATGGGCAGAGTCTCAGTCAGGTCACACGGGATTTTTGCCAGGCCTGGGGAATCCTGCAAACAGTCCTTCCCATGAGTGACCAACCCATCCCCACCATTGTGATCACCGAAGAATTCGGCGAGCTTCCCTTCCAGGAATATTTCGTCCACCGTCAGTGTGCCCCCACCGTGAAGGGATTCTGGTTTTCCGGCCTCGAAGAAGCGCAGCCGGCTGACGGGATCATTCAGGCGATCCAATCTGCCGATGCCATCGTTATCTGCCCATCGAATCCGTGGGTAAGCATTGACCCGATACTGGCCATCAACGGCATCCGCCCGGCATTAGTGGGGAAATCAGTCATAGCGGTATCACCCATTGTCGGAGGCCAGGCCATAAAGGGCCCGGCTGCGAAAATGAGCCGCGAACTGGGTTTTCCTCCTTCAGCCTTGGCAGTAGCAGAGCATTACAACAACCTGATAACTGCCTTTGTGCTTGACTCAGTCGATGATGTATTGCAAGATAAATTCACTATTCCCTATATGACAACGAACACGATAATGGTCACTCGGGCCGATAGACGCTGTTTGGCCGAAGATGTGCTACACTTGGTCTGGACTATAACCCGAAAATGACAACGATTTATCCCTCGACCTCGTATGCATCCTCGTGCGGTTCATTCGCACCAATCAACGAAGAAACAGTATGACCATTTGGGCCATCGTTCCTGTCAAACCATTGCGTCGTGGTAAGTCCCGTCTGGCTGGGTTGTTATCTGAAGACCAGCGCACCCGCCTGAACCGTTACCTGCTTGAGCACATATTAACCACACTCAACAGTGTTCCCGAGATCGAACATACCCTGGTCGTCAGCCGCGACCCGGCCGCGCTGGCCTTAACCCGCAGCATGGGAGGGCGGACGGTGCTCGAAGATGGGGCGCCTCAGTTCAATACAGCCATTAAAAGAGCCACCATCGTCGCAAAAGCCCATGGCGCTGGTGCAGTGCTCATCCTTCCAGCGGATCTCCCCCTGATTAAACCGGCGGATATAAAATCTTTGTTGCGCCATGGAAAAAAGCCTCCTGCCGTTGTGATTGCCCCCGACCGCCGCATGGACGGGACAAATGCCCTTTTCGTGAATCCCGCCGGCTTGATCGAGTACGGCTATGGACCAGGTTCATTCCAACGCCATTGCGGCCGCGCCACTGAAGCTGGCGCCTGCCTGGAAGTGATCGAGTCCAAACGGCTTGGGCTCGACCTCGATCTGCCGGAGGACCTGGAACTATTGGGCGGTCTGAAGAAACTCCATTTATCTTGATAAAGCCCACATATTTTGGAGGTGAAGAATGAAAGAACGTGTTGCACTGTATCTCCAGGATTCCCACGACCTGCGGGATGGGTTGGACTTTGTTCGTTACGCTGAAGAAAAAGGATTCGAAGCTGTCTGGCAAGCCGAATCCCGCCTGGTCAGGGATGCCATCGTCCCTATGGCTGCTTACGCAGCCGTTACCGAAAAGATCAAAGTTGGCTCCGGTGTCATCAATAACTGGACTCGCAACATTGGTCTACTGGCAGCCACCTACCTCACCCTCGACGACCTGGCCCCCGACCGCATCATCTGCGGCATCGGCGCTTGGTGGGATCCGCTGGCTCGCAACGTAGGCATCGACCGCAAGAAACCTTTGACGGCCATGAAGGAAACTGTCCTCATTCTGCGTCGCTTGCTCGCCATGGAACGGGTCACTTTCCATGGTGAATTCATCCACGTGGAAGGCATCGAACTGGATGTTGTTCACGGGCGGCGGGAACCCCGACATGTGCCCATCCTCATCGGCGCCACAGGCGACCAAATGATGGAAATGACCGGCGAAATCGCCGATGGGGCTGTCTTAAATTATTGTGTTCCACCTGAATATAATGACCGCGCCCTTGAACTCCTTTCCAATGGCGCTAAAAAAGCCGGCCGGAATTTCGACGATATTGACAGGCCACAGCTGATCGTCTGCTCTGTCGACCAGGATCATGACAAGGCCATCGAAACAACAAAAATGTTGTTGTGCCAATACCTGGCTCAGCAGCCGCATATTGCCAAAGCCAGCGGCGTGTCACAGGAAGTGGTCGCCAGCATTCAATCGATCCTCGGCTGGCCCGCCACCCGCGAACAAATCAATATGGCCAAACACCTGGTGCCGGATGAACTTGTCAACCGCATCACCGCTTCTGGGACGCCAGAAGAAGCTCGCACAAAAGTGGCTGAATACCGCAAGAGAGGCGCCACCTGTCCCATCTTGTATCCGGTCGGTGGGAACGTCAAACTTCTGGTTGATACCTTCGCCCAAGCTTGACAGGGCTATAATTAGTAGTAATATTCCCGACTTATGTCATAAAAGAGGATTACTCGATGAACCAGAATTTGAAAACGAAAAATGGCGGGACGCCTGTTGAGCAGTTAAGAAAAGAATACGACATCATTTCAGAACTGTTTGATCTGCAGCCGGGCATCGTCCAGCGCTTCCTGGAAGCCCAGGCAAGACAGGTGGCTGATGCATTCATCGAACGCGCCCATACGGTGCGATTTTCCCTTCCAGACCGGGTCATCATTGCAGAAAATTCCGAGCCCATTCCCGTGCCTGCCGAAAAACGGGAACAGCGGGTGGGAACCTTCCGGGATCGGCTGGCAAACCATGATGTACATGAGACCCTGCGGCAGCGCCTGGTGGAATTGGATCAATCCACCGATAAGGCTATAGCCCTAAGCGCAGAACTGATCCGATTCGCCGCCGCCAACCACATGGTCAAGAACATGCTTCCGTCAGGTCGTAGTGTGATCTATGTCGAGGCGGAAGATGATGATATCCCCAATATTCCAGTCAGCGATGCCATGGAACCCGAATCTGCCATTACTGCAGCCACCGATGCCATCGCCGAAGAAAGTGGTTCCGAAGTAGGTCGCGGAAGCTTGCAGGTCCCCTACGTGACGGCAGCCCGGCGGTTCTATCTACCCCAGTGGGTGGCTTTCGATGATAAAGACAACCTGATCGTAAGTTCGGTGGGCGAAGCGGAGGCGCATATAGCCTCGATGCAGCGCTTCTTGACCGTGCTGTTCGCCGCCCGTTCCCTTGCCCCGTATATGGTTGCCGATGAAGAATTCGAAAAGAAACGTTATGGCATGCTGGGCCAACTGGTCAACCAGGGTCGGGCTCTGGCGCGTTATCGCGCCCGTGAGATCATCCAGACCATTCAGGCAAGGGCAAAAGCACAGAGCCTTAACCGGGGTCTCAGCCTGAGTCTGCCCTATTTCGATGACCAGGATCTCGTTATCGAGATGCATAATTTCGTCATCATCCCCGCCGGGCGGATCATGTTTGTTCCGGCCTTCGTTGTCCGCGCTTCGCTAGATGAACAGGCCAAGGTCACGCAGGATACTCGTTTCAATTTCTCCACACGTAAACACCTGCTCGAAATCCTGATCATGCTGGAAACAGCCTTCTTCAATCCCGAACAAATTTAGGAAAAAGGCGAGTATGTTTTTCTCTGTCGGTTTATTGATCGTTATCTTTTTTGTCGCATACCGCGCCGCGCCGCGGGAGAAGCAGGATAGTGCCTTAGTCCATGGCGCCGGTCAGGTGGGCTTTCTAGCAGCAATAGCCTTGTTTGGAGTGGATTACTTTACTTCATACTTTTATGCCACCGGCGAAATGATGAGCGCATTACATCCGTCGGGTTTGCAAAAATATGCAAGTATCGCCGTCATCGTGATCGCACTGGCAAATTTCATATTCGGCGGCCTCTACATGTATTCTTTGGGGGTTTTCAATGAAGGTGGCGGTTCTTTCACAGCTGCCATGAGGTACCTGGGTCCTTCCATCAGCCTGGTGGTTGCGGTTGTCTTGATCCAGGATTATATTTTCACCATCGTTGTCTCCACGCTTTCGGGTGTGCAGCAGTTATTGTCCATTGCGCAATTGGCAGATACTTTATGGGTCTGGCGCTTCTTGATCGGTGCATCCCTTGCCGCCGCCACCTGGTGGTTGACCATCCGTGGCCGCGGAGAATCTGCTCGGGTTGTTTTTATGATGCTGGCTATCTTTGTATTGCTGACCATCACCATGGCCATAGGATTATTCCTTGCCAAAGGTCGCGGTGTGCCCGCGCTCGATTATTCAACTGCGATTGAGCCAACATCGATCTGGCAAGCCATGTATCATATGTTAACCGCGTCGATGAAAGGCCTGGTCGCTCTGAGCGGTCTGGAGGCAATGTCTAACGGGATCCAATTTGTCATCCATGAAGATATGGCAGTAGTCAAATGGGGAAAGAAATACATCTACCGCCTGAATTGGTTGTGGAATTTCTATAGCGGCAGTTCCGGGATCGGTCGTTTAGTTCAGACCTCCTTCTTGTTCTACGGCGGCATAACTACGGCCTTCCTGGCACATTTCTCTGTGCATTTCAATGCTTACGACAATATTGCAGGCCGGTCACTAGTGGGAAATCTTGCCCTTATCGGGTTTTCTCAACTGGGGAGTGGCGGTTGGATTCTGTATTGGGTGTATCAAATATTGGCCGTGCTTCTCCTTGCTGCCGCTTCGATGACAGCCTATCAAGATTTACAGGCCATGGCATGGCGTAATGTAGCTATTGGAGAAATACCCGAAGCCGTCGTATATCGGAATCCAAAAGGCACTTTCACTCGCCCGGTCACTGCCGCTGCAATTGCCGCCATAGTGATCCAATTCCTCGTCCGCGGAGAACCCAGCCTGGCTATTCCTTATTATGGCGTAGGAGTATTCCTGCCCATCCTGGCGATGGGTCTTGCAATCCGCAAGCATATTCGCGTTACCATGACTGGAAAGAAACGGCTCTGGGGAAGCATGGGAGCTACAATCTCTGCAACCCTCGCTGGGATTGTGTTCCTGGGTCAAATCGTGGGCAAGTGGACCGAAGGTGGGTGGGTCGTCTTGATTTCGTTGAGTATTCTCATTATCATGGCCCACGCAATACTAATATCCCCTATTGGATACCGATCGCCGAAGGATATCCACCGCATCATTCGTGATAAGTCTCGAGTGCAAGGTCAAATGGGGAACATCGTAGAATGGCAATCGCTCAAGGTGCAGGAGTATCGCTACAAGTTATTACTCCTTGTTGCACGTTTTTGGGAACTGTTTGGAGTCAGGCGTCCATTGCGTTTCGAACCTCCGGTTATTGCTGGCGAATTCGAGACAGCGTTGAACCACAAAGAAAATGAGACTTTCCTGGATCAGTACCTAAAAACCAAACGGAAAAAAGCGCCGAAATTAGGTGGGCCGCCGAAAGAAACCCTCCCCGGCGATGAAGAAGGCAAAGAGGAATAAAATTTCGGGAGACGAGAAACTCCATCGTCTCCCACTTTTTCTATTATGAGCTCCGCTCCCATCTACAGCCTGCGTGTTCCAGAAGTCTTCCAGTCCCTGGAGACTTCTCAATACGGCCTGACCTCCGCCGAGGCCGAGTCGCGGCAGTTGCTATATGGCGAAAATGTCCTTTCAGAACATCCGCGCCCGCCGGCATGGCAAAAACTTATCCTTCAGATCCGCCATCCATTCATCTTATTAATGTTTGTGGCAGTGATACTCAGCCTGTGGCAGCGTGATTGGACCCTGGCGCTGATCATTTTGATCCTGACTCTCACGAATAGTGCTTTCTCGTACTGGAGAGAATATCGCGCTGAACAAGCCATCGACAAACTGCGCCAAATCCTACCTACTTATGCCCGTCTCATCCGCGATGGAAAGGAATTGCATATTCCTGCCAGGGAAATCGTCCCGGGAGATGTGCTTGTGCTGGCTGAAGGGGATAATATCCCCGCAGATGCTCGCGTGGTGGAGGAATTCGGATTGCGGGTCAACAACGCCTCTCTGACCGGGGAGGCTGTTGCCGCAAGAAAGACCACCGATGCCTCCATCCATCAACATGTTAGTGAAGTAGAGCGTCCCAACTTGATCTTCGCCGGCACATCTGTTGCATCAGGGACAGGCAAGGCCATCGTTTACGCCACCGGCATGTTGACCCAATTCGGCCGTATCGCCAAATTGACCCAGGAAGTCGAAGAAAAGCCATCCTCATTTCATCAGGAACTTAATAAACTTAGTCTTCGCATCACCATCGTAGCGCTAGCCATCGGTGTTTTTGCCTGGGCTTTGGCGACCTTCGAACCGGAAATTGGCCGCTTCTTTCCAAACCCGCTTCTGCTTGCCCTCGGAACGATCGTAGCTGCTACCCCGGAAGGGTTGTCGGCCACACTGACCCTCTCCCTGGCCATCGCTGTCCAGCGGTTGGCTGGTAAGGGTGTGCTGGCCAAACGATTGAACATTATCGAAACCCTGGGGAACGTCTCGGTCATTTGCACGGACAAGAGCGGCACCCTGACCCAAAACCAGATGACTGTGCGGGAATTGTGGGTTGGCCGCAGGAAACTCCATGTGAGCGGTGTTGGTTACGAACCCCGGGGACAATTCTTTCCGCCCCAGGATAAGGATATTGTAGAAAAAGACTTGGTTCTGTTATTAAAAGCAGGCCTTTGTTGTAACAACTCACGGCTCAACCAACCCGATGAGGACCACCCAAACTGGACCTCACTGGGTGACCAGACGGAAGCGGCTTTAAAAGTCGCCGCATTGAAATTCGGAGTGGACGAAGAAACGGTTAGCATGCTGCTCCCCCGTCTCCATGAAATCCCTTTCGACGCCCGGCGCAAGCGCATGACTACGGTCCACAGCCAGAACAACCGCCAGCTCGCTTTTGTCAAAGGCGCCCCCCGGGAGGTGCTGCAACTATGCACCCATATTCAGATCGGTGGCGAAGAGTCAGCCCCTCGACGATGCCATCCGGGCAGAGATTCTTGCTGCGAACGATGATTATTCCCGCCGAGCGTTGCGCGTTCTGGGAGTTGCGTATCGGGACCTGCCCACACGGACCGGACCCTTTACACCCGATTCGATTGAACGTGATTTGACCTTGCTGGGCCTCATGGCAATGATGGATCCACCCCGCCCGGAGGTGGAACACGCCATTCAAACCTGCCGGGAAGCCGGTATCCGCATCGTCATGATCACAGGCGATTATGGCCTGACAGCCGAATCGTTGGCTCGCCGCATCGGCATGATTACCGAACCGAATCCGTTGATCCTCACCGGTGCGGATCTGGATCAATTGAGCGATCCTGCTTTGCAAACCCTCCTCGATAAAGAGATAATTTTTGCCCGCATGGCCCCAGAACATAAATTACGACTGGTATCCGCCTATCAGACAAAAGGCGAGATCGTTGCCGTTACCGGCGACGGGGTGAACGACGCACCTGCCCTTAGGAAAGCCGACGTGGGGATATCGATGGGTATTGTTGGCACTGATGTGGCCAAGGAAGCCGCCGACATCATCCTGACTAATGATAATTTCGGTTCCATCGTTACGGCAATTGAAGAAGGCCGAGCCATTTATGACAATATTCGCAAATTCATCACGTATATATTCTCCAGTAATATCTCGGAACTTCTGCCGTTCCTGCTAACCGCCGCCATCGGAATTCCTCCAGCCCTGACCGTCCGGCAGATCCTCGCCATCGACATGGGTACTGACATCCTCCCTGCCCTGGCCCTGGGAACGGAAAAACCGGAACCTGATATCATGAAATATCCACCACGCCGGCATAATCAGCCTCTTCTGGACAAACATGTTCTCAGGCGGGCTTTCCTCTGGTTGGGATTACTTGAAGCCGGGTTGTGCTACCTCGGTTTTCTTTCGATCTACCTATTTTCAGGGAATGCCGCCTTACTGAACCAACCAATCCTGAATACTATTCAATGGCCGCACCTTTTCAACCTTGAAGGTGATGTTAATGTTATCGCAAGGACCGTCTTCTTTGCCGGTGTCGTCATTGTCCAGATCGGGAATGCCTTCGCTTGTAGGACCACTAAGAGTCATAATAGACAGATGGGTTGGGCATCCAATAGGTTATTATTACTTGGCATTGCCCTTTCATTGGTCATGATTGTTGGGATGGTCTATCTGCCTTTCTTTGCCAGAGTTTTTGATAATGCAAGGTTCCCACTGATCTTCTGGCCCATCCTTGCGTTTTTCGCCCTCATACTTTATACATTGGAATGGTTCCGCAAAGCTGGTGTACGTTGGTTCGAAAAGAAGCGCAAGAGTAACAATGGCGTTATCCATTGAGAGGAGGCTAGGAATATGAAAGTGATAGTGATGGGATATGGACGCATCGGTTCACAGGTTAGCAAACTCCTGACCGATCAGAAACACGAGGTCACGATCATCGACCATGACGCCAATGCCGACGCACGCTTGGGACCTCACTTCAAGGGTAAATTAATCCGCGGCATCGGGTTTGATCGGAAAGTGCTCCTAAAGGCAGGCATAGAAAGCGCCGACGCCTTCGTCGCTGCCAGCACCTCCGATAATGCCAATATAGTTGCCGCTCGCATCGCCCACAATATATTTCACGTTCCCAGGGTCGTAGCACGTCTTTACGATCCCTTGCGAGCAGAAATTTACCAGCGCCTTGGCCTCACCACCGTTTCATCCACCAACTGGGGCGCGGAGCGGATCTACCAGGAGCTCACCCATACCGAAATTGATGTTTGGCAGACCTTTGGGAGAGGCGATGTTTCCCTTATCCATCTCGAGGTTCCGGCTCAGTTGTATGGACGGAACATCTCCCAATTGAATGTGCCTGGTGAACTCATGGTTGTCTCCATCGTTCGCAACGAGCAGGCTTTCATCCCGGTCTCCGGCACGGACTTTCAGGAAGGCGATATCCTCAACCTGGTGGTGCTGTCAACTGCAATGGAAAAACTGGAAGAAATGCTCGGGATGGAAAGGAGGTAGGCATGTATGTAGTCATAGTTGGTGGCGGGAACACGGGTTCTTACCTGGCGAAACTACTTCTCGAAGGTGGTCACACCATTAAGGTGATCGAGGAGCGGCCTTCAGTGCTTGAAAGGATCAAAGAGGAAATATCCGCTGAATTCGTGCTTGCAGGGGATGGCAGTTCACCGCAGATACTCGAACAAGCCGGTATCTCCGAGGCGAACGTCCTGGCGGCAGTGACGGGTTCCGATGAGACCAACCTGGTCATCACCTCATTGGCGCGCTTCGAATTCAATGTTCCCCGCGTGATCGCCCGGCTCAACAACCCAAAAAATGCCTGGTTATTCACCCCCGAAATGGGCGTGGACGTATTCCTGAACCAGGCTGACATCCTGGCGCGTTTGGTTGCAGAAGAAATGTCCCTGGGCGATATGATGACGTTGCTGAAACTGCGCAAAGGCGAGTATTCACTTGTGGAAGAAAAAGTTCACCCCCTCTCACCTGCCGCCGGGCGCAGCCTGCGTGAATTAAAAATGCCAGATGAGTGCGTGGTTGTTGCAGTCTTGCGAAAGAACCAATTGCTCATTCCTCACGGCGATACGGTCCTGCAACCCGCCGACGAGGTGTTGGCACTGGTTCATGCCTCCGAAGTTGGGGTGTTGGCTGTTCTGCTCGGCCCCAAGGTGCCCGTTTCCAGGAACCCGGAAACCGAATAGTAGATACTTCACGTTGGAGCATGTGGATGAAAAAACAGCCTAATTCAAGGATGTGTTTTATTTGCGGGTTGGAAAACCCTGTCGGCTTGAAACTGAAAATATATGAACTCGAACCGGGCCTTATCGAAACAACCTATACCGCCCCCGAATATTTCCAAAGTTATCCCGGCATTTTACATGGTGGCATTGTCGCCACCATTTTAGATGAGATTAGCGGGCGTTCGCTCATGGGTGATCCATCCCAGCCGCGCTTCATGTACACAGGTAAATTGGAAGTCAAATATCGTAAAAATGTGCCCATCGGGAAACCTTTGCGGATCGTTGGAAAAGCAGGGAAATCCAAAGGCCGCATGGCCGAAGCCTGGGCCGGGATATACGACGAAGAAGGTTCCCTTTTGGCCGAAGGTAACACCTTGTTGATCGACCTGCCAAAGGATTCCGTAGATCAGGCTGATTACGAAGCCCTGGGTTGGAAAGTTTATCCGGATTGATCTGAATTCAAAATTTCGATCAGGGCTGTCAACCCCAGCATATACGACCTCCAACCGAACCCCGTAATTTTCCCCTGGCATACCGCAGAGACGAGCGAAGTATGCCGGAATTCTTCTCGCGCATACACATTCGATAAATGTACCTCCACCACCGGCAGACCGATCCCGGCAATGGCGTCACGCAGAGCCACCGAAGTATGGGTATATCCACCCGGATTAATGACGATCCCATTGGCCCAATTCCGCGCCTCCTGGATCGCATCGATCAAAACTCCTTCGTGATTGGATTGCGTGCAGCGGACTTCCACCCCGGCTTGTTTTCCCTGGGCGATCAATTTCTCATTGATGTCATCCAGCTTCACGGAACCATAGATTTCAGGTTCGCGCATCCCCAATAAATTTAGGTTCGGTCCGTGCAAGATCAGGATGGCGGTCATGGCAGCTCCTTTTCAAAGATCATGTTCAAGTCATCGATCTCAATCCCCGTCCGCACTTCTCCGACGCGGATGGGCAATGAAAAGCGAACTTTCCCACTATGTTTCTTTTTATCGACTCTCATCGATTTTAAGATCACCTCCCGTGGTAGATGAGTGGGTATTTCGCTCGGCAAACCCAGAGCCGGTCAGTGCTGTAGAGATCGTAAGAGCCAGACCTGTTTCAGCAAGTAACAAGCGTTCTGCCAGGCGGGCTTCCACGACCATCCCAATGGCAACCGCCTCGCCATGCCGGATCTGAAATCCGCTGGCAAGTTCGACTGCATGCCCAACAGTGTGACCCAGGTTTAATGCTGCACGGATGCCCTGCTCGAACGGATCGATGCGAATATGCTGGATCTTCACAGCAATGGCCCCGGGCAATATCTCCTCCAGATGTTCTTTCACGTACTTCTCACCCCTGGCGCACTGCTCAAATAAATCAACGTCAGAAATAATACCATGCTTGATCACCTCGCCCATGCCGGAGCGAAACTCGTCTTGTGGCAGAGTTGTCAGGAGATCCGAATCCGCCAGCACCAACCTGGGCGAATGGAACGATCCTACCAGGTTTTTTCCGTAGGGCAGATCGAAACCGGTTTTGCCTCCAATGGACGAGTCGACCATCGCCAGCAGCGATGTAGGTATACCCACCCAGTTGATGCCGCGCATAAATGTCGATGCAGCGAATCCCGCCAGGTCGCCTGTGACCCCGCCGCCGAGAGCAATCACGGTGCTCTTCCGGTCCAGGCCTGCCTCCAGGAATTCCTTCCACAACAAGGAGATCGTTTCGAGGGTCTTGTGTGTCTCCCCGGCTGGAATTGTGATGCATTGTCCGCTCAGATCGGCTTTCTCGAGTGAATCTACAACCACCTTGGCATACAGAGGCGCTACGTTTGAATCAGCAACTACTGCTATAGGACCGTTGAGGTTGTATTGCTGGCAAAGGTCGCCTACAGATCTCAGTCCGCCTCTCCTAACCAACACTTCATATCCGCCTTGACCTGTTGGGATGTGAAAACGTCCTAATAATTGCTGGATTCTTCGTGACACATGTTCCGGCGAGCATCCATTAATGGCTATGCGCAGCGGGAAGGAATTGTAATGTTCTGCCCGCTTTTCCAGCAAGGCCTTCAATTTCAGTTCCAGATCACCTTCCAGCAAAGGGCGTTTCGCCGGGCCATTCGTCAGGTGATCCATTAGCGTCGAAAGACCTGCTTCCAGGAAAATGATTTCTCCGCCAACCTCCGCGCTAGCCCTGTTTTCCGGTCTTAACAGCGCTCCCCCACCCAGCGCAATGACACTCGCGGACCTTTGGACTGCATCTTTCAACGCAGCAGTCTCGAGGTTGCGGAAGGCAGTCTCTCCCTCAGCCTTCATGATTTCTTTGATGGTCCTCCCGGCAGCAGATTCAACGTCCGCATCCAGGTCGATGAAAGGCAGTTCCAGATCCGCCGCCAGGACTTTCCCAATCGTCGTTTTTCCCGAGCCTGGAGGACCATAAATGAATATGTGTCTCATCTATTCCCACCAGACGTGTTCGTGATCATCCATGGACAGATCCTCCAACCGTGCCTTTTTAAGCGCCGCCAATCTTGGCATCAATTCGTCCATCGAATCTCCACCGGTCTTCTCCAGTAGAGCCTCCGCGATCACAAACGCCACCATCGCCTCGATAACTGGCACCGCCCGCGGCACCGGGCAAAAATCCGAGCGCTCATAATTGGTGACCGAGTTTACTCCCCTTGCAAGATCGACCGTCCCTTGCGGGGTCAACGTGCTGGCAATCGGCTTCATGGCAGCACGAACAATGATCGGTTGGCCATTGCTGATACCCGCCTCGATACCCCCTGCGTTGTTCGTCTGCCTGACCAGATTTCCACCACTTGTATCCAGGTTGATAGCATCCTGGACCTCGGTCCCGCTAAGGCCCGCATTCATAAAGGCACTGCCGATCTCCACACCCTTGATCGCCTGCACGCTCAACACAGCCGCACCTAGACGGGCTTCCAGTCGCCGGTCCCACTGAACGAAAGACCCCAGCCCAACGGGAACATTCAAAACGACCACTTCCAAAACTCCTCCCAGCGTATTCTTCTGATGGATGATCTCTTCGATCCTGTTGCGCATTTTTCCCGCGGCGTCTTTATCCGGGCAACGGACATCACTGGTTTCAGCCAGTTTGAATCGCTCTTCAAAGGGCATCTGATCCAAATCCGCTCGAATGCCGCCGATCGAATGCACGTATCCTCCCACCACGATCCCACATTGGACGAGGAAATGCCTGCAAATCGCTCCTACTGCCACCCGTGCAGCCGTCTCGCGGGCCGAGGCGCGTTCCAGCGCCGGCCGGAGATCGGTGTAGCCATATTTGATCGCACCGGTCAAATCGGCATGACCGGGCCGCGGAACGGTCATCGGTTTTACTCCCTTGCCCTTCCAGTTCTTATGATCCGCATTGGCGATCTGTATGGCAATCGGCGCGCCAGTGGTCTTTCCATTCATCACCCCGCCCTGGATTTGGGCATGGTCCCTCTCAGTCTTCATCCTCGGACCGGCGCCGTAGCCTCGCTGCCGCCGCTCAAGTTCTAGATCGATGATCTTCTCATCCAGCGGCAGACCCGCCGGAATGCCCTCCAAAATCGCCGTCAAGACCGGACCGTGCGACTCACCTGCCGTCAAAAAACGCAGACTCATTTTTCCTCCACTTGCGCAAACATAACTTCCCGAGGCGGCGCCTTCCCGGTCCAGATCTCAAACGATAGGGCGGCCTGCTCCACCAGCATGCCAATACCGGATGCGGTACGCAATCCCGCTTGCCCAGCCTGGCGCAGGAAAGATGTTCGCCGGGGATTATAGACCAGGTCATAGGCTGCCGCACCCACAGGGAAAGCTAATCCCTCCGGCCATGGCGAATTGTCAATGGCGGGATACATCCCCAACGGTGTGGCATTGACGATCAGGTCGGTACCGTCTATATGCGGCCACATCGATTCCGCCTCCATCAAGATTGACCGGATCTCATTTCCGTCGACAACCTGCCTGAAAGAGTTGATCAACTCCGCCGCCTGCTGCACATCCGCTTGGCGAACTGACAGGGTAACCGCCCAACCATCCTTGATCAATGCGTACACGACTGCCCGGGCTGCCCCACCCGCCCCCAATACCATGGCGCGTTTCTGCGAAAAGCCGCTTGCAAATGACCGGTTCAGGTCTGCCAGGAAACCTGGCGCATCGGTGTTATGGCCGACAAGTTTCCCGGCATCCAAAGCAATCGTATTCACTGCGCCGATCGCTCGCGCAGAGGGCGAAAGGTCATCCAGGTACGGGAGGACTGCCTGCTTATGAGGGATGGTCACATTCAACCCATGCAGCGCTCCCTCGCGTAATCGCTCCAATAAAGCGGATAAACCGGATTTATCGCCGGGGGAGATGGGGTAAAGCTCATAATTACCCTGAAGGTTCAAGGCTGCCAGAGCCGCCTGATGTAAACGGGGCGATAGGCTGTGGGAAAGCGGGAAACCCATCAAGCCCAGGTGTATCATCGTAGTGTCTCCAGCACCTCAAAATAATCCCGGAAAAGTCTTGGAAACGCAAGCCGGATTCTCCAGGCTGACACCACCCACCCGCAGACCGATCAGACGCGAAAGCCATCGCCATGCGGTGATCGTTGTAGGTTCTCACCATTGCCGGACGGAACGACCTGCATGGCTGGATAGTCAACCCATCCGCTTCTTCCTGCACTTCCACGCCAAGGCGGGCTAACTCGGTACATACCGCTCCGACCCGGTCCGTTTCCTTGCCGCGAATGAAGCCGATCCCGCTGATCCTGGTAGGCGTACTGGCAAACGGAGCAATAGCCGCCAGGGTTTGGGCAGTATCGGAGATATCCCGCATGTCCACATCCACCCCCAGCAACCTTTCCGGTCCGGTTACTTCGATGTATCCCTGCCCCTCTTGAACAGAACATCCCATTTTTTGGAGCACGTCCAGGAAAGCAATATCCCCTTGTTTTGAGTTGCGGGTCAGGTGTTCCACCCGCACCTTTCCGCCACAGATCGCCGGGGCAGCAAAGAAGTAAGATGCCCCCGACGCATCCGGTTCGATGGGATATTCTTCCATCGCGTGGTACCTGGAACGGTGGACGACGAACCGCTCGTACCCGTTTCTCTCGACCTCAATACCGAAATCTGCCATAACGCCCAGAGTCATGTCCACATAAGGCTTGGAATTCAATCCTTCCGCCACCTCAATCTCAACAGTCCGCTTTGCATAAGGAGCTATCATCAGCAAACCACTCAAAAATTGGCTGCTGACATTTCCCGCTATAACCGCATGCCCGCCCGGTAATCCCGTCGCCTCGATCTGGACCGGCAGGCAGCCGGTGGAACTGGTCACCTTTGCACCGAGTTGGGAAAGTCCGTCCAACAAATCCCGAATAGGTCGCTCGCGCATGCGAGCATCACCGTCGACCACAAATCTTCCCTGTCCCAACGTCACCATGGCAGTCAGGAAGCGCGCTGCCGTCCCGGCATTTCCAACGAATAAGTCCGCCTGTGAAGCCGGAATTTGACCGCCCTGACCATGAACAACCACAGAGCATGTCTCCGGATCAGGTCTCACGTCAAAGCCGAGCCTGTTTAACGATTTGGCCAGGTAGCCGGAATTGTCGGAAAATAAGGCATTCGTGATTGTGGATGTGCCTTCTGCCAGCGCGGCTACCAATAAAGCCCGGTTGGTAAGACTCTGGAACCCGGCACATTCACGTTGGCATCCAGCGGATGCCCGATTGGGCGAATTTCTATCGAATCCACTTTCATCATTCTTCCTGCGAGAATAATTGCGCTCGTTTGTTTTGGGTAACCGACAATAAAGCCCGCAATCCGCTCTCGTCTCCTGAAGCGACCAGTTCGGTCAGTGTATCCAGGTTGGACCGATATTTCTTCAAAGCATCGAGAATGGACTCTTTATTGGTCAACAGAATGTCGATCATCATGGTCACATCGCTCGCCGCCAGCCGGGAGGTATCTCGAAATCCTGAAGCCGCCATCTTCCAGACCCGCTCGTCGGCTTGCATCAGCGCTGTCTGCATCAATGCCGAAGCCGCCAGATAAGGCAGGTGACTGGTCACGGCAACCAGCGCATCCTGCTGTTCGCCGGAAAGAAAGAAAGGCCTGGCTCCTATTACCGTGATCAAATCCTGCACAAAGAATAATGCCTTCGGAGATGTTCGTTCGAGCGGAGTCAGGACAAAGATCTTGTCCCTATAAAGATCCGTTTGAGCGTACTGTATCCCGGCGACTTCCTTGCCGCACATGGGATGGCCGCCTATCGGGTCGAACCTCTCCGGCAGTTTCCGCATGGCCTCAACGATGGTCGCTTTAGTTGACCCCACATCCAGGACAATTGTTCTGCGGGAGAGTTGATCAGACTGGGCGATCTCCGTCATCTTCTTCAGGTGAGCCAGGATTGTCCGGATAGGCGCCGCCAGCACCAACAGGTCGCAATCCAGACCTTCTTCAAAGGAGACGACCTGGTCAACTATATTGTGTTCAACGGCATATTTCAAGGTCTGCGGACTGCGGCTGACACCGATCAACTCACCGCACTGGCCGCGCAGGTCCATCGCCAGGGATGCCCCCATTAATCCAAGGCCTACAATCGTGACACGCGCTGAGGATAGATCAAACCCATCACCGTCCATCTTAATTCGATCCTATTGTATTCTTGATTACGGGTAACTGCCTACCCACCGCTTTCGCCACCGCCTTGATCTGCCGGACGAGTTTGCTGAAATCCTGCGGGGTCAACGATTGCGCCCCGTCCGACAGCGCATGCGCCGGATTATCATGCACCTCGATGATGAGACCGTCCGCCCCTGCAGCAATGGCAGCCTTGGCGATCGCTCCGACATAGGCCACATGGCCGGTTGAGTGGGACGGGTCCAGGATGACTGGCAGGTGTGTCAGGCTCTTTAACACCGGGATGGCATTGATATCGGTAGTGTTTCGGGTTGCCGTCTCGAATGTGCGAATGCCGCGCTCGCATAACATCACCCGTTGGTTGCCGCCGGAAAGGATATACTCCGCTGCCATTAACAGTTCCTCCACCGTGGCTGACATGCCCCTTTTGAGCAATACGGGCGTCCTGGTCTCTCCTACGGCCCGCAGAAGGGAGAAATTCTGCATGTTGCGCGCTCCGATCTGGAGCACATCTACATATTTGACCATGGTTTCGATCTGTGCGATAGACATGACCTCTGCCACCACCGGCATACCGGTCAACTCGCGCGCTTCGGCGAGGTATTCCAAACCTTCCTCGCCCAGCCCCTGGAACACATATGGGGATGTACGTGGCTTGTAGACACCCCCGCGAAGCGCGTTCGCTCCCGCCGCCTTGACTGCCTTGGCAGTCTCCAATAGCTGCGTGCGGGATTCCACCGAGCATGGACCGGCGATAAGGGTGATGTCCTTTCCCCCCACTGCAAACCCATCCAGTTGGAAAACCGAGTCCTGTGGGTGGAACTGGCGTGAAGCCATCTTGTATGGCTGGGAGATACGGGTAACGTGCAGGACCCCCGGCAATATTTCGAAAATCTCCTTTGCCACCGAATGGCTGTCACCCACCGCTCCTATGACGGTCTGTTCCACGCCTTCAATGATATGTGCAGACAGGTTGTGGGATTCGATCTCGGCAATAACATCCGCCACCTGCTGTTTCTTTGCTCCGGGCTGCATCACAATCAACATGATCTATTCTCCTTGGCGAAATTGGTTCTATTTGACATTCCCAACAGGTGAAATGGTGGCTAATTTTCGGCCCATCGCCGCGGCGATTTGACCTACCTGCCTGACCAATTCGGCGAACCTTTCGGGTTTAAGCGACTGGCGGCCATCCGACAGGGCATGGGCTGGGTCGGGGTGGACCTCGATGATCAGGCCGTCTGCTCCGGCGGCGATGGCTGCTCGCGCCACCGCCGTGACATAATCGGCATGCCCGGTCGAATGGGACGGGTCCAGGATAACCGGCAGGTGTGTCATCGACTTCAGCACCGGGATGGCATTGATGTCTGTAGTATTGCGGGTGGCGGTCTCGAATGTTCGGATACCTCGCTCGCAAAGTACAACCCGCTCGTTCCCGCCCGAAAGTATATATTCCGAAGCCATCAGCAATTCTTCGATGGTGGCAGACATGCCGCGCTTGAGCAGCACTGGCATGCGGGTAATTCCCACAGCACTCAGCAGGGCGTAGTTCTGCATATTGCGCGCCCCGATCTGCAACACGTCCACCGATTTAGTCATTACATCCACCTGCGTCAGCGAGGTGATTTCCACTACTACCGGTAATCCAGTAGCCTCACGTGCTTCCACCAGCAGGTCAAGCCCTTCTTCTCCCAGTCCCTGGAAGGTATAGGGGGATGTGCGAGGCTTGAAAGCGCCGCCACGCAGTGCGTGCGCCCCCGCTTCCCGCACCGCCTGGGCTGTCTCCAGCAACTGCGAGCGTGACTCTACCGAGCAAGGGCCTGCAATAATGACGATCTCGTCGCCGCCAATGGAAAACCCATCCAGTGGGAAGACGGAGTTCGCCGGGTGGAATTGGCGGGAAGCCAGTTTGAACGGTTGCGATATTCGCACCACGCTTTCCACGCCGTCGAGGACATCGAAGATTTCTATCGGCACAGCATGCGTATCCCCAATGGCTCCAATAATGGTCCTGCCCTCACCAACGGACAAGTGAGGCGTGAGGCCATTGGATTTGATGTGTTCAAGTACATGGTCCACTTCCGCCGGGGTCGAGCCGGGTTTCATCACGATCATCATATGCGTAGTCTCCTTAAAAGTGTCGTCCCGAACTATTCCTGTACCAGGTCGGGACGAAGTTGTTTGGCTTCATGGAGGTAAACATGCTGGATATTTTTCTGTTCGCAGGCAGTGTTCCAATGGATCAGGACGCGAATGCATAAGGGCAGGCTACCGGGAACCGGGATCTCCTGGGCGCACATCATCGGCACCATCGTCCAGCCCATCTGGCGGGCTGCCAGCGCCGGATAAACGGAAGTCAAGGTCAGCCGTGGTAGTGAAGAACACACTGGCAATATCCGTCGGCTGAAGCCCGGGGTTCATCTGCTGGATCGATTCCAGCAGGTCCCGGGTGGCTTGCATGACAAGATCAACCCGATCCTGTTGTACTGTTGTTGCGCCGCGAATGCCTTGCATGGTCATAATAGCCTCCGAAAATAACAAGGAGCGAGACCGTTGGTCTCGCTCCTTTTGTGTGCAGGTAGGTTCAGTTATCTTCCTGCTTAAGCGCTGCCAACGGCCACCGAAATTTTGGGTCCGTAATAATAATAGTGCGCAAAAAAGCAGGTTGTATAGATGTCCATATTAGTTGGGCATTCTACCCGAGGGGCACAGGAATGTCAATACTCAGTTTACGAGATCCAGCCACTTCTCATATTGAGGCAGTTTTCCCTGGATGGCGGCATAGAAAGTCTTCTGGATGGCAGTCGTGACCGGTCCGCTGTGACCTTCGCCGATGACGCGAAAGTCGATTTCGCGCAAGCCGATACATTCTGCCGCCGTCCCGCAGACGAAGACCTCATCCGCTGTGTACAACTGGTCCCGCGAAACCGGCAACTCGGATACCTGGTAGCCAAGGTCCCGCGCCATGGTGATGATCGAATCGCGGGTGATGCCTTCGAGGATGTCCGCCAGCGGAGGCGTGTAGATCTTGTTATCGCGGACATAGAAGATATTCTCGCCGGTGCATTCGGCCACGTACCCTTGCGGATTAAGCATGATTGCTTCTTCAAAGCCCAGCCGGATCGATTCCGTCTTGGCAAGAATGCTGTTGGCGTAATTGCCGGATATTTTCGCTTTCGTCATGGTCACGTTAGGCTGGTGGCGGGTATAGGAAGAGATATTCGCCCGAATGCCTTTCGCCAGTGCTTCCGCTCCGAGATAGTTGTTCCACTCCCATGCCGCAATACCCAGGGACGGTTTGCCGCCGTTCATGTTCAGACCAGATACTTGCCCGCCCCAATATATCAACGGACGAATATAACACGAAGCAAACCCATTCGCCTTGACCGTTTCCTTGATGGCATCGCTAACCTGCTGCACCGACCAGGGCAGGTCGCGGAAACCCAGCACATGCGCCGAATCAACCAGCCGGCGGGAATGCTCCCGCAAGCGGAATACAGCTGGACCTTTTTCTGTGGAATAAGCCCGGATGCCTTCGAACGCCGCTGCGCCGTAATGCAATGCCGGGGTCAGAAAATGGACCGTCGCCTTGGCAGTCTCCACCATTTCCCCATCCATCCAGATATATTTCGCATCCATGTGAAGTGCTCCTTGGGTTATAAACGCTGAATAATTTCTGCAGTCATTTGCCGGGTGGATAGTTTCCCGCCCAGGTCGCCGGTGCGCGCGCCGGCTGTAATCGCTTCATGCACGGCGTTTTCGATGGCAACCGCTTCGTTGTCCAGATGCAGCGAATGACGCAGCATCATGGCAGCCGAAAGGATCGTGCCGATCGGATTTGCCAGTCCTTTTCCGGCAATATCCGGCGCGGACCCGTGAATGGGTTCGTAAAGACCCCGGCTCGGATTCGCCCAGGCTGGCTGACGGCAGCATCCCCATCGACCCGGCCAACACCGAGGCTTCATCGGTCAGGATATCGCCGAACATGTTCTCCGTCACGATCACGTCCATGTAAGCCGGTCCGGTGATCAGCCGCATCGAGGCGGTATCCACCAGCATGTGCTCCAGGCTGATGTCGGGATTTTGCGCGCCGATCTGGGTGGCGATCTGCCGCCACAACCGGGATGATTCGAGCACGTTGGCCTTATCCACCGAGGTCACTTTACCAGTTCCGTCCTGCGTGCCAGCGAGAATGCCAGTTCCACCACCCGGCGGACTTCGTAATCATAATATTCGAGCGTATCAACCGCCCGTTCGCGCCCGTCTTTGAAATCCCGCCCTTTGGGCCACCCAAAATACAGGCCGCCGGTCAACTCACGGATGACCAGGATATCCACTCCCTTGAGTTTTTCCGGCTTCAATGGAGATGCGTCGATCAAAGCCGGATGCACTTTGACGGGCCGCAGGTTGGCAAAAACGCCCAACCCCTTCCGCAGCGCCAACAAGCCTTGCTCCGGGCGTACTTTGGCGCGTGGGTCATCCCATTTGGGTCCGCCCACCGCGCCCAGCAGCACCGCCTCCGCCGAATTGCATTCAGCCAGTGTCTCATCGGTCAGAGCCGACCCGAACTTATCGATCGAACAACCACCGATCAAGTGCTCGGTGTATTTGAAGCTATGCCCGCCTTTTTTGGCGAGCACGTCCAGCACCTGAACAGCCTCGGCAACCACTTCCGGACCGATCCCGTCCCCCGGCAATAATACGATTTTCGCTTCCACAATATTCTCCCAACTCCCTTAAGATATTTCCATCACCAATCCATACTCGATCGAGTCTGCCAATGCCCTCCAGCTGGCATCGATGATATTCGTGCTCGCGCCGACTGTGCTCCAGCGGTGCCCGTCGCTGACCGTGTCGATCAGCACCCGTGTCGCCGCCGCCGTCCCCGCATCTCCGTTCAAAATACGGACCTTGTAATCGTCCAGATGGAACATGTTGATCTCGGGGTAGTGACCGATCAAGGCCTTCCGCAAAGCCGTGTCTAGCGCGTTGACAGGCCCGTCGCCTTCCGCGGCCGTGTGAAAGACCTCACCCCTGACCTTCACTTTCACGGTCGCCTCTGCGAACATGCCGCGACCCTGGCGATTTTCCACGATAGCCGAAAAGTCGATCAACTCAAAAGGCGGGTTGTAACCGGGCTGCTGACGCTTGAGCATCAACGCCACCGAGGCCTCCGCCGCTTCGAAGGAGAATCCCTGCGACTCCAGTTCCTTGATTTCATTAAGAACAGCCGCAACCTCTTCGCCGCCGAGCGTGCCCAGACCGTATTCTTCGGCCTTGCTGAGCAGGTTGCCTCTCCCGGATAGTTCGCTGACGACCACTCGCATCTGGTTGCCGACCAAAGCCGGATCCACATGCTGGTAGGATAGTTCGCTCCTGCGCATGGCAGCCACATGGATGCCGCCTTTGTGCGCAAAAGCTGACTTGCCAACGTAAGCCATGTGCTCGTCCGGAGCCAGGTTCGCCACCTCTGCGACGAAATGGGCCACATCGAACAATGTCGAAAGATGCCCCTCAGGCAGGCATTGCAGCCCCAGTTTGAGTTCCAGGTCCGGGATGATGGTGCACAGGTTGGCATTACCGCAGCGCTCCCCATATCCATTGATCGTCCCCTGCGCCTGGATGGCGCCTTCGCGAATGGCAGTGATGGTATTCGCCACAGCGCAATCCCCGTCGTTATGGACATGGATCCCCAGTGGATGGCCTGTCTCGGCTTTTACTTTCCGAACAACCTCAGCCAATTCCCACGGCAGCGCGCCGCCGTTGGTGTCGCACAGGACCAATGTCTCTGCCCCGCCGCGGATGGCAGCCTTGAGGGTCTCCAGCGCATAGTCCGGGTCGGCTTTATACCCATCGAAGAAATGCTCGGCATCGTAGATGACCCTGCGATTTTGCGCTTTGAGATACGCCAGGCTTTGCTCGATGATGCGCAGATTATCTTCGCAAGTTGTCCGCAATACCTCGGTGACGTGCAAAGTCCACGATTTTCCTACCACCGTGCAGACCGGCGCCTGCGAGTCCAGCAAAGCCTTGATATTGGCATCGTCTTCCGGGCCGCCCTTTACCCGGCAGGTGGAACCGAAGGCTGCCACCAGGGCATGCTCCCATTCCATATCGCGGGCGCGCTCGAAGAATTCTGCATCCTTGGGGTTTGACCCGGGCCAGCCGCCTTCGATAAAAGCCACGCCAAGGACATCCAACTTGCGGGCTATGCGGATCTTGTCTGCCCCCGAAAGGGATAAACCTTCCCATTGCGTACCGTCACGAAGAGTTGTGTCGTAGATCTGTATCATAAGTCCTCCGGGAAAATGAGAGATTAGGCGGAACCCTGAGCACCGGTTCCAGCCGTCTCTCAGAGTTCCCGCTTATTTAATTGGCAATAATGATGCCATTCTGTCGTTCGTACGCGGCGATTTTTGATTCAAAGCCGAGAATGTAACCCAGTTCATCCACCCCATTGACCAGACAGGATTTCGAAAATGGATCGATAGGGAACTTGACCGCCCGCCCATCCGGCAGAGTCAGGGATTGGCTGGCCAGGTCGATGGTGACCGTGGCATTCGGAGCCTCTTCGGTCAAGTCGAACAGTGAGGCGTGCACATCCGCATCGACGATCACCGGCAGTAGACCATTCTTTAGACAGTTATTGCGGAAGATATCCGCGAACGAAGTGCTGATGATGGCGCGGAAACCGAACCCGGTCAGCGCCCACGGGGCGTGTTCACGGCTGGAACCACAGCCGAAATTATCCCCCGCCAGCAGGATCTGTGCCCCTTTGAAAAGCGAGGTGTTCAGGACGAACTCGGCTTTGGGACTGCCATCCGCGTTATAGCGCCAATCGGCAAAGAGGGCATCTCCCATGCCTTTCTTGTCGGTCGCCTTGAGGAAGCGCGCCGGGATGATCTGGTCGGTATCGATGTTGTTGACCGGTAAGGGCATTATTCGCGATGTAAGAACTGTGAATTGAGCCATTTCGATTTGTTCCTTAATTGCTTCGAGTTAACCAAGTAGCGTGCGTACATCCGTAACCTGACCGGTGATGGCAGCCGCAGCGGCGGTGAGAGGGCTGGCCAGGAATGTCCGCCCGCCCTTCCCCTGCCGTCCTTCAAAATTGCGGTTGCTGGTGCTGACCGCGTACTGACCTGGCTGCAGTTGGTCGCCGTTCATGGCAATGCACATCGAGCAACCGGCTTCACGCCACTCGGCCCCGGCTTCCTTGAAGATCTGGTCCAGACCTTCCGCCTCTGCTTGCCGTTTGATCGCCTGTGACCCGGGCACGACCATCACGCGCGTGTTCAAGGCTACTTTCTTTCCTTCCATGACCCTGGCGGATTCACGCAGGTCGGAAATACGCCCGTTCGTGCAACTGCCAATAAATACAACATCCACTTTCTTGCCCAGCAGCGATTGACCCGCTTGAAGGCCCATGTAAGCCAGCGACTTTTCCAGTGCCGCCCGTTGCGAAGCATCCGCCAGGGATGCCGGTTCGGGGATGCACCCGCTGATCTTCATGCCCATGCCCGGATTCGTCCCATAGGTGATCATCGGCTCGAGTCGGCTGGCGTCCAGTACGATCGTCTTGTCGTAGACCGCGCCTGCGTCAGTCGGGAGAAGTTTCCATGCACTGACGGCTTTATCCCATTCCGCGCCTTTCGGACAGTTTTCCCGCCCGGCCAGGTACTCGTAGGTGACATCGTCCGGAGCGATCATGCCGGCCCGCGCGCCAGCCTCGATGGACATATTGCAGATGGTCATGCGTTCTTCCATGCCCAGGCGTGCGGATGGCCGAGCCGGTGTACTCGAATACATGCTCCGTCCCGCCGCCCACGCCGATCTGGGCGATAAGCGCCAGGATGATATCTTTGGCCGATACACCCGCAGGCAAGTCCCCGTCCACCCGCACTTCGCAGGTTTTCGGTTTTCGCTGCAGCAGGCATTGCGTTGCCAGCACATGCTCCACTTCCGATGTGCCGATGCCAAACGCCAGCGACCCAAAGGCTCCATGTGTGGCCGTGTGACTGTCGCCGCAGACGATGGTCATACCCGGGTGGGTGTAGCCCAGTTCCGGTCCGATCACGTGGACGATGCCGCGCTGGGCGCTGTGCATGCCATACAGATTCACACCGAACTCGGCCGCGTTGATCTCGATCTGCTTGATCTGGGCTGCCGCCAGCGGGTCCGCAATCGGCAGGGATGGGTCATGCGTCGGGATGGAATGGTCCATCGTGGCGATGGTCTTTTCCGGTCGTCGGACCTTGAGTCCGCGCTCGCGCAAACCCGTGAAGGCTTGCGGTGAGGTGACCTCATGGACCAGGTGCAGGTCAATATAGAGGACTGCGGGCGAATCCGCCTCCTGCGCAACTACGTGGGCGTTCCAGATCTTTTCAAATAATGTCTGCGGCATGGATTTTCCTTGTGCTGCTGTAGGATCAGTTTTCACTCTCTTCGTCGGCATCCAGCCCCAGGACATGCTCTGGCAGAGGCAGGATCGAGCTCATATTCCAACCGGACGGGAAGGTGTTCGGTTCCGGGAACGGCTCGTGCCATTCCGGCATAAACTCTTCCTGATCATCTTTAGGCGTATTAGGTGTGAACATGGTATTTCTCCTCTCTTACAAAACAATGTATCCGGATAAACCTTATTTTTGTTTGGAGGCCCAGCGGTTAAGGCCTGCCACGATTGCACGGATTGCTGCCTGGTCGATGTTGGTGCCTTCGCCCACTCCGAAAAGCACGCCGTTCCCCATGAACTGCAGCGGGACATACGCCACCGCGGTGGCATCGGCGCCTTTCCCCAGAGCCTGCTCATGGTAATCATCCACGCTGAAGCCTTTGATCCCCATTTTGTCCAGCGCACCTACGAAGGCGGAAATCGGGCCGTTGCCATCGGCAACTACTGTCTTTTCTTCGCCATTCACCGACAGGTGCAACTCACCGTGGATCTTGTCGGGGTTTTCCTTGTCGGGAACGGGCCAGTAACCCTTTAACTGGTACGGACCCGCCGGGTTGATGAACACATCATCGAAAACCATCTTGACCTCAGAGGAGGACACTTCACGTCCAACCTCATCGGCGAAATCCTGCACGGCTACGCCGATCTCGGGGTGCATGGCCCGCGGCGGATGCAATCCATATTCCTGCTCGAGCACCCACACCACTCCACCTTTGCCGGATTGCGAATTGATGCGGATAAGGCTTTCGTAGCGGCGGCCCAGGTCGGTCGGGTCTACGTGCAGGTATGGCACTTTCCAGCCCACTCCGAATTTTTCGGGGGCATCACCCAGCAAGTTAATGCCTTTTCGGATGGCATCCTGATGCGACCCTGAAAAAGCGGTGAATACATATTCTCCTGCATAGGGTGTCCGGTATGGGATGGGCATCCCCGTCAGTTCTTCCACCGTCTCGGCGATCTTGGGCAGGTCTGAAAAATCGAGACCCGTGTTGATGCCGCGGGCGAAGAGATTATTCGCCACCACCACCAGGTCCACATTGCCCGTCCGCTCGCCGTGACCAAATAGAGTGCCTTCCACTCGCTGCGCTCCTGCCAACAGACCCATCTCGGTCGCAGCCACAGCCATACCCTGGTCGTTATGGGCATGCAAAGAGATCAGCACGCTTTCCGGGTGGGAGAAGCGTTTGCAGAATATCTCGATCATGTCGGCGTACTGGTTCGGGGGCCGGCGTTCGACCGTAGCAGGCAGGTTCAGGATCAGTGGTTTTTCAGGTGTCGCCCGTCCCCACGCTTCATAGACCGCCTCGCACACCTGCAGGCAGTAATCGATGTTGGTATCGGTGAACTCCTCTGGTGAAAACTCGAGGCGGATGTCGCTGTCGGGCAGGCTCTCCACGCCTTTGCGGATGCGGGTAACCGATTTAACAGCAACTTTCAGCGCGTCTGCCGGGGTGATGTCAAAGACCTGACGGACATGCAGATCGGATGTAGCCAGGTAGGCATGGAAGATGGCCTGTCGGACGCCGTGGATGGCTTCGAAAGTCCTGTCGATCAAATGATTGCGGCATTGTGTCAACGCCATGATGAATACGTCATCCGGGATCAGGTCTTCGTCGATCAGCCGGCGGGTGAAATCGAAATCATCCTGGCTGGCGGAGGGGAAGGCAACTTCAATGTACTTGAAACCGATCCGGCACAGTAATTTGAAGTATTCCAGCTTCTGTCGTGGATTAAGGGGGTTGGGCAATGCCTGGTTTCCGTCACGAAGATCCACAGAAACCCACATGGGGCTTTTGGTGATGGAACGGGAAGGCCACTGCCGCTCGGGGTAGTTGAACGGTTCAGGCTGGATATACTTCGATACACCGGTCGTGATCACAATCTCCTCCTTCGACTTTGCTTTCGTTTATTTCTTCCAGTTTTCGGGACGCAGTGAACGGACAGCCGCCCCGGCGCGCCACATTTCTGATTTCGCGCATGACCTTCAGTTCCGCATCCAACTTGACCTGATAATCAGGCGCGCTGTTTACTTTCAACACCACGGCAGTCTCTTTGCCGGTAACGACACTGTTATACAGATCTTCGAAGACGGGTTCGACCGCTTTCTTGAAGCGCGGATGCCAGTCGAGGGCGCCTCGCTGGGCGGTGGTGGAGCAGTTGGCATACATGAAATCCATGCCGTTCTCGCCCACCAGCCGGATCAGGCTCTGGGTCAGTTCTTCGACGGTCTCGTTGAAAGCTTCGCTGGGGGTATGACCGTTCTTCCGCAAGACGTTGTACTGCGCTTCCATGACGCCCGAGAGTGCGCCGATCAGGATGCCGCGCTCGCCGGTCAAGTCGCTGAAAACTTCGCTTTGGAAGGTGGTCGGGAACAGGTAACCGGCTCCGATGGCAATGCCGAGGGCCAGGGTCCGCTCACGCGCGCGCCCGGTGTAATCCTGGTGCACGGCGAAGCTGGCATTGATGCCGCTGCCCGCCTGGAAATTCCGCCGCACGCTCGTCCCGGAACCTTTGGGGGCCACCATGATCACGTCCACGAATTCGGGAGGGATCACGCCGGTCTGGTCTTTGTAGACAATGGAAAAACCGTGCGAGAAATACAGCGCATCGCCTTTTTTCAGGTTCTCTTTGACCTTGGGCCACAGCATCATCTGCGCGGCATCCGAGACCAGGTACTGGATGACCGTAGCACGCTTGGCTGCTTCTTCGATGGGGAAGAGCGTCTCACCCGGCACCCAGCCATCTGCGACGGCCTTGTCCCAGTAAGTCTTATGCTCGGGTGCCTGACCAACGATCACCTTGATACCGTTGTCGCGCATGTTCAATGATTGGGCCGGCCCTTGCACGCCGTAGCCGAGCACCGCCACGACCTCATTCTTCAAAACATCGCGGGCTTTCTCAAGGGAAAACTCTTCCCGCATGACCACATCTTCCACTACCCCACCAAAATCGATCTTTGCCATTTTCTTCTCCTTAACCTTTCTAAGTTTTGGTGAACTATTAGGGTTGCTTTAGTTCAGCGAATGCGAACGATTTATGCCCATTTCCATTGCCGTTACTGGCAGGCAGGGCCACACCGACACCTCGGGCCATGGCGACCACACCCGTTCGGACCATTTCGAGGATGCCAAACGGTTGCAGTACATCCACGAAACTATTGATCTTGGACTTCATCCCCGGTGATCTCAACGATCAGCGAATCGTTGGCAACGTCGACGATTCGCGAGCGGTACACTTCCACCAGTTGCATCACTTCCGACCGGTTGGCGGCGGTCACGCTGACCTTGATGAGGGCAAGGTCGCGGCTCACGCTGGGCGTACCGGCCAGGTCTGCCACCTGGATGACATTGACAAGTTTGTACAGGTTAGCCATCACCCGGTCCACCAGGACCTGGTTTCCATCGATGACGATGGTCATCCGCGAAATACCGGGATGCTCCGTATGCCCCACTGTCAGGGATTCGATGTTGAAAGCCCGCCTCCGGAAGAGCGAGGCGATCCGATTGAGCACACCGGGTTTATCTTCCACCAGCATAACTAAGGTATGTTCCATATCGTCTCCTTCGCTCACATATCGGTTTCGGTGATGACGTTCGGCAATGGCCGGCGGATCATGTTATGCAGGTCGGCTCCTGCAGGCACCATCGGATAGACCGAATCTTCCTTCTCGACTCGGAAATCGACGACCACGGTCCCTTCGGTCTGTTCGGCCTGGCTGACCGCCGCTTCCATTTCGGATCGCTGCGTCACCCGCAGACCAGTCAAGCCGTGCGCCTCGGCGATCTTGACAAAGTCGGGGCTTGTCATGGGTGTGGCCGAATAGCGTTTGTCATAGAAGAACTCCTGCCATTGCCGCACCATGCCCAGGTAACCATTGTTGATAATGGCAACGTTGATTTTCAAGCCTTCCTGTGCCGCCGTGGAGAGTTCTGCCTGTGTCATCTGAAAACCGCCGTCACCGCAGATCACCCACACATTGGCCTCGGGGCGGGCGAACTTGGCCCCAATGGCAGCCGGTAGGGCAAACCCCATCGTCCCCGCTCCGCCGGAAGTGATGTAGGTGCTGGGATTTTCGTGCTTGTAATATTGGGCTGCCCACATCTGGTTTTGGCCCACATCCGAGACGACCAGAGCATCGCCGTGTGTATGCCGCCACAGGTCATTGATTACATGGGCCGCATACAAATGACCGTTGTCCGGCAGGTTCTGGATGTCGAGCACAGCGCTGTCACCGCGCATCTCATCGATGGTTTCGATCCATTCACTGTGGTCGCAGGCTTCCACGTGCGGCATCAGGTCCCGCAGGGTCTCGCGCAGGTCGCCGATCAAGGCCAGGTCCACCGGCACATTCTTGTTCACTTCCGATGCATCGATCTCGATATGGATCTTCTTCGCTTCCGGTGCGTAGGTCTTCAGGTTGCCGGTAACGCGGTCATCGAAACGCATGCCGAACGCCAGCAGCAGATCGGATTGCTGGATGGCTTTATTTACCCAGGCTTCGCCGTGCATGCCCATCATCCCCAGGTTGAGCGGGTGGCTGGCAGGCAGAGCACCGATCCCCAGTAACGTCATTGCCACGGGGGTGCGGGTATTCTCGGCAAACTGGCGCAGCTCCTGCGTTGCTCCGCTGAGCATCACGCCTCGCCCGGCCAAAATGACCGGCCGCTTGGCCGTGCGGATCATCTCGGCTGCCTGCTGCATATCCTTGGGCATGGGGCTTCGGTCAGGTCGATAGCCCGGCAGGCGGATGGGCGTGTTGTCGTATTCCCAATCAATGGAAGCCTGTTGAACGTCTTTGGCGATATCCACCAAAACCGGTCCCGGTCGACCTGTGCGGGCCACATAAAAAGCCTCGCGGATGGTCTCGGTAAGTTCATTGATATCCGTGACGAGGTAGTTGTGTTTCGTGATCGGCAGGGTGATGCCGGTGATGTCGGTTTCCTGGAAGGCGTCATAGCCGATGAACTTGCTGGCAACCTGCCCGGTGATGCAAACGATGGGCGAAGAATCCATCATCGCCGTGGCAATACCGGTGACCAGGTTGGTCGCCCCCGGACCCGATGTCGCGATCGCAACTCCCACGCCACCTCCAGCGCGAGCGTATCCATCCGCCGCGTGGGCCGCGCCTTGTTCATGCCGGACGAGTACATGATGGATCGGGTAATCCAATAAAGCATCGTAAGCAGGCATGATCGCCCCGCCCGGATACCCAAAGACAGTTTTCACTCCCTCCTGTAAAAGACATTCCCAAATGATCTGTGCTCCAGTACGTTTCATAGTTTCTCCTCTGACGATAATCTTTATATCTTTAAGACAGCTCCCGTATCGGCTGATGTAACAAATTGGGCATATCGGCGCAGCCACTTACTCTCGATCTTCGATTCAAAAACCGGTAAGGCTGCCAGCCGCCCTTGCATTTCTTCTTTACTCAAACGAACATTTAAGGTACGCGCCTCCAGGTCGATATCGATGATGTCGCCATCTTTCAACGCCGCAATGGGACCTCGAGCCGCCGCCTCCGGCGAGACGTGTCCAATACACGCCCCCCGTGTTCCGCCGCTGAACCTGCCATCCGTGATGAGAGCCACCTTATCGCCCAGGTCCATCCCCATGATGGCGCTGGTGGGGCCAAGCATTTCCTGCATACCGGGTCCGCCGCGCGGACCTTCGTAACGCACAACGACCACATCTCCGGCTTTCACTTTCCCGGCCAGGATGCCGGCCATTGATTCTTCCATCGATTCGAATATCTTCGCCGGGCCGCAAAACGACCGCATGGCCTCGCTGACGCCGCCGGCTTTCACCACCGCGCCATTAGGCGCCAGGTTCCCGAACAAGACCGCCAGCCCGCCCCGTTTGGAATGTGCATTCTCCACCCGCCGGATCACATCGTCATCCTGAATGGAAGCGCCGGCGATGGACTTGCCCAGGGTCGTCCCGCTGACCGTCATCCGATCAAGGTGTAGCATACCCGTCGCCCGCTGGACCTCGTTGAGGATGGCCGGGATGCCGCCCGCCCGGTGGACATCTTCCATGTGCCATTTCCCGGCCGGGGATACTTTGCAAATATGCGGTACTTTCTCTGCCACCGCATTGATCCGCTCTAGGGAATAATCCACATCGGCTTCATGCGCCAACGCCAGCGTGTGCAGGACCGTATTGGTCGAACCGCCCATGGCCATATCTAGAGCGAAGGCATCGTCGATCGCGTCCGCGGTGACAATATCTCGCGGCTTGATGTCCCGCTCGACCAGTGTCATGATTTGAGTGGCTGCTTTTTGCGCCAGTGCGATCCGCTCGGGAGTGTTGGCCAGGGCCGATCCATTGTAGGGCAATGCAAGGCCGATCGCTTCCATCAGGCAGTTCATGCTGTTGGCAGTGAACATGCCTGAGCAAGAGCCGCAACTCGGGCAGGCAAATTGCTCCAACGTGGTCAGTCTCTTCTCGTCGATCTTCCCGGCCGAATACGCGCCCACGCCTTCGAAGACAGAGATCAGGTCGATGGTCTCGCCTTCGGGTGTGCGCCCGGCCGGCATGGGTCCGCCAGAAATAAAAATTGCCGGGATGTTGACACGCATTGCAGCCATCAACATACCCGGCACGATTTTGTCGCAATTGGGCATACACACCATTCCATCGAACTGGTGTGCCTGGATCATTGTTTCCACGCAATCCGCGATCAATTCACGAGAAGGCAGCGAGAATTTCATTCCCCCGTGGCCCATGGCAATACCGTCATCTACACCAATAGTGTTGAATTCAAATGGAACGCCCCCAGCAGCCCGTACAGCCGCTTTGACAACTTTCCCGAATTCCTGCAAGTGAACATGACCCGGGACAATGTCTACGTAGGAATTAACAATGGCAATGAAAGGCTTGTGCATGTCAGCTTCACTGACGCCTGTCGCCCGCAGTAATGCTCGATGAGGAGCCTTCTCATACCCTTTTTTGATCGCATCGGATCGCATTTTTCTCTCCTAGTAGCATAGGTACAAAAAGAGAGCCGCCTGTGGTTGGGCGGCTCCCTTCACTTTCATCCAGGTGTGTCTACTTGACTTTCACCCTTGCCATCCCAACCACTTGTAGGTCCTTAATAATAAGGACCGCAATTAGGACTACAAGGACGAGCAGCGAGAGACTAGTATTCATGGCTTCCTGATATTTCGCCAAATTATATGCATTATTGAGATTATGTCAAGGGTTGACTTTGTTGTCTAGACGTTGTTACGTATCAGATATATATATATCTTTTATTTTTACTTGACAACTTGATATATTTCCATAGTCCCCATCGTTGTGGCGATGAGGAGCCGCCTCCCATCACTGGTGAGAAGCATTCCCGCAACAGTCAGGTTGTAATCTGCAGAGGGGATCACATCGATGGTGCGAACCAGATGATAATCTTGGGCATCGATCACGCACACCTTTCCTTCCCAGGAATAATATCCAACGGTGAAGATCAAGTTGCCATCAGAAGTTGTCGGACCGCCCAGACCACAATTTTCCGGCAGAGCCTCGGGGAAGGCATATTCACGAAGGCTCTCACCTGTCTCCAGATCATAGATTTGATTGCCGATATAGAACTCATCGGCTTCCACATTCACACCGAAAGACTCGGGATAATGTGGCGAGACGGTCATCATGCCTTGCCAAAATTCTAGTGGAGCCGAATAGACGACGTAATTAGTAGCGCCGGAATAAAGGTCCCAACTAACCATTGTGCCCCAACTCCCAAATCCCATAACTTGGTGAGTTCCTTCGACAAAATAGATGGAGTAAATGAATATTCGTGAATTTCCCCATTCATCTTCTTCCTGCGGCGGCGCTCCCATATAGCCATTGGCAACAGTCTTTTCGAAGAAATGAATGAACTCGCCCGTGCGGGCATCCCACAACTTGATAAAACAATCTTGTCCTGATGAGGCCAGATACTTTCCGTCGGGTGAATAAACCACAGTAAAGATTTTGTATTCATGGGCAGCAATATTTACAATCGTTTTCCCGCTATCCAGTTCCAACACCTTGATGGCATTAGTGGTGTCCGCTATGGCGATCAGGTTGCTGTCAATCGGATTCAAAGAATATGAAACCATATCGTAACGCGAACGCAGCGATCCGTCGGCTGTATTTCGTACTTCCAATGAACCTGGTCGGGCTAGCAGTAAATAGCGTCCATCCAGGCTGAATTCAGCATATTTCAAATAATCATTGAAATGCCAGGCCCCGAATGTGGCTTTGTTTGCGCGAATGTCCCATAGTTGGATGGAACCATCTGTATAGGCGATCAACAAGCGGCTGCCACTCGGTTCATACGTAAACGTCTGAACGGGCTTGTCAAGGTTGCCGACTATATCCATCAGTTTGCCGTTCTTTGCATCATATACCCGCAAAGCGCTATAGCGATTGGAGTTGCCGTAGTTCGGCGGTCTATAGAGAATTGTTAGCGTATCGCCAATAGGAGAGAATGCCGCTTCATACGGATGATAAGCCGCCGGGCTATATGCATTGCCGCACAATGCTGTACTGTACTGGTCACAACCTTCAGGTTGATGACGCTCATTGTAAGTCAAGTAAAAAGTTTCATCAGGCAATGTATAGAGAAGGTCACCAGTGGCAATATCCGTCACCTCCCGGATTGTGAACTCGATATCCATGAATTCTTCCCAATATTCAACCTCCGAATGCAGATGGCGTCTTCCATCCAGTGAATTGACCTCGATCTGGCCCCAGCTATCTGCACGGGTTACGGAATCCATCCAAATAACGTTTTCCGGTTCTGCCACGAACTGGTTGCCGGGGAATTCTAAATAAGCGTAACCCGGAAAGCTCTCATAGTTAATGACCGCAAACGTTCTCAGACGGATATATTGTCCATTCGTGCTAAAGGCCATTCCCGTATAGGAGACTGGCTGCGAGAGCGAGATCCACACAGGGGCTTTCTCGAGGTCATGGACATCATAGACGCCCAGCCCAAAGGCGCTGCCGACCACGAATTGATTTCCGTCCGGAGTAAAGGCAACTCCCAAAATGCCGCCGCGGCCCCATTCAGCCACACGCGAAAGCCGGTCGAAATTTCCGCTGCCGATCGTCTCAGAAGTGGACGGTACTGTTGTGCCCAAAGAAACCGCAGTGGAAACAGGCAGTGACGGTGAGGTTGGTACATGAGTTTTGGTAGGCTTGTAGGGGTTCATTCCAAGCGGGGTGACTGATGGGTATTGCCTCATGGTGGGCGAGCTGAAATTAGTCGGAGAAGCGGTAATGCCTGACGTGACAGTCGCCGGGATGGTTTGAGGAGCGCCGCAGCTACTTAGGCAGATAGCAAACAGGACGAATAGATTGAGGATAACGAGTTTGCGTTTCATATTCCCTCCAATTCGATAATCAGGATTCCCACCAAGAGTACAGGGCCGAACCAAAGAAAGATCGATCGATGGTATGAACCAGTCAAGTTACTTTCCCAATCTCCTGATCGCTCATTCGCTGTACGAGCGCAGGAAATCGTTCCACTCGATCATTGAAAAGACGTTGATGGTCTCAAATAAGTTCCTGTTTAGCCCGTTGTATTGTATCCAACCGCTCGCGGATACGACCCGAAGATCCTCAACATCACCGCGTACTCACCCAGGTGATCCAGCGCGCGTTTAGCAGACTTATCCTGCACCGCCCCGACAAAGTCGATGTAGAAAAGATACTCCCACGGCTTCCCTGCCAATGGGCGCGACTCGATCTTGGTCAGGTCGATTTCCCGCAGAGCAAAAACACTCAACGCCTTGAATAATGCTCCGGGTTGGTTCTTCAGGATGAACACAATGGATGTCTTCGCATTCCCTTGCGGCACAACCGGCTCCGGCGCGATGGCAAGGAAGCGGGTGTAATTCTCGGGATTGTCCTCGATGTTCTCTTCCAGGATTTTCATCCCGTAGATTTCAGCAGCTCGCCGGGATGCGATGGCCGCGGTCGTGCGAACACCGGAGGCTTTAAGCAATTTCACGCTTCCTGCGGTATCGTAGACGGCTTCAGTCGTTACGCCTTTCATTTTCCGCAAATATCCGGCGCTTTGACCTAATGGCTGCGGATGACTGATGATATGGGTGATCTCTTCTTTTTTCACCTCCGGAAAGGCGATAAGGCATAGGTTCACCCGTAGAAAATATTCCCCGACGATATGAAGCTTATGGCGCAATAACAGATCGTAGTTATGATGGATGCTGCCTGCCAGGGAGTTTTCGATCGGGATCATTCCCTGATCGCATTTCCCCGCCGCCACCATTTCGAACACATCATCGAACGACTCGCATGGGATCGTCTCTGGATCCTTCGAAATAGGCATAACTGGCTTCCTGCGAGAATGCCCCCGGTTCACCTTGAAAAGCGACTTTCATACGTATCTCCTTAATGGGTCCTCTCCCCTTCAAACTTCACTGCAACCGCTCAACCTTAAATTCCGCACATTATATCCCCATTCTTCATTGTCTATATGATCCATTCACTATTCTCCATTCCTTATTCTCTTTCCCTGTTCTCTTCTCCTGCTATCCCCAAGTATAATAAAGATGAATATTACGGGAGTATAAACATGATCACTGAATACATGCGCCCAAAAACGATTGAAGAAGCATTGAAAATGCTGTCCCGTACGAACGTCCGCCCGCTCGGTGGTGGGACCGTTCTTACACAGGTAAAAAACGAAGCCTTTGCCGTCGTGGATCTGCAAGCCCTCGGGCTGGACAAGTTCCGCAAGGCCGGCGAGAAACTGGAAATCGGCGCAGTCGCCACGTTGACCGCACTGCTTGAAAATTCCCACATCCCCGCAGCCCTGGCCGAGGCGCTGCGGCTGGAGACTCCCCTCAATCTTCGCAACATGGGCACCGTTGCCGGCACCCTCGTGAGCGCAGACGGGCGCTCTCCTTTTACGACCGTCATGCTGGCGCTGGATGCGAAACTGACCATCGAAGGCGGTAGTTCGCCTCAGGTCATTGGGCTGGGCGATTTCCTGCCTCAACGCAGCGAGCTCATCCACGGCAAGTTGATCACCCGTATCGAGATTCCGCTGAACACAAACCTGGGGTTCGAGAGCGTCGCCCGCACTCCCGCCGACCGGCCCATCGTCTGCGCAGCCGTCGCCTCCTGGCCCTCTGGTCGAACCCGCCTGGCTCTGGGCGGTTGGGGACCTACGCCTCTGCTGGCAATGGACGGTAACGAACCCGGCGGGATAAAAGAAGCCGCCCGAAATGCCTATGCCGAGGCTGGGGATGAATGGGCCAGCGCCGAATATCGCGCCGAGATAGCCGCCGTCCTGGCGGAACGCTGCCTGCCGGCGTAAGCACGTAGATAAGTTTATACAAACGGTGATATCTGTGTCTGACCAACTCCCGCTCGACACCATCCTTACCGGAAACTGCATCGAGGTCCTTGCCGGACTTCCCGGATAACTCGGTGGACCTGGTATTTGCCGACCCACCCTACAACCTGCAGCTCTCCCGCAACCTCTACCGCCCCAACCGCACCAAGGTGGATGCGGTCGACGACCAATGGGATAAATTTTCCGGCTTCGATCAGTACGACCAGTTCACCCAGGCGTGGCTCTCCGCTTGCAGGCGGGTCCTTAAAGAAACCGGCACCATCTGGATCATCGGGACTTATCACAACATCTATCGCGTCGGGGCGATCCTGCAGGACCTGGATTTTTGGATCCTCAATGATATCGTCTGGATCAAGAATAATCCCATGCCCAATTTCCGCGGCATCCGCTTTACCAACGCTCATGAGACTCTCCTGTGGGCGCAAAAAAACCGCGGCCGCAAATACACCTTTAATTACCACAGTATGAAAGCCCTCAACGAAGACCTGCAGATGCGCTCCGATTGGTACATGCCCCTGTGCACAGGTCGGGAGCGGCAAAAAGCCAACGGCGGCAAGGCTCACACCACCCAAAAACCCGAAAGCCTGTTGTACCGTATCCTCCTGGCCTCCACCAATCCCGGTGATGTAATCCTGGACCCGTTCTTCGGCACCGGCACAACCGGCGCGGTGGCGAAAAGACTGGGCCGCCACTATATCGGCATCGAGCGTGACGAGCGCTATATCCGTCTCGCCGAGCAGCGCATTGCCGCCAGCGAATCCATCCCTGCGGAAGCAATGCAGATCCAGAATCCCCGCTCCCAGAAACGGATCCCCTTCGGGGCAGTCATCGAAGCTGGCCTGTTGCAGCCCGGACAGAAATTATTCTTTACCCGTAACAACATGCAGGCCACCATCATGGCCGACGGCTCCCTCACCTGTGGTGAGTTGACCGGCTCCATTCATGGGATCGCCAAAGCCCTCTTGAATTCCCCCGCCAATGGCTGGGATTGCTGGTTTTTTGAAGACACTCACGGGCAGCGAATTGTGATCGATACACTGCGTAAGACCATCCGTTCAAATACAGGGAAGCCTTCTTGAGAATCTTATCGGATTCTTCTTTATTGGACTTTCCCCGATTTTTATACTATATTTGTCCGATTAATCATCCTTATCCAACAGCGCTGATCCACTCGGCATCAGCATTAGCCTCGGAGGCACTATGATAGGCACATTTCTGATCAACGGAAAAGATCTGGAGATCGAGACATCTCCAGCAGAAACATTATTGTCCATGCTCCGGCGGGAAGGTTTTCACGGAGTGAAATTCGGCGATGAGCAGGGTCTGAGCGGTTCCGATACGGTCCTTTTGGATGGTCGTCCAGTCAATGCTGGCTCCATGCTTGCGGCGCAGGCAGAAGGTCACAAGATCGCCACCATCGAAGCGTTGGGCGAGCACCCCGACCAGGGTTGGAAGAAGACTGCCGGCCTCCATCCCCTGCAACTCGCTTTCATAGAAAGCGGCGCGATCCAATGCGGATATTGCACACCCGCGCAGATCCTGGCTGCAAAATCTCTTCTGGATCTTAATCCAGACCCGACCGAGGCGGAAGTTCGCGAGGCGATTGCAGGTGTTCTGTGTCGTTGTACTGGCTACACGAAACCCGTCCAGGCAATCTTGCGTGCGGCTGCGATGATGCGCCCAGGGTTCGCGCCCGCTGGATCCGCCTCCGCCGAGCCTGCCGAACTCGCTCCTTTTCCATCTCAGCCCTCCTCGTCAAGTGCAGACGCTTCTTCTACTGAGACAAGCACTCTCACCATTCCAAAGATCATCCTTGCCCCAGAAACATCCCCCTATCAGGTAGTCGGAAAGCCCGAAATAAAAGTCGATGCCATCAAACTGGCCCAGGGCAAACCGGCTTTCACCGCCGATGTGGAGCAGCGTGGCATGCTCCACGCCAAAGTGCTTCACAGCCCGCATGCTCATGCCCGCATCAAAAGGATCGATGCCAGCCAGGCGCGTGCGCTCCCCGGTGTCGCCGCCGTGCTGACCTGGCAGGACATCCCCCGGGTGGTCTATTCCACCGCCGGGCAATCCGACCCCATCCCTGGCCCACTGGACAGCTTCTCGCTCGATAACAAAGTCCGCTTCGTCGGGGACCGGGTCGCCTTTGTCGCTGCCGAAACTCCCGAACTGGCAGAACAAGCTCTCCAGTTGATCGAGGTCGAATACGAGATCTTGCCTGCCATTCTCGATATGGCTGAGGCGGAAAAGGCAGACGCCCCCCGCATCCACGACGAGCCGGAATATGTCAACTTCGCCGATTCCAAGCCCGAGAAGAACCTTGCCGCCGAGATCCGCATCGACATCGGCGATGTGGAAAAAGGTTTCGCCGAAGCAGACGAGATCTTCGAAGCCGATTATGCCGTCCCCAAGGTCCAGCAGGCGCACATCGAGCCGCATGTTGCCGTCACCTACTGGGACGAGAACGACCGCCTGGTCATCCGCACCAGCACCCAGGTCCCCTTCCATACCCGCCGCATTCTCGCGCCAGTCCTGGGGCTGCCCGTTAAGCGCATCCGTGTCATCAAACCGCGCATCGGCGGCGGCTTCGGCGGCAAGCAGGAAGTGCTGATGGAAGACGTGCCGGCGCACCTGACCATTGCCACCAAACGCCCGGTGATTTACGAATACACTCGTGAAGAAGAATTCATCGCCGCTCGCTCCCGCCATCCCATGCGCATCCATATGAAGACCGGCGTTAAGAAAGACGGCACCATCACCGCCAATGAGATGCGAGTCCTTTCTGACACAGGCGCATACGGCTGCCACGCCCTCACCGTCACCGGCAACACCGGTCACAAGTCTATGGCGCTGTATGTCGGTGATGGCGAATATCGCAAATCCCCCAACATCCGTTTCTACGCCGACGTGGTCTACACCAACACACCTCCCTCCGGTGCATTCCGCGGTTACGGCGTCCCGCAGGGATATTGGCCGGTGGAACGGCACATGGAAAAGATCGCCCGATCGCTCAACCTGGACCCGCTGGAGTTCCGCCTCAAGAACATCATCCACCCGGGAGAGTTCCATCCTTTCAGCACTGCCTGGAATGAAGGCCGCGAACCTCGCCCGGAGGTGATCAACACCGTCGGCCTGGAGGAGTGTGTCCGCCAGGGCAGGGCTGCCATCGATTGGGACACTAAGCATGGCAACGAATCCTGGAGATCGGTTCAATCGCCAGACGGGAACGCTGCTTCGATTCGAAAGGGAATTGGCGTTGCCCTGGTGATGCAGGGAACCGCCATTCCTTACCTCGACATGGGCGGCGCCTCCATCAAGATGAATGACGATGGTTCCTTTAATTTGCTGGTCGGCGCTACCGACCTTGGCACCGGTTCGGATACCGTCCTCGCCCAGATGGCCGCCGAGGTACTCGGCGTTCCTTTGGATGACATTCTCATCTACTCATCCGACACCGATTTCACCCCTTTCGACAAAGGCGCTTACGCCTCTTCCACCACCTATATTTCAGGCACTGCCGTGGTCAAAGCTGCCCAGATTGCTGCAGAACGGATCAAGGTCAGGGCTGCCAGGCTAATGAACGTCGAGGATCCCGCCTCCATTCGCCTTGCAGGCAAGCAGGCCATCGCCCCTGGCGGTCAATCCGTCTCGCTAACCGAAATCGCCCTGGACAGTCTTCATCACAGCGACCAGGAACAGATCATGGGCGTGGCTTCGCATGTCTCACCCTCCTCGCCCCCGCCGTTCGCCGCTCAATTCGCCGAGGTGACCGTGGACATAGAAACTGGCGCTGTGCGGGTGGATAAATTGGTCATGGCAGTGGATTCGGGCGTCATCATCAACCCGCTGACCGCCTCCGGGCAGATCGAGGGCGGGATGACACAGGCGCTAGGCTATGCCGTTTGCGAAGAAATGGTCTATGACCAGGCCGGCAATGCTCGTGAGCGGGATTTTGCCGATTACCACATCTTCCGCGCCAACGAAATGCCAGACCTGACCGCCATTTTCGTGGAGACTTTCGAGCCCACTCATCCGTTCGGGGTGAAAGCCGCTGCCGAGATCCCCATGGATGGAGTCGCCCCAGCAGTGGGGAACGCCATCCTGGATGCAGTCGGCGTCAACATCGACGAGAATCCCATCACGCCCGAAAAGGTCTGGCGAGGCTTGCAGCGCCAATCTCAGCGTTAGTTCAATTTTCTTGAAAAAGGCCTTCCTGCATCAGTCCCCCTGCAGGATCTCCGGTAAACTCGATAAACTATTCACTGTAAAATCGGGGAAAACAGCCGCTTCGGTCGGTTGACCGGTACGGTTCACCCAGATGGTATTCATTCCAGCCGCCTGCGCGCCTTGGATGTCCGCCTGCAGGCTGTCGCCCACCATCACGGCTGCATCTGCCTTGATCTCTAGCCGGTTTAGCATCTCCCGGAAAATACTCGCATCCGGTTTTCCCGTTCCCAACTCACCCGAAATGATGATTTCATCGAAATAGTTGTCCAACCCGGCTCCCTGGATCTTAGTCATCTGCAGGTCGGGCAGCCCATTGGTGATCAATCCCAGGCGGTAGCGATTACCCAACTCTTCCAACGCAGGCAGCACGTCTGGATAAAGGATATGCAATTGCCTGCGGACATCGATGTATTCCTGCGCCATTTCCAGCGCGAACTCTTCATCATCCCGTCCAAATTTCTGTAATGTAGTCAGCCAGGAAAGTTTTCTATACGTCGGCGCCCATTCATGCAGGATCGCCAGGTTTTCATCGGTTCCGGAGAATTCAGCCCATAGCCCTTCCCACGAACTGACACCCACCCGTAAACAATATTCCCTTGCGGGAGATGCATACCAAAAATACCGACAGGTCTCGCGGATAGTGGAATAAAAACCGGGAAAGCTGGCCCCATAATGAGCCTGGGCAAACAGGCATGTTTTTAGGAATGCCGTCTGCGCAGAGACTTCATCCACCACCAGGGTATCGTCCAGGTCGAAGATAATCGCGTCCATCGTCCACCTAACGTTGATAAAGCTGCATGATCGGGATCCCCTCGTAACTGACTTGTACGACAGGCGGATTCTGCTCTTCCAGATATTCCAACAGATACGGCACCGATCCGCCCATTTGGGTAAATTGTGACTGCCGGTATTGCACGATGATCCAGTTGGCAGTGAAATATTCACCATCCGCAGGGCTGGGCCCACCCGGACCGAAAATGCTTTGCGCCCCGGGGTAATTATTGAGGATCTTCACATCCGATCTCAAAATGCCATGGATCTGATAGTAGAACATGACATCATAACTCCACGGTTCCACCCATACACGGTCGCCGGGTTTTGCATGTTCATTGATGTATGGGATGGCTGCCGCATAAGACTTCGCACCAATAGGTGGATTCGAAGCCCAATCTGGTCGCGCCGGGCAGCCCGCCCACGCCCTCCGAGTAATATGAAAGCAGATGAGGATAGAGGCGGGATGCAGCAATGGTCTGTGGCAGGAGGCAGAGTATCGCCACAACGATCCCAACTGGCGCGTAAAGGTCGATGCGGGAAATACGCTCCAATAATCTCCGCACCCCTACCAGCGCCCACCCAAAACCTGCCCCTGCGAGAGCCGCCAGGAACGGGAACGTCGGCATGAACAAACGCTCGTTATCGTAGACCAGCGTCTTGGAAATCGGAAAGACAAGCATTGGCACCAGCGCACTGATGATCAATAGCCAGCCCAGGCCGTTATCCTGTTTACCCAGGCGGGCACGAGCCATCCCGATGAATGAGAGTAGCAACACGGTCAGCGGCACCACCAAAAAGGTCATCACAAAAACGAAAGGCCACGGAGGCGGCACATAATATTGCCCGAAATAGTACCCACCGATATCAAAGTGGTACCGGTGAAAATCCACATATTCCATTATCCGCGTCCAGGTATGGTGGTACATCCACGGCCAAATAGCAAAAAAGGTTGCCAATCCTCCAATTCCCATCAGGAAGAAACGCAGAGCCATGTACCATTTCCGGCGAAAGATCAACGTCCATAAGACCAGAGCGATAGGCAGAAAGGTTGCAGTGAGTTTGATCGATTCTGCCAGCCCCCACGCAACTCCCAGAACCAGCCCCCACCACCATTGTTTTCGATCGATCGTTTTCCAGAAGATGAACGTTGTGATGAACATCCCCGCAGCCACCGGCATATCCAAAGCGGCCAGGTGCGCATGGAAAAAGAAGCGCGGCATCAGCATTAATCCGGCTGCAGCAAAGAGACCGGCGGCCTTTCCGTATGCTTTCGCTACAAGCAGGTAAAGCAATCCAACCATCACCGCCACCAGCAGGATATTTCCGAGTCGATGGGCGGTCAGATCGTCGAGGAAACCTCGCGTCAGCACCCAGAACATGCCCGACCAAACCCGGTCGAAAGGCGGATGCTCGTGCGTGGCTGACCAGTAGCGCGTGATCGTTTGATCGGTAAAAGCCGTTGACGGGCTTTTCACCAGCGCATCGAACCAGCCCATATAGGACTCAGACGATGAAATGTAAGCCGGTTCATCCCACGTCAGGCCGATAGCCGGGTTCGTGACCGTCAAAATGATTGCAGTAAGGCTGATCAAAAGCAGCGCAATCACCCCATTTCCAAGATTGATCTTCTGTCGCGTCACAATCCGCTCCTGCGAAAAGAGACTTGAAAAGTTCTAGACAATTGGATTAAATCTATCATAATTACTATAGAATATACTTCAAAGTAACCCCTCCATCATTTGGATAGTCTTTCACTGGTCAACTGACCAGTTTCGATAGATGAGTACGATATAATTTGGTCAAGAAAAGTGATGAAAACGATTTTTCAACTCCTTTCCGAACTCGAAGCCAGTCATGGATCTGCTGCCTTGTGCACGGTCGTCAAAACCAGCGGGTCCACGCCGCGGCACAGCACCAGCAAGATGATCGTTTATCCCGATGGGAGCATCGCCGGAACCGTCGGCGGTGGCGAGCTGGAGAATCAGGTCATCCGAGAAGCCCTGGCATCCCTCCAGGATGGCCGTTCACGCCTGCTCGAATACAGTCTGGTGGATCCTGCCCGCGGGGATGTGGGAGTATGCGGCGGTCAAGTGGAGGTGTTTGTGGAACCTATTCTTCCTGCTCCCATGGTGGTTGTCATTGGCGGCGGTCATGTTGGGAAAGCCGTTACCCATCTGGCAAAGTGGTTGGGTTTCCGGGTTGCCGTCTCCGATGACAGGCCGGAATTCTGCACCCCTGCAGCCAACCCGGACGCCGACGAATTCTATCCCGTGCCGATGAAAGAACTGTCTTCGAAACTGTCCATCGGGCCGCAAACCTATCTGGTACTCACCACCCGCGGGACCTCCGTGGATGTGGACGGTCTGCCGCCCCTGCTCGACTCCGGCGCGGCCTACATTGGTGTGATCGGTTCCCGCAAACGCTGGACGACAACCAAAAACTCCCTTCTTGAAATAGGCATCCCGGAAGAAAAACTGGCGGCAGTCCACTCGCCCATGGGAATAGGTATCGGCGCAGAGACGCCGCAAGAGATCGCCGTCAGCATCATGGCCGAAGTCCTCAAAATCCGCACAGGCGGGTCGGGCAAGCCGATGAAAGAACCTCGCTAGGAGCCGCATGACTCTCCCAACCAACCAGCGCATGTTCCACGGTGGGATCCGCGCCGCCGCCCTTGCAGACCAACTCTGCGCCCGCTTCAACGACAGGCAGCACCGCACCCGGGTCCACAGCGCCGGGGATACCGCCCAGGTCCAGATCGGCTCCAAACACGGCACACCTGTGACTGTCCATATTGCGGATATTACCGGCGGTGTCTTGGTGACCATGAGCCGCGACCGTGATTGGCTCGACAGAGTAGCCGATTCCAGTGAGTTGATCGAACGGGCATCCAATAACGCTCTCTCGCTTCTGACCTTGATCCCGGATATCATCGGCGAAGCCAGCCAGGAAAATCCGACTCCTCAGATTTGGAACGCCATTAACGACATCTGTGCCCTGACTCGCTCGCTTGCTGGCGAAGATAATGCTCCGCTCAACCCCAAAGTGTGCGCCTTTTGCGGCACCGCCAATGATGCCGAACTGGAACAGTGCCTGGCTTGTGGCGCATCCCTTCCCTCCGACCTGCCGCGAGTATGCCCCAAATGCAGCCGTGGTCATACCGCCGAGGCGCTCTTCTGCCAGGCCTGCGGCACCCGCCTCGTGGAAGGGTAGTATCCGGAAATATCAGAGTAGACTATAAAACTTTTTTCATTCGTTGGCGTAGATTAAACTGTATCAAATGGATTGCATGAGAATTAAGTCTCGGCTATAATCATTAAGTCGTCCAATAAAAGGAGAGATAATATGGCGCGAATTTTTGATGTCATTGAATACCCGAATGAAATGGCAGAGGAGATCGTTCATCGGTTTCCCGATGGAACGACCGATGCCGAATACCGTCTTGGATCGAACGTGATCGTTCGCGATGGCCAGACGGCGGTTTTCTTCCGTGATGGCCTGGCCCTCGATATGTTCGGCCCCGGACGCCACGTGATCGCCACTGCCAACATCCCCATCATCACCAGCAAACTGCAGGATTGGCTCACCGGTGGCAAGACGGTCTTCCCCGCGGAAGTCTATTTCGTCTCCATGAAGGAATTCACCAACCGCAAATGGGGCACCCCTCAACCGATTATTGTCCGCAACCCCGGTATGGGCTTAGGTGTCGCCTTGCTGCAAGGCTTTGGAACCTATAGTTTCCAGATGAAAGACCCGCAGCAGTTCGTCGTCCAGATCGTCGGGAAACAGGCCGTCTTCAAGATCACTGAAATCGAAGACCGCTTACGCGCCATCATCCTCCAGAAACTGCAGGATGCCCTGGGCGAATGGGCCGGAAAGTATGCCATTCCTGAAATGATTGGCAAGACCAACGAACTTAGCGGATTTGTCCGCGCCCAGGTCGAGGAAGACTTCAACGCCGTGGGCTTGACGGTGAAATCCTTCTACGTTTCCAACCTGAAACCCTCCGAGAAATCGGCTCAGGAACTGCGCGATATGGGAATGCTCGATATGGCTACATACACCCAACTGCAGGCCGCCGACTCCATGCGCGATGCGGCCAACAACCCCAGCGGTGGTGCCGGTCTGACGGCAGGCATCGGCGCCGGTATGGGCATCGGCAATCTCATGGGACAGGCACTCCAGGGTGGTATGCAGTCCGGTCAGCAAGGCCAGGGACAACCGCAAGCGCCTAATGGTGGCGGCGGTGGTAGTATGCCTGACGTGATGACCCCCTCCGAGGCCGCCGGCTTCCTGAAAGTCTCCGAGGAAGACATCCTGGCTGCCATCAAAGACGGCAGTCTGAAAGCCAAGAAACTCGGCAATGCCTATCGCATCAGCAAGAGTTCCGTGGAAGATTTCCTCAAAGGCTAGACGTAAAGACAAGAATTAGGGCGGGATGCAAATCCCGCCCTTTTTAATTCTCCGACCGTAGGCCGAGCCGACCTCTCGCCTTACTATTCGTATTATCCATTAACCATTTACTATTATCAGGATCTTTATTCCACCGTATGCAGCAACGCCATATTAGGGGTCCGCATCTCCTTGAGCGGGAATCCGCACACCAGCACTACCTGCTGACCTGCATTGACTGAACCCGACTCCCGCAAAGCCAACTCCACGCAGACGTACATCTCTTCCATCGTCTCCATGAATGGCACTTTTTGAGGTGTCACGCCCCATGCCAGTGCCAGCCGGCGGAAGGTCCGCTCTTCAGGCGTGAATGCCAGGATCGGAACCAGCGGGCGGGCTTTCGCCATCAGCAAAGCCGACCGACCCAGCCGGGTAAACACTGCGATGGCCGCCACGTCCTGGTCTTGCGCCAGTTCCCGCGCCGCATGCGTCACTGCCACCGCATCGTTGTGATCATCCATCTCCATATCGTCGAGACGACCCCACTGCTTGAAATCTGCCTCTGCATGCCGGACGATGCGATCCATCAACGTGACCGCTTCGAGCGGATATTTCCCTGCTGCTGTTTCACCGGAAAGCATGACCGCGTCCGTTCCATCGTAGATGGCATTGGCTACATCCGAAGCCTCCGCCCGGGTGGGCAGCGGATTGTGCATCATGGATTCGAGCATCTGTGTTGCCGTAATGACCAGTTTGCCGCGCTTGTTGGCCTCCCGGATGATCCTTTTCTGCGCGCCCGGCACTTCTTCCGGTGCCATCTCCACCCCCAGGTCGCCCCGCGCCACCATCACCCCGTCAGACGCTTCCAGAATTTCATCGAGGTTGTTCAACGCTTCCGGTCGTTCCAGTTTAGCGATCAACACCGGGCAGTCGTTGGGAGTCTGACAGGCAATAGCCTGGCGTACTGTCTCGATATCCTCCGCCCGTTGGACAAAGGAGACCGCCACCGCATCGATGTGATTGGCCAGACCAAACTTCAAATCAATGGCGTCTTTTTCGGTAAATGCAGGGATATTCAGTTTGACGCCCGGCAGGTTGATGCCTTTATTGGAGGTTAAGTGTTCCGCCGGTCTTCACTTCCACAGTCACGAGCGCTTTTTTTACATCCGTCACTTTCAGGGCCAATCGCCCATCATCCAGCAGGATCTGATCACCCTTTTCGACCGAGTCGAACAGTTGCGGGAAGTCAACCGGGATGGAATCGCCAGCCGGAACACGTCCCCCTTCCGGGTACAGGCTGACGGTTTTTCCCCCCACAAGAAGCAAAGGCTCTTTCAAGATACCCACTCGTATTTTCGGACCCTGCAGGTCTTGCAAGATCGCCAGGCTGCGCCCCAGGCGCTTGGCAACAGCCCGCAAGGTCGAGATGCGGGCAGAATGGCTTTCATGGTCGCCATGCGAGAAATTCAGGCGGGCCACATTCATCCCTGCCAGGAGAAGTCGTTCGATGACAGCCTCATCCTGGCTGGCGGGTCCGATGGTTGCTACGATTTTTGCGCGTCTATTCATGTCCCTATTATATACGCCTGAAGCGTCGATTGCCTTTCAGAGTGAAAGTCGAATTTCCAGCGTTTTGTAAATCACATCCAATTCAGGTCATTGGCCTGTTTTTCCAGGTCGGCCCGGAAATCCGGATGGGAAATATTGATCAGTTCCCTCACCCGCTGCCGCACCGACTTTCCATACAGGTCCGCCACGCCATACTCGGTCACGACATAATGGACATGGTTACGGCCTGTTACCACCCCTGCGCCGGTTTTTAGCATAGGGACGATCTTGCTGACCATCGAGCCATCCTTCATCGTGTTCGTGCTCGCCATGGCAATGATGGGCACCCCGTTCTTGGACCGGGAGGCGCCGTAGACGAAATCCAGCTGCCCGCCCACCCCGCTGAAGAACTTCGGCCCAATGCTGTCGGCGCATACCTGCCCGGTCAGGTCCACCTCGATGGCAGAGTTGATCGCCACCATCCGCTCATTCTGCGCGATCACGAATGGGTCGTTCACGTATTCCTGGCGATGGAACTCGCACAGCGGGTTGTCATGCACCCACCGATATAAGGCAGATGTTCCCAGCACAAAACCCACCACCATCTTGCCTGTGTGGAGGGTCTTGCGGGAGTTATTGATCACACCTAGTTCCACCAGCCGGACGACACCATCCGAAAACATCTCGCTGTGAATGCCCAGATCCTTCTTGCCATCCAGGAACCCCAACACAGCATCCGGGATGGCGCCGATGCCCATTTGCATGGTGGCTCCATCCGGGATCAATTCGGCAATATGACTGGCTATCTGTTTGCTGATCTGGTCATCGCCTTCGCTGCCCATCGGCAGTTCGGAGATGGGATAATTCACCGGGACGATGTGGGTCAGGCGGCTCACATGCAGGAAGGAATCGCCCAGCGTGCGCGGCATCTGCTCGTTGACTTCCGCAATGATGATCTTGGCCGACTCTGCCGGAGACTTCGTCAGACCCACTTCCACTCCCAGGGAACAAAATCCGTGCTCATCCGGCGGCGAAACATGCACCATCGCCACATCCACAGGCAGGATGCCGTTCTTGAATAGCAATGTGAATTCCGATAGCAACACCGGCGTAAAATCAGCCCGGCCTTCCCACACCGCTTTACGGACATTTGCGCTGATGAACAGCGTGTTCACCCGCAGATGCCCTTCCATTTCCGGCTTGACATAATCCGCCGGACCAACGGAGAGTGCCTGGCAGATCTCCACATCCTTTACCTGCGGGGCGTATTCCACCAACGCCGCCAGCAATTTCTGCGGCACCGATACGTTGCCGGTCATGAAAATACGGTTGCCGGATTTGATCGACCTGACCGCATCCTCCGCCGTGGTCACACGCGACTGATAGATCGATTGCCAATCCATAGTGGGCCTCTATTTGTTCCAGCGGAATAGATGACGAAGTTCACCCTGATAGGTGTTGAGGCCGGCCTCGATGGCCGGGTCTGTCGCGATGGCTTTCTCCACCCCCAGGTTGGCGATCTTCTCCATGTACGGAGTAGCGACATTGACATAGCCGTGCGTTGCCGTACGGGCAACAATGCCGGGCATATTCGGCACGCAGTAATGGATCACCCCCTCTTCTACATAGGAGGGATGGTCGTGCATGGTTGGGCGGGAGGTTTCGACACAGCCGCCTTCATCGATGCTCAGATCGATGATGACCGAGCGCGCTCGCATCTTTCGGACCGTTTCGCGCGATACCAAAATCGGCGCCCGCGCCCCGGCACCAGTACCGCTCCGACCAGAACGTTGGCGTATTCACAGCAGCGGATGATATTCCGCTCGGTGGAGAGCATTGTCACCACGTTCGCACAACACTGACTGATCCGCTGCAGTGCATTAACATCATTATCCAATACAGTCACGTGCGCTCCCAGACCGGTGAAGGCCCGGGTGGCGTATGTCCCCACCGTCCCCGCCCCCAGGATGACCACCTCCGCCGGCGGGACGCCTGGAATTCCTCCCAGCAGGATGCCGCGCCCGCCTTCGTCACTGTGAAGCAGTCGGGCCGCCACTTCGGCTGCCATGGCCCCGCCGATCTGGCTGGAAGGTCGCAGGACCGGCAGGGATCCATCCGCCTCGCGGATCTGCTCGCAGGCAATGGCAGTTATCTTCTTTTCCAGGAGGGTATCAATCTTGCTCTGACTCGCCGAGGGCAAGTTTAGTAATCCCATCAAAGCCGATCCCGGCTGCAGGAACGGCATTTCCTCCTCGGTCGGACGGGCGATCTTCAGGACAAGTTCCGCCCGTCCATAGACCTCTTCAGGAGAGTAAACGATCCTGGCCCCGGCTTCCTCGTACTCATTGTCCGGGAACCCGGCGCCAGTCCCTGCCTCGTGTTCCACAAAAACGGTATGCCCATTCTTGGCGAGGATTTCCACGCCCGCCGGGGAAAGTCCCACCCGAAATTCAAAGGCTCGTCGCTCACGCGGAATGCCGATATCCATGGCAATCTCCTCCTTCAATTTTTGGAGACGAATAAAGTAACAGCGTTTACTTCATATTCAACACATCTCGAATAGACGGCAGCGCCCAATCGATGGTCTGGCGATCAATAATACAGGGCGGCGCAAACCGGATCGTATTGACGTGTGTCTCTTTCGCCAGAATATTCCTGGTCTGCAGCGCCTCGCAAAACCGCCTGGCTCCACCCGCAGAAGGCTTCAACTCTACGCCGATCAGCAAGCCTCTCCCGCGTACTTCCCGGATGTGCGGGCTGGGGATTTCTGCCAACTGTTCCAGCAGATACTCTCCCATTTCAGCTGCCCGTTGAACAAGGCCTTCATCGCCAATCACACGGATGGCTGCTCTCCCAATGGCAGCCGCCAGAGGGTTGCCGCCAAATGTCGAACCATGTTCTCCCGGTTTGAACAAACCCAGGAGTGGTTCATCTGCCAGCACCGCCGAGATGGGGTAAAAACCTCCCGAAAGAGCCTTGCCGATGATGGTGACATCCGGTCTGACTTGCTCGTGCTGCATTGCAAAAAGTTTTCCCGTCCGGCCCAACCCGGTCTGGATCTCGTCAGCGATCAGGAGGACGTTATTTATTCGGCAGATCTCCGCCACATTCTTCAGATAGCCTGGGGGCGGGATGATCACCCCACCCTCTCCCTGGATTGGTTCGATCATTACGGCGGCAGTATTGGGGTTAATGGCTTTTTCAATGGCTGCGGCATCGCCATATGGAACGGTGACAAAACCCGGTGTGAACGGTCCAAAATCATCCTTGTAAAGTGGTTCGCTGGAAAAGGAGATAGTCGTGACGGTCCTACCGTGGAAATTACCTGCGCAGGTAATGATCTCGGCATAATGGCGGGGGATTTTCTTTACCGTATAGGCCCATTTCCGGGCCAGTTTGATAGCCGTCTCGACTGCCTCCGCCCCGGAGTTCATTAGCAAACACATACCGTATCCGGTCAGGTCGGCTAATTCTTTATAAAAAAGACCAAGTTGATTATTTCTGAATGCTCTGGATGTAAGAGTTAATTTCCCTGCCTGCTCCAACATCGCCTTCAGGATGGTTGGATGGACGTGCCCCTGGTTTAATGCAGAATAGGCTGATAAGCAGTCAAGATATTTCCGCCCATCTACATCAAAAACCCATACCCCCTCGCCTCGCTCGATGACCACATCCAGTGGCATATAATTGTGAGCGCCATACTGGTTTTCAAGTTGAATAAATTCCTGCGTGTTCATGATTTCTCCTCGACATAAGAATAAAATACTCGGCCCCGAGCGCCACGCAGTCGAGAGGCATTCAATTGTTCAATTCACTGGATCAGTGTTGTATCTCCCTTAAGAAGTTCAGGATATCCAGATTATACACCGGAGAGACACAGAAATCATCATAGCCGGTCTCATCAGTCGCAGCGTACTAAAAGGATTTTTTCTCTCCAAAAAAAAACCGCCCCAAGACTGGGGCGGGGTAAGGGTCTCGCCCCCAGTCATGGGGGTGGGGTTGAGATAACTTGCTTTAAGCTACGCCCAGCAAACGAGCCAATATTGCCTTCTGCGCATGCAGGCGATTGTGCGCCTGCGGGAAGATCACCGAATGAGGTCCATCCGCCACTTCGTCCGTCAATTCATGGTTCCGGTGAGCCGGCAGACAGTGCATCACGATCACATCCTTATCTGCCTCAGACACGAGCCCGGCGTTGACCTGATAGGGCGGGAATACTTTCTCGCGTTCCGCTGTTTCGGCTTCCTGGCCCATGCTGGTCCACGTATCGGTGTAGATGACCTGCGCCTTTCGGACGGCTTCATGCGGATCGCGCAGGAGCGTCAGCTTGCTGCCCGAACTGCTGGCGAATTCTTCTGCCATCTCCACTGCTGCCGGATCCAGTTGGTATTTTTCCGGTGTGGCGATGGTGAAATTCCAACCCAACTTGGCGCAAATGTGCATGAGCGAGACGGCCACGTTATTGCCGTCACCGACATAAACCACATTCAGGCCGCGGGTCTTGCCGAATTTTTCCTGGATGGTCAACGCGTCCGCCATGGCCTGGCAGGGATGGCTGAAATCGCTCAGCCCGTTGATGACCGGCACGGATGACCACTTTGCCAGCTCGAGGATGTGGGCGTGGTCGAATACCCGCGCCATCAGGATATGGACGTATCCCGCCAGCACTCGCGCCACATCTGCCACCGATTCGCGCTGACCCAGACCGATCTCGTTTGGCGAAAGGTAAAGAGCGTCACCGCCCATGTGCCGCATGGCCATGTCAAAGGACACCCGCGTTCTCAGGCTCGGCTTTTGAAAGATCATCCCCAAAACTTTGCCCTTGAATAGCGGCTGGTTGCCAGCGGCGAAATATTCGGTTTTTAGCCTCACCGCCAGGTCAAGCAGGTCCTGCAATTCCGCCGGGGATTGGTTGGAAATATCCAGAAAGTGATCCATTTTTACTCCTCCAAAATAATATCAGTTGCGCGGTCCGAAGAAGGCCGCCGTGGAATAATGTTGCTGGAAATAGATCCCGGGAATGGCCAGTTTCTGACCCAGGTTATCACCGCACTCGATCTGGCAGACAGGCACATTCGCCCGCAAGAGACCGCCCGCAACCAGGTCGCTGCTCTGCGACCCACCGAAAGTATCCGCCTTGAGCAGTACGACCAGCGGACGCAGGTGACGCCGCTGTAGTTCCTCCACCGCGAAGACCAATTCCGGGCGGGTGGATGCGGTGATGAGGATGACTCCGCTGCCCAACGGCAGTTGTTTCGCCTGGATATCCACCATTGCATGGAGCGGGATGATGCCCTCGGGCTGAAGAAAGGCCAATGTCTCCAGGACTTTGTTGACCTGCCGGTACCCTCGCTCCGCCGAGACGATGGTGTATTTCCCTGCCGCGCAGGCAAGGCCAACCGCCTTTCGTTCAGCCAAGAAGAAACTTGCCAGCGACGCTGCCGCGCTGACAGCGTATTCAAACGTATCTTTTGGTAGCGAAATTGTGGGACGGCGCAGCCACCAGCCATCCGCCTGGTAAGGAACCACCTCATTCCCGTCCGCGATGGATGCTTGTACCCCGCTTTCTGCATCCAGGAACAGCCAGATATCTGCCTGTGGGTCCTGCTCGAATTCCTTCACCATGAAGCGGCCGCGCCGGGCCGTGTTGGGCCAGTGGATCCGTTTCATCGGGTCGCCGGCAACGTATTCGCGGATGCCGGCAGCGTGGGGTGTCACATCCAGGCTGCGCTGGCGGATATTCTTTCCACCTGGCAGCACTCCCGGAGGCGGCGGAAAAGTCGAGATGGGAAAGACTTTGGGCAGGACGATGACAGTATCATCGGCGGGCACACGCTTGCGCATGGTAAAAAAGCCGAATGGATCTCCGGATGCAAGCAGGGTCGGACCCAGCAAATAGGCCCCCCGGCGTGTCAGGAGCGTGCGGGCCGCATAAAAACGGCTCTGACGTACACCCAGGCGGGTCAACAGGCGCGAGCCGGATGCATTGGGCAAGTCAGACTGGTTTTCAACTTCCAGCCAGGGGCAGCCGGGCCAGGTGTTGTTCCTGACCTCGAAATTTTCTTCCAGCACTTCGCCCATGCTTGCCCTGAGGGAACGCGTCACCCTGTGCAGTCTTATGCCACGGATGGATAAGACCGTCCATATGGCCGCGCCGGCAGCTATTCCTACTCCCAGAAAAACCAGGCGTGCATACAGGGATAATCCTGTCACCACCCACCCCACCAGACCGATCAAGATCATCACTGCCAGCAGCCATCGTGAAGCCAGCGAAAACTTCATCATCTATCAGGAAGCCTGGAAGTCTCCCCCCGGTACGGGTAAATTCTCCACGATCTCCTGGATGATCTTTTCAGCGCTCAGTTCGCGCAGACGCGCCGCCGGGCCGACGATGATGCGGTGAGCCAGAACAGCCGTTGCCAATTCTTTGATGTCATCCGGCAATACATAATCGCGCCCCTTCAGCGCCGCCGCCGTCTGACCTGTGCGGTACAAAGCCAGACTGCCGCGTGGGCTTGCACCCAGGTAGATGTCCGAATTTTGGCGAGTCCGGTTGGTCAGGTCCACGATATACCGCTTGACCGGCACGGAGACGAAGACCTTCTTGATCTCCGCCATGGCTTCTTGCAACTCCTCCACATTGATGACTGATTCCAGCGTCTCGATGGGATGGCGTAATTGCTGGCGGTCGAGCACTTCGATCTCATCGTTCACAGCCGGGTATCCCAACCTCACTCGCAGGAGGAAACGGTCCAACTGCGCTTCGGGCAGCGGGAAGGTGCCTTCATATTCGATGGGATTTTGGGTCGCCAGCACCATGAACGGGCTGGGTAAGGGATGGGTGGCTCCGTCGACGGTCACCTGTTTTTCTTCCATTGCTTCCAGCAAAGCCGCCTGGGTCTTGGGTGTGGCACGGTTGATCTCATCCACCAGCACGATCTGGGAGAAGATCGGGCCGGGTCGAAACTCAAACGTCCGCTTCATCTGGTCGAAGATGGACACACCGGTCACGTCGCTCGGGAGCATGTCCGGGGTGAATTGGAGCCGGTTGAATGAGCAGCCGAGGGATTTAGCCAGGCTGCGTGCCAGCACCGTTTTACCGACTCCCGGCACATCCTCGATAAGGATATGCCCCTGGCAAAGCAAGCCGACGACGATCAGATCCAATGTCTGGCTCTTGCCCACGATCACCTTCTCTAGGTTGCCAACCAATTTCTTGCCGAATGCTTGAATGTCTGCCATGGATTAATTCCTTTGTGGATTATGAATGGGATAATGAAACAATTGCTTTATTTTACTCGTACTTCAGGCCGGAACCGGTCATTATTAAGATAATCGGATCGGGAAATTGGTCGATGACTTGGCTCAAAGCCGCCCACACCAGTGCGGAGGTCGGTTCCACATAAAAACCCAGCCTCGCCAGTGCATCCCGAGCAGGCAGGATCTCGTTTTCATCCACGGCGCAGATGCAGCCCTGGCTTTCATGGATCGCCTTCAACACTGCATCGCCTCGCAGCGGATGGCGGACGCGCACCCCTTCCGCCAGGGTCTGATTCTCCGCCACCATTGCCATCGCTTGTCGCCCTGCGCTGAATGCCGCCCATAGTGGCGCACACGCGCGTGCTTGAACGCCGACAATCCGTGGCAATTCATGTAAATCATTGGCTATGCGCAAAGCCTCAAATCCTCGCGCAATGCCCAGCAAAAATCCGCCTTGACCCGCCGGCACGATGACGGTTCCGGGCATCCTGTTCATCTGCGCATAAATCTCATAAGCTGCGGTGGCATAGCCCGCCAGGTTGAAAGGTAAGGCCGCATGACTGGCATAAGCCTTTCCGCGTTCGGCCTCCCGCCTGGCAGCCTCGGTCACATCCGAGCGCGTCCCCGGGATTGTGACCAGTTCGGCCCCATAGGCTTCGATCTGCCGCCGCTTCGGCCCTGCCGCGGTTTCTGGCGCGAAGATCTGCGCTTTTATCCCTGCCCGGGCGGCATAAGCCGCAAAGGATGCCCCTGCATTGCCGGACGAATCTTCCACCGCCTCTGTCATTCCCCGCGCCTTCAGCCATGTCGCGATGACCGTTGAACCACGGTCCTTGAAAGACCCGCTCGGATTCATATACTCACACTTGAATCCTACCTGCCGGCCGAAGGCTTTCGCCCACACCAGCGGTGTGTCTCCCTCCCCAAGTGATATCGCTTCAACATCATCGCCCAGCCCGAAGGCATGACGGTACTTCCAAATCCCAGGCTGGGATGGATCTATCTTGTCCTGTTGGAACGGGAATGGATTACGGAAATCGAAGATACCGCCGCATTTCGGGCAAAGGGTCGGTGTCCCATCCTCAGGATAGGATGTACCGCAGTTGATGCAGGCTATCTCGGCTAGAGTCATTATTCACCCGGCTTGGGGATATAGTCGCCCTCAACCCAGAACTCGCCATCCGGCCCGACCTCTTTCTTCCAGATCGGCACAATTTCCTTCAAACGATCGATCCCGTAACGGGCCGCCTCGAAAACACCCGTATCGCGGTGCGCCGCCGTGCAGATGATCAGCACGGTCGGGGTTTTCGGGTACAGCCTGCCCACCCGCTGCACGATAACAATCCCCTCCACCGTCGGCCAGCGGGTACGGATCTCATCCGCGACCTGGTTCATCTTCGCTTCTGCCATCGGGCGATAGGCTTCATATTCAAGGTATAAAGTGTCGTGAGCCTCGCCGCGCCTGGTTTCACCTCTGACCATACCCGTGAAGACAGCCGCCGCGCCGGTCGATCCCAGCGTGACGCTTGCCAGCAGGCTGTCAATGTCTAGTTCGTCCTCGGTGACCGAGACAATGGTGGGGAATTCCGTTGGCTGCATAATTGATTCAGCCGCCGCTTACGGGAGGGAAAAAAGCGATCTCGGCATGCAGGGGAACCACTTCCTCGTCACCCGCATATTCCCGGTTGATCGCCGACATCATTGTTTTTTTCGTCCTGGAGAGAGGCGGATAGGCGTGGATCAACAACTCCTTCAACTCACCTACCGTCGTCTCCGGCGGGATGATTAGTTGGATATTGCGCTTGCCCACATCATCTTTCAGACTGGCGAAGAATTGGATCGTGACTTCGTTCATACTTCCTCGTTAACAATATCCCCTGAGCGGCCCCCGTGCTTCTCGATCAGGCGAACATTCTGTATCTTCATTGTTTTTTCAGCCGCCTTGGCCATATCGTAGACGGTCAACGCCGCCACTGTGACGGCTGTGAGGGCTTCCATTTCCACGCCGGTCTTCCCCGTCGTCTTGACCGTGGCGGTGATCTCGACCCCCGGGATTTCGTCATTCAGGGTCAAGATTACTTCGATATGTGATAGTGGAAGGGGATGGCAAAGCGGTATCAGCGCGGAGGTCTGCTTGGCTGCCTGGATACCGGCGATCTGCGCCACCGTTAAGACGTCGCCCTTCTTCAACGCTCCCGCACGGATCAACTCGAGCGTCTCGGATTTCATAAAAACTTCCGCCCGCGCGATCGCAATCCGTTCCGTATCCGCTTTTCCGCCCACATCCACCATGCGGGCGTTCCCCGCATCATCGAGATGGGATAATTTTGGTGTCATAAGGGTATTATACCAGCCGCCCGATTGCAGGTTTCTGGATATAATTAATCCATGGAATCCTTCTTCGGCGGTCCGGAGGTTGAGCGACTCCCTCCTGCGGAGACACGCCTGGTTGAACTCCGCGCCCAGCCGGATCCGGATGGGAAACGCCTGCGCGTCTACCTGGAATTAACTCCTTTTCTCAAAAGGCCAAATATCGAACTCCTCCTGACCGACCAACAAGGTCTGGAGGTGTCTTCCGCCTCCATCATTGAGCCGATGGGGTGGAAGTTGGAACTCACCTTGCATATTCGCAAAGCCACTTCACCTTTACCATCCGCATCCGGGCAGAGTAAAATCAATTTAGATTCAGCCAGGACCACTCAGTACCAATTATCCGCCAGCCTCACCTACCCCGACCTGGGAGAGATGGACCGCCGCTTGATTACCGTGGACATCGACAACGCACAAAATGATAAGTAGACACCATCTGCACCTTCGCGCTTTGCCTCTCCTGGCATTGATTGTTCTATTCAGCCTCATCCTGGTTTCACTGGCCTCCTGTGGATCAGGACAAACATCTACACCTACTCCAGCCACTCCCTCGCTCACGTACACATCCAGTTTTTCGCCAACCGATGCCCCCACCCAAACACCCTACATCATTACTGCGGTCAGCCAGGTAACCTCGTCGGTTACAGCCACTCCGGCCCTTTTCTTCCTCTCTCTGGCAAATTCGCCGCACCACCATCTTTTCGCTTATTCCCCCACCGGCCTGTCCCTGACGCGCCTGACTTACGGTGCCTGGGATGATGTCTCGCCTGCCCTTAGCCCGGATGGTACCCGACTGGTGTTCGCATCCAACCGCAATGGCTATTGGAATTTTTACATTCTCGACCTGCGGACCGGCGAGACGCAGACGCTGACCAACTCACCCGAATACAAAGGGAACCCATCCTGGTCACAACCCGATGGCGCTTTCATCGCCTACGAGAGCCTTGTAAACGGCAACCTGGAAATTCTCGTCCGCTCCACCACCGACCTCAACTGGCGCCCGCTCCCAGTTACATCAGGATCATGGCGGCCGACTTCTTTCCGGCCTGGTCCCCCTGCCTGGCCGCCAGATCGCCTTTGTCTCCAACCGCAGCGGCGACCCCGAGATCTGGCTGGCAAACCTGGATGTCGCTGGAGATTCCATCAACATCAGCCAAGAACCCCGCTGGAGTCGAATCCCACCCGGCCTGGTCTCCAGATGGGAACAAGCTCGCCTGGGCCTCCACAGACCTCGCCAGCGGGTTGACCGGCATATACACCTGGGATCTTCGCTCCCCCGATACCGCGCCTAAGTGGGTTGGTGCGGGTGATTGGCCCGTCTGGCAAACTGATGACCAGTTTGCGACCCGTCTCACTTCACCCAACCAGACCTACCTGACCGCTTACGCCCCCGGTGGAGGTCTCAGTCTGCCGCCGGTGTTGCTGCCCGGTTCATTGAATGGCCTCGCTTACGGGAACACCAGTATCACCTTCCCGGGCGCATTCCAAAATATCACTGTCATTGTTCCTCCACCTCTCTACACCACCGAATTGAATCCCCAACCCGGCGACCTTCCGGACCGCTCGTCGCTTGCGCCCCTCAATATCGATCCTTTACCGAAGGCCCAACTGCATGAATTGGCCGACAATTCATTCCAGACCTTGCGGTCACAGGTCGCTGGGCTCACCGGCTGGGATGCCCTCTCCAGCCTTGAGAATTCCTTTATCCCCCTGACGACTTCCCTTGATCCCGGCCTGGGCGAGGACTGGCTCTATACCGGTCGTGCATTCACACTCAATCCCGCCCTCGTCCAGGCAAATTGGATGCAGGTGGTACGGGAGGATTTTGGACAGCAGACCTACTGGCGTATTTACCTGCGCACCACCGCCCAGGATGGTTCTCAGGGCGTACCTTTGTTGCAAGCACCGTGGGACTTTTCCGCCCGCACCGGCGATGCCAGCGCATACGAAAACGGTGGACGTATCATGACTCCCATCCCTGCCGGATATTGGGTCGATTTGACCACCCTGGCCCTCCAATATGGCTGGGAACGCCTGCCTGCTCTGACGAATTGGCGCACATATTATGCCGGTGCGCGCTTCAATGAGCTGGCATATACCGAAGGTCTGGACTGGCGCACCGCCATGTTGCAACTCTATCCGCCCGAAGTCCTCATCACACCCACCGTGGTCATCCCGCCAACTCGGACCCCCACACGTATCCCGCCCTTCTATCGCTCCCCCACGCCCACACCGACCGCAACTCATCGGCCCACTCACACTCCATGAAACTAACGCGGATACTCCCGTCAGTTTTCTTACTGCTCTTCACCGCCTGCTCGCCCGCAGCCGGGCAACAGGGTCCAACGCCACCTTCATTTTCTACTCCCACTCAAGCCGACCAGTTCCAGACTCCCACAGGCACCTCAGGGCCATTTGAACCGACCCAAACTCCTGCGCAAGTTACCGACGCCCCGCCCATATTGCCTGCCGCAACTCCGGGAGCCTTGCAGTTGTTCTTTCCTACAGTCATCCCGGTAGATGGAGCAGAATATCGCGCCCCGCTGTATCCCGTTCCCTGGGCAATCTCCCCTTACGACCATTTCTATTTTGCCCTCGCCCATCGCCGCCTCCTATCCGGGTGAACCCATATGGGATTATCGCTATGGCGGCATCTTCTTTGGGCCGGATATCATCCATACCGGCGTCGACCTGCCCGCGCCGCGCGGCACGGAAGTCCTCGCAGCCGGTCCCGGGACGGTAGTTTGGTCCGGCATCGGTCTCTACTCTGGCTCGAAATACCAGTTGAACGACCCGTACGGTCAAGCAGTTGCGATCCGCCATGATTTTGGGTACCGCGATCAACCCCTTTACACGGTTTATGCACACATGGAGGAAACGGATGTGATCGTTGGTCAATGGGTCGATACCGGGACGGTCGTGGGAAATGTCGGCAGCACCGGCATGACCACCGGGCCGCACCTGCATTTCGAAGTTCGTCTGGGCAAGAACGACTTTTTCTATACCCATAACCCCGAATTATGGCTCGCCCCGGCCATTGGCAATGGTGTCCTGGTAGGCCAGGTCACCAGTACCTATGGGACCATCCTGGATTCGTATCTTGTCATGCTGAAATCTCTGGCGACTGAAAAGCAGTTTCAGGGTAGTACCTACGGGCCTCAAGTTGTCAACCGGGACGCCTACTACAACGAAAACATCGTCATGGGAAACCTCCCTGCCGGCATTTATGAACTCAACATCCCTTACGGCGCTCTGAACCGCAAGATGGAGATCCAGATCCTTCCGGGCCAGGTAACCTATTTTGCCTTTCACGGGTTCGCCGGCTACGATTCGAATATCCCTGCTCCCACAGCCACCCCTGCTCCCTGATTCTCCAAAAAATGACATCCATTCAGACGCATGGGGCGGATTATGGTATAAAATTGATGAGATCGTTGCACTATACGCTGCATTTCACTTGCTCATTAGCAACCTTGACGCTTCGAACATCTGTGCTATACTCAGGGTATTATTGTAAATAGAGAGGAAAACTATGGCTAGAAAATCTGAATCCGCTTCTGAAGCTTCCATGGATGATGGTCGCCGGACCATGCTCGACAAAGCCCTGGGAGATATCGTCAAGCGTTACGGCGACGGCTCCATCATGCGCCTCGGCGACGCCAAAGGCCTGACGGTGGACGCGATCCCGACCGGCTCTCTCTCCCTTGACCTGGCTCTCGGCATTGGCGGCATCCCGCGTGGCCGCATCACCGAGATCTATGGCCCCGAATCCTCCGGAAAAACGACCATCTGCCAGCATATCGTCGCCGAAGTACAAAGAGCCGGCGGCACGGCTGCCTACATCGACATGGAACATGCACTCGACCCATCCTATGCCGCCAAGTGCGGTGTGGACGTGGATAATTTACTGGTATCCCAACCTGACACGGGCGAACAAGCCCTCGAGATCACCGAAACCCTCGTGCGCTCAGGCGCTGTGGACCTGGTGGTGATCAACTCGGTCGCCGCCCTCGTCCCCCGCTCCGAGATCGAAGGCGACATGGGCGACGCCCAGATGGGCGCCATGGCTCGCCTCATGTCACAGGCTCTGCGCAAGCTCTCCGGAGCTATCAACCAGACCAAAACCACCGTCGTCTTCACCAACCAGTTGCGTATGAAAATTGGCGTCATGTTCGGCAACCCCGAGACGACCACCGGCGGCAATGCGCTCAAGTTCTACGCCTCCGTCCGCCTGGACGTTCGCCGCATCCAGTCCATCAAGATCGGCGCTGAAGTGGTCGGCAACCGCACACGCGTACGCGTGGTCAAGAACAAAGTGGCTCCGCCTTTCCGCACAGCCGAGTTCGATATCATGTACAACGAAGGCATCTCCAAGGTCGGCGACCTGATCGACCTGGCCACCTCCCTTGGCATCATCGATAAGCGCGGCGCTTTCTTCTCTTATGGCGAGACTCGCCTGGGCCAGGGCCGCGAGAACTCCAAAGAGTTCCTGCGCCAGAACCTCGACTTGGCGAATGAGATCGAATTGACGGTCCGCGCCCGCGCAGGTGGAGGGGAAATGCCTCTACCTCTTGCCGTTGGCGGCGGCAGCGACGATGGCGGAGAAGAAGTCAGCGAAGAATAGTCTCCTGCAATCCGTGTGGCAGGATATACCAACGGTGAACGATAAAAGGAAAAGTAGATGGACACAGAAAAACGCAAGATAATCGTTTCTGTGTCCATCTTTTTTTGGCTGGTACTCATCTTATCCGCCTGTGGCACGCCTGCAATCACAACCACTGGATCATTTCCTTCGTTCACGCCTTTACAAAGTTTTACTCCCACCTGGACACCTGACCTGCCTCAACCTGCCTTGCCGCCTACATCCACACCTTCCTGCCTGGCGAATCTGTCCTTTGTTGAGGATGTAACCATCCCGGATGATTCAGTAGTGACCCCGGGCTCGGAGTTGGATAAGCAATGGTTGGTCCAAAACTCAGGCACCTGCAATTGGGATGTAAATTACCGCCTGCGCATCATCTCTGGCGATCCCATGGGGGCTGCTGCTGAACAGTCCCTCTACCCGGCCCGAGCCGGCACCCAGGCTACCATCCGCATTGTCTTCATTGCTCCACCCATCCCGGGGAACTACCTGAGCGAATGGCAGGCATTCGATGCCCAGGGCATCGCTTTTGGGGATTCGTTTTTCATGAAAATAGTCGTTTCTCCGTAACACAGGCAATTATTCGACCAATTCATCCATTCAAATGACACAGATACTTTTTGGTGACCGCATTGGTAAACAAGGGCGCATCCGCGTGGGTTGTGCTGCCGTCATATTCGATCCGGCACGCGAAAGTGTCCTCCTGACACGTCGGGCCGATAATGGTCAATGGTGCCTGCCAGGCGGCGGCGCGGAACCGGGTGAAAGCGCCGCAGAGACCTGCGAACGCGAAACGCTCGAAGAAACCGGCCTTCATGTGCGAGTACAGCGTCTGGTATCGCGGTCTTCAGCAGTCCGGATCGCTTGGTGATTTATGCGGATGGGGGAAATTCCAGTTCGTCGTCATGGCCTTCGAAGTCGAAGTCCTGGCAGGAGAGGCCGGCCTTAGCGACGAAACCACCGAGGTGGGTTATTTTTCTCTTTCTCAACTGGATGAAATGGATATCTTCCCGCATCACAAGCAGTTCATTTTGGATGCCCTCGCAGGTCAGGATGCAGCCTTTATCCGCTAAAAAGAAGACCGAAGTCCGTTACGGTGACCGCATCAGTCGGGAAGGCAAGATCCGCCTGGGCTGCGATGTGGTCCTATTCAATCCATCCATGATTCCGTCCTGCTGACTCGCCGGTCGGATAACGGTCAGTGGTGCCTTCCCGGCGGTATGATCGATCCGGGCGAATCCATCACCGAAGCCGTGATAAGGGAAGTTTTCGAAGAAACCTGTCTGAGATCCGCGCTGCCCGTCTCATTGGCGTATACAGCGACCCCCACCGGTTGACGGTTTACCCCGACGGAAATAAAGCCCATGGAATTGTCCTTTGCTTCGAGGTTGAGCAGGTCGGAGGAGAACTTGGCCTGAGTGACGAAACGACGGATATTCGTTTCTTCCCGGTAACAGAGGCCGTCGCCATGGACCTGTTCCATGGTCACGCAGACCATGTTCGTGATGCACTGGCAGGCCAAACTTCAGCATTTATCCGCTGATTTTTTCAGCATCCAGGCTACTGCCTGCTTGCCCATGGGGGAATAGTTTGATATAGTATAGACACTCATGTGCTCTTGGAGCAATTCATGCCGGTGATGTTCATTTTATACATCGTCTTCCTGGCGATCAGTATTTCCATTTCGATTTACCTGTTAACCCGCGTGTGGTCACTCAGGAAGACACCCGGTGCACCATCCATCGCCTGGGCGATCATCAGTGTGGCGGTATGGTCGATTGCCTACGCCTTGGAAATCGCCATCACGGATCCAGCACTGAAGATCATCCTGATGAAGGTGGAATATGCGGGCATTCCCTTCATTCCTGTGGCACTTTTCTCATTTGCTTTGATCTACAGTGGGCGGGGGAAATGGATCACTCGGGAACGGTTCATTGCTGTCTTGATTATCCCGATAATAACTTTCCTGCTCGCTCTCACGAATGATTCCCATCACCTCCTGTGGGCAAGTATTCAAATGCCTGCTGCGGGCGTTGGACCGGTTGGCTTGACCCATGGTCTCTGGTATAACGTTAATATCGTCTACTCCTACCTGCTGATCGTGCTGGCAACTTCAGTCCTGGTCCACATGGTGACGCATACGCGCAACCTCTACCGGGCGCAGGCGTTGGTGATGCTCATTGGGATACTCATCCCCTGGATAGGGAATATCGTTTATCTCATTGAATCAGGCTTGGACTGGACGCCTCTGGCCTTCACTCTTGCGATGATCGCATTTGAAATTGGATTTGCGCGCCTGGGTTTGCTGGATATCCTGCCGGTCGACCAGGGTCAGATCTTCAGGATCATGCAAGACGGCATTATTATCGCAGATCCGCGCGGGCGCATCGTCGAGATCAATCCGGCCGCTCAGCGGATCTTTGGTCGTCCCGAATCCATCATGATCGGGCAGAACATCCAGCAGGTTTTCCCTGCCTGGATCGAATGGAATACTCAGAGCGGCACCGCCTTCGAGGTCAGCCACGAGATATCCTACGGAGACGGTCCCACCCGGCGGATCTATCGCCTGCGGCTCGCGCCCATCCTCGGGCGGAACGGTCAGGTTACTGGTCGGATGGCAACCATGACGGACATCACCGACGAAAAGTTAGCCCAGAGTCAGATGCTGCTCCAGAGCACCGCCCTCGAAGCCGTCGAAAACGGCATTGTGATTACAGATGCTCTGGGAAATATCGAATGGACCAATCCGGCCTTTTCCCGTTTGACCGGTTATGAGCCTTATGAGGTCCTTGGGCATAACATGCGGTTCCTGAAGTCGGGCGACCAACCGGACGATTTTTATCGGTCACTCTGGGAAACGATCCAGGCCGGGAGAGTGTGGCATGGAGAATTGACCAACCGCCGGAAAGATGGAACCACCTACCACGAGGAGATGACCATCACCTCCTTGATGGAGGAAGGGCATCCCACCCATTTCATCGCCATCAAACAGGATGTCAGTGTCCGCAAAGAAGCCGACGAAGAATTAAAACACGCCCACGAACAGGCTGTGCAGGCCAACCGGATGAAAACGCAGCTCCTTGCCAGCGTCAGCCACGACCTGCGCACTCCCCTGGGGACCATCATGGGGTATGCCGAAATGCTTCAAACAGGTGTGCTCGGCAAGGTCAACAGAGACCAGCAGAATGCCGCCGCCGAGATACTCGACAGCGCCAACCGTCTGCTCGCCTTCGCCAATAACCTGATCGGTCAGGCTCAACTCGAGACGGGGCGGATCGTCATCCGCCCGCGTAACTTCAAACCCGCCGAACTGACGGAAGCAGTCAAGTCGCTGACCGGGTTCATGGCAAAGAAAAAGGGGATCGAATTCATCTCGGAAATCGATCCCGCCTTACCCGAAGAACTCTGTGCAGACCCATACTGGCTTAGGCAGATCTTATACAACCTGGTCAACAACGCCATGAAATTCACCTCCAAAGGCTCGGTGAAAGTGCGGCTGTTCCCCCTCAACTCAACCGAATGGGCTCTGCAAGTCACCGACACCGGCTCTGGCATACCTGAAGATGCCCAACGAGCCATCTTTGAACCCTTCCGCCAAGTCGAGCGGAAAGGCATGATCGAAGGCTCCGGCCTCGGTTTGGCCATTGTCCGGCAGCTCACTGCTTTGATGGAAGGCTCCATCGACTTGAAAAGCCAGGTCGGTACCGGCAGCACATTTACCATTACCCTCCCCCTTGTGATTCTCCCCGGTTGATCCTATGAATACACTCTTAACTAACCCCCTCGCATTGATCATCGAAGACAACGATTCACTCACCGATATTTTCACTCAAGCCATGAAATTGGCCGGTTTCGAGATCCAGACCGTCGCGGATGGATTGCTGGCTATTGACCGCCTGGCCAGCCTTCAACCTGCCGTGATCATCCTGGACTTGTACCTGCCCGGCGTTACCGGTGACCGCGTCCTATCTTACATTCGCAATAATCCTGACCTGAAGAATGTCATCATTGTCTTGACTACATTTGATTCGTTGCTTGCCGAAAAACTGAGCGAACAGAGCGATTACGTACTGGTTAAGCCGGTCAGTTTCGGTCAATTACGCGACCTGGGGATCAAGTTGCGAGCCAGCCTGGATCAATCTCGCCTATAATTCCAAGGTTGCGTATTCATCTTTTTGGAGGTCCCAACGCTAGTTGCGAGCCTCTGATTTCCACGCATAACCCACTCTCCATAAAATAAGAAGTTTCAATCGAAAGCGACCATCCGCCGTAAACTTATACTTTCGGCTGGGGTATGTTTTTCCAGGGCATGATAAACTAATTTTGCCAAAGTCATCAAGGAGTTCTGCTCATGCATCCACTCAGTTCTTCGGCACAAAAAGTCCAGAACGCCCTCAATACCTTCGGCCCTCAATTCGAGGTGATCGAATTCGCTGAAAGCACCCACACCGCCCAGGAAGCTGCCGCCCGGGTCAACTGCCTGCTCGGCCAAATTGTCAAATCGGTCATATTCAAAAGCAAGGAAACCAACAAAGGCATCCTCGTCCTCGCGAGCGGGGTGAACCGGGTCGACGAGAAGAAGATCGGCGAGTATTGTGGTGAAACCATCGGCCGGGCAGACCCAGATTTTGTGCGCGTATTGACCGGCTTCGCCATTGGCGGGGTTCCCCCTGTAGCTCACCCCCAGCCTGTCGAAACCTATATCGATGAAGACCTGTTCCAATATCCCCTCATCTGGTCAGCCGCTGGCACGCCTAATGCAGTTTTCAAATTATCCCCTGCAGATCTGGTGACGATTACACAGGGCAAAATAATGCCGGTGAAGCAAGCCGTTTAACACCTCTATCGCAAGGAGAATCGAGAAAATGAACCGTCTTACATTCATCGCCCTGACTACCCTGCTGTTACTGGCGGTCCTTACATCCTGCTCACAAGCCACTCCGGCCACACCGCTAATTCCTACCGCCACGATCACCACGGCTCCACCAACCGAACCGGCGCCAGCCGCGACAATCCTTCCCGTGGATGATCAGCGGATGCTCACCGTTGATGGTCTGGAGCGGAGTTACATCATCCACATTCCCGCAGGTTTATCATCCTCCAACCCACAGCCATTGGTTTTTATATTTCATGGATTGGGAGGAAATGGCTCCTACATTCAACAATCCAGCGGTATGGACGCTATTGCAGATGCCAATGGCTTTGTGGTTGTCTACCCGAATGGGAGCGGTACTGGTAATTCCCAGTCATGGAATGGCGGGACGTGCTGCGGTTACGCGCTTGATAACAATGTCGATGAAACTGCCTTTGTCCGCCAGATCATCGAGGATGTGGGCACTCTGGTGAAGGTCGATCCGGCCCGCGTGTATGCGGCCGGATTCTCGAATGGAGCCTTGCTCTCCTACAAATTAGCCTGCCAGATGTCAGATACATTTGCCGCGGTGGGACCTGTCGGCGGCGTGCTGACGTATGAAGATTGCCAGCCCAAAAACCCGGTTGCAGTGATCCATTTTCATGGCACCAACGATCCGACCGTTCCCTTTGATGGTGGTGGTAATCTCCCTTCCCCAGACCAGCCCTTCCCGTCTGTTGGGGAGAGTATTGCCGCCTGGGTGAAGATCAACGGATGCGACGATGCTCCTCAGATTGAGGAAGGGAGCGTGTCCACGCACACCGTCTATTCATCCTGCCAGGATAATTCCGCCGTGGAGTTATACGCCGTCAATGGGATCGGGCATAGTTGGCCCTCCCAATATATAATCCCCGCCTCGCAGATCATCTGGGATTTCTTCAAAGCCCATCCACATCAATAGCATCTAAAACTGTATAGTTAAATAAATCAGGAGGCTGCCTATTGCAGCCTCCTGACGATTCTTCCTGATATTCCCGTCATTCTTCCAGCGCGTCTTTGGCTTTCTTCGATTGCTTGCCACGGTCGTCTGTATTCAAGATCCTCTTCCGGATCCGGTAGGATTGCGGGGTTACTTCCAATAATTCATCTTCCGAGAGATACTCGATGGCCTCATCGATGCTCATCTGTCGAGGCGTGGTCAGGCGGATTTCCATGTCACCGTGAGATGAACGCATATTCGTCAGGTGCTTCTTCCGGCAAACGTTGATCGGGATGTCGCCCGGGCGGGCATTTTCGCCAATGACCATGCCTTCGTAAACAGACACTCCCGGCCCGTAGAAAAGGTTGCCGCGCTCTTCCGCACTCTTCAACGCATAAGCGGTCGTGTCGCCCATCTCCCACGCGATCAGCGAACCGGTGGAGCGTTGAGCCATTGGCCCGGCCATTTCCTCATATCCGTGGAAAAGGGCGTTCATGACCCCATTTCCACGCGTCGCCGTCAAGAACTGGTATCGGAAGCCCAGCAGGCCGCGCGTGGGCACCAGGTAGACCAGCCGCACGCTGCCCTGACCCGTATCCTGCATATCCATCATCTTGCCGCGGCGCGCCCCCAGCATTTCCACGACCACACCCACGGTTTCGGGGCTTGTCTCAATGTGGACTTCTTCATACGGTTCCAGTTGCGTACCGTCTTCCGCCTGCCTGTAGATCACTTCCGGTCGCGAGACCTGGAATTCATATCCCTCGCGGCGCATGGTCTCGATCAATATCGCCAGATGTAATTCGCCTCTGCCGGAAACGAGGAATGTATCCGCCGATTCAGTTTCCTGGACCCGCAGGGATACATTGGTGCGCAATTCTTCGAAAAGCCGTTCTCGCAGCTTGCGGGATGTGCTCCACTTGCCTTCCTTGCCCGAGAAGGGTGATGTATTCACCCCAAAGGTCATTCGGACGGTTGGCTCTTCCACCTTGATGGTCGGCAGAGCGACCGGGCTCTCCGGGTCTGCCAGGGTCTCACCAATGGCGATCCCTTCCAGGCCTGCCAGGGCGATGATCTCACCGGCTTCAGCCTGTTCCACTTCCACTTTATTCAAACCCTGATGCACGTACAGGTAGCGGGCTCGCTCGGGCACATTCGTTCCATCCACTTTCAGCCGCGCCAATGCCTGTCCCGCCTTGATCGAACCGGCATGGACCCGGCCCACAGCCGTCACGCCGCGATAATCGTCATAGCCGAGAGTGGTAACCAGTATCTGCAAAGGTGCCTGAGGGTCCACCATCGGCGCGGGGATGTGTCGAAGGATAGCCTGGAACAACGGCTGCAGGTCCGGACCCAGGTCCGGCGTGGTGCCAGCCTGCGCAGAGGTAGCCTGAGCATACACGATTGGGAAATCTGCCTGTGCGTCCGTGGCGCCCAACTCGATGAAAAGATCGAAGGTCTGGTTGACCACCCGCTCAGGTTCGGCATCCTTGCGGTCGACTTTGTTGATCACCACGACGGCTTTATGGCCCATTTCGAGCGCCTTTTTCAACACAAAACGTGTTTGCGGCATGGGACCTTCAGCAGCATCGACCAGCAGCAGTACCCCATCGACCATGTTCATCACCCGTTCCACTTCACCGCCAAAATCGGCATGGCCGGGTGTGTCAACAATGTTGATCTTTACCACTTCGCCGGTCTGTGGGTCGGGGATGGTGATGGCGGTATTCTTTGCCAGGATGGTGATACCGCGTTCGCGTTCCAGGTCATTGGAATCCATCACCCGCTCGGCTACTTGCTGGTTCTCCCTGAATGTATGGGATTGCCTGAGCAGTCCATCGACCAGGGTAGTCTTTCCATGGTCAACGTGGGCGATGATGGCTATGTTTCTTAAGTCTTTTCTTTCGATTAACATTCTTAACCCTTGAAATGAACTCGCTGAGAAAATCGTCGGAATTCATGCTCCTCATTTAAGATCTGACAAATAAAAACCCCGGAAGTAGAGACCGGGGTGGAGCCTGACCATGAATGGATTCCGGCGTGCGGGCTGTATTCTATCAGATAGTTTCATTTTTGGGCAGAGCAAACCGGGCAGATGAAAACCCCGTACGGGTCACCAGGCATCTATCAGGATAGCCCTAAATTCCTATTTATTATTTGGATATATATTACCTTATTGGTGTATAATCGCATATCGTAATACCCTGCCTTTATGCAGGACTGAGGAGTCTGTTTTTGAGAAATAAAACCTTGATTTTATCCTTATTACTCGTGTTCATTATGACAGCGGCTTGCACAATGTCCACCGAAAGCGTGGGGCTGCCACCAACACCCACCAGCCCGGCGCCTACTGGCACGCCAAGTTCGACTATCACAAAAAGGCCTACGGCTACTACCACACCTCTTATACCCGTCTCCGGCGGAAGGATATTTCCCCGCCTGACTGTGCTCGAACTCACCAATTGCCGCACAGGGCCTGGAACTTCGTATGCTTTTGTACTCTTATTGAGGTCCGGCGCTACTGCGCAGGTACTTGGAAGGTATCCTGCAGCCAACTACTTGATCATCAACACTCCCTATGGTGGAATTTGCTGGCTGTGGGATCAAAATGTGACAGTTACCGGTGACATCAGCAGCCTCCCTATTTATTCACTTCCGCCGCTGCCTACTCGTACCTCAACTCGGACCAGGACAAGCTCGCCCACCCTCACGTTCACTCCCACCCGGACCTTTACCCCAACCTGGACGTTCTCACCCACTTTCACGCCTACATTCACGAGCACTACCACCTTCACTGCAACCTTTACTCCTACCTTCACTTACACTCGCACTTTCACGCCAACATTCACTTTCACGCCTACTTTCACTTTCACTCGCACTTTCACGCCTACCTTCACTTTCACGTACACTCCCACTGCCACCTTGCAGCCTACCTTTACCCGCACTTATACGCCCACATTTACGAATACTTTCTCTCCCACTTCAATACCTCCCACGTCAACTCCATCCCCGACTGATCTGCCAACATTTACTCCCACAGATCCACCCACTCCCGAACCCTCTAATACACCTACCGAAACTCCACTGTTAGGACCCTTCTAGGAAGAATTTTCCTTCGATACTCTACCATCCGTTTATCAACTCTTCCGTTGCTGGATCTCGGAGGTTTCTATGAAAAAGAGAAGTATTTTTTCTGCGCTGATGGTGCTTGTACTGGCTACACTGGCATGTAATGTACCTGCTGCATCCACCGTTACCCCCACTCCCACTGCTACCGTTCAAACACCGACCTCGACCGCGACTTCGACCCCCACGGCCTCCCTTACGCCCACCGTGACCGAAACACCGCTCATCCCGGTATCGGGCGGACAGGATTTTCCGCAGGTCAGCGTGAGCGTTTCCACAAACTGCCGCACGGGTCCAAGCGTGAATTATGCGTTTGTTACGGTGTTTAATCCCGGTCAAACAGCCCGCATCATTGGGAAATACCCCTCCAACAATTATTGGGTCATTAACACTCCCGCTGGAGGCGTTTGCTGGCTTTGGGGACAGTATGCCACTGTTACTGGTGATACCACCAACATTCCGCTTTTCGCTGCCCCGCTGCTGCCGACAGCCAGATTCACTTCCACTTTCACTCCGACCACTACCATCCAGCCAACTGATACGCCCACCTTCACCCCTACAGAACTTTCTCCCATTGGGCCCGGCAACCTTACCCAGAGCCGCATATGCGACAGTGGCTTCCGTAACCAGACACCTATTTGGATCGAATTGGTCACGCTGAACTGGCAGGACAATTCCACCAACGAGACCGGCTATCGCATTTTCAGGAACAACTCGGCCCTCCCCTCCGACCTGCCGGCGGATTCCACTCAATTCCAGATGACATTGCGATACGATCAGGGTACTGGTGGAGTTTTATTCGACACCTTCGGTGTGGGCGCTTTCAACACGGGCGGCGTCTCTGCCATTGCGCTGATAGACGTTCCCCGTTGCCCATAAATCGGTCCATTGAATTATGATATAATGCCGTCGAAATGATACACGCCAATCGTGCAACTTCGATGCTTTTTGTGGTGGTCAGTGGTTTCACTGGCAATGGGGACTATAAAACCGCGCCTGTTGCCCGAAAACTCTAAAGTCCAGATCAGAATAAGGTTTTCCAATGCCGCAGGCCAGCCCTGCGGCATTTTTGTTTTTCTTTCTATCAGCGAGGAACTAATGATATCGATCAGTCTATCCAACCTAACCCTTGTACTCGGAGCCCGGGCGCTCTTCCGCGACCTGTCCTGGGAGATCCAGCATGACCAGAAGATCGGCCTGGTTGGCCCGAACGGGGCTGGAAAGTCATCCCTCTTCAAGCTTATCACCGGTGAATACACGGCTGAACCGGGCGGATCCATTGCTTTTGCGCGCTCAACCAGCGTGGGTTACCTGCCACAGCAACCTGAATTCGATCCCTCCCGCAGCGCTTATGAATTGGCGTTGGAAGGGAATCCACGGTTCGCCGAAGTGGTGGCTGAATTGCAAAAACTGGAGACGCAATTGGCCGATCCAGCCGTCTACAATATGCCATCCAGGTTAGCGCATACACTCGAAAACCACGCCCGCATTCTGGATGAATATGAGACCCTTGGCGGTGAAAATTATCCCAGGCGCGTCCGCGAGATTCTCCTTGGCCTGGGGTTGCCGCCTGCCGACATGGAAAAACCCATCGGCGTCCTGAGCGGCGGGCAGAAGAAGTTGGTCGGGTTGGCCCGTCTGATCATGGAAAAACCCTCCGTCCTGTTGTTGGATGAACCCGACAACCACCTTGACCTGCCGGCAAAAGCCTTCCTCGAACGGCTGATCTTGGATTACCCCGGCGCAGTCGTGTTGATTTCCCATGACCGCTATCTCTTGGACGCGGTCGTCACACATATTACCGAGATCGAAGACGGTCGTCTGACCACCTTTTCAGGTAACTACACCGAATACATTATCGACAAGCAGGAGCGTCTTGCCCGCGCCGAGGAACTTTTCCAGATCCAGCAGCGCTCCATCGCCCGCATGGAAATGGCTCTCAAGCGCTACCGGCTGTGGGTGCAGGTCAGCGACAAATTCGCCAGCCGCGTCCGTTCCATGGAAACCCGTCTCGAAAAAGTGCAGCGGAAGGACCGCCCTGTCTTGGAACGAAAGAAGATGGGCCTGCAACTAAATGGTTGGCGGGGGTCCAACCAGGTCCTCGAGATCGTGGACATTCACAAGACCTACGCCCGTCCGATCATTACCGGAGCCAACCTGCTCATCCGTCATGGGGAGCGGGTCGGCCTCATCGGTCCAAACGGCGCCGGCAAATCCGTCCTCCTCCGCCTCATCCTTGGGCAGGACCAACCCGATGTAGGCGAGATCAAGATCGGTCCCAGCGTAAAGGTGGGCTATTATGCCCAGGAACACGACACACTGGATTTTGATATGACCTTGCTGGATACAGTCCGGCGCAGCGGCAATATGAGCGAGTCGAATGCGGTTGCCTTTCTGTTGCGCTACCTGTTCACCTATAGACAGGCCACTCAGCGGATCGGCGATCTCTCCGGCGGTGAGCGCAGCCGTTTACAGTTGGCGCTGCTGGTTCTTTCCGGGGCAAATTTCCTGCTGCTTGACGAACCCACCAACAATCTCGACATCGCTTCTGCCGAAGTGCTCGAAAACGCCCTGGCAGATTTCGTCGGGACCGTTCTCGTCATTTCGCATGACCGCTATTTCCTTGACCGCACTGTCGAACGGATCGTCGTTCTTGACAATGCTTGCCTGAAAGCGTTCAATGGCAACTACAGCGACTATACTCAGAAAGTCTATTCCTTGCAGACCAAGACAGGAGGTATATCATGAATACACTGCTGGATATCTATAATTTCCTCCCCCTGACCGAGACCTGGTTGACCAGCGGTCAGCCGACCCGGGAGCAGTTTGGCGAGTTAGCTGGTGCCGGCGTCGAGACGGTGATAAACCTGGCATTGTCCACCAGCACCAATGCCCTACAGGATGAAGCCCGGGTCGTCAAAGACCTGGGCATGGACTACATTCACATCCCTGTAATTTGGGAGAACCCCACCGGATCAGACCTGGATCTATTCTTCGATGCCATGGATGCGCAGGCAGGTAAAAAGGTCCTCGTTCACTGTGCTGCCAATATGCGCGTATCTGCCTTTTCCGCCCTGTATCGCATCAAAAAGTTGGGCTGGAGATTGGAGGATGCGCTTGTGGATACCTACCGAATTTGGGATCCTTCTTCCGATCCCGTGTGGGCGAAATTCATGGAGTCTGCATTAAAGAGATAACCTGCGAACTCAGCGCGGCTGCACGATTAATATTGTCACCGACACGAAATGTGCCAATGCTCCCAGGATGACGAAAATGTGCCAGACCTCATGGAACCCGAATTTACCCGGGACAAAATCGAAGATCTTGGTTCCGTAGATGACCGCTCCAAAAGTATAGAATACTCCCCCGATAACCAGCCATGTGATGGCACTGGTGGGAAGAACGGCCGGCATTTGAGGTGCAGCCATCATGCACAGCCAACCCATGACAATATATGTGCCGGTATGCAGCCAGCGTGGCGATTTTACATAGATTACTTTGATAACGATTCCGATCGCTGCAATCGCCCAGATGATCGCCAGCAAACCTTCCCGCCAAAAACCGGTGAATGCGACCAGGCAGAACGGCGTATACGTTCCGGCGATCAACAGGAATATCGCCGAGTGATCTAGTTTCCGCAGCACACTCAGAGTGCTTGCGGATACCACCGCCAGGTGATAGGTGGCGCTGGCGGCGAACATGGCAATTAAACTCAGCCCGTAGATGATGACGGAGATAAGTTTCATCGGCGCACCCCAACTGGCGCTCAGCAAGGCGATCAGGCCCGCCAGAGCCGCAACCGCTCCGCCCAGGTGGGTAAATCCGTTAACAGGTTCACGAAATTTTGTTAGCATGATTTTCCTTTTGAGATATTTTAGTGTACTTCAATCATACAATCCTTAGAAAATCCTGCCTATCCGCATCCTAATGATTGCCTATCAAAAAATCTCGCGGGGTGACCGCGAGATTTTTTTGTATGCGCTAGTGGAAAAGGCCTAGGTGCCTTCTTCCCACGAATTGAGATATTTCACCTGTTCCGCCGTCAATGCATCGATCTTGATATTCATGGCATCGAGTTTGATGCGGGCGATCTCCGCGTCCACTTCGGCCGGGACGGAGTAGACCCGCTTCTCGAGCGTGGCCGCGTTCTTGACCATGAATTCAGCCGCCAGCGCCTGGTTGGCGAATGACATATCCATCACCGAAGCCGGGTGTCCTTCGGCAGCGGCCAGGTTGATCAGGCGGCCTTCTCCCAGGATGAAGATCTTGCGGCCATTCTTGAGTGTGTATTGTTCCACGAAAGGCCGAACGAGGCTGGGCTTTTCCTTCGCCATTTCTGCCAGAGCAGGAATGTTGATCTCCACATTGAAATGTCCCGAATTGGCAACGATGGCGCCGTCTTTCATGATCTCGAAATGGTGCTTGTCGATCACATTGATATCGCCGGTGACCGTGCAGAAGATGTCGCCGATTTTGGAGGCTTCCATCATCGGCATCACCTGGAACCCGTCCATGACCGCCTCGAGGGCTTTCAGGGGATCCACTTCGGTGATAATGACCAGCGCGCCCATCCCGCGTGCCCGTGAAGCCAGGCCGCGTCCGCACCAGCCGTATCCGCACACGACAAAGTTCTTCCCCGCCAGCAATACATTGGTGGCCCGGACGATGCCGTCCAGCGTGGACTGACCCGTGCCATAGCGGTTGTCGAAGAAATGTTTGGTCATGGCGTCATTGACCGCGATCACAGGGAAGTTTAACATCCCATCTGCAGCCATAGCCCGCAAGCGGATTACGCCGGTAGTAGTCTCTTCAGTGCCGCCGATAATGCCGGGCAATAACTCGCGCCGCTCCTTGTGGATGGTAGAGACCAGGTCCGCGCCGTCATCCATGGTCATATGTGGTTTGTGGTCCAGGGCTGCGCTGATATGCTTGTAATAGGTGACGTTATCTTCACCCTTGATGGCAAAGGTAGGCACTTCGTAGATGTTGACCAGCGCCGCCGCCACATCGTCCTGCGTCGAAAGTGGATTGGAGGCCGTCAAGACCAGGTCCGCCCCGCCGGCAGTCAATGCCCGTGCCAGGTTGGCAGTCTCTGTGGTCACATGCAGGCAGGCTGAAAGCCGCACTCCCTTTAGAGGTTTTTCCTTGGCGAAACGTTCGCGAATGGTCCGCAGAACGGGCATTTCCCGTTCGGCCCAGTCGATCCGCCGCCGCCCACCTTCAGCGAGCGATTTATCTTTTATATCGAAATTAGTCATTTTTCTTCTCCGAGAATTCCAAAATGAGTTTATCCAAAATACCCTTATCGTCAAAGGTTTGACGGAATCGCTGCACAAACTCTTCGGGCGTAAAGGTGTGATTCTGCGTTCCCTTTTTCTCAAGACAGTACGTGGCAGCCAGCGAACCGATCTGCCCGCACAATTCCCATTCCCAGCCGCGCGCATAACCCGCCAGGAAACCTCCCCGGAAAGCATCACCCACGCCTGTCGGATCGACAATGCTCACTTCGGGAACGACTGGGATATTGTACTCCCTTCCGGCTGCAAAAATTGTCGAACCATCTTTGCCTCTCGTCACCACGATAGTTTCCACGTGTTGAAGCATTTGCGCCAGAGAGAAACCGGTCTTCTTGCAGATTAAATCGAATTCGTAATCATTCACAAAAAGAAAATGGGCTCCATCCATATCCCGCGCCAGTTCGGGACCTTCCAGGCGCAAGATCTGCTGGCTGGGATCGTATAGATAGGGGATATTAAGTTGGCGACATTCTGCCGCGAATTTGGTCATCGCCTCGGGCGCGCTGGGTGAGACCACCACCAGGTCAGGCCTGGGACTCGCATCGAGCAAGGACTGCCGCGCCGAGGCCCCCATCGCGCCGGGATAAAAACTGGCGATCTGGGCATTTGTTTGGTCGGTCGTGGCAAAGAATGAGCCTGTATACAAACCGGGGATCACCTGCGTCAGGGTGGTATCCACCCCCTTGCTTTCCAACCAGGTCCGATATTCTCGAAAATCCTCTCCCACCGTCGCCATCACCCGCGGATGCTCTCCCAGGAGCGCCAGGTTGTAGGCAATGTTGGCAGCGATCCCGCCATATTGCTTGGACATCGAATCCACCAGGAATGACAGGCTGATCTTCTCCAGCCGCTCTGGCAATATTTGTTCTTTGAAAGTGCCAGGGAACGTCATCAAATAATCATAGGCAACTGAGCCGGTTAATAAGATGTCCATCGTTGATCCTTTGGTTCAAAGTTTCAGATCGGCTTAAGCGATCCTTATGATGAGGCCTTCTCGGGTTTCTTGATGCTTGCAAGATTAACATCGAATGGTGGTTCAATAATTCCGTTTTCGGTAATGATTGCCGTGATCAATCTGTTCGGGGTGATATCAAATGCGGGATTGCGGGCTTTCGCATTCGCCGGAGCGACCCGCTCGCCATGAATTTGAATATCCAACACTTCCGCGGGATCACGCTCTTCGATTGGGATCAAGCCTCCATGAGCGATGGAAAGGTCGATCGTCGATGTTGGCACGACCGCATAAACCGGGACTCCGTTGTCGTGCGCTGCCAGGGACAGCATATAAGTGCCGATCTTGTTGGCGACGTCCCCGTTGGCAGCCACCCGGTCCGCCCCAAAGAGGACCTTTTGGACCTGCCCGGTGGAAAGGAAATGACCCGCCATGTTATCGCTGATGATCTCGTAGGGAATGCCGTATTGCTCCAATTCCCAGGCGGTCAGCCGTGCCCCCTGCAGGCGTGGACGGGTCTCATCCACCAGTACATGCAGTCTCTTCCCTTGTCCGGCAGCCGTGCGGATGACTCCCAGCGCCGTGCCCCAGTCCACCACCGCCAGCGCGCCGGTATTGCAGTGATGGATGATCGTATCGCCGTCATCGATCAGGGCTGCGCCATGTTCAGCCATGCGCTTGTTGATCTCCACATCTTCATCAGCGATCCTCTGGGCTTCTTCCAGAACAGATGCCTTCAAAATGGAAACGTCGGAGGCGGTCTTGATCCGTTCTTCGATTGCACAGATGATCCGCTCGGTTGCCCAGGCCAGGTTCACCGCTGTCGGCCGTGAAGACTTTAACAACTCCGCCGCTGCCCGCAAGTCGACCAGCAAGGCAGTAAACTCATTGGCGGCTGACTCCCGTGCTGCCAGAGCCATCCCGAAGGCGGCCGCGGCTCCAATGGCGGGAGCGCCGCGCACGGTCATATTGCGAATGGCCTCGACGACATCAGCGCAGGTACGAAGAAAGACGACCTCCAGCCTCGACGGTAGAAGCCGCTGGTCGATCAAACACAACCCTTGCTTATCGTAATCCCAAAAAACTGTTCGCATTTGTCAGACAGGAAAAGACGCCCATAGGGGCGCCGTTAATCCTGTGGCAGTTTAACATGCCTTGGTCAGATTGGCAAGCATTGACACGCTCTCTTTTCTCAATTATAAGGATTATTATGCTTAGAAACCGCTTTCTTGCCGGGCTGCTTGCACTGACCCTCGCTGCATGTTCCCTTTCACCGGCTGTTCCCGCGCTCACTCCCACTCCAGCAATCTCACCCACGTTGCCGCCAGGCGTCACCGCCACTCCGACTTCCCTTCCAGCCGATACTCCCACACCAACACCCACGGCCGAGGTTCGTCTGGAGGTTGGCGATCATGAATTCTTCAATGGCGATTACGTCCGCGCCCAGGTGGAATATCAACAAGCCCTCACCAATGCCACGGACCCTGCCACCCGTGCTGCCGCCCTGTGGGGATTGGGCCGGGTGGAATACGCAGGCGGGAATTATGGCAAAGCCCTGGAAGACCTGTGGAATCTCGCCAACAGTTTTCCCAATTCGGAAAACGCCATCCAGGCATATTTTCTCATGGGCAGGATCTACATGACATTGGAACGCTACACCGAAGCTGCCCAGGCCTTCACGGTCTACCTGGCCCTCCGGCCTCAGGTCCTCGATGCGTTCGCCCAGGAATTACGCGCCGATGCCTACGCAGCCTCAGGAAATCATCCCGAAGCGATTGCCGCCTATGAAGTCGCCCTCAATGCTCCCCACATCGGCGACAATACCGACATTCAAGTCAAAATAGCCCGTGCGTATGCCAACATGGGCGATACGACCACTGCCCTGTCAAAATACGACGCCCTTTTCGAAGCCACCTCGGATGATTACCTGCGCGCCCAATTGGACCTGCTTCGAGGGCAGATCTACCTGAACAAGGGCCAAAGCGACCTTGCCTATCCTTTTTTCCTCCACGCGGTGGAAAATTATCCATTGTCGTTCGATTCCTATTCCGCTCTGGTGACGCTGGTGAACGCCGGAGTCCCGGTCAGCGACCTGGACCGGGGTCTGGTGGATTATTACGCCTCTCAATATGGCTATGCGCTGGATGCATTCAAACGCTACATGACCGCCGGTCTCGATGAGGATGGCACAGCCCTCTACTATCATGCGTTGACGTTGCTCAAACTCGGCAGTTATCAGGAAGGTGTAGACGAGCTTACCCTCTTCATTTCTGATTTTCCCACCAACACGAACTGGCATTCCGCCTGGGGTGAAAAAGCAGACAATCAATGGTTTGAACTGGATCAATACGATGAGGCCGCTCAAACGCTCCTGGACTATGCTGCTGCCAGTCCGGATATCATGTTCGCCCCACAGGCTCTCGTAACCGCCGGGCGGATCTACGAACGCTCCGGTCGTCTCGCCGATGCCGCCGCCATCTGGGAACGCATCGCCGACGATTTCCCCGGCAGCGAGCTGGTCCCACAGGCACTTTTCCAGGCTGGGATCGCTCATGTGCGGGCCGGGAATGGCAACGGCGCGCTACTGGCCTTCCAACGTGGCTTGATCTTCTCTCAAACCATCGAAGAACAGGCGCGGGCACAATTTTGGATCGGGAAAGTTCAGAACAGCCTGGGTGACACCAGCGCCGCCCAGGCAGCCTGGCAGCAGGCCGCTGCGCTGGACGCCACCGATTATTACAGCCTGCGGGCGCAGGATATGCTCCATAATAAACCCCCCTTCGACCCGTCATCCATAATTAATCTCAATGTGGATTTTGCCGTTGAACGGGCCGAGGCCGAATCGTGGATGCGGGTTACGTTCAACCTGCCCGCCGGCACCGACCTTTCCGCTCCCGGCGAACTCCTGCAAGATGGCCGCCTCATCCGCGGGACCGAACTCTGGTCTATGGGATTCATGGACGAGGCTCGCCTCGAATTCGAAGATCTCCGCTTCGCCGTGGAGAACGATCCTGCCCAATGCTACCGCCTGGCGAATTACCTGCTTGACCTGGGTCTCTACCGCCCGGCAATTTTCGCAACCCGCCAGGTGTTATCCCTGGCCGGACAGAATACCCAATCCCAGACACTGGCTGCGCCGCGTTATTTCAACCACATCCGTTACGGGCTATATTATCAAGATATCATCGAACCGGCCGCAAAGCAGAACAATTTTGATGTCCTCTTTCTGTACGCCATCGTCCGGCAGGAGAGTTTGTTTGAGGGTTTTGTCCGTTCATCGGCTGGAGCCAGGGGACTGATGCAGATCGTTCCATCTACCGGTGAAGAAATCGCCAAGAATCTCGGCTGGCCCGTCAATTTCACCCCTGATCATCTTTACCGCCCATTAGTCAGCGTTACTTTGGGCGCAAATTACCTGAAACTTAACCGAAATCGTTTGGAAGGCGATCTTTACGCCACATTGGCATCGTATAACGCCGGGGTTTCATCAGCCAATGCCTGGCTTGCCCTTTCGGGCAGCGACCAGGACCTGTTCCTCGAGGTCATTCGCTTCCCCGAAACGAGCAATTACATCCGCTCGATCTATGAGAATTATAGTATGTACCGCTTGTTGTACGGTCTTGTCCCCTGAAACTTATTGTTCGTAGAGCTGGCTAACTGATATTCTCGACGATCTTCTTGTGAAGTGTGGCTGCGTCCATATCCACCACAGAGATGATCTTGTCACGTCCCTTCGTGCCTGCCACCACATCCAGATGGGAGATCGGCACTTTCAAGACATTCGCCAGGAATTTTAGCAGTGCTTCATTGGCCGCCCCATCCACCGGCGGCGCCGTCAGGTGGACCTTCACGGTTCCATCCGACAAAACTTCGCAGATCTCATTCTTGCTGGCGCGGGGTGTTACACGCACAGCCAGGGCGGCTCCCTTTTTTCCATCATGGAGATGCAAATTTCGTTCGGTCATGGTCACCTCACAGCAGGATGATTATTCGGACAAGAATGTAAGCAATCACCTTGATGACGATCATCAAGATCAGCGGGCTGAGGTCGAACATCCCAACCGGTGGAATAAACCTGCGAATGGGAACGAGCATCGGATTGATGATCACGCCCAAAAATCTTCGCACGGGATGATAAGGATCGACGAAAAAAGAAAGTATGGAATCAATGAAAATAATGGCTATCAGTATATTCGCGATGAGGTTGATGAAGTTAGCCAGCAGCAAAGTCATGGATGTCCTATTGGTTACGTGGTCCTAAAATCGCCTCGCCGACCCGCACATACGTTGCGCCTTCTTCAACAGCAGTGCGGTAATCCACACTGGTTCCCATGGATAACTCAGACCAATCTGCTTGCGGGAAACGATTCGCCAGGAATTCTTGCAGCTTCCGCAGGCGGACAAAATAAGGCCGGGTGAACTCCGGGTCCGGGCTGTACGGCGGCATGGTCATCAGGCCCTTCACGTGAAGATGGGCCAACCCCAGGATCTGTTCTATCTCCGGCAGCAGACTTGACCAATCTTTTTCAGACCACGCCCGCATGCCAAATTTGCTTTCCTCGCCGCTAATGTTGAATTCCAGCAGCACCGGCAGCGTTCTCTTCATTTCAGCACAAGCACCGTCAAGTCGTCGAGCCAGCTTGACCGAGTCGAGCGAGTGCAGCAATGAAAAATGTTTCGCCGCCAGGGCCGCCTTCCGGCTCTGCACGTGACCGATCATATGCCATTCTACACCAGTTTCTTTCAACGCAGCAATCTTTTCGACGGCTTCCTCGATATAATTCTCGCCCAGGATGCGCGCTCCGGCTGCAATGGCAGCCCGCGCCACTTCCATCGGCTGCGCCTTACTGACCACCACCACTCGCACAGACTCAGCCTTGCGACCTTTGCTCGCCGCCGCATCGGCTATCTTGCTCAAAATTTGGCGGTAACGCTCACGTATCGCCGTGACTAATGCGTCATTAACATCATTCACAGTCAATCCACATCCCTCCGAACCCTATTTCTGGGTCCTAACTTTCCAAAGCCACCACCGCCCCGAACCTGCCTGTGCGGCCTCTTTCCAGCCGGTGCGAGAACCAGTCTTCGGTATGGCAGGCGGTACATATTCCAGCCGTTTCGATTTGTTCCACCCCGGCATTCTCGAGCATTTTCCGGTTGGCCGCCCACAGGTCAAAGTGGACGGACCCATTCCGTTGTTGGAACAGACTCCCTGGATCCTCGAACGCCTGCCTGACCTGCGCCACGACATCCGCCCCCACCTGGTAATGGTCAGGCCCGATCGACGGACCGATGCCCGCCCGGATATCTGCCGGTCTGCACCCAAAGTGGGTTCGCATGGCTTCCACCGCCACCCGGGCTGTGCCGCGCACGGTTCCCATCCAGCCTGCATGGGCGATCCCCGCCACACGCCTCACCGGGTCGAATAATAAGCACCGGCACGCAATCAGCAAATCGCATCATTAATGTGATGGAAAGTTTTTCAGTCAAAATGATATCGGCATGTGGATGCGGCACATCCAGCGGGCGTGGCGACTCGGCGATGACAACCTCCACCCCGTGCACCTGCCAGGCATCATAGACAGAGGCAGGCTCACGTCCTACCGCCGCCAGAGCCAGCCGGCGGTTCTCCAACACCCGTTCAGGATCGTCCCCCACCGTCCCACCCACATTCAACCCATCCCAGGGCTCCGGGCTGACCCCGCCCCGGCGTGTGAAGATGGCGTGAACAAAGCCTCTGCCAAAATGATTGAATTGGAAATATCGGATTTCGCCGACTGATTGAAATGGCATATTTGCGATTAAGGTTTGAGCATGGCAAATTTCTTGGCGAGCATCCGCCGCGTATCTACCATTGTTTCTTCGATCAGGGGGAACATGAACCAGGCAGTGGAGAAGCCAAAGAGAAAGCCGGTCAGAAAACGCAGCAGAGGCGTGCTTTCTCGGTAAGGCAGCAGGCTTTGGAGCCATGTGACCGGTATTTGACTGAGTAGCTGAGAAAAGCCGTCCAGCCCGACAGGCGCCACCCCCACCAACAGCCACACCAACCAGTGCATCTTGGGGAAGCGTCGGCCTGAGATGCCGTAGAGTATGACGAATAAGGTCATCGCTCCCCAAATCGCCGTATCCCGCTCGCAGAAGGCGACTTTATAGCCTACAACGGCATCCCCTTCATACTGCCGTGCAGCCGTGCGGTTTTGATCGTTCGCATCGGTGATGCCGCTCACTTCCTCAAAACTCGAAAGGCCCTGCACATTTGCCGCTGCATGCGGATAGACCGGTTGTTCCCCAAACAGAAAGATGGAACGGAAGCCCCACTGGTGGCATAACGGACTATAGATCTTGTAGATCACCTCTGCCGGACCATTCCAACCCGCCTTCATAAATACAGGCGCCAGAAAAGGTGTTCCCGTATATAGAACCAGGAAAAATGTGAAGATAGCCAGGTAATGTTTCGAGATCCAGTATGAGAATCGGTCCCCGCCGCTGATCTTGTTCGCCCCGGCGGTATTCGCCTGGAAGGCTTTATCGTTGATCTTTTCCAACTGCTCACGTCTGTCCGCAGCCGCGCCGAGCGTAATTTGCAATTGTTGGCGGGTAAAGGGTGCCTTCAACTTGAACGGACCCGCTTCGACAACTGGAATCTCCAACGCGTAAGCATCCTTCAATGCCTCGTCGGAATCGATGTCCACCAGGGTGAGTTTGTGCGGGACGATCTCTTGAAGTGCTTTGAGGTCCGCTTCGGCTTCAGCGCATAAGGTGCAATTCGAGCGGGTATAGAGGGTTACGTTGATCATCGTTGCTCAATTCTTTACGGGATTGTATCGTCGGTAAAAACCTGATGATGATTATAAGCCGAAATCAAAAAACGGAACGAAGCTCGCCAAAAGGCTGAAGGAGCCCAGGAAAAGCAGGACACCGGCAATCACCAGCAGCACCCCCATGACGATCTCCACCACCCGCATGACCCGTCCGTATTTTCGCAGCAGGGTTGTCACCCAGCCAATCCCCAGGGCCGCCACAAGGAACGGTATCGCCAATCCGGCGGAATAGGAAGAGCCCAGTATCATCCCGCGCCCCACCGAACCGCCGTTGAGGGCAAAGGTCATGATCGCCCCCAGGATCGGGCCAACACAGGGTGACCAGCCCGCCGAGAAGAACACTCCCAATAGAAATGAGGATATGTAGCCCCAGCGAGGGTTCGTCTGCGTATGCACACGCACATCATATTCCAGGAAAGGGATGCGGAAGACGCCGATCATGTGCAAGCCGAAGATCACCACGATCACACCGCCGATCTTGGCCAACCATGCACGCATATCCGACAGCAGGCCGCCCAGGGCCGCCGCAATGATGTTAAAGAAAATGAACACCACGCTGAAACCAAGGACAAAAGCCAGCCCGTGCGAAAAGGTGATCCAACGGTTCTTGCTGCCTGTTTCACCCCCCGCCGCCCGCCCGCTCAGGTAACCGACATACGCCGGCACCAGCGAGAGGACACAGGGTGAAAGAAAAGACGCCAGACCCGCCAGAAAAGCCAGGCCGATGGGGACATTAAAAGTATTCATTTTGGTTGCCTGCGGCTAGAAAGTATTGATAACCTTGACATGTGTGCTGCCGGTCTTCCAATCGTTCCACGTGACATCCCCCGGCTCGATCGGCACGGTCGGCTGGCACCATCGGAAGACCCACTTGGCATCCTCCGACCGGCAGTTGACGCAGCCATGCGACCGTACCGTTCCAAAATCATTATGGGAAGTCGCCGCATGAATGGCGACGCCATCGCCCACAAAGAAGGTCGACCAGGACATGCCCGGCAGGTCGTAACTTGCGCCGGTAGTGTTAGCCGACATTCGCACTGAGATCAATTTTCTCCAGATCGCAAATTCGCCCACTGGTGTCGACCCTTCAGCGATTCCGGTGGAAACGCGGCAGAAATACACTTCCCGCCCATCCTCCATGCACGAGAGAGTCTGGTAGTTCAGGTTGACCACCACTTTTTTGGTCAGCGGATCCACATCTGGGTGGATGGGAGAAATGTCATCATCGGTAAAGGGCCGGAAAGCCGCTCCGTCAGCCCAAAAAAGATCGCCCGGGTTTCCGAAGCGCTCATTCACGTGATACTGGACCGTATCCCCGTCCAGGCGGATGGCGTCGATCCACATGACCTGGGCGAAATACAGCCGGGGGGCCAGGTTATAGGCTACATGGTCCTTCATCCACCCGGAGACCGGGACGGGATTATCCATTAACAGGTCCACGTACGGGACCGTCACCTCCGCCCAAAAACCATCCACACCCGTCGGCATCGTAGTCAGTGGGACGTTGGGCAGGTTGCGGCAGGGTTGTAGCACATTGGAGCGGATGTACCCCTCCGGCGTCTCGACCCAGCGCTGGTTGGAAATGTTGTAGTCTACAGTCTCGCCGCTTAATTCATGCAGCCAGGGAAAAACTTCATCCCGGTGGGCGTCGCGGACCTTCGTACTTCCCACCGAAGGCCGCGACATGATCGGGACGGTGCCACCCCACTGCAGGCTTGCGTCGGCAGTGCAGTTCCTCCCAAACAGGTTGCCTTCCGGGAATTCCGGCAATGCCAGCCCGTGAAAGGAATCGGTCAGTTGAAACAATGGATGGTTTGGGCGCAGAGCCAGAGCACCCATGCCCACACCTGCAAGTTTTAAGAAATCGCGCCTGGAAAATTGTCGTTTGATTGGATCCATGGACCAAGGATACCCGTAAAATCAACGAAAGTCAACCAACACCTTAAGCGTCACACTTATTTGAAGAAAACCTGTAAAGCCTGCATACAATCCTTGCTCACCTTATGACCCCCATCTGTCTCGCAGTAAGTGACCTCCGCCCCGGCTTCTTTTAGCGCAGCCACCGCCTCATGCGCCCGTTCCACCGGCACCATCTCATCCTGCTTTCCATGTGACACAAAAAACCGTTTCCCCCTCAAGGATTTACCAGCCAGTAGTTCAATTGAATTTTCCGGCAGGAACCCGGAGAGGGCCGCCACTTTCCCCACCAGTTGCGGATATTTTGCCGCCATCAAACAAGCCATCGCCGCCCCCTGGCTGAAACCGATCAGGTCCATCTTAGTCGCCTTCACCTTTTGGTTCGTCGTCCACGAGTCGATCAATTTGACCAATTCCTCCAGGGCCGGCATGAGGTCACTGGTGGCGGGCTTGCCCCACTGACCATGGTCCATCTTCCGCCAGGTGAACCCGCCTTCTGGAGCGGGATAGGGTGCTCTCGGCGACAGGTAGGAATAGGTCTCGGGCAATTGCTGGGCGAACACCCACATGGAATTTTCATCCCCCGTCCACCCATGGATGAGAACAAGTAATTTCTCAGGCTTGCGTCTGGATGGCTGCCATAGAAAAGTCCAGCCATTGAAAGAGACCAGTTGCGGCTCAACCATGGTCGGCCTTTTTCCTGATCCAATCCAGCAATAGCAGGACCAAAAATACCAGCACCATCGGGACCATTCCCGCCAGGATGCACAGAAGTCCCATTACCGCCGCCCCCTGGCCGTAGATCCAATAGATCAACCCATCGCCGATGAGCAATACCAGCAGGATGGCTCCGGCGATCAGGCGGGTATTTGTCTGGCGGGCGTATTTACGCAGGTCGCGAGTCATTTTGCACCCGGCGGGGGAATATTACCTGCCGCATTCGGTTGGGCCAGCCAGTGGCTTTCTTCAAGGTCGGTAACTGTTTCTCCACCGCAATTTCACCCAGCCTGACGACCTTGAAAATGTTGACGCTGTCCAGCAGCCCGATCCCGCTCACATCCGGGCGGATGATCACATCCGGATCGTCCATTTGCAGGCGCATTTCCGCCAGTTTTCGGCTGCCCACATCCACCGATTGTAAAAAGATGCTGAACGCCTGCGCCACTCTCGTACGGGTCAACCGTTCGATCAATTGTCCGGGCACGGGGACCGGGATTGGCAGGCTCAACATATCTGCCGGCGCACGTCCGCCCGGATTGAGGACCACCGCCACCACCGGTAATCCGGGGGCCAGCATCCGCGCCACCGAGACCGGCACGGGATTCAAGACCGCCCCATCCACTAACTGCTTGCCATATAATATTTTCGGCGGGAAAACTCCCGGCACCGCAATGGTGGCAAGGATGGCATCAACGACCCGGCCCCCCTTCAGTATCACTTCCTCACCCGCTTTGATATCAACCGCAACGACCGCGCATGGGATATTCAAGTCCTCAAAGGTGCGTTCCCCAAATATGTTCTCGAATTCCTTCGCCGCTCCAGCCAGGCCCAAGATCCCCGGACCTTCGTGTGCAGCGCGTGCGAAAAGCTTGGTTTGGTCTACCGTCGAAAAGAGTTCTTCCAACTCATCCGTCGTTAGGCCTGCCGCCCATGCAGCCGCGACAATGCCCCCGGCGCTTGTCCCCGCCACCGCCCGGATCCGAAAACCTTCCTGTTCCAACCGGCGGATCACGCCGATATGAGCATACCCACGCGAGCCTCCCCCGCCCAAAGCCAAAGTAATGTCCATTCAATACTCCCTTCATGTTCATTTTTACCATTGCATATCATACACGATTTTTCACAAATCTGGCTTATGCATGCCTGATAGTACTGAATTCAAGCCTCGCCACTCTTTTCGATTGGACATGTTATACAATAAAGAAAGAAGAGGCCGCCATGCAACCACTAGAATCACCTGAAAGTTCTTCACCCATCGTCACCCGCGCCGTTGCCGCCGGTTTGCGGAATGAGTATTGTGAAAACTACCTCTTCCCGTCCTGGCAAAAACTGCTTCTGCTCGGCCTGGGAGCATTGCCGCAGGCAGTAGCACGCTTCGCCATCTCCCGTTTCCAGTCCGTTGCAGGCCTGCCGCCTCAAAGTTTGGATAATTTCTCCATCGATCAGTTAATCCACGCTCGTCTCCATGACTATGCGCAGTCGACCGAAAGATGCCCCGTCATCGTCACCGGGGCCGCCCTGGGTGGAGCCACCACCTATCTTTCGCTCACCCTGGGCGGGATTTTCATTCCGCAGGCCTTTGTAGTTTCCATAAAAGGCGGTTCCTTGAGCGGTGATGCGAATGAGTATTTACACCGCTCCCTCGATGCAGCCCTGCGGATCGCTTCCGAGAATCCCAGCCTGATGACCATTCAACATTACGACCCGGTCCATGATGGCTGGCTGACTCGCTTTGTCAACCACTTGCGCTTCAAACTGCTGGACCTTCCCACCTCCTATACGGATTTCATCCGCTCCAGGTTGCAGCCCGGCGGAACGATCGTCTTCCTCGAAGGAGGCGCTTCCTGGCTGCGCTACAGGCTCGGCCCGCGCAGTGTCTTCCAGGTGGGCGGATGGGGAGGCATTTCAGCCGAGGAGTTCCTCGAAAACAGCCCCCGTTTGCAGGAATACGCCCGCAAGACCGGCCTGGAAAACTCCGACTGGAGATTGAACGATTATCCCCTCGAACGTGGACCCGAATCCGAGTGGGGCTCCGAACCGGCCTTCGGCGACCGTCTCGATGCTTTTTGCAAAACGGAGGGATATCGTTTCGCACGGATCTCCCTGCCCCATCCCCATGATTTTTCGCGGCTGGCCTTATTCTGCCGCTCAAAAATTATTGCAAAAGCAAAATCAGGTTCCGGCAGGAGTTCCTGGTGGAAACCTTCAGCCAGTTCGATGCGACCGCCGCCCGCCTGGGGGGTCTTTTACCGCTCTGGCTGGTATTCAACACCAATGACAGTTGTGACTTCCTCCGGGAAATGAAAGCCGAATTCCCGGCAGGCAAGCCGGTTTTCTTTTCGCCGCTTTCCACATTTTCCATGACTCCCGACCTGGTTCCCTTTGAGACCTGGCGAACTACATTGGAAGGCACCCATTGGGTCAACATCGGTGCACGCGCCAGTCATTATCCCGCTGATGCTCGCGCCCTGGTGGAATGGTCGAAGCCGCTGCGTCAATGGGTGGCTCAAAATCCGCAGCCCGTGCGAACCACCTTGACGGTGGACGAGCTGCTTGATCTCGTGAATTAAAAATCCATTTCTCTTTTTCTATTTCTAAAGTAATCCCGTGTTACAATTTCACTTCGAGTGAATCCAATGCCTGACAACGTAAAAGTCGTTTCCACCAATCGTAAAGCCAGTTTCGAATATTTCCTGCTCGAACGCTTCGAAGCCGGCCTCTCCCTCAAAGGCAGCGAGATCAAATCCATCCGCGCCGGGCAGATCAGCCTGAAAGAGGCGTATGTGCGCGCGGATGCAGGCAGCGCCTGGTTGATCGACGCCCACGTGGCTCCCTACATTCAAGCCAATCGTTTCAACCATGACCCCATGCGCCCGCGCCGACTCTTGCTCCACAAAAAAGAAGTTCGCGAGTTGTTTGATGCTGTTCGCCAAAAAGGCGTGACCATCGTCCCAACGAAGGTGTACCTTAAGGACGGCCGCGCCAAATTGGAGATCGCCATCGCCAAAGGCAAGAAGAATTATGACAAACGGGAAGCCATCGCCAAAAGGGACGCCGAGCGCGACCGGGAACGGGACTAAATCCCACTCTGCCTCATTTGGCTATAGAGAAATAAAAAACGAGACCGGAATTTTCCCGGTCTCGACTTCATTCTACACCTGCAACTCTTACAATTTATACGTCTGCAGGAAGGCATCGACCATTTCTGGGTCGAAATAGATGCCTCGAAAACGTGCCAATTCTTCCATGGCTTCCGAGGCGGCCATGCTGTTATGGTAAGGCCGGTTCGTCGTCATCGCGTCGAAAGCATCCACGATCGCCAGCAAGCGGCCCTCCCGCGGGATTTTCAATTCCTTCAGCCCCGCCGGATAACCGCTGCCGTTCCACCATTCATGGTGATTCAAAACATAAGGCACTGCCGCCTTCAGATGATCCACACCTTCCAGCATTTTTGCCCCCGCCTCCGGATGCTGGCGCATCAAGACCCATTCTTCCTTGTCCAGCGGACCGGTTTTCTTCAGGACCTGGCTGGGGACGACAATCTTGCCAATATCGTGCAGGATGGCGCCCAATTCCAGGATGGCAATGTCTTCAGTATTCCAATTTAACGCGAAGGAAAGGTTGATCGCCAGCCGGCGTACCCGCTCCAGGTGACCTGCCGTATAGGGATCGCGCGTCTCGATCACATTCGCCAGCATGATCACCGTTTGCAGGTGAGCCACGCGTGTATCGAATAATTCGATCACTCGCCTTCGGTCGAGACGGGCCTTCACGGCATTGATCAACTCTGGTGCATCGAAAGGCTTGAAAAGATAATCGTCCACCCCCAGAGAGCGGGCACGGTCAACATCCGACCGTTCGGTGCGTGCGCTCAAAAATAGGAACGGGACCGTGATCCCGTCGGGCATGGACCGCACACACTCGAGCAATTCATAGCCGTTCATTTCCGGCATCATGATATCCGACACGATCAAATCCGGTTTATGCAATACGAACTGGTCGAGCGCTTGCTTGCCATTAACGGATGGGAAGACCGCATAACCCTCACCTTCGAGGATACTTTGCAAGACTTCAAGCAAGGGCGAATCATCTTCGACCAGTAATATTTTCGGCATGATACTGTATTGTAATTTAACTCAGGCTAGTCAGAATATTAGTTTCATAATATTTATTTGCAAAATTGTTAATGAAGGCGAGCTGCTCCTACTATGACCTGCCCCAACGAAAGCCCGCCGTCGTTCGGCGGAACCTGCTGATGAATGTAAACAGTGAATCCATCTTTTTGCAATCGTTTTGTAGTCCTTTCCAGCAGCGCTATATTTTGCCATATGCCACCACTTAAAGCCACCTCCCTCAATCCCGTTCGCTGGCGGATTTCGTCACACGCCTGCCGGGTTAGTTCGGCAACACCATTATGGAATCGGGCTGATATGATCGGCAACGATATTCCAGCATGCACGTCCGCCACCAGGCCACGCAGGCATTCGTCTATCAGGATGACTTCACCCTTGATATCAAACCGATACGCGCCAGTTTCCTCCGGGTCCAGAGCCGCCTCGAACTCGATCGCCGCCTGGGCCTCATAGTTGACCTTTTGTCGTCCGCCCGCCAGGGCTGCCGCAGCATCGAATAACCGCCCCAGGCTGGAGGTCTGGACCGTGTTAAGGTTGTGCTCCAATTGGATCCTCAGCGCTTGCCTGTCCTCGAAGCACATATCCGTCACCGGCAATAACGATTCATCCCACTCCATCCCTTTGGACCAGAGCAACGCCAGTGCCGTCCTGGCTGGACGCTTGATGGCAGCATCGCCTCCCGGCAGTGGGAAATATTCCAGATGGAATACACGCTGGAAATCCTTGTAATCTGCCACCAGGAATTCCCCTCCCCAGATCTTTTCGTCCAGGCCGAAACCGGTCCCGTCGAAGGCTAATCCAATGACGGGGCTGCTGCCATCCAGCCCATTGTCGGCCATGCAAGCCGCAATGTGAGCATGGTGGTGCTGCACGCCAAAAGCGGGTAAATTCTCCTGCCTCGCCCGTTGCAGCGCATACCGCGTCGAAAGATAATTCGGGTGTAAGTCGTAGGCTATCGCTTCAGGCTGGATGCGGAAAAGACGCTCGTAGTGCTTCACCCCTTCTTCAAAGGACCGCAGGGTCTCATAATTTTCCATATCACCGATATGCTGGCTGACGAATGCGTATTGGTCGCGGGTCAGGCAGAAAGTATTTTTCAGTTCGGGTCCCGTTGCCAGGATGGATGGGATCTTGGTCGGCAAGGGGATGGAATCCGGCGCATACCCACGCGAGCGGCGCAGGAAGTAGACTCTGCTCGCCCTCTCCGGCTGGGCCTCCCCGACCGGCGCAGCCCGCACCACCGAATTGTCGCAGCGGATGTGGATATCACGGTTATTCATCAGGAACGCCTCTGCCAGGGTCGCCAGTCGTTCGCGGGCTTCATCGTTCTCCGTGGCAATGGGTTCTTCAGAAAGATTGCCGCTGGTCATCACCAAAGGCGGCATGGCGAAAGATGTGCCTTGCTGTTCGGGGTCGGAAAATAACAGGTAATGCAGGGGCGTATACGGCAGCATCACGCCGACGGTATTCTGACCCGGTGCCGCTTCCGCGGCGATATCAGAACTCCGCCTTTCTCTCCAACAGGACAATAGGCCGCTGGTAAGAGCCGAGGAGTTCAGCCTCCGCCGGATCCACGGAACAATGTCTCTGGACCTGCTCCATCGTCGCGATCATCACTGCAAAGGGTTTATCCACCCGCAGTTTTCGTCGCCGCAGTTCGGTGACCGTAGCAGCATTGGTGGCATCGCATACTAGGTGGAACCCCCCCAATCCCTTCACTGCCAGGATTTTCCCGTCCCGCAACATTTCCTGTGCTGACCGGATTGCATCAAATTCCCGGGATACTACGTTGCCTTGACCTTCCTCCAGCCACACCTGCGGGCCGCACACCGGACAGGCCACCGGCTGGGCATGGAAGCGCCTGTCCAGCGGATCCGCATACTCCCTGGCGCAATCCGGACACATTTCAAAACCAGCCATGGTGGTGTTGGGCCGGTCATAGGGAATATCCTTGATGATGGTGAAGCGAGGTCCGCAGTTGGTACAGTTGGTGAAAGGATACCGATAGCGCCGATTGGTGCCATCAAAGATCTCTCGCAGGCAATCCGGGCAAATGGACACATCCGGCGAGATGGGTTGGAATGCCCCGCTGATCACCTCCGAAGGAACGATCTCGAAGGTGGAATATCCTTTCGGTTGAATGGATGCAACCTGAAAAGTATCCATTCTCGCCAGCGGCGGCAACTCGGATCGTATGCTTTCAATAAATTCGTCTATGCGGTCTGCGGTCCTTCTATGACAATATCCACCCCTGCGGATGTGTTGCGTACCCAGCCTTTCAACTTGTGCCGAAGAGCCAGGGAATAAATGAACGGTCGAAAACCCACTCCTTGAACAATACCGGTAATATGTATGGTTGAACCATGCAAATCACGCATAACTACTCATAATCTAATATTTCAGATTTACAACTCTATGGTCAATTTCAATTGGCAAGCCAGTCCAGGCAGACGCGTTTCCACTTTAAGTAATCGCCCTATCATCAGCCTATGCCGGATTGGTACCCAGAGTTAGCCGCAAACGGTTTGCCAGGCCTTTCAATTGCGCATCGATGATCACTGCCGGATCGGTATTTCCATCCCTGAGAATGTTGATCCAGATATCGCCCAGTACGTCTGTCAGCCGCTTTTCGACCAGCCCCCATAATTGCCCGGTCGGGAAACTGCGACCCTTCTCGATTGTTTCCTTCAAGACCTGATAGTGTTCTGTGTTGAAAGGCGGATTGTTCCAGGTGCTCTTGCGAACCGGTAAGCCGAATTGTGGATAGATCAAATTTGCAGCTTTTTCGCCGTGTAAGAAATCGAGTAATTTTAACGCCGCCAAATCATGCCTGGTGTGATTCCATATAACCAGATGATTACCACCTACAAAAGGCACAGCCGGCATTGGTTTGACCTTTAAGTCGTTCCGGACCGTCTCCGACATGGAAGTGCTGTGCAAGATCCAATACCCTCCGATAATGACGGCGGCTTTCCCGGAATAGAATAATTCATAGGCGTCATAGTCGCCCAGCGAGGAAGACGCTTCACCCAGGTAGCGGCTAAGGCGATAATAATCATTGATTGCTTTAAGCGTTTGGGGCTCGTCAAAAGTGATGCTCAGGTTGTCGGGGCTCAGGAATGAACCGCCTGCCGCCCAGATCCATGAAGACAAATTGTGGATGGTCAGGTTCGTCCGCTGCGTGGGAAGCGCCAGGGGTATTGCCACACCCTTGCTCTTTAGCACGGATAGCATTTGCTCAAAATGATCGGTATCCTTGAAGGCTTCGGCTTCGTCAATGCCTGCATTCTTAAGGATTTCACCCCGATAAAATACCGCCCGCACATCTGCCGTCCAGGGCAGGGAATAAGCTGCCGACGGATCATCCTTGGACTTGCCAACGCTCTCCCACACGCTTTTGAAAAAGTCCTCCCCGCCTGCGATGGACTCGATCTCGTGTTGTGTGAAGGATCGCAAGGCTTCCATGCGGGTAAGGTCGCCCGCCCAGGTGCTGCCGATCTCCGACACGTCCGGACCGCTGTGATAGAGAGCCACCTCCACCATGCGGGCCCACCCCATCGACCACGGGATCGTCTCGAGGCGCACATGGATGCCTTCTTCCGCCTCGAATTGGTCAAGCAACGCTGGAATGTGATTGGGAACATCCCTGCCGCGGTCGAAAATGGAAAACGTGATTTCTTCCATTGTCATCTCCAGTGTTGTGGCTGCTCAAGTCTGGCTGTTTCGAGGATCAGCCGCCTTTGCTCCTCAAGTAGAGAAAAATAGTTAGAGTTCTCTTTACGCGTGTCCCGGTTTTCCACGATCAAGACTGAACCATCCGGGCTTAAGACGACTGTATGCCAGACGCCTTTCTTTACATTATATATCTTTCCGGCTTCCAATGCTTGCGGATAAATCTTCTCGACCACCGCATCCCCCTCCCCGATGAATAAAATCCCCTGGCCTTTGATCAGGAAGAAAACTTCATCGGTTTCGTTGTGCCGTTCGACCATATTGATCTTCGCAGGATGGATCTCGTCTATATAATTCAGGACCGCCACACGCCAGGCCCCAAAATCGATCACGGGCGCGTAACCCTCGTCGGTGAATTCGCGTATCTCCATCAATTTTTCATCCATAGTTTATTCTCCCAACGATACTTCCTTGGCTTCACCAAAAGATAAGGTCATTGCTCGAAACACTCCGGCTGAATGATGGGCGTACTGCCGGCTTCGCCCAGGCCGTAGCCGAAGGGGAAGAAAGGCGCATCGCACCCGGTTTTTCCAGCCGCGTTATTCTTATTGATGGGCAATTGGTCGTTCGTGCGCGGCCATGAATAAGGCAGTTTTCCGGTGAAAGGATAGTCGCCGAAGAGAACATCGCCAATACCCGACCCCTCCGTGCCCGGCAGCCAGGCTGCCACCCATGCATCGGCAGTGGAGTATTGATCCGAGATAACCAGCGGCCTGCCGGAAATGATGATGACGATCAGCTTGTCCACCAGCGGGCGGACATTGTTGATCACCTCGATATCCTCCATCGTTAAGGTCAGGTCGGCTTTATCGCCCAGGCCCTCCGCATAGGGAGTCTCACCAACAACGACGATTCCAACATCCGCTGTTCCACTGAAGTTTCCATACTTATCGAAATCCACAATAGTCGATGCCGAAGCCGCACCTCGCACCGCATTGATGATGGTTGTTCCAGTGGTGACATTCCCCATCAAGCCTTGCCAGGTCAGGGTCCAGCCGCCGCACATCATGCCGATATCGTCCGCTCCCTGACCCGCCACGAGTATCCTGCCTGCGTTCTCGCCAATAGGCAGTGCCTCATTGTCATTCTTCAGCAGGACCATCGATTCCCGCACCGCTTGTCGGGCGATGGACAAATGCTCGTCCGAACGGACCGTTTGCGCGAAAATCGGATCGGGGAAGGGCTTCTCGAACAATCCCAGGGCAAACTTCACCCGCAGGATGCGCCGGACCGCGTCGTCGATCCGATCCATCGTAATATCCTTCTCATCCACCGCCTGTTTCATCGCCGCGATGAAAGCCAGGTAGTCATAGGGGACCATGTTCATATCCACGCCCGCATTGATAGCCGTTACGACAGAGAGGTAATAATCGGGGTCGATCTGGTCGATCCCTCCCCAATCGGAGATAATGAAACCGTCAAATCCGAGTTCGCCCTTCAACACATCCGTGAGCAGGTAGCGCTGGGCGTGCATTTTGGTTCCCTTCCAACTGCTGAAGGAGGCCATGATGCTCATCGCACCGGCATCCACGGCGGCCTTATAGGGCGGCAGGTATAACTGGCGCAGTGTTTCTTCGGTCACCTGCATATTGCCCTGGTCCAACTTGTACCTCTCAGTGCGGGAGGACCCCCACAGGGTGCCGCCGTCCCCCAGGTAATGCTTGGGGGTTGCCAGTGAGAATAGGGTCTGCCCTTCGGTGGGTTGGTACCCATCCGGCATTGCTTGCAATCCGGTCATATACGCCACGCCGAGTTCTGCCACCAATTGGGTATCTTCGCTGAAGGATTCATACGTCCGCCCCCAGCGTACATCCTGCGGCACCGCTACTAAGGGCGAGAAAGTCCACGGAACACCGGTGGCAAGGATCTCCTCGGCCGTAGCCCGGCCGATCTTCTGGACCAGGTCAAGGTTGCGGGTGGCCGCCATTCCTATCTGCTGCGGGAAAATGGTCCCACCGTACAGGTGACCGTTCCCATGGGTGGCATCGATCCCGTAGATCATGGGGATCGACAGCCGGGTCGCCAGGGCTTCCGTTTGGAACGCCCCGATCATATCCTGCCAGCCTTTAGGATTGTTGTCGGGTGGGTTGCCGTCTCCGCCGCTGAGAATGGAACCGATAAAATAAGCGGTTGTATCGCCCGGTTGGATACTGCCAAGTTCCACCTGCGTCATCTGACCGATCTTCTCGTCCAGCGTCATCCGTACCAGCAGGTCTTCGACCCGGGCTTCGATGGGTTGGGATGCATCTGTGTAAATTGGTGCTGGCAGCGTCGCCGTGGGGATCGGTGTGGGAGTGCCGCTGGCAGGCGCGGTTTTCGGACCGCACGAAACCAACAGCATCATGATCAGGAGGAAGAAACTGGTTGTGCGTTTCATGTGATCACCTATTAATTTTTTTTATTATGGATATTATTTATTCAGTTCTGGAGTGCTCGCAACAACTGCGCTTGCCAGGTTCCCATCTTTCAGGGCTATTACCTCGTGGGCATGTTGATCGACCAACGGGTCATGCGAGACCATCAACAACGTGATCTTCTCGTTATCGACCAATTGGCGGAAGAAACTGAGCAATTCGTGGGTGGTCTTGCTGTCCAACTCGCCTGTCGGTTCATCTGCCAGGATCAACTTGGACCGGTTGGCCAGCGCCCGCGCAATCGCCACGCGCTGCTGTTGCCCACCCGACATTTCATAAGGTCGGTGGTTGCGCCAGTTGCTCAACCCTACCAGGTCAAGGCACTCGAGGGCTCGTTGGTTCCGCTCCCGGTATCCATCGCCTTTGATCCGCAGGATCAATTCGACATTTTCATAAGCCGAAAGGGTCGGCAATAATCCGAATGACTGGAAGATCAAACCGATCTGTTCCCGCCGCCAGACGGTCAATTCCTGCTCGGTCATCTGGCTCAGGTCGTGACCCAGGATTTGAATGGAACCTGAAGTCGGACGGTCCAATCCAGCCAGGCAGTTCAACAGGGTGGTCTTCCCGCAGCCCGACCGGCCTGTCAGCGCAATAAATCGTCCATAGGGGACCTTCAGGCTGATGCCCGTCAGCGCATGGATGCCGCCGCCTTCGACCCCTTTGACCGGGTAGATCCGCCAGAGGTCTTTCGTCTCTACGGCAAATTCTGATCCTTGGGAGAACTGGGTATCCATGGCTATTGTTCTCCTCTTCCAGATTTTTTCATCAACTGCTTGATTCTCGAAAGCAATTTTGTGCTCGTTTCTTTGACAAATGTCCCGGCAGAACCCAGCCAGGCCGGTCCGGCATGTTCTTCCATGATGACCTGGGATTCTTCTACTTTGCTGATTTCGGCGGCCGCGTGCTCTGCCTCGGCGTGTTCGGGTTTCGGAGGCCGGATCAAGATACTATCCTCATCGATCTCCAGCCGGACGCGCCGCTTGATGTGCAGTCGCTCCAGGTACTCACGCGGCAGTTGCAATCGTCCGGCAGAATTGAGAATGGCCATTTCTTCAAACGCGTGATGCTTGTCATCATGATGGCCTTCACCCGCAGGCGATTGGATTTGCAGCGTTTCACTCGCTAGTTTTCCGTCCCGCACCGCCACCACCCGGTCCACGTGCTTGGCGATCCCCGGATCGTGACTGACGATGACGATGGTAAGGCCCAATTTGCGGTTCAAGTCGCGGAAGAGATCGTAGATGGTCTTTGCCGTGGCCGTGTCCAACTCGCCGGTGGGTTCGTCGGCCAACAAAAGTTGAGGCCGGTTGGCCAGTGCAATGGCAACAGCCACACGTTGCTGTTCACCACCCGAGAGTTCTTCCAGCGTGTGGTCCATCCGCTCGCTCAGACCAACCAGGCCAAGTAGTTCCTCGGCAAACTGGCGGGGTTTCTTGCCGACATGCCCCGACAGGGTCATCGGCAGCAGGATATTTTCTACAGCGGTCAGGTAAGGGATCAGGTTGCGTGCGCCGTATTGCCACACAAAACCAACCATCTGGCGGCGGTATTGGTCCAGGTTGTGCTGGCTCAATCGCCCCAGGTCTTTCCCGTTGACCACAGCCCTGCCTCCGGTCGGTCGGTCCAGGCCGCCCAGGATGTTCAACAAGGTGGATTTACCGCTGCCGCTGGCGCCGACAACGCCGATCATCTCCCCTTCGGTAATGGTGATATCCATTCCCTGCAAGGCTTGCACTTCCAGCGAGGCGTCGCCCTGACCGCCATCGGTGCTCATTCGATAGATCTTGACCAGATTCTCACATTCAATAAAGGGTTGAGCACTCATCAGCTTGTCTCTCCGAGTTTAATAGCCTGGAAAATCTTCATCTTCACGAGGATGGCAGACAAGACGCTCAATGCAGCCACGAACAGGATGATGAACAACCCGTAGATTTCGAATATCGACAGCCAGGCGATTTGTATCTGGAATGGCGGATATTGAGCCTGCGCAGTCGATCCGATTTGCAGGAAGGGTACGAACAATTTACTGGCAAATACACCCACCAGCGTGCCCGCTGCAATACCGATGAGGATGAGTGAGGCCAATTCCGCAGCCAGGAAGGCCGTCATCTGCTTGATGGACAGGCCGATCGCCCGCAACATACCCATTTCGATGAACCGGCGGCGGAAGGAGAAGAGGGCGTAAAGCATGAAGCCTAGCACCGTCAGCAAAGCCGATGCAACGAATCCCACCGAAAGCAGTCCGAACAAACCTTGCCTCTCGGGCCGGCTTTGTTCCGCCAGGATATCCACTCTGGCCGAAGACCAACTCTTCACCAATGTATTCAAGCCGTTTTGTACCAGCCGGTCCTGATCTGCAAGCGTATCGAGGGTGATGCTGTAACCTCGAATTGCATAAATGAGATCTTCCGGATCGACGCTGCGCGTGGTTGTCAACCAAACCTCATGCGGATATTCCGTTCCGGCTTGCATATACATCGCATCCAGGTTGCCGACGAACATGGGACCCGTATCCGGATACCAGGTGGGGAAGAGGTCGAACCCGCCCACCACGGTCAAGATCATCGGGATGGATTCGCCTGCCGTACCCGTCTTCACACCGAAGGTCAATCGATCGCCGATCTTCACAGTTTGCTGATCCAGCATACTGTTGGGAACGAGCACACCTTCGGGATCAGCGCCGAGCGCATTCATCAACCCGGGTAAAGACTGCGGTGCAAAATCTCTCTCCCAGTAAGCCACTTTCGGGAAACTGATCCGGTCGATCCCCAGGAACGTGCCTTCCGCGGTGGAGCCCGGCATGAGGACGGTGGCTTTGTACCTTCCCACTCGGGTCGCAGCGCTCACACCCTTAAGTCCCAGGTGTTGCTCCACCGGGTCGAAGGTGTAGACCGGGTTCTGCACGCCGCTCGATACTTCTGTACCGGGTATTCTGGTGGGTCCCAGATAAACCGTTTGGGAACTGTCGCTGTTTACCGTCGTGCCCAACTCCATCACGCTCATATCGGCCCCGACCCGGTAATACGTCTGCTTGATCAACTGAGCATCCAGCGTCTTGGCTAGGCTGGCTGTGAACGCCGATAGACCCAGTGTGAGCAGCAAGAGGACCAGTGGAGCGCTGTAGAATGCCGGTGTGCGGGCCAGGTAACGCGCCGCCATCACCAAACCGACGCTTTTCGTCGCCCGCATGATCCAACTGAAGAAACTCATCAACTTGGGCACTATCCGCAGCGTGAACAACGCCACCGCAAAAATGCCAATGGCCGGCGTGATCAACAACAATGGGTTTTGCAGCGGGCTGGGTACACCGGCTTTGCCCGCCAGGGCCAGCGTGCTCTGGCTGTTCAATTGCCACAACCCATATCCAGCCGGGATGAGCAGGAGTACATCGAACCAGAACCTCTGCCACCAGGGTGCTCGCAAGGAGCGCGCCCGTTCCTGTTTGTAGGTAACAATGGTATTGCCCGCCCCGCCCAGCGACGGGATTAGGACTTGCAGCAGCAATATGACCGCGATGCCGATGATCCCATAGGTCAAAATCGAGACCGTCAGGCTGACCCGCAAGCCACCGTTTGCAGTGAAATCCAAAAAGCTGCGCGCCCGCCCAATGGCATGGGCGATCCAATAACTGACGAAGACACCGCCCGTCAAGGCGACAATTCCCAGGATGATCCCTTGTAGCATGGAAATCCCCACCACCTGGACTGAACTGGCGCCGCGGCTTCGCAGGATAGCCATTTCACCGCGCTGCTGGCCCACGAACAGACCCGTCACCAATCCAATGAATGCCAGGATCAGGCCCAGGATCGGCACGCTGAACGCATACAGTAGATAGGTCAGGAAGGGAGCGTTTATCTGGTAACGCGCCAACGCTTCCAGGGGGGATGCCGTCAGTTCTACGTCAGCCAACAACGTACTGGCAGTATGCGCAATTCCCTGGATGCGCTGATCCAAAGATGCCACATCGCCTGCATGAAGTGTCGACCCATCCGCCACGATGTACCACATGGAATTTCGCAGTTCATCCGGCACAGTCTCGCTGACCGCCCCCGCGAAACTCTCCTCGTTGACTATCATCCAGGTGTTGCTGGTATTGTCCCAGTAGGTCGCATTGACATCCAACGGCACGCCAGATTCCCACGATCGTTATCGGGATCTCCACCTTGTTTTGGCGCAGATAGTAAACATCGCCCGGCTGGATACCGAATTCCTCCGCAAAGGCTTCGCTCGCCATCGCCTGGACCGAATCCAGTTCCAGCAAGGACGTGAACGGTTGCGGATAGCCTCCCCGCACCAGTTCGATCATATCTTCCATCGGCGACATGGTCGCCAGGTGGGCTGAAGTCAGGTAATATTGGCTTCCCGTGACGCCGGTTTCGGTGGGTGGATACAATGGATAGCTGTCCGACCGGAACCGCCGGATTACCTGTTGGACGGGGAACCCGATCTCGCCCAAAGCATTCCCGGTCAAGTATTGATCCACCTGGATGACATCATCCCACTGCGGGCTTTTCTTGCCGGCCACATCGGTTGTGAATATGAACGCCATCGGCGCGTAATCCACCGGATGGTCCTGCAAGTCCGCCGTATGACCGGCAAATAACTCTTCCCGGAACAAACGGAAATAAGTCGCATCCGCATAGAGCGGTATGCTCAGGATAAAACCAGACGCGACCATCAACCCGGCAATGGCTGCCAGGCTCAGGAAACGCTGGGTGAGCAGGCGCTTGAAGGCGATTCCTGCGGTTGCCCAGGTTTGTTTTACGAATGAAACAAAACCCGCGATGATTTTCATGGTCCGACGACCACCTGCCCCTCGGTCAGGCCGGTGAGGATTTCGATCTTGTCAGCCGTCTTTAAACCGATCTCAATATCCACCCGCTTGGGACCGTTCTCCCCGTTGACGATGACGAACGTCCGTCCACCCACCTGGCGGATGGCAGCCGGCGGAAGCCATAGAACTCCGCTCTTATTCGCCAGCTCGATCACCACAGTAACGGTATCTCCCGACTTGTAATCGTCCGCCGGCGGGGCGTCATTCACGACTAGATGAATAGTCTGGTCGTTGGATGCGCCGGTTCCGTATGGGCTGGGGAGCTGGGTGATAGTGCCGACCCAGGTTTCTTCCGGCTTGTCGTTCGGAGAAACGATGACTTCCATTTCTTCGAACATTTCACGTATCTGTGAATTACTCTCGCCGGAATTTAGATTTACCACGATCTCCATCTGTATTCCATCACCGATGGTGAAGGCAGGCGTCTCGTCTGTCACGACCCTGCCCGGGGCAACCGCAGTAATGATCACACCGTCCACCGGCGAGTAAAGCCTTGCCTCTTCCACCTTGGCATCCAGGGCCGCCAGGGCATCCGAAGTCGGGTCGATCCCATATTTGAGCAGGATCTTGTTCAGATCGATCTGAGCCAGTTCGATCTGCAATTCCTGGTTCTCGATTTCATAAGAGGGCCGGTTTTCAGCCTGATATCTTTCCAATGTGTTTTCGGCCATCTTCACGTTAATTTGCGCCGCCCGAATCTCATCCCGCGTGGTATAGGCTGTCCTCTGGATGTCCGCGAACTCCGTCAGGTCTGCCAGTAATTGACCTTTCTTCACAACATTATTGACCTGCACGTACACTTCCCCCACATGACCGTTCATCTCAAAATAAGCCGTTTCCAATGCCTTCGGCGCAACCTGACCGAACATCTCAGCATTGACGATGATATCGCCGCGGCTGACGGTGTACGTCTTCCTGACCGGGGTCGGGTAAGGGGTCGGCGTCGCCTCGCTGTCCGCAGACCCGCATCCCGATAGCAGCATCGAGATGATCGTAATGAACGAAAAGAGGGGGATTAAGAGTTTCTTCTTCATCATTTCTCCAGACCTATGGTAGCTAAGATTTTGCATTCATGAACATTTCCTGCGGGCAGCGGGATAACGTTCCCCTCGATGGTATTTCCATCCACTTTCAGTGAGACATGATTCCCCGCTCCCGCGCGCTTGACAGTTATTTCATACCGAACGCCCCTGAACATCCTGACCGCATTGAAACCTTCCCAACTTTCCGGGATGACTGGCGCGATCTCCAGCCCGTCATACCTCGGCTGGATGCCCAAAATTGCCTGGGTAATGGCAACGTAGTTCATCGCAGCCGTGCCGGAGAGCCACGAATTCTTCGCCTCTCCGTGGGTGGGAGCATCCTTGCCGGCGATCATCTGGGCATAGACATACGGCTCGCACTTATGCAGGTCGCTGATCTCCTCCCGCTTGGACGGGTTGATGCGGGTGTAATAATCGAAAGCCGTGTCGCCCCGCCCGATCATCGTTTCCGCGATCATGATCCACGGATTGGTATGGCAGAAGATGCCCGCATTTTCCTTGTAGCCGGGTGGGTAGGAAGAGATCTCGCCCAGGTGCAGGTAATACTTGCTGAAGGCCGGCTGCTGCAGGACGATCCCGTGCGGCGTGGAGAGGTGCTTTGCTACGGCATCCAGTGCTTTCTGCGCCTTGCCATCCTGCAAGCCCAAACCTGCCATGATACAGATACCCTGCGGCTCGATGAAGATCTTGCCTTCTTCATTCTCATTCGACCCGAGCACATGCCCGAAGTCGTCATACGCCCGCCGGAACCATTCCCCGTCCCAGCCGGCTTTCCAGACGGTGGATTCCATCAGGATGATAGCCATGTTCTGTTTGGCAGCCTCGTCCTTGTCGCCCCGGTGCTCGGCGATCTCGACCATTTCCCGCGCGGCCATGACGAACAACCCGGCGATGAAGACCGACTCGGCCACCTTGCCATCCTTGTTGGTGGTGGTTTGGAAGGATTGACCGGGAGTATCCGAAAAGCAATTCAAGTTGAGGCAGTCATTCCAGTCCGCCCGCCCGATCAACGGCAGACCGTTGGGCCCGAGCCGGTCGAGCGTGTACTGCATGGATCGCTGCAAATGTTCATATAGGGGAGTTTCACTGCCGGGTTCATTCTCGTACTGGACCGGCGCATCCAAAATCGACCAATCGCCCGTTTCCTTGAGATATGCCGCCACCGCCAGGATCAGCCAGGCCGGGTCGTCATTGAAGCCCGAACCGACATCGTTATTGCCGCGCTTGGTCAGGGGCTGGTACTGGTGATATGCGCCGCCGTTCTTGAGTTGCGTGGCCGACAGGTCAAGGATGCGCTCGCGGGCACGCTGCGGGATCATATGAACGAAACCGAGCAGGTCCTGGTTCGAGTCGCGGTAACCCATTCCCCGGCCAATGCCCGATTCATAATAGGAGGCCGAACGGGACATATTGAACGTGATCATGCACTGGTAAGCATTCCAGATGTTGACCATCCGGTCGGTGTGCTCGTCCGGTGTCGTCACCTGGAGTTTGCCCAACAGTTCGCTCCAGTAATTGCGCAAGGTATTGAATGCCGCTTCAACATTCTCCGGCTTCAAATACTTGGCAATAATTGGTTTCACCGTCTTCTTGTTGATGGTCTGCGAATCCGCCGGATCGAATTTGTCGTCTTTGGGATTTTCATGATACCCAAGCAGGAAGACGATCTTCTTCTGCTCGCCCGCTTTCAAGCGCACCTTCACGTGATGCGACCCGATCGGCTGCCAACCGTGGGCAACGGAATTGGCCGACTTCCCAACTTCCACCACCGCCGGGTCGTCCCAGCCGCGGTATGGACCGAGGAAGGATTCGCGCTGGGTATCGTAACCCGCCAGTTTTTCCGAGCAGGCAAAGAAAGCAAAATGGTCCCGCCGCTCTCGGTACTCTGTCTTATGGTAGATCACCTCATCGACCAGTTCCATCTGCCCGGTGGAGAAATTGCGCTGGAAGTTGGTTGTATCGTCGTTGGCATCCCACAGGCAGAATTCCACCGCCGAAAAGACCGAAAGATCAGCCGGCTCATTTCGCTGGTTCGTCAGGGTCAGTTCCCAGATTTCCAGGCTTTCGCCCATCGGAACAAAATAACGGGTTTGCGGCTTTAATATTTTTCGAAACCGACTCGATGATGGTATAGCCCATGCCGTGGCGGCAGGAATATTGATCCAGGTCCTTGCGGACTGGCATCCACGAAGGCGACCAGACTTCCCCATCCGCATTATCACGCAGATAAATGTAACGCCCGCCCATATCATAAGGCGCATTGTTATAGCGATAACGGGTCAACCGTCGCAGGCGTGCATCCTTGTAGAATGAATATCCACCGGCAGTATTGGAGATCAAACCAAAATACGCCTCGCAACCCAGGTAATTGATCCAGGGCAGAGGCGTATCGGGGCGGGTGATCACATATTCGCGGGCAGCATCATCGAAATGGCCGAATTTCATTTCTCTTCTCCGTCAGGTCTCAAAAGATGAAGGCGAGGATAATTGAAGATAATAACAACCAGCGTCGCGATCCCGCGGCGCTCCCCCGCCGATTATACCCTTTGCACCCACAGGATTGGCGTGATAAACAACACATATAAGTAGGTGACAATTGACCAGGGCTATACTGGTCGGTTGGATAGCATGACTAGCGTAAATCTCTCATTCTTGCTCGAATGACCTTATAATCAAGCCAGATTTGCAATCTGGAATTATTTATGGAACATTTGCGGCCGGAATAAAACCTTATCGGAAAACTTACAGGGAACCTCATGACCTTATTATCTGGATGGCCTCTTGAAATAAGTGTGGATGAAATTCTTCACGGTCAGGGCGCTGACCCCGCCATAGTCCGTACCGCCAAACCCATGCTGATGGTCAACGCCCAGCGCGCCTGTACCGAGGGACTAGATCTCATCCACCCGGTCGCGCTGACCCGTGAGATTGGCGTGCGAAAAATCCGGCAAGGTCAGGTCGATCTCGAAGACGACTTTTCTCTGACGGGTACGCTGGTCAGCCACCATCTCGCCGGAGCGCAGCGTATCGTTGCCGTCGTCTGCACCATCGGGATGGAATTGGAACGCACCGTCTCCAGCCTGCTGGAAAACGATCCGCTTTACGCTCTTGCGCTGGATGGGTTGGGCAATGCTGCCGTGGAGAACCTCTCCCAGCAAATTTGCGCCTACATTGGGGAACAGATCGGCGAAAACAACCTGAACGCCACCACGCCTCTGAGTCCCGGCAACCCCGGCTGGCCGGTGGATGTAGGTCAGCCGGAAATTTTCTCTTTGCTGGATGCTTCATTGGCAGGTATCTCCCTTACTTCGGGTGGAATGATGGTTCCGAAGAAATCCATCTCCTTTATCGTAGGGATCGGGCCTTCCATGTCTACTGAAGCCGTTTGCACCCTTTGCTCCCTGGAAGAGACCTGCCGTTATCGTCATGACTGATTTATTCAGCATCGATTTTGAGCCCATTGGCCGCCGTGGTTCGGCTGCACCAGGCCAGACCATCCTCGAGGCTGCCCGTTCGGCGGGGGTGGGATTGGCTTCCGTTTGCGGAGGGGCCGGAACTTGTGAAGAATGCCGGGTCCGCATTGCTGCGGGGAAGGTGACTCCTCCCACACTTGTCGAGCAATCCGCCCTGGAAGGATCGAGCCTGAAGGCCGGTATCCGTCTCGCCTGCCAGGTGAAACCTCTCAGCGACCTGAAAGTGGACATCCCTCCCGAATCACTGACGACCCCTCAGCGCCTGCAGTTGGAAGGCCAGGAGAGTGACTTGCTGCCAAATCCCGCCGTTACCACTTCGGGAGCGTACGGGCTGGCAGTGGATATCGGTACAACCAAATTGGCCGCATACCTGGTCAATCTGGCACGCGGCAAGACCGTCGCCCGGGCCGGAGCAATGAACCCGCAGGTCGCTTATGGCGAGGACGTCATCAGCCGCATCGCCTTTATCGGCCGTGAACCTGGCGGGGATAAAAAGCTTCAATCGCTCCTGATGGAGTCCATCAACACCTTGCTGGCAGAAATGTGTGCCGCCTCTGGCATCCAACCAGCCGCGGTCATGGATGCCGTGCTGGTCGGGAATACCGCCATGCACCATATCGCTGCCGGTCTGCCGGTGGAGCAGCTCGGGCGTGCTCCTTTCGCCCCCGCCACCACCCAACCCCTCTCTTTACCCGCAAAAACCCTCGGCCTGGACCTGGCTGCCGGTTCCTGCGTGTACTTTCCTCCCGTTATCGCCGGTTACGTTGGGGCAGATCACCTCGCCATGCTGTTGTCCACCAATGCCTGGAAATCGAAAAGCAATGTGATGGCGGTGGATATTGGCACCAACACCGAGATCAGCCTCATCACCGGGGGGAAGATTTCTTCTTGCTCTTGCGCCTCCGGACCGGCTTTCGAGGGCGCACATATCCACGAAGGCATGCGAGCCGCCCCCGGTGCGATCGAGCGGGCTCGCTGGTCGGGTGGTCAGATTCTGTGGCAAACCATCGATGCCCAACCTCCTGTCGGCCTGTGCGGCTCCGGCATCTTGGATGTTGTCGCGGCTCTTCAGGATGGGCGAATGGTGAAACCTAACGGCGCGTTATTGAACAATGCACCTACCGGCCTCGTTCTCGTCCCGGCAAACCAAAGCGGTCTCGGCCGCAATCTTATGGTTACGCGCAAGGATATCCACGAAGTCCAATTGGCCAAAAGTGCCATCCGCGCCGGTCTGGAATCGCTCCTTCGCCGCGCCGGGATGGACGCCGCCTCCATCGATGAATTCATCGTCGCCGGAGCCTTCGGCACCTATTTGGATGTCGGCTCAGCCATCCGTGTCGGCATGTTCCCCTCGCTGCCCCTCGAGCGGTTCCACCAGGTCGGCAATGCCGCCGGGATTGGGGCAAAGCAGATGCTCGTCTCGGTCGATAAACGTCGCGAAGCCGAACAACTCGCCGGGATGATCGATTACGTTGAGTTGACCACCCAACCCGATTTCACCAACCTGTTTATGAAACATCTTGCCCTGGAGGTTTGATCATGGATATCCGCCAGAAAACGATCGATGCGTTTCAACAACGCTTTGGAGCGCCTCCAGCCTTTCTTGCCCGCGCCCCCGGACGGGTCAACCTGCTCGGCGAGCATGTCGATTACAACGACGGCTTTGTCCTCCCTGCCGCCATCGACCGGACTACCTGGGTGGCATTCCGCCCATCGGCAAATGCTTTCTCCACCATCGTCGCGCTCGACCTGGCCGATGAGACCGCTTTCGACCTCGCTGGAATCGAGGCAAAGAAAAACACTTCTGGCGAATCATTTCCCACCTGGGCGCTCTATCCAGCCGGGGTAGCCTGGAGTCTGAATGGGAAAGGCCTCCAGACGCCTCCCTTGGAGGCTGTCGTCTCCTCAGACGTGCCCACCGGGGCCGGCCTCAGTTCCTCCGCCTCGGTGGAACTGGCCTTCTGCTGCGCCTGGCAAAAACTGGGCGGTTGGGATATGGATCCAATGCAAATGGCGCTGGCCTGCCAGTTTGCCGAAAATAAATATGTCGGCGTCAACTGCGGCATCATGGATCAGTTCGCCTCCGCCTGTGGCGTCAAGGACCGCCTTCTTTCACTGGATTGCCGCTCTCTGGAGTGGAAGACCATTTCCCTCCCTGAAAATGTATCCATCGTCATCGCCAACACTTCCGTCCGCCGGTCCCTCAGCGGAAGCGCCTATAATGATCGCCGGGCCGCCTGTGAAGAAGCCGTCCGTATCCTGCAGGGAGTATTACCCGGCATCAAGTCCCTCCGCGATGTCAGTGTGGATGCCTTTAACCAGCATGCTTCGATGCTTCCACCAATGGTGGAAAAACGCGCCCGCCACGTCGTCGAGGAGATCCAGCGGACGACTGAAGCCATCCCCTTGCTCGAGGCAGGTGACTCAGCCCGCTTCGGTGAACTGATGGATAGGTGCCATATCAGCCTGAGGGACCTGTACGAGGTCTCCTGCCCGGAACTGGATGCGATGGTTTCCATCGCCAACAAATTGCCCGGCTGCCTGGGGGCGCGCCTGACCGGGGCCGGTTTCGGCGGCTGCACCGTCAACCTGGTCAACCGGGAAGACGATCAAGCCTTCGCAATGACACTGGCTGGGAAGTACATGCATAAGACGGGCTTGCGTCCCGAGATCTATATCTGCCGTGCCGCCGACGGTGCCGGCGTGGAAGAAGTATAGTTATTGTTTTAGGCTTCTTGCAAAAGGGCTTTGTGGTATGACGCTTATATTACCCACCATATAGAGGCGGACACCGTCCCGCCGCCGGGGCCGATGGGGTTGAATCGGTACGCCTATTCAAATAACAACCCAACTAATTATACTGATCCTTTTGGGCCATTGGCCTAGATCCATGGCTTGATCTATCTGTCAAAATATCAGCAATAATCGCAAAGTGGCTTCCCCACGATAGGAATGATCATACTGGTGGCCATTCTAATTTTGATTTGGAAGGTGAATAATGTTAACAAATTATCTAACAGGCGGTGATGACATGACTATCATTAACGATCCAAATTGGACAAATTATATGATGGGCGATTCAATTTTATCAGACCAACTTTCCGCACAATGTCAGAGTTATGGACAAGAAATGATTAATAACAGGAACAACAAATATACCAGTAAATCAACAATCTTCAATGATAATAGAAAATGGAGAAGGAATTGTGGGCCATGAATACCTACATGGCACTGATTCTACTGTTGGCGGCTTTCAAACCCAAGGAACTGTTTCTTTAGTTCAAAATGGTAATGGAGGCTATGATGAAACCTGCAACATGACCTATACTTGGAATGACAAGATCGATCCAAATCCTATATATCCAACAGACATATTTAAGAGTTCATTTGCCGAAATAATAACTCTAGGGAAAGCCAACCGTACAATATACACATTACTTGGTCGTATACTACAGTTCTTCATTTAAATTCTCATGGTACTGTAATTCGATAAAATGGAAGAAAGGAACAATATCATGAACCAGCAAAAACGACGAAGAATTGTTGGTATAACAAGCATCCTATCCCTTTTCGTGTGCTTGGGCTTGATAGGAGTGGCGATATTGATTAATCAAGTACTCCAAAGACAATTAGAACCGATTTATTCTCCCAATCATCAAGATATGGTTGTTCCGAGCATAAATACTGATAAAAGTGATATGACAAAATATCTTTGCATAAAGATCAGTGTTATTGATACGGCATCAAAGAATGTAACATTTGAACAACAGACGTTCGCCTCAAGTAGAATGAATTGGTCAATTCGTTGGTTGGGAAATAAGTTCTTTATTTTAGATAGCTCCGATATTGGGCCGAACTGTTGGCAAGAAGATAACGGGATTTGGCAATCGGCAGATTGCCCTAAATAAAGGTCTTATTAAAAGAGTTAGTTATGAAGAAAATTATCCAAAAACCTAATTATGACGATGCATAAGATCGAACCTTAACAATTCAATCTTTACGACTTTACCAAGAATCAAAGTCGTTTAGTAGAGATAATCGATTGTCCCGCCAATGACCGCTACTTCAATGAACTCGGCGGCAGCTTGACGGTTTTGGTGCCTCTATCGATTTCGTCAAATACCGTGCCCGCGTCTATTCGCCTTCGCCTGGCCGGTTCATCAGTGCCGACACCGTCACGCCGCCCGGGCCGATGGGGCTGAATCAATTCTCTAAGGAGTAAATCGATAATGATGAGGATTAGAACAAACAACATTTAAATCCGATATGGCGAGAGAAAGCAAACTACCTAATCAGAGCAAAATCTATCGACAGTGTTAATCAAGTCGTTATCCATGAACAAATCTGGGCTCACCAGATTTTGGATAAAACCTTTGAAATTTGTTGCATTCCATTTTTTATTTATGACCTGTCGTTAGGTGATGTGGTTGAGACCAACAAAGAGTTCTGGATTACCAGAGTAATAGAACCTTCCGGTCATTACACATTCAGGGTTTGGTTTGGCAAGTTCAAAGAGTGACACGATTCGCGATGAGATTATTGAGCTTCTTATCAAAGAAGAGTACTTGTTTGAATGGTACTCACATAATCTTTTGGCAATAGATTTTCCAAATGAGGCGAACGCCGCCGAGTTTTCCGGTTACCTGGTCAAAAAACAAGAATTGAAGGAATTGATTTTCGAGACAGGCAAGACAAAACTTACCTAAATAATTGCCTACTTTTAAACTAAATTGGATGACTGTTGTAATGTCGATCTTAAATAATTGATATTATCCCGCCTCGAACTTCGTTCGATGGGCACTTGAAAGGGACTATTCGACTGGCCATAATTGGGTCGCCCACCCTCCTCCCGCTCTTGTAGTGCCGAATTTAGCCTGCCCTGTATGTTCTTTACAGGGTCGGCTCTTCGCATTTGTACTGGCAGACCTTTGTGTCCACCCGCCCTCTTCGATCAGCGCCGATATTGTTGGCAAAATTTATTTCATCTGGAATCCCAGTCCTAATAATATGATCCTCTATTGCCTCACCTCAACCCCAAATCGTATTGCCTCTTCAAGAATATTAGTGTATATATCTTTTAGGGTTCTAAACTTGATGCAATACCCGCTCACGCTCGCCTTGCCCAGTTCTTTTCCATACCTTTGGGCCAAATATTTCTTATCTTTTATCCCAAGGATATATACAGAGATTCCGGTTTTGTTTGCACTCAAACCAATTTGATAAAACTCTCTGGTTGTTCCATCGGCATATTTTATCGTCTGAGATCCATATCCAATATTAGGATTGGAAACAATTTTATTCTCACTGTTCTTACCATCCAGGAACCATAATTTACATCCTGGCATTACTTTCAGGATGATGCGATGCAGCTCTTGCATGTCACTGCGTTTGGGTTCAGGTTGGCTGGTAATATACTCATCGATTTGCTATTTATGTCCATGCTTATACCAATTCTTTGAAGTAAAATTTATCTACTACGTGACAGTCTGCCAAAATTCTACTTTGTCATTGCGAACCGCCGAAGGCGGTGAAGCAATCTCCATTAATTTCTTCAAAAATGACCTTGTCCCAGGTGGTTAGAATTGGTGAACATTTCGTAATCCTAACATTTTTCGGATAAGCTGCCAATAGATTTTCCAGTGTATAAACTTTCACCGGAGAAGGATCATCATGGCCCTGCAGATCAAAGAAGTCGCCACCCTCAAAGAACTAAAGTCCTTCGTCCGCTACCCCTTCAGTCTCTATCGCGGCAATCCCTACTGGGTCCCCACGCTCATCTTTGACGATCTGAATACCCTCCGCAAAGATAAAAATCCCGCCTTCGAACACTGCCAGGCGCGCTACTGGATGGCCTATCGCGACGGTCATATCGTTGGCCGGATCGCGGCCATCTTGAACAGCAAACATGCTGAACAATGGAAGCAGCCCTACATGCGCTTCGGCTGGTTCGATTTCGTGGACGACGCAACTGTCTCGGCTGCTCTGCTGGCGAAAGTGGAAGGCTGGGCCAAAGAGACCGGCCTGACCGCCGTCCACGGTCCCCTGGGTTTCACCGACCTCGACCGTGAAGGCATGTTGGTCGAAGGCTTCGACGAACTGGCAACCATGGCAACGTACTACAACTATCCCTATTATCCACGCCACATGGAAAAACTGGGCTACGCCAAGGATACCGATTGGGTCGAGTACGAGATGGTCGTCCCATCCGAGCCCAATGAGACCATCGTCCGCATCGCCGATATCGCCATGCGCCGCTGCAAATTACACTTGTTGGATGTGAAGGGGAAGAAACAGTTGCTTCCTTACGGACCGGACCTTTTCCAATTGCTCAATGATGAATACAAGCATCTCTACGGTTTTGTGCCATTATCCGACAGGCAAATGCAGGCATATATCAAGCAGTATTTCGGCTTTGTCATGCCCGATTTCGTCCCCGTCGTCCTGGACCAGGAAAACCGGTTGATCGCCTTCGGCATCATCATGCCGTCCTTGTCGAAAGCCCTGCAGAAATCCCGCGGGAGTCTCTTCCCCTTCGGTTTCATCCACCTGCTCAGGGCGCTCAAGAAAAACGACCGGGCCGATCTTTACCTTGTCGCCGTCCGCTCGGAATACCAGGGCAAAGGCGTCAACGCCATCCTGATGAACAAGATGCAGGGCGTCTTCAACCGTCTGGGCATCACCAAATGTGAGACCAACCCCGAGTTGGAAACCAACGCCAATGTTCAGGGGCAGTGGAAATATTATGAAAAACGCCAGCACAAACGCAGGCGTATTTTCATCAAGCACCTATAAAAATCATGCACCTGAACGAGGCACTGCAGTCACTCGTGTAACTCGATTTCTCACTACTTTTTCTCGTCTTTTCAGATAGTTTCCTACTTCTTCAAATCATCCAGTGCCTTCTTCAAGATGGAGGCCGAGTTCTCCAACGCCGTTTGCTCCTCCGGCGGCAGCGGCGCCACGACGATCTGCCGTACCCCGCCCTGTCCCACGACGCTGGGAATGCCCAGGCAGACGTCATTAATGCGATATTCCCCTTCCAGCAAGGTCGAAACCGGCATCACGCTGCGTTGATCCTGCAAAATAGCTGCCACGATCCGCACCAAAGCCATGCCGATGGCAAAATATGTCGCGCCTTTGTAATTGATGATGTGGTAAGCCGATTCTTTGACTTCCTTGGTTATTCTCTCGCGTTCCTTATCCCAGTCGTGGCATTTGTTGCATATCGGACAGAAATCATCCAGGGAAACCCCGGCGATGTGCGTCATCGACCAGGCCGGGAATTCGCTGTCGCCGTGCTCGCCTAGAAAATACGCGTGCACATTGCCCACGTCCACGCCGCAGTGACGGCTAAGCAGGTAGCGGAACCGGGCGCTGTCCAGCACCGTTCCCGAGCCGATAACCCGACCCTTAAGCCAGCCCGAGCGCTTCAATGCCACATAGGTCAGGACATCTACCGGGTTGCTGGCCACCACAATGACCGCCTGCGACCCCTGGGCGGTAATATTGTCAACGATCAATTCGATGATCGCCGAGTTCCTTTTCAGCAGATCAAGGCGGCTCTCGCCCGCTGCCTGTTTCGCACCTGCCGTGATAACAACAACCTGAGCATCGGCATAATCCTGCTCCTGCCCGACCCGGATTTGCGTGGAAGGGTAATATGGCAGGCCGTGAGCTAGGTCCAGCGCCTGCCCTTCGGCAAAATCGGTATTGCGATCGATCAGCACGATCTGTTCCGCCAGGCCTCGTTGCGCCAGGGCATAGGCAAAAGTCGACCCTACCGCCCCGGCTCCCACCACCACGACTTTTCTTGACTTCCAGTTGGCTTCCATTAGTTAACCCGCTTGTTCGGCTTCCTTCGCGCGCAAAGCTTCCGCCGCACGGAAATATTTGAGGTAACGCATCGAATTGTCGTCCCGGCCCACCAGGAGATCCACCGCTTTGACCGTTTGCCCCAACTTGATCGGGTCGGTGATCGAGCAGGTAGCGCCTAACTGGATCGCCATGGTCAGGAAGGCTGCGTTGACCGTCGGCCGCTCCGGCAGCCCAAAGGACACGTTGCTTGCGCCCAGGTTGATGTTGACCCCAAATTCCTTCCGCAGCAATTCCACCGTCTGGAGAGTCACCAGGGCAGCCTTGCTGTCCGAACCGACCGTCAGCACCAGCGGATCAATGATCACATCCTCAGCCGGGATACCCATCCTGGCAGCCCGCTCCAGGATCTTCTCGGCCACGGCCACGCGCTCCTCGGCAGTTTTGGGAATGCCGTTATCGTCCATCGTCAAGCCGATCACCGCCGCGCCGCGATCTTTCACCAACGGCAGTACAGCCTCCAGTTTTTTCGTCTCTCCACTGACCGAATTGACTAGCGGTTTTCCAGGCGCAGCCGCCAGGCCTGCTGCCAGCACTTGGGTATTGGCTGAATCGAGGCATAGAGGCATGTCCACTGCCGCCGTAACCAACTCAACCACTTGTCTGGCTACAGCCACTTCGTCGATTCCGGGCACGCCTACATTGATGTCCAATACATCCGCGCCCCAGGCAGCCTGATTCTCCGCCAGTTGCCGGACATACTCCAGGTTGCCTTCCGCCAGTGCAGCCGCCAGTTTCTTCCTGCCCGTTGGGTTGATCTTTTCCCCGATTATCACGAATGGACGATCAATTCCAATGACGACTTCTTTGGTTCTGCCTTTCAAGATTGTGTGCATTATTCGCTCCATTTAGTTGAGTAGCCCTCTCATTCGCGAGAGAGGGGTAATGAGAATGGATAATTTCAGGTCTGTTTGCGTAGGAATCTCAACACCGCCTCGGTAAAAATCGCCACTCCAATTGGCATAGCTTCTTCATTAATATCGAAGTGGGGATTGTGGCCATACCGTTGGTCGCCCTCGATGCGCGTCCCCAGCAGGAACATGGCACCGGGCGCGATCTCGGAGAACGACCCAAAGTCTTCAGCACCCAATTCTTTTTCAGGTAAATAAATATGCTCTCTGCCGAGTAGGTCTACAGCCACTTCTTCGATCAATTTAACCGCTGCGACAGCATTTTGCATGGGCGGCCCACCCTCCTCGATCTTCAATTTATATGTACCACCCAGGGGTTTTACTACTTCGAAAGCCCGCCGGATCTCCGCATGTAGTTGTTCCTGCACGCGTGTATCCGTGTAGCGTAGTGTGCCGCTGATCTCCACGCGGTCGGGGATGACGTTTTCCGCCTTACCTCCTTGCAGGGAACCAATGCTAACCACCGCCGCGTCGAAGGCAAATATGCGCCGGGAGATGATGGCATACAAGGCGAAAAGCACATGCGCGGACAGGTAGAATGGATCTACGGTATCGTGGGGTTTTGCTCCATGACCTCCTCTCCCGATGATCGTACCGAACCATGAATCCACCCCACCGGAGGCTGCCCCAGCCTCCACGCGGATATCCCCAACAGCCGTTGCTGGATCGACGTGCAAAGCCAGCACCATATTCACCCCCTCCATCGCCCCATCATCGATCATGCGAGGGGCGCCGCTCAGGCCTTCCTCGTCGCTGACCTCCTCTGAGGGTTGGAAAAGCAGCCTCACCGTCCCGGGAAAAGTCTCTTTTGCCAACAATGAAGCCGTTCCCAATAGCATAGCCGTGTGGCTGTCATGTCCGCAAGCATGCATGATGCCCGGATTTTGGGATGCATACTCCACTTGGTTGGCTTCCTGTAGGGGTAGCGCATCCATGTCGGCTCGCAGGGCGATGATAGGCCTACCCTCACCCAACTCCGCCACCACGCCGGTTCTCCCTACGCCCCGGCGAACGCGCCAGCCCAACCCGGCAACAATCTCTGCCACCTTCTCTGACGTGCGAAATTCCTGGAAGCCGAGTTCGGGATGTTGATGGAAATCTCTCCGCCAGCCGGTCAATAGGTTTTGCAGGGCGTGTGCTTTTTCGAGCATGGTCATCCTTATAATTTCAGTTTTCGGTATAGATGATGGAAAGAACGAACTCATTTTACCAGTTCATTCTCCGCCGCTGACATGATAAGGTCCAGCTCTTTCTCTTGGGCTGCATCCAACGGCGAGACTTGGTGGTCACGTAGAATCCGCTCGGCTTCCGCCTGCGCCCGGCCCGCCTGTCCGCGCCGACCATCTGCCTCCCAGCCATCCCAGGATGACCGTTCGGCCAGCTTGGTCAGGAACACCTCGCCCGCTCGTAGATGATCCACCGTATGCCGTTGACCCAAGAAATTGCGGGAACCCGCCATGACGGACTCTATCACATCCACCGCCAGCGCCCCCGCGTCCGTACCATATCCTCTGCGGGTCCGTAGAATACTGCCGGCAAATTCATTATCCAACACCATCTGGGCGTATGAACCCATCACCCCGGCTTCCATTTCGCCGATGCCCGAGAGTTCATCCGCCCCGGCAAGGGCCGGCAGGATGGCATTTAATGCCCTCTCAAATCCGTTTTGGATATCAAGGCTATGCGCATTGGTCGAAAATCCATAGACATTGACGGGCAAACCGTAACGATGACCTACCTGAACAGTCCCGGCAGAGGCCATGCCCATCTCCACACCACCCCACACTGACAACCCGCTGCGAGGCTCCATCATCGCCAGGCGTCCACAGTAGATCATCGGCAGACCCGGCCGCACGAGCTGCGCCAGCACGAGCGATGCCAACACCTCCGCATTCTGCTGAGCAATCGCCCCGGCAATGGAAAACGGCGCCGTCGTCCCTGCCGTCGGACATGGCAGCGGCGCGAAGGCAATCCCCAGGCGGGCGATCTCCATGATCGCCTCCGCCTCATGGTCGGGGATTAGCAATGGACTGACAGGCGAAAGCGATAGGGTCAGGACTTCCTCTGCCGCACCGACCACCTCCGCCATCCTCACCGCATGGCGGACCTCCGTAGCAAATTGCACTCCGGGTCCTTGCAGCGGTTTGGTCGTGTATGGCAGCGCCTGTCTGTACATGGAAAGCGACATCACTCCCCCGGCTACTTCCGTAGGCGTAAAAAACGGCGTGATAGTGTGACAGTTTTCCAGCGCATCCAACAGCCGGGTAAAATCCCGCACATCCTGAATGGTGGCATTCCTCCTGCTTCCTGTAGCCGCATCGAATACTGTCGGCGCGCCGCCCAGATTATGGAAATACAGGTTGCCATCCCCCAGCGCCTTGATCGTCCCGCCGCGCCCACGAATGGTTGGCCTCTTCCCAGCCAGCGAGATACTTTTCTCCACCAGTTCGGGCGGCAGCAACACTCGCTTCTCTTTCAGTATCGCTCCCGCGCCGACCAGTAGTTCACGGCTCTTCGGCTCGGTCAAGACCACGCCCGTACGACTCAAGATTTCCAACGTCGCCTGGTGAATCGCCTCGACTTCGGTTTCTTCCAAGAATGACAATCGCAGCATATTCCACTCAGTCTTTCTTTACTTCCAGGTAGCGCTCAAGAAAAGCCAATCGCCGAATTTCCGAATCGATCAAGTTTTCCTTTTTCAAGAATGAATGTCCTTCATCTTCATAGATGATCAGCTCGACCGTTTTTCCCAGCCGCTTTAGCGTCTCGCTGGCCTCGATCGAGTCCCGGATGGGACAGCGAGCGTCGTTCCTGCCGCAGATCAGTTGCATCGGAGCCTGGACCTTTTCCATGAAGAATGCCGGCGAACGCTCCACCCATAGGTCGTGGTCTTCTACAGGGTCGCCGAAGTTCTCCAGGTCCCATTTCTGCAAGTCAGGGCGAATATCATCATGATTGGTAAACCAGTTCAAGAACGGCACCACTGCTGAGCCGACCGCCCACAGTTCTGGGTAACGGGTCATGCAGGAGGCGGTCAGGAAGCCTCCGTGGCTTCGACCAGTAATACCGATCCTTTGCGCACCCGTCAATTTTTCTCGAATTAGGAATAATGCACCTGCCGCGATATCATCCGTATCTACACCGCCAAAATCATATCGGCTGGCCTCCTGCCATTCCCGCCCGTAACCGGTAGAACCACGATAGTTTGGCGCAAGTACAGTCCAGCCGCGATCCACCAGGGCAGCCATCACCGGATACCAGGTCATTTCGAAGAACCAATCCGGGCCTCCATGGATGACCAGAACAGCCGGACCGGTTTCATCAATCTTTGACCTGTACAGCAGTGCTGGAATTGGCGTTCCGTCCATGCCGGGGTATGTGATCTCCTGCGGCATAACGAAATCAGTGTGAGCGTATTTGTCCGGCAGGGATTTCGTTATCTGGGAGAACTTTTCCGTTTCCAGGGAGTAAGTCCACAGGTCACCCGGACGGCAAGGACTGTCAAACCCCAACAGGATGGATTTCCCATCCGGTGAAAAATCGGGCAGGTAATGCACGCCCTGTTCGATCCGCCGTAGGACTGGCGACCCATTGAGTTTTTGCATCGCCAGCCAGGAGACTGTCCCCCGATTGTGGATGTAAGCAATGGTGTTGCCTTCCGGCGACCAGCATGGAAATTGTTTTTCGCCCTCCCCGGCTGTCAGCCAGCGGATCTTGCGGGTAACGATGTTCACGATACCTATATTATTATATCCGTCCACATCCGATGTGAATGCCAGACTGGCGCTATCCGGTGACCACCTTACTTGCCCCGCATCGACCGGACCAGCCTCAGTGGAAATACGCCAAACCTCACCACCTTTGATCGGTACTACAAACGTGCCGTAATCGATGCCAGCTGCTTCCACCGCAACCGCTATCCGCTCCCCATCCGGTGACCAGCGAACCTTCCAGACCGGAAACCCTCCGTCGAAAAATAATTCAGGTTCCTGGATAATTTTATATTCGGGTTCAATCAAAAGCAAGTAGACATTGAACTGTCCAGCCTGGTCGGAGATCAGGGCCAGTTTGCTCCCATCTGGAGACCAATCGAATGATGCCTGCAAAGAACCGTGGATATTGGGAGTCAAATCAATCTGTTCAGCCGACTTGAAATCATACAAAAAAATGTGGTAACGCTCACTCCCATCCATATCCACCGAATAGGCAAGCCTGGTTCCATCCGGGGAATACCGCGGATGGAATTTTCCCCCTGATCCCCGCGAGATTAAACGCGGCAGAAGTCATCGGATATTTCTTTTTCGTAGATCTCCCAGGTACCCGCCGGGTTCCACGCAAACGCGACCCGCTTCCCATCCGGCGAGAAGTCGAATCCCATTTCTGTTTCCACATAAGGAATACTAAGCAGTTCACCCAGATCCAGCACACGTTGCTCTTTCCAGATCTAAACTATACGTGATGACAGGCGACCCAGTGACCCGGCACCGCCTCCCTCCATGCCGGGACTTCCTCTGAGCATATTTTATCCGCCAAAGGACAGCGCGGATGGAAGCGGCAGCCAGATGGGGGATCGAGCGGGCTGGGCACATCTCCCGCCAGGATGGTGCGCCTGCGAGCGCGATCTTTCTTCGGGTCGGGGATCGGGACGGCAGAGAGAAGCGCCTGCGTGTAAGGATGGAGTGGATGTTCGTATAACTCATTCCGGTCTGCCAGTTCCACCATCACCCCTAGATACATCACCGCCACTCGGTCACAGATGTGACGGACCATGCTCAGGTCGTGGGCGATGAAAAGATAGGTCAATCCCAGGCGGTCTTGCAGGTCTTCCAGCAGGTTGACCACCTGTGCCTGGATGGATACGTCCAGCGCCGAAATGGGCTCGTCGCAGACAATGAACTTCGGCTCTGACGCCAGCGCTCGCGCCACCCCGATCCGTTGTCGTTGCCCCCCCGAGAACTCATGCGGGAACCGGTTCACCAACCGTCCGCTCAAACCGACCAGGCTCATTAATTCCTTGACGCGTTCCGTGCGTTCTGCTTCGGTTTTCAATAGTCGATGCACCCGCAAGGGCTCGGACACAATGGCGTTGACCGTCCAGCGCGGGTTCAACGATGCATAGGGGTCCTGGAAGATCATCTGAGCTTCCCTGCGGATTGCCAGCAATTCTTTACCTTTTGCAGAAGAGACATCCCGCCCATTGATGCTGATCTCCCCGGCAGTGGGTGGATAGAGCCCTAACAGGGTCCGACCGGCAGTAGTCTTCCCACAGCCAGAACTCTCCCACCAGACCCAGAGTTTCACCCGGCTGGATGTCAAAGGTGATTCCATCCACGGCCCGCACTGCCCCCACCTTGCGCTGGATAATGACACCGCGCGTAACCGGGAAGTGTTTGACCAGGTTTTTCACCTCGACCAGGGGCTGTGTCTCAGTCATGTTGTTTACCGTCTTCTACAGCCAGCCAACAAGCCATAGTATGTCCCTGCCCGACAGAAAGCAAGGGTGGGATTTCAACTTTGCAGCGTTCCATTGCGTAATCGCAGCGAGGCAAAAAGGGACATCCACTCGGTTCCACCAGTAGACTGGGCGGCGCTCCTCGGATGGATTTGAGTCTTTTGTTCCGACGCCGATCCACCCGTGGCAGCGCACCCAGGAGGGCCTGAGTGTAAGGGTGGCTGGGATTTTCATATAGTTTCTCCACGCGGGCTTCTTCGACGATAAATCCGGCGTACATGACCATCACCCGGTCAGCCATCCCCGCCACCACGCCCAGGTCATGTGTGATCCAGATGACTGACATATGATTCTGGCGGGAAAGGCGGCACACCAGTTCGACGATCTGCGCCTGGATGGTCACATCCAAAGCAGTGGTCGGTTCATCGGCGATCAGCAGGCTGGGGTTGCACGAGAGGGCCATCGCTATCATCACCCGCTGGCGCATACCTCCGGAAAATTGATGCGGATAATCGCCCAGGCATTTTTCCGGATCCGGGATTCCCACCAGGTCCAATAATTCCATTGCGCGGGTTTTCGCTGCGGCCGCATCCATGCCCATGTGAGTTCGCAGAGATTCGGTCACCTGCCGCCCGATCGTCAGGACCGGGTTTAGGGAGGTCATCGGGTCCTGGAAGATCATGGCGATCTCCTTACCACGAATGGCCTCCATTTCCTCTTCGGATTTCTTCAACAGGTCCTGCCCGTTGAAATCGGCACTGCCGCCGGCAATCTCTCCGGGTGGGATCTGGATCAATTTCAATAGCGACAGCATGCTGACGGATTTTCCGCAGCCGCTTTCTCCCACCACCGCCAGGGTCTCGCCTTCATCGACGTGAAAAGAGATCCCATTCACCGCGTAAACAGTACCTTCAGGTGTATGGAAGCGAGTCCGGAGGTCGTTAACATTCAATAAGACGCTCATTATTTCACCATTCCACTAAGTAACCCGGCTGCGCGGGTCGAGCGCATCCCGCAGCCCGTCACCGACATAGTTAATGCTCAATACCGTCAGCAGGATAAGCAGGCCGGGGAAGAACCACAGCCACGGAGCCGATTCGATGTACTGGTTGGCCCCGTCCAGCATATTTCCCCATGTGGCAGTCGGAGGTTGCACGCCCAGGCCGAGAAAACTGATGTAAGCCTCCGCCAGGATGGCATTCGCAACCCCAAGCGTTGCCGTGACCACGATGGGCGCAATACAGTTTGGCAGAATGTGCCGGAAGATGATATCCCGGTTGGATGTGCCGGTGGCGCGCGCCGCCAGAACGAATTCATTGGCTTTGAGGGAAAGGAACTCTGCCCGCACGATGCGAGCCAGGTACATCCACGAAGTCAGGCCAATAATGACGATGATCACGATCAGGCTGCCGCTGAAGTCGCGGCCAAGGAAATGAAGCTCGGGTAACTTGCCTCCAAAGAATTTCGCCATCACGATTAGAAGAAAGATTTCGGGGATGTTCAACATGGCTTCGGTGAAACGCATCAGCAGATTGTCGATGACACCACCGTAATACCCCGCCAGCGCTCCAATGAGGATGCCGAAGATGGTCTCGATGGTGACTGCGAATAACCCGATCAGCAAAGAGATCTGGCCTCCATAGATCGTGCGCGCCAGGATATCCCGTCCGATCGAATCGGTCCCGAAAGGATGCGCAAGCGAAGGCGCGGCCAGGCTTAGCGTCGTGTCATTAAAATTGGCATAAGCCTCGGAAATAACAAGCCCGCCGCCAAAGGCATACAGGATCAGCAAGCCCAGGGCGATGGCTCCGGCAACAGCCATTTTATGGCGCCTGAAACGCCGCCAGGTCAATTGAGCCAGGCTCAGCGGAGGAGTTTCCAGTTCATCTTCGCCCAGGAAGGCGATTTTATTATTGGGGGCAGCAGCGGTTTCCATCATCCTACCTAGGTTCCATAGCGAATGCGCGGGTCCAGCCATGCATAGACGATGTCAGTGATGATCTGGAACACCACCACCGCCGTCGCGATGAGCATCAATATCCCCATCACAACCGGCGTATCTGCCCGCCCGACATGGTCGAGGAAGAGCGGCCCCATCCCCGGCCAGGCAAAGATCCGTTCGGTCACCACCGCTCCGCCCAACAGCAGGGGCAGGTCCAGTCCCACGACGGTGACGATCGGCAGGGAAGCATTTTTCAACGCATGGATATAAACGATCACCTTTTCCGTCAATCCCTTCGCCCTGGCGGTGCGGATGTAATCCTGATTCATCACTTCCAGCATGGTGCTGCGAATGTAACGGCTGTACGAGGCGAAACTGATGATGGACATGCTCAATACCGGCAGGATCATGTGCAGCAGCACCTGCCCGACCGATTTCCCGTATTGCGGCTCAAACATCCCCACTGTCGGAAGGTAAGGCAGCCCCCACCGTTTAAACAGAACGGCAAATATGGTCATCAGGACGAGGGCGATGAAAAATATAGGCATGGAAAAACCGATGAAAGCCACCGTCGTGATCACATTATCCGCTGCTGAATATTGATGCAGCGCTGAATACACCCCCGCAAACAATGCTCCCAAAATGATGATGATCTCCGCCGCCAACATCAGGATCAGCGTATTCGGCAAGCGATCACCGATCACTTGCATGACCGGCGTGCCACGGTTGACCAGCGAAGTACCAAAATCCCCTCGCAGGATGCCCTTGCGGATGCCAGCCGTTTCAGCCACTCCATCGCCGTCAAGGTCGATATGCGTCCAATCATTCCCGGCCAGCCAATAGATATATTGAACGTAGATGGGTTTGTCCAACCCCAACTGCCGTTTCAGGCGCTGGTAATCGGTGGAGCGGGTGACCCGCCTGCCGCCCATGTTGGCAACCGGGTCACCCATGTTCATCATCAGGACAAACAAGACCATGCTGATAATGAAGAGTAGCGGGATCCCTTGCAGCAGGCGCCTGAGGATATATCGCGACATACCGATCCTTTTTTGCAGGTAGTAAACCGGGATTGGGCTGGAATGACCCAGCCCAATCCTGTTGGTTTCAAGAACGAGTGTGAAGCAAGTCCCTTACTTCAGGTCCCACTCGGCGATGTTGAAGAACATGGTCACGCCAGAGAATTTCACATTTTGGAGGCGTGGCCCAACAGCGTAGACATCCGGATCCTGCCACAGGCCGATCAAATAGACCTGGTCATAGAACAGTTGGTTGATCTTGGTGATGGTCTGCTGGCGTTCGGCAACATTGACCTGCGTGGATTGAAGGCTGATCAGGCGATCCAGCTCTTCATCGCACAGGTAGAACCAGTTCTCCCCGGTCGGGTAATCATCCGAGGGGATCTCGCTGCACAGCCAGTAATACAGGTCCGGGTCGGGGAAGAGCGGCCCATCCGACCATTCCATGATATCGTACTCGCCGCGGGCGGCGGTGCCGCCCTCGGCATAGGTGCCAAAGAAAAGCGTATCATCCACGCTGGCAATATTGAGCTTGATACCCACCTGCGCCAACTGCTGCTGCATAACCGCCTGCACATCCTGGCGGTCTTTGCGGATGGTGGTGGCATGGTCAAGTTCCAGTTCGACGCCGTTCTTGTCGCGGGTTCCGTCCGCATTGCTATCCACCCAACCGGCCCCGTCGAGCAAGCGTTTGGCTTCTTCCGGGTCGTAAGGATAGGGTGCGAGGGGCGGATTATTGTAGAACGGCAAAGCGTCCCAGAAGCTGGCGGGCGTCTTCGTCAGGTCAAAGTGAAGGTCTCGGTTGATCCCGCTCGGGTCGATGGCGAGGGCAATAGCCTTACGCACATTCACATCCAACAAAGCCGGGTGGCCGACTTCTTCGTTGATGAGGAAAAACATCCACTCGCTGTATCCGCTCGGCTCGACCATCATAGTTAGCCCGGCAGCCTGCAAGGAAGGCACATCACTGTATGCAATGAAGGTACCCAGGTCCGAATCGCCAGCCTTCAGGGCTGCGATCTGGGAGGCATCATCCTCCACAAAGCGGATGAATACTTCCGGGATCTTGGGGGCTGTGCCCCAGTAATTCTCATTCTCGACAAAACGTGCGTAGTTGCCCGATTCCCACTCAGCCAGAACATACGGACCAAAGCCCACCGTCGGCCGCCTGACCCATTCGGCATTGTCGATGGTGCCTTCGGCATCAAAAACAGGTTGAAGGATATGCGCCGGCAATATCCCATGCCACAGGGTTGCCAGCCAGGGGGCAAACGGATCGGTGAAGGTGATCACCACTGTCTTTGGATCGGGCGCGGTGACCGACTCGATGTACTCGTACGGATAGGAACTCGAAACGGCATTCTTGGGACTGACGGCCATCTGCCAGGTGAAGATGAAATCGTCGGCGGTCAGGGCCACTTTATCAGACCACTGCAGGCCGTCGCGCAAATGCATTGTGATGACGCGGCCGTCTTCGCTTACCCCGCCGTTCTCCACGCTGGGTATCTCCGTGACCAGCACAGGGAAAGGCTTGTTGGCTTCATCAAACTCCCACGGCCAGTGTTCGAACATCTGCCAGGTAGTCCATGAAAACCACATACTCGTGTAAAGCGGGCTGAGGCTGTCAAACTCCTGCGGGTAGGTAATGGTAACCACTTTCGCAGGTGCTTTGCCTCCACCGCAGCTGGTCAGCACCAGACTGGCTGCCACCAGCAAAGCCAATACTACAACAAACGATTTTCTCATGATCCTCTCCTTTGGAACTTGAGCAAAACGGATATGGCAATCAAAAAACGCCAACTGAACATGGTTATGTTCAGAAGGCGTATTCTGCATCCTCGATCTTCGGCAGCGAGTCTAGTCCGGCCTGTCGGGCCAGGTTCTCCACCATGGTCCGTAATTCGCGGTCTTGTTCGGTTGTGTAGCGTGGCCTTTCATACGCTGCCAGCAGGGCTTTCGTCCGTTCTTTCGCGCGGGCAAAGGTATCCCTCCCTCCTGCCGCCTGCCAGCCTCGGTTGGAATCCCGGTCAATCACAGCCGATGGCAGGTTCTGTTCCAGCGGGAATAGTTCCCGCGTCGCCTTTTGCTTGAGGAAGTCACCCTTGAAATTGATCCCCTCGAAGAGCTCCGTCGCCAGGGTAGCAGTGCGGACTTCCATGCCTTTCAGGAGACGTTGAGCCATGGCGATTCCCTCGGCATCGATGACCAGTTTCTCCGGGCTCTGACAGGCCAGGAAATCCAGCATCCCCGCCCCCGAGACCATGTTGATGCCTGCCAGCGCGCCGATCATAGCGGTCATACCGCTCTCCAGGCCGGCCTGCGCGTCCACCACCTTCGCATCGCTTGCTCCCAGGTAAGCGTGCGTAGGCAGGTTGAGCGATTTTCCGACCTGTGCGTAGGACGCGTCGATCATGGCGGTTTCGATGGCTCCCATCGGCGTGGTGCCATGCCGCATATCAAATATCGCCGGGGCCCCGCCCCAGACGATGGGTGCGCCCGGATTGGCCAGCTGGTGGATGGCGATCCCGCTCAGGCTTTCAGCCGCATGCTGGACAACCGAACCGAGCAGCGTGACCGGGGCAGCTGCTCCCGCCAGCGGCATGGAGATAAGTTGTGCGGGCACGCGCGCACGCGCTAATTCGATCAGATTCTCCGCTCCGAACTCACTCCAGATCAAGGGTGGCGACGGACACACGTCAAAGACTGCCTGTGGTCTTTCGCTCAGTGCATTCCGCCCGCCGGCAAAGATCGCCAGCATATCGAACATTGCCTGCAAGTTCTGCACAGCGAACGAACCTGTCACGATCGGCTTTTGGGAGAATAACAGGACAATGTACAAACGATACAGGTCCCCGATAGCCTTGGGGATTTCGTTGCAAACCAGCGCAGTGGATTGGGCTTCGTACTGCGGCAGCATCTCCGCCACTTTCACCAGGCGGACAAGGTCGGGTGTGTAAGAAGTGCGGTGTTCCAATGTTTCCGGGTCCAGACTGTGCACGCCGCAGGAACCCGGGTCGAACTGGACCGTATCGCCCCCGTAGGTAACTTTCGGATTACCCAGCCGGTCATACAGGTGGAATTTCTCCGGGACTGTATCGAGGGCTTTCCGAACGACCTTTTCCGGGATGACAACAATATCATTATCCACCCTGGCGCCTTCAGCGACCAGCAGCGCTCGCGCCTGCTCTGACTGCACTTTGATGCCTGGTTTTTGCATCAACTGGAAGGCTTCATCCAGGATGCGGGCGATCAGATCCGGCGTGAGTAATTCCAGCCTGGGTCTCATGCGAGTTATTGCTTCTCCACGGATTCGATGATCTTCGCCATTTCCTGGCTGATCTTTTCATCTAACGGGTCGGGTTGGTGGGTCTCCAGTGTCTTCCGGGCTTTGGCCAGCGCCCAATCGCGGGCATCGTCCTTCTTGGCTTCCCATTCAGTGTAAGGACGCCGGTCCATGAATTGCGGCAGGAAAAGGTCGCGCATGTGCCGCAGGGTATGTTTCTGGGTCAGGAAGTTCCCGCCCGGGCCCGCCGCCGCGATGACGTCCAGAGCCAGGGTCTCGTCATCCACCACAATCCCCTGCATGGTCTTGTGGATGATCGAGAAGATCTCGCAATCCATCATCATTTCGGCAAACGACCAGATGCGGCTGCCATGCAGGAATCCCACCCCCAGCAGCATGTCCGACATGGCGATGCAGGCCATGAAGGTGGAAAGGCTGTTCTCGATACCCGCCTGCCAGTTCGGTTCCTTCGCACCGGTGGCAAAAGAACCCATCGAAAGGGGAATGTTGTAGAAATCAGCCAGCACATTCGTTGCCGCGCCGTATAGGAAGTCTTCCGGCCCGCCGCCAGTGTATGCGCCGGTGCGCAGGTCCGAAGCGGTCTGCGCAGCGGCATAGAAGACCGGGGCGCCGGGGAATGCCAGCTGGATCAAGCGCCGCCCCTGCAATCACTTCGGCGTTGCCGACCGCCAGGTTACCCGCCAGCGTGGCCGGACCGGTGGTCAGGTTGGCCGCCATGGTCATGAAACCGGTCGGGATGCCATATTCCGCTGCCACCAGGGCGGCATCCAGGCTGCCACCATCATGCCCAAGCGGTGAAGCCGAGCATTGCATCAACGAAAGCACGGGCCGTTCGCGCAGCATTTCTTTTCCCCCGGCAATCAGGGCAGCCATTTCGACTGCCGCCCGCGCCTCGCTTCTCGTTATAAATGGATTCGGTTTGGAGGTGTTTGGTGGAATTTTCCCAGATCGTCTTGATCTCGTGCAGGCCGCGTGTTTGCGGAGGCTTATCCTGCGCCGAGACCGGCACCCAGTGGAACGCCACTTCCTCGGTGGCATCGGCAATGCGGGAAATATCCCGCACATCCTGCAAGCAGGAAGTTCGCCTCTGACCGGTGTGGATATCGATCACTTCCACCCCGCAGCCATCCGTGCCCACGTAGACGTGGTTCCCATCCAGCGGCAGGTCCTGCTGCGGGTCACGCGCCGCCAGTGGATAGGCGGGCGGGCAGTTCTTCAATGCGTTTTCGATCAGTTCCGCTTTGGCGCGAACGATCATTTTCTCATGGTCCACCTCGGCCCCATGCGCCTCCCAGATCTCCAACGCCCGCTTCGACGGGAACCGCACCCCCACTTTTTCGATGATCCACAGGGTGGCATCGTGGATTTTTTTTACTTCCGCAGGTGTTAGGACCTGCAAGCTTAGTTTCGGATTGGTAATGGATTTGATCGCTTTGGGCATGCTGCTCTCCGGTTACGCGACACCAACCAGCTGCTTGGCCAATCCAACCGCGCCGATGGCATCTTCCGAATAACCGTCGGCTTCGATCTTCTGGACCCAGTCGCGGGTCACCGGCGCGCCGCCCACCATGACCTTCACCTTCTTGCGCAGCCCCTGCTTGTCCAGCTCATCAATGACTTCCTTTTGCTTGACCATGGTCGTGGTCAACAGAGCGCTCAACCCGACCAGGTTCGCATCCACTTCCTTGACCTTGGCGATGATCTTCGCTGCCGCCACATCCACGCCCAGGTCATAAACCTCGAAACCGGACGCGCTTAGCATCGTCCCCACCAAGGATTTGCCGATCTCATGAATATCGCCTTCGACCGTCGCCAGTACCACCTTGCCAAATACCTGCCGTGAAGTGCCCCGCCGCTGCATTTCTGGCTCAAGCGTGCTCACAGCAGCTTTCATCGCCTCGCCCGCCATGACCAGTTCCGGCAGGAAAGCCTGTCCGCAGGAGAAACTCTCACCGACCTCGTTGACGCCCACTACAAAGCCTTTCGTGATCGCATCCAATGGGTCCATGCCACTTGTGATGGACTCCCTGGCAAGTGCGACAGCCGCATCGGGATCCCCATCTATGATGGATTGGGTCATTTTTTTGAAAAGTTCTTCACTCATGGGATGCTCCTTATGGATATTATTATGCTACGCCTTGGCACTAACAAAAGGTTGTAAGTAGATTTCAAGTAATTGAATGCCTTAACCAAAAAGGTTCGCGGATCAATTTTTTTCGAAGATCCACCGGTCAGTCTCGCGATTCCAATCCACCAGTTCGGCAGGGTTGAACCACAAGGCCACTTCCTTGGCGCCGTTCTCGACCGAATCGGACGCATGGGTCAAATTACGCCCGGTCTCGAGAGCGAAATCGTGCCGAATGGACCCCGGAGCGGCTTCGGTCGGGCGCGTGGCATCCCATCGTCTGGCGGATGGCAACAATGGCGTTCGGTCCTTCCCAGACCATCGCCATCACAGGTGCGGAGGTGATGTAATCCATCAAACTGGCGTAAAAGGGTTTGCCTTTATGGACTGCATAATGTGTCTCGGCCAATTCCTGGCTGACCTGCATGAATTTGGCCGCCACCAGCCTCAATCCCCGCCGCTCCAACCGGCTGATGACCTCACCGATCAAGCCTCGTTCAACTCCGTCAGGTTTTACAAGTACGAGTGACCTTTCCATGTGCGATTGTATTCTCCCTTTCAAAAATAGCCTCGGAGCGGTATCGCCCCGAGGCTTGATTTTACCATGCAGCTGAACAAGAATTTATCTTAAAAGTTCCTCCGCTTTGGTATAAGCGTCCAGCGCATCCTGCAAACGGTTGGCTCGCATATACGCATCGCCCAGCGTTTGCCAGATGACTACGTCCACCGGGTAGCGATAAATGGCTTCGCGCAGGTCATGGATGACCTCATCCAATAAGCGATTTCGCTTGATCAACTTTCCATACTCTTTCATGGCTTCATTGAGCGTGCTTTTCTCGAGCGCCGCCTGCGCAGCAGAAAGAACCTCCGCATCCTTGTTGTTCAGAGGGACCTGCGCCAACGTACCGGCGCTTTTGACGGCGGCAGTGGGAACAGTTTCCTCCAGGGAGATCGCTTCGGGCATTACCTTGGCAGTAGTGGGGACAGTCTCCTCCAGGGAGAACTCCACAGGCATCACCTTGGCCTCAGCGGTGGTGGGCTGCTTTTCGATCGGGACCCATTCATCCGGCGCTGTCTTCTCAGGAATGGCGGCGGCTTTTTCAGGTTCTTCCATCCAGGCAGGCATTTCTTCTGCGGGCGATGCACTCTGGTTCAGACGCCGCAACCTGCTCGGGCTGAGCCGGTTCCGTCGAGGTAGATTTTGCTTCTTCCCGCAACCAATCCGGCAAGTCCGGATCCATTTGGGCAGCCTGGGAGGCGGCGGGTTTTTCGGGTTCCCTCAACCAATCCGGGAGATCTTCCGCAGGTTGTGCAGTTTCAGATGTAGGCTCACTGGCAGTTTTTTCATTTACATATTCCGCTACATCCTTGGCCTTTAACCAATTGGCGATAGTACTATTATCTTCGCTTGGTAGCGATTGATTCACCGGTTCTGCCGTGACCAGCGATTCATCTTTCCCGGCATTCTCTATCCATTCCGGGACGGAATCATTACGATCTTCAGGATTGGTTAATCAGTTCTTCCGCGTTGGCTCCCTGTTTGGCAGCCAAACCTTCCAACCACGCCATAGTGTCGTCTTCGATGGTGACCGGTTGGACAGGCGGTACTTCGCTCGTCGGCACTTCTACCGGAACATTCTCCGGTTCGTCCACGGGTTCAACAATAGGTTCAACCACTGGAGGTACTTCCGGTTGCGGGACAGCGACCTCTGCCGTAGGAGCCGGTGTTTTGGGTGCAAATTCAGCCCACATCGCCGGCATTTCGAGAGGCAGTGTTTCTGCGGGTGTCCTATGGGGTTTGGGAGGTTCCGCCTTCGGCGGTGTTTCCGCGCCCGGTTGAAGCCAATCCGGCATCTCATCCGATCGTTCCTGTGGCTTGGTCAGCAATTCTTCAGGGTTTGCCCCTTGTTTTGCTGCCAGACTCTCCAGCCAGCCCATGGCATCGTCACCAATGCCGAGAGGTTTTACTTCCCCGGTCGGCTGGAATGGTTGGCTGTCGGAAATGTTTGTCCGAGATGACGGAGCCGCCGGTTCCTGGGCAACTGGTTCGGCGGGAGCAGGCGGTTCTTCAATTTGTTCCGCCTCAATCGGCTCGGCTAAAGGTTTCTCTTCGGGATGACTTGCAAGCCAATCGGGAATGACCGGTTCTACCGCATCGGGTTTCGCCTGGAAACCAGACAATATCATCGGGGTGGGCTGTGTGTCGCTGAGTTCAGGCTCACTCTTTTCTTCAGAGGGCGTTTGACTCAGCCAATCCGGGAATGCCGCCTCTTCCGCAGGCTGAGCGACAGGTGCAGCAAGTTCATTCACGTCACTGGCTACGCCGGCTGCCGGCGCCATGGATTTCAACCAGTCAGGCAGGTCGCCTTGTTCGATCGGTTGGGCTTCGTCAGCAAGCATAAATTCGGCAGATACAGGCTCGCCCGGTTCAGGCACCGCAGCATCCGTTCCTTCTGGTTCAAGCGATCGCAACCAATCTGGCACATCCCCCTCTGCGGCCGGTATCGCCTCAGGCATAGTTGTTGGAGGTTCTACCGGAATGGATTCATTGATCTGTGTGGGTATAGCCATCGGCTCAGGCTCGGATGCTGGAGTTTCCACTTTTCCATCATCCACGGGAGTCTGCGAGTTCAGCCAATCCGGAATGTTCGCATCATTTTTCTGTGCGGGTTCATTCATCTGTGTAGGTATATCCATTTGTTCTGGGCTGGTTGAAGGGGTTTCTGTCATAACGGCCTGAGTAGGAGCCATCGTCTGCAGCCAATCAGGGATATCGTTTCCATCAGATGGCTGAGCTTCAACGGGAGTCTCGGGAGTCTGGTCGGGTTGCTCGATCACCTGCGCAGGCGCCATCGATTTCAACCAATCGGGAATTTCCGCTTCAGCCAACTGCTCGGCAGGAGCGTCTTCATCCATTGGAGCAGGAGCAGGCAGATCTTCATTTGATGCTGCCTGCCAGCCGGCAGTGCGCATCCATTCCGGTACTGCATCCCCCGGCGGAGTCGTTTCTCCAGGTGCAGGTTCTGTTGAAGCTCGAGCGGGTTGGTCCGGGTTGGCAGGCTGCTCATTCCAGGCAGGAGCCGCGGCGGCATCTTTCTCGGACCCTAACTTTATTCCCAGGGAAGAAGCCCAGTTGGGTTGCGCAGAGGCCGGTGACATCCCGGCCCGGTATTCGAGCCGTTCCAGGTTCACCGAGGCCTCTCCAACCTCGTCCGAGGCAAAGACCGACCCGGTCGTGAATACCGAATAGGGGTCAAGCATGCCCAACCGATGTCGATAAACTTGGATATTATCTCCACCGGCCGTGTCAGGCAGCACATCCACCAGCACGCGCAAAGCATCCAGGCAATAGGGATATTTCTTCAGCAGCACCGCCGCCATTTCAGCGGCTTCCACTTTTTGTCCGGCCCGGTAATTGGCCCGCGCCAGCATCACCTGCAAGTCGGGCCGATTCGGATCGTCCGCCAGTACAGAACGGATCTCCGCAATAGCCTGGTTGAACAGTTCGCCTTGAGAGTACATGTTCGCCAGTGCGTCCCGGCTTAAGCGGATCTTTGGCGGTTCCACGCCGTCCCGTCGTCCATAAAGGCGGCGTAATTCCCCTTGTATAGCAGAATTCGATGGCTGAACCTCGAAAGCTCGCTCCATGTGCCAGATCGAGTCGTCGAGCTTGCCTTCATCGTCCCGGATGATGCTCATCCCCACATGAGCTACGAAGTCATCCGGCACAGCCATCAATACACGTTGGAAGATATCCGCCGCATCCCCGTACCGGCGCGCTTCCAGGAAAGCCTTTCCCAGAAGCCGGTATGTTTCAACATGCATGGGATACGTTTTGAGGATATGCTGGCAATGAGCGATCGCCTCATCCAGCTGACTTCCTTCGATCATGCCTTCGATTTCGCGGTTATATACACGCAGGGATACTTTAGTCATAGGTACTCCTGGCTCTATTATGCACTAAACCAATAGATTATGCAATCTGGTTTTATTCCATCCACTCCAGGGCCAGGGATTAAGCCAGAGTTAATCATAGAAGAGTGGTAACGGGGGCGTTTTTTCATCGCTCCATTCAAAGGCCAGGCGGACACTTTCACGTGCTTCAGCCAGTTTATTCTCATTATTGGCATGAATTGTGAACAAAGGCGCGCCTTTTTCGACGAAATCGCCTACTTTATGGTGTATCAGAAACCCAACCGCGTGGTCGACCAGGTCTTCTTTCCTTGCACGCCCCGCTCCCAATGCCACTGCCGCTTCTCCAATCAAGCGTGCGTGGACCTGCGTCAGGTACCCCTCCCGTTCTGCTTTTTCAACCTGTATGAGCCTCGCCAAGGGAAATTTGTGGACATCGTCGAGGTAAGAGACATCTCCGCTCTGGGCTTGCACCAGTATTTTGAATTTTTGCATAGCCTCGCCCGAGGAGATCGCCTTCTCTGCCAGCCTCCGCCCCGCCTCCAGGCTATCAGACTTCCGTCCCAGCTTCAGCATATGTGCGCTGACGTGCAGGCAGTGTTCGCGAAAATCCGCCGGCCCGCCTCCCTGCAGAGTGTTGATTGCCTCGATCACCTCCAGCGAATTCCCCACCGCGTCGCCCAGCGGCTGGTTCATATCCGAGAGCAAGGCCACCACATCCCTGCCTGCCAGTTCACCGATTTCGACCATGAGACGGGATAGCTGCCATGCCTCCGGGAGTGTTTCCATGAACGCACCCAACCCTACCTTTACATCCAGTACAATTGCTTGCGCGCCTGCGGCGATCTTCTTGCTCATAATGGAAGATGCGATCAGCGGGATGGATTGCACCGTCCCGGTGACATCCCTCAGCGAATACAGTTTTCCATCCGCCGGAGCCAGGTCCATGGATTGACCAGTGAGCACAATACCCTTCTCTTTAAGCTGGTTCTTGAACTCCTCGGTGCTCAGATCGACCCGGTAGCCGGGGATGGATTCAAGTTTGTCCAGCGTCCCGCCGCTGAATCCCAGTCCACGCCCGGACATTTTCCCGCACGGCAGTCCGCAGGCTGCCACCACCGGCAGCACCACCAAACTTGTTTTATCTCCTACGCCGCCCGAGGAATGTTTATCCACAGCAATATCGACAATCCCCGATAGGTCGAGTATCTCGCCCAATTCGGCCATCGCCAGGGTCAGGTCCGTGGTTTCTCGGGCATTCATACCATTTAGCAACACCGCCATGGCCCAGGCCGCGGCCTGGTAATCGGAGATCTCACCGCTGGTAAATCCATCGATGAAGTAGCGGATCTCCTCACGGCTCAGTTCTTCCTTATTACGCTTTTTGATAATAATATCCACCGCACGCACGGGGAACTCCTTTTTTTATCGCCTTTTACACTTTAATGGGTACAGTCAACCCTGCATCATATCGATTAAGCCTGTCTTTCCAACAAATTCCCGACTGTCTTCCACACCTGGTCGAACATCTCCACCGTCAGCCGTCCGGTCTGGGTATTCTGGCGGCTGGGATGGTAGGAACAAATCAACATGGTTCCATCAGGTAAACTGTAAAAACGGTTGTGAGTAAATTTCATTTCGCCCACCTTCAAGGAAAATATCCTCAAAATGCGCTCGAAGGCAATCCGGCCCAGCGCCACGATCACTTTTGGCCGGATCAATTTAAGTTCTTCTTCTAGGTAAGGTTGGCAGTTGTCCATTTCTTGCGGCAAAGGCTTATTATCCGGAGGGGCGCAGCGGCAGACCGGAGCCGTGTACAGGTCGGTCAACACCAATCCGTCATCTTTTGAAACTGAGGTAGGTTGGGAAGCAAACCCAGCCCGGTATAGAGCCGGGTAGAAAAAATCGCCTGAGCCGTCGCCGGTGAATTGCCGTCCCGTTCGGTTGGATCCATGCGCTCCGGGAGCCAACCCGACCACGAACACACGTCCATGCAGGTCTCCAAACCCGGGCACCGGCTTACCCCAGTAATCCCAATTGGCGAAAGCGCGCCTCTTTTCCCTGGCAACCTTTTCGCGCCATTCCACCAAACGGGGACAACGCCGGCAATTAAGCAATGCCGTATTCATCACCAGTAGATCCATACCTTGATTCTACCTCACCACTTGAAGAAATTCCCCCAGATATCCTCAAAAGATACCCTATTTTTATGGTAGGTTTTTTTTTCGTTTTCCAGTAAACTGATAATAATTAACAACGGGCTGGTGAAGGAGCAGATATGAAACCTTTCCGGAAGAATGTAGCCATTGCCATCGATGGTGGAGGCATCCGCGGGGTGATCGTGACGCGGGCCCTTTCCATATTGGAAAGGCATCTAAAAACCCCCGTGCACAATATCTTTCGCCTGGCAGCCGGAACATCCACCGGCTCGATCATTTCCGCCGGCATTGCTACCGGCTTGACTGCCAATCAACTTCACCGCCTGTATATCAGCCTCGGAGGCGTTATCTTCCAAAAATCCTGGCGAACTCTCTTTTTTCCTCTCACCCGCTACCGCTATCCACATGAACCGCTTGTAAAAGCCCTGCACACATATCTCGGCGACCGAAAAATGGGAGATTTCTGGACCGCCGAACCTGCCACCGATCTGGTCATTACCACCTTCGATGTCATTGCGAACAAGACCTGCTTCATCAAACCCTGGAAAGCCGAGTACAAAGACTGGCCGGTGATGATGGCTGTCCTGGCCTCCAGCTCGGTCCCGACATATTTCCCTGCCGTTCTTGACCGTTATTTAGACGGCGGTTTGGGCTCCTATGCCAACCCTTGCTACCTGGCCGCCTACGAAGCCAAATTCTGTCTCAACTGGGATCCAAAGGAAACCACCCTCATTAGCCTGGGCACGGGTCGCACTCCGCACGCGATCAAACCAGGTCAACCCAACCGCTTCTGGCCCTGGCAATGGCTAGGCCCCACGCTGGATGCTTTCATGGCTTCGGCAGCCGACCAGCAGGTCAACCTCACCGAAACATTCTTCAAAGACATGGACTTCCGCCGCTATCAGGTGGATCTGGGCAGCAGTATTCCCATGGACGACCCGAACCAGATCCCCAAATTGATCGAATTCGGTGACCGCATGGGCCAGATGATATTAAATGATGACGTGGACGGGGCAATGGGCGTGACTCCCGAGCCCATGCTCGAAAAAGCACTATAAGATCAGCATCGCATCCCCGAACGAATAGAAACGGTAACCTTCCTGCTTGGCGGCTTCATACGCATTCAGGACCCGTTCGCGGCCAGCGAATGCGCTGACGAGCATGATCAAGGTCGACTTCGGTAGATGGAAGTTGGTCACCATCCCATCCACTACTTTGAAGCGATACCCCGGCAGGATGTACAGGTTCGTCGGCCCGCTGTAAGAGATGAGGTTGGACTGACCAGCCTTCGCAGCCGCCTCCAGCGTCCTGACCGAAGTGGTCCCCACGGCGATCACCCTGCCGCCAGCCTCTTTTGCCTGCCCAACCGCTTCCACTGTGGCGGGAGGAACCTCGCACCATTCTGTGTGGATCTGATGCTCTTCGGGATCATCTTCCGTCACCGGCGCAAAGGTATCCAACCCCACGTGCAGCGTCACCTCGGCAAAATTCACACCTTGTGATTTGAGTTCGTCCATCAGCCTGCGGGTAAAATGCAACCCGGCAGTCGGCGCTGCCGCAGACCCGGGTTCGTGCGCATAAACCGTCTGGTACCGTTCCGGGTCATCAAGCGTCTCATGGATGTACGGCGGCAGCGGAACGTGGCCCGCTTGCGGGAAATACGGCTCGATCGGCTCGGAAAAACGAAGCCTCCGCCGCGACCCTTCCAGCACCTCCAGTATCTCGGCTGCAGGCCCGTTCTCAATAGTAACTTTCTTCCCCGTAGTCAGTCCCTTGCCTCCCACCAGGCACTCCCACGTCAGCAAGTCTTCCCGTCGCAGGAGCAATAATTCCACCCGCCCCCCGGTGACTTTGCGGGCAAATATCCGCGCCGGGATCACCCGCGTGCGGTTGACCACCAGCAGGTCATGAGGTCGCAGATACTTGCCGATATCCCTGAAGGTATTGTCGTGCAGGCTGCCGGTGGCGCGCTCCATCACTAGCAAACGGGATAAATCGCGCGGTTCAACCGGTCTCTGAGCAATGAACTGCGTGGGAAGTTCGTAATCGAAATCCGATGTTTTCATGAATTGGAATGGGAGAACCCCCGCTACAACAACTTTGGCTGGGTCTGTTCACTGAATTCCACACCCATGTGGTCGTAAGCCGCCTTGGTGGCCACTCGTCCCTGTGGAGTCCGGTCCAGGAAGCCCAGTTGGAGCAGGTAAGGTTCCACCACATCCATGATGGTATCGGCTTCTTCGCTGATGGAGGCGGCGATAGTGGAAAGGCCCACCGGTCCACCGTGATATTTTTCGATCACCGCCCGCAATACCCGCCGGTCAACATCATCCAGGCCCAGCGGATCGACCGCCAGTAAGTCAAGGGCTTCACGCGCCACTTTCTGGGTGATCGTCCCGTCGGCGCGGACCTGGGCATAATCGCGCACCCGCCGCATCAGCCGCAACGCCACCCGCGGGGTTCCGCGCGCCCGGCGAGCGATCTCATCAATTCCGCCTTCGTCTGCTTTGACGGATAACAGGCCAGTGGCACGGCGAATGATCGCCTGCATCGCCTCAGGGTCGTAATAATCCAGCCGATAGACTGCCCCAAAGCGGGCTCGCAAGGGCGCTGTCATCAGCGCCAGCCGGGTCGTCGCCCCAATGACGGTGAAATGCGGAAGCTTCAATCGGATGGAGCGCGCCGATGGCCCTTTGCCAATGATGATATCCAGCGCGTAATCTTCCATGGCCGGGTAGAGCACCTCTTCGATGGCTTTCCCCAGGCGATGGACTTCATCAATAAACAAGACGTCCCCCGCTCGCAGATTGGTCAAGATGGCAGCCAGGTCGCCGGCCCGCTCGATGGCAGGCCCGGACGTGATCTTGATATTGACTTCCATTTCATTGGCAACCACGTGCGCCAAGGTCGTCTTCCCCAGCCCCGGCGGGCCGTAAAACAAGACATGGTCCAGTGGTTCACCACGTTTCCGGGCCGCCTGGATGAGGATGCCCAGGTTTTCTTTGACATTATCCTGTCCGATCAGGTCAGCCAGACGCTGCGGTCGCAGGGTTTGGTCCAACCGGTCATCTGGTTTTGGCTCCGGATCGATGAGTCGCTGTGGATTCTCGTTCATGGCATCGATTATATCAGGCTCTCATTTTTCCCATGAACATCCCTTGATTCTCTTGCCTATCACCCATTTCTCCATTATCCTTAAGCCATGGAACCGCGCATCAGCATCATTACATTAGGGGTCGAAGACCTTAACCGCTCCATCGCGTTCTACCGGGACGGTCTCGGACTCCCCACCAATTACAAAGATGGCGAAGGCATTGCCTTCTTCCAACTCAAAGGCACCTGGCTGGCACTCTATCCCTCCGCTGCCCTGGCTGAAGACGCCTGTCTGCCCGCCGAGCGCTCCCGCTTCGGAGGCATTACCCTGGCCCACAATGTCGCCAGTAAAGAAGAAGTCGTGCAGATCATCGAGCGAGCCGTCAGCTCCGGCGCCACACTGCTCAAACCTGCGGCAGACACCTTCTGGGGTGGGTTTTCCGGCTATTTTGCAGATCCGGATGGTCATCCCTGGGAGATTGCCTGGAATCCATTCTTCCCGCTCGAATAAGTCATAATTTCAGAATCCGTCCGTCCAAGACCCTTAAGAAAGTCAAAAGGTGCAACGATGGCCCAACAGGAACAAATTCAATACATTGTCGATAAACTGAGCAAGGGGAACAAACCGTCCGATATCGTCTATGCTCTTTGTGAAAAGCATGGCATTTCCTGGGCTGACGCAGAAACGCTGGTAAAAACGGTCAGCACGACCCATGGAAGCCATATCGCCAGGAAACAAATGCCTCTCATGTTCGGGATCGCTTTGATCACATTCCTGGGTGGCTTGGCTCTATGTGGCTACAGTCTCAATTCACTCATAACAATTCTCCAGGCACCCGGCGACGAGATTCTCCGCCTTCTATTCATATCCATCCAAACAAACTTTCTCCTGAGTCCTATATCAACCCTGGTATATGGAATCGCGATGATCCTGGGCAGCCTCCTGGGAATGCGCGACACCTGGACTGCCATCCTCTCAGGTGGGAAAGAAACGTATTAGCGAGTAAATACTATTATTGGTGAACCGTAACTGTGTTATTATTACGCGATAGTTCATCTTATTCTTCGTAAAAGAGGTTGATATATGAATGAACTGGTTGATCTCGTTGTTAAAAAGACCGGCATTCCCGCCGCAACGGCCCAGACCGTCGTGAAGATTGTACTTGATTATCTCAAAAAGAAATTGCCTGCACCTGTGTCAGGTCAGATCGATGGCCTCCTGAAAAACCCTGGCGCAGTGGGCACAGCCAAGAACTTGCTCGGCAACCTTGGGAAGAAACCGGGAAAGAAAAAATAATCTGGCTTTCAGGAAATGGGACCGGTTGTTGACGGCCCATTTTCATTTGTTTCCACTCCCATTTTGTTCATGACCAATGAAAGATCGAGTGGGAATTCCAACCATATTCTGGTAATGTAAGAGGAGAGAGAAAATGAGACTTACCCCCCCTAAGAAAGCTACCTTCTGGGCTGCTGTATTACTTGCTGTTATCGGCTTTGTCCTGTATGCGTTGACATATTTTGGCATCCTTGGAATAGCCTGGCTTAGCCTTGCCGGCGTGCTACTGCTTGTCGTGGCGTTCGTACTGCTGTGCCTTGGTTTGACCCTCAAGGGACTCTAATCCAGTGCTTTTCCGCGAACTGGCTTTTTTGCCGGATTTCGGATCAATTGAATAGAGGCAATTCCCGGGACTGTTCGCTTCTTCGATCCAGCCCCGGTATCCTATTTCATTCAACCATCCAAAAGGAGAATATCATGAAAATAATCGATATTGAAGGTATCGGCCCCGCTTATGCAAAGAAGTTGACCAAGGCGGGAATTCGTTCCGTCGAGGCGCTGTTGAAAAATGGTGCAACCCCCAAAGACCGCAAAGAACTCGCCGAAAAATCTGGCATCGACCAGACCCTCATCCTTGAGTGGACCAACCGGGCCGACCTCTTCCGCATCAAAGGGATTGGCAGCCAGTACTCCGACCTGCTCGAAAAAGCCGGTGTGGATACGGTGGTGGAACTCGCCAAACGCGTCCCTGCCAAACTATATGCCAAAATGGTCGAGGTCAACAAAGCCAAGAATCTCGTCAATGGTATGCCCGGTGTCAAGCAGGTGGAAAGTTGGATCGACCAGGCCAAGAATCTGCCCCGCGCGGTCAAATATTAGAGCGGGTGTTTCAATTCAAATCAAGGAGATGATAATCAATGGCAGATAACAGTGCCCTGTTAGCCAACATATTTAAGATGGTCACTAACACCCTGGCCGAGAATAAGACTACCTTGAACCAGGCCGACGAACAAAATCACGACCATGGCACCAACATGGTCTCCACCTTTCAAACTATCACCAAAGCCTTGGCGGCGAAAAAGAGCGCGCCTCCCAGTGTTTCGCTGGCTCATGCAGCCAAGGTAGTTTCCAAGGAAGCCAAAAGCGGTTCTGGCCAACTCTATGCACAAGGGTTGGCGAAAGCAGCCGCCCAGGCGCAGGGGCAATCGACCATCGATCCGCAGATGGCAGTGCAATTGCTCCAGACCCTCATTAGCGGCGGACAAACCCAGCCGCAACCGCCTGTCCAGAACACCGGCGGAGACCTGCTCGGGTCACTCCTCGGCAGTCTGACCGGTGCTCAACAGCAGCAACAGCCTGCTCAATCCGGCGGTGGTGACTTGCTCGGGTCGCTGCTCGGTGAACTCACCGGCGCGCAGCAGCCCCAACAACAAGCTGCCGACAATGGTTTGGACATGGGCGACCTGCTGAATGCGGGCATGGCATACATGAACGCCAAACAAAGTGGCAGCACCAATGGGAATGCCTTACTGCAGGCAGTTCTAGCCGGCAGCGGCATGGGCAATACAAATCATCGCGCTCAATCCACCCAACTGGTTGTCAATTCATTCATGCAAGCTCTGGGTACGTTAACCAATAAAGGCAAATAGTAGTTTGATTCGTTCATCAAAGAGACGGCGTGAGCCGTCTCTTTTCTTTTTCATCCACCACCCCATCGATCTTATTGATTATAGACGTATACCTCTCTTTTCTCTCCAATCCATCATATAATATGCGGTGGAAGGAGAAATCTCAAATGGAAGATTATGAAAAGCTTGGTTCCTTTTACCTGGGTCGCGTTTTCGACATGGGGAAAAACAAATCCACCGAGGAGCTGCTTCTATACAATTCGAAGGATCTCGTCACCCATGCAGTCTGCGTAGGCATGACCGGCAGCGGAAAAACAGGTCTGTGCATCTCCTTGATCGAAGAGGCCGCCATCGATGGCGTTCCATCTATCCTCATCGATCCCAAAGGTGACCTCGCAAATATGCTGCTCACCTTCCCCAACCTGTCCGGTCAGGACTTCCTGCCCTGGATAAATCCCGATGACGCCCAGCAAAAAGGCATGTCTGAACAGGATTATGCCAATAAACAGGCCGAGACCTGGAAGAATGGTCTGGCCTCCTGGGGTCAGGACGGCTCACGCATCCAACGCCTGCGGGACGCGGTCGATATCTTGATTTACACCCCCGGCAGCAATGCCGGTATGCCCGTTTCTATCCTCAAATCTTTCGCCACTCCTCCCGCGGTCATACTGGATGATGAAGACCTCTTCCGGGAACGCATCGGTACGACAGTCACAAGTCTGCTCGGCCTCGTTGGGATCCAGGCTGACCCGGTTCAAAGCCGCGAGCATATCCTCCTCTCCACCATCATCGATACCGCCTGGCGGCAGGGACAAGACCTTGATCTCGCTGCCATCATCCAACAGGTGCAAAAACCTCCCATCACCAAGATCGGTGTCCTGGACCTGGAATCCTTCTATCCTTCGAAAGACCGCTTCGCCCTTGTTCTGGCATTGAACAACCTGCTGGCCTCGCCCGGCTTCAATACCTGGCTGCAGGGTACGCCGCTTGATATCAGCCAGATTCTCTACACCCCGGCCGGGAAGCCTCGCGTCGCCATCTTCTCGATCAGCCATTTGAGCGACCCCGAGCGCATGTTCTTCGTCTCGCTGCTGATGAACCAGGTACTTGGCTGGATGCGCGGCCAATCTGGCACAACCAGCCTGCGCGCGATTGTCTACATGGATGAGATATTCGGCTTCCTCCCGCCCATTGCCAACCCTCCTTCCAAACTTCCCATGTTGACCATGCTGAAACAGGCCCGGGCGTTTGGCGTCGGTATGGTTTTGGCAACCCAAAATCCGGTCGACCTGGATTACAAAGCCCTCGGCAATGCCGGCACCTGGTTCATCGGCCGCCTGCAGACCGAGAGGGATAAAGCCCGCCTGCTTGACGGTCTCGACAGCGCCTCCGCCAACTCTGGCATGCAGTTCGATCGCGGCCAGATCGAAAAATTAATTTCCAGTCTTGGCAATCGGGTATTCTTGATGAATAACACCCATGACGACAAGCCAGAGATCTTCCAGACACGCTGGGCCTTATCGTACTTGCGCGGTCCGCTGGTAAGGGATCAGATCAAGAAGCTCATGGATCCTATCAAAGCGCTCACCCCGTCCGGTGTTACCGCCAACCTTCCTACCCGGGCTGTTCAAACCGTGACTGGTGCAGCGGTATTGGGTTCAAGTGCCGCCCAACCCGCCTCGCTCCCGCCGGATGTGCCGAACTATTACATTCCCGCACGCGGAGGAGCCACCACGGGGAATAAATTGATGTATATCCCCAAAGTCCTGGGTGCTGCCCGCATCAACTTCTCTGATTCCAAGACAAAGATCGATCAATCCGAGTCGAAGGTATATTTCACCGCCGTGACCGATAATGCCATCCCGGTCACGTGGGACGGCTGCGAGGAAATTGACATTCCGGCCACCGACCTGGAAAGAACGCCCCAGACCGGCGCGGTCTTTGGCGAACTACCTGCTGCGGCCTCCCTCAGTAGGAATTACGCCGCCTGGAACAAGGATTTTGTGAACTGGCTGTATGGATCGCAAAAGCTGGAACTGCTGGTCAGCCCCAGCCTGAAGCAGGTTTCGCTGCCCGGCGAGACCGAAGCAGAGTTCCGCATTCGCCTGCAGCAGATGGCCCGCGAGCGCAGGGACGAGATGGTCGCCCAACTTCGGACAAAATACGCCAGTAAATTGGCAACTCTGCAGGAGCGGCTCCGCCGGGCGCAGCAGACCGCCGACAAGCAAGCCGAACAGGCCAAGCACGCCAAACTGCAGACAGCCATTTCGTTCGGAAGCACCATATTGGGCGCTTTCACCGGGCGAAGGGTCAATAGTTCCACCATCAGCCGCGCCGGTACGGCTTTCAGGGAAGTCAGCCGCTCGATCGATGAGAGCAAGGATGTTGCTCGCGCTGGCGAAACGGTCGATGCGATTAAGCAACTGATGGCCGGGCTGGAATCTGAATTCGCAGCAGAGACCGCCACACTCGAAGCCCGCATCGATCCCGCCACCGAGGCACTGGGGACGGTCATGATCAAACCCAACAAATCCGACATCACCGTCCAACTGGTTGCGCTAGTATGGACGCCTTATTGGCAAGATGCGCAGGGTAGGCTGGCTCCTGCCTGGTAATTCTCTTTTTCCCCTTAACGACAAAGAGACCGCCCTTCCGGGCGGTCTCTGGGATTCTCTTCAATGCTACTGGTTTTTCTTGTTGAACAATCTCGGGAACCAGATTAATCTAACAGTTCTTTTGGAACAACGCCGCCATTTTCGGCGAGTTTCTTCATCAGCGCTTTGTGGGTCCAAACGTTGCGAGAGTAAGAATCGCCCATTTCTTTTTCCGGGCAACCGAGCTCGATCGCCAAGTCTTTGATGTCCTTACCCGTATGGGGAATGCCCAGAAGGGCCATCAGGTCATTGATGGAAACTCTCCAATTGAGGCCTTTGATCGGGCCATTCTTGGCGAGGTTGTCCAGGTGGGCCACCAGATCGACCTTTTCCATCACCGGCTTGGCAGGCGCAGGCGGCGTGTAGGACTGACCGCGTGACTGCGCAATGCTCGGGGGGGTCGCCGGCGGTGTGTAAGGTCTGTTCGGAGCGGCGGTCGGTTTCGGGGGTTCCTTGCCGCCATCGATGGGGGCTTTTTTCTTCATTCCAAGTTTTTCCAAAATATTGTCGAAAATACTCATAGCGAATCCTTTCTCTTCTGGATTGAGGATAATTTGGTTCCGGCACGATCAATTTTCCCTAACTTTATGTATTATATCATTTTTCCCTACGGCGTTGGAACCCCGGCTGGTTTCGCCGGATAAGATCCACTCCAATCGGAAATATCGCAAATGCTTGTTTCCTCACTCTTTACTGTCACTACCGACGGGCAACCGCCGGAATTCCCATCTCCATCATACGCCACCACCAGGTATTTTCCCGGGATCAGAGTACTGGCTCGTCATCGAAAAATACGCCTCACCGCCGGTGATCCAATACGAATAGTTATAGGGCGGTTCTTGTTGATACGCTACGATCGCCAGACCGGGCAATGACCCATAGGGGTAGCCGGAAATACTTCCGGCGATGGTCCCCGGCTCGGGGATGGGGGTTTTCGACGGGGCGATGGTGCGAGTGACCGTGAAGGTCAACGATGGTTCGAGTGTTATTGTAGCGGTATACGTAGGTGTCGGAGAAAATGTGTCTGTCAGCGTCGCCGTGGGGACCGTTGCGGTCGGCACGCTCAATGTGCTCTGCCGCACCGCCGTCAGCGTCGACGCCACCATGGTGGCCAGCGGATCCGGCGTTGGGGTGGCACTGCCATTCTGAGGCATATTGCAGGCACTAACTATTAGGATGATCAAAACGGCTTTTATTATTACAATGGTTGTCTTCAATGCTCTCCTCCGCCTTTCATTTGCCAACTCGTTTTATGGCTACACGAAGATTACTTCTGATCCGAAGAACGGTTGGTTTCTTACCTCACTTTTCATTATACAATTATTTCCCGACACACAAACCACTCTTTTCTCCACCACTTCCCGTCCAGGTTTGATAGGACACCAAATCGGCCTCTCTCATTCCCCAAAATTAGTTATTTTGTACTAACATTATCCAATTCACACAAATCGATTATTGTTGTATGATTGGCCCATCCTTTACCGCCAAGGGTGCTAAATGACAACGAAGCATAACAGGATGAAGATCTCGATTTGCAAGAATGGTCCCTACACTGTGTATGGGAGCATTCCAATGTCTGAACAAATACTCGTTCCTGACGAGCAAGGTTTGTCCATCGGCTGGCGGGAAGGCAAGAAATTTCCCCTGCAGGAGGAATATGATCTTTGCCGCTGCGGGCGCTCCATCAACCAGCCTTTCTGTGATGGCAGCCATAAGGATTGCAATTTCGATGGAACTGAAACTGCCAGCCGCGAACCCTTCGAAACCCAGATCGACCCTCCCACTGTTGGCCCGGAATTGGTACTCACAGACGCGCCGGTTTTCTGCGCCCTGGCTCGCTTTTGTGACCGGGCTCGAGGTGCATGGGACAACACCCGCGATTCGGCAAATCCCGAGGCAAAGAAAATCGCTCTGCAAGAGGTCGGCGACTGCCCGGCAGGGCGCTTGGTCTTGCATGACCGGGACGGCAATTTGATCGAACCCGACTTGCCGCCTTCAATCGGCCTGGTCACGGACCCGGTTGAGAGCGTTCCCGGACCCATCTGGGTGCGCGGCGGCATCCCCATCGAATCGTCGGATGGGTATGTTTACGAGGTTCGCAACCGCGTCACCCTCTGCCGCTGCGGCCTGTCGACCAACAAACCTTTCTGCGACGGTCGCCATACTGAAATAGGGAAATAGCGTTTCGTCCCCCATAACCATTCCAAGCATGACGCAATGAGAGCGACTCGGGAGTTCCTCTCATTGCGTCATTCCTACTGGGTCCGATTTTCCGTTGTTATGATTTTTTCCGGTGTATTTTTTCTTACTTGCTTCCACTGGATCATTCCTCATCCGGATTCAATCTCTGCAGTATCTCCACCAGCCGCTCCTGCCAGTCCGGCTCCCTGCCAAACGTGCACCAGTAGGCGTTCTTTCCGCCCCGCACCCCTGCTCCCATGTCCGGCAGACGCTTCGACTCTGTCCCTTCCGGTGGTGGCGGATATCGCAAGACGATCTGCCCGCTCTCCATGCTGACGGAAATCAGCCCGGCCTGCTCTGCCAGCATCTTCACCCGCATCTGGTAGAACAGGCTCGTCGCCATCTCCGGCAGCGGGCCGAAGCGATCCGTGAATTCCGCACCCAGCGCTTCCAGGGCGGCTTCGTCGGTCAGGTCGGCCAGGCGGCGGTAAAGCCGCAGGCGCAAGTCCGTATCCGGGATGTATTCCGCCGGGATGCCGATCGCCAGCGGCAAGTCCACGTTGACCGGCAAACCCATCGGTCGCAGAAAATCCGACTTCCCGAGGATAAGTTTCTCCTTCCACCCATCCAGGTTACCCGCCGAGCGCAGCTGCTTGACCGCCCCTGCCAGCAGGCGCGTATAGAGATGGAACCCCACCGAAGCGATCAAGCCGGATTGGCGGCTCCCCAGCAGTTCACCTGCCCCACGCATCTCCAGGTCACGCATGGCGATGGAGTAGCCCGCTCCCAGTTGGGAATTCTCTGCAATGACCTCCAGCCGCTCCTGCCCTTCCGGCGTGGGGGTCAATTTGCGGTGCCTGAAGAAATACGCATAAGCCCGTGCCGCACCTCGACCGACGCGACCACGTAACTGGTACAACTGCGCCAGGCCGAATGCGTCCGCCCGGTCGACGATAAGGGTATTGGCGTTGGGGATATCCAGCCCGGATTCGATGATGGTCGTGCACAGGAGGATGTCCATGTCGCCGGCGTTGAACCTGTGCATCACGCTGGCCAACTCGGTTTCCGGCATCTGACCATGAGCGATGGCCACCCGCGCTTCCGGCACCAACTGATCCAGGTGCATCCGCATGGCGCTGATGGTCTGGACCCGGTTGTGCACAAAAAAGATCTGCCCGCCCCGTTCCAACTCGCGCAGGATGGCTTGCCGGACCAACTTGGGCGAATAGGGGCCGATGTGGGTCACGATCGGCAGCCGCTCTTCCGGCGGCGTATTCAAATTCGAGATATCCCGCACACCCGTCAACGCCATATACAGTGTCCGTGGAATGGGCGTCGCCGTCAGGGTCAGAACATCCACCTCGGTGCGCAGCCGCTTAAGGTGCTCCTTGTGCGTAACCCCGAAGCGCTGCTCTTCATCGATGATGACCAGGCCCAGGTCTTTGAACTGCACATCCTGCGAGATCAGCCGGTGGGTACCGATGACGATATCCACCGCGCCCTGTCCGAGTGCGTACAGGATCTGGCTTTGCTCCCTCGGCGTGCGGAAGCGGGAGAGCATTTCCACCGTCACTGGGAAGGCTGAAAGTCGCTGTTTGAAGGTATCGAAATGCTGCTGCGCCAGGACGGTGGTCGGCACCAGTACCGCCACCTGCCGACCATCCATCACGGCCTTGAAGGCTGCCCGCAGGGCCACCTCGGTCTTGCCGTAGCCCACATCGCCACAGAGAAGCCGGTCCATCGGGCGCGCAGTTTCCATGTCGCGCTTGATATCGGTCAGCGCTCTGACCTGGTCTTCTGTCTCCACATAGGGAAAACTGGATTCCAGTTCGGCCTGCCAGGCGTTATCCGCGCTGAAGGCAAAGCCCTGGGCCACTTGCCGCCGGGCGTACAGGTCGAGCAGGTCCCGTGCCACTTCCTGGACAGCCTCCTTGACCTTTCGCTTCGTCTCCGGCCATTCCTGCGTGCCCAGGCTCCCCGCAGCCGGCGGCGACCCGTCCGGTCCAATGTAACGGGTAAGCCGGTCGGCTTGATGGATGGGCACATAGACCTGGTCACCATTTTTATATTCCACGCACAGGAACTCGCGCGCCAATCCCTCGAGCGTGCGCTGAACCAGACCTGTATATCGACCCACCCCGTAATCGATATGAACTACCCAATCGCCGGGGTGTAGGTCGGCATAGGCGGCTTCAGGAGTTTCCGCGCCGGGTCGCGGCCGTTGGCGGGGTTGAGGCCGCTCCCACCCGAAAATCTCCAAATCGGTGATGAGATACTGTGTAACCGGGCTTGGCACGCTGTTCGGGCGCGTGACTAACGACCACCCCTCCGAAAGTGACCCCTCCACAAACTCGATCTGAGCAGTCTCACTTCCGGCAGAAGATCATCCGTTCCTGCGTTCCTCTCAGACCATAATTCTTCCAGACGGGCAGCTTGCCGGGAAACGATAATCGTAAGGCTTTTTTCAGCAGTGATCCTGGACAGGTATTCCATAAACGGCTTTAAACGCCCACCGAACCGTTCGATCTTCCCGAACTGTGCCGCCAAGGATTCTTCATCGTGACCATCTAAAACATCATCCTGTGCAGTGGAACGCCCCAGTTCCTGAAAACCGCAGCCTTGCAGTGTATCGAATATCTCTGACCACGAGATGTACGGAACAGGAAAATCTTCGCGCAGCGTCCCTTCGGCGACCAATTCTGCCCTGAGCTTGACTGCCTGTTCTTCAATTTCCGAGACCGTGCTCTCCAGGATGCTCAGGTCATCCACAAAGATAAGCGCATTTTGAGGCAGGTAGTCCAGCAGGCTGGAGGGCATGGAATGGAGTTCCGGGATATCGAATTCGGTGTATGGTTTTTCTTGCTCGCTCAGAGTCAGACGCAGGTAGGAGAAATTCCTTCGCCGGGGTGATCAGGATCGATTCGAGTTTTTCCACCGTTCGCTGTGAACCGGGCTCAAAACGTCGCAGCGTATCGATCTCATCCCCGAAGAAATCCAACCGCACCGGGGCAGGCTCGGAAGCAGGCCACACATCCAGTAAACCGCCGCGATGCGAGAACTGTCCCGGCTCGAGGACGGTATCCGCCGGTTGGTAGCCGATCGAGACCCAATAATTCAACAACTGGCCCGGAGGAATACTTTGGCCCGTCCGAAGTAACTTGCAGGCTTTAAGAAAATCCCTTCTAGGAAGGGTGCGCGTCATCAATGCACGTGCAGATGTGGTAATGACCGGCGCGATGGATGGTTTCTCGGCGAACGGCAGGTGGTACGTCGAGAGGACTGTCAGCGCTTGCAGTCTCTCCCGGCGGGTGGAGGTTCCCCAGGCTGCGTTTTCATAAAACAGCGGAGTGGGTTCTGAGAACAGGTAGCGATCAATACCCGGCAGCCAGAAAGCCAGTTCGTCCTGGATTTGGAGGGTGTGGTCAGACCGATCCGTCACCAGCAGGATGGGCTGCCCCAACTGCGCATGGATGGCCGCGACGAGAGGCAGGCGGACCGCCCGCGGCAATGCCAGCCCGGCTTGAGACTGGCGTTTTTGCAGGGCATCCACAAGCGCCTGAAAAGAGGACAGGGTTTGGATTTGTTTGATGAGATCCATGATAGAAAAAGTAGCGATAATTCCGTCGATTTCCCGGCTGGTTATTTGGACGAGATCACACCATTGTATTTATTCATCGCCATGTCAAGCCCTTCATCAACAAAGAGCAGGACGGCTTCGGCGGCGCGATCGAGCGTCTCAGAAATGATGGACATTTCACTGTTCGAGAAGTCCTGCAGCACGTAATCAGGAGCCGCCATCTGACCGGGCGGGCGGTCGATCCCGATCCGCAGGCGTGGAAATTCGTCCGTTCCCAACCTTTCCAGGATAGAAGCCATTCCCTTTTGCCCCGCTGAACCACCGTCAGGCCGGATGCGGATAGCCCCGGCGGGCAGGTCAAGTTCATCGTGGGCGATGAGCAGGTTTTCCAGGGGGATCTTGTAGAAATGGATCAATCCCTGAACCGATTGACCGGAAAGGTTCATATAGGTCTGTGGCTTGGCCAGGATGATTTTTTTCTCGTGATGGAGAGCGCTGGCAACTAGAGCTTTGGATTGCAGGCGGGTGAAGCGGGCATTCAACCTTACCGCAAGCCGGTCCATCAACATAAAACCGAGATTGTGCCGGTTCTCACGGTATTCCCGCCCGGGGTTTCCCAGGCCGATGATCAGATATGTTTCGGTCATTTGAATTTCCGCCGGATCCATACATATAATCCAATAGCCAGGAGAATGGCCACCGCGGCCACGCCGCCATACGCAATACTGATGGTGACATCAGAAGGAGTGATGATCGCCTCATTTGGAGACAACAACGTCGGTGTTGGAACGACCGTCGGCGTCATTGTAATGGTTGCTGTCGGCACAATCGTTGCCGCTGGGATAGTCGGTGTAGGTGTGGGCGTCTCGACAGGTGTGTAATTACGCACACGTACTTCCGGGACAAGGATATCTCTAGTGCTTCCATCATTCAAATGGATGCGCAGGCGCAGGGAATAAGTCCCATCGGTGATGGCGCTTGTATCCCACACCGCCAGAACGCCTCCTTCGACCGGCTGATCGCTCGATGCGATCAGGAACCATGTTCCCAGGGCGTCGCCGGCATAAGTGAAAGCAACCTCCGCTCTCTGGAACCCTTCGGTGGCATCGGTTCCAACGATGGAGATGGTGCCCTGAATGACCTGGCCTGCCTGCGGGTTTGTGACAGCCACATTATCACCTGCCTGTGCAGTCACCCTCGTGCCAGGTATTGCAGCGAGCAATAACACAAAAATCAACCACGTCCTAAATCTGATCATCTTTTCCCGTCAAATCGTAACCAAGAAGTTTAACACGAAGGCGGATGTGGGTCAACACCCACATCCGCCAAAATGGCATAATTTCCTAATATTGAAGAAAGTTTGGGATAACTATTCGGCCTGTTTAACTGCTTCATCCCGACTAAAAAGGTCTTCCACAAACAACCGGTTTTCCACACCTATCAACGTAGAAGTCCTAATTTCCCGAAAGTAGTTCGCCGGTGCTGGGGTGGCTGTGATGAACAATCTTCCCCAACTCGCGTCGCCGTTCTTGTAAACACATGTCTGGAAAGTCACGTGATAATCGCCTTTATAGAACATATTGAAAATTTCGGCGGTTGAATAGTGAATATTTGACTTTACATCTGTGAAGTCGGTATAGACGCTCAGCGGTTCGATAGCCTTGAAGCGTGAGATCTGGTTGACCAGGAAGAATTCCACCCGCCCGTCCCCGTAGACGATACGGATCTCACCACCCAATTTAAGGTCCGAAAAATGCGCGCCTGCCAGGGTGTTATGCGCCAGCAGTCCAATGACGTTGTTCGCAGCCGCCGCCCTGAACTGAGTCACTTCATCATCTTGCCTTCCGACGGCTCCCGCATCATTGGCAGGTTGTTGAAGGACCGGGAATGCCAGCACACCCGGCACGTATACTCCCCGGATGGAACTCGCATTGCCGTCCACCACGGAAGTGATAAAGTCCGCGAAATTCGGGAAACCATCTGTTTTTGCCGCGCCACTTGGAACCTGCAAGAGGAGTATGCAGGCAAATGTGACAATAATGAATATTGCCTTGAAATTCCGATGAATTCTCATGATTGGGATAACATCATTATAGAAAGTGGGCTCGGTTTCGTAACGTGTACAATATCCCGGATTAGGTAAACGATTGTCAGGAGACCATTGAGTTGTCTTAAAAACAGTCCTTTTCTGCGGATTTTTGAAGTAAAATCGTCCAGACAATCCCCCTCTTGTGGAGTCCTCATGAAAACTTATAAGAACGTCTTTGAGTCCGCTGAAGCCTTAACATTTGACGATGTCCTGGTTGTCCCGGCTTATAGTGAAGTATTGCCTGTGGATACAGACGTGACCTCAAACCTTACTGCTGAGATCAGGTTGAATGTTCCTATTCTCTCCGCCGCCATGGATACGGTCAGCGAGGCGCAACTTGCCATTGCACTGGCGCGCGAAGGCGGTATTGGTATCATCCATCGTAATATGTCCCCTGAGCAGCAAGCCACCGAAGTGGATAAAGTCAAGCGTTCGCAATCCGGCATGATCACCGACCCGATCACCCTGCTGCCCGATGCCACCCTTCAACAAGCCGAAGACATCATGTCGACCTACAAAATTAGCGGCGTTCCCATCGTGGATAAAGAAAATAAGTTGGTCGGCATCCTGACCAACCGCGATATTCGCTTTATCGAACCGTCGGATTTCGGTCAACCTGTCAGCACTTTCATGACCCCCCAGCCGCTTGTGACCGCTCCGGTAGGCATCGGCCGGGAAGACGCGAAGGCTCTCCTGCAGAAGCATCGCATCGAAAAGCTATTGCTGGTGGATGACTCCGGCTGTCTGAAGGGCTTGCTGACAGTCAAAGACATCCAGAAAGAGCGCGATCACCCAAATGCCGCCCATGACGGGAAAGGCCGCCTGATCGTCGGAGCAGCCCTGGGCGTCGGCGCAGACCTGGAAACCCGTGTCGGTTTGTTGACCGATGCCGGCGTGGATGTGGTCGTCATCGATACCGCCCACGGTCATACCAGGGGTGTGATTAACGCCATCCAGCGTGTCCACAAAAAGTGGCCGCGCCTGCCTGTCATTGCCGGGAATGTAGTCACCGCCGAAGGCACCAAAGCGCTCATCGAAGCCGGTGCCGCCGCCGTTAAAGTGGGAGTAGGCGCCGGTTCCATCTGCACAACTCGTGTGGTGGCCGGGTCGGGTATGCCGCAGTTGTCAGCCATCTATAACTGTGCACAGGCCGCACGGCCATTCAACGTTCCCATCATCGCTGATGGGGGTATCAAATTTAGCGGCGATATCGTCAAAGCCATTGTCGCCGGAGCCGCTTCGGTAATGCTGGGCAGTTTAATGGCCGGCTTGGAGGAATCCCCTGGCGAGGTGGTCCTGCTCGAAGGCCGTCGCTTCAAGGAATATCGAGGCATGGGCAGTATGGGCGCCTTGCAAGGCTATGGCCGCGATCGGTACGGCAGTGGTCAGGCTAACCCCGACGGCAGGAATAATGGCGGCATGGGCAAGCTCGTCCCCGAAGGCATTGAAGGGCGTGTTCCCTACAAAGGCTCCTTGCACGACTTTATCTATCAACTGGTCGGCGGTCTGCGTTCCGGCATGGGTTATGCGGGCGCAAAATCCCTGGAAGACTTGCGAACAAGAACCAGCCTGGTGCGCATTACCAACGCCGGTCTGATCGAAAGCCACCCGCATGATGTCATCATCACCAAGGAAGCGCCTAATTACCAGTTAACGCAGGATTGATCGTGATTGGTTCTCAGGTTAATTGCGGGAACGAGACCACTATCTGCGCGTTTTCAAGAAAACCTTAAGGAAACCCACTCAAAATGGATAACAAAAGCGAAAAGATTTCCATATTTCGCTAGTATCCCGTATAATAAGAACATCCTATGGACAGCCAAATTCCGGAGTCATTGAATGAGTCAATCTCGTAGCGAACAGATGGTCAACCGGCTACGTTCCATGCAAGCCGCCGCACCGGATATCGAAGCGTCTGCAATTGTTTCTGTGGATGGATTGATCATGGCCTCGGCCCTTCCCGCGGATGTGGAAGAAGACCGCGTCTCAGCCATGTCTGCTGCCATGCTCAGCCTGGGCGAGCGTATCTCCTCCGAGTTGGGTCGTGGCGCGTTGGAACAGGTTTATATCAAAGGGGACGAAGGTCTGATCGTCCTAACGTCGGTGGGCACTGAGGCCGTTCTAACTACCCTTGCCCGCCAGGAAGCCAAACTCGGGCTTATATTTCTCGAAATGCGCCGGGCCGCAGAGGACCTGGTCAAATTGGTCGGATGAAACCACTCAAGAAGAAACCACTTTCATCTCAAACGTCAACCCGCGTGGGGAGGACGCCACTCAATGGCCCTCCCCACGCCCTTTATTTTTCACCATCACACCACGCCCGTCTCTTTCAAGATCTTCCAGAGACCCCGGGCTGCCCGTAAAGGAGATATCTAAGGAGCCTATGCCTACAAAATACATATTTTTCACCGGCGGAGTCGTCAGTTCAGTTGGGAAAGGGGTGACCGCAGCCGCCACCGGTCTGCTGTTGAAATCACGGGGATTCAATGTCACCGCCCAGAAACTGGACCCCTATATCAACGTGGATCCCGGCACCATGTCGCCTTACCAGCATGGCGAGGTGTATGTACTGGATGACGGGGCCGAAACCGACCTGGACCTGGGCCATTACGAGCGCTTCGTCGATATCCGCCTGGGGAGGTTCAGCAACTTCACCACCGGGCAGGTCTACGCCGAAGTGATCGGCAAGGAACGCCACGGTGATTACCTGGGCGGCACCATCCAGGTGATCCCGCATATCACCAACGAGATCAAGCATCGCATCGGCCTGGTGGGTCGTGAGACCGGTGCGGAGATCATCCTCATCGAAGTGGGTGGCACCGTCGGCGACATCGAATCACAGCCGTTTCTTGAAGCGCTGCGCCAATTGCGAAACGAGGTCGGCCGCGAAAATACCTTCTTCGTCCATGTCACCTGGCTGCCATACATCGGCGCCACCGGCGAACTGAAGACCAAGCCGACCCAGCACTCCGTGGCGGCCCTGCGCTCGATCGGTATCTCCCCCAATATGATCATCGCCCGTTCCGATTTCCCGGTAGAAGACGGACTCTGCGATAAGATTGCCCTCTTTTGCGACGTGGACAAACGCGCCGTTGTTCCGATGGTGACCTCCAAGGTCCTCTACGAGGTCCCGCTTCTGCTGGAAAAAGCCGGCGTAGCAGATTATCTGATGGAAAAATTAGGTCTGCAGGCCCGCGCAACTCCCGACTGGACTCCCTGGGAGCATCTGGTGAAGAAGGTCAATATCCACAAACCCACTCTCAAGATCGCTTTGGTGGGAAAATATGTGGAATTGAAAGACGCCTACATGTCGGTCCGCGAGGCCGTCAAGCATGCAGCCTTGTACCAGGGGGTGGAAGCCGAAATCCTGTGGGTTCATTCGGTCGATCTCGAAAAAGGCAAAGGCTGGGAAATGGTCCAGGCAGCCGACGGGATCATCGTTCCCGGCGGTTTTGGCACCCGCGGCACCGAAGGGAAGGTCCAGGCTGCCAAATACGCCCGCGAGAACAAGATCCCCTACCTGGGTCTCTGCCTGGGGATGCAGTTGATGTGTGTGGAATTCGCCCGCAACGTGCTCGGGCATGAAGACGCCAACTCAACCGAGTTCGACCGCTCGACCGAATTCCCCGTCATCGACCTTATGATCGAGCAGCGCGCCATCACGGATATGGGCGGCACCATGCGCCTGGGGTTGTATCCATGCGTCGTGCAAGCCGATACGAAGGCAGCCCTCGCATACAAGGAAAAGCAGGTGGACGAACGACATCGTCACCGCTGGGAATTCAATAACACCTACCGAGCTGAATTCGAAAAGGCCGGGATGGTCTTCTCGGGGATATCGCCGGACGGATTGCTCATCGAGATCGCCGAACTGAAAGACCACCCTTACATGGTTGGGAGTCAGTTCCATCCGGAATTCCTCTCCCGTCCCATGCGACCACACCCGCTTTTCGCCGGGTTGATCCAGGCGGCCAAGGTCAAAGCAGGCATAAAGTCAAAGAAGTGAGTTATACTTTGTACCTTGGAATACAATATAAAAACTGGAGAATATGATGGATACAACTATTGAACTTATTACGGGGCAGGAAATTCTCGACTCACGCGGCAACCCGACCGTGGAAGTGGAAGTCATCCTGGCAGACGGCTCATGGGGCCGCGCCGCGGTTCCATCCGGAGCCTCGACAGGCGTTCACGAAGCCCTCGAACTTCGCGATGGAGATAAAAAACGCTTCGGCGGCAAAGGCGTACTGAAAGCAGTCGCCGCTGTCAATGATGAGATCGCCGATAATTTCTACGGCTGGGATGCAACCGATCAGAAAGCCATCGACCAGGAAATGCTGGCCCTGGACGGCACTCCGAACAAATCCAAGTTTGGCGCCAACGCCATCCTGGGTGTCAGCCTCGCCGTTGCCAAAGCCGCTGCCGCCTCCCTGGGTTTGCCGCTCTACCGCTATATCGGCGGTGTCTATGCGCATGTGCTGCCCGTGCCGATGATGAATATCTTGAACGGCGGCGCACACACAGCCTGGCAATCCACCGATGCGCAGGAATTCATGGTCATGCCTTTCGGCGCTCCTTCCTTTGCCGAAGGACTCCGTTGGGGTGCTGAGATCTACCACGCCCTCAAATCCGTCCTCAAAGAAAAAGGCTATGTCACCCTGGTCGGCGACGAAGGCGGTTATGCCCCTGCCCTCAAGGCCAACAACGAAGCCGTCGAAGTGATCCTCGAAGCCATCGCCAAGGCTGGTTTCAAAGCCGGCCGTGGTGAGCAGGTCGCCATTGCGCTCGACCCGGCTGCTTCCGAACTATATGACGAGGAAACCAAGACCTATAACCTGCGCAAAGAAGGCAAGAAACTTACCGGCCCGCAGATGGTCGAATTCTGGGCCAAATGGGTAAAAGACTATCCCATCGTTTCGATCGAAGACGGTCTCGCCCAGGATGATTGGGAATCCTGGAAGATGATGGTGGCCCAACTGGGTGACAAAATCCAGATCGTTGGCGACGACCTGCTGGTGACCAATCCCGAGCGTGTCCGCCGTGCCATCAAAGAAAAAGCCGCCAACGCCTTGCTGGTCAAACTGAACCAGATCGGTACCCTGACCGAGACCATCGAAGCCGTCGAGACCTGCCACCGGGCTGGTTGGCGCGCCGTCACCTCCCACCGCTCCGGCGAGACCGAAGACAGCACCATCGCCGACCTGGCTGTTGCCTTGAACATGGGCCAGATCAAGACCGGCGCTCCCTCTCGCTCTGACCGGGTTGCCAAGTACAACCAACTCCTCCGCATCGAAACCGAGTTGGGCGATACCGCCAAATATGCCGGTTGGGATGCTTTGAAATCGCTAATCTTGCACCAAATTGGTTCCTGCCGTGTGGGCATTTATCGTGTGGTATTTGTAGTGGTAAGTAGTGGATAGGACATGCTCCTACTTGTTGCGGTGATCGACATCACCCTTCACAATCTGATCGTCGGTGAATTTCCGACCGGCGGTGTTGCAAGTTGATTAGCAAAGGCGGTCTTCGGGCCGCCTTTGTTGATTCATGAGGACATCCTATGAAACGTGTGTATTTAATCCTTCTTCTGGCTTTCCTTCTGACGAATTGCAGCCCCGCCGCTACACCAGTCGCAACTCCATCGCCGGAAATTCAGGCCACCGCCACGCCGATCGCGCCTGCCTCGCCCTGGTGGGAGAAAGCTATTTTCTACGAGATCTTCGTCCGCAGCTTTTACGACAGCGACGGGAACGGAATTGGAGATTTCAATGGCATCACCGCCAAGTTGGATTATCTGGATGACCTGGGCATCACAGCCATCTGGTTAATGCCCATCCATCCGTCACCGACCTACCATGGCTACGACGTGATCGATTATCGCCAGGTCAATCCCGATTACGGGACCATGGATGATTTCAAACGCATGCTGGCAGAAGCCCATGTAAGGGATATTCGCATCATCATCGACCTGGTCGTAAATCACACTTCCAAACAAAATCCCTGGTTCATGGATGCCAACAACGATCCTCAGTCGCCCTATCGCAACTGGTATATCTGGTCGGAGACCAATCCTGGTTATGCCGGGCCCCTCGGCCGCGCCTGGCATGATGGGAAGCATGGGTATTACTACGGTGTCTTTGGGGATAACATGCCCGACCTCAATTTCAACAATCCTGCCGTTACGACTGAGATGAACGATATCACCAAGTTCTGGCTCAACGAGGTGGGCATCGATGGGTTCCGCCTGGATGCGGTCAAATACCTGATCGAGCAGGAGCAGTCGCAGGAAAGCACGCACTCCACCCATGTATGGCTGCGAGATTTTTATACCTACTATAAGAGTTTGGACAATGATGCCTACACGGTCGGGGAAGTATCCGGTGCCAGCGCCTTCATCGCCAAAACCTATACCGGCGATCAACTCGATGAGGTGTTCGCCTTTGAACTGGCGGGAAGTTTTCTCAGCAGCGCCAATGGTGAAACCAACTCGGCTGTCAATCGGGGTGTCCAGTACCATGCCAAAACCCTGCCGACAGGCGCGTATGCAACCTTCCTGACCAACCATGACCAGAACCGCGTCATGAGCGTGCTCGGCGGAAGCATTGAAAAAGCCAAAGTGGCCGCAGCCTTGATGCTGACCGCACCTGGTACGCCCTTTATTTATTACGGTGAAGAGATCGGCATGGAGGGGATGAAACCGGATGAACAAATCCGCCGTCCCATGCAATGGTCAGCGGCTATTAACGGAGGCTTTACTACCGGTATTCCCTGGGAGCCCCTCGACCCGAATTACCCTATCGCTAATGTCTCTGGAAAAATGGCTAATCCCCAATCCTTGCTGGCATACTATCGCAGCCTCATCGCACTTCGTCGGCAGCACTCTGCCCTCTCGGGACCTGACGTAAAGATGATATCGCCCAACAACCTGGGAGTCTATTCTGTTTTGCGCTACAACGAGGACGAACAGATATTGGTCGTCACCAACTTGTCCAAAACGCCGGTTAGCAAGTATTCCCTAAATCTTCAGGAGTCCGTTCTCCCGGACGGTTCATATCATCTGACATCTCTTTTCGGAACAGTCGCCGCAACTGACTTAACCGTTGCCGGTGGTGCCATGAAGACCTTCATCCCCCTGCCCGAACTGGCCCCTTACACCACCTATATTTTTCTGCTCGGCTCAAATTAAAACCATTACCTGGCCAGATTACACTAACAAGTCTGTGTAAATCCAAACAATTCGCGCTTTCCGCGTGCTATTCTTCTCAAGTTGTCATCTCGTATTCATTCTGTGCGGTGATCTTAGGGATAAATCTGGCGAACAACACGACTGCCACAACCCTGCCGATCGTTGAACAGGCAAAAAGCGCCGGATATCCCCATTGAGTGACAACCAATGCACCAAAAGCCGCACCAAGCGCCAGCGCCAGCGTGACCATGATTTGGTAAATGGCCGAATAGCGCGCTCGTTGGGCATGCGGCGTCAATGACAACAGGAAATTAAACGACACCAGGCTGAATGCTCCCCACACCAACCCCCCATAAGAATTGAGCACGACCACGTGCCAGAACTTGGTGATGAAGATCCACGCCAACGGCAGGACCGGAATAAGGATCATGCTGATGAGCATGACAACACGTGAGCCCAACCTATCAGCCAATCGCCCGACCCGTCGTTGCACAAGCAGGCTCGCCACCGTCGAGACAATACTGGTTACGCCCACCATCGTGGCGGTGAAATTCAGATTCTGGACCATGTAAACATTAAAGAACGGGCCGGCGATATTGAGTGAAAAATTCCACACTACCATCACCAGGCTCAGAGACAGAAACACCGGGTGGGCCTTGATGTCCGCCAGGATACCTCGGAAGGAAAGCGACCCCTCCACCGGGATTGGGGCTGTTCCGCGTGGATCTTCGAGGCGGGCGAAACTGTACGTGGACACGGCTCCGATGACGAACGCCACCCCAAGCGCTATTTGATATCCATGTGGTGACCCGACGCGGGTGATCAATTCACCCACCAGGAAGATCGTCACCATGCCTGCAATCCCCATAATGAAGTTGCGGGAACCGAAGTATCGTCCCCGCCCTTCCATCGGGATGATCTCGCCTGTCACCGACATCCACGCCGGGAAAGCCAGGTTGCCGCAAATATCACGGGCTATGGAGAGCCCCATTGCAGCCAGGATGAGCGCTTGCCCGCCAATCATAAAGGGCAGGGTTGCCAACGCCAGCAAGGCTAACCGGGCCAGCCCACCCCCGAATAAGATCGTTATTTGTTTGCGATGCCCGAACCGCTCGACCATCAACGCGCCGGGAAGCAGCACCAGCGCTACGGCAAGGCTGGAAAGCGAACTCATCAAGCCTATTTGCGTGCGCGTGGCCCCTAACGCCAGGATATACAAGACCATGTAAGTGATCACGATGTTGTCGCTGGCAGAGGCGAACAATCCATCGTAAAAGAACCAGGTCAAATTGTGTTTGATTTTTATAGGTAATGGAATAGCCCATTCACCGCCCCAGGTGAATTGACGTATGCGGCGGCGCATGCGGGCAAGAACGACGGCAATGGATGAATGCGGCATGGAATTTAGATCTGTTCGAAGAAAGGCATATCCACGACAAAGACAGTGGCGCGGTGTTGACCTTCGTCTGAGGCACAGCAGATTTCCTTCAGCAGTTGGATAACATGCTCGACCTGATCGTCTTCCACACCTGTCATCATGGTCACATTACCGCGGTGAAGGAATCCACCCGTGGAGGCAACCCGCGTAACCCGAAATCCCTTTTCCACCAACCCCTGCAAGACATTATCTCCATCCACATCCCGAACGATCACAAACATCAATTTCATATTCGCCTCACTCAGAATTGTTCAAATCGAACTACGTTCATGGTGTAAACCAGCGCCCCGCCGACCTGGGCCTCGAGCAAGGGCAAACTCCCCGCTTCCGCCGGAAAAATCCCTTGCGTGGGAATGAACTTCTTATAAGCCCGGCAATGTATGCGGACGATCTCCAGAAAGGCTGACATTCGTTGACCTGGCAGGCCGATCAATAAACTGATCACCGCCTCTTGCACCACTCCGCCGAAAGTATTAATGACCGTGAATCGAAATCCATCCTGTCTGAGATGTTCCATCAATTTGCCGGATTGAGATTCGGAAACGGTCAGGATCACCAGTCGGTCAAGAGAAGAGTCGTTCATCGTCATCCAATTCCTGTTCGCATATTCGCCAAGTATAACATTCCTGAAACAATCCCCTCCGCAACTTGCGGTACAATTCAAGCCTCGATACCATACGGGAAAGGGTGTTTCAGTGGTAAACGCAAAAGACATCAGCCGATTCCGCAACAACTGGCAAAAAGAATTCGATGGAGCCTCGCTCTATCGCGTGCTCGCAAAGGTGGAAGCCAAACCCGAATTAGCCAACGTGTATCTCCGCCTGGCTGAGAGCGAAGAAAAACACGCCGCCGTGTGGGAAGACCGTTTACAGGAAGCCGGGGCGAAGATCCCGGCCCACCATGCCTCCTGGCGTGCCCGCACAATGGGATTCCTGGCCAGGCATTTCGGGACTCAGTTCGTGCTGACCACCATCGTAGGGAATGAAACCGCCGACAGTCGCGCCTACGACAACCAGCCCGAGGCTGAAACCAGCACAGGCCGTATGTCTGCCGATGAAAAATCCCATGCTCGCCTGCTGGCAGCCGCCTCCGGACGGATCACCGGCATCATGGGCAGTGAGATCGCCCAGTTGGAAGGCCGTCACCGCGCCACTGGCGGGAACGCCCTGCGCGCAGCCGTGCTCGGCGCAAATGACGGTCTCGTCTCTGTGCTGGCCTTGATCATGGGCGCAGCCGGAGCCAACCTGCCCGGTCGCGGTGTGCTCATCACTGGCGTGGCAGGATTGCTTGCTGGAGCCGGTTCCATGGCCCTTGGCGAATGGTTGTCGGTGCAAAGCTCGCGCGAACTTTACCAAAATCAGATAAAGATCGAGGCCGAAGAGATCGCTCACGCTCCTGAGGAAGAGCAGGAAGAACTGGCGCTCATCTACCAATCCAAGGGCATGCCCAAAGGACGGGCCGAAGAACTGGCCTCCATCCAAATGCAGGCCGATAAGAGCGCCATCCTCGATACGCTCGCCCGGGAAGAGTTGGGCATCGATCCGAAAGAATTGGGCGGTTCTGCCTGGGAAGCCGCCATCACGTCCTTCCTCCTGTTTTCAGCCGGCGCCATTATCCCGCTTTTCCCCTACTTTTTCCTCCAGGGAACGGTAGCCATCACCCTCAGTCTCATCCTGGGTGGATTCGCCCTCTTCTTTACCGGCGCTGCCATCACTCTCATGACCGGCAAGAATTTCTGGTTCTCCGGCATGCGCCAGGTCTTGATCGGGTTGGCGGCCGCAGCGCTGGTCTTCGGCGTGGGCAAATTGATCGGGGTATCGACAGGCGGATAAGAATAATCCATATTCCACTCCTTCAAACAACACAAATCTCATCACGAACAAGGAAAAACTATTTATATGACCACACCTTATTGGGTTCAAGACGCCATCTTTTACCAGATCTTTCCAGACCGGTTCGCCAACGGGGATGCCAGCAACGATCCGCCCAATGTGCAGGAATGGGGGGCCAAACCCACAAATTGGGGGTTCCAGGGTGGTGATTTGCGCGGTATCCTGCATCATCTGGATTACCTGCTCGGCCTGGGAATCAATGCCATCTACTTGAATCCCATCTTTGCCGCCACCACCAACCATCGCTATAACACCAGCGATTATTACCAGATCGACCCGAAGCTTGGAACCATGGCGGATTTCCACTCCCTGATAGATGCCGCCCACAAGAACAACATCCGCGTCGTCCTTGACGGCGTGTTCAATCACTGCGGGCGGGGTTTCTTCGCCTTCGTGGATGTTCTGGAAAATGGGGTCAATTCAGCCTACAAAGATTGGTTCCACATCAAGCAATTTCCCCTGGAAGCATACGATAAAGATGATGTCCATCATTATGCTGGCTGGTGGGATCACAATTCTCTGCCTAAATTGAATACCGGCAATCCTTCTGTCCGAAAATATATTTTCGACATTGCCAAATATTGGATCGATCAAGGCGCGGATGGTTGGCGTCTGGATGTACCCAACGAGATCAATGATGATTCCTTTTGGGAGGAATTCCGCCACATCGCTAAAGCAGCCAACCGCGACGCCTACCTGACCGGCGAGATATGGGATGTGAATCCCCGCTGGGCCAATGATACTCATTTCGACGGTGTGATGAATTATCCCGTCCGGGATGCGCTGATCCCCTTGCTGCAAGGCCGCGAGAACATGACCCAGTTCTCCGACCGGCTGGAGAAAGTCTTCCAGGCTTACTCACGCGAGAACCTTTATGCCATGTATCTCCCCCTCAGTTCACACGATACTGAGCGGATCAAGACCTTGCTCGGTAACGACCTTGCCAAGACGAAACTTGCGTTTCAATTCCAGATGGCATTCCCAGGCGCGCCTGCCGTTTATTATGGCGACGAGATCGGCCTGGAGGGAGAGCGCGATCCCGACTGTCGGCGTGCCTTTCCATGGGATGAGGCCTATTGGAACCAGGACCTCAGCCAGTGGGTCCGGCGGTTGATCGCCATCCGTAAACACAACCCCATCCTTCGGCGCGGCGACTATGTTCAGATCAAGGCCGTCAACAACCTGTATGCCTTTGCCCGAATTCTTGGAGAAGAGTCTGTGTTGATGGCAATGAATGCTTCAGCAGAGCCTTGCCGAACGAATATCCCCTGCGCCAAATTGAGATGGGTCGAAGGCCGCACCGTCCAAAACCTGCTGGACGGGCAAACCTTTACTGTAACCAATGGAAAGGTAAAGGTGGAACTGCCCCCCTGGAGCGGATTTTGGATCGGGTGATTTTCTGATTTCTGGTGGTGAAGGTACAGTCTCATTTATTCACAAAAGATGCCTACCTATGTTTTTTGATCTAATACACAGAAGGTAGGCTTTCACTTTCTGTTCGCATCACAAGGATAAGTTACTTCTTCAAACCGAAATGTATTATAGACAACAGAGTCGAAACTTTTATCGGGCAGAAGAGGGAGATTCTCTCCAAAGTAGTTGTCAAATAAAAGCCGGAATATATTCACCGGCGTGATGGTGGGATAAAGAACCACGTTTTTTCCATCTGGAAAATAGATAGCAGTAAAATTCGCTAATCGAACCTCATTATCCTTACCGTGATCACCTTGAAGGATAATGATAGGCGGTGTCTTCGAATTCGCAATGATGTTATCTACTAGTGCGAGGATGCGCTTGTTCAAATACTGTATTTGATTCGGATATCCCAAATCCGGATTAGTGGTAATGACGAAATCACCGTCCGGAGTAAACACATAAGGATCGTGAGGCGAAAGGATGTGCGCGAAAATAAATTTTGGGCCGGGAATGTTTTGGGGAACGTGATTAAGTTCATCAAATGCCAAAAGGACCAAGTCCGCATGTTGTTTTTCAGGAAATTCCACCTTCTGCACAAGGGGTGAAAGCCATTTTATTCCGACTTCTTGGAACACTCGAAGGGCCGTTGTTCGTAAGAATAGAATTTCAAAACTAGTGATTTTATTGAAATTAGTTACCATTTCATAGGGACGGCTTTTGTCAGTAATAAAGTAATCTGCATCAGACCATTGAGTCCACCAGACATCATTCTGGATTGAGATGGTTTTATATCCTCTTGCCTCAAAAGTCTGGCGAACAAGGCTGTCCTGAATACTATTACTGAGTTCCAAATAGAATTCATTGGGTGAATTGGGATCTCCTTTTTTTATCGCGTCCGGTACCACTTGGTCCAGGTAATTCATGTTTAGAGAAGATGACAGGGAGAGAGCTGTCAGACCATAATTGCTTTGCGAGCAAGGAGGAACATAGAATCCCAGATCTTCAAGGCTTTGAATAAATCCGCTGATATCGAGGTCATAGTCTCGGAGCAGCATATCGTCGCGTTCATACATATCCAGGATGATGTAATAGACATCAGGCGATGGTTTTTCTCCATTACGCCCATTGACCTCTATTTGTGAGGCTCTAGCGTCAGGGATGGCAGCAGGAAAGTCTCTTTTCCATTCAAAAATGGAAATTTGTATTATCGGGATGGCTACCAAGACAACACTAATGATATTTAATACCCGTGTCAGCAGTTTTGCATCCTGAATGAACTTGTTGATCAACCAACCACCTGCTCCAAAAATAACCACCCATAGAGGAAAAATCACAATGTGCCGACCTACCAATACATTATAGATTTCCCAGCCTTTTACTTCATTATACAAATGCCCGTAAAAATAAAAGAACAGGAAAAACATTGCAGATAGGAGAGCTGCCTTATGGACATCACGGATGCGCCAACAAAAAACAGCATAGACAACCAAGCTGAATAGAAGCGACACTAGCAAGGTTCTCAATCCTGCCAAAAAAATGATTTGACTTATATTTACACTGATCAACCCCACCGCTGGATAAATTCCCAACAACAACGGATAAATAATGCGCCAATTTTCTTTTCGCATCGATGGATCCTTTTCGCAGATTTTGCATGCCAAATAATGAGAAAAAAATTATCTCGATAACCGAGCACCTTTGATCGTTACCTGATACTTAATCCCCCCACGCTTGCCGAACCAACTCCGGCAGGATTTCTCCAGCTTTTCCTTGGACAAAATGATCCACAAAAGGAGTCAGCGGTGTTTTTTCTGCATTCACCTCCACCACAACGGCCTTGGCATCCCGGGCAATGAGAGCAAGCGAGGCTGCCGGCTGAACCAGCGCTGAAGTACCGATGGAGAAAAAAATCTCGCAGTGCCGGGCTGCTTCGAGCGATTTCTGCAACTCCATTTGTGGCAGTATTTCACCAAACCAGACCACATCCGGGCGCAGATTGGAGCCGCAATTGGGACAGGCAGGCACCTCCCCCAATGTGTCTTTCCATTCGGTGAAGACACCGCAACCTTGTGTGCAGCGTACCCGTGTGATATTGCCATGCAACTCCAGCACCGCCTCGCTGCCGGCGCGCTGGTGCAGACCGTCGACATTTTGCGTGATCAGGGTGAATTGTGGAATACGCCTGCCCATTTCAGCCAGGGCCAGGTGGGCCGGGTTGGGTTTCACCTCCCCGGCCTTCAGACGGCGCATGGCATAGAATTCCCATACCATCTGGGGATCGCGTTCAAAGGCTTGGGACGTGGCCAGATCCTCCGGGCGGAATTGAGCCCACAGGGGCTGTTCCGCCGCCGGTATGGATGGTTCCCGGCTATCCCGGAATGTCCGCAGACCGGATTCCTGCGAGACTCCCGCCCCGGTTAGAACCGCGATGTTCGTCGAAGAACGCAAAGTCTGGATAAGCGTCTGTGGGAAGACCATCGTTCTTCATCAGCAGTATCTGCCGAAATCATCCTCCCTTACTGGGTTGCTGTGGGGGTAAATGTAGGGGTGGCTACTTCCGGCGCCGTCCCCGTGCTAGTCGAAGTGGGAGTGGGCGAAACTGTGCCGATATTGATCACCACGGTCATCAGCGGCCCAAATGGCTGGCTCTTGTCGTCCAGCAGGGTCCATACCCCGGTCAACTGACCGGTCTTGTTCGGCACTTTGAGATTCACCGAAAGGTCTACCGTTTCTCCGATCGCCACGGCAGCAGGTAAGGCCAGAGATTGTCCGCCCATGACTTCGCCATAAGAGTAAGACAGCCGGAAAGCGGTTGTCCACACGCAGGTGCCGCTGTTCTTCACCCGCCATGTTTTTGTGAACGACTGTCCGACAGGTAACTGCGTACCGTCGGGAATGGTGACGTCCGAGACGAAGGTCATCTGGGCGCAGCCTGTGGCGGTGGGCCTGGGCACAGTGTTAGTGGGGACAGGCGTCGATGAGGTTGGGCTGAATGCAGGCGTGTCCGTCATCGTCGGCGTATTCGTAATTGTCGGCGCGCTGGCGGTGATCTGGGCGATGACCGTCTGGGCGACGGAAGTGGACAGTTGTTCAAAACTCATTGTGGCAGTTGGCATAGGCGTTTGTACGGATGGGCCGCAGGCGCTCAGGATTAATGCGCCTGCGATCAAAATGATGACCATGGTAAAAATATTTTTGTTCATTTGTCCTCTCAGATATTGCGTATGGGTGGAATTATGGAAAAACCGAATTAAGTCGGTGGTGTGAAGATTTCCACCAGTGGCGTTCCCACGTTTTTAAACCCAAACGGCAATTATTACACAGAAATGGCCGTCGCGCCAAGGCGCGAAAACGGCCTCTCCGTTGAAATATCCCCCTTTTTAAGCATATTTATTATTTTCAGGTAATTTGGTGACTAAGGTACTCTCGTCAGGTAGGCGGCGAACACCCATGATTGGTTATCCAGGTGAGCCCAATCACCCTGGATCTCGCGGACGGAGGCACGTGCGTTCTTGTAGAGTTTGCCAATGATGGCATTCTCGGTTCCCGGCCCGTTGCGAACGTTGACCGCCGGGACATTGACGTAATATTCATCCAGTCCGTCTTCATCATCCGGGGGAACGACGGGAGTAGGCGTCACGACTGGTCCGATGGCGGTGAGGTACGGTCCCCATGCCCACGAGGTCCCGCCTTCGAGGTGGGCCCACTGATCCTGGATCTTGTCGATTTTGACGATCGTATTCCGGTTCAACCATCCGACGATTGCATAGGATGTTCCCGGGCCGCTGCGGACGTTCAATACGCCAACGTTGACGAAATACTCCGGCGCGCCTTCGGGCGGGACAGACGGGTCCGGGTTCTCGGGCGGCGGGGGAGGAACCTGACCGGCGGAGATCACGTTCAGGAATTCTTCCTCGAAGATGCTCACGTCCGTCAGCATGGGACGATTGGCTGCATCATAGATGCCCGGCAGCCGGAATGCATCGCCGGTAAACTGATGCCCGAAGATCCATTCTTCTTTCCCGCCCGGCGGAATAAGCAAAGGGTAGTTGGGCATCCATTCTTTTTGAAGCGTTTCCCATGTAGTGGAAATGGGTTGTCTTGGCTGGCGTCCGAAATGCGCCACCCACAGCGGGAACAACCCCAACCAATCCTTGATCGGCTGGGCCCAACTGGTCACAAATCCGTAGTTGGAGTAGACCCCTGACTGGGGGTAGAGCGCATGCAATGCGCCGGCAAAAATGCGATTATGCAGGCTGATATTGGTCGCGGATGCACGCGGGACGGCGCTGTAAGGGATCTCGCCTTTGCGGGCAGAATGCCAGGCCTTCCAATCGGTCCACCATTGTTCCTGGTCGGCCCAGATGAACTTGACCGGCAGGCCGGTTCTGGCGATGTCTTCGACGGCCCACATGGCCTGGTTGGTTGGGTCGCACAGGATGTCATCCCAATAATAGGCCATCAAGATCAGACCGGCATCTGCCACCGCCTGGGCGTTGCTGACAAACTTGGGGTCGCGCTTCATTCCCGACCCGCTGCGGACGATGACGGCTGCCACACCGGCTTTCTTCAATAGTTTGGCGTCAATGTGATCATCGTACAGCGAGATGTCGACCACCAGCCTGGGTTTATCGATCATGTTCGGTCTCCAAATTTCGTCGTTGGTATCATCAAATATTCAGCCTTTTCGGTCAATTGATTATCTCATTTTCTAATTCTTTTAGCCACCATGCTCTTGCACCAATTCCCTATGGACTTTTTGACCATAAAGGAATTATTCGAACTTGAGGAACGAAAAAGGAACGAATAATCCTCTCTACAAAAAGGCCTAAAATCATTCGTTTGAGGAACGAATAAGGGAAGGTATCCGATGCGCCAGGTGTACCAAAAGTACCTGATGTATCTGAGGTATCTGAGGATTGAAGAGAAGAATTGAAACGGAGGAACAAAGATGAAACAATTCCTTCCGGAGAGAGTTGTTGAGGCGCTGGAACGATGGCACGTAAATCAGTCGAACGGCAAGGATAGAGGATTGCGCAAATGAGGGATGAGGAAAATATAGTGTATCCATGATTCCATTATACGAATTTTTGTTCTAATTTCAAGTCATCATTAATAATAATGATGCTCTGGAAGGGAAAGTGATTAGCGAACGGCCCATCACTGCTGCAATGCGTCCATCCGAAGAGATTCTGCGCGATAATAGCATGAGTGGTCCTTACACTTTCCACCCCGCTTCTTCATCCCTTAGGGCGGCCTTTCTCAAATATCTATTAGTGCAGGTGCGAATATCACGAAAAGGTTTCCCGATGAACAATTCCACGACTGACCTTAAGCTCGCTCCCGATGCTGCCATTGATCTACACCTCCATACCACTTTCAGTGACGGCGACTGGACACCCGAGGGATTGCTGGATCACCTGGTGCGGGAGCAGTTTCGCCTGGCAGCCATCACCGATCACGATCGGGCAGATACTGTCGCTGCGCTCCAGCAGCTTGCGCTGGAAAAAGGTCTGCCCGTGCTCGTCGGTGTCGAAATGACCACGCTGTGGAAAAACGAACTGTCGGGGAAAGATGAGTTGTCGGGACAGGATAACATGACCGACCTGCTCTGCTTTGGGTTCGGTCCACCTCCGAATCCCTTGAACGACATAGCCCGGGACCTGCTGCGCCGCCAACGGGAGAACACCCGCGAAGTCTATGAGAACCTGCAGCGGAAAGGGTACTCATTCCCTCAAGAACCTGATGCGTTGGCGACTATCCTGGAGCAACCAGGCCCATTGCAGCCCTTTGCACTGGTCGACCTCTTAAAACGGCATAATTACGGCGCAGGCCAACCGTCGGCGGGGAGGATCATCCTGGAGGCAGGCTGTGCGATTCTGACGAACGATCTGGCGGCGGTGGTGGAGGCGGCTCACCGGAGCGGGGCTGTGTGCCTGATCGCCCACCCCGGTTACCGAGACGGGTTTGTGACCTACGATGTTCAAAAGTTGGATACACTCCGCCAGGAAATTCCGATTGACGGCCTGGAGGTGTATCAACCGAAGCATACGCCGGACCAGACGGCGATGTTTCTGGATTATGCCCGGCAGCACCACTTACTGATCAGTGCGGGTTCCGACTCGCACAAACCGGAGAAACCACCTATCAAATTTCCGGTTGAATCATGCCGAGCGCTGGTGGAACGGTTGGGTATCCAAATTCATTGAGCATCAACCGGTGAGAAGGAGGATTTGATGCAATGAAACTTGCCCGTATTGAAATCGATAAAATTCTAAATTCGCTTGCAGAGACTCCCCGTCGCCTGGCGTCGATGACCCAAGAAATCGAAAATTCCCAATTGCATTCAAGGTCCGAGGCGGAACCCTGGTCGGTTAATGATATCCTGGCACACTTACGCGCCTGTGCAGATGTGTGGAGCAAAAGTATTATGGCAATGATCTCTCAGGATCATCCGACGCTGCGATATGTCTCTCCACGCACGTGGATCAGGAAAACAGATTATCCCGCACAAGAGTTCCGCAGTTCTCTTAATGCCTTCACAAAAAAGCGCGAGGATTTCTTGAAGGCTTTACAGGCTTTGGAAATCAAAGACTGGTCGCGAGGAGCAACATTCACCGGAACCACCAAAGGACAAGAACAGACTGTTTTGAGCTATGCAGAACGCATCAGTCAACATGAGGATGAACACTGTTCTCAGATCGAGACCTCCTGGGCAAACTGCAAATCTAGACTTCCTAATAGTAGATCGCCATTATTCACTCATGAAAGAGATCGAAACATGAAACGTTTGTCCCTGCTGACTTTGATCTTTGCGGTTCTGTCGTTGGCATTTCCTCTCCTCCTGATGTTCATGCGGATGGTCATTTCCGCTTTATCCGCTGGTGAGCTACCAGGATGCCTTCGGCATTTTGACGCCTCTGATATTCATCCCGCTCTACTGGGTAATGTTCAAGCGTTCTGCCAGCACCAAAACCAGCCTGGGCCAGGAAATAGCCTTCATATTTTTGGCGGTCATCTGGATTCAAGGCCAGGGTATCCATCTTGCGGCCAATTCCATTGATAATCTGATAGAAGCCCTAGCCCGCAGCCAGGTGATCAATATCAAGACGACCGATATATACAACCTTACTTATTTCTTCGATGAACACCTGTCCCACTATTTGATGCATATTGGGATGCTCGGCCTGGCAGCGCTGCTGATCTTCCACGAATGGCGCAGCCCGGCAGGTATAGCGACCACTTGGTGGGCAGCCATCCTGGCAGGGATCATCTACGGTTTTTCTTATTTCGCCATCTTCATTGAAGGACAGAAAGTAGCCCTTGGCCTGCCATTCAGCATCATCATCGTCGTTTTCACCATTATTTGGGGACGCAATAAGTTGGCACAACGACCCCTGCTGGCGTTTTTCTTCATTACCTGTCTTGTGGCCTTGCTCCTATTCACTGGCTGGGGTTTCTACTGGTGCGGTTTCCCCCAATTTACTGACGTGGGTATTATTTAGAAAGGTATTGTTGAGCAACTGGATTTCCAGAAGAATCTAAAGCGGGACATTCCACAATCAGAATGTCCCGCTTTGATTTTCGAACTTTCCCAAAAAGTGAAAAAAATTATTGTTGGCGCAGAGGCTCCATCGGGACGGAAATATCGAAGAAGGTCGCTGCCGCACCCATACCGGCCTCACAGGTATTAGGCGGGACCGTAGCAACATAACCGCGCCGGGAGGAAGGATATTCCGTCGCCCAGAACATGTAGCCCAGCATGCCGGCAGTAGTACCGGCTCCATTGGGTGCAACCGTCTGGACATAGGTGGCGTAATTCTTCTGCTCGGAGGAGGCGAAGTTGTTGCAGTTGGCAATATTCCCCTTCAGATACAGTCCACCGGTGAATTTGGCGGGGGCCAGGGGCGGGATGGGAGGCGCATACTGCGGCTTGCCGTCTACGTGTTCCTGCCAATCAGTGGGACTCCCTGAGGATGTGCCGCTGACCATGGCATTGGCGTAATCCAGGACCGGGTTGTTCGTATCTAGGAAGTTGATGGTGGCGTAACGGGTGATTCCGCCCAGCCAACGGTCACCCGCGCCCAGGTCGATGGTGAGGCGAGCGGCATGATTGTTGCCGCTGGCATCGTAGGGGATCTGCGAGCGGTAGGCGTCCACGAAAGATTGCAGACCGGGCAGGTTGGGATCGCTGGAGTCTTCATAATCGATCTCGATGCCCACGCCCATGGCCTGCGCCACTGCGGCGGCATTGAGACCCAGTTGATAACCATCGGCTGCAAGGGCCGCATTCCAATCGTCGGTATAGGTGATCCCGCCGATGGAGAGCATGACCCTCACGCCGTGGGACTTATAGTAATCCACCACTTCCTGGGTCATTCCGAGAGGGATCATGTTGAAGAGACCGGTATCGGTCTGCTGGAGCATCTTCAACGGGTTGACGAAGCTAAGGACGACCACATTGACCGAAGGCCTGCCGTCGCCGCGGTCGATCAGCCAGTGATTGGCCTGATCGTACTCGGTCATATTCCGCAGCAGGCTCCAGTCACAGTAATGGTTGCCACAAGTCCACACGCCGAAAACCTGGATGGGGGTACCGGCTATGGGGGTGGGAGTGGGACCGACCGTGGGAGAGGGAGTGGGAGTTTTGGTGGGTTTGCCTGCCAGGGCGCCCGGCGCGCCGCTGAAAACAAGCACCGCCGCGAGAAGGATGGCAATGAGGATCCGGTCAACCATGCGTAATTTCGACATTTGTATTCTCCTGCAGAAATAATGAAAAAGGATAAGAGTTGCCTATTCTACAATCGACAAGAAATACCGAATGAGAAACCAGCCCCGCACGCCTCCTCTTTTTCAATGCAATACCGAAGGAAGAATCGGACTATTCCATCATACGCCGCCTGACAAAAATGTCAAGCGGATTTTTATTTTTCGGCGACAGGAATCAAGAAACCGCCTTTTCAGGCGGCTCAGGAATGATGCGAGGAAAAAGGCTGCCTATTCTATATATGCCGAATCCACGATCCCCACAATGACCGAGATCACCGCCGCATCCGGGTTGCGCAGAACCTGGCGGGCGCCGCTGCCCTCCCGGTTGACCAAGACCGTGTCACCGATGCCGGCATGGGTATTGTCCAGGGCAATGAAATCTTCGTCGCCTTTTTCACCTTCCAGCCCCAACGGCTGGACGACCAGCAGCCGCCGGTTCTTGTAATCCCGGTGGCTGACGGTGGTGACGACAGTGCCGACGACTTTTCCTAATATCATCTTTTCACAACAGACTGAAGTCTGCACTCCGTTATGAGAATTGCGTCCATCCCTTACGCAGATTGAGATCGAATTCGCCGTCCGGCCGCACATCCAGGTCGTCCACTACTCCCACCAGGGCCAGGTCGATGGGGACGAATTTGATATCCGGCAATGCCAGCGCGGCTTCGCGTGAACGCACCATCACACACAGGTCGCCCGGCCCGGCATCGACCACGTCCGCCGCCACCTGCAACGCTCCCACCGGCTCCATGCGCTTATTGAGCGGCTGGACGATCAGCAGCTTCAATCCCTCCGTGCCGGGATACTTTTGCGTGCAGACGGCGCTGCCTACGACGCGGCCAAAGAGCATGGGTTATTTCACCCCGGTGCTATTGAGCACCCGCTGGATGATGGAGTCCAAGAGTTGCGGGTCTACCTGCGTGCCCAGGCGCTCGGTCACGGCAGAGCGGATGCGGGCGGCTAAGTCCGGCCCGGAGACGGGAGCGGGTATCGCCGGAGTCACCTGATACGCAGTCGCCTGGGAGAGATACGGTCTCACCGGCGCAGCAGGCGGGTCTACCTGTTGCTGGGGCTGCGGTTTCAGCAGTTGCAGCCCCAGCCGCTGGGCTTTTTCATAAGCCAATTCGGTCAGAACCACATTTTCGCTCACCTGCAGCGACATAATGCCGCGCTTCCACATATCCTCGATATCACGTTCGGTATAGAATTCTTTCGGCATCCTACGGTCCTTTCCGGCTTAGGCGCCTTCGCGGCCCTGCAGCGAATCCAGTGCCTGGGTGGCCGCGTCACGGGCGGTCTTGATCTCTTCCTCCGACCCGGAGAGCCACATGCGCCCGAAGCGTCCCACTGACGAGACGTGGATGAGCTTGATGGTGGCAGTCTTCTCAGCCTCGTTGCAGGCAATGTTGATATAAGCCGCGGGAGCACATTCCAGCACCAGCATGGTCTCGCCCGCCACCAGCATACTGCCGCGCCGGAAGCGGTTGATCAACTGAGCCTGGTAGGGGTCGATACGGGTGATTACCTGGGTGGAGACCACCTGCGGGCGGATGCGGTCCTGCACGGTCAGACCGAGCCGTTTCAACACCACCTCGCCGGCCTCCAGCACGTCCGCCTGGCTGCGTGAATGCACCTCGAACATGCCGAATTCGCGCTCGACGATCTGTGCGCCGGGACGGGCTTCGGTCGCCTTGACAGCGATATCCACCACCCGGAAGACCTCGTTGCCGGGAGCCATCTCTACATACAGCGCCGCCATTCCTTCTGTCGGCAGGTCACCCTGGGTGATAGTCCCGACGAAGGCGGCAAACTGGGGCTGCATGCGGTCCAGATAGCAATAGCATCGCAGGGAAAATGTTTCAGCCATGCACTTCTCTCTTTCATTCCATCCTTCCACCAAGTGAGGAAGGATTCTGGAAAGACCTCCCTAAGCGGAAGGCGATGAACTTACTTGGCCTTGGGTTCGGAAGTTCGGCCGCCGATGCTGCCCTTGCTTGCGCGCGGCAGGATCATTTCCACATCCGAGTGCGGCCGGGGAATAACATGGACCGAGACCAACTCGCCGACCCGTTTGGCCGCGGCTGCGCCTGCATCCGTGGCAGCCTTGACAGCGCCCACATCACCGCGGACCATGACGGTCACAAACCCGCCGCCCACATATTCCGAGCCGAGCAGGGTCACGTTGGCAGCCTTCACCATTGCGTCGGCTGCTTCGATGGCGCCGATGAGGCCTTTCGTTTCGACCATTCCTAGAGCGATCAAAGAGGGATCTGTAGCCATTTCTTTTCTTCCTTTCTGGTATGAGTGTCAACTATCCTGATATGAATGTGATCCAGGGAAAATTACCTGCTTCCCAGAATTTCATTGGCGACCTGCCGGACGATCCGTTCGATCTCGTCCGGGGTCGGACCTGCCATGGCTTCGCCGCGTGCGAAAGCCTCTGGCGGCGGTGCGGCGATTTCATAGGCCAACCGCTTGATATTGACCAGGTGCATGGCAGTGATATTGTCGCCGGTGATGGCGCCACCTACCCCGCCCGAGCCCAGGGTCATCGAAGGCATCACCCCGGCGGTCAGGCCGATGGCGCCGAGCGTGCCCATTGTATTGACCAGGATGCGAAAGACCGGCTTTTCCAACCCGAAGGCCATGATAACCTTCTCGTCGTTGGCGTATATGATCTGCGAGTGTCCACGTCCGCCAGTGTTGATGATGGAGATAGACGTCTCGCAGCCCTGCTCCCACCCATCCACCGTGTACCAGCCCAGCACGGTGGTCAACTTTTCGTGCGAGAGCGGCTCTTCCTTGCCGACCTTGCTCAACGGTGTCAGCAGAATGCGTCGGTCCGCGGGAATGGTGAAGCCTGCATACCCAGCCACATATTGGGCCGATTTTCCCACCACGGCGGTATTGAGGCTCCCATCCGGGTGAAAGAGCGCCTTCCGCAGCGCCTCCGTCTCGTTCGGATCGGTCAGGTAGGCTCCCTCGGCTCGCATCTTTTCCAGCAACTGCGCCGCGATGGGCCGGTCGGCGATGACAGATTGTTCCGTTGCGCAGATGGTGGAATAGTCGAAGGCCTTGGAGGCGACGATATAGCGGGCGGCCTTGTCGATGTCGGCGCTGCGATCCACGTAGACCGGCACGTTGCCGGGTCCGACCCCGTAAGCGGGTTTGCCGGTCGAGTGCGCCGCCCGCACCATCGCAGTCCCGCCCGTCGCCAGGATAACGGCAGTGTAACGGTGCGACATCAGTTCCTGCGTGCCGGGCAGGCTGATCTGCTGCAGGCAGGCGATCAGTCCTTTAGGCGCGCCGGCGGATTCCGCCGCCGCGATCATCACCTGGGCGGCTTCGTAGGTGCAGCGCGCCGCCGCAGGATGCGGTGCAATGACAATGGCATTGCGGGCTTTCACGGCGATAAGGATCTTGAAGAAGGCCGTCGAAGTAGGATTGGTCGAAGGGATCAGCGCCGCCACCACGCCCATGGGCCAGGCGATCTCGTACACCCGCCGGGCCGCGTCCTGCCGGATCACACCGACGGTGCGGACGTCACGGATGCTCTCCCACACCATGCGCGAGCCGAACTCGTTCTTGAGCTTCTTGTGCAGGGCCACGCCATAGCCGGTCTCTTCCTGCGCCAACCGCCCAACCCTCTCGGAGGCGGCATAACCCGCCTGCGCCATGGCCGCGCATACACGGTCCACCTGCTCCTGCGAAACTTTGCTCCATTGCAGCCAGGCAGTATGGGCTTCCACGACCCGCTCACGCGCTTCCTGTATGGAGACGAGATCCTTATCCATCGCCGCAATCCTTTGCGAACCGCTTACGATTTACGGAAAGCCACCTTGCCGCCGACTTCCAGTGAATCGATGACCGCCATGATGACGGCATCCACCGGCGTATCCTTGGTGATATTGGTCTGCCGGGCTGACGAACCCGCACAGGTCAGCACCAGGTCGCCGATGCCGGCATCGACGGTATCCACCGCCACGAAGGGCTTGCCCACCGGCGCGCCGGTCTCATCCGTTTGGCGGACGATCATCAGTTTACGCCCGGTTAGTTTTTCATCCTTGACCGTCGAGACGGTCGTCCCAATGACACTCGCAATTAGCATGAGAAATCTCCCATATCCACCGGGCTAATAATTCTTCGCCGGACCGGCAGGCACAGGCTCTTTGCCCGGCCCCTGGATGATCTTGATGCCGGCGCTCGCGCCGATGCGGGTCGCCCCGGCCTTGACCAACTTCTCGGCATCCTCATACGTCCGCACCCCGCCGGCGGCCTTGACGCCCATCTCTGCACCGACGGCCTTGCGCATGAGTTCCACGTCGTGGACGGTAGCCCCGCCGCTGGCAAAACCGGTGGAGGTCTTGACGAAATCCGCTCCGGCTTCCTTCGAGAGCAGGCAGGCAATCGTCTTCTCTTCATCGGTGAGCAGGACGGCTTCGATGATGACCTTGACGATGGCGCCGCGGGCATGGGAAACCTTCACCACCCCGCTGATGTCCTTCGCCACCAGGTCCAGGTCACGCGCCTTGAGCGCGCCGATGTTGATGACCATGTCGATCTCGGTAGCGCCGTGGTCGATGGAGTTGCCGGTCTCGAAAGCCTTGACCTCCGGGGCGGTCGCGCCGAGGGGGAAACCGATGACCGTGCAAACTTTCACCTGCGAACCTTCCAGCAGTTTGGCGCACAACTCCACCCAGGTCGGGTTGACGCAAACGGAAGCGAAGCCGTATTTACGGGCCTCGAAGCACAACTGCGCCACCTGGTCGGGCGTGGCTTCGGGTTTGAGCAGGGTATGGTCGATCATCCCGGCCAGTTCCAGGTTCTGCGGGATCACGCCCACGGTCGAGGACAGTCGTTCCGCTCCCGCATTGACCACCAACCCGGTCCGGTCGAAACAGGTATGGACACACAGTCCATCGCTGCAATTAAACTTGCACTGACCGTCTCCGGCAAGTTGGGTCTTCTCGCGCTGTTCGACCATCGCCGCCAGCACTTCATGGGTGATGATCTCCACCAGGTTTTCCACTGTTTTCAGATCTGGATTCATGCCAGCCTCTATTTCAGGTATTGTTCTTCGACGGCTTTGATCTTGTCGATGCGGGGTGTATGCCTGCCGCCGCCAAATTCGGTTTCCAGCCAGACCTTGGCGATCTGGCGGGCCAGGTTCACACCGATCATGCCCGCCCCAAGGGTGAGCACATTGGTATCGTTGTGCTCGCGGCTGTTCACCGCCGAGGACAAGTCGTATGCCATGCCAGCACGCACACCCGGGACCTTGTTGGCAACAATGCACGAACCGATGCCCGCCCCGTCGATCATGATGCCGCGCCAGGCCTTGCCACTGCTGACCAGCCTGGCCACTTCATGGGCGAAATCGGGATAATCCACCGCACCTTTGTTGTATGCGCCCAAATCGCGCACGTCGTAGCCCAATTCCGCCAGGTAAGCCCGCAGGTTTTCCTTCAGGTCGAAGCCACCGTGGTCCGAGCCGATAGCAACCACCTTCGCACCGCTGGGAGTCGTAATAACCGGTGCCGGTGCCTGTACAGGAGCCTGCGCAGGCGCGGCCACAGAGACAGGTTGCGCACCCGTCACTTGCTCGATCACTCGTTTTACGATGCGCTGGATCTCGGCATCATCGATCATGCTCAAGTCCTTATCAATTTATGAAAGTGGTAGTGACCACATGACCATACTACCTCATATCATAGCACGGGCAAAAACAAAAGTCAAGCAAATTTTGCCTGACTTTTCACATTCAACTTTTAACGGTTGTTTTATCTGGTCAATTTTGCATAATAGCGGTACCGGTCCCCCCGATAGACGATCTTGACGAACTCGATCACCCGCCGGTATTGCGAATAGGTAGTGCGCTCGCTCAGCAGCAGCGGACTGCCCGACTCGATCTGCAGCAGGGCCGCCTCTTGCGGCGTCGCCAGGGTCACCTCCAGCGTCTCATCCGCCTCGGTGGGAATGAGATGGAACTTCTCCTGCAAGATCCTGTAGATAGAGCCGTATTCTTCCAGGTCTTCGCGAGTGATGGTCTGCCCTTCCGGTAAAATATAAAAGGAGGTTTGCAAACCCATCGGCACCCCATCCCCCAGCCGCAGCCGCTCGATCCGTAGTACCTTTTCGCAATCAGCCGGTAATTCCATCTGCGCCCGCATCTTCTGCGAGGGTTCCACATAGCCGATCTGCAGGATCTTCTGCCCCGGCTCCAGACCGCGCTTCTTCATATCTTCGCTGAAACTGGTCAGTTCCGACACGCCTTTTTGGAGTTTTTGGGGAGACACAAACGTGCCACGCCCGTGTTCGCGGTATAAAAATCCCTGCCTCACCAACAGTTCGATCGCCTGCCGGATGGTCGTGCGGCTGACCGAATAGACCTCCTCCAGCTGCCTCTCCGCCGGGATGGGCTGGAGCGCCTCAAACTCACCATTTGCGATGCGATCGCGCAGGATATTCGCCAGTTGATAATAGCGTGGCAGGAAATCGTTGGGGTCGATTGTTTCGGGCATAATACCTCGTTTTCGTGGTCATGTGGTTATGACCACTTTGATTATGGACTCTTTCGCCCGTATCGTCAAGGTGTGTCGTTGCCAACCCCAACCCGTTCATCGCTCCACCAAAATCATTGTAAAATAAAGCATGCCCGCCATTGAAGTAAAGAACCTGACCAAGACCTTTCGTCTCAAACGCAAAGCCGCCGGCCTGGGAGCCAGCGTCCGGTCGCTTTTCCGGCCTCAGTACAGCCAGGTCGACGCCGTGCGCGGCCTCTCCTTCGAAATGGAGTCCGGCGAACTGTTGGGCTTCATCGGCCCCAACGGCGCAGGCAAATCCACCACCATCAAGATCCTGACCGGCATCCTTTTCCCCAGCGGCGGTGAAGCCACCGTCCTGGGCTACGTCCCCTGGAAACAGCGCCAGAAACTGGCCTATCACATCGGCACGGTCTTCGGGCAGCGCCCGCAGCTGTGGTATCACCTGCCGGCGGTGGACACCTTCACCCTCTTCGGCAGGATCTACGAGATGGACCCGGCCGAGACGAAAAAGCGCATCGCCTACTCTGTCAGAAGCCTTCGAGATCGGCGACCTGCTCGAGACCCCCGTCCGCAAACTCTCGCTCGGTCAGCGCATGCGCTGCGAGGTGGCGGCCTCCCTGCTCCACAAGCCCAAACTGCTCCTGCTCGACGAGCCTTCCATCGGCCTGGATGTGGTCGCCAAGCAGCATTTACGCGACTCCATCCGCGAGATGGCCCACCAGGAGAATGTGGGCGTGCTGCTCACCTCTCACGATGCCGGCGACCTGGAAGCCCTGTGCAAGCGCGTCATCATCATCAATCACGGTCAGATCGTCTACCAGGACAAAGTCTCGGTGCTCAAGCGCTCCTTCCTGACCTGGAAACTGGCGGAGGTGCGTTACGCCGACCAGATCTCCGCCGATTTCCAGATCAAAGGGGCGGAGACGCTCAAGGTGGCGAAGGAACGCTACGGCGCAAAGATCCGTTTCGACACCCACCTCACCCCGGTCGAGCAGGTGATGGCGCAATTGTCTGCAGCCGGCAGGCTGGTGGACATCACCGTCTCCGACCCGCCTCTCGAAGAGGTCATCGGCGCTATCTACAAACGGGAAGAAGAAAAAGAGCCTTTGCTGGAACAAACCCCCGAACATTGAATTTATTGGTAGTGGGTGGCTATTAATCAACAAATACACTTTCTTCATTGTTCTTTCCTTCGTGATCCTTTGTGCCCTTTGTGTTAGAAAAATTTCTTTTTTCTCATCAAATGAAGAAATATACAGCCGTCTTCCGCATCAACCTCTTGAACAGCCTGGCTTACCCCGGCGAGTTATTGGCGCGCTCGGGCATGATCCTTATCTTCATGTGGGTCTTTTATCAACTCTGGCTGGTGGTCTTCGCCTCCACCGGCAACGAATCGATGCATGGACTGACTCTACACGACACGATCTGGTACTTATTGCTGGCAGAGACGCTCGAACTCGGCCGCCCGCGCCTGGCACGGGTCATCTCCGAACAGGTCAAGGATGGCTCCATCGCCTACCTGATCAACAAGCCTTACAATTTCCTGCTTTACCAACTCTCCAGCGGCCTGGGCGAGAGCCTGCCGCGCATGGGCATGCTCTTCCTGCTCGGCGGCGCACTGGTATGGATCATGGTCGGACCACCGCCCAGCCTGCTTAACTGGCCTGCCGCCCTGCTGACCCTGGCGGGAGCGTGGCTGTTACATTTCTGCTTCAACGCATTGATCGGGCTGGCCTCTTTCGTTTCGGAAGAAGTGGCGCCCTACGAATGGATCTACCAGAAAATGGTTTTCATCCTGGGCGGGATGCTCATTCCAATCGATTTCTATCCCCTTTGGTTGCAAAACATCGCCCGCTCCCTCCCGTTTGCATACATGATGTACGGCCCGGCCCGCCTTTTCGTGGCTCCAAGTATGACGATCTTCCTGCAAGTTTTGCTTGGGCAAGTATTGTGGCTGGCAGTACTCGCCGGTCTCCTGGCATTGGCATTCAGCCGCGGCACACGCCGGCTGGCAATAAACGGCGGATGACCATGTTCAGGGAGATGAAATTCCTGTTTGCCCTGTGGAAGACCAACTTGGCTTCGGCCATGGAATACCGAGGTGCTTTCATTTCACAGACCATCGGTATGATCCTGAACGACGGCGTTTATTTTCTGGTATGGGTCATCTTCTTTGACCGCTTCAAGGATATCAACGGATGGGGTCTGGGCGACATGTTCCTGGTCTTCGGTGTTTCAGCCGGTGCTTTCGGATTGGCGGGTCTATTTTTCGGTAACGCCTTCAACCTGGGCGATATCATCGTGCGCGGCCGCCTGGATTACTACCTCTCCCTGCCCCGCCCAACCTTGCTGCATGTGCTCGCCAGCCGGACCGTCCCCAGCAGTTTTGGTGATTTCTTGTATGGCTTCATCAGTTACTTCGCCGCCGGTCAGGCCAGTTGGGACGGGTTTGGACGATTCTGTTCTGGGGCTTGTACTTGCCGCAATTGTCTTTGTCGCCTTCCTAGTCATCATCCAGAGCCTGGCTTTCTGGCTGGGCACAGGCGGAACTTTCACTGCCCTGGCGGTCAATGCCATGATCACCTTTGCCCTCTACCCGATCACCATGTTCAACCAAACAGCCAAATTGCTGCTCTTCACCCTCATCCCGGCAGCATTCATGGGGGCAGTGCCGGCGACCTTTGTCCGCACTTTTTCATGGGAACTGCTGGGTCAAATGGCGCTGGCGGCGGTAGTATTCCTGACTCTGGCAATCCTTTTATTCAACCTGGGCCTGCGGCGCTATGAGAGCGGCAGCGCCATCCAGGTGGAAGTATAGTATTGATTTCATTGGAGGCACTATGTCTGAAGAACGCGCTTTTTTGCTTCACCGCCTGGACGAGACCCGCGAGACCATTGAAAAGATCCTGCCCACCATTGATGCGTCCAAAGAGATCTACCCCGGCTGGACCATCAAACACATGCTCGCCCACATGACCGGGTGGGACGATGCCACCATCGACTCCCTGCGGGCACACGTGGTCGACCGGCCCCCCTCCGTGGCAGCCATCCGCAGCCTGGATGAATACAATGCCACCACCGTTAACACGAGGCAGGACCTTGACTACGATCAGGTCGTGAAAGAATGGCGGCTTACCCGTCAGGTTCTGCGGACCATCATCGAACAGATGCCGCCGGAAAAATTCCTGGCTCCACTGGTTGTCCCGTGGGGAGAAAAGACCACCGTAACCTATCTGGTGGAAATGTTCCGCGACCATGAAGAAGTCCATGTCCACGATATTGTCGAATGGGCCAGGGATCCCTCGCAACCCCTGAAAAAGGCGGGTAACTAGATGACCGCGGCAATTAAAGTGGAAAAACTTATCCAGGCGACACCCGCGCAGGTCTACTATGCCTTCACCCACGCCGCCTCGCTGACCGAGTGGATGTGCGATTACGCTACCGTCACGCCTCGTCCGGGCGGGCGCATGTATCTGTGGTGGCATGGTGATTATTATTCCGCCGGCGAGATCATTTCCCTGCAGACGGATAAGTCCTTTGTCTTTCGTTGGGATGCGCGTCTTGATCCCTGCCCGAGCCAGATCTCGGTCACGCTGAAAGAAAAAGATGGCGGCACGCTGGTCACGCTGGTCCAGGAAATGCCCGAAGGAGAATACTGGACGAATAACGCAGCCCGATTCCAGCAGGAATGGCAGTGGACCCTTGGCAACCTGGCGCAGGTACTCGAGACCGGGCTGGATAAACGCATCTTCGACCGGCCCATGCTGGGCATCAACATGAGCGATTTCAACGCCGATATTGCTCGCGCCATGGGCGTACCCGCCGCGAACGGAATCCGCCTCGATTTCATCCCCGAGGACATGGGCGCTTTCAAGGCCGGTCTGCGCAAGGACGATGTCCTGGTGGCCCTGGATGGTCACCTCATCACCAATGATTACGGTTCGCTTGTCACTGCCCTGCAGGGGAAGAAAGGCGGCGACAAGGTTGAGGCGGTCTTCTACCGCGGTCCTGAAAAGATGTCGGTGATGCTCGAACTAAGCCGTCGACCGGTCCCGCAAGTCCCGTGGGATGTTGCCGTTCTGGCAAAGATCGCCCGGGCTAAATACGACGAAGGTCTGGCTGCCCTGGAAGAAGTGTTCAAAGGAGTCAGCGAGACCGAAGCAGGGTTTGTACCCTCTCCCGGTGAATGGAGCGCCAGGGAAACACTGGCACACCTGATCCACAATGAACGCCACTGGCTGGAAAACCTGGACGACGTGATCGGTGGATACCCGCGCATCTCGGATGACTGGGCCGGGAACAGCAGCCTTCACACCCGCGCCACCGCGGCAGCTTACAAGACCGTCCGCGGCATGCTGGATGAAATGAGACGCCTTTCTGATGAGATGGTAGCCTATCTATCCACCCTGCCGGCAGATTTTATCAGCCGCAAAGCCTCCTACTTCCAGACCGTCAACATGCTGCTGGAAGGGTCTCTGCCCCACATCCACTCCCACCTCGACCAGATCCTCTGCGCCATTGCAGCAGCCCGCAAACAATAATCCCAGCCAACCCGGTTAGCCGGATTGGAGAATCAGGCGTTATAATACGACCTTATTTATGAAATTCATCTTAATGTTTTAGAAAGAAATTTTTTCGGGAAAACGACACTCCACTCATCATGAAAACATCGAAAAAGGACAAAGACACATACAAAGAGATCCTCGATAATATCGATGAAGGCGTCTACTTCGTCGACCGGGACCGCAAGATCCTTTACTGGAACAAAGGCGCGGAAAGGATATCCGGCTTTAAGGCTGGGCAAGTTCAGGGTCGTTTTTGTCAGGATAACATCCTCAACCACGTTACCGAGAACGGCACCCAATTATGTTTCCACGGCTGTCCCTTGCACGCCACCATCGCCGATGGGAAACCTCGCCAGGCAGAAGTGTTTCTTCACCATTCTTCCGGTCACCGTGTGCCCATCCTTGTCCGCACATCTCCGCTCAGGGATGATAACGGCGATATCATCGGCGCAGTCGAGACTTTTACAGACAATTCCAAGCTCATGACAATCCAGCATCAGCTCCGCCGCCTGGAAGACACGGCACTGCTGGATCACCTTACCGGGATCGGCAATCGCCGCTTCATGGAGCGCCGTCTCCAAACTGCCATGCTGGAATATAAACAACAGGAAATCCCTTTTGGTGTTCTCTTCATGGACATCGATCGCTTCAAGGCGGTCAATGATACTTACGGACACGCAACTGGCGATCAGGTCCTGGTTATGGTTGCGAATACTCTGCATAACTACTTGCGATCCGACGACTCGGTCGCCCGCTGGGGCGGCGAGGAATTTCTGGCTATTCTCCCCGGTCTGGATGAAGACGGGCTGAGATCCGTTGCAGAAAAACTGATCGTCCTGGTGGCAAACTCCACTTTAAGGTTGATGGATCATAATCTCAGTGTGACCGTATCCATCGGAATGAGTTTCGCCCGGCCGGATGACACCATTCAATCGCTGATCGAACGCGCCGATACGAATATGTATAAGAGCAAACGGGCCGGCCATGACCGCGTCACCGGCGATGAAGAAATTGGGGAAAGTGAACAATGAAAATCCACCGCCTTGCACTCCTAAGTCTTGCCCTCCTGGTATTGCTGGCATGCAGTTGTCCTTTGACCGCTCTACCTGTCACGAAAATACCACCCACCCAACCGCCCTTTGCTCCAACAAAGGCCTCTCAAACAATATCAACAGCCCCGCCTCCAGCCAGGTTGACGGAACCGCCGTTCACCTTCGCCTGGGACGACCGCTCACTCTTTGAGAAAAATGTAGTAGAGTCCCAACGATCAACTGCATTGACCGGACTCGAAGACGCAACAGTCTACCATATCGCCTTCAGCATTGCCAACCCGCCTACTTCCGTCAGCGGCATCGAGCAAGTCCGTTACACCAACACCGAAGAGGTAGAACTGACAGAGGTCAATTTCGCCGTCTTCTCTGAGATTCTGGGCGGAACGATCCAGATCGATTCGTTGAAAGTTGACAATCAACAGGTCGAGCCGGTCCACTCGAAAGGCATCATGCGGGTTCCCCTCGCCTCTCCGCTGGCGGTAGGCGAATCGGTCACCTTCCAGATCGAGTTCCAGGTCACCGTCCCGACCCAGGGTGGAGGCTATTATTATGGCATTTTTGGGTATAACGACAGGATTCTCTCGCTCGCGCATGCTTACCCCACCATCCTGGTCTATAACGAGCAGGGTTGGAACGACGAATCACCGGACCTGGACGGCGACCCGCTCTTCTCGGATACCAGCTTTTTCCTGGTCTCGGTCAACGCACCGGCGGACCTGGTCATGGCCGCTTCAGGAGTGGAAATCCAGCGCTCAGAGGTCGATGGGCGGCAAGTGGTACTCTACGCAGACGGACCGGCGAGGGATTTCTACCTTGGCGCCAGCACCGATTTCAATAAAACCTCCGCCCAGGTCGATGGAGTGACTATAAACAGCTATACTCTCAGCCGCCACAATGCCTATACGCAATCTGTCTTAAATGTCGCCCATGCTGCCCTGGATATCTTCAGCCAGCGCTACACCCCCTACCCATATACAGAACTCGACATTCTCCCCATCGTCACCGATGCAGGTGGGGTGGAATTCCCCGGTCTTGTAGCCATGGCAGAAAATGTGTATGCTGCCGGAAGTTTTCGCGAGATCGTCATTACCCATGAAGTCGGGCACCAGTGGTTCTACAACCTGGTTGGCAACGATACCCAGGAGCAGCCCTGGTTGGATGAATCCCTGGCAGAATTCGTCACCTGGCAATATTATCTGGACGTGCATGGGCCTCAGGACGCGCAGACCTACCGGGATGAAGTGGAGGGAACCTGGAATATGCTCGGTGCTCAGAATATCCCCATCGGGCAGGCAGTCTCGGACTATTCCACTTCAGGCTATGTCTCCATTGTCTACGGGCGCGGACCGTTGTTCTTCCTGGCGCTGCGCGATGAAATTGGAGTAGCGAAATTCGACAGCCTGATGCAGGATTACACCCAAACTTTCGCATGGAAAATCGCCACCACGGCAGATTTCAAAGCCCTCGCCGAAAAACACTGCGCCTGTGACTTGACCCCGTTGTTCGATGAATGGGTAACGCCATGACCAGTTTCCGCAGCCGCATCCTGCACCGAACGCTCAAGCGTGTTACCAGCGCCATCGGGGACAATTTATCCATCAAGGAGCAGCGTACCCGCATGGATGAGTTAGCCCGCCGGGGTATCCGCTTGCCCCGCAACGTGATCGAATGCAGCGACCAGGCCAATGGTGTCCATGCTAAATGGATCGAGATCAAAGAGCAGCCCACATCTCGGGTGATCCTCTATCTTCACGGCGGCGGCTACTGTATCTGCTCAGTCGATACCCACCGCGGCCTGGCAGGAAGCCTCGCCCTGGCCTCTGACGCACGCGTCCTTCTGCCGGCTTACCGCCTTGCTCCCGAGCATCCTTTCCCGGCTGCGCTCGAGGATGCGCTGGCAGCCTATCGCTGGCTGCTCCAGCAAGGCATCCCGGCGAGGCAGATCACCATCGGAGGCGATTCTGCCGGCGGCGGGTTGACTCTCGCCACCGCCATCAGCCTGCGGGACGCGGGTGAGCCGCTCCCGGGAAGCCTGGTCTTGCTTTCTCCCTGGACGGACCTGACCCTTTCGGGGGAGTCCATCCGCTCGCTTAAATCGGTGGATCCCATCTTCGGGCGCGAAGGCGGCCTGAGTTACTCCCCCGCCTATGTTGGCAAGGAAAACCCAGACAACCCGCTTATCTCGCCTCTCTTTGCCGACCTTCACGGCCTGCCCCCCACCCTCATCCATGTCGGTGCAGACGAGATTCTGCTGGACGACTCCACCCGCGTGGAAGAGAAGATGAAGGCTGCTGGTGTGAAAGTGGAGATAAAAATTTGGGAAGGCATGTGGCACGTTTTTCAGTCCTTTGCGCCGTGGGTTCCCGAAGCGCAGTTTTCGATCGATGAGATCGGTGGCTTCATCCACCGTCAAATCCCCCAGGAGGCAGCATGAGCGCCTACGTCATTGTGGATGTGGAAGTGACCGACCCGGTGGGCTATGAGGACTATAAGAAACTATCCCCTGCGACCGTGAAACTTTACGGAGGAAAATTCCTGGCTCGCGGCGGCCCCGCCGAAACGTTGGAAGGCGATTGGAAACCCGGTCGCCTGGTTATCCTGGAATTCGAAAATAGCGAGAAGGCCCGCGCCTGGGTCAATTCGCCCGAATACGCCCCCGCCCGGGCCTTGCGGCATCAGTTCGCCACCAGCCGTATGGTCGTGGTGGAAGGCATCTGAATAGAAAAACTGGAGGAAATCAAATGGAATATCGGGAGTTAGGACGGACTGGCTGGAAAGTATCCAGCATTAGTTTTGGCGCATGGGCTATCGGCGGAACCTGGGGCGAGGTCGACGATCGCGATTCCCTGGCTGCCCTGCACCGCGCCCTCGACCTGGGCGTCAACTTCTTCGACACGGCCGATGTCTACGGCGACGGTCGCAGTGAACGCCTGCTGGCGCAGTTGCGCAAGGACCGCCCCGAAGAATTCCACATCGCCACAAAAGCCGGACGCCGCCTCGATCCTCATATAGCCTCCGGTTACAACCGCCAAAACCTGACCGTGTTCGTGGAACGCAGCCTGAAAAACCTGGATACCGAGGCCCTCGACCTGCTCCAACTCCATTGTCCCCCCACCGAAGCTTATCTACATGCCCGACGTTTTCGACGTTCTCGACGATCTCGTGAAGTCCGGGAAAATTCGCTATTACGGCGTCAGTGTGGAAAAAGTTGAAGAGGCCCTCAAAGCCATCGAATACCCCGGCGTTCAAACCGTCCAGATCATCTTCAACATCTTCCGCCAGCGCCCGGCCGAATTATTTTTCCCGGAGGCTTTGCGCCGGAAAGTCGGTATTCTTGCACGCGTGCCGCTGGCCTCCGGCCTGCTCACCGGCAAGATGACCCGCGCCAGCACCTTTTCTGCGGACGATCACCGTCAATTCAACCGTCACGGCGAATCCTTCGACCGCGGCGAGACCTTCTCTGGCGTGGATTACGAAACCGGCCTGCAGGCAGTCGAAGCCCTGCGTGCGCTCGTCCCGTCCGGTCAAACCCTGGCACAGTTCGCCCTGCGCTGGATCCTGATGTTCCCGGCGGTCACCTGCGCCATCCCCGGCGCCAAGCGCCCACAGCAAGCAGAGGAAAATATCAAAGCGGTCGACCTGCCGCCGCTTTCCGAGAATACCATGGCCGAAATTACCGCGATGTACAACCAGTCCATCCGCCCGCTGGTGCATCATTATTGGTAATCGGGTACTTTCGTTATCCACCGCTACTATATATTTGGAGTGCAGGCTTCAGCCTGCACTCTTGATTCTAGCGATTTTCCTTTGTGATGCTTTGTCGCTTTGTGGTCAATCTCGGGAAATATTCTTCGTCTCAGCCTTGCCCGTCCAGAATCTGCCCGCCTGGATGATGGTCTTATCCGGAACATCTGCCAGCAGGATAGCCCCATTCCCCACCCGCACGCCTGATCCGATCTTCACACCGATGGCAGTGGTCACCCCCATGCCAATGAGGCTATGACTGCCCACATGCACGTGCCCCGCCAACAGCGCTCCGGGAGCTATGTGGGTATACGCGCCGATCTCGCAATCATGGGAAACGACCGCATTCGTATTGACCATGCATTTGGGATGCAGCACCGCCTGCGTGCCCACATACGCATTGGCGAAGACCTGCGCCCCCGTTCCAATCGTCGCGCTAGGTTCCACAGTCGCCCGGGGATGCACCAGCACAGGAAGCGTGAACCCCGCCTGCTCCAACGCTTCAAAGACCTTCACCCGCACATTGATGTCGATGATCCCACCCACGCCATTGGCCGCCAGGTTGACACCCTGTTCCTTAAGCGTTGGCAGCAGTGCCCGCGTGCCCAGTACAGGTACATCCAGCACCATTGTGCCGCTCAAGGCGGGATTGTCGTCTATGATTCCAGCAATGGAATAATCCCCCAACTGCCTGACCATCTCCAGAATCGTGCGGGCATGGCCCCCCGCTCCATAGATCAAAATATACGGTTTGTCGCTGGCAGGCAATGTGACCGGTGCGGCTTCGATATGTGCGAATTGCCGCACCATCTCTTCGGTGACCAGTTTTTCCGTTGGCAGGGCTTTCAGGTCCACGCCCAGGGATTCAGCCAGTACGCGTGCGGGTTTGGTTATACGCAGTTCGGCCGGGTCAGCCGCAACTGGCGAAGCCGAACGGCTTGCAAAGGACTTATCCACCGGCTCATCGGCAGTTTCGGTGATCACCCCCAGCCGCGACCCGACTTCCAGCAGATCCCCTTCCGACGCCAACAGTCTGACGAACCCGCTATCCGGTGACTTAATGTCTGCCGCGGCTTTGGTCGTCTCGATGGTGAACAAGAGCGCGCCTTTCTCAACCGGTTGACCATCCCTGACGTGGATGTTCACTAGCCGCGCTTCGGGTTCATTGGCATTCAGCAAAGGCACCAGGATCTCAGCTTTTATCATAACCACCTTTGTAGATTAATCCCGCAAGAGGTCCAGCGCCGACTGGGTGATCTTTTCCTGCGTCGGCAGGATGGTCTCCTCCAGCGCCTTCGAGTTGCCAATCGGTAGGTCCAACGCGGCAACTCGCCGGATTTTCAATCCATCCAACCTGCTTTCGGCCGTGCGAGCGGCTATCTCCGCTCCCCACCCAAGAGTCAGGCCGCCTTCTTCCACGGTCAAAAGACGCCGTGTGCGTTCAAGCGAGACAAAAAGAGGCGATGTCTCAAATGGGCTAAGTTGGGAGAAAAGGACGATTTCCGCAAACAATTCGTGCTCATAAGCCAGGTCGAGAGCGGTCTTGCGGGCCAACTCGAAATTGTAGCCATAACAGGCGATTGTAAGCCGCGAGGTCTGGCCGGGAAAAGATAATGAGAAAGTGGGGAAACCGCCGCTTGTACTCTCGACGGTCAGGTCTGCCAACTCGCCTTTGCCATCTTCTAGAAGAGGTCGCGTATATAGCAGTTTGTGCTCAATGAACAGAACCGGATCATCATCGGCAATGGCAGCCGCCAGCAGGTCTGCCGGGTCGCCCAGCGCATTGGCAGCCACAACTTTCAGCCCCGGCACCCCCAGGAACAGTTTCTCCAGCGACTGTGAATGGGTCGGCCCATAGCCCCTGCGCCCGCCCATGGGAGTTCTTATCACCAGCGGCACCCGCACCTGCTCGTTGTACATCCAGCGGAATTTGGCCGCATGATTGACCAGTTGGTCGGCGATCAGGGTGATGAAGTCGCCAAACATGATCTCCGCCACCGGTCGCAACCCACGCAGGGCCATCCCCGCGGCCACCCCGGTGATGGCAGCCTCCGAGATGGGCGTGGTCAGTACGCGTTCCGGAAATTTGGTGCTCAGCCCGCGCGTGACCTTGAAAGCGCCTCCGTATGGATCGAGGATATCTTCCCCGATGACGTGGACGCGTTCATCGGTTTCCATGGCATGGTGCAAGGCGAAATTGAGGCGGTCGAGGACTGTCGGCATGGATTATTCCGGGCGTTACCGCACCGGCTCTCCCTGCGGATGTTCCATTTGCGGCATGGGGTCTGCGGCGGCCTGTGTAAAGGCGGTTTCGATCATGCTGGCAATCTCGGCTTCCACTTCCTGTCTCTCTTCCTGACTGAGACGGGCGCCGTGCACTTCCAGCGGATCGACCTGGCGGATGCGGGTGAGTTCCTCGGCGCTGCGTGGATCGTCGCCTTTGCTATGGGCCGAGAACCGCTGTGTGTGCAGGATCAACCCACCCGGTCCCTCCCCGCTGCGGATGTGCTGCAAGGCTGCCTGGGCAGCAGCGCGGACTATCAGGACGTCGAAGGTCTCGCATTCCCACGCCGGGATACCGAATGCGGCGAACCGTCCGCTGATCGAGCCGGCCACACCATTTTCGATCGGTGTCGTTTGGGCATAGTGATTATTTTCCACCACGAACAGGATCGGGACCTGCCACAGCGAGGCGATATTCAGACTCTCGTACAGAACGCCTTCGCCGAGGGTACCATCGCCAAGAAAAACCAGCGTGACCTTGCCAGTCTTGTTGACCTTTTCTGCCAGTGCCATCCCGGTCGCAACCGGCAGGATGCCCCCCTGAACGCCGTTTGAGTAGAAATTCCGCCAGTGGATGTGCTGACTTCCGCCACGTCCGCCAACCAACCCGGTAGCCTTGCCCATCAACTCCGCCGCCAGGTGATACGGGTCGCTGCCTTCCGGCTGGGAAGCGCCGTAGGCCAGGAAATGGCCGTGGCAGCGGTGGTTACTGAAGACCACATCGCCCGGATCGGTGGACGAAAAAATACCCACCGCATCTGCCTCCTGGCCGATATAGACGTGGGTCGTCCCCGTCAGCCGCCCGCTGGAAAATTCCGTGATCAGGCGCTCCTCGAAGCGGCGGATGAGTAAAAGAGTCTTATATAATGATTGATTTTCACTCATGACTGGCCCATTATACTTCGAGTTCCGTTCAACCCGCTTTTTCCAGCTAATTTTTACCCACGAACGCCTGCTCCACACAGTAGGTCTCCCGTAGGTTTCAGCCTCGTTTCCTCTGGTATAATCCCCGAAATATGAGCCCTGAACCAACCTCAACTAAGCTGTGCCCGGTCTGCGGCACAAGACTGGCCGAAAACGCAACCCGCTGTGTGGTCTGCGGTAGTGAGTTTACTGCCGCCCCCAAACAAAAGGCCAAGATCGAAAAAACCGTTCAACCCGCCCGCATGCCGGTCGTGAGCCTCAGCCTGCCGTTCGCGATCGGGCTGATGGCCGTCATTTTGCTCATCGGAGCGGGCGGCGTCTATTTTCCCTCAAGGGGACTGGCGCCATCCAGGAACCCACCATCAGCCCCACCCCCACCACTACCGCCACAATTACGTTCACGCCCACCGAGACGCTCATCCCCACCGAAACGCCCACCTATACCCTCGAGCCTCCCATCGAATATGTAGTGGTTACGGGCGATACCTGCGGCTCCATCGCCGCCCTGCTGAACTCGAACGTGGCTGCCATCATCACCCTCAACCGCCTCAACAGCCAATGTACCAACCTGAGCATCGGCCAGACCATCCTGGTGCCGCGCCCCACGCCCACGCCGCCACCTGCCGCCACGTCCACCCTGGAAGCCGGTGCTGCCACTCGCGCCGCTTGTGACACGGTCTCCTACACGGTCCAGGAGGGCGATTCGCTCAGTACCATTGCCGCCAATTACGGTGTGTCCATGGCTTCAATCAAAAGCTGGAATGGATTGAGCACCGACAGCGTATTCTTCGGAAACACCATCGAGATCCCCCTCTGCATGCGAGCGGCCACCCCTGGCCCATCTCCTACACCTACCATACCGCCGCCCTACCCGGCCCCCAACCTGCTCCTGCCCGCCGACGGCGCCCAATTCACTCTCTCAAATGATTCGGTCGTCCTGCAGTGGGCTTCCATCGGTCCTCTACGCGAGAACGAGACTTACCAGGTGACCGTGTTGGACGTGACCTCCGGCACAAACCGCAAGATCGTCAATTACGTGACCGATACCAAGTTCATTGTCCCGATCAGTTTCCGCCCGGAAGATAGCGGCGCTCATGTGATGCGTTGGTGGGTCACCACCGTCCGTCAGACCGGTTCCGACGACCAGGGCAACCCCATCTGGTCCAGCGCCGGAGCCATCAGCGTGTTGCGTGACTTCACCTGGAGCGGCGTCAGTCCACTGCCCACGCCGACGAAATAGTAATCACTGTGAAACACAAAATCCCCACCTCATCAAGGTGGGGATTTTTCGACGGAGTATAATGACCGCAGGAGTTGACCATGCCAAACCTACGCCCCGGCTTCAATGTCCGTGACTACAACCGCTACGCCTGGGACCGCCAGGTTGACCTTAAAAATAAGTTTACCCTGCCTGCCTCACCGGAGGATATCGCCGCCGCCCGTGGGGGAGAATTCGCCGTCCTCCTGACCGAGACCAAACCCGTCCCCCGCCAGTGGTTCCCTGATTTCAAAGGCCTTGATATTCTCGGTCTGGCCTGCGGCGGCGGACAGCAGGGACCCGTCTTCGCGGCCCTGGGAGCCAACGTGACCGTTTTTGACAACTCCCCCGCCCAACTCGAACACGATCGCCAGGTTGCGGAACGGGAGCATTTGACGCTGCGCACCGTCGAAGGCGACATGCGCGACCTGTCGGCCTTCCCAGACGCATCCTTCGACCTTGTTTTCCACCCCGTCTCGAATGTCTTCAGCCCAGAGATCCGCCCTGTCTGGCGGGAGGCTTATCGCGTTCTCCGTCCGGGCGGCCTGCTGCTGGCGGGATTCGGTAACTCAATCTACTTCCTGTTCGGCACCCACATCGACGAACAAGAAACCCTGACTCTCAAATACTCCATCCCCTACTCCGATCTGGAAGACCTCGATCCCGAGGACTTGGATGCCGCCATCGAGGAAGGCTCCCCGCTCGAATACGGACACAGCCTGACCGACCAGATCGGCGGGCAGACGGATGCCGGCTTCGTCATCACTGCCTTATACGAAGACATCTGTCCCGACTCGCCCGTCAGTAAATATCACCCCACCTACATCGCCACCCGGGCTTTGAAGGCCTAGCACCTCGATCCCGCCAACAAAAAGAGACTCCCGCAGCGGGAGTTCTCTTTTCTCTTTTCTAATATCTTTTATTTAACCGCTTCTTCCAGCATAGCCGTGGAGAGGGATTTTGGCCGCTCGATCGGCTGGCCCAGCGCTCGCGCCCACACCAGGTTGGCGGTCACGCCCAGAGCTCGTCCAACACCGAAGAGGACGGTATAAAAATCGAATTCACGCACACCGTAAAAATATTGCAGCGCTCCGGAGATGGCGTCCACATTCGGAGCCGGGTTCTTGGCTTTGCCCTGCTCTTTCAACACCGCTGGCACCACCTCATAGACCAGGTCCGCCAACCGGATCAGTTCGTCTTCGGGGAAGCGCGCCTTGGCAAATTCCATCTGGGCGATGTAGCGAGGATCGGTCACGCGCAGGACCGCGTGCCCGTACCCGGGGATGACCTTGCCGCTGTTGAGCGTATCCCAGGCGAATTTATGCAGGTCTTCCCGGCTGGGAACCCCGCCAAACTGGTCGCGTACGCAGATCAACCAATCCAGGCATTCCTGGTTGGCCAATCCGTGCAGCGGACCTGCCAGGCCGTTCAGCCCGGCCGAAAAGGCATAATACGCATCCGAAAGCGCCGACCCGACCAAGTGCGTGGCATGCGCCGACACGTTACCCGAATTCATGGTCGGAGTGCAGGATGAAGTAGAGCCTTGCCAGTTCGGCATAGCCTTTGCGGTCATTAACGCCCATCATACGGGCAAAGTTCGTCCCGTAATCCTGGCGCAGATTATATTTGGGTTTCTTGGTCTGGTTGAAATATTTCAGCCGGTAGATATAGGCTGCAATGATCGGCAGCTTAGCCGTCAGGTCGAGTGAATCCTCCAGGGTGGTTTCCCAGTAGGTATCCTTCTTGATGCTGTGATACGCTTTGGCAAATTTCGATCCGCTTTGCAGCGCCAGCACCGCCTGCGAGAGCAGCACCATCGGGTGCGTATCCTTCGGCATCGCCCGCAGCATCTTGAACACATGATCGGGCACATCCGCCCGGGCAGCCCATTCCTTCTCCACTGCTTCTGCATCGGCTTTGCCGGGGATCTCGCCGGTCAGCAGCAGGTAATACAATCCGCCCACGTAAGGGATCTTGGCGCCGCGCGGCTTGGGTAATTTCTTCAACACCTCGGGGATTGCCATGCCGCGGAAGGTGATGCCGGTGGCCGGGTTGACGAACGAGACATCCGTGACCATGCTCTTGATGTCGCGCATCCCGCCGTAGACCTGTCCGACGGTCACCTGGTCGATGACCTTGTCGCCGTGCTCCTTCACCAGGGTCTTGACCCTTTCCCGCCAGGCGGGGAGTTGCTCTAAAATCTTGTCATGCAATATCATAGAATGCCTCCGGTTGAGATATGAGTAGACGCTTACTAAGCGTCTGAACGGGTTATATTTTTACCAGGCCCTTCATGATGCCGATGCTTTCCTTTACGGCTGCGGCAGATTTTTGCAAGGCTGCTTTTTCTTCCGCATCCAGGTCATACTCGTAGATCTTCTCCAGACCGCCCCGTCCCAACTGGACCGGCACGCCGAAGAACATATCATCCAGGCCATATTCGCCCTGCACGTAGGCCGAGGCCGGAATGATCAAATGCTTGTCTTTAAGGATGGCTTCCGCCATCTGTGTCACTGCTACCGCCGGCGCATAGTAGGCTGAACCGGTCTTGAGCAAGTTGACGATCTCGCCTCCACCCTTGCGAGTGCGGTTGACGATGGCTTCAAGTTTGTCCGCCGGCAGGAAATCCCGCAGCGGGATCCCGGCGATGTTCGAATGGCGGGTCAGCGGCACCATTTCGTCACCGTGACCACCCAAGACATAACAGTTGATATTTTCCACGCTGATGTCGGTTTCCATCGTTACGAACGCCCGCATGCGAGCCGAGTCGAGGATGCCCGCCTGCCCGATGATACGTTCGCGCGGCAGTTTGCCAACCTGCATGGCCAGATATGCCATCGTGTCCAGTGGGTTCGTCAGGATGATGAAGATCGCCTCAGGAGAATATTTCAGCACGTTCGTGGTGGCCTCGCTGACGATATTGGAGTTGATCGTGAGCAGGTCTTCCCGGCTCATGCCGGGCTTGCGCGCAACCCCTGCCGTGATAACGATGATATCGGACCCCTTCGTGGCGGCGTAGTCATTACTGCCGGTGACGGAGACATCCTTGCCGACCACCGGCAGGGCCTCCTGCAGGTCGAGCGCCTTGCCCTGCGGCATCCCTTCGACGATGTCGATCAGTACCAGGTCAGCCAGTTCGCGTTCGGCCAGCCAGTGAGCGGTGGTGGAACCGGTCATGCCGGCGCCAATAATGGAAATCTTTGATGTCATGTTTTCTCCAATCCTCTAATCAGACTCACTTTGAAGATAATGGGTCGCTTCGATGGCCGCGGCTGCGCCCATCCCGGCGGATGTGATGACCTGGCGGAAGTGCGGGTCGGCTGCTTCACCGGCGGCGAACACCCCCGGGAGGCTGGTTCTCATGTGGTCATCCACCTTGATATAACCGTTGTCCATGTCCAATTGCCCCTCGAACATCTGCGTGTTGGGCGTGTGCCCGATAAAAATAAACACTCCATCGGTCGGAAGGAGGGTTTCCTCGCCAGAATTTAACGTTCTTTAGTTTCACCGCTTCAGTCTTATCTTTCCCAACGACCTCGGTGACAACGCTGTTCCAGACGAACGCCATCTTTGGGTTATCGAAAGCACGTTTTTGCAGGACCGCACCGGCTCTTAAACTGTCGCGCCGGTGGACGACTGTCACCGAAGAGGCGTAACGGGTCAGGAACAAGCCTTCCTCGATGGCGCTGTCACCGCCACCGACCACGACAACCTTCTTCTCTTTGAAAAAAGCTCCGTCACAGGTGGCGCAATAAGAGATGCCTCGCCCGAGCATATCCACCTCTCCCGGGATCTCCAGGTGATTGGGCCGTGCACCGCTGGCAATGATAATCGTGTCGGCAGTGTAGTGGTCGTTATCCCCGACGACTTTGAAGGGCCGTTGCGACAGGTCGACCGAAGTGGCCGTGTCGAACACTACCTGCGCGCCGAACCGTTCGGCCTGCTTCTGGAAGAGCTCGCCCAATTGCGCCCCGCCCACCCCATCGGGGAAACCGGGGTAATTTTCGATCGTGTACGTCAACGCTGCCTGTCCGCCCAGTTCGATACCGGTCAAGACGAGCGGGGCCAGTTCGGCCCGCGCCGCGTAAAGCGCAGCTGAAAACCCTGCCGGTCCCGAACCGAGGATAAGCAACTTGGCGTGCCTGTATTCGCTTGTCTGTGGAGAAGCTGGAATTGCACTTGCATTAAGCATGTATGAACCTCTACGATGAATTCTCTATACCCATTTTATCAGATGCGAACAAGCGCGAAAAGTGGCAAAAAGGATGTTTTTATGCACAGTCTTGTCAAAGCCAGCCGCCTCGGCTATAATCTTGCCACCCCGGGCGCGTAGCTCAGTCGGTTAGAGCGCATCACTCACATTGATGAGGTCGGGGGTTCGAGCCCCTCCGCGCCCACCTTGAAGACCTGCCAAGGTCTTTTTTGTTTCTTGTAGTAACGACTTTAGTCTTTGCTGCCCATTGAAGTCCCCGGAAGTAAAGACCCTAAGGGTCTTAATGACCCTTAGGGTTGTTTGTATAGTTCTCTTCCTTGTTCCCCAATTGTCTTTACACTCACAGCACCAATATCTGCAACCTCTTTGGGCAGATGCGGTATTCCAAATCCTGGATGCCCTCCGAGAAGATCTCCCCGTCCACATGCGCGGGAGCGGGCCTGTCCATGTGTATCTTCACCCACGTGGCCTGCTGCTCATGGATACCTTCCATCTCCACGAAACTGCCCTGCCCCGGTTTCATCGTCCGCGGCAGCAGCTTGAAGATCTGCCCGCGTGTGCGCCGGTAACCATGCACAAAAGTCAGTTCCCCATCGAAGGGGTCTGCGTGCGGAGCCATGAAGAACACGCCGCCCGTCCGCGGTCCATTCCCCACCGAGACGAGCAAGGCCGGTCCCTCGTAATGACCGTTGTCCCATTCGATGGTCGCATTCCACTGTGGATTATCCAGGATGCCCCGCACCGCCGCCACCAGGTAACGCAGCATCCCCTTGATCCAGGTGATGCGCTGCTGCGCCAGTGTGATGTAAGGCTCCAGCCCGATGGCAGAGTTGTTCGCAAAATAAAAGCCGTTCACGTAACCTATGTCCATCAGGCGGGTCTTACCCAGCGCAATGACGTGAGCTGCCGCGCTCAGGTCCCGCGGCAAGCCCAGATTATCCACCAGATCGTTGGCCGATCCGAGCGGCATGATCCCGAAAGGTCCCAACAGGTCCTGATCTGACTTGGCCGCGCGAGCCAGGCCGTTGACCACTTCGCCGATGGTGCCGTCGCCTCCGGCGGCAATGATGGGCGAAAATCCTCCGCGGGCGGCTTGTTCAGCCAGCTCGATGGTGTGGCGTGGATGCTCCGACTTGACCATGTCGAAGACCACGCCGGCCTCTTTCAGCGCCAGCTCAGCCTGCGGCCAGCGTTTTTCTGAATTCCAACGGTTTGAATAGGGGTTTAGGATTATTTTTGCGACCATGATTTTATTGTACTCTTATCTGTTTTGAGAGACTATAACAATTCTGCATCAATTTTCTCGATCAGCATGGCGCTGCGACGGCTGCCGATCTGCACCAGCGCCACTGCCAGCAGGATCAGCCCGCAGCCGATCATCTGCACCGGCAGCAGTTCCTCCTGCAGGAACAGCCATCCAAACAACACCGCAAAGACAAACTCCAGACTCATGATCAGGGCGGCATCATTGGCAGGGGTATGCTTTTGCGCCACCACCTGCAGGGTGAATCCCACTGCGATGGAAAAGACTCCCGTGTATAGGATTGCCGGGATGAGAGCCTGTATGTTCGCCCAGCCCGGATGCTCGAAGAATAGACCCACCAGCAGGTTGGCTAATCCACACACAGCAAACTGCCCGAATGCGAAAGGCAGCGCGTGGATCTTCCCCTGCATCCGGCTGACAACCACCACATGCATAGCCCAGAAGAAGGCGCCGATGAATATCAACACATCGCCCCACCCGACCTGGATGCTGCCGCCCGTACTGAGCAGATATCCCCCGGCGAGAGCCATCACGACCGCTACCCCGATCACAATGGTTGGCTTTTCCCGCCAAAAGATCCACAGGATGAAAGGGACAATGACAATATACAGGCTGGTAATGAAGCCGCCATTCCCGGCGGTGGTCGTCGCCAGTCCGGCTTGCTGAAAACCCACCCCGGCAAATAATGCGAATCCCGCCAGAACGACATACACCATATTACTGCGGTTGAAGGTGCCTCGATATTTGATAAAAGGAGCCAAGACCAGCGCCCCGACCAGGAAGCGCGCCCCATTCAAATAAAAGATGGTGCCCTGATTGGCTGCAAAGCGCATGACGGCGAAAGCGCTCCCCCAAATGATCGTCACAAATAATAATTGCAAATCGGCTTTTAAGCGCATAGGAATGTTTGATGTAATCCTGTAGAATTGGTTTGTTTAGGTTCCAAATGCACCAGAAGTCCCCAGGATGCTTTTGGTGTCTCAGAACATTTCCGCCCAATTTTACTCGAATAATTCAGCAGCCTTACATCCATAAATCACAGCCGAAAAGTATTATTGTTCTCTAATCTACTTCGCGCTATAATCACTTTAATCAGCAAGGAGAGCAACAATGGCCGAAAAAACTACTTCTAAACGTCCACCTTTTGAAGGGAAGATCCCCGAAGAAACCCGCCAGCATTTCCGCGCTGCCCGGGAAGAGTTTCGAAAAACCATGGAGGGCATGGTCCCGCCTGGTTTTATCGAACATGGCCGCAATGCCCGCCGGGAAATGCTCCTGGCCTGGCGAAGCATGATCGATGCATCCATCGCCAGCATGGACGAAAAGAAAAAAGCGTAAAAGAGTTCAAGAACTCGACGGTTACATACCTTGAATGAAAAAACAGGAGGTTTCCTGAGTAGACCTCCTGTTTTGTTTTCTTAATCCCGATTTTTCCATTAAGGATGAAAGCGCCTGGATGTACCACGACCGCCGAATGATCATCCATATCAGGGTGATGGCAGCAAAGCCAAACAAAACCATCGCGACCGTGAAATTCCCCGCATTGTACAGGATCACCCCGCCGATCAGGAAGCCTACAAAAACTAGGCTGGCGGTCATCCTGTTGATTGCTTTCTCCAGGTACGTCATCTGCCGGTTGACCGTCGGCATCTGCACCATCAGGTCGCCTCGCTCCATTTGGCCTAAAACTCGATTGAATTTTCCCGGTACGGCGATCAGATCCTTGGCTATATTCCCCAGTTCGTCCAACCACACCTTCCAGTTGGACCCGCCCTCCTCCGAGATCAATTTGGTCGCGTAAGGTGAGATCTGTTTCCACACGTTGAAATCCTTGTCCAGCCCGGTGCACATCCCCGAGAGGATCGCCACCGTCCGGCCAAGGATCAACAGGTTTTGTGGCAGTTGGAACGGCATGGTGTACATGAGGTCCCGGAACCGGTCCGCAAAGCGCATCATTTCTTCGACGCTCAGGCTTCGCAGTTCTTCCATCGATTTTCCCCACATCATGTCGAAAATCGATGCGCTCATTTGCTCCAGTTGTTGCAGGTCGGTCCCCGGCAAGAGCACGTGCAGGGTCTGGAAGGAACGGATCAGGCGGGCCGCATCCTGCGTCCCCATCGCAATAATGGATTCCCGCAAGCCCTTACGCAAATAATCCGGTACGATCCCGGCCATGCCAAAATCGACAAAGGTCAGCCGCCAGGCAGGCTTGCCATCTTCCGGAACACCTTCCGTCGGCGTGACAAATAGGTTGCCCGGATGCGGGTCAGCGTGGAAGAAACCATCTTCAAAGATCTGCTTCAAGTAGGTGCCGAGCAGGACCTGCGCCACCTCGCTCCGGTCGATCCCGGCCGCGCTGATGGCCTCGTAATCGGTGATCTTGATGGCAAAAACATCCTCGAGCGTCAGCACTCGCCGGGTGGTATGACTCCATACCACCTTCGGAACATGCACCCGGGCATCATCCTTGAAATTCTCGGCAAAGACCTCCGCGTTCTTGCCTTCTGCCAGGTAATCCACCTCTGCCCTCACGGTGGTGGAAAACTCTTCCATCAACGAGGGCACGTCCACCCGCTTCGAAAGGGGGCGGTATTTCTGCAACCAGGCGCCCACCTGCCGCAGCGCCGACAGGTCCGTTTCGACTAATTGGTCGATGAACGGCCGCTGGACCTTCACCACCACGTCGCAGTATTTCTTCTCCGGGTCGTCCACGCACAGACGGGCGCGATGGACCTGCCCGAGGGAGGCCGCTGCCAGTGGGGTTTCTTCGAAAGATTCATACTTTTCCAACAAGGGTGCGCCGAGTTCCGCCTCGGCCAGTTTACGGATGTCCTCGAAATCTTCGGGCGGGACCTCATCCTGCAACCCCGCCAGTTCGCTCGTGATCTCGGGTGGCAGCACATCCAGCCGGGATGAAAGGAACTGTCCCACTTTGATCATCACACCGCCCATCTTGATCGCCAGCGCCCGGAACTGGGCGGCTATGCGTCGATACCGATCCGGACGGGTCCGGCGGGAAAGCCTTCGCAATCCCAACCGTGGCAGGAGCACTTCCCAAAAAAGAAAATCAATGGCTGCACCGGCAAAGAAGAAGATGATCCGGCGATAACGGGCACGCAAGAACGCTACTTTCATCGCACCTCCAACGTCAATCGATTGTAACACTGCTGCAAGGACTTTCCTGCTTGCGCCTCTTTATAATTTCCGGTATCCTTAGAGGGAAATCGTCTATCCACAATCATCATTCCTAGAGGCCCGCTATGCAAAAAATCTCATTTCCTGAAGATTTCGTCTGGGGTTGCGCTTCTTCATCCTACCAGGTGGAAGGCGCTTGGAACGAGGACGGCAAAGGTCTGTCCATCTGGGATACCTTCGCCCATACGCCCGGCAAGATCGCCAACGGCGAGAACGGGGATGTCAGCGTCGATCATTATCACCGCTACAAAGAAGACGTTGCCCTGATGAAAGAACTCGGCCTGGACGCCTATCGCTTCTCCGTCTCCTGGCCGCGCGTCATCCCCAATGGCACAGGCGCAGTCAACCCGGCTGGCCTGGATTTCTACGACCGACTGGTGGATGAACTACTCAAGAACAAGATCGAACCGTATATCTGCCTCTTCCACTGGGACCTGCCGCAGGCTCTGCAGGACAAGGGCGGCTGGCTCAACCGTGATACCGCCTACGCTTTTGCCGATTATGCCCGCGTCATGACCGAACGCCTGAGCGACCGCGTAAAAGTGTGGATGACCCACAACGAACCTTCTGTGTCCTCCTTCGCCGGTCACCTGTTCGGCATCCATGCCCCCGGTATGACCGACCCGGTGGCAGGGTTCAAATCCTACCACCACATCTTTCTCTCCCACGGGCTTGCCGCTGAGGCCATCCGCGCATCTGCCCGTCAGCCCGTTAAGATAGGCATCACCATCAGCCTAAACCCTGCCCACCCGGCTACATCATCCAAACGGGATCAGGACGCCGCCTGGAAAATGGACATGGTTGTCAACCGCATGCAGCTGGACCCGCTCCTGAATGGCACCATGCCGCTGAAGGGGCTGCCCCTGGCCAAGTTCCTCACCAGTGGCATCATCAAAGCGGGCGACCTGGAGAAGATCAACACCGTCGACCTGCTCGGGCTGAATTATTACACCCGCATGGTCGTGAAACACGCTCCCAAAGTACCGCTCATCGCCGCCGAACAGGTCCAACCGGTGGGCAATGAATACTCCGGCATGTGGGAGATCTATCCGGAGGGGATCTACGAGATACTCACCCGTGTATGGAAAGATTACCAGCCCAAATGCGAGATCATGATCACCGAAAACGGCATCCCTGTGCCGGACGGCCTGGACTTCGACGGCCGCGTCCGCGATGAACGCCGCATTCGTTATCTGCAGACCCACATTGCCCAGGTCCGCCGCGCCATGGACGAAGGCGTGCCGGTGAAGGGTTACTTCCACTGGTCGCTGATGGATAATTTTGAATGGGCGCTTGGGTACGAACCTCGCTTCGGCTTGATCTACGTCAATTACAAGGATCTCCAGCGAACGGTCAAAGACAGTGGACATTGGTTTGCCCGGGTCATCAAAGAGAACGGGTTTGAATTCTAAGCCACGATTCGAGTCGTTACCGGATTCCAATGATCTGATCATCGAGCAGATGTATCTCGCCATCTTCAGTATCCACTAACTACGTTTCAATGATATCCACAACCGGAGATCCCATGCGCAGAATCATCACCATCGGCCTCACCCTGCTGGTCCTGCTCGGCCTCACCGTCCCAGCCTCTGCCGGGAATCCGGTGCTGGTGTATTACGCCGGCCCGCAGGAGGGTGGCGTCTACACTGCCCTGACCATCGCGCCAAAAGGGACTTTCACTTTTGTTTCCGATCCCGCCCAGGCAGATGTCTTTGTCCTCAACGGAACTATCCCCGCCGGGATCGACATCGCCTCCCATCTCAAGGCTGGCGCTGGATTGGTACTTTTCCTTGGTCCGGATATCGACGCAGAGGATGTTGTCAGTCTCACCGGCATCCCCCTCTCGTTGACCGATCAAACCGAGGCCGTCAGCCTCATTCCGATCAAGATCGAAGATCCCGCTCGTCACGGAGATCATCTGGAACGGCTCCCCGCAGGTGCGTGAGCGCAGCCAGATCGTTTCGCCGCTCTCATCGATCCAGCCGCTCGTCACCACCTACGAGGACGGCTCATGGGTCCTCTGGAACGGGAACAATCCACGCCTGTACATTTTCAATGCCTGGCTCACCTCCGCAGTCGATCCGGCAACGCAAAAACTGGTCACCTTCAATCCGCAGATCCAGGAATGGGCATACTTCAATTATTTCATCTACCACCTGGTCGAACGCGCCGCTGGTGAGACGCCCCTTTCCTTCGCCGACTATCCCGCTTCCCCGGTCCCGCACGCGGCTGACCGGAATGTGCTCCTGGCGGTGATGAGCCTGCTCGTAGCGACCACCTTCCTGGCTTTCTTCTTTGTCCGTCGTTACAGTCTCAGACATCCTGAAGCGTTGAATGAAATTGTCGCTGACCACACCCTCTACAAGGTCCGTGAAGAGGCCACCGGCTGGGAAGACGTGGGCTTCAAGCGTCCGCTGAGCGGATTCCTCGTCGCTGTCACCATTGGGCTGATCCTCTTCATCCCTCTGATCATCTACCAGAACCTGATCCTCCCATCGTACATCTTGCCATCCGCCCAGGCTTTGGGAATCTGGGGCCGGGTCACCCAGTTCTTCACCCTGGCATGGACCTTCTTCGACATGGGCACGAGCATCGCCTTCATCAAGTATCTCTCCGAGCACCGGGTGAGTGATCCCAAGAAGGGCATTCAATTCGGTCAGGTATACGTCTGGTGGCAGATCCTTTCGGGCTCCATCCAGGTCGCGCTGGTGATCGCTCTCGCCAGCACGATGGCGCCGCGCTCCGCCTATGCCCTTTATGCCTGGAGCGTGATCATCCATACCTTCATCCAGATCCCCGGCTTCTACCAGGTCATGAAGCACGCCCTCACCGGCTTCCAGCGCCTGGACTACAGCCGCCTGCTCGAGATTGGCTTCAATGTGCTCTTCCCGATGGTGGTTCAACCCATCTTCGTCAGCATCATGTTCTTTTGGGGCCGGTCGCACCCCGTCTTTGGCGGTGCCATGGGAGGCTTGCTCGGTCTCGGTATCGCTGCCTATGCCGCCGAACTATTGACATTTATCATCGGCCTCAAGTTGTATCGGCGGGTGGGGTACAACGCCCGTATACTCTTTATGGCCCATTTCAACTGGGACATCATCAAGACCAGTTTCAAATTCGGCGTTTTCGAGATGCTCGGTTCTGCCGCCTGGTCCTTCGGGCAGGCTATGGAGATCGCCATTACCCAATCCCGCCTGATCAATTACGCCGAGATATGGGGTAACTGGGGTCTGGCGCAAAATTTCATCTTTGCCTTCAACGCCACTCAGACGCTCAATGACGGGGTCATGCCGGCCATATCGGAGGCCATTTCCCACGGCAAGCGTACTCTCAGCCAGTATTACAGCGTCATGGCTTATAAATATAACGGCATCTTCAGCGCCTTCATCGGCACAGTCCTGTTGGCGGTCGCGCCTCGCTTCATCCTTGGCTCGACCGGAGCGGAGTTTCACCGGGCGGCCATATACGTTATCCCCCTCACCATCTGGGGATTTATCGAATTTCCTTCCTGGGTCGGTGACACGGTCCAACTGGGCGCAAATAAACCCTGGCTCAAATCCCTGCTGGTTTTCCTGGAGCAGCTCACCCGCATCATCCTGGCCTGGTTCCTCATCGCCCGTTACCAGGTGGCCGGGTTGATAATCGCCTATTTCGTCGGTCTCTTTGCCAAAGGCATTTCCGCCTACATCATCAACCACAAAGTCTGTTTCCCCCAGCGGTTGTATGTGTGGCAGACCCTGGCTGCGCCGATTTTGGCTGGGGCAGTCCATTTCGGTTTCCTCTCGTTGATTAACCGGCTCATCTGGAAAGGCGACCAGATCACCAGTGTATTGATCTTCTTCATCGGCATCCTTCCCAGCCTGCCGCTCTTCCTCTTCTTCTACGGTTTGTTCGGAGGCTGGGATGAAGCCACGCTGAATGAATTGAAGGAGTCGGTGGAACTTTCCGCTTTCGCTCGCGGCCTCATCCGCTGGTTGATTTACAAGCCCACCGCGCTGGGGGCGCGTCTCAGCCCGCTCAACAACCGCTTCCCCATCACCAATCGCGCTGCCGCCATGGCAGAAGCGATCGCCTTGACCGAAGAAAAGGTCAGGCTGTAATCACTTCCATGCTGAAAACCCTGCTCCTTCCGGATGGACGCACACTCGCGTGGGCTGAATTCGGCGACCCTTCCGGCAGACCGCTCTTCCTGTTCCACGGGATGCCCGGCTCGCGCCTCTTTCCGCCCATCCGATGACGTCACCCGTTCTGCGGGCATCCGCCTGATCACCATCGACCGTCCCGGCTATGGCGCTTCGACATTCCAACCCGGGCGGCGCATTCTCGACTGGCCTGCCGATGTGGCCGCCCTGGCGGACGCGCTCGACCTGCAAGATTTCACCGTCGCGGGTCACTCCGGTGGGGGGCCGTACGCCCTTGCCTGCGCCTATGCCCTGCCCGGTCGAGTCAGGCTGGCCCTCAGCATCTGCGGGGCCGGGCCGGTGGAATCCCCCCGTGCCACTGCCGGGATGGAGATCGTCAACAAATTGGGCTTCCTGTTCGGCCGCTATGTTCCCTGGCCGCTCTGGCAGGGATTCGTCTGGCTTGCCTACCGCCACAAACTTGCTCCGACAGCAGCCGCCCGGCCTCATCGCAGCCGCCGCCCGCCCGCCGATGCAGACTTGATGGACTTCCTGGAGATCCGCGAAGCCTGTATCATCAGCGAAAAAGAAGCCTTCCGCCCCGGCCTGCGCGGCTTCGCCTGGGACGCTCGTCTACTCACCCGTCCTTGGGGTTTCCAGCTGGAAGATGTGCAGGTGCCGGTCCACATTTGGCACGGCACCGCCGACAATGTGACACCCCTGCCGATGGCGGAATATGTCGCCGCTCGTCTGCCGAACCGCCGGGTTACCTTTTGGCCGAATGAAGCCCATCTATTGATCTTCCCTCATTGGAAACAAATCCTAAATCTGGTACCTTTGGAGTGACTATGCGCAATGTGCACATTATTTCCCATACCCACTGGGATCGTGAATGGTATCGCACCTTCCAGATCTTCCGTCTCAAACTCGTCCATCTGATCGATGGCCTGTTGGAGCTATTGGATGATGATCCGAACTTTAAATACTTCATGCTCGACGGTCAGACCATCGTCCTGGATGACTACCTGGCCATGCGCCCCGAAAAAGAGCCGATTCTGCGAAAACACATCCAGAAAGGCCGCATCGTTATCGGACCGTGGCACATCCTGCCGGATACCTTCCTGGTCGGGCCTGAATCCCACATTCGCAACCTGCTCCAGGGCGACCAGACCGCCCGTAAATTTGGTCGGAAAATGATGATCGGCTACCTGCCCGATCCCTTCGGGCATCCCGGTCAAATTCCCCAACTGCTGCAAGGCTTCGGGATCGACACCGCCTGCCTCTGGCGTGGCCTCGATGAGGAACCAACCGAGTTTTGGTGGGATTCGCCGGATGGATCGCGTGTGCTGATGGCCTACCTGCGTGACAGTTATTCCAATGGCGCAAGACTGCCGGTCAATGACCTGCCTGCCTTCACCGAAGCCGTTACAAGGGAGGCGAACAAATTAGCCTCCGCCTCCCAGGTGGCCGATCACCTGATCATGCTTGGTACCGACCATATGGAGCCGCCCCCGCATACTTCCCGTGCCATCACCTACGCCGACAAACACATCCCCGAAACGCGCGTTCTTCACTCCACCCTGCCGGCTTTCATAGATGCCGTCCGGCTGGATATCAAGAAAAGCAAGCTCATCCTGCCAGTCGTGACCGGCGAACTTCGCAACAGCCGCCACAGTCACTTGCTGCCCGGTGTGCTTTCAGCCCGCATGTGGATCAAGCAGCGCAACCATGCCAGCGAGAACCTCCTGCTCAAATGGGCCGAACCGTTCAGCACCTTCGCCTCTCAAATCGCCAGCGATAATCGCTCGCCCTCCCAGGTCAAAGACCCGGCCAATATTATCCGCGCCACCTGGCGGCTGTTGATGGAAAATCACCCGCACGATTTCAATCTGCGGTTGTTCGGTCGACCAGGTCCACGATGAGATGAAAGTGCGCTTCGATCAGGTCGACCAGGTTGGTGAGGAACTAACCCTGCAAAGCCTGGAGGCGCTGGCAGCCAATATCAACACGGGCTCCCCCTCCAACAAATCTGCCATCGTCATCTATAATCCTCTCTCTTTCCCTCGCAGCGATGTTGCCAATGCCTCCATCGACCTGCCAACGGATTCGAGCAGATTTGACCTGCTCGATTCGACCGGGAGATCCGTTCCCTACCAGACCCGCGGCCAGGCCAGCCGTGACCTGATCCACATGACACTGGATGAAAAAGGCTTCCGTTCAGCCTTCAACATGATCCCCGATGGTCGCGCCGCCGGGATGGCTGTGCAAGCCATCAAGTTTGACCGACGCGATGCGGATGTCTACATCGACCTGATCCTGGCCGAGGGCGGTGAACCAAACTTGCCCGTTTGGAAATCCGCCACACAAAAGGTGCAATCACTCCTGCAGGATGAGTACATCACGACGTACCATATTGTCGCCCGCACCGCTCCTTCCACCAGCATCATACTGGCCGCGCAGGACGTTCCGCCGCTCGGTTACCAGACCCTGTGGGTGCGGCCTCGCTCCCCCAGCACCGAGCCGGTCAGGATGAGTCCCTTGCTGAAAGCCCTCCTGCCCCTGACCCGCCTGCCCATTATCAAACTCCTCACGCTTCGCCCCGCCTACGCCCGCCGTCCCTACCGCCTGGAGAACGAATTCTTCAAGGTGGAAGCTCTCTCCTCCGGCACAGTGACCGTTTTCGACAAGCGCACCCAGGCGACCTACTGCGGCCTCAACCAATTCCAGGATGGCGGCGACTGCGGTGATGAATATAACTATGCGCCTCCCGCTGCTGATCGCTTTTACACGCCTCGACTGAAGCATGTACGCAAGATGAGCGGCCCCGTCCAGCAGAGCCTCGAACTGCAAATGGAATTAAGCGTGCCTGCCTCCCTCGCACCGGACCGGCAGTCGCGCAAGGGAAGGAAAGCTCTTATCTCTCTCACAACGGTGATCACTCTCACCGAAGGCGTCTCTCGCATTGACATCCGCACGACCTTGAACAACACCGCCCGGGACCATCGCCTGCGGGTCCATTTCCCCGCCCCATTCAGCGCGGAGACTGCCAACCACGACGGCCATTTCGAAATGGTGAATCGGAAAACCGGCATACCTCCCTTCGACGATACCTGGATCGAACAACCCCGCCCCGAAGTACCTCAGCGCGCCTTCACGGACATATCCACCGGTCAATGCGGCCTGACGGTCGCCAACCGCGGCCTCCCCGAAGTGGAAATCTTGCGCGGCGAAGACGGGAACGCATCCATCGCCCTGACGCTGCTCCGCTGTGTAGGCTGGCTCTCACGGGACGATTTCTCCACCCGCAAAGGTCACGCTGGTCCCGCCATGGAGACTCCCGGCGCGCAGATGCAGGGCGAGTGGTCCTTCGATTATTCCATTATCCCGCATGACGGCAACCTGGACTCCGCCAGCCGGCAAGCCTACGCCTTCGAGACCCCCCTGCGATCAGCCGGAACTGGTCTGCACGAGGGTTCGCTTCCGCCAACAGCCTCGTTCATGGAAACCAGCCCGGCGGAATTCCTCATCAGCACCGTCAAGACAGCCGAAGATGGTCGCGGGATCGTCGTGCGAGGCTATAACGCTGGCAGCGCCGAGATGCAGGTGTCCATCAAACCGTGGCAGCAATTCAAGAAAGCCGAGTTAGTGAACCTTGCCGAAGAAAAGAAAGCCTCCTTGAAAATCACCCAGGATGGCTCGGTCACGTTTCTTGCCGGTCCTCACGAGATCATCAGCGTATTGTTTTCGTAGAAGTCTTGTTGTGCTAACTTCGGTATAAAAAAATATCGGCTTCAGCAGCATTCTCATCTGAAGCCGATATTTATATTTTCGCCTATCTCGTATCGTTCACACTTTTAATGTCTTTGGTTACTTTGATCCATCAACTCCATAAAACGGCTTGGTGGCCTTCTTTAGCAATTTCCCCACCCGCTTTAAGAACAGGTCCATATCAAAAGGTTTGGACCAGACGTCGTTCGCCCCCGCATCTTTCGCCAGTTGTCTCTCCGTGGCCGAATTCATCGCTGTCAGCATGATAATGGGCACTGTGACAATGTATGGCGGCTGGCGTAATTTCCGGCAAAGGTCAAAGCCATTCATATCCGGCATCATCACATCCAAAATTACCAGGTTGGGCATGCTTTCTTGAACGGATTCGATCGCTTCCTTACCGTTGCACGCCACTCTCACCTGGTATCCTTCCAATTCCAGGATCTTCGTTACCAGGGCTAAATTCATATCATTATCGTCGACAACAAGAACACTCAGAGACATGGCTTCCTTCAATCCCTATTAATACTAGAATACTCCCACATTGGCAAATTCGTCAAGCCACAATTTCGTAGGTCGGCTATAATGGATGCCACTGGAGGAGTCATGGCAAACGTTTTCGCATCCCAACATCCGCTCGTCGCACACAAACTTTCCCGCCTTCGCAATAAGGATACCGAGCCAAAGAAGTTCCGCGAGCTCGTCCGGGAGATCGCCGCCCTGCTCGCTTATGAAGCCACCGCCGACCTGCTGGTGACCCCCTGCCCGGTCCAGACGCCGCTCATCCAGATGACTGGCGCCGAACTGAAGGAAAAGATCGGCCTTGTTCCCATTTTGCGAGCCGGCCTCGGCATGGTGGAAGGCATCTGGGAATTGATGCCCACCGCAGAAGTATGGCACATCGGTCTCTATCGGGATGAGAAAACCTTGCAGCCGATCCAGTATTACAACAAACTGCCCATCGAACCGACCGTCTCGGTCTGTCTCATCGTCGACCCCATGCTGGCGACCGGCGGTTCGGCCGTGGCCACCACCGACATCGTCAAGAACTGGGGCGTCAAGAAGATCAAGTTCGTCGGTCTCATCGGCGCGCCCGAGGGCATCGCCGCCATGCAGAAAGCCCATCCCGACGTGCCCCTCTATCTGGCCGCCATCGATGACCACCTGAACGAACGCGGCTACATCGTTCCTGGTCTCGGCGACGCCGGTGACAGGCAGTTCGGCACGGGTTAATATTTTCCATCATTTGGACGTGTTATGGATAATCAACTTTTGCTAGATCTGAACAGCTTCATCGTTCGCGCCAAATCCGCCACTTATGTAGGCAGCGGTGAGCATGCCCCTGCCTGCCGGCCAGGTTCTCACGACCTGAAATTCAGCGACGGGGACTGGTCTTACCTGGACAGTTACTTCGGCGGACGCGATTTCATCGGCGAGGAAGTGGTCTATTACCAGGGCAAGCCCGTCTGGGCCATGAACTATTACGGTCACATCCTCCAGCCCGAGTTGATCATGCCGGCCCAGGCCGGACAGGTCATCAAGGACAGTCTCTCCCGCCTCTACACCGAAGGTCGCTTCCTGGGCGGATTCCAGTTCCCCCACGAAGAATTCACCTACATCGACACAAACGAAGGCGACGCCACCTCCTTCCGCGGGCGCGAGTTCATCAGCCGCGGCGGCGAGACCGTCTACGAACTCTTCTATCACGGTGGGCTTATACTGGACGAGTGAGTTTATCAATCAGTGCAGCAAAATCATACCGCATGATCAATATTATGTTGAGCTGAGATGTTTCCCGCTCATGTCTTCTTTTCCACCAATTTATCACCTAGCCGAGCAAAAAACACAACAACAAGAGTAAGTGCAAAAGAGATAATCATGTCGATGAATAGCCAAATTAACCCGAAGCCCCAACACTCAACTCTCACGTCATAACATGGTTGGCTGAAACCTAAAATGCCAAATAAAATAATATTGCTCCACGGAAGGGCTATACCCAGTAAATTCAAAATACTAATGTGTGAATATTTAGTAGTTATCAAAAAGATCAAGAATGCTGTTATTGTTGAAACCATAAATGGCGAGATCAAAATAGCCAAGAGGGTTATAAATGTATTGTCAAAAAATATTCCACGATTTTCCCATACCACGTAAAGGGTTATTAGATTCATGATGATGGGACCAAGAGACCTGATTATCGCGGTAAACGATACGTTTTCTGGAAATGTTGTTTTCATCTTTCATAGGTTCACCCTCCTTTTTCTATCCCAAAGATTAGTCCTGACTGATAATTTTCTTCCCAACCCTTTACCCCACATCCAGCCCGGTGATCTTCGCCATCACCTTGTGCAGCAGCAGGAACGGCAGGATCAACATCACGTGGATTATCCCGCTCAGCCCAAAGATCATCGCCAGCGCCCGCAGGAACAGGTTGAAATCCGGCGCTACGTTTTCCAGCATCCACGGTCCCGCCCCCAACAGGATCACCAATACCACCAGCCCGCCCGCCACCATCCCCACCGGCAGCCAGGCATGCCGGTCCGACGCCGAAGGCATCATGGTGCTGCTGACCGTGAAAGTCAGGTAGAACCACAGCCAGAAATCCGGCGCCTTCATCGACTGGGCCAGCCCGCTCCAAAATCCCTGCCAGTCCGCCAGGCGGATGTACTCCCACAACGGCAGCAGGTGTAACAGATAGATCGCCGCCAGCGCCACGAAGACGCAGCCCAATACCAGCGGCGCAAATCCCACCAATCCATCCCTGACAAACCCGCCCGAATAGATCTCCACGTATCCCAGCCGCAGTTTTCCATTCGGCTGGGCCTGCGGGATAAGCGAGAATCCACCCGTCTTCACTCCCAGGATCTTGGCGGTCAGGTAGTGGCTGGAACTCGTGCAGCAGCACCCCCGGGAAGAAGATCAGCGCAAAGATGATCTGCGTCATCGCCGGGCGGCGCGTCAGGATCAGGAAGAACGCCTGGATCTCGCGATGCAGCCCCCGCTGCAGGAAGACGAATACCACCAGCGTCACCAGCAGCCACAGCAGACCGTCAAACGAAGTGATGAAATTCATGGGTTCAATGAAAGTTAATGACTCAGTTTGAAAACACCCCTCCCCAGCGGGGAGGGGTGTGTGTTAAGTATTCTTTCTCTACTTCACAGCCGCCTTCACAATAGCCAGGAAATCCTCCACCTTCAGGCTCGCCCCGCCCACCAGCGCCCCGTCGATGTCGGACTGACCAAAGAACTCGGCTGCGTTTGCACCCGTCACCGAACCTCCGTACAGCACCCGTACGCCCTCTGCAATGGCAGCGCCGTACAACTCAGCCAGCGGCTTGCGGATGTGGTCACGTACCACCGCGTTGGCATTCTCGCCCGTGGAAGCGCGCCCGGTCCCAATGGCCCAGACCGGTTCGTAAGCCACGACAACCTTCGCCGCCAGTTCGGGAGTCAATCCCTTCAAGCCTGCCTTGACCTGTCCCGATACCACCTCGGCGGTCTTGCCGGCTTCATACTGCGCCAGCGTCTCGCCTACGCACACGATGGGTGTCAGTCCGGCCGCGCCTGCGGCGATGGTCTTCTTGTTGACCGTTTCGTCGGTCTCGCCGAAGTAAGTCCGCCGTTCTGAATGCCCAATGATGACATACTGGCAAAACTCCGCGATCATACCGGCAGCGACTTCGCCGGTGAAAGCACCTTTGGCTTCCCAGTGCAGGTTCTGCGCTCCCAGGCCGATATCGGTGCCTGTCAGCAGGGCCGCCACCGGGAAGACCGCCATATACGGCGGGCAGAGCACTTTCTCCACGCCCTTGACCTCTTTCAGTAATGGAGCCATATCCGCCACCAGTGCGCGCGCCTCGGCGACGGTCTTGTTCATCTTCCAGTTTCCAGCAACAAATGGTGTTCGCATGATTTTACTTTCCTCGTGAAGTATTTTATTGATACTTGCTATATTATCTTTTCGTCCGGTAACCTATTACCTTGTTACCTGATTGCCTGGTTGCCTTCTTATTGGAAAGAAAAAGGACGAACGCCACAGGGTGCGTCCGTCCTTGTCTCTGCTACTTCTTCAGCAATGCCGCCACACCGGGTAACTCTTTCCCTTCCAGGAATTCCAGCGAAGCGCCGCCGCCGGTCGAGACGTGCGTCATCTGCTTGGCAACGCCGGCTTTCTTCACCGCGCTGGCGCTATCGCCGCCGCCGATGACCGTCGTCGCGCCGGACTCTGCCAGCAGTTTCGCCAGGGCAAAGGTGCCTTCGGCGAAGCGGGGCATTTCAAACACGCCCACCGGACCGTTCCAGACGATCAATTTTGCACCCTTGAGGGTCTGCTTGTACAGGTCCAACGTTTTCGGACCGACATCCAGCATCCGCCAGCCAGCCGGGATCTTATCCACGTCCACCACCTGGCTCTTGGCCTCGGCGTCGAACTTGTCCGCGATGACCGCGTCCACCGGCAGCACGATCCGGTCGCTGGACCGGCCCAGGATGCCCTTGGCGGTTTCGATGGATTCTTTCTCCACCAGGCTGTCCTGCATGTTCAGGCCTTTGGCAGCCAGGAATGTATTGGCCATGCCGCCGCCGATGATCAGCCGGTCGCATTTCGCCAGCAGGTTTTCCACCACCATGATCTTGTCGCTGATCTTGGCCCCGCCCAGGATGGCGATGTAAGGATGCTCGGGGTTGCCCGTCGCCCGCCCCAGATACTCCAGTTCCTGTTCCATCAGGAACCCGGAAACCGCCGGCAGGTAGCGCGCCACGCCCTCAGTGGAGGAGTGCGCCCGGTGGGCTGAACCGAAGGCATCGTTTACATACACGTCACCCAGGGCGGCCATTTTCTTGGCCAACTCGAGGTCGTTCTTTTCTTCTTCAGGATGGAAGCGGGTATTTTCCAGCATGACCACTTCACCCGGCTTCAAGGCCTTCGCTATGGCTTCCACTTCCGGACCTACGCAGTCCGGCGCCATCTTGACCGGGATGCCCAGGTGACCGGCCAGCACTTCCGCCGCCGCTTTCAGGCTAAACTCGGGGTCCGGCCCGCCTTTGGGGCGGCCCAGGTGGCTCATCAGGAGCAGCGATGCGCCTTGTTCCAGGACATACTTGATCGTCGGCAGGGCTGCCTTGATGCGTTTGTCGTCCGTCACAACGCCTTTGTCCATCGGCACGTTGAAGTCCACCCGCATCAACACACGCTTCCCCTTCAGATCGATATCTTTTACGGTTTTCTTATTCATATTTTCTTCTCCGGCCTATATAAAGAAGGATAGTCGTTTATCCCGGTTGAGTTAAACGACTATCCGACTATTGAAAGGTTTTCCTTAGAGGCTCTTGGCCATCAACGCAGCCAGGTCGGCTGTGCGGACGGAGTAACCCCATTCGTTATCGTACCAGGCAACCACTTTGACGAAGTTGTTGGATTCCTTGCCAAGCACGGAAGTGAAGGGCAGATCCACGGAGGAGCTGTGGGGATCGCCCTTGAAGTCGATGCTCACCAGCGGCTCGTCCACGGCCTGCAGGATGCCCTTGTTGCGGGGCAGTTTGGCGGCGTCACGGAAGGCCTGGCGCAGTTCCTCGGTGGTGGTGGATTTTTCGAGTTCAGCGGTAAAGTCGACTACCGAAACGGTGCTGGTCGGTACGCGCAGGGCATAGCCGTCGAATTTGCCTTTGAGTTCCGGGATAACCAGGGAGATGGCCTTGGCTGCGCCGGTCGTGGTCGGGATGATGCTCATCGCCGCCGCGCGTGCCCGCCGCAGGTCTGAGTGGGGCATGTCCAGGATCTTCTGGTCATTGGTGTAGGCATGGATGGTGGTCATGAAAGCGCGCTTGATGACGAACAGATCATTGACGACTTTCGCGGCCGGGGCCAGGCAGTTGGTGGTGCAGGAGGCGTTCGAGACCACGTTGTGCTTCGCCGGGTCGTATTTGTCTTCGTTGACGCCCATGACGATGGTCAAGTCTTCGCCCTCAGCCGGAGCCGAGATGATGACTTTCTTCGCCCCGCCGGCGGTGATGTGATTGACCGCGCCCTTGACCGTCTTGCCTTTTTTATTGACGCCGTCTTCCTTGATCGTGAACAGACCGGTGGATTCGATGACGATATCCACGCCCAGGTCTTTCCACATGGATCATGGCCGGGTCCATCTCTTTGAAAGCCTTGACCTTCTTGCCGTCGATCAACAGGCCTTCATCGTGTACTTCCACAGTGCCATCGAAACGGCCATAGTTCGAATCGTACTTGAGCAAGTGCGCCATGGTCTTCATGTCGCCAATGTCATTGAATGCCACCACTTCCAGCTCATTGGGATAGAGATCCCGAATGGCTTTCAAGACCTGTCGGCCAATACGGCCAAAACCATTGATTCCAACACGTGTTGTCATAACAATTCTCCTAACTGGTTTAGTTTGTTATCAACGCGCAAGCGTTGTACTTGACTGTTCGAGAGGTCCGGTGCGCTCATTATACAACTCCATCAAAGTTTGAGCTAATTTGGTGGAGTCGTGACGCATGGCATTATTGCAATCGATCAAATCGGTAAAATAAATTCGCCCGTCCCGAGTGCCCGCATCATCCACGCGGACCCATTCACTACCGCTTTCAAGGTTCCCATCATAACACGAATTGCAAACTATGACATCCACAAGTTGCGTTCCGATCAATTCTTCCAGGGCGCGGATGTGGTCGCCGCAGGTATATCGCTCCGTTTCGCCGGGTTGGGTGGCGACGTTGGCAATGAACATCTTCACCGCCCGACTTGAGTGGATAGCCTGTTGGAGGTCGCGGACGAGGATGTTTGGCAGGATGCTGGTATACAGACTCCCAGGTCCGATGATGATCAGGTCGGCTGCCAGGATCGCCTGGATGACCGGAGGATAAGCGGCCGCGTCATTCGGATCCAGCCACACCCGCCGGACCTGACCGGAGGCTTTGGGGATCTGGCTTTCCCCTTCCACCCGCACCTCGTTGACTACGTATGGTAATTGGACATCCGCCACCAGGCGGACATTGTGAAGCGTCGCCGGCAGGACCTGCCCGTGCACCGACAGCGCTCGCGCCGATTCGACCACCGCCTTCTCGAAACTGCCGGTGATATCCACCAGCGACGAAATGAACAGGTTGCCAAAGGTATGCCCGCCCAGGCCCGTCTGTCCGCCGAAGCGGTACTGGAACAACTGCGTAAGCAAAGCTTCATCATCCGAGAGGGCCGCCAGGCAGTTGCGGATGTCTCCCGGGGGCAGTATGCCCAGGTCACGCCGCAGTTCACCCGACGAGCCGCCATCGTCCGCCACAGAGACGACCGCGGTCAGGTTGTTGGTGTATTCCTTCATTCCCCTCAACACGGTGGCAATTCCATGCCCCCCACCGATCACCACCACCCGCGGCCCCCGCCCGCGCTTATGGAAGTTGCTCACCTGGTCCACCAGCCGCTCGCCCGGTCGCAGGAACGGCACCAGCAGCGACCTGTTGATGCCGCGGATCCCCAGGACGATCAACCCCAGCCCGATCCCGCCGAAGATCAGGATTCGCAGAGGCCGTGACAGGGTTCTCAATGACAGGGCAGTGACGATTGGCAGCCACCAAGAGTTGGGGGCGGAGCGGTATACATCCAGCAGGAAGAGCGCCAGGCCTACTCCGATGAGAGTAGTCCCCGCCAACAGGACGAAAAACCAGCGCTTCACCCCCAAGCCTGGGACGAACCATTGCAGCAGCGATCTAACCTTCCGCCACAAGGATGTAAACAAATTCTCGCGTTGCCTGGACATCATCGATGATGATAGCAGTCTTTCATTCAACAGTCAACTTATCCACTTCCATCGGGGCAGAACTAGCCGAGCGCCACATCCAACAGCATCATAATGGCAAACCCGAGCATAGCGCCAAAGGTGGATGAGTGCGTGTCTTTGCTGGATTGTGACTCCGGGATCAGTTCCTCGATCACCACATAGATCATTGCTCCAGCCGCGAACGCCAGAGCGTAGGGCAGGATGGGACGCATGACAAGCACGGCTGCCGCGCCTAGTACCCCCGCGATCGGTTCCACCAAACCGGATGCCTGCCCATACCAGAAACTCTTGATCCGACTCATACCTTCCCTCCGTAGAGGGATGGAGACGGCCGCTCCTTCGGGAAAGTTTTGCAGGCCGATGCCGATGGCCAGCGCCGCTGCCCCGGCCAGCGCCGCCGAGGGAAGACCCGCCGCCACTGCCCCAAACGCCACGCCCACCGCCAGCCCTTCCGGGATGTTGTGCAGGGTGATCGCCAATACCAGCAGGATGCTCCTCTGCCAGGAAGTTTTCAGGCCCTCTGCTTCGCTGGTTGGCAGGCCGATGTGAAGGTGCGGCAAGAGTTTGTCCACCGCCCACAGGAATACACCACCCATCAGAAATCCGACTACAGCCGGAAGCCAGGAAGGCAGGCTGGATTCTTCCGCCATTGCGATAGCCGGGGCTAGCAGGGACCAGAAACTGGCTGCGATCATTACGCCTGCCGCGAAGCCGAGCATGCTGTCCAGTACCTTGCGGTTGATGCTCTTGAATAAGAAAACCATCGACGCGCCCAGGGCGGTCACGCCCCAGGTGAAGAGCGTAGCGATCAACGCTTGCACGATGGGATTAAGATTTGTGAACCATTCGATTACCATAAGGAACACCTCATATAATTCATGCTGTCTCCATTCTCTCTACAAAAATCTCACTGCTGATTGCCGGGCCGATGACAGACGCATCCTTCCCTACAGCCTGTATGGTCAGGTTGGCGTCGAAGGGTGAAACTTCGAGGATAGTCAGTGCCGCTCCGGGTACCAATCCCAGACTTTCCAGGTGGCGTAGCAGGGAAGCCTGCTCGCAGCGCACCTGGCGGATAATGGCTTTCTCACCCATGAGCAGGCTGTTCAATGGAACATCATTGGTGGTTGGCATGACCAGCTCCGCTGATGGGATTGGCGCTCCGTGCGGATCGCGCAGCGGGTTCCCGAGCTTCCCGGCGATGCGGGTCTCGAATTCCTCGGAAATGACGTGTTCCAGCTTGCAGGCCTCCTCATGGACCGCATCCCACGAATACCCCAGGCTCTCGACCAGCCATGCTTCCAGCAGACGGTGATGTCGCACCACTTCCAGAGCGGCGCGTTCGCCTGCGGATGTGAGGCGCGCCCCCGGTGTTTCTGGTACACCACCAGCGGCGGCTGGAGCGCGGCCAGTTTCTGCAGCATCCCGGTCACGGATGGGGAGGCAATGCCCAGTCGCGCCGCCAGGGCGGTGGTGGAAGCTTGCTCGCCGTCGCTGGTCAGGCCATAGATGGCCTTCAGGTAATCCTGGATGTTGTGGGTCAAAGGTTCATTCATAGACTAAATAATAATTTAGGTATTCCTAAATCATTATACAATATCGCAAGTTGATCATCAAGGGACTGCTCTCTCTGGCCAAAGAAATCCTTGCAGGGGCCTTGCCATTGATTCCAACCACCCGCAAGTCGCAATGCTGCTCGATATTGTTGGCCGAGCCTGTGGAGAGAACCGGGCATCCCCTGCCGTAATTCGGGCACTGAATTAGCATGCTGTGTGTATAATAATTGCGTGGCCCCACTCCTGGCAACCAAGTTCTATTTCCCACCCATCCCTGCCGGCTTTGTTGCGCGTCCGCAGTTATTCGCAGAACTGGACAAAGCCCTGACCCATCGCCTGACACTTGTTTCCGCACCGGCAGGAGCGGGAAAAACCATTTTGGTAAGTTCATGGGTGCAAGCCGCGTCGAAGAAGGGGGTGGCATTCGGCTGGCTTTCTCTGGACAGCGCCGATAACGATCCCGGCCGCTTCATAGAATATCTTGGCGCATGTCTCGAAGAGGGGGGCATGGTCATCGACACCGGTGTGCCCCCTACCGAACAGCCGGATAGCTTCATTGCAAAATTTATTCAGAGTCTGCTGGATCTTAATCGGGAGGTGATACTGATTCTGGACGACTATCACTTGATCCAGAATCAACAGATCCATTCCGCGCTTCAATACTTTCTGGATCGAGCACCGGCGCGTCTCCACTTCATCGTTTTAACCCGCTCTGATCCCCCCATCGAACTTGCGCGGCTCCGCGTGGCGGGTCAACTTGTGGAATTGCGCATGGACAACCTTCGTTTCTCGGCGCAGGAAGCAGGTGCTTTCCTCGAGCAGTCCGCCGGGATGAAGATTGCGCCCGATGATGTGACCTTGCTCAACTCCCGCGGAGAGGGATGGGTGGCCGGGCTGCAAATGGCGGCGATTTCCCTGCGTGGAGCAGAAGACCCGTCCGCTTTCGTTGCCGCCTTCGCGGGTAGTCATCGTTACGTGTTCGATTATTTGATTGAACAGGTGCTTGAACGCCAGACTCCGGATGTTCGGGAGTTTCTGCTCAGGACATCGATCCTGGAGCGGCTATCTGCTTCGTTGTGCGATGTCGTCGCGGGGACGAGCGGAACCGCGAAAGGGATGCTCCAATTCATCGATCGAGCGAACCTGTTCCTGGTTCCGCTCGATGATGAGCATGGTTGGTACCGTTACCATCATCTTTTTTCCGATCTGCTAAAACTCGTACTCGATCAGACCCATCCCGGGCTTTCCACCGAGCTTCATCATTTGGCCTCCCACTGGTACGAATCACAGGGATTCTTGCCCGAAGCATTGACCCATGCGCTGGTTGCAGGGGACATGGAATTAGCCGCAAAAATCGTATCTGAAAATGTTCTGGTGCTGATCGAAAACGATGAGATGGAATCCATCCTTCAAAAGATCGAAGCGGTGCCCCATGATCAGTTGATCTCCATGCCATGGCTCGGAGTTGGACACGCCTGGGCCCTGGGTGCAAGACAGGTTCAGAGGTCCCAGCAGATTTTGGACGCGGCGGAGAAAACATCGGAGAAGATGGGGGATGTGTTGGAATGTCGGCGGTTGAAAGGCCATATCGCCGCGGCAAAGGCTTTTTTGTTCAGCCTGCAGGGAGACAAAGATGGGACCATCGCCCAGGCTGTCATGGCGAACGAATTGCTGCCTGCCGATGAAATTGGCATCCGTGCCATGAATCTGACAGTATGGGGTGATACCCTCGCAGATGACAAGCGCCATGATCCCAACGATACGGCCATCTTGCAGCAGGCGCTTGCCCTGGCATTGCAAGCCAGGAAGCCGCATGTGGCGATGATTGCAGAAAGTGCGCTGGCATCGGCGTACCTGCAGGCGGGAAAGTTTCGTGAGATGCACCGTGTCTGCCTGGAGGCGCTGGAGATCGCCGACAATTATCAGCGGCAATACCAGCAGCCTCTATCAGCGACCGCGAATGTATATTCGCTGTTCGCCCGTGTATTATCAGAATGGGGCGAGAATGAGAGCGCCATTAATAATGCCCGCAAAGGGTTAACTTTGAGTGAGCGCTGGGGACAGATGGATACGGAAGTGATATGTTTGAATTATCTTGCGCGCTCCCTTGTGTACGGCAATCAATACAGTCAGGCGCGTCAGGTGTTCCATCGAGTCCATGAAACGGCGCAAAAAATCTCTCACTGGTATTTTGAGATGACCGCAACCTTTACGCTTGACACCATGCTGGACAGTGTGATGCAAGATGAGATCGAAATTGCTCAGCAAATTCGGCGCGTTCAGGAAAACGGCGCACTCATTACTGGGATTTTGAAATCCAGGCTGGCGTTGCGCGAAAATAAACCCGATGATGCCCTTTTAACGTTGGAGCAGCATGAAGGTCATTTAGGTGGAATTCCATCATTCGATACGATCCGGATCTACGCATTGCGCGCTTTGGCATTCCAGGCAAAAGGCGACGAAAAACAAGCACTGGTGTGGATCAAGCGCGCGCTCGAAATGGCTGAACCTGAGAACCGCGTGATGACCCTGGTGCGCGAAGGTCCGCAAATGGAGCGACTTCTCCGGCTGCCCAAAGTGAAGTACATGTCCCCGAAATTTGTTTCGCGGTTGCTGGCGGCTTTTGAATCGCAGCGCAAGCAAACCATCGGACCGATCCCAATTGCGGAAACGCTGATCGAACCGTTAAGCGCCTGCGAGTTGGAAATATTGCAATACCTGAACAGTTATCTCTCCACGCCAGAGATCGCAGACCGGTTGGTCGTTTCCGCCAACACAGTACGGACGCATGTCAAAAACATCTATGGCAAACTGGGGGTGCATGGGCGAAGTGGAGCGGTGATAAGGGCAACTGAATTGGGCCTGATCACGTAGGTGAAAGGTACATTCACAGCCCGGGGGACTGAAAAAAACATTCTCCGCAATCAATGAACCTTTCTTGCTTTCAACCGGCCTTTGCCTTTCGACAAGTATTTGATTCCATGAAAGCGCTTTCTTTCGCTCAGCCGAATTCCGTAATATAATCGACCCGATATTATCGATCTTCCAGAGGAGAAATACATGCCCCCCTTCAGCCGCCTCATCGCCCCTCGCTTTTCGCCTCCGCTCGAGCCGGATTTCCGCCCGGCCGCGCTGGTCATGCGCGCCTTCGCCGCCGATACCGCCGGGGCAGGCGTCCCGCTCATCATCGCCGTCGAACGCAGCGACAACGAAGTCTCCCGCTACGAAACCACCGTCTTCCCCGCCGACCACCCCCGCGCCCAGGATGACCTGTATTTCGTCGAGCGCATCGTCAAATTCCTGTTGTGGCAGCGCGGCGGCCACACCGTCTACATCGGCGGACCCCGCTTCATCGGCGAGTATATTCGCAAAGCCTATGCTCCTGATGGCGAGCGCAAGTTCGACTACCACTTTATGGGCGATCAGGTCTATGAGCGCGCCTTCAAGGTCATCCCCTGCGACCCGGCCGAGGTCCCCCCGCCCGCGAGATCGGCAAGGAACTGGGCCGCCACCTGGACGGCTGCCGCATCGGCTTCGACCTGGGCGCTTCTGACCGCAAGGTCAGCGCGGTGGTGGATGGTCAGCCCATCTTCAGCGAAGAGGTCGTCTGGGAGCCGCGCAAGCACTCCGACCCGTCCTACCATTACAACGAGATCATGACCGCCCTCAAAACCGCCGCCTCCAAACTCCCCCGCGTGGACGCCATCGGCGGCAGTTCAGCCGGCATCTACATCGACAACCGTCCCATGGTGGCCTCGCTCTTCCGCAGCATCCCCGCCGATCGCTTCGGTGAGATCAAGGATATGTTCCTGCGCATCCAGAAGGAGTTGAACGTCCCCCTGGAGGTCATCAACGACGGCGACGTGACCGCCCTGGCGGGCGCTATGTCGCTGGAAGATAACGGCATCCTGGGCGTGGCCCTCGGTTCCAGCGAAGCCACCGGTTACGTCGACCCGTCGGGCCACATCATGGGCTGGCTGAACGAGCTGGCCTTCGCCCCCATCGACTACAACCCCGCCGCCCCCGTGGACGAATGGTCCGGCGACATTGGCGTGGGCTCGCAGTATTTCTCGCAGCAGTGCGTCTTCCGCCTGGCTCCCGCCGCCGGCATCACCATCCCTGTCGACATCACCGACGCGGACAAACTCAAGTTCGTCCAGGAAAAACTGGAGGCGGGTCACGAAGGCGCTGTGAAGATCTGGCAGAGCATGGGCATCTACCTCGGCTACGGGCTGGCCCATTACGCCAACTTCTACGACATCAAGCACGTCCTCATCCTGGGACGCTGCACCTCCGGCCGCGGCGGCGACCTGCTGCTGGAAGGCGCCGCGCAGGTCCTGCAAGGCGAGTTCCCCGACCTGGCCTCCCGCCTGCACGTCCAACTTCCCGATGAGAAGAGCCGCCGGGTCGGCCAATCCATCGCCGCCGCCAGCCTGCCAGCCATTCCCTGACAACCATTAACTATTATCCATTAACCATTTTTAGGAGCCCTTATGAAATTCCTTCTCCCCACCGCCGAGATCTATATCCCCGACGGCCTGCCCGTGGACGAGGCCCTCGCCCGCACCACCCACGTGGCCGTCGCCGCCCACCAGGACGACATCGAGATCATGGCTGCCGGACCCATCCTCGAATGCTTCCAGCAGAAGGACAAGTGGTTCACCGGCGTGGTCGTCACCGACGGGCGCGGCTCCCCCCGCGATGACCTCTACAAGAATTACAATGACGAAGAGATGCGCCTGGTCCGCTTCAAGGAGCAGAAGAAAGCCGCCATCGTCGGCGAGTACGCCGCCCAGGTGCTGCTGGATTACCCCAGCAAGATCATCAAGGACGGCACAAAGACCGATCCCGCCGATCGACATGGTCGCCCTCTTCCAGGCCACCCACCCGCAGATCGTCTACACCCATAACCCCGCCGACAAGCACGATACTCACGTGGCCGTCTGCCTGCGGGTCATCACCGCCCTGCGCAGCCTGCCCGCCGATCAGCGCCCCGAAAAACTCTACGGCTGCGAAGTCTGGCGTGCCCTGGACTGGATGCTCGACTCGGACAAGGTCGGCTTCGACCTGACCAGCCACGAAAACCTGCAGGCCGCCCTGCTGGGAGTCTTCAACTCGCAGATCGCCGGCGGCAAGCGCTACGACCTGGCCAGCATGGGCCGCCGCCGCGCCAACGCCACCTACTTCGAGTCCCACGGCGTGGACCAGAACTCTCGGCCTCTCCTTCGGCATGGACCTGACCCCCCTCCTGACCGACCCGGACAAAGATGTGTCCGCCTTCGTGCAGGAGCACATCCAGCGCTTCGCCGAAGACGTCACCGACCGTCTGAAGCGGGTTGGATAACTAAAAAGGGCGACCTCTCACGTGAGGTCGCCCTTTTTAGTTGATGGGTAAACGATTATTTTACGATTGATATCACATGGTTTATTAGCCTGATTATTAGATATCGGGGAACTTTATTATCACTCATTAACAACAAAGGATTCCAAACCGAAGACACAAGGATTTTTTATAAAAATCAACGAAATACAACCATTGGGCCGGTGATTGAGAAAATTACTCCAAGGATTGAGCTAAGAGTCCTCTTGCAAAAGTGTAGATTGTGCCATTCTATGGCTTTCATTTGTGCGATTTGTAGCCAACTGCCCATCATTTTCTGGTTTCGCGGGCGAATGCCACATTTTTTCGGTGAACACGAGAACGACTGCCAGGAGAGTAAGTAGAACGGAAGATGTGATGTAATTACGAGCCAGGAACAGGCTCGTCGTGTTGATGGCCGCATGAAGAATTAGCACCGGTAGCAAACTCTGGCGGGTGCGGTTGAACAGCCAGGTGAATACAATGGCACGGGGAATATCGAAGATGCGGATGATGGCCCCTTGAGGACCCATAGGAGTCAATCCCATGAGGTGGAGCGGCACGTGCCACAGACCCCATAGTGCGCCTACGATCACACTTGCTAGTAGTGGGCTGAGGCGGCGCTGCAACTTTGTTAAACCGAAGGCACGCCATCCCGCTTCTTCGTTCAGGGGGCCGCCGAACAAGAGATACCAAACGAACGATTCGATCAGTAGAGAGATCAAAGGAATTCTGGTGGGGTAGTAAGGGGAAACAGGCGTATCCAGGCCAAAGAGGGGTGCAAGCGCGTTGGCTGATACAACCAGCACCGGCCACAATCCGAGCGCGAGAATGTACCAGCCGGCGCCAACCCGCCAGCGGGTAAAGCCCTGGAGAAGATTTTTCACTCCTCGCCGGGACGAAAGGACACCGGAAATGACGAGGGCTGCCAGAAACACCAGAATCACATCTGCGGTCATGAGCGATGTGCTAATTGGGTGGTGCCACCACTTATGATCCAGCCACTCGACTCCGAAAGCGACAGCGAATGCCAGAATGAACAGGATGGCTTGTTGGATTGGTCGAGGCCTTTCACGCTTTGGATCTGTGAGGCGGGCGGTAAGTATGGCCGCCACAGACGGGCCAAAGCCCGCAATCAGGGTCCAACGACTCAATATAGTCGAATTGCCAATGTGCATACGAGAGAGACAGAAATAGATTGTCCAGGAGAAAGCGAAAGCCAGGATGAAAAAGAGAGGAATTTCATATTTGACCAGCCAGTCAGTCAGCCGGGGCAATTTCTGCTCCGTTTCTTTTTGTAGATTTGTCGTTTGGTTGTCCATTTTTTCTCCCGGATATCATATGCCAGAGATGGCTTTGCGGACCAATGGTTACTCGGTTGCCGTTTTCAACCTAAACCGAATAACATAACCAACCACGACTAACCATTATATGAACCAACCAAGTAAAAGCAAGCACTTTTAATTAGGAAGTAGTAAAATTTCCTGTCAAGATTTCAAGATTTTCCTTGACATTATACGCCGAAAATTCTAGCAGTCATTTCTAAAACGCACTCAGCAATAGGATAATGCAAGCCAAGTGAATAAAACCACTGTAATTTTCAGCACTGTTTATTCTTCTCCGGTTTCGTGTACTTCTCGACTTTCCCATTTCCCAGACCTTAACCATTCTCCTCTCAGTCATCCTCCCATTTTTCTTGACAGACTAGAACATTTGTACTATAATGACTGTAGCGCGTGAAGGCCGCTTCTGGCTTCACGCGCATTCTATATTCCGGAGGTTCCCGTGCCATCTACCCCAACGACCGCGATCTTCAACCATCTCTCTGTTCGTTCCTCGCCAAACACAAATCAAGTGACCTAAATTCACCCCGACCTTCGACGTTCGACTTTCGACCATCCCTGCATTCGTTCCTCAGGAAAGTTGAATTCAAGTGACCTAAATTCGTCCCGACCTTCGACCATCCCTCCGGTTGTTCCTCAGAAACAACTCCCGATGGATAAATTCCTCTCTATAAATCAGTTGTTCCTCATTTTTTTTTTTGAGGAACAATTATTGTCCGCTGCCAGCTGCCATTTTCTTGCCATGTCCACCATGAACCATTACCCATTCCCTTCTCAAGCTTCTCTCCTGATGATATAATTTCCCTATGAATGTAATCATTGCCATTGATATCGGCGGAACCCAGCTGCGGGTCGCCATCTTCCCCCACGACAGCACCGAACCCATCTTAGTCAAGAAAGCCCCCACACGCGGCATGGAGCCGGGCGCATTCGACCGTCTGACCGACCTGATCAACTCCGTCTGGCCTGCCGAGACGGTCGAAGCCATCTCCGTTGCCGCCCCCGGTCCACTGAACCCGTACGCCGGCATCATCATCGAGACCCCCAACATCCCCGCCTGGAAGGACTATCCCCTGGCAGAGATGCTCGGCAGCCGCTATAAGGTCCCCGTTTTCCTGGGCAACGACGCCAACCTGGCCCTGCTGGGAGAGTGGCGCTACGGCGCCGGCAAGGGCCATCACAACCTGGTCTATCTCACCATCTCCACCGGACTGGGCGGCGCAGCCATCTGTAACGATGTCCTCATCGAGGGCAATCGCGGCATGGCCACCGAGTTGGGACATATCACCGTCCAACCCGACGGACCGGTCTGCTCCTGCGGCGTACGCGGCCACCTCGAAGCCGTCGCCGCCGGACCTGCCATCGTCAAATACGTCTGCGAGCAGATCGCCGCCGGACGCAACTCGCTGCTCAAATGCGAAGCCACCTTCAGCGCCCGTCAGGTCGCCGAGGCAGCCGCCAAAGGGGATGAACTCTCAAAAGAAGCCTTCACTCGTGCGGGCGCCTTCATCGGTCAGGCTACGGCCGACTTCCTGCATATCTTCAATCCCTCCATTGTCATCTTCGGCGGAGGCGTGTCCCTCAGCGGCGACCTGATCATGGCTCCCATCAAAGAATCCATGCGCCGCAACGTCATGGACCCGTCTTACCTGGACGGCCTGGAAATCGCCACCGCCGAACTAGGCGATGACGCCGGACTGCTCGGCTCCCTCGCCCAGGCTCACGTCCGCCTCTCCAAACCCATCGGCGTCTGACCTCTCGACCCGCCCATCTCGCGGTGTTTTCTTTTGTTCTCTTCTTTAATCGACCTTCCCAGGAGAAATCTATGCAACCCCTGAAATTACCCGGCCCAAAAGCGCGTGCCCTCATCAAGCGTGACTCCGCCGTCATCTCCCCTTCCTACCCGCGCGACATGCCCCTGGTGATCGACCACGGCAAAGGCTGCGAGATCTGGGATGTGGACGGCAACCGCTTCCTCGATTTTGCCGCCGGCATCGCCGTCGCCGCCACCGGGTACAGCCATCCCAAAGTCGTCAAGGCCATCCAGGATCAGGCCGAACGCTTCATCCACATTTCCTCCGATTTTTACCACGACAAATGGATCGACCTGGCCGAGAAACTCGACGAGATCGCCCCATTTGGCGAAGCCGCCGTCTCCTTCATGACCAACTCCGGCACCGAGGCCATCGAGACGGCCATCAAACTGGCCCGTTATCACAGCGGTCGCATGAATTTCATCGGTTTCACCGGCGCTTTCCATGGCCGGACGATGGGCGCGGTCACTTTCACCGCCAGCAAGCCCACCTACCACCGCGGCTTCTACCCCCTCATGAACGGCGTCGTCCACGCCCCCTTCCCCGACCCCTACCGCCCTATCCTCGACCGCCAGACCGGTGAGGACTATGGCGAGACCGTCGTCCGCTATATCGAGGAGCAGATCCTCGGCCACATCCTCCCCCCTGACGAAGTCGCCGGCATCCTGGTCGAATCCATCCAGGGCGAGGGCGGCTACATCATCCCGCCGATGGGCTTCTTCCCGGCCCTGCGCGATCTGTGCGACAAGTACAACATCCTCCTCATTGCCGACGAGGTCCAGTCCGGCATGGGCCGCACCGGCAAGTGGTGGGCCATCGAACACTTCGACGTGGAGCCTGATATCATCACCACCGCCAAGGGCATCGCCTCCGGCATGCCCCTGGGAGCCTGCATCGCCCGTAAATCGGTCATGACCTGGCCGCGTGGCGCACATGGCAACACCTTCGGCGGCAACCCCATCTCCTGTGCCGCCGCCCTGGCTACCATCGACCTGCTCGAAAACGAATATATGGAAAACGCCGCCAAGGTGGGCCAGTATAGCCTGGACGCCCTCGAGGAGATCATGGCGCGCCATCCTCGCATCGGGGATGTGCGCGGCAAAGGCCTGATGATCGGGGTAGAGTTCGTCAAGGACCGCAAATCCAAGACTCCCGACGATGCCTTGCGCGACCGCACCATCGAACTGGCCTTCGAGCGCGGCCTGGTCATGCTTGGCTGCGGAAAAAGCGTCATTCGCATCGCCCCGCCCCTCAGCATGACCCAGTCCGAAATGGACGAGGGCCTGGCCATCTTCGAGGAAGCCGTCACCCTCGCCGAAAAAGAAACCAAATAGATTATTCACTGAAGTGCAGGTCAATCGCCTGCACTTCTTTTTTCAACACTTCTTACACTATTCTTACATACCGCCAACACATCGCTGACCGTCTGGCCATCTCCCGGTGATAAAATCAACCCGATATCATCCTGAAAAGACAGAAGACCTTCCATGCTTCCAGATTTCCGCATCCGCCAACGTGACTACCTGCTCGAGATCTCCCGGGCGCTCACCCAGGAACTCGACCTGAACAAATTGCTTGCCCGCATCCTGCGCATTTCCAGCGAGATGCTGGCAGGCCAGGCCGGCATTATTGCCCTCAAAGAAGATCGCGGCTGGAAGGTCGCCGCCGCCCACGGCATCCCGGCTGCCTTCCTGAGTTACCTCGAACCGCTCCTGGAAGAAGGACAGGCCGCCGAACTGAACCTGGTTGAACTCAACCGCATGCTGAAGGAGTTGACCTACACCGCCAGCATGGGTTTGCTCAGCGGAGTTGGTCTGCCCCTGGCGGCCCACGGGAAGGTCATCGGCGTCATCTTCATCTTCCGCTCTTACCCCGACCTGTTCTCCGCCAACGACAAACTCCTGCTCCAATCCTTCGCCGACCAGGCCGCCATCGCCGTCTTCAACGCCCAGCTCTACGGGCAGGTCTCCTACGAAAAGCAGCGCCTGGATGCCCTGCTGGACTCAGCCGCCGATGGCATCCTCATCCTCAACACCGACCACACCATCGAACGCTGCAACATCGCCTTCGAAAAACTCTACAGCCGTCCTCGCTCCGAGATCCAGGGCAAATCCCACACCGAGATCATCCGCTGGGTCCGCCGCCCGGAAGGTCAGACCATCGAGGAAGCCCAGACCAACGGCTGGCCACTGACCAACAATGCCTACCTATATGTAGAAGGCGATCTCGAACGCCCCGAACCGCCCAACCTCCCCGTTGGCATCACCTATGCCCCCCTGCTTGGCGAAGACGGCAGCCTGCGCAATATCATCGCCACCGTGCGGGACATCAGCAAATTTCGCAACGCCGAAGAGATCAAGAACACCTTTGTCTCCATCGTCAGCCATGAACTGAAGACCCCCGTCGCCCTCATCAAGGGTTACGTCAGCACCCTTCGCCGCGAGGATGCCCGCTGGGATATGGATGTCGTCCGCGATAGCCTGGCGGTCATCGAAGAGGAAGCCGATCACCTGGCCTCCATGATCGAAGACCTGCTGGATGCATCCCGCTTGCAGGCAGGCGGCGTGCAGATCAACCTGGCTGATATTTCCCTGCCCGGCTTGGCCGAACGTATCGCGGAACGCTTCCGCACCCAGACCCAGCGCCATACCATCGTGGTGGATTTTCCGGAGAAATTCCCCGTCGTTCTGGCGGATGAAACCCGCCTCAGCCAGGTCCTCTCCAATCTTATTTCCAATGCCATCAAATATGCGCCGGATGGGGAAGTGCGCCTCAGTGGACAGGTCCACCCCGACCAGGTGGTTATCTGCGTCAGCGACGACGGCCCCGGCATCGACCCGGCCGATATCCCCCACGTCTTTGACCGTTTCTATCGCGCCGACAAAGCCGTCCGCAAGACGAAAGGCGCTGGTCTTGGACTATACCTCGCCAAGGCCATCATCGAAGCCCACGGCGGGCGCATGTGGGTAGACCCGCTCCCTTCGCACGGCGCACGTATCTGCTTTTCCCTGCCGCGCCCCTGACAAATCCTCTCTACACCTCTGTTCTCTATTTTCTATTCTCTTTCGCAATTTGAAGTAAAATAGTCCGGTTATCTTAAATTCTGCTTCGGGATTGGACCATGCCCCCACAAAAAACCCAAATCGCTTGCCCGCGCTGCCGCCAGCCGGTAGTCGCTCAGATCGAACAACTCTTCGATGTCACCGCCGAACCCGGCGCCAAGCAGCGTCTGCTCGGCGGGGTTTCCAACTACGCCGTCTGCCGGAGCTGCGGGTACAGCGGCCCTCTGGCTACCCCCATCGTCTACCACGATAACGACAAAGAACTCCTGCTCACCTATTTCCCGCAGGAATTGGGCATGCCGGTCAATGAGCAGGAACGCATGGTCGGCCCGCTCATCAAACAGGTCACCGACCGGCTGCCTCTTGAAAAACGCAAAGGCTACCTGCTTCGCCCGCAAAGTTTCTTCACCTACCAGAGCCTGATCGAGCGGATCCTTGGCGCGGACGGCATCACACCGGAAATGCTGCAATCCCAGCAGAAACGGGTCAACCTGGTCGAACGCCTGCTCGGCGCTGCCACGCCCGAAGCCCGTTCTGAGATCATCAAAGCCGAGATCGCCCTCTTCGATGCCGAATTCTTCTCCATTTTTGGCCGGCTGGTCCAGGGTGCATCCGCCAGCGGGCAGGAACAGTACATCGCCCAGATGGACGTTATCCAGAAACAGTTGATGGCAGAGACCGAGTACGGTCGCCGTCTTGCCGGTCAGGCCAACGAGATCCAGGAAGCCGTGAAGACCCTTCAGGCCGCCGGGAAAGGTTTGGATCGGAACAAGCTGCTGGAGATCATCATCGCCGCCCCTAATGAAGACCGCCTGAATGCCCTCGTCAGTATGACTCGCCCAGGGTTGGATTATCTTTTCTTCCAATCGTTGTCGGAGCGGATCGAGAAGACCAGTGGGGATGAACAAAAGAAACTGGAAGACCTGCGGCAAAAACTGCTCGAACTCACCCGCCTGATCGATCAGCGCACCGAAGAGGAATTCAAAGCCGCCACTGCTTTGTTCCAGACCATCCTGGCAGCCGAGAATATCCAACAGGCCACCGTCGAGCATGCCGAACAGATCAACGATGCCTTCATCCAGGTACTCAACCAGGCCTTGCAGGAAGCAAACCAGAAGAACGACCAGGTCATGATGCCGAAACTGCAGCAGATCGTCGGTGTGCTGCAAAAGGCCAGCGCTCCGCCGCCCGAACTGGCCCTGCTGGAAGAATTGCTTGACGCACCCGATGAAGCCGCTTTAAATACGCTGCTGGAAAGTCACGCCCAAGACATCACGCCCGAATTTAGTTCCATCATCGCCAACGTGCTTTCCCGCACCGAAGAACAGGCTGGGGCCGATCCGCAGGGTGAAGAAGCCAAGACGCTTGAAAGCCTGCGCTCGCTCTACCGGGCTGTATTGAAATTCTCCATGCAAAAGAGCCTTCAATAAAAAAATCCCCGCTCCATAAGAGTGGGGATTTCGTCTCATATACTCAAATTGCCGGTGGATTCTCCAGCCGCACGCCGTGTCCACGCACGGTGGTGATATAGGGGTGAGCCGGGTCAATGGAGGCGATGCGGTCTCGTAGGCGGCGAAGCAGTGCATCCAATGCCTGATCGGAGACTCCCACAGCCTCATCCTCCCCCCACGCCTCCGTCACCAGATCCTGCCTGGCGACAACCCTCCCTTGATTCTCATAAAGCACTTGCAGCACATGGAATTGCAGAGCCGAAAGCGGCGGGTCAATCAATTTCTCGTCTACCCACACCTGCCGCGAACGCATATCCAGGCGCAGCCTGCCCGGTAATTGCTCGTCCCCTTCCACCAGCGGAACGGTCGCATCTGAAGTCAGGAAGATGAACTGCTGCGCCAGGGCTATCTGAACGGTATCCCCATCTTGCAGCGTGATCTGCCCCTCCACCAGGTTGCCGTTGCAGTGTGTCCCATTCTTACTGCCCAGGTCTTCCAGCATAACCCCCTCCGCCATGGGAGTCAGGCGGGCGTGGAATCTGGAAACCATCCGGTCGGGGACCACCACCTCGCAGGTGCCTTCCCGCCCGATTAAAAGCGGTTTCGTCAGAGTCCAGCGTAAACCTTTCAGGGGGCCGTTCTGGGCGATCAACAAAGGAGATTCCATTAAATTCCCATCCATTTTCGTAAACTCCTTCAGAAGCCCATTATACAACATGCGGCGGAAAGACGCTTATAATATAACAAATAGCGAACGGTTTTGCAACGCTGGAACACAACGCCGAATTCCTGCCAGCTTGAAATTAATCTTACCGTTCACCGAAGATGGAAAAAGATGCCAGTCGCGCTGAAAACCGGTGAGGTGATGCGCGGTCGTTATCGCATCCACGAGCGCATCGGTCAGGGAGGTATGGGTAACATCTACCTCGCCGATGACCTGCGCCTGGAAGGGCGAAAATGCGCCCTCAAAGAGGTCGAACACGATCGCAATGTCCCTCCAAAAATGCTCAAAGAGGCTCGTCAGCAATTCCTCCACGAAGCCACGGTTTTGGCGCGCCTGGACCATCCCAATCTGCCTAAAGTCTCAGACTTCTTCTCGGTCGGGCCACGGGATTACCTGGTGATGGATTACATCCCCGGAAAAGATTTGCGAGCGCTCATGCTCGACGCCAAGCAGAAGAATTCTTTTCTACCGGAAAATGAAGTCCTCATCTGGGCCAATCAACTGGCAGAGGCGCTCACATATTTACACAGCCAGGTGCCCCCGCTTGTTCACCGGGATGTAAAACCGTCCAATCTGAAGATCAACCCTTCCGGACTGGTGAAACTGGTGGATTTTGGACTGGTGAAAGCCCTCGTCCCTGATGAAATGACCATCACCGTTATCCAGGGACGTGGGACGGCTCTCTATACACCTCTCGAACAATATGGCGGCGACGGGCTCCACACGGATGTTCGCAGCGATATTTATGCTTTCGGGTGCACGCTCTACCACTTATTGACAAACACTCCTCCCGTGGATGCGCGTGAACGGTTCCTGCACCCTGCCAGTTTACCGCTGCCCCGCAAGATCAATCCCGCCATCTCCTCCCGCACTGAACGAGGCATCCTGTGGGCGATGGAACTCCACCCCAATGACCGCCCCGAAAGTGCCGAGGACCTGCGTCAATTCCTGATGGGAACGCGCGAACTGCCTTCCCGGCCTTCGGCGCAACCGAACCTGAACGAATCGTTCCTGTCTTTATATCGAAAGAAACCGGAGCGAATAATGATTTGGGCAGCAGGGGTACTGCTGCTGGTCAGCCTTATTGCTTCTCTGATCCCCTGACCCGGTTGAACCACAAATAGGCGATCCCGGCTCCTACCAAAGCGCCTAAGATGACCACCCCCATGATACCCAGCCAGCCATTCGCCTGCAGGTAAGCGGCCGCGCCGGGCAGTCTCACCGCCAGGTACGTGTACGAGAACAGGCCTCCCAGGATCACGCAGATCGACCAGCGCATTCCCCAATGCCGTGTGGCGATCTTTTCCCCGAGCCAATACGCCAGGTAGCCCAATCCGCCCAAAACGACGACCATTGCCATCCACCCGCCAAAACCGGGGTAATTTCTTCCCTGGGGGGTAGGCTCAACAGGCGTAGGCGTGACCGCCAGCGTGGGCGTAGCCGTCGGCTCTATTACGGCAACCGTAGGTGTGGCAATAGTGCACGCTAAGATACCGCCGTTCGAGACATTCAACTGCAGCACGTTCGAGGTCATGGCCGGTTCGCTGCTGGCGCGGATGTCCAGCAAACCCGCCTGTCCTATGTTGAATGGCGCGCTCGCCACCCCATTCGTAGTGACTGCATTGATCTCCTGGACAATTCCACCTGACCCGCTCATCTGTACGGTGAACTTAACCCCCGTCCCGTCTGGGACCGGGTGCCCGTTGCGATCAACGATGACGCCTGTTCGCACAAGGATCGTTTCCCCTACCGTGAACGAGGGAGTGAAGGTCGGCTCCGGTGTTCCCGATCCAGCTCCTGAGGAGGAGGAAGGCAAATCCCAATAGAGCAAGATTACCTGGTTCGGGTCCGGTGACGTGGCGGTAAGGAGATCATACCTGATACCTAAAACCGAAACCGGCAATATCCCTGCCGGGGTTAACTCGCGAAAGAGGAGACGGGCGGCCACTTCCACAAAGGGTTCAGACTTGCCGTAGAGGCTGTAATAAGCCGTCAGTTTCGAAATATCCGTTGCGTCGAGAAAATAAGGCGCGTTGAATGCGAAAACGATAACGTTCTTATTGCGAATGAGATCCTGTCGCTCGGACAGGAAGCGGCGCAGGAGTGTCGTCTGATTCTGTCCAGGCTCGGCCTCCAGCATATTGATAATGACCCACGTTGCCTGCCGCAAGGAAGCTTCCAAACTCACATTTCCAGTACCGCCTGGCAGGATAGCCCCCAGCGAATCGAACGTATACGAGATCATTCGACCAGAGACGATCTGCCCGCCGGCTTTGGGCCCATACAGGCGCAGGATCTCGTTCTGAAGCGTATCCACCGCCAGCATGGGCGTTTCTGTACAAGAACTGCATTGCTTTTCGGTACGGGTGTCAGTCAAGAAGACAAGTTGATCCTGCAAACCTGGAGGCGAGGGAAGGACCGTCTCCAGGTCCAGGACATTATTGGGACTGATCAGTGTGGCTGACTGGCGGGCCACTTCCGAAGTCACTGCCTGGGACTGCGGTTGGTCCAACAAAGCCAACCCGGCTTCTTGGGGGATGACCAGACTGGGCGAAAAATAGTTATAAAGGCGATATTTGAGAGCCAGGATGCGCAAGACGGCACTATCCACGCTCTTTTTGAAGGCGGAATCCCCATTGTATTTTTGGACGAAAAAATCCAGCGTTTGCAGGACGGTGGAATAATTATCCGAGGAATCGCTGGAGGTGATGTTCCCCATATAGAGCAGATCGTTACCTGCCAGGAACGCGTCCCGGGCGACCAGTCTCGCCGAGAAGGATTGCTTGCCCGGGTCGTAGAAACTACGGACCGTCGGGCTGCCCAGGTTGTCACTCACCAGCAACCCCCCCGCCTCTCGCCAGGTGGAAAAGGCAGGCAGGGATAATATCTGCGAGAGTGCCTGCGGATCGAAGCTCACCGGGCGGGTGGTGGAGCGGATATTGCCTTGAAAACCCTGGTAGCGGATATGGGAAACGAGCAAACCATCTGCAGTGCTCTGCTCCAATTGAGTACTCCCGGTCACGGCCTCGAACGGCGCCAGTTCTATCTTCTTCAATTCCTCCAGGCCTTTGCGGACCGTGGCGGGTTCCTGGCCGGCAGGCCGGTCGGCGCTGCCTCCTCCGGGGAAATGACCCGGGATCACCAGCATACGCCCGCGGCTGCCTTTATGAAGGCCGGAGATATAGGCGCTGCCCATTTTCCCCACCCAATACGGATCTCCGCCAAAAACGTCCGCATCCAAACCATTCCCGAGGGTCGTCTCGGGAGATTCGAGCACATCCAGCGATGGACCAATGAAAAAGTTGAAACCCAGTGCGGAGAGTTCCTGCCCCGCCACCGTCCCCACCTGCTCAGCCAGGTTGGGATCCCAGGTGGCACCCACCGCCATAATACTGGGCAGCTGCGTGACACCGGCAAGGATCTGGTCGTTGGGGTAACCATCACCGCTCTGCGAAACTCCGATGAATAAGGGGATGTAATTTCCAAGCTCAGACGTGACCGCCGAAGGAGGGGTGGGTGTCGACCCGGCATTGGCAGCAGGCCGCTGGGAGGCTTGCCATTCCGCCTGCTGGAGCTGCGAGATCAGTTGATAAGCGGATAACGCAGTATCGCTTTCAACGAAATTATCATTGCTCGCCATGAACATCACCCCCCCAACATGGTGGCGAACGATCAAATCAAAAATCGGCAATTCCTCATCGGCGGTCGAACCGCTGAATGACACCAGGAATAATTGGCCCTACGCGTTCGTGGGGCGACATGCTTTCGAGCAGTTGGGCCGCCAGGACCTCCGGCGAATCTACCTGACGGGCATATGCCGGGCGCGCTGAAACCAGCGAGCCATAGGGAAAAGTCAACGCCATTAACAATAAAACTGAAAAGAACCGTTTAATGTTCATTTCGAAACCAAAACTCTAGTGATCTTTTCCAAGAAAGTGCAGTGCCTTCGCCGGGTCATCTGTGATGATACCATCAACACCCAGGCCTATCATGTGTTTTAAATCACTTTCCTGGTTCACAGTCCACACATGCAGACGTTTTCCTTCGGCATGGACCCGGTCGACCATCCCTTGATCCGTGTCAGTCAGGTATGGGTGCAAAGCGGAATAGATCTTATCATGCCAGCCGAATTTCCGCCCCCACCACCCTAACATACCGGAATATGTCAACAAACCGCGCGGCACATCCGGTAGAAGTGTATAGGCTTTTTTCAGATTTGTGACCAGAAAGGAGGAAAAAAGAACCCGTGCTTCCAGCCCGTGTTTCTTGACCAGTGCTGCCACTTTCTCAACCAGGCTGTCCCCCGGAGTGGCATAATTGGTCAACTCCACATTCATGTGGAGGCGCTGCCCCACTCCTTCGAAAACCTCTTCCAGTGTGGGAACCCTCTCGCCCGGGAATTGACCGGGGAACTGCACGTTTGCTTCAAGGGTCCGCAAGGCTGCCAGGGATAGTCTGGCGACATTTCCATGACCGTTCGTGGTCCGGTCAACCGTCTGGTCGTGCAGGACGATCACCCGCCCATCCGCCGTTAACTTTACGTCGAATTCAATGCCATGCGCGCCCTTTTCGGCAGCCTGTCGGAAAGCCGCCAGGGTGTTTTCGGGGGCGTAAGCCTTGTCGCCCCGGTGAGCGATCACCAAGGGACGAGGTAGGTCATTCCACATGCTTAAATATCGACGAAATACGCGTGGGAGGCGCGATCGATCATTTCCTTGTTCATCACCGGCTCGGTTGCTTGGTACCTGGCAATGTCAAGGATCTGGTCGCACAGATCGCGTGGATGGGAAGCGCGCACTTTTCGATTGCGCTTGATGTAATATTCCTGCAGTAAGTAAGCCAGTCCCTGATCGTTATAAGGAATACCCTTCTGTTGGGAAACCCGCTTGAAGATCTCCCGGTAATCTTCATAAGAAGGATCGCCGATCTCGATCTTGTGGCGCAACCGTCTGAGGAAGGCCTCATCTACCAGATCACGCGGGGGCAGGTTGGTGGAGAAAACCACCAGCACGTCAAAGGGGATCTCCACTTTGCGGCCAGTATGCAGGGTCAGGTAATCAACCCGGTTTTCAAGAGGCACGATCCAACGGTTGAGAAGGTCGCGCGGTCTTACCTGCTGCCTGCCGAAGTCATCGATCAACAGGATGCCGCCATTGGCCTTCACCTGGAACGGGGCTTCGTAAAATTTGTGCGTGTCGTCAAATACCAGGTCCAGCCCTTCCAGGGTCAACTCGCCGCCAACCATGATAAACGGCCGGCGGATCTTGATCCAGCGGGGATCGCGCCTTCCACCGCCGCCGCGCAGGGCGCCAGTCCCATTGGGCGTCGAATCCGATTGAGGCGCTAATTGATGGTTGACCGAGTCGTAATATTTGACAATCTGCCCGTCAAGATAGAGGGCATAGGGAATGTACATATTCTGACTGAGGACGAGGTTGCCAAATGCCTTGGCAACACTGGTCTTGCCGTTGCCGGGAGGACCATACAGGAAGATCGAGGTGCCGGAGTTAAGCGCCGGCCCCAACCTCTGGAATGTATCCTCCGAGAGCACCATCTGCGAAAGGATCTGCCGCATCGTCCGGCTGGTGATAGCGACCCGCCCACGGCTTTGCTTGCGGATGGATTCGTTGTAAATCTCGATCGGCACCGGCGCCGGACCCGCATACTGGCTCCGCTCCATGGCCTCGCGTGCGCGCAAGATTCCCGCTCCCGTGATGGCGTAGAGATACGACCCTTCACCCAACCCCATTTGGGAGGATTTCACTTCCACGAGTTTCTCGCGTTTCAACCCTTCCAGGATCTGATCAACGATCCCTGCAAATGGCAAGGCGATCTCTTCGGCAACTTTGAAGCCGGAAAGATAACCCTGGTAATAGAAAATCTTTAGCGCCAGGTCCTGCAGCCAGAGTAATGAGAGACCCGTATCCTCCAGCTTATTGATCGGTGGGGGAACGAATTGAACACTCTGGGCAGCGGCTTGAGGGCTCTGCACATTCAGCATAACTACCTCCCGATGATATACACCCTATGATTATAGCACGGTGAGATTTTTCCTATCGTTGCATTTCGTTTATAATCGCCGCATGAATCTTTCAGTCGTTATCCCCATATTTAACGAATCCAAGACCTTAAAGACCCTCGTCGAACGTGTTCTTGCGACCGGACTTGCGCAGGAGATTCTCCTCGTCGATGACGGTTCCACGGATGGGACCCGCATTTTGTTGACTGAATTGGATTGCGAGAAATGCATCCGAGTGATCCTGCACCAGAAGAACCTGGGGAAAGGCGCAGCCGTGCGGACCGGCATCGCCGCCGCCACCGGTGACGTCATCCTGATCCAGGATGCCGATCTGGAATATGACCCTCGTGATTACCCGGCCCTGCTCAAGCCCATCGAGGAAGGCATCGCCGATGTGGTGTACGGTTCGCGTTTCCTGGGTGGGCCGCGCCGGGCGGTCATGTTCTGGCACATGATCGCCAACAAACTGCTGACCTTCGCCACCAACATCCTTTACAATACCATCCTGAGTGATATGGAAACCGGCTATAAAGTTTTCCGCCGGGAGGTTCTCCAGGGCGTGGTCCTGCGGGCCAATCGCTTTGATTTCGAACCTGAATTCACCGCCAAGATACTCAAACGCAAGGTGAATGTTTACGAAGTGCCGATATCCTTCAATCCCCGTGATTATTCTGAGGGGAAGAAGATCAAATTGAAGGATGCATTTATTGCCATCTGGTCATTGCTGAAATACCGGTTCGTCGATTGATCCAATACAAAACGGCTCCCATAAGAACAGGAGCCATTTTTTTGCCTGAACTACTTTTCAACATTTTCCGCTGGTTTAACGTCCTTCAAATTCAACTGCAGCGACGTCCTACCATTATATTCATTGGATTCGAAGGTATAGATCAGGTCAACATGGGTGGGCAGGGCCGGCTGGAGATGTCCCAACCGAAACCCGATCGCATCGAATGAAACATGCCCATCCGTAACCACCAATTTGAGATGTTTTCCTTCCGCCCCCACCGTGCGTGAATTGGTTACGCGCACATTGTGGCTGTAAAAGACAGCCTCCGGGTTACCATACCCGGTCGGTTGAAAGTATTCAAGGTGCTTGAGCAGCTCGGCCTTCAACTCCATCAGAGGCACCTCGATATCCGCATTGAGGGTTTGCCGCAGATCGGCTCCATGCAATAAATCTCTCGCTTGCTCGTTCAACCGTCGCTTCAATTCCGGCAGGTTTTCATTAAGGACGGTAAAACCCGCTGCGGCGGCATGGCCTCCATGCCGGACAAGCAGATCCTTGCATTGATCCAGCGCCTTGGTAATATGGAATTCGGGAATGGACCTGCAGGAGCAGCGAGTAGTTTCAGCGGTGATCTGGCCTACGATGGCCGGGCGGTAAAATGTTTCCACCAGGCGGGCCGCTGCCAACCCCACCACCCCGGAATTGAAATCCTCATGGACGGCAAACAGCAGGTCGGGTTCAGGATCCTCTGCCAGAGCCAGCGCCTCGGCTTCTTCCTGGATCTTGCGGGTGATCTCCTGCCGATGGCGGTTCTGCACATTCAGTTGCTGCGCCAATTCACCTGCCTTGCGAACATCGGTGGTGGTGAGCAGTTCATAAGCCGCCAGGGCAAATTCGAGCCGTCCGGCTGCGTTCAAGCGTGGCCCCAAAACGAACCCAATATTGGTAGCCGTCGTCCGGCCCAGAGACAGATCTGCCACGGCTGCCAGGGAGAACAATCCCTGCCGGCCGCTTTCGCGGATCTTGACCAGTCCCCTGCGTACCAGGCTGCGGTTTTCCCCCACTAACGGAGCCAGGTCCGCCACAGTACCCAATGCCACCAGGTCCAGCAAACTTTCGAGAAATTCCATTTTTGGAATTCTCATTGTGTTATCTACCAGGTTGCCTAAAGGCGAACGCTCGCTGTCAAACAATGCCTGAACGATCTTAAACGCCACGCCTACGCCTGCCAGGTCTTTATCCGGGTAGATATCGCCTTCCTGCTTGGGGTTGATGACCGCCACTGCCACGGGCAAGTCGCCCTCGGCTGGCTGGTGGTGGTCTGTGATGATCAGGTCCACGCCGATGGTCTGGGCATACAGGGCCTCCGCCGGCGAGCGAATGCCGCAGTCGACACTGATAACGAGGGTTGTCCCCTGCTGCTTCAGCGCTAGGAGAGCCTCCGGGTTCAGCCCGTAGCCTTCATCAAACCGGTTGGGGATATATGGCTCGACCTGCCCGCCCAGATACCGCAAGGCTTGAACCAGCAGCGCCGTTGCCGTCACACCGTCCACGTCGTAATCCCCGTAGACTGCGATGTGCTCTTTATCGTGGATGGCGGAAGATATCCTAGCGACCGCCGTCTCCATCCCCGTCATTTGAAACGGGTCGGGGTCAAAACTCGTCTGCGCCCGCAGGAACGCGCGCGCGTCCGCATCCGTGGCATAACCACGGTTGAACAATAATTGGCGCAGGATGGGCGGGAAAGCCGCCAGTAATTCGTCTGCCTGCGGGGTAAGCAGGGTCGCGGTCTGCCAGCGTTTATTGATCGCCATGGGATGCACAATATCCTTTGAACAGAATGACCTGGCTGAGAGTGCTTATTTCCAAGTTACCGGCAGATCAGCAAGGGACAACGAGCCTGGCGCAGCAGGAAATTCACCGCGCTTCCGAAAATAATTTCACTGATTTTGGAGCCACTGTAACTACCCATTACCACCAGGTTGATACGGCAATCTTTGATGATCTTTGTGAAGGTTTCAAATGAACCTTTTTTCTCGATAAAGTTGGCCTGGATTTCATGCAATTCCAAATAGGAGCGGGCATAGTCCTGAGCCGTGGCAGAGGCGCTGCGTTTCAGCGTCACCACCACCAGTTCCACCTTCCATTTTTCAGCCAGGTAGGTCGCCACAAACAACGCTTCTTTTGACTTGGCGCTACCGTCGAAGGCCAGCAAAACCCTGTCCAGTGGGCTGACCTTGCCGGGCACGGTCAAGATGGGGCGGGCACATCGCCAGATGATCGAACGCAAGCCGGAGCGAAGACTCGCCAATCCCGGCAGAGGTGGATGGGCAACATTCAATACCACTAAGTCAGTCAGGATGGCGCGCTCGGGAACCTGCTTCGATACGCTACCTTTTTCCACTGCCAGATTGGCGGTCAGGTTGGCCTCTTCACAGCGTTGGTGGAAGCGAACCCGGATCGCGCGGGCATTATCAGAATCGAGATATTTGTCCGAAGACACCAGGTGCAGCCCATTCAAGTCGGATTGCTCTTTTTGAGCAATGATGATCGCCTGTTCCAACGCCTGCCAGCTCTCGGGTGTACCAGTGATCGGTACCAGGATCTCTCCAAAAAGCTTGTCAAGATACCGATCGAACATTTTCGCCGTTCGCCAGCTGCCGGTATCCGATAGATCACTGCCGCGGCTTTCTTTCGAGGCCAATTCCGTGACTGCGTCTGCGGGCCGGATGGACCAACCCAGGTCATTTTGAAGCTCCAACCGATATTCCGATACCCACAGGTAGAGGTCAGTTTCAGTCCGGTCGGGGAACCAGCGCAACAAACCTCGCTCCCGCGTAGGTTCAATGATGCTCATGTAAACAGCATCATACCAATGCCCGACAGCATCTGGATAGGAAATTTCCTGCTTCAGGTCGATACCCATGAAATAGCGATGGACCTGGATGTGTTCCTTCAATTTCTCGTATTGACCCGGCACAGAGACGCTCAGGTCGACCCCCGGTCTTAAGGATGCCAGTCCCGTTTCCTCCAGGAAATCAACGTATTCCGATTTGATGATCAGATCATCCAGCCGGGTATCGGCGGTGAAAGGTACATCGGTCCTGACCTCAATGACATGGGCTTCAATGAATTCGAAACCTTCCTGGCGGGCGATCGACACGCGGTGATTGCCATCCAGCACAAAGAACACTTCCCCCACTTTATATACCTCAATAGGCGGCATGGCATTGCCTTCGGGGTCATCGATGACACTTTTAACCCGCGCCCACCGTTCCTGATCTTGACTGCGGAGCGGCAGGAATTCACGAGTGAACTCCGAATACCGTCCCACGCTCCCTACGATGGCTTTGACGGGGATCTCTTGCACCCCTCGCTCAGTGCGTACATTCAGTTTTAGTTTTTCTGCCACTTCTTCATACGAAAGAAGCTCATTCGACCTGCCGGTCAGGTGCGCCAGGATCTCCTGCAGGGAGGCTTTTCGGCGGGCGTTATTAAAATCCTGCAAGGCGGTTTGAAAAAAGGAGTTTCCGGGGTTCATATCGCTGAATTTATATCACAACTTTTCACATCAGGGAACTTAGAAATGACCGTATTGCAAAAGATCTCAAAGTCGGATATATTAATTTTATCCAAAGGAGACCCTTCCATGTCCATCCATGCAGAATTTCCTCGGACCATCGTCGGCGGCGTCAGCCTGCCTCGCCTGATCGTCGGCACGAACTGGCTGCTGGGCTGGTCCCATACCAGCCTCGCCAAAGATACCTTCATAAAGGAGTACCAAAGCGGCGAACGGATCACCGCTCTGTTGAGCGTTTTCATGGAGTACGGTATCGATGCGGTCATGGGCCCGCTCTCTCCTCTGCTGGATGATTCCATCCGTGAAACGGAGCAGCGGACCGGACGGAAGATCATCCGCATTTACACCCCCGCCTTCGACCTAGATCCGCATCCGCAACTCGCCAATTCTCCCGAGGCTGTTTTCGACCAATGCGCGGCCATGGCCGCTACTTTTTGCATGCCGCATCAATCCGTTACGGATGCCCTGATCGACCGGCGGGCAGGGGTCATTCGCGACCTGGAAAAATATACCCTCATGATCCGCCAGCGAGGCATGATCCCCGGTCTGTCGACCCATATGCCTGAAGCGGTGGTCTATGCCGACAAAATGAACGCCGATATCGAGACGTATATCCAGATCTACAACTCGGCCGGATTCCTGATGCAGGTCGAAGCAGACTGGGTCATGAAGATCATTAGTGAAGCCAAAAAGCCGGTCATGACCATCAAGCCACTTGCCGCCGGGCGGTTGCTGCCCATCGCGGGGCTGGCATTCGTCTGGAACACCATCCGCGATCAGGATATGGTCACCATCGGCACAACCACGCCTGCCGAAGCCAGAGAAGTCATCGAAATATCACTCGACTTGCTCGACCGGCGCATACCTGCGCAAAAACTGCAGGAAACCCGCAGCAAGCGCTCCCTCAAATAACCGAATGAAATAAAAGAAGGAATAAATGCCGTGATGGATCCTCACCACAAAATCTGGAATGCACAGCAGCAGGAACTCCTGCGCGCCCTGGAAAACCCCCGTGACCATGGCCGGGCCATCGAGTTATTTATGGTCCATCACGGCATGGTTCACTCCTCCCTCGTGACGGGACCTTCCACCATCTGGTCTTACGAAGACGAGGTTCTGCAAAGCCTCGATGATGCGGATCTGCGCTGCATCCCCACCGGCGAGCCGCACTCGATTGCATGGATTCTATGGCATCTTGCCCGCTGTGAAGATGTCACCATGAATATATTGATCGCCAATGATAAGCAGGTGTTATTGAAAGATGACTGGCCTACCCGCATCGGCTTTGATTCCCGCGAGACCGGCAATGCCCTCGATGCCGCTGCCATCGCTCTGTTGAGCGAGACCGTCAACCTGGAGGCATTAAAAGCCTATCGCGTTGCTGTTGGATGCCGCACCCGTGAGATCGTGGGAAACACCCAGCCTGCAGAACTGCGGCTGAAGGTCGATCCAGCTCGCCTGGAAAGGGCCTGGGTCGAAGGGGCAGTGGTAGCATCCACGCGCTGGCTGGCGGATTACTGGGGGAAAAAGACGCTGGCAGGGCTGCTCTTAATGCCGCCCACCCGCCATAACTTCGTTCACCTGAATGAAGCGGCTCGAAATCAAGAAGATACTGACCCGGAAAAATCCTGCGGGCGGGTAAAGAAAGACACTGCCTCAACAATCATAAAAAGGCCTGCCAGGGCTTTTCTTCATTATCTGAAATAGCCCCCGTAATACATCCATCTGATCGAACTGAGGGGGAAATCCCACCTTATTGTTGTTTGTTTATGTATACAGGCTTTCCTAGAGCACCATAGAATTCGGATATTCTGGAGTATAATTATTTAATTGTCCTGGTGGAAATTCCCCAGGCTGGGGAATTTTTATACCCCAATTTCAGGCTAACCACGCTACCGCCTGGGAAATATAACTTTCCATAGGTACACGAAAACTTTGCACTCTCCCGCGGCCCAATGTGTCGTATGTTTTTGCTCATCGAAATTTATTGCGTGGATGGATGTTGCCAATATTGCAGGTGAATAATATTGGGACATGGAAGGAATGATCTATGTTCGATCCCATTTTGGTTCCCTTGGACGGCTCTCTCCTGGCTGAATGTGTCCTGCCGTATGCCAGCGCTCTGGCGCAAGCCTTCGGCGCGAAGGTGAAGTTGCTGCGCGTAGTGGATAAGGGTCAGGAGGCGGGAAAATCACAATTATTCGATCTGGTGAACTGGCAGATCAACAAGACCGGGGCGAAGTTATATCTCGACAAGGTCAGCGCCAAATTGCTCAAATCCGGCTTGAAAGTTGAATTGATTGTCCAGGAGGGATTGGTCGCAGAATTCGATCACCGAATATTCCAAAACACATGGGATCAACCTGATTATTCTCAGCAGTCATGGACGCAGTGGGTTAAGCCAGTGGGGCATCAGCGGTGTGACCCAGAAGATCATCTTCAGCGCGCCCACTTCGGTCCTCATCATCCGGGCACGTATGCCGGTCGAAAATGAAACAGATGAAAACCTCTACACTCGCATCATGGTTCCATTGGATGGGTCCAGGCGCGCAGAAAACGTGCTCCCCATGGTGGCGCTTTTTGCCCGCTATCATAAATCCAGGATTTACCTCGTCCATGTAGTGAAGATCCCCGAGATGCCGCGGCAGCTACCGTTGACCCGCGAGGATATGGAATTATCGGATAAACTCGTCGCCAGGAACCGCGAAGAAGCCGATCAATACCTGGAACAGATCCGCCTGCATTCACCCCTGGAAGGGATTGAAGTCCAAACACATTTGCTGACCCATGCCAACGCGACAGAGGCTCTGCATATGTTCGCCGATCAGGAAAAAATTTCAATGGTCGCCCTCAGCGCCCACGGTTTGTCTGGGAATATTCAATGGCCTTATGGCAGCATGGTGAACAATTTCATCTTATATAGCAAAGTCCCCCTGCTGATCGTGCAGGACCTGCCGGTGAAGGATGAACCGACGGCGGCAGGCAGAGCACCTCGAAAACTCACAGAGAAATAATTTATGCAAGTTACTCCAGTGAATGAGATAGGGCAAGCCAGCCTCGATCCTGGAACCCCGTTGGATCAACTTGCCCGCAATCTGGCAGAAAACCATTCCATTGCCCATGAGAAGAATCCCAAACAAAGGATCCTTCTCTTCAGGCATATTCCGGTTTGGAAAAAGATCCTGACGGACGCCTATCAATACTTCAGGGCAACCTCTGCGAATGAAATAACCTTTTCCCGCGCCGGCGAGTGGATGCTGGATAATTTTTATATTGTCGAGCAGACATTCCACTTGATCGAAGAAGACCTCCCCAAAGGCTATTTGGATCAACTTCCAAAGCTGGACAATACGGACCTCAAGGATTATCCACGCGTGTTTTCCCTGGCCTGGGAATTGATCGGCTACAACCAGGGTCAGCTCGATTTCCAGCAGCTCACCTCCTTTGTTCAGGAATATCAGCGGGCAGCCCCGCTCAATATCGGCGAATTATGGGCCCTGCCGACCATGTTCCGCATCGGCATCCTGGAAAAATTAGCCACTGCAGTAACTTCGGTCATCGGTCAAGATAGCCCCGATCTTCTTCAAAAACAATCCATTCTGCCCATTCCTGCGAATATCACCAATGAAACGATTGTGGCGAATTGCTTCATCAGCCTGCGCCTGTTAGCCGTCTCAGAATGGAAATCTTTCTTCGAACAGACCAGCCTGGTTGAACAGATCCTTGCCACCGATCCCGCCAGGATCTATGCCCGCATGGATTTTGACACCCGCAACCAGTACCGTTCGATCATCGAAGAAATGGCCCGCCATTCGGACCTGAGCGAGGAAGCCGTCGCCCAAAAGACGGTCGAATGCGCCCGCCAGGCAGAAACCGAGCCCAACATATTTCCTGGTGAAACTGACCGCAAAGGCCATGTTGGCTTTTATTTGATCGACTCGGGTCGCCCGTACCTGGAAGCACAGATTGGTTATCGGTCCGTTCCCGGAACGCGGTTGATCCGCTGGATCCTGGCACATTCAAAGGCGGCTTATCTTGGCAGCATCGCCGCATTCTCCTTCCTGGTTGTGTCCGTTCTGCTGGCTTATACCTATCTCTCTGGAGGCTCTCTCGCCCACTTGGTTGCCGTGGGGGTTTTGGGCAGCGGGTTGGCCCTCGAAGCAGCCACCAACCTGACCAACTGGGCCGTGACCCACATCATTCCCCCGCGGGTGCTCGCACGGATGGATTTCTCCAGGGGCATCCCGCCCGGGTACCGGACCATGGTGGTGGTGCCGATGATGCTCTCCAACCCCGCTGAAATTGACTCAGCCTTGAAAGACCTGGAGCAGCACTTTCTCGGCAACCCGGATCCGCAGTTAACTTTCGCACTACTGTCCGATTACCTGGATTCAACTCAACCGGAATTATCCGCAGATGCGCCTCTGCTTGAGCAGGCACAGCAAGGCGTTGTAAAACTGAATCATAAATATAAGCAGCGCGCCCCTTTTTATTTATTCCACCGCGAACGGGTCTGGAACGCTTCTGAAGAAGCCTGGATCGGCTGGGAACGAAAACGCGGCAAGCTCGCTGAATTCAACCGCTTGATCCTGGGTCAGGGGGAAACATCCTATAAAACCCAGTTGGGAAATCTGGAAATCCTGCCCGAGATCAAATATGTGATCACGCTGGATGCCGATACTTCTTTGCCGCGCGGCAGCGCCAGCCGCCTGGTGGCCACGTTGGCACACCCATTGAATAAAGCCGTTTTCTCCGAAGACGGCCGCTCCTCCGTAGCGGGATATACGATCCTCCAGCCGCGTGTAGCCATCAAACCTACCAGCGCCAATCGGTCCTTATTCTCACGAATAAATTCTGGCAACACCGGTTTCGATCTGTACACGTTGGCTGTTTCAGATGTCTATCAGGATCTATTCGGGGAAGGAAGTTACGTCGGCAAAGGCATTTACGATGTGGCCTCATTCGAAAGGAGTTTTGCCGGGCAGGTCCCTGAGAACGCCTTACTGAGTCATGACCTTTTCGAAGGCATGTACGGACGAGCCGGCCTTGTCACCGACATCGTTCTATACGAAGACTACCCGTCGCGTTACCTCGTTCACACCCGCCGGCTGCAGCGCTGGATACGCGGAGATTGGCAATTATTGCCCTGGTTATTCCGGCAGGTGCCCACCGAAAATGGAACGGACCGCAATCGATTTTCCCTGCTCGACCGCTGGAAGATTTTTGACAACTTACGGCGCAGCCTGCTGGCTCCCATGACCTTCGCATATTTCTGGCTGGCCTGGCTGGTCCTGCCCGGCTCGCCCTGGCTCTGGACGGCCTTCCTGCTTTTGGGCCCTGCCCTCACCACGGCTGTCCAGACGATCCATGATGTGAGGAAAAACCTTCACAACTTTACGTTAAAAGATATTATTGCTGGATTGCGTGTCCCATTTGCCCGTTGGCTTATGGCGATCTTGTTCCTTCCGTATGAGGCCTACCTTTCCCTCAGCGCTGTCGGCACGACCATTATCCGTCTCCTGATCGCGAAAAGGCACTTTCTGCAGTGGATCACTGCGGCTCATTTTTCCCGAACATTCAAAAATACACAGCCGCAGACGTGGCTGGAGATGGCTTCTTCGCTGGTCTTCAATGTTCTGTTGGGCCTGGTGATCATATTCTTCAGGCCAGCCAATCTGATCATCGCCGCTCCTTTCCTAATTTTATGGACCATATCTCCACAAATCGCCTATTCGATCAGCCGGCCGATCGTACATAAGCCCGCACCTCTGCAAGAATCACAGGTCAGATATATTCAGCGCCTGGCCCGCCGCACATGGGCCTTCTTCGAACGATTCACCGGCCCTAACGATCACTGGCTGCCTCCGGATCACTTCCAGGAAAATCCCCGCAGCAGCGTTGCCCACTACACAACCCCGACCAATATCGGGCTGTACCTCCTCTCTTCATTGTCAGCCTACGACCTGGGCTATATTGGCCTGTTTGAATTAGCCGTCCGCCTGCGCAACACCTTCGAGAACATGGATAAATTGGAACGCTACCGCGGCCATTGGTTGAATTGGTATGACACAAAGACGATGATGCCAATGCCGCCACGCTACGTATCCACCGTGGACAGCGGTAACCTGGCTGCCTGTCTCATTACATTCAAAGAAGGCTGCCTGGCAATGGAAAAAGCCCCATTAATCAGCAGGCAGCAATGGCGCGGTCTGTTGGTGATTCTGGATATCCTGACGGACATTTTAGGAAAATTGGAAAAAGACAATCAAAATCCGGCATTCCAGACCTTCGAATCTGAGATCAAGAGTATTTCCAAACAGATCACATCCATAATGAATAAGCCGTGGGCGTGGACCGGGACGATCCAGTGGCTTTCAGGCGATGGCTGGTACCGCATATCCGGCCACCTGATGGGTCTGCTGGAAAGTGCCGAGGCGAATCTGGATCAGGAGGTCTTGACCGATCTGCAGCTCTACCTGGATACACTCCATCAACAACTCGTCAGCATGCAGCGCAACATCAAGCTGTTGGCGCCCTGGTTCAGCCGGGTCGACCATCCGCCAAGGCTATTTGCACAGGTGAATTCCGCCCTGGTTAAACCCTGGCAGACATTCCTGGAAAAACTCCCCTCCGATCTCCCCGCCCTGGCAGGAGCAGCCGCCGAATACGACCGCATTCTGGCGGCATTGAAAGAATTGGAAAAACATCTTCAAGACAGGCCAGGGCCGGCCAAACCCATTCTCGAAGCGCGGGATTGGTGCAGGCGGCTGGACAATGATTTGACCTCCGCCAAATTCCGCGTGGAGACGCTGCTGATCGGCTTCAACGATTTGGCCAGGCAGGCCAAGACAGCCGCCGACGAGATGGATTTCAAATTCCTTTACAATAATCAGCGTCAGATTTTCCATATTGGCTATAACGCCATCACCGAGAGAACTCGATAACAGCTATTATGATCTTTTAGCCTCTGAAGCCAGGGTGGCCAGCCTTATCGCCATTGCGAAGGGCGATGTTCCTTTCCGCCATTGGCTGCATCTGGCCCGGCCGGTTACGAAGGTGAACGGCAGGGAAGTCCTGCTTTCCTGGAGCGGGACCATGTTTGAGTACCTCATGCCGGTTCTCTTTTTCCGGAATTACCCGGGCACCCTGGTTTCAGAAAGTTGTGAAACCGCCATCGCGGTGCAGATGGATTACGCCAACGAGAAACACATCCCCTGGGGAATATCCGAATCCGGCTTCTACTCGTTTGACGCGGCCATGAATTACCAGTACCGGGCTTTCGGCGTTCCCGAACTTGGCTATAAACGCGACCTCCCCGATGATCTGGTAGTTACGCCCTACGCATCCATGATCGCATTGACCCTCCAGCCCCATAAGGTGTATGAGAACCTGCTCCGCTTTGAGAAACGAAAAATGATCGGTCGTTTCGGCCTCTATGAGGCGATTGACTACACGAAAGGCCGCTTGCCGGCAGGTCATGAGTATGGCATCGTCCAATCCTATATGGCCCATCACCAGGGCATGATCTTGATTGCCGCCTGCAACTACCTGGCCGACGAAGTCATGATCCGGCGTTTCAATTCGGATGAACGCATCAAATCGGTGGAGCTGCTTCTACAAGAAAAGATCCCTGATAATCCACATATCGAATATCCACATCCCGACGAACCCGGAAGCAGGCATTCCCTCGTCAGGCCCGCCAATTCAACTCCCTGGCGAGTACCGGTCCAGAGTCCAGTTCCGCAGGTCCATTTCCTCAGCGGAGGAAATTACAGCGTCTTGATCACCAATGCCGGTGGAGGCTACAGCCAGTGGGAGGAATTCGCCCTGACCCGCTGGCATTCCGATACCACCCTGGATAACTGGGGAAACTGGCTCTATATCAAAGATCTGGACAGCGGCGCGCTCTGGTCAGCCGGTTGCCAGCCGATAGGCTGCCAACCGGATTCCCAGGAGGTCATATTCTTTCCTCACAAGGCAGAATTCCATCGCTGGGACAATAATATTTCCATCCACAACGAGATCACTGTCGGGACGGATGATGTGGAGGTCCGGCGGGTCACATTGCATAACGACAGTGACCATATCAGGCACCTTAGTCTGACCAGCTATGCAGAAGTGGCACTGGCCCCCCTTGCCTCCGACCAACGTCACCCGGCCTTCAATAAATTGTTCATTGTCAGTGAATACTTGCCCGACAAGAACGCGTTGCTCTTTTATCGTCGGCCCCGCTCTTCTGAAGAAAAACCGGTCTTCCTGGCTCATGCCGTAGTCGTGGAACCCGGCTCCGAGTTGACAGGCGAATACGAAAGCAACCGGATGCGTTTTCTCGGAAGAGGCCGTTCCTTGCGCTCTCCGCTGGCGCTTGACGGCACGCATAGAGAACTATCTCGTACCATTGGCGAGACGCTGGACCCGATCATGTCGCTGGCCCAGGAGATCACCATCAAACCGCATACGCGCCCTGCAGGTTTACTTCCTTACCTTTGCCACACGCACTCGCACGGCCATATTGGAACGACTGACCCGTTACAAATCTCATTCGCTGATCAACCGCGTGTTTGAAGAGGCTCGAAGCCTGAGTGAAGAGAAATTAGCCAGATTGGGCATGACCACCTCCAACGTGGAGCAAGTCCAAAAGATTTTATCGGCCCTTCTCTATCCTTCTGCCACGCTGCGGGCCGAATTTGCCACTCTGGAGAAGAACAACAAGGGGCAATCGGGACTGTGGAGCTACGGGGTTTCAGGCGACCTGCCGGTTCTTTTATTACACGTCTCAGACGCCGATGACCCGCTATTATCTGAAACGCTGCAAGCCTATCTCTTTTGGCGCAGCCTGAAAGCAAAGATAAACCTGGTCATACTGAACGATCAGGATACCGGTTATGGCATGGAATTGCATAACCAGATCATGAGTCAGTTGGTCCATATGGGTGCCGATGTCTGGCTGAATCAGCGCGAGGGCATTTTCCTTCTCCGTACCGATCAGATCCCCGAAGCCGACCGGATCCTGCTGGAGACCTTTGCCAGCGTCATTCTGGATCCACAAAAAGGCAGCCTGGCCGAGCATGCACAGCGCCTTTCCACAACAGATATTCGCCTACCGGCCTTCATTCCAGCCCTTCCAGGGGAACAGGAGAAGGATGAAACCGCCGATATCGACCGCCCGGCTGACCTTCAAATGGACAACGGTCTGGGAGGCTTCAGCCCGGATGGAAAGGAATATGTCATCTACCTTGGTCGGGGCCAGACCACTCCCAAACCCTGGATCAATGTGGTCGCCAACCCGCGCGTTGGTTTCCTGGTATCGGAAAGTGGTTCCGGCTACACCTGGGCGGAGAACAGCGGTGAAAACCGCCTCTCCCCCTGGCGAAATGATCCGGTTGCCGACACACCCGGGGAGGCCATCTACCTGCGGGACGAGGAGACGGGCGCCGTATGGTCACCCACGCCTCTGCCGGCTGGAAAGGATGCAGCCTTTGTGGTCCGCCACGGAGCCGGATACACCACCTTCGAGAGTCGGGGTCACGGCCTCAATCAATTCTTGCGTCTCTTCGCCGCAGTGGATGCACCGGTGAAGATCGCTTCTCTGCACCTCAAGAATATGTGGGATAAACCCCGCCGCATTACCGTCACTTATTACTGCGAATGGGTGCTGGGTGTCGATCGCCAGGGCTCGAAAGCATTCATCCTTTCGGATTACAATCCTTCTTTGAACGCACTCATGGCCACCAACCACTACAATCCCGAATTCTGGAATAGCGTTGCCTTTCTCTCCTCCAGTAAAACGCCTCACGGGGTCACCTCCGACCGGGATGAATTCCTCGGTCGAACGGGAGATTACCATTTTCCGGCTGCTCTTGGACGGATAGGTCTGGCCAGCACCGTTCGGGCCGGGCTGGATCCCTGCGCGGCCATTCAGCTCCACGTAGACCTGCGGCCCGGAGAAGAAGAAGAGGTCTTTTTCCTGGTGGGCGAAGGCCGCGACCTCCTGGAAAGCCAGGCGCTGATCGAAGAATTCCAGCAGCCGGGCAAAGTCGCGATGGAGTGGGAGGCCGTCCAGCGCCAATGGGATGACCTGCTGGGTCAGATCACGGTCCAGACACCGGAGCCGGGCATGGACCTGATGCTGAACCGCTGGCTGCTCTACCAGGCCGTCAGCTGCCGCATTTGGGGGAGATCGGCCCTGTATCAATCCAGCGGGGCCTTTGGCTTCCGCGATCAACTTCAGGATGTGCTGGCTGTATTGCAGACGCGTCCGCAGATCGCCCGGGAACATATATTGAACGCGGCCGGCCGCCAGTTCGAAGCCGGGGATGTGCTCCATTGGTGGCACCCGCCTTCCGGTCGGGGTATCCGCACGCGTTTTTCAGATGACCTGCTCTGGCTGCCGTATGTCGTCGCAGAATACGTCACCACCAGCGGAGACAGGGGTATTCTGAGTGAAAAGATCCCCTTCCTGAAGGGCGATGTGCTCAGACCGGAAGAGAATGAACGCTACGGGCAATATGAATCCGCCAGCGAGGGCTACACTCTTTTTGAGCATTGCCGCCGGGCTATTGAAAAGGGCATCACCTCCGGTCCACATGGCCTGCCGCTCATGGGCACCGGTGACTGGAACGATGGCATGAATCTGGTGGGAGCCAACGGCCGCGGCGAAAGCGTCTGGCTGGGCTGGTTCACCTATGCCACCTTGATGCGCTTTGTCATCCTATGCGAGGCCATGCGAGAGGACCCATCCCCCTATCGCAGGAAAGCCGAAGCCCTTGCGAAGGCAATTGAATCCACTGCCTGGGATGGGGATTGGTACCTGCGTGCCTACTATGATGATGGGGCCAAACTTGGCAGCCGCACAGACAACGAATGTATTATCGATTCCATCTCCCAATCGTGGGCTGTGCTCTCCGAGGCCGGCAATCCACACCGAGCCGCCTACGCAATGGCTTCAGTGGAACAGCGGCTGATCAAAGAGAGCGACCAACTGGTCTTATTGCTCACCCCGCCATTCCACAAAACCCGACGCAATCCCGGCTATATCAAGGCCTACCCCCCCGGTATTCGCGAGAACGGCGGTCAATATACCCACGCCGCCATCTGGGTAGGCTGGGCTTTCGCCCGTCTGGGAGAAGGCAATCGGGCTGAGGCCGTTTTCCGCCTGCTTAATCCAATTTACCATGCTGACAGCGACGAAAAAATGAAGCATTATCAGGTCGAGCCTTATGTGATCGCCGCGGATGTTTACAGTCAGTTCCCTCACACAGGCAACGGCGGCTGGACCTGGTATACGGGTTCGGCCGCGTGGATGTATCGTCTGGGAATCGAAGCCATCCTCGGCATTACACGCGAAGGAAAGACGCTGATCATCGATCCATGTATTCCGTCACAATGGCCCGGGTTTTCATTTTCCTACCGCTTCGGAAATACCATCTATCGCGTCCAGGTGAAAAATCCCCAGGGATACAACCGAGGCGTAAGCGAAGCCTGGATGGACGATGTCGCCTTCAGGGGAAATCGATTCCCACTCGTAGATGATGGCGTAGAACATCTGTTGACCCTCGTTATCGGACCGCGTGTTTCCCAGGTGAAGAAGAAGAAAAAATCATAGCACAAGGGGACGAACAACTTCGGAGGGGGATTTTTTGATTCCAGATGCCCCCCAATGATTTCAAATTATTTCAAATGGTGACCACTCATCCCGAACCTATAATAGCCATCAGGATAAGCTTGAATAAGCCATCCCCTCCAACAAGGCTTGACAGGAAATACCTTTGTAGGAATCGTGTGAATAGATGCAGCAGATCCGCACAACCGCATTTGAAATGAACAATACCGTCGAAAACCTGTTGTTCATATCGCAAGTCCGCACAATGGAGATCCCCCTGGATGCAGTTGATATGGGTATGGTAACCGCGAGGATCCGCAGACGATTGGATTTCTTGGTCAGGGAATACCAGGGTACGATCATCGTCCCGGATGCCTGGCCGTCTGCCATCGGTTACTCTCCCTGGATCGAAGAAGTATGGGCCAATTACATCAGCAACGCCATCAAGTTCGGGGGACGCCCCCCAGTGGTCAGGTTGGGGACCACCTCCCAGCCCGGTGGGATGATCAGTTTTTGGGTCCTGGATAATGGGTTTGGTATTCCTCTGGAAATTCAGGAAAAACTTTTCGTGCCCTTTAGTCACGTCGACAAGAACTGTCGATCCGGTCATGGACTGGGACTTTCCATCGTTCGTCATATCATTGAGAGGTTGGGAGGCAAGGTTGGCGTGGAAAGTAAAGCCGGGAAAGGCAGCTTGTTCTACTTTACTCTGCCGGCCAGCCCGTCTATTGAAGAATATCCGCGGATCACGTAATTGAAAGCCCTGACACCTGCTTGAGTATCGAGAATCGCAGTATCCCCATCTGGAAAGGAGATGGAAAATGGAAAAGAAACTGTATCGTGTAAAAGTGGTCCTGTATGTGATGGCTGAAAATGAGACGGATGCCCGCCTGGCTGCAACCAGTGCGAAATTCGATATTTTCGAATGTTCCGCCAAAAAAGCCGAACACCTCGAACCAGGCTGGGAGGATGCCATCCCCTATAATTCCGATGGATATAAGACTTGCGCCGAGATCCTGGAGGAACAGCAAAAAGTGCTTTATATCGATTCTCCGTTCCTCACAAGGGCAGGACGGTACCAGGAAAATCTACAAACGGCATAAAACCGCTGTTCGGCTAACATTTACGACCACCAGGCAGAAAAATCTGCTTTCCCCACGGCTAATCTGGATGGGATCCTCGGGTGAAACCTCACCGGAGATTACTTTTTCATAAGCCACGTATTAATATGCCTGTATATATATAAGGAAAGAGTTCTACCCCACTCGGGGAAGGCAAAAATCCCCCATCTGGTGGATGTCTCTCCTGTCGGTTCCGTGTATCATTGCCGCAGGGTTACCCGGTGGCAGGTTGAGCCTCGCAGAATTGCCGCCATGGCCGTGTATCTGTGACAGGATTAACCGCCTCGGTGTCAATCCTTTGTTCCTAGCCGAATTTTGGGCAGGTCTTATAAACCCTCGGGCCACGTGCTTGAGGATATCCGACTGGATAAGAACAAGGAGAAATCTCATGGTATGGACAATTATTGTTATTCTCTTGATCCTGTGGCTGCTTGGCTTTGGCGGTTCAAGGGTATTTCCCAGATTTCCACGCACGGGCAGCTGGATCCACACGCTCATCGTGATCGTGATAATCCTGGTTATCCTGAATCTCCTTGGCGTCATCTAAGCGCCTGCGTCCGAGAATGAACTGAAAAGAAAAAGGGGGCTAAGTTTATCTTCAATTCATCCTGATTATAGACCAGGAGAGTTCCATGCCTACGAACAGAAGAACAACGGAAGAAAGATCGGTGGTCCGCGAACCAGACCGCCAGGGACGCGTCATTACCTTTAAAGCCACCCAGGTCGTCTGGCTGCTTTTCGGGATCCTGGAGGCATTGATCGCGATTCGCTTCTTCCTGAAGCTTATTGGCGCCAACCCCGCAAGCCCGATCGTCTCACTTATCTATGCATTCACGACACTGTTCCTGTGGCCCTTTGAAGGGATAACCGCTACACCCACGTATGGCAATTTTGTCCTGGAAACCCCTTCATTGATCGCGCTAATGATCTATGCGTTGGTCGCCTGGGCGATCGAACGGATCATCTGGGTGATCTTCTATAAACCTCGTGGACCCGTGGAGGAGATCACGGAAACGACCACGCACGAAGACAGGCATCCCTGAAAAACCGCCTTGTAAACTGCCGGATCATTAAATCCGTTAGTGTTTGGCTGTATTCTATTGCTCCAAATGGTAATTCCGGGACAAGTGCGGAACGATTATTGGTTTTTTCAATGCCAAGCCTATGGAAAAAATAGTGGTAACGGAAAAGGTGCGCACTTATGAACACGAAACAGAAATCCCAACAAGGTGAAGAAGACACTTTATTAAAACAATTATTGGCTCAGGAACAGAAGGAAGAAAAACAGGAATTCTTTCAGGAGCAATGGGAGCTTCAGCGGGAAGAGAAACAGAAACATCGCCGGTCCGACCGGGCGAATTGGAAGGATAGCACCCCGGGAGGTGATATTCCCTCCACTTTCGGCGGCAACAGCAAAGGTCAGTAAAGGGGGCTGGGGAAGATCTGGTTAGCTTTCCCGCGGAGGGGAATACAACGCATCGCTTCTTGCAGCCATAACGAAATCGTTCCGATGGAGACCTTTGACCTTGTGCGTCCACCAAGCGAGGGTCACCTTCCCGTATTCGGTCAGAATAGCGGGGTGATGGTCCTCATCCTTAGCGAGGCGGGCAACCTTATTGGTGAAATCCATTGCCTGATCAAACCCGTTGAATTTAAACATCTTCTCGATGCGGGGCTCATTTACCATACGCATTTCCCACCCACTGAGGTTGGCCAGCAGGGCATCAGCCTCTGGCTCGGTCAGGGCTTTACTGGCAGCGGTGATGGGACGGCAGTGTTCTTCAGATAATTCACTCATCTAATCCTTCCTTTCTACAAGTGTGCACTGGTCAGCCCTAATCCTGGTGGGCAAAAAGCGGGCGGTACTCTCCGTAGCCTTCCTGCTCGAGCTGTTCGACCGGGATAAAGCGCAGCGAAGCCGAGTTCAGGCAAAAGCGTAAGCCGGTCGGGGCAGGGCCGTCGTCAAACAAGTGACCCAGGTGTGAACCGGCATGTTTCGAGCGGACCTCGATCCGCTGCATGAACAGGCTGTTATCCGTGTAGGTAACGATGTTCTCCGGTTCGAGCGGGCGGGTGAAGCTTGGCCAGCCGGTGGCTGAGTTGTACTTGTCTGCTGAGGAGAACAGGGGCTCGCCCGAGACCACGTCGACGTAAATTCCGGGATGCTTGTTATCCCAATATTCATTGCGGAAGGGCGGTTCGGTTCCTTCGTGCTGGGTGACCTGGTACTGCAGAGGGGTTAATCTTTGCCGGAGTTCCGGCTCCGGCGGTTTCGTGTACAGAGCTGATTTTTGCATAGGGACCTCCTAACGATAAAAGGGACTGAATTGTAATTTCTTATCATTAAAAGATAATGATGGGGAAAATAGTCGATTGGTCAGGGAGTAACGAATCATTGCAAAAGGGTGTTAATGCGAGTGCAACCTATCGAAATCATTAAGTGCAAAAATGGAATTGTGTATATAATAAGATTAATTCATACTTGACCTACCATTGCGAGGGCTATCATGATCTCTACAGTTACTACATCCACCGTTACCACACTTGCCAATATCTCCCTGGCGGGGACACTTGGACTGATCGCCATTATTTTCCTGCTGGCTTTGCTGCTGCAAAAAGAGATCAGCACGACCATTGCGAGCAAGAAGATGGAACGGTGGTCGAAAGCTCTAAATGTCGCTATCCCCTCCCTGCTGATCGTTTTCGTCTCGATCGTGGTCGTGCGGGTGGCGCTGGTACTTCAATAAAATAATTGTCATCGATAATACATAACGGAGGCTGCTTTTAAGCGGCCTCCGTTTTTGTTGTAGTAACGACTTAAGTAATCCTGAAGAATGTGCCTACGCTGAGAGAATGGGCAGGATGATATAGAGGGTGATATTGGTGATGCCGTGAGCGAGGGAGATACCCAGGAGCGAGCGGGTCTTCAGGGCGAAGTAGCCAAAAACAAGACCGACAGCGGAGGCGAAGGCGACGTCGATCAAGGAGAAGTAACCGATGTGAAGGATGCCGAACAGGAGGGAGACGATCCAGATGGCGACGGGACCGAACAACTGGATACCGGTGACCTGCAGGAGGCTGCGGAAGATGAACTCCTCGAGAAAGCCGGTGAACACGAAAAGAATGAAACAACCGATGGCAATATCCCACCAGGCGGTGGTGGTGAGGGGAGAGGCGGGTTTGAGGATCACGAACTCGGCGTACCCGAGACCGAAACCAACCAGCGCAAACAGGAGCTGGAAAGGCCAACCTTTCCAGGTGAAATAGAGCCGGTTGATAGCCATCCCAATGCTTTTATTGGCAAACCAGGCTGCCAGGAAGATAGGCACGCCGACGATGACGTAGCGGTACATGACCGGGATGTCAAAGGCCGCCATGGGAATGGACATGCTCAACAGGCGGATCAGCGGGGCCAGGGAGAGGAAATATCAGGAAGCGCCGGAATGGTCCCTGCTGGTAGATGGATCCGTGGACAAGTAAGGCGACCATCACCACGGCGTGGATGATCACCCCCAGCAGAGGGTCTTCCATGACTGTGACGATCTCGGCGGCGCTGATGATCACCAGATAGAACAGTGCGATGGCCAGGTTGCGGAAGAACGGGATCTGGTAGAAGCGGGTGATCGTGTGCCAGCGGAAGTCACGGATACGGCGAATTGGAATCCGCGCAGGTGTCACTCTTCCAGTTGTGACCGGAACCGGAACCAGCTGAGGTGCGAGTTGCGCAGAAGCAGCCGCGGTATCGAGTGGAGCCTGCGTCAGGGGTCCTTCGGCAGACGGCGCCGAAGGTGGTTCGTGAGCAGGTACAGCCGGAATGGCGGTGAGAGGTTCCAGCCGGCCGGTCTCGGCCAATTCTGCCACAGCCCAGGCCAGACCGTCATTGGCAACGGGGTTATCCGGTTCGATGGTGAGGGCGCGCTGAAAATAGATGGCGGCGGTGCGGGCATCCTTTGAAGACCAGCCCAGCAAGATCCATCTTGTGGCAGAACCGGGCTGCTTGCCGGCCTCTTCAAGGAGTGAGCGGCGCAGTGGAGCCGCCGGGGGTTCGAGAGGAATCCCCTGAGGCAAATCGCCGAGCAAATGAACGGTATCGACCGGCAGGTCCGGACCTTTCAATTCGCGCAGGAAGGCTGCCGCCGCGGCCTGGGGATTGGCCGAGCGGGGTTTCTTCGGGTCGGTTGTCGGGTTGGGAATTGACTGGCGGCAAGGAGACCCGCCCGAGGATAACCGACTCGGGCGGCGTCTCTTTAGTAATCTCTTTTTTTCGCCGACGGGACTTCCAAAAAGGCACGGTCTACTTCCCCACCGTCAGCAGAATGTATGAAGCAAGTCCAGGGGCGGGCAGCATGACATTGCCATTATAGGTCAGCAGGCTGGCTTCCACCTGGGTCTGGTTCACGATCATGCCGGGCTGCTTGAGCACGCAACTGATCTGGAGCAACTGGTTAACGCTCAGATCGGTCAGGATATCATCGTGAACATCGGCAATGAAGGCGGGCAAGCGATCCCAGTTGGCGGGTGTCAGAATGGTCTCGTAGATTGCCTCGACGACAATTTCCTGGCGGTCGAACAACTCCCGGTTGTTGGCAGCGGGGATTCGGACCAGGTCAAGCGCTTGCGCCCCGGTGACATGCTGTGCGCCGGCAGGGAAATTTCCCATGCGAACACCGGATCCATTCACGGCCAGCGGGAGTACTACATCCAATCCGCCCAGGTCATCGATGTACTCGCTGAAGATATCCTGCTTGATGACAAAATAGTGGTCGGGCGTGAAGCCGAAATCCGACTGGACCGTGCTGGCGAACAGGTTGACGGCGGCGATCATTTTCTCCCGGTCGTTTCCGCTCGCAGCAGTCTTCCCCTGCAGGTAGACCTGGTTGAGGGTGGCTCCCCCGGTCCCCGTGGCGGCCAGGCCGGGCGTGTTGACGTAGAGATCCGCCGGCAGGGAAAGGACGTCGATGCGCTTGCGGTCAAAATCGACCCGGATGAGGCGGATGGCGTCGGCTCCGCGTGGCGGCTGACTCTCGCCCAACGCCAGGAAGGTTGTGATCCCCGAACCGCAGGCGGCGTTGGTGGGCAGCGCCGTGACAGCGGCATTAGCCGGGTCTGACGTTGGCGGCGAGATGAGCACCACCTCCTGGGTGGGAGTGAGGCTGGCCTTGCCGCGTAAGATGTCAAGGGCCGGCCCGAGCGGGACGAACATGATGACGACCGTTACCCCGATCAGGATGAGGATAAGACCTACTGCGATTGCGATCCAGATGCCACGTTTCATGGGGTGCTCCTTAGTTTTTTATTTCTATCTTACTCGAAGTCTGACGCATAGAATAATGAATGGCTATATTTGTTACCTTAAAATTCTATACCTATATTGATTATTACGATTAACAATAATGTAAATAATCGAAGTTTGCTGTAGGGAAATTCATATTTATTTGTATCAGAAATCTCTACTGTCAATTCGGAGTTATAACCCAGAGATGGACATTTCGATAAGGCACGTCACTATTGGAACGATATAAATCAATTTCCAATTTATGCGGATTCTTCACCGGGTCAAGATGTATGTTAACGATATACGACCACTCTTCGCCACTTACAATTGTTGATACTGGTATTTTTTGTGATCTTCCGTCATATTTAATCACAACGATATAAGATTTGTCTTGGAGTTCATTATTTGTCAATGTAATTTTGAAACTATAGTTATTGGATTTACTAATTATAGGTATATCTGCTTCGTCACCCATATTCGTTAACGCAATTTCCGTGAATTTCTCAGTGCGTGGATTAATCCAAAGAGAATAAGTTACAGAACCTATTAAAGTAATTCCAACCAAAACTAGAATGAAGACATAAATGGGTTGGATGTGAATATTCAAGACCTGAAAAGACGGATTGCGCAATCGTAAAATGGATAGAATTATTGTTAATAAAAGGGTGAATCCATTAATGGTAAGTAGTAATGATGGTTTATTTATGGGAATGTTCGTCCAATTAATAATAGGCCTGTGAAAACCAAAACACACAGACTCAAGATAATATCAAAAGTTAGCTTCTCCACAAACATTATTCTCTTCTTCCTTAAAAAGAAATTGTTCAATAAATAGCCAGGAAAAAGAAAAAGTATTGGAAGCGGAGAAATACAAGAGATATCCTTGCAAAATCACCGATGCTCATGAATGAGACAAGAACAAAAGTGAGATCAATAAGGAGTATACTTATTAAATCCCATTGAGAAAATAGTATCTTCTTCATCTACTTATTCACAATTCAGTAAACTTCCATTGGTTATCCATACCTCAAAAGCACCATTATCATAAATCTTGTTCACACTCCAATCTTGTTCTAGCCTCACCCAGTCACTGTCCGAATAATTATGTGCTCTATCCCTTATTTGAGATGGGAATCTCAAGGAAGCAATTTTTCCGTTTTCAGATAAAATTAAATAAGTGTTGATGCTAGGAGCTATTTGGTTAATACATTTCCAATCAGGTTGATATATACCGGAAGGCAACCATATGTCCCTATACCAATATTGAGGCCAATTATCGCGTATGCCTTGCATTCCCCAATAAAAATCATCAAAGCGAGATGTGTAATCTGGCAAGATTGCAGCTGTTAGTGTATCTGGAACCCTATGGGTAGTGTACCATTCCATTCCTTTCATTTCTGAGAAGGTTACTCGTTGATTGGGAAGGCCGTTGCGAGGGTTTTCGTAAGTATTATATCTTCCAAGAACTAGGAAAATTGCCAAGAAGACGGCAAGCAAGAACTTGAAAATATTTCTCTTCCTGGAATTTATTATTCCCCAAACAGATCTACGAGATCTATATATTAGCTCCCAAAGCCACCATGATGTAATTATCATACCTAATACCACAAGTAATCTTAAGACCCTGATAGGATTGCGTTCCGTTGAACTAATAAAAAACAATGCAATAGTCATTAATACCATTACCAAAAATGTTCCAAAAAAACCAAAATGCATCGACGTTACCCGTGAAGAATTTCTCTTCACTGAAATACCAAGCTTCAATAACAAAAGGCAAGTCAAACCGACAAGGAAAACCGGCGTACTGAATGCATTAAATTATGATCTGAATTAGATTTGAAATGGGTAGTTGTGCAAATTGTAGAACGCCAACTACATCTCCAAATGCGGAACTGCTATCGGTTTCTCCCACCAGCCATTTTATTGTAAATGACAATTGTTGAGTGAATGATGAAAAGGATAAAGCCCAAGTTAAAGAATACAACGGTAGAAATCAATGCTATACCTAAGTAACTAATGGTTTTTCTGTTTATTTTTGGCTTTGAAATACCTTTGAACTTAGTGAATAATTCAAGACTTAGTAACATTGCAATGAAAAAGAGGGTCGTAGAAGGATGTAGATAAACCAAGAGCAACGCTATTAATATTTCAATCAGCACAAAGGAAACAGCTGACGACCCTGCCTCATAACTTCTTCTAATATGGACTGCTAACAAAGCAGGTAATAAGAATAACGACAATACGCTAGGCAAGATATATGCTTGATAATAAAGTAACCAAAAAGGTCCGGTAAATGCGGCCGCCAGATAAGCAGCGCGTCTATCTTTCGCGAGCAATGCAACTATGGCCATAAATCCTATAGTCCATAAGATAATATAAACTACATTCAAAATGATAATTGATTGTCCTGAAGTTAATCCAGTAAATAATTCTATATAGTATTGAATCAGGTGCATTGCGGGATAAAAATCCAGAGGACTTAATTTGCCAGTCACTTCTATATCGCGTACGTAGCCGATGTGATTCTAAAACGTCGGTTCGATTACTGCTCGCATATCCTAAGAACAAAGGTAGACTTACAATAAGGACATTAACTAAAATAACGCCAACCGTAGCTAATGAAATCAGATTCTGATCAGTGTCATCACTGTTCGTATAAGTGTTAACAATTAATACTAGCATTGATGATAACGATCCAATAACGGTAATTATCCAAAAAGATGAAGAATAATTATCGTAGAGAGAAAGTTCATAAATTGCAGGTTTCTTAGTATAAGCAGCAATCGCGTATGCTAAGAATATACACACATACGAAATTATCACAAGAATTCTTTGACTACTAATTCTCGATTTCATCGAATAGATTCTTCCATTTTGCGATTGCTCGTTTGATTGAATAATTCTCAACAATACGATCTCTTCCTCGTCTGCCAATACCCTCAATATTCGGATGAGCCATCACTTCCAAAATTCTTTCAGCCAAGCCTTGCGCCGAATCATCTAATAATAGGAATCCTGTTTCGCCATTAATAATAAGATCCGGAATACCACCAACGGGGTTGCACAAAACAGGAGTTGAACAAGCCATGGCTTCTAAAACAACATTGGGTAAACCTTCACCACTAGAAGGTAATAATAACAGGCAAATCTTATTAAGGAAATCCGGTATTTCATCATACTTCTTCCAACCCGAAAATCGAATATGCTCCATATCAGGAAGAATTAATCTTTCTTCTACTTTTTCTCTTAACGGTCCATCTCCAACAATTTCAAATTGAATTCCTTTATTTCTTAATATTCTGGCAGCATCCAAAATTTGGCAAATCCCTTTTTCTGAGGATAATCTGCCAAGATAACCAATGATTGGTGTTCGCTTTGAAAAAGCGATCTTCTCATTGAATATATTAGTATCCACATATAAATTCGCCTGATGTAATTTATATTCAAAACTCGCTAGATCTCCTTGCTCTTTGATATACATTGAACTTAATTACAACGCGGTCTGCAATCGTTCGATTAACGTTTCGCAGGAAAAGAGATAAGGATTTAACAATTTTCCACCACCAATTGGATTGATAAGCGCTCTGCATGATCACCAAATCGCTTGCAGGTTCAAAAGAAATAGTCTTCTTTCCTAATAATCTCGCACTTAATAGAATAGGGGTGTAATACAAGCCCAGGAAGCAGATTACGGTATCAATCTCCTTTCGCTTGCGAATGAGAAACCAGGATGAAATTATTAATCCCCGAATAAGATTAATAACCCATAATAAAATCGAAATGAAACGTGGTCGAATACTCGACACATAATGCAGAGTCGGTAACGACACCTTAATTATTTCAGGCGAATCAGTTGAAATCAAAACCCTTTTATCTCCAGCGAAATACAACTTCCTTGTTGTCAAACCAAGAATTTGGATTAATTTTTCTGCATGCTTAACAGTTGCTTGAGAAGCAAAAGGTGTAATATAACAAAAAACAGAGGGTTTCTGCTTCAAATTATTCATATCACGAAATTTCCCGTTTTCTATTTTGAATAAATTATTCAGGTATTCAAACAATCACACGCGATTTTCTCTAAGTTTATATATTTATTGTGCAAGTACGAGTAAAGATTGACCGCCTATTAGGCGGACACTGAAATCAAGATTGATCAATGAAATGAGGTGCCTGGGTAGCTTCAAGAGTTTTGCTTTCAGAGTCAGTGCTTTTTCAATACCAAAAGGGGTATAAAACCAATCAATAATCTTATAACCGGTATCTTCTAATGTTAGGATGGGCAGTTTCCTTAGAAAATAATGAAGATGCCCTGCTTTAGTCCTGCTTACGCTTAGGTTATGATGTCGAATAACATTCAAGACCGACATCTCTAATGGAATATGGAACAGTTTATAAGTTGCCTTTTTCTGCAATGCCCTAAGGAACATCATGTAATCTTCCACATGTTCTATTACATCAATGCAAAGCAGTAGATCGAAGATGCCTGTTTGTATCGATAATAAATCTTGGTGGAAGAATTTGAGCGTTTCATTTTCTCTTTCCTTCCAAAACTCTTTTGCGTTCGGAGAAATATCGTACCCATAGAAAAGAGTTTGCGTCGAGATATTATTCTGCAATTGTCTTAAGATTTCTCCAGCTCCACATCCAATTTCACATATCCCTTCAGGTTGTAAATTATGTCTTTTGATCATTTTCAAGGATTTGTTGCGCTTTCCAGGGCGAATCTTCAATATGGTAAGATGGGTTCTTTTCCGCATAAGTTCCACTCGAGTAAAAATCCTTCATTGAAGATTCCTTGAATGGCAAGACAATTACTGAACTACCGTGATGTTTCGAGTTTGCCTGAGCCACCAAAATATTGCCCACAAAGCTCCTAATAATTGAGCAGCAAACCAACCAACGCCTAAACCATTTAACTTGCCGAGTGCACCTCCAACTATCATGAATATCAGAGAAAGCACCGCCGGGAAGCCGGATATTAACAAAAGGTTGGTTAGCTTCAGTCGCAGACGATAGTAAGTAATAATAAAAGAGTTAATGGCAAAAGGTAATGTTGAAATCAAGAACCAATTAAGTAGAAAATTCGCTTGAACATATTCTTCGCCAAAGAGTTCCCAATACCCATGGACCGATCAGGATAAGTATTGGAATAATGAATATAAGACCAATTAATGTCAATTTTAAAGACCGCCACAATAATCCAATTCTCAAATCTAAGTCACTGAGAATATTTGCAAAAACGGAGGATGCTACTGAAACAGGAACAATATACAACAAATTCGAAATCATCCAACAAATATAAAACATTGCATTCGCTTCTGGGCCTAAGAGACGGATGATGATTTAATGGATAGAATAAAGGAGTAAACGCTACCAACAATTGGGTTAACTGATTACTGAACGCATAGGAAATCTTGTCCTTGATCAATAACCTTGAAAATTCGAAGCGAAGAAAATACCCGGGAACAGTTTTTGGCAACAAAATGAACAAAGATAATGAAAAGAGTAAAAATCGACCCTATTCCAACAGAGAGCATAATATTAATTGAACCTAATCCAGCAATAATTAATATTATGAAGCATAGCTTGATTAAGCTTGAAGTAAGATTACGCAAGAATAAGAAATGAGCTTTATTAAACGCGAGGAAGACATTGTCAAGATAATTAGCGAGTAAGAATGTGATAACCGATGCAATAAAAAAAACAGTATGGAAAACATTATTCGTTAAACCAATTAGGTTTTTAGACCAATAAGGAATTCCAATCAAGAATAAGAATCCCGATCCCCAATGCAAGGAAACCTTCAAATATGATAGAAGTATTTATAAACCTTCTACGCTCAGCTCCTAGCCCCATAATGAACCGTAGAGTTGTAATCCCCATGCCCATTTCTGCTAATGACGCAATTATTGAAATAATATTTACATAAGTCGCACCTATACCCACCTCAACTGCAGTAAATTTTCGGGCATGCTACAATCCAGAAAAGAAATCCCAAGCCAGAAGTACCAATAGTTGTTCCCACTAAGAACAAGGTATTAATGAGTATAGATCGGTCAGTTAAAAAGGACCGATCTCTTTAGCTCAAAAAACTTTGTGACTATCTGCTTCTTAATTGATCTATTTTCCAAATTATTCTGTCTGGAAGATATTTCTTCCATCGCGCTCCTTCGACAATTCAACCTGATAAAGACCTAATACAGACGGAAAAATATCCAATAGATCAACACATTCGCCATTAACTGGAATAGGGCCTTTGATGATACATGTGCCAAACTCCCCTCGATGACTTCCAGGCACTAGATTGTAAGAATCCACCGGGGTAATTAATGGAACGTCGATGCCCTTCCCAACCCCATATCCGTAGATGAATTCCAAAACAATATCTGGGAATAGGTTAACAAATGGCCCGGAATAAACGTCTTCCCGTCGTGCAATAAATTTTAATAAAGGCTGCCCGTCACCCGTTACACTCCTCGCCTTAATTTCGGAGATAATCAACGACCGGATTGTCTCGTAATCCTCTTGATTACTGACCTTATCCCTATTTATTACAACACCTCCATAGGTGTACACCTTAATGCCTGACATATCGGTAGTATAGGCACTCGATTTTTTCCAATTAATCGTTGCTGGACGAGTGAATATTTGCACCACTCCGGGAAAATTCCGCATCAATTTACTTGCGATCTTCGCCAATCCAAACCTGCTAATGAAACGAATTGATGCTTTTTTGATTTTCTCAATAATAAATAGGTGGGGCTCTTGTTCAACGGATTTACTGTTGAGTATGTCGATTTGCCTTAGTATCTCGTTGACGTTTACGCATTGAAGTGGCCTGGCGCCATGACCATGGTCACTGAGAAGGATGATCGTTACATCGTCGCCAACCAAATCAAGGAATTTGCCCAAAATCTTATCGAACAACCGGTATGTCGCAGGGATTACATCACGAAAAGGATTGTCCTTTTTATAAAAAGGATCACTTTCGTCATAACTATTCCAAAAGAAATGACCGATCGCATCGATAGTCGACCAATAGACAAAGAACAGATCCCAATCTTCCTTCTTGTATAATCGAAGGGCAAACTCGGCATCGGCTTCAGCAACATCCCAAAGGGTTGAATAATATTTCTTCATGCCTGAGTAGCTTCTATCCGGAAAACCACGCACACCCAGCAATGAGGTCCGGCCGTGGATATAAATTAACCAGATCGGGATTTGTGGATTCAACGACAGAGGCGATTTTTCCTCGGCTAACCATAACAGAGCGAGTAGGCCATTGCGGGTAGCATAGATGTGGAAAAACTGCGCAAGTCTTTAGACCGGAATCGGCTAACACATCCCAAAAAGTGTTACCATGAAGTATGCGATTATCATCTTCCTCATTCATTATGCGATATGATTTTTCAAGAGGATCAACAAATTTCACATACCCATGCTGGGCGGGATTAAGGCCAGTGGAAATAGTCGCCCAGGCAGTATCTGAATCCGGAGGAAATGTGGAAATGACCTCCATTTTCTTGCCTTGTTTGCAAAGACGCGTGAAATTAGGCAATTCGTCAATTAGATCATCGAGAATGCTTGAATCTAAAGCGTCAATTCCCAAAAATAGAACTTTCATATAAATAACCCGAGAGAAGATTTTATTAGATCAGATGCCTTTGCAAAGACTTTCTCTTTAGGGAATTTCCCGTCGATAACTCGGACCTCTGACCGGGAATTTAATGCCTGATAAAAAGGCCGCCGTTCACGCAGATAATCGATGCTGGCAACGTCTGTCTTCCTTGAAAAAGCGACTTCTTCCGAAATATCAACAACTATCGTCAGCTTCGGCAAAGGCAATAATTTCATACCAAGATCGATTGAATGCATCGCGTCATCTATTTGATAATCTAAATGAACAGCCAGATCACTAATCACAGTGTCATATACATAACGATCCAAAATCACAATACGTTTTCCAAAAAAGTACGGAAACAACTTCGACCAGATTTGAATGTAATAATCTATCCAAATCGAAGCTTTGTAAAAAAAACGCAAGAAAGGATTTTTCATCACTTTTCTTTTATTGGTGGAATAAATAGAATAGTCTTTCCAGGGAGTTTGACCAGGCAAAATCAAACGGCGACCGAAATACATCAATACTCGCGATATGACCGGAATCGTACGCCCATAGATATAGCGCGCATTAATCCCCTTGATCCGGAGGATTGAGACAAGGTTTTTTGCAAGTGTTGTTTTTCCAGATCCATCAATTCCGGTGATACAGATCAAATCCATTTCAAAGCCTATCTCTTCGACAAGATTTATAATTCAATTTCGTTATTGCTCACCTAACATTTTTGTATAATAATTTGACAATTGCAATGAAATTTTTTCCCAGGAGAAAGATTCCACTTTTTCCCTGTTCCGATAATTATTTCGCGTATATATATTTTCATATATCGCAGTAACGATATCATCAGGTGTATCCACAAATATCAACCCATCTCCCTCTTTGAACGCAGTTTCTAGTCCATTAAATCGCGTCGACACAATCAAGAGATTACATGCCATCGCTTCGAGAACCGAGAGAGGCATACTCAAACTATTGCCAGTTTCCAAAGGAAACACATAGCAATCAGAAAGTTGATATAGTTCTTCCACATTACTCTGAAAACCTTTTATTATCTTGAATCCGTTACTCTCCAGTCGATCGACAAGGCCTTCGTCCGTGCCCAAATAAATACTACCGACAATCACTACTTGTATCTGTTTTTCTTTTAGCGGGATCAACTTCTCCATGTTGCGAGTTGATTGAAAATGGCCTACATGAAGTACTACAGGATGATCAGAGGATAGATCAAATTTCATCCTTAGTTTACTCTTTTCGGATGATATGACAGGAACAAAACGCTGAATATCTACTCCGTTCGGTAGCCATTCAACCTTGCATCCATAATCCAAGAATCTTCTTTTTGCTTCATGACTTTGCACTAGGATCAGGTCCGGCTTTGCAAGTCTCAAGAAGAAATTTTTCAACACCATTCTCGGACTAAAAAATTTTTCCGGTCGCAAGGCAGAAATAATTATCTTGACATCTTTCCAAAAAATTCTAGCAGCAATAGCGAACAAAAAGACTCACAGATGTTGGTTGTGTAATCAAGTGGGCAATATGAGGGTGGGCATTAATAACCGTCTTCCAGAAATTTAAACTACTGATTTTTTTTACATCCAGTTTTATGACTATGTGATGCGACTCGAGTTCTTTCGCTAGATAATGACACACATTCTTATATCCCTCATCCATATTGGCAGAGAAATCTCCAATAAGGCAAATTACCATTTTAAATGATCTCCTTATATACATTCTCGAGTTTTTGGACAATCGAAGGCCACGTATATTTCAAAGCAACTTTTTCGACCCCTCTTTGACCCATCTCTTTCCGCCTTAGGTTATCTCCAAGCAATTCTCGAGTATAAATGATTAGTTGTTCTTCATCATATAAAGGTGTTAGCAACCCATCTGAATTGTGAGTGACAACGCTACTAATGCCCGGAATATCGTGCGCAATGACAGGAATCCCGCATGCCATTGCCTCTATTGCTGTGATTCCAAAGGATTCCTCTGAAGAAGGGATAATTAGCACATCCGCAGCTCGATAGATTCTTGGTAGTTGATCGTTAGGGATCGCACCAATAAAAACCACATTTCGGGAAATATTCAGATCGTCCACTTCCCTTTGATACACCGAACGCATGTCTCCATCGCCAACAACGATTAATCGCATTTGAGGTTGAGCTATTTTTGCAAATACTTTGATCAGGTAACTTAAGCCCCTATAATGATGAGCTTGATCCAAAACACCAACAAATAGAATCACCTGAGCATCAATAGCAATGTTTACTTGTTTTCGTGTCTCGGCTTTATCATCTTCACAACGGAAAATTGTTATGTCGACTCCATTCGGTATTTCAACTACCTTTTTCTTGTGTATCGAGAAGAGCTTTTTTTGTTGACAATGAACTGCATGTGCTAAATTGACTGTGATTAGTTTTGCTGCTTTCTTCATCACAAATGCTGCTGTGATATCCAAATATGTTTTAAATAGATGTTTCCTAAGGCCTTTGCCAACCAGGTCATTATGATATGTGAGGACGAATGGTATTTTCCTGTTAATAGAGTTTACAGTAATAAGCTCAGCGCCAAATATAAAAGGATAATGCAAATGAACTACATCGAATTCTCGGATCTTCAAAAGATCATACAAAAAAGGAGCATTCCCGAAACGGAATAAGATTGGAAGGCGTTTGACAGTTATTTCTGAAGGGTAGATATATTCTCCAGGAGGAAAAGAAGATGTGAAGATTGTGACATCATTTCCTCGGCGAGCCAACTCGACCGCGTTATGTAAACAGACTAAACCTGTGCCAGAATAATACGGCAAAAATGTCGCTGTAACGTGTGCAATACGCATGAATTACCACCAAACCCAAATCAATGTCCACCACTTCAATACCGCAAACAAAGCGGAAAACACGCTATTGGCAGCTCTTCCCACCCAACTCGAATCTACCTGAGTGATTTCCAGTTTTGAGGTCGTCTGGCTAAGAATTTGGCGATCGGAGCAGCGGCGGGAACGTTGAACCAGACGCCGCTTCTCCATGATCAACTTCCAATTATAGCACCACCCAGGAGTAGGCTCGAAACTTATTGCCTAAGCGGGACGACTCACGCAAGAGAACGTATCCCCAGGTGACCAACTCGCTCAAGAGGAAGACAGGCAAGAGTACGAAAAGAGTAGGCCAACGATAGAGTTTGAGCAACATAAGATAGCGATGGCGTTCCTGGAAATAGGTTTTGTCCGGACCGAAATGCAGCTCATAATCATGGCGGATCACCGAATCGGGTACAAAGGCGCAGCAAGCACCAGCGAGACGGGCGCGCATTGAGAGATCGGTGTCTTCCATATACATGAAGATGTCTTTATCGAATCCATCAAGTTTCAGGAAGAACTCCCGCCGCATAGCAAACGCAGCACCGGAAACAGCACTTACCGGAGCAGGCAGATCGAATTTATCCCATGTCTGCCCCATTCCCCTGCAAAGGGTAAGGCCAGAGACATGGACATTATTCCCGCAGGTGTTGATGGTCGAAGGATCGCGAAGGAGGACGATGCGAGAAGTAACAAGCTTTTCATCGGTACTGATCTGAATATCCCTGATGAGCGGTTCGAGCCAACCAGTTTCTACTTGGGTATCTGGGTTTAAAAAAACCACAAATTCACCAATAGCACTTTGCACTCCCAGGTTGCAGCCACCACCAAAACCGAGATTGAGAGGTGAAACAATTATCTGAAATTGGGGATAATTCTCATTAATCCAGGTAGCCGTATCATCGGAAGAGGCGTTATCGATGATGATGCATTCGTCTCTTTGCGTCAGGCTGGCTTGAAGCAAAGGCAGACCACGAATAAGGTGTTCCCTGGAATTGTAGGCGACGATGATGATGCTGGCCCGCACAGGGGATTGATTCATGAATTCTTTTTCTGAAGAATATTTAGTAAAAGCGCTCGGACAGTGTGAAGAATAATGCCAGTCGACATCATGACCATGCCCATAATGGATAACAAGAGGCAAATGAGGGCATATCCTACAGCCAACTCATGTGTACGATAGAAACGAGATACCACATCTACGCCCCAGCCCATGCCAACCAGAAGCAAGACCAAACCGATGCCTCCAAAAACGAGCAAGGGCCGATATTGACCGGCCAGGGTTAATATCCCATTCAGCACATTCATCCCTTGCTTGACCGGATTCCTCTTCGAGGGCTCCTTATATATTGCCGTGATCGGCACCTCCACCACCCGCAGGTGGTTTTCCTGGGCGATGAACTGCATTTCCGACTCGACCGAAAAACCCTCGGATTCGAAATCCAGGCACTCGAGCGCCTGGCGGGAGAAGGCCCTGAAGCCGCTCTGGGAGTCGGTAACGTTAAAGCCGGAGCTGAGGTTAGTGGCAGCAGTGAGCGCCACTTGCCCGAAGATCCGCCACCCGGGGATCTTGCTCTTTACACCTAGAAAACGGGAGCCGATGACAATATCGGCCTGGTCGGCCAAGATGGGCGCGGTGACGGCGGGGATGTCACTGCAGTGGTGCTGACCGTCCCCATCAAGAGTCACCACGGCCACAGTCTTGTCTTCCAGTTCTTTCATCAAGCGGATGTAGAAGAAGCCGGAGTTGAGCGCCATAGCCTTGCCGCGGTTGATCTCATGCAGCAACAGGGTAGCTCCGGCATCTTTGGCAACGCGAGTAGTTTCGTCGGAAGAACCATCGTCGACTACTATGACCGTATCGGCATAACGCCGCGCCTGCAAGACCAGGCTGCCGATGAACCGTTCTTCGTTGTAAGCAGGGATAAGCACCACGCGGTGCGCGCGCTGGGAGGTCTGTGTTGGCGAGGGATCGAGGGATGGATCGGGCATGATTTTCTTTAATGTCGGCTATGCGCAAGCTGGTCATATAACGATAAAATGGGCTGTTTAGACAGCGGTGATCACAATTAGTTTAGCATAGAAAGAAGAAAAGCCGCAACCGAAAGATTGCAGCTTTTTAGGGGATATTTGTAACGTCTGATGTGATAAGAGCGGCAAAGACCGAAACGACCTCAAAGGTTTGACCATTAACCTCGAAATCGATCAAAAGCATAATTTTGCAAGAGGTGGTTGGCCATTATGGTAATTATCCGTGTGTACAGGCCGAGTACTACTTTCGTTAGTAATCGCTCAATACTCCGAGTCAGTGTTTTGGATTTCATAGGAGACACCTTCGACGCGTTCCCTGACTGATTAGAACCCACCGCAAGCCACGCCATTTCAATTGCCGTAAGTCAAGTCAAGTTCCGATCGGTAGAAATGATTATACTTGTCATGGGGATTGTCTTTTCAAGATCGAGTTTTTCGGAGGCTATTTCCAAATTTCCCCCAATACTGGCAAAAAGCAGATGCTATTTTTCCGTGAAGAGGCTCTCCGCCACATCACTGATTGGCCATCCTCAAGGCGATATCAACTCAGAGCCATTTTTTCAGCAACAAACGCTGACTTTTTCAGCCCTGAGTAGGGGTTCAGCCCGGGACGAGTCCATTTCCATCATGCCGGTCACAAGCAGTGGCATGGATGAATGGATCACATCCCGCGCCTGCCGGTAGGCATCGGGGAACAGCACCACATCCAGGATCCCGACCAGGTCTTCCAGCGTCATGAACATCATCGACTCTCCTTTGGCAGTCCGGCTGCTGTGCCCGCTCTGACGTACCCCTGCCACGGTCACCTGCTGCCCGATCCGTCCCGCCGCTTCGACCGTAGTGATAGCCCCGGCTGCCTGTATCTTGCCCACCACCAGTTCGAGCGGGTGGGCCTCCAGGCTCATGCCAAGGATCTCCTGTTGGGCAGCTACTTTCTGCTGCACAGTCCAATCCTCACCTTCTGTTTTCGTCCACTTGTCCCCGCTCTGTTCGTAATCAAACAGACTGGGCTGACCGGCCTGCCAGCCGCCGCGCTCAATCCTGCGTAAGACGGACGGGATATACCCCAGACTTTCCAACGCTCCAACGCGCGCCAGACTGTCCGCTTCCTGCGGACGGGGGTCGACCCGCGCCAGGAAGTCCTCCAGCGAATGGAATGGGCGATAGCGTAAGATGCGCTCGATCGTACGCCGGGTCAGGTCACGCACCTGGTCCAGGCCCATGAACAGGGCTTTTTCATCCTGCGGTCCCTGGGTGTACACAAAATTACTCTTCGAGATAGTTGACGTGCGGCGGGCGGACCGTAAGTCCCAGCCGGCGCGCTTCGGTCAGGTAGACCCGCTGGCTGTAATAGCCGCCCCAGTTGGCCAGCACCGCCGCCATGAACTCGCCCGGGAAGTACGTCTTGCACCAGGCCGAACGCCAGGATACCTTGGCGTAAGAGGCAGCATGCGCCTTGGGAAAACCATAGCCTGCAAAGGCAGCCATCATCTCCCACACCCGCTCCCCCACCTCCAGCGGAACCCCGCTTTGGGCTTGCGCCTGGGTGACAAATTTCTGGCGCAGTGCCTGCATCTGCTTGCCCGGATCGAAGTGACTCATGGCTCGCCGCAGCAGATCCGCCTCCGCCAGGCTGAACCCAGCCAGCTTATTGCCTATGCGAAGTACCTGTTCCTGATAGAGGATCACCCCGAAGGTCTCCGCCAGCAGCGGTTCCAGAGCCGGGTGAATATGGGCGACAGCCTCCTCGCCTTTGAAGCGGCGGACGAAGGCATCCTTGAGTCCACCGGAGAGCGGACCCGGACGATAGAGCGCCAGGGCAGCCATGATATCGTCCTCGCTGCGGGCATGGATCTCCTTCAAAGTAGCTCGCATGCCCGGGCTTTCGATCTGGAAGCAGCCGATCGTTCCGCCGGTCTCGACCCGCTCGGCGGTCTTCAAATCATCGCCTGGGGTTGATTCGAGTATCGAGAGCGCATTGGCATACTCGCCCGGATGGCTGGCATGGATAAACTCGGCCACGTCGCCCTGCACGGTCAGGCCGCGGATCCCGAGCAGGTCGATCTTGACCAACCCGAGCTTCTCCACCGACTCCAGGTCGAACTGCGTGATCAAGACACCCTTGTTACCCGATCGCATCACCGGCACAAGATCTGTCAGCTTGCCTGGCGCTACCACCACTCCCCCGGGGTGCATGGAGAGATGGCGGGGTAATTTCAGCAGCGCTTCGGCGTCATCGAAGATGCGCTGGAAATTGGGAGACGGGTAGGCTTCTCGCAGCTCGGCAAAAGGGGATGGCGGAACCGAGCTCCGGCTCTCCACTTTCGAGACGAGCCCAGAACGCATGCGGGAGCCGGTTGGCCATCTGGCGGACCTGGCCGGGTTCCAGGCCGTGCGCCTTGGCGACATCTCCCAGGGCCGAGCGCGGCCGGTAGCGGTTGATCGTCGCGACCATGGCCACACGCTCCTGGCCGTAGACATCGAACACATGCCGGATCACCCCATCGCGGCGGCGGGAGCACAGATCGGTGTCGATGTCGGGCGGCGTGGCACGGGCCGGGTTCAGGAAACGCTCAAAATAAAGGTCCAGTCGAAGTGGGTCCGGGCTGGTGATGCCCAGGCAGTGGGCCACAAGCGAAGAGGCGGCCGATCCGCGCGAGGAGAACGGGACGCCCGTCTGGCGGGCGAAATCCAGGATCTCCTCGACGATCAGGAAGATCGGCTCGTAGCCCATGCCGGCAATGACCTCCAGCTCGTGGTCCAGGCGAGCCTGAACTTCGGGATTGATCCGGCCATAGATTCGGCGTGCCCCTTCTTCGGCTTTCCGGCGCAGATGTTGGGCAGCCGTGAGGCCTGGCGGCAGCGGGACGGTCGGCATGTGGGCGACCCCGAGCGGCAGGTCGAATTTGCAGCGAGCGGCGATCGTCCGGGTGGCTTCCAGCGCGGCCGGGAAATGCTCGTAGCGGGCTTCCATCTCCTGGCTGCCCACGAAATGAGCGCCTTCTGGAGCGACCGCGCCAGGTGGCAGCCGGTCCAGCGGCAGGTTCAGCCGGATGGCGGCCAGGGTACGCTGCAAGGCTGCCTGCCCGGGAGTCAGATAGTAGACCGGATGGGTCACGACCGTTGGCAGCCCCATCCGGTGGGCCAGCATCGAACGCTTCAATGCGCTGGAGGGGTCCTGCAAGGTTACATACAATCTATCTGGGAAGATCTCTTTGAGCATTCCATATTGTTTTTCACTAGAATCCCCCTTTTTGCCCCCATCCAGAGACATGGACATCTCCACCGGCAAGGCGATCAGATCGTGGGAATATAACGCCAGCATGTCAAGCGAACAGTCTGCCGAAGGGTCATCTCTCAGAGCCAAGGCACTGCTTAACCGGCACAGGTTGGACCAGCCCTCCAGGCTCATCGCCAGAAGCGCCAGCGGGCCAGTTTTCAGATCGATTTCCAGGCCAACCAGCGGTTGGACTCCCACTGCTTTGCAAGCAGTCACAAATTCCAATGCCCCGGTGAGCAAGCGGTGGTCCGTCAGGCCGATGGCCGGTATGCCAGCCGCTGCGGCAGTCTGGGCCAGCTCGACCGGTAGCGGAAGCCCTTCCTGCAGGGAAAAGGCCGAGTGCGTGGTGAGAGGGATGTACATCAAGCTGATTGTACTGCTTCTTTGCAGGTCGGTTAGTGAACAAGGATCGCACAGGGTTGAGCAAATAAGCTAATATTTATGAAGTTAAGCATTTTTCAAAGCATGACTTCCTACCAATACATGATATATTCGAACCAGGTTAATGATTGATCATGAAGATACATTTAGTCGACGGCACGTACGAACTCTTCCGCCACCACTTTGGTGCTCCTCCAAGGAAAGCCCCGGATGGGCGTGAAGTCGGCGCGACCGTAGGATTACTGCGCAGCATGTATGCCCTGGTAACTACATCGGGGATCACTCACGTGGGTGTTGCTTTTGATCACGTGATCGAATCCTTCCGGAACGACCTCTACCCCGGGTATAAAACCAGCCAGGGGGTCGATGCGGCTTTGCTGGCGCAGTTTTCGCTGGCAGAAGAGGCAGTATCGTCTTTGGGGATCGTCGTGTGGCCAATGGTCGAGTTCGAAGCGGACGATGCCCTTGCTACTGCCGCCCAGCGGTTCAAAAAACTGACCTCTGTTGAGCAGATCGTCATCTGCTCACCCGACAAAGATCTGGCCCAACTGGTCTCAGGCGACCGAGTTGTGTGTTGGGACCGCCGGCGGGAGATCGTTCTGGACGAGACCGGCGCGCTGGCAAAGTACGGTGTGCCGCCAGAATCGATCCCTGACTGGCTGGCATTGGTGGGCGATGTGGCCGACGGCTACCCGGGTATCCCTGGCTGGGGCGCGAAGAGTGCCGCAGCCGTGCTTTCCAAATACAAGCACCTCGAGTCAATTCCTGACGACCCAGCAGCGTGGGAACAAGTCGCGGTGAGTTCTGGTCGTGCGACGCGTCTTGCTGAAAACCTGGCTCTCAGCCGTGATGATGCCTTACTTTTTCGAAGGCTGGCCACTCTCCGCACGGATGTTCCGCTCGAAGAGACGCCTGTCGATCTCGAATGGAAAGGCGCACGACCGCGCTTGAAGGAAGTCTGCAAGGAATTGGGGGAAGACAGTCTCCAGACGCGGATTCGTCTCTGGCTTCAATCTTGATCCCTGGTCGGAAAAAACTGTTCGTGTGTAAAGTAAGAAAGCTGATCATCCCGCTTTTACTCGCGGGCCTGCGTCCATTTCCAACCGCCGAGAACAGGCGAAGTTCCCCTAATTGGCACTTGGCTGTTTTCAATTGACAGAACAAGCCGGTAAGGGAAACGAAAAATGGTACAATGCCTGCTTGGATTCGCCGGACAGAATCGATTATCTCCCCAAAAGGATACATTCGAATAATAGATGACAACCATTTTACAGACTTATGGGACGAGGTTGAAACAGTTTTCTCCAAATGCCAGGCTGTATCTGGCCAGCGTGATCATTACCGGTGCAGCATTGGGAGTTTACCGGCTGTTATTCAATTTTTACGTGCTTAGTTTAAATATGAACGAGAATGTGGCCGGGCAGTTGACATCGGTCAATAGTACAACTGCCCTGCTCCTGGCCGTGCCAATGGGGTATTTAGGCGATATTTTGGGTCGTAAGAAATCTTTTATCCTTGGCGGACTGGTGGTCTGCCTGTCCATTGCCGGATTGGTGATCTGGCCGTTCAAAGGAGTCATTTTTGCAATGAGCATCCTGAACGGCGCAGCACAGAGTCTGTCGGCGGTGACCATGTCACCTTTTCTTATCGAGAACAGCGGCGAACAAGAACGGACCTACCTCTTCAGCCTGGGCTCCGGTGTGCAAATGACGGCCTCCTTCTTGGGGAACTCGGTCGGGGGGAATATGCCAACCTGGATTGCCGCTCATCAAGGGGTGGCGCCGACTAGCAGTACAGCCTATGCCGGAGCACTGGTTATTGTGGCAATCGTTGCCCTGACCGGTTTGATCCCATTCTTCTTTATGAAAATACCCGTTCTCAAGAAATCTGAACGGGCTTTCTTTGCACCATTAGCTTATGCATCCAAACAACCTGTCTTACTTGGCAAATTAATTCTGCCAATGCTGGCTACCTCGATTGGAGCCGGCCTGCTCATGCCTTTCATGAATATTTTCTTCAGGGTGGTGTATCATCAACCGGACCAAATTATCGGGAACCTCCTTGCCTGGGGTTCCCTGGCGATGGCAATTGGCCTGTTGATCGCTCCACCGATCGCTGACCGCACTGGAAAAATCAAACTGGTGGTCATCACTCAGGGTCTGTCGATCCCCTTTCTCGCCCTTCTGGGTTTTGCACCCTGGTTTTGGTTGAGCACAACAGCATATTATGTGAGAATCGGCCTGATGAATATGAGCGGCCCGGTATATCAAACATTCGTGATGGAGCATGTAGATGCGGACGCTCGTGCCACTATCGCCAGCCTGGTAAGCATGGCGAACAGCTTTGGCTGGGCGCTCAGCCCATCCATTAGCGGCTGGCTGCAGGTCCATTATGGTTTTGGGCCTGTTTTTGTTGGCGTTCTTATTCTGTACACATTTTCCACTTTCTTATACTGGAAGTTCTTTTGGGGACCAAAGTGACACTCCGCACGTACTAAAGTACGGCGGCTTCTCGCGGTTGGCGAGCCACATGCCGGGTGTCCACCGGACTACGCTTGTCCGTGATATATGGGTGACGATACTTTGCTGCAGAGGGATAGCATCGCCGGGAGATTTCGCTGGCTGAAAAGCCGTCTCTTACTCTTTCACCGAATGGAATAGCAGGCCATGACGCTAGAACCGCTTCCATTTTCAAAGCGTACGGCTCAATCTGGGCGAAACCAGGGATGAGAACAGGCGTCCGGAGTCAGGAGGCTTGTTGCTCTCGGGGTACAATTTAAATTCGCATCAACACTTCACTGCATAAGGACATCCACCATGAATTCACGCATGCCAAGATTATGCATCATCGTCATGAAGATCCCGGCAAAATACCCGTCCAAAGATATGTATTAAAAATGTTTGTCCTAATAAGATGGTGCCAAATATTCTGGTGTTGTCTTCATCGCGCTTTACGAAGTTTTTTTACCATACCCAATATTCTGTACCACAAGAATTGTTCGTAAAATCCATGTCATGGTGGCGACGACCATGATAAAATACAGGAGGTTTCCCAATAATCGTTCACCAATTGAAGAAGAATGAATGTGATCCTATTTTGACGCCGAATTCGGGTATTATCACAGGTAGCATTCTTCTAGATGATTCCTGTTATTTCGAAGGTCACGGGGTATGATCGTATAGCTACGAAACGGTGCTTGGTGTTGGTCGCTCGGCTTGTTGAAGAACGTGGAAGAGCACCGGAGAGCCAATAGCGAAACCGGACTGATGGTGAGTATTTATTTGTTCGTGGGAGGAGTGCTGTGAAAACTAGAAAAGTCTTCCAATCTAGCTTTTCGACATTGGCGACCTTCCAATCCAATCAACTGCTTGGTTTCGCGATGAAACTGCTCGACTTTCCAGCGAAAGCCACACACCTTTTGTACGGCCTGTGTGTCGCTTTCTGCGATGTTGTTGGTCACAATATAATCCGTGCGCTTGGTTGAAAGCACCACACGAAATAGTTTCACCTTATGTTTGTCTCTTTCGTGTGGTCTTCTAAAGAACCTTTCTGTTCTAATTAATGTGGAAAGGTCGGCCTATGCTCAAGCGGTTCAAACATAGTCTGCAGCGGTTCTTCTTTCCACCCGGCGGGCTTTCACCAAGGAAGACCATCCTCCTGGGGGGACTTCTGGTCTTCTTTGCAGTTCTTCTATTGCTTGGCGGAGTGTCCGGGTATACCTACACAGATTCCCCTAAATTCTGTGGAACGGCCTGCCACACCATGCCGCCTCAAAACATTGCTTACCTCGACTCTCCACATGCCAATGTGTATTGTACGGAGTGTCACATCGGACGCAGTGGTCTGGGCACGCAGATCACTCGCAAGATAGAGGATGTGCGCGAGGTGTACGCGATGGTGTTCCATACTTATACCTACCCTATCCAGGCCAGCCGCTCCCGTCCAGCTCGTGAAACCTGCGAAAAGTGCCACCATCCCGAATCGTTTTCGGCCGATAGCCTGATCGTGAACGATCATTTCCAAAATGATCCGGGTAACAGCTCCTATAGTATTTTCTTCATCCTTAAGACCGGCGGCGGCGCTAAACTACAGGGTTTGGGGCGGGGTATACACTGGCACATTATCAATAAGGTGGAGTATTACTCCACCGATCCCTTGAACCAGGATATTCCCTACATTCTCGTCCACAACGATGATGGAACAACCAGCGAATATGTGGATATAGACGCCAATATCGATCCTAAATCCATACAGGCAGGCGAACTCAAGACTGTTGATTGCATCACCTGCCACAATCGCGTCACCCATGATTTCCGTTTCCCGGCCGAATCGGTCGATCTGGCCATGTCACGCGGGTTAATTTCTCCCAAGATCCCTGAAATACATAAGAAAAGCCTGGACGTTTTGAACGCCTCTTATGCTTCCCAGCAGGAAGCTATGACCGGCATTGCAGAACTGAAAGGCTATTATGAGACGAACTTCAGTGATTATTATCAAGGTAATCAAGCTGCCATCAGCGCGGCCGTCACTGCCATCCAGGATATTTATAACCGGACTGTGTTCTTCGATCAGCAAGTAGATTGGACCTCCCACCCGAACAATATCGGCCACTTCAATTCCCCGGGCTGTTACCGCTGCCATGACGGGAAGCACCTGGACGCGCAACAGGAAGCCATCCGTTTGGAATGCAACCTTTGCCACTCCATCCCGGTAGTGAGCACTTCCCAGGATATCATCACCGATATCAAGATCAACAACGGGCCGAAACCCAGTTCACACCTCAACCCCAACTGGATCAGCCTGCATAACAGCGCCTTCAGCGCGGACTGCTCGCACTGCCACACCATTACGGACCCCGGCGGGACTTCTAACACTTCGTTCTGCTCAAACAGCGCCTGTCACGGCATGGGATTCACGTTCGCCGGCTTCGATAACCCATCCTTCCTTCAGATGATCCAATCACAACTGGCCTCACTTGTTGACGATCTTCCAGCCTTCAGGCTTGAAGGTCAACACATCGGTCTGCCTTGCTCAAGCTGCCACGTCAACAACGTTTTCCAGGGCACGCCGAGTGACTGTTACTCGTGCCATTCCCAGGATGAACCTCACCAGGGAGGGTACGGCACCGACTGCGGCACCTGTCACACTCCGACCAATTGGCTGCCCGCCTCCTTCGAGCACACGCTTTCAGCATTCAAGCTCACAGGTCAACACAGCCAGGTGGCTTGCGTGGACTGCCACGTCAACAACGTTTACAAGGGCACGCCAAGTGACTGTAACTCGTGCCATGCCCAGGACGAACCCCACAATGGTAAATTCGGCGCCAACTGCGGCGACTGCCACACTCCCGCCGGATGGCTGCCCGCCTCCTTCGATCACAATCTTTCAAAATTCAAGCTCATAGGTCAACACAGCCAGGTTGCCTGCGCAAACTGCCATAAAAATAAAGTTTATCAAGGCACTTCAACGACCTGTTATGCCTGCCATGCCCAGGACGACCATCACGCCGGTCAATTTGGCACGGCCTGTGGTGTCTGCCACACTCCCGCCGGATGGTTACCGGCTTCCTTTAGCCACGACCGTTTCCCGCTTACAGGCGGCCACGATAGCCTGGCATGCACTCGCTGTCATTCAACCGGTGTCTATGCCGGCCTCTCCAGCGCCTGTTCCTCCTGTCATGCGGAACCTGGCTTCCACGCCGGTGTCTTTGGCACGAACTGCGCGCAGTGTCACACGACAAACAATTGGAACGCCTCTTACGATGGATCGCATCCGAGTAGTTGCGACGGAAATTGTATAAATCATAATGGCGCTGCCTGCCGTGATTGCCATACCTCCACCCTGGCTTCCGCCACCTGCACCAAATGTCATGAAGGCAACAACCCCGGCGACGAAGATGGTGATTAATCCTTCCCGGGATATTAAATCTTCCCTGCTCCCACCAATGGCCAGGTGGAGCCCAGACCCCTTTTCGAGGACAGACGCGCCGGGCCGATGTTGAGCAAATCCACCGGCCGACCAACAACAGCTCCGCCAGGCTCTCTTTGAGGACCTAGTCGGGTATGTTTTGGGGGATATATAGCAACTCCCAAATTTTTTGTTATATATGTTTTTTATAAAGTCAGTCTTCTATAAGGCCGGAGAAGTTCTATATCCTTATTGGATCGGTGTTCCGATAATAAGCTTTTCAAGTGAAACACCGCGTTATTTAATCAAAGAGTTTCAAGAAAATGCTGAACAACCGAAATAAGGCGTTATCCCCTGCCTTCAGAAGGCTGGGGAGTTTCAGCGTGGTAAACTATCTCATGTAGATGCTGATTGGATCGATCAAAACGCCGGAACTATTAGCCATCTCAATCCCCATGATATTCGGAGAAACTGAATGAAAACGAACAGGTTCGAGGTTCTCAGCCCAGAAGAAATTCAGCAAATCCATTCCGCCTCCATGGATGTGTTGGCAAATGTAGGTGTGAAAGTGGATTATGCAACTGCCCGCCAGATCTTCGCCAACGCCGGCGCGAGCGTGGATGAAACCACCGGAATCGTGCGTATCCCCGAGGCGCTGATCATGCAGGCCATCCAAAAGGCGCCCAGGAGCTTCCGCCTGTACGGGGCTGATAGCCGGTTCAGCGTCACGATCGGCGGGGGCGAACCGGTCTTTGCAGGCCTGGGCACACCCACCTCCAATCTGGACCTTGAGACCTGCGAACACCGCCCGTCCACGTTACAGGACCTGATCCATCATATTCAGCTGATCAACGCCAGCCAGAACATCCACTGCATGCAGATGGATGTCTGGCCGACCGACCTGCCTATGACCACCATCCACGCAGAGGCCATCTGGGCCTGGGCACATCACAGCCATAAGCCGTTTGGGATGGGCTGTTACGCTTACCGTCCCACCCTCGACATGATGGAGATGATGGCCATTGCCTCCGGCGGCCGAGAGACATTTCAGCAGCGGCCCACTTTCTTTGGTATTTGTTCCACCGTCAGCCCCCTGCAAATGACTCAGGTCCAGCTGGAAGGGATGCTCATCTGCGCCGATTACGGACAACCGGTGGCGATGTCCCCGGAGGGGATCGCCGGTACCACTGCTCCGGTCACATTAGCCGGACTGCTGGTGCAGGAAAATGCCAACATCCTGGCCCATATCGCCCTGGCGCAGCTCTTCCGACCTGGTACGCCGGTGGTTTACGGCACCGTCTCCACCATCGCCAACCTGCGCAACGGCACCGTGGCGCTGGGAGCCGTTGAGACAGGTCTCATTACCGCCGCATCGGTCCAATTGGCCAAATCATACGGCCTGCCCTGTCGCAGCGTTGGCTCGGTGACCGAGTCCAAGCGCGAGGATTATCAGGCCGGTTTCGAACGCTTCGCCACGCTGCTGCCGGCGGTGCTAGGAGGGGTGGATTACATTACCTGCGCCGGCACGCTGGATAGCTCCATGCTCGAGTTGGATGCCCTGTTGGTTTTGGACGACGAAGTCTGCGGGGCAGCTATGCGAATGGCGCGCGGCATCCAGGTCAACGAAAAGACCCTGGCAATGGATATCATTCGGAAAGTTGGCTCTTCTGGCAACTACATCACCGAGAAACACACCCTGCAGAATTACCGTGCTGAACACTTCCTGCCACAATTGATGGTGCGCGAACCGTATGAGGGCTGGGAGAAAGCCGGGGCAAAATCCGCCCTTGATAATGCCCGCACGAAAGCCTGCCAGCTACTGGCCGAAGCCAAACCGGTCGAACTCGACCCGGCCATCGAGAAGGAATTGGAAGCCTACCGCAAGATGGTGGCAGAGCGACCGATGGAAGATTTTTACAAATACGAAGCCGCCGAACTCCAGGACCTGTTCCTGGAAAAATAAAGAAGTGAGCCTAAAATGAAACTATCACTGCGACTCAAACTGCTCTTCAGCACCGGCGACCTGGCGACCAGCATTCCGCTGGCCATCCTGATGTTCTTCCAACTTTACTTCATCACGGATGTGGCCGGGCTGCGTCCGGACCTGGCCGGTTGGGCGGTTGGCATCAGCAAGATCTGGGATGCGATCAACGACCCCCTCATCGGCCTGCTCTCCGACCGCATCCGCAGCCGTCTGGGCCGCCGGCGGGTGATGCTGCTCTTCGGGGCCGTGCCGCTTGGCCTGACCTTCATGCTGATGTGGCTTGTGCCGCCATTTGGGCCGGTAGGGCTGGCGATCTACTATGCCTTCACCTTTATCCTCTTCGACACGGTTTTCACCATTATCCATGTCAGCTACAATTCCCTCACCCCCGAACTGACCAGCGATTATGATGAACGCAGCACCCTCAACGGCTATCGCATGGCCTTCTCGATCATCGGCACGCTCGGGACGATCATCCTGGCAACCGTGATGGGTTGGTACATCAGTGATAAGCGCGTTCTCTTTGCCACCCTGGGTATCGGCCTGGGGCTGGTTTCCATTATCCCTCCGCTGGTGGTGTTCAGGGTGACGAAAGCCCACGACCCTGTTCAAGATAAGGCGCCTATCCCTATGAAGCAGGCCATCACCGAGACGCTTTCCAACCGGCCCTTCTGGATGATCATGGGACTCTACTTGCTCAGCTGGACCACCGCCAGCATCATGTCGGCCGTGCTGATCTACTTCGCCAACTACTATCTACGCATTCCCGACCAGGCCAATTACCTTATTCTGATCGCGGAAGGGTCGGCGATCCTGTTCATACCGTTTTGGGTTTGGGTGGCCCGCAGGCTGGATAAGCGCCGGGCTTATATCATCGGCAGCCTCACCTGGGTTGTGGTTTTGCTGGCCATCTCGGCCATCATGCCCGAACAGGTGACATTAGCCTACATACTGGCGGCGCTGTCTGGTTCGGGCATCGCCACCGCCTACGTGCTGCCCTGGGCCATGATCCCCGACGTCATTGAGATCGATCAGGCTAAAACAGGCGAACGGCGCGAGGGCTCCTATTATGCCTTTGCTTCCTTCTTCCAGAAATTGGCCACCGGGGCAGCCGTCTGGGGCATGGGTCAGGCCCTGGCGTTTGCCAAATACATTAACCCAACCACAGGCGAAGCTCTACCAGTACAGCCTCCGGCAGCGTTGAACGCCATCCGCATCTTCATGGGTCCGGTTCCGGCCATCCTTTTACTACTGTCTCTTTTATTCGCCTGGCGCTATAACGTGACCCGTGAGAGCCACCAGGCGCTGGTCAAAGAATTGCAGAATCGGGGTTGATCATGGATGAGCTTGATTTTTCCACTCTGGCAGTCCATGCCGGCGAAGAGCCGGACCCCGAAAGCGGGGCGATGCGCCTGCCGATCGATATGGCCACCACCTTCAAGCTGCCGCCTTTCGGTCCGGGGCTGATCGATGCATTGATGATGGACACGCCCCACCCGGCGCATGCGTATACGCGCTGGTCAAACCCCACGTTGAGGGCGCTGGAAGAACGATTGGTGGCGCTTGAAACCGCCTCTCTGCCGAACGCGAAAAAGAAGAAGATTGAGGCGGTCGTCACCGCCAGTGGGATGGCGGCCGTTTCCGCATTACTCCTGACCTTCCTCAGCCAGGGTGACCACGTGATCGCCAGCGAGGTCTGTTACGCCGGTTCGGTGGAACTATTCGGCCTGCATCTGCCTCGCTTCGGGATCGAGGTCAGCCTGGTGGATACCAGCGACCTTGAGCAAGTACGAACGGCTATACGAAAAAATACGCGCCTTCTCTATGTCGAAACACCGGCAAATCCGATCCTGCGCCTTGCCGATATCGCCGCCCTGGCCGGAATCGCCCATGAGGCCGGGATTCCATTGGCGGTCGATTCGACCTGGGCCAGTCCGGCACTGCAGCAGCCGCTCGCGCTGGGAGCGGATTTCGTGATCCACAGCCTGACCAAATACATCAACGGTCATGGGGATGCATTGGGAGGCGTGGTCATCGGTCCGCAGAAGAGCATCCAGCGCGTCCGCAAGGAAATGCTGGTCCACCTGGGCGGGGCTCTCAGCCCCTTCAATGCCTGGCTGATCCTGCGAGGCGCGGTCACCCTGCCACTACGGATGCAGCAGCATTCCGAGAGCGCACAGCAGGTGGCACAATTTCTGGAAAGCCACCCCAGGGTCGAGCGGGTCATCTATCCGGCTTTGGAGAGTCATCCACAGCATGAATTGGCGACACGGCAAATGTCCGCTTTTGGCGGAATGTTGACCTTCCAACTCAAAGGCGGCCTGGGGGCAGCCATCACCCTTTCAGAGAAGATCAAGATCTTCCGTTATGCCACTTCATTGGGCCACGCCCACAGCCTGCTTTTTTACTACCCTTTCGAGATGTATGCCGGTTCGGTCACCTATCTCACCCCGGCTCAAAAAACAGCGATCAAGGCCTGGACCGGCGATGGGATCGTCCGCGCCAGCATCGGCCTCGAAAACCCGGCCGATCTGATCGCCGATCTGGATCAGGCTCTGAGGGGGAAAACTTTACGCGGCCTGGCCGGTCCGCTGGCGTATCAACTGCTAAAAAGGAAACCATAAGCGGGAAGGATCGACTTTCGTTTTGATTACAAATAACCGGCGACATGGGCATCCATGCCGCCGGTTGGTTTTATCGAAACCGCCGTAAAACCCCTGCCTTCAGGCGTGGGAAATATCAGCAGTGGGATTGGCCGGGCTGTTCCAACTGTGACATTATCATGTTAGTCGACATCCCTGGATTGCCTATCTGGCGATAGTACTATCAATTCTTGCTTACCTCACAGTGTGCATCCGTCTTCTGCGCAGAACGAAGATGACGGCCGCTGAAACAAGCAGGAAGATTACCAGGCCTGCCAGCAGTGGGAAAGACTTAATCGCTGGTTCAGCCGGCGCATCGGTTGGAGTGGTATCATCGCCCTGGCCCGGAGCCTCGGTGGGCTGGGCAACCCTGGCAACGGTCAGCGAATCCACCTGGACGTCGCCGCTGTCGCCGTTATCGTATTGCCAGGCGATGGTGTTGGGTCCGGATTGCAGATCCACAGCTGTGGCGATGAAATCCCACATATTCCAATTGGCGAGGTTGGGCAGGGCCACCTGGTTGATCTTGGTCCCGTTGACGTACAGGCTGAGAGTGCGGGGCGTATTCTGCCCGCCGGGGCGCAGGGTGCTGGAATAGCGCAGGATCGCATTGTATTTGTCCGCCGCGGGTGCATCGACCGTGAAGGAAACCGCCGCGCCCGGTTCCTGCAAGCCGCGCACAAAGCCGGTGCCAGTGAACCCTTGCGAAATCAGCCGCGATGGCGACGCTGCCGGCGAGAGCGGCTTCTTCGGCCTGATAGACCGTCCCGGTTATAGAGGTGTTTTCGATGGCGAAGGTGCCGCTCTGGAGGATTTCACGGGAGGAACTGCCGACCATGACCTTGTAAATTCCAGGATACGCCACCCACTGCTCCATGCCGGCGCTCCAGAAGGAATAATCGTCCGGGGTAAGGGTGAAGGTGACCTGGCGCGCCTCGCCAGGTAGCAGAAGGAGCTTTTGAAAACCCTTCAACTGGGAAGGCGGCTCGCTCGTTTCAGAGGGGAAGCCAAGGTAGAGCTGGACCACCTCATTGCCAGGGCGCTGGCTGGAATTTTTTATATCCACCGTGACGGCCACGGCCCCGTCAGTGGTGGTTGCCGGGGTGACAGACAGGTTGCTGTACTCGAAGGTCGAATACGAGAGGCCGTAACCGAACGGGAAGAGCGGTTGAATATCCTGGCTGTCGAAATGGCGGTAGCCTACTTGCAGACCTTCAGAGTAAAGGACCCGGCCATTCGTGCCGGGATACATCTGCGGCGTATTGGCGGGATAATCGCTTTCGATATTTGCAAAGGTGATCGGCAACCGACCGGACGGGTTGACATCGCCAAAGAGCACATCGGCCAGGGCGTTGCCGCCTTCCTGACCGGGGATCCAGCCCAGTAGAACGGCCTGGACCTGGTTCACCCACGGCAGCAGCACCTGGGCCGGATTGTAGACAACCACCACAACATGCGGATTGGCCTTAACTACCGTAGCGAGGAGAGCCTCATCCGAAACAACCAGGCTTTGACGGTCACCGCCTTCGCCGGAATTAGCTCCTACTACCACAATGGCCACATCGGCCTGGGCTGCCAACACTGCGGCTTCCTGATTGGGGTCGTCTGCGGGGGTCAGCCAGCTGAGACGGACCTCGCCTGACTCGCCGGTTTGCGAATATTCCACCCACAGGGTGTATGCCTGGTCAGCCGTGAGGCGTCGCTTGATCATTTTTGATTTCAGCGGATGGTCACCCCAATTGTCGATCACCAGTTTGTCGTCGATATACAGGCGCGATCCGCCTGCGCTGGTCAAGGCCAGGTTATACTTCCCTGTGACCGAGGGGGTGATGGAACCGGTCCAGCGGGCAGACCAACCAGTTTTGTTCACGCTGGTAGCCGGAGGTTGAGCCGTCCAATGGAAATCAATGGGGACATCTTGTGCGGTCGCAACCGCGCTCCCGCTGAGATCGGGGTGTGTTGAAGAATTCCGTCTGCAACCCGGCAGCGCCTGCCGGAGTACGGAAAAATTCCGCCGGGATGCTGTTGCCGGTGGCATTGGCAGGATTGAAGGTAGTGACGGTCATTGCGCTGCCGGCGCGTGACTGGATGCCCTGCAGGGCGGTGACCACGTAGGGAGGGCCCACCCGGCCCGAGCCGCCGCCTACCACGATCGGTTCCGCATCGGCGAGTTTGCCAAAAACGGCAAGGGTGTGAACTTTTTGCGGATCCAGCGGCAGGATGGAGGCGTCGTTCTTTAGGAGAACCATTCCCTCCGCAGCGGCTCTGCGGGAGAATGCCTGATGCTCGGGCGTCTGCACATTCACCCCGATCATGCCAGTGGGGCTGCGGTCGAAAAGCCCGGCCCGGAACATGGGCCTCAGGATGCGCAGGACCATCTCATCCAGGCGGGCAGCGGGAACCTCTCCGGTTTCGATGGCTGCATCCAGTTTCATGTAATTGATGCCGGTCGGCATTTCCATATCAAGACCACCGTTGGCGGAGGCGACGATGCTGTGCGTGGCGCCCCAATCGGACATGATCCAACCGTCGAAACCCAGTTCCGCTTTGAGAATATCATTCTGAACATCCGGGTTTTCGCAGGCGTAGATGCCGTTGACGAGATTGTATGAACACATGACGGCGCCCACCCCGGCATCCACGGAGGCTTTGAAGGGAGGCAGGTAGATCTCGTGTTGTGTGCGGACGTCGATCTCAGAACTGATGGTGGTGCGCTGAAACTCCTGTTCGTTATCGATGTAATGCTTGGCGGTGGCAATCACGCCGGTGCTCTGAATCCCCCGAACTGCCGCGGCGGCCATTTGGGCAGTTAGGTATGGATCTTCGCCGAAGGATTCAAAATTCCGCCCGGCTGCCGGGACCCGGACCATGTTCATCATCGGTCCCAGTTGAACGTTAGCGCCTTTGCCACGTTCCTCCTCAGCCATGGCGATGCCATACTGTTCCATCAGAGATGTGTCCCAACTGGCGGCAACGGTGATCGGCGCAGGGAAAGCCGTCACCTGAATCATGCCGCCGGAAACGCCGGCGGGTCCGTCCTGGAGGTTGAGCTCAGGAATGCCCAAGCGAGGGATGGCGGGGATGTGGCCCACGTAACCGGCGGAACCGGCATTGTTCCCATAGGTCATAGCCAGTTTCTCTGCCATGGTCATGGCCTCCAGCAATAATTGGGCTCGCTGTTCGGCGGAAAGCGATGTATCCATCCATGGTTGAGTTTGCGCTGCGAACGTGATTGTGAGGGGCGCGAAATGAGCCAATAACAACGAGAGTGACGATGGCAAATAATCCCAATCGGCGTATGAAGGCAGAGGAATACGGATGCATCGAAGACTCCTGGCTCTTTGATATACGTCAATGAGATTATATATTGGCGGAAATGGGAAAACATGGATTTTTGGTACCGGTTATAGCACTGGGTAATCAAGTAATAAAAAAGGAGCGGGTTGTACGAGAAAGCCCCAACTGTTTCTGGTGTAGAAGGAGATGGGAGGATCCCAGCCCAACTCTTTGGCGGGCGTTGCAGCGGCGGCCACTACAGGTGAGGCAGCGACCGGAAATGACCTTCCGGGCAAGACGATCATTTACCCAAGGAACCCATTCCGCCTCTGCCGCATCGTGCGATCCTCCCGCGTAATTTGATTGCCCTTATGCAGGCTATTGTGCTAAACTGGTTTCATCTTCGCAACGCCCGGAGTTGTTCATGCAAGAATTTCCAGGCGGGCAAGTCAGTCTCCACGATCCGTTCTGGTTGCCGCGTTTGGAGACCAATGCCCGCAGCGCCATCTTCCACCAGTGGGAACAACTGGAAGCCAGCGGTTGCATCGATAATTTTCGCATCCTGGCGGGGGAAAAGGATGGCTTCCGCGAAGGCTGGTTTTTTGCCGATTTAGATGCTTATAAGTGGTTGGAAGCGGCAGCCCGGATTTATCCACTTCATCCAGATCCGAAGCTGGCCGCCTGCATGGATACATTGCTCGCCCTGCTCCTAAAAGCCCGTATGGGAGACGGTTATCTCTTCACGTACAACCAGATCCATTTCCCCGGCCAGCGCTGGGTCAACCTCCAGATCGAACATGAGCTGTACTGTCACGGTCACCTGATCGAGGCGTGCATCGCACACCACCTGGCAACCGGCCGGGATGACTTGCTCGCCCTGGCGCGCGCGGCGGCCGACCTGCTGGTTCGCGACTTTATGGGGAAGGGTCCAGATTACACCCCTGGTCACGAAGAGATCGAAATCGCCTTGCTGCGCCTGTACGAAGTGACGCTTCATCTGCCCTACCTGGACCTGGCTGCACACTTTCTTGAGCAGCGCGGGCGCACACCGCACTTCGCCCTTTCGATCATCCGCCAGAACGCCCGCTCGACCAAACGCGGGAAATTCGTCCGCAAACAGCGCCGCCTTTATCTTTCCGCCCATCCCCAACACGCCTCTTTTCGCCTGCCGGCGCGTAACGCCGCCAGAAATTCCTGGCTCGTCACCCTGCGCTGGTTTGCCAGCGTTCTCTCCGGGAAATACTTCCAGCAACATGCCCCGCTGCGCGCCCAGAGCGTGCCGGTGGGTCATTCGGTCCGCTTCGGCTATCTCGAAACCGCCACCGCCCTGCTCCAGCGGCTGCGCCCGGATGCCAGCCTGCTGCCGGTCCTTGAGCAGAGCTGGGAACATATGGTCACGCGGCGCATGTATGTCACCGGTGGGCTCGGTTCGCTGCCCGTCCTGGAGGGCTTTGGCAATGATTACGAACTCGACCCCGAGTATGCCTACGCGGAAACCTGTGCGGCCCTGGCGGGGATGTTCTGGAGCTGGGAAATGGCACTCACGACCGCAAAAGCCAGGTACAGCGACCTGTTCGAGTGGCAGCTATACAATGCAGCCGCGGTCGGAATGGGGCTGGACGGGAGGAGCTACTTGTACAATAACCCACTGGCCTGCCGGGGCAAGGTCACCCGCCAGACCTGGTTTGACATCCCGTGCTGCCCATCCAATCTGAGCCGTACCTGGGCAAACCTGGGCAAATACATTTATTCAATGGACGATCAAGCCCTGTGGATCCACCAATACATCGGCAGCTGTGTAAAGCCTGAGTCTGGAAATGGGATAGAGATCCGGCTGGACTCTGGCCTGCCATACACCGGGCGGGTTGCCATCCAGTTGACGCCGCGGACCCAGGCTGAGTTCACCGTGCAGCTACGGCTGCCATCCTGGAGCATCGTCACCCGGATCTCGGTTAACGCACAGTCGCTCCCGGTGCAGGCCACTGAGCTTGAGAACCAGCCGGCTGGAGGGGGATACGACCCGCGTCAGGCCCAGTTCCTGCCAATCCGAAGGCTCTGGTCAGCGGGCGACCTGATCGAAATCGATTTCGACATGGCCATTCGCCTGCGCCGTACCAGCCCCAGGGTTAAGGGACATCGAGGAAAGGTTGCGGTAACCCGTGGTCCACTGGTCTATTGCCTGGAGAGTGTCGATAACCCCGGCGTGGATCTGTTCGCTTGCCGGCTGGAACCCGCCTCGCTGCAGGTCGAGCCCGCAACGGAAGTGCTGGGCGGGATCCAGATAATCCGTGCGGTCAGTGTTGACGGCCGCCCGCTGACCTTTATTCCGTATTCGCTGTGGGGCAACCGCGGCCCGTCGCAGATGACAGTGTGGGTCAAAACCCAGTAATCATCCGAACCGAAAGGACTTCACCAATGGAAACTACATCCGAAATCTCACGCCCCAAGCTTTCACGCCGCATCTGGCTGGCGGTGATCCTGCTCGGTTTTTCCGGGCAATTGGCCTGGGGGGTCGAGAACCAGTACTTCAACACCTTCATGTACGACAATATCACCCCCGACCCGCGCCCCATCTCGTGGATGGTGGCAGCCAGCGCGATCACGGCCACGCTGACCAGCCTGCTGATGGGAGACCTGTCCGATCGCACCCGCAGCCGCTGGGGCAAGCGCAAGCCCTTCATCCTATTCGGATACCTGGCCTGGGGGGTTGCGACTGCCGCCTTCCCGTCGGCCGCTTTCTTACGTCCGGTCGGGCTGGCGGTCGGGATCGCCATTCTGTTCGACAGCATCATGACCTTCTTCGGCTCCACTGCCAACGACGCATCATTGAATGCATACGTCACCGACGTGACCAGCCAAGAAAACCGCGGCCGGGTGATGGGCGTGATGGAGATCCTGACCTGGGTGGCGATCCTGATCGTCTACGGCGCCTCCGGGCTGATCATCGATGCGTGGGGCTATTTCACCTTCTTTTACCTGATCGGCGGGTTAGTATTCACTCTGGGCTTGATCGGCGGCCTGTTGGTGCAGGAGCAGCCCGACCCGACCCCGCCTACGCGTTCATACTGGAAACAGATCGGCGACACCTTCAAGTTGGTCAACCTGCGCGCCAACCGCTCCCTGTTCCTGCTGCTGTTTGCCCTGACTCTCTACGGCATCGCCGAGCAGATTTTCTTCCCCTACCTGATCATTTATCTGAACCACTACCTGCAATTGCCCACCCTGCAGGCATCCCTGCTCATCTTTATTTGCATCCTGGTAGGCGGGATCGCCCTGGCCTATCCCTTCGGTATTCTGGCAGACCGGATCGGGCGTAAATGGCTGGCCTTCGGCGCGATCGCACTCAAGATGATCGGCCTGATCCTGTTCTCTTTGATGAAGACCATCGTGCCGCTGGCGCTTACAGGCATTGTCTGGCTGGCGGGCATGTCGGCCTGGATGATCAGCACAGGCGCCTGGACAAAGGATCTGTATCCCGAGGACAAGCGCGGCCAGTTCGCAGGCTATTTCATCCTGTTCACGGTGGCGCTGGCGATGGTGCCCGGTCCGCTGATCGGCGGTTGGCTGGGGACACGTTTCGGCATCCCTACGGTGATCAACGGGCAGGCAGGCTTCATCCCCACCCCGCTTATCTTCCAGGTTGCGGGCGTTGCGACCCTGCTGGCAACCCTACCGTTGTTCTTCGTGAAGGAACGGAAATCGTAAGAGCCTAAGGACGGCAACTCTGCCCAACCAAGGAACAAACATGACCTGGCAACCAGTAACCGGCAATCTCCTGACGCGTTGGGCAAAAGACCTGACACCTGAAAATGCCTGGCGCGAATATCCCCGCCCACAGCTGGTCCGTCCCGCGTGGCAAAACCTGAATGGGCTGTGGGAGTATGCCATCGGCCCCAAAGAAGGGGCCAACTTCCCCGGTGCCCACGGGCAGATCCTGGTACCCTTCCCGCTCGAGTCCGCCCTTTCGGGCGTCAAGCGCCCTCTCAGCCCGAACGAGCGTTTGTGGTACCGGCGGACGTTCCGGGTCGAGCAGGCCTGGCATGGGAAGAGGATCCTGCTACAGTTCGGGGCAGTCGATTGGGAAGCCGATGTCCGCATCAATGGCCAGACGCTGGGGACACACCGCGGTGGATTCCTGCCTTTCTGGTTTGACATCACCCAGGTGCTCGAGCCGGGTGATAATGAGCTGCTGGTGGCGGTCACCGACCCGACCGACAGCTCCTGGCAGGCACGCGGCAAGCAGGTGCGAGCCCCCAAATCGATCTGGTACACGGCCGTCTCCGGCATATGGCAGACGGTCTGGCTGGAACCGGTTCCGGAAACTTTCATCAGCGGGATGCGGATCACTCCAAACCTGGATGCAGGGACAGTCCGGGTGGAAATCGAAACCAGTGGCACTCAAGACCAGCTGGGAGGTTTGCGCGTCCAGGCATATTCCGCCGGGAGGCAGATCGCCGAGGAAGTGGTTGAAACGACCGGGACGGAGGTCACGCTCTCAATTCCTGAGGCGAAACTCTGGAGTCCCGCTTCACCGCACCTCTATGACCTGGTGGTTGAGAGTGGGGATGACCAGGTAAGGAGCTACTTTGGAATGCGCAAGTTCAGCCTGGGAAAGGACACTCAGGGACGGGTGCGTCTCTGCTTGAATAACGAGCCTCTGTTCCAGTTCGGTCCGCTCGACCAGGGGTATTGGCCGGATGGGTTGTACACTCCACCATCAAAGGCAGCCATGTGCTTCGACCTGGATATGATCCGAAAATTAGGCTGCAACATGCTGCGCAAGCATGTCAAGGTGGAACCCGCACATTACTATTACGAATGCGACCGGCGCGGGCTGATCGTCTGGCAGGATATGCCCAATGGGGCAAAGGCAGTTGGAGAGGCGACCTCTCTGCTGGCTATTTTATTTGGTTCCAGGCAAAAAGACGGAAATTATTCTTACTCTGGACGCGAAGAGGAGGCGGGCCGGATCGACTTCCGGCGCGAACTGAAGGAGCTCCTTGAGCATCTCTATAACTTTCCCTGCATCGGCATGTGGGTGCCGTTCAATGAGGGTTGGGGACAGTTTGACAGCCTCGAAGCGGCAGATTGGCTCAAGATCAACGACCCGCACCCGCCCCGTGGATGCTGCCAGCGGTTGGTTTGACCAGGGCGGTGGAGATTGCAAAAGCCTGCACGTCTATTTCAAGAAGCTGCCCGGGGACAGGCCCGAGAAAGAACGGGCCGTGGTTGTCTCCGAGTTCGGCGGCTATAGCTTGAAGGCGCCGGGCCATCAGTGGAACCCGGACATCGAGTTCGGCTATCGTAAGTACAGGTCGCGCGAGGAATTGACCGCTGCCTACCTGGAGCTGCTGGAAAAGGAATTGAAACCCTGGATTGAGCGCGGCCTTTCAGCGGCAGTCTACACTCAAACGACGGATGTGGAAATTGAGATTAACGGGTACTTGAGCTACGACCGGGAAGTTGAGAAGATGGATTTTGACCTGCTTCGGGAAATGCACACAAGTCTCGCCGAAGAATAATGCAAAATGATCGGCTCAAATCACCCTGATCGTTTTCGGGTGCTTAGGAGTAAATTCGAACCAGACCAGAGTATTGTAACGGTCCGGACCGAAGCCGCGACGATGGCAGAGGTTGAATTGTTCCGGATTCGAAGGGATAGATGTTCATAATTTCTTTGCGGCGGAAACCACCCTGCTTCAGCGGGTGGTAGTTGACTTATCAGTGTAGAATTGAGTAGTCTTGCAGAAATTCTCCAGGGCAGCCTTTTCGTAGATGCAATTATCCAGGAGGAGCGTCGGTGAAATCATCCTACATTCGGCAATTAACCCGAAATTTCCAGCCTGATCGTATTTTGCCCAGTTTCACTGCTGGGTTGATCGCAGGGGTCATCATCGTGATGATCGAGATCTCCCTGGCTGCGCTCATCTTTTCGGGGGACTTGTCCGCTTTCGTTTCCGACGGGATTGGCCTGACCTTGTTCAGTTCGTTCGTGATTGGGGTGGTAGTAGCATTGACCAGTTCCTTCCGCGGATCGGTAGGGGTTGGGCAGGACATCCCTGTTGCTATCCTGGCCCCGGTAGCAGCGGGAATTGCCGCAAGCCTGTCTGCGACTGCTTCGCCCCGTGAGACCTACGCCACCGTCGTGGCAGTCATCGCCCTCACGTCGCTTGTCACAGGTATTGGCTTCCTGTTGATGGGAATCTTCCGGCTGGGCAGGTTCATCCGTTTCATCCCCTATCCGGTCATCGGAGGTTTCTTGGCCGGTACAGGCTGGTTGCTGGTCAAAGGGTCCTTCGGCGTAATGGCAAATGCGTCCCTGACCCTTCAACTCTTCCAGGTCGGGATGCTGGTCAAATGGTTGCCCGGTGTCTTGTTCGCCATCCTGCTGTACATCATCACGCGGCGATACAGCCATTTCCTGATTATCCCCGCTCTACTGATCGGAGCGATTGTCTTATTCTACATGGTGATGTGGACAACAGGCACATCCCTTCAAACAGCCGGCGCTGCCGGTTGGCTCCTGGGGCCTTTCCCGCAAGGTGCGTTGTGGAGACCCTTTTCGCTGGAAGATTTCCAGCTGGTGCACTGGTCATCCCTGCTCGGGAGCATCGGGAGTATCGCCACCATCCTGCTGGTCAGCGCCGTTTCGCTGCTGCTCAACGCCAGCGGACTGGAGCTGACCGTTCGGCAGGATATCGACCTGGATCATGAATTGCGTTCTTCCGGCCTGGCGAACATCCTGTCGGCCCTGGGCGGCGGCACACCCGGCTTCCAGACATTGAGCCTGTCCGCGTTGGGTCACCGGCTCAAAGCGGACAGTCGTCTTATCGGAATTTTCTCGGCAGCCGTCTGCGGGGTAGTGCTGGCGTTTGGAGCACCGGTGCTTTCGCTGTTGCCCAAGCCGGTCATCGGCGCGCTGCTGTTCTTCCTGGGTCTTTCTTTCCTGGTTGAGTGGATCTACAACTCATGGTTCAAGCTTCCGCATGGTGAATATGCGATCATCCTGCTTATCCTGGTTGCAATGAATGTCTTCGGAGTCCTCCAGGGAGTAGGGCTGGGAATACTACTGGCTACAGCACTGTTCGTCGTTGATTACAGCCGGGCTGGTGTGGTTAAGCATGCTCTTTCCGGCGCGAGTTTTCGCAGCAACGTGGACCGTCCCAAACTATACGAACAATTGCTGCGCTCCCGGGGCAAATCTATCCATATCCTGGAATTACAGGGATACATTTTCTTTGGTACCGCCAACACGCTGCTGGAAGTGGTGCGCAGCCGGGTGGCGGATGTCGGTCTCTCATCGCCGCGCTTTGTCGTGCTCGATTTCCGCCAGGTAAGTGGGCTGGACGCTTCAGCGGTGCTGGCCTTCAGCAAGATGAAACAGTTTGCCCAAACCAAGGGCTTCATTCTGGTCTTCACCGGCCTTAAACGGGCTATGCAGCAGAGGCTGGAAACAGAGGTGCTGACCCGACCAGACGAATCTTCCTGGCAAACCTTCGTGGATCTCGATCAGGGAATGGCCTGGTGCGAAGAGCAGGTCATTCAACAGATCGAAAGCACGGGGTTAGTTGCCAGCTTCAAGACCATCTTCCAGCAGTTGGCAGAGGTGCTGCCTGAACCGGGAGGGGTAGATATATTGGCCAGTTACTTGGAAAGGATGAAGATCGAAGCGGGGGATGTGCTCATCCACCAGGGGCAGCTTCCCACCTGCATGTATTTCATTGAGAAGGGGGGAGCCGATGTCCAGCTGCAAATGGCAGGGGGAGGGATCGCGCGGCTACGCAAACTGGGTGGCGGGACCATTGTCGGAGAGATTGGCATGTACAGCAGCCAGCCTGCCACTGCATCGGTCATTGCCGACCAGCCCGGCGAAGTCTTCTGTTTGACGGCCGATAAATTGATCGAAATGGAAAGCGCTTCCCCGACCATAGCCTCGGCTTTGCACCATTTCATAGCCCGTTTGCTGAGTGAGCGCCTGGTGGATACCACCCGGGCCATGGAGGCGCTGTTGCGGTAGGAAGAATTCTCGGCCGCCTGACCGTTTGATACTTGCCTTATCCACAGCCATCCCCGCTCTTAGTCAATCCTATTCAACCTTTAATCCGTAGTTTCAATGTGGCAATATTTATCCCGAATTCTTAAAGGTTAAATCGAAACTGTGAACCTCCAGCAATATACTCTGATAATCCGTTTCCAATTCTTCCCAAGAAATCAAATTCTCTTGTAGCATAAATTCGACATGCTTCCAAATCGGACTCAAACCCACGTGCAATTTAGCTCAGAGCGATGCTATATTTCCCTACAAAAAGTCGACGTGCTTCGGCACCGGTAGGCAGAGGAATGAAATCTTTTACGGGGTTTAGGCCCTTCGAGATTGAGATGATTCACCGCAATCAGACTGTGGCACAGGGCTCAATAGAGGAAGACCATTTCCGCCTCAAGTGAACAATGACGCGACTGAAGCTGTGAAATCTGGCTTTCTTTTAGGAAGGCTTATTCCGCTGATAAATCACCGATAAACCTCCGTTAATCGGTACCGCCGAGATTAACGAGCAGCATCGCCTATTTCGAGCCAACCCGCGTTCATCCAATCCATCAGCAGGTCACGAACTTGACGAGGAGAAAGGGTCAAAATGCGGGCCGCATCATTGGCTGTGATCTCCTCCTGCCGTTCGAAAAGAACCGGGACCTTCCGCCCTCGACGGCCAAGCCGGCGGAGCAATCTCTCGGTCTGCGGATCATCTTCCTCTGCTCGGGTTCGCGCCTCATTTGGGGTACTATAAAAAGGAGTCTGGTGGTGGTACTCCCTACAGCCAGGAATATCTCAGCCTGTTGGCGTGGCTGGGTCGAAATCGAAGCAACAAAAAGGGGGAGAAACTGGTATACGACCCAACAAGCAATTAAGGCATATCAAGACTCGCTATAACCCCGCTCAACTTCATATTATCCATATATACAGCACCCTCAGGGGTTTCGAAACGCCGTTATCCTTCCTATGGCTTAGTTGTAGAACGAGATAGCTTTTGAAAAGCAGAATTTCAGGAAGCGATCTATCAACGAAAATCAGACATGGACATGGCGACAATTAGAAATACTCATTTGAAAGGCACACTGCACAGACCAGTAGCCGGTAAACGGACGAACTCCCCACGCAGGAAGGCTCCATTCCGCCCGCGTAACGCTGATAAGGTCCACGAGATCACCACCCAGCAAGAGACCCTGCATGTCGAAGCCTGCTCGCTCATCGCCTATACCGGACGATCGGAAGGCGACTTCTGATGATCTTCCTCCCTGTCGACGACCAAAATCCCGGTGCGCCAACGCAGGCTCACGACCTGCCAGAGGAAATTGTGCGCAATTGATTGCGTACTGCGTCACCTTCCTTCTCATCTTGTTCTGAGCCTCGCGTTTCACCCAATCCCCGTGCCATCGGGACACTCGCTCCCCTGGCACACTCATGGCGATAGGGTGATGAGGCTTTACCCAAGTCGGAGATCAGGGAGCGTTACTGCGGACAGGCTATCCGCCTCGTCCAGCGAGTAGGCTACCCGCCTACTCGCTACTATAATTCTCTTCAAATTACCAAACCCGCCGCAATCTACGCCATCTCGATGGCTGTGGACAAAGTGGGTTTCAATCAATCCAGGAAGGATCGAGACACGGAGATCAATTCCAAATTAAGTGAATGGATCCGGGTCAGCACACTGAACAGAGCCGACTGATCGATGAGCTCCCCCCGCAGGGCGGTCTCTCCATCGGGCTCAACATGGATCTCCAGCCCTTCAAACCAGTCCGACCAACGATCGGCCAGGGCACCTTTCACCCGGATCTCGTAAATGCAAGGCTTATTCATCACTGGATTAACCGAGCTGGAAGACTCTCTGCCCAGGCCCGGATGGCGGTCCAGTCCCGATGATCCCCTTGCTTCCAGACCCCGAGCAGGACCACAAGACGCATCGCTAGCACATTGAGCGAGAAAGGCAGCCTGGAGAAATCCAGAGCGCCAGCAAAATACCCTTCACTGACCGGATGCACCAGGTCACGCACCGGGGTCATCCAGCTTTTCAACCCTTCCAGGTACTGACCGGCATTGGCCATGGAAAGGGTGATGCATACCATGAAGGCGGCAAAGGACATGCGGGCTAATTCGGACCGGTGATCGCTCAGGAACTGCATGGCTTCAGGCAGCCACTGTTGGCCGCGGATGGCGCTGCCGGCCACCACGGCCCGATATGGCGAGAGGTCCTTTACGTTTTGCATTGGAAGGATATCCACCTGCAGACCCTTCCCGATCAAGGTTTTGCCGATCTCTTCAGCCACCCCGGCGGTAGAGCCGGCCCGGCTGGCATAAGTCACCAGGATCTTGTTATCCATAGTCTATTTCCTTTTCTTCAAATTTTGAACAGCTGCCGAACAATCAGGCTCCAGGCGGGATCGCCCAGAAGAAGAACCAATCTTCCGGAGAAGGGGAAGCCTGCCACATAGCGAGCCTTCGGCCGGGATGCCTCGATGGCCTGCTGGATCACCCGGGCAACGGCCTCCGGTCCGGCTTCATCCTGACGCATGCTGGCTGTGACTGTCTGGTATTGGTCATAGAGCTGGCGGTAAGGAGAAGTGGGATTGGCGAAGATCGTCTCGGCATTGGCCTCCACGGTGGCATGAAAGGGCGTCCTGGTGCTGCCCGGTTCTACCAGCGCGACCTGGATGCCGAAGGGGGCCAGCTCCATTCGCAGGGCATCGCTCAGGCCTTCCAGTGCAAACTTGGAGGCGGAGTAGATCCCGTTTGCGGGGGTGACCAGCTTGCCGGAAACCGAACTGATATTGATGATCCGCCCGGCTTTTTGTTGGCGCATGTACGGGACGACCGCCTGGACCATCCGCATCACCCCGAACACATTGGCATCGAACATCTGCTGCGCCTGCTCGACCGGGACCTCTTCGACCGCACCGCGAACAGCATAACCGGCATTATTGACCAGAACATCAATCCGGCCGCAGCCTCGGATAACCTGTCCAATCGCTTCCCGGATGGAATCCGGCCGGGTCACATCCAGCGGAAGCTTCATCGCTACCGGGAGATCTTCCAGTGTTTTCACATTTCGGGCCGTCGCCACGACGATGTAACCCTGCCGGCCCAACCTTTCCGCCAGATTGCGACCGATGCCGGTGGAACAACCTGTGATAAGAACAATTTGATTCATGTAGGGCTCCTTTTCGATTCGATGGTTATTGCGAGATTTCCATTTTCGGGCCGGAACGCCCCAGGCGGAAAAGCCGGATGGCGATCAGGATGTTCCAGATCAGGGAAGGCAGGATGACGATGTACGAAAGGACAAGAGCGAAGGTACCTAGAAACGGCAGAGGCGGCACGAGCAACATAGCACCCACCACCATCCCAACCCAGGCAGTCGCCTTGCTGAAAATACCACTCCGCAGCATGACCGCCGCGATGATCAGATCCGCAATTCCGCTCAGGATAAAGTACAAGCCAAAGGCGGTGCCGTTGTAGTTGGCTGTCAATGCTTCCCCGGCAGCCAGGAACGCACCCCGCTGCAAATCCGTTGTTGCCGCTGCATATTGGTCGCTCAAGTATATGAATCGCGAAGGTCGGATTCACGGCAAAGAAAAGGACGATCCCACTCAGGCCCAGGGTCAACGCAATGGCCAAAGCAGCGGGGTTGTACCTTCTTGAGGGCGGCATAAAGAGCGAACAGGATCGGTATCGTGAATACCTCCGCCAACATCAGCATAAGATCGAGATCGACAAGGCCAAGCAGCCTGCTGCTCTGGAACTGGGCAAAGTGGCCGATGACGGTGGTCGGTTGCGGGAAGAGGATGAAGATGGGCGCCTGGATCAAAGCGATTGCGACAACTGCCATGGCGGCAATTCCGCCAACTTTGTAGAGGCGCTTCCAGGAGGGATCTTCGATTTCTGAACTTGTTGATTGAATGGTTTCTAATTGTACGGTCATTTCATTCTCCTTGTTTGATGTACCCATACTATAAGATGTCAGGAAGAATAAGTCACTGTACCAAGGAGGTATCTTTGGTCGGGAGACAAAAAAGCGGAGGTGTACCAAAGTACACCTCCGCCTGAGAACATGCAATGTATGGAAAGGAGAATTTATCCGTCCACGGGAAGCAGCCCGAGCTGGCGGGCACAGACAACTGCCTGAGTTCGGCTGTTGACATTCAGCTTGCCGAAGATATTGCCGGTGTGCTTCTTCACCGCACTGACCGTGATCACCAGTTTTTCTGCGATCGTCTGGTTCGAATCACCGGCGGCGATGAGTTTCAGGACTTCCAGTTCACGTGCGGTCAGATGCTCGATCAAACCTGTCCCCTCTTGAATTCACAGGAGGCAATTCACCTGGTTTTTCACCAGACGGGAACGCCTGCAGGAGTTTCGCAAGATACCCGGCATCTGCCTCCACCCACGGTTGTAGTGCCGCAGCTGCCAGCAAATCGCGCATCACCGTCCCCTCGTCGACAAAGAGGCGAACAAAGCCTTCCGTGCTGGCGAATGGTAGGGCCCGCAACAGCACTTTCAGTGCGGCTGCCCGATCCCCCTTTCCTTCCAGGGCAAGGGCTTGCTGCACCAGGATCTCGAGCCAGGCATACCCCCGTCCGCCGGCTTCAGCCTCGAGTGCTATCGGGGCCAGGATGGCAAGCGCCTCGTCAGGTCGGCCTTCGGCCAGGCGCAAGCGGGCCAAAAGGATCAGTTCCTGCTCGCGTAAAAAGACGATGGGGTTCGTGCCTGGCTGCATGGCATCCATCAGTCGGGCAGCGCCCGCAAGGTCCCTCTCTGCCAGGGCCAGGCGGATCTCCAGGATATCCAGGGAGCGTGACAGGTCCAGGAAGACCGGGTTGCCGCTCCTCAGTTCTTTTGCCTGCCGCATGGTCTCATGGGCGGCGGAAAAGTCGCCCAGGCTCAGCTGAAGTCGCAACAGGCCTAGAAGAGCAGCCAAACGGTCGGTCGGCATATTCCAGGTGCGCATACGCTCGAGCGCGCCGTGTATCCGCTCGCCGGCCTCGTCCAATTCATTGTGCTCGCGTAATACTTCGCTGAGGGCGGAATCTACCCGTGCCAGCGAGCCCGAAGGGTAAGCCCTCACGTCGGAGATCCGCTGCAGTGCCTTGCGGCAAATATCCTCCGACTCTGTGCAGCCTTCCCTGCATACGCCGGAGGACGGCTATCTCGATCGTGGCGATCGTCCATCCCAGCAAATCTTCCGGGGCCGCGAACATCTCGACTTCCTCCCCGAATGCCTGGGCGGCCTGCTCGTATTGTCCCTGGCTTCGATGGGCTATGCCGCAGCGTATACGGGAGGACGCTGTGCGCCGCGTACAGGAATGGATTGGGCTGGTCGGCTTTGGAAGCAGCCGGAGGCAGCAACTTCTCGGCCTGTTCCGCGAGTTGCAGGGCATGGACGTGATCCCCGGCCATCAACGCAAAGAACGCACGGATCGCAGCAGCGCTGCCCTGCAGTTCCGCCACCTCGGGAGAAGTTTGACCGGGTTCAATTTGCGCATCCATCTGGCCCAATAACATTCCGATCTGTACTGCGTCTCCCGCGAAGAGCAGCGCCCAAGCCTTGGCCAGGAGGAAGTGCGGCCGGCGGTTCACTTCGGCCGGCAGCGCTTCGATCCAGCGGATCAAGGTGGCCAGCTCGCCGCGCGTCACCAGCGGGTAGGTGTTCTGCTCGATCAACTGCGCCGCCAGGTCGTAATCCTTTGCCGCCAGCGCGTGATCGACCGCCTCGACGGCGAAATCCATTCTGTTCATACCAGGCTGCCGCACGCCCGTGCAATCCTCTGACTTCATCGGGTGTCAACGTTTGCTGGAGACGCGCCTGCAGCAGATCGGCAAACAGGTGATGGTAGCGAAACCAGTGGCTCTCATCATCCAGCGACAGGACGAACAGGTTCGCCCGCTGCAATGCGGTCAGGGCAGCCTGCCCATCCTTTCGCCCTGTGACTTTGTCGCACAAACTCGCACTAAGGCGCTCCAGGATCGAGGTCTGTAACAGGAAAGTCTGCATGTCCTCCGATTGATGCTGGAGCACTTCCTCCACCAGATATTCCGCCACGTACGTATGGCTGCCGGTAAAGGCTTTGACGAAGCCGGCAATATCTTCCCGCCCGCGCATCGAAAGGCCCGCCAGCTGGAGCCCGGCAATCCAGCCCTCTGTGCGCGTCTCCAGGGATGCAATTTCCTTTGTGGACAGGTTCAACCCCATCGTCTGGTTGAGGAAATTCGCGGCTTCTTCTTCTGTGAAGCGCAGATCAGCCGCACGAATTTCGGTCAACTGCCCCCGTGAGCGGAAGCGGGCCAGGGGCCAGGGGGGATCAATTCGTGTGGAAAAGATGATATGCAGATGATCCGGGAGATGATCGAGAAGATAGGATACTCCGGAATGGATGGCTTGATTCTGGATGACATGATAATCATCCAGGATCAGAATAAGGTCGTGTTCCTGCCCCGCCATATCATTGATCAGGATTGTTGGAACCGCATCTTCGGGGACCGGCTGGGGCGTGCGGAAAAGCGCCAGGGCCGCCTCCCCTACTCCAAGACGGACCGATTGGCAGGCCGCAATGAAATAGGTCCAGAACCGGATCGGGTCGTTGTCCGCCGTATCCAGGGATAACCATGCCACGGACTGCCGGTATTGTTCGATGAATTCACCCAGCAGGGTGGTTTTTCCAAATCCCGCCGGCCCGGAGAGCAGTGTCCACGTACCAGAATGTGCAACACCCGCCAGCAGTTTAGAGGCGAGACGCGGTCGCTGGACGCCATTCGTTAGTGGATGCGGAAGATAAAGCTTGGTGGAAAGAATGGGTACTGTCACATGTTCACTTTTTTGTGCTGGATTTAAAGATGGGAAATTTCGACTCACGATCCAGTTCTATTATACTTTCCCAACCAACTTAACGGATTATTCTTCGAGTTCTTATCTTATAGAATCACAAAAACAATTCAATAAGCGGAACCCCCTCCAGACATGCTGTTATCCGTATAAACAGTGCATCCAAGGGGTGTTGAATAGTTGGATAATCATAGAGTCGAGAGGGTAAGACTAATTCATTTGGAACGGGTAGAGTTTTTCCTCTACCATTGGATAGACACGTGAATGGATCTTCACCTCCTTTCTGGGAAACTGCAGCTGCTTGTAAGGAGCCATCTTGTATGCTATTATTTTCACAGAGTGGTTTTATTAAAGGAGGATATATGAAACCAAAAAATCAATCCACAAGCAGCATCCCTTTCATTGTCCTGTTTCTTCTCTGCGCATGCAGCACGCCGGCTACGGAAACTGAAGTCACCCCTCAACCGGCTGTCCCAGCCACCGCACCTCCTGTTGTAAAACCCACTCCCACCATCACCGAGCCAGCGGATATCATCTTTTACAACGGGATCCTGGTCACCATGGATGAAGACCAGCCGGCCGCGCAGGCATTGGCGGTGCGCGCCGGCCTGATCTTAGCGGTTGGCAGCGACGTGCAGGTGCTCACCCTTCAGGGATCGGAAACCACGCTGGTGGATCTACAAGGCCGGACTTTGATGCCGGGCCTTATTGATGGCCATACCCATTTGCTAACATTTCCTGACCGCATGGGAAAGACACTCGAAGATGCCCAGCAGGTTGCCCTTTCACACGGGTTCACCTCGGTGAGCGAGATGTGGGCCAATGAGGATGTAGTAAATTCCTTTCTGGAGGCCGAACAGCAGGATAGAATGCGCCTGCGGGTGAACCTCTTTCCGAGCTACAACGACGGCATCCTGGCCAATGATCGGGGCAGGATCCTGATGCAGACCTGGTACCCCGCCCATGACCCGATCCTGAACCCGGCGAGCATGGTGCGCATCCCGGGTATCAAGATCTTCGTGGACGGTGACAATGCCCGCTACGAGCGCGGCTGCTGGGCAATGACGGACCCATTCCAGCCCGAGGCAGGAGTGCTCAACCGTGGGGTGTGCGGAACACCCAGCGGGGACCTGTACTGGAAACAGGATGATCTAAACCAGGTGGTGCGAGCGGCGCAGGAAGCTGGCTACCGTGTTGCTTTCCATGCCATGGGCGACCGTGCCATCGAGACCGCCCTCAACGCCATTGAATTTGCATTGGGCGGGCAGTCGAACCAGTCCTACCGGCACCAGATCGATCACAACAGTATGATCCGCCCCGACCTTCTGCAGCGCTACCAGGCGCTGGACGTGGCTGCCACTGTGCGTGGCCACATTGAGCTGTGCAATCTGGCAGACTTTGAACCCGCCTTTGGGTCCGAACGCAAGGATTGGTATGTGAACCGTTTTGAATTGGCGAACCTGGGTACCCACGCCTTCCTCGAAACGGATTTTGGCTGGTTAATCGATCCGGACAACCGTTTTGATCAGCGCACCCTCGACCCGTTCATGCACCTGTATGGCCTGGTCACTCATCGTTATGACAGCTCAGAGAATGAAACCTGCACACCGGATCCAATTGCGGCAGCCAGGGTAATCAGTGTCGAGCGTGCTCTGGAAATGGTGACAACCGAACCGGCCTGGGCAGTCTCAATGGAAGACTACATTGGCAGCCTGAAGGTTGGGAAATATGCAGACCTGATCGTGATCACGGGGAATCCGCTTTCGATTGACCCGACCATGCTGAGAGACCTGTCTGTCCTGATGACGATGGTAGGCGGAGATATCGAATTCTGCGCCAATGGGCACGAAGACCTCTGCCCCACGGAACAGGAAAAAGTCGCGGCTGCGCTGGATCTGCCCTCCTCCGGGAATTTGGCCTTGAACCAGTCTGTTCACGCCTCGAACAGCATGCAAAATCCTCCAGAATTGGCAGTGGATGGAGATGAAGAGACCTATTGGGGTGCCGGGGACTTTTCCCCGCAATGGATCGAAGTGGACCTGGGCGCGACGGCAAGCATAAGCGAGATCCGCTTGCTCATCGGGCAATCCCCCAACGGGGAGACCACCCATAAAATCATGGTGCGAGGAGAAACGGGTGAATTCACAGAGGCAACCATATTCAACCAAAACACATCTGACAGGGAGTGGCTGGTCTTCCAGCCAAATACCCCGCTGGAGGGATTACGGTTTGTGCGCATCGAGACGACTCTCAGCCCGTCCTGGATATCGTGGATCGAGGTGCAGGTGATCGGAACCCATTAGGAGTTTCTTTCCTGGCCTAACGCCGCGTGTTCAAACCGCAGCTCCCCCAGAGTTCACTCCTTCATATTTCTTGCTTGAGATCAGCTCTCCCTTTCCGAGACCCAAAGATGATCGAGCCGGAAGGCTATGCTGATCCTGCTGTACTTTACCACCTGCGCCGGGCCGCCAAACAGCGCCTTCCAATTATTAGGGCATTGACCATTTTTGCCATCCCGCCAGATATAAAAATCCCTTCTGGAGTTGTCTCTGGACGAACGGCTTTCGCTGAACCACGGATGCAGGTCGGAGGTGTGGTTTACCACCAGGTCCATGATCACCTTCAGGCCGCGGACATGGGCTTCCTTCAGCAGCGCCGTGAAATCTTCTTCGGTGCCGTATTGCTCGCCAATGGTGTCATAATTACTGATGTCATACCCGTTGTCGAAACCCGGGCTTGGATACACGGGGGATAGCCACAGGATATCAACGCCCAGCCACTTCAAGTAATCCAGTTTGCTGCGGATGCCATTGATATCGCCGATGCCATCCCCATTTGAATCGCAGAAGCTTCTCGGATAGATCTGGTATCCCACGGATTCTTTCCATCAGGTACGTTTTTCCATATTTTTCATGTGGATCTACTCATAAGAAGATTGTAGCGTTTGCTTCGCGCCGCGTATTGTATGATATTAACCTATTTATCAGATTATTAACCTATTCCAGAGCTGATCGCGTCTCTGGCGGCAAAGGTTGTGGTCATCTATGATCTCGCCAGATTGCCAGGTGTGTTCGCTTTTCTGGCCCCCCGTCTTAGGGTGGCCTGATCAGGTTGTTTCATTCCACGAAAAGGAGAGGCTAACTGCCTCTCCTTTTTTTGTTTATGCAAGATTTCACGGTCAGGGAAGATGCGCTTATAACCGATTGGAACCCGGCGCAGGCCACGCCATTTCAATGGCTGTGGACAGGGTGGATTTCGATTAGTGACAACCCCTTCGCTGCATCCACCAAAGTATGGCAACCTCACAGGATGTGAGGGAGTTGTATCATCAATCGCTCCCGTTTAAGGCGCTGGCGGAAAAACCTCGAGCACGGTGAAATCCACCCAGAACAATGCGGTGGTGTTGGGGGCGACCTCCAGGATGTGGCGACCGATCTCCCTGGCAGGGTCTTCCAGCTTGCTCCACCAGGGCTTGTCGGAGGGGTACCCGTATTGGAACGCCACCGGGGCGGGGGCGAAGTACTTGCCCCATTCGCGGAATTCGGTGACCAGATGGTCGAAATTGTCGAAGATCTGGCTGTCGTCCACGAAAAGGATGCCCTCGCGGGCAGTGGGAGGCATCCAGCGCTCGTCCCAGTGTTTGAGAAAGAGCAGGTAATCGGGGTTATGCCTGCGTACCGCCTGCACCCACGCCGTCGCTTCCTCGTCGGTGACCGGCGTTCCCTCGGCGGCACCGGTGGACTTGTACCATTCCACGTCCACGCCAAAACCCAGCACACAGGGATGGTGGGCGTACTGCCCGAGGACGGCATCGATGAGCGTGAGCATGTCGGCGTTCCCCGGTTCCACTTGCAGCCAGACCTTCACCCCGCGCTCATCGAACAGGGTCAGCGCTGCCTCATTCATATCCGCGTAAGTAAAGGTGATATCCGGGTCGTCGGTCCTGGCGGGGAAGGACAGGAAGGTGCCGCTGCCGGTGAAGTTGCCGACGATATAGATACCCTGTGGCGCTGCATCCGGGAACTTTGCCGCCATCCGTTCACCCACCGAGACCCAGTATTCGGGACCCGGGTTATGCTGGACGCCGTAGGTGGAGAACCTGAATCCCGCACCGAGGGCGGGGGCAGGTGTAGGAGTGGAGGTGGGATTGGGTGTGGAGGTGGGCATGGGTTGTCCGGTGCATGCGGCAAGAACGAGCAGGAAGAACAGGGGGAGAAACAGCTTCAAGTGGACCTCGGTATTCGAATTTTACGAATTATCGCACGGGTTGGGTATTAGCGCTACTGTAATTTGATCCAGTGTGATGCTTCCCAGGGCTTCACGTCCTGAAACGCAAGGCCAGGACCTAAACAATCAAATGAATATTGCGAGTCTATACTCGCCCCCGATACGGTGAAACTACCGCCTTTACGAAGGGATTCTTCCCGTTCTCAATCCATTCAACACGGATGGCTTTTCAATATCCCCAGCTAATTCAATTGCCCACATTAAGTGCCCGGGCGAGGTCTTCGACCTGAACACCGCCCACCAGGTGCTAAGCGACGTGTTAAGGATAGATACCAAAAATATCAATCCATCCACCATAAGTTGATACCAGAAGATATTTTCCGTCTTCGGAGAACCTGATGTGATACATTTCGTCATTTCCTGCTGGCCATTGATACATCAGGGTACCATCGCTTATTTTAATGAAACCCACCGTTTCGCCCATGGCGTCCTTCGCGATAACTGCTGCCAACATCTTAAGGTCGGGCGAAATAGCCATGGGGGCATAGGGTACCAACCACTGATCTTCGTAGACAGTCACGGATTGCAAATTTCCGGTAGAAGACAAATCTATCATTTTTATCGTATTCCAGAGATTCATAATAAATAAGGTACTATCCGGAGAGAAGCTTCCAGATGTAAAGGATGCGCTCCCCCAATAAAGCTGCTCGTCTGCTGAAATATCATATAGCACTATCGAACTGCCCGTACCTTTTTGCAATGAAAAGGCAACATACCTGCCATCGGGCGAAAGTTCAAAGCCATAATCAAAATCCATCCAGTTCCGCTGGAGATAAGACTCAGCCTTTGGCGGCAATATTTTTGGGGCATAGGGTATATCCACCTCCTGTACAATAGTTCTCCATTGGTTATCATTGGAGGGGGGCAATACAGTAATGGCTTCTCCGCTGTCCATCAGGTATATTGGCGACGATATGTAGGCCAGACCAAGAAAATATGCCTTGCAATTTCTGGATGTAAAAGGAGTAGTCTGCTCGGACAGTTTTTCTCCATTCAAGTTGAATACTGTTACTGTTATCGGACTTAATTCGAAGCAAGGTGCCTCTGTGTCTCTTTTCAACACTGCGAGGAACTCGCCATTGGGTGATATGAGAGGCTGTGCAAGGATGATGGACTTTTGGGGATCACCTTCCAGGTTGATCGTGCGGATTTTCTTGTGATGAATAATGTCCCATAATTCTAAAGTATTGCTCCAATTATGAAGGAGAATGGTGGAGTCGCTGACGAAAGTAAAGAGAGGCCAATATCCTTTGTAATAAATATCCTGGATTTTTGTCCAATCGGTCGTATTCCAAAACTCAAGGTGGTTGTTGGTCATGGTCACAAGGGTTTTCCCACTTGGAGAAAAACGCGGATAATTTCCAATCAGATTCGGTGTATCGATCGTTTTCCCGTCAGACAGTTGTACCACGGCAATACCATTGGCAGAACTATGAAAAGCTAAATATTCTCCATTCGGCGATAGTGCCAGACTGTACCCAATCGTAACTTCTCGTGGAGAACTATCAGGGGAGATGGGCATTTCGAGGGCAGATGAAAAGAGCACCTTTCCTTCCAGGGAGATAACCTTCACTCCTTCAAAATCGATTATTGCAAGAACATTTCCGCTCGCAGAAATTGAAAAATGGCTTTCATTGATACCGGAGGGTTCTACTTCATAGGAAAAAACATTAAAAGTAACGCCAAAAGGTAAATGCGTTTCAAGCGCTTTTGTGCTTATGTTAAAAACGTCAATTCCATGGGTATCGACACGAAATAGCAACCTGTTATCGGAAGATATTCTATAGATCCTCTCTGGATTTTCAGGGATGCTTGCAATCAATTGAATCTGGTTGATATTTTCCTCACGGATAGGCTCAAATGAAGGGATAGGTGTATCCAATCCAATTGGCAAAGAGAAAGTTGGTGATGAGGTCGGTGTGAATATAGCGGGGAAAGCAGGTGTGTTCGAAGGGGTCTGCCTGGGCGGTATTGTGGGGCTGAATGGCTGACCTGGCGTACAGCCAGCCATCATCAAATTCGATGCGAGTAAACAAAAAATAATAACGTGAAAGAATGGGGAAATCCGTTTGTTTACCATTTTTCTCCTGCTCTATTTCATACAGACCCATTGACCGTTTGTTGGAGTCACCTGATCATAAACTTCAAATAAAGCGCCCTACGGCTTGGTTCGCCAGTGGCGCTTGATGTATAATACCACGGGCTACGCAGTTCATTGGCCTGCCGAATCCCGACGGCATTCCCTGCCAGGCACTCTTCCAAACCTGCCGAAACTCTCAGTTCCGCTGGGTATAAAGAAAAAGCATTTCAATTATGTATAGAAACGAATTAAAGTTTTTTATCAATGCCCATCAAAAAAATGTGATGGCAAATAAATTGAGTAATATATGTCAGCGGGATTCTTTTAGTAATGCAGATGGGGGATATTTGGTCACAAGTTTATATTTTGATGACTACAATCAATGTGCATTCTTTGATAAGGTGAATGGGGTAAGAGAACGAAAGAAATTCAGGATTTGTGTTTACAATCATCAACCTAATGCCATCAAACTGGAAAGAAAAATCAAAAGAGAGATTGTTACTGAAAAATCACATATTCGAATCTCAAAGGAAGAATACGACACTCTTATTAGTGGTGACGTAAGTATTTTGCGGCAGAAGGATAATGTTGTTGCTAAAGACTTTTATCTTAATTATCAAACCAGGAGCTTACGCCCAAGGGTAGTTGTAGAATATCGTCGTGAAGCGCTCATCTATAAATATGGAGATGTTCGAATTACATTTGATTCTTTACTTAAGGCAGGAGTTTTCCAAAAAGATTTGTTCTCCAATGGGTATATGATCTCAGCAATTCCACATGATCAAATTATTCTTGAAGTGAAATATACAGGATATTTCCCTGATGTGATCCGAAATATGATCCAAATAAATAACCTTCAGCGGCAATCCATTTCAAAATACGCTAAGTGCTATGTTGTTGGCATGTAGATAAAAAGGAGAACAAATGACCTGGGAAGATTTTATCAAGAACACAGATTTTTTTACGGCTGAACTATCCGTGATGTCAATTGCATACACGCTGCTTTTTTCATTTGTGTTAGGCTTGTTCGTCTTTTTTATCTATCGAGTAAGTTATAAAGGCGTGATGTATTCAAAGACATTTAATGTGACATTGATTGCCATGTCTATGATTACTTCATCCATCATCCTGGCTATCTCGAGTAATATCATTTTATCCCTGGGTATGGTGGGCGCCTTATCCATTGTTCGATTCCGTACTGCTATCAAAGATCCGATTGATATCGCTTATTTATTTTGGGCAATTGGCATGGGTATCATAAGTGGCGCGGGGCTTTGGATGTTAGCGTTGATATCTTCTGTATTAATTGGAATCATTTTGTTTGTATTTTCCAAAATATCAGATGTGAAAACGCCATATTTGTTGGTGATCTCCTATAAGACAGAAGAAACGAATGATCTGGTATTCAAGCTCATTGAGAGAGAAGCAAATAGATATCGATTGAAATCAAAAGTTTTTAATGGTGAAAATTATGAATTGACTGTTGAGATCAGAGAAAGAAAAAAGACAGCCAGTCTCGTAAATAAAATTGGGGGAATTACTAATGTGAATTCCGTTGCGCTGCTTGGTTATGATGGTGATTTTGCTGTCTAGAAATAATCATGGATAAACCAGTTTCTCTTTTTGCCAGGATTCTTAATTGTACTGATTGGATTCGGATTAATTGCCGGATTCGTGTTTGCAATGGTTGCCGTTGAAAAGAGAATTGCAGTTGAATTAGAACTGAAGCAATTGGAAATAGAAAACCAAAATGTAATTTTCCAGAGACAGTCAAAGATTATTATTACTGAAGTGATGTCATCCAATTCGTTGACCATATTGGATGGGTTTGGTTTAAGTTCAGATTGGATAGAATTCTATAATTCGGGTGATGAGGTCATTAACCTTAAAAGTGCGGGGCTATCTACAAATATTGATGATCCTTTGATGTGGAAATTTCCAGATTTTGAGATCGGTCCGAATCAATATAAGATTGTTTATGCATCGGGCCTGGACACATTGGACGACTCTGGGAATTTGCATTCAAATTTTAAATTAAATGCCGAACTTGGCGAAACACTATATTTTACATCTGCTCTCGGTACGTTGATGTCTTCCATTGAAATTCCACCGTTGAATACAGATATATCTTATGGGATGAACGAAGAAGGTAAATGGCTTTATTTTAATCATCCAACACCCAATGAAAAAAATGGCACGGACGGACAGGAGACAGCGGATTTTAACGGTATTACTGATTCTCCTTTAATGATTACTGAATATATGACCGATAATCGATCTGTGCTCTATGATGAGGATGGCGATTTTGTTGATTGGGTTGAACTTTATAATGATAGCGATGAGCCATTTTCGCTTGACCATCTATATTTTACAGACAATAAAACGAATCTGCGAAAATGGGCGTTTCCCAATATAGTCATTGAGCCAAGATCTTATTTAGTTATTTATGCTTCTGGAAAAGACAAAGTTACAATAAATGTGCATACAAATTTCCGTTTATCTGATTATGAGACGTTGGTGATTTCCAATCAATATAGAGAAGTACTGGTTGAACTAACGATCGATCCTTTGTCAGAAGATATTTCAAGAGGAGTTAAGAGTGGTGAATGGGTTTATTTTTCTGAGCCTACGCCAGGAGAAGAAAACAGCACACATGGCTTTACGGACGAGTTGAAACCTTCAAGCAAGATATGGGATGTTCTTATCAATGAGGTGATGACGAAGAATGAATTCATTTTTAACTGATGCCAATGGTAACTTTTATGATTGGATTGAGCTGAAGAATAATACAGACCAAGACATTAATCTACAAGGATATTCCCTCAGCAAGGGCTCGGACCAGCAAACAAGATTTGTTTTTTCGGATTATGTTCTTCCTGCGAACGGTTTCGCTGTTTTTTATGTGGATGCAGAAGTTGATGGAAATGGCACAAGGAATTACGTGCCATTTTCTATCAGTGCTTCTGGAGAGACGCTGTATCTTTGCGATGTTGATTGTGATGAGCCGCAGATTTATGAAACAGGCCTCCTTGAAAAGAACGCATCAAGTGGTTTGAATGAAAATGGAGAAAGAGTTTATTTTGACAGACCAACACCAGGGGAAATCAATTCTACAATTGCTGTAAATCGATATTCGGCCCCTGTTAAATTCTCGCTTAATGGTGGCGAAATTTCAAGTGAGCAGTCGTTGACGCTTACTGCAGAAGAAGGGGCGGCGATTTTTTTTACGTTGGATGGGTCATTACCTACATCATCAGATATTTTTTATGGAAGTCCAATTGTGTTAGATTCATCCAGGACAGTTCGAGCTATCGCAATAGCCGATGGACAACTACCTTCGATCGTGACAACCCAAACGTACATTGTCGGTGTGGAGCATGATCTGCCTATTATTGCTTTATCAACGGAGTCTGAGAATTTGTTTGGAGGCGCGGGTATTTATGCATATCCGTTTAATGATATCGAGCGACCTGTGCATATTGAGTTTTATGAAACCGATGGGCTGGCATTGTCTTTTGATGCCGGAATTGAAATTGCGGGGAACTTTAGTCAGGCGATGCCGCAAAAATCATTTGCAATTCGCTTGAGAAATGAGTATGGCACTCGAGGAAATCAATTATCCTCTTTTTGATGGAAATGAAGTGACTTCTTTCAAGCATTTCTTGCTACGCACCTCCGGGCAAGATCAAAATATGACCAAGATCAAAGATGCATTTATTCATAGAGTTGTCAGTGATGTGCTTGATATTGATGTCATGGATTCAAGACCTTGCGTGGTGTATATCAACGGGGAATATTGGGGGCTTTATAACATTCGCGAAAAAGTGAATGAAGATTATTTAGCAAGTCATTATGGTGTGGATCCGGATCAAGTGGATGTCCTTGTTTGGAATGGCACTGCAATGGCTGGCAGTGAAGATGCTTATAAAGCCTTGGTTGAATATGTTGCAACTCATGATATGCAAAACCAGGAATATTATGAGTATGTGACCTCTCAAATTGATGTGGATAATTATCTTGATTGGTTAATTATTGAAAGTTATTTTGGAAATACGGATTTAGGGAATATCCAGATTTGGCGCGATCAGAATGGCGGTAAGTGGCGCTGGGTTCTTTACGATATGGACTGGGCGCTATTTCATGGGACGTATACATGGAATAATCTCTCCGAGCAAATTTTTAATCCGGATGGCATGGGTGCTGGCCGCTGGATCGATACAACGCTGCAGGTGAATTTATTGAGGAATGATCAATTTAAAAGAGAATTTATTAGGCGTTACGCTTTGTACACAAGTACTTATTTTAATCCAACGCGCTTACTACCCATTTACGATTCTATGATCGCAGAAATTAAATCTGAAATGCCAAGGAATGTTGCGCGATGGCCCCATAATTGGGGTCCCTGGGAACTACATGTAGGATGGGTGCGGCAAAGTATTATAGAAAAGCCAGAGATAGAGAAAAAACACTTACAGTCTTTCTTTGGTTTGAGTAATGAAGAAATGCAAGAATTATTCCCCCCGCAGATGGAGAATAAATACTAACAATTTTTCTTTCGCCTGGGGAAAAAAGATGATACAAGAATTACTTCTTAAGAAATTTCTCTACCTTACATGAGTGGGTAAAATTAATCAGCCACAAGGCATAACCTCAGGTTACTGAAACCAAAGAGGAGAAGCCAAATGGCTGGTCACTTGCTAGAAGCCTAATCGTTAACGAAAACCTTTCGCTACGGCTTCGTCACCTGGTACGAATTGATCAACTCCCCTACCCGGTTAAAAAACTCGAACAGCATCATCGTCTCGGTGGCGGTTACCCGCATCGCGCCGAAATTGTCGTTGTAGAAGAACTGGCTTTGACGCAGGAGGACGGGATTGAAGTAGTAGCGCGTTTGACCGCCCACTCCGTTCGTGAAGTACGGGATGCCGTCCACCAGCAAACGCTCGTAGTTGTGGTCGTGACCCTGCAGCACCGCATCCGCGCCCCAGGCGGCAAACGGCCACTGAATCCAACTGGTGGAACCGTGGTAACCGGACGAGTACGATGGATAATGGGAATAAACAACATTCCAGGGGGAAGTGGAAGCTGCCAGTCCCTGCTGTAGCCAGGCTGCTTGCACCGAGTTGGCATTCACCCCGTCCGGTTCGCGCAAACAGCTGTCGAGCGCAAAGAAGTGAACTGGTCCCCAGGTAAAGTCATAGTAGCGCTCGTTGCCGGGCAGGGTGAAATAATCCAGATATGGCTGCGCGTCGGCGGTGTTCCAGTCGTGGTTGCCCAGGATTGGAAAAAATCGGTTTACGTCCGAGCCTGGACCGTAGCTGCCGGTATAGGGAAAAATATAATCATGGAAATACTTGCCGATATTGGCGTCGATGGTGTCCGCCGAACCGGAGGCATAGTTGTTGTCCCCCACCGTGATGACTATGTCCGGCTGCCAGCCGTGGATAAGCGCGGCCACATCGGCTTCGGCAGAATTGTTCATGCCGTAATCGCCTATGACGGCCACCACTAGCGGTGTCGGAGTGTTGGTTGGCGTATTGGTTGGCGTGTCGGTTGGGATTAAGGTCGGGGTGAAGGTGGCCGTCGGCGAGGGGGTACTTGTGGGTGATGGGGTGATGCTCGGCGTCTGGCTGGGTGTGCTGGTCAGCGTGGCCGAAGCGGTCGGAGTCGGGCTGATGAAGAAGGCGTGCACCGATGCGTTCGAGGAAAACAGCCAGCCGGCCACCACGACCAGTAAAAGCACCATGTTAATGATCCAGAATCCGACCACCACGTGACCGAGGAAGCTTTTTTTCTTTTTTGTCATGAGGTGGTGGTCTCCAAGTTTAAGCCAGCTTGCTATTTACGGTTAATCGGATCGCACGATTGGATAGCTAAACTCATTATAAATGTGAACCAGACCCGTTGCCAACCGCATTTCTATCCATAGAACAACCATATTTCTATCCGTACTACAATCTTAACCAATGTATTAGCTTCCAAGAGTAATGTAAACATCTTTCTGCCGCTGACGCTTAACTGGAGAAAGGGATTGAGAAGGTCCGGAAAATCACCCCCCGCTTGGCCGAAAGGGCGGCTGTGAACAGCCCGAAAGGACTGACGGATTTCTTGTTCCCAGCTGCCCATCGGCGTTTGATCCGTACCACCAATGGCGTGGAGAGGCTGCATGGCAAAGTCCGCCGCCGGGTAGGCGTTGTGAATATCATTCCGAGCCCGGCTTCCTGGTTGCGCCAGGTCGTAGCAATCCCCGCCGGTTAATTCTATGATATCAGCCCCACCGCTTTACCGACCGTGGCGAAAGTCTCCAGGACGCGCGCCATCTGTTCATCGGTATGGGTGGCCATGTAACTAGTCCGCATGAGTTGATGCCCTTCCGGGACGGCTGGCGAGATGACCGGGTTGACGAAGATGCCCGCCTCGAAGAGGGTCTTCCAGATGGTCAAAGTACGCGTGTCGTCGCCGATGAGGATGGGGATGACAGGCGTCTCGGATTTTCCGATGTCGAAGCCCATTCGCCGATATTCTGTCCGCATATGGGAGGCAATATCCGTTAGCCTCTGTACCCGTTCGGGTTCCGCTTGCATCACGTGCAAGGCTGCCAGGGCTGCGGCGGCATTGGCTGGCGGGATGCTGGCACTGAAGATGAGCGAACGGGCGTTATGCTTGATGAAGTGGATGATATCTGCATCACCGGCAATGTAACCGCCCAGTGAAGCGAAGGATTTGCTGAAGGTGGACATGATCAGGTCCACATCTTTAGTGACATTGAAATGGGCGGCCGTTCCCCGCCCACCGCCGAGCACACCGGCGGCATGGGCATCATCGACCATCAACCTGGCCCCGTATTTCTTGCACAACATGATGATCTCAGGAAGAGGCGCGATATCTCCCTTCCATACTGTAAATACCGTCCACCACCACCAGTTTTCCAGGACCATCGCCCACCAGACATAAAACCCGCTCAAGATCTGCCATATCATTGTGGCGAAAACGGACGGTCTTTCCCCAGCTTAGTTTCGCCCCGTCGACAATGGAGGCATGATCCTGCTTGTCGAGGATGACCACATCATCCCGGGAGACAATCGCACTGATCACACCCAGGTTGGTCTGCATGCCGGTCGAGAAGACCAAGGCGGCTTCCTTGCCGACCCATTCGGCCAGTTCCTTCTCCAGCTGCTCATGCAGTTCAATGGTACCGTTAAGGAAACGCGAACCGGTACAAGAGGTGCCGTACTGATTGATGGCGTCCAGAGCAGCCTGGCGGACCTGCGGATGAGTTGTCAGGCCGAGGTAGTTATTCGATCCGCACATGATCAGGCGACGACCCTTGAAGACCGCTTCGGTGCCTTCGTTTTTCTCCAATGGGATAAAGTAAGGATACAACCCCGCCGCGATAGCTTCCTTCGCTGCCGTGAATCTGGAACACTTTTCAAAGATGTCCATCTCTCCTCCGAGTAATTTCTGGGAATAGTATTTCAAGGCATCCTTGTTGGAAGGATGCCAAGCATCTCAATTATAACCTTAGGCAAGTGACGATCAGGATGATTTGGATTTTCGACCGGAAGCAGCCATCATATCCAAAACGGCAAAGACAAGGCTCTTTGGCAATTTGGTGGTGGCTATGTAGAACAAGCGCGAATCCGTGCCGGGGAAAATGAGATATTTTCCTTTGGCAGCTTGCCTGAGCATGTCACCCGCCACCTTCTCGGCAGAAAGCGCTTTGGCGTTACCAGAAATGGCTTTGGTCTCGGCTGGCTTGAAAGGCGTTTCATAGGCCAGTTGCGCAGTATCGGTATCGGGTGGGAACACTACTGAAACCCGTACGCCGTGCGGCTTCATTTCCGCCCGCAGCGCCTCCGAGTAACCCGTAACGGCGAACTTGCTGGCTCCGTAGGCGCTATACCCAAAGACGCCCAGGTAACCAGCCATGGAGGAGATATTAATGATATGACCGGAACCACGCTTGATCATGGCGGGCAGGACCGCCGCGTTCACATAGACGGTCCCAAAGTAATTGACCTTCATCATGGCCTCGAACACATCCAGGGAAAGATCCTGCACATAACCGGGCTGGGTTATCCCGGCAGAGTTGATGATTACATCCGGTACACCAACAGATTCAGTGACCACCTCGACCGCATGGGTTGCCTGCTTCGAGTCAGATACATCGGTAGGGATAAACCCACAGCATTGTTCGCTGGATGGGCACGCGCCTACGACCTCTTTGAATGCACTTTCGAGGATCTCGATACGCCGAGCCGCCAGCCACACATGCGCACCGGCAGCAGCCATGATTTTCGCCGCCGCCAGGCCGATCCCATTGGATCCGCCGGTAATGAGGGCCACTTTTCCCTGCCAATGTGAGTTCTTTGCCAATGTGGGCTCCTTCGTGTTTTTAGGAAGTAAATATTTTTAGCAGTAGGTCAAAGACTAAAAGTCGACTACGCGCAACGAAATTTGAAACTGATGAACCAATGAACAATAACACCATTGTACCCATAACGTAACAAATCAGGAGCAAATTCGTTTAAATATGTGGAAGATGCATTCTGACCAATAGGAATGCATGGCAGCTTATGGAAAGTTATATCAGCCGCATAACCAAAGGAAAAGGAGAAAATAATGTCAATATTAATCTGGATCATAAGCGGTATCATCGCCGGTTGGCTGGCGGGGATGCTCGTTCGGGGCGCCGGGTATGGCCTCTTGGGCGATCTTGTTGTCGGCCTCATTGGTGGGCTGATCGGAGGCTGGCTGGCGAGTTTATTCGGTCTCGCAGTCACGAGCTGGCTGGGGCAGATTGTAGTAGCCGCCTTAGGCGGTGTTGTTCTGGTGTGGATCCTGCACCTCATCCATCCCGGCATGGTGCGTGGATAAATATTGTAAGGAAAGCACCTATCGGGCTTCAGATACCTATACGAAAGGACGCCTCCATGAAAATACAGAACCTTGAGGATGTTTTAACAGATGAATTGAAGGACATTTACAGCATCGAACAACAACTGATCAAAGCCTTGCCAAAATTTGCCAAAGCAGCAGATGGGGACCTCCGAATTGCCTTTGAAGAGCATTTGGAACAAACCCGTACCCATGCAGATCGTATCGAGGAAATCTGCGATCAGTTGAAAGTCAACCCAAATGGCAAGAAATGTATGGGTATGGAAGGGATCGTCAAGGAAGGCGCTGAAGTGATGAAAGCCGACGCTTCCCCCAACTCTCTCAACGCTGCATTGATCGGCGCAGCACAAAGGGCGGAACATTATGAAATAGCTGCTTATGGAACGGCTCGGACGCATGCGCGCCAATTGGGGTATAACAACACTGCCAATATCTTGGGCCAGACGCTGGAGGAGGAAAAAGAAACGGATGCCCGCCTCACCAGACTGGCTGAAACCAGCATCAACGTCAGGGCTTCCATGGAAGGCAGTGATATGAGCACAGGCAGCGCAAGAATGTAGCCTGTAAGTCTCCACAAGCATGCTTTTTGCACAAATAGGCTGCCCTCTTTCAGGGCAGCCTATTATTTTCGCCAACACCAAGGAAGTAATTATGAAATGGGAGGTGGGGGAATCCCGTAAGCCATTTTGGGTAAAGCCCCAATGGAAAAGAAGGCCAGAAGGAAATATAGTAACCCTACATTATCCGGCACCACTTGTAGAGGTATATCAGATGCTGCAAAAACCGAATTACCTCCGGACAACTATTTTGCCTCCACCTGCCAGACTGGACCTACATGAGCAGAAGGGTCAGCAAAGAACCAGAAGTATGCCGATGGATCAATTTACCACGTTGTATGAAACCTATGCGCAACGTATCCAACATTACATCAATTACAGACTGGCAGACGAAAAGCAAGCGGAAGATATCACCTCACAGGTATTCTTGAGAGCATGGGAGAAGCGATTTACCTATATAGATACAGGCGCACCTCCGCTAAGTTGGCTGTACGCAATCGCGCGGAATGCTGTCATCGATGATCGCAGGACATATAAAGAGGTTGAGCCCATCGACGAAGTCGACAAATACGTAAGCGATGAGGCCGACCCGGCAACCGTCTGTGAGAGTAATAATGAAGTTGAATTTCTCATCATGTCACTAAAGAAACTTACCCCCGACCAACAGCAAGTGGTGGTATGGAAATTCATCGATGATTTGACCACGGAAGAGATCGCACAAAAGATGGGGAAACAGCCTGGTTCCGTCCGGGCCCTGCAAATGAGAGCGCTCAAGAGCCTTTCGAATTATTTGGAAGAATACGAACGAGTAGAAAATTTCCAATAAAATCTCTTTGACAAGGGGGTACATCCAGATTGGTGAACGCGGGAGTCGGAATAACACTTTCAACAACCAAACATCCGGATGGCATGAGCGATTAATCTGCCAGAATTACCTCATACATAGTCATCGTTAATGAGGGGATCGAAGCATAGTTCTTGCCGCTGTGGTATACCTCTTTGGAGAATAACCAACATGCCCATCTGGTTGATTATCGCCGTCATCGTTATCCTCATAATCGTCTACGCCCTTGAACGGGAGATCTATTATTTCGACGGCGTTCACCTGGGACCAAAGGTCCAGGGATGGCTGTACAATCGCTGGGCGGCCAAATATGACACAGACAAGAAGAAAAGCCAATCCAAGGATGAAGAATCTTTGATCCAGCCGCTGCTAAGCAAGCTGAGAGACCGGCGCGTTGACCTCGCCGAGGTCCTCGTCCTGGATGTAGCCACAGGGACGGGTCGCTTTCCCTGCACCCTCTTCCAACAGCCTGAGTTCAGTGGTCGCGCCATCGGGGTGGATATCTCCCTGGGCATGCTGCAGCGAGCCAACGAGAATCTGGCAGGGCACGCCGGCCGGATGGAATTGTTGAACCAGCCCGCCATTCCCCTGCCATTTCCCGACAACACCTTCACCGTGGTGAGCTGCCTGGAGTTTATCGAACTGATCCCCAATATCGACCTGACCATCAAAGAATTAGCGCGCGTCCTCCGCCCGGGTGGCATCCTGCTCACTTCTTGCTGCACAAAGAAATGGGGCTATGATATGAGACTGCGCTCGCCTGATGAATTCACGGCGCTCCTTAAGGGGGCTGGAGTAGTGCATGTTGAGATCAGTCCATGGTGGGAATGGTTTCAACTTGGTTTTCGCCGAAAAACCAGGTCAGTTAGCCACACAGCCTCCAATGAAACTCATTGATATGCTGCGATGCGCACAATGTGGCAAGATCGAGTGGTCTGCTTCTGCAGCCAGGGGGATATTTGTGTAATAATTGCGGTGGCTCGATCAGATCAACCCCCGAAGGGATTCTCACCTATTCGAGCGGTTAGAAGCGATCGTAAACCATCCGATCAGGAGGTGTGATGATGATGTTCGACTCCCCCCAACGCCGCCTCAATCCGTTAACCGGTGAATGGGTGCTTGTTTCGCCCCACCGGGCCAAACGTCCCTGGCAGGGACAGGTGGAAAAGGAGCCGGTCGTGCTCCTGCCCCACCATGACCCGACCTGCTATCTCTGTCCCGGCAATGAGCGCGCCGGCGGTATAAAAAATCCTCCCTTCGAAGGTACGTTCGTCTTCGATAACGATTTTGCTGCCCTCCTGCCCGATGCAACCGAGGCAGTGCTGGAATCCAGCCACGAGCTGTTGAGGTCCATCCCTGAACGTGGAATATGCCGGGTGGTCTGTTTTTCTCCCCGCCACGATCTCACCCTGCCGGAGCTGGACAATTCCCAAATCGAGTCAGTCCTTGCATGCTGGGCCGAACAATCCGCTCAATTGGGCTCGCTGGATTTCGTCCAGCATGTGCAGGTATTCGAGAATAAAGGCGCCATCATGGGCTGCTCCAACCCCCATCCCCACAGCCAGATCTGGGCCAATGAACATATCCCCAATGAACCCGCCAAAGAACTGACCTGCCAGCAGGCTTACTTCAACGAGCATGGACGCAGATTATTGGCAGATTACCTGGTAGAAGAACAGAAGCATAAAGAACGGATCATTGCTTCCAACGACCATTTCACTGCACTGATCCCCTTCTGGGCGGTCTGGCCTTTCGAGGTGATTGTCATCGCCCATCGGAATGCAGCCCGCCTGCCCGACCTGACCACAGCGGAGCTGACCTCCCTGGCGGGCATCTTCAAAATCGTCACCACCCGCTACGATAACCTTTTCGAAACTTCCTTTCCTTACTCGATGGGATTCCACCAGGCGCCATTCGACGGGATGTCCCACCCCGAATGGACATTGCATGCCCATTTCTATCCTCCCCTGCTTCGCTCCGCCACCGTCCGCAAGTTCATGGTAGGATACGAGCTTCTCTCCATGCCGCAGCGCGACATCACCCCCGAAATAGCCGCCGAACGCCTGCGGGGGTTATCCGATATCCATTACAAACAGAGTGAGCGATAAATTCCTCAGATAAATTTACTGGGGTAGGTTCTACTCGGTCAATATAACCTCATCGACCTTGATCTGGGCGAGATCGCATTTCCCCAGGCCCAGGTCTGCCCCTGTTCGAAGCCATTCTTCAGCCGGGGATTTGACCGCCCCCAGGTTTAGCCCCAGCAGTGCCAGGGCAGTCTTGGCCATCTGTAAGCCGACGGCGTCCATGGCGACTGGGTCGTTCCCCACCAGGATGGCCTTCGGTCCTCCAACCACCAAATAATTGACCAGATCCCGATGCGTCTCCTGGGTCAGCACATCGCCAATGATCAGGCGGGTGCGGCGGCTGATCGGTTCCAGTGCGTTCAGGCTCGTTACTCCACCGGTGAAATTCGTCCCATGGAAACGGCCGGGGCTGTCTACGGAACCATAATGATTCTTCATGGCGAACGATAACCCACCAATCGAAAAAGCCTTTAGGATGGGTATATTAATCAGGGCATCACAGTCCACCAGAACCTGGCTCAACCGCGCCGACACGCCCCCGACCTTCCATCCCTCTACGAACCGGCCATCGGTGCCCTCGCAGCGCAGGTCATTTCCCTGGCTCGATACAGGGAAACCAGCCTGACGCAGTTCATTGCTCGAGCGGTCATACAGGGTGATCTGTGCGCTCGGGACGCCGGCGTCCTGCAAACACTCCACCACTGCCATCGCCAGCGCCACATGGGTCGAGCCGTTGATGATGCTATTCACTTTAATAGCAACCCGTTCTTGCGGCTTGAATAGCGAACCCCATACCTGCCGGGCATCGTCCAGACCTGTGAACTGAGCCACGGAATTGTTCAACATCGATTTCAAGGCATTTGGATTCAGTGAATCCCCCTGCCAGACCTGCTCATGGCGGGCACGGATCAGGTGTGATCGTGTATCCGGGGTGTTGGTTGCTTCAACATTAGTAGAAGTCTGGGAAGGAGAGGCGGATGGCTGCCTTGTAGCGGTGGAGGTTGGTTTTATAGTGGGAACCACAGGCGGTGGGAGAGTCGAATTCTGTCGCGCACAGGCCTCCAGATAGGCAGAACCACCTGCCGCTATGCCAATTGACAATAATTTTATAAAATCCCTGCGAGTAAGTTTATGCGGATGAGTCATGGGGTGTGGGCTCCTTTCTCAGGCATTCACGATCGATGTGAAACTGGGAAGGTCTTTTAGGAGAGGGGATGTAAGAACACGACGGTTCTCTCTCGCCACTCGCCTTGAAGATCATTCCACCAGAATTGCGGTCCGCTGCTTGCGGATCGAGTTCACAAGATAGATGTGTTTGCAGCGCTGCAGGTCTTTGGTAAGAATGACCCGCTCATGAGTCAAACCCTGCTCAAGCAGCCAGGCCCGGTAGGTCCCGGCCAGCAGGCCGGATGATACCGGCGGAGTGAGCAATTCTCCATCGAGTTCCACGACAATGTTGGCGGTGGTGGTCTCGGTCACTTCTCCCCGTTCATTCCAGAGCAGGATCTCGTCACAATCCAGGTTCGCAAATTCGGCGGCCTGGTACACCTGGCGATGGGTGGTTTTATGGTACAGGAAAACATCACCCGCGTTGACCGGTGTGGGTGCTACCATAACCCGAGCCGTCTCAGGTTTGGGGATGTGTGCAAGCGGCGTGGCATCCAATGTTACCTTCCCGGTCTGCGCCAGTAAGAGCCGCACTTTGTGAGCGGACGGTGGAAGCCCGGCAGCCAGCTTATCCAGCTCCACCCGCAGATACTCCAGGTTACAGGGATATTCGAAATACTCCGCCGAGGCGACTAGCCGTCGGAAATGATAATCGAGTAAGTAGTAGCCTTCTTCAGGCGACCAGAGCAGGCTTTCCAGCAGGGAGAAATCAGGCCGTCCGTCTGTCAGCAAGCGGGCTTTGATCTGGCATTCTTCGTATTCACCCTGCGGGGTCGAATCCCACACGATCCCGCCGCCGACACCGTACTCGGCCAAGCCGGTTTTGCGGCCAATCAAAACGGTCCGGATGGCCACGTTAAATTGCGCTTGCCGTTCGGGAGCGATGAAGCCGATGCAACCGGTATACACATGGCGTGGAGCCGCTTCGAGGTCCTTGATAATGCGGGTGGTGCTCGATTTAGGTGCGCCTGTTATGGAGGCGCAGGGGAAAAGCGCTGACATGATCTCCGTGATGGAAGCCCGGCTTGTGGCTGTGACCGTCGAGGTCATTTGCCAGACAGTGGGATAACGCTCGACCTCGAACAGACGCGGGACATTTACACTTCCTGTCTCGGCGATGCGTCCCAGGTCGTTGCGAAGCATATCCACGATCATGGCGTTCTCGGCCCGGTCTTTTTCAGAGCTCTTCAGATTGCTGGCTTTCCTGTTGTCTTCGTCAAGCGTCAAGCCCCGGCTAATGGTGCCCTTCATCGGTCTCGTAACGATTTTTTCACCGTCCAACTGGAAGAAGAGTTCCGGCGAAGCAGAGCAAATAGCGAAATCGTCGATATCTACATGGGCTGCGTAGGCGGTCGGCTGCACCCGCACAAGCGACTGAAAAAGTCCCAATGGATCGCCTTGGAAAGACGCTTGCAACCGCATCGTATAATTTACCTGGTAGGTGTTGCCCCTGGCGATCTGCTCTTTGATCCTGGTAATAGCCTGATCATATTCTTGACGAGTGACCGATGGGCTCCACTCACCGAGACGAAAAGCCGATGAAGGCGGAAGTGAGGGTGACACTTGAGGCGAACGGAATAATCCAAACCATAGCAGCGGAAATTCATCTGCTGGATAGGCGTACAAGGCTGAATCGAAGGCAGGTGCGGCTTCATAGCTCATAAAACCCGCTGCCCAGTAGCCGTGACGATCTACAGAGTGCTCAACAGCCTGCATGGCAGGCAGCACCTCTTCAACCCGCCGGACAACCATCACTTCCACAGGGTCTTTGAAGGTCAGCCATTGCTGAAGGTGAGCATCATGGATAAAAACAGTTGGCGACATACCTTGTGATTTCTTGAATTCAGGCGAAATACGTTGACCGATCCAACAAATGGAACTTGTCCCATCATCAGGATGAACAACCGACAAAACAAAACGCTTCCGAGAGCATGGACCAGGTGCGATTGCTGATCCGGAATGGTTATGGATTTTATAAGAATAGTACCATCTTCATACATCAAGTATACTATTCATTATGTCTCTTCAACAATCACTGGATAATGACCAAAGTATCCATCAGGATAATCCAATTGGACTTTAACCTAATTGATAACGAACAAATTCAAAAAGGAGATCTAACCATGTTATGGGTCACCCGTTCGCATGTACATGTTGACCGCGTTGCCTGCCCCTGGCTGATCACCCGCTTCGTGGATAACGACGCCGAGTTCCTCTTCGTCCCCAAGAACCAGGTCGAGCAGGTCGCCAGGGAGACCGGCGCCATCCCCTTCGACGCACCCGGCGTTGAACTGGGCCACAAGGACGGACGCTGCTCATTTGAGTCGATCATGCTCAAATATGACCTGAAAGAGCCGGGGCTGGTGCGTCTGGCCCAGATCGTTCATTCCGCGGATGTTTCCGAAGACATCGAAAAAGACCCGATTGCGCCCGGCCTGGAAGCCATTGCCAGTGGCTACAGCCTGCGCTTCCCCGAAGACGAGGAAAACCTGGCGCACCAGTTTGAAGTCTACGACGGGCTGTATGCCTGGTGCCGTCTCGAAGCCGCCAGGAGTAAATAGGCCAGTTATGCTTCGCCCTGCCACTGATATCCGCCTGCTATTCACGACTCGAACAGTGCGTCTATTCTGTTACGGTTTTTTGTCAGTGGTACTGGCGCTTTACCTGGCCTCGGCAGGCTTGAACGAAAAAACGATCGGCCTACTTTTCACACTGACGCTGGCTGGCGATGCCGGGATATCTCTCTGGTTGACCACCTCAGCCGACCGATTTGGACGAAGGCGTACCCTCCTGATCGGGGCATTGCTGATGGCCGGCGCAGGCTTGGTCTTCATCATTACACGAAATCCACTCCTCCTTATAGCAGCCGCTGTTGTTGGTGTCATCAGCCCGAGCGGTAATGAGATCGGGCCGTTCCTGTCGGTTGAACAGGCCAGCCTGACGCAGTTGCTTCCGAATAGTCGTCGGACACAAGTCTTTACCTGGTACAACCTGGCCGGTTCGCTCGCCTCTGCTGTTGGTGCACTGAGCGGAGGCTGGCTGGCACAATTCTTACAGGATGGGGGAATTTCTGCTTTCAACTCATATCGTACAGTCCTGATAGGCTACGCCCTTGGCGGATCGGTTCTGGCGGTGCTTTTCCTGTTCGTAACACCTTCCATCGAGGTCCCAAAAGAGACATTTCAAGTTGCAGAGAAAAGAACCCTTGGCCTGCATCGCTCACGAAATGTCGTTCTTCGGCTGAGCGCCCTGTTTGCCCTGGACGCCTTCGCCGGCGGATTGGTCATCCAGAGTTTGGTGGCATATTGGTTCCATGTAAAATTCGGGATGGAAGCGGGCGTCATCGGCACCATCTTCTTCGGAGCAAACATCCTGGCAGGGGTCTCAGCGCTACTGGCCGGTACAATGGCAAAGAAGATCGGTCTGATCAACACCATGGTATTCACCCACATCCCCTCCAACATCCTGTTGATTTTGGTCCCGCTTATGCCAAACCTACCGCTGGCGATCATCATGCTGCTGGCGCGTTTCAGCATTTCACAAATGGATGTCCCTACCCGCCAGTCATATACAATGGCGGTCGTCGCGCCGGACGAACGCTCGGCCGCCTCAGGCGTGACCGCTATCGCCCGTTCCGTTGGCGCGGCCATCTCCCCATCGCTGATGGGAGTTTTTCTATCCATCCCGCTGTTGCTCAGTGTCCCCTTCTTCCTTTCGGGAGGATTGAAGATCATCTATGACCTGCTGCTGTACCGCAGTTTCCGCCGCTTAAAACCACCGGAAGAACTGATGTAGTTAAGGTCAATGCAAAGAAATAGGGTGTTGATGTCCGGCAAAGCCGGATATCAACACCCTGATTTTTCTTCAGATAGTTGCTTAGTCCACCGAGGTCACGCCGTTTGCGATCTCCGGTTGGTGCGGTACAATCTCAGGCCTCTCCAGCTCACCATCATCTTCCTCTTTTCGTCATAGAGCCGCATATTCAAAGAACTCAGGCTGGCGGCGAAGGTCATCGGCGGCACGTGGAAGACCGGATTTTCATGGTAGCACTCCGGCAATTTGTAATTCGGGATCTTTGGGTTCAGGTGATGGATGTGGTGAAAGCCGATATTGCCCGAAAACCACTGAAAGATGCGAGGCAGTTTATAGTACGAGCTTCCCTCGAAGCCGGCTTTCACAAACTCCCACTTATTGTGGCGCTCCCAATAAGTCGGGTCGAAGTTGTGCTGAACGTAGAACAACCACACCCCCACCGACGTTCCCAGGATCAGCACCGGCAACTGCACCAGCAGGTATGTCTGCCAGCCCACCAGCAGGCACATACCGGTGATTAATACGGCCAGGGCCAGATTGGTATACCAGACGCTGTGGAGCTCGCGACCCTTATCCTTTTTGGCGGGGATGCGTGCCACAATGGCGAATACCGAGAAGGATCCAAGTGTGAACATCACCAGCGGATTGCGAAAGATGCGATAGAACGTTTTTCTCCACCAGGGCGCGGCCAGATATTCCTCGACCGTCATCGTCTTCACGTCACCCACGCCGCGGCCATCCAGGTCGGAGGCCGTTGCGTGGTGGATGGCATGATCGCGCCGCCATTTGTAATAGGGAGTGAAGTTGATCACCCCGGTGATAAATCCCACTGCATCATTGGCTTTACGGCTCTTGAAGAACGACCCATGCCCGCAGTCGTGAAAAATGATGAATGACCGCATCATGAATCCGGCCGTTGGGAATGCCAGCGCCAGGGTCAGCCAGTAGGAAATATGAACGCTGTACAGCATCAATGCCCACAAAGCAAAATACGGGACAAGTGTATTGACCATCTGCCAGATACTGCGCCACAGGTCAGGGTGGATATAACGAACCACAATGTCATGCCAGCCGGCATACTTGGATTCGACCGATGTATTTGTGATATTTTCCATTATATTTATCCTGTTGATTGCCATTCTAATCTACTTTCCCCCATGAAAGATTAAAATTCGCCGGGAAATTTCCCTGTCCCAAATCAAAGACCAATACACCCATCGTACGAGCGTATTGGTCTTTTGATAGGAGGACAATGTCTACCGCAAGGAAATTTTGAGGAGAAGAAGTTTTATTTTTCCACGCCGGTGATAACAATGCCCTGGATGAAGTATCGCTGAGCCACCACGAACAGGATCATGGGGAAGAGCAAGGCCATCAACGCGCCCGCCTGAACCAGCTCAGGCTGTTGAGCATATAGGCCGACGAAATATTGTAATGCCACGGAAATTGGGTAAAGGTGGGTATTAGGCTTCAGGTAGATCAGCGGACCAAAGAAGTCATTCCAGGCAAAGACCACATGGAACACCGAAATGGCCAGTAGCACCGGCTTCGATTGCGGCAGGATGATCGACCAGAGGATCGTAATGGGACCGGCTCCATCCACCGTCGCGGCTTCGTCCAGTTCGCGCGGCAGGGTCATGAAATATTGCCTTAGCAGGAAGACGTTGTAGGCATTGGCAAAGTAGTGCGGCAGGATCAGCGGGATCCATGTGCCCACCAGGTGGATCTTCACAAAAAACGTGTAGAGCGGGATCACCGTCACGGCGGCTGGCAGGAAAATGGTCGAGATCAGGATGATAAATAACACATCCCGTCCGGGGAAGCGGAAACGGGCAAAGCCGTAGGCAACTAGAACGCAGGAAAAGAGCGTCCCTACCAGGGTGGAGAGGGCATAGAAAGTGGTATTCCACAGTAGGCGGGGATAATTGATCGTATTCCAGACCGCTCCATAGTTGGACCAGGCTGGCGAAAAGACCCAGAAGCGCGGCGTGGCTCGCCAGGATAGAACGCAACTGAATTCACCCCGGGATAGGTCGTTGGGGTCGATAAAAGTGCTTTGCTTCAGACCCTTTTTTACCAGCCCAAAGGCCTGGACCGATTTATCATCCGGGCTGAATCCGTTGCAGGCATTAACGGGCACTTTGTAAACATCGACATTTTTGCCATTGTATTCAACCGAGACTGGCTTGGCCGGCCAAATGGGACCTCCCAGGATGGTCCTCTGAGCCTGGGTCTTCAGCGAAGTGAAGACCATGAAAGCGAACGGAGCCAGGAACAGAGCCAACAGGAAGTAGGTAAAACTGGTTGAAAAGACCTTGCCGATCACATCACGGATCTTGCGTAGACGACGCGTGCGGATCCGCATTGCGTCTGTCCTTACGGTGCCCATGGGCAGTTGATTTGCGTTTTGTGCTTCCATGATCTACTCCTGCCTAATGGGATTCGCCGGCGTAATAAACCCAGTACTTCGCCGTTGCGAATAGAATAAGAGTTGCTATCAGAATAGCCCCAAAGAGGCCGATGGCCATGGTGGAGCCATAAGACATGTTCATAAACGTTAAGAAGGTACGCACCAGGTAGACGTTATAAAACATGGTCGTCCCTCCCGGCGCACCATTTCCGTTGTTTAGCACGAAAGGAATAAGGTAATACTGGAACAATCCTACCATCCCCAGGATCAGGTTATAGAATATTACTGGTGAGATCATGGGAAAAGTCACATTCCAGAATGCTTGCCATCCATTTGCCCCATCTACTTTTGCGGCGTCATAATATTCGGTGGGGACGCCTTGCAGACCAGCCAGGGTGATCAGCATTGCTCCGCCTATACCCCATAAACCAATGAGCACATAACTTGGATACACCCACGTTGTGCTGTTGGTCCAACCGGGCGTGAGAGCTTTTGGCACTCCCAACCCCAGTAAGGCCCGATTGATCCATCCGGTCTCAGAGTTGAGGATGCCATTCCAAATGAATACACCCGCGACCAGCGGAACGATCGTTGGCATATAAAACAAGGTGCGAGCCAGGACTTTGCCTTTGAGTTTGGGGCTGTTAAGCAGCAGCGCAAGTAACAGTGGCGCGATGATCCCGACCGGCAAGGCGATCAACCCGAAGCGGAAAGTGACCAGCCACGCACCGGGGATACCCTTGGAACTGCTCCATATCTGCGGGTCACTGAAATACTGGGCATAGTTGTCCAGCCCGACGAATTTCAGGGGATTCGTGATGCCGTCTGTGATCCTCAGATTGGTGAAACTGAAAACGATTGTTGCCACCAATGGGATCAGCGTGAAGACGAGGAAGCCCAGCAGCCACGGAGAAAGGAACGCCAGCCCGACCATAAATTCACGGCGGGCAAGCCTCGACATCTTGCGGAAAGACCCGATCGAAGGCAGCTTGGGGAGATGGGATAATTGCTCTAGCATGAAGCGCTCCTTGTCTTACATATCTTTGTCGTTCTGTTCAGGCGGGTCAGCCAATGGCTGACCCGCCTGTTTAAAGATTATTTTACTTACTTGTTGAAGATGACCGTCAGATCATCGCTGAGTTTCTTGAACTCGGCTTCAAAGTCCATCTGATCAGACGGAGTGACCGTCAACAGGTTGATGAAGGTGGCGATGCGAGCGGAGTCTTCGGTGTTGTTACCGGGCATCCAACCTTCAGCGCTCGGCCGATCAGGATAAGCCGTTCCAGCTTTGAACACGTCCCAGGAGGCCTGGGTCACGTTCGGATACTGAGCCGATTTGGCCGTAAAGAAGGCGTCAATCTTGGAGTCGATCGCCGGCACGGCGCCCATGCTGGGCAGCCACTTGTCACCACCGGTGGTCATGAGGTAAGCCAGTACTTTGAAGGCGGCATCGGCATTCTTGGTGCCTTTCCAGATGCGGAAGGTATCGGCGTCCACACGACCCTGAACCTGGCCTGCCTTCGGACCTACAACAACAATCGGTTGAATACCGACTTGCCAGACGATTCCGGCTTTATCCAGGTCGCCCAGGCAGCAGGTGTACCACGTCTGGGTCAGGCCCATGGCTGCCTTGCCGCTGTTGAAGACGTTTCCGCCTCCGAACTCGGTGGAGCCGGCCAGAGGACCGGATGCGATATAGGGCTGCGGGCCCCACATGCCGTCATAGTACCACTTCCAGGCTGCCTTCCAGGAATCGGGGATCGCCGCTTCCCAGGCGCCGGGGGTGCCCTTATAGATCGAGCTGGCCCCACCGTAGAAGGTAGCAATGGACTGGCCGCTCTGCCACTGCGGGTTGTAACCAACCTGGACGATCTGGTTGCGATCGAATCCTTCTTCAGTGGCGTTCTTGCCGTTGACGTCAACGGTGAGGAGTTGGGCTACTTTTGTGACCGTGTCCCAGGTCCAGTCGACCATGGTGCCATCGGGCATTTCGTATTTGTCGCCGTACTTCTGCGGCGGGTAAGCCAGGCCCTGCTCATCGAACATGGCCGGGATGAAGAACATACCGCCGGGGAAGATACCAAAGGGCAGGCCAACCTGGCCCTCTTCGGTCTGATAGAACTCAAGCAAGGCCGGGTCCCAGATGGAGGTGTCGAAGTTGTTGGATTCGATCAGGGAGGTCAGGTCGAGCCACTGGCCGTAGAACTCATTCGAGCCAGCCCAACCCACCGGGCCAACGATATCGGGGCCGTTACCGGCAGCGATTTCGGTCGCCAGCGTGTCGCGGCCGGCGGCATGAGGAACGACCTCAAGGATCATTTGGATCTGGTCCTGGGAGGCGTTGAAATCAGCGGCTACTTCTTCCTCGATGAGGATTTCAGCAGGGGAAGTGCCGCCACCCAGACCGACGAATACACGCACGCAGGTCTTACCAGCTTCGCAGTTCGCCACCGGGTAAGGAGTGGGGGTCGGGGGCTCGGCGGAGGTAGGCGCCTCAGTAGCGACAGGAGCGTCGGTTGCTACCGGGGCATCTGTCGCAGCAGGAGGCTGAGTAGCCGGCACCACGACGGCGGTCGTCGGTTGAGCGCCGCAGGCAGCCAGGAACATGCTGGCGGCGACTACAAACGTGACCAAAATGTACATCTGTTTCTTCATGGATTTCTTCTCCTCGTGATATGGTTGTGAAAGGATGGGATTATCGGTCAAAAAGTAAAGGTATCTTTTCTGGGTATTATGACCTCCTTTTCTGCTAGTGGATGAGCCGGTAGATCTTTTTGCTCATCGTTCGTTCAATCCAGGAGTGCTTCAATGGATGACTGACCAAAAGGGATTTTGGGTCGAAAAGAGCCAATTTCATTCTAAGGATTTCGCCTGGAGGGGGCATGTAGAATTGTGCTCAAAAATAGCACTTTCGTAATAAATTTTCACGGACGCCCCCTCGACAGCAATAATAAGAATTGCCAAAAAGCAGTGCTGCTTAACGGCAATTTTGTAGAGAAGGTCGAAGCAACTATCTTCTTATCTCCCATTCGCGAAACGGAAGGTGCTCATCGAATGAGCCGGGCTCTCGGCCCGGGCAGAGAGACCATTATATTTGAGAGAGAAATCCACGGATTTATCGCTCCGGTTCAGGACTACCACCGCAATGTGGCCATCCGTATTCAGGAAGGCGACTGTTTCGAGGGCGTCGAGCGTGCTCGCACTAACGATCCGCTGAGCGCCGGGGCGGACGAAGCGGGTCACCTGGCCGATATAATAATAGGAATTTTGGAAATGTACCTTTCCTTTGCCGATATCTGCCATGACGGGAGCGCTGCAGTAATTATCCTTGTGGTTCGGCCCACCATGCTGATCCAGCAGAATATTCCAATCGATCCATCCGACTGTCCAGTTCTTCAGGTCTTCCACCATGGACTTCCCATAGCGCTCACCCACTTCCCAATTATTCAGATGCGGCCCGCCCTCCATGCAGCCTTCGGTAAACAGCAGTTGTTTATGCGGAAAAGCTTCATGGGTCCAGCGCACATTCTCAAAATTATCGCCCACATACCAGTGAAAGGCGGCTCCCCACACATATTGAGCGGCCTGGGGATCGTCATAGACAACTTTAGCCCGTTCATACAGCAGGTCACGATTATGGTCCCAGATCAACAACTTGATCTGCTTCAGCAGACCGGCTTTTTCCAATTCCGGTCCCAGGTGGTCGCGGACAAAATCTCGCTCTTCTTCCCCGGTGTATATGCAAGAATCCCAGATCTGGACCGCCAGCGGCTCATTCTGGACCGACAACCCCCAGATCTTCAGGCCTTCCTTCTGATATTCTTTCACAAAGCGGCTGTAATAACGCGCCCACGCCTGGCGGTACTCCGGTTTCACCTTGCCGCCGTGGTTCATTTCGCCGTTGGTTTTCATCCAGGCAGGCGGACTCCAGGGCGTGGCAAGCAGATTGATCGGTTGACCTGCCACGGCAGCCGCCTCTTTGATCAACGGGATCATCTGCCGGCGGTCGTGTTCGATGGATAAGTGCTCCAGGTCCACATCACCGGGAACCTCGGTATACGCATAATTACCGAGCGAAAAATCGCAGCTGTTGATATGAGTACGGCAGAGAGTGTATCCGTTCCCGGAATTGGGATCGAAATACGCCCGCAGGATCTCTGCCCGCGTCTCAGGTGAACACTTGTAAAAGGTATCTGCCGCTGCCTCGGTAAAAGAACCGCCAAAACCTTCGATTGTCTGGAAGCGAGGGCGGGAGTCCACCAAAACGGAAGGCAGGTCGGCCGTCTCTTCACGAAAGGTCAACGGCTCTTTTTCCGTGAGTTGATCACCGGTGTCTTTGGCAGTGCGGAAAACTTGAACGGAAGCGGGCATAGGTAATATTCCTCAATAGGAAAAGGTTTATTTCTTTTCACAGTATAGAGGATGAGGCATACCCGGCGCATGGAAAATTGTGTCGGGCATTAGCACGGCGGTGACCAAGTGGATTTTATTGTTTTCGGCGGAAAGCGAGGGGTGAGAGACCGACTTCTCTGCGAAAGGCGCGGCTGAAATAGTTGCTGTCGGAGAAACCAACTTCCAGGGCAATCTCGGTGATGGATAGGTCGCCGTTGGAAAGCAGTTGTTTAGCCTGCTGGATGCGGTAGCGGGTGATGTAGTGGATCAATGAACAACCGGTCTCCTGGGTAAAACAACGGGACAGGTAGCCTTCACTGACCCCGGCGTAGCGGGCAACATCCTCCCGCCCGATGGTCTCGCCGGAATGTTCATGAATAAAGGCCATAGCCTTGCGAGTAACCCGCTGGGCTTCGCTGCTCAACTTCTGTCGATGGAGCAAAGAATCCTTAATATGATCGAGCGTCTCAGCGGAAGTGAACATACCTTTGCGCAAGATCACCGCTACGCTCCGGTTGAGGCGGGCCATTTCTTCTTCGGTAAGGGTTTTGGCGCTGATTACGATGACCGGCACCTGATGAGCGTTTTCCAATTTCTGCATTTCTTCGAGCACCGTGAATCCGTCCATTTCAGGCATCATCAGGTCCAGCAGAACAAGGTCCGGGCGGCTGCTTTTGATGCGGTCCAGCGCTTCCTTCCCATTCGAGGCCGTCAAGATCTGATGCTGCGGATATTTGGCCCGGACCATCTGGGAATGCATATCCAAAATGCCAGCATCATCATCCACGATCAGGATCGTCTGGCAGCTCCCCGCCATCTCATCAACCGCTGTCCCCGTATGCACTTTGCCTAAACGCTGCAGCGCTTTCACCAACTCGTTCGTGTTCAGGGGCTTATTTAAGAAATCCAATTCCAGAACAGCACCGTTATCCCGGCCTTCTTGAAGGGTATAGAATACCAACCCGACTTCATTGGTGACAGGATTGGCCCGCAAAGACTTCATAGCCTCCAGGCCACGCTTGTGGGATTTTACGCCATCCACCACAATCGCCGTCGGGGGATCCTGAACTGCATGCGCCAGCCATTTCCCGGCACGATCCCATAAATGGACCTCGGCATTCAGTCCCTGGTCTTTAAGATACAGGCACAGTCCTTCCGCTTTTTGTCGGTCGGAGGTAAGGATCCAGACAGAATCATGCTGACCCACATCAACCGGCGTAGCCTTGAGAGTCGGCAGGCTAAAGAAGAAGGTCGCCCCCTCCCCTTCGATACCCGAGGAACGAACAGCGATCTCACCTCCGTGCATATTCACAAGCCTTCTGCAGATAGCCAGGCCCAGCCCAAGACCGCCATACCCCCTGGCGGATGTCCGGTCGGATTGGCGGAATTCGTCGAAGATAACCCCCTGTTCCGCCGGTGGGATGCCGAGACCTGTGTCGCTTACAGAGACCGTGACCCGCTCTCCGTCCTGGGCCACCCGCAGCCGCACTTCCCCTTTTTCAGTAAATTTGACCGCGTTGTTTAGCAGATTCAATACTACTTGGCGCAAGCGGGTTGGATCTCCCCAAATCAATGGCAGGTGGGAAATGGATTCGTATCGCCACTTGAGGTGATGTTCCTGGGCCAGTTGCTCGCCCAGTACCACCACCGCTTCAAGAACATTGGAGAGATCGATCGGTTCGCAAACCAGCCGCAGTTGACCCATCTCTTCGCGGGCCAGATCCAAAACGTCACGCACCAGGGTATCCAGGTGCTGAGCCGTGACGTGCATCAATTTCAAGTTTTCGCCATTCAGGGGCTTGTCGCTGTTTGCTTCCTGCAGGGTCAATTCACTCAAGCCGGTGATGAGGTGCAACGGCGCTGACAACTCATGGCTGACCATCGAGAGGAAGCGGCTCTTTAAGCGATTGGCTTCTTCTGCAAGCCGCTGTCCCGCCGCCGCCTGGCGATAGAGTTGGGTCGTTTTGGTCAACAAATGGTCGCGCTCATCGAAGAGCACCGCGCCCTTGATCGAGCTACCTAGTTGGCTCCGCAATGCTTCATAAATGGCTCCATCCTGCGGACCGACCTCGAAAAGCACATATCCTATTTCCTCGCTTTGGAATTCCAACGCCTCCAGTACCATCGTGCGGCGGCCGGTTCCCCACATCTCCTCCGGCAGCAGTTGGCTGACGGGAAAATGCTTCTTCCCCTTTAAAGCCAGCTTGTGTCCATTCCGGTTCGCCAGGATCAACCGGGCTTTATCGGCCGGCCGGTTCACCCCTTCATAGACCGCCACATAGCAGCTCTCTATCCCAAGGAGGGTCAGGTCTCGCACAAGAATTTCCATCAAGTTTTCCAGGTGGAAGGTGACAGCCATGGTCTGGCTGATACTGTGCAAGACAGCCATCTGGTCGTTAATCTGCAGGCGTTTCTGGTTCTGCTGCTGGAGCGTAAGCTCATTGATGAACACACGCGCCCGATGCCAGAGATTTTCTGCCTGAGCCAATGAGGCGGGTTGTTCGGCCAAAGCCCGGCAGCCTTCCCGTCGCAGCGCTGAAAGCACATTCTGCAATCCCGCCACGGGGGTCTGGTGCTCCATCAGGCGGCGAAAGGTCAGGTCTATGGCGGTCAGGAAGGCTTCACCGTCATCTGAGTTTTCCAGACTCGCCATCAGGGCTTCCAACCACTTCCCCGCTGTTTCGGAGAAGATAGGCTCTTCATCCACGGACGCCGCCCGCTGCATTTCCCGGATCAACACTTCACGGCGCTCTCGCAGGAGTGAAACGGCTGTAGATTGTTTTTGGTGGATAACACTCACGGCAGCGGTCTGGGCGGCGGGCATGCCCTGATTCACGTTTGCCACCGATCCGGATACACAGCCGCAGGAACGCCTCAAGAGCAAGGTGGTGGGGAGGAATAACCTGGGCGGCACACTTTTCCCTTGGTGGTATGCCAGCAATGCCTCAAGAGCCAGCAGCCCCATTTTTTGCGTTGGCTGGCGGACGGTGGTGAGTGTGGGCGTGCTGGTTGCCGATTCAAGAGCATCGTCGAACCCGCAAACCGCCACATCGTAAGGCACATGTATCTTCCGTCGCTGCAACTCCGCCATGGCCGACAGAGCCAGATTATCGTTGGCACCGATCAGAGCGTCGAATTTGGCCTGGTTCTCGTCCAGGAAGGTCCGCACTCCCTCCCGCCCGCCCGGAGGCGACCAGTCAAATGGCTGGTAAAGAAGGTCAGGATCGATGGTCAATCCGTGGCCCTCCAACTCTTCCTGATAAGCCCGGAACCGTTCGGCCGCGTCGGGATTGTTTGTTGGCCCCTTGATATAAGCGATCTTTTTACAGCCATGGATCTCGATCATATGCCGCACAATAGAGCGCATTCCCTCATGGTTGTCGATCAAGATCGAGGAGATAACATCTTCCATGGGATAACCGATGTTTACGATCGGCACGGAGCTAAAGATGCCCGCAGGCAGGCGTGGATAGATGGCATTGACCAGCACCAGACCATCCAGGGAAGCGGGGTCGATCTGACGATAGAGGGATGGGTTGCGGGCGAGGTCATAAATGTTGATGTCCCCGAAACCGATCAAATTAACATCCAGGGTTTCGGCGGCAATGGCTGCTCCCCACCACATGGGGCTGCTATATGGATTAGATAGCCCCCAGTTCACGATGAAACCAAAAGTCGGCCTCCCGGAGAGCCTGGCACCGATATTTTGCCTGCTATCAATAAATTGGGAACTATGCGTCATTGGTTCGCCTCATGCCAAAGTAGATTATAAGGGAAAAACCCATAAAAGGAACCATCCGGGAATCTGGTATTTTCTGCTCTAATATTCTGTAACCTTTTGGAGAGTAAGGCGACATAATAGATGTAATTTATCCAATAAACCATTCTGAGAGGAAAAAACCATGAAAAAATTTATGCTCTTCACCTTATCCGCCCTGGTCCTGGCTGCACTCGCATTCGCCACATTCACCCCTGGCAGTCTGGCGGCAGGGAAGGTCATCGCGGCTGCCAAGGCTGCCTTTGCAGGCAACTCCCTGTCCGCTGACGACACGCCGCAAGCCAGCCCGAGTGAGATCGAATCCGAGAAACACAATGGATTGGATGATGCTCAGCCTACCCCTGAGTTCACTCCGGACGATAACGGCATGGATGCCACCGATACTCCTGATGTGGATGATGAAGATGACTTCAACGATGACGGCGAGATGGAATTCTTCGGCACGATCCTAAGCATGGGCAGCGATAGCTGGGTGATCGGCAGCCAGACGATACTGGTCAATGCACAGACGGAGCTCGAGGGCACATTCGCTGTCGGTGACCTGGTCAAGGTACATGCTTTCCTGAATTCAAATGGAATCCTGACTGCCCGCGAAATTCAGAACTCGGTGGCTACGTCAGATGACAGCAGCGGCAGCGATTCCGTAGATGACTCGTCCGGCCCGAGCTCGAACAGCGATTCCTCCAGCCCGGATGATGACTCCGGCGGATCCGGCGGCGATGACGATGACAGCGGTCATGACTAAAAACTGTATGTATGAGTGAGTGATATACTGCGATGGTAATCCAACCTGAAACCTTTGGAATGTGGAACCAGTTGAATCCTTCAGATGTCATTACCATTGATACTGAGCTGGAAGGCCTGCGGGTGTTCGACCCACAGGCTTTCAGCACGGTATACACGCAATATTATCCTGTCGTCTTACGCTTCGTCCGATACCGCCTGGGGGATGAAAACCAGGCTGAAGATATCACCAACGATGTTTTCACCCGCCTACTGGAAGCGATTCACAACCGCCGCGGCCCAGACAAGAACCTGAAGGCCTGGCTTTTAGCCACTGCTTCCCATGCGGTCAACGACACCCTACGAAAATCTTACCGCCGAAAAGTAGAACCTTTGGAAACCGATCTTATCGACCGTATGCCCGTGCCTGCGGATATTGTGGAAACCAACGAGAACAAGCGGGCAATAAGGCTGGCCCTTTCCACGCTGAAACCCGACCTGCAGAATGTGCTCGCCTTGCGCTTCGGCCAGGGATTCTCCCTGGAAGAGACCGCTGTTCTACTGAAGAAGAAGGCCAACCATATCAAGCAACTTCAATTCCGTGCCCTGGCTGCGCTCCATCAAGCGATGGAGGAGGCCGCATATGAATAACAAATTGATCCTGGCTCTGGAAGATTGCCTGCAATCCATGCAGGATGGCGCCAGCCTGGAAACCGTACTGGCTCGTTACCCGCTTCTCTCCGCCGAATTACAGCACCTCCTCCTGGCTGCACAGGCTGCCCAGAGCGTTGATCCAGAACCCATCCCACAAAAGGCTTTCAACGCCGGACGGTTGCATCTTTTCGCCCAGGTGAATGATCTGCGCCGCACGCAAGCGACTCGCAAAGGATTGACGCCGGGATTGCGCTTTGCGTTGATCACAGCTGTGGTGCTAGTGTTCCTGGTCGTCAGCGGAAACGGACTTCTTCGTGCATCCGCCAGTTCCCTGCCGGACGACCCGCTGTATGGCATCAAACGAACAGCCGAAATCATCCAACTGGATCTGACCTTCGACCCGGACCAAAAAGCAGCCCTGGAAGACAAGTACTATCAACGTCGCATTGATGAGACTGAGTCGCTCCTCGTCAGTCAGCGAACTGTAGAGGTGAAATTCAGCGGATTGGTTGATGCCCAGCTTACCGACGGCTGGCTGGTCTCCGGAATACAGGTGATCCTCAATCCACAAACGGAAGTGGATGGACAGATCGTCATCAATGCGCATGTGGAGGTGGAGGGAATCACTCAGCCGAATGGCACTGTCCTCGCACAAAAGATCCGTCTCGAGACGAGTGGGAACGGCAGCCCTGATTCGTCAGGATCGGACGAGGAGCAGGCGACCAAAACATCGCAACCGGAGGATGGCGTTTCCAACTCCGGCAGCGGCAGCGGTGACAGTGGGTCCGGCAGCTCCACGCAGGAAAGCAATTCGGGATCGAATAGTGGATCCGGGGATGCAACCAAAACACCTGAACCTACCCGCACCCCGGAACCGACCAAATTCGATGCTCCGACAAAAACCCCGGAGCCAACTAAAACTCGCGAGCCTACCAGAACCCCCGAACCAACCCGGACGGCCGAACCAACAAATTAATTCTCAATCTCTTCCCAGCCAATAGAAAACAGCGATCCTCAAAAAGGACCGCTGTTTTTTTGTTCAAACTACGGGATCATCGCCCTTCATCACTTGCCAGCACGGATCTTCTTTCCACTTATTGGAAGACCAAAAAGCGGGGCCAAGACACAATAGTCAAAAATACCGGCCAGAAGTGGGACCAGACCAACGATCATCAGGATGGCGCCAACCGTGGTATTGTCGACAACGAAAAATCCGATCGCAATGAGCACGAGTCCGGCTACAATACGCGTAATTCGACCGGCTTTGGAGGCCAAGAATGAAATTAATGGGTTCATTTTATTCTCCTCATATTTCTGACTAAATCGGATAAGTATTCTCATTATATGCGATTTTTGTGTATTTTCATTATTCAACTTAAGCAACCAGCGGGACCATAGCAGTTCATAAGATGAAGACTATTATTACCGTTCAGGACCCCCCTATTCAAGGCTGCTTTCAAGAATGATAAGGGCAGCTGTATTAAAAAGGTGAGATAATTATTGGAACCATTCATGAAGCGATTTCTCATCCTGCACCCATTTCTGCTCGCGGCCATCTCCGGGGTCATCCTTTTTGTCAGCATGACCAATACCGGCTTGTATATCTCCCCCCGTGACGTGCTCGACCCCACCCTGTGGGCTGTGGTGATCAGCCTAATCATTTATCTGCTGGCATGGTTGCTTACCCGCGATTCCAAGCCGGCCGCTCTCATCACCTCCTTGTTGGTATTGGGCCTGGTTCACCTTTGGTACATCTTCCTGGCAGTCATCATCATCACCCTGTTCAGCATGCTCATCTTCAAACTGGTGTTGAAAAAGATCAGCTTGCAGCATGTCAATACATCCCTCGCCATTATTAGCCTGTTCCTGACCGGCTTCTATTTGACCCGCTTTGTAGATTTCATCGTTGCCAATCCAGCCCCGGTAAATGCCGGTCAGGCCATGATGCCGGTGATGGACGGTCAGCAAGTGACCGCCGACCCATCTCAATTCCCGGATATCTATTACATAATCCTGGATGGCTACGGCCGCGAAGATATGCTTCGCTCGTCCTCGATTACGACAACAGCCAGTTTACCGCTGCCCTGCAGCAGCGTGGTTTTGTAGTAGGACCGCAAAGTCAGTCCAATTACGCCCGCACGCTGCTCTCGATCTCTTCGTCCATGAACATGCAGTACCTCGACACCCTCGCTGCCGCGATGGGAGATTCCAACCTGTGGTGGCCTGCCGGCGAGGCCATCCAGCACAGCCAGGCCCGCGGTTTCCTGGAACAGCAGGGCTATCAGACGGTCTTCGTCGCCAGCGGTTGGGATTACACCGATATCCGCGATGGGGATGTTTTTCTCAGTCCTTACCGGGTGATGCTGCGGAATTTCCCCATGGCCTTCATTAGCTGGACCAACCTGCGCTTCTTCGGCAACTCCTGGATGGGGATCTCGTTCCCTTCAATAGAGGAGAACCGCACGTTGATCCTCCACGATTTCAGTGCGCTGGCCGATTCGGCCTCCATTTCCGGTCCAAAGTTCGTCTTCGCCCATATCATGGCTCCGCATCCACCCTTCATCTTCGGCAGTGATGGCGGTCCCGCCGCCAACAATCTGCAACATCCCGATGTAGGCTCGCCTGGGTATGCCGCCGACATTGAACGGTACCGCCAGGGCTACATCGACCAGGTGACCTTTGTCAATCGGAAGACTCTCGAGATGATCGACGTCATTTTGGAGCGTTCGACCAAACCCCCGGTCATCATTCTGCAGGGCGACCATGGACCTGATGTGTATATGGATTTCACCGATCCCGCCCGAGGCTGCCCGTTCGAACGTTATTCCATTCTCAATGCCTATCATTTGCCGGGCGTGCCCACGGCAGAGATCCCTGTGGATGTGAGTCCCGTCAACACATTCCGATTGGTCTTTAATCATTATTTTGGGACCAATCTGGACCTGCTGCCGAACCGGCGTTTTTTCTCCCTCGACACACAGCTCTACTGCTTCCGTGAGATCACGGACATGACCGTCAACACCTGCCACGTCCCCCCTTTGAGCGATCCCTAAACCCATCCTGAGTTGACCTTTTGGTGTGCTTCGCCAATCGCCTCGGTTAGTGGAGCATAGCCTATTACTGTCCCCGCTCCTCCACTTACAGGTTCTTGAACGATGGTACTAGCGCTTGTGATCAGCCCCCTGTTAATGTACTAATCATTTAATCCTTTCCCGCTTAGAATTAGCGGCATACATTTTTCTATCCTTGACTCTCGGGTTTTGGATTGTTTAGGTGCGGAAAAATAAAGAATGTAGGCTCTTTGCCGTCCTGGCGTCAATGCATCAAAAGCATCTTGCAGGCCAGGAACCCCCTCCAACTTATTGATAAATTCTTCAGGAACGGTATATTCTGTAGCCTTCTTAAAATTCACCTTTAAACCGGCTTTTTCCACTTCAATGGCTTCAGAAATATAGGCTTTCAGGATGGATTCCATCTCAACTATTTCCCGGACATTGGTAAAGCGGATCTGGCGCGCCGCCTGCACATTCTCCGTTTGCTGGATGAGGATCCCATTAGCATCCTTAAGCAAAGCGCCCTTAACAAATAAAACCGCACAGTATTCTTTAAATTTATGGATCAAAACAATATTGCTGTCCTGAAACGTGTAACAAGGAACGCCCCACTTTAATTCTTCGGTCAACAGGCAGTCAAGAACGATCGTTCTCAATTTCTTGATCTCTTCCTGCCACTTATCGGCTTGATTGAAATAGAAATCAACTTTCGGATTCATTCCACTGTTTGTCATTATTTGTTTGCTCGCGACATATCTCAATGAATATGATGAGCAGTTGGCATTAAACGAATCGCCCGGTGGATTTTACTGAGCCTGAAAATCACCTGATGACGCGCGATTTCGTCAAGCTGGAACACCTCGCCCCGACCGTCGATCCCGCCAGGGGCAGGGTTCACTGGCGACCTCAATCCTCAGCTCACCGCTTTCTTCACGAGCGCGCTGATCTTGGCCTCATCAGCGGAGTTCAACTCCTTCAGCGCAAAGGAAGTCGGCCACATGGCGCCTTCGTCGAGGTTGGCCGTGTCGTTGAAGCCGAAGGTTGCGTACCTTGCGCCAAACTTATGCGCACTTTGGAAGAAGCAGACGACCTTACCATCCTGGTTGGCATAGGCGGGCATCCCGTACCAGGTTTTCGGCGATAATGTCGGTGCGCTGGCTTTGACGATCTCATGGAGCCGCCTGGCCATAACGCGATCCGGTTCCGGCATCTCGGCGATCTTGGCGAGCAAATCCTTTTCCCCGTTGGCCTTGTTCGCTTCAGCCTTCAGCTCGCGGGCGCGCTCCTTCATCGCGGCACGTTCCTCCTCCGTGAATCCTTTGGGGGTCTTATTGATAGCTTTCCTGGTGGTGCTGTCTTGGTTCATAGGGTACTCCTTATCCATTTAGTGAAATACGGCTTATTTGCTCCATTTTATCCGAACTTCGAACAGGAATGGACTTGAAGGAAGGTTTTTTTAATCAAATTCTCATTTCGGGTTTCACAACGAGGCCCAGCAGTTAAAAATGCACCGGTTACCCGGTGCATTCCATTCTGCACAAACAAACATCATCAAGATGTACTCTCATGCTTAAGCTGAACCAGATAATTGTAATCATTGGTGAAGCAGGTCGTTGAAGCCGTCCTCTTATTGGAAGTCACATCGAATACTTCACCCTCGATTTCCAGATGATGCAAGCCCAGACCGGTCCCCTCCAGAAGCAATAACAAGTCAGCCGGCGTGTAACAGCGGAGAGTTTGCGCCAGGGCCGCCTCAGGATTGGCCGTTGGATACCATTCATCGATCCAGCGGCCCTGGACGGGATCATATTTACAGCGTTCGATCATATCGACCGAACCTGAAACTCCCGGCAGCGGTGAAAGGTGCCATTCTCTGCCGTTGTCCCGGACCGGACCGGCCGGGTTGTAAACATCCAACAAGACGCTGCCTCCCGGAGCAAGCCATTCCCGGGCAATGCGCTTTAGCAGCCGGCGTTGATCCGAATCTGTCCCGATCCCGAATACCTGCCAGCATGTGATTACATCGAATTTACCCTTTAACTCGACGGTATAGAAATCATCTTCCATAAATTCCATTCGGCCCTTGTATGGTTTATCAAGTAACTCTCGCGCATACTCCGCATCAGTCGGATTCAATTCAACGGCCACAACTGTGTGTCCAACCTCAGCCAGGGCGGCCGCCGTACGACCTGGCCCCGAACCTAGGTCCAGAATGCGCATATTTTCTACCCCGCACAGGCGTTCGATAGTTTTCACGCGCGCAGCATGTTCACCTGGTGCCTGTGGGTCCCTTCCCCACCAGATACCTGCCTGGGTGTAAAAATCCTTGACCCACTCCTTCGAGTACGTTCCCTGCTTCAGAAGGGATTTCATTTTTCACCTCCGCAAATAAGATAATTTCGCTCATATCATTCTATTTCTGGGCAGGCCGGCGAACCAACAGGCCGTCGATGGCAGGCAGGACGACTCCCATGATCAGCGCTTCAGCACCAACCAGTATATTCAAACTTTTCATACCATCGGCCATCACAACGCCCGGCACGAAGACCAGCAGCAGGACGACCAGCGGCAGTGCCGCCAGGGTGGTGGCCAGATCCCTAGACCAGCCAAGGTGCTTCCGCCCGGCTACTGCAGCGACAATCCACCCTGCCGAGCCGATCAAGACGGTCCACAGAAAGGGATAAGCAACGCGTGGCATAACAATGGAAAAAGCTACGGCTGGGATGAGGAACGGCAGCAGACCGGCCAGCGAGTGATCCGCACGTCCACTCCAGCGGCGTGCCAGCATGTAGCCCAGCACGCAGACGGCCAGGGTGAACAGGTCAAAAATGATCACCGGGACCCATCCGTTGGGCGGGATGACCTCCGGCCAATCCGGCCAGTCGAGTGTCTTCCATCCAAAGATGGCGGGCATGCGTGGCATCAACAGAGTGACCACGATCACACTAATCACCACCGTTAGCAGGATGGTGCCAAAAGAGATGAGCATTCCTCGCCACGAGACGAACTTACGCCACAACATCAACCCGAAGGCGACCAACATGAGTATCCCGGCAGTAATGACCAGCGGGAGCGACCAGGCTTCAGGGTAATGGGCCAGGCCAAAGAAGGAGACGGCGAAGAATGTCTCCTGTTCGCCCCACGGATTCACAAGGTCCCTTTGGCCAAGTTCGCGGGCGATCGCCAGGGTCTGCTCACCCATCTGCTGCATACTGGCGGGGCGGATGATACCGGGAAGGTCTTCGGCGGTGTGTTTCTGCCGGAAAGGATAATTGTCTTCCAGCGCAAGGACGAGGAAACCGGCTTCGCGGAAGGGAGTGCTGTTATACTCCCCGCCTCCGCTGAATGAGGTCCAGGCGCCGCCGTTGTAGACGTCGGCCATCACATCCACCAGCCAACCGTTGTTCGGGCCGACTTCGTTGGCAGAGATGGACCCCGCCACGGCAGTGTCGATACTGACGGCTACGCGCACATCGTCCATCCAGGGATGCTCGCCTACGAAGGCGTAAGTCCCGGCGAAGACACCGGGGTATTCCTCGCCGTCATCAAAGAGGGCGATGATGTCATTGCGCGGGGTCGGGCCGGCGGCGAGGGCGCGTACGATCTCCACCAGGGCAGCTACAGCACTGCCGTTATCGCCAGCACCAGGGCTGTAGGAAACTGTGTCGTAATGCGACAGGATGACGATCGCGCCGGTCGGATCCGAGCCTCGCAGCCTGGCGACCACGTTCTCCAGATCGCGCGTTCGCTGGACCTGCACCTCCACACCCATATCTGTCAACTGCCCGACGAGATAGTCCCGCACGGCTGCCTGGGCTGGTGAACCTTGGGGATGCGGTTCGGCGGCAATGACCGGCAGATGCACGAGGGCGCGCTCGGCAGAGAATTGTTCCGCAGAGGCATCTGCGGGGGTGACGCGGGTGGGAAAGACCGAGGCGAACATGGGGATGGTAGCCACGATGAGTATGATCAGAAGGATTGATGCTCGAAGGGGTAGTGAAGATAATAGATTGATGCGGTTTTTTGTTTTCATTGCTTCCTCAAGCTTTCACGACCTGGGGGCGGGTCCGGAAGATGGCTCCACCGAGCAAGCCGCCGATCACGCCAAAGAAGACCTCGAACAGTACACCGGCGAGGTTGAAAAGCGTCGCGCCTATGGCCGGCATGTCCTGGGTGGAATCCGCCGGCAGGAAATTCTGGACGCCATTCAAGATTCCCTGGATACCGGCAAGCCCAACGAAACTGAGCAGGAAACCGATTGCCCAGGCGATCAACCCGGTCAACGCACCGATCTTCACTGCCTGGCCGAGGCTTACATCCCCACTCAGGCGGCGATACAGCCAGACTGCAAACAGCGGGCTGACCCAGAAGCCTGCGCAGAGCAGGAGGTTGATGAGGTTGAGAAAGGGCACGTTGGCCAGAAGCAGGCTCATGGCTGCCCCACTCAAAACAGCGATCCACAACTTCTTTGTATTCATGATCATTCTCCTTTTTCAAATGATATGGTTGATCCATCCTTCTCAAGGATGGCGGTTAAAAGGGTCTGATAACTGGCACCTTTGACAACAAACCCATCTGCTCCGGCTGCCCGGGCGCGCTCTTGATCCTCCGGTTTCCCATGAGCGCTCAAGATGACCACACGGGGAGCAGGCTGACCGGCTTTGATCTGCCGGGTCGTATCGAAACCGTCCAAACCGGGCATTTCCAGATCCATGAGAACAACTTCGGGGGATAGGTCAGCAGCCAGACGAACCGCTTCCAGACCGTCGGCGGCTTCACCGATGATATGCACCATGCCGGAAAGATCTAGCAGATGCGCCAGTTCATGCCGAACGCTGGCAGAATCGTCCACGAGCAGCATCCGCACAGGGCGGATGTGGGATATAGCCGGGGATTGTGGAAGTGTGGTCATGGTTGCTGAATTCCTTCGCTTCCATGATGCCACGTCTGGCGCGAAAACACAGCCGGCCTGCGGCGTATCTTGACGCAGGCCGGAGATGGATCTTAATTGTCAGTCTTGGAGAGCAGGGATCTAGGTATTAAGGCGTAGGTCGTTCGGTGGTCTCATTCGGTTGTGGACGAAGGTCTGCAATCAGGCTGCGCATCTCCTCCAGGGCGTTCTGGGTCAACGTTTGCAGCTGCTCCAACTGCAGTCGCAATTTTTCCGGGTCGTCATCGAGCAAGATACGGGTGGCGCGGCTGTGCAGGCCGATGCTGAACATGGTCTGAGATACCGAGTCGTGCAGTTCACGCGCCAGGCGGTTGCGTTCCTGAATTCTGGCCAATTCCTCCACCTGGCTGGTGTAGGCGGTCAGCTGCCGGTTGGCCTCTTGCAGCTCAGCCAAAAGTGCGTGTCGGCTCCTCTGCCCGGCTTCAATCTCCCTTGTGATGACAACATAGGCTGGTAGGATCAGCGCAGCAGTCGCGGGCAGAAGCGAGAGCGCTAAACCATATTCTCGCATGAATAACGTCAACGACAAGACAATGAGAAGTACCTGGATGACCACCCACGCCCAATGTACCCGGCTTTGGAAAACCAGGACAGCCTGAAAGGAAAGCAGCACGAGCAGAACATTCGTGAAATCCAAATCGGGGTTCAATGCCAGCAGGAATAAGGCTAGCAAGGATTGGAATACGAAGTACAGGTGCGGCCAGATCCCCCGGCGGAAGGGACGCCACAACATTAATGTAAACAACACTCCAAAAAGGAATTCCAGTGTCAGATAGATTGGCAAACGGGAGGATATGACTTCCCACTCGGCCAGGGTGCGTAAAACCACTGTGACGTAGAAAAAGTACACCGCTATCAGGATGATCGGTCTGGGCCGGGAGATTGGCGGTACGGGAACTTCAACTCGAGTCAAGGGATGCACCTACAATTCATCCGGTTTCACCAGACCATTCTTGATGGCATAGACGGCCATCTGAGTTCGGTCTTCCAGGTTCAATTTTCCAAGAATATTGCTGATATGGGCCTTGGCGGTCTTATCGCTGATGACCAGGATCTCGGCGATCTCGCGGTTGCTCTTCCCGTGGGCAACCAGGTGGATCACTTCCATTTCCCGCTCGGTAAGCTGCGGACCGTCGACCTGTTTCCGGTTCCCCGGCTGAGCCGCGACCTGCTCCATTAGCTTGCGCATGACTGCAGGATGCAGACGCGCTTCACCGAGGTAGGTTGACCGGATTGCCTCTACCAGCGCATCGGGAGTAACGTCCTTGAGCAGGTAACTGGAGGCGCCGGCCTGTATGGCTGGGAATACTTTATCATCTTCCGTAAAGCTCGTCAGGGCGATCACTTTTATACCCTGACCGAGTGCTTTTACCTTGCCGATGGCCTCGATGCCGTCCATGCGCGGCATGACCAGGTCCATCAGAACAACATCCGGAGCGAGCCGGGCAGCCGCATCGACCGCCTCGTACCCGTCGCAAGCCTCGCCGACGACTTGAATATCTTCATTCAGGTCGAGGAAGGTATGCAAACCCTGCCGTACGACCTGGTGATCGTCTACGATCAAGACTTTAATTTTTGGATTATCTGTGGCCATTGATGGTATTTTCCTCCCGGTTTTTTTCAACCCGGATGCGCGTACCGCTTCCGGGAGACGATTTTACCTGCAGGGTCCAACCGATCTCGGCAGTGCGTTCTGCCATTCCCATCAAACCCATCCGCCCATCTCCCTGTACACGTTGCGGATCAAAGCCAGCCCCGTGATCTTCAATTTCCATCCAGAACGGCTCGGAAAAATGTATCCGCACTGTAGCCTGTTGAACCTGGGCATGCTTGATGACGTTATTCAAAGCTTCCTGGACGATGCGAAATAGGCCGGCTTCTTCGACCGGGTCGAGCGGTTGTACGCCATCCAGTTCCAGTGACACCGCCAGATTTTCCAGCCGGCGGCGTTCATCCAGGTGCTGCTGCAAAGCGCTGACAAAGCCACCCTTGATTTCTGTCTCGGGCGCAAGGCGGGAGATCAATGTCTGCATCTCACCCATGGCGCTCTGGGTCAATTGATCCAGCCGGTCCAGTTGACCGGTTACCAGACCTCGCTCACGCTCCATCAAGATCAGCGCCGATTGAGTGGTCAGCGTCATACTGAAGATGGTCTGCGTGACCGAGTCGTGCAGTTCGCGCGCCAGACGCTGGCGTTCACGACCCGCCGCCAGTTGTTCCTGCTGGCGGGCATGGAACTCCAGCTGCAGATTTGCCTCCTGTAATTCGCCAAGCAATGCCTGTTGTTGTTCCCGGATCACTTCGGCACAGCGGGTGGACCAGATATATGCTGCCAGGAGGGCTCCCAACGCCGCATAGATCAACGCCAGGGCCAGGGCCTGGAGCGCGCCGATGGGACCGATCAGGACCACGAAAGTCACCACAGCAAATAGACCGATCAGTCCTCCTACAATTCGGGGGGAATACCGCTGCATAGCCTGCATGTCCAGGAGGGAGAATAGAAAAGCAAAGAAATCCTGCTCGGTGGTCACGATCAGGAAGATGATCAGCCCGGCTTGCGCGACGATGAAGACCGGCACAGACCAGGGCAACCGGCGGGAAAGAAATGTACTTCCACTGAATAATAACAGCCAGACAACAAGGGCGAGCAGTGTCTGGTTTAGAAGAGGTTTATCCTGATAAATAATGAGAGCGCGCAGGGCTGCGGCTGCGAACATGAAGCCGGCGGCAAGGTAATAGATCCAGCGGTGCAGCCAGGGGATTTTTAGCCCTATTTGTCGGAGTGGATTTGTAGATGCCAAGAGGTATCCCTTCAAGAGAGAAACCATTGGGGTGTGGGAAGATGTCCCTACGAAAGGCTAAAGATTGCAGCCTGGAACATGTTTACCGCACCGATCCGAAACTAAATTAATTATATACCACCATTGAAAATCAAGACAAAAGCCACATCAAGGAGGACATAGACCTCCCCGCCCGGGCGTCCAGCCTCTACCGAGGTGGAATGGCTCGTCTGGGGTATAAAAGAATTGCTCGGAGGATACGAAACCCGCAGGATTTCTCCTGCGGGTTTTTGGAATAAGCGATCCGAAAGTTATCTGCGTCCCGGGGCATTGATTGGAAAGACCCGGACCTACTCAATACCTTCCGTCCAGGCGATCTGCTATTTGGCGAGCGGTCACTGCTCAACGAATCAACAATGGAAGATAGATCTCCCAAATGGGCTTTTCCCAGACCTTCAGGCTGAAGGTCTGAACGGCAACTGAACCCACGCCATTGGCGGCAGTTATCGTTATTAGATAGGTCCCAGTGGTGCCGTCCATGGGAACCCCGGCCAGAGTTGCTGTGCCATCATGGTTATCCGTGAACGTCACAAAGTCCGGCAGGGGGCCTACCGCTGAGATCAACATCGACGCGCCGGTCGGGAAGCCGGTGGTGGTTATCGTGAAGGATTCGACATGGCCAACCGTGAACGTTACTTTGTTGGGGCTGGTTATGACCGCCGGAGCCTGGATGGTCACATTGACGGTGATACTGTCTGTGCCGCCATACCCGTCTGAAACCTGAACCGTGAACGAGTCCAGACCGGTGTAATTGAGTGATGGCGTGTATGAGACGATCCCAGTGCTAGCTCCCACATCGGCAGTGCCGAAGTCGGCCGGGGTCAGGATGCTCCATGTCAACGGATCAAGATTGGCATCGGTGGCGTGCAGCGTCAAGGCGAAGGGGATGGGGGTGCCGTTCTTCGACATGGTGATACTGATACTGGCGCCTTCAGTGATAACAGGCGCAGCCGCCGTATAAGCGACGGAATGATCGACACTTGTGGAGGCATCGTTGCCGTTGGCGGCAGTGTCCCAGGCTGCATCCGCCGGGACGGCAGCGATAACCGCCCCAGTGCTGCTCATACCGCTGACGGAAACATCGTAAGTCGTGCCATCCATTGGCGCAACTTCAGATACGATTCCGCTGAGAGTTCCGAGCGTAGTGCTGGCGCTCAAATCCACATCCCCGGTGCCGAAATTGTTGACGGGTTCGCTAAAGACCACCGTGAAGTTGATCGGGCTAAAGTTGGTCGGATCGGTCTGGCTTCCACCCTGTTCGATCGTCACGGTGGGCTTGATCGAATTGTAGTTGCGACTTAAGGTGTTGGAAACCTCACTATTGTTGTTCCCAGCCAGGTCGTGTACTCTACCTGTCTGCAGATAGACGCTCACTGTGCCCTGCCCGACAGGAGTGATGGCGAATGTGTAGACGGTATCGCCATCGCTGCCCGAGATCAGGTCGCTGGCCGTGCCGTTGCTAATTGCCAGGTCATCAGCAGCCACCAGGGAGCCAAAGCCGTAGACAGGTTCGCTGAAAGTGATCGTAACAGGTATTGGCGAGGTGTTGGTCGGATCCAGAGCAGTGGAAGTGATTACCGCCGTCGGGGCAGTTGTATCCACCACCCAGGTAAAGGACGCAGGAGTGGCGTCGGTATTCCCAACAACGTCGATGGCACGCACCTGGAAGGTGTGGCTGCCCGGGGTGAGACTGCTGTAGGCCTGCGGGCTGGTGCAGGCGGAGAAGCCGCCATCCAGAGCGCATTCGAAACTGGCTACTCCCGTACCGGTACCATCATTGCCGCCAAAGGTGAAAGAGGCGACAGTGCCATTGGTCGGGTTGGTTGGGCCGCCGATAATACTCGTATCAGGTGCGATCGTGTCCACCACCCAGGTAAAGGATGCAGGTGTGGCATCGGTATTCCCGACATTGTCAATAGCGCGTACCCGGAAGGTGTGGCTGCCATTACTGAGGCTGCTGAAGTCCTGCGGGCTGGTGCAGGCGGAGAAGCCTCCATCCAGAGCGCATTCGAAACTTGCCACACCGGTGCCAGTACCATCGTCCCCGTTGAAAATGATATGTGCATCGGTACTGGTCGTTGGGTTTCCGGGGATGCTGGTGATGGTCGTATTCGGTGCGGTCGCGTCCACCACCCAGGTGTAAGTGGCCGGGGTGGGGTCGATATTCCCGGCATCGTCGATGGCGCGAACCTGGAAAGTGTGGCTTCCATCGCCAAGGCTGTCATAGTTCTGTGGGCTTGTGCAGGTTGAGAAACCACCGTCCAGGCTGCATTCAAAACCGGCTACACCGCTACCGCTGCCATCGTCTCCGCTGAAGCTGAAACTGGCGCTGGTGATGGCGGTCGGGTTGGCAGGTAAGGGAGGGTCGATGGTGGAGTTCGGTGCGTTAATGTCATAAGTCACCGTGTCATCGGTGCTGGTGGAGGCACCGTTAGGGTTGGTGGCGGTGTCTTCCGCCACGCCTGCGCCTACTGAGGCGATCACGGTCCCGCTGCCGCTCATGTCGCTGACAGCCACGTTATAGGTGGTGCCGTCCATCGGCGCGACCTCGGTGACAGTGCCGGTGATCGCTCCGGCGGTGCCCGTCAGAGATACATCGCTTGTTCCAAAACCGGCGACCGCTTCGTTGAAGACCACTGTGAAGTTGATCGTGCCGCTGTTGGTCGGGTCGGCCTGCCCGATGGCCTGGTCGATCGTCACCGTCGGTGCGGTAATGTCATAAGCCACCGTGTTATCGGTGCTGGTGGATGCGTCATTGGGATTGGTAGCCGCATCCTGGGCCACGCCTACGTCCACCGAGGCGATGACAGACCCGCTGATCGTCATGCCGCTGACAGCCACGTTATAGGTGGTGCCGTCCATCGGCGCGACCTCGGTGACGCTGCCGGTGGTCGCTCCGGCGGTTCCCGTCAGGCTAACATCGCCTGTTCCAAAACCGGCGACCGCTTCGCTGAAGACCAGCCGTGAAGTTGATCGTACCGTCATTGGTCGGATCGGCCTGCCCGATAGCCTGGTTAATCGTTACCGTGGGAGAAGTATGATCGATCACATATACCTGGCCGGTGAAGAGTAAATTGGTCGTATCATGCGAGAAACCGCTGTCGTTGACCATATTCAGGCCCAGCGTGCCATCGCCGCTACCGGCACTGGCTGTGACCACCCATGTGGTAGCCGGGACTGCGCCTACCGGACTCACATCGGTAATGGCAGGTGTGCCGGTCAATCCGATATTTATCAGGCTGAAATTACTGCTTGTCAGGCCATTCACCGCAGAGGCATATGTGACCGTCCAGGATACAGAACCTACATTCGTAGGACTGCTGCCAGCCAGGTTTATCGATGTGACAGTCGTATCGGGCCGGTCGATGGGCGTACAGGTTTTAGTGCCCGCTCCAAGGCAGGCGGTATCAGGATTTGGAGAAGGATCGGTCGTGGTCACACTGGGGAAGCCGATACCCGATACAGTCCCCTGGTTTAAAATCCTCAATGCGCCCACCGGATTATCCATGGGATTATCGACTGTTACACGGTACTTGATCGTAACGCTCTTGCCGGCAGGTAAAGTCCCAATCGAGACAGGGACGTTCTCGGGGGTTTTCCCCGGCGCAAGGAGGACCTGTAACTGGCTTGGCATGCCTTCCTGTGATACCGCATCAAGGGTAACGGGAGCAGTGCCGACCGCCTCATTCTTCTCTATCCATGAGGCCTGCCTGGAGAATCTGATTGACACTCGTTGTGGCGTTGACGCTCTTGTCGATCTCAGATACAGGAGCGGATTCGGCAAGAACAACCGGGTTGGGTTCCGATTGGACCTGTGCCAGGGTTTGGTTATTGTCTGGCGCCATTGCCGTCGTTGAGCAATTTGAAAACCCACTGGTGGCAGAGATAAGCAGAACTCCGCTGACACCAAAAGATCCACTAGCCGAGCCCGGGTTTAGGCCTGTGTTGCCAACATAAGTCTCGATGCCAGGGGTGGTCGTTGCCGACATGCCCTCAATGCCAAAATCGTTCACGGTCGAGCTCGTGCCTTGCTTGCGCAGGCCAATGCCCTCATGCCCGCCGCTTCCTGCAGTGGTATTACCCGAGATGTCGAGACAAATAGAATCATCCGCCGATGAGGCATTGCCTGCATCTACGCGGATACCGGGGCGCACACCGCTAAGCGGAGCGGCTACGGTATTGTTGCGAATACCATACCGGGCGATTCCGGACGTGCCGCGTCCTACCAGCAGAATTCCGTTTCCGTCGGTATCAGTGATGGTGTTATTGGTAACGGTCAAGGTCAGGTCCGGCGTCCACGCATTACCGGCTCCCGCCACGCCGTTGCCGCCGCCGATGCCGTTGCCCGCACCGCCGCCGACCGTATGATTGGCGTCGATACTATTATTGTCAACAGTCCCAACCATGGTAGCGTAGCCATTATTGCCTATCAGGATATCCGTACCGATGCTGCTGCCAGTGATGGGATTGGCTGTCGGAGCAGAGCATCCGCCAGAGTTCTTGCCGTTACACTGGATCAGGAAATTCGTCTTGGTTCGGCTGGCATTGTTGCCGCCGCTGTTTGCGACAATGATCGCATTTGCGCCTGTCGGGTCAATCGAAATCGAATTGTTGGTGATCGAAATGATGTCCGAGCCCGTCGCCAGGCTGCCTGCTGTAGCTCCGGGTCCGTATGTGTTTGAGTTGCCAATGGAAACCTGGATTCCGGTTCCCCCGGCGCTTGTGATGTTGTTTTGGTTGATCGTCGCCCTGTTGAGGTTGAAGGAAGTTGTCACATTGCCGATCCCAACCAGATTGATGCCACCGAAACCCGGGTTGGTGATCGTGTTGTTCGAGATATCGGCGACGGTCACAGTGCCATTATCGGATTGGATTTCGACTGCGCTGTAAAACGGGTTGGTGAAGGTGTTACCTGTAACAGTCAGCGTCCCGTTTATATTGTTGCCAAAACCCGGGCTCACGGCTCCGCCGTTGAATCCAATGGCCGACTTAAAGCTGGCATTTCCGGCGTTGGCGATGGTGCCGTTAGTGAAAGCGAAATTTGTGACACCAGTCCCGTTTATTCCACTGCCGCCGGTGCTTTGAATATTCATTTGATCCAGTGAAACATTGCGGGTGCTGGTAAGCGAGATACCATCGCCGGTTGAACTCTGGATTGTTCCGCCTGAACTGTTGTTACTGCTGCCGCTATCACCCTTGACAACCAGGCCACCGGTTGATCCGGTGACATTCAGTAAAATGCCGTTCGCTGCGCCATTGGCGGCGATGCTTTTGAATTCCAGATTGTTTACCCCGATGGTCGAATTGGCAACATTGAGCGCCGTACCGGTTGTGCTCGTCAGTGTGTTGACCAGGGCGCCGGTTGCCGCCGGGTTGCAGGGATTTTCGTCGCAGACTTCAACCGCGGCTGCGCCATTGATGGCGCTAAAGGCGGTATTGCTGCCCGTTGAGAGTGCCAGTCCGCCCGAGAAACGGATAGTGGCGCCATCGTTGTTATCCAGCAACACACCAGTACTGGTGCTGCCGCTACCGGAGATTGCGCCGGAGAACGCGTACGTCGGGCTGGCGCCGGTCACGTTTTGGATGTAGACGAGCCTGCCGCTTGTGTCTGTGATCGTCCCCGGATACGTCACGGAAACCGTCGCGGCGGAAATGGAATTTCCATTGACAAAGAAGTCAACGCCTGTGGCGTTGGTAATGGAACTGCCGGTTGGAGCGGTGAAGGTACCACTGGTCTCAATGAGTGAGACACCGGTGCTTGTGCTGTTGGTACTGCTAAACGTGGATGGAACGATATTAATATTCGTCAGGTTGGTGCTAAGCGCCGGGCCATTGACCGCTACCAGTGAGGGTGTGCCCGTATTCACCGTGAGGCGTGTACCTGTGCCTGAAGCCAGGAAATCGGAGCTTGTGCCTGTTATGGTGAGTGCAGCTCCATTATCCGAATAGATATCGAGGTCGGTAAAACTCAAGTCACCTCTTATGGGACTTAAGACCATGCCATTGTTCCCGACGCCATTGCCCGCGCCCGACGATCCGATGACCATCGTGCCACCTGAAACAGTGTCATAGGCTGCCGTACCGGTATTCGAATCGAACTGAACCGGCCAGCCAGAGCCGGTGACATTAATCCCAATCCCGCCGGTCGCGCCTGTCACCACGTTATCATCAAATGCGATAATATAGACGCTACCCACCGCGGTTGAGCGCACGATATCGATACCATTGCCGGTGGCTGTAACTGTGTTGTCATGCAGGCTGATGGTCAGCGTACCGCTGCCGCCGCCGTTCACATCAACACCCTCCACGCCCGCCGCGCCGATCACGTTGTCAGCCAGCTCGAAGCTGCCGCTGAACGTGCTGTTTGTAGTCACATCGACGGCATTCGTGCCCGCGCCACTGACCGAAATATCCAGGCCGCGGATCTCTACGCCACTAAAGCTGCCGCCGATGCTTACCGTGGAGACCATAACTCCATCGCCGGTAGTATTACCGATAGTTGGCCTCGTGCCCGCTGTGCGTAAGTTGGTCGGATTCGGGCCACCGTTGACACTGACCGGGACGGTCAGGTCCACGCCTTCACCCAGCAGGCGCTGTCCGTTCTTGAGGATGATGCCCGTATTTTGACCGGTCGTGCCGCTGCCAGTGAAGACATAGATGGTATCGTTGACCGAAGAAGCCGTCTGTGCCTCAAGCAAGGTATCGAACGGGTCGTTCGAGCGGCCCAGGCCGCCCGGGGCGGCGTTATTCTTGACATACCAGACCCGCTCGGTCGTGACGTTAATGGTCACCCGGCCTGCGCCGGTCAGCTCGTCGTCGGTAAGCATGTAATCAAAGTGGTCGGCCCCGCTGAAACCGGCCGGGGGAGTGTAAGAAAAATTGCCATCTGTCTCTACTGTTACCGATCCGCCTTGTTCGGTGGCGGTCGTGAACGGTGCCGTAGTATCTGCTTCGACGGACTTGAGCGTAAAAGTATCGCCGAGAAACTCGGTGTCATTGTCGAACAGGCTGTCGGTAGCCGGGTTTATAACAATGACTGCGGGAGTATCAGTGGAGGGCGTCACGCCGACTGCCAACATAGTGTTGCCGATGGTCTGATAACTGTCGTCGCCAGCCAGAGGAGAAACATTAAGTGATCCATCCACAAAAGTGGTATTCAAATCAATGATGTCATTGAAGGTGACGCCTGTCGCATCCGTTGGCCCGTTATTCGGAATGACCACCGTATATTCAATGGTCTCACCCGGGTCGGCTTTCCCATCACCGTCATCATTGATGATGAAATCCGTCTTCGTCGGCGCAATGTCGACAGCCGCGCGTACAATCGTATACGTGGCAAGCACAGCCATAAGAGCAAGAATGAGGAAAACAGATACTCGCCAGGCGCTGATCGCGTGTCGGGTCATGAATTGTTCCGATTTATTAGGTCGCTTGGATGATGGCATGGATCGCTCCTGTGTATCTGTGTGTTCGGTTTCTGTTTCGACTCACTCGGGCGGTCACCCGTCCGGCGGATGCTTCGGGTCGCCCGATTCGTTGATTGACCCTGGAAAATCAACTCTTTTTCACGTGCGCGGCGGGAAAACACCCTGCAGCGCGATGCAGAAATAGAAGGTCAGGTATGGCTGCATGTTATTATGCGGCTGGTCACCGCCTGCAGGTGTCAGGCTGTTCAGGCTAAGTTGTGTCAGCGCGCCCGGCACTGCATACTGTGATATTCCGCCCATACCGGTGGCTAATTTCACTCCAACTGGGCTTTGGTCGGTACCGTCTGCGGCCGAAACGCTCGTGCCATGCGAATGCGCAGGGATCTCGGATTCAAGCAATGAAACCGTCTCAGACCCGCCGGTCTCTCCCAGGTCATGCAGCGAAAGCCCTGGTCCCTGTCCTGGATGCATGGGCGCCCGGCCCTGCAGGTTAGGCAGGGCGAAATTGGATTTTCCGTTGCCCCCATACGTTGTTCCTAAAAGCGAAAACAGGGCCGTATTTTGCGAAAGCGGCAGCAACTGGCCATCACACCACGCCCAGCCTTTCGGCGCAAAGTTAAAGGGGAATATACGAATTTCAGCCACAAATGGGTCAGCCATGTCTCTCTCCTAAAATATTGTTGTCTGCATTCTTCAGTCGCACTACTTATTACGTCTTTTTCTCCACATAGATGAGTAGAATTTTTCTTTATGTCGGGGATGGGAAAATACCGAATAGTGAAATAATGAAATCAACGCACAAATATGGCTGGAAATTGGTATGGGGCTGGTTGCCTCCCACCGGGCTGACCATGGTGGGACTAAGCGAGACCGAGGGGTTGTCCAATCCATAGGGGGTAATTACTGATGCAGCGGATAATCCCAGTGTAACGGCATTGCCAGGCGATGTTGTCAAGGCGGGATTTGTCGTCGCCAGTAGTGCGTGGCTGTGTGCAGGCATCTGGTTTATCGTCAGCGTGATCTCCTCCGCGCCGCCGGTTTCGGCCAGGATAAAGCCATTGCCCTGATGGATCGGGATGCGTCCGCGCAGGTCTGGCAGTCGAAAGGTGCTTTCGCCGTCGCCGCCGTAGGTTGTGCCGATCAACTGGAATAATGTTTCGTTTTCGGAAATCGGGAGATACTGCCCTTCGCAAAACATCCAGCCAGCGGGGGCAAAGTTCCCGGCAAACATTCGTATTTCACCAACATAAGGCTGTGCCATTTTTTCTCCTCTAGGTCGGGCTGGGGAAGATGCCCTGCAGTGCGATACAAAAACTCAATGTCAGGAAGGGCTGCATATTGAGGTGCGCCTGGCTGCCGCCAGTATTACCGATCGCGGCCGGGGACATCGCTCCCAGATTCGAGCTTGCCGAGCCATAAAGATTCGCTCCTTTTGACTGGGCCAGCAATAGCGTGTTCCCCGGTGTGCTAGTCGTCGCCAGCGCTGAGGTCGCATTCGCTACATGGACATGCTCAGACACTTCGGCAATCGAGGCCGTGTGGGCCTGCTCGCCGCCGCGTTCACCCAGCGTGTGCCCGCTGCCAACGTGGAGCGGAGTTCTGCCTCGCAGGTCGGGCAGAGCAAAATTAACGCGCCCATCGCCGCCAAAAGTAGTACCCAGCAGCGAAAAAAGCGCCTGGTTCTGGTTGATGGGCAGCAACTGTCCATCGCAGAGCGCCCAGCCTTTCGGCGGGAAGGAAAATGACATGATCCTGATTTCGCTTAAGAATGGTTCTGCCATACTTCATTCTCCTCGATAATGATTGCAGCGAGCTGGTGCAAAGACTGTGATTTCACCAGCCTATTCCTGATAAGCAAGATTACGGAAGGATATGATTAAACGCCGCTTCATACTGGAATCCGTCATTATCTTTTGCCACAGGAACTAAAAAAATCTCGAGCTTTCCTAATCTCGGATGCTTGAGCGTATATATTCCCTGCTGCATGAACCGGTCCAATGGGCCGTGAAAAAACAGGGAGAACGCTCGATTGTGTTCCGTCTTACTGTGTTCAACTATCTCTGTGAATTTAACCGAAAACTTATTCGCCGGATCATCCATTACCTCGAATTCGCTGCCCACGTGCTCTACCATCATTTCCGGCTTAAGTTGTCCGAGATCCATTCTTTCTCTCTCTAATATAGTATTAGTCTACCGAATCTATTAAGAAGGGTTTACGCTTGGTGTCCAGACCATCTCCTGGTACACACTGTTCACTTCACGCGTCTTGACAAAACCAAGCCGGGTATACAGCCGAATGACCGGGTTGAAAAACTCGACCCGCAGGACAAGCGGCACTTCCGATTGCGCCGCTTCTTTCATAAGATCCTGGATGAGTGCAGTACCGACACCGGCATGACGATATTCGGGCAGTAAAGCAATATCCATGATTAATAACTGATCTTTCGAGCGTTCCACGATCAGCCGCCCGATCGGATCTCCGTCCTGCTGAATAACCTGATATTCCGCCTGCGGATAATAAAGGTGATAATGCTCCGTCTGGGCAGTGAATTGCATCAACAGGAAGGCTTCCTTCTGCTCCGAGGTCCAATCAACGCGGTCCATTTCTTCTGTCCGCGTGCCGGCATAGACGCGCAAATAGAAAGGGCTATCTTCCGGTTGGGCAGTCCGAAGGGTGATCTGTGTCATGTTGCTGCAATATAGATATAAATAATTTGAGAGCAATATACAGTGAACACTATCATAATACACTGAATTTTTTTCCATATCAGGTAGATTGCATATTAATATCCTTGCTATTTCTTTCAACAACCACACGCATCACCTCGCCAGCCCCTTCGATCCAACGCCGCATCAAAAACTCCTTCTCCACCAAACATATCAATTTCATTAGAAGAGCAATTTGGACTGGACAAATGGTTTTTTACGCGCTACTATATTCATGGGTACATCAATCTGCTTTTGGTCATTAAGGAGTCTTCCATGGACCGTCGCGATTTTTTGAAAATAACCGGTCTGGCATCGTCATCCTTATTCCTGGTTTCAAGCCCTTTCAAGGCTTTTCTAAAATTCCCGGTCCATACCGTTGCCAGAGGGAAAATCTACCGGGGAACTTCTGACGGTGAAGTCCATGTTTCCGAGGACGGTGGAAAAACCTGGGATGTGCATGTCCGTTTCGGACCTGAGTGTCCGATTTTGGGATTGTCCACCGATCGCCAGGAGCAGGTATTCCTTCAAGCCGGATATAAATATCACAGTTTTCGACTCGTTTTGGCGCAGAATGGGAAAGACTGGCTGGTGGCGCCAGAAACAACTCCCAATATCTAGCAATAACCATTACTGGGAAATGCAAAAGACCGGCTGCAGTTCAACTGCCCGGTCTTTTTTTGTAGGGGTGATGGCTCGGTCGGAAATGAGATCGTGGACGGATTCCTATCAAGTACTCGGCGGAAAAATCGATCAACTGACAAGCTTTCTACGATTTTAGTTCCTGGATTTCCGGGTGATCAAATAATCTTCGCACGAGTTCCTTATGTTTCTTTGGCGAACCCGATGCACTCCAGGAACAGGTCATGGAATTTCCTGTCTTCACCTGACTGTGGGCCTGTATGCTTAAACCGACTTCACGGAAAGTATTTTCAAGAGCCTCGTAAATATCCATGTCTGCCGTGCAAACTATTTCATATTTACGCTCCTCTCGTCGATTATCGATATGGTGTTCTACCTTCGGAAGCACCCACAGGACGAACATCGCCGTCAGGACCATGATGCCTGATAAAAGGTATTCCCCTCCGCCGATACCCATCCCAACCGCTGCCGTCAACCAGATCGTTGCTGCAGTGGTTAATCCAACCACTTTACCTCCTTCGCGGAAGATGACCCCCGCTCCCAGAAAACCTACACCCGTCACAATATTGGCAGCGATTTGATTTGGATCATTGTTTGGAGCCAGTTCAGCCGATAAGATTGTGAACAAACATGCACCGGCACAAATAAAAATCAACGTTCGAAACCCAGCTGCCTTATCCCGGTATTCCCGTTCGAAGCCTATCAGCCCACCTGCGAGGACAGATAACATAATCTTGAGGACGTCTTCAACGTTTAGGATCATAAGTTTCTGGGTCTCCATTTCTGTTTACCAACTTTATCCGCGTCATCCTGTAGATGTTCTTAATCATTATCGCATAAGAATAAAAATCCGCTTCCAATTAAGAGCGTCTCCCGCTGGTCGGGAGGCAAATTTAGTCGTCTGAGCAACCTGTAGAATTTATTGATTCAAAGAAAGAGGATTGAGAATCTCTACATCAGTCGCAGCTGGTCCCCGTGATACCACATCCACTGCCCTGTCCAAAAGCGACTCGATCTTTGAGATCACTTCTCCTTCATCCGTGCTGCAATTTTCCAGCACCGGCTGAGCTCTCAAAAGTGCGTTAGTCATTTCCCGGCGTTCTTCCAGCGTAAGCGGACCATTGGGGCGGAAATTTGCCAGTCGACCTTCGGTGATATCCGTTTGAAATGAGTGAAGATCCATGAAAGGATACCCACCATAGCCGGGGCAGTAGATCCACTCCTGCAGGCGCGGCAGGACATCCATGTGGGTCACCGCCAGGGCATCGATCCCACCGCATAACGTGAGCGCATAGCGGGCCAGGACTGCATCGAACCAACCGTAGCGGACATCCCCTTGCCATTCATTCGGCTGGTTATGTTCAGTAACTATTGGCATTAATTTCTTCGTTTCGGCGGGTAGCGGGCCGGGGCCGTGCCGCACCGAGTATGCCCGCATGATTCCAACCCGGCATATCTGCGCTCGGGAATCCACTTTAGATATGAGATCATGGGCATTTCTGGTGGTGCAATCTGACCAGGTGGTGTACGGGTGGAATCCAACTTGGGCATCCAGCAGCATACCCTGCGCGCCTTCAAATATGATGGTTCCGGATTCGCGCATCCACTCTTCCAGCGCCAATTCCGAGACCACCAGACCGAGTTCACTGATCCGCTCGATTTGTGATATCCAGTTTTCGATGACATTCGTATCCTCGAAGAGGGCAAATTCACTTCGCACCCCGGATCCATCATTTTCATGCTGGCAGAATTCCACCAATTGTGCGCGTTTCCGCTCCTGGATGCGCCGCAATTTCGAACTCAGGATATCTGGATGTGATAGATCTCCTGCCAGGATATTCTCTTCGGGATAAAGCAGCGCATCCTCCACCGCTTCACCGATCCCCACGCCGCAGCTTCCATGCCGGTCGGCTCCCCGCAGGAGTTCACGAATATGGTTGGCTGCCTGGTGAAAAGGCGTGATGACCAACGCTTTATCACTGATACGCAAGCGGGTATAAACATCCGGGACACCTTTATCCCGCAGAATATCCCCCTCCACCAGCAGCGCGGATGGGTGGATCACCACATGGCGAGATAGGATCGTCCTGACTTCCGGGTTGAATGTGCCCGCACCGAATTGAGAAAAAGTGTGTTGGCGGCCTGCGGGAGTCACGACGTTATGACCCGCCTGCGCGCCGCCGTTATAGCGCACGACCAGTCCAGCCCCGCTGTGGCGTACGAGATAATCGGTCAGCAGGCCTTTTCCGGCATCCCCAAAGCCCAGGTCAATAAGGATATAGGCGCGCAAATTTTTGGCTTCTCCGGAGATCAGCGCTGGGCCGAGTCAGAATTTTTCACAAGCAGGCTTATCCCGTGATACCGGATGAGAAAACGACTTCAGCGAAAGGCGTTAGTGCCTGGATGGTCTGGTTTTTACGTTCTTTCGGCATGCCGGCCTTTTGAAGAAGGTCGGCTAATTTTTCCAGGTCGGTCGCCAGACCTTCGTTCAACAAAATGGCGCCCGCCGCCACATAACAAACATCGATAGCGCTGTCCAGGGTAAGGACATGATCGCCCAACAGGTCACGCCAGCGGCGCTCACAGCGCTCGGCCCGGGCATGGTCTGGAATAATGAAGAAGGGGGTGAATGTCTTCTGCACCTCGGCGACGATCTCTTCACAAGGAACATCATCATCCAACTTGTCACCAATGACCGCCTCAACAACGTGCTTCGAAAGACTGGGATAGGGATCTTCATCGCCGGTCAAAAATAGATAGCCGCGTTTCTTTCGCTTCACCATGCAATCCATTTCGGTGTGCATGGCCAGGAAATACAGTCCGAGTTCATAGGATTCCTGGCCGAACGTTCCACCGCCCCCTTCCAGGAATGACCAGGTCAGCCATTGGTCCATCAATTCCGCAGTGGATTCATACTGGCCCACCTGCAGTGGTGCGTTGTCACTGGTGGCGTCGCCAACCGCAACGAACAAAAGCTGCGGATCCTGGATCTTGCAGTCCATCAGGATCTTCATGAATACCGGGAGCTGCTGGGTTGCCAGGATTTTTGGGATCTCACCCATCGAACCGGTCACATCCAGCGCAAAAACGATCCCCACCGATTGAGGGTGATCGGCGCTGTCGCGGCTCTCGCGCAGGCGCACCCCTTTGGGATCCATCAACGGGTGGCATTTTGTCTGTTGAAAGACCTGCTGGGCCGGGATATTGGCCCTTCCCTTTAGAAGAGCTGCATGTGCAGCCCGACTGTAACGACCGGTTCCCATATAATTCTCTCCTTTGCTTTACCAAAGCCGGATATTACTTCGCAATCTTCAATCTGGCAGTGTAATCGGGATAAATTTTGGTGGACCAAATATCTCGTCAGCGATTCGACCCAATTCTTCGCGAATAGACCAGGCATCCTGGCCGGACTCTATGCCAGGATCGGCCCGGGCTACCCGGCTCACCACCTCCGCCAACGGGTCAGGGACATCCTTTGGAAGGGCTGCCGCAGCGGCATCCCCGCCAAGCAAAGAGGCAATACAGCGGGCGCTCATGGACAGGTCTAGTTGGGGGGTCAGGGTATTTGCTGATGGAACTCCGTCTGGATAGTACGCTTCGGAAAGAGCCGGGACTGCGTTAAGTTTTTCTCCCGCCAAGCCCGCACGTCCATAACCGACCAGGCGAATGCCGTGCTCGTTATCCTGGATCAACAGGTGCGACGGCAGCACCGCTCCATGGACCATGCCGGAGGCATGGATGAAAGATAGGATCTCCAATATCCGCCGCCATACCCAAATGGACGCCTGCGGGGGAATCCCTTGCGGGTACACCTGCAATACTTTCTCTACCGTATGGCGGAAACCTCTCTCTCGCCGGAAAATGCTGACCTTGCTTCCGACAGTTTGACCCTCGCTGACCACACCATGGAGGACCAACTGCGGCAGCATCCTCTTGAACGTTTCACCACCAACCGCCCCGCTCTTGTGCAACTTTTGCAGGCTCGCCCACTCATTTTCAAAACGGCTGGAATTTTGGGGGTCGCGCAGGAGTTTGATGATCACGAGTTCGGTCGGCCAGCGAGCTCGCTGCCCATCGTAAACATCCGAGACTTCGCCGCTGGCGATCAACCGGTTTAATACCCAATGACGATCCCCCACTGAGAACCATGCAGAGACATTATGGTTGAGTGGAGAATTCCATTGACGAAATGCGTCATGGAATCTGGCAGCCTGCACTGCCGAGGTATCATCGAATCGCACAGTTGCCCCGCAATATGAGCAGACAGCCGATCTCGCGAAAGGATGCGGCGTAAGTGGAGCATTGCACTGAGGACACATCATCGCCTGTTCCATGCGTTCTCCCTATCTTCTGTTGGTCGCAATCTCGCGAGGTGGTCTCATTCAACAAACCTTTCACATGATACATCAATCAACAAATAACCGCAATTGAACGTCATTTATTTAATATGGTAAATCAGGTAAGTTGAGGGTACACTAGAGACATACACGAAAGCCGGATTTTCGTCCATCGATGGTCGATCCCTTTACAGAGGCTGATAGTTTGGTGATCTCGATCGTCCCGGGAGGAAAAGATGCAAGCTGAAATTTCCATTAATCAAATCACCGACCTTGATGAAGTAAGGCTGATCCTCGATGGTTTCGAGCGCCTGCACAATGCCAGGTTAGATCTGCAGGTATTCGAATGGTCGAACGCGTGGGCAGAGCTCATGAAGATAAGTCTATACGGGCACGGACCCATTGTCTCCGAGGTCGGAAGCACATGGATGAGCAGCCTGGCCGGGCAGAACTCCCTCAGGCCATTCAAGCCGCAGGAAGTCGCTTCCATCGGCGGGAAAGATAATTTCCTATCGGAATCATGGCAGTGTTGTCTCGACCTCGACGAAGTAAAAACCCTTGCCATCCCCTGGACACTCAATACATACCTCGTCTATTACCGGAGAGACCTATTGGAAAAGGCCGGGATCGACGAATCATCCGCCTTTACCACCGTGGCAAATCTACACCACACCCTGGAGAGTCTACGCAAACTCGGTCTGGAGATGCTCATCGCGCTTCCGACCTGCAACAACTCGGTCGGAGTATTACACAACGCCAGTAGTTTTGTTTGGGATAAGGGCGGTGACTTCATTATGCCGGACGGAAAGAAGGTGTGTTTCTCCGATCCAAATACACTTGCAGGATTAAGAGAATACTTCAGCCTCCATAAATTCATGACCCCGGCTGCCCGGAATTTATATGATGATGCCTGTACCAGGGCCTTTCTGGAAGGAAGGACAGCCATCACCTTCCGCAGCCCTGACCTTCTTTCCCTCGCCAGGGGCGGGAACGTCCCCAAAGAGGTATCCGAAAACACTTCCATAGCCATTCAACCTGGCATACCGTTCATCGGCGGGTCAAACCTGGTCATCTGGAACCATGTACCGGCTGTGCAGGAGACATTAGCGCTGGAACTGGTTCGGTATCTGACCGCTACCGAGAATATGATGACCCAGTTCCAGAAAGCGAAATATATCCCCGCCAATCTGGAAGCACTGGACCGGGTGGAATTGGATCCAACGTATTCACCCCTCGCCCAGTCACTGAAGAAGGGTCGGGCGCTTAAGCGTGTACCTTTGTGGGGACTCGTCGAAGATAAACTGGTGAAAGAACTGAACCATATCTGGCAAAAGATTTTTGCAGTACCTGATCCGAATATTGATCAGATCATTCAAGATACACTTTTCCCCCTGGAAAACCGATTAAATATCACCCTGTCTCAATAAGACCGACGGCACATTTCTTTTCGTGTGCCGTCGGTCCTAACAATCCATGCGGGGGACAACCAACCGTCTTACCAATGATTCACTGATTCAAAGGAAGAGTCTCCTGTTACCTCGTCGTCAGCCCATACCCGTATGGGAAGAGCGGACCATCTTCGCCGGTGGGCAGGTTCGCAAAGTCAAATGGCAACTGGGCGTTGTTGCGCGGCCAACTGAAGGGTAATCTCCCGGTAAATGGCAGTGACCCAAAGAGTACATCCGCTACACCTTCCCCTTCGGTGCCCGGCAGCCAGGCTGCCACGAAAGCATCCCAACCCGCCAGTTGATCGGTCACGATCATAGGCCGCCCCGAGACCAGCAGCACCACCAACTTATCGCAACGCGGCCGCAGGTCCGTGGTCAGTTTAATGTCCGCTGCGGAAAGTGACAGATCTATCTTGTCACCCACCCCCTCGGCATAGGGCAGTTCACCTACTGCGACGATACAGGCATCGGCCTTGTCTGTCCCAGGGAAATTGCCGGCCGGGTCGTACTGCACGGTCGTGGAGCTGCTGACCTTCTCCTGGATCCCCTGCAGGATGGTCGTGCCGGGGGTGATTTCACCGGCGCTGCCCTGCCAGGTGATGGTCCAGCCACCGGATTGAATGCCGATGTCGTTGGCGGCCACACCGGCCACGAAGATCAGGCTGCTCGACTTATCCAGCGGCAGAGCGGCGTTGTCATTCTTCAATAAGACTAGCGACTGACTGACCGCTCGTGCAGCCACTGCCCGGTGTTCGGGCGAGCCGACCAGTGCCTTCTGGGATGAATCGGGCAAGGGACGTTCGAAGAGACCCATCTCGAACTTCACCCGCAGGATCCGCCGGACGGCATCGTCGATGCGTTCCTGTGGTATGTCACCATTGGCGATGGCCTTGTTTAGCGTAGTAATAAAACGCTTGTGGTCATAGGGGACCATGTTCATATCGATGCCCGCATTGATGGCGCTAACCACCGCATCATAGTAGTTGGTGGATATCTGGTCGACACCACCCCAGTCAGAAACAACGAAACCGGTGAAGCCGTACTCGCCTTTCAACACATCCGTGATCAGGTATTTCTGGGCGTGCATCTTCATGCCCCCGAAACTGGAATACGAGACCATGATATTTCGTGCCCCGGCCTCGATTGCGTCGATGTACGGCGGCAAGTGAACCTGCCGCAAAGTGGCTTCATCCACCTCAGTCACTCCCTGGTCGAGTTTATAATTGGAGGTCGTGGAAGTACCCCAGGCTGTCCCGCCGTCGCCCACATAGTGCTTGACCGATGCGAGCACCGAAAGCGGATCAGAAAGGTTTTTACCCTGCAGCCCATCCATGTATGCTGTGCCAAGACGGGTCACCAGCTCAGTGTTCTCGCCGTAACTTTCATAGGTGCGGCCCCAGCGGATATCCTGTGCCACCGCCACGACCGGAGCAAAATTCCAATAGACGCCGGTAGCGATCATTTCGGATGCGGTCGCTCGCCCAATCTCTTCCATCAGAGCAGGATCGTTGGCTGCGCCGAGTCCAATATTATGCGGGAAGATGGTGGCTCCCTTGACGTTATTGTGCCCATGGACGGCATCCACGCCGTAGATGATCGGGATTGCCAGGCGGTTCTTCAAAGCAGCCTGCTGGAATTGGTTGACCATGCTGGCCCAGGCAGTCGGTGTGTTGGTGACCGGGAAGCCACCCCCGCCGCTTAACACCCCCCCGATGTAATATTTTATAGTATCCGCCAGAGTTAGGCTGTTCTTTTCCACCAGTGTCATCTGTCCAACTTTTTCTTCCAACGACATGCGCCCCAGCAGGTCTTCTACCCGCTCTTCCACGGATGCATTAGGATTCTTGTAGAGCGCACCTGCTTCCACCGTTGGCAAAGGTGCGGGTGGAGGCGGCGTCGCCGTCGCCTGGAATGTAAGCTTTTCCGTGCTGCCCGCCGGGACATAGATCAACTGCCCGAAGACAGATGGGTTCTGGTAGGAGGAATCATTGCTGTCCGCCGCAGACCAGATCAACTTGGTATCCCGGTCGAGGCTGGAGGCGCCGTTCAAATGGACCTGGAAGCCCATTGTGCGGCCGGTCTCGGGCGTCAGGTCCCAGAACGAATTGGTCAGGGGGATGGACAATTCCACCGCGTAGCCTTTGTCCGTCTTGACCACCACCGGCTTCGCTCCCACTTTGTCACCATTCACCCCCGCGACAATGGACTCCTCCGGCGATTTGCCGATATTGACCGCTGGAACCGTCACCTGGGCTGCGCCATCGAAATAACTGCCCAGGCTCAGGTCGCCGGTGGCGTTCAGGTACACTTCCACCGAGTCTTCATTCCAATAATTTGCCTCGTGCGTGCCCGCCACGATCGTACTCTTGGTCACATCTGCCATGAAGTAGAAATTCTGATCATCCGCAGCCGCCGCAAATCGGACCGTCACCTGGTTGGGACCGGCGGGCGAGACCATCGCGACCGTCGGAACGCCCTGCCAATCTGCCAGTTCTCCGTCCAATTGAATGCCAATCGGGAAGGGGGCATAATAGAGCTGGTTGGGGAGGCCTTCCGGAGCCAGCGCTCCTGCAGGCGCAGGCGGAGGATTTGTCGGGGCAGCGCCAGGGGTCGTTGACGGCTCTGTCGTGGGGTAAGGTACGAGAGTAGCCGGATTGCCGCAGGAAGTCAGCAAGATCACCAGCACAAGAACAGTGCGGGCGAGATTTCGCAAGGTGGGTTTGTGGATGGGTTCTGACACGGTATTCTCCTTTACTTCGAAAAGGTCGGATCGGGAGACAGGAATACAGAATTGTTCCAGATATATGCCCGGAACGCGAATTTATCGTATCAATAAATAACTGCCCGGGCTAGCACTTCTGTTACCACTTCTAAGATAAAAATCATGAGAACACAGGGTTTGGGCCACTTTCACAACCGGATCATTCAATTAATATTGAAGTCCTTCACATACTTGTTGGATGTACCACCTGTCCCATCAACGGGGAGAACCGCCGACAACAAATAACGCCTTTTCGGGCGTCTGGTGATAGTTGCGGGGAATGTCCCGGTATACGTCGTGCGACGGGTCGAAAGGGAATTTTATATTTTCTTCAGGAGGATTATTCTTAAGGCTTTCTCCTCATATAAAAGCGGTACGGATATGTGTATCTGCAATGGTTGATTATTACGAGATAGCCATTGGACAATGCTAAACTCGACTTACCCATTCGTACGGTGAAGATTAAGGATCGGATCTATTATGTTCTGGTGATACCCTGATCGAAATGATAAAAAAACCTTGCACAATCGTTTCGTCCATACTATCATTCAAGGCTGTGACCAAAGAATATTATGCAATCGACTTTTCCCGATGGCTCAACAGTAAACATGCAACCCGCTCAAGGTGCGATAGATGGATAATTGGATGAAAGACCTCTTTGGGGTCAACAAGCCTGTGATCGCGATGTGTCATTTGGGGGCATTACCCGGGGATCCGGGCTATAACGGAAACGACGGCCTGAAAGGGGTCATCGATTGGGCGCGGAAAGATCTGGCCGCCCTGCAGAATGGCGGTGTGGACGCTGTAATGTTCTCCAACGAGTTCAGTCAGCCCTATCTCACCAGGGTTGGTGCCGTCACGGTTGCCAGCATGGCTCGCACCATCGGTGAACTGATGCCCGAGATCAGGGTTCCGTTTGGAGTGGACGTTCTCTGGGATCCGTATGCGTCGCTCGACCTGGCGATCTCGACTGGCGCGGGATTTGTTCGGGAGGTCTTTTCCGGCGTGTATGCAAGTGATTTCGGCTTGTGGAACCCAGATTGCGGGGAGATCGTCCGACACCAGCATGCCATCGGGGCGGCGGAGGTTCGCCTTCTCTTCAACATTGTCCCTGAATCTGCGCGCTACCTGGCTGATCGGGATATTGTGGAGATCGCTAAGACGACTGTGTTCAACCTACGTCCAGACGGGCTGTGCATTTCCGGGCTTACCGCCGGTTCTCCAACTGATATCTCCATCCTCCGGCGGGTGAAAGAGACCGTTCCGGAAACACCTGTTATTGCGAACACGGGTGTTCGCCTGGAAAACATGGAAGACCAATTGAACATCGCCGACGGCGCCATCGTTGGGACCACCTTCAAGTTTGATGGGAAATTCGAAAACCACGTTGATATTGAACGGGTCAAAGAGTTCATGAATAAAATGAAAAGTACGTTTAGAAATTAAGGCAGGCTCACTGGCTGTCGTATGACCTGCCTTATTGTTCCCCCTCCGGGCAGCAGCCCTTGCCGCAGCGACCCTGGGATATTCCTTTCGCCGTCGCGACCCTTGGCGGGTGTGTGATCGAGGTGTATCTGCCGAAATCCAACCTGGTAGCATAATGTTTTTTTCAATTTAGGAATGTATCCAAAAAGGAGGTTTTCATGAATACGTCCAACCAGTCAGGAACAACCGCATCCGGTCCATCGGATACCGCTGTCGCCAAACGAGTCGAGACGCTACTGGGAAAGATGAGCCTCGCTGATAAGGTCGGGCAACTGGCTCAGATCAGCGGGGCAGATTTTATGCCCGGGCCAAAGGCCGAGGATGTCATCCGTAAGAACGGGGCAGGCTCGGTGCTGTGGGTGAATGACACCAAGCGGTTCAACGAGCTGCAGAAGATCGCCGTCGAAGAAAGCCCGTCTGGCATTCCGCTGTTGTTCGCCCTGGATGTGATCCACGGCTACCGGACCATTTTTCCGGTGCCGCTGGCGATGGCGGCCTCCTGGGATCCAGAACTGGTCGAACAATCTCAGACAGTTGCTGCGCGGGAGGCCCGTGCGGCCGGTCTGCACTGGACCTTTGCCCCAATGCTGGATATCGCCCGGGACGCCCGCTGGGGGCGTATCGTGGAAGGAGCCGGGGAAGACCCTTGCCTGGGTACCGCCATGGCCGCGGCCCAGGTCCGCGGGTTCCAGGGCGACGACTTTTCAGACCCCGAGCGGGTACTTGCCTGCGCCAAGCACTTTGCCGGCTACGGCGCGGCGGATGGCGGACGCGATTACGATCCGGTCTTTCTGTCCGAGACGCAGCTGCGCAATGTGTACTTCCCGCCCTTCCAGGCCGCAGTGAACGCCGGCGTCGCCACCTTGATGAGCGCTTACATGGACCTGAACAATGTCCCGGCTACTGGCAATCGCTGGCTGCTGAAGGATATATTGCGCGAAGAATGGGGCTTCGCTGGTTTTGTGGTCAGTGACGCGTTTGCAGTCGGGAATCAGGTCATCCAGGGCCATGCGCGCGATTCGCGTGATGCCGCCTTGCGTTCCCTGCAGGCCGGTATGAACATGGACATGGCTTCCAGTGCCTACCTGGAAAACCTGGCCGATCTGGTGAAGGATGGATCGCTCTCGGAAGACCACATTGATGAGATGGTGAGACCGATCCTGACCATCAAAGTGCGTATGGGATTGTTTGAGCATCCATATGTCGACGAAACCCTGCTGGAAAAGGTGATCGCCAGGCCGGAACACAGGCAAGCCGCGCGCCTGGCAGCACAGCGTTCGATGGTGTTGCTGCGCAACGAAGACGGCCTCCTGCCGCTCTCGAAGAGCCTGAAGAGTATTGCCGTGATCGGCCCGCTGGCCAACTCGGTGGAAGCCACCGAGGGATCATGGATGGTCTTTGGCCATACACCCGCGGCGGTGACGGTTTTGCAGGGTCTGCGCACCAAGTTGCCGAACGCCGAGGTGAGTTATGCACCGGGCCCCGAGATACGGCGTGACATTCCCTCCTGGTTCGAGAACTTTGACCCCAGGCCCAAAAAGCCACTCCAGTCCCCCGACGACGCTCAAGCCGCATTCCAAAAAGCTGTTGAGACAGCCAGCGCTGCCGATCTGGTCGTGATGGTGTTGGGCGAGACCGCCGACATGGCCGGCGAGGCTGCCTCCCGCGCCGCTTTGGACTTGCCGGGGAAACAGGAAGAATTGCTTCAGGCTATCAGCGCTCTGGGTAAGCCGGTGGTGCTGGTGCTTTTGAATGGGCGCCCGCTGAGCATTAATTGGGCTGCTGAGCATATCCCGGCCATCCTTGAGGCCTGGGAACCCGGCACCGAAGGCGGTCATGCCGTGGCGGACATCCTTTTCGGCGATGCCGTCCCGGGCGGCAAGCTACCGGTGTGCTTCCCGCGCAAGGGCAGCCATGCGCCGCTCTATTACGCCCGCACCCTGACCCACTCGCCCGAGAGCAGCCCGATGTACAATCCGCGCTACTGGGACGGCCTGCCCGTGCCACTCTTTCCATTTGGCTTCGGTCTGAGTTACACCGCCTTCTCGATCACCAACCTCAAAGTCTCGACAGCACAGGTGAAGGTAGGGGAATCGCTGACCGTGACGGCCGAGGTGACCAACACGGGTCCGGTCGCCGGGGACGAGGTGGTTCAGTTGTACATCCACCAGAAATGGGGAAGCGATTCGCGACCCATGCGGGAACTGAAGGGCTTCAGGCGCGTCACACTCCAACCCAGTGAGATGAAGACAGTTACCTTTCGCCTGGGCCCGGACGAGTTGGGATACTGGAGTACGAATGCCGGTCGGTGGATCCAGGACGCAGCGGCCTTTGACATCTGGGTTGGCTCTGACTCGCTGGCGACGCTCCACGCGGACTTGGAAGTGGTCCACTAAATACGCAATAAAGAGAGGTGTGAGCAGAAAGTTTATCTGCACACACCTCTCTTCCAACTACAGCATCATAAGTATCCTCTTGCGATGCAAATGAGCAACCCTCATCTCATTACAAATATAAGATTACTTCAAAGTCAATTCGATCACCGGCACCAAAACATCGGGTTTTTTGACCGGTAGGAAAAGCAGCTGCTCATCGGGGTGCAAATCCAACTGGCGCGTCTCCCATTCACTGCCAGAAAGGGGCACTTCACTTCCATCATGCAGGAACCGGGCAAATTCCACTTTGCCGCCCAGCCCGGGCAAATGTAAGTGTTTGAACGGCCAGGCGAAGATATGCACAAAAAGTTTTCTTCCGTTCTGGGTGAGACGGCAATCCTGTGGAGGTGGGAATTCGCTCTGGCTGCAACCATAGATGGAGACGCTGTGGCGCTCCATCCACTGGCGGTAAACACCGAGGGCATTGATAGCGCGCGGGGCGAAGGTGCCTAATGGAGTGGGACCGACGTTCATCAGCAGGTTGCCGCCGCGGGCAACGGTATTGATAAGAAGCATGAGCAGCTGTTCAGGACTTTTCCACGATTCTTCGTCGCGGTGGTATCCCCACGACCCGCTGAGGGTATGGCATGCCTCCCACACCACCGGTTCGCCGTTGACCTTGACCCATTCGGTAGGCTGGACCTGTTCCGGGGTATAGACGTCGGCCCGTACCTCCGGCAGGTCCATGCGGTTGTTCAAAATGATGCGGGGGCTCAGTTCGCGGATCAAACCCAGGAGTTTCTCGCTTTCCCAATCTTTCGCGCCTTTTCCGGGCAAGCCATTATATTTCGCTTCGGGGTAGGAAAAGTCGCACCAGAGGATATCCGGTTGATAAAGCGTCAGGAGTTCGCGCACCTGCTCACGCATATAGGCAGCGTAACGTGGCATGGAACGGGCTTCATTCAGCTGCGCCGCTTTCGGATGGTCACGCAGGGGATGATAGATATCAATAGTGAAATCGGGATGATGCCAGTCGAGCAGCGAATAATACAGGCCAACACGCAGTCCTTCGGCGCGGAAGGCCTGCACGAACGGGGCCAGCAAATCCTTGCCATAAGGCGTATTGGTCACCTTGTAATCGGTGCAGGCTGTGTCCCACAGGCAGAAACCTTCGTGGTGTTTGGCGGTGAGGACGACGTACTTCATGCCAGCCTCTCGAGCAGTGCGCGCCCATTGAGACGGGTCATAAAGGGTGGGATTGAAGCGCGGCAGGTAGCGGGCGGCATATTCGCCCGGGTCGATCTTCTCTACCGATAGCACCCACTCATGCCGGGCGGGCAGTGCATATAACCCCCAGTGAATGAACAGGCCAAAGCGGTCATGAACGAACCAGGTGGTATCGCCGGCGGTAGGTGTAGGTGTGAGCATTTTTTATCCCAGCACAACTTCAACCTGGTTGGTCTCCTCCAGCCTGTCGGCCGGGAGGAAATTACCATCCAAAGGTTTGCCATTGAGACACATTGATTTTACACCTTTGCAAACGCCGGTTGGGTTACGAACTTCGATCTCGATGGTTTTTCCGCGGAATTGGCGGGTTGCCTTAAATCCAGGCCGACAGCCCTGTTTTGCAATGTTGATTTTTATGCAGCACAGATCATTTCTGCACTCCAGAGCATTGGGTATCGGGTGCCAGATGACGTATCTGTGGTGGGGTTTGACGATCTCGACATTGCCCGAATGATCCACCCAGAATTGACCACTGTGCGAGTGAATCGAAGCTCGCTGAGCCGGGTAGCTGTGAACCGGTTAGTGGCTCGTCTCGAAGGTGAAAAAGGCGCACCGCTGCTAATCCATATAGGAGCCGAATTGATCGTGCGGGATTCCGCTGCTCCGCTCCCAGGTACAATCCCAGATAACCGGTAAAACTGTGTATGTCACAAATACCAAGTCGTCTTCACATCGGCGCGGCGTATTACCCCGAGCAATGGCCCGAAGAGCGCTGGGCTGAAGATATTCGGCTGATGCGTTCCGCCGGATTCACCGTGGCGCGCCTGGCAGAGTTCGCCTGGTCAACCATGGAAACGGCAAACGGATTGTTGGCGGTTGCTCGTTTGCGCAAGAAAGAATACGTTCTAGCCAAACAAGCAGCCGATGCGGCTGCGCAGCAGATCGGCCGCTCATCGCACACGGTGTTTACCAACGTAGAAGGGTATTCCGCAGTCGCCGAAACCTACCTGGGCTTATTGGAGCAATGTGATGATCACAAAGGTGGCGAGTGCAAAACTTTAGTCAGTCACACCGGCCAGATTCTCAAGGCAATCCGAATCCAGGCTCGCGGTGTTCCGGCGGGTCTGGCGCGATACTGGCTGCATCGGGGGTCATTTCGCTGGCTGGCGGGCAAGCGGCGTCGGGCGTTCGCAGATTGGCACAAAAGTTTGGTTGAGGCAGAACGGCTGCAAATGCCTTACGATCAGGGCCGGGCCTGCTATGAAATTGGCCGGCATTTGCCAGCCGGCCACATCCAGCGCTAGTCCTATCTGGACCGGGCATGTGCCCTGCTTGAGCAGTTAGGCGCCGTGGATTATTTCCTCCTGGCGCAGGCGGAGATGAAGTGAATGGATAATCCATTATTGTTCAGGAATATCTTGTTCTATCACAGGCCATTCTGCATCTGCATCGCTTCCAAATTAATAGGAGGTTTATGGTTGTTTCGATAATTTGAGAAGTCGGTTAACCGTTTGAGCTGTTCGAGAATGGCATTTCCTGGCTTGTGATATCACGAAGGGTTTGAATAAACAGACCTAACAACTGGGTGGTCAATCTACCCAGTCCTTGATTAACGAATTGGATCTTCTTCTCGATGCCGGCAGCCCAATTGACCGAAAAACCGACTGCCGCAAAACACAATTCTCTTTCTTTGCACAAAACCACCTCAGGAATCGCTGTCATTCCGACCACATCCCCTCCCAGTTTTTCATACATCCGGATCTCCGCAGGGCTCTCCAGCCGCGGTCCATTCGTACAAATATATGTACCGGTTGGCTTTATCGCGATCCCGAGCCGAGTGGCTTCATCCAATAGTGCTGTCCGTAAAACCGGGCAAAAAGGCTCGCTCATATCCACATGCCTTAGTTTACCTGCCCCGCCATCAAAAAAAGTCGTTTCCCGACCGGAAGTGAAATCGATAAAGTCGTCGATCGCCACCAGCCCCAGCGGCGGGATCTGCCGGTTGATCGAACCAACCGCATAAGCAGCCAGAACGTACTTGACTCCCAGATCAGCCAGAGCCTGAATATTAGCCCTGTAATTTACCATGTGGGGAGGCATAGTATGGTGGGTGCCATGCCGGGGCAGGAAAACCAGGTCCTGATTTTCCCCCTTTCCCAGCAGGACGAGTGTATCTCCGTAGGCTGTGTGGATCGTTTTTTCTTCCATCTCGATCATTGGAAGGTTGTAGATGGCGGTCCCGGCAATGATAGCGACTGGCATGATTTGTACTCCTCACTGACCCTGGCTTATGACCTGGATCCAGGATCATACTCTGGACAAGTTCTCGGGCCAGCTATCCCAAATATGCGATAAGCGCTTATCCGCTTACACGAATCTTGTTATTCTCCACATCGTCCCATTAAACCTCACAGATTTAACTTTCCACAGTCTGCTGCCCCGCCCCTGTTCTTATACCTTCAGCCGGGTTGCCAGTCGATCATCTGGCGTACCAATTTCCTTCAGCCAGTGGATATATCCGTCGTGAATCTTTTCGATGCTCCCCGGGTTATCTTTGGACAAGTTGGTAGTGTGGTTTGGATCTTTCTTCGCATCGTATAACTCAACCGGTTCGCCTGTGACCGAATAGAGCATGTCCCAATCCTCGGTAGTGATCGTACTTGGGGAAAGTTCCACCACTTTTCGCGGCTGGTCATCCACTATTTTTTGGATCACGCCAACAGATTCCAATGACCCGGAAGTTACCACGAAATCGTGTATCTTTTTCGCATCTCCGTGTATTAGCGGGAGCAATGATTTCGATTGGATTGTTTTCGGAATGGGGATATTCGCAAGAGCGAGGATTGTTGGAGTTATATCCGGGATGCTTGCCAGCCCATTAATACGCCTGTGACCTTCCCCCGGAATGTGAACGATAAGGGGAATATGGCTCAATTCCCTGTGCAATGGGGATCGGTAGGAAAATTGATCGCCCATTTTATACCCTTTAACAAATCCCTCTTCAAACTTGACATTTCCAGGCCATCGAAATCTCGTTTTCCCAAACATTTCCCGTTCGCCAAAATAAAACCCGTGATCACTCGTAAAAATAACGGCTGTGTTTTCTGACAGGCCAAGAGTATCCAGTCGGTCCATCAATAAACCCATCCAGCGGTCTACCATGGTGATCTCGCCACAGTAACAGGCACGGGCAATGGCAAGATCTTTTTCCGAGTAGCCGTCTTCTTTCCAATTCCAATAATTCGGACTGACGGTTTCACCAGCATATTCCGGATAATATGGTTTCACGTAATGTTCAGGGGGGTCCCACGGTTCATGCGGATCCCAGGTATCAATATATAAGAAGAAGTGATCGTCGTGATGTCTTTCCAACCAGTCTATGGCGGTTTTAAATGTGCGCGGTGCGAAGTAATCCTCTTCGCTTTTTCTCAGGCTGACTACATCATCGTGTTCTGGTCCAGAACGCTGACCTCGTATCTCAATAAAATCCTTAAACCCCCGATCGTATCCGTACCCGTTTCTGGTCAAGAATGGCGTATCGGCGATACCCATGGTGAGCAAACCGGATTCAGAAAGTTTCCCGGCCAGGGTTACCTCGTTTTGAGGCAGGGGGCCCCAATCCAGGTATGTAAATGTATATTTACCGGTCATGATGTCTGCCCGTGCCGGAACTGTTGGGAAAGAGCCTGCAAAAAAGTTGTCAAAGATTAAAGATTTCTCTGCGAACGCAGAGAAGTTCGGGGCAATGATAGTTTTGTTCCCGTAACAAGGCAGGTGATCCCGTCGAAAAGTGTCAGCGATGATGAGGACAACATTTAGTTTATTCATTGCTTCCCTTCCGCTTAACTCAAGGTTTTATTGATCCGTTCTACGCACTGCCAACCCGAGGCCATTGCTGAACCTGCACTGCCCATGATCAGGTAGTCACCGCAGAAAAAGATCGGGGTTTCTTGTGGATTATCCTTAAAAGCCTTGAGGGCAGCAAGATATCCCGGGCGGAATGTGGGCACCTTATGCTTCCAGCGGATCACCAACGTATCTTTTATATGACCTTCAATTGCAGGCTGAAACCGGATCGCTTCCTGGACGATCATGTCGGTAAATTCTTCATCCGTTAGTTCGGGATGATAGTAGTCTGCTTTTAAGGCCCCCATGGCACGTATGCTGCCGCCAGGTTGGCGTTCCCACCCGATCACGGCAGTTTTCCAGGGTTCTTTTCTAGGGAAAAAGCAGCCCCCACGATCAAGAGCAGGATCGTCGCTTTCTAAGCGCATAAATAACTTTGCTGATTTTGTATAGTGAACATTCGGAAAGAATGATCTCCAGGCTGGTTGGGGATCATCAAACAGGTCCAGGACGGAGTCCCCCGGAACGGCAACAACGACAAGGTCGGCATCGAGTCTGCGCTCTTCGCCCTTGGAGCGATAATGTATTTGCGCCCCCATCCCGCCCTGGTGATATTCAATGCGCGAGACAGGTGCATCATATTCGACGCTTAGTTGATCCGCCAATACTTGTGTGAGAAAACCCATCCCCTTTTTGAAGGAAATAGTCTTTGTTGAAAGATAATTCACATAGGTAAGGAGCAACATTTTTCCGGAATAGTCACCTGGAAGGTAGGAACACATCACATCCATCGTCGGTTGAGCCCAATAGTCGAACATCTCGTGATGGACCTTGTGCTGGAAGAACTCTTCCATGGTGTCAGAATCTTTACCCGCAACAAGCTCCGGATGATAAGGATCCGCTTTACGATATCTCCACATGTGAGGCAGCAACTTAATCATGCACAATCTCGCCCATAAGGAAACACCGGACCATTTCAGGTAGGACAGCAGGGACATGAAATTGACATTATGCTGCCGGTTATTGCGCATGATGTCCACTTGAAATCCCACTTCTCCCTTTCGGAAGGGAGCTACCTGGTCTTGAATCCCAAGCTCATCGACAAGAGTAAACAGTAATTCGTCCCGACTTGTCAGGAAGGAGGCGCCCGGGTCGATCTGAAACCCCTGCCAGTTAATGGTGATCATGCGTCCACCCGGTTTTTTATTCGCTTCAAGAACTTTCACCTCATGACCGGCCTTTTTTAAGTAATAAGCGGCAGATAACCCGGAGATCCCTAGCCCCAATGACAACAATATTCGCGCTTTTCATGGAAAAGCCTCCTCTTTTGGACAACTTCTTGGTCATTATAACATGCATATGTTATAATGTCTGTACAAGTCGGCAGGTTCTTACCCCACCAAACCGGAAATTGGAGGCGCAGCCATGGCAGAAAGCGTATCTGAATCGGATCGATCGGCTCCCAAAGTGAAAGGCCGCTGGCGGAGTGTGTTTGCCCTGTCAACCGGGTTCTTTGTCGACAATTTGGAAAATTACACCCTAGAAACTCTCTGGCCGTATATGTACGCGGCCATGGGTTGGACCATTGGCCAGCTTGGTCTTATTACAGGAATTGTACGGGCCGAGAGAATCCTGACAACCCCTATTTGGGGTTTCCTGGCAGATAGATACCCTCGCAAATTACTGTTGGTGCTGATGACAGGTGTGTGGGGATTGTGGACGGCTGCCATTGGATTTATCAGTTCGTTTTCCCAGTTATTATGGATCCGCATTGTTTCTTCAATCGGGTTGACAGCTTTTTGGCCTATCGCTTTCTCCTTGCTAGGTGACCTGTTCCCAAGCAAGCAACGAGGCCGGGCATCAAGCGTGATGTCGGTTATTGGGTTTACCGGAAATCTGATCTCGTACATCATCCTTCCTGTGTTGGCAGGTACCGGGGGCGAAGGATGGAGAATTGGGTTCATTGTCATGGGGGTGGCCAGTGCGATCAGTGGATTGATCATGTTATGGGTGGAAGACCCCCCGCGGGTTCTGCAGAAGTTGAGCTGTCCGATCTTGTCGTAGCTGACCGTGGTGATACCCTGAAATTCAAGTGGTCCCTGCTGCCGCAATTGGTGAAGATCAAATCCTGGGTCCTGCTGATGTTTCATTACCTTTCATTCGCAATTGGTGGCTCGATCCTTTTTGCATTCCTATTCACCTGGCTGAACACGCTTCCCTACTCCCAATCCGTCATCCTGGGGGTAACACCGATCTTGTTTGTTGGATCCCTGGTTGCTTATGCGGTCTCGGGATTCATATCCGATAAACTTGAAGATAAATGGCCCAATTCGGGACGCTTTTCACTGGGGTTGATCTCCCTGCTCATGATCGTTGCCGGCCAAATCGGGTTCGTACTGCTCGGGAGTACATCGATCTCCGCTCTGTATTTCTTCGGTTTTCTCACCGGGATCGGTATCGGCAGCATTGAAACCGGCGTTCGTGTTCCACTTTCCCAGAATATCCTGCCTCCAGAATTACGCGCAACCGGCCGAGGATTACTGGATATGGTGGTAGCCGGTTCCGGGGCTCTCTCATTAATCATATTTGGCCTGTTGCTGGATAACTCCGGGCAAACATTTACCCTTCTTTTATTGGTGATACCGGTTGCTGTCTTTGTCAGCACCTTATTCTGGCTGCCAATCTTACGGTCATACCCCAGGGATCGCATGGCTTTACATAACAGGCTGACCGGGCAGAGAGAGGAAATCTTAAGCGCAAGGTGAGCAGCCTGATCCATGGATGGGTAAACCAAATTTCATCCTTTCATGGACCAGATCGCTTGCTTTCTTGAAGGTATGAAAAATATGGAACACTTGTCAATCAATTCCGACTCATTCACCCCCTTATATGAGCAGGTTCGCCTGAAGTTGATGGAGCAGATAACCAGAGGTGTCTGGGATGACGGAAAACCTCTCCCATCTGAACTGCAACTGGCTGAAATGTATGGGGTCAGCCGTATGACCGTTCGCCAGGCAGTTTCTGAGATCGTTCGAAATGGATATTTGTATCGCAAGCAGGGGAAAGGGACCTTCATCAAGAACAGGGATGCCTATTATCTGCTGGGTGGGGCGCATAATTTTCAGAAAAATGCGCAGGCGATGGGGAAGGAAGCAAGAACCGAAGTAATTGCCAATGCATGGCTGGTTGCAGATGGTCCTGTCGCTGAACGGTTAAATATCCCGGTTGGGGATGGATATCTATTCATTAAGTTATTACGATACCTCGACGATGAGGTCGTTGGCTGGCAAACGATCCATGTATGCTCTGAGATCGGGAAACTAGTGGATGTGGACTTACTGGCAGAAAAGCACAACTTCAACCCTCTATTGCGGGTAAAAGGCAGAGAGGTTGGCAAATCTCATGTTGTTCAAGGCGCCCGCCTGGCCGGGGAAGATGATATTCAGTTGCTGGACTGCGCACCCAACTCCCCGATCCTTTACTCGAATTATACCGAATACGGCGCGGAGGGGAAAATCTATTCTTATTCTGAAGTCGCTTTTCGAGCCGATAGATTCAGATGGGTCTTTAAAGTGATCGGTTCCTAGAAGAACCCGATTCTTGGGAGAACAATTTGGAAAATATCATCATTTCTCACGGAACCATCCTGACGATCGATGAGAGCGATTCGATCCTTGAAGACGGGGCGATAGCAATAAGCGCTGGACGCATCCTTTCCATAGGCGGCACAAAAGAGCTGCTTAAACAGTATTCTGAGTTTAAAGAAATAGACGCTACCGGCATGATCGTCATGCCCGGGCTGGTGAACACCCATACGCATTTGGGAGCCACCATCCTCAGGGGGATATCCGATGATGTGAATGGGATCGAGTGGATGCCGCTGAACTGGTCTGTAATGAAACATATCACCAAAGGCGACTTGTATCTGGCGGCCATGCTCGGCATATCAGAGATGATTGCCAGTGGCACAACCTGTTTCAGCGACAGCTATCAGGACATCGAACAAACTGCCAGGGCAGTGGGGGAAACCGGCATCAGGGCTGAGCTTGCGGCAGGGCTGACCGAGAGAAATGGGAAAAAAGATGCCCAACGCCTTCTGGCGGCAGCCCGATCGTTTGTTGAAGAGTGGCATGGAAAAGCCAATGGCCGCGTTCATGCCCGTTTGGGACCGCATGCACTCTATACCTGCTCCACGGACTATATCCTGCAAGCCCGCCAGGCAGCAGATGACTTGAATGTGGGAATGCACATGCACCTGGCTGAATCGCCTCTGGAAATGAAAATGGTCAAGAGCAAAGCCGGGGACACCTCCGTACAGCATCTTCATGCGTTGGGAGTGCTCAAGCCGGATTTTCTCATCGCCCATGCGCTCACCATTAATGAGGAAGATATTACGATTATCGCCGAGGTGGGTTCTGGAATTGCCCATTGCCCCCAATCTCTCGGAAAGCTGGGGGCATACCCATTCCCCCCTGTGGATTCCTGGATCAAGGCAGGAATCAATGTGGGCATTGGAACCGACGGTGCGGCCAGTAACAATAACCTGGACCTGTTTGAGGAATTACGCTTTGCGGCGCTGACACGTAAGCTCTTTGCTCACGATGGCCGGGTCCTGCCTGCCAACCAGGTCATTCGCATGGCAACCATCATGGGGGCAAGAGCGTTGGGTCTGGGGGATGAGATCGGCTCCCTGGAAGTGGGGAAAAAGGCGGATATCATCCTGATCGATGCTCAAAAACCGCACATGACACCTTTTCATAATATCCCCGGGCTTTTGGCATACAGTGCGCTTGGTCAGGACGTGGATACCGTGATCGTAGACGGCAAAGTTTTGATGCAGAAAAGGCGATTCACCACACTGGATGTTGCAGATGTTATCAAGCGGGTTCAGTTCGCCTTCAAAGGATTGCTGAACCGATCCGGGTGGAAATTCAGTCTTTCCGTACCAACCCAAAGTATGGGCACCGCATTGAAACTAAAGGCAACCCGCCAATCTCTTATGATCTTTCAATCTCTGATCGAGAAAGAAAAAAAAGACTGATTGGCACCGACCTTCTGCACTGCTGTTGGCGCGGCACAGCTTGCAGGAGGTTTCCAGCAGGCCCCTTTATTTGTACAAGTAGTACACAGATTACTCGATGGTACGCTTGACTACCACCCGAACGGAATTTTCGACAGGTTTGTTCGAAACCAGGATGAGGTATCCACCACCTCCCGCACCGGATAATTTCCATCCCAAGGCGAAATCCTGATATTGTTTGATCAATTTGGTTATCTCGTCATTTATCATTTGAGGAAACATGGCCACCTGAGCCTCAAAAGATTCCCTGAAGCAATGGCCAAAACGATGAATATCGCGGGAAAGGATAGCCTGCCAGCAATTTTCCGCCGCCTCCGCAAGCGCTTCAGCACCCTCTGGCGAGATATTCGTGCCAGCAAGAACATCGAATCCGCTGTGGCGTGGACCGAGCGCCACCAAGTACAATGAATTTTCAACGAACTGCAGAGTCGCCCCATCCTGAACGTGTTCGATATGCTTCGGCCAGTATTCCCCATCGTAATAAGCCTTCGCCAATCCGGGGTAAACAATGCCGATTGAATCCTGTGAACCCGAAATAATCTTTGTTCCAGGTGGATTGTCATAGCAGAACAGCATTTTGGCCAGTTTTTCATATTCCCCCGCCGGGATAGTGGTTCCCCATAGATCAACCGCCGACCGGCGGGTGCTGGATGCCATCCCACTACGTTCGTTGAAATCCAGGGTCGGTTCAAGTGAGACAGTCAGGACCGGTCCGGGGCAATACTTGGAGACCCAGGGCTGGTCGAGCCAGCCGCCAGCCAGGTCAATGCGAAAAGGGATCAGCGAACGCTGCCGGAGCATACTCGTAGAGCGCTCAGGAATATTATTGTACGGTTTGCGGTTCAAGATCACATATTCAATACCCGATTCCTGGCACAGTCTTTGCTTTTCTGGGATGTGACCATCCTCGTTGACAATCAAATAGTCCGGCTGGAGCGAGCGTATTTCCTGTTCGAAATCCAGGATGCCAGATCCTTTGGAAATAAAAGCACCTTTGACATAGGAAACAGCCTTCACCATGAATAATCGTTCCAGTTCCGTGTTGACCGGCAGCCGGCCTTTGAGGTCAAAAACGGTCTTGTCGGAACCGAGCGCCACGTAAAGGTCGCCATAGGCAGACGCTTCGCGAAAGAATTCTACATGCCCGCTGTGCAGCATGTCAAAGCATCCACTTACAAAAACTTTTTTGGTCATTGTTTGCTCCGTTGTATTAGCAATGGCGGAGATGGCTGAATTTAGGCATAGCGCTTAGATCGACGGGGAGCCCTTCCGGTTTGGTGTGATTACTAGAGGGCAATACGCGTTCGAATGAGTTCGTGTTACTTGGCTAATCCACGTGGAAGAATTCTTCCGTGTTGGCCCACCATTCCCCGGGTTTACGTGTCACCAGCGGTTCCTGGCATGGGTCGGTCAACTTCCACCAAGCCTGCGTATTCGGATCGGCAGCCATCTTTTTCATATCGGAAGCAAAGTCGTCGCCACGATATTCAAAATAACTGAACAGGAAGCCATCTTTGAAATATATCGAGTAATTATAGATATTACACTCGCGGATCATTTTGATTATTTCCGGCCAGGCATTGGCATGCAGTTCTTTATAAACTACCAGTTTTTCCGGCTTTAGTTTGATGACACTTCCATAACGCTGCATAGTTATCTCCTACTCCCACCACCGACAACACTCAGGGCGATGAAACCGGAGGTGAGCACGCCGCTAGAAACGGTGTATACAGTCTTAACGATAATATACACCCAGTTGTTCAAGCCTGCTGGACTGATCGGGTAGATAAAACTATCCATGAACATACCGATCTTCACATCCTGGTACAGCGCCCAGCGTTTCTCCGCGTTTTTGATCCGTTTACGGTGAAGTCCAAGTGGGGGAATATCTAATATAATATTTGCCCTGATTATTAACGGCTGTTTAATATATTTGCAGGCTAGGGACATCTGGTTTAATCCAACCCGGCTTGGCAACTGGAATCAAAAACGCCCTTTCAGGCGGATGATGTTAGTCGCAGGGTGTGGACTCCGAAGTCCCTAAATGAGGTGAACCACGGAAAACAAAAAACGCCCTTTCGGGCGTCTGATGTGAGTTGCGGGGGTGGGACTCGAACCCACGACCTCCAGGTTATGAGCCTGACGAGCTGCCACTGCTCTACCCCGCGTCGGGTCGAACGAGCGGACATTGTATCACCCACCCATATCAAAGTCAAGGATAGAGCAGAATCTCCCGGCTGTAAAGATACATCAATCCGTCAATGCGGTCGTCGAACTGGCTCACGGCCAATAAAACAAACGAACTCCTGGAAAGATAGTATGGTATATCTACACGAAAGGGGACGGATTTGCCTCCATCAGGGGCAATGGCCACCAGTTGCGAGTTGAGGATATTCCCCTCCCGGTCGATCAGTTCCACCCGCAGCGGCAGGTCATTGAACGGTAACATCTCCCCGCTCACCGTCAATGTGCCCCCGGATAGACGTTTCCCCTCCGCTGGTTGAGCCAGCACGCAGCGTTCTTGCAGGTCCACCGGCGGAGAAACGATGGACTCACCCTCCGGCAAGAGCAGCACATGCACCGAATATAAGGCCGTGATCCGACCATATTTATCCTTCGTGCTCATGGTCAATCGGCCCAGTTCCCCCACCGAGGTGATGGTGAACGGCATCGGCCAGTAGAAATACGCCCATCTGGAGGATGTGTTCAGTTGGAGCAGTTCTGAAGTGATCAGCCGCCCATCCTCCCCGAACAGTTCCACCCGCCCTCGATTCTTGTGCCCGGGGACGGCGTACCCATACACATTCAGCGGCGAGACGATCTTCGACTGGGGGCCAGGGCTGTACAACTGAATTGTGCTGGCATTTCCGAATGGCTGTGGCACGGCGGTTGAGCCGGCCGTCGTTTGCGGGATGGGGCTCGGCGTTGGTGGAAGTGTCTCTTCAACGGGCGGTTCGGTCGGGGCTTCTGCGGTCGGACTACTTTCCGTCACGGTAAAGGTGGCCCGGGCCGCGGTGGGCAACACCTGCACAGAAGTCGACTCGACCGTGAAGGTAGGACGAGGTGTAGTGGTTGGAGGAATCTGCGTGGGTTGCGGAGGAGTGGTCGTTTGGCCTGGTCCGCAGGCAGCCAAGAAGACCAGCAGGAGCGTGACTGAAAGGAAGCGGCGATGCATAAAAGAATTATAACCCAGTACCCGAAGCCTCATTCCCGAAAGGTATTCAGGCATCCGCAACCGGTTCGGGCACAGGGAGAAATAAAGACGCTCCCGAGGGAGCGTCTTTGAGGGTTATAGCCCGTAAATTTCGCCGTATTTCTTGGTCAGGTAACGGATGTAAGCCGCCGGGTCGATCTTCGAGCCGGTCACCTTTTGCACCAGTTCCTGTGGTTCGAATTTGCCGCCATGGCGGTGGATATTCTTTCGCAGCCAACCCAGCAGTTCCTCGAATTTTCCTGCCCGGATCTGGTCTGCCAGGTTCGGGATATCCTGATTGATCTTCTCCCACAACTGCGCCGAGACGAGGTTACCCAGCGCGTAGGTGGAGAAGTAACCGATCATGCCGCCCGACCAGTGAATATCCTGCATCACCCCCTGCGAGTCATTGGCAGGGGTCACGCCCAGGTATTCTTTCATCTTGCTGTTCCATAGGTCCGGCAGGTCCTTCACGTTCACCTGCCCCTCCAGCATAGCGATCTCGATTTCAAGCCGAAGCATGATGTGCATGTTATAGGTTGCCTCGTCCGCTTCCACCCTCACCAGCGAAGGCTCGACCCTGTTGATGCCTTTGTAGAATTTTTCCAATGGAACCCCGCCCAACTGCGGGAAGACTTCCTGAAGGCGCGGGTAGAAATGCTCCCACATGGGCATCGATCGGCCCACCAGGTTCTCCCACATACGGCTCTGGGATTCGTGTACAGCCAGCGATGCGCCGCCTTCGAGACCCGTCCGCTCCAGTTCTGGCGCGGCTCCCTGTCCATAGAGGGCATGACCGCACTCGTGCATTGTGCCGAAAAGCATGGGGTTGAGGAATTTGGGATCCACCCGTGTGGTGATGCGGACATCGTTGATGCTGAAACTAATGGTGAATGGATGGGCAGCCTTATCCTGACGGCCCCGTGTCCAGTCATACCCGTACTTTGTGATGACCTCGACTCCAAAATCCAACTGCTTCTGTTCATCGAAAGGCTGGTGAAGGAATGAGTCATCCACCTGCGGCCTGGCCGCGATGGCCTTGACCAACTCCACCTGTTTCGGGCGCACTGCCTCGAAAATGGCCTTTACATCCTCCGTCTTCATGCCTGGCTCGAAATCATCCAGGAGCGCATCATAAGGATGTTCGAAATCCGGGAAAAAGGAGGCGTATTCCTGCCGCAGTTCGACGATCTTTTCGAGATGCGGCTGGAAGATGGAATATTTGACCGCCTGGCGGGCTTCCATCCACGCCTGCTGACCCATGGTGGTGGCCTGGGCGAAATCCATCACATGTTTTGTGGTGACGCGGGTGGCCTTGTCGAAGTTGCGGGCAGATACTTTGACCAGGCGAGCGTCATCCGAATCCGGGTCTAGACCGGCCGTGACCGGTTTGAGTTCATCCAGTAACTTCCCCAATTCCGGCGAGGTGCTGCGCTCGTGGGCCAACTTGCCCAACAGGGCCAGCTGGTTGCCGCGCGCTTCGGCACCGCCCGGCGGCATATAGGTCTGCTGGTCCCAACCCAGCAGCGCGGCTGCATATTGCAGATCGGAAATTTCGGCAAGAATTTCTTTCAATTGTTGGATTTTTTCGCTCATTTTTTCTCCTGTTCAGCCCATAATAAAAATTGCACGGGATAATTATATCCCCGATGAAAGTGAAACCACATCAGATGAAGGTCCTGTGAGGTCCAAATACCAGCAAAGCATGACCTCATGCGCCACGGCCGGGACGGCCGCATACCCAAACCGGCGGATCTCGCCCAGGCGCGCTCCCATGCGTTGGTAGAACCGGCAGGCCGGCACGTTGACATTTTGAGTCTCGATCTTCAATTGGGTGCAGCCGTGCTGACGAGCCCACTTTGCCGCGTATCGGAAGAGCATGATCCCCACCCCTCTGTACTCCGGGCAGACGCGGATATCCCACAGCACTGCCAGGTCTTTGCGGGATTCGAGCATGAACACCCCGGTCGTATCGAACGCTACCGTCGCAGCGCCGACGGGCTTGTCCGCTGCCATGGCCAGGAAAAAACCCCAATTCTTGATATCGAATTTTTTCGGCATGTCACTGGGCATATCCCCGACGGAATCGTAATCCTTAATGTACGGCTGCGCAAGTTGCACCTCGCGGAAGGTGATCCCACCCCACCCGCCATCCACCAGTACCGGCTCCAAAATGGAGCGGACCTCAAAGCGAATCGGAACCCGGTCGTATTCTGCCAGCCGTTCGGGAGGTATTTCTTCGATGATAATTTTCATAAGGCGATTATAAAAGACATCCAGCCCTTAAAAGTAAGACGAGACAGTGTCTCGTCTTACAAGAATTATCTATCCTTTGTGTTCCTCTGCCCTCTGTGTAATTCAAAGGGTTTCTTTTTTCCCCTTCATGATGAATTTTCTCTCCTTGAAGAGGAAATATGGTCCCCGGCATTACTCGTACCGCAGCGCTTCCACCGGTTCCAAACCGGCCGCCCGGTTGGCGGGATATATTCCAAAGAACAGGCCTACCGCCGCGGAGAACAATGTCGCCAGCAGGATGGAACTCATATTGACCGTGGGAGTGAACGGGTTGCCGGAGGCAGAGGCGATCTTGCCGATCAGCAGCGCCAGCAGCCAGCCAAGGACGATCCCGATCAAGCCGCCAAAAAGACTCAAGAGGGATGACTCCGTCAGGAATTGGATCAGGATATCCCGCCGCCGCGCCCCCAGGGCCTTCCTCAAGCCGATCTCGCGCGTCCGTTCTGTGACCGATACCAGCATGATGTTCATAATGCCGATGCCGCCCACCAGCAGGGAAATGCCGGCTATTCCTCCCAGGAAGATGGTAAAGACTCCGGTGATGGTCGTAGCGATGGACAAAACGTCTTTCTGCGAGAAGATGGTGAAGTCGTCCACACCCGCGGGAGTGCGGTGACGCTGGCGCAGGATCTGCGACACTTCCTCCGAAGCCAGGTTGACCGTCTCCGAACTGGTCGCCTGGACCAGTAACTGGTCCACCTCGTTCACGTTCGTCCGCTGCAGGAGGCGAGCCTGGGCTGTCGTGAATGGCACCACAATAATGCTGTCCTGGTTGCCAAAGGAACTGCCGCCCTTGGAAGCCAGCACGCCAATGACCCGGAATGGCTGCCCATTGATGCGGAGAGTTGATCCGACTACACCTTCGTGACCGCCGAATAATTTGTCCGCCAGGCTCGGGCCGATGACCGCCACCGAGGCTTTACCCAACTCGTTCTCCTCGGTCAGCAAGCTGCCCTCCGTGACGGTATAGTTTTGCAGACTGAAATATGTGGGTGTGGCTCCGATGATCGAACTGGAGGAGGTTTTCCCGGAAGGAGCGGTGATCTCAGCCCGTCCCTGTATGCTGGGAGATACGGCCGCCACATTGGGAGCCTGGATCGGGTCCAGCAGAGCCTGGGCATCCCCCAGGGTCAATGGCCGCGGGTTACGGACATCATTGGAATCGTTGCCCGAGAACACAAAAAGCAGGTTCGTCCCGATCCCGCTGATTGCACCCGTGATGGACGCCTGGGCGCCCTGCCCTACCGATAACATGGCAATGACGGCTCCCACCCCGATGATGATCCCCAGAATGGTCAGGCCGGAGCGTAAACGGTTGGCGCTGAGGCTTTCCAGCGCTTCCAGGATGGATTGCCCTATATTCATAAAACCTCTACTTGCCCGTCACGTAAATGGATAATCCGCTGGGTTTGAGCAGCGACGGTGGGATCGTGGGTAATGATGATCAAGGTGGTGCCTTTCTGCTTGTTCAGATCCAGCAGGAGCGCCATGATCTCCTTGCCGACCTTCGAATCCAGGTTGCCAGTTGGTTCGTCGGCCATGATGATGGCCGGGTTGTTGACCAGCGCCCGGGCAATGGCCACACGCTGCTGCTGTCCGCCGGAGAGTTCGGTCGGGCGGTGCATGACCCGGTCAGCCAAGCCGACTGCTTCAAGGGCTTCCATCGCCTTTTCTTTCCTGCCGGTGGTGATGCCGGCATAGCGCAGCGGCAACTCCACGTTGGCGAGGGCGGTAGTCCGTGAGAGCAGATTGAAGCTCTGGAAGACAAAGCCGACCTTGCGGTTGCGGATATCAGCCAGCTGGTCGTCCCGCAATTCCGAGACACGCTCGCCGTCCAGGATGTATTCGCCGGCTGTGGGCAGGTCGAGGCAGCCGAGGATATTCATCAGCGTGGATTTCCCTGAACCGGAGGGACCCATGATGGACACGATCTCGCCGCGCTGGATCTCCATCGAGACCCCGCACAAAGCCGCGACTTCAAACTCGCCCATTTTGTAAACTTTTGTCAGGTCCTGGGCAACAATGACCGGAGAATTCATTAAAAGCCTCCGCCAAACGGACCACCACCGCCGCCTTCACCCGGGTTGAAGAGGTTGGATGGCGGATTGAGGATGATCAGGTCGCCGACTTTTAAATCGCTGGCAATGACTTCGCTCGTAGTATCGGAGGAAGACCCAAGCGTCACCGGTACTTCCTCGGCTTGTCCGTTCTTGAGGATGTATACAACCCGTTCATTGTCCACCAGGCGGACCGCTCGATTGGGGACAAGCAGGACATCGCTCAATTGCTTGACGGTGATATTGACCGCCGCGGTCATACCGGGCTTGACTGACTTGTCAGCATCGGTCAACTCGACCGTTACGAAGAATTTGACCGCTCCCTGAATATCTTCACCCGCCTGGGCCACTTGGACAACCTTTCCGTTATAGGCTTTCCCGAGGATGGCGTCGAAGGTCAGAATGACGGGCTGGTCCAATTCAACACTGTTGATGTCCACTTCCGAGACTTGCACATCCACCTGCATGTGGGTCAGATCGTCCAGGCGGAACGCCTTCACCCCTGGCGAGACCTGGTCGCCGATCAAACCGGCCACCTCAGTGACCGTCCCCGCGAAGGGTGCAATGACCTGGGCCATGTTCAAGGTCGCTTGAGCCGCATCCACCCGCGCCTGCGCAGCCGCAATGTCGGTGGCGGCGGGACCATTTTTCAGGCGGTCCCACTCACGCTGTGCATCTTCCAATTGCGCCCTGGCCAGATCGGCCTTGGCGGTCGCTTCGGCAATGTCCCTGCCGCTGGGGACGAGTAAATAATAGTTCAACTGGTTCTGGGCATTTTTCAGAGCCTGCTCTGCATTGTACAAAGCCGTATATGCCGAGGCGTAGTTTGGGTCGTCTTCCCCCAGGTTCTTGACATAGTCGAAATACGTCTGGGCGCCCTGTAATCGCTGCTTCGCCAGCACCACCTGTGCCTGCGCGTTCTGGACCGCCGGGCCGGTAGCGCCCTTGTTCACTGACTGAAGATTAGCCAGGGTGGATGCGGCGCTGTCATACGCCTTTTGCGCGTTGACCAGGTTAAGTTGCGCCTGGGCGGTGCTGCTGTTGGAGACCTTCAGGTTTTCCAATGCTTGCTGCGCGTCTGACCAGGTCTGACTGAGCCAGGATGATGGATTGAGACAGTGAAGTCTTTTGGAGAGTTGCCAGCACATCGCCAGCCTGGACCGTGTCGCCGGGGACTGCGTTGATCGCACCAATCGTGCCGGTGGTTTGCCAGGCAAGATTTGCAGTCTGATACGATCGGACCGTGCCGGTGGCGCCGATGGTGGCAATCAATTCGCCTCTGGCTGCCTTCTCTGTTTGAAATTGAGCTGCTGCAGTGCCATTTCCACGGGCCTGAATAGCACGAATTCCGAAGAATAAACCTACACCAACAATAACCAGGATCACCACTATCCTAAAACCCTTGCTCTTGAACCAACTATTCGAACTTTTCATTTTCAGACGCCTCCAAAGAAATCGACCTTCATTTTTCGAATAAAATCAGATGATAAAGCCAGCGAACTAAACAGCGCGTTATTATAAATCCATTGACCCTGAAAGGTATTCTTCCATATCTTCACTCTATCAGAACATTAATAAATAGTATTCGCCCTGAGAATCTCGAAAAAATGCGCTTGTGTGTGTCCCTTTCTAATACTTAACGGTTTTCCATGCCCGAATATTCGGATTATCCTTTGTTTGACAGCCAAAAGTGTAATAAATCCACCATTTTGTATAAACTACATTGTGATTTTTGTCGCAAGCAATAATGACATATAAGCCTGTATGGACAGCCCAAGATTGAGTATTATACATATCAATATACTTTCATTATGGAATCATTATCGTTTTAATACACAAGCAATTATCAGAAGTGGTAGCGCAGGTTTGTTGGTAGAAGGACGGAGGCGATCATGCAAAAGATACCGGGTGAACAACTGGAAATAGATCGAAAAGCAAGGGTATACATGCCGTACCAGGATCCGGCTCTGCGGCCTCCCACAGAGCGCGTGTGCGATTTCGGCGATGTGACCATTCCGCTCGATTTCGGACCGGGCCATGCTGGAAGCCTCCCGCTGCATCCACTGCCCCGAACCCGCCCCTTGCACCCTGGCCTGCCCCGCCCATAATGACATCCCTTCAGCCATGTGGTTGATCGAACAGGGTCAATACGTCGAAGCCGCCCAGCTTTACCGCCAGACCTCTTCCCTCCCCGAAATCTGCTCGCGTGTCTGCCCGCAAGACCAACTCTGCCAGGGTTCCTGCGCCCAAAATAAGACCCACGAACCGGTATTGTGCGGAGCACTTGAAACATTTGTGACCTGCTACGAACGCAAGACCGTCGGGGTCAGCATCCCGCTCGGTGCTCCCACCGGCAAGAAAGTTGCCATCGTCGGTGCCGGACCAGCCGGATTGGGCTGCGCCGATCAGCTGCTCCAAAAAGGCCACTCAGTCACATTCTTCGATGCCAAACCCGCCCCGGGTGGGCTGCTGGTCTACGGGATCCCCAATTTCAAACTAGCCAAAGAGGTCTTCTTCTGCCGCTGGGGTGATTTCGAAAAAGCCGGCGTCAAATTCGTCGGCAACACCTATATCGGCAAGAATAAGACCATCGACGAACTCTTCAAGGAAGGCTACGAGGCTGTCTTTGTTGGCGTCGGCACGGGCATCGATGCGAAGATGGAAGTACCCGGGGAAGACCTTCCCGGCGTCTATGAAGGCACCGATTTCCTGATGCGCGCCAATACGGATTTGAACCTTCTCCCCGCGGCCATACGTGAGCGACCCAACCTGGGCAAGCGCGTAGTCGTCATCGGTGGCGGCGACACCGCCTCCGACTGCCTGCGCTCGGCCATCCGCCTGGGCGCTGAAGAGGTGACCTGCCTGTATCGCCGCACCGAAAAGGAAATGCCCGGTGGTAAGAAAGACCGCCAGATGGCTAAAGAAGAAGGAGCCAAATTTCGCTTCCTGACCCAGCCGGTGAAATTCATTGCCGGTGAGGATGGCCGCCTGGCAGCCGTTGAGTGCATTGAAATGCGACTGGGCGAGCCTGATGCCAAGGGCCGCCGCAAACCGGTCCCGCTCGAAGGCTCCAATTTCTCCATCGCCGTTGATACGGCCATCAAGGCGCTCGGCTACTGGCCCGACCCGGTCATCGGGGAAACCACCCCCGGCCTGGAAACCCACGATTACGGCCTGATCAGTGTTGTGGACAAAGAGACTGGCGCGACCACCCGCCCGGGCGTCTTTGCTGCCGGCGACGGCGTCACCGGCCCAGACCTGGTAGTAACCGCCATGCTGGGTGGGCGAAAAGCAGCCCAGGCCATCGACGAGTATATCTCCTCCAAATAACAACAAGGACGGCCTTCAGCACAGGCCGTCCTTTTGATTTAACTATATTGAAAAACTGCTCAGGGCTGAACCAGCAATATCTGATTCACTAATTCCAAAGATACGGCAGTATGCATCCGCTGATAAAGCGGCCGGACTCGGAACACAAGAATGCAACACCATCGGCTACATCCTGTGGGGTGATATTTTTTCGATGTAGCCAAGAATCACCGTGTTGAGCCTGTTCTACTGCACTCGGTAGATCGGGCAATCCATTCAACGGCCCCGGTGCAATAACATTGATGGTGACTCCATGCGGCCAGGCCTGGTCTTGTGCAAGCATCAGTGCCTGGATACGCGCCGCCTTCCCCAGATTGTACGCATACGCCGGAGACAGTTTAACCGGGTGGGAGGCGATCCCGATCAGGCGTCCCCAATTACGCTCATACATACCGGGAAGCACTTGCGACATAAGATAAAGGATTGGGGCTGTTTCCTGTTGGATATCCATCAATGCGGCTTCAGGTTTGAGTGTATCAATCGACTCTGGGTGCCATCCGCCTCCCGGCCCGATGATGCAGATATCTATTTGTCCAAAACTCTTGCAGGCAGTTTCCACCAGCCGGGCGCATTCCCCCTGATCGAAAATATCAGCAGCCATTGCGATGGCTTCCCCACCCTGTTCTTTGATGCACGAGACGATCTCGCGTGCGTTCGCTTCACTCGTGCGATAATTCACCACCACTTTCGCACCTTCGTTGGCCAGGGTCAAGGCAATACTGCGGCCCAAGCCGCTGCCCGCCGCTCCAGTTACCAGTGCAACTTTGCCTGTACAGTTCATGGATACTCCTCCCCGAAAAAAAGCACACACTTATCCGTAGAGAAACCTGATGCCATCCATATTCAATGATTTGTTCAGAAAAGACCTACGGCACGGTGCTAGCCCAATCGCCTCCCACCGCGATAATGATATCCGCAGCAGCCGTCGGGTCGAACTTGACCGTCACCTTGCCAATATTCATCAATCTCGAGAGATAGTGGATGGCATAAGGTCTGCCCGCGTGGACGATGATCATGCTGGTCCCCGGCAGCGGCGGGGTACTGTAACTATCGGGGAAATCGGCTGTATTTCCAACATCGATCACGTTCATCCCCTGCGCCTTCAGGTAATCGGCGGTGCGGGAACCGATGTCTTCCTGTCCGGAAGCATTAACCACGATGACGCGAGCGCCTTCCTGCTGCATTAGAACAGCGGCTTCTTCCAATGTGAGTTGGTTCGGGTCAGCGGCAGCCATCGGCTGGATGGTGCCGATGCCAAATATCTGATCCACCAGTTCACGGATCTTTTCGGGGAACGGCCGGACGATATCCCGCACTTCCCCGTTGACGGATACTTTCCCCGGTGCCATCATGGTGTAATCGATGACATGCTTTTTGAATATTTTCGGGCGGTATCTGTAGCGCCAGTACGGCCAAACGTTCTGCGTCATTCAGCCCGGGGAAATTGGTCTTGATCCCATCGGATAACTGGTTATACAGCGTGGGCGCTTTGGAAAGCAGGCTGAGAAAATTTCCCGGGTCTAGCAGCCGGTCGCGCACCGCCATGATGACTTGCTGCTGCCGCCCTGAGCGGTCGACGTCATCATTGGCAGTGTGGCGGGTGCGTGCATACGCCAGGACTTCGGATCCGTTCAGGCAGTCTGGCCCGGCTGTAAGGGTGGTTGTGTTGTCCGGACCCAATTGATCGATGACAATGTCCTCAGGGATGACCATGCAAATCCCCTTTTCACCCGCAATAGTTTGGACGATGGTAATAAATGAGTTGAAATCCATCATCACATAATACTGAATGGGAATGCCTAGAAAGTTCTCCACGGTTTTGCGGGCCAGTTCCGGTCCGCCGCCGGGGAGTTTGTAGGCGTCGCCCAGGTAGTTAGCCGTGTTGATCCTGTTATAGCCGAAATCGGGGATGTTGACCCACATATCCCGCGGCACCGACAGCATGCCTGCCGTTTTGGTGATTGGATCAATGGTCAGGACCATCATCGTATCGGTGCGGCAGGGACACTGGCGTTCGGAGGCCCACTCGCCGTAATCGTAACCCATCACCAGGATGCTTACCCGGCTGGCGCCATCCCACGGTTCGGGCAGGCTGACCGGTGGGGCGACAATCTCAGGCGTCGCAGTCGCGTCGGTCACCGCTATCGGCGTTCCCTGTGAGTTCACAGGCGGAGGGTTGCTTTGACCGGTGCAGTAGGAAGGGGCAATACCAGGCAGAGAAGTCAAGCGCCAGCAGGTTACAAATCCGCGCAAGAATATGAACAAAGCAATCGCCACAACCAGGCCGATCCCCGTGAGGATCAATTGACCGGTTGTGGGGCGCTTGAAGGATTTCAAGTATTGCGCGATATCGAATTTCCTGGTGCTCATCTTACTTAATGGGAGGCGGCGGCACGGGCAGGTCGGCCTGCGCCACTTTAACCCATTTATCTCCTTCTTCGATCAACATAACCGGGATATCTTCCACGATCGGGTATTTCCGCCCGCAATCCTGGCAGATGAGCCAGCATTCCTGATGCAGGGTCAACAGCCCGTCCTTGTCGTGGACGCATACCGGGCAGCGCAGTATCTCAAGCAGGTCTTGGTTTATCATGCGATTCTCCAATTGTGGGAAACACAAAGGCCAATTCTACCATGTAAGGAGGGGCTACTGGCACAACCCCAGTTCGTCTGCCAATTCCTCTGGGTTTTCCGTCCCCGGACCGAAGTTGCAAACCGCCTGCCAGGGCTGGTAATGGGTCGGCAGCGAATCCGTAAAAAGGATCTGCCCATCCCGATTAACCACCCGCGTAATGGTGATGTCCGTCCCGTCGCCCGGCCAATCCACCTGCTTCATCTGGTTCGGACCCAGATCGGGATCTTCCTGGAAGAGCGGCTCCGGTGCCAGGATGACATTCCGGAGTCCCAGGTTCTCTACCTCGACCGTGCGTCCGTCCTGGCCGGAATAGAATTTCCACGTCAGTGCATAATTTACCGGGTCGAAATATGTTTCCATCAGCAACCACGAATTGCGGTCATTGGTGAACTTCAGGTCCACCAGGGGAAAGTAAACGGTTGCGTCCATGCCCGCCAGGTTCGGATCGATCCCGTTGGCGGTTTGCTCATAATAATAGACCCGGTAGGCGTGCTCATGCCGTTCGATGATGGGGTAGCCGCCGTACCAGGCCGCCCGGAACAGGGTGGTCGACACCTGGCAAACGCCTCCGCCCACTCCCGTGATCGTTTGACCGTTGTATATAATGAGAGCTTCGGCGTAGCCATTGTCAAGGCTAATGTCACCAATTGCCTGGCCCATGGAGAAGGTCGTATTGGGTGGGATCAGCAATCCGTGGAATTGGGCTGACGCCGCCTTGATATTTTGCAACCGGGGGCCACCAGATCCGCGGAAGTAACTTGTATAGGAAGAGACCAAACCATTGATGCCGAGCGATTCGGAAGTGGTGTTATCCGGCACGGCTGGTTGTGCAAGGGTCAACGCCAGCGGGATGGCATGCTGACCCTGCAGCAGCCCCTGCACGATGGCTGTACGGGTGGCAGCAATGTCGAGATTGCGACCTGTGACAGCCGGCTGGATCAACACCAATTGACCCGTGGGGTCGTCAAAATAGAAACGGGCATTCTCAGGCGCACGGTCCAGGTTCGGAGCGATCTGCTCGAGGAACTGGTCGAAAGCGGCCGCGTCCACCGAGACCTGGAACTGCCAGACGCTATCCAACTGCACCCGCCCCACAGAGAGCATCCCCGCAATGGCAGCCGGCTCGAGCGTATACGGCGGCGGGTCGCCCGCCTGCGGATTTTCGATGGACAGCGTCAATGGAGCGCTCAAAGCCGCCCGCAGGCCCTGCGCCTGCACAGATGCATCCTGCACCAGCGGGGCTTCTTCTTCGACAACGAGTGGCACTTCCCCGTCGCGGAAAGAGTTCAACTGGGCCAGGATGACAGCCAGGGTTTTATCCACGTTGAGCAAACGTCCCACCTGACCGGGTATATAGACCACCTCTGTGCCGCTCAAATACAGGTCCGCCTCCCGCACGGGTTGGTCGATCTGAGTAGCGATATTTTGCAGGTATGCGTAAGCAATATGCTCATCCAAAATGACAACGGGGGAAAGAATCACCCCGCCCTGCCAAGCATTCAATTGGCCTGCCAGGCTGAAGATGGGACCGCCTTGTCGGCCCAGCCGATAGGCTTTTTCCACACTGGCTGTGGTATCGAAAGTCAGGCCGAGTTCGACCGGTTTGACCACCCATACCTTGTCGCCATAGCGCAGGATGATCTGCCCATTGGAGGGGTAGATCAACCGCTCCTGCAGGACTTGCGTGGCTTGTTGGGGGGTCATGCTCGAGAGGTCCACGCCTGCCATGGTGATGCCCGGGAAGATCCTCCCGGCAAAGAGCAACTGAAAGCCGCCTGTGACCAGGCTGAGGATGAGCAGGTACAGGGAAACTCCTGCAACCAGGGCAGCCAGGATCGGCCAAATGGGAGATTGCTTGCGTTGGGGTTTGGGTACTACTACAAAGGACATTGTCGTTAATTATACTCCGCCGCGCCTGCCCGTCAGAGGATCAGGCGGTCATGGATCTTCTTGATGAAGGGAATGAACATCGGCGTGGCTGCAATGTAGGCCACGTAGTCATGGCCAAACTTGTGCCGTAATTTTCGTTCCTCGATAAACGCCCCGACGACAATGTACAACGTCAGGGCCAGGTTGATTACCAGCAGGCGGGCCGTCATCAAGGGCATCAGCCAGATGAAGGCCAGTCCGGCGGTATAGAGCGGATGGCGCACGTAACGATACAACCCATCCGTGACCAACTTATTCTGCGATGGTGTCCTCGGCCCGATGATCTGTCGCAAGCCCAGGAATTGCAGCGCATCCGTCTGGCGCAGGCCCACCACCAGGGCAGCCACTGCCAGGAACTCGGCAATGATCAAGAACGCCACCCACGGAAAAGGTACCACGTACAGGGTCCTGTCGGGGGTGAGGGCGGCGATGACCAGGATCCCCACAAAACTGATCCCCGCAAAAATATTGTAGGCTAGCCGGTAGTAGCGGTCGCTAAGAGAACCCAGGTGATGCCTGATGAAAGCCTTGAATGGTAAAGAGGCAAACAGGGAATGGAAGAACCCCCACATCAGGACAGAGAATGCCAGCCAAAAGATGTTGGAAAAGCCCATCAGGATCTCCAAACTTGCAGACGTTATTCGAATGCAGGAAGTTCCAGCGACGCCTCGCCCGAGCGGATCTGGTAGAAGGGCAGCCATGCCACCCCAAACAGGTTGACGTAGACATCGCTTTTCTTGGCCAGCACCGGTATCTCAGTTATATCATTCACCACCTCACCCCAGGTGGACCCGGCTGATTCCAGCGCCTGCTGGCGGGTCTGCTCTAGTTCTTCGAGCTGTTTTGCATATGCTTCGAGGGCATTAATGGACTCGTCGACTTCCGCCTTGGATTGCTGAGTCTGGCGATGCTTGCTGATCTCGGAGGAGATCCTGCGGCTGCGTTTGCCACCCAGCAGGCTAAAAACCGTTTCTGCTCCCGAAACCAGTTGCTCCCGTTTCCGTTCACTGAGCTCGATTTCATCTAGATGGAGTTCCCGTTCTTCGCGGGTGATCTTATCCTTCAATGAGGCGATCTGGCGGTCAAGCACGGCGGTGACCTTGGCAACCTCTTTGTCACGCGCCTGGCGAGCAGCCTCGGCGCAGGCCTTCATGAACTCCGCCTGCGAGACCTCCGGTGTGGCGTAAAGACCCAACGCCTGGTTGGAGCGGACGATGACCTTGCTGGTGCGGTAAGCCCAGTCTGCAAAGTCCTTCTGCAGGCCGGTCATTTGACGGGCATCCGTCAAGGGACCTTCCAAAATGGCGAAGCGGGCGCGCGGGTCGGGACCCGGATCCATATCTTTCTCGTCTGGAAGGGGCCGGCAAAAGTCGTCCCAGCGGACCGGGCCGCGTTTATCCGGTGCGGGCACCAGGGCGGCCCTGACCTGCTGCGTGTTCAAGCCGTAACGCCGGTCAAGGAAACGCACCTGCGCCGACGCCAGCAAAGCCGGTCGGTAGAGCAGGCCGCTCATAATGGCTTCGGCGGGCATGAGTTTTCCCGAGACCTCGAGCGCCTTGGTAAAACTCAGGCTAAGGGCAGGAAAAATTCCGCAAAACCAGCCGGGACAGGCGGACGGGTTTGGCTGCCACTGACCGGTTCGGCCGCGAGCATGGCAAGGACGGGGTCAGGTTCGGTCGCTAGCGTGACCGCCGGGATAGGTTGAAGCTCGTCCAGCGCTGGGGTGGGCGGTTCTTCCACCGGGGCGGGGACCGTCGCGGGTGCTTGTTCGGCTCCAACCAATGCGTTCAGCAGGGGGATGTGGGTGCGGGTGAGCGGACCCGCCAGGAAGTTCATCGTCCAGCGGGTCTGGAAGACGAGCGGTTGTTTCTCATGCACGTTCTGCATGATGAAAACGCGTTTGCCCAGCGAGGAGATCAGTTTGTCGATCTTGCCACGGTCGAGCCCGCCGGGTGCAGCACTTTCAAGGCCGTCCAACAGGCGCTGCTTGTCCCGCTCGGTCTGTAACTTGCCGATGAACCATGTCCCGGCATTGGAGAGGGCCTTGTAGTCCAGGTCGACCGGGTTCTGCGTCGCCAGCACCAATCCCAACCCGAAGGCGCGCGCCTGCTTCAACATCCGCAGGAGCGGCTGCTTGGAGGGGGGCATAGCCGTGGGCGGCAGGTAGCCGTAGATCTCATCCATGTACAGCAATGCCCGCAGCGAAGTTGCCCCCGGTTGGGTCCGCATCCACGTCTCGATGGCAGAGAAGAGGATAGTCACGAAGAACATGCGCTCCGAATCGCTCAGGTGGGCCAGGTAGAAGACACTCTGGCGCGGCCGTCCCGCGGGGGTAAACAGGAGACGAGCCACATCGAGCGTCTCCCCCGACCGCCACACATCGAACGTCGGCGCAGCCAGAATGTTGTTGATCTGCAGCGCCAGGGCCATGCGGTCCTTGGCGGGGAAGAACGTGTCCACCGGGAAGGCGCCCAGTTTTTCGAAAGGGGGCGTCTGGATCTGCAGAATAAGTTCGGTCAGGTCGAGTGAGCGGTTCTGGCTCCAGGCCGATTGGAAAATGTTGGAGAGGAGGATGTGCTCGCGCGAGCGCAGCGGGTCCAGGTCAGTCGAGCCGACCAGCCCGAGGATGGCGGTCACCGTGCTGGCTATCCGTTCCCCCAGGATCTCGCGATGGGTATTCCAATCCAACCCCGGCGCAGCCAGGGAGGATAATACGCTGATGGGAATGCCTGCATCGGAGCCGGGAGTGTAGACAGCAAAGTCGACCGAATTCTTAACGCCAGCATACGTTCGTGGCTGATGTTCCATTCTGCCAGGCCGTTCTTCCAGGCCAGGGCGGCATCAGCGGCAGCCTGCTCGATCGTTTTGCCGGCCCGCCGGGCCAGGTCCGGGTCGAGCCAGGGCTGGAAATCCTGCGGGGCCAGGTCGGGAAAGTGCAGCAGCAGGTTGGTCAGGTCACCCTTCGGGTCGATCAGGATGGCCGGGATGCCCTGCAGGGCCGCCTCTTCCATCAGGCCGATGCACAGACCGGTCTTACCGGAGCCGGTCATGCCGGTGACGAATGCGTGCGTGGTCAAATCCGCCGGGTCATACGACAGCGGCTCCTCGGTAACTTTTCCCCCGGCGATGTCAAATCGTTTGCCCAGATAGAATTTATCGGTCATCCGAGTCTCCTGAACTGGCAAGTTGGGACAAATTTACCCCATCTTGAGTAAAAAGGCAACCAACACAACCGGGTTTACGGAGTCTGGGTCTCATCATACACCCGCTGGTATTCCTCGAGATACTTTTCCGCCAATTGTGGGCTGAAGATGATCAGCAGATTTTCATCGTTCGTGTTTTCCGCCGCGGCGGTGAAATTGTACGAGCCGGTGATGACAATGCGCCGGTCGATGATGATGACCTTGTGGTGCATCAATCCGTTACTGTTCCCATCCAGGCGCACATCCAGCCCCGCCTGAAGGAAATTCTGGTATTCTGCTCCATCGCTGGCGCTCTGGCCCTCATCCATCACGCCGGAAACCTCAATGCCTGCCAGGGCGCGCGCTCGTATCGCCTCCCCGATCCCATTGGAGGTGAAGGAGTAACTCAGAAAATTAATACTTTCCTCCGCTCCATTGACCAGTTCGATGATGCGGCTTGCCGCGGCTTGCTCGGGTGTGAAGTAGATCTCCAATTCCGTGCCGCCGATATTCACGCGCGGGTGAGCCGTCGGGGTGATCTTGGCAGCCAGGGACGGATGCGGCGTGCTGGGGATCAGGTCTGCGCCGAAATGCCGGTTCAGGAACATTTCTTCGAAATCCTGCGTGTAAGCTTCCGCTGCCTGAGCAGAGTTGAGATGGATCAGGTTATTGTTATCCCGGTATGTCCCCCCGGCAGTGTAATTCATAGAACCGGCCCATACATCCACCTGGTCGATGATGACATACTTGTTGTGCATCAGGCCCTCACGCAGGTCCCCCACGATGGGAATTCCGGTGTTTTTAAGATCATCCACCTCTTCGGAATCCATGTTGTCGCTTTCCATCACCATCCGAACAAGAACACCGCGCTGGTAAGCATGAACAAGCGCATCCCGCACCGACCATAGATTGAAGCTGTAGACGGCCACGTCCACCGACAGGCGCGCCTTATCGATCGCCGCTGCCAATATTTCATCCGGGCCGCCTTCGTAGTCCCGCGCCCGTGGAGCAGATGGATCGGTGAAGTAAACCTGCACCTCGCCCGGTCCGGGGAGGGTGTTCGTGGGTACGACTGTGGGCAGCGGAGGCGTATCGACCAGAGATATTGAGCAAGCCACCGAAATGAAACTGAGCAGGAAAAGGAAGAGGATTAGTCTACCTGTGGGATGTTTTGTAGTTGTCATGGTGGGCGGGTCACCTCGTTGTATTGATTATAGCGGCCTACCTGCCTCTCACGGCGAAAAAGGGGGAGTACCCCCTTGGGGTATAATCCCCTCTCATGGAAGCCCCCGCACAAGCCAATCCAAGTATCGCTCGCGCCGCCGGGACCGTCATGGCGGCTTATCTCGTCAGCCAGTTGATCGGGCTGGTCACCAAGGTGCTTATCGCCGGTACCTTCAATGCGCGGGTGGACCTGGATGCCTTTGTCCAATCCAACCGCCCATCCGAAGCGCTGGTGACCATCATGGCTGGCGGCATCCTGGCTTCTTCCTTTATTCCCATCTTCGTTAAATTCCTGGTCGGCAAAGACCAGCGCTCGGCCTGGAGACTGGCCTCCGGTACCGCCAATACGATCCTGGTGATCCTGACAGTCCTGGCCGGGTTGACAGCGCTCTTTGCCGGGCCGCTGGTGAAATACGTTCTCGGAGTGGGCTTCTCCGCCGATAAACAGATTCTGACGGTAGCGCTGCTGCGCATCCAGACCATCTCGGTGATCTTTTTCGGGCTGAGCGGCCTGGTCATCGGCATCCTCAACTCTCACCAGAGATTCCTCATGTCTGCCCTGGCGCCGGCCATGTATCAGATCGGGCAGATATTGGGCCTCATTTTCCTGGTTCCGAGCATGGGTATTTACGGCCTGGCCTGGGGAGTGGTTCTCGGCTCAGTGTTGAACCTGCTAATCCAGATACCGTCGCTGCTCCGGTTGAAGGGCCAATACTTCCCCATCTTCGGCTTGCGGGACGCCTCCGTTGGCGAAGTCTTCCGTCTGATGGCGCCACGGATGTTCGGTGCTGCGGCGGTCCAGTTAATGGTCATCGTTACCACTTCGCTGGCCTCGCGCATGGTCGAAGGAACGGCCTATGCTCTCTCTGCCGGTTTCACCTTAATGATCATGGCCCAGGCTGCCATTGCTCAATCCGTGGCGACGGCGGTCATGCCAACCTTCTCGGCCCAATTTGCCCGCAACGACTTCGATGCCATCCGCAGGACCCTTGCCTCGGCGATCCGGGGAGTTATCCTTCTGTCAGTACCCGCCACCGCCGGATTGGTCCTGCTGGGTTTATCCATCGTCGCTTTCCTTTATCCCAAACAGGATGCGCGCATGATCTCGTGGGCACTGACCTGGTACGCGGCTGGGTTGGTGTTCCATTCTGTGTTGGAAGTGCTTGTGCGGGCTTACTACGCCATGCACGATACTAAAACGCCCGTCATCGTCGGTGCAACCGCCATGTTGATCTGCATCGGTCTTGAGCCTGGTCTTCGCACCTCTGTTTGGCAGCCAGGGCTGGGAGCCGCACGGCGGGCTGGCGTTGGCCGTCTCGGTTGCCACCGCGCTGGAAGTGACGACCCTGCTCCTGCTCATGCGCAGACGGTTGAAGGGCCTGCACGAGGGGGAAATCGGCAAGAGTTTAGGCGTAGCCCTACTTGGCAGCGCCGGAATGACCGCGGCACTGATCGTGTGGATGCAGGCGCTGAAAACCCAATCCGCGGCCGTGGTGACTTTGGGAGGCGTGGCGCTGGGTGGATTGGTCTACGGCTTGCTCCTGATCGCCCTGCGCGTGCCGGAGATGCGCAGCCTGTTCCGCTCGCTCAAACTGCGCCTGGCGCGGTAAGCAGTAAGGTTGCCTCGTTCGGCAATCCGCAATAGTGGGGGCATTATATTAGGAGAGAATTACCTCAGGCGACTACAAAGAACTACGCAATCATTTAAGAGGTTATAACGCGTCAGAAGAAGTGAAAGCAATAGGAGTATGCCGTGGAATCGGATGAGAGCCATGTTCATTTTGCTTTTCAGCTTTTGATTAATCCATTCAACAATCTGGCGTGGTTTGAATAGTAGAGTTAATCCACTTATCAGGGAAAAAACTATCCAGAGCATCGTTTGTAGACAATTCATCTGCTTTATATATGGTGAGGATGATGAAAGGCCACCAACAACCTTCGAGTCGGATATAGCATTAACCCATATACCAGCAATTAATATTAGAGCAAGAAAAAGGATAATTATTATTGCTTTTTTCATAGCCCACCACATTCCAATATGTGGTTTATTTTCTTCTGCACTTTTTTCTCCGTTATTTCGTTATCCTCGACATTCATAAAAAATCTTAATCAATTTTCCCTTTAATAATTCCCTTGTTTGAAAATACTATGAAAATATCGCTGTCCGGTACAAATTCAATATAATAGATTTCCAAGTCTTGAATGGAAAGATCTGCTGGTATTCTCTCTCTTGAAGATAAATTCCAAAGATGTAAACCAAAATTATTTCCAGCAGCAAGGATGGAATCATCATAAGAAAATGCAAGTGTTGTGTAATAGGAATCGCCAGAGAATGATTTCAATCCATTTAGCGAATAATGAGGGCTTTTTGAACTGCCCTCCCACATCGATATCTCTCCCTGAATACACATTTCCGAAGAGAAGTTTGTGCATCCTGCCTCTGCTAACCAGTTGTTTTGAGGGCTGATTGATATGAGATTACCTTTGCCTATTGTATGAGGAAGATTCCTTCTAACCTCAATTAGTTGTAGGCTGTGTGCATCTAGTAATTGAATCTCATTTCCGCTCACAAAAGCTAAAATAGATCCATCTCCGCTTAGGGAAAAACTATTGGGACCAGATGGTCGGGATGGAAACGATATTTTCTTTTGAGAAGTTGATAAATCCCATATTGATAATTCGAGGGCATCTTGAGTAAACAACCATAAATCATCTACATTGAAATCTAATTGAACGATTCCTGAGGTTATCACTATTGAACAATCCTATTATTTCCCCATCTCGCCAATCAACAACAGCAATTTTTCCTTTCCTATTGGAACCTTCCATATCTGAACCTGCAATCGCGAATAAATCTCCCTTATGATTAAATGCAATACTTTGGGGATTAATAACAAGACTCACATAACTCTTCACAGAATCATCGGGGGCATTCAAGGTCCATAAGAAAACCTTATTTTCAATGCTAATATCAAAGGGATATGTATAATCGTTTGGCCAATCAGGACCGATGACCGCTATCGTTTCCCCATTGGGACTTATTGAGAAGAATTGAGAAGGGTAAAACGAAATCGGATTATCACCGACAATAGCATTGAATTCGATCATTTTCACGACGGATGACTCAGCCAACACTGGTACGGACGGTAATGTCGGTGATTCTGTCGGAACAAGAGACGCTAAATAGGTTATGGTATTCGTTTTTGTAAATGAGGATTGGATTGTTTTACTTGTATCGTCCCCGCTTAGGTCCGTCGATGTTGGTCGAGTATTATTCTTCGTTCGATCACAACTGGTAATAGCAAGAAATGCGAGTAGGAAAAAGACCCGCGTAAGTTTCATGGGAAAGTCCCCCCAACCAGTTCTTTTCCTCACTGCCACATCAACCACAGCGCCAGCGCTACCGCCAGTCCCAGCAGCACGCCGCCCAGCGCCTCCAGGGGTGTGTGCCCCAGCACCTCTGCCAGGTTCTTCTGCGAGATGGGATGCCCTTTCAGTAGTTGATCCACCAATATATTGATCTTGGCAGCCTGCATACCCGCTTGCCGCCGTATCCCGGTGGCATCATAGACCACGATCATGGCAAATGCCACCGCCACACCAAATAAAGGCGTATCGAACCCATAATTCAATCCCGCTGCCGCCGCTGCCGAGGTGACCAGCGCCGAGTGCGAGCTGGGCATGCCTCCCGCCGCGAAGAACAAGGCCCAGTTCCAGCGCTTGGATTGGAACACGTCGATGGGGATCTTCAACGCCTGTGCCAGCAGCCAGGCTGCCAGTGCGGTGATAAGCACATGGTTTTCGAGTACATTCCCCATGATCATTCCTCGGCCTCAAAAGGCTCCAGAACTTCGCCGCTTAACTTGCTCACCTTCAATTCCGCTACGTCCAATAATTCCACGCAGCGTTTGGTCAATGCCTGGCCGCGCTCGAACAGGGAAAGCGATTCTTCCAGAGGTTGTTCGCCCATTTCAAGGGCCGAGACGATCTTCTCCAGTTCGGTGGAGGCCTCCTCGTAGGTCAATTTCTCGATTGGCTTGGAATCTGTTTTTGCCATAATTATCTCTCCATGCCCGTCACACGGGCATCGAATTCTCCGTCGCTGACCTGCACGTGCAGCGCGTCGCCTTCCTGCACCTGCGCCTTGCTGGAGACAACTTTCTTATCCTTCGTCACAACGGCGTAACCCCGCCCCAGCACCGCCATAGGACTGAGCGCCAGCAGTTGATTTTCCAAACCCTTCATGGTCTTCGATGCCAGTTGCAGCCGATGGACCTGAGCGGCAGTGCCACGTCGGGCCAGTTCATCCAGCCGCTGCCGCTCGACCTGCAAACGTCGCACCGGCGAAACCATCCGCAGGCGGCTCTCATTCCAGGTCAATTCTTCCCGCTGACGCTGGATGCGTGTCTCCATGGATGTGATGAGGATGCGCTGGATCTCCACCAGGCCAGACTTGATATCCAGCAGCGTCAGCGGGGTCGCCAGTTCAGCCGCGGCGGTAGGCGTAGGTGCGCGCAGGTCGGAGGCGAAATCCGCCAGGGTGAAGTCGGTTTCGTGACCCACGCCAGTGATGACCGGGGCGAGGGACCTCGTCACCGCCCGCACGACCCGTTCGTCGTTGAAAGCCCACAGGTCCTCGATGGACCCGCCGCCGCGTGCCAGCAGGATCACATCCGGAGCCGCATGCAGGTTGAGTGCCTCCAGGGCTGCCACAATGGCAGCCGGGGCCTCTTCGCCTTGCACCGGCACCGGCGCGAGGGTCACCTTTACCAGTGGGAACCGCCGCCGGATCGTGTTCAGGATGTCCCGCAACGCTGCCCCGCTCGGCGAGGTAACGATGCCGATATGCCGAGGCGTGTCGGGTATGGGCCGTTTCCGAGCCACATCGAACAGGCCTTCGGACTCAAGCAGCGCCTTCAAGCGCAGGAATTCCTGATACAGCGCACCCTCGCCGCGTGGCTGGATCATCTCCACATACAGTTGATATTGCCCGCCCGCATCATAGATGCTGACCTTCCCGTAGGCTTCCACCGCCGTCCCCATCCCGCAAGGGGATACGCAGGCGGGCCGCTTCACCCCGCCACATGACACAGCGGAGGGAGGCGGCATTGTCTTTCAGGGTGAAGTACAGGTGTCCCGAAGCAGGCCGGGACAGATTGGAGATCTCCCCTTCCACCCACACCCCCTGCGTTTCGGGATCGTCCTCGATCAACCGGCGTAGATGGCGGGTTAACTCGGTAACGGTCCAGTGCGGGGTGGTGTCGAACAGGGCCATTTGCTCCATACGTCGAGACAGCCCGGATGCGCTCGGACAGCTCAACGCTTCCAGCCTGCAGCACCTTGCTGCGCCGCCTGGACAAGTCCTTTGCAGCCTTCTTTCGCCGCTTGAAGGCAGGCGAAAAGCCGGGTTTTCCCCGCTTTAAAAGCCGGTATCGCTTCAAGAGCCTCGAATACACCTACGGCGATGGCTGCAAGCTGCGCCAGGATGAGCATGGGCGCAGGTCGTTCTACGTTCAGAACGTGGGTGACATCCGCATGTGCTACCACCGGGCCATCCCGGCCGATGCGGTGCTCAAGCATGCCGTCGTCAAACAGGCGGGAGAGCGCTGGGTTGTCTGCCTGATGCTGGAACTGCCCACCCCTGAGAAGCGGCTTATCCTGACGGGAAAACGGGTGGGTAGTGGATGTAGGCCTGAAATGCCTGGCGGCCCTTTCTACTGGAGAATTGATCGAGAATCCCCGCTGGCTGCGGGAGAGCCTGGCCGACCTGCGCCGCCGGCAGCGGCACGCTTCCCGGCAGGTCAAGGGCAGCCGCCACCCCTAGGGTACTCTTTTTCCAAATGGCTGTCAACCGGTAGTACAATCGCAGATAATATTAATAAGGTTGTCAAGGCAGGCAGACCATTACCAATCCATCAAGTGCGAGAATCCGACCATGAAACGACTGTGGGCGCCCTGGCGAATGAAATACGTGGAAAAACAGGAAAAAAGCGGCTGTGTCTTTTGCACCGTCCTCGGCGAGCAGAACGACGCCGAAAACCTGATCGTCTTTCGCGGCCATCATTCCTTTGTCATCCTCAATCGTTATCCTTATACCAGCGGACACCTGATGGTGGTTGCGAATGACCATAAAGCCTCGCTGGAATTATTGGAAGCGCCTGCGCGAGCCGAGATGATGGAGTTGGCAAGCAAAGCCATTGAAGTCCTCCGTCATGCCTACCGTCCCGAAGGCTTCAATCTGGGCGCCAACATCGGCGCGGCTGCCGGCGCCGCCATCGCCGAACACGTCCACCTGCACGTAGTCCCGCGCTGGATCGGTGACACGAATTTCATGTCCAGCACTGCCGAGACGCGCGTCCTGCCGGAAGAACTGGATGAGGCCTACCGCCGAGTCCATTCTGCGTGGGGATGATCGAAAACCAATTTCATCTCGTATTTGAACGTCAAAACATTCCAACGACCTTCGACATCTTTCAATCTCCAATTTGAATCAAAAACTCCGGGTTTGAGCCCGGAGTTTTTGATTCTACTTCATGCCTTTCACATAGATCTTCACCGCTTCGCTCATGAACTCAGCCAAACGTGGGTCGATCTTGTCAAAATTCGCCTTGAAGCGTGGATCGGTGTTATACAGGTCCGTCAGACCAATCAGTTGTTCCGGGTTGGGAGTCCAGAAATAATCCATGTGCTTCCTCCACAGGTCCACACCAGCCTGGGCTTGTGGGCTTCCCGGACCCAGTGGAATGGCTGCCACGATCATTTCATAAGCCGCGTTGCCCTCCTCGCCAATCCGCTGCTTGTCTGCGGTGGTATAAGACTTCCATTTCTTCTGCGAAGCTCTGACGATCTCGGGGTCATACATCTGCTCGGCTTCGGCGGCTAATTTTTCCTGCTCCTCATCCGAGAATGCCTGGAATAATTGTTTTTTGCTCATTTCCTTTTTTCCTTTCAAATGCAATATTGTGTCGTCCACAGTGGCGATGAGGCGGTTCAACCGCTCCACTCGTCCCTGCAGGGACTTGCGGTGGGATTCGAGCGCAACCTCCACGTCGAAACCCGGTCGGGTGATGATCTCCTTGATCTCACTCAATTCCAGCCCCAGTTCCCGGTAGAACAGAACCTGCTGAAGACGCAACAGCGAACCTACTTCATAATACCGGTATCCATTGCCGCCAACAGATTCCGGCTTGAGCAGGCCGACCTCGTCATAATAATGGAGTGTGCGGATGCTAACGCCTGCCAGATCGGAGAGTTGCTTGACGGTATAGGACATGCGCCAATGATAAACCCTGACGTTACGTTAATGTCAAGGTTTTTTAAAGACCAAATTCTTGACCAATTTTCCATTAATATGCTCCCACTCAACCCGATTACAATATATCCATGCAGCCACTTTTCCAACTTAACCCCGCCTTTGCACTCCAACTCGACCGGGATGACCCGCTCGGCAAGTACCGCGCCCAGTTCGTCCACGACGACCCCGGTAGGATCTACATGGACGGTAATTCCCTCGGGCGGCTGCCGCTTTGCACCATCGCAAGAATGAAGGAAGCCATCGAAGGCGAATGGGGCCATGACCTGGTCGGCGGGTGGGGCAAGAATTGGTGGGATGCGCCTGTGCGGGTCGGTGAAAAGATCGCTCCTCTCATCGGCGCAGCGCCGGGACAGGTCATCGTCAGCGACACCGTCTCGATCGACTTGTTCAAACTCTCCGCCGCCGCGCTTGCGCACCAACCTTCCAGAAGCCGCATTGTTACCGACACTCTGAATTTCCCCTCCGATCTGTACATCCTGCAAGGTCTCGTGCGGATGTTGGGCGGGAAGCATAAGATCGTCCGCATCGGCTCACGAGATGACGACGTCACTCCCGACCTGGACGAACTTGCGGCTGCCATCGATGAGGATACAGCCCTGGTGACGCTTTCGCACGTCCTCTTCAAGTCTGGTTATCTTTACGACATGACCGCTATCACCTCCATGGTGCATCAGCGAGGCGCACTGATCCTGTGGGACCTGAGTCACTCCGTTGGCGCCGCGCCCATCGACCTGGATGATTCCCAGGTTGACCTGGCCATCGGCTGCACCTATAAATACCTGAACGGCGGTCCCGGCTCACAGGCCTTCCTGTATGTCCGGCGGGACCTGCACGAGCGCCTTCTCTCGCCTATCTGGGGCTGGTGGGGCCAGCAAACGCCATTCGCCTTCGGTCTGGACTATTCCCCCGCGCCCGGCATGGCTCGCTTCCTGGCCGGCTCCCAGCCGATCCTGTCTCTCCTGGCAATGGAAGCCTCTTTAGACCTGACCACCGAGGCCGGCATCGACGCCATCCGCGCCAAATCCGTATTGATGAGCGAATATTTCATTTTCCTTTTTGACCTGGTACTGGCCCCTTTGGGCTTTCGTCTCGGCACGCCGCGCGACCCATCCCGACGAGGTTCGCACGTTAGCCTGCGCCACCCCGAAGGCTATCGCATCAACCGTGCCCTCATCGATGAGATGAACGTCATCCCCGATTTCCGCGCTCCCGACAACCTGCGTTTTGGCCTGGTTCCACTCTACACATCCTTTATGGAAATCCGCCAGGCTGTGGAACGGATCGCTTCCGTTATGAAAGAGAATCGATACATAAAATATTCCACAGACCGACAGGTCGTGACGTGAAGTATCCCTGGCTGCTCTTCGACGCAGACGACACCCTCTTTGATTACCCCAGGGCTGAAGCCCAGGCTCTTAAAGGGACCTTCGAGGAATTGACCCTGCCTTACAAGGCAGGGTATTTGCCAATGTACCATCTGCATAACCGTCATGTATGGCAAGAATTCGAGCAGGGTCATTTGTCTTCGGTGGAACTGCGCACAAAAAGGTTCCAGTTACTTTTCGCCGAGATCGGTTTATCGGCAGATCCACAGTCATTTAGCAGCCTCTACTTAAAGAACCTTACCCGAGAAAGCGATCTGTTCGAAGGGGTCAGCGCCACGCTGGAGGAATTGTCAAAGCAACATCACCTCAGCGTAATCACCAACGGTCTGGCGGAGGTGCAGCGTCCACGCCTGTTGAATTCCCCCATCCATTCCTTGATCGAGAAGATTTTCATCTCCGAGGAGATGGGTGTCGCCAAACCGGCGGGAGCCTTTTTTGACATCGTCTTTAAAGAGCTGGGCGATCCCCCCAAGAGTGAAGTGCTGGTCATTGGCGATAGCATCACTTCTGACATACTCGGTGGGATCAATTACGGACTGGACACCTGCTGGGTCAACCCCTCCGGCAAAACCACCGACCTGCCCGTGACATATCAGATTCACTCCATCCCGGAGTTGATCCCTTTGTTGGCAAGACACTCTCAACCCGAGTAAAATGTTCCCATAACCTGCAATGGATATCCTTTTTCAAGATAACAGTATTATCGTCCTCAACAAACCCGCCGGTCTGCCCGTCCAGCCAGACGGGTGGGAGAAGGACGCGCCCTACCTGCTCAAGGAGTTGGAAGGACAATTTGGCAAAATGTGGGTCGTCCACCGGCTCGACAAGGTCACCAGCGGGGTGATGGTCCTGGCCCGAAAAGCGGAGGCGCATCGGTCTCTCAACCTTCAATTCGAACACAGGCAGGTCCACAAGGTGTACCATGCCATCGTCCATGGCCTGCCCCCGTGGGACGAGCACACCGCCCGCCATCCGTTGAGAGTCAATGTCGGTCACACCCACCGCACCGCCGTGGACCATGGCAAAGGCAAACCCTCCGAGACCCGCTTCCACATCCTGGAGCGTTTTTCCGACCACTGTCTGCTCGAAGCCATCCCCGCCACCGGTCGGACTCACCAGATACGGGTTCATGCCTACGCATTGGGCTTTCCTTTGCTGGGTGACAGCCTCTACAGCGCTCCTCCCACCGACCTGATCGCCCGCCCGGCCTTACATGCACAGAGCCTGCAGTTCACCCATCCCGAGTCAAACGAGACATTATCCTTTTCGGTTCCCTATCCGCCTGATTTTGAGAAAGCCCTCGAAACGCTGCGGTTGCGGTCGAAAGACCTGACAGCGGAGCGGAACTAATATTGGTGTCTGTGCGTTGAATAAGTGGGAGTTAAAAGACGAAAGTACGCGTAAAAGAAAGGAAATTGAAGATGAATCGCAAGATCGCCCTTCTAATAATACTGGTCCTTATCCTGGCTGCCTGCAACCTCTTCAATACCGCTGTCCCCGCATCCACCCCGGGAAATCCAACAGAAACGACAACGAATACCCCCACCTACACAACTACCCTGATTGGTACCATCACGCGCCTACTGCCTTCCTCCACACCCAGCGCAACGCCTACCATCCCCTTGGTCGGAACGGTGGCTCAGCCACCCATCCCGCCTGTTTCCACGTATGTCGATGACCGCAGCACAGCTTCACAGATCATCATTTCATTCTATAACGCCATCAACCGCCAGGAATACTCCCGCGCCTATGGATACTGGACCGACCCCTCCACGATGGTCGGTGATTTCTCTGACTTTGTGAACGGCTATGCGAATACCATTTCCGTCGACCTGGTCTTTGGGCAAATCACCGGTGAAGGCGGCATGAGTCAGGCCTACTACACCGTACCGGTCCTGTTGAAAGCCAGCGAGGCCAACGGCGTCCAGACGAACTATGCCGCCTGTTATGTGGTGCATCAGTCTTCGCCGGATGTGTTCGGCGAGCCGCCCTTCCAGCCCATGAGCATATCCCGCGGCACCGCCAAAATCTCGCCGGCAGGTTCCAGCATCACCTCAGCCCTGGCCGACGCATGCGTGGAGTATCCCACCGGATCCGTCGAGGTCCCCGCTTCGGCTGGTAGTCTCGATGTAGACAAGAATAACTACATCGACAACCGCAGCGGTCCGCTAGAAACCGTCAGTTCACTCTTGAACGCCATCAACTCGAAACAATACGTGCGAGCCTTTTCCTATTTCCAGAATCCCGCCGCATTCCCTGGCGACTTTGCCGCCTATGCTGCCGGGTACGAGAACACCGAAGCGGTCACCGTCACTTTTGGAACCTCCCGAAACGAAGGCGCGGCCGGCAGCCTTTATTATCAGATACCTCTGGCGATGAAGGTGCTCACTTCCACCAACACCACCGAGACCTTTGTGGTCTGCTACACCCTGCGGCTCGGTCAACCCGCCATGCAAAGCGAGCCGCCTTTCCAACCAATGGGCATCACCGATGGCAAGTTCACCCAGGTGAACAATAACGCCGATATCGCTTCCCTATTAGCGATAGCCTGTCAATAAATGCGTGGACCAATTAAAAACTCCTCGTACCAGCGAGGAGTTTTTTTTCTTTATTAGTGAACTTCGTGTTTGATCTTCCTTTTTCAATCAATGATCTTGCGCGCTTCCATATAAAAACGTTTTTCTTTCGCTTCCCCCATGGAAAAGGTCTTGCGCGGCAAGGCCCCATCCAGAATGACCGTCTTGAACAGGTCCGACTTATCCATGCCGGGGACATAGAAACCGGCGTTGCCCGGTTGAGCGCCCAGCGTGCAGACCACCTCCTCCCCATGGACATAATCGATCTTCTCCGCACCGCCCTCTTTCACGAACGGATCAAGGAACGCCTGCAGAGTTCCCACCGGCAAGTTGGAGGTGGGGTTGGAGATCTCGATCACGCCGAAAGCAGGCTTTCCGTCGCTACTGATATATCCGATGGCTGTGAGTTGCACCGCTCGCTTCATCCACAGCCTTGACCATTGCCTCGCGGCTGGCTTGCGGCACTAACCTGAACGTTTTCCCCAAAAACTCGCCGCATTTCCTGCAGGATGTCCTTTTTCAAGCCAAACAGCACCCGGTGGATCGGTTCGAATTCCAGCCCCTGGTCATGGACATTCTCGATCTCAACCAATGCATACCGGGCAGGGTGATCCATCCCCACTTGCGGTTTCAGTTCTTCCCACACGGCTTTGGCGGTCGCCAGCGAATGGTTGCCGTCACCCATGGCAAAGAGCAGCACTGGTTCTTTTTCTTCGACTCCATACTTCTGGGCAAAGACTTGCGGGTGAGCCAGTTCTCGCAAGGCTCCGATGATCTGCGCTTCCCGGTTTTCATCGATAGCATAAGCGGTCAGGTGACCCGAGCCCAGCATAAGTTCGAAATCGTACAGCTTTTCAAGCTCCTCTTTGACCTCATCCAGCGGCTCGATTACAGTCTGGAGCGGGTCATCGATCAGGACCAGGATGTGCGGAAGTTCTAACGCGGCCCCCCGGCGTATCTTCATACGCGGTGGCAGACGCTCCACGATCGTTCCCTCGGTGGCGCGGATGAGACTAGTCGAACCTTTGGTGAAGTCATACCGTTCCAGGTCAAGGCACAGGAGGATGCCCTTGCGGGTCTTCCCATGAGCGGTCCGCTCAACATAGATCAGGCCTTCACGGGATTGCAGGATGCCCTTTTTCAAGTAGTCCTGCATGGCGCTGTGGATGTTCTCGACGCGCTCCTCTTCCCCCGGCTTGTCGAGATAGACTTCCGGCAAAACCAGGTTGAATGTCGAAGGGGATGCCTCCACGAATTTCTCCACCTCCTGCCAGTATTCCGGCTGGGAGGTAAACTGGTCGCAGGCGATGACGGCCCAACGGGTCAGGTCGGTGCCATCTTTTGGCAGGTGAAATTGCGGGATTTGGATTCCGAGATCGGCGATGGTTTTCATAGGTTTAACCAACAGGGGCGGCTTGCGGGCCGCCCCTTGGTATTTCCTTGTTTACTTATTGTTCTTGGCGAATTCGATCAATTTCTCAGCCACTTCTGCGCCCACACGACCCTGGGCTTCCTTGGTAGCCGCGCCGATATGCGGCGATCCGATCACGTTGTCGAGCTTGAGCAGTTTCCAATCGGTGGGCGGTTCTTCTGCGAAAACATCCACCGCAGCTCCGGCAACTTTGCCGTTCGTCAGGGCTTCGTAGAGAGCAGCCTCATCGACGATTCCGCCGCGGGCGCAGTTGATGATACGCACACCGGTTTTCATCTTGTCCAACTGGGCCTTGCCGATCATGCCGGCAGAGTCTTTGGTCTTGGGCAGGTGCAGGCTGATGTAGTCGGCCTGGGCCAGCAGTTCATCCAGAGAGACCAATTTGACGATTTCGGCATCCTTCACATACGGATCGTAAGCCACCACGGTCATCCCCAGTGCAGTGGCACGCTTGGCAACTTCCTTGCCGATATTGCCTATGCCGATCAAGCCGAGTGTCTTACCACCCAGTTCATCACCCTCGAAACTTTTCTTTTCCCATTTCTCAGCCTTCATGGTTGCAGTGGCTCTGGGAGATGGAGCGGGCCAAGGCGAACATATACCCGACCGCCAGTTCCGCAACGGAAGCACTGCTGGCCTTGGGGGTGTTCATCACGGTGATGCCCTTCGAGCGGGCGTACTCGGCATCGATCGTATCGAGACCCACACCGCCGCGGACGATCACTTTCAGGTTGGGACATACATCGATCAACGGCTGGCGGACCTTGGTCCGGCTCCGAACAACCATACCGTCGTAAGCAGGCAGCACATTCGGCAGTTCTTCGGGTGTGATCTCGAAATTGGTATCCACCGTCAGCCCGGCTGCGCGCATCCGCTCGATGCATTCCGCTTCGGTCTTGTCGCATACTAAGATTTTCATGGTCTTCCTCCTTGGGGAATTTTGCAGTTTCAAAAAACAGGGTACCACCGTTCGCTTCCATGGATCCTGTTATTGATTGGGAAAAATTGCACAATCAATTTTATCAATGGGTATGAGTATTGTCAATCATATCACTAAGATTGTCTATACTTCTGGTAAAATATGCTCTAAACATTGTGAAATTTTGCACTCACGGATATAATTGAATATACTATAATTTAGCATCTTGCCCGTCTGGCTCAGATAACATCTGGCCGAAATCCAAGCCCAAAGAGGAGAACATATCATGTCACCCAAGCGCGTTTTCAATTTCAACCCAGGCCCAGCCACCCTGCCCTTGTCCGTCCTGGAACAAGCCCAGGCCGAGCTGCTCGACTACAAAGGCACCGGCATGTCGGTCATGGAGATCAGCCATCGTTCGAAAGAATTCGAGGCCATCATCCAGACCGCTGAAGCCGACCTGCGCGAGCTGATGGGCATCCCCGGGAACTATAAAGTGATGTTCCTGCAAGGCGGTGCCAGCCTTCAATTCGCCATGATCCCGATGAATCTTCGGCCGACTGGAGCGTCTGCCGATTATATTCTGACCGGCTCATGGGGCAAGAAGGCTTACGACGAAGCCTGCAAACTCGGAACTGCGCGGGTCGCCGCCACCGTAAAAGCCAGCAACTTCGACCACCTCCCCGCCCAGGCCGAACTCGACCTGGACCCTAAAGCCGCCTACCTGCACTTCACCTCCAACGAGACTATCCAGGGCGTTGAATATTTCGCCGAGCCCACTCCCCCCGCCGGCGTGCCGCTGATCTGCGATGCCTCCTCCGACTTTATTGCCAAGCCCATAGATGTTTCCAAATACGGTCTCATCTATGCCGGCGCCCAGAAGAATGCCGGTCCCGCTGGCGTTGCCATTGTCATCGCCCGCGAAGACCTGGTCGAGAAAGCTCCCGATACGAACCCCGTCATCCTGAACTACAAGACGCATGCCGCCGACGGCTCACTGTACAACACCCCGCCTAGCTTCAACATCTACATCGTCGGGCTGGTCCTGAAGTGGGCCAAGCAGCTCGGCGGCCTTGAAGCAGTTGCCAAGCGCAACAAAACCAAAGCCAACATGGTCTATGAGACCATCGACCAGAGCGGCGGGTTCTATCGCGGCCACGCCAAACCGGCTGACCGCTCGTGGATGAACATTACCTACCGCCTGCCCTCCGAAGCCCTGGAAGAGCAGTTCACCTCCGAAGCCAAGAAGTCAGACTTGATTGGCCTCAAGGGTCACCGTTCGGTCGGCGGCATCCGCGCCACCATGTACAATGCCATGCCCTTGGAAGGTGCCGAGACCCTGGCCCAATTCATGAAAGAATTCCAGAAGAAGAACGGCTAGTCAAACAGAAATGTAAGCGCCGGAAAACCTTCCAGCACTTGCCAACTATCAAGCACATGGTATAATGTCGCCGCTTTCCTAAGGCGGCGACATTCATGTTAAGTGTTTCTGAGGCAAGCGAGCGCATACTCAAGTTCTTCCAACCGGTGGGGGCAACAACCTTGCCCTTTACTCATGTTGCCGGTCGCGTCCTGGCGGAAGATATTATTGCCGCCCATGACCTTCCTCCTTTCGATAATTCTTCAGTTGACGGTTTCGCCATCATCGCACAGGATAGTGCAGATGCCACCCACCAGGCTCCCCGCCTGCTGGATGTTGTCACCGACATCCGCGCCGGCGACCATGCGGCCATCACCCTCCAAACCGGGCAGGCAGCCCGCATCATGACCGGGGCAGCTGTACCCGCCGGGGCAGACGCAGTCGTTATGGTGGAAGACACCGATTTCAATGTTCGTGCCCCCGGCTCAAAAGCCCCCGCGACCGTGGCGGTCATGAAGACGCTCAAACCTGGAGAAAACATTCGCCACCACGGAGACGACCTGCACAGGGGTGATATGGTGCTCCCGTGCGGTATCCGTCTGCGGGCGCAGGAGATGGGACTGCTTGCCATGCTTGGGCAGGCCGAAGTGCCCGTCTACCGTCAGCCTCGCATGGCAGTCCTTTCCTGTGGTGACGAACTATTGCCCGTGGGTGAATCGCTCGTGCCGGGAAAGATCCATGATGCCAACTCCCCCATGCTGGCAGTGTTGAGCAAGTCCGCCGCAGTGGAGTTGATCGAGTTGGGCGTTGCAGCGGACAACGAAACCGATATCCGCTCCAGGCTGGACAGGGCCGTTGCCGAAAAGGCCGACCTGATCGTTTCCTCCGCCGGAGTGAGCGTGGGCGCTTTCGATTATGTCAAATCGGTGGTGGAAGAGAAAGGCGAACTCGATTTCTGGAAAGTGGATATGCGCCCCGGCAAACCTCTCGCCTTTGGGCAATACCAGGGCATCCCATTCATTGGTCTGCCCGGCAACCCTGTTTCGGCCTTCGTCGGATTCGAAGTCTTCGTCCGACCCGCCCTTGAAAAACTATCCGGGTCCACTCCCCGGCCGCGTCTCCGCCAAAAAGCTCGCCTGGTCGAGCCGCTCGAATCGGATGGGCGTGAGTCTTATTTGCGAGCCATCGTCAAAGAAGAAAATGGCAGTCTGACGGCTCGTTTGACCGGGCATCAGGGCTCCGGAAATATCTTCTCGCTTGTACAGGCAAATGCTTTACTGATTGTACCCTCTGGGGTAAAATCGCTGCCTGCTAACTCTGAAGTAGAGATATGGGTTATATGAAAAAAACATCCATGAGCAAGACAGATCGGACGCTTTTTTGGTCCTTGGTCGTCCTATCCATCCTGGGGGTCGCCGATTCGATTTATTTACTGATCTACAAACTGACCGGCAACAGCCAGATGTGCCTGGGGAGCGGCGGCTGCCACGACGTCAATTTCAGCACGTATTCCGAAATTTATGGGATCCCCGTTTCTGCACTTGGCATTGCTGCTTTCCTGGCGATCACCGTCATCGCCCTGTTGGAATCTCGCCTGAGCCTGGCCCGTGAACACGGCCCGCTGTTGGTCTTCGGCATCGCTCTCACCGGGGTCGGGTTTTCCGCATATCTCACCTATCTGGAACTCTACGTTATCAAAGGCCATTTGCCCCTTCTGTGTGGCTTCGGCAGTTATTATCACATTGATCTTCATTATTGCTATTATCAGGCTCGTAAAACAAACTGCTTCATAGGAGGATTTCATGCCACGTATTCGCTGCCACTACACTGATTGCGTCTTTGTCGACGAAGGGTACTGCAGTGCCGCGGCTGTCGAACTGGACCCCGACACCGGGTGTGCGACCTACACTCCCAACGAGGAAGCCGCCGCCAAAGGCGAGGACTGGGAGGAAGAGGAAGAATTGGAAGAATGGGAAGAAGAAGAGGTAGAGGAAGAAGATGATCTCTTCGACGAAGAAGAGGATGAGATCTAACAATATACGTCTTTTTTCATAACCAACTCATCAACGGGCAAAACCCATTGCCCGAAAATATCCCCGTATGATCCAGAGAGGCGCATAATCTGCGCCTCTTCATTATTTAACCCTTCATGGCATACAACAGGATTCCCGCTGCCACCGCCAAGTTCAAGGACGACGTCCTGCCTTTCATCGGCAACGACACGACCAGGTCACAGGCGGCCAGTTGCTCCGGCCCCAGGCCTTTTTGTTCACTCCCCAGCAGCAAAATGGATCGTTTATCATCATGATTCAAATTACGAAAATCAGTCGTGGCATGAGCCGACGACCCCACCAACCGGTAATCGTTCTGCCGCGTCCATCCGCTGAATTCATTGAAGGAAGTCTGCACCACCGGGATCCAGAACAACGCTCCCATGCTGGCTCGCACGACCGAAGGATGGTAGAGTTCCACGCCGCCATCCAATACGAACAACGCCTTCCCGCCGACCGCATCCAACGTCCGCAGGATCGTGCCAACGTTTCCCGGGTCTTGCGGAGCCACCAGGGCAACCGCAAACCGGCATGAGTCAGTTGAAATATCACCTAAAGTCAGGCTTTTCTGCCGCACCAACGCCAGTATTCCCTGTGGATTATCCTTTTCTGCAATGTCGGCGAATAAGTCTGATGTGAATGTTACACAAGATAAATCGAATGTCTTCCGGTCTTCCACCAGTTGTTTCGCAAAGTCGCTTGTCAGCAAATCGGGAGCATAGACCAGTGTCTCGAGGATCCAACCCGCCTCCACCGCCTCGCCAACATGGTGGATCCCTTCGACAAGGAATAGTCCGCTTTCGGTGCGTCCCTTTCGCTGCCGCAGGGCGCGGATTTTCTTGACGAGTGGGTTGCTGGTACTGGAGATCATCTCAGCCATACATTTATTCTACTCGAATAGGCTATAATTCTCGCACGAAAAATGAGGAAATATGAAAACTGAAAAACTATATAAATATGCTCTCTGGTTGGCATACTTGACCGTCCTCTACAATATCGTTGAGGGCGTGGTATCGGTCATTTTTGGCGCCCAGGACGAGGCGTTAGCGCTCTTCGGTTTTGGCCTGGACTCGTTCATCGAGGTGCTTTCTGGTTTGGGCATCATCGCCATGGTCTGGCGTATCCGCCGGAATCCAGAGTCATCGCGGACACGTTTCGAACAGACCGCCTTACGCATCACCGGTGTGAGTTTCTACCTGTTGGTCATCGGGCTGGCAATCAGTGCGGTTTACAACATCATCACGCGCCATGCACCAGGAACCACCATCCCCGGCATGATCATATCCGTGATCTCCATCTCCTTCATGTGGGCGCTGGTAGCCGGCAAACGCAAAGTCGGTAAAGCCCTCAATTCCGCCCCCATCCTGGCGGATGCGAACTGCTCGATGGTTTGTATTTACATGTCGATAGTGCTGCTGGCCTCCAGCCTGATATACGAATTGACCGGCTTCGGTCTGGCGGATTCCATTGGCGCTATCGGGTTAATCTACTTTTCATTCACAGAAGGCCGCGAAGCTTTCGAAAAAGCCGGGTCGATGGACGACGATCCGGCTGGAGATGAGGCATCATGAGACAGATCATCTATCAAGTTGACGCGTTCACCGACAAACCCTTTGCCGGCAATCCTGCCGGTGTTTGCCTACTGACTGAGGACGCCGACGCAGCCTGGATGCAGTCCATCGCCTGTGAGATGAACCTGTCGGAGACGGCCTTCCTGGCTCCGCAGGAGGGAGGCTATCATCTGCGCTGGTTCACCCCGGCTGCTGAAGTCAGGTTGTGCGGTCATGCCACCCTGGCGAGCGCACATATCCTTTTTGAGACAGGCGCTCTCCGTCACGACGAGGAAGCCCGCTTCCACACATTGAGCGGACTGTTGACCGCCTCCCTCAAAGGTGATTGGATTGAGTTAAATTTCCCCGCTCGCCCTCCCAGGGTAGTGTCTGCTCCTCCCGGACTGGCCGAAGCGCTCGGTGTCGAGCCCATCTACATCGGTCGCGACCTGGATGATTACCTGGTCGAACTGGAAAGCGAGGCCCTTGTCCGTTCGCTCAAGCCCGATATCTCCAGTCTCGGGAGACTGCCCGTCCGCGGCACCATCGTCACCACCCGTTCGAGCGACCCTGCCTTCGATTTCGTCTCCCGCTTTTTCGCTCCGGCTGTGGGTGTAAACGAGGACCCGGTCACCGGCTCAGCCCACTGCTGCCTGACCCCTTACTGGTCTGGGAAACTGGGCAAAACCGAAATGACCGCCTTTCAGGCTTCCGCCAGGGGCGGAGTCGTGAACGTCCGCCTGGATGGTGACAGGGTCCTGCTGTCGGGTCAGGCGGTCACCGTCATGAAGTGCGAACTCATCTAGAGGAAAGAATTATGCCAACTTTCTGCGATGATCTCTTCGATCGTTTCCACGAACTGCATACCGACATCCTCCACGCCATCGACGGCCTGCCCGCGGAGGCGCTGGACTGGGTAGCGGGTGAGGACATGAATTCCATCAATGTGCTGGTTGTCCATCTCACCGGGGCCGAGCGTTACTGGATCGGGGCAGTTGCATTGGGCGAACCTACCACCCGCGTACACGCGAAGAAGAATTCGCAGTGCGCGGATTGAGCCCCCAGGAACTCAAAGATTGCGTTCTCGCCCAGGACGATCATGCCCGGGAGTCACTAAAGCAAATTTCCCCTTCAGCATTGGAAGAAACGCGAACATCGCCACGGGACGCAAAAACCTTCACTGTAGGGTGGTGCCTGTTGCATGCACTTGAGCACACCGCCTTGCATACGGGCCACATCCAACTGACCCGCCAACTGTGGGAGCAGCGTAAGAGCTGATCTTTTTTATCCTTTGTGCTCCGCTGCAGTTTGTGTACTTCAAATGGTTCCTTAACCCTTTGTGGTGAAATATATTTGTAGTGAAATATCCCTCTGGAGGCCCTCCCGAATGCGTTTTTTGCGTGTGATATTTATTTTCGTAGCCATCTGCATTGGAATATTCCTCCTCGCCGCCTGTGGGTCCGGAGGTCTCGCCGACACCTACCCTTTCACCCGTCTCAATCGATTCGACTTCGGCTGTAGATATCCCCACTCAACCAGCAACCTCTGCTCTCCCTCCAGATGTCACCCCCGCTGACACCTCTTCACCCGCCTCGGATGGTGCATCCGCAGCACGGAACCACCCCAGACCCAATCCGTCCCCATTGGCGATTGGCGCGAAGCCCCCATCATGCCCGAGATCAGCGACCACGTGCTCGAGATCTTCCAGAAAGGGCAAGCGCTGGGCCGCGACCCCAACCGCTTCTCCGTCATTGGTGACTGCCAGGCAGTGCCGTTCGTCTTTATGGGACCCTTCGAACGAGGCGAGTTGGCTCCCTCCACAGAGGAAAGTTATCTGTGGGATGCGGTCGAGCATTTCCCGGGATCATTCGTCCGCTGGGGCATGGCCGTGCGAGGCGGGTTCACTGCCGCCTCCCTGCTGACACCCATGCAGGCCGATCCGCACTACTGCAAGAGCGGTGAAACCCCCCTCACCTGCGAATACCGCCTGCAAAACCCGGCCTTCGTGTTCATCACCCTGGAGACCTGGCTGGAACCGAAGACGGTCGATCGCTACGACGGCTACCTGCGCAAGATCATGGATTATGTCATCGAGCGCGGCAGTGTGCCCATCCTGTTGACCAAAGCCGATTCCTCCGAAATGCGCAACGGCACCCACGTCTTCAATCCGGTCATCATCCAGGTCGCCCAGGATTACGACGTGCCCGTGGTCAATTTCTGGCGGGCCGCCCAGTACCTGGAAAACTCCGGCATCGACCCCACCCGTGAAGGCTTCCACCTGAGCCACGAAGGCTACAACTTAAAGAATATCCTGGCACTGCGAGCCCTGTATCAGGTCTGGAAAATGACTGAAGGGGAAGATGTGGCTGGCATGATCGGCGGCGACCCATCCGCCACCGCCACCCCCACCGTAACCGCCGCTCCACCGACCGGCCCAACCGTGACCGTTCCCCGATGCGAGGCAGGCTGCATTTTCTACGCCACCGCCGGTTCCCTGGATGGAGCAGTCCATTTTCAGGGAGTTTACGCCTATTTGTATGATTCACGCCAGCAGGTCCAGGTTCTGGACGACGGCTATAATTTGCAGGACGTGAGCGAGGATGGGAAACGCCTGCTGGTCAACAACGCCAACCACCTCTACGAGATCGACCTCACCAGTGCCACCTCCAAACTGGTCTCCGACAGGTTCTTCTCGCTGGGCAAACAAGGTGCGTATTGGAACAGCAACGACAGCGCCATCGTCTATATCGACCAAGACCGACCCTTCCAGGGCGGAAACGGTAACGCCTTCACCCTCTTCCCCTCCCCGCTGGACTCGGAGTTGTTCTTCGAAAGCGGTGTCTGCACCGCCCAGGATTTCTGCCAATCCGAAGGAGTTTACCGCCTGGGCGCTGACCAAACAATCACTTCCCTGGAGGCGTATTCCAAATTGGTCTTCTCCCCGGATGGCAAGTCGATGGTTTTCCTGAATTCCAACGCCGCCACTGATGAGAATTATTACCACATCAACTATCTCTTGCTCGAAGATCCCACCCGTGGCATCGGTAGCCGCCGTGTCTTCTACCTACCCGATGAAGACGGTTTCATGGTATATCCGGATATACGCGAGGTGGCCTTCTCGCCCGATAGCAAAAAGATGTTCATCCTTGATGATGTCTACAGTGCCTACTTCGAGAACTCCCTGCGCTTGCAAACTTATATGGTCGATATGACCACCGGCATCCTCTACAATTATGGCAAGATCGGCGGGACGAGCGGCTCGTTTAAACCCCGCATGGTCTGGTCGCCCCAGGGAGACCGGGTCCTGTTCTTCCTCACCGACATGACCGAAGACGACCAATATTCCATGAGCCTGTACCAGACTACCATCAACACCGCCGATAGACTGGTTCCTTATGATGAGGCTGTTTTGACCAGCAGCGATTATTTTTACATAACCAACCTCTACTGGCGATAAATATCTCGATGAAGAAACTGGCCCTGCTGATCCTGTTGACCGTTCTACTGAACACGTCTTGCCGAAAGGTGGAGACGCCAGTTACGATTCAAGCAGATGGTCTTACTCAGACGCTCAACACCTCCGAACGGCTGCCGGAAAAACTCCTCAACCTGGCGGAGGTGTCGCTCGACCCGGACGACAGCCTGCTCTACCTGGGTAAGGCAATCGCCCTCGACGAGACCCTCCCATCGGCGAACTCATATACTCTGATAGTGCGCCGGGCGGTGGAACTGACCATTCTTTCACCCAACGGCGAGCAGAAGATCAACACCTCCGCCTTGACAGTCGGGCAGGCGCTGGAGCACGCCGGCTTCAGCATCTCCGCCGCCGACCGGCTTATCCCTCCCGCCAACACATCCCTCGTCGCCATCGATGGCGGCGCTCCGCTGACCGTCGAATACCAGCCCGCCCGCGACCTGACAGTCACGCTGGACGGGAAAACAGTACAGGCACGTTCGGCTGCCCCCACAGTGGGGCAGGCACTGGCTGAGGCGGGTATCGGATTGGTGGGATTGGACTACAGCCTCCCGCCCGAGTCAGACCCGCTCCCGCTCAATGGAGAGATCCGGGTTGTGCGAGTGACCGAATCCATCACCCTGGCGCAGGAAACCATCCCCTATGGCACCCGCACCGAGCTCTCCGCCGACCTGGAATTGGACCAGCAAGCCCTGCTGCAAGGCGGCGAACTGGGTCTCAAGATCACCCGCACCCGCTCCCGCGTTGAAGACGGAGAAGAGGTTTCGCAGACCTCAGACGGCGAGAGCCTCGTCCGCCCGCCGCAGGATCGCATCCTCGGCATCGGCACCAAGATCGTCATCCGCACTGCGTCGTGGATGGGGTCTCCATCGAATACTGGCGGGCCCTCACGCTTTATGCCACTCCCTACGCTCCCTGCGTGCCTGAGACACCGACCTGCCAGGGCGGCACCGGCACCGCCCTGGGCACTCGTGTTCGCAAGGGAGAGGTGGCCATGGTCTATCCGTGGTTCCTTCTTCTGGCGCATGAACGCGTCTTTGTGCCCGGTTATGGCGAAGCCATCATCGAAGACAATAACGGCGCCAACACCAGCGCCTACTGGGGCACTTATTGGATCGACCTCGGTTTCCCCGATATGGACAGCATAGATTGGATCAACCACTATGTGACCGTCTACTTCCTCACGCCGATCCCCGCCAATATCGCCGACCTGTATGTCCTCCCATGAGTGATACCAAACTGCCTCCACTGGATGTCCCCGCCTTGTTGCGGAAGTATGACCTGCGCCCTCACAAAGGCCTTGGTCAGAATTTCCTGATCGATAACCATGCCCTGCAAGAGATCGTCAGCGGCGCCGGGCTGGAGCCATCGGATGATGTTCTGGAAGTGGGAGCGGGACTTGGCAGCCTGACCCGTGTTCTGGCCCTGGCAGCACACCATGTCACCGCCGTGGAACTGGATTACAACCTGGTTGTGGTTTTACGGGATACCCTCACCGCGCTCAACAATGTGCGCGTCGTGCAGGGGGATATTCTCAAACTAAATCCCGCCAGCCTGATGGACTCGAAGGGCTATGTCGTCGTAGCCAATATCCCCTATTACATCACCTCGGCAGTGATCCGCCACCTGCTCGAGAGTGAACCGCGGCCCCGGCGGGTGGTGCTGACCATCCAAAAGGAAGTGGCGGAACGCATCCGGGCAGAAGACGGGAAGATGAGCCTGCTGGCGCTCAGCGTCCACGTGTACGGAATACCTTCCATCACCTCCCGCATTCCGGCGGGGGCCTTTTACCCTCCGCCGAACGTGGATTCGGCCGTTCTGCGAATCGATGTTCATCCCCAGCCGCTCATTCCCATCCCGCTGCTGGATAAGTTCTTCTCGCTGATCAAAGCCGGCTTCTCACAGAAGCGCAAGAACCTGCGGAACTCCATCTCAGCCGGAATGCGGATGAGCGCAGATGAAACGGAAGTGTTTTTGAAGGAAAGCGGAATTGATCCCCGCCGTCGGGCGGAGACTTTAAGTTTGGAAGAATGGGGCAAACTGACGGAAAACTTGAAGAGGTAAGAGCAGGGACTTAGGCCTTTACTGCGGGCCGTCTGTCCCTTGCCCGGCGCAAGTCCCGATAATCCCATAAGACCTGCCAGACACGCAGGGCGGCCTCGACCTGGATCTTGAACGACATTTTCGACTTGCCCAGCCGGCGTTCAGCAAAATAGACGGGCACTTCCCCAATGCGATATTTGAGACAATACGCCAGGTAGGTCATCTCGACCATGAAAACATAGCCGGTGGCTTTAACCCGCTCCAAAGGCATGCCCTGCAAGGCTTCCTTGCGCCATAAACGGAACCCGGCGGTCACATCCCGGGGCGACATATTCAAGATCGTGCGGGCGTAAAAGTTTCCCCAGGCCGAGAGGGCTTTGCGCCAGATGGGCCAGCGTTCGTCGGTACTGCCACCTTTTACGTAGCGCGAGCCGATGACCAGGTCACAGGTCTCGAGGCGTTTGGCCATCTCAACCAGCGCTTTGGGGTCATGTGAAAAATCGGCATCCATCTGGCCAATCGCATCGATATCCCGCTCGAACAATTTCTGGAAACCCTGCAAATAAGCGGACGAAAGACCCAGTTTACCGGATCGGTGCATGACACTGATGCGCTCCGGGAACCTCTCAGCCAGGCTGTCAGCAAGCGCGCCCGTACCATCAGGGCTGTTATCGTCGACGATGAGCAAGCCCACGTCCAACGGAAGGCTAAATAAAGCGGAGACCAGTTTGGGAAGGTTCTCCGCTTCATTATACGTGGGGACAATAACGACTATACGCAATGGGCTCCTACTGCTTTTTTCGCAAGAGGGTTAATTTTAGATCGTCGAGATTCATGTATTCACGCTCCCCGTTTTGCAGCAATCCGATCTTAAAGATCAGCCGGCGGGCGCTGGCGGTCATCTGCTCGCGATCCTTGATGGGATAGAAATAGTCGAGCGAAGATTCGAGGCGGCTGTGAATGCGGTCTTTGAGCGTAGCTGCTCGGTCGGGAGCGGTGATCAGCACGAAATCCGTCTGGCCGATATGACCGAGGAAATCTTCCGTTGTACCGATCTCGCGTTTGGCATTGTGGATCATCAGACTGACCGCCCGCAGGACATCATCGGAGGCAACAAAGCCGTATGATTCACGGAAGGCATCCAGGTATTCCAGCGAGACGATCAGCATGGTCCAGTTGAGTTTATTCAGGCATTCGGCCAGGCGCTCGTCCACCAATCTCCCATCCGGCAGACCCGTTACGGGATTGGTGAGGGTATCCTGCTCAGCCCGTCGAAGGGTGTTGCGGACTCGCAGGCGCAGTTCCTGCACATCGAAAGGCTTGGTGATGTAATCATCCGCGCCGACTTCCAGACCCTGCAGGCGTTCGGAACGGTCGCGTTTATCGGTCAGGAAGATGATGGGAATATCAGCGGTGCGGCGGTTCTCACGCAAGCGCCGGGCTACTTCGTATCCATCGATATCCGGCAGGCGGATATCCAGGATGATGATGTCGGGACGGGAAGACTGGCAGGCACGGATGCCATCTTCGCCCCAGTTGACGGTGGCAACATCATAGCCCTGGACGCGGAAATAGGCATTGAGCATTTCGGCCACATCGAGGTCGTCTTCTACAATGAGGATCTTCCGTGTCGCCTCGGCCATTTTTATTCCTTATGCAATGGGTTCTTTTTGGATGACAAATTCGCAGACTGTATCCCCAATGGCGCAGCACTTGGATTCGTTCACACGGAATTCGAGCCCGCCGGAGACCCAGGTCAGCATGGCCTGGAGCAGACCGGTGGAAATATAGCAGACGGGCTTATCGGCATTCTTGCGGGTCCAGCAAATCGGACAGCGATGGATGGTCCAGATAAAGGCATCGTCGGTTTCGTCGACGGTGGAAAGCTGGTCGGTTATCTGTGAGAAGATCTTGGCAACTGCCGGCAGGCCGATGCGCATCTTGGCCTGCAGCGGCAGGACCTTAAAAGCCAGGTCGCCCACGCCAGCCAATGCGCCGAAATTCTTGAGCGCCGTCATTGAACGTGGCCCGCCCGGCCCGCAGGGCCAGACCGCGCCCACCGCGCGGCCCGTACATATCTTCCAGGCCAATGTGGATGGCGGTGAAATCGGCGAAATCGAACTCGCGTTCCAGGTTATCAGGGGGATAGTTGTCGATGAGATTGCTCAGACCCGCCAGGTTTAGAATGGCATTGAGGCCATTTTTACCCATCACATCCTCATATGCCAGCAGGCTGATCCGGGCGAATTTGTTGGCGTAATAAAAACCGCTTTTCGGGATTTGCTCCATAGTCCTCGCCACCTTAGATCAATTTCGAGAGATCTTCAGCCGCCCGGCGCATATCGAGCAGGATCAGACCGAGCTTGGCTTTTTCACGGGCAAGGGCTGTCAGAACTGCTTCCTGCCCCACCGACATCAGGACGACATAACCCTTTTCGCCTTTGATATACACTTGCTCCAGAGACCCCCGTCCAAGTTCGGTAGCGATCCGTTCGCCGAGGGAAAGCATGGCAGCGGACATAGCCGATACACGGTCCTCTTCGACCCCTTGGGGTAAAGCGGAGGCAATGCTCAGACCGTCCACGGAAACGACCGCAGAGGCCTCAGTATCTGGTGAGGAGGCTTGTAGTTCACGCAAGCGGTCCACCATCAATTGGGAACGGTTCTTAGTCAAATCCTCCTCCTTACCGGTTGTACATTTTTTTAATTGTGACGTTGATGTAAATGTAGCACAGGGAAGATTTTGTGTCAAGTTGGGTTTCAATACCCTTCCATTACAAATTAGTCAGTGGTGCAAACATGCTATAATCCTGAAACCTCGCCGGAATTCCTGCGGTGAGAGCATACAGAAAACATGGAAATCAGCAAATTCACCCTGAAAAGGCAGGCGAAACCACTCTACCGGTATTTATCGATGCGAAAAATCTCATTGGTCATCTTCCTCTTACTGGCATTTGTCCCCGCCGCGAGCATACAGGCAGGAGCCAGACAAGCCCGGGCAGCCGGCGATGAACCCGCCGGAGGCGCGGTGGTATGCCCCCCGGGCGTCTATTCGACCGCCCCCAGCGATTGTGTGCCTCTGGGTCCGTCAGAATTCCTGGCAGGGCGGGCGGCGGAGGGCATCCCCTATCCCCCGACAACCCTTCCAGCCTATCCGCCCGGCCTGGAATTGGCCCAGATCCCCTATCAATACTTCATGCTGACTCAGGACGATGCCGCCTTCTACCTCTTCACCTCCCTCGATGATGCCATGTCCAGTTCCACCTCCGGGCAGCACCTGGGTCCGGGTGAAGTGATCGTCTCCTACCAGGACCGGATCGAAAACGAAAGTGGCGTCTTCTATCAATTACGGTCCGGCTACTGGGTGCGGGGTGATTTCGGCGGTAGGCTGGCCATGCGTCAACCCTTCCAGGGGCTGCGATTCAGTTCCCATCCCCGCAATGGCTTCGGTTGGATCCTCGGCGACATCGAATCACGCACGGGGGCGGGCTTCGATGCTCCCTATACCGGCAAGGTCTATCACCGTTATAACCTGGTGCAGGTCTACGGCACCCAGGATGCAGGCGGCCTCACCTGGGTGCGGATTGGGCTGGAGGAGTGGTTGGATTTCCGCCATGTGGCTCGGGTTGAACCCACGTCCGCACCTCCCGAGGGCGTTCCGGCTGAACGCTGGATCGAGATCAACCTGGACGAGCAGACGCTGGCCGTCTACGAAAATGACAAACTGGTATTCGCCACACTGGTCTCCACCGGGATAGAGAACCTGTGGACACGGCCGGGCATCTTCCAGATCTATGAGAGAAAAATTACTGAGGATATGAGCGGGTCCGGCGCAGCCGACGGCTCGGACTTCTATCACGTCGAAGATGTGCCGTGGACGATGTACTTTGACCAAAAGCGGGCGCTGCACGGCGCCTACTGGCACGACCGCTTCGGTTACCCCAACAGCCACGGCTGCGTCAACCTCTCCCTCGCCGACAGTCACTGGCTGTACGATTGGGCCGTGGATGGCGATTACGTGTACGTGTACGACCCCTCAGGGCACACTCCCACCGATCCGGCCTTATTCGGCAGCGGTGCGCCTTGACGAGTTAAATTCCCTATGGTATATTCAGCCCGCTCCTGGACCCGTGGTGTAGCGGCCAAACATGCGGCCCTGTCAAGGCCGAGATCGCGAGTTCGAATCTCGTCGGGTCCGCCTTCTGAACTACTAAAGCTTCCTCCCTCATCGTGGGAGGAAGCTTTAGTTACTGACGTTTTTTTCAATTTTGCTTTCACCTTCCCCTTAATAGTCAATTACAAATCGAATGTTGACCGTCCTTCGTATGATATATTATTATTTGTTGTGAGTAGGCCTTTTCATAATTCGATCTATATAGGCGTAAATAGAATGGACTGAAATGCAACAAAGAACTATTACTCAAAATATCGGAATTTTTGGCTTAATCATTACAACCATTGCTATAGCCCTAACATCTTGTATTGACGCTACGGTTATTTCAGAAACGTCTGCTCCAACAAAGACGGGTGTATCAACTTCAACGACTTTTTATACAGCGATTTTTACATTATCCCCCACTAGAATAAAATACGCTACGGGAACCGCTTTGCACACCTTCCAGACCTACCGCGAGACCGACGGTCTTTGGAACGCCAATAAGCAGTTACTGGTCTATCCCTATCCCTTCGGATGCAAGATCAGGAATGGAAACCGACTTTGATTATCAGTTCACTTCCATCCAATCGATCGAAAGCATCAGTGACTATTTCAAAACAAACCTACCATCGTATGGTTGGGATGTTCTGCAAACTTCCATCCTGCATGGGGACGAAAACAATCCAACGGAAATCTGTTTGGATTTGGCTGAAATCAACGGGCACTTGCAAGCAATAATGTGGATTTCTCGTATGCCTGGCGAGGAGTTGTCATTCGTCACAATAACAATTTTCACCACGGATTGATTGTAGATGGTTGGATAAAACTCAGCTTGAATGATTGGCCACCTCTAACAGCCCCACATTTGTACGATACTGCTTTTCCCCACTCTTAGTAAACCTATTTGAACGACCTTTCCCATCATCTTCACCGATTGTTATTAATATAATAAATTATATCTTAATGGTACAATTAACCCTAAAAATCGGGGCAGTTCATGTATCCTATCGAAAATTCCAGTGACCTGATCAAAAACAAACGCCGGCATTTGCTTTCCCGAAAAGTGTGGGCGAGCATCGGCAGCAACGTATTCTTCCTGGGGCTCACCAGTCTGCTCACCGATATTTCCTCTGAAATGGTGACGGCGACCCTCCCGCTCTATTTATTATTGACATTGCGCCTGGCGCCTCTGCAATTCGGTTTGATCGATGGTATCAATCAAGGCGCATCCGTTCTCGTGCGCATCGCCAGCGGACTGATCGCTGACCGGTGGCGGCGAGCCAAAGAAGTGGCGACAGCAGGTTATGCTTTCTCAGCAATCAGCCGCATAGGGCTGTTTCTTGTCGGAGCCAATTGGTTGGCGCTCTCGGGGGTGGTCCTGCTGGATCGGATTGGCAAGGGCATCCGCACTTCGCCGCGTGATGCGATGATCGCTGCCAGCGTCCCATCCGAGAAATTAGCCACCGCCTTCGGCGTCCATCGAGCCATGGATACTGCCGGAGCAATGTTGGGTCCGTTGGTGGCAGCGGGATTGTTGGCCCTGGCTCCGGGATCGTTCGATTCGGTTTTCATCGTCAGTTTTTGTTTCGCCATAGTAGGGGTGGCTGTCATCGGGCTGCTGGTTGAGTCGCCAAATTCAGGCACTCCTCCAGCGGGTTCACCGCCGGTAACCACGCAGCTAGTCAGCCAACTGCTTGCCCGTCCTGACTTTCGCGCCCTGGTATTGATCAGCAGTGCGCTGGCTCTCACCACGCTCAGTGAGAGTTTTATTTTCCTCACCCTGCAACGCAAGCTCGATTTCAATCTGAGCCTTTTTCCATTATTGTATGTTGGGATGGCATTGGTCTATATGGTCCTGGCTATTCCCATGGGAAGGCTGGCTGACCGGTTGGGAAGACGGAAAATCTTTCTTGCCGGGTATGGATTGCTGGCCGCCACCTATGGTCTGCTCATGCTCCCCGGACTGCCACAAGCATTGGGCCTGGGTATCCTGCTCTTGCTGGGAATTTACTATGCCGCGACCGATGGAGTACTGGCGGCGTTGGCAAGCGCAATACTGCCGGAGCAAAGCCGTACAACAGGGCTAGCCATTATGACCACCGGTATCGGTCTGGCCCGCCTGCTTGCTTCACTGGGTTACGGAGCATTATGGACATACATCGGTCCGGATAAAGCACTGGGCATATTTCTTGTCAGCCTTACGATCACTGTCTTGCTCTCCTGGGCCTTCCTCAATCGCGCGGAAAGGAATGCTAATGACACCGGCCGATAGTCGTCACCAGCGTCTGAAGATCTTCGCCTGGGTGGTTATTGCTTGCGTTGCCCTGGCTGTTGGCTACATATACTGGGTGGTCCAGCGTGGCTTTGCCAGTGCCGCGCTTAACCAAGCGGACTCGCAGGGAACTCTGCTGCCTATTGCAGACCCGGACGAATTAATTGCGATTTAAAACCAACCGCACCTGATCTTCATCAATGAAGAAGAACCGTACTTCGGGCAGGTGAAATTCGTTGGGCTTGACCCCCGGTCGCCCCAAGCGTTACAGACTGCATTATTGTGTGGCCGTTTCTATTTTGCTGCAGGCAGTGGGATTTGTTTGTCGTACGAAGATTCTGCCATGGATAGTTTTGTCCGGGTAACCATATTTGGATCCGATTTCAAGCCGCGGCACCAGCTCAGGGTCGAAGGCATTCCCACCCGCGCCCGTATCTCACCGGATGGAAAATACGCGGCATTCACAGTATTCGTCAGTGGTCACTCCTATGATGATATTAACATGTCGACTTTTACAGCCTTGCTCGACACGTCAACGGGCATAAGTTACGGCAACCTGGAAGAATTCGAAGTTTGGAATGATGGACGTCTATATGAGGCGCCCGATTTTAATTTTTGGGGTGTAACATTTGCTCAAGACAGCAATCGCTTTTACGCCACCGTTAAATTTGGTGGCAAAACATATTTAGTCGAGGGCGATATTGCGGCTCACAAGGTGACCGTCTTGCGCGAAAACGTAGAATGTCCTTCGCTCTCACCCGATGGCACACGTATAGCCTTCAAGAAACTCACATCCACAGGCAGATGGCAATTAACGGTTCTGGATCTGGCGACAATGAATGAAACAACATTGGCTGAAAAAGGGAACATAGACGATCAGGTCGAATGGCTGGACGATCAGCGCATCCTGTATCAAAAAGTTGATTACGATGCCCCAAGATTTTATAGCATTTTTGTATTGCCGGCAGATGGCAGTGGCGAACCCGAGATCTTCATTCCGAACGCAACATCACCGGTCATAGTCCGCTGAAGCATGTCTGCCAACTGGTCCAGAAATGATTCACGAAAAATCTCCCTAAAGTTGATGGGAGATTTTTCATTTTCTATCCGGGCTAAAGCCCCGCTGAAAACCCGCTAGGAACACCTACTTGAACAGGATCGGCAAAAAGCCCTCGTAACCATAGAATGACACATACAGCTCATTCCGGTTGACTACGCCCTGGCTCGAAATATACACGACTGTTGCCCCGTCGGACGTGACATCATACTGGTACACCTCGCAGATGGTGGCACAATTCCCGCTCAACTTGACATGCCCCCCGCCGGTTGTGGCAACCAAGTATAGTTCCAAGTTATAGGTATCCTGCCTGGCTCTGTAGATCACCCATCCCGGGGTGGGCATCACCAGGAAATCAAACACCGCGCCTCCAGATGGCAAGGGGGTATTCAACTTGGTGTTGGCACCCGGGCTGCCTAGTATGGAAACACTGTAGACTTCGGTCGTGCGAGCCGTATCCTGATCCGCAGTATATATCACTCCCAGACTATTTAAAGTGGAGGAATATTCACCAGTTCCGAATGCGTTGTCAGGCAGGGGATCATTCAGCAGATATGGGCCATCATCAAAATCAGGGGGTTCGGGGTTGACATAATTGCTGTAAATTTCATAATACCGAGACCCCGCAGCACTCACGTTATTTAGGATGTCAAAGAGGACACCTCCACTGTTGGGAGTAAATTTGAATGAATAGACATAGGCATCCTCCGGCAGGGCCGCATTCAACTTATGTGGATCACCAGCCAGGATCGAATTGCTGTACAGTTCCTGGATATCTACAGTTTCCTGGTCGGCAATGTAAACTACCCTGCTGGAATCCGGGGAAATCTCATAGGCGTTGATCCAACGGGCATCATCAGGCAGTGAACTATATTTTTTCGGCGTGGCTATGGTGGAACCATTCATCCAGGTGCCGTAAAGATCGTCCACCCAGGATTCCAATTCGCCTTTGAAGACGACCCCGGCGCTGTTGGGAGTGATCTTGAAATCCCAGACGTCGTGACCCAACGCCAGGTCTTCATGTAGCTTCAAAATATCACCGCCGCCAATGGCATTCCGGAATAACTCGGCGTTGTTGCCGGGATCCTGATTAGAGCGGTAGACAACCCAGGCGCCGTTTGGGCTGATTTCAAATTCGTAGACATCCTTACCAACTTCAGTATATGTTTTGTTCAGTTTGACGGGAGCCACCCCGCCAACGATCGGAATGCTAAACAACTCATACTGATCGTTCACTACCTGATCAGCCCGAAAGACTGCAATACCACTCACGGGAGATAAGGCAAAGGAATACACGTCTCCGTCTGTAACCAGTTCCTGATTCAATTGAATGGTCGCTCCACCGGTAATGGGGACACTATACAATTCAACGACATCATTTGCATCCTGATCTGCGAGGTACACCACCCGTAAACTGTCTGAACTGATTTGAAATTTATACTCCTGGACTAATTCGGGTTCAGAAAAATATATATCTCCATCGACAGGCATGCTGCCGTTGAGTTTGACCGGTGTGCCGCCGTGGATAGGCACGCTGTACAATTCAAAAACCTCATCGGTATCTCGATCGGCTATGAAGACCACATACTTCCCATCCGCGCTGATCTTGAACGTTTTCACATCACCATCATCAAACAAAGCCCACCCGATTCGGCGATTGAGTAAAACCGGGGCGGCCCGGCTGGGAATGACGGACGTAAGTGTGAGAATGGAAATGAGAACAAGTGCACAAGCACGACGAAAAAATGGGCTGCTAATGGTTTTCTTAATGAAATTGGATTTGGTGTACATAACATCCTCCATCAAAACCATGCTCGAATAAATTTGACATTCATGACCGGGTGGAAACGCCTGAACAACATGGCTTCCCCTCTTAAGAGGCTCGAAAAAGGACTCGCGTTGGTTGTTAGCAGTAAGAGAATTGAGGTTGTGAAGAAATACCAATAAACCCGCTAGTAATACTATACAAAAAAACTACAGCTATTACAAGTAGGATAAAGGGACTGTCTACCATGTACTTTTGATTCCTTATGCCCTCTCACTTAAGAAAAAGATTTATAGAAAAAAGAGGTTTTGCGATCAAAGCCCCAAGATTAGGGCGGGCAGGGGTGGGGTTGATGAGATTGACTTATAAACAACACAAAGGCCCGCCAGCGGTCTGCTTTGAGTAAAGTAAAGTTCCAAATAATGAATAGCAAGAATTGGGTGGATGAAGGATGGAAGAATCCATAAAATAGGAGTATAAGAAAGGAAGAAAAATGAATGCATACGACTTCACCCAATCCGCGCAGGATTATCGCCGCATCGAAGAGGCCATCGGCTACATCGAAGCCAATGCCACCCACCAGCCCGAACTGGCTGAAATTGCCGCTAACCTGCACTTGAGCGAATACCATTTCCAGCGTCTTTTCACCCGTTGGGCCGGCATCAGCCCCAAGCGCTTCCTGCAATTCCTCACCAAAGAGAATGCCAAACATTTACTGGCAGAATCCGGCGACCTGCTGGATGCCACCTACCAGGCCGGACTCTCCAGCCCGGGCCGCCTGCATGACCTGTTCATCCAGACGGAGGCGGTCACCCCTGGCGAATACAAGTCCCGCGGCCGCGGCGTGCAGATTGTCTATGGCTTCCATCCCACTCCATTCGGGGAATGTTTGCTGGCCCTGACGGACAAAGGTATCTGCTGGCTGGCCTTTGTAGATGAAGGCCGAACGGCCGCCCTGCAAAAATTGAAGGCAGAATGGGCCAACGCCATCTTTCTGGATGATCCTGTCCGCACGCAAGTAGTCGTGGAGAAGATCTTTGAGCGGAGATCATCATCCCCGAAAACAACCTCCGACAGCGACAAGTTGGTCCTGCACTTGCGCGGGACGAATTTCCAGATCAAAGTCTGGGAGGCGCTTCTGCGCATCCCACCCGGCAAACTGACCAGTTATGAAGCCCTGGCGGGGCAGGTCTGCACGCCCAGGGCAGCCCAGGCAGTCGGTAATGCCGTCGGCCGCAACCCGGTCGCCTACCTGATCCCCTGTCACCGGGTGTTAAAGAAGGCCGGCGGTTTTGGCAATTACCGCTACGGTCCCCGCCGCAAAAAGGCCATCCTGGCCTGGGAGTTGGTAGAGAAGCAATTAGGCTAAAAGTAGACGGATGAAGAGAGTCGGGGGACAAGATTTTTCTCTATCATCCCGAAAACACCTCAATTCTTCCTGCTTGAGTTAATGAATCCATCATAATTACTCTTTATAATCTGGTCTACTTATAGGTACACCAGATGATAAAAAGCTTAGCGGTATTCCTGCTCTTCCTTACCGGTTGTGCATGGGGGAAAGCCTCACCTGCTCAATCGCCGCAGCCATCGCTGCGCGATCTGGGACCAGCTCCCGAACTGACCAATGAAACCTGGATCAACACTCCTACGCCCCTTCGCCTGGCAGACCTGCGCGGCAAGGTGGTGTTGTTGGATATGTGGACCTTCGCCTGCATCAACTGCCGGCATACCATCCCCAGCCTGAACGGTTGGTACGAAAAATATTCCGGCGAAGGTCTCGTCATCATCGGCAACCACTTCCCTGAATTTTCATACGAAGCCGACCTGGGCAACCTGCAAAAAGCCGTCAAAGATGCCGGCATTCAGTATGCCGTGGCGCAGGATAACGACGGCGATACCTGGAAGGCTTACGAAAATTCTTACTGGCCCACCATGTACCTGATCGACAAGAAGGGTCACATCCGTTATGTCCGCGTCGGCGAAGGCGGCTACGATTTGACCGAGGCGGCTATCCAGGAATTACTCACGGAAATTTATCCGTAAAGGAGAGTTACAACGCCATGGAACATAACCTGAAGCACATCGAAGTCCCATCTTCTGAAATAACGCCTGAGAAGGCTTACCTTTCACGGCGTGACTTTATCAAGGCTGCCGGCCTCGTCAGTGCGACGGCGCTGCTGGCTGCCTGTGGAGTGGACACAAGCACGAGCATCCCCACCTCCAGCGGACCGACCAAAGTCCCCGGCTGGGGTGCAGTCCCGACTGCCAGCGTAGAGGTTCCCGATGATGCCAAAGGCTTGACCGCTGATGAGTTGGGCAACCCCGCTAACACCCTCGACGACATCACTCATTACAACAACTATTATGAATTCTCCACCTCCAAGGATGCGCCAGCTTTACTGGCACAGAATCTCCAGACTTCGCCCTGGTCGGTGGAGGTAAGCGGACTGGTCCAGAATCCGAAGACTTATTCGATCGAGGATCTGCTCAAATTCGAACAGAAAGACCGCATTTACCGCCTCCGCTGCGTGGAAGCGTGGAGCATGGTCATCCCGTGGGTGGGATTCGAACTCAGCGCCTTGCTGAAAGAGGTCGAGCCGATGTCCAGCGCTAAATACGTGTCCTTCACGACCTTGAATGATCGCGAACAGATGCCGGGAATTCGCAATTCTTCCTTCCCCTGGCCTTACAATGATGGGCTGCGACTGGACGAGGCCTTGCACCGGCTGACCATCCTGGCGACGGGTATGTACGGACACGAACTACCCAAGCAAGATGGCGCACCCTTGCGGCTGGTGGTCCCGTGGAAATATGGCTTCAAATCCATCAAGGCCATCGTCAAGATCGAATTGACCGAGGAGCAACCGCGTTGTTTTTGGAACGATATCGCTCCCAACGAATATGGCTTCTACTCGAATGTGAACCCAAATGTAGATCACCCGCGCTGGTCACAGGCAACCGAACGGCGCATCGGCGAATTCGGCCGCAGAGAAACGCTCATGTTCAACGGATACAACGACGAAGTTGCCGCTTTATACACGGGCATGAACTTGAGAGACAATTACTAGGCTGGCATGGACAGAAGAAAGCCTTTCCCCTGGTTGCGGATATTGGTCCACCTCCTCGGCTGGCTGCCGCTGGGTATTTTGGCTTACCTGTGGTTCGCCGATAAACTGACCATCAACCCGATCCAGGATGTGGAGCAGCGCCTAGGGCGGATCGCCGTTTACTGGCTGGTGGGGGCGCTATCGGTGACACCCCTCTACACACTGACCGGTTGGAGGGATCTCCCTTCCCGGCGGCGTGCGACGGGTCTCTATGCGTTCATGTACGTCAATCTGCACCTTCTGATTTTCCTGGGCGTGGATTATGGGTTCGTGTTCTCGCAAATATTCCCCTTGATATTTGGTAAAGTCTACCTGCTGGTTGGGTTATTATCGCTGCTGTTGTTGATCCCACTGGCTGCGACCTCTTTCGATTACTTCAAGCGAAAGATGGGCAAGAACTGGAAGCGGCTGCACTGGCTGGTCTACCCGGCAGTGGTGACCGCCATCCTGCATTATGCGCTGGCTAAAAAGGGCGATATCTTTTCCTTGCAAGGCGATATCCTTGCGCCGTTTTTGTGGGGATTACTGACCCTGTTCCTGTTGGGTTTGAGGATCCCGCCCGTTCGCAGGTGGGTCAGCCTGACCAGGAGAAAGGTGGAGAACTGGGTAAGACAAAAAAAGATTAGCCACAAGTCGGATAAGGCGGATTTGCAGGTGAAAGAGAAGGGAAGAATTTAGTGCATTTTTTCTGAAATGATGATTGGATGCAGGTTTTGTATCTATTCCTATTGATTTTGACCGATTGGAACCCGCCGCAAGCCATGCCGTTTCAACGGTAATGGAGAAGGCGGGTTTCTCGGGTGGCTTCAGTCGTGGGAAACCCTCCTTCCGCCAGGATTGTCAGATGAGAACACTTGTGCTAATATTGAGGTTGAACCGTCCTGGCTCTTGGAGATCTCCAACCACTGTATGATCATGAAGACTTTCAGATATCGCCTGTATCCAAGCAAAGCCCAGTCCGTGCGGCTGGAAGAAACGCTGGAGACCTGCCGCCAGTGGTACAACACCTGCCTGGCCGAGAGAAAAGAAGCTTATGAAAATGAACGGCGAAGTGTAGGCAAATTCGAGCAACTTCGCCAGGTGCGGGAACTGAAGCAATCCAATCCCTGCGCCGCAGCTGTTCACAGCCATATCCTCCAAGTGGTTGTCCAGGATTTGGATAAAGCTTTTCAAGCCTTCTTTCGACGGGTGAAGGCGGGAGAGAAAGCGGGTTATCCCCGTTTCAAGGGGAAGAACCGCTTTGATAGTTTTGGCTTGAAAGAAAATGGCAACGGTTTCAAGCTGGACGGTCGCAGGCTGAAATTATCCGGGGTGGGTAGATTACGTGTTCGCTGGCATCGCCCCATCGAAGGGAAGATCAAGACTGTTCGCATATGCAGACAAACCGGGAAATGGTATGCCTGCTTTGCCTGTGAAGTAAATGAGCAACCCCTTCCACCCACCGGGAAAGCCGTGGGGATCGATGTGGGTGTTCATCACCTCTTCGCAACCAGCGATAACGAAGTCGTAGATAATCCACGCTGGTATCGGAAAGCCCAGAGCGAATTACGCATCCTTCAACGCAGGGTTTCCCGAAGAACAATTGGCGGAAGCAATCGCAGAAATGCGGTTCTGGCTTTGCAGCGTCAACACAAATCCATCGCCAACAGCAGAAAGGACTTCCTGAATAAAGTCGCCCATTCCCTGATTGTTCGATACGATTGCATTGCTCTGGAAAAGCTGCATATCCAGAGAATGGTACATAATCGTCACCTGTCAAAAAGCATTTTAGATGCTGGATGGGGATACTTGAAGCAACGCCTGGCAGACAAAGCGGTGGAAGCTGGTCGTCAGGTGGTTCTTGTAAACCCTTCCTACACATCGAAAATATGCTCATCGTGCGGCGAAATGTTTGAAGGGCTTTCCCTTTCAGACCGATGGATAGTATGTTCTTGCGGTCTTTCGATAGACAGGGACGTCAATGCTGCTTTAAATATTTTAGGGGTCGGACAGACCCTTTGGGGCAAAAGTACAGGCAATGGCCTAAGGCTGCTCCAAGAAGCCCCGTCGCTTGAGCGGCTGGGGAGTGTCACGGGGAATTGATTCTGCAATATCATCTAGCCTATGAGCACGAATGAAGCAGATATCCTTTTTAACGGAGGTCTCGACTGGTTCCTCAGCAGCAATAATAAGCGAGGTTCACTCCACCTTACCTTCGAAGACCACCAATCGGTGAAGCACCTGGTAAAGTCGCTAGGCGTGCCCCACGTGGAGATCGGGATGGTGCGGGTGAACGGTCAGGAGACCGGCCTGGATTACCTGCCTCAGAATGGTGACAGGGTCGAGGTCTTTCCCGCTGTGCCTGGCTGCCCGGTCGAACCGCGCTTCATGCTCGACAACCACCTGGGCCGCCTGACGGCCCACCTGCGCATGCTGGGCTTCGATTGTCTGTATCACAACGACTTTGAGGATGGCGAAATGGCGCGCATGTTGGAAACGGACGAGCGCATCCTGCTTACCCGCGACCGGCAGTTGCTGATGCGCAAGGCTGTTCAATACGGCTACTGCCTGCGCTCGGTCCACCCGCGCGAGCAATTGGTTGAGGTGGTCAACCGCTTCTTACTGGGACAGCGTGTGCAACCCTTCACTCGCTGCCTGCGCTGTAACGGACTTTTGGAAGGTGTGGAAAAAGTCGACGTGGTCGACCAACTGGAACCGAGGACGAAGCTGTATTACGAAGTGTTTTCCCGCTGCCGCGCTTGTGGACAGATCTACTGGCAGGGATCGCACTGGGAGCAAATGCAGGAATTCATCCAGACACTGAAGTGATCCCGCCTGTTCCCTGTTCTCTGAATCCAACCCAATATATAATCAAGCACGAATACCTATGCTGGCATACTTCATTCAAGGGATCACATTCGGGTTCGCCGCAGCCGTTCAGCCGGGACCGTTCCAGACCTACCTGATCAGTCAGACGGTCAGCCACGGTTGGAAGCGAACTCTGCCAGCCGTCCTTGCCCCACTCTTGAGCGATGGACCCATCATTTCGCTGGTGCTGCTGGTGCTCAGCCGCGTGCCGGACCTTGCGGTACAAATCTTGCGTCTCGTGGGCGGCGGTTTCGTCATCTACCTGGCGGTAGGAGCCTTCAAGACCTGGCGCAATTTCACTAGACAAACCCAGGCTGCCGGTGAAGGGCCGAAATCGGTCATTCAGGCGGCTCTGGTCAATCTGCTCAGCCCCAACCCGTACCTGTTCTGGAGCCTGGTGGGCGGGCCGATCCTGATCGCCGGCTGGAGGGCGAACCCGCTCAATAGTGTAGCCTTGCTGGTTGGTTTCTATATACTGCTTATTGGATCTATGGCCGCCGGAGTGGTCTTGATCGGCACTACCGGCAAGCTGGGACCAAAATTCAACCGGGCCTTGCTGGGTATCTCCGCCCTGGCGCTGTTAGGATTGGGGTTGTATCAGATCGTTTTGGGGGTGGCAGGGTTGGTGGGTTAAAGACGGTAATCGCGCCACCATGACCCATTCTTCCATTAACAATTTTCTTACCGGCTAAACTCCCCCAGCGGACCGTTCGGATCAATAACCGCCTGCAGTTCCGCATAGGGCACCATCACCGTCTGCGCTCCGGCCGCGTAGGCAGCCACCTGGTATTCGTCAAAGGTGATCAGCAAACCATCCGGGGTGATATTCCAATTGGCATAGTTTTCAGGGCTCGGTTCTGCGCCGATAGAGAAGTCTTGGAAGCCGATGTCGCGGCCTTTCAATTCATTGATGCAGTACGCCGAAATGGACTTCAGGTAATCGCTGCCTCGTAGGAAGAGTTGGTCCATCAGCACGTCTGAACCGGCTTCCAGATCATAGGTTAGCACGCGCGTGTGCTTACCCGGGTGAGCCGCCCCCTCGAGATAGATATCGACGGTGAATTTCACGCTGATGATGTTGCCAGGAGTAGATGAAAGGATTTCATAGGTCTGGGTAAACGAACTACCATTGGAGCCGGGTGTGGGGAAAGCATTGCGGGTAATATCCTTGAAACCGGCGATTTCCTCTTGCGAGAGCTGGGTCATCTCATTGTTGAATTGCGTCACGCGTGGATCATCGCTGCCCTGCAAAACCGGCAATTGAGCCTCGACGGTGTATAGCGGATCCGGGTTGGAATCACTGACGGTGTTGGAGCCAATAACCACCGAAAGGTAGAGAGGCGGCGGAGTACTGGTAGGTGGCGGCGGCTGGGTGGCGGAGGCAGTCTGCGGAGGCGTGGCTGTAGTGTTGGCAGGCGCGCCGCAAGCGAGCGTTGCCAAGAGCAGCAGGCTGAGTGCGAGGGCAAGGGGAATTGTTTTGGAAGTGAATTTCATGAAGTCATCCTTTTGATTAGCAGTGAAGGATATTATATACCGACGGTTTTCTCATTTGTCCACTCAATAGTCCTACTCACAGTTCACGACTTGGGGAGTGATTTCCCCTCCAGGCGCTGCTTGCGCCTCTCCAATTCTTCCATCCAGTGGTTATATTCATAGCGGGGGATGTCGAGCGTGCCTACCAATTTGACCGCACTAATTGTCCAACGCAAAGCCTCGGGATAATCACGACGCTGGTGCTCGTAATATTTTGCCAACTCCACGTGCGCGTAAACGTGACCCTGCACAGCCGCCCGTTCCCACAGCCTCACAGCCGTCTCCAGGTCGCCGCGGCGCTTTTGCAGTCTGGAAAGTCGCTGGATTGCCAGCCAAAAATCCGCTTCGGGTAATTCCATTTCCAGCCCGTGTTCAAAGAGGCGCGCCGCTTGTTCCCATTCTCCCAGGTCCTCAAATAGTTTTGCCATCGCTACCACGTCCAGGCCGTGTTCGACCGTTTCACTGAACGGGTCTTCGAGCATGGTTGAAACGTGCGAGAGTAATGCCGCCATGGCGACCACATCCATGGCGTTATGGTAGAAGACACCTTTCAGCGGGCGGGCGTCACCCGTGCGCAGGTAGTCGAAATAGAGGTAGGGGATCTCATAGCCCGGCACTTCCTCAGTGGTGCGGGGAGCCGAGAGGACATTCTCCTCGAGGTATTTGAGCGCCCTACTCGGCAGTCGATCACGCCACAAGCGGCGTGCCAGCGGCAGCAGATCCAGGTGGGCGTAATCCGCGAACGGAGAGGGGATGCTGTGCAGCGCGTAACGGGTCGCCAGCAGGGGTGCATCGAAAGCCTTGCCGTTGAAGGTAACCAGCGCCTGGCAGGGAGCCAGAAAGTCCACCAGGCCTTCCAACAGGGCTGCTTCTTCGGCGGGATCCCGCATAAAGTATTGTTCCAGGCGGAATTCATAGACAGGGTCAGCCTCCGGGTCGGCAGAGGCGACCCGAACGAAGCGACCCACCCCCACCAGGAAGGCATAGGTCCCCGTCCCGCCGGCCAGGCCGCTGGTTTCGGTATCAAGAAAGGCATAAGACTCGAGCGGCAGGTCCAGAAAGCGCGGCTCATGCGCCCAAGCCGAGAGAGCCTGGAAGTGCGCCGCCGGGAGAATGACCGAAAGTCCGTGGCGGTAGGCTGCCGCGAAAACCTGCTCCGCCACGAATGTATCCCCCTGGCGGGTGGGTCGATAGATACCATCCACCACGGAATGAATCTGGTACGTTGTCGTAGGGGCGGCTTTGGGCAGCGAGGCAGCGCCGACTTTCACGCCGAGGGATTTGAGCTTATCGGACAGAGAAGGCATGGGGGCAATTGTAACGCGATTGGGGAAATGGAGAATAGGTCATTGAGGCTGGAGACGAAAAAAGATTGACAAAACGCCTGTTATCTTCTATACTATGAAAGCGCTTTCATAGGATTGGCCAATGTCAACTCAACGAGCAACCATTTCAGATGTAGCCAGGATGGCGGGAGTATCCATCTCCACCGTCAGCCGGGTATTGAACGACACTGTCCCGGTCGATGGCGAAACCGCCGAACGGGTCGAGAAAGCCATCCTCGAACTCAACTACACCCCCCATTCCGCCGCCCGCATGCTCGCCTCCCGCCGGACGAATACAATCGGACTGCTGCTGTTGAACATCGGCGGCGAATTCTATACCCCCCTCCTGCGCGGCATCGAGGCGGTGGCCAGCCAGGCCGGTTATGACCTGTTGATCCATTCCACCCAGACTATCCCGCTCCAGGAACGGTCGGCTGCGTCCGCTGGGCGAGCATAACACCGACGGCCTGCTTGTCTTCACGGATGCGGTGGACGGACCGGAACTCCGCCGGTTGAACCAGGCCGGCTTACCGGTGGTGCTGATGCACCAATCGCCTCCCCGCCATGTGGACATCCCCATCGTCACTATCGAAAATCGGATCGGCGCGCAGAAGATCGTCGAGCACCTGATCGATGTCCACGGCTGCCGCCGCATCGCCTTCCTGCGCGGCCCGGCAGACAACGAGGACTCGCGTGAGCGGGAAAAAGGCTACCGCCAGGCGCTCAAGAGCCGCTCCATCCCCGTCGATGGCGGTTTGATCCGCACCGGCGGTTACGAACCTTCGACGGCGCGAGCGGCAGTCGAAAAGTTGATTGCTGATGGTCTGCAATTTGACGCCATCTTTACCGGCGACGATGACAACGCTGCCGGAGTGATCGAGGCGCTGCGCAACGCCGGCAGGAAGATCCCACAGGATGTCGCTATCGCCGGGTTCGATGATTCCCTCTTCGCCCGCATCCTGACGCCTCCGCTGACAACCGTGCGCGCCCCCATTGAATTGGTCGGGCAGGAATCCGCCACTCAACTGATCCGCCTGATCCAGGGTGAGCCGGTGGAAAAGCGGACGGTCCTGCCGGTCGAACTGGTCATCCGCCAATCCTGTGGCTGCAACTGAAAAGAATAGAGGAATTAATGACCCTTCCAACCAAAATTGTTGTCATCGGAGCAGGCAGCGCCTCATTCGGTGAGAACACTCTTTCCGCAATAGTCGGATCCAAAAAACTGCGCGGCTCCACCCTGGCGCTGGTCGACCGGAACGAGACCACGCTGGATATCGTCCGGCGGCTGGCGGACAGGCTCAATCGCGAGTGGGACGCCAAATTCACCATTGAGGCGCACACGCACCACGAAAAGGCGCTGGAGGGAGCCGAATTTGTCGTCTCCGCCATCGAGGTAGGCGCACGCGAAGGTCTGTGGAAACAGGATTTCGAAATCCCTCTGAAATATGGCGTCCGGCAGCCCTACGCCGAGAACGGCGGCCCCGGCGGGTTCGCCCACGCCGCCCGCAACATCGGACCGGTCATGCAGATCGCCCGGGACATGGAGAAGACCTGTCCGCAAGCCTGGTTCATCAACTTCACCAACCCGATGATCCGCATCTGCGACACGGTCAACCGCCACAGCCGCATCAAGGCGGTCGGGTTGTGCCACCAGATCTATGCGGGCTATACGATGGTGGGGATTGCGCTGGCAAAGGACCTGGGCATCACCATCCCTGAGGGGATCACCGGCATGCAAGCGGAGGTGCTGCAAGCGCCTCTGCACGAACAGGTCAAGCACCAGATCGTCCCGCGGGTGGATATCCGCGCCGCCGGGTTGAACCACTTCTCCTGGCTTGTGTCGATCCGCGACCGTCAGACCGGCGAGGACCTGTATCCGCTGTTCAAGAAGCGATTCTTCGAACTGGATGAGAAGTTCGAGCCGCTGACCCGGCGGGTCTTCGAGGCGTTCGGCCTCTTCCCTATCCCCGGCGACACGCACCTGTGTGAGTACCTGCCGTGGGTCATCGGACCCGCTGACCAAACCGTGGGACAAGTACAACCTGCGCTTGTACGATTGGGATATGATGGCAGCAGTTCGTGATTTCGGCCATGAACGGCTGAAGAGCATGGCCGAAGGCGAACTGACCATCGACGGGCTAAGGGAGACCGACTCGGAAGGCGCGCTGGAAATGATCGAGAACGTCGCCGGAGCGGGGACGCACTATCACCTGGCGGCGAACCTGCGCAACGAGGGCCAGATCAGCAACCTGCCTCTCGATGCGACGGTCGAGACCCCCGTGGTGGTGGACGGGGCGGGCATCCATCCGGTCCACGTAGGCGCATTACCCGAGCCCATTGCCGAACTGCTCCGGCGTGAGACCACCGTGGCGCAGTTGTGCGTGGATGCCGCCGTAGAAGGCGACCGCAAGAAGGCGCTCCAGTGCCTGCTGCTCGACCCGGTGGTGAATGACATCGACCAGGCCAGGGATATTCTGGACGATTATCTGTCCAGTTATAAAGATTATTTGCCGCAGTTTTGGAAATAAAGGGAATAGAGAATGGATAAATGGTTCGCAACCCATTCTCCATTAACCATTTTTGACAATTTATGGAAAGGATATTGAATATGAAAATAGCAGTGATTGGTGGCGGTTCGACTTATACGCCGGAACTTGGTGAACGGGTTTCTGGAAAGGATCAAGAGTCTGCCATTGACCGAATTGTGGTTGATGGACATCGATGAAGAAAGATTGAATATCGTTGGCGGATTCGCCCAGCGCATGGTGGCAGCCAAGGGGACTCCCTTCAAGGTCGTGCTGACCACCAACCAGCGCGACGCCGTCAAAGACGCCACCTACGTGACCACCCAAATGCGGGTGGGACACATGCCCGCCCGCGTGGCGGACGAATACCTGGGTAAACGCCACGGCCTGATCGGTCAGGAAACGACCGGTATCGGCGGCATGGCCAAGGCCCTGCGAACCATCCCTGTACTGCTGAAACTGGCCAAGGATATGCAGGAACTGGCCCCCGGCGCCATGCTGGTCAACTTCACCAACCCATCCGGGCTGGTGACCGAGGCGCTGCAGCGTTACGCCCCCGAGGTCCCCTCTGTGGGAGTCTGCAACGCCCCCATTGGCATGAAGATGCGCATCGTCGAGCAGTTGGAAAAATCCAGCGGCAAGAAGATCGCCCTGGAGCAGGCCGACCTGAACACCCTCGGCCTGAACCACCTCTCCTGGCACCGCGGCTTCACCGTGGACGGTGAGGATGTGTGGCCGCAAGTCATGAAGATGACCCTCGAAGAACTCAGAGTCCGAAAAAGATCCCGAGTGGGACCCTCATCTGGTTGAGTCCCTGCGGATGATCCCCAATTACTACCTGCAGTATTTCTACCAGACCGATCACAAGTCCGAACTGCAGGAGAAATGGCCGCCCTCCCGCGGCGAAGAAGTCATGGAGATCGAGAAGGGTTTGCTCAAACAGTATGCCGACCCAACCCTGACCGAGCCCCCGGCGGACCTGATGCTGCGCGGTGGCGCCTATTACTCCACCGTGGCGACCCAATTGCTCAACGCTCATTACAACGATATGGGCGAAACCCACGTGGTCAATGTGCGTCATAATGGGGCCGTGCCCGGCTGGCCCGCTGACTGGGTGCTGGAAATGCCCGCCAGAGTGGACCGGAGCGGCATCCATCCGCTGCCGGCCGAACCGCTGCCCCCGGCTTGTTTTGGCCTGCTGGCGCACGTCAAAGCCTACGAGTTGTTGACCGTCGAAGCCGCCGTTCATGGCGACAAACAGGCCTTATACCAGGCACTGCTGGCTCACCCCCTCGGTCCAAAAGCAGATAAGGTGCAGGCAGTCATGGAAGACCTGCTCGAAACCAACAAGGCCTTCCTGCCTCAGTTTGCGTAGTCAATGCATGCTCACCATCCGTGACCCTTATTGAAAAATAAGAAGGAGCAACCATGGAACCAAATCCTGTATTAAAGAAACTGGGTTTTTCCAACAACGACCGGGTCGTCATCCTGCACACGGATGACATAGGCATGTGCCAGGCCTCCGTGCAAGCCTTCATCGACCTGTGGGAGGCCGGTACGATCTCCGCCGGGGCGATCATGATGCCGTGCCCGTGGGCCAAAGAAGCCGCCGCTTACTGCCGCGACCACCCGGGCGTGGATATGGGCGTGCATGCCACCATCACCGCCGAATGGGAGAACTATCGCTGGGGACCACTCTCCACCGTGGATCAGTCCACCGGTCTGATGGACCAGGACGGGTTCATGTGGCGCAGAAGCCAGGAGACCCAGGCGCACGCCGACCCGGCCGCGGTCATCGCCGAAATCCACGCACAGATCCGCCTCGCACAGGCGTGGGGCGTGGATATCACCCATGTGGACAGTCACATGGGCACGATCATGCATCCCAAATTTGTGGAGGCCTTCGTTAAAACAGCCGTGGAAGCGCGCATCCCTGTCATGCTGCCGCGCAGCGACGAGGCCGGATTCCACCACATGGGCGTGGATGAGGAGACTGCCAAGAAAATGGCTGCTTTTGTCGCCTCCATGGAGGAACAAGGCGTGCCGCTGGTGGATGGGATAGCCATGATGCCGCTGGACCAGCCAGAGGGTCAGTTGGAGATCGCCAAGAAAATGCTGCGGGAACTCCAGGCTGGTGTGACCCATTTCCTCTTCCATCCATCCATTGACACACCCGAGCTGCGCGCCATTTGCCCCGATTGGCCCAGCCGGGTGGCGAACTACGAGACCTTCATAAAGCCGGAATTGCAGCAGTTCATCGAGGATGAGGGCGTCCAGGTCATTGGCTACCACCATTTGCGGGAATTAATGAAGGCGGACTGAAAACGGAGAATTTCCTCAATGAAATATTTCCTCGGTATCGATGTAGGTGGGACGAAAACCCACGCCCTGATCGCAGATGAGACCGGTCAAAGCATTGGGTTCGCTTGCGGCGGACCCGGCAACTGGGAGGGCGTCGGCTACGATGGCTTTACGCGTGTCCTGCTCGACGTAACCGCCCGCGCCGGTGCGCAGGCAGGCCTCCGCATGGATCAGATCGCCGGTGCCGGGTTTGGCATCGGTGGGTTCGACTGGCCTAGCCAGCGTGAGACCCACCTCCAGGCTATCCGCCCGGTGGGTCTGCAGTGTCCTTTGGAGATCGTCAACGACGCCTCCCTGGGCATCCTTGCAGGCGCAAGTGAAGGCTGGGGCGTTTCCATCGTAGCGGGCACGGGCTGCAATGCCCGCGGCTGGAGCAAGGACCGTCAGCGCGAAGGCCGGGCGGTCGGCGGCGGCAGTTATTGGTCGGGCGAATATGCCGGTGGATACGACATCGTCGCCCGGGCCATGCGGGAAGTGGCCTTCGAATGGCTGAAGCGCGGACCGGCCACGGCCATCACCCAGGCTTTCCTGAAACACTTTCACGCCCGCGACCTGGACGACCTGGTCGAAGGGGTTTACCTGGAGCGATATGCTTTCGAGCCGGCGCTGGTGCTGATGGTATTCGAGATCGCCCGCCAGGGTGATGCGCAGGCGCTGGAGGTCATGCGCTGGGCCGGCCGTGAACTCGGCGGCATCGGCTGCGGGGTGATCAACCAGTTGGGCTGGCAGGATGAAACTTTCGAGGTGGTGTTGATTGGCAGCCTGCACGACGGGCATCCACTCCTCGGCCAAACCCTGCGGGAAACCGTCTTGCAGACCGCCCCAAAGGCACAATTCGTCCGGCTGACCGTCCCGCCAGTGGTCGGAGGGGTATTGCTGGGCATGGAGCAGGCAGGCTTGAATGGTTATGCCATGCGTGATAAACTCATCCAATCGACAAAAGAACAGACACTAAAGAAGTAGAGCGAGAACACTCTCGCTCTACTTTTATCGACGGATAGACCGTTCAATCCTGTATCTCAATAGAATTGTTCACCCTTAATGGATAATCCCTCTTCCAAACGGAACCTGCACCTGATCCGGCTGTATTATTTCCTGTGGATCGGCGGGAGCGGGTTCCTCATGCCATTTGTAAGCCTATTCTACAAATCGCGTGGATTGAGTGGCACCGAGATCGGCCTGCTGAGCACATTCGCAGCCATCACAGGTATGCTCGCCGCCCCGTTTTGGGGCAGGAAAGGCGACGCCTCCAAAAATCCTCGCCGGTTGATCATGCTGGCGCTGCTGTGTTCAGCGATTTTTGCATTGCTGCGCGGCATCCAGAGTGCATTTTGGGCGATCTCGATCTTTATTATTCTGGATGCGCTGATGGGCAGCGGAGCCGGGAGTTTATCGAGCGTGCAGGCGGTCAATGCGGCGGAAGGTGAAAAAGCCGGCTTTGGGTCCATCCGGCTGTGGGGTTCACTCGGATGGGCAGTAGTTACACCGGTAGCCGGACTTCTTATCGAGCGGCTGGGTCTGTACGTCCCCTTTGCAGGCTACGCCGCCACGGCCGCTTTGGCAGTGTTTGTTCTTTTCTTTGTCCGCGGCAAGTCGAAGGTCAAAGTGGAGAAAGTGCAAACCCGGCGATTGCCTGTGCGTGAGTTGGTGAAATCCCTGGCACTCAACCGGCCCATGGTCGGGTTGGCTCTTGCGCTCTTGACCATCTGGATCACCACGATGGGCAGGTCTCAGTTCGAGACACTTTACATGAACCAGTTAGGCGCACAGGCAGGACTGATCGGCATGGCAAATACCGTCGGGGCTTTATTCGAGGTGCCGTTCATGCTGATCGCAGACCGTCTGATCCGCCGGTTCGGAGCCAGGCGGGTACTGAATGCATCCATGCTGGGCCAGGCAGCCTCATACCTTCCGGTGGTGGTGTTTCCTTCAATCCCCAGTTTTTTCGTCTTGCGTATCATGGCAAGTATTACGCTTAGTTTTTCCGTGCCGGCGTATTTTCATTCGCTGGTTGAAGGTTCACCTGAAGGTCAGCAGGGGACCGTTGTCTCATTGTTCGATGTGACTCTGCGCAGCGGTGCCAGCCTGGCAGCCGCTCCGTTGGCCGGGATCGTTTTCGACCTGCTGGGGGCATACTGGCTGTATCCCATCGGTCTGGGGGGATCCTTAATAGGCTGGTTCATCCTGCAAACTCTGGGCAGGAAGGTTAAGCCAATTCCTATATAAAAAACTCCCTGCCCCGGCCTTTGACAGGCGCGGAGCAGGGAGTGGATCGTTGGGGGAATATGTTAATTCTCGGCCATGAAGTGATTGGTCAACGTATAGATAATGTAGTTTTCCCACAGGGCCACCATTGGATCAGTGGGGTAATCGTGGCTGTCGAACGTCTGCAGAATCATCCGGCCATCATAGCAGGAAGTGATCAGGCCGCCTGTTGACTGATTATCATTCGCATATTTGCTTGCAAGAATGGTGGCATCCGAACCTGAGCGGAGTTTCATCAGGTCTCCAATATCGCCGTCCCAGGCGGGATCGGTCAGGGAAGCGGCAAAACGTGTGACCTTATTGGGTTCATTGAAAACCGGGCTGTCGGAGACTACCCAATACATATCGAACGCAAGGCGGTCTGCCCCATAGGTTCGCCACCAGTCCTTTTGGAGTTCCACACCGCATTGATAGAGAAGCGGGGAGATCTTGCCTTGGTTGATCAGGTTTATATACCAAAGCTCAGCTATAAGGGCGCTGCCATTATCAACTTTATTCTTGATCACTTCCCAATACTCTCCACTGATGGCGCCGCGGGCTTCAGATGCCATGATAATGAGATCCCATTCTGTGCCGGAATTAAGTTCATCCATGAAGGTCCCCATCGCATCTCCGACATATGTCTCATGCGCGTCGACAGATTTGAGCGCTCGGGAAACATAGGGAAGGTACGCAGGATACCCGATTATATCTTCGTAGATCAGGATGTTGGCATTCTTGATCATCGAGGCGATGTCCAACTCAGTCGGTTCGGGAGTGAAAGTGGGCTCGGGCGTATTGGTAGCCGCTACTTGTGGAGGGTTGCTCATGGCGGTTTGCGTCATCGCCATGGCGACCTGTGTGCTAACCAGGTTGGGGTCATTAGATGGACCGGCGGGTTGTTGTCCCGCGGGCACAATCGGGTTCGCCATGGCTGTGAGGGTCATTGCCATTGCGACCTGGGTATTCACCAATCCAGTATCTGGTGGGGTGGTGGGAGCAGTCCCACCGGTGATAGTGCACGCCAGCGAGACTACAATCATGATTGCAATAAATCCCATTACTCGTAATTTCTTGTTCATCAGTTTCTCCTCGAATTTCCGCCCGGTGAATACTTGTAACTTCCCCAAACGGATTAATAAAGAATAAATACTTTCAGTAGTATACATGGATGGATAGTTCTATTTCAGTGCAATATCATAAAATTTTGCGCCGGAGGGATGTTATCGCAAGGCTGCCTCCCTGACGTATAATCGAAGACATGACCGATGAGAATGTGGATGACATCACGCTCTTGCGTTTACTGACCGGGCGGTTGGAACGCCTGTCGGCGGATTCTCACTGGGCCAGGCGCGCTAGTGGTCTGCGCGGCAACATCGTCAAAGTGCTTGAGACCGTTGAAGCCGGAGAGGACATCCCCACTGAACGGTTGGCACTTCTGACCAGCTCTGCTTTCGAGATGCTTAGGCGGGCCGCGCATGATATCCCCGACATGGATACTTTCTTAAAACAATTTGGGAGGGATTGAATTGTCGATGCTAAAATATTGGCTATGCGCAAGTTAATAACCCGCACTATACTCCTTCTAGGACTGCTTTTCATCTTTGCAGTTCTTTCCGCTTGCTCCGGCATTTTGCCTGAGACGGAAGAAATAGAAATTCCACCGAGTCAAACTCCGCTGAACACCTCGACCTGGACATCAATGCCATACACCGCTTCCATCACCACGCCCGCTAATACCACCACATTCACACCTACCTCAACATATACCTTCACCCCCACTGAAACGGCGATCCACTTTACATACGTATTCCCAATCCAGCCGGCAGAGGTGGCCGATTTCGCCGAAGGGACTGCCGGGCATGGGTATCCCGCCATCGACATTTTCGCCCCGGAAGGAACGCACTTCGTCTCCGTGACGGATGGAGTGGTTGATTTCGTTTCTTATTTCGATTCGTGGGATCCGTCGGCAGATGACCCGGCTGTGCGGGGCGGAATTTCCATTGCCATCATCGGCGATGACGGTGTCCGTTATTACGGCTCGCATCTTTCCGCCATCGCTGAAGGCATCCGAGTGGGAATGCGCGTCCAGGCAGGCCAAATCCTGGGACTTGTCGGCAGGAGCGGCAACGCCCGCGACACCGACGCGCATGTGCATTTCGGCATCTCCCGCCCCACCTTCCCGGAGGATTGGAAAGCCCGCCGAGGCCAGGTGGAGCCATTCCCCTTCCTGCAAGCCTGGCGGGACGGTCACAATGTCACACCGCCGCTGTCGGAGCAATAAATAATGTAATGAAAATAATATAAGGTTTGGGGGCGCTCAATCTGTATAATCAAAAAAAGCATTTCCACCATTAACATATGAGCTGATCATTGCAGGTGGGTGAAATTGATCAGTGCTCCATCGTTGCCTTCGCCAAAGGAGACGAGCCATGTATCTTTATAGTAGACGTTTGTTCGCGTTCGCTTTCGCGACCCTGATGACGCTGGCGTGGTCTCTCACGCCTGCAGGGATCACCAATAGCCCCCATCCCCTCCAAGCAATCATAAATAACAATCTCTCAACGCCTTTGCAAGCAACCTTGGCGGTCGAGCCGATCCCGCTGGTGGATGAGGCGGCCACAATTACCTGTACCGTCACCAGCCTGGTGGATGCGCCAGATACACAGGTGCAATTCATCCTGCCCGAGGATGCAGAAGTATTGGAAGGGAGTACCGATTGGACGGGGGACATTTTGGCGAATACACCGGTGGACATTTCCGTAAAAATTATTTTTCATGCTGAAGGCAAACACGAAGTCTCTTGCAAAGTGATAAAAGCTGTTTCCGAGACGGAAACCTGGTCCGACTGGCCCGTGTTCTACATGACCCTTGGAAGCCAGACAAGCCAGGTCGGTTACCCGTACGTACGCCCGGAGGAGGGGGTGATCCAGGCAAAGATGAGCACCCCTGGTGAAGGACTGCAGATCCCGAACAAACCGATGGTTTTTCCCAGCATCGATCTGCAAGACGAGGCATTGAAATTCGATATCGATCAGCTTGCGCCGCCATCCGATCTTCAAACCATCGTTGCGGCAGGCTCGCTCACCATTACTGGCGAATTCCACTATTACAATCGCACCGATCAATGGACCGGTACCTCCGGTTTGCTGGTGAGGGTATTCAACGCCGACACAGGCGCAGACTTGGCCTACTGCTACACCGATGGGAACGGCGCCTATACCTGCGGACCTTTCACCAATCCGGGGTCGGCAGGCGTTAGAGCGTGTGTGATGAGTTTCGCTTCAATTAATTTTGATCAGAATGAGATTACTGATATCGTAGCGGTGGTCAATCCCGCCTGGGGGACCACACCGGAGTTCGATAATGTCTACACCATCTGCACCAACACACAAACCTTTGCCGACGGAACTCGCAACATCGGCTCGTGGTTTGTGGGCAACGGGGTGGCAGATGAACAGGCCTTCTGGATGGAACGGGATTTGCTGGACTTGTATTTATTCATCTGGATCAATGGCAGTGATTACCAGAGTACGCCAATCACTGCCGGTCCTGTCACCCTCGAGTGGCAAGATGGACTGTCACCTCCTCCCGGCAATGGAACCGCTTACTACACCAATCATGGGAATATCCATATCTTTGGAACTCAAACAAGCGGCGTCTCGGTGGTGCACCATGAATACGGCCACGCTATTATGCACAATGTCTATGGCGTCGACTATGATGCTCAACGGGAAGCCTGCACCGGTACGAATACCTACCAGGCTGCCCGCAATGACGGCTGCGCCTGGAATGAAGGCTGGGCCACCTTCCTGGACCTGGCAGTCAGGAACGACTCATTCTATCGCTGGGCAGACGGAGGTGTCCTCGACATGGAGCCGCCCACCTGGGGGTCAACGGATTGGCCGAACGATGGGATGACCGTGACCGGCAGGGTCACCGGCGCTTTGTGGGATATGTACGATGACGTCAACGACGGCGCGGACGAATATTATTATGCCTTCTGGCCCATGTGGAACACTTACACGTTCTTTTCTGCTCACAACATCTCAAACTTTTATGCTAACTGGAGCACGCAGGGCTATCCAATGCTTGGACCGGCTATGTCGATCTATCATAATACGATCGACCTGCGCATCAGCCCGCCCGGGGCATTTTCAAAAGGCAGCCCTGCCGATTTTGCCACCGGGCAGCCATCCACAGTAACTCTCAGTTGGACAGCCAGCAGCGGCGCCACCAGTTATGCTTATTGTTTCGACACCATCAACAACGACACTTGCGATAGTTCCTGGATCAACGTAGGCACAAGTCTTTCTGCCAATATTTCCGTTCCAAGCCCGTCAACTACATATTATTGGCATGTACGGTCCGTGGCGAGCAACAGTCACACCTACGCGGGCGGGAACGACACTTATTACCGCGAATTCACAACTGGCTCCCTTCCAGGTGCGTTCCCCAAGTTCACCCCCGCCGATACAGCCACCAACCAGGCCATCAACCTGGCCCTGGACTGGTCCAATAGCAGCAACGCAACCAGTTACGCCTACTGCCTGGTGAGATTAGCCGATGCTCCTTGCACCAGTTGGGTCAGCACCGGCGTCAATACTACGATTAACCTGACAAACCTTCTCCCAGGGACGACCTATCAATGGCAGGCACGGGCAACCAATTCATCTGGTTCCACTACAGCGGACGCCGGTCCCTGGACCTTTACCACCCATGCGTCAATACCCTCTGCCAATTCGATCGTGCGCGCCAATGTCAGCCCGACCAGTGCGGCCAGTGTGAGCTACACGGTTTCATTCTCCGAGACGGTGACAGGCACCACCACCTCCGATTTTTCACTGACGACCTCCGGTCTCACAGGCGCTTCCATTACCAGTGTGAACGGCAGCGGGGCGACTCGCACGGTGGTAGTGAATACCGGCAGCGGATCCGGCACACTGCGTTTGAATATCCCCGGCAGCGCTACCATCATGGATATGTATGGCATCCCGGTGAATAATATTCCCTACACCTCCGGTCAGGTGTATGTGATCGGTGATATCTTCCTATATTTGCCACTGATCGTTCGCTGAGGTGTGTAAAGTCTGGTTTAGGAGACAGTTACAAGGAATGGGTATTGCTTCATTGGGGATGGGGTCCCACATTCGAGCGGGATGAGTCATAGTTGGCTTTGTCCCGCTCGAATCGTATTGTAGTAACGAATAAATTCGTTACTACAATACGTCAATTAGTAACAGAAGACATGCTATTCTTCCCAATATCGAGGATAATATTGCCATGCCAAAGAAAATGCGCGCCATGATCTTCGATGCTCCCGGTAAACCCCTCCGGTTGGCGGAAATACCCGTTCCGCAACCCGGCCCCGGACAGGTGCTCCTGCGAGTCCTGGCTTGCGGCATCTGCCACACCGATCTGCACATCCTGGATGGCGAACTGGCACAGCCTAAACTGCCTCTCGTCCTGGGCCACCAGATCGTCGGGGAGGTAGTCGAGGCGGGACCCGCAGCAGGCAAGTTCAAACCGGGTGAGCGAGTTGGCGTACCCTGGCTGGGCGGCACCGACGGCACCTGCCGCTACTGTCTGCGCGGTCAGGAAAACCTGTGCGAGCATCCCACCTTCACCGGCTATACCATCGACGGCGGATTCGCCGATTACACGCTGGCAGACGAGCGCTTCTGTTTCCCGTTGCCATCCAGTTATGAGGCTGTCGAAGCGGCGCCGTTGCTCTGCGCCGGATTGATCGGCTACCGCACCTACCGCATGGCCGGCGAAAACGTCGAAACCCTGGGTATCTACGGTTTCGGAGCAGCCGCCCACATCATTTGCCAAGTGGCGAAATTCGAAGGCAAAAAGGTCTACGCCTTCACTCGCCCCGGCGACACCGACGCGCAGGATTTCGCCCGCCGCGTGGGCGCAGATTGGTCCGGAGATTCGACCCAACCTCCGCCGGAAGACATGGATGCGGCGCTGATCTTCGCCCCTGTGGGAGCATTGGTCCCCGCCGCCCTCAAGGCCACCCGGCGGGGCGGGACCGTGGTCTGCGGCGGCATCCACATGAGCGACATCCCCTCCTTCCCCTATGAATTATTGTGGGAAGAACGCAGTCTCCGTTCGGTCGCCAACCTGACCCGCAAAGATGGCGAGGAGTTCCTCGCATTAGCCTCTCAAGTGCCCGTCCGCACGGAAGTGACGGTCTTCCCGCTGGAGCAAGCCGATCAAGCCCTTGAAGCTCTTCGCGATGGCGCATTCACCGGCGCCGCCGTAATCAAGCTGGATTAACAACTCTATATAAATTCAGAACGATTGGAATATTCATTAAATCCTTTCCTTTGTGGTTTTTCCTTCGTGAGACTTTGTGCCCTTTGTGTTGAAAGTCTTAATTGATAAGGAGCCCCCATGGACATCTCCCAATTATTCCTCTCGCGCTACACCGTCCTCTACGACTTTTGGCTGGCCGATTTCTGGCGCTGCGTGCCAGAAAGCCTCATGCGCCAGCGACCGCACCCCCGCGTAAACTCCATCGCCTGGGTACTGTGGCATCTTACCCGCGTGGAGGATGCCGGTCTGAACCTCTTCGTTACCGATCGTAAGCAGGTTTTCGATGATGGCAAATGGATGGAACGCTTGCAGATTCCATGGAGGCATAACGGCAACGGCATGGATTTCGCCGAGGTGGAAGAGTTGAGTCGCCGGATCGACCTGGCCGCGCTGCATGCCTACTCGCAAGCCGTCCACGAACGCACGCTCGAGATCGTCAAGGACCTCGACATGGATAGCCTGGCTCCGACCATGGAGGCCGACCGTCTGCGAGTGATCCTCTTCGACGAAGGCTGGACCCGCACAAAAGACCCGGGCTGGGTGGATAATTATCTTGGTTGGACCAAAGGCAAGGTGTTATTCAACTTCGGCCTGAGCCACCCCTACCAGCATGTCGGCGAGATGGGAGTCATCAGCAGCCTTCTGGGCGTGGAATTCGAATAAAGCAGCGAACAAAAAGCCCATTCACCTTTCTTCTCTGCTTGCTACGTCCGCCGACTTAATGACGTAAAATAATAGTAGGAATCATTTCACAAGCGGAGGGCACCATGAACCGTTCCTTACGTAACAAATGGCTAGTACTCGGGCTGACCTTTATCCTGGCATTTACCATGACCACCCCGGCGGCAGCGGAAGGCCTCATCACCGGTGACACAATCCCCGCCGGCACGGTTTTCGACCACGACGCCATCCTCATCGGGCAGGACGTGGTCATCGACGGGACCGTCAACGGTAATGTCTTCATCCTCAGCAACCAGGTGACGATCAACGGCACAGTCGATGGCAGCATCATCATGCTGGGTCAGAACGCCGGCATAGGCGGGTCGGTCAGCGGCGAGGTTTACGCCATCGCTTTGACCGTAGACATCGGCCCAGGCGCGACCCTCCAGCGCGACCTGTACGTCGCCAGCGTCAGCCTGACCAGCGGCGAGGCCTCCATAATCGGGCGTGACCTTTTCGCCATCGGCCTCGATTCCGGTCTCAACGGACAGGTTGGGCGAGACCTGCACACGGTCATCGGCCCGATCCAGCTCTATAACGGCCTGATGACTCTGCTCGGCTATGAAAACCTGACCATCAAATTACGCTTCGATACCCCCATTCCCACCAGCGGACCCCAGACCAGCCTCGCCAACGCTGGCAGGCATTCTCGGATTCGCGCCGCTGCTCCTGCAGCCACAGATGGTTTTGACTGGGGCAATTGGGCTTTGAAACTCCTGCGCAACTGGGCTACGCTCTTCATCTTCGCCATGATCGCGCTGTGGTGGTGCCGCAAACAGCTTGCAAGCACCGCCGAGCCGCTGCGGACGTATCCGTGGAAATCCATCGGCATCGGGCTGCTAGTCCTGGCAGGCTGTATCGCCCTGATAGGTTTGTCGATGCTCGTTAGTGTGGCCGTTTTTGCTATCGGTCTGGGATTGAACTCGCTCGGTCTGTGGCAACTGACCCTCACCCTGTGGGTGCTGGCTTACTCCGCCCTGGCAGCTGGGATGGTCTCTTTATGGGTCTTCATCGTTTACGGTACGAAGATCATTGCCATCTACTTCCTGGCTAAGTGGGCTTTCGGGAAACTGTTCAAATCCCGCTCCATCTGGATGGACGTATTGGCATTGCTGGCAGGCAGCCTGGTTTATCTCCTGCTGCTGGCCATTCCGTACGTGGGCTGGATCTTTAACATCGCCGCCACCGCCTACGGCCTTGGAGGCGCATGGCTGGCCTATCGGGCCACAGTCCAGAAGCGTGTCGAGACTCCGGTCATCGCCGAGGTAAACCCGGTGATCGAGGTGGTGGAAGTGCAGGTCGCCGAACCGGTAGTAGCGGCAGAACCTGTGAAGGTGGTCGAGCAGCCTGTCGTCGCAGTGAAACCGGTAAAACCGGTCAAGGCGCTCGCCCAGGTCAAACCGCCGAAGGCAATGAAGCCTGTCGAAAAAGTCCGTAAAAAGAAATCTGCCACGCATCCCATCGACCAACGGACGGCGTAAATGATCAAGACGGATGGAGCCTGGTTCAAAGACGAACACGGACGCACCCTGCTCCTTCGGGGGATAAACCTGGGCGGCAGCACCAAGGTGCCTGTCAAACCAAACGGCGCCACCTGGAACAAGGATGGCTTCTTCGACCACCGCAACGTCTCTTTCGTCGGGCGGCCCTTCCCCCTCGCAGAAGCGGACGAGCACTTCCGCCGCCTCAAGGGTGGGGGCTGACCTTCCTGCGTTTCCTGGTCACCTGGGAGGCCATCGAGCATGCCGGGCCGGGCCTCTACGACCAGGAATATCTCGACTATGTCTATCAGGTGGTCAAAAAGGCCGGCGACTATGGCATCTCCATGTTCATCGATCCGCACCAGGATGTGTGGAGCCGCTTCTCCGGCGGAGACGGCGCCCCCGGCTGGACCTTCGAGGCCGTTGGCCTGGACGTCACCAAATTCCACCAGACCGGCGCAGCCATCGTCCACCAGCTCCACGGCGACCCGTTCCCGCGCATGGTCTGGCCTTCCAACATGGCCAAGTTGGCTTCCGCCACCATGTTCAGCCTGTTCTTCGCCGGGAACGACCTTGCCCCCCACCTGCAGGTGGAAGGCCGGAACATTCAGGACTACCTTCAAGCGGCATTACATTGCCGCCATCCAGCAGGTAGCCCGCAAACTAAAAGACCTGCCCAACGTGGTCGGCTATGACAGCCTGAACGAACCCTCCGCGGGCTGGATCGGGGTGAAGGACCTCAACCGCTACCCCGGCGAGTTCAAGATCGGCGCATGCCCGACCCTGTTCCAATCCCTGCTGCTGGCCTCCGGAATCCCCCAGACGGTGGAAGTGTGGGAGATGTCCACCGGCGGGGCAAAAAAGATCGGATCGCAAGTGTTCAACCAAGGCAAAGAATCCGCCTGGCTGCCGGGCCGTGAGTGCCTCTGGAAAGCCGAAGACGTGTGGGACCCGGGCACGGACGGTCAGCCGCGCATCCTCAAACCCGACCACTTCTCCACCGTGAACGGACGACCAGTTGATTTTAATTCGGATTACCTGAAGCCTTTCATCAACCGATATGCCGCTGCTATCCGCGAGATCGTTCCTGCAGCCCTGATCTTTGTCGAGTCAGCTCCGGGAGGCTTGCCGCCCAAATGGAATGCCGAGGATGCCGGGAATATCGTCTCTGCCATCCACTGGTATGACGGCATGGTCCTGTTCCTGAAGAATTTCCAACGCTGGATGGGCTTCGATTTCAGCAGCGGCAAGATGATCTTGGGGGCAAAACGAATCCGCCAGGCCTATAAGGAGCGGATGGACCTGTTCAAGAAAATCGCCCATGATGACATGGGCGGTGTGCCCACCCTGATCGGCGAGATCGGCATCCCCTATGACCTTCAGAAGAAGAAAGCCTTCAAGACCGGGGACTTCCATACCCATGTCAAGGCCATGGACCGCAGCATGACCTTGATGGACGACAGTCTGCTCAATTACACTATCTGGAACTATACCGCCGACAACACCAACGCCCGCGGCGATCAGTGGAACGACGAGGACCTGTCCATCTTCAGCCGTGACCAGCAAACCGACAAGTCCGACATCAACTCCGGCGGGCGGGCGTTGGAGGCGGTCATCCGCCCCTACCCCCTCGCTACTGCCGGGGAACCGCTGCACCTGGATTTCAACGTTAGCAACCGCACTTTCGCCTTCATCTTCAAGCATGACCCGCAGGTGACAGCACCTACTGAGTTCTTCATCCCCAATTTCCAATACCCTCAAGGCTACCGGGTGCACGTCTCCGACGGCACCTACGAGATGGACCCCGAACACCAGCGCCTGATCTACCACCATACAAACGAACAAGAGGTCCATACCATTGTGGTGAAGGTGGAGCGCCGCGCCAGAAAAAGATAGTGGCGAGAATTTTTCCCACAAAATGGGCCGACCTCCTCTCTCCAAATTCTGGAGGAGGTCGGTCTTGTAAGGTGGAATAACAGATAAGGCATATAATAGCGATAATATGAGACAATGTTGTCGATCCATATTACTAAGGTAAATTAATGACCCTTTTAGATGTAGCCAACCCCAAGATCCACTCGACCAAATTCGCCGCCGAACTGGCCTTTACCGATACCTACCACCGCCATATGGACGACCATCCGGCCATCCGTGAAGCCCACTGCCTGAAGACCCAATTCGAGCACCTCTTCGACCCCATCCGTCCGGGCGACCTCTTCGCCGGGCGGACGCATTACCTGGCGGTCGGCTTTGGCCTGGAAGATGCCGCCGGTGGGCCGGTCTATTATTGCTACCCCGACCGCTTCGGCCAGGACCCGTCCGAGCTGCCACCGGACGTCCGAGACATGCTGGAGTTCTGGAAGACCGAAGCCACCATCAACGGCAAGCTGGTCCATAGCCTCCCCGCCGATACACTGCAGGCCACCTCCAACCACATCGCCGAGATGGGCGGGCGGCTGTCCGGCACCCTGCTGAACTTCGAAAAATTGACTCGCCTGGGTCTGCCGGGCTTGCGCGACGGAGGTCACCGCCGGGCGCGCCAGGACACGGCGACCTGCCTCATCTACCAGGGCATGGACATGGCCCTCGACCTGCTGGCTGAGGTAATTCGCCGCTATGCCGCCGATACCGCCCACCTGGCGAAACGGCAGGGGATGAGCAGAGCCAAAGAGACTATCAGCAAATGACCGCCGCGCTGGAGTCCATCCAGGTCCGCGCCCCCGAGACCCTGCGGGAGGCCGCCCAGTTGTTCTGGCTGTACACGCTCATCTCCGGCACAGTCAACTACGGCCGCATGGATGTCTTCCTGGGCCGCTTCTACGCCGCCGACATCGACGCTGGTCGTCTCACCGAGGCCGAAGCGCTGCAGGTTGATGCAGTCCCTCTGGCAGCTCATCGCCGACCGCAAGACCGTCTTCAACGGGCGCGTCTTCATCGGCGGGCGCGGCCGCCCCGACGAAGCCAGCGCCGACCGCTTCGCCCTGTTGGCAATGGAAGCCACCCGCACCGTCATCGAGATAGAGCCGCAGTTGACATTGCGCTTCTATGAGGGCATGAACCCCGCCTTGATGAGCAAGGCCCTGGATATGCTCGGCGATGGCCGCACCTTCCCGATGCTCTTCAATGACGACGTCAATATCCCCGCCGTCCAGAATGCCTTTGGCGTGCCGCTGGAAGACGCCGAGCAGTACCTGCCTTACGGCTGTGGGGAATATTGCCTCGATCACCTCAGCTTTGGCTCGCCCAACTGCTCGCTAAACCTGCTCAAGGCCCTTGAGAGTGTGCTCCACCACGGCGTGGACGTCCTGACCGGTGACCAGCATCGGCCTGGAACATTGACCGGCATGATTTCACCACCTTCGACGACCTGTTCGCTGCCTACCAGCGACAGGTGGACTATTCCGTCCGTGCACTGGCGCGACCGTCACCGCTGCGAATATCGAAGTCGAAGACGCAGCCGCATCCTTCCTCTTCGCCTCCATGCTCTACGATGACTGCATCGAGCGCGGCAAGTCACTGGTGGGCGGCGGTGCTCGTATTAAGGGCGGCCTGATCGAGACCTACGGCATGGTTAACGCCGCCGACAGTCTCACCGCAATCAAAAGTCTCGTCTACGAGCGTAAATTGATGACGCTGGAGCAGATGCTCGCCGTCCTCGATGCCGATTTCAACGGGTTCGAGCGAGAATACAGGCTCTTGCGTCTCGCTCCCAAGTACGGCAACGACGACTCCGCTGCCGATGCCATGCTCTGCGCCGTCAGCGACCATGTCGCCCGGGTCACCCATGCGCAGGCAAAACGCATCGGCCTGGATTACTTTCTCATCGTCAACATCAATAATCACATGAACATCGGCCTGGGTGCGCAGACAGGCGCATCCGCCGAAGGTCGCCGCTCCGGCGCGCCGCTGGCCAACGGCAACACCCCCACCGCCGGCAACGATACCCAACGGCGTGACGGCATTCCTCAACTCCATCGTCAAGCCGGATGTCAGCCTGCACGCCGGCTACACCCACAACATGAAGTTTTCCAAATCCACCTTCCGGGAGGAGCGGCCTAAAGTGGAAGCCCTGCTGAAGACCTATTTTCAGCAAGGTGGCGCACAGGCCATGATCACCGTGGTGGGCCGCGGCGAGATGGAAGCCGCCTTACTGGAACCGGAAAAATACCGCAACCTGATCGTGCGGGTGGGCGGGTTCAGCGCCCGCTTCGTCGAACTCACCCCCGCCATCCAGCGTGACCTGATCGCCCGCACCCTGTATTGAACCCATGCCCATCACCGGTTTGATCTTCGACATCCAACGCACCAGCCTGCACGACGGCCCCGGCATCCGCACGACCGTCTTCCTGAAAGGCTGTCCGCTGCACTGCCTGTGGTGCCATAACCCCGAGTCGCAGTCCCGCCAGGTAGAGATATCCTTCCGGGCGGAAGCCTGCGCGCTTTGCGGCGAATGCGTGCATGCCTGCGAAGAGTTCGCCCACCGCATCGTCGATGGGGTGCATGTCTATGACCGTTCCCGCTGTAAAGCCTGCGGGAAGTGTGCTGAAGTCTGCGTCTACGAAGCCATCCAGGTCACCGGCAGGCCGCAGACCGTCGAAGAGGTGCTGGCGGTCGTCCGCCGTGACCTGCCTTATTACGTCACCTCCGGCGGAGGGCTGACCATCTCCGGCGGCGAACCAATACTTCAGCCTGATTTCACCCTAAATTTATTGAAGGCCGCCAAGAGCGAGGGCATCCATACCTGCCTGGATACCAGCGGGGTCGGCAGCCCGCGCCTGTTCGAGCAAATCCTCCCGTGGGTGGACCTGTTCCTGTTCGATTACAAAGCCACCGACGCCAGCCTCCCACGCCCGCCTGACGGGCGTCTCGAACGACCGCATCCTGTCCAACCTGGACCTGCTCTACCGCCGGGGAGCATCCATCCGTCTGCGCTGTCCGCTGGTACCGGGCATCAACGATACACCCGAGCATCTCGCCGGGATCGCCGCGCTGGAGAAACGCTACCCTCACCTTGAAGGCATCGACCTGATGCCCTATCACAATGTTGGCACAGGCAAGTATGAGCAGTATGGTCTGGTCAATCCCCTGCCGGATGTGATGATGCCAGACGAAGCCATCAGGAAAAATTGGCTGGATTCGCTGCGCAGGCTGGGCAGCGAAAAAGCCAAAATTGGGTAAAAAAACCTCCCGCATTTTAAATTGCAGGAGGTTTTTTTGTGTCTTAATTTTCCTTCGTGAACCTTTATGATCTTTGTGTTTAATTTTCCATCGCTTTCAATCTACTACTTCTGGTACACCCTCACATAATCGACCAGCAGTTGCTGCGGGAACACGGTTGTGGAATCAGGGTAACCGGGCCAGCCGCCGCCTACCGCCACATTCAGGATAATAAAGAAATCATGGTTAAAGACCCACTCCGTTCCCGCAGGGATCAACTCGGGCGTGACCATGAATACCTGCTGATCATCGACGAACCACTTGATCTCATTCTCGGCCCACTCGATGGCGAAGACGTGGAAATCATTCTTGAGCGATTCCACTGTCATTGGGTAGCGGTTGCCAACATTTTTTCCGCCAGAATATCCCGGTCCATGGATGGTCTGGTAAACCGTATCGGGCGTCTTGCCGATGAATTCCATAATGTCGATCTCGCCTGCGTACGGCCAGCCGCCGCCGCTGCCCAGCATCCAGAAAGCCGGCCAGATGCCCTGCCCGTACGGCAGTTTCATGCGGGCCTCGACGCGCCCATAAGTGAATTCGCGCAGTTTCCGTGAATTCATGCGGGCAGAAGTGTAGGGCAGGCCTTCATAGTCTTCCGCCAGCGCGGTGATGACCAGCATACCGTTATCAAGGCGGGCATTCTCAGGCCGGTCGGTGTAGTATTCCATTTCCACATTGCCCCAGCCGCTTCCGCCTTTGTCGAAGACCCAGTTAGTCAGGTCGATAGCCTCGCCGTCGAATTCATCGGACCAGGCCAGGGTCCAACCGGCGGGGTCCCACCCGTAGGTGGGTGAAGGCGCCGCCGTAGGCGGGACCGTGGCGGTGGGTGTCGGGGCAGGCGTTGGCGCTGCGCAAGCGGACAACAATAAGATCCCCGCCAGAATGAGCATGAGCATTCGTTTCATCGGGAACTCCTCTTTACAGAAATAATCGGGATTGGAAAACTTATGGAAGGTCGATTAAATTGTATCATGAGAGAAGATGGGAAAGTGTCCATTTATCGAATGACCAGCGGAAGGTAGGTTTTGAAGATCGGCGGAGCCGGCTCGGACGTGGTAAATGACCACCATGTGCCTGTATCTGCATCCGTGATACCACCCGGGTTTTTAGCTTGCACCTGCCAATAGTAGGTGACGCCCTCCTCCAGACCGGTTAGGTCGGCGCTGGTAAATCCATGGGCAGAATCCCACGGTTGATCACACGTGTCGTCGTCACTTTCGTCAACGCAATACAGATATTCATCCGCGCCGACGCTGGATCCCCAGGAAATTGTGAAGGCAGTTGAAAGGTCACTGGTGCCATCCATCGGTCCGCTTTTGGCGAATGCACCTGGCGGATCCGGTATCGTGGTGAACGACCACCATTCGCCTTCGCTATAATCCGCAAAGGTGGTTCCACCGAGATTTTTAGCCCGCACCTGCCAGTTGTACGTCGTATTCCGATCCAGGCCTGAAAGCGGTATAGTCCTGGCAGTGCCGGTGGAAACCCACGGCTCGCTGCATGGGTCGTCGCCTTCTGCATACAGACAATACTCATACTCACTAGCCCCATTGGCAGCCCCCCAGGAGAGTGTCGGTGAGATGGACACATTTGTTGCCCCATCGAGCGGTTCGGATTTTTCGAAATCATCTGGTGGAGCCATGATGGTGGTAAACGACCACCATGTACCGCCATCGGCAGCGGTATCTCCAGCAATATTATGTGCAAATACCTGCCAGTAGTAAGTTGTAGATCCATCGAGAAGGAGCAATACGCTGGCGTTACTCGAGGTTACAGACCAATTTTCATCATCACATTGATCATCATCGGTTTTATCCCAGCAATAAGTGTAATAAGAGGCTCCGTCGGCCGGCCCCCACGTCACCGTTGTCTGAAGGGGGACATTCGTCGCTCCATCGGCTGGGCCGCTCTTGTTAAAATCGTCTGGCGGGAAGTTGCCGATGGTAAACGACCACCACTCGCCGCTGTCTGCATAGACGATCTCACCTCCGATATTCGCCAGCACCTGCCAGTAGTGGGTGGAACCGTCGTCCAGATTGTCGAGTGTGACGCTCGTGTCTGTGCCGCTGGACCGCCAGATATCGTCACAGGCGCCATTGTTATTGTCATCAAAACAGTATTCATAATTGGTAACCCCGCTTATGCTCGTCCATGAGAGCTCCGGTGAAGCAGATAGATTTGTGGCTCCATCCTCGGGTGCAATCTTGTAAAAAATGGGGACGCCCACAGGATTACCCACATGCGCCCCATTCGAGCCGGTTAGCGTGTGCCCATTCCCGGACGAGTCGAGGAAATCCGTCGCGCCCCAACTTTCGTCGAAATGCCATAGCCCGCGCGTATTAGCATCGGCAGAGAAAGAACTCGCGGGAACCGTATACGTGCTTTGATCATAACGTACGCTGTCAGACAGGCGCACCTCTTCTATCCAGCCGGTATAAGGATTGATGATCACGTAACCGCCCACGTACAATGCCGAAGATGAATTTGGTACACTGCTTACGTCGAAACCGCCTCCCGAGGATACCTGGTTGCCATCCACATAAATACGCAACAGATCATTGGTAGGGGTATTTTCATCGTCGAAAACACCGGCTACGTGGTGCCAACCGGTAGTGAGATCGACATTATATAAGATGAACACGTAATTCGTCGGCGCTGTATTAATGCGAAAAATGAACCGATCCTGGATGGTTGTCGAATAGAGAATATAAAGACCGTATGCTCCGTTCTTCCAGATGAGAGTATCCGTGGTGGCATTATTCTGATCGGGGACGTAAAAGAAACATTCGATGGTGAAATCACCATCCGTACCCAGGTCCAGCACGGCGGCGTCCGGGGTGCTGGCGTAATCATCGATCCCATCCAGCTCGAGGGTCAGGTCAAATAGCGGTAAATCAGCCGCAGCGCTCCGTGCCCCGCCAAATAAGAGTGCCGATACCAGCATGATGCTGGCGAAAGCGAGGGAAAAATGTCGTTTCATTGTTTGCTCCTTTGTCAACCTTCGTAGAAGGCAGCCTTAAAACACTTGTTCCCAACCAAAGATGCGTGGCTAAGAATGTTCGGATCTGGCCGAGGTGGATCAGGTGCGACTTGGGCTGAATGATAGTGATTCTCTGATCATTATACAAAATATTTTACAAAATTCATCCTGAGAAAGGCGTCCTATTTCTAGATTCTCTCACTCATCCCTCCACCACATCTTCCTCTCCTCCCGCCCCATGCCAGCGAGTATATGCGCTGTTCTTGATGCCCATACGCATTAGAATTCTCCCTGCCAGACCGCTGACCATCTCATCCAGGTTGCGATAATCCGCATAGAACGCCGGCACCGCCGGGAAGATGATCGCCCCTGCCTCAGCCGCCTGCTGCATCAGCCGCAGGTGACCCCGATGCAAAGGCGTTTCCCGCAGTACCAGGATGACCTTGCGGCCTTCTTTCAGGCACACATCCGCCGCCCGGATGATCAAATCATTGGCGTAGGAATTGGCGACTGCGGAAAGCGTCTTGATGGAGCATGGCACCACCAACATCCCCTCGGTCGCAAAAGAGCCGGAGGCTATGCGGGCGCTGATCTCCCCCGGTTCGTAACAAACATTCGCCAGGGCTTTCACATCCGCCACCGTCCAACCGGTCTCGATGGGAATGGTCTGGCGGGCCGCTTCGCTGATAATAAGGTGAGTCTCGATGCCCGCCTTGGCTAGCAATTCCAGCGTGCGGATTCCCATAATGGCCCCGCTCGCCCCGGTAATGGCGACGATGACCCGGCGGGCGGATCGGCTCATAGGACCTCCACCGTCCCCCTCTCGCCGTTGACCCGCACCTTCATCCCACTGGCGAGTTCGCTTAGCGGGATATGGTCGACGCAGGGGATCTCAGAAATAATGCAGCCTACCGCCGTGATCGTCTCGGCTTCGGCGTTGAGGATGGCTGCCGGAGCATTACCGGCTTTTTTTAGTCGGTAAAGCGTGTACGACCCCACCGTGGAGCCTTTGCCGGAGGGGAAAGCCAGCACCTTCCCCTTGATGCAGCATCCTTCCAGGGCATGACCTTTCTCGACCACGATCCCCGTGACCGGGTCCACCCCGCCAAAAAAGGAGATGCCCATATTGGTGACAAGCGCCTCGCCCACGGCGCTGCCGGGGGATATCTTGCGACCGCGCAGGATCATCGGACTGCCTCCTGGAGGACTTCATCCATGGTTAGGAATCGGGTCTTGAAGCCGTGCTTGGACCCGGCATAGTAACAGGCTTTGGCGCTGTCCGTCGCCAGGACCGTGAAGCGGTCCTTGATGGGAGCCACCACGCAGCAAGTATCCGCCGCCACCACTGCCCCGGCGGCTTCTATGACAGCAATGTAGCCCATCTGGTCGGCGATGATCTTGGTGGGTCGGGCGGTGGTGATCCACAGCGTGCGCTTCACCGTCTTCCCCGCCAGGCTTTCGGCAATATGAGCCAACTCCGCCAGCGAGGCATGCGGGCAGCCCAGGCTGAGGAAATCCACTTCGGCGGAGGTGTCGTTGAGCAAGGCAGCGCCTTCCTCGAGGTCGTCCCGGCTGACCACGACCGTATCCGCCGGAGGGCTGTGCAGGCTGCTTTCGGGCGTGATGCCCTCCATGTGGAACAAGGCCAGGCCTCCGTAAGTAGCCAGGCTGGCGCAGAATGATTTGAGTTCGTCGCCGGATGCCCGCCCCACCCCGCGAATATAGGGGATTGCCTTGGACCGGCGCGATTCGATCAACCTGCCCACGACCAAACCAAGCGCACCGAAGTCGCGCCCTCCATCCAGTCCCGTCACCACCCGGACCGTCAGGCCGGGACGGCGATTCTCGTCCAGGTGCAGCCCGTAGTTGGGAGTCTTGCCGGTCAGGGCAGCCGCCAGGGCGCTGGGGCCACCTTCACGGTTGGTGCGCGCCCCCAAAACAGAATTGGCGTAACAAACGGCGCTGCTTTCAGCCCAGGCAATATGCTCGCCGAAGTGCGGCAGGTTGCCAAATAGATAAGGTGTGCACGAACAGGTGGGCACAATGCCCATGCGCGTGTACGCTTCGATAACCCGCTGCTGGTCACGGGCGAAGGCCGGGTCGATCCCTAGCGCTTGCCAGTTCTCGACGTCCATTCCGGCCGGGTTGAGCGTCGCCAGCACCTTCGCCCGCGCGCCCGAGGCCGCCATATCGTCCAGGAACTCCAGCCCGGCCTCGCCCAGGTTATCAAAACTCACCCCGGCGATTTGCACCGAAGCCACCGGGACCAGCCGGTTGGCCCCATAGATGGTCCCCAGGGCAACAAGGATTTCCATGGATTTGCGGACAGCCGTTCCCTGTTCGCCGGAAAGCATGGCTTTTTCTGCAGATGTCAATTCCATTTATGCAATTACTTTCTGAATGATGGTTAATGGATTTATTGTATTTCTACTCATCAATTTCCTTCTTTGTGGCATATCAGTTGTCTATCCTTTGAGTCCTCAGTGTCCATTGTGTTTAATTCTTAACTCACGTCAGAAAATTATCCAGGTCCACCTGCGGGAATTCCGCCTTCTGGAAAGATTTCCCTTCCGTATGGAGTGGCGCAGTCAGGTCGAAGCCCAGTCGGGTGGTCAGGTGCGTGCCCGCCTCAGCGGACGGGTCCAGGCTCGAACCAGACGACCGCTCAAGCACAATCAGGTCTCGGTCACCCTGGAAACGGGTCGCCATGGCCCACTCCACTTCTAATGGATTGTAGATATCGATATCCTTGTCGACCACATAGACATGCTTGCAGGAACTGTGCCCCGCAAAAGCCGCCTGGATAGCCTTGCGTCCGTCATCTTCAGCCTGCTTGTCGATCTGGACGATGGCATGCAGCCACGAGCAGCCTCCCGGGTTGACATTCACGTCCAGGCAGCGGACGACCTCGTTGACCTTTTTGAAAATGGTGGGTTCGCGCGGCATGCCCATCAGCAGTTTGTGTTCCAGCGCCCCCGGCAGGAGCGCATGCCAGATGGCATCATGCCGGTGCGTGATCACCTTCACCTCCAGGACAGGTTCCTGCCGGACGACGTCGTAAGTCTCCGTCAGGTCCACAAACGGACCTTCGTCATGGATCTTGTCGAGGTGGATCGTGCCCTCAATGACAAATTCCGTCTCCGCCGGGATCAACAGATCGCTCGTCTTCGCCCGCACCACCTGGAAGGGTTCCAGGGCGTTGGCGATGCTCAATTCGTCCACGCCAAGGTCCACCGAGGTGGCCGCCGCCGCGAGGATGTTTGGGGCATTGCCGATGCAGATCGCCACATCCACCGCTTTGAGGTCCCGCAAATAGCGGTCAAAGTGACGGTTGCGCACCACCCGCACCGACATTTCGGTCTTGGAGAACTGCATGCAGCGGTGAAAGTCCGCATTCTGTCCATACTGCGGGTGACTCGCCAGTACCACCCCCGAACTGATGTAGGGGCCGCCGTCCCCGCTGCAGTGGAAGAGCAGCGGCAGCAGATCCAGGTCGGGCTTCTCGATTACCACCTCCTGGCAGGGCGCTGATGCGACCACTCGCGGGCTCTGTCGCTCCTGAATGGCTCGTGGTCAGGAAGGGGATGATGCTGGAAACGGGGATGCCGAAATAATCGGCGAAGGCCGCTTTGGAGCAAAACAGGTTGCCCGCTACGGGGAAGGCGCTTTCGCGCACATTCTCGAACAACACCGGCGCGGGCTCGAGTTTCTTGAGCACCCCGGCAATCTCCAGGTTTTTCGAGGCCGGCAGGCCCACATGGACAAGTTTCTTCTGTTGATCCAGTTGATGAAGGTAATCTCGTAGAGACATGGGAGGCACTCCGTTCAGGCTTATTTTAGCACCCAAAGAAGGGTTAACGAAAAACTCACGGGAGGAAATGGAATCTATCGGATTCTAAGTCGATGGGTATAATATTAATCATACCTCTGGCAGAAACCCGATTTTCTCCTGCTGCGTATATAAAGCAACAACCGCATCATGGGATTAGGAGGAAGCACATGAAAGCCGTTCTCGTAACCAAATACGGGCCTCCCCTCGAAGTCATCAAACTTCAGGAGACGGATAGACCACCCTCACGGACGAACGCGTGCTGGTCAGGATCCACGCCGCCTCGATGAACCGGGCCGACCTGGCTTCCATCCGCGGCGCAGTCATTGCCCGCCTGATGGGAACCGGCCTGCGCGAACCCAAACAAAAACGTCTTGGCACCGATTTTGCCGGTACGGTCGAAGCGGTTGGCCGTAACGTGACCCGCTTCCAGCCCGGTGACGAAGTCTTCGGCTACGCCGCCGGCGCTTTTGCCGAGTATGTCTGCGCAAAGGAGAAATTCCTCGTGCCAAAACCCGCCCAGGCGACCTTCGAGGCAGCCTCGACACTACCCGTGGCAGGAGTGAGCGCCCTCCAGGGCCTGCGGCAGGGAGGCCTGCGAGCCGGGCAGAAGGTGCTCATCCAGGGAGCTTCGGGATCGGTGGGCATGTTTGCCGTACAGATCGCCAAAGCCTACGGAGCCGAGGTCATGCCGTCTGCAGCAGTCGCAACCAGGAAAACGCCCGAATCCTCGGCGCGGATCATGTCATCGATTACACCAAAGAAGATTTCACCAAAAGCGGTCTCACCTACGACCTGATCCTGGCAGTGAATGGATACCATTCCATGACTGCCTACCGGCAAGCACTGACCCCTTCTGGCGCATGTATCGTCGTCGGTGGCGACCTGTCTCAGATACTGCAATCGCTGGTAATAGGGCCGCTGCTGTCAAAGAAAGGCGGCCGGAAATAGCTTTCATGGGCATCGCCAAAATGAACCTGGATGATCTGGTCGAACTCAAAGACCTGATGGCAGCCGCCAAACTCACGCCCCTGATCGACAGGCGCTATCCCCTTAGCGAGGCTGCCCAGGCTATCGAATATTTGGAAAAAGGTCATGCCCCCGCCAAGGTCATTTTCACGGTCGGTTAGGTAATTTTCATCAGCCAATCCATTCGTTTTTGTTGGCAGAATATTAATGTCAAAAAAGGCCGCTCCGTAGAAACGGAGCGGCCTTCGATCAGGGTTTGCTATCTATTTATAGATCCAGATCCACGAATTGGCAAAGGTGCAGGTCGTGCTGCCCGAAGGCTGGTAGGCATAAAATGCGATACTTCCCGTCGGATATTTTCTTGCTCCAGTCGTAATACTGGCCTTCGAAGTTGCCGTCCACGTACACCTTGAATTCGTTTCCATTGGCGACCAGAACGAACTTGTTTGTTGCGCCGTCGTCGATGTTCAGGTAATCCGGAGAATTTAATATCATTTGTGATCGTGGTGACGTAATTTCCACCCTTCCAATATTCAATGTCCCAGGCCGGCAAGCCCGAGAAGCGCAGGAATTGGATGCATACGTGGTTCCATCACCAAAATGCTCATCAGACCGGAAAATGGCTCCGCAGGTGGGCCAATCATTGGTCTTCCCAGGTCATCTCAGTATACAAGACAAAGTCCCCGGCTGTAAAATCCTCGTCGAAAGATTTCCAGTCATATCCCTAGCCCTGTAACGCGATGGAAATACTTTCTTCCTGATACCAGCCCAGGTGACCGGTGTCGTCGGGCAGTTCCAGTTCCACCAACACGTCACGGACTGTTTGCTCATTTTGAGCCGCCTTCGTCGCCTCAAGATCGGGTGTCGCAGTAGGGATGGGTGTGTTCGTGGCGGTCGGCAGGGGCGTATTGGTGGCAGTCGGCAAGGGCGTGTTGGTGGCAGTCGGCAGGGGTGTGTTGGTTGGAGTGGGTTTCCCCAGCGCCCCCAGGCTGCAAGCCGAGTTACCACCAACTATAAGAAGAACTACAATAAGAACAATAGTGAATTTTCTCGCTTTCATTTCTCCTCCTTTGATGTGTACGAGATTTTATCTAGATCAGTATAGCATTTTGAAAAATTATTACAATAGAGTTTTCATAACAGGATGATCAATGTCCAATATATTTTGAAAAAGTTACACCATCGTCCTCAATAATGGTATTATCGCCCTATGACCACAGCCACCGCCCTCGCCCACCCCAACATCGCCTTCATCAAATATTGGGGCAACCGCGATAACCCCCTCCGCCTCCCCGCCAACGGCTCCATCTCGATGAACCTGCTGGGTCTGGAAACACGCACAAGCGTCCTTTTCGATGCATCCTTGCATGCAGACGAGCTTTCCATCGACAGTAAGCCCGCCTCCGGGGCAGCGCTGGAACGTGTCAGCCACGTACTCGACCTCGTCCGGGCGCTGAGCGGGGTAAGCCAATTCGCCCGGGTGGAGAGCGCCAGCAACTTCCCCGCCGGCGCCGGCATGGCATCCTCGGCCTCGGCCTTCGCCGCGCTGGCTCTGGCAGCCTCCACTGCCGCCGGGCTGGACCTGGACGAAGCCTCGCTTTCCCGACTGGCCCGGCGCGGCTCCGGCTCTGCCTGCCGCTCGGTCCCGGGCGGCTTCGTCGAGTGGAAAGCCGGGACTACCGACCTGGATTCCTATGCCTACAGCCTCGTCCCGCCCGATCACTGGGACCTGGCGGACTGCATCGCCGTCATCAGCGCCGAGCACAAGACCACCGGCTCCACCCAGGGCAACACGCTTGCAGTTACCAGTCCGCTGCAAGATGGGCGGGTCACAGACACGCCCCGCCGGCTGGATATTTGCCGCAGGGCTATTGTTGACCGGGATTTTGAAGCCCTCGCAGAGATCGTCGAATTGGATTCGAACATGCTCCACGCCGTCATGATGACCTCCAGCCCGGCCCTGTTCTACTGGCAGCCGGTCACGCTGACGGTGATGGAGGCGGTCAGGCAGGCACGCGCGGGCGGCTTGCCCGTCTGCTATACCATCGACGCCGGGCCGAACGTCCACGTGATCACGCAGAAAGGTCACCAGGCTGCCGTCAAAAGCCTGCTGGAAGGCATCGCCGGGGTCAAAGAAGTCTGCGTCGCCGCCCCCGGTGGCCCCGCCCGTCTGGTTGAGTAGGAAATAATTCTTATATTCTTTTTATGCACGCGGGTACCACAACGGATATAATCAGCCTGACCGCCTCACAGGAGGCGATATTTATCGTAATGAGGCTGATTATGAATACTAGTGTATTAGGTGGGATCATATTCGTGGCGGTTTTCGCCGGAATAATCCTTGTTCATGAATTGGGCCATTTTGTGGCAGCCAAGTTGTTCCACATGGAAGTGGAAGAGTTTGGTTTCGGCTTTCCCCCCCGCATCGTCAAACTATTCACCTGGAAAGGCACCGATTTCACCCTTAACTGGATCCCACTGGGTGGCTTCAATAAACTCAAGGCGGAAAACGACCCGGATGTGCCCAACGGATTTGCTGCCGCCAGCCCGTGGAAGCGCATCCCCGTCCTGGCTGCCGGCGCAGCCATGAATTTGCTCATGGGTGTACTCTTCACCACCATTCTTTTCAGCCAGACAGGCATTCCCGAAACAAAGGTCGTCGAGATCGGCATCGTCAGCCCCGGCTCCCCCGCTGAACAGGCTGGCATCCGGGTCGGCGACCGGGTCATCTCGGCCCAGGGGCAAACGATCCAGAGTTCGCAGCAGTTGATCGATATCACCTACGCCACTCTTGGCAAATCCATGCAGGTGGTGATTCGCCGTGGCGAGGAAACCTTTACTCTGTTTGTCACCCCCCGGACGACCCCTCCCGAAGGTCAAGGGCCGATGGGTGTGCAATTGAACACTCCCGTCAAACCGGTAGGATCGTGGTTCGAGACCATCCCGATCAGTTTCCGGGCCGTGTGGGAGAACATTCAAAGCCTGTTATCCCTGCCCGGACGCATCATTGCCGGTACACTCTCCCCGGAGGAACGCCAGATCGGCGGGCCGCGCAGCATCTGGAATTTGATCCAGCAAGCCGTGTCACGCGATGTTACCAGCCGGGAGCCTACCACACCAACAACCCCCGGTGAAATGCCGACCAACTATACCCTCCTGGTGATCATCTCCCTGACAATCACTGTCGGTATCGCCAACCTGCTGCCCATCCCCGCCCTGGACGGCTGGCATATCTTCACGGCGCTGGTTGAAGTGGTTATTCGTCGCAAGATCCCCTTGAAATACCAGGCTGCCATTAATGGCATTGGTTTCATTGTCCTGCTCACCCTGTTGGGCTTCTTCTATATAAAAGATTTCATCAACCCGGTCAACATTGTTTTGCCTTAATATACCCCGGGGCAGGGTTTCGCCCCAAAATTCAAAAATCATCGATACAAGGGAATAGGGAATGGCTCAGAAAGTAGGATTTCAAACACTCATAGAGGCGCTGCAGGATGATGAACACCCTTTCCCGGCGCGCTTCTTGCACCAATTCTCGGATATAACTTCACAAGACTTGAACGCTCTGATGGACGTGTGGCCCATGCTATCCAATCGGCGCAAGCACAGCCTGTTGGAAGACCTGGAAAAATTAGTGGAGAGTGATACCCTGACAAATTTTGATGACATGGCCCGCGAACTTCTCAGTGACGTGGACCCATTCGTTCGCATCGAAGCAATGCACATGTTGTGGGAGTCGGAAGATAAAAAACTGGTTCCCATCTATATCAAATTCCTTCGTGAAGATGAAGATGCAGAAGTGCGGGCAGCCGCCGCCAACGCCCTCGGACCGTTCCTATACCTGGGCGAATTGGAGAAGATCCCCTCCGAAATGCACCACCGCATCGAAGACGCGCTGTTCGAGACGATGAAGTCGGAGAAGGATTTGTCCGTTCGTCGGCGGGCATTGGAATCCCTCGGCTATTCCAGCCGCGATGAGGTCATCCCCCTGATCGAAGCCGCCTACAAGGATAAGGATACCGACTGGATGGTCAGCGCGCTCTATGCCATGGGCCGCTCGAGCGACGACCGTTGGAAGAAGGATGTCCTTTCGCAGCTGCACGCCTCCGACGAAGATATCCGCCTGGAGGCCATCCAGGCCGCCGGCGAACTGGAGATCGGCGCGGCCCGGGCAGCCCTGCTGGACCTGCTCGACGACGAGGAAGACCCCGGTTTGCGCCGCGCCGTCATCTGGTCCCTCTCGAAGATCGGCGGGGAAGGTGTGCGCGACAAATTGGATGAATTGGTAGAAATGGAAGAAGACGATGAAGAAGCCGAGTTCATCGAAGAAGCCATTGAGAATCTATCCTTTACCGAAGATTCCCAATTCTCCATCTTCAACCTTTCCCCCGATGGCGATTTCGGTCTGGATGACTCCGATGAGTCGGAAGAATAATTAGGCAGGACAAAGTCGCCACTCATCAATACATTTGGAGTAATTATTCTCGTCTCATTCATCCTCATTTCTCCTCTACGTTCAAACGTGTCAACGTGCTAACGTAATACAAAAAAATCCGTGAAAATCTATTAGATCTATGTAATCCGCGTGCCATTCTTTTTTTTGGAACCCATGCAGCTGCTGAGCATCTTCGCCAACAATATCCTACCGGTCCTCCTCATCAGCGGGGCTGGTTTTCTTATCGGCAAAGCCTTCAAACTGGACCCTCGCCCATTGGGCAAGGTCATTTTTTATATCTTCAGCCCGCTGCTCGTCTTTGACCTTCTCACCACCAACAAACTCCCCCTCGACCGCATCGCCACCATGATGGGATTTTGCGCCGTCAGCGCCCTCGCTACCGCCGGGCTGGCCTTCCTGGTAGGTAAATTATTCCGCCTCGAGCGGGGACCGCTGGTAGTGGTGGTCATCACCAGCCTGTGCATGAACGGCGGCAATTTTGGGCTGCCGCTGGTATCCTTCGCCTTCGGTGAGCAGGCCCTGGCCTATGCAGGCATCTACTTCGTCACCAGCATGATCATCTTCTATACTGTCGGTGTCATCATCGCCTCGCTGGGACACCTGGACTTCAAACAAGCCTTGCTCGGCATCTTGAAAGTCCCCGCCATCTATGCCATCCTGATTGCGCTCCTATTCATCCAGACCGGCTGGGCCCTTCCCCCCTGGCTCGAGCGGACCGTCGGTCTGGCGGCAGACGGGGCTATCCCGGGCATGCTGGTGCTGCTCGGCCTGGAATTGACGCAGGTTCAGTGGAGCCGAAATTTGGGCCTGATCAGCCTCCCCGTGGTCATTCGCTTGGTGGCAGGGCCGCTTCTCGGGATCGGCACAGCCGGGTTGTTCGGCTTGCAGGGTCCGGCCTATCAGGCTGGCATAACCGAGAGCGGCACCCCCACCGCCGTCATGACCACCATCCTGGCCAGCGAATATCGTCTGGACTTATCACTGGTAACCGCTATCGTCTTCGCCAGCACGATATTGAGCCCTCTCACCCTGACTCCGGTGCTATACTTTTTAGGAAGGTAATATGCGCCAGATCCTCCTCCTCTCCTGCACGCTGATTTTCCTGCTGACCCAGGCGGGAATTGCCGGCGCGCAAGCAGAAGTGGAGATCATCGACGTGAAGGCGGCCCACACCTTTGGCGACAAGGTCGCTTTCTCCGCCACCATCCGCACCCAGGCCGCCGTCGGATCCGCTCGGCTGAACTATCAGGTTGAGGGCGAGGCCAGCACCCGCACGGTCCCTGTGAAGGTCAGCCCCTCGGGAGCGCTGATCTACATCCACGAGATGCGCGCAGGCGTTTTCCGCCCATTCGCCCAGGTCACCTTCTGGTTCCAAATTTCCCTGGCGGACGACAAAACCTACGAAAGTCCCCGCTATTCATTCTTATATGACGACAACCGTTATTCCTGGCAGGTCATTCAAGATGACGACCTGAGGCTGCACTGGTATAAGGGCAATCAGGCCTTTGGACAATCCGCCTTCGAAAAGGCGCAGACCGCTTACCAGTCCTTGCAGGCCTTGCTGCCCGGTCCCCCCGGAAAGCCGATCCATATCTACGTCTATGCCACTGCCGAGGATGTGCAGAACACATTGAACCTGGGCGGGGGTGGCTGGGTAAGCGGGCACGCCCTGCCAGACCTGGGCGTGGCGCTGGTCTCCATCGACACGGGTGTCAGCCAGGCCGAAGAGATGGCCCGCCAGATCCCCCACGAACTGGCGCACGTGCTGCTCTTCCGCCTGACCGGTCTGGCCTACGCCACCTTGCCGGGTTGGCTGGTTGAGGGGATCGCCTCCCAGGCCGAGACCGCCCCCAAGACGAATTACGCCCAGGTCCTCGCCACCGCCCGCCAGAACCAGGCCCTCATTCCGCTCACGGACCTGTGCGGGCTCTTCCCTTCCGACCCTGCCGGGGTGGTCCTCGCCTATGCCCAGGCAAATTCTTTCGTTGAATACTTGTCCGATAAGTATGGCGCTACCGGGATACGCGAATTGGTCCAAGCCTACAGCGAAGGGCTGACCTGTGAGGAAGGCGCCAGGCGCGCCATGGGGTATACTTTATCGGAATTGGATGAGCACTGGCGGAAAGACTGGCTGGGCGATCACGTGACCGGGGCTGCCTTTCGAGATTTGCTGCCCTACTTGCTTTTACTGGCGATCATTCTGGTTGTACCGGCCTGGCGGCTGTTGGGATGGAAGAAGAGGCAATCAAATGAGCCTACCAAATCCAAATGAACTTGTGCGGGTGCACATTTGGGTGACCGGACGAGTGCAGGGAGTGGGGTTTCGCGCCTTCGTGCATCTTTCGGGCAGCACGTTTGGGCTGCGGGGATGGGTCCGCAACGTGGGCTATGATGAGGTCGAAACGGTGGCTGAGGGTCGCCGGGAGGTGATCGACCAGTTCGTCGAGGTAGTCAAAACCGGTCCCCATGCCGCCCGCGTGGATTCTGCCCGGGTCGAATGGGAAGAACCAAGTGGAGATTTAAAACCATTCAGCTTGCGTTTCTAAATGTCGAGGAGTCCAGGATGAACAAACTCAAATTGCTATTCATCATTTTTTCATTAGTCGTATTGGTGTCTGCCTACCTGATGGGATGCACCGTCGCCTCCGGCGGGACTGCGACTCCAACAGCCGAGCCCACCACCAGCTCCGCCACCGGCGAAGAGATCATGCAGGCCAAGTGCGGCCGCTGCCACAACCTCTCCCGCGTAACAACAAAGAAAAAAACCGCCGACCAGTGGCTGGTGACGGTAGACCGGATGCTCTCTCGAGGGGTGAAACTCACCGCCGACGAAAAACAAACCCTCTTGGATTACCTCTCCGCCACGTACAAGTAATAGCCCCACTTGCCATTTCGCAACACCAAAGCGAAGGAAGAGCCTGAGCGGAGCGATGCAAAGACGAAGGCCACAGGAAGCGGATACGAAAGGTCCGCTTCTTCATCCATCCCTCCGGTAACCTCAACTAAACCCCAACCCCCTCTCCTTCAGCGACACCCACCGGCTCTGCCCGATGACCATGTGATCCAGCACCTCCACATCCAGCAGTTTCCCCGCCTGGATGATCGCCCGCGTCACCGCCACATCGTCCGGGCTGGGAGTTGGGTCGCCGCTCGGATGGTTATGCACCACGATCATGGCCGTCGCCCCGCGGCGGATGGCCGCCTTGAACAACTCCCCCACATGCACCTGTGACGAGTTGACCGAGCCCTTGTAGACCTCCACCACCTCCAGAACGTGGTTGCGCGTGTCCAGCAGGATCACCCGCAGGTGTTCCTGCTCCAGGGCAGCCATTTCATATGCCACCAGCGCGGCCGCATCCGCCGGGATGTTGATGACCGGCCGCTCCTCCGGGCTCTCGAGCCCCAGCCGCCGCCCCAGTTCGATGGCCGCCTTGATCTGGGCCGCCTTGGCCTCCCCGATTCCGTGCTGCTGGCATAACTCATCGAAGGGCGCCCGGTGCAGCCCCGCCAACCCACCGAAGGTGCGCAGCAGCCGCTGCCCCACCTGGACGGCATTCTCCCCCGGCACCCCCACTCGCAGCAGGATAGCCAGCAGCTCCGCGTTCGACAGCGCCTGCGGACCCAGACGGGCCAGCCGTTCGCGCGGCCTTTCGTCGGCAGCCAGGTCGGTGATGCGGTAGACGGGTGGTGTGGAAGTCGGTCATGTGTCGTTACTCCGATTATGAGGGTGAATTAACTATACAACCGAAGCAGGAAATTCACAACTTACTTGACAGACCATACACTTGCCTATATAATCCCGCCTGCCTTCCTCGCTAGCTCAACGGCAGAGCGGGCGGCTGTTAACCGCTAGGTTCGAGGTTCAAATCCTCGGCGAGGAGCCTAAGAGACGCATTTTTCGAAGAGCGTCTCTTTCTTTTTCTATAAAGGCTGTTAACCGTTAGGTTGGGAGGTAAGTGCCCCAACGGGGTATCAAATCCTCGGCGAGGAGCCTGAGAGACGCACTTTTCGGAGCGCGTCTCTTTTATTTCTTTTATAGGCTGTTAACTGCTAGATTGGGAGGTAAGTCCCACGAAGTGGGAAAGTCCCCAGAATGGGTAAAGTCCCACGCAGTGGGATCAAATCCTCGGCGAGGAGGCAGAGAGACGCACCGTGACGGTGCGTCTCTAATTTTTCCCTATTGGGATCGTTCGGATTTCAACAAAAGATTTCTGATTCACGCAAACAGCTTAAATACAACCACAACCAGCAGACCAACTCCCACTATGGAAAGAAAGATCGCCGACAGAATACCCGAGACGAGGCGCTTCCCTGCAGCCTTCTGTACGCGCTCGTCGCTGGAGCTTTTTTGCTTCCCAAACCTGATCAGTGCCATAATGAGAGCGAACAAACCGAGCAGGATTACAACTATGCTGGTTATCAGGGCGATCGTGTAATATTCCAAGAACATGGCAACTCCTTTTTATTAGGGTCCCACCCATGTGGGGGCCATCTTCAATCATTATATAGGCGATTCCATTTTCCAATGGAAAAATCTAATTATTATCCGAACTGCTTGTCATTTCTCCGATACCGATATATGATTGACTCGTGGGTTAGCGAAGTCTCGCTCTCAAAGGGAGAAAAATGGACACTGCCAAAAAAGCCGCTCGGATCATCCTCACCCTCGTACTTCTCGGCCTGTCGATCTGGCTGGCGATCATCTCCACTGGCAAGGCCTGGTATGTATGGGTTCCCTGTGCCGCCATCCCAATCCTGTTTGTGATCTTGTGCCTGTCGTTGATGGAAGATGCTTTCATAGAAAAAGATTATCATTGGGAAGTTTTTCCCCGTATTCACACAGGTATTTTGATCATTTTCGCCATCTCGCTGGGACTGATGTTTTCCCCCATGGTCAAGGCGCACGGAACGGTCAAAGCCAATTCCAAAGCCACCCGTGAATTCAACGCCGAGGGCGACGGCCAATGCCCTCGTGGTCTGTAAGGGGCAGCCCGCCCCTGCAGCCAGCCCATACGACCCGGCTCGAGAGGGCATCCATCCCGTTGTGATGACCTTCGATGACGGCTCGATCTGGGAATGGACTGAGCAGCCCGACTGGAAACCCGTCCAGGTGGCCGATACACAGTTGGTAGCCTGTGTCCATGCAGCCAACACTGAAAAAGGGACCTGCTTCTTCACTGACGGTGGTCGTAAATATTACAACAGGACCGTAACCATCACTCTCCGTCGCGCCGACACGGGCGAGGAGATCGACGATAAACGCTGGTCTTGCACCGGCGACTGCAATGACTTTTGCGAAAATTACCCTGTCACCCTGGCGGAAGAGCTGCAGTGGCTGGAGCCTTATGTGGAAACGCCGTGAGATGGAGACTTCCCCCAGCGGGGACGATGGGTGGTCGCCTTGGGTAGTCGGCGAGGAGCATCAGAGACGCACTTTTCGGAGTGCGTCTCTTTTGTTCCCTCGTTTACCATACGAAGAACTCTTGAAAAAGATATAATAGCATTACCTTCTTCGTGGGAGAAAATCATGAGAAAACACCATCGCACTTCCTCCATCTTGATAGTATTCCTGGCGATCATGCTTCTACCGGGATTGGCCTGCAATCTTAATTAATACAATATCAGGCGGTAGTAACCCCGTTTCTGGATTTACCGAAATTACCAAGATCGAACAGTTCTGGGGCAATGGGTCCTCCGTTACCACGCTTACCTATGGACTCATGCTCGCCGACATGAAAAAGCTCCCGTGCGATTCAGTCACAAAAGTCACCCTGAAGATCCTTCCTGATAACTTCTTTCCGGAAGACAGCGGCGTTCCGGCAGGTGACTTTTCCCGGGATGAATTTTTCTTCACCACCGAAATACTGGACCCGATCCCAACATTTCAACCGACCAGTGCCGATCCGGACATCGAAGAATGTGTTTATACCGGTGTAAACGATTCAACTTTGATCAAGATCAACGGCATTTACAATACCCGCACCAGACTGTTTACACCCACATATATTTCACGAGATGGTTGCAACGTCAAGAATGTGGATATTTATTTCACCGAGGCACAACCTACGGATAGCGGCCCCGGGGGTGCCTTGCAAGGCATCAGCGGAACCATCTCCTGCCCCAACGACCAGGTATCCTATTCGACCAGTTTCCTCCTGACGCAGTCCCAGCCGTAATAGACTGCCGGGTTCAAATCCTCGGCGAAGATCTCAAGAGACGCACTCCGAAAAGTGCGTCTCTTTTGATTGCCCGTCTTTAGGAGATGAACCTCATACACTGATGATTGAAAATGCATATGTTTTACGTTGAAAAATTTGCTATACTGGATTTATCCATCATCCCGATTCGGTTGTCAGGGAGTCGAAATGAATATTTTCCTGAAATGGCAAAATAATAAGAACTCCAGGGGAAAACATTCGTTATTTCTGCTGATAGGAGCATTGATATTTCCCATCTTGATCCCAACGATTCTTGTTTTTTTGCTTCCGCAAGTGGATAAACAAATAGGGATTCCATCCTTTCACAAAGGCTGGACTAATATTGCAATTGGCATCATCGCCATCATCCTGGGTGGCTTCATTGCAATGTCGACGATACTTGCTCAAATCAAATTTGCCTCCGGGACACCCTTCCCAATGCTGCCAACCCAGAAGTTATTGGTGACTGGACCATTTGAATATTGCCGCAACCCAATGACCCTGGGGACCATCATGCTGTATTCCGGTATCGCCGTCTTCATCGGATCGTTTTCTGCTGTATTATTCGTTGTTCTATTTACCTTGTTACTATTTATGTATATCAAGTTGGTCGAGGAGAAGGAATTAGCCTTGCGGTTTGGGCAGGCATACCTTGATTATAAAAAGAATACTCCTTTCATCATCCCGAATAGTTTCGTAACCAGTAAAAAGGCATATAAATAAAATAATCCCTTCGCCCCTGCATCCCGCAGGGATCCAAATCCTCGACGAGGGGCCTAAAGGGCGCACTTTTAGGAGTGGGCTTTCTTTTGAGATTGGTACTTGCGGTGAAAAATAAACAAGTGTAAACTTAATATATTAATTTTGAAAGAAGTAAAATATCATGGATGCAACTGTCACTATGAATACTCCGACCAAATCAAAGCGGTGGCAATTCTTCTTTCTATCCATCATGTTCAAAATTATATTACCTTTCTTACCAATCTTTATTGAACTGATAAACACAGGTTCAATTAGTGAAAAATCAATCACCTTAACCACCTCGATGTTTACTGTAAGTATTTGTACTTCTTCGAAACATATTATAAATATGGGGATCATGATCCTTGTTTGTATAATTTTTAGTACAGCATTTGGAAATTCCCTAAATTATACGAGGACTATAAATTCTTTTGGTGGTATCGCAGGTGTTATTACAATTTTAGGCTTATCAACGGCTTTCATTATTGAGCGTGTGAATCGGCACATTAGAGACGGGGAAGCATTTCCCGATTTTGAAAAGTGAATTTATTATGGATATTATCAGCATCTCTACTATTGTAGCCGCAGCGCTAACAACAACTATTGCACTCAAAGAACTATTTAATTTAATTTCTAATAAAAGGCTAATTAATCCCTTCAGCAATTACTTCAAGAGGAAACCCGATAAACTTAAGAAAATAAAAAAAGAATACAATGAATATCTATACTTAAGAGACCAATATATATTATTGAACGAACTTCATCAAAACCAAGTGAGGTTAAAAGCAATATCCAATGAGATAGGAAGGCAACATATAACACCTGCACGAAAAAAAAGGAATAAGAAATCACAATCCAATTTGGAAGAATTGTTCGGGATTTGGACTGTTTTAGCGAAAAGGGATCCTCAAGCGGAACTAAGAAAAACGAAACTTGAGATTGCGTTGGACAAAGATCTTCTAAGAAAGCTTTATAATTACAAAGTTGATATATTAGATAATCATAATGAGCTAATGAAAATCAAAATGGAAAAATGCTTGTCCATGTATGAAATATCAAATTTTTTAGATAATAATATTCAGATTTCAATCAGTGAATCAGATATTAAGAATAAGGATTACCTTTTGGATATTCTAAGACAAAAAAAGGATAAAGCACGAGATACTTGGTTAAATCAGAATAGCCGCGAAGAAATCAACGGGAACTTAGCTATCAACTATTAATTCCTTCGTAGAAGAACAAAAACCGCCTCCCGGCGGTTTTCTTTTCTTATGAATTGTTTACTGATCACTGCTTACTGATGACTATTCTTCTTCTCCGCCCCGCTTTTCGCTGCAGCCGGTGCATCCTTCTTCTCCGCCGGCTTCTCCACCTTGGCGGCAGCATCCTTCTTCTCGCTGCTCCCTTGTGCCGCGTTAGCGGTATCACCGCTGTCTTGCCTGTCCTGCCTGTCTTGTGCCGCGGAAGCGGTATCCTTCTCATCTTGTCCCGCGGAAGCGGGATCCTTCTTGTGTCGCTGACCCGAAGGCGAGTGGTGGTCCGTCGCGTAGAATCCCGACCCCTTGAACACGATCCCCACCGGCATATAGACCTTCTTTAAAGTCTTCTTGCCGCACTCGGGGCAGCGCTTGAGCGGTTCATCGCTAAAGGATTGTTGTTTTTCGAATTGAACTTCGCAGTTGGTGCAGCGATAGGTATAAACGGGCATGATAAAATCTTCTTTCCACAATCTTTTTTCGGGACGACTTACCTTGTACTTGTAGGGGCGACCTTTATGGTCGCCCTTTTCCGATTGCTTTGGTCGCCCTTCGCATCAGAATCCGTGTTTCCAGTTTCCGGCGGGTCATTATAGCGCACTCACCCTCGAGAAGCAAGAGTACCGCCCCACCGCTCATTTCCCCATATCAGTGTGTTTGCAAAACCGCACACCCGCTATTTGTGTCATTGCCTGCACTGCCTGCGCCAGGACCGCAGGTACAGGTGTGCAGCAGGCACACGTGCGAAACCGGCGTTCTTGGCCGGTTGAAGCAATCTCCGTTCTCATTTTTGATTACTTGTATTTTAGAACATCTGTGCTACAATCTTAATATGCCCTCTCAGCCGCTCCTGCCCTCCCCCCGACCTTCGACATTGGCCATTCGACCTTTGACGTGCCAACATGCTAACGCTCAACAATCCTTACCGAAAAGGGTTGTTCCTCAGGAACAACCTCCAAAGATCAACTTTCCTCTCTACAATATCGGTTGTTCCTCTTTTTTTGAGGAACAACCCTGCCGACGCACGGACAACTGTATGCTGATCACTACCCTCTCATCAATCTTGACACTTGGCACCGAAACACGTGACACATCTATTCCTTATTCGTTCCTCGCCAAAGTTAAATTAAGTGACCTAAATTCGCCCCGGCATCTGCCCCCGCATTTCCAATCGAAAATCAGCAATCTAAAATCAAAAATCCTCTGGTACCTCTGGTGCCTCTGGTTCTTTCGGTCCTTCTGGTAGAATAGTAGAAAACTAGTCCCGGGAAAAAAACATGAAAAATTCATCCCACCATCCTCCCCATCATCATCATCATCATCCTGGCATTGTGCTGCTGCACCATCATCGCCCTCAGCGCCGTCGGCCTGCTCATCTACCGCTCCGCCGAGTTCGATCCCCACCATATTTTCCAACTCCGGCAATAACTCCTCCGGCGGACCAACCCCCACACCCTTCCAGATCACCCGCCAGCCCGCCGACCAGATCCCCCGCGAGACCCTCGACCTGTTGAAGCGGGTCATCGTCCCGCAAAACGACGTCGTCGAACTCGCCTGCCGCTTCAACGGCATCTGCAACCTGCCCGACACCCTCCCCGCCCCCGCCCAGCCTCTCACCGAAGGAGCGCAGGAAAAATTCTGGGTCAATAACGAAGATACGCAGGCCTACTTCCAGTCCGAGGCCACCTTGCGCTACGTTACCCCCCACGTGTACTTCTGGGTGGAAAACAAAGCCAGTTACGACTTCGACGCCATCAAGAACCTCGTCGATGCCTTCGAGAACGAAATCTACCCCACCAACCGTGAATTCTTCGGCTCCGAATGGACCCCCGGCGTCGATAACGACCCGCACATCTACATCCTCTACACCACCGGGCTGGGTTCCAACGTGGCCGGCTATTTTTACTCTCCCGATGAATACAACCCCCAGGTGCGGCAGTATTCCAACGCCCACGAAATGTTCTATATCAACGCCTCCGAATCGCTCAGCAACGATTACACCTACGGCACCCTCGCCCACGAATTCCAGCACATGATCCACTGGTACCAGGACCGCAACGAGAGCGCCTTCCTCAACGAAGGCCTGTCGGAACTCGCCACCTTCCTCAATCGATATGACACCGGCGGCTTCGACATGGCCTACCTGTCCAACCCCGATTCCATCAACGTGACCGACTGGACCGGCGATACCGGCGGAAACACTGAACACTATGGAGCCAGTTTCATCCTTCTCACCTACTTCCTCGACCGGTTCGGCGAAGAAACCACCAAGGCGCTCATTCACGACCAGCAGAATGGTTTGACCAGCATGGATGACGTCCTCGCCCGCCAAAACGTGGTCGATGGTCTCACCGGCAAGGTCATCACTGCCGACGATTTCTTCCTCGATTGGGCCGTGACCAACTACGTCCTGGACCCCTCCGTGGGTGACGGTCGCTACGATTACCACAACTACCCCTCTGCCCCGCGCGCCCGTCTGGGCGATACCGTCTCCACCTGTCCAGTAGATCTCGCCACCCGTACGGTCAACCAGTACGGCGTGGATTACATCCGCATCAATTGCGCCGGCAGTCATACCCTCCGCTTCGAAGGCGCCACCTCCACCCGCCTGGTTCCGGCCGATCCTTTCTCGGGAACTCACGCTTTCTGGTCCAACAAGGGCGACGAGTTCGACATGACCCTCACCCGCCAGTTCGACCTGGGTGCGGTCAGCGGCCCGGTCAGCCTGGATTACTGGGTCTGGTACGACATCGAAGAGGATTTCGATTACGCCTATCTCGAAGCCTCCACCGACGGGCAGCAGTGGCAGGTCCTCCAACCCCCCTCCAGCACCGATAGCAACGCCCACGGAGCCTCTTACGGCTGGGGCTATACCGGCCTGAGCGGCGGCTGGCGGGAAGAATCGGTTGATCTCTCGCAGTATGCAGGCTCAACCGTATATATCCGCTTCGAGTATCTCACCGACCCCGGCGTGAACGGCGAGGGCATGCTCATCGATAATGTGTCGATCGACGCCATCAACTATTCAACCGACTTCGAGCAGGAAGACTCCAGTTGGATCGCCGAAGGGTTCGCCCGTATCGAAAACACCGTCCCACAAACCTTCAGTCTCGCGCTCATCAGCCAGACCTCCAACGGCCCCACCGTCCAGATCATCCCCCTCACCGCCGACCAGTCAGCCGATATCCCCTTCACCATCGGCAATAGCGGGGCCGATGAGGTCGTCCTGGTCGTGATCGGAACCACCCGCTTCACTCGTGAACTGGCGCCTTACCAATTCTCGATCCGCTAGATCGCCATCCCCAAGGAGGAAAATATGTCCACTGCGCCAAAATCTGAGGTGCTCAAGTTCGCTGCCATGGTCGAATACCAGACCGGCTCGGTCGTTTCCCGCCAGATCACCAAAGCCGAGGGTGGCAACGTGACCCTCTTCGCCTTCGACGAGGCCCAGGAGTTGAGCGAGCACACCGCCCCCTTCGACGCCCTGGTGGAAGTCCTGGATGGTAAAGCCGAGATCCGCATCTCCGGCAAGGGATACACCCTCGAAGGCGGCGAAGCCATCATCATGCCCGCCAATGAACCCCACGCCCTCAAGGCCGTGACCAAATTCAAAATGCTCTTAACCATGATCAAAGCCTGAAAGTCACATAAAAAATCTCAAGGGTCTTCTGAAGACCCTTGAGATTTACAATTTCTTTATGATCGCCTGTCCTATGCCTGTCCTGCGCTATGAGCAGGATGTTCTTCATAGGATTGTGCTGTAAATAATTAGATATGTATCGGCATCCCCTCCGCCGCGTGAGCCGCCTCCATCAGCGTCTCCGACAGCGACGGGTGCGCATGAACATTCCGGCCGATCTCGGCGGGAGTTAATTCCATCATATGAGCCAGGGTCAATTCCGGCAGCAACTCGGTCACCTCCGGCCCCACCATGTGCGCCCCCAGGATCTCCCCGTATTTCTCGTCCACCACCAGTTTGACCCAACCGGCATAATCCCCCAGCCCCAGGGCCTTGCCGTTGGCCTGGAAGGGGAACCGCCCCACCTTGACCGTGAACCCGCGTTCCTTGGCCTGCGCCTCGGTCAGACCGAAGGAGGCGATCTGCGGCTGGCAGTAGGTCGCCCGTGGCATCATCTCATAATCCAGCGTGACCGTCTCAGCCCCGGCGATATTCTCGGCGCAGATGATACCCATGGCAGAACCCACGTGCGCCAGCATGAGTTTACCGGTCACATCGCCAATCGCCCAAATGCCCGGGACGGTTGTCGCCATCTTGTCATCGATCTCCACGAAGCCGCGTTCGGAGAGTTTCACGCCGGCTTCTTCCAAACCCAGACCCTTCGAATTGGGCCGGAATCCGATGGCAACCAGCGCCTGTTCAGCTTCCAGGCTCTTGGTCTCCCCATTGGAGGAGACGTTGACCTTGACTCCCGTTGAGGTCGCCTCGACCGACTCGACCTTGTGGCCCGCCAGCACCTTGATGCCGCGTTTGGTATAGGCCTTGGCCACCTCGGCGCTGACTTCTTCATCCTCCAGCGGGACGATACGAGGCAACATCTCGACGATGGTCACTTCGACGCCGTAGGCATTCCACACGGTGGCAAACTCCATCCCGATGGGGCCGGAGCCGATCACCACCACGGATTTGGGGAGTTTGTCCTGCAAGATGGCTTCGAGATACGTGACCACCTTTTTCCCGTCCACTTTCCAGGCAGCCGGGACAGCTGAGACCGCCCCGGTGGCGATGATAACATTTTTTGCAATGATCTCGGTCGCCTTGCCTTCTTTATCGGTCACGGTCACCGCACTGGCGGAGGTCAGTTTGGCAGTCCCCATGAGGACGGTGATGTTGTTCTTCTTCATCAGGAAGCCCACCCCCTTGACCAGCCGGTCGGAATTCTGGCGGGAGCGTTTGACCGCCACGGAATAATCCAGTTTCAGGTTTTCGAAGGCAAAGCCAAAGTCCTTTCCGCGCTCGCGCAAGATGTGAGCTACTTCGGCGTTCCTGAGCAGGGATTTGGAAGGGATGCAGCCAACATTCAGGCAGACTCCGCCCAGCCACTGCTTATCCACAATGGCGGTCTTCTGCCCCAATTGAGCCGCCCGGATGGCAGCCACATACCCGGCCGGTCCCGCGCCGATGACAACGACATCATAGTTTTCAGCCATGCAACGATTCCTTTCTAATTTTCCCGATAATAAATTCGCATCACTTAATGCCAATTCTCAAGTGATTCTACCACTTTGGATAAAAACTTATCCGCCAGGGCTCCGTCCAGGATGCGATGGTCGAACACGAAGGAGAGATAGGCCATCAGGCGGATGGCGATCGAGTCGCTCCCGTCAATCGCGGTGATGACGATCGGGCGCTTCTGGATAACTCCCACGCCAAGGATTCCGCACTGTGGCTGGTTGATGATCGGCATGGCGAATAATGAGCCTGAGACGCCGTGGTTGGTAATGGTGAAAGTCCCTTCCCTGACCTCTTCAGGCCTTAGCCTCTTTGTGCGCGCCCGCTCCGCCAAGTCATTGACCGTGCGGGCGAGACCGGAAAGCGAGAGCCGGTCTGCCTGCTTGATAACGGGGACGATGAGACCCTCTTCCCCCAGTGAAGTTGCCATGCCAATGTTGATAGATGCATGTAACACAATGCCCGCTTCCGTCCAGGAGGAATTAACATGCGGGTTTTCCCGTAAGGCCGCGACCAATGCGTAAATAAAATAGGGCGTGTAGGTCAGGTGGATGCCCTCCCGCTCGAAGTCTTCCATGTTGGCATTGCGATGGGTCATTACCCTGGTCAGGTCCGCTTCGAGAACCGTCAGGACGTGCGGGGAGGTCTGCTTGGACAGGAGCATATGTTCGGCAATGGATTTCCGTATGCTGGAATGAGGTACCACTTGATCGCCAGGCGAAGGCGTGGTTGTGACCAGGACAGCAGCCGCTTTCCCACCGCCTTGGAGAAAATCGATCACATCTTTTTTGGTGATGCGCCTGCCCAGCCCGGTGCCCCTCACCTGCGCCAGGTCAATATTGTTTTCCCGGGCAATGCGGGAGACCAGCGGAGAGATAAATCCGGCAGACCTTTCCGCCGGAGTAGGTGGCAAGGCGGCTTCTTGACCAGCCTTCCTGGTGGGGACTTTCTCGGAAGTCTGGGAAAGAACCGGGCTTGAGTTCGCTGCCCCCTCCCCATCCACTTTTTCTCCGGGCTGACCGACCCAGGCGAGCACCTTGCCTACATTCACCTGCTCATTCTCGGAGGCAAGCACCTTCAGCATAATCCCGCTGGCAGGGCTGGGTATCTCCGTCACAACTTTGTCAGTCTCCACTTCGAGAAGGGATTCGAATTCCTGGACCGGCTCGCCTTCCTTCTTGAGCCAGCGCAGGATGGTCAATTCGGTCACCCCCTCTCCCAACAGGGGGGCGAGGACTTTCGTTGCCATCAGACTCTCCTTACCGGCAGGATGGCCGGAAATGAAGAAGGCGAGGCTTCATGCATCATTCCATAGACCGCCTGGAAAATTGTTTCGGGATTGGGCTTGGACCAATAGTCGCCATCGGAGCCATAGGCAGGCCGGTGGGGTGCGGCCGAGAGTGTTTTCGGAGGCGAATCCAGCCAATAATAACCGCCCTGTTTTTCCAATACTTCCTGCATCATATAGGCGGTGGCGCCTCCGGGCACATCTTCATCCAGGAATAATATCCGCCCAGTCTTTTGCAGGGAAGTCACTATCGAGCTGTGGATGTCAAATGGCAGCAGCGACTGAACATCGATCACCTCCGTCTCCACCCCCACGGCGGAGAGTTTCTCGGCAGCCCCGAGAGCCAGGCGGCAGCACGCCCCATATGTGACCACGGTGACGTCTTTACCCTCGCAGATGATCTCAGGAACACCTAGAGGAACAGTAACCTCCCCTAAATTTTCGGGGAGGCGTTCCTTCACTCGATACCCATTGAGTACCTCTACAATAATTGCAGGATCGTCGGAGCGGAGGATGGTATTGTAGAAACCGGCTGCGCGGGTCATGTCACGCGGGACAAGAATATGGATACCCCGCAGCAAGTGGATCATTCCCGCCATGGGCGAACCGGAATGCCAGATGCCTTCCAACCTATGACCGCGGGTCCGGACGATGACCGGGGCGATCTGTCCGCCGCCAGTGCGCCAGTGCAAGTTAGCCAGGTCATCCGCCAGGATTTGGATGGCGTAGAGTAGATAGTCGAGATACTGGATCTCGGCGATGGGTCGCAGCCCGCGCATCGCCATCCCGATGGCCTGTCCAATGATGGTCGCCTCGCGAATACCCGTATCGACTACACGCAAGGAGCCATACTTCTCTTGCATCCCACTGAAACCCTGATTCACATCCCCCAACCTGCCCACATCCTCTCCAAAAGCGACCAGGCGCGGTTCACGCGCCAGGGCCAGATCGAATGCTTGGTTAATGATCTTGAACCCCGGCAGCAGCGGCGCGTCCGCCGCATAGACCGGTTTGATCTCCGCAACCTGGAGGGCCGAATGGGTTGATCCAGAATACAGGAAGGAATCATAAGTTGAGCGTCTCTCCAACTCCAGCCCGGTTGCGAAAGCTGCCAGCGCTTCCCGTTCAGGAGAGGTCTCGAAGCGGGTGGATACCAGCGCATCGTGCAAGGCGGCTGCGATATCCCGGTACAAGGGGGACGGTGCCGCCTCCAGCCGCTCAACTGCCTGCTTCACCCCTTCGATCATTGAGACTCCTGCCGCCAGAACATTCAGATGTGAAATGGCGGCTGATTTCGCCTGCTGGAGCGGTGCCTGGTAGGCTTCCCAGGCTTGCTTGCGGGCATCCTCCACAACATGGCGGTCTTCGGTTTCCCACGTCTCCAACTCGGATTCGTTCGCGAGGCTGTTTTGTAAAATCCATTCCCTGAACTTGACCAGGCAATCAAATTCGGCCTCCCATTGCAGTCTTTCGGTAGGTTTATAGCGCTCCTGTGAACCGGAGGTGCTGTGTCCCAATGGTTGGGTCAGGTGAGTGGCATGGATCATTGAGGGGATGTGGTAACGCCGGGCGGTTTCGCCTGCCTGCTCGAATACTGCCAACAAGGCCGGATAATCCCAGGCAGACACACTGTAGAGGTCATAGCCGCGGTCGCACTGTTCCGCCGGGCAGGGTTCACGTTCGAAGCCTTTCAAGATGGTATAAATGTTTTCTTTGACCATTTGGAACTGGTTCGGCACCGAAATGCCATAGTCGTCGTCGTAGACGGTCAGTACCGCCGGAGCACGCAGAACTCCGATGGCATTGACCGACTCCCAGAACATGCCTTCGGCTGTGGAGGCATTGCCGATGGTAGCCCACACAACCTCATTACCATCATGGGAGAAATTCTTCATCGAGGCCAGTTGCTCCGATTGGCGATAGAGGACGGAGGCGTACGCCAACCCGACCGCACGTGGCATCTGTGTACCGGTTGGCGAGACATCCCCGGCAATGTTGTACATCTCAGTTTGAGGCTTCCACTCCCCTGCCGGCGTGAGATAGCGGCTGGCGAAATGAGAATTCATGGAGCGTCCGGCAGTGGATGGCTCACGGATCACATCGGCATCGGCGTACAGTTGAGCAAAAAACTGCGGGATGGTCAATGTGCCGAGGGCGAACATCCAGGTCTGGTCGCGATAATAGCCGGAACGCCAGTCACCTTTGCGGAAAGCCCGCGCCAGCGCCAGCTGCACCACCTCCTTGCCGTCCCCAAATATACCGAACTTTGCCTTGCCGCCCATCACCTCCCGGTGAGCTACCAGTGAAACCTGCCTAGACTTGTAAGCCTGACGATAATCGCTAATGATCTCTTCAGCCGGAAGAGGCAAACCCATCTTCCCTTTCGCGGGCATGTTCCCATCCTTGATCGATAATTTATAACTCAGATGATATTACTCTGATTATAATTGAAATGGATGAACCGGTTAAGGGAAAATACCCTCTGTGAAGAGGGTATGGATATCCCACTGGCATGGATAATGTTTGGATGTAACTATGCGACGTGCAGGTCCATCACCTGGCGGAAATGGTACCCGTAAATGGTGAAGGTGATCGCCAGGGGGAACATGGCCGGGCGGCGGAAGAGAGTCCAGAAGACCAGCTTCCAATAATGGAAGCGCTCCTTACCCAGGATGCCCAGGCGGAGAACTGAACGGAAGAAAGCGCGGATATATTCGCTGTTGAGCGGGATGGTAATGTGCGGTGCTTTATATTCGCGCAGGAAGGTCTTCACACGGGCATAATAATTTTTAGGAGCATAAAGAGTATCCACCAATGCCCGATAGCCTTTTTGGAGGGTTTCGAGGGGCATCGTCTTTGGGATGATATTGGTGGTGCCATCCACATTATCGCCAGTGGAATTTCCAGACAGCCGCCCGTCCTTTTCCATCCGCTTATAGAGACGTGTACCGGAAGGGGCTTGCAGCAGCCCTACCATAGCAGTAACGATACCGGTCTTCTGGATGAAATCAACTAGTTGCTGGAAAGATGAGGGGGTATCACTGTCAAAACCAATGATGAAGCCTCCCTGCACCTGTAAACCGGACCGTTGGATGCGTTTGATGTCCCCCACCAGGTCGCGGTGGAGGTTCTGCTTCTTGTTGCACTCCGCCAGGCTGGCCTCCTGCGGACTTTCCACGCCGATGAAAACGGTATCGAAACCGGCCTGGCTCATCATGTTCATCAGCGGCTCATCGTCGGCAATGTTAATTGAAATTTCGGTGTTGAAGGGCATGCCCTTCTTGCCTTTCCGCCACTCGATCAGCGCGGGGAGGAGATCTTCTCGAAGTTGTTTCTTGTTGCCGATCAGGTTGTCATCCACGAAGAAGACCGGCTCACGCCAGCCCAACCGGTAGAGCCCATCCAATTCCTGTAAAATCTGGGCGGAGGTCTTCACGCGTGGCATATGACCGAAAAGTGAGGTGATATTGCAAAATTCACAATCAAAGGGGCAGCCGCGTGAGTACTGGACCGACATGGTCGCATAGCGCTTGCGATCGACCAGTTCCCATAACGGAGCTGGAGTCAGGCGGATATCGGGGAATTCGGTGGATGTGTACAGCCGCAGAGGCGTACCGGCTTCCAGGTCGCGCAGGAAAGGTGCGAGCGTTACCTCCGCCTCATTCAGTACAAAATGGTCCACGTCAGGATAATTCTCGTACTCGGTCGTGAAGAGCGGACCTCCCGCAACGATTTTCAACCCGGCTTCCTTGCAGCGGGCAATGACCTGGCGGGTGGATTTTTGCTGCACCACCATGGCAGAGATGAAGGCATAATCTGCCCAGGCAATATCCTTATCTTTAAGTGGACGAACGTTCAGATCCACCAGCCGTTTTTCCCAGGCCGAAGGCAGCATAGCCGCGACAGTTAGAAGCCCCAATGGCTGGGTGGATGCCTTTTTACGAATAAATTTCAGGGCATGTTTGAAACTCCAAAAAGTATCGGGAAATTCGGGATAGATCATGAGGATTTTCATCATTTGCTCCATTAACAATAGGAATATGATCCCTCGATCGAAAAGGGATCTGCCAGAGGCTATGAAGGTTTTCTGGTTAGCGGTGAAAGAAAAAAATCCAACGAAAGCGCCAGCTCAATGTTGACGATCCAATGTTCGTTTGCTTCCCCCACGGTAATGGATCCCGTAAAAATTGGAAACGGATGATACGCTCCGTCGCGGTCGTCAATTCTGGATAACAGTTATCCGTATTATACGCGGAATATTGGCAAAAGTCCAGTTTGATAGATAAGAGTTAGGTGGTTGATAGGAAAGGAGGGAGATTAACAAAAAAACGGAGAGGCGTCTCTCCGTTCGATTATGCAATACCTACGCCAACAGGCCGACTTATTTCACCACCAGGGTGACGATATAAGTGGAAAGAGGTTCTACATCGGTTTCCCATGGACGATGATAGACAAGTGTCAGGGTGGTGGTTCCAGCCTGCGAGGCCGTAAACGTGAGCTTGAGACTTCCTCCCGAGCCGATGAGACCGGGATTGCTGCCTTTGAACTCGGGTTCACCAACCTGCTCGAGCATGGCCGGATCGAGGTCCATTGCTTCCCAACTGTAGCCGGTGGACGGGTTGGCTTCCAAAGTCACGGAGAATTGCTCGCCCACGTTGATCTCAACGGTTTGGCCGTTTTCAGCTTCTGTTAGTTGGGCCATCTTGGGAGTGCAGGCGCTTGAAAAAAGCATCACAAAAAAGATGAAGACAAGGGCAAGGGTTCGGGTGACCATGAGCACTTTGAGGTTGGTTGCAGGATGTAAAAAGGATCAAGGATTTATGCCGGTGAGGCTGTTGACATAATCCAGAGCCGGTTGACAAACGGGGGTGAAATGCTGGGAAAGGTGCTCCCAATCCAGGGTTTCGCCCAGATCCCTCGTATCGCGCATCGCCAGGGTCAGGCAGCCGGGTCCGGCATTGTAATTGACCATCGTGAAGCGCCACAAGTCTTCATAAGAGGCGGCATTTCCAGGTGAAGCACCATAGGTATTAAAGACGATCATGCCGGCCTGTTCACTGTTGGCCAGTATGGTCTCGGCGAAGATGGCGACTGAATTATCAGCCCGGTCCAGGTCGATACCGAGAGGACAATCCTGGCAGAAGGCATCCACGCTTTTGACAAGGGCCTCATCCAGTGTCATCTGTTGTTCGGGCTGGATGTGGGCATACCCCTTGCTGCAGATAGCGTCGTCCAGAATGGAGGGGCAAAATTGCTCAAAGAAAGGACGGTTCCACAGCAGTGTCGTATCCGCCCCGCCGACAGTGAGCTGGCCAAGACCTGCTTCGTGCAGTTCGTTGAAGATGCCCGGCCAGAACTGACTCTCGCGAGCGAAGATATTTTTTAGCAGTTGAGCCGGGATGCCGGTCGTCTGGGCGGCAGTGAAGATAAGTTCATCGAAGCGGTTTTGCCAATCAGTGACGGCTGGAAGGGCTGCTTCGAGACCACATGTGCTGGCAGACCCATCTTCCATTAAACCGCCGGCGAGGCAGTTTGATGAATCGGCAATGCCCTGCCGGAGCAGATGGGCCGCCAGGTATTCGTAAGGAATGCTTGTGGCAAGGTCGGTTGGGCTGGCGGGAGTGGCGAGCCAGGGCGGAACGCCGCCGATGGGTGGGAACACATCCCAGGTCATGCTACCGCCCGCCAGGCTGACGCCCTGCCACTGGGTGCTCAACACATCAGCATACCAAAAGTGACCGGAGGCGTCGTCGGCAGGGATGACCCGCACGCGTACCGTGAACGTGTTACTGGAGTTGCCGTAACTGGAGAAGGCCCAAAAGGAGATGTTGATGCCGTCATCACCGGTCGGGACGAGATCCACCTGACAAATCGGGTCGCAGGTGAATTCCCTACCGTTCAGATTACCCTCCACGCTGGTGATGTGCTCACCATCCAGCGGCTCTTCGCCCGTCAGCACCAGACTGGGTAAACGGTCGCAGCGGAATGTAGAGTTGAAGGGGATGCAGCCGTCCAGTGAAACCCACACCACCGGAGGTTGCAGCTTCACACTGACCTTGCGACTGGCAGGAGCGGAACTGATCAATTGGAGGTAATAGCCGCCACAGTCTCCATCCTGGCCGCAGGTACCGGTGCCAATCCATTTGGTGTAAATGGTCTTGCCGCAGGAGTCGTAGATCTCGCCCCCCATGGGCAAACCTTCGTGATCGACCTCGAGAGAACAAGCGACTTTGTTGGTACCCCAGTCCGTCAACCACCAGGTATAGGCAGTGTAATCTTGAGTTATAACGGAAAATCGGTCCGGACCGGAAGGTTCTGTCGCGGCGGAAACGCTCGATGCCCCCAAGGGGATGATCGATGCCAGCACGAGCAAGATTACGGCAACCGTCAAAACGGCGGGCAGACGTGACCCCATAATCGCGGACAATTCTCCTCACCTATGATTATATCGTAGAACCATCCTAGGACTAACAGTCCACATGCATATCTTCGGATTGCAATATCATTCTACCTCCCTGAACCAATGCTCAAGATAGGAATATATTTGGATTTATTAGTCTTCCGGGAGGATATCTTTCTTTAATTTTTCCAATGTTTCCATGTCCCGTTTCAGTTTCCGCCAGCGCAGGAAAAGACTGGTGAGATAGAACCCCAGGATTCCAATAATGAAGGCGTAACCCAGGAGCATGTACTTGATGGAGGTGGCATATGGGATCATGGGATACTCCTATTCCATCGCCGACAGTTTCAATTGTTCGACCTGCTCCATCAACCGCCCCAGGCGTATCCGGTGCCACAGCAGAGTGATGAAGATGATCGAAAAAGTGATCAGACAGAAGAACATGGTCGTGAGCATAGGGCCGGACATACCGAAACTGCCCTGCGATCCCGAACTGCTCGCACCGATGATGGCGGGATGGATGGTTTGCCAAATGCGAATGGAAAAGAAGGTCAGGGGGATGCTTATTGCGCCGATAAGCGTGTAAACGGCACCGAAGCGAGCCCGCCGCTCGGGGTCTTCAATCCCCTCTCGCAAGAGCAGGTAGGCTACATAGATCAACTCCAGGATGGCGGCGGTGGTTAGGCGCGCATCCCAGGTCCACCAGGCGCCCCAGGAAGGTTTCGCCCAGATTGAGCCGCTGACGATGGCGATCAGAAAAAACACCAGGCTGATCTCAACGGCGGCGAATTCGACAATATCCCACTTCAAATCCTTCTTGATCAGGTAAGCAACGCCCGCGACAGCGGATACGATGAAGCCAAGCATACCCACCCATGCATTGGCAATGTGGAAATAAAAAATCTTCTGGACGTAGTTCATCACCTCTTCGAGCGGCGCGTATAGAAAAACGAGCGCAAGCGCTCCCAGGAAGAGAACCACCGATAGATACGTCAAAAAGGTAAGAATTTTGGGTTGTGAACGCATAGATCACTCCTCGACAATATAATCAAAAACCATGAAAGCAACCGCGGTAAAAACAATATCGTAGACAATGAGGATGTTCAACCAGGGCCTGATGGTCTCGGGGGAGGCCGCTTGAAGGAAACCGCCGCTGGCTCTCACGGACGCGATCAGGACCGGCAGGATGACCGGGAACAACAAGATGGGCAGGAGCACATCGCGAGTGCGGGATTGGACCGCCATGCTAGCCAGCAGCGTACCCACCGAGGCGTAACCGATGGATCCCAACAAGATGACTAGCAAAAGGCCGGGATGGAAGACATTGATATTGTAAAGCACAGCATAGACCGGCAGGACAACCACCTCGACGATGAGCATGAAAACCAGGTTACTGATGGCTTTACCGAAAAAGATGGATGACCGATCCACCGGCGCAAGCAGCAGACCGTCCAGGCAGCCGCGGTCCTTCTCGATGGCCATCGAGCGGTTGAGGCCGAGTGTCCCCGCGAAGGCGAAGGTGACCCACAACACGCCGGGAGTGATGGACGAACGCAAATCCGGCCGAAGTTCGATAGCGAAGTTGAAAATGAGGATGACCAGCAGGGCGAAAACCAGCATGGCTGCCAGCAACTCGCGTGAACGCAGTTCGGCTGCCAGGTCTTTCCACACAATGGCGGCAATGGCTTTCAGGTAAGGCGCCCGGCCGCGCATGACAGCGGTTTGTTCCTGCATGGTTAATTCACCAGAGCCTTACGATAGAAACCGAGCAGGTTATCCGCACCCAGGCCGCCGCGTTGGACCGAGGCAGTGATAACGCCGCGGGAGAGCACATCGAACCGGCTGGCCAGGTCCTCCACCCGGGCCAGGTCGTGCGAGGTCATGATAACGGTCCGGCCGCGCAGGCCACCTCCAGTAAGAGACGGTCGAGCATGTCACAGGCATCCTGGTCCAGGCCGGTGTGAGGCTCATCGAAAAGCATCACCTCCGGGTCGTGGAGGATTGCCCGGCCAATGGCCAGGCGCTGCTGCATCCCCCGCGAAAACGTCCGCACCAGATCACGGCGGCGAGAGGCCAGGCCGATCATATCCAGCACTTCCGCAATGCGTGCATCGATATTCAACAAGGCATACATCTGTCCATAAAAGCGCAGGTTCTCTTCGGCGGTCAAATCGCCGTAGAGCAACGGCTGGTGGGTAACAACCCCCAGGCGTGAACGGACTGCGGCTGCCTGGGTCGGTAGATGGAAGCCAGCCACGCTGAGTGAACCGAGGCTGGGCCGGGAAAGGGAAGCCAAGATACGCAGGAAGGTCGTTTTTCCGGACCCGTTAGGGCCCAGGATGGCCACAAACTCGCCCTGGTGGGCCTCGAAATCGAGGCCGCGCAGAACAGTTTTCAGGCCGAATCTTTTAACGAGCCTCTTGACAACGATCATGACTTTCCACCTCTCCCACAACTGGAACAATAAGGAAACTAGAGCAGGTTCCTTAACCGGTCTTTCAATTCGGCGCGGCGTTTCTCGTAGGCCGGGCGGGTGATACTGCCGCGTTTGTACTGTTCATCCAGGGTGATAATGGCATCGATAATGGTAACCCGATCTTCTTCCGGTGCTTCGGAAGGAACTTCACCAGCGAAATCCTCCCCCTCCCGCTGGAAGCGCAGACGATCTCGCAAGGTAAAGTAGATTCCCAGTCCGATCAGGATGAGGCCAACTGCACCGACGCCCACCAGAATGGTTGTCCGGCGGTCGAATTGGAGATCCCGCTGCTTCCCCTGGCCTGCCGGAAAGCGTAAAGATAAGGTTGCTGCCTGTCGCCAGGTTACCTCCCTGGTACAGGTGATAGCTTGCTCCCTGAAAGGTCTGGGTACCGGCGTCCTGCAATTGGTCACTCTTCACCTGCACTCCCTGCGGGACAATGATCGTTTCCGAATCCACCGGGAGAGAAAAAGGCTGGGAGAGTTCCATCTGGTTTTTATAGGGAAGCGAGAAGGTGGTGATAATGCCATATTGTTTTTCTGCGCCGGGCAATAAGGCAAACCCGTTTACGGCGGTCGTGATGGCGGCTCCACCCTGAGCCAGGTCGTATTTTACATCTTGCGCTCCGGCGGGAACACCGAGGAAGGGAATGTCGGTCCCATCGCTGGTCACCGTGATCGACTTTTGACCGTTGTTCGTGAGCACGTACAGCGTCTGCACCTGGACGTCAGTATCCGAAACAAAATCAAACTGAATGTGCACCTGCATGATGCTCAGCGAATCCATCTCGCTGGTGGAATTATAGATAGTGATGGGAAGATCGAGCGAACCGGCGTTCCCATCATAGGTACCGGGGTCAGATGAATAGGTAACGCCCTCAAACTCCACCATAACAAAATAGGTGGTATGTGGGTCCGCCGGGACAGAGTCGAACCAGTACCGCCCCGTTGTGGTCACTTCGGTTTCGAGCGCCTGGTCGACCGTGCTGGAATTTGTATTATAAAGATAGAGGTTGGCGGTCAGCGGAGCTGTCAGGGCCGCCCCGGAGGCATTGGCGACAGTCCCCTGCAGGGTGATGATCGGTGAACCCGTCGTCGGTGCAGTGGATTCAGTCGAACTGGTGTTTTCCCTGGTGGAAGAAAACGGCGTCTCCGTCAGGAATGGCTCAACGGTGGCAGTCGGCTCGGGGAGAGATTGCTGGACCGTGGGTTGATAACCCGGTGGAGGGGTGATATCTTCCGCCAGCGAACAGGCCGAAATTAGAAAAGTAAAAGCGATCAATGCAAAGACACGTACACTCATTGAGACGATCTCATTCAGGCACCTGCATGGGTTCACCGCAGCAGGCGCAGAAACGGTCGGATTGAAGTACCGGTTTCCCGCAGCGTGGACAAAAACCGGAGGTCTTTTCTTTCCGCGCAACCCGCCGGCGGGCGATCATTTCCTCCAGGTCTTCATCCGAGATAGGACCGTTGGATTGGACGACCATATCGGAGAGATTCAGATTGGCAGACCCATCCATATCGCCGATTGTGAGGTTGGTAGGGATAACCGAATCCAACTGGCGCAACACTTCCGCCCCTGCTTGCAATAGGGTCTTCCGCTGGAGCGGATACTCTTCAACCGGTATTTTCCCGAGAGCATGGTCAAAATCAAGTTCTTCGATGGCACTCAGCAGGCGATCCCGCTCGGCTAAGAGAGAGGAAACTTCATGATCGCTTTCTGCATGGATGCGTTCACGTTTGATGAAAGGCCAAAAAACGAAGAGGCCCACTACGACTACGACGAAGAACATCAGAAGCAGCGCGCCGGTATCCATGGTCTAATTCCCGTCCAGCATAGCGTCGATGATGGAAATGATCTGATCGGTTGATCGGAATGGACCGATCTCTTGATATTGCAGGATCCCATCTTGATCGATGATATATGTCTCCGGCATGGCAATATTGCGGTTAAAGATGGGGGTGATGCGGGTGCCCAGGTCGGGACCGTTGGGATAGGTGATCTCGAAGCGGGTCAGATACGCCAGGGCTTTCGAATCCACGTCAGTGTAATCGACCCCTAGGAAGACCACCTGGTCATTGGATTGGTAATGCCTCCAGGCTTCCTCCAGGAAAGGCGCTTCGTCAGCGCAGGTAACGCACCACGACGCCCAAAAATTGACCAGCACGACCTTGCCGCGCAGTTCCGAAAGACGCACCTCGGTCCGGTTATTATACGGATACCCATCGAATAATTGCAGTTTGAAATCGGTAACGCGGGAGCCCACCTCCAGGATCGGATGCTTGGCCTGGAACAACGCCACAACCAGGAAAACCAGGATAACTAGCAGGATGGCCCAGATGAGCAATTGCACCCATAGTGGCGCGCCCCGGCGAGAGATTGAGGTAGGAGGGGATGAAGTCTGAAGTCATGGATTATCCATCATTTTCGTTTGCGTAGTTCTTCTTCCATGCGAGATGTATAAGCGTCGTTCTGTACCGGTTCCGATTCTTGGGCTGAAGGCATATTATTGCTGCCATCGTTCCGCCACACTTTCATCGAACGGATCAGCAAGTACGCTCCCAGGGCAATGACAAGCGCCGGAATGACATATAACAACAAGTTAAAACCAGCCAGGGGTGGTTTGGAAAGGACCCGGGCGCCGTAATGCTCTACGAAATACTGCTGGATCTCCTGCGTGGATTTGCCCTCTGCCAGCATTTGGCGAATGAGCTCACGCCAATCGTGACATGCCTCCGTCGGGCAAACATCCAGGGGCGTATTTTCGCAGACCGGACAGAACAATTGGCTTGCGATGGCGTTGACTTCATCGTCGGAGGGAACGGGCTGCTGCGCCGAAACAGTAGAAACGCCCAACACTGCCAGTGCTGCGGCAACAAGGATCAGGGTAAAAAGACACTTGAAAGGAAGATGCATTAGGTTAATCCGCTGCCACCGGCGAGAGGAGAGGCACTTTCTCGAGCACTGTTTCTTTATCGGGCCAGGCCGCCACCAGTGTGCCCAGGATCAGGACGAAACTTCCAATCCACAACCAACTGACCAGTGGATTGTGATAGACCCTGAAAGGCGTCTGAATTTCGGAATTGTTCTCCCAATTCACCAGCAAGACGTATAGATCGTCGGCTAATGTGCTGCGGATAGCCGGGATGGTCATCGGCTGACCATTGGGATAGAAATCATAGCGTGGATAGAGCTCGCCCAGGTATTCTTCACCTTTGAACACGCTGACAACCGCACGTGTAACGATCCTCCCATCCACATGGGGGAACTGCGCCAGCGAATCATAGCGGATGGTGTAACCGGACAATTCAATAGATTCGCCGGTAGCGAGACTTTTCTGGGTGGTGGTCTGGAACAATTCAATGCCAATGATGGCAACCGCCATCATGACCATGGAAAAGTGGATGATGTAACCGCCATAGCGTCGGCGGTTGCGGGCGATCAATCCCCACAGGGCTGCAAAGATGTTTTCTCCCTGCGATTTGGAGCGGGCGATGGCTCCGCGGATGAACTCGAACAGCGTCACCGAAGCAGCGTAGGCAGCCAGAGTAAACCCCAGCAAGGCCCAGATATTTCGCATCCCGGTAATAAACAGGACGACCATAAGGACCAGGGCGGGCAAGGCGGGCTTCCATGCCGAGCGGCCGATGGTCTTGAGCGTCCCAAAGGTCCACGAGGAGAGCGGAGCGATACCCATCACAAGAAGGATGCTGGCAAAAATGGGACCGACGGCCTGCTTATACCAGGCGGGTCCCACAGTGATTTTCTGCCCGGTAACTACTTCGGAGATGATCGGGTAAAAGATACCCCAGAAACAAACGATGAATACCCCACCAAAGAGAAGAGCCATCAGAAGGGAAAGAGCCTCCCGCGAGACGAGAGAGGTGGATGTGACCGGTGTGGCCGCTTGCAGGTCCTTCCAACGGTAGATCAACATGAAAATGGAAGCCGCCAGCATCATGAAGATAAAGACAATGAACTGGTAGCCGATAGTACTCTGCGCAAACGCATGGACAGAGGAAAGCAGGCCCGAGCGGATGAGGAATGTACCAACGATTACCATCACATACGTGAAAATGATCAAGACCATGTTGAGGCGCTTGAACATCTGCCGCTTTTCCTGGATGATGATCGTATGTAGGAAGGGAGTCGCCACGAGCCAGGGCAGCAGCGCCGCCACCTCGGAGGAATCCCAGCCCCAGTAACCTCCCCAGCCTAGCACGTCATAGGCCCACCACATACCCAGCAGCAGACCAACGGAGAGGAACAGCCAGGCCGCTAATGCCCAGCGACGGGTCAGGCGGATCCAACGGTCATCCATTCGCCCGGTAATCAGGGCAGCCATGGCAAACGCATAGGGGATAACGAAGGAGACAAAGCCGAGATACAGCAAGGGCGGATGGAAAACCATCCCGGGATGGCGCAGTAATTCATTCAACCCCTGCCCATCGGGAGGGACGAATAGGATGGCATTCGCCGGGGTGAAAATGCTCTTCACCAGTTGGCCGTCAAAGGTCTGCCACCAGCGCAGGAAAGGATTCTCGAAAAATAGGCTAAGAGATAAGAAAAATGCCAGGGTTATAGCCGTAACAGAGATTACCCACGGTAGGAATTCGCGGTCTCGCTCCCATTTGCGCAGAGTCACGGCGGTGGCAAAAGCCGACATCAGCCAAGACCAGAAGACGAGCGACCCCGCCTGGCCTCCCCACAGAGCCGTGATTTTCAGGTAAGGCGGCATGGATCGGTTGGTCACCGAATAGACGTATTGCAGTTCAAAATGGCCAGTGGATAGCAGGTAGATCAAGCTCAGCGCCACCAGGCTGATGAGCGGGAAAGTCAATTGAAGGGCGCGGCGAGCGCTCTCAATCCAGCGAGGCGAGTCGGCGAAATACCCATATAAAGCCGCACCTAGGCTGAAGAGGGCGGCGATGAAAGCTAATGCAAGAACGCCAAATCCAAATTCTGCCAGCATGGATCTCCTTAACCCGATTCGGTGATAATGCGATAGCGAGGGATGATTTTCAGATCAATTGCCATTGGCTTGCGTGGGGACGGATTCTTCGTACTTGGTGGGACACTTCAGCAGGAGATCGGTGGCATAAAAAGACCCATCCTCGCCGAGATGGCCGGTGATGATGGCCTGGGCTTCATCGCGCAGGAGATCTGGTTTGGGTCCGTAATAGACTACCGTCAAACGTGACCGGGTCGGATCGACAACAGCGTCATGCAAGACCTTCGCCAGGCCTCCTTGGGCGGCGATGGAAGCATTATCGCCGGGAACGTTGGCGATCTCGAACGAGAGGCTGGATGCATCCGGATCATACTGGATGGTATCGCCGGCAACCGCGCCGGAAATGCGGATGTTATCCCCAACGAAGCCGGCACTGCTTGCCTGCAGTTCATCGACAGTGACGAAATATTCAGCATTTGCTTTCGTCGAGGAAATGATGAGGTAAACGACCGCTGCTAAAATTAAAATCCCGCCCACGATAAATTTCGTGCGCCCCCCCATGCCAACATTAACGGATGACTGCATTCGTTTTCTCCATGGAAGATTGTTCTTTAATTGTACATAGATAGATTAACCAAAGGTGAGAACTGCATCATAAACTAAGACATAAAGCAAACCCACGTCCTTACCACTATGTGGTCTGGGCGTGGGTTAACGATGAAGATCGGCGCTTTTATTCTTTTACCTGTTTCAAACGCGTTCCGCATGTTCGGCAAAATATATCCCCCGGTTGGGCGCGGTTGCCACATTCATGGCAATAAACCGTTTCGGTGGTAGCTTGTGGACGCAGCACGGGACTCCCTTTACCTGAGCCGGAAACTGTATTGCCGCGCTTCCACACGATGAAACCGATCACCCCGCCGACTACCAAAACCCCACCGACACCTGCCAACACCCACGGCAAAAGGACCGGCATGGATACTCGCCCGGGCGTGTTGACACCGGGTTCGGTGACTGGCTGGACAGGCAGGCTGGAGATGCTCAATTCATCAGTTTTCCGCTGGTAATCAATCGTGACCTTGAAGGACTGGCCCTCAACCAGGTTTTCGGCGCGGATGACATGGTTTATCAAACCTCCCTGCCCCGGAGCATTGTTAATGGAAGGAGGATCAATCCTGAGATTTTCTGACGCAGGTGGAACTAGGAAATTGGCTTCGAGAACATCCACAGCGCTGTCACCAGGCCATTCGTAGAGAATGTGCCTGTCAATGCCATCCTTGACCAGCGCCTGGTAATATTCAACCTGAGTAATGAGTGAATTGGTTGTGATGGTGAGAACAGACCAGCCGCCGCGGACAACAATTTCATAAGGAGCATTGACAAGCCGCCCGACAGCGTCTACCGTGGCAACGGCATTGAGCTGTCCGGCAGCGGGAATGCGCAAGTTCAACGTGGCAGGCAAAACAGTTTCAGGGGGCAGTGTGACGCGCTCGATGATCAGGACAGCTTCCTGATCGTATTCCGGCCAAATATCGATATTAACTACGGCAAGGCGAATTGGTTCCTGGGCATGAGCCGTAATAGGGACGAAAAGGAGTACCAGTAAAGCCAATTTGAGCAACAGGGTGCGCATCATATACCTCCATAAGGTATCTGCATTATCTTACCACGAACAGATAAAGCCCTCACCATCAACCACATAGCCCGGTTGAGCGGCACAGGAATGGACATTTCAACTCCCAGGCGAACAATCCCGCCATTGATAGCGTCGATCTCAGTAGGCGCACCGCGCCGAACATCCTGCAACATGGAAGATGTATTGGCTGCAGTCCGCGTGGCGATGTCCACCACTGCTGTGGCCGGATCTGGATATGGCAGGATGATGCCGAAAGCATTCGCAACTGCTGCAGCTTCCACTGCCAGGTCTTGCAGAAGGACTTTGGCAGAGGGATTTGTTGCGAGATCACCATTGGCAACCTGCAAGAGGGCGCTGAGCGGATTGATGGCCGCGTTAAGGATCAATTTGCCCCAAATAATAGATGCCACATTTTCCACCACTTGATATTCGAAATTGGCTATGCGCAGTTTGTCCACCAATGGACCAAGGCAAGGATGAGCCTGCAAAATGATTTGCCCATCCCCGCCCGGGCGGACTTTAGCAGGACCCGTCAGAGTCGCACCGAGGGTCGTGACACCTCGTCCCACCCGACCGGGTCCGAGGTTGTTCGCCAACACTTCGTCATTGCCCAGGCCATTTTGGAGAGTGACCGCCAGCCCATCCTTCGCCAAACAATCCGCCAGCCGCTGGGCTACCCTCTCCGTCTGCCAGGATTTGACCAGTACCAGAGCAGTTTTGCTCCCACGGCATTGGGAGGGATCATTCGTTGCCTTTACCGGGAACACCCCCACGCCATCGATGTATGCGCCGTGGGAGTTTAGGGCTTGCAACCCATCCTGCCACTCCCCCAGCATGGTCACGTCCACGCCGGCGGAAGCGAAGCGGGCGGCGAAAAGGGTCGCCAGGGCACCGGTCCCGACGATCAGCAAGGAAGACGCCATGCGGCCTCTGACTGGTCTTTCATCATTTGTCAGGCTCTTCGACCTGGACAGTTTCAAGAAAGGAATCCCACTCTTCCGCTTGTATATCGACCGCATGTTCGGCAGCCGGGAATGTGCGTGAGGTCACATCGGCAATATACTCCCCGAAGGCTTGCAGCATCTGGGTGTGCAGGTCGAGATATTTTTTGGCAAATCGAGGTGTGAAGCGGTCGAAGAGGCCCAGAATGTCGTGAACCACCAGCACCTGTCCATCACAACCAGCCCCCGCGCCAATTCCGATGGTCGGGATGGATAGCCGCCCGGAGATGAACTCCGCCAGCCGGGCCGGTACCGATTTCGAGCACCAGGCTGAAACAGCCGGCTTCTTCCAGCTGGAGCGCATCTTCGAAAAGGCGAACGGCGGCAGAAGAGGTGCGTCCCTGCGGGCGGAAGCCTCCCTGGGCATGTACGGATTGAGGCGTCAGACCCAGATGACCCATCACGGGTATCCCCGCCCCGACGATAGCCCGGATAGTTTGCACACGATCTCGGCCTCCCTCCAACTTAACCGCCTCCATGCCGGCTTCCTTCAGGAAGCGTCCGGCGTTACGCACTGCCTCATCCACCGATACTTGAAAGGACATGAATGGCATATCGCCGATGAGGAAAGCCGACTTGCTGCCGCGGGCAACGGCCCTGCAGTGATGGAGCATTTCTTCGATGGTGACCGGCAGTGTATTTTCATATCCCAACACCACCATGGCGAGAGAATCACCTACCAGGATGGCATCAATACCAGCCTGGTCGAGTGCAACCGCAGTGGGATAATCGTACCCGGTCAGCATGGTGATGGTTTCGCCGCGGTCCTTCTTCTGGCGAAAGCCTTGCACCGTCATTTTTTTACGAACAGGGGATGAGACCGTAAGGGGTGAAGTGGTGGACATGGTACCCTCCATTGGGTAGGGGCCTACACAAAAATCAAACAGCGAGCCTGGCACAGGCTGTCACATTCTCCACGGATAAGGGACGATATGTGCAGCATGGGTATTATTCCACAAAAATCAGTCCAAAGCAATCTACCAATGTATCCCTTTTTGCTCTATAATAGCAACAGGTTAATCCATATCACAGGAGGTAATCATGAGACGTACAGCGAGTTTCTTCATTGGCATTATTACCGGCGGACTGGTAGGAGCCGCTCTGGCTATCCTTTTCGCCCCGGCATCCGGATCTGAACTGCGGGTGCAAATAGCCGACCGTGCTAAAGGGTTTGCAACGGGAATTCGGCAAGCCGCCAATACCAAGCGCATCGAACTTCAGGAACGACTGGAAGTATTGCGAGCCCCCAAAGGATAACTACGAGATCGTCGAAAGGATCAGTGAGTTGAAGGCGACAGAACCTGATAGATCTGTCCGCCACACCCGCTGATCAATCCGTCTTGAGAATATCCTCATATAGTGCTTCCACCGTTGCCATGCAGCGTCCATATTCAGCGCGAGCAGCAATGATGGAGGCATTTTTATTTTTCGCCTCGGCCCGCAAGGATGGTGATGTTAGGGCAGTGATGATCGCCTGTGCCAGCTCTGCGGGCGAGGTTGCGTCCACCAACAGGCCGTTTTCTCCCGATTGTATCCATTCGCGCATGGATTCGATATTCCCCACCACGGGGAAGCAGCCGCAAGCCATAGCTTCGAGCAATGAATTGGGGGTGCCGTCATGGATACTGGGGGATACAAAGACCTGCGCCTGCCTGAGCAATTCCCACAGCGTCGTTTGATCCAGGCGCGGCCACAAGCGGGTATTGGAGGCTATCCCCAACCTGTCCACCAACTTCTGCGAGGCCGCATCCGCCCCAAGAGACGGGCACACGAAGATCGCTTGCGGGACCTTCTCCAGCACCAGTGGGATGGCACGAAAGAAGACGTCCTGGCGTAGGCTGCCAGGCCGTTGTCCGCGCGGATTGACCACAATGGGGGCATCCGGCAGAGGATCGGGAAAAATTGGCTGCCTGGCGTCCGTGCTGAGGCCTTGCATCTCATCCAGGAACAGGCCGCCCGAGCCCGGCACGACCAGGCTTGGTTTCTCAGATGAAAAGCCCCATTCATTCGCCAGGCGGATGTCGCGGCAGGTATCAGCCAGAAGCGCGTTGATGCGGCCCAATGTCTGGCGTGTATGGCGGATCATTAATGAGGAGCCGCGTGCATGTAAGGTAAGGTCATTTCCCCAGATGGAAACCAATAAAGGGGTGGAAGCAGGAGTCAGGCTGGCAAGCATACCTTCGAAAGGGATCCGCAGGGCATGGACCAGGTCCGGTTTGATGAAATCAAGGCGGGTGAGGTATTGTTCCCGATACGCGGAGAGACTTAGCGGCCCGAAAAAATAGCGTAGGATCCGCAAAGGGTCACGCAAGCGTGTGCGAAATCCACTCTTATGGTTGGTTGATGAACTCAAACCGCTTCGCGCTCCGAAAAAGCCGCTAAAAGCGAGCGGGAGGATTTGGAAAGATCGCAAGCCGGGGATGGGTCTGCAGGGATAGGATGAAATGAGGTGGGTCTGGTGGCCTGTTTCAATCCAGTAATTCAGCCAGTTCAGCGCAGTTGGTGACCGCCCATCGGCGACGAAAAGTAAACGCATGTCTGCAATATACCATAATCTTGCAATGAAACGGCATTTGACGAACGGTGGAAGGTTGTGTATAGTGATATGAATGGAGTAATTCTATGACTGCTGAGCGTGTCCTGGTAGTAGAAGACAACGAAGACAACCTGAATCTGGTCCGTTTCCTCTTGGAACGGAATGGCTACTCCGTCCTGACTGCCCAGAATGGACGCGATGGGCTGGCACTGGCCCGGCAGGAATTGCCGCAATTGATCCTGATGGACCTTTCCCTGCCGGAAATCGACGGATGGGAAGCCGCCCAGCAATTGAAAGCAGACGCGAAAACCGCCCAAATTCCCCTGCTGGCTTTGACGGCTCATACCCTGCCGGGAGATCGCAAAAAGGCATTGGAACTCGGGTTTGACGGGTACATCTCCAAACCGATCGATGTCATGAATTTTGGGGAGAATATTTCCAAAGCACTGAATGGCAAGAAGGAATAATCTGCGTGCTGAATGGTATGTATGATGTTCGACTTGCATTGATTAATTATTGAACGACCAAAATTGAATTGTTCCCTCCAAAGCCACAAAAAAACCAGCCTATCGCCGGTTTTTTTCTGGTATATTACGGGGTGCTTGGTTGTCCCGGAACGAATATATATCCCGATTTAAAGAAATCATTCCACGGTTTTTCGGAGAAGAAAATGAAGAAAATTTGTGTGGTCGGTGTGGGGTATGTAGGTTTGGTTACTGCAGCCTGTTTTGCCGACCTTGGGAATGAGGTCGCCGCCCTGGATGTTAATGAAAAACGCATCGAAAACCTCAACCAAGGTATCATGCCAATCTACGAGCCCGGACTTGAAGAGTTGGTCGGCCGCAATGTGAGGGCCAAACGCCTTAGTTTTACCACCTCCTATCCCCAGGCTCTGGACGGGACCGAGTTTGCCTTTATTGCCGTGGCAACCCCTTCGGGTGAAAACGGAGAAGCCGACTTAAAATATGTTGCATCGGCAGCCAAAACTATCGCCGAGACCATGACCGGACCGTTGGTCATCATCAACAAGTCGACCGTGCCGGTTGGGACGGGTGACTGGGTGGCGGATATCGTCAAAGAAAACCAGCCGGTAAAGATACCCTTTGCAGTGGTTTCCTGCCCGGAATTCCTGCGGGAAGGGACTGCCATTGCCGATTTCATGCAGCCTCATCGGACCGTGCTGGGTTCATTCGACCGAACTGCCGCCGAAAGAGTGGCGCAACTACACCTGCCATTACGCGCGCCCATCGTCATCACCGACCTTCGCACGGCAGAAATGATCAAGTATGCCTCCAACGCATTCCTGGCAACCAAGATTTCCTTCATTAATGAGATCGCCGATATTTGCGAAGCGCTGGGAGCGGATGTAAAAGAAGTGGCCGCCGGGATGGGGTATGACAAACGCATTGGCTCGGCCTTCCTGGATGCAGGGCTGGGTTGGGGCGGTTCTTGCTTTCCCAAGGATGTGAAAGCGCTGGCCTTCATGGCCGAAGAAAAAGGCGTGGAACCCCGGATACTGAATACAGTTACAACCAGGAATTATGATCGCCGTCAGAAGGTGGTCGATCAATTAAGCAGGATGACGGGCGGATTGAAAGGCAAGACCGTGGGAATGCTCGGGCTGGCCTTCAAACCCAACACCGATGATATGCGTGAAGCCCCTTCCATTGACATAGCCAATAGCCTGGGCAAAGCCGGCGCACAGGTGCGCGCCTACGATCCAGTAGCGATCGAGAATGCGCGCAGTCTGCTTCCCGCTGTTGAAATGTTCTCTGATCCCTATGCGATGGCGAAAGACTGCGATGCCTTGATCGTGATCACCGAATGGAATGAGTTCAAGCAGTTGGACCTGCCGCGGTTATGCACATTGATGAAGAGTCCAGTCCTGTTCGACGGCCGTAATATCTACAACCCGGAGGAACTACGGGCGTTGGGCTTCCAATATCGCGGCATTGGACGCGGATTGGATGGACAATAACATGGCGGATGAAATTCGTCCGCCCGTCTGTGATTACGAGGGTTCCGACTACCAAACACGCTTCTGGGAAAAAGGTGGCAGGGAGTACGAAGATCGCTGCGAGGCCATTGCGCTGCGGCGATTATTGCCCAAAACCGGAAGGCTTCTGCTCGAACTGGGCGCCGGAGCGGGACGCAACACCACCCGCTACAACGGCTTCGAGCGGGTAATCCTCTTGGATTATTCTCGCACTCAGTTGAAGCAGGCGCAAGATCGCCTGGGCATTTCCGACCGCTATATCTATGTGGCGGCGGACATTTATCGCCTGCCCTTTATCGACGGGTTGTTCGATGCCGCCACTATGATCCGCGTAATTCATCACATGGCCGATGCGCCGGCTGCCCTGCGACAGATTCAGACAGTTCTCGAACCCGGGGCGGCTTTCATCCTCGAATTCGCCAATAAACGCAATGTCAAAGCCATCCTGCGTTATCTCCTGCGCCTGCAAAAATGGAGTCCCTTTGGGCTTGAGCCGGTTGAGTTTGCCCCGTTGAATTTCGATTTTCATCCGCGGGCCATCAAGCAATGGCTTCAGGAAAGCGGATTCCGCCGGGAAAAGATCCTGACGGTCTCGCATTTTCGCATCGGTCTCCTAAAACGGATGATCCCCGCCAGCTGGCTGGCCGCGCTCGATTCGGTCTTCCAGTGGACCGGCGCGTGGTGGCAGGTCTCTCCGAGCGTGTTCGTCCTGTCAAAGGCAAAGGGAGCTATTCGGCCCGGCGACAGACTGGCGGACGTCCTCTCCTTCTTTAAGTGTCCCGATTGCAGCCATGCACCATTGACGATTAAAGGGGAGACGATCATCTGCCCGGAATGCAGCCATGAATGGAGGCTTACCGAGGGGATATATGATTTCCGGGGTGAGTGAACGATGAAGCAGCGCTATCTATACGGCGGGCTCATTGCTCTAAATATTCTGGTCATTTCTGTATTCGTCATCCAGTACGCTAGCGCGACCTATCCCCTGGTCGGAAGCGATTACCGCTTGTTCGGACCCAGGCTGCTGGACACATTATTGCATTATAAAATTAACGGAGCCAGCATCCAGTGGTACACACCCAGCTTTGGGGGCGGCTTGCCGGCCTATCCGAACCCGCTGCAGATGCAATTTTCCGTGCAGCAATTATTCACTTTCTTCTTCAATCCGTGGATCGCCATCCTTGCCTCCGCGGTGGTGTTTATCACAGTGGGGATTTGGGTCACGTTCTGGCTCTTGAGAGATGTAGTAGACCTGCATCCGCTGGCTGCCATCCTGGGGGCTGGCTTTTTCGTGGCAAGCGGATTCTTCATCGAGCGGGTGGTGGTGGGCCACGCCGACAAGATCACCTTCCCACTGATCGTGGTGCCATTATTCGGTTTGCTGAACCGCAAGCTGCCGCCCTGGCTGGGCGGTTCTTTGATCGCTTTCACGGTCGCGATCTGGCTGCATTCGGGGGGTGTCTACATCGGAGTGATGGGCCTATTCACCTTACTGGTCTGCCTGCCGCTGCTCTATCTCTTGAAACCTGATCTTTTTATCTGGCGCAGATTATGGATAGCAGGAGGAATAGGAATTCTGTTCACCTTGCTGCTATGTGGATCCAAACTCTACGCGGTTAACTTATTGATGCAGAACTTTCCCCGCACGGTGTCGGACCACTATTTCGTCCCTTGGTATACCAGCATCGGCGCGTTGATCTTTCAACTGGTGGGAATCATGCCGACCCTGCCTTTGTTGACTCTGGTCGGGAAAAGCAGCATGGTCTTCGTTGTGCGTTTGGCCGAATGGACGGGTTCGCCTTACGGGTTCTGGGAATTGGATGGTTCAATCTCCCCCGTCCTGCTGCTCCTGCTCGTATATGGGACCTGGAATACTCTCCGACAGAAAACCTCGTCTTGGAAAATAAGGGGTTGCTCAAAAAAGTCCTGGCAGGGCTGGCGCTGCTCCTCTCCATCCTGCTGGTGGTGCAGTTCTCCACCGCCCGCGGACTGTTGTTCGATTTATTCAGAGGTCTGCCCCTGCTCGAATCCATCCGAACGAATACGCGCTTTACGGCTGCATTCGTCCTGCCCCTTGCGATCATCGGCGCGAAGGTGTTCGACCAGTGGTCGAAGGGAAAAGCAGATCGGCGGATTACGATTGCCTTTGCGCTGGTCAACGGGCTTTCATTGGTCTCATTGTGGGCATATTTCCTCCTGCCAATGGATGTGCAAGGACGGAATTTCGAGGTGGTCTCCGTTCTAAAAACTTACAAGAGCGTCCAGGCTGGGGAGACCTTCCCGGTGAAGCAGATCATCCCCGAGATGAATGACTATGAAGTCATCCTGGCGCAGGCCAGCAACGTCTCTCACCATTATGATCCACTGCTGGGGGAAAATTCATTCAAACCGCGCGTCTATGAAGGTTCGGTTTTTGAAATCCGCGACGGCTTCTACAACATGACCGATCCCTCCGGATACATTTTCCCCCGTGAAAATGACAGCGACTTGTTCAGCCTCATACCTGCTTCTGAGACGGATAAACTGAATGATTTTGTCAACCGCCGCCAACCGGATTGGAAACTGCCCTTCATCCAGAAATTGCTGGATTGGACCGCCGGATTAAGTTTCATCAGCCTGCTGGCGGCAGGGATTATTTATCCCATCAAAAAGCGATCCGCCCGTCCGGTTTAGGCCACTTCCACCCATTCACCGGGCTGCAGTTCTCCCAATTTCCACTTTCCAATGGCTACGCGAATAAGACGAAGGGTCGGGTTACCAATAGCAGCAGTCATGCGGCGTACCTGGCGTTTGCGCCCTTCCATCAGTGTCAACTCAATCCAACTGGTAGGAATTACCTTGCGGAAGCGGATGGGAGGCGTGCGCGGCCAGATATCCGGTTCGGCTATTGGCTTTACCCGTGCAACAAGGGCAGGCCCATCCTTCAGGACTACTCCACTTTCCAGCTGTTGCAAGGCTGAATCTTCCGGCTGGCCTTCCACCTGCACCCAATAAGTCTTGGGGAATTTATGATACGGGTCGGTGATGGAGTGCTGGAGTGTTCCCGAATTGGTCAGGATCAGCAGGCCTTCTGAGTCATAGTCCAGCCGCCCGGCGGGGTATACGGCCGGGATGGAAATGTAATCTGCAAGGGTGCGCCGCCCTTCAGTATCGGTGAACTGGCAAAGCACCAGGTAGGGTTTATTGAACAGGACAAGACGGGTCATAGGAGAGTATTATAAAGGGGAAAGGGTTTATCGCCTAAATATCAGATAAGAATCCTTGCAACTTTTGCGGTATTATGCTAGAATCTTGACCGTAGTAATCCCTATACCGAACGCACCGAAAAGTGGGCAACCCCCACTTTTCTGCGTGTAATAGATAATTCTGGGGAGCAGGTTGAAAATGAAGAACGAATTTGCCTTAGCATTCAATGAAGTGCTCGAAGAAAAACAATTGCCCAAGGAGATCATCCTTTCGGCGATTGAATCAGCCATGGTCTCGGCCTACCGACGGGCAGTGAACGCGTCCAATGCCCAGCAAGTGGAAGCCAAGATCAACCCGGAGACTGGCGAAGTTTCCATCACGGCTGAAAAAGAAGTCGTCGAAGACGTGCAAGATGACCGCACCGAGGTCTTGCTGGAAGTTGCCCAAAAGGTCAACCCTGAGGCAGTGCTGGGCGATATGGTGCTCGTCGAAACCACCCCGAAAGATTTCGGGCGTGTTGCCGCGCAGACAGCCCGGCAGGTTATCCAGCAGCGCATCCGTGAAGCCGAGCGAACGATGCAGTCAGAATATTATGAGAAGCAGGTCGGCGAGATCATTAGTGGTGTAGTCCAGGCGGTCAACATGACCCAGGGTGTGACGGTGGGATTGGACATGAAGGCCGAAGGCATCATGCCCCCCAACCAGAAGATCCCCGGTGAACGCTTCAAGGTCCATGACCGCGTCCGCACCATCATCCTCGAAGTCAAAGACAGCCCGCGTGGACCGCAGATCATCCTCTCACGTTCACACCGGAATTTCCTGCGTCGTTTACTGGAAAATGAAGTCCCCGAAATTTATCACGGCATCGTTGAGATCCGTGCAATTTCACGCGAACCGGGCCAGCGAGCGAAAGTGGCTGTCTCGGCCACCCAGCCAAACGTGGACCCGGTCGGCGCGTGCGTTGGTATTCGCGGCGTGCGCATCCAGGCGATCGTCAAAGAACTGCATGACGAGAAGATCGACATCATCGAATGGAACGTCGACCCGGTCATCTATATTTCCAAAGCCATCAGTCCGGCCAAGGTGTCGGGTGTGTACCTGAACGAAACCGAAAAGACCGCCACGGTGGTGGTACAGGAAGACCAACTAAGCCTGGCCATCGGGCGGGATGGGCAAAACGCCCGCCTGGCCGCCAAGTTGACCGGCTGGCGCATCGACATCAAGTCCCTGACCGAAGCCGCCGGCGATGCCATCGTCAAGGTCCAGCGTGACCCGGCTCTGGCAACCATTGCAGAAGCCGAGAGTACCAAAATCGCCGCCATCGAAGAGATCCTGACCAAGAAAAGCCAGGGTCGTCCGCTCACTCCGGAAGAATTCCTCTCCCTGGTCCAGTTCGTGGACCGGGTGGAGCGTCGGACGGTGGAACAGAAGAAGGCGACCGCCGCGGCGGAAGAAGAACGACAGTCCACCGCCCGCGCCGGTATCCCCGATGTTGCATTCAGCATGGATCTCGAAGCATTGGGTTTGCCCGAGCATGTCTATAACATCCTCACTGAAGCAGACCACCGCACCATTGGCGACATGATGATGGTGATGAAACTAGAACCCGACAGCATCCTGAGCCTGGCGGGCATCGGTCCGAAGGCCATGCAGACGATCGAAGCTACCCTGGCAAAAGTGGAGTTCCCGCAGGTCGAAGTTGAAACCGCTGTGGAAGAAGTTCCCGCCGAAGTCCCGACCGAGGCTCCTGTTGAGGCTGCTGTGGAAGTCACCGGCGAGGCAACCGTCAAGGCTGAAGAAAAGACCACTGAAGTGGTTGAAGAGGAAGAAGTAAAAGAATTCGAGAAGATCTTCTCGCTGGAAAACATCATCGCCACCCCGCCAGCCTCCGTCGAGGAGACTGCAGAAGAAGCCGGTAAGAAGAAGGATAAGAAGGTCAAGAAAGGCCGCGAGCTTGAATTCGACGAAAAGCGCGGTGAAGTGGTTGCGCGTAAGAAGCACAAGCGCGGCGACGATGTTCTTGGCGACGATTGGGAAGAATAAGCATATTCTGGTATATGACATCCGTGTCTGCGCCATGGATTGGATAAGGTGACCGCAAAACCTGCAAGACGACCCAAACACATTCCCCAGCGAACCTGTGTAGGTTGCAGGACGGTGCTTCCTAAACGCTCTTTGATCCGGCTGGTACGCCAACCGGAAGGCGTTCGGGTGGACCCGACCGGCAAGATGGCAGGTCGGGGCGCTTACCTGCACAATTTGCGTTCCTGCTGGGAAAAGGGTCTGAAAGGGGCGCTTGCGAACGCCCTTAAAACGAACCTTACTCCGGAAGATACTTCCCGCCTGCATGATTATATGCAAGGCCTGCGGGAAGAACCCGAAAAAACCGATGAGCAAGCTTAGAGTGATTATGGCCTGATTTTCACGCCATTGGCTCATACGGTGCGTAATGAAGAACCGGGATCGGGCTGGTTTCACCGGCTGGATCTGAGGAACAGGTATTATTGAAAGAGGTGCCGTATGAGCGACGAAAAGAACAAGAAGATCGAAATTCCTGCGAACATCACCATCCGCGATTTCGCTCAGATCATCGAAGTCAGCCCCATCCAGATTATCAAAAAACTGATGACCAACGGAGTGATGGCCAGCATAAACCAGGCCATCGATTTCGATACCGCTGCGATCCTGGCAGACGAGATGGGGTTTGAAGCCACCCTGGAAAGCCAGGTAGCCCCGATTGAAAAGGAAACCGGCGCGATGCCGGAATGGCGCCAGACAATAGCGGATGAAGCCCAATCGGACTTGACCGCGCGTCCACCGGTCGTGACCATCCTGGGTCATGTCGATCACGGCAAAACCTCCCTGCTGGATGCTATCCGCAATGCCAATGTAGCCGAAGGCGAAGCCGGTGGCATCACGCAGCACATCGGCGCTTATCAAGTCGAGCTGCAGGGACGTCAGATTACCTTCCTGGATACCCCCGGTCACGCGGCCTTTACAGCCATGCGCGCTCGTGGCGCGCAGGGAGCCGATATTGTGGTGCTGGTGGTAGCCGCCGACGATGGCGTAATGCCTCAGACGAAGGAAGCCATCGCCCACGCCAAGGCTGCCCGCGTACCCATTATTGTCGCGCTCAATAAAGTCGATAAACCCAACGCCAACCCGGATAATGTCAAAAAGCAGCTCAGTGAAAATGAACTCACCCCGGATGAATGGGGTGGGAATACCATCGTTGTGCCTGTTTCAGCCAAGAAGAGACAGGGCATCGAGGATCTTTTAGAAGCCATACTCCTGGTGGCAGAAAATACCGATATCCGCGCCAACGCCAAAGGAGCGGTGATCGGCACAGTCATAGAGGCCGAACTCGACCGGTCCAAGGGGCCGGTGGCGACCTTCCTGGTCCAGAACGGGACTCTCAAATCGGGTGACCTGGTGGTGGCCGGGTCCGCTTACGGACACTTGCGGGCCATGTTCGATTATCGCGGCAACAAGATCGAGGAGGCGGGTCCTTCCATCCCCGTGTCAGTAATGGGATTGAATGAAATGCCCTCCGCAGGGAATGTTTTCCAGGTGGTAAGCAGCGAGAAGGAAGCCCGCCAGATGATCCTCGAACGGAATGAGCTCGCCAAGCAGAACGCATCCGCTCAGAAGAAGATGACCCTGGAGGAACTTATTCTCCAAGGTGAAGTCCGGCGAGGCCAGGGAACTCAACCTGATCCTCAAAGCCGACGTGCAAGGTTCACTTGAACCGATCATCAACGAGATCAACAACCTGGGCAAAGGCGAGATCGCCATCAATATCCTCTATGCTGAAACTGGTAACGTAAGCGAAAATGATATTTTGCTGGCCTCCTCATCGCAAGCCATTGTGGTCGGGTTCAACGTACAGGCTGATATCGGCGCTCGCCGGCTGGCAGAGAAGGAAGGCGTATCCATCCGTCTGTACGACATCATCTACCGCCTGACGGAAGACGTGGAAAAAGCCTTGAAGGGCATGTTGGCGCCCGAGTTCAACGAACGGTCCATTGGCCGTGCGGTTATCTTGCAGGTCTTTGGCCTGTCCAAAGGTGGAAAGATCGCCGGCTGCCGTGTCACCGAAGGGGAAGTACGCCGCAATGCCAAGGTGCGCGTCACCCGCGGCAAGGATATCGTCTACGAAGGTGAAGTGGGCTCGCTCAAGCATGAGAAGGAAGATGCCCGTGAAATCCGCCAGGGCTTTGAATGCGGCCTTGGCTTGAAGAATTTCAATGATATGCAGATCGGTGATGTGATCGATTGCTTTGTGCTCGAGAAAAATGATAAGGAATAAGGGTCTGATGGATTGTATTTGTCAGCGGCTCCACTCGACAGATTTTGATCCGGACCGAAATAAGACTATGCCATCGAAAGTGCGACTTCAACGTATAGCGGACCGCATCCGCCAGGTACTCTCGGAAATGCTCATCCGCGAGATCAGTGACCCGCGCCTTCACCAGATCTACATCACCGATGTGGAAGTGGACCGGGAACTGGCTTACGCCGATATCTATGTTTCTGCCGTGGAAGGGTCGGTTCGCAGCAGCGATATCCTGGCAGGGCTGGAAAGCGCCAGCGGCTTCATGCGCCGTGAACTGGCCGGGCGGATCGAACTGCGTGTTTTCCCACGCCTGCGGTTCCATTGGGACCCGACGCCAGAAAATGCTGATCATATTGAGAATTTGATTGCGAAATTGAAGAATGAACGACCTACAGGCAAAGATTAGGGACCGCCTTCAGGCAGCCCAAAAAATCCTGATCACCTCTCACATCCGCCCGGATGGGGATGCGATCGGGTCCAGCCTGGGACTGGCGCTGGCCTTGATCGAGGCCGGCAAACAGGTCCAGGTGGTGCTTGCGGATGGAATCCCAGCCAGTTTCAAACACCTCCCCGGCGCGGACCAGGTCCGGACCAGAGCAGAGGGCCAGTTCGATCTGATCATCAGCGTGGATAGTTCCGACCTCAAGCGGGTCGGGAACGCTCTGGATGGATACGGATCTCCCGATATCGTCATCGACCACCACATAACCAACGACGCTTTTGGCAAGATCAACCTGGTCGAACCCGAGGCAGTGGCGACCGCCTCCGTGCTGGTGAAACACATGCGTTCCTGGGGGCTGGTCATCACGCAGGCGGTAGGTGCGAACCTGCTGACAGGCTTGATCACAGACACCCTCGGTTTCCGCACCTCCAATACCACCGCGGAGGCGCTGCGCCAGGCCGCCGACCTGGTCGACCTGGGGGTGGATATGAGCACGCTCTACTTCAAGAGTCTGATCCAGCACTCATTTTCTGCCACGAAATACTGGGGTGCGGGATTGAACAACCTCCAACGGGAAGATGGGATCGTTTGGGCAACTTTAACAGTTGCAGACAGGAAAACATCAGGTTATACTGGGAATGACGACGCAGACCTCATCAACATCCTTTCATCGATCACCGAGGCTGGTATTGCGATCATGTTTGTTGAACAAAGCAAATCGAAAACAAAAGTCTCCTGGCGCGCATTAAGAACTGAAATCGATGTATCACAGATAGCCTGTCAATTTGGCGGGGGGGGCCATAAGGCTGCAGCAGGAGCAGAATTATCGGGAATCCTGGCAGAAATACAGGAACGGGTATTATCAGCCACCCGGGCCTCTTTACAAATTTCCACGTAAGTAGTAAAAATTACACTCATCCACTCGGGGGGGTGGTTTATACATATTTGGAGGAATATAAATGGAGAGTCAAGATATAAGAAATGCCATCTCGGGAATCCTGGTTGTGGATAAACCGGTTGGTTTGACCTCACATGACGTAGTGGATATCATTCGCCGGGGCACCAACATCCGTCGCGCCGGGCATACGGGCACGCTGGACCCGCGCGCTTCGGGCGTGCTGGTGATCCTGATCGGACCGGCGGTGCGGTTGAGCGAATTCGTCTCGGCCTCGGATAAACGCTACCAGGCCATTCTCCGCCTGGGCAGCGCCACGGACACATACGACGCCGAAGGAAAATTCACCCGCCAGCCCGATTCAGCGCCTGTGAATGTGACCGAAGACCAATTCAACGAAGTATTGCAAAAATTCATCGGTGAGATCGAGCAAACTCCCCCGCCCTATTCGGCCGTCAAGGTCCACGGGCGCAAAGCCTACGAGATGGCCCGCGAGGGTGAGGAAGTGGAACTGGCGCCGCGCAAGATCAATGTCTTCCACCTGGAAGTATTGGAGTGGGCGCCGCCGGAAGTTGTCATCGATGTCCATTGTTCATCGGGCACGTACGTGCGCTCCCTGGCGAACGATGTGGGCAATGCGCTCGGCTGCGGGGCTTATCTGGTAGGCCTGCGCCGCACCAAATCGGGCCGCTTCAGCCTGCGGGACGCCACACCTCTGCGCAAGTTGCAGGAAGCCTTCACGGCTGGGAACTGGTACCAGTTCCTGATACCAGCTGCCGAAGCCCTGGCTGAATGGCCCGCCGTAGAACTATCTCCGGACGAAGTGGAAGAGGTCAAGCACGGTCACCGGGTCAAAGCCGCCGAGGATGCCCAACCGGGACTGGTCCGAGGTGTGAGCATGGCCGGCGAATTGATCGCCATCCTGGGATTGGACGAAGCCACCCGGGAATGGCAGCCAAAGAAAGTATTCTTTTCCTGACGCTACACGAACGAGAGAGGGCCTTGCGCCCTCTCTCTTATAAGACGGTGGGGTTTGATCCCTGATGGACCATTACGATTTAATTGACGCTTTATCTTTCAAAAACTCCTGGCTGACTATCGGCATCTTTGATGGGGTCCATCGCGGCCACCAGGAAGTGCTGCGCAGGCTGGTTTCCGGTGCTCACGAGGGCAGGCAGCCTTGCAGTTGTGCTCACATTCCATCCACACCCGGCCATCGTGTTGGGCGGGAAAACAGACTTCAAGTACCTCAACACTCCGACAGAACGAGTGCAAATCCTTTCATCCCTGGGCGTGAACATTGTCATTACACAGACCTTCAACCAGTCGCTAGCCGACCAGACTGCACTCGAATTTATGCAGCGCCTCAGCTGCCATGTAGGATTAAACCGGCTCGTGATCGGCTACGATACAGCCCTGGGGAAGGGCCGCGAGGGCAATGCATCTCGCCTGGCAGAGATCGGACAGGACCTGGGGTACGAAGTCGAGACCGTCGCGCCGCTAAAAGACGAAAAAGGCATCATCTCCTCCACCCGCATCCGCGCTGAGATAGCATCCGGCGACGTGACCTCCGCCGCAGCCGACCTGGGTCGCTATTTCTTCGTCACCGGACCGGTCATCCACGGCGACGGGCGCGGGCGTAAGATCAACGTGCCCACCGCCAATATCGAGATCCCGCCGGGAAAATTGCTGCCCGCCAATGGCATCTACGCCACCTGGGCCTGGGTGAAAGGGAAGAGATACGCTGCCGCCACCAATGTGGGCGTGCGCCCTACCTTCACACCCGATCTGCCCTCGCCCGCGGTCGAGGCGCACCTGCTGGATTTTGACGGCGACATTTATGGGCAGGACTTGCGGTTGGAGTTCGTCGATTACCTGCGCCCGGAGGAAAAATACGACTCGGTCGAGGCGCTGCTCGTTCAGATCGCCAGGGATATTGAAAAGACGAGGGTAATACTAGGAAAATAAGATCGTCTATTTTGAAATTCAGCTTTGTTTTTATTGAATTCAATGCTAATATGTTTGTAGAAATTTGGTGGGAATAGTTTAGAGACCGGTATCTCGGAATTTTGAAAACAAAATTGATCGAAAAAAGGGAGAGGGAAAATGCAAACATATCTGAAGGTTCTTCTTTCGATTGTGGCTGTGATATCGATGGTTACTTTACCGCCATCGACCACACCTGTTCCTACAAACGCTGCACAAAACCCTGGAACGGCTCCAGTCACCTACCCGGTGCTCGTTTCGGTAAGTTCCGATGAAGTGCAGTCAAATTATCATTCAGAGTCTCCAATCATTTCTCCAGATGGACGCTATGTCGTCTTCTCCTCCAGTGGAGGCAACCTGGTTCCAGATGATACAAATGGGACTGTCGATGTTTTCCTGCGGGACACCCTCCTTGAGACTACCATCAGGATTTCCACGGATTCGTCGGGGATCCAAGCAGATGGAGATTTTTTGGACCTTCCGTCTCGGTTGATGGTCGATACATTGCGTTCGTTTCCAATGCAACTAACCTAGTTCCAGACGATACGAATGGCGTTTACGATATTTTTCTGCGAGATACACAAACTGATATCACATCAAGAATCTCCGTTGATTCCAGTGAGATGGAAGGAAATGGTTCTTCTTTCAATCCTCGTATTTCCGCCGATGGGCTTTTCGTGGCATTCAAGTCCGACGCGTCTAATCTGGTGAATGAGGACAACAATACCTATTCTGATATCTTTCTGCGCGACCTTCAAGCCGGTACGACGGAACGCATTTCAATAGGTCCAAGTGGGGTTGAAGCAAATGGATTTTCAATGTATCTCGACGTCTCTGGAGATGGTCGTTACGTGGTTTTCGAATCCGTTGCCACCAATTTGGTTCCGGGAGTAGTTGACGGTATTATTTATATTTTCTTACGCGATACCCAAAATGACACGACCACTTTGGTTTCAGTCAGTTCCGAAGAAATTCAAGGAAACCTTGATTTAACGAATCCGTCTATTTCAGCAAACGGAGCTTTTGTTGTTTTTTCCTCTTACGCTACAAATCTTATTCCTGGAGACACAAATGGTCAGGCAGATGTCTTTAAGCGAGATATCCAAAGAGGTATCACTACTCTGGTTTCGGCTAATTCCAATGGCGTCATGGGAAATAATTATTCACAATGGAATGCAATCTCTGCTGATGGGCGTTATGTGATATTTCAATCAGCCGCTTCCAATCTGATTCCTGGTGATATGAACGGTTTTGATGATATTTTCCTGCGTGATACCCTGATAGGATCCACGATACGTTTATCTGTGAATGCTGATGGAGATGAGGCCAATGGCACATCCCGAATATTCATGTCACCCGACTGTATCTCTGCTGATGGTAGGTTCGTGGTATTTGAATTGTTCGCTACCAATCTTGTAGCAAATGATGTGAATGGTTGGTACCAGGATATATTCTTGGTCCAATCACCTACAGAAATATATTTGCCCTTGGTGATTCGATAACAGGTATAATTCCCGCGCACATAAGGACAATACATGCCGCCTCGCCAGATCTACCTGCTCTCTCCACGCGAACTCTCCCCCGAAACCATCGCCGTGGCCTTCGCCAAGACTTCCCGTTCCCCTGAGACTTTCCGGGAGATCGCGGCGGAGTTAAGCGACGAATCCAGCGCCCGCTTCCACGAGAAATGGGTGGTGGGCTACGGTCACGCCTCGGTGGCGGAGCATGCCGTCCTGCACATTGCCATCGAGAACGTCTCCCGGCTGGCGGTGGAATGCATCGAATTTAACCGGCTGGCATCGTATACCGAAAAGTCCACCCGCTACCAAAAATGGGATGCCGACCACTTCCATATTCCCCCTGAACTGGACGGCCATCCGCTGCGGAACGAGTACATCTCCACCTGCAAATTCCTCTTCGATACCTACTTACAGTCCCTGATTCCAGCACGGGCATTGGTAGAAAGCCAGGCCTCCCGCAAGGAGAATGAGAGCGACGAAGCCTTCGACCGGCGTATTCGCTCGCAATACGTAGATTCGTGCCGCTTCCTCCTTCCGGCGTCCTCGCTGGCAAACCTGGGCATGACCGCCAATGCGCGCGTGCTCGAACATGCCATCAGCAAGATGCTGTCGCATCAGTTGGCGGAGGTACGCCAGATCGGCGAGGGGGTCAAGCAGGTGGCCAAGGCGGAAGTGCCCACCCTGGTAAAATACGCCAATGCCTTGCCTTACCTTGTTGATACGGGACAGGCGCTTGAAATTGAAAATCACGGTTTCTCGGGCCAGAAAAATAAAAACGATTGGTGCACCCTGGTGGATTACGAGCCGGAAGGCGAGAGCAAGGTCCTGGCAGCGGCGCTGTATCGGTTCGGCGGGATGGCTTATACCGAGGCATTCGACAAAGTCTGTTCTGCGCCTGCAGCCGAAAAGGAAAAATTAGCGGAACAGCTGCTCGGACGGCTGGGCGAGCACGACACGCCCCTGCGAGAATTGGAGCATTGCAGTTATTCCTTCGATATCATCCTGGACCAGGGCGGGTATGCCGAGTTGAAACGTCACCGCATGATGACGCAGACTCCCCAATCCCTCACCGCTCGCCTGGGCTATGCCACGCCGCAACGGATCGTCGAGGCGAATTTCCAAAGCGCCTATCGCTCCGCCATGGACCGGGCCGTGGAAACCTATGATAAACTGGCAGCATGGAATCCCCATGTAGCCGCGTACGTTGTCCCGAACGGGTTCAACCGGAGGGTGCTGCTGTCAATGAACCTGCGCGAAGCCTTCGCTTTCTGCCAGTTGCGTTCTGCCCCGAATGCCCATTTCTCCATGCGGCGGGTGGCGGAGCGGATCGCCGAGGAGATCCGGTGGGTGCATCCCCTGCTGGCCAAATACATGCCCCTACCTGCAGAGAACTGGCAGGATGTGGATAAAAGATCCTTCGCCCAACACTGAACAAAATCGCCCCGGCTAATAACCGGGGCGATTTGATGTTTCACAGGTTTCACATTCTCAGCAGGGTTAACCCATTCAAGACATACAGAGTGATAATGCCAAGCAGGAATAACCCGTTCATTACCAAGCCGATGAAACCGAAGAGGCGGTTAACCTGGCGGTCCTTGGCCGCCGCGATCCCCAGTATGAGTTCCACCACCGACATGAACATGACAACCCAGGTGAGATAAGGGTCGATGATCCTGAAATTACGAACGGTAGCCGGGTCATTCTGGCCCTGTTGCACGATGATCATCTCTGCGATCACGATCATGCCGATCAGCAGGACCATTGCGAAGGAAGCCAAGCCCGGGCGGGAATATTTATTCAGCGACATCGGTGCAAAGAATTTTGATTTCAACATGGGGAGGTACCTTATTCGTGGAATTCTTCCACCTGGTAGATCAGCACTTCGAGGTGTTTACGCTGCCAGCTGGCGGGCGAAGCGCCCATCTTGTAGCACAGGTTCGATAGGAAAGCCGCCTTTTCGGGGACCTTTTCCCATACCTGCGGGAGGAAGGTTGCCCGCCGAAAACCGTCCCGCAGGATGACGCCATCCACCCCCGGGCGTAGTTTGGCGAGGAGATCATCCGGGGTGATGTATTCCAGCGGGACGGGCACGGTAAGCCGGGAGATCTCGATGTCAATGTTGGGCAGTTCGTCTTCCTGGACCTGGGGGAAACGGTAATCCTCCAGGGCTGCGGCAACTGCATGCTCGCGCACGTCATCCGCCAGGGATTGATACGGTTCCAACGCGCCGATGCAGCCGCGTAGGTTGCCGTCCACGGTCAACGTGACGAAGGAGGCCCCCCCGGCTCGGAGAGCGGGAGTCAGGCTGGTTTCGTCAATGGGCGGGAGGTCAATGCCGCGCACGCCATGCTCGAGGGCTTGGCGCGCCAATTGGAGTAATGTCTGTCGCTCGGACTGGGAAAGTTTATCGTCCATATTCTGCACCCATCATACAGTTGCCAGCGGATTGAGTTAAGTAGTTGAAAACACCTGCCTCAAATTCCATGCCAGCCAGCCCAAACCAGCCAGCAATACCGCCCAGACCACAAAGATGATTCCAATGCTAAGCCACGTGGGTATTGAACCAATCACCCCTCCCCGCAGGGCCTTCTGCCGCGCCTCCGCCATCACCTCCCGAGGGACAAGTGAGACGGCAATCGCAAAACCCGCCGGGATGATCAGCAGGTCGTCGAGATAGCCCACAACGGGGATGAAATCGGGGATCAGGTCGATTGGGCTAAGCGCGTAGGCCATGACCAGCAGCGCCAGCAGTTTCGCGTACCAGGGCGTGTGCGGGTGGCGGGAAGCAAGGTAAAGCACAGTGAGATTTAGTTTTAGTTCGGCAGCGGTATGCCGGACAGCGTTCGCGCCACGTCAAGCGATCTTTACTCACCTCCATCACCGCCATCGTCAGCTGCCGCAGGTTGGTCAAGGCGCACGACCTCGCCATGGACGTTGATGACCACTTTGAAACCCGACATACCCATGAAAGCCCGGCTCTCCTCTGGGATCCCTATCTCAAGCAGGGTATCGAACTGCTTATCCAGGTTCTTCAACTGGTTTTCCAGGAGAGCCTTCGAGAAAATATCATCCGTGCCCAATAGCTTGGCAGCTTGCTGGCTGAGTTGGTCTTCATTGCCGCTGATCTGCTGGCGCATTTGCTCCAGCACCTGCCGGTCGACCTGTTCAGAGGGGATGTGGCGCATGAAACCACCGTCATCGACCACATAACAAGGTTCATCTCCCACGAGGGCGGTCCCTACGGGATGTTCATTTTCATCTATTACCAGGCCTGCGAAAAGGGGTTGGCGCGGCATAATCCATCCAATCGATTAATTTTTTGAGGTCACCAAGAACGGGGAGATTATATCAATATTGGTAGATGAGTACGCGCGTACCCGTCCCGGGAAGGAGAGCCAGTCTTTCCGCCGATGACACAACCGGTTGTGTCCAGCGGAAGACCCATCTGGCGTCCGTCGGAGCCATATTGATACAGCCATGACTGTGGGGGGTACCGAAGTCATTGTGCCAGTAAGTCCCGTGAATGGCAACACCGTTATCGGTGATATAGGTGTCCCACGGCACACCGGGCAGGTCGAAGACCGAAAACTCATCCGCTCCACCGAACATGTGATAAGTAGGGCGCTTGTGGAAAGTCTGGAAAGTTCCGGGAGGGCTCTCAAAACCCCTCCTGCCTGTGGCAACACGGGCAGCGTACACCAACGTATCCCACTCGAAGGCTAGCAGCAGCTGGCGCTCGAGCAGGATCTCGATATGCTTTTCGTGACCGGGCACTTGCGGCGAGATGGGCGACAACTCCTCCGGTGAAAAAAGGTGGATCCACTCCGGGCGGGTGTAATAATGAGCTTCGGTGGCGGCATCGTAAGCCCTATACCAGCGGCTACCGTCCCGCTTGTCGGTGACTACATTGGTGATCCAGTGGGTGCTGGCATAATAAAGGCGCGGGCCTGGCGAAGGACTGCTGTTGACCCCGTAGAGAGTATCAGCAAACGGCATGGTGATCTCTCCAAGGATACCGGTCGAAGGCACTTCTGTGACAGTGGGATTGGTCGTGGAAACATAAGGCTGCACCCAACCGGAATAGACGTAACCCTGGTCTTTGAGGCGGAACCACTGCCGGTTATAGTCCCCTCCTCCCCACCGAAGATCTCTTCCTCCAGGTCGAGCAGGGTATCCCGCTTGACAGAGCGGAGTTTTTTTCCGCTGAAGGCAGGCGCGTCCCGCACGACCAGGCTGGTGGCAAGGACTCGACCCTGTTTGGCAGAAGTATAGGCGAAAGGAGCAGCTCCCATCAACTCGGATAAGAACAGACCGAGCAGCGAAGCGCTGCCCAGTTTCAGGAAGTCACGGCGGGAAAGCGAATAATCAATCATTAAATAGGAAGATTAATTGGCGTTTGGGGAGAAAGCGGAGTTCAGTCGATATACTAATAATGCACATTGACCAGGGTCCCGACAGAGGCAAAGTTGAACATCCACTCAGCGTCGGGAGTATACATGTTAACACATCCATGGCTCATGGGTGTGCCGAAGTTGTTATGCCAGTAGGTACCGTGAATACCATAGCCTTTGTAGAAGTACATGGTATAGGGCACGTTGGGCAGGTAATAGCCGTCGCCGGCCATCAGGGTGGAGACAAGTTTGATATAAATGCGATACTGCCCGGTCACGGTGGGGAACTGCGGTACCCCGGTGGAGACCAGGAAACTTGCAACGACGGTATCTCCTTCATAGGCGTACAACATTTGCTGGGACAGGTTCACATCGATCCAGCGCCCGCCGTCGTTATCCGGTATCGTTATGGGAGGATCGGTGGGAGCAGGCCGAGGCGTATTCGTTGGCCACGGGGTATTGGTCGGCAGCGGAGTATCGGTGGGGATGGGCGTGGCTGTCGCTGTGGCAGTAGGGGTGAAAGTCGCTGTAGGTGTGAATGTGGCGGTAAAACTGGGAGTATAAGTAGGTTTAGCAAAATCACCCGGAGCACCGGCCCCGTTCGGATCAGGTTGGCGTAGAAATGAAAATGCAGCCGAGGCGTTACCCGGCCAAAGAACCACCACGCCGATCAAACATAGGATCGTGGCAACGATGGCAAGGAGAGACAAGCGATACTTCGCCAGCGTCCGTGGCACAATAGGCTCCGGCGTTGGCGCAGAAGTAGTCAGGTTGGTAATCCTTGGACGAGGCTGGGTCTTCGGTTCCGAATAGGTGCTAGCCGGCGGCCTTGCTACAGATGCGGTTGGCTGGGTCGCCGGAACGGGCGGCTGAGGCTGAGTTGGTTCGATGGCGGGATGTTCGGCCTGCCATTTTCGCAAGCGCTCCACCGCCCAGACCATGCCTTTGTGGGCGCGTTCACTAACCGGGTTGATCTTGAGGGCCCGTTCCAGGTAAGCCACACTGGCACGCGGGCTGGCAAGAGACGCCAGGATCAACCAGGGTTCTTCAGAGTCAGGCGTCAGGGCGGCCGCTTTTTCGGCCCAATGGCGGGCGGCCTGACGGTCGCGGCGCAGCATGGCCTGACGAGCATTTTGAAGAAACTGACTGGCGGACTGCGGCTCGGGGATCATGGGGTTGGTTGGGGTTGGATGATTACACTCTCGTTGTTCACGAAACACTGGATGCCGGCGACCAATCCATCGGCGATCACGTCCGGGTGGTTGAGCAGGATGTCGCGGTTCAAATTCATGAAGCCTGTCTCGATGATGGCGGCGGTGGTGGCTGTATCGACTACGCTGAAAGCATGGTAATCAGTCATATTGAGAGTGATACTGCCAGGATGGAGTTTGAGGCCAGTGGCGGCATCGTAACGGTCATTCAGGCAGGCGGTCAAACGATCGGCCAGATTGCGGTCGCGACTGTAGGAGGAAGCCGCCACTTTGAAGCCGGTGGCTTGATCATCGATGAAATCACAAGTGTCCGCATGGATGGAAAGCAGAACGGCAGCATTGTAGCCTTCCAGGCGGGAATTGAATTCCTGCAGCAGGTCGATCTCGTACCCATACGCTTCGAGTTTCTGTCGGACGAGGGAGGCGATCTTAAGATTAATATCATGTTCGTTCATCCCATCCCCGCAAACAGCGCCGGGATCGTCGCCGGTGCCCCAGTGCCCAGATACAATGCCTATGCGAATAGCGCTGTGAACGGGTGTAGTGAGCGCCAATCCCGTATCCGTGTCTGGGACGAGCAGGCCAGAAATTAACGTGCTCAAGTTTCCCGAGAACATTTTGGGTGAAAAGGCCACGAAAAGAGTGGCGAGAAGAATGCCAACGCTAATGACGGTCTGCAAAATGCGGCCGGTGGGAAAGCCGCCGGTTGGACGGGTGGGCGTAGGTGTGGGTTGAATGGTCATATTAATGTAATAGTACCCTAATTCTGGGAAAAAGTGCAAGTATTTCCGGCTAATCCCTATCCTGTAGACGTAAAAAGGAGCATTTATGTTCCTTTTTTTTCACAGACGGCAACATCTAATGAGGCTATAATATCATCCTTGAAACCGAACTTTATTGGAGGTCACAGTCCATGTTGGTGATCGTCAGCGATATACACCTGGGGGATGGGACATGCGGGAAGTCCATTTCGCCTTCCGCTTTCCACTTGTTCGAGGATCGTTTGAAGGAATTAGCCTTCCATACCTCCTGGCGCATGGATGGATCATACCGCCCCATCGAGAAGATCGATATCCTCTTAATGGGGGATATTTTGGACCCGCTCCACTCCACCCTGTGGCTGGAAAAAAGCCTGTCCGAGGCCGGTCACGTGCGCCCCTGGACCGATTTCGAGAAACCCGAATATCCCGCTACTTTACTGGCGATCACGCGAGCCATACTGAAGAACAACACCGAATTGGTGGAGGTCCTGCGGGGTCTGGCGGAAAGGGGGTTCGACCTGCCGACCATCGCCAAACGCGGCGACCCGTCCCGGTCCCGCGTGCTCTCCAACGTGAAAGTCCGCATCCATTACATGGTCGGCAACCACGATTGGTATTATCACCTGCCCGGTCAGGGTTTCGAGATCATCCGCCGGGAGATTGCGCAAGCCTTCGGGCTGGCGAATCCGCCCGGGCCCTTCCCGCACGAACTGCACGAATCCCCCGAACTCAGGCAGCTCCTGGGTGGTTATCAGATCTATGCCCAGCATGGCGATATATACGATTTGTTCAATTTCGATAAGGTCAAGGGTCGTGACGCCGCCACTATTGGGGACGCCTTTGCAGTGGAGATCGTCAACCGCTTCCCGGTCGAAGCAGAGCGGTACTTGAAGGATGAATTGCCGCCGGGTTTCCTGGAAAATTTGCGCGAGCTGGTCAACGTACGTCCGGCGCTCGCTGCGCCATTGTGGATCAGCAGCCAGCTTAATCAGAACGAGACAAACCCGGAGACCCAGAAAAAACTGAAAAACCTGTGGGATGGATTGTGTTATGAATTCCTGCAACTGCCGCTCGTGCGCGCCCTGGATAAACGCAACAAATTCGACATGGTGGATGGGTTGGAAGTGGCAGTCAAATTGACGGACCGGTTCTCCTTCAAGACGATCGACGACTTGGTAGTGTGGATCCGCAAGAAATTCTGGTCGGATGAGATCACCTTTGCGAAACACGCGTTGAAAGAGGAAGCCTTCCTGGACCATTCGGCGAGATTCATCGTTTACGGTCACACCCACCATCATGAGATCGTGCCGCTGGATTTGCTGCCGCCTGCCAACCACCCCACCAATCAGTTATATTTTAATTCGGGAACCTGGCATACGTACTTCGACCTGGCGGTCCACAAACCGGAAACACAGAAATTCATCCCCTATCAAGTGCTGACCTATCTCACATTCTATCAGGGTGACGAGCGCGAGGGGCGTCGCTTTGAAACCTGGTCAGGAGCGTTCGCAAACTAAGCCATGGCAGAATACATCTACTTAATCCATCCTTTGCGGGAGGGCTTTTATGAACAACCCACCCCGACTGAAGATAGCGTAATGGAAGAACATTTCCAATATTTGAAAAAAGCCACCGAACAGGGCATCGTCCTGCTGGCAGGACCATGCCTGGACGATACGTTTGGCATTATTGTATTGTCCGCGAAAACGGATGAAGCCGCCCGCGCATTCATGTTCAACGACCCCTCCGTCAAGAACAACGTGATGATGGCAGAGATCCATCCCCTGCGGGTTTCTTTGCGAGCCAAATGAAGCCATATCCCCTTTCGGTACTTCGCACAGTCGCCCTGGCGGCGCAAGGCTTGCACCGGCCCAATTCCTTGACGGACGGTCTCCCTCCCGGGCGGGAAGATATCCACACCATCGTTCAGCAGATCGGCTGTGTGCAGATCGACACGCTGCAGATGGTCCGTCGAAGCCAGTATCTGGTACCTTGGAGCCGTTTGGGTACCTATGAGCCGCAGGAATTCGACGCGCTGGCCTCCTCGGTGGACCGGCGGCTCTTCGAAGGCTGGCAGCACGCCGCCTGCATCATCCCTCTGACCGAATACCGCTATCAGATGCCGCACCAGCGCAACCTGCGGGAACATCCCACCAGTTGGTACAACCGCTGGCTTAATGATACGGTGCAAAAGGATTTCGTTCCGCAGGTGCTGGAACGGGTGCGCCGTGAAGGACCGCTAAAGGTGAGCAACTTCGAGTCCAACGGACACAAGGGTGGCACCTGGTGGAACTGGCGTCCTGCCAAAGTTGCGCTGGAGTTCCTCTTTGCATTCGGTGATCTGATGATCACCGAACGGGTCAAGTTCCAGCGGGTTTATGACCTGACCGAGCGGGTGCTGCCCCAATGGGTGGACCTGTCCGAGCCGACCGTGGAAGAGCGCGACCGGTTTTGGGTGGAACGCGGGGCCAAGTCTCTGGGTGTTTGTCTGCCGCGCCATACCGGTGATTACACCTGGATGAAAGTGATCCAAGTCACGCCCACACGTAGCGAAATTGCTGGAGGAAGGTGTCTTCCAGACCATCGAGGGCGAAGTGGCCAAGGGGCACTCAACCGAATTCATTATCCACCGCGATAATATGCCGCTATTGGAGCAGGCCGTGGATGGCTCGTTGAAGGCTGAACGGACAACCTTCCTCAGCCCCTTCGATAATCTCTTTTGGGCCGGCGGGCGGGATGAACAATTGTGGAGTTTCCGCAAAGCACTGGAGGCCTACCTGCCTGCGCCGAAGCGTATCTATGGCTACTTCTGCCTGCCGATTTTGCACAAAGACCGGCTGATCGGGCGCTTCGACCCTAAGCTGGAGCGCAAGGAAGGGCTTCTGAGGGTAAAAGCCCTCTACCTGGAAGAAGGCGTCAAACCGACCGCAGAAGTAGTCGCAGCCGTGGCCGGAACCATGCGCGATTTTTTAAAATTCCACCAGGCAAAGGATTTGGTGATCGAACGGAGCCAATCTGAAGAATTCGGGAAGAAACTGCTGAAAGCACTTTAGATCTATTGGTAATTCACTATTTATGAGTATGAAATACGTGATAACAGGAGGAATTGCAGATGCCGATCCACCGTTTGCTGGCTCTGGCTCGTCTGGAGGGTAACCCTGTCATAGAAGGGGATGTGGCGACTTTGATCTGGGAAGGATCGTTCGCGCCCCTCGTTATCGAAGACCTGCATGGCTGGGATGACGCGCCTCAACCCATGCAGCGGCTTGGCCCTAAATTGTGGGGGTTTTCCATCACCCTGCCGGCAGATGCCTATTTTGAATATGCTTTTGTGGATCGAAAGTCCGGCGAGCGCTTGGCTGACCCGCTCAACGCCGACCAGGTCTACAACGGCATCGACGGAAATAACTACTTCTTTTATATGCCTGCAGGCAAACCCAGTCCCTTCATCCATCGCCGCAAGGGTCTCCCGCGTGGAAAGGTGATCAGGTACCAAGTTGAAACGCAGGATTTCGCCGTAGGGGCGGAAAGAACGGTGCATTTATATCAGCCACCTGTCGCTGGACCCGTACCGCTGGTGGTGGTATTCGACGGGACAGATTATTTGCGCCGCGCCCGACTCAATACCATCGTGGATAATCTGATCGCCGGGAAGCACGTTCGCCCGTTCGCGATGGCTATGGTCCAGAACGGCGGCCAAGCGCGGGTATTGGAATATTCATGTTCCGAGCCAACACTAGGCTTTCTGACGGAATGCGTCCTCCCGCGAGCAAAGCGAGAGTTGGACCTTGTTCCTCCGGAAATCGAGACGTATGGAGTTGTCGGTGCTTCGCTCGGAGGCCTGATGGCACTCTACACAGGCCTGCGGATGCCGAAGATCTTCGGGAAAGTGTTGAGTCAATCCGGCGCATTCGGGATGCCGGAGGATAAGTTCGCCATGGTTGACTTGATCCGCTATGGACCACGCCCTCCCGTCCGTACCTGGATGGAGGCGGGACGGTTTGAGTGGCTGCTGGAAGGTAACCGGCAGATGCACGCGCTACTAAAGGAAAAAGGGTATCCGGTCGAATATCGAGAGTTCTCGGGCGGACATAACTACACCGCCTGGCGGAATGACATCCATGTGGGGTTGGAAGCATTGTTCGGAAATTCATAAGAAACAAAACTCCCGGAGTTTCCCATTCCGGGAGTTTTGTTTGTCGAGCTCCTCAACAACCAGGCTAGGCTTTTAAGAAATAAGAGATCACGGTGAACACAGATGCCACCAGGATCAACACCGTACAAGTGATCGAGAAGTACTTCTGGAATTGGTTATTGGCAAAATCACCCATCACAGATTTGTCGTTGGTTAACTTGATCAGGTACAGGAAAACCAGCGGAAGGGCTACCGCATTGAGGGTCTGGGTGATGACGGCGATCTGGAACAGAGAGATACTACCAACCATTGCGATGACGGCGGCGACCAGCATTTGCACGCCGAAGAGGACATAGAAGGTCTTGCTCTTTTTGAAAGTATCGTTGAGGCTGCCCGAAACACCAAAGAACTCGGCAAAAGCATAGGCGGTGGAGAGGGAAACAATCACCAGGCCCATAAAACCGGCATTGAGGATACCAACAGCGAACAACGTCCCGGCCAATTTCCCTGCCACAGGCTCGATAGCCTGGGCCGCCTGGATGCCGTCAAGAAGGGGCTTGCCGCTGCCAAAAAGTACTGCCGCAGTGGCGACGATCATGAAAAAGGAAAAGAAGTTGGTCAAGAATGCGCCCCAGTAGGTCTCCAACTGGGAGTAGTTGACCTTCCCTTTTTCGATCTTCTTATCATACGAAAAACTGCTGATGAAGAATTGACCCCACGGGGTGATGGTGGTGCCGAGCACGCCCATGCCGATTATGAGGAATTGGCGGGTGTATTGGGGGGTCCAATCCACGCCATGAGGATAGACAAGATTGCTGAATGCCAGGCCCCAGTCGGGTTTGGCCTTGATTGCAGCGAAGATGTAGGTCAGGAAGAAAAGGCAGGCAAAAAGCATGAAGTACTGAGTTAGTTTATAGTTGCCTTTGACGATCAAGACGAACGAGACAAAAACAATGACGATCACCGCCGGGATGGCGGGGATATTGAGCAACGAAGCGGTCGTCTTGACGGCGGAAAGCTCGGTGACAAGGGTGCCCAGATTGGCGATCAACAATGCGCCAAAGATGAACATAGATGCTTTGACCCCAAACTTCTCCCGGATAAGATCACCCAGGCCCTTGCCGGTAATGACGGTCAGGCGCATGCCCATTTCCTGGGTCACGCCGAGCAAGACCGTGATGATGAGCAGCGGAAAAAGGATGGGGTATCCCAGCTGAGCTCCGGCGATGGAATAGGTGGCAATGCCGCCGGCATCGTTGTCAGCCATGGCTGTGATGGTCGCTGGTCCAAAGACGGACAGGAAGATGAGAATGCGCTTCCAATGGCGTGCGAAAAAACCGCGCTTGATGGGGGCTACGGATTCGGTCATGGGAACCTCCGCGATAGATTAGCGGTAGAAGCGCGGCAGGCGTTTCTTCCAGGCTGTGGGGATGATCTTATCCAGCGCATCATCGGCGGTGACAATGCCGTGGAGGCGGTTCTGTTCGTCCACCACCGGGACAGCCAGGAGATCGTATTTTGCAACTGTCTGTGCGACGGTTTCCTGGTCATCTGTCAGGTTGACGGTGATGAGATGTTCACTCATAAAATCTTTAACCTTCGCCCCGGGCGAGGCAAAGATGAGATTATTGAGCGAGAACGCACCGATCAGGTGAGTCTCTTCATCCACGACATAGACGTAGAACATGGTCTCCACTTCGTCTGCCATTCCACGTAGCACCTGGATGGCATCCGCAGCGGTCAGATTGGAAGGGATGGATGCATACTCGGTGGTCATGATGCCACCGGCAGAGTCCTCGGGATAAGCCAGCAGCTTGCGGACGTGCTCGGCATCGTCTTTTTCCATCAACGCGAGCAGGTCACGTTTGCGTCCTTCGGGCAGGTCAGCCAACAGGTCGGCTGCTTCGTCTGGTTCCATCTCTTCGAGCACATCCGCCACCCGTTCGTCGGCCATGTGTTCAACCAGCTCAACCTGGAACTCCGGCTCCACCTCTTCCAACGTATCCGCCAGGTGTTGAACATCAAGAGTATCGAGCAACTGACCGCTTTCGAGGCGATTGAGGTCGCTGACAATTTCGGCCAAGTCAGCCGGGTGAAGTTCGTGCAAGCGCTCTGCGGGCACACGTAGTTTCATGGATTGGTCACGGCGCATCAACTCAACATCATCCCAGGAAATGCCTTTTTGCTTGAGACGGCCGGTCAGGAAATGGGCCAGACCGACCATGCCCAGGCGACGAATAATGCCAAGCCAGGACACGTCCACATTGCTGAGATAGATGGTCCCGTTGACGCGGATGAGCTCCACATCGTTTACGCGGACAACGCGTGCGCCGTCGGTATCGATGATCTGCTTGTCGAGGACATCCCGCATGAGCAAGACGTCATCTTCCTTCAATTCAAACACTGGAACCTCATCCTCCCGAAATTTCAAAGGGATGACAGGAGTGAGCAGGGCTGCCACGGCAGAGAAGGGTAGGTTGCGTATCTCCCCACCTTTGGTCGTGATAGTAACGGCTTCGATGAGGGGATGCGGGAATTCGGCCAAAGGACGCACGATCACGTCCTTCAATTTTCCAACGGATTTCCCGTCCAGGTCAGTGACGGGCCTTCCGAGAATTTCGCTTAAGTATGCCATATGGAACCTCCAAAAATTTATTGGCGGTCATAAAAAATGCCGCCTGCGTGGATGGCAGAAGGCAGCATTTTGATTTGCAGGGCGGTAGAAGAAGCGCAGGTGAAATGTGGGCGCGCTCCACTAGCCAGAATAGCAAAATGCACTGTCTGCCAATTCGTTTGTTCTCTAAGCGGGATGCCGTCGGCGTCCACAATATCACCTCCTTCCGTGAAGCAAATTAAGAGCCTCCTGGGTTTCAGGAGGCTCCGGTACAACCAAACAGCGCAGTAATTCCACTGCGGGATCCTCCTGGTTGAGCTTTGGCACTGCGCGTCGTAGGGACTTGCTCTCCCAGCCACTTTGAGCGGAGCCTTAAGCCGGCCCAGCCTGGTCTACCCCTTGGCGTCTTTCGACGTTTCGGGACAATGGCTTGTTTAGCACGCAGACGCCTCGCCTAACGAGGCTATTCGTTTCGGGGCAAGTCTACACCCTCCCACTGGAAATCGTCAAGATATAAGGATTATTTTTTCATATCAGTTTTTTTGCGATAGGCTGCACGAGTCTGAGCCGAAAAAAGGACCCGTCCCTTTTGGGAAGACGGGTCCTTGATGCTAACGGCTGCCGGATCAATAGGAGCTATTGGAGTGGGATATCTCCAGGTCGTTGACCTGCATGAAACACGGCACGATCACGGCAGTGGGATTGCGGGCGCCATAACTGGCAGAAGTATTGTAAGCAACTTCCTGCCTGGACAGCCAGGCAACCTTTTCACCAAAGAGGTCCAAAAGACTTTGGGTCAGGCGGACGTTGTAAGGCACCACCACGCTGCCGTCTTTTTTGAGAAGCAATGCACCAAAGCGGGAACTGGCAGTAACGAGTCCCTTGGTCGGGTTGACGATATTCATATAATGAAGGAAGGGGATGTATAGAATATCCTTCTGACGGGGAAGTTTCGCCAACTTTTCCAATGACGGTGCGTCCTGGTCGCCACCTTGAAGCACCAGGCTCTTATGGCTGACGGTATGCCCGGTGGGCTTGGCTCGAAATTCGTCGGCATCATCCTGGTACCAGGCAAAGCCTTCAAAAACGCCCTTGGTAAAGAAGGGGAAGGCCTTGCGCGGCATACCGATGAAGTCGCGCCGCAGAGGGAAAGTTTCCAGGCGGGAGGGGTCATCCACCAGAGTGATCTTGTCCGAGAAAACCTTCTGACCGACCTTATCCTCGGCGACCATGGAGTACCCCCGTTTGAGCGAGCCGCCGTTGAAACCGATCCAGTTCATGAAGGAGATCAGGTCTGCCAGTGCAGCCGGGCCAAAAATCACGTCGTAACTGCCGATGGGCAACTGCACCGGTTCGCCATGCTGATAACAATCCAGCAGGAAGGCTAGTTCTTCGTGCATCATTGCGGGATCGAGATCGCTCTTCTTCTGGGCGGATTGTTCAGCCTGAACCTCCCACTTGAGGCCAGCATGAGCCAGGACGATGGACACCTGGGCATCCGAGGAGCGAAAGAATTGGGTATGCTCCGAGCGTGTATTGATCTGGGCGAGGATGTTCTCTCCGGAAGAGAAGATGCCCGAGAGCTTGACCTGCTCGGTCTCCAGGTCTTTCACCGCCGCGTTGAAGTAAGCCAGTTTTTCCTCGTTCTTCATCTCCGCCAGGGCAGCATCGAAGGCGCTCTCGTCGTGGAACGACTCCTTGTAATCAGCCATGGTGGGATCGTAATCGAGCGGTTGGGCATGCACCACCATCTCAGCGGCCGTATCGATGCCCTTCTTGATCTCATCCAGTTGATCCAAATTCGTGATCAGTCCATAACTGGCGCGCTTCCGACCTGCCTGGGCGGTGATCTCCAGGCGGATGAGGTGCTCGTTGGTATTGAGGGAGATGGCCGAATTGGCAAAACGCATCAATTTACTGTCTTCCTCATGATAATCAATGGCAATTTCACAATTCTTGCCAAGAGAGTAGATTCGCAGATCATGCAGGGTTTTTAATATGCGCTCTTTCATGGCTACTCTCCTATGCGGACGTTATCGAAACGGCAAACGGGCACGCCATGCCCCAACTGCATGATCTGATTGGGCTGACCCTTCCCGCAATTATCCACGTATCGGACCTCCCAGGTGGATTTGTCACCCACGGCGGAGAGGCTGTTCCAGAACTTCAACGTGGCGCCTTTGTAGGTGGAATTTTTTACCACCTTAGTGACCTTTCCATCATCCACCAGCCAGGCGATCTCGCAGCCAAAGTGGAACTGCTCCCGGTTTGAGCCGATGGACCAGGAGCGGTCGCCGTCAAGGATGATACCCTTTTCGGTCTTGGCAACAATTTCATCCAGGGTGCCGTCGGTACCGGCGTCAATGTTGATGTTGGTCATGCGTTCGATGGGGACCCGGTAGAAAGCGGTGGCACGGTCCGCCCCGCCGCTGCCCTTGAAGATCTGCCGGCGTGCCTTGGCGTTGGCCTCCTCGACCATCTGGCGTCCGGTGATGGCGCCGACGAGGATGCCCTTGTCGATAAGGGTTACATTCTGAGCGGGAATACCATCATCGTCGTAGCCAAAACTGCCTGGGCTGTTGACCAGGGTGGCATCGGCGCGGGCGGTCAGTTTCTCGGAGCCGTAACGTAACGACCCGAAATCATCCAGGGTGACGAAGGATCCGCCGGCGAAGGCTAGCTCGTAGCCGAGAATGCGATCCAATTCAAGAGCATGCCCGATGGTCTCATGAGTTTGCAGATACATGATGCCGGGCAGAAGAATGACCGAACGGTCTTCCTTGGGGCAGTCATCCGCAGCCAGGGTCTGCTGCAATTCCCGCACGATGCGGTCGGCATTCTCTAGGAAGAAAGGCCGGTCGATGGATTCCCAGCCGCGGGTCAGACCATGCTGGGCCAAACGGAACTTGCGTTCCTGCATGACCCCGGCCGCGTCTTGCCCGGTGACTTGCAGTTCGGCGAACACCTCGATGATATTCTTCTCTATTTCGCTGCCCTCTGAGTCAGCATAGAGAACTTGTTTGCGAATGAAATTCATCGAGCCAGCCCGCATGAAGACGCCCTTCTGGTTCATTTTGGCATCCATTTCCTTCAGGAAGGCCACTTTTTCTGCCAGGGGGATCTCGAACGGGTCTTGGTCACAAGGGGAGGTGAAGGAGGCCTGCACTACATCTTTTTCCGCCAGGCGGATGGGGAAAGTAACCCTTTCAGCAGCGACCCGAGCATTGTCGAAGGCGCGCTCGAAGAGTCCGTTCAGGTCTTTCATATCGGAGGAGGCCGAGAATCCCCAGGCACCGTTAAACAGCACACGCACGCCAATGCCGCTGGAGCGGGCCGCCGAAGCATCCTTGAGATTTCCATTCAGCATATAAAGCTGGTTGGATTGCTCGTAAGGAAAATAACGGGCGTCCACATACATAGCGCCCTTCGTTTTGAGACGATCGATTTGTTGTTTGATACTGGACTGCATGCCGGACTTCCTTTCTACTCAACAGGTGAACTGGTATAAGGGATCAAGATCGGGCAATGATGGTTTCATTATAAGGCTTGTGGTATTTATATTCAATTTTTTATGACAAAATCAGGAAGGTATGATGACAATTGGCCAGATGGGATGAGATCGGAATGAAAATCGGCACAAAGAAAAGAAGATGTGACAACAAAAAACCCTCGATAAATCGAGAGTCAGCGTTTTGTGCTTGTCGGGGCGGGCGGAGTTTTTTTATCCCCTTTAAGGGGGGAACCGCCGACAACAAAAAACCCTCGATAAATCGAGAGTCTCCTGTCGGGGCGGGCGGAGTTGAACCGCCGACCTCTGCGTCCCGAACGCAGCGCTCTAACCGGACTGAGCCACGCCCCGAGGAAGTCCCATTTTTCGGTGGGACAGGCAAGGCGAGATTATAACCGTGGGCACCCAAATTGGCAAGGCAACCTCGCTTGGGGTATAATCGACAGGCTGTATGTGTGAACCAGGGGTTCCCTTCGAAAGGAAATATATCGCCTGAAAGCACCAGAATGGGCGGTTTTTTATAAAATTCTCACAGGATAACATGATGGCGGGCTTTAGCCCGCACTCCTTTTGAAAAGCCCTATTTTGCGAGGAAGATAAATGGCAGAACCTGAACCAAAAGACCGGCCCGAAGAGCCAGTCAAACAAATCGTGGGTACGGTGCAAACGGCGGATATCGACGAGACCATGCGCTCCGCCTATCTCGACTATGCCATGTCCGTCATCGTCGCACGGGCATTACCGGATGCCCGCGACGGCCTCAAGCCGGTCCATCGCCGCATCCTGTATGCCATGCAGGATATGGGCATCCGTTCGAATACGTCCTTCAAGAAATCGGCCCGTATCGTCGGAGAAGTGCTGGGCAAGTACCATCCGCACGGCGACTTGGCTGTGTACGAGTCGATGGCCCGCATGGCGCAGGATTTCTCCATGCGCTACATGCTGGTGGATGGACAGGGTAACTTCGGCTCGGTCGACGGCGACGCGCCAGCGGCCATGCGTTATACCGAAGCCCGCTTGCACAAAATGGCTGAGGAATTGCTGGCCGACCTGGAAAAGAATACGGTCGACTTCGTCGATAACTTCGACGGTTCACTCAAAGAGCCGACTGTTCTGCCTGCACGCATCCCCAACCTGCTGCTGAATGGGTCGACCGGTATCGCCGTAGGCATGGCCACGAACATCCCGCCGCACAACCTGAAAGAACTGGCGGCGGCGCTGATCTACCTGATCAACAACTACGACACGATGGAAGATATCCCCATCGAGTTCCTGATGAAATTCATCCCCGGCCCTGACTTCCCCACCGGCGGCATCATCGTCGGCACCGAGGGCATCGAAGCGGCGTACGGCTCCGGCAAGGGCCGGATCGTGCTGCGCGGCAAGGCCCACATCGAAGAAATGGGCACCTCCCGCCACCGCATCGTCATCACCGAGATCCCCTACCAGGTCAACAAGTCCACCCTGATCGAACGCATTGCCGACCTGGTTCGGGATGAGAAGATCGACGCCATTTCGGACCTGCGCGACGAATCCGACCGTCGCGGCATGAGCATTGTCATTGAACTGAAGCGCGGCGCCCAGCCCAAAAAGGTGCTGAACCAACTGTATAAATACACCGCCTTGCAATCCACCTTTGGCGTGCAGATGCTGGCGCTGGTGGATGGCGAGCCGCGCCTACTGCCACTGAAGAAAGCCCTGCAGATCTTCCTCGAACATCGCCAGGTAGTCCTCACCCGCCGGACCCAGTATGAACTGGAAAAAGCCCGGGCACGGGCGCACATCCTGGAAGGCCTGACCATCGCCCTCAACAACCTGGACGCGGTCATCCAGACCATTCGTGAAGCGCCGGATGCCGAGGCCGCTAAAGAGCGGCTGATGAAGCGCTTCAAACTCTCCGATCTGCAGGCGCAAGCCATCCTGGACATGCAGTTGCGGCGGCTGGCAGCCCTGGAGCGGCAGAAGATCGAAGACGAATACAAGCAGATCAAACAACAGATCACCGACCTGGAGGACCTGCTGGCGCATCCAAAGAAGATCCTGGCGCTGATCCAGGAAGACCTGCGCGAACTCTCGGAAAACTATGGCGACGAGCGCCGGACCCATATAGCCGCCGAGGCAATTGAGAACCTGAGCGAATCAGACCTGGTGCCGGACGAAGCCGTGCTGGTTTCGCTGACCGCCCGCGGCTACATCAAGCGTGTAGCCGCCACGGCCTACCGCTATCAGGGCTCGGGCGGAAAAGGCGTCAGTGGGCACGCCACCAAGGAAGAAGACGAGATCATGTCGCTTATCCCGGCCCGCTCGCTGGATACCATGTTGTTCTTCTCAGACCGCGGCAAGGTTTACTCCGAAAAAGTCTACCAGATCCCCGACGCCGACCGGACCGGCAAAGGCATCCCGCTGGTGAACATCCTTTCCCTGGACGGTGGCGAAACGGTCACTGCGGCGGTTTCGGTGCCGAACTTTGAGGTTGCCGAATTCATTACCTTGGCTACGCGTAAAGGAAAGATGAAGCGAATGGCCCTCTCCGAACTGGCGGCTGTGCGCCCCTCCGGCATCATCGCCATTAATCTGGAAGATGGCGACGATCTCGGCTGGGCCCGCCTCACCAGCGGCAAGGACGAGATCATCCTGGTGACCGAACAAGGCCAGGCGCTGCGCTTCGCTGAAGACCAGGTCCGCCCAATGGGCCGCGGCGCCGGCGGCGTGACCGGCATCCGCTTGAGCGCGGACGATCAGGTCACCAGCATGGAAGTACTCGAACCAGATGGAGACTTGCTGCTGATCACCACTCAGGGGTATGGAAAACGGACCCCTCTGACCGAATATCCGGTCAAGGGACGCGCCACCGGCGGGGTGCAGACGATCGCCAACGATGCGGCAGACAAGATCGGCCTGATCGCCTCGGCCCGGGTCGTACAGGTAGCGGATGAACTGAATTTCATCTCTGCCAACGGCATGGTTCTGCGGATTAAAGTAAAAGATGTGAAACTAGCCGGACGGGCCACCCGCGGCAATCACCTCATGAACGTGAAAGAAGATGACCGGGTCGCCTCCATCGCCCGCAGCGCAGCTGCGGACCTAAAGCGGGTAGGAGCCCCAACCAATGGAGGGGATAAAGGTGCCGGTAAGGACGGGCAGTTCGAACTGCCGCTGAAGTAATGGTCCTTAGCAGCCTGTCCTTCATCCTAAGATAATAATAGGAAAACTCCCGGAGTTCGCAATGAACCCGGGAGTTGTGTTTTCTAGAAACCCGATCTATCAGAAACCAGGCGGGACGACCTTCTGCAAAGCCACCAGGATGATCACTCCCAGCAGGCAGACCATCGTCATCAGCATCATGGAAAGCATGAAGCGCTGCGGTCCGTTCATGCCGGTGATCTGATCAATGCTGCGCTTGCGCCGGGGAGGACGGGGGGCCTTCTTCTTGGGGGAGTCAACCGGTTCCTGGGGTTCTTCTTCCTCAGGCTCGAAAGATGTCTGGGAGCGTAAATTGTCGAGCATGGGTCACCTCACATAAAAAAGTATATCACACAACCGGGCGAAGGTGCACTTCACCAAATTGTAAGGTGAATATCTCCCCCAGCGCAGAACTCAGGCGCAGGCTGCCATCCGATTCCAGTCCTAACAAGGCGCCGCTCCGAGGAGGCTGGCCTTCAGCCCACACCTCCACAGCTTCCCCTTTGAAAGCCAGACGTTGATTCCATGCACGGATCAGCAACGGTGATGCCAACATCTGCCGCCACCCCAGGATCGACTGAATCACCCCGTGGAGTAAAACCGCCCGATCCAGGACCCTGGCAGGATTGGAAATGTGTTGGACTTCCGCTTCCGTCTCCACGCAGGTGGCGGGGAAGTTCAAGCCCTGTTCGGGCGGGACAGACTCTTTGCCAACATTGATACCTATGCCGACTACCACGCTATCCACGCTCTCCCCCATCCAGACGGATTCCGCCAGGATGCCGCAGACTTTGCGGCGGTTGAGCAGAACATCATTGGGCCATTTGATCCTGGCGTTAAACCAAACGCCTCCAGGGTCTGACAAACTCCCAGAGCGCCTATGGCTGAGAAAAGCGGAATAATGGCATGCTCAGCGGGACGGGGGCGGAAAATAATGGAGAACGCCAGCGCTGATTCCGGTGGTGTGAACCAGCTGCGATCCCCGCGGCCGCGGCCGGCAGTTTGTTCTTCGGCATAGACGAGAGCCAGGTCGGGAGCGCCTTCGGCAGCCCAGGCCAGGGCGACGTCGTTCGTCGAGCCGGTCCGGTCAAAAAAGCGGACCCCACCCAGGGGTAGGGCCGCTAATGCATTTCGGAGAGTCCGTTCATCCATAATAATTCAAAAATGCCATAAAGTGCGGCTGATTACTGGACAACGCTCCAGGGGTTGACAAAGCCGCCGTTAAAGCGGGTTTCGAAATGCAAGTGAGCGCCGGTGGAGTTACCGGTGCTGCCGGATAGACCGATCAACTGACCTCCAGACACTCCCTGGCAGGGAGAGACGTTGAGCTGGCTCAAGTGGCCATAGACGGTGATCCAGCCGTTGCCATGATCGATCATAACCACATTACCATAGCCGCCGTTCCAGCCGCCCTGGGCAATGGTAACCACGCCTGCATCGGCAGCCCATACCTGAGCGCCTTCGCCGGCAGCGATATCAATACCTAGGTGACCCGACCAATATTCGTTGCCGGAGAGAAAATGATTGGCAGCCGGCCAGATGAATGCAGTACTGCCAACAGGTCCGCCACCGCAGCCTGAACCGCCAAGGTTGGCAGTACCGGACCGGCCTCGGGCGACGGTCGGGATGATCCATTGGACAAACTCACGATGACCGCCGACGACCATCACGTACGTGCCGGGTTTAATCTCCGGGTTTGACAGGTCCAGGTCATTGCCGGGCCAGTTGAGGATATCCTCCACCTCGGCTGAAAATTCTTCGGCGATGGATTCGAGCGTATCGCCTTCTAATGCTTTGTAATATACACCGTCAACCGGGGGGATCTCGAGGGTCTGGCCCACACGCAGACTATCGGGGCTGTCCTGCAGCAGGTCGTAATTGGCCCACAGGACCGTCTCGGGCTTGACATTGAACTGCTTGGCAATGCTGAAGAGCGCATCACCGGGCGTGACCGAGTATTCGGTTATTTTGTAGTTGGCGCGCTTGGAAATATCGGTTTTTAATCAGACACTGCGGACAATGCCTTCCACATCATTGGATGGAGCCGTCGCAGGAGATAGTGCCGGGGTCGGACCGCTTTCAGTAGTCGGAGGAGGTAAAGAGGCAGATTGGACAGGTTTGGGAAAAACCCGCCAGAATGTATAACCAAGTAAAGAGAACACGATCAGGATGGTTATTCCCCAAGAAATGCGGTTGGTCCAGGCAGATGGGTTCAAGATCACATACCTTCAGTAAGGGTTTCCAGGAATTCCTGATTGTTACGGGTCTTGGCCAGACGCTGGAGGATGGCTTCGGTGGCAGTGGAAGAGTCCATGCCGGCGCCCTGCGGAGGCGGGGATATCATCTGAATGTACATGCGGCGCATGATCCACACACGCTGGAGGATATCGGGGCCGAGCAGCAGGTCTTCGCGGCGGGTGGAGGAGCGCTCGATATCGACGGCCGGGAAGATGCGGCGTTCCTGCAGCTTGCGAGCCAGGATCAACTCCATGTTGCCGGTGCCTTTGAATTCTTCGTAGACGACATCGTCCAGGCGGGAACCGGTATCGACCAGGCAGGTGGCGATGATGGTAAGCGAGCCGCCTTCTTCAATATTACGGGCCGCGCCGAAGAAATGCTTGGGCGGGTAGAGGGCCGAGGGATCCATACCGCCGGAAAGAGTGCGGCCGGATGGGTTGACGACCAGGTTGTAGGCGCGTGCCAGGCGGGTGATCGAGTCCATCAGGATGACCACATGGCGACCGATCTCCACCAGGCGCTTGGCCCGGTCGAGGGCGATTTCGGCGGTGCGGACATGGGAGGTAACCGGTTCGTCGAAGGTGGAGGCGATCACTTCGGCATCCACCGAACGATCCATGTCGGTCACTTCTTCGGGGCGCTCGCCGATAAGAGCCACCATCAGGTGGACATCCGGATATTGTGTCGAGATGGCATTGGCGATCTGTTTGAGGATGGTGGTCTTGCCGGCTTTGGGCGGCGAAACGATCAGACCACGCTGGCCGCGGCCGATGGGGACGATCAGGTTGATCAGGCGGGTGGAAAGGATATCGCCTTTGGTTTCCAGGTCGAAGCGCCGGTCGGGGAAGATGGGGGTAAGGTCTTCAAAGCGAGGGCGGCGGCGAGCCTCTTCGGGGTCGATCCCGTTGACCGACTCTACTTTGATCAGACCCTAATGCCGCTCGGATTCGCGCGGCGGGCGAACGTGTCCGATGACCAGATCACCGGAACGCATTTCGTACCGCCGGAGCTGCGCCTGCGAGACGTAGACATCATCTTCGCTGATGCTGTAGCGGGCTGAGCGCAGGAAGCCGATACCTTCGCTCATGATCTCAAGGATGCCGCCGCGCATGTCGATGCCTTCTTTGGCGGCTCCCTCCTGACAGATGGATAGAATAAGTGCTTCTTTTTTAAGTCGGTGCGCGTTGACTACGTTGGCCTCTTTCGCTATGCCGCGAAGATCAGCCAGGGGTTTATTTTCAAGCTCAAGTATGTTCATGTTTCTTTCTCAAAGTAGGATTTGAATAAGGGAATGGCAGGATGACAAGCGCCCCCCATGAGGGCCTGTTTGCTTGACTTGATTTTTACGCGGGTGGGTAAGGATTCAGAAAAACCAAATTGTCATCTTGAGGGGGGATAAACCAAGCAACACAACGATGAGATTATAGCACGCATAAGGAAGCCCCGCAAGCGATTTATGCATGAAATTTATCCAAAATTAGACGGCGTTCCTGCTCCCATAATTGATGGAATAGACCACCAGCGGCAAGAAGATTCATGAATGTGCCCCGCTCGACCACCCGACCGTGATCGAGGACCAGGATCTCATCCATGCTCTCCAGGCGGGCCAGGCGATGCGTGATCAGGATTAGAGTGCGACCCCGGCTGGAGGAGAAGAGCGTTTCGAGGATCTGCGCCTCCGTGAGCGGGTCAAGGTTGGCGGCCGGCTCATCCAATAAAAGGATTGGAGCATCCTTCAGGTACGCCCGGGCCAGAGCCAGTCGCTGGCGTTCGCCGCCAGAGAGCCGCAGCCCGCCTTCGCCGATGTGCGTATCGTAGCCTTCCGGCAATCCACATATGAATTCATCGATCTGTGCCTGCCGGGCAGCCTGGCGCATCTCAGCCTCAGTGGCATCAAGATGGGCCATGAGCATGTTACGCCGGATGGTGGTGTTGAAGAAATGACTACGCTGTGAGGCCACACTGACCAGGCGGCGGACCTGCTCCTGCGGATATTTGTGCAAGTCCTGACCGTCCAACAATATTTCGCCGTAGCGATAATCCAGGAAGCGTAGCAGCAGGTTCGCCAGGGTGGACTTCCCCGCCCCGCTCGGCCCAACGATGGCAACGCGCTTTCCTGGCGGCAGATCCAAGTCGAATCCGCTCAAAGCAGGCCGGTCCGCCCCTGGATAATTGAAAATGAGGCCTTTGAATTGAAGCGAGGGCCGGGCAGGTTCGGGCAGATTGGCCTCCGCCCCGTCGACCACTTCTGCCGGGGCATCCACCACCTCGAACAGGCGGCGGGCGGCCTGCAGTCCGGAGGAAATGTTCTGGGCGGCCAGCGGAAGGGGTATGACTGCCTCGAAAGATGCCAATGCGATAATGGCAAGGGCCGCCAGCATGACCGGGATCACCTTACCCGATTCGACCAGCGGGATGGATAACGCCAGCACCGCCAGCATCCCCAGGTTGACCAGGAAGACGGTCGAGCCGGATGTAATACCGGTCACGCGGGCGAGGCGAAGTTGGGCCTGCCCGTAGGACCTCCCGGCCCGATCTATCTGAGTGGAGTAATCCGCCGCCCGGCCAAATGCAAGCAAGTCCGGCAACCCATGCAGCCCATCCACCAGCAGAGAATGGATGGAGGCCCGCCTTGTTACAACCGCTGCACCGTGGCGGCGGTTGAGCCTGCCGGAAAGGATGGGTAGAACCAGACCCAGGGCAACCATGAACGCGCAGTGGGTCAGCGCCAGGCGAAGATCATAACTGCTGTAGTAAATGAACATCACCGCAGCAATGACGGCTGCCGTCAACGGCGGAGCGATCACCCGCACGTAGAAGTCTTCCAAAGTATCCACATCGGCGATGATGCGGGCGAGCAGGTCACCGGAACGGTAGTGGAGCAGGCAGGCAGGCGCAAGCGGTTCGAGGGCGCGGTAGAACCAGGAACGCAGGCGCGCCAACAATTGGAACGTGACCCGGTGGGTCACCAGCCGCTCGGTATAGCGAAAAATGCCGCGGGTCAACCCGAAGAAACGCACGCCTACAATAGGCAACTGCAGCGCCCCGAATTGGGGCTGCAAGGCGGCTGTGGCGATGAGGAAAGTCGAAGTACCCATCAAACCGATATTACCGCCGATCGTCAGCACGCCCAGGAGCACGGAGAGAGCCACCCATCCCCACGACCCGCGCAAGAATCCGAGCAGACGCAGGAGGACAGAGAGGGTAGAAGGCGGTTTGCCGGGAATTCTTCCTGCATCCATGTTCGTAAGGTGAGGCAATTCCACATTCGCCTCTGTTTCGACCGGCTGAGGTTGGAAGTGTAGGTCGCCGTGCTCCAGGTTGACCGATCCATTGACGAGGCGGCTGTAGAGGCCCCCGCTAGCCAGCAGAGAGCGATGGTCCCCCACCTGGACGATCGAACCATTCTCCATGACGAAGATCTTGTCGGCATGAAAGACGGTATTCAGGCGATGGGCAATCGTGATGACGGTTCGTCCCTGCATCAGCCGGTGGATGGAATCTTCCAACAAGGCTTCATTGGCCGGGTCGAGAGAGGAGGTGGGTTCGTCCAGGATGAGGATGGGCGAATTGCGCAGGAAAGCCCGTGCGAGCGCCAACCGCTGAGCCTCCCCGCCGCTGAGGCGAGCGCCCTCCTCGCCGATGACAGTCTCATAACCAGCGGGCAGCGAATCGATGAAAGTATCCAAATGAGCTGCCCGGGCGGCAGCCTCCAATTCATCCTGTGATGCGTCGGCTTTTCCCAAGCGCATATTGGCGGCAATACTGGCATGGAACAAATGCGGGGTTTGTGGCACCCATGCGATTTGTTCAGGTAGTGGGATAGCCGGATCGAGACGGATCTGACCGCAGTCCGGCTGGACAAATCCCAGCAACAGGGCCATGAGGGTGGATTTCCCTGCCCCGCTCGGACCCACCAGGGCCACATGCTCGCCCGTCTTGATCTGGAGATCGATATTCTTCAGCAGGGGTTGTTTCTCACCGGGGAACGTATAAGATACATTGACTATGCGCAAGTCATTGATACTTACAGAAAGGGCTGCAACTCGCCCATCTCGCGCAGGTAGGCTTTCCGCCGCGTCCAAAATCTCGAAAATCCGCCGGGCTGCCGCAGTGCCAGCCATGCCCGCGTGGAAGCGCAATCCCAACATGCGCAGGGGCAGGTAAAACTCCGGTGCCAACAGCAGCAGGAAGAGCGCTTGCTGGAACCCCAACTGCCCGTAATACAACCGCAGGCTCACTTCCACTGCCACCACGGCGGTACTGATTGTGGCAACCAGTTCGAGCACCAGGGCAGAGAGGAACGTGACCCGCAGCACCTTCAGGGTCATGTCGCGGAAACGGCCACTGGCGGCGTCGATGGAGGCTGCCTGTTCTTGACTCCGACCTAATTCTTTCAGGGTGGTCAGCCCCTGCAGACTGTCCAAAAAGTGCGCCCCCAGACGACTGAGACTGTCCCACTGACGTCTGGTCAGGCTCTCGGCGGTCTTGCCGATGAGGTACATGAATAAGGGAATGAGTGGCCCGGTAAGGAGTAAAACCAGCCCCGACAAAGGGTCGCCGGGAAAGACGAAAAAAAGGATCGACAGCGGGACTAGCGCCGAGACGACCAGTTGCGGCAGGTAGCGGCTGAAATAGGCATCCAGCGCCTCCACCCCCTCCACCAACGCAGCGGAGAGTTCGCCCGTCCGTTCCCCTTGGGCATAGACCGGTCCCAACCGCACGATCTTGTCAAAGAGTCGCCGGCGGAGTTCGTCCTTGATCCGCACCGCCAGCGCCGCCGCGTTGACATCCCCCGCCCAAGTCAGGATGGAGCGGAGGAGGATAACCACCATCAGCCAACGCAGGATAACAGTCACTCCCGCCAGGGTTTGACCATTTAGGAAGACATCGCTGACTACACGGCTGAACCAGGCAGCCTGCAGAATCGTCAGCAGACCTCCGAGGAGGCCGAAGAAAATGGTCGCAGCCAGGGAGACGGTATTGGCCCTGGTGAGAGCCAATAACCTGCGTGAAAGGGGCATGGGCGAGACGGGCGTTTACCTCAGCGGCCAGAACGTCGGCCAGATCAGACGGATGAGGACATCCAGAATGATACCCAGGACAAACAAGTTGCTGAACAGGCGATTATGGTAGAAAGTGAAGCCCGAGAACCAGGCCGGCCAGCCGCCCCATTCCTTGGGGGGTTCGGTGGGGCGTGGTTTGGTGTGGACGCCGATCGCCAGCAGCAAACGCTTGCCTGCAAAGAAGACCAGCAGCAGCACCGGAGTAAAGAAGCGCGGCACAAAGATGAGATAAAGGATAACCAGGTAAATCAGCGCCAGAACAGCCATATTGAGGTAGCGGCTGAACTTCTCCCCCAGGCGGACGGGCAGGGTACCCACGCCTTTCGCGCGGTCCTGGTCGGATTTATCGATGTGTTTGCCGATGTTGATGCTGACCACGCTCAACCCGAAGGGCACACCCGCCAAGGCAATCTGCCAGATATTTTCGGTGGCGCCGCGGGATAGGACCAGGTACACTCCTGCCACCAGGACGGGTCCCCAGATGAGGAAGATCAGCAATTCACCCAAAGCCATGTACTTGAGCGGCCAGGTATAAAAAAGCAGGATCAACGACCCGAAAGCGAACAAGCCGATGATAACCGGAGAAAAGTTGGTATAAAAAAGCGCATAGATGCCGGAGAGGAACGCCAGCACGCCGCTGATGAGGAACCAGACTGTCTGCTGCCGTTTCGTCCAGAAACCTTGTGCGAGCGGATGAACCCCATATTCGGTGCGGAAGTATTTGGGCGTATCCACGCCGCGGCTGAAATCGGTGTAATCGTTGAGGAAGTTGTTGGCCCCGTGAGCGATGAAAAGCCCCAGCGTGATGATGAGCATTGGCAGCCAGGCAAAATGCCCGAAACGCCACGCCAGCAAACCGCCAATGACACAGGCATAAAGAGTCACCATGGTCACCGCCGAGCGGGTGGCGATCAACCACTTCGAGATGACGTCGAGGCCATCCCACTTCGTCTTTTCTTCCATTTTCACGAGTTGCGTAAAAGCCGTCTTCCACATTCCAAAATTGACTTTCATAATAATCCTCCTAATAAACGGATAAGGCCTCTGGAGATCTTGCATGGATCTCTTTGGCACGCCGGGCAATTGCCTTAATCAAGCCGGAAAATACCAACCGGTGCATCGGCAAAAGCAAGTACCAATATGAATAACCTGCCAGTCCTTTTGGAGCAAAATAAGCGATTTGAATAACCGTCGATCCACCTCCTGGCTCGGGGACGATGCGCCATTCCATCCAGCCTGTCCCCGGCGCCTTCAATTCGGCGATCAGGCGCAGCCGCGCGCCTGGTTCAAGCAGCTCGACCCGGTAGAAGTCGACCACGTCCCCGACCTTGAGGGGGCGATCGGTCACCCTGCCACGCAGGCCCGGACCTCCTGCGAGACGGTCAAAAAAACCTCGCAACCGCCACAACCAATTTAGATACAGCCATCCTTGCTTGCCTCCGAGAGCTGCAACAGCCTGGAAAGCGGCCTCAGGCGGCACAGGCAGGTGAGCCTTCTCGGCCTCGGCAAAGAAACCTTCCTGCCTGATTCTAAACGATGAAGAGCCGTTTTCCCAGATGGGTTCCAGGTGGGGCGACAACTTATCCAACGCCTGCAAGATGGATGTGCGAAAATCCAGGATGTCAATTTCGGGAAAATCCTGCCGGGCCTGGTCATTATGGACGATGCTGTCGCTGCGCATGCCCTCGATCAGCGGACCGGCAATGGTGGCGGGAACGGGGGTCAACTGCCCGGCCATGAAGGCCATCAATTTCACTGGCAGCCACGGCAAAGGGATGATGGCTCGCTTCAGACCACGCAGACGCGCATATGTCATCATCGTTTCGGAATAGGTGAGGACATCCTTCCCGCCGATCTCATAGATTTTCCCACGACAATCAGGTTGTTCCAGTGCTGCCAGTAGATAATCCAAAATATTCCGGATGGAAATCGCCTGGGTGCGGTTCAAGATCCAGCGGCGCCCTACCGCAATCGGCAATTGCTCAGTGAGATACCGTATCATCTCAAAGGAGATACTGCCAGAGCCGATGATCAGGCTGGCGCGGAACTCCGTCACCGGGACACTCCCTTGCCGCAGGGCATCACCGGTACGCAGGCGGGAGCGCAGGTGCGAGCCGATGCGGGCCTGAGGGTCAGCCAGGCCGCCCAGGTAAATGATGTGTTCCACCCCGGCGTCGGAAGCAGCCCGGGCAAAATTATGGGCGGATTCGTATTCCTTGTTTACGTAGCCGCGCCCGCTGGACATATTATGCACCAGGTAGTAGGTAGTCCAGACGCCTCGCATGGCCCGGTTCAGATCCACCGGAGATTCCAGGTCTGCGCTGACAATATCCACCTGCTCACGCCATGGATATTTGACAAGGTTGTTCCCGTTGCGGACCATTACTCGCACACAGTAGCCTCTTTCGAGCAGATACGGGATAAGACATCCACCGACATAACCGGTGCCTCCGGTGACCAGGACAACCTTGCCCGCAACCATTACCGTCATTTATTGACCCACCAGTCTGCAAGCCAGGGCTGCCACCCGCTTGATCAATCCACTGAAGATAAACCCATGAATGGGATAGAGAAGATACCAGTATAAAAATCCAGCCAGGCCGCGCGGGGCAAAGTAAGCCGTCTGGGTCAGTAAAGTCTTCCCATCCGCCTGGGGGATGGATTGGAATTCCAGCCAGGCTTTCCCGGGCACCTTCATTTCCGCCCGCAAGCGGATGAGTCGGTCAGGTTCCACAGCTTCGACCCGCCAAAAATCGAGGGATTCGCCCACGCGGATATCCTGCGGATGGCGGCGGCCGCGGCGCAATCCCACCCCGCCAAGCAATTTATCGATCCAGCCGCGCACCTGCCAGGTCCAGTTGAGGTACAGCCACCCTTGCCGGCCCCCCAGGGATGTATAGGCCTGGAAAAGGGGATGCGGGGGCAGGTCCAGCAGGGAGCGGCGGCGTTCGAAGATCATGCCTTCGGTAGTGGTCAGGCTGATGGGGCGATTGTCGCCCTGCGAGACGACCAGCAAGTCGCTCCACGACGTCTCCACATCGTCTGATAGGAGGCGGCCCAAAGCTTGCCGCAGCGCCGTCTGGAAATCCATCGGCTGGATATCCGGGAACATCATCATGGCCACGTTGTTGTGGACCAGGCTCTCCGCACACAATCCTTCGATGAGCGGCAGCACGACCTGCCAGTGGATGGGGGTGACCATATGGACCCAATAGGCGGAAAGGCGGGGAAGAGCGAAAGGGAATGCGATCAACCAGCGTTTGAAACCACGCTGGCGGGAATATTCCTGCAGCATCTGGGCATAGGTCAATTGGGAGGCGCCGCCGATCTCGATCACCTGGTTGAGGCTCACGGGTGTCTTCAGGGCTGCCAAAAGGTAATCGAGCACATTCTGGATGGCAATTGGCTGGGCCTGGGAGAACCACCACTGTGGGCAGATGAATACCGGCTGGCGTTCGGCCACGTAGCGGATCATTTCGAACAAGGCACTGCCCGAACCAATGACCAAGCCGGCACGAAACTCCGATACCGGGACGCTGCCCTGCCCCAGCACCTGACCGGTCTGGCGGCGGGAAAGCAGATACGGTGAGAGGTTGCCTTCCGGGTCAGCCAGGTCGCCCAGGTAGATGATGCGCTTCACCCCCTGCTGATGGGCAGCGGAGGCGAAATTGCGGGCGGCCTGTAAGTCACGCTCCGCATCCACTTTGCCGGCCTGCAGGCCATGGATGAGATAATATGCGGTGGAGATGCCTTTCAGAGCCGGGAGAAGAGAATCGTGATCAAGAGCGTCTGCTTCGACCACCTCAACCTGGCCACGCCATGGAAAACCCTCCAACCGGCGGACATCCCTGGCCATACAGCGGACCCGAAAACCCTCGGCTAAAAGCCGAGGCGCTAGGCGTCCACCGATGTAGCCGGTCGCGCCGGTCACGAGTATCTCTTCGGGCATTCTAAATTCCCTTTCCCTGTCGCTTATTGAGGATAATTATAATATGAATTATCTTTAATAACAAAAACTCCCGGGTTCTGGAAAACTCCGGGAGTCTCGTTTCGGCAAAATCAATAGGTTAATTTTTCAGGTTTCGATTCCACCCGTTTGCGGAAGACCCAATAACTCCAAATATTATACGCCAGGACGATGGGAGCAAAGATGAGTGCGATGATGCTCATGACCTTGAGCGTATAAGGTGATGAAGCCGCATTATAAATGGTCAGGCTGAAAGATGGGTCGATGTTGGAGATCATGACGCGCGGGAACATGATCTGGAAGCAGGAAATCAGTGTAAGGGCCAAATGGGAACCCATCATGACAAAAGCCCAACCGCTCTGCTTGCGGTAGACGAAATAGCCCGTCAGCAGCAGGGCTGTGTACGAAGCAATGGGAACAACGCCCGGATCCACGCCCAGGTGATCGATGATATCCGTGTAAATGTAGGTGGAGATCAGCAGCGCCGTGATAAGAACGATCGCAACGATCCACAGCTTGCGCGCCAGGGCTTGCGCACGTGCCGCCAGGTCACCGGTAGTCTTCAGGCCGAGAAAGATGGAACCGATCAAAAGGAAACCGGCGGTATTGGACAGGCCGCCGATAATGCCGTAAGGGTTGAGCAAAGTCCACAGGCTGCCGGTATAAACCATCTGATCGTTAATGGGCACGCCCTTGGCCAGATTGGCGAAAGCCACCCCCAGAAGGAATGCCGCCAGAAAACTGCTGATACAGGCAGTCCAATCCCAGAAGGAACGCCAACGCACACGGGCATCCTTGCTGCGGAACTCAAAGGAAACGCCGCGGGCAATGAGGGCAAGAAGCAGCAGGAAGAAGGCCGGGTAAAAGCCGCTGAACATGGTGGCGTACCAGCGCGGGAAGGCAGCAAAGGTCGCCCCACCTGCAGTGATCAGCCAGACCTCATTGCCGTCCCAATGGGGGCCGATGGTATTGATGATGGAGCGGCGTTCGGTATCGTTTTTCCCGAGGAAGGGAATGAGCATGCCCACACCAAAGTCGAACCCCTCCAGGAAGAAGAAGCCCACATATAGGAATGCGATCAAAATGAACCAGAAGACGTTGAGATTCATTTGTTTTCCTCCTCAGTTCCCACGACTTCAGGCCCGAGTTCAATTGGCGCTGCCACAGCCCCCTCCAAGACCGGGCCGGCTTTGGCTTCCTTGGTCATCAGGAAGATATCTGCGCCGATGAGGGCAGTATAGATCAGGGCAAAACCGATCAGGCTGAACAGGATCATGCCGGAGGTAAGCCCCGGCGACATGGCATCATCCGTTTTTAGCAAACCGTGGACGATCCAGGGCTGGCGGCCCATTTCTGTCAATATCCAGCCGCTGGTGTTGGCGATGTACGGCAAAGCCATGGCAAAGACAAATATCCACAGCCAGCGGATGCGGGGAGTGACCCGGTTTCGCATGACAAAATAAAGTCCATACGCCGCCAGTCCCAGCATAGTAAAGCCCGCACCCACCATCAGGCGGAAGCCCCAATAGGTGAAGACGACCAGGGGAATATAATTTCCCGGCCCATATTTGACCTCGTACTCTGCCTGTATGTCATTGATGCCGGGAACTTCGCCGGTGAAGCGGTTGTAATATAAGAAACTGAGGATGCGTGGCAGGCGGATGGACCAGACCTCATTGCGCCCGCCCAGATCGCCGATGGTGAGGATCGAAAACGAAGCCGGGTCCTCGGTGGTATAGAGGGCTTCGGATGAAGCCGCTTTCATGGGCTGGTCTTCCAACAGCCGAAGACCCTGCTCATGACCTCCAATAATAACCAATACAACCGCAATGATGCCGATGACAGATGCAACCTTAAAGGAGGTGCTGAAAAACTCCACGTGCTTCTTCCTGATCAAATGATAGGCGCTGATGCCCAGGACGAAAAAAGCAGCGGTGGCGAAGCCGGAGGTAATGGTATGTTCGAACATGACCCAGGCCTTGGGGTTGAACACCAGCGCTCCAAAATCGACCATCTCGGCACGGCCGTTATTGAGAATATAGCCGACCGGTCGCTGCATGAAGGCATTGGCGATCAGGATCCACAAAGCCGAGAGAGTGCTGCCGATGCCTACCATCCACAGGGTGGCGGCATGAACGCGTTTGGAGAGTTTGTCCCACCCAAAGATCCACAAACCCAGGAAGACGGATTTAAGAAAAAAGGCCAGCAAGGCTTCAATCGCCAGTGGAGCGCCGAAAATATCGCCGACATAGTTGGAATAATTAGCCCAGTTCATGCCGAACTGGAATTCCATCACGATGCCGGTAACGACTCCCATGGCAAAGTTGATCAGGAAGAGTTTGCCCCAGAACTTGGCCAGGTCTTTATAGATCTGTTTGCCGGTGCGGACGTAGGCCGTCTCAAAAAAGATGACGAACCACACCAGCCCGAGCGTTAACGGGACAAAGAAGAAATGATAAACAGTGGTCAGAGCAAATTGGATCCGGGAAAGCGCGACCGGCAGCATAAGCCCCTCCTCCTTGAAATGGAATAGTTCCTATGAATACATTGGATCAATCTTTTTGCTTGCGCAAGTATAACGGATAGCCGCCAAATAACAATAGTGAGAAGGCAAACCACATGCCGGCATAGCCCACATTTGTGCCGGCTGCGGATAGATCGGGTTCGGAAACGCTTCGGTAAGGCAGACCGGAATATGCCGCATCAGGCGCTTGCTGGATGTATACGGGCAAGAGCGTATAAGGGACCTGCTCCTGCAGGCGCACCAGGTCGATCTGGTTCCAGATATCGATTCGCTCCTCGCCTGGCGCGAGGGTCGGGTCGGGGACGCCGCCCATTTCCGGCGGTTCCGCCAGGCGAACAATCCCACTGACGGTGACTGCCCCCGGCTGATCGTATTGCCCCCACGAGGCGGGCATATCGCTCGCCCGCGGGATCCAGCCCCGGTCCACCATCACTGCGGAGCCGTCACTAAGCACCAGCGGAGTCACCAGGATGTAGCCCGTGTCCGCACCCCAGTCCTGCATCCAAACCTGGTTGCGGACGGCCACCTGCTGCGAAAAATCGAAGACGCCCGCGGCCGTGACGGCGCGGTATTCCATCCCGGTCAGCGAAGCCGGGATGGTCCCCGCCTCCAGGGTGATGGGAGCAGCAGTCCGCATGGCAAGCAGATGATCGGCGGCGGCCTTATTCTGATAGTATCGGCCCACCTGCCAGAATCCCATCCGAACGGTGAGGGCGATCCCGCCTATCACAAGCAGCGTCGTCAACCACCAGCGGCGTGAAAACATCAGGTGGAACATGGGGATCGGTCTTCCATTACTCTTCGGGAATGAGGCTGGGCGGCGTTTTCTTCTTCAGCGGTCGTAAGACCAAGCTGTATAAAGTGAATAAAACCCCCATGGGAATGCCTGAGATGAAGATGCCTTGCAGGCGCGTGGAGAGGGTCAACGGTTCGAAGATATCCAATCCAAGATAATTGGTCGGCTCGAAGGAACAGATAACGGATAGATTACCCACATTGTTCAATGGAAGGGTGGCGGAACTTCCAGGCGGGATGACCAGCGGGCCGAGGGTATGCAAAACCGAATCCCGGTTCTGGACCAGCAGGACATCCCCGGCGACGAAGGTCATGCTTTCAGGGATGACGGTCTTGCCCTGCCCGACCTCTTCCGCCGTGCCGGGAGGGATATCCAGCACCACCGTTTTGGGAGGCCTGCTGGTGGTATTGCCCTGCCAGCGGAAGGCGAACTCGCTGAAGGGAATAGCCATCAAGAGACCGACGATCATCCCGAACAAGATGCGGAGGAGCAAAGGCTTCTGCATGGTCAAATCCTTCGCAGGAGCTGCCGCAGGTCTGCCGCTAATTCTTCTGCTGTGGTTGGGAACGAATAGGTCATACGCAGATCACCATTCGGATCGATCAGGTAGATGTAGTTCGAATGGGTCTCGCCCCCGTCTTCAACGGTGACACCGTAATCACGCCAAACAGGTTGCAACTGGCCTTCAGTCCCGGTGGCACCAATGAAGGTGGGATCGAAGCGGTTGAGGAATGTTCCCATGGATTGGGGGGTATCACGGAGTGGATCGGTGGCGATCAACACGACCTGGAACCGCTCACCATCTTCTCCGAGCAGACTGCGAGCCTTGGCAAGCACAGCCATGGTGGCGGGGCACTCGGTGGTGCAATTCGTGAAGCCAAAATACATCAGCACATACTCGCCGCGGAAATCCGATAACTTCACCGGCTGGCCCTCTTGATCGGTCAGGGTAAACGCGGGAGCGGGAGCCGGCGGGTCAATGACGGAACCGCTGTAGGTCGGCATATTGAATTCCACCAGGTATGTCACCAGTGCCGCCAACATAACCAGCAGCAGGATGGACGTGCCGATCCAGAAAAACCTTCTATTCATTGTTATTTTTGATCCTTTACTTGATCACCGTGCCGACCAGGTAGAGGGCGGGGTAAAAGAAGATCCACACCACGTCTATGAAGTGCCAGTAGACCACCGAGGCTTCGACCGCCCAATGCTTTTCGGTCGAATAACGCCCGCGGGCCAGGTTGCGTAAAACAATGGTCAGGAAGATCACGCCTGTTACGACATGGAAAGCATGAAAACCGGTCATCGAGTAGAACACAGCCCCCTGGACACCGTCGGCAGGCCCGAAGGGGGCGATCTGCCATTCAACGCCGAGCACACCGGCTATGAAGGCTATCCCAAGCGCCAGGGTGATGCCCAGGCTGATTATGGCTTGCTTGCGGTCGCCGTGTTCCATGGCGACCTCGCCGCGATTGGCAAAAAATGAAGAGACGAGCAGAACCGCGGTAACAGCCATCCCGAGGAACTGGTTCAATTCCGGGCGATTGAGACCAAGCAGGTTAAAGCGGGAGATGAAAAGGCCGCCAAATATGAAGCCATCCGAGAGGATGAAAAACCATAGACCCAGGCGATTGGTTGCCAGTTTGTACGAGAACGACTCGCGATCCGGGTTGGTATCAGCGGCTAACAGGCGGGGGAAATGCATGTAATACACCAGCACCAGCCCGCCCTTCAGCAGAGCCATCAACGCCAGCAGAGGCCACACGTTCAGGAAGAGGGCAAAAGCAAATTCCGCTGCTGTTAGCAGGGCCAGGACGATGAATACCATCACGCCTAACTGATAGAGAGAGGGCTTTTTCGCTTGCACCATTTCAGTGGTCTCTACCATTTCAATCCTCCCCTTCGAATTTGACATAACGCGAGCCCGGTACGCCGTAATCGTAAGGTTCGCCGACCACCTCGAACTCCCGATCATAATTGTGCACCGGCATGGGTGAAGGCACCTGCCACTCGGGGCTGCGCGACTCCCATAAATTATTGATGGCAACCTCGCCGCGCTTGCGGGTGATGAAAATATTGACGAAAAAGACCACCGTACCCGCTGCGATCAAAAAGCCGGTGATGGTCAATACCAGGTGATAAGGGCTGAAACCGAGGGCAGGATCATAGTCGAAGACCCGCCGGCGCATACCCAACAGACCGATCCGCATCATTCCGAGGGTAAGGACCAACATGGCTGGCGTCGTCAGCCAGAAATGGAGTTTGCCCAATTTTTCGTTCAAGCGGCGACCCGTCATCTTCGGCCACCAGAAGTAGATGGCCGCAAAGAACGGCAGCACATAGCCGCCGAAGAGGGTGTCGTGGAAATGACCAACGATGAAGTAAGTGTTATTGAGCAGCAAGTCGGTTGTGACCGTGCCATTGGGAGGCCCTGAAAGTCCCCCTACGAGAAACACTACGATAGCGCCCAGCACGAAGAGCATGGGCGTTGGGAAAGATATCTTCCCTTTCCACAGGGTAGCCACCCACGAAAAGAACTTGACCCCGGTTGGCACCGCCACTAGTAAGGTGCTGTACATAAAAGGTTGGCGCAGGTACTCGGCCATGCCGGAAGCGAACATATGATGTCCCCACACCAGGAAGCCGGTTAAGGCAATGGCGAGGGAAGACATGGCTACCCATTTATACCCATAAAGGGGTTTGCGAACGAACACCGGCAGGAGTTCGCTGATGATGCCAAGCCCTGGCAGAACGAACACATAAACAGCCGGGTGTGAATAGAACCAGAATAAATGCTCGAAGAGGATGGGGTTGCCGCCTTTGACCGTATTGAAGAAACCCATGCCCAACAGGCGTTCGAGCATGACCATCTGGAAGGCCAGGCCGATCAACTGGGTGGCGGTCAGGCTGATGATGGATGTGGCAATAGCCGCCCACACGAAAATGGGCAGCCTGAAGGGGGTCATGCCTCTGGCTCGCAGGCGGATGACGGTTACCAGAATATTCAACGCGCTCGAGGATCGAGGAGAAACTGGAGAGTGAAACCCCCAGGAAGAACATCTGCATCCCCAAAGGCGCTCGCACCGACAGAGGCGGATAGCCGGTCCAGCCGGTATCGAACCCGCCCAGGAACATGCTGGAAAGCAGGATCACACCTGACGGTACGGCGATCCAGAATGAGAAAGCGTTTAGTCGCGGGAACGCCATATCGCGCGCGCCGATCTGCAAGGGCACCACATAGTTCATGAAGGCGGAAATTCCGATGAGGATCCCAACGATCATAACGATCCCGTGCAGCGACATGAGGGTGTTGTATTCGATGGGGCTGAGGAACTGTATCCCGGCTCCAGCCAACTCGGTGCGGAAGATGAGGGCGAAAAGCCCGCCCACCGAGAAGAGGATCAGCGACAAGGTCAGATACTGAATGCCAATGACTTTGTGATCCTGGGATGGGCCGAAAAACCGTCGCCAGCCCAGGTGGGAATCGTCCAGCTCGTCGGCGGTTTCTTCTCCTGCGATCCACTTGAACCAGTCATCAAAGACACCGACACCGTAGAGAAAGAACAAAGCCCCGAATAACGCGCCCACTACAACGGCAGGCTCAGGTTTCCAGGCAGGCAGGCGCATCAGCAGGCGTATACCGACAACTAGGCCCATGCCGAAAAGGGTGCCGATCACCTGCCAGAGGAAGCCGCGCCAGAGGGGCAATGTTCTTTTTTTCTTGAAGTCACTCTGTTCGATCGCTGCCATCTATTCTCTACTCTCTTTCGCTGACTCTCACTTCAGGCTCTGCATATATAAAATGATATTCTGCATCTGATCCTCGCTGAGGATCTGCTCAAAGGTTCCAGGCATGACATTGGGTGCATATCCTTGCACGACCTGCAAATTGGGATTGACAATGGAATCGTGCAAATACTGCTGATCAGCAACGACCGTGCTACCATCCGCCAGGGTGACGCTGGACTGGTAGAGTCGCAACCAGGTCGGACCGGTCTTTTCGGAACCGTCCACCGAATGACATACGAAACAGCCATTCAGGGAGGAGAGCTGCTCACCGATGAGAACCGGGTCTTTTGGAGCTGCCGCGATCTGTTGTTGGACCCACGCATCAAAATCTTCCTGGCTGACCACATAGACCCAGGCGACCATTTCAGTATGTTTAGCCCCGCACAATTGCGAACAAGTGATCTGGTATTTTCCAATGCGGTTGGGGTTGATGCGCAATTCGGTGGTGCGACCCGGGACGATATCCTGCTTCAGGCGGAACTCGGGCACAAAAAATCCGTGAATGACGTCCAGGCTGGTCATCTGCAGATTCACCTGCTTGCCTACCGGCAAATAAAGATCCCTGGAGGCGAATAGATATTCGGGGTACTGGAACTGCCAGCTCCACTGCTGCGAGATCACCTTGACCGTCATGGCGGAGGGGTCGATGCGCCGGTTCTCACCCAGCGAGCGGGCGCCCAGGTAAGCCAGATAGAGGACGGCGATCAGCGGCAGAGCCGTCCAGGCAATCTCGAGGGTGTTGTTCCCCTCCATGGGGGTGCCTTCGCCCGCTTCGCCTTTGCGGCGGCGGAAGACCACCAGGCTGTAGAACATGAACACCATGATCAAGGAGAATAGGAAGGCGATCCCCCAGATGTAAATGTCAAATAGTTTATCGGTGGAAACGGCCTGTGCGCTGGCCTGGACCGGCAGGATGCCGATGGCAACGAGGCCACTATGGATTGCCAGGGTGGAGGCAACGACCAGTAAGGCGATTATGGCGAATTGTTTCATAATAATAACCCGTCCGGAGAAATTATGACAACAATGGCTTCAAAAAAGATCCGTGCTCTCTAATAATTCCTAACACTTTCAAATATTTCTTCCTGATTTCTGATATTATAATACAATCAGTGGACATAATTGGATAAATCAGGTACTTATTAATTATATATTAGGCCAGGGTGAGTGTCGGGGAGCGTGACAATCAGCGAACGCTATGGGACGCGGAGAGATTGCATGGTCAAATTCGTCATCCAATTAATAAAAAAACCGGCGGTTAGGATCGTGGCGGCTTTGATTGGGTTATTCCTCCTTTGCGGAGCAGGCTGGGGCATCTACACAACCCAGGTCCCGCCTGAACAGCCGATCCAATTTCCTCATAACATTCACATTGAACGCGGCGTCCAGTGCCTCTATTGTCACCCAGGCGCTTTGCGCGGACCCAGCCCGGGCATCCCCACCCAAAACAAGTGCTGGGGCTGCCATCAGCAGATCAGCAAGCGAACCCCCGAGATCGATAAATTGATCGCTTACGTGGAAGCCAACGAGCCCATCGAGTGGGTGCCGGTGGCGATCATGTCGGATTTTGTCTACTTCAGCCACCGTCCACATATCGCTGGAGGCCTGAACTGTGAGACCTGTCACGGCGAACTGCGTCAGATGACCGTCGCCGAGCCTCAAAAGATGACGATGGGCTGGTGTCTGGCCTGCCACCGCTCCCGCTTCGCCGACGACCCGGTCAGGCTGACGAAATTGACCGATTGTGCTACGTGCCATAAGTAAGCCGATAAATAACAGGTGCAGGGTGAGTCGCATGAGAGAAATTGAAAGGATACATCCATGAGCGGAAGAATGTCCCGGCGGGATTTTCTCAAGACGGCGGGGGTGGGGGCGGCGGCAACAGCGTTATTGAGCGGTTGCGGCCCGGCTTCACGCTATGTGACCCGTCAACCCTACACCAAAATGCCGGAGTACAGCTACAACGGCCTGAGCACCCATTACGCCACCACATGCCGGGAATGCCCGGCCGGCTGCGGTCTGGTGGTGCGGACCATGCAGGGGCGGGCGTTGAAAGTCGAAGGGAATCCGCTGAACCCGGTCAACCAGGGCAAGACCTGTCCCCGCGGTCAGGCTGCCTTACAGGGATTGTATAACCCCGATCGCATCCAGGGGCCGCTCAAACAGGGACGGGGCAAGGCACCCACCGAAGCGATGACCTGGGATGCCGCCATCGAGACCATCCGCCAAACGCTGACATCTCACCAACCGGGTGAAGTAGCCTTCCTGCTCGGCTTAGGCTCAGATCATCTGGCCGACCTGGTCACGGAAATCACTGCTGCTCTTGGAGCCTCAGCTCCCTGGCGGTACGGCGCTTTCGCCATGTTCGAAGGGCGCCACACCCTGGCGCAGGCAGCCGGGGAAATCCTGGGCGAGGCGATTATCCCCTATTTCGATTTAGGCAATGCTGATGTTGTTTTCTCATTCGGGGCGAATTTCCTGGAGACTTACATTTCGCCGGTGGCCTATTCTCGTGGCTATGCGAAATTGCGCAAGGGGAACACCACCGGAAAACGCGGTACCCTGGTCCAGTTCGAGCCGCGCCTTTCCCAGACTGCGGCTGCTGCAGACCAGTGGATTCCCATCCTCCCAGGCACGGAAGGATTAGCCGCATTGGGACTCGGCCGGGCGGCTGCCGAATTTCGCGGCGGCCCCCTGCCGACGGCATATCAGAATGTCGACCTTGCCAGGATCGCCGAAATGACCGGGGTCAGCACCGAGACTTTTCAGAAGCTGGCTGGCCTGTTCACCGGGGCGACGCGGCCATTGGCAATTCCCGGCGGAGCCGCCCTTGCAGCCGGCAACGGTCTGGAAGCCGGCAAGGCCATCCTCGGCTTGAACGTTCTGGCGAACAATGTCGGACAGCCAGGTGGAATATTAGCCGCCCCCTCCCTGCCTCTGCAAGTGACCGGCTCGAACCTGCCGAACAATTTCAAAGACATCCAATCGCTTGTGAATGGAATGAACAATGGGTCGATCAAAATCATCTTCATTCACGGGGTCAATCCCTTTTTCGAATTTCCCGCCGGGCTGAAGTTTGCGGAAGCTTGTGGGAAAGTCTCAACAATCGTTTCGTTCAGTTCCTTCCCGGACGAAACCGCCTTGCAAGCCGACTACGTCTTCCCCGATCACACCGGGCTTGAAATCGTGGGGGTATCAACGAACGCTGGCTGGGGCAGATCGTCCCGCCATTTCGGGGGCGCAGCCGGTCGTTTCGCCTTTCTACGATACCCACGCAACTGCGGATGTGCTCCTGGCGGCAGTGCAGAAGGTTGGAGGCGCGCTTGCCCGGGCAATCCCATACAAGGATGTGGTCGAATTCATACAGCATTCCGTCGCAAATCTGATGCAGGAACAAGGTTATTTCAACACCGCCGACCCGGCCGCGTTCTGGGCTGAGTGGCAGCAGTATGGAGGCTGGTGGAAGGCCGAAGTGGGTTTAGCAGCGCCAAGAGGATCCAATGAACCGCAGGCCTTCACTGTTGCTCCTCCTGAATTCGACGGAGAAGGTGAATTTTACCTGCTCCCCTTCATGAACTCCACATTGGGTGACGGCACCAGCGCCAATAAACCCTGGCTGCAGGAGACTCCCGACCCCACCACCACGGTGATGTGGGGAACATGGGTGGAGATCCATCCCGAGACAGCCGATGAACTGGGCCTGCAGGATGACGATATCGTGCAGATCACTTCGCCCTACGGGCAGATCGAAGCTCCCGTCTACCGTTACCCGGCCATCCGCCCGGATACGGTCGGCATCCCCTTTGGACAGGGCCACACCGCCTATGGGCGCTATGCCAAAAACTGCGGCGCCAACCCGGCTGCCCTGCTTGGGATCCAGACGAACTCTGCCGGCGACCTGGCGGCGATGACCTTAAAAGTCACACTGACCAGGACCGGGAAACGCCACACCCTTGCCCGCATGGAAGGCAAGATGGGCGTTTATGGTGACTACCAGGTTGGAGAATAACGTATGCCTACCCAGATAGATAAGGGCACCGAAAACACCGGCAAATGGGGCATGGTCATCGACCAGGACCTGTGCATGGGTTGCCAGGCTTGCGTCACCGCCTGCGCCATGGAGAACAACGTCGCATTTGTCGGAGAAGATGATGCCGGCTACGGGCGCTGGATGCACTGGATCCGCATCGAGCGCTTCTGGACCGGCGAGTACCCGCAGATCTCGACTGACTTTCAGCCTATCCTTTGCCAGCAGTGCGGACATGCGCCTTGCGAACCGGTCTGCCCGGTCTATGCCTCCGTCCACAGCGAATCCGAGCAGACCAACCTGCAGATCTATAACCGCTGCGTGGGAACACGCTACTGCGCCAACAACTGTCCGTACCAGGTGCGGGCTTTCAACTGGCGCGATTACACCCGCCCAGAACCGCTGAACAATGCCTTCAACCCGGATGTGACCGTGCGGCGGCGCGGCATGATGGAGAAATGCACCTTCTGCCTCCAGCGCATCCGTCAGGGCGAGGACCGGGCAAAGTCGGAAAACCGGGAGGTGCGCGATGGAGAGGTCCAGCCCGCCTGCGCCCAGGCATGCCCCACCGACGCGATCGCTTTCGGACGCCTGGATGACCCCGAAAGCCGCATCAATCAACTATCCCGCGATTCCCGTAGTTTTCACAAACTGGAAGAACTCGGCACGATACCAAGAGTAACGTACCAAGAGAGAGGCGGATCCCATGGCTGAAGAGGCTCAATCCCTGTCGAGGCCGTTATCACACCCGCATGAAGAGGCGGAGGATCCCCGCGAACACCTGCTGCTCGACCCGCGTCCACGTGGCGAGATGAACCGCATGGTGATGGAATCGATGCAACCACCAGTTGGAAGTTCTGGGCAGTGACGATCTTCCTTATGATCGTGGTGGCCACCTGCCTGTTGGGAGCCTGGGGCTATATGATCGCCAATGGACTGGGCGTGGCAGGTGTGACCCGGCCTCAATATTGGGGTATCTTCCTGGTCAACACGGTCTTCTGGATTGGCATCAGCCATGCTGGCACGTTCGTCTCCGCCTTGCTGCGGGTGGTGAAAGCCGAATTCCGCCGCCCCTTCACCCGCGCGGCAGAGTTGATGACCACCTTCGGGCTGGTCCAGGCAGGCATGAGCATCTTCATGCACCTGGGGCGGGTCTGGCTGGCCTACTGGCTCTTCCCCTACCCCAATGGGCGCACCTTGTGGCCGGATTTCCATTCCCCGCTGATGTGGGATTTTCTCGCCATCAACACATACCTGCTGGCGAGCACCATGTACCTGTTCATGCCGCTCATACCCGACCTGGCGATGGCACGCGACCATTCCACCGGCTGGCGGAAAGTCTTCTATCGCATCCTCTCGCTGGGGTTCCGCGGCTCCGAGAGCGAATGGGCTCACTTGAAGACGGCTATGAACATCTTCGCCTTCGCCATCCTGCCGGTGATGTTCTCTGTGCATACCATCGTGGCGTGGGACTTTGCCATGGCCACCCGCCCCGGCTGGGCCTCCACCATCTTCGGCCCCTACTTCGTCGTCGGGGCGCTCCACTCCGGCCTGGCAGCAGTGACTATGGTGCTCTTCCTGATCAGCCGCACGATGAAGAACATGAAGTATTTCATCCGCCCAGAGCACTTCGACGGGTTGGGCAAGTTGATGTTGATGATCACCATGACGTGGGGCTACTTCTTCTTCAACGATTACCTGGTGGAATGGTACGGCGGTGAAAGCCTTGGACGGACGTTATTGAATTTCCTCCAGACCGGTCCTCTGGCGTGGCTATGGATATTGATGCTGGTATGCAACTTCGTCATCCCCTTGCTGACATTGTGGAACAAACGCCTGCGGCGGACACCCTGGCTCATGTTCGGGCTGGGCCTTATCATCAATATCGGCATGTGGCTGGAACGCTATATCATCATCCCGGGCATGTTGAGCATCAACGCCATGCCGTTTACCTGGCGGATCTATATTCCCCGCATCGAGATCTTCCTGACCATCGGGACGTTCGCCTTGTTCCTGCTCTTGTATATGCTGGCCTCCAGGCTCATCCCGCTGGTGCCGGTATGGGAAGTGCAGGAAGGCCAGTTGGCGCACTCCTTGCGGAAATTCGGCAAGACCAGCGTGCCCACCAAAGCCGAGATCGAGTAGGGTTGAAAGGACACAGATATGGCTGAGACCACGACCCTGATTGCACTCTTCGAGGATGTTGACCCGGCTGCGGAAGCGATCGAGCGTCTGCGTAGCATGGGTGTTAAGGACGAGGCGATGGAAGTCTTCTCCGGTGTGCCGGTGCTGGAACGGGTGCTCGGTCGCCCGAAACGCCATACGAATGTGGGACGGCTGGCATTGGGCGGGGCCGCCCTGGGTTTTTTGTTTGGCCTCTTCCTGAACTTCGGCACACCTTTCCTCTTCCCCCTGCGTGTGGGCGGGCAGCCGCTTTACCCCATCCCTACCGGCATCATCCTGGTCTTTGAAATGTCCATGTTGGGACTGATGGGGACGGCCTTCATCGCTGTTTTCCTGGAGAGCAATTTCCCTATCTATAAACCCCTGGAATACGTGCCCGAGGTGAGCGACGGCAAGATCGCCGTCCTCTTCAAGGTCCCTGAAAATGAGCAGGATAGATATGTGTCTGCCATGCAGGCCGGGGGAGCAGAAAGCGTAGCTCCGGCAGTGGCGAGGCATCTATGAACAAGGAGTTGTTCAGGCGCATTACCATCCTGGCAGGTGCAGCCCTGCTGGCGCTGGGATTCATCCTGTTGTTTTCCTATGACATCATCAAATACGACTGGATCAGTTTCATGGAGATCCAGCCTGCCTTCCAACCCATGTCGGACCCGCTGCCCGTGCCGCCTGCCTCCATCCCGGTGGATGGGCCCGCCCTGCATGCGGAACTTGGCGCGCAGGCCAACCCGGTCGAGGCCGATCAGGTCTCCCTTGCACGCGGTGGCGAGTTGTTCCAGATCAACTGCGCCCAGTGCCACGGTCCGCAGGGAAAGGGCAACGGTCCCATCTCGATCTTCATCAAGAACAAACCGGCTGACCTGACCAGCCTGAAATCCCAGTCATTGACCGATGCGGGCGTCTTCCAGACCATTACCAACGGCGTGCAGGGGAAGATGCCTGCCTTAAATGAAAACCTGACCGTCCGTGAACGCTGGGATGTGGTCAACTATGTGAGGACGTTGAAATGAAGGCGGGATCCATGAAACGAGATTTGAAGGTCTGGATAATCCTGCTGGCATTCGGCCTGCCGGTCCTGGCGATCGCGTTCATCGGCTCGATCTTTCTGTATAACTGCGGTCTGGACGGAGATTGCGCCCGTGGCAATCTGGCGGGAGTGATCCACACGCCCATCCCGACCCTCTTCCCGGCAACGCTGCCGCCTCCCAAGACTGCCCAGATCGTCTCGCCGGATGCTGACAGCGGAGGCGTGCCAAGGCCTTCCAACCCCGGCGAACCCGGCGCGGCGGTGAACCTGCCGGGCGATGCATTTTCAGGCCAGGTCATATTTGGCTCGAATTGCGCCTCTTGCCACGGGGAGGCAGGTGTGGGCGGCATACCCAACCCCGGCTCCACCGACGGGACGGTGCCGGCGCTTAATCCCATCGACCCGTTGATGAAAGACCTCGATCTGCAAGTCTTTGCCGCCAATATCGACCTGTTCATCCAGCATGGATCCATCCCGCGCGGCCCGGGGCCTCTGCGGACCATGCCGGCCTGGGGGGACCGCAATGCGCTGACACAGCAGCATATCGCTGATCTGATCGCTTACATCATCAGTTTGAATAAATAGACTCTTTGTTCAAATAGACCTGGCCGGCTTCGGAGACCTACCAGGTCTATTTGTTTTAAGGAGGATGAATTATAAATATTGATTATTGAATGGGGAATGGTTCAAGGAATAATGAAGCGCATCAGTCGGGAAAGGGGGATAAAAAAAGCCTGTGCTATAATTTTTCCATACACGAAATAGGAATATCGCATGATAAACAACCCGAAGGACATCAGCCTGACCAACGGCTTGCTCATTGACGGGACCGGCGCTGCACCTGTCCCGAATGCCACGGTCAACATCCGTGACGGCCGCATCGAAGCCGCCGGGGCAGGCCTGCCTGCCGGGACGGCCACGCAGGTCATCGATCTGGAGGGTCGCACCATCCTGCCGGGTTTCTTCAACTGTCACGTCCACCGCGCCTTCAAGACCAATGTGCTGCGGGCGTGGGCGCAGGAAGGCGTCACCACCGTGCGAGACCTTGGCTCCAACTCTCGCCTGGACCAGTACGCCAAACGCGACCGCCTGATGGAATACAACCGCAATGCCCGCCTGGTCTGTGTGGGTCCCATCGTCACAGCGATACGCGGCTACGGCATGCTCAGGTTGGAGTCACCCGAGCAAGCCGGTCCGGCCATCCGTAAACTAGCGCAAGCCGGGGCCAACCTGGTTAAAATCGGCATCGAACACCGCCTGCAATTCCGTAATTACAACCTGGCCTCACTGGAGTTGATCCGCGCCATCGTGGAGGCAGCCCACTCTTGTAATTTGTGGGTGTCGGCTCACATTACCCGTCTGCATCACGTAGAACTAGCCATCGAAGCAGGTGTCGATGACCTGGCTCACATGGCGATTAATAAAGTGCCCGATGAAGTGCTCGAAAAAATGGTCATGCAAAAGATGATGTGGGTGCCCACCATGGAATTATGGGATGGCGTCAGCAAGATGTATAAGGATGACTGGTACTCCACCGCATCGGACAACCTCCGTCGCTTCGTTGCCGCGGGTGGTGATGTTGCCGTGGGCACCGACTATAGCGGCTACGTGGTCCCCTTCGAACTGGGCATGCCGATCAGGGAAATGAAATTGATGCAGGCTGCCGGGATGACCCCCATGCAAATCATCCTCGCCGGCACCCGCAACGCTGCTCGTGTTTGCAGCCTGCCCGATCATGGTACGCTTGAGGCCGCGAAAACCGCCGATGTGCTGGTGGTGGATGGCAATCCCCTGGAGGGTCTGGATGCGCTCAAACGGACCTTCCTGGTCATCCACAACGGCGAGAGGATCCGCTAAACGAGCAGATGCCAGCATCCTTGCGGTGGACCAAGTCTTGAGCCCTAAAATGCACGCAAATGAGCTGGAGATCGATGCTGCGCTTGTGAAGCGCTTGCTGAAATCGCAACTGCCCCAATGGGCAGATCTACCCATCCATCGCGTTACTTCAGCCGGAACCGACAATGCCCTCTACCGCCTGGGTAGCGATATGGTAGTGCGCCTACCTCGTATAAATTGGGCCGATGGGCAGGTGGAAAAAGAGTTCACATGGTTACCCCGCCTCACTCCGTTACTTCCATTGACCATTCCCACACCACTGGCTATTGCCGCCCCAGCCCTCGGGTACCCATATAAATGGTCGGTATATCGCTGGCTGGACGGTGAAAACGCAATCAGAAAGCCGATTGTCGACATGCAACAGGCAGCGCATGACCTGGCGGGTTTCGTTAAAGCCATGCGAGCCATTCCTGTGGCGGAGGAAAATTCTCCACCTGCTCCCATCTCTCCCCGTGGTGTACCGCTTTCCAGTCGTGATGAGCCGGTCCTGGCTTCGTTGGCGAAACTGGAGAATATGATCAACACGAATGCAGCTTTGTCGGTGTGGGAGGCTGTATTGCAAGTCCCGGCTTGGCCGGGGACCCCAGTGTGGTTGCATGGAGACCTGATGGCGGGTAATCTGCTGGTGCAAGATGGACGCATCCACGCAGTCATAGATTTTGGCTGTGTGGGAATCGGTGACCCGGCTGTGGATGTAATGACAGCCTGGTTGTTCCTGCCTGCGGAGACACGGGCTGATTTCCGGCAAGCTCTCGAAGTGGATGAAGACACCTGGCAGCGCGCCCGCGGTTGGGCACTGTCAGTGGGGCTGATCGCCCTGCCCTACTATCATAAAACCAACCCAACACTGGCGAAGATAGCTCGAAATGCTATCGATCAAGTATTGTTAGGAGAATAAAGATAGGTTTATTTTTGCCTTACAATCCTTACAGCGAACCTCCTCAGCAAATGATGCTGAGGAGGTTGATTTATCTTCTTCGCTCGAGCGGCTACACGCAAGGTCATGTAAGCGTCATGGCGCAGCCATCCGCCCGTGGGTCCGACCCGCCGGTCAGGACTCTCGTCTGGAAATCCCGTAGAATAACCTGCCCACGCCCGAAGAGCGCCCGCTCCCACCCGCTCACCTTCTGGACCGGGTGTCCGCGCTCGGCCAGGTCGGCAATTACGGCCTCGGGAATGCCATCCTCCAGGGCCACCACACCTCCGGCAGTGCCGTCGGAGATGCAGAAGCGCGGCAGTTCCAGCGCCGCCTGAGGGTCACGTCCGCCTGCCAGCGCCAGGAACACCTGCAAATGGCCCTGCGGCTGCATGAATCCGCCCATCACCCCAAAGGTAGCAAAGAGAGTATGTTGAACAGCGGCAATTCTTCCATCGTCATCTTCCCTCTGTTCTCTTTTCACTGCTCTCTTGTCCCTGGTGATCATTGCCGGGATGATGGTATGGTACGGCCGTTTTCTTGGAGCCAGCACATTAGGATGGCCGGGCTCCAGGCTGAAGTTGGCCCCGCGGTTCTGCAGGGTAAAACCCCAGCCGGCCGGGACGATGCCGGTGCCGAAACCCATGTAGTTGCTGTTGATGAATGAACAGGCGTTGCCGTCCTTATCCACCACGCAAAAATAGACCGTGTCGGACCCGGCCACAGGCGTGCCGCGGCGCTGGTCCAGGGTAGCCCGGTGCGGATCGATCATTTCCCGCCGCGAGGCTGCATATTGCTTGGAGACCAGCCATTCCAGCCGCCGGGAATAGCCGCTGCTGTTCTTGTCGCGATGGCGCGGGTCACTGATGTACCAGCGCGTATCCGCAAAGGCCAGCCGCAGGGCTTCGATCTCCAAATGCAGCCGCTCGGCGGAAAGGGGATTCGAGGGCAGATCAAAACCTTCGAGGATGTTCAGGGCCATCAATGCGGTCAGACCCTGCCCATTAGGCGGGCACTCCCACAATCGCAGCCCTGCATAGGTGGTGCTGATGGGCGTATCCCAGGTGGATGTGTGCGTAGCCAGGTCTTCCAGGTTGAGTAGACCTCCCGCCTGCTTCACGACTGCCACGATGGCTTCGGCGATGGTCCCTTCATAATAGGCTTTCTTCCCACCCGCTGCGACTAGCCCGAAAGGTGCGCGCCAGCCCGGGGTTGCGGAAAATCTCGCCGGGATTGGGACCGCGCCTGTCGATGGTCATCTCATGCCCATTGAGAGATGTGCGCAATTGTCGTTCAGCCGACCGCCTGCCAGAAATAGGATGTTATCGACGCAACCGGGAATCCCTGCTCCGCCAGGCGGATGGCCGGTTCCAATACTTCCGCCAGGGACAGGCTGCCGTACCGCTCGAGCAGGTCGCACCACCCGGCGCAGGCGCCCGGGACCGTGATCATGTGCGGATGGTATGGCTGCAGGCTGTTAACACCGTCTGCCAGCATGCGCTGGAGAGTCAGGGCTGAGGGGGATCGACCAGAACCGTTCAGGGCGGTGATCTTTCCGCCTTTGGCCTGGAAGTAGAGCGTAAACATATCCCCGCCGATGCCGGTGGAGGTTGGCTCGGTCACATTCAAAGCCGCGGCAACCGCCACGGCCGCATCGGCAGCATTGCCGCCATGGGCCAAGATCTCCAACCCGGCCGCGGTGGCGAGCGGCTGGGAAGATGCCACCATGCCGCCCCGCCCCATCACGGGCGAGCGGCCCGTTAGCATGCCCGGGAATATTTCGGTCATTTCTTTTTCTTGGGAGCGGTGACGGTTTTCTTGGGCTCCGTCGAGGTAGAAACAGGCGGACGAGCCGGGATTGTGGTCACCAACACCTTGTCGACCCGTTTTTCGTCCATGTCCATTACTTCGAAGCAAAGCCCGTTCCATTCGAATTGATCGGCAGCGATGGGAATGCGCCCCAGATGCATCATCATGAACCCGCCCAGGGTCTCATATTGTTCCTCATCCGGTAACTTGCGGATGTTGAAGATCTCTTTGAAATCATCGATCGAGAGCATGCCGTCCAGAAGCCACGAGCCGTCCTGCCGCTGGGTGGCCTGCGGCTCATCGGTTCCCATGCCGCCGACGATCTCCTCGATCAGATCGAAGATTGTCAACATGCCCTGAACCACGCCGAACTCATCCAGCACAAGCATGAGCTCGGTTTTACCTTCCTTGAACACCTCCAGGGCGCGTGACCCAAAGGCGGTTTCAGGTATGTATGTGGGCGGACGGACGATCTGTTCGAAAGATTTGCGGTCCTTTATATCCGCCAGGAGAACATCCTTTGCTCTGACCACGCCGATAATATTATCGAGACTGTCTTCACAGACGGGGAAGCGTGAGAATGTGCTTTCGGACATCTTCCGGCGCAGATCGGCGGGTTTATCGGCGATATCCAGCCAGATGATCTCGTTGCGGGGGGTCATGAGTGAGTTGATGCGCCGGTCGGATAGTGAAAATACGCCCTCGACCATATCCTGTTCGGCCTCTTCGAAGACTCCTGCCTGGGTGCCCAGGTCGAGTTGTACCAGGATCTCCTCGGCCGTCACCTGCGGCTCTTTGCCGGGTCGCACACCCAGCATGCGCAGAACCAAACTGCTAGATTTATCCAATATCCACACGAATGGATAGAAGACAGATGAGACGAAAGACATGAACCCGGCAATGTTGGAGGAGATCTTTTCTGAATTCTGCAGAGCCAGGCGTTTTGGGACGATCTCTCCGAGCAGGATGGAGAAGTATGTGATCAGGATGACCACAATAGCCAGGCCGGCGGAATTGGCATAAGGAGCGACCACCGGGATCCTCTTCAACTGCTCAGCCAAGGCCTCGGCAATGATGGCGCCACCGACCGCGCCGGTAAGCACGCTGATGAGCGTAATGCCGATCTGCACGGTGGGGAGGAACCGGTTGGGGTTTTCCGCCAGGTTCAAGGCCATGCGGGCTTTCGTGTCGCCTTCATTGGCGCGATGTTGCAGGCGCGCCCGCCGGGAGGCATAGACCGCCGTCTCGGACATGGCAAAGAACCCGTTCACGATAATGAGCAGGAATAATATTAAGATCTCAAGACCAATGTTCATAGGGTATATCTTGGCAGGTTGAATGACCTGCATCAATCTGTATTGTACTTGAATTCGGAGTGGATTCGGGGGGGATATTAGGGTCAGAAAAGGCACATATCAGGATAAATCACATTCCCAGCAAGGAAGCCATGCCTTCAAAGACATCTTGCGCCGTGGCCCCTTTCAGTCTCAACTCTTGTAAGAACCCCCTGTCAAATAATTTATGCCCGAACTGCACCGCATCTGGCAATTCATCACAATATTTCTGATAAAAGACGGGCGGGAAACTGCTTGATTGGTTGCATTCATGATCAATCGCCATCCCTATCAACAAGGTTTCCAATTCGGGAAAAGGTCCGAGAACTTGGATGGGTTTCAGGTTCAAATAATCGGTTTTCCCAAGCATATCCACCGCCCCGGCATAAGGGTCACGGGAAGCAAAGTGGAGCGTTCGCAGCCCAGACATATAAAAAGCACCCATGCACATGGGGCAGGGTTCCATGCTCGTATATAAGCCACATGCGTGAGGATCGATACCGTTGTAATCTAGAGAGTGTAACGCTTCCGCCTCCGCATGGGCGATATGCACGCCGGGCATCTTTCCCTTCCACAATCGTTTGGGATATTTTCGATTGCGCCCTTTAGAAAGGATGGCCCCCTCCGCATCTGTGATCACAGCCCCTATTGGAACGCAATCATCACAATAAGATTCCCAGGCTAATTCCAGGCATGTACGCCAGGGTATGCTCAAATTTCCCCACATTTACACTACCTCGATCGCCTCACCCTTTACTGCCTCGCCAATGATCCAGGCCGGCTGCTTCATTTCTTCCGCCCGTTCGAGGAAAGCCGGTAATTTCTTCCGTGGCACAGCCAGCAGCAGGCCCCCACTGGTCTGCGGGTCGAACAGCAGCATCTGCATCGGTTCCGGGATGGTTCCTTCAAAATGCACATCCTTGCCGAAATAAGCACGGTTATCGTACATCCCACCGGGGAAGATGCCCAGGTCGGCATATTTGCGGGCGCCGGAGACGAACGGCACCTGATCCACGTGGATGCGCAAGCCGACTTTGGAGGCGCAGGCCATCTCCAACGCGTGACCGAGCAAGCCGAAGCCGGTCACATCCGTGCCGCCGCGTAGACCCGTTTCAACTGCCAGGGAGGACGCATCCTTATTCAAGCCTTCATCCAGCCGACCACTTCGGCGACGTCTTCCGGGGCGGCCTTTTGCTGCTTCAAAGCCGTGGTGGTGACTCCGAATCCGAGCGGCTTGGTCAGGATAAGTGCATCCCCGGCCCGCACGCCGCCCTTCGAAATGATCTTGCGTGGATGCACAAAGCCGATCACCACCAGTCCGTACTTCGGTTCGCTATCCTGGACCGTGTGCCCCCCGGCGATGACCACGCCGGCCTCGCGGGCTTTTTCGGCTCCGCCCCGCAGGATCTCCCCGTTGATCTCAGGGGGTAAATCGGGCATGAAGGCTGCTACGTTGAGCGCCAGGAAGGGCTGCCCACCCATGGCGTACACGTCGGAAATGCTGTTGGCAGCCGCGATTGCGCCAAAATCATAGGGATCATCCACCACGGGGGTGAAAAAGTCGGTCGTGACGACGATGGCACGCGTTGAATTGAGCTTCCAGACGGCGGCATCGTCGGGTTGATCGAGGCCGACCAGTAAATCGGGGTAGCCAGAGGGTGGAAATATGCCTTTAACCGGGCGCAGAACCTGCGCGAGCGTCTCCGCGTTGAGTTTGGAGGCTCAACCTGCGCATTTTGAGTAGCTGGTCAGGCGAATCTCACGCCCGGTTGGGTACTTTGCGGACATTTTCTCTCCAAAATTGTAATTCCAGCGAGGGCGGTTGCACGGTCGAAAAACGTCTGACATCAAATTACCTGAGAAAACGACTGACACGAGTGCCGTACCTGCCTCGTTGGTCAGGGTGAATGCTACAGATAAAACCGCCTTTATCCTGCAATCTTATGCGATCAGGGAACAAGCGTGGCAGGAGGATTATTTGGGTTCACGGATGGCAACAGCAACGGCGTGCCGCTCGGTAGATAGATCACCTCCACGTTGGGAGCGATCTTCTGAATGTATTCGTAGGTCAGCATCTCGGGGTTGCCGTTCAGGACTTTCGCCAGGGCTGCCCACGCTTCGGCTTGCGCCTGTGCTTTCAGCAAGATCGCCTGGGCTTCACCTTCGGCTGCAATAACGGCGGCATCGGCCTGACCCTGGGCGGTCTGACGGGCCTGCTCGGCCTCCTGCTTCTTCTGCTGGACGACGAACTCCGCCTGCAGCGCCTGCTGTTCGGCGATCTGTTTCTGTTCCACTGCGGTAGCGTATTCATCGCTGAAGCGGATGTTGCGCAGGAGGAAGTCTTCCATGATCAGGTCGTTTTTCCGTAACCCTTCTTCAATATTGGAGCTGATCAAGGCTTCCAATTCCGCCCGCTTGGTGCTGACGATCTCTTCCACGCCGAACTGCGAGACCGCATCACGGATTGCAGAACGCACAACCGGGCGGACGACACTGTCTTCATAGCGGTTTTGCCAGGTGATGTGGAAATTAATCAGCGCTGCCGGATCAATCTTATAGATCACTGAGGCGTCGATGAAGACCTGCTGGCCGTCTTTGGTACGACATTGGATCGAATCGTCTCCTGCCACCTGGCCTTCGCCGGCAGCGGTGGCCATGGTATAAGTCTGCTTGCGCACGGAATATTTCTCAACCTGTTCTGTGAACGGGATGATCCAATGCAAACCGGGCGTCATGGGCTGGGGACGGTAGCCGTTGGGTTGAAACAATGATTTCACCACACCGAACTGATCGGCTTCCAAAAAGACGACGCTCAAACTGGCGGCTGTCAATAGCAATGACACGACAACCATGGCAATGACCATGGATCGAGCGCCTTTCAATGGTCTGGCCCGGCTGGCGCGGTACACCGCGAACAGGATGATGGCTACAAATATGAGCCATGAGAAGGTGGCGATTCCTTGAAGTACGCTGGGAATATTCATTTCTGATCTCCTCTAATACTTTCGAATGTGGAAATTATACCCGCTATGATGTACGAAAAAGCCTGCACGCCTCTGCAGGCATTCCGATTTGAGTATATTCAACGCAGACGGAGCAGTTCAACGTTTTTCTGTATCGCAATATCCCTTTGAGCCGCTGTTTCACCTGCTGCCGCATCAAGGCCGCCGGTGAACTCTACGACCGCAAGCTGATCGATACCAAAGAAATGCTCCGTTTATCGTATCAATTCGGTGGCCTCACCTATGACGGGCCGGCACCCAATTAGAGGGACTCCGTACGCCCCCCTCTCGAACCGTCCAAAAAACTCTACCCCTTCACCCAAGGTCGATCCCGAAACCGGTGAAATAAAAGAAGATGTGCAATAATACTAATAGTCAAACATTCTCATAAATATTTATTGACCCCGATACCATGTATTCATAATTATGTTTATATTCAGGCCATTGCAACTTCTTCGGTAATTTTTCCCGAATGCATATCATTATTTCCATAGATTGATTAACCAATTCCCTAGCTTTTCGCAAAGTTACAGGATTATTTCCAATCCTCGCTATACCTTCATGTACAAATTTATTTCTGGCCTCTTTCAAATTCTTAACAATCTCCCATAATTTTTTATCTTCCTTAAGCGAATAACCTATAAGGGCTTTCAGAACTACATCGAATTCTTCACCGACAGAAGGATTTTTATCCCAATCTTCCCTCTTATTAATCCAATTCCATAATTCTATTGGTGTTATCTTTTCCTTTGCAAGTAAATCAAGTATTTTAGCGATAAAAACTTCAAGTGCTGTTTCGGCTAAAACTATTGCTGATCCAATGTGCGGCAGAGAATCACATGCGTCAAGATATAGGTTTACCCATTCCGGTGGATTGTAATCTGCAGGCAATTTTTTATATTCGGCCCATGTATATTTGGTAATAGGCATTATTTTATATTGTAAAATATCAAATGTTCTCATGCGTACATTCTTCTCATCCGTCGCCAACTCACTAGTATCATCATTGAGGTAACGCAGTCTTCCCCAAATTTCAGGGAAATAAATTTGTTTTAAACTGCATTCTCTTATGATAAATCTAAGTTTTTTTAAATATTGATTGACATACTTATTTATCACGTCAAATGGTGGATCACAATCAATAGCCATTTCTCTATTGAAGAAAGCTTTTTTGAAGTCAATTACAAGTAAATTCGATGAATAAGTTTTCTTTTTATCAATTGTTGGACTGCCTATTTGGTGATTATCTATATTTTTCTCAACTTCAGGTGGATAAGGTTGTGGTGGATAAAAAATAATTTCTAAATCATCCTCGAAAATCGATATAGGCTCGTGTTTTTCTTTAGTAATGGTGAAAGTGAAAGGTAGTCTTATTACTAATCTTGCTAACATTTTTCCTCCTTATTTATAACTGCTCACTATTGTTTTTAATAGTATATATAAATCGCCTATTTCGATGTTAATCCACAACTTCTACCTAAATGTGAAACTGTTAAGCGAACTGATGAAAAACGTCAGCTTGCTGTGTTCTAATATTTAACCGCTCTCCACTCCGAAGGTCTCCGCCGCCTCTCTCTACCCGTCCAAAAATCACTACCCCTTCACCCAAGGTCGATCCCGAAACCGGCGAAGCAGGTGATGGAGAATTTAAAGACTAGCGTATAATTGCATCATGAACGTCTTGGGTGTCCCCCCATCCAAGGCGCTCGTATTTTTATGCATAGTGCTCATATGATAAAACTATCCTGCCCTCCCACCAGTCCCGAAGATTATGCCATCATAGAATCTCAAACGTGAGTATAAGTTTATTAAGGCTAATTTTATTCTAACTCTTCTTTTATTATTAAATTTCTCGCAACACGTTTGTGCAAATTATTCAATGAACAATTTTTTGATTGCATCAAACGTATTTCTTTGATTAATCCCCAAAATATATCTCTTCTTTCTATCCATTTCCCAATGGTGCCTAAAACAATTTCTTGATCACCTTTTATTTTATACATAACAAGGTTTTCAATTGATTCGTCTTTTTTAATTTATTTGTAAATTTGTTAAAATTATCCTCAATTATATTTTCCCACTTTTCAAGATCAGGTTTCATCATATTTCTAACATTATCTTGAATTTTTCCTATGTCCTCAATATAGTCCCTAAGAAAAGGCCTAATATCCAATTCATCTTTACCATATTTCAATGCGACTTCATTCAAAAAATCCTTACTCACATTTTTATTCTTTTCCAAATATGAATATTTTACTTTTGGTATCACTAAAAATTCTAATTTACTTTTAGTTTCATCGTCAAACTCAACCCATTTACCAGATAAATATAAACTCTGAAATGGGAAACCTTGATGTTGCGAATAATTTCTTATTTTGGTCATAAATTTATACCCAAAATTCGTATCGTACTGCAAACTCTGTTCTTTTTTTACAAATTTATCTCCTTTTTTAGAATCTGAACCATAAATGTTACTTAAGTGATGGCCCATTTGATCAAGATAGGATTTGGAAGTACTCAATAAATTCATTAATCGTCTGCACAACGTCCTCCTATCGCGGCTAATACTGTAATAATCATCGTTTGTATATATCATTATTTTTCCAGCTACTGATAATAGCTCAACTTCATATTCATAATAATTATCAATAGCAAGGTCAAACTCTTCTTCAATTAAGAAGAGTTCAAGTAAGTTATCCATTGAATTATGGATGCTCTTATATTCTTTAAAGTTAATTTCTACGATCTCATGCGCACCAGCTAATCTTTGTCTTAATAAATATTTCATTATCTTCTTATCTCCCTTTATTTGCATTTCATTTCTTAATCGGTTGTATCTGTATATAAATTATCACGCTTAATATTATATTTACATTCAATAAATCTCTTGACTTCCTAGCACATTGGTTCTATACTTCGAATCAAGCACGGCAAGGCTCAGTCCTTGCCGTGTTCCGTTTAACCCAGGAAACTTGATGCCCGAACACATACAACTCCAATCCTCCCTCACCCTCTCCCGTTCTGGCAATCAATTCGAGGTCCTCATCATCCAGGCTGGCAAGACCAAACCCACCCGCGGCTACCCTCACGGACTCGAATTACCTGCAGCCGTGCTTCAGGCCTCCGTGCCCCTGTGGGAGAACGTCCAATCCTTCATTGACCATACCATCGGCCAACACAGCCTCAGAGACCTTTGCGGCGTACTGAGTCAAGCCCATTGGGACGATCAGGATGATGGAATGAAAGCCGTCTTAACCGCCTTCACCCTTACGGGTACAGGCGGCCCCGGCGGCGTGACGGTGTCGGCGCTGATGAAGCGGCCCGGAGTGGGCGAGTAGTAGTGGGCACGGCAATTGTACCGTGCCAAGTACGCAGGGCAGGCGGCGGGCAAACACTTTCCTGGCCTGTCCGGCCAGGACAGGCGGCGGGCGGATGGTTAGCCGGGGGATTTGATCTAGGGATTTGAGCCGGGGGTTAAACCCCCGAACTCATGACAGTAAGCCCTACGGGCTAAAGAATAAACCCTTAACTCATCTGGGCTGCTTCGGTCGCGATGACGGGAGGGGGGCGACGTGAGGGAGATTGCTTTGGCGTTTCAATAGACACGAGGGAGATTGCTTCGTCGGCGTTTTGGTAGATGCAAGGGAGATTGCTTCGGGCTTACGCCCTCGCAATGACGGGAGGGTGCGGCGGGCAGGACAGGCGGCGGGCTTACGCCCTCGCAATGACAGTGAGGGGGAGGCGGCGAGAGGGAGGTTGCTTCCTCGGCGTTTCGATCAGACGCGAGGGAGATTGCTTCACCGCCTTCGGCGGTTCGCAATGACAGGAGGGGGGCGGCGGAGGACGTGAGGGAGATTGCTTTCCTGCTTCGTACCCATTCTGGGCACTTTACCCATTCTGGGCACTCCGCAGGACAGGCGGCTTCGCTCGCAATGATGGGAGGGGAGGCTATCTCCAGATGAGGAAAGAGGTGGTGGTGGAATCGCGCAGACCCTGGTAATCCACTTCCACGTCAAGGACGATGAGGCTGCCAGGGGCTTGATGGCTGAAGCGGAGGGCAGGGACGACGGCGATGCCGTTGGCGGCAGTCTCGATGGGATAGACCAGCACCTCGCCGTTCGCCAGGTGGACCGTGACGGTTCCGCTGGCCCCGAAGACGGGCGACAGGGCCTGGTCGTGGACGATCACGAAGACCTTCTGCGTATCCGTGGGCAGTGTCACCGTGCGGGCCACGAAGGCCGACACCCGCAGGGAGAGCGGGGCGGTCACCTGGATGGGAATATTATTGAGCGGCGAGGCGGAATTGAGGCGGGAGGGGTCTTCGTTGGCGCTGGCATAGATCCAGCCGTAATCCGACAGGGTCACCTTTTGTCCCGGCGGCAGGTCGGGATGCCACTCGAAGCGTGCCCGCTCGAAATACTGTACCAGGCGACCATCCGGCTGGAATTCGAAGGCAGAGAGGGGATTCCCGAAACGGTCCAGGCCGCCGTACTGATCGAAAAAGGTCAGGAAATCGTAGCAAATGCCAAACCCGTTGAGCGTGCGGCATGCCCCGGGGGTGGTGACGTTGATGGAAGGCGCGCCGGCTTCATATACACGGCTGACCAGGTCGGTGAGAACGACGCGGCGGCCCTGCGGTTCATCGGGGTGGAGTTCGAAGCGGACCTTTTGGAAATATTGCACGGTCAGGTCAGAGCCATCGGCGGTGGTGAACTGCTCGGTGATGGGCAAACCAAAAATGAGGGCTGCATCCGGGACGCCCTCATAGTAGGCCCAAAACTCGCCGGTGACGTTATGGCCGGTCTGGGGGAAATAATGACCGCCGGACTGCCTGGCCCGGGCAGGCAACCCGCCCAGGGTCAACAGTGCTGCGATGAATAATACGACCAAGACCCTTAAGGTAACTTTCACTTTATTAATTATAACCAGACAAGATTCATCCAAACCATGCAGTTTTGTTACCAAATTTGTTAGTACGCAAAGGAAGGGAAATACCGATGATACGGTCTTTACCAAGAGCGCAGCTGCGGATCAATCCTTTGCAATAACGAGATTGCTTCGCTGCTACGCAGGGCAGGCGACGGAAGTACATCGCCTCGCAATGACAGAGGTGTTGATGCATCCGGCGGGAGGGGAGATTGCTTCGTCAGGCCTCCCTTCGGTCGGAACGCCCTCCTCGCAATGACAGGGAAGGTGGTTTGTCGCGGTGGGCGGGAGGGGAGATTGCTTCCCCGCTGCGCGGGGCAGGCTGTTCGCTGGAAACCGCTCACTCGCAATGACACGGTTAAATTTCGGATAGGGTTTACGGCGACGAAAAAGAACTTGCGGGGGGGTTTTGCGTAGATAGTAGTGAGTATGCCGTGATTGTTAATCCACACTCACCTTCCTGTTGTATAATGAATTCGGAGAGTCGCGAAAGGACCCCCAAATGACCGCATTCGTAGATCCAAATATCGCCTATCTGCTGCTTCTGTTCGGGACCATTGCTTTGTTCCTGGCGCTGGTGACCCCCGGGACGGGACTGATCGAAGGGGTAGCCGGGCTGTTCCTGTTCCTGGCTGCGTATATGGTTTTCCAACTCGGTTTCAACTGGTGGGCGCTGGTCATCCTTATCCTGAGCCTGATCCCCTTCATCTATGCCATCCGCAAGAAGGATCGCAACTGGGCGCTGGCGCTCAGCATCCTGTTCGTCATCGCCGGGTCGCTGTATCTATTCCCCGGCAAAGGCCTCCTGCCGGCAGTGAACCCCATCCTGGCGGTGGTGATGTCGGTCCTCAGCGGCGGATTCCTATGGTTAGTCACCCGCAAATTGATACAAGCCATCCGCGCCAAGCCATTGCAGGACCCCACCAGGGTGGTCGGGCAGATCGGGGAAGCCCGCTCGAAGATCCTGGAAAATGGCTCGGTCCAACTGGAGAGCGAGTTATGGAGCGCCCGCAGTAAGGTATCCATCCCCGCCGGCAGCCGGGTACGGGTGGTGGGCCGCGACGGTTTCACGCTGCTGGTCGAACGGGAAGACCATCCAAAAAAGTAATCCATCCCTATTCTTTTTGAGGAGGAATAAATGAACAATACGACCGCTTTCTTATGTATCGTGGGTTTCGTTGTGATCGTGGTGTTGATCTTCCTGGCCAACTCCATCCGCATCGTCAACGAATACCAGCGCCTGGTCGTTTTTCGCCTGGGCCGCTGTATCGGCACCAAAGGCCCCGGCCTGGTGCTGTTGATCCCTGTCGTCGACCGGGCCGTCAAAGTGGACCTGCGCGAGCAAGTGCGCGAAGTGCCGCACCAGGTCTCCATTACCAAGGATAACGCCCCCATCTCCATCGACTTCCTGTGGTACTACAAGGTGATGGACCCCACTTCGAGCGTCATCGGCGTAGGGAACTTCGAACTGTCGGCAGCCGGTATGGCTACCACCACCCTGCGGTCCGTCATCGGCGGTATCCCGCTGGACGAAGTGCTGTCACAGCGCGAGCACATCAACAAGACCCTGCGGGTGAAACTCGACGAAGTGACCGAACGCTGGGGTGTGAAAGTGACCAACGTGGAAATCCGCGAGATCATCCCGCCGAAGGACGTGCAGGACGCGATGAACAAGCAGATGTCGGCCGAGCGTATCCGCCGCGCCGTGGTGACCGAATCCACCGGTACCCGCGAGGCCGCCATCAACGTGGCCGAAGGTGATAAACAGGCCGCCATCCTGAAGGCCGAAGGCGGCAAACAGGCCGCCATCCTGGAGGCCGAAGGTCAGAAACAGGCCCAGGTGCTGAAGGCCGAAGGTTTCGCGGTGGCCCTGGAGAAGATCTTTGCCACCGCCAAGCGTGGTCGATCAGAAGACCATGACGCTGCAGTACTTCGAGACCCTCAAGAGCATCGGGCAGGGCGCCTCGACCAAGTTCATCTTCCCGATGGAATTCACCAGCATGATCGAGAATTTCACCAAGTCAAAATAGTTCGAGACTTCGGCGAAAAACGTAATACAATTGAGACCTCCCGTGAGAACGGGAGGTCTTATTCTTCTATCGGCTGGATACACTTTTCATGGAAATCCTTCCTTCCAACCTGCGTGATCTCGGACCACTGCGGCATGTGGAAAAAGCCTGCTTCCCCAAGGATGCCTGGCCGCTGCTGGACCTGATCGCCGTGCTGACCTTCCCGGAGGTGGTGCGGCTGAAAGCCGTGGAGGACGGGCAGATGGTCGGGTTCATCGCCGGGGACCCGCGCTCCACCGGTGACATGGCCTGGATCGCCACCATCGGCGTGCTGCCGGCCTATCAGCGACGCGGCATCGGGCGGGCGCTCCTGCGGGCGTGCGAGTCCAAAATGACCCAGCCGCGCATCCGCCTGTGCGTGCGCATTTCCAATGAGGGCGCCATTGCCATGTATAAGCAGGAAGGCTATAGTTCTGCAGATATCTGGCAGGAATATTACAACGATAAAGAGAACGCCTTGATCATGGAGAAGATCAGGTGAAAAACGCCAGGTTGAACCGGCATCGATATGTCTAGAATAAAAAGAATATTCGGTTCAGCGAATCCCATCAGAATCGGGATTGTGTTATTGATCCTTAGCAATCTTATTGTGGGGTTTCTCACCTATCATCATTATGGGGAAAGTTTTGATGAATTTCGTTTTCGAGAGTATGCGGCTCAGTCACTGGATGCGTATAAAGGACTCTTCCAACCGGGATCCGTACCTGATCTTGGCGGGGATGATCTGAAATACTACGGTCCGGTTTATGGGATGGCGGTGGGTGGGGTTATCCGGTTGCTTGGCCTGCCGGATGCCGGGGCGTTGACCGGCGATGTATGGCACCTGGCCGGATTGGTCACCTTTCAGATCGCTGTGGTGTGTATCTATCTGCTTGGAAAGCGCTGGCTCAGCCGGCCGGCTGCTTTTGGGGTTGCAATCCTTTTTTCCACCCAACCGCTCTTGTGGGGGCACGCATTCATCAATCCAAAGGATTTGCCCTTCATGACATTCTTTCTCGCGAGCATGGCAGCAGGACTATGGATGTGTGACCGTCTGATCCCGCTCGAGGATAAGGAAAGCCGGAAGCCTTTCTCATTGAAAGGTGCGTTTGTGCAGTCCCGCATCGCCTGGAAGGACATGCCCGGGCGGACAAAAACGCGGGGGATCATCCTCGGCACCTTGTCGATCATCATTATGGGTGCGCTGATGCTTGGGGTTGGGATGGAGAATACGTTGATTTCCAATCTCGTCCGATCCGCCTACGACACACCCGCCAGTATTCCCGGACGATTGTTCCAGATGATAGCCGGTCAATCTGGCAGTGTTCCCGTAGAAAACTACATCGCCAAAGCTCAAACCTTATTCCACTATATGAAAGGCGGGCTTGTATTTCTGGGGATCCTGGTAATCGCCTGGCTCTTCCGCAGCCTGCTGCCCTGGTCCATCCACTTGCCAACCCGGAAGGAAAGCCGGGCTTTTCTCCTGCAATTGGGGCGGGCATTTCTTCAACCAACGGTCTTGATCGCAGGGATCATACTGGGACTGACGACCTCCATCCGAATCCTGGGGCCACTGGCGGGGGTCATCGTTGGACTCTATGGGTTATACCGGGGCGGGCGGAAAATGGCTGCTTCGATCCTGGCGTATGCAGTTATCGCCGCAATAGTGATGTTCCTTACCTGGCCTTTTTTGTGGCGGCATCCAGTGCTTCACCTGATCGAGAGCATGAATGTCATGGCTGCATTTCCCTGGCTGGGACGAGTTCTCTTTAATGGCAACTATACCCTTCCTGCTGAACTGCCACGTTCCTACTTGCCCGTCCTCATTTCTCTCCAATTCACCGAACCTGTCATCATCCTCTTCTTCGCAGGGCTGGGTATTAGTGTTTATCGGTGGGTCAACCATAAGGGAGGAGAGTTGGTCGTTATGGTATTGGCATGGTTCATTTTGCCACTATCTTTATTGATCCTCACCCGCCGACCTTTATATGACAATTTTCGTCAGATCCTATTCCTTACCCCTCCATTATTCCTGCTGGGTGGACTGGCCCTGGAAGCCGTTTGGACAATGATCCGAAAATGGCCGGTAAAGGTCGCCCTGTTGGTCCTTTTGATCATTCCATCAATAAGCAATATCATTGCTCTACATCCATACGAATATATTTATTACAATCAATTTATCGGCGGGGTGAACGGCGCGTTCCGAAGATTTGAATTGGATTATTGGATGACTTCATTCAGGGAAGCCACCCAATTCGTCGATGGGACCGTCCCACAAGGTTCAAAAATTGTCTCCTGGCTAGGGGCCCACCTGGTGAAAACCTACGCCCGCGCGGATCTGATCGTTGAGCGGGAAGAGGGGAATACCTACGACCTGACCGGAGGCTATGATTACGCTGTATTATCCTCCCGGGGCAATCATGATGAATTGTATCCTGATGAAGCGCCCATATTTGTGGTTACAAGAGATGGGGCTGTACTGGCAGTTGTCAAACATCTCGCTCCTACATCATCTCCCTGACCTGAGCATGATTCTATTAGCAATCGCACCAATTTGACTCACGGAGAATGACCATGATTTCTTCCTTACTGATCTGGAGTTATATCCTTGTTTTCGCTTATATCTACGGCTGGACATTCCTCGACATACTTCGCAAGTCATTCCACCTGGATGAAAAGGCTAACAAGGTTTCTGCAGCCATCATCATCCTGCTGGGCCTGTGCGGAATTACGGCGATTGCCTGCTTTTTTTCCCTGTTTATCAATTTGGGCTGGCTGGCCCAATCCATTTTCTTTATGGTCGGCCTATTCCTTGCCTGGAGGATATGGAAAAGACATGCCTTTCCCTCCTGGCGGAATATCACTGTACCCGGCCTGCTGGCCGCGTTGGCACTATTGATCTTTTTGACCATCCTGGAGAATGGCACCCACAGCGCCGTGAATCCCGACACGGGCATCTATCATGCACAGGCCATCCGCTGGATCGAGACATACCCGGCCGTTTTCGGACTGGGGAACCTGCATTCCCGTTTCGCCTACAATTCCAGTTGGCTGGTCTTGAATGCTTTCTTCAGCTTTTCCTTCCTGGGATTGCGTTCCTTCCACGTTCTCCCGGGAGCTTTCCTGCTGGCTGCCATGTTGTATTTCCTGGAAGGCCCAAGACAGATTCTCGCCGGTCGGATCACCCTGCCCAATGTGTTCAAACTTGCAGTGATCCCCCTCGTATTCTATACGATAGGCTCAGAAATACCTTCTCCGGGGACGGATCTTCCCGCGGATGTTTTGATGTGGGTGGTATTTGCATTAAGCCTGGATTGGCTGGAAGCCCAGGCAACAGAACCCGTACAGGGGATGGACGTCAATGCCATATTGGCTTTCATTTTTGCATTCCTGCTGATCACGGTCAAACTCTCGGCTGTGATGATCCTCCTCCTTGCAGCATTTATCTTCATCCGTCAGTTCCAACTTAATAAAAAAATAGCGCTCAAATTGCTGATCCTGCCGGCGATCATTCTGCTTCCCTGGCTGGCCCGCAACCTCATTCTATCCGGATATTGGATCTATCCATTCCCGCTGGTTGCCGGATTAAGCCCCGCGTGGGATTGGAAGATACCTCTGGATTATGTTGTGAATGAAGAAAGGGTCATTACAGCCTGGGCTCGCATCCCCCGAGCGGATGCAAGTTTTGTACTTGGGCTGCCACTGCAAAGTTGGATGGGAGAATGGTTTGAAAATCTTACAATGAATAGACGATTGATCGTTCTGGCTGCCATTTTCTCCCCTTTGATGTTCGTTGCAGCATATCTTATGTACCTTCGCAAGAAATCCCGTTCTGGAGACTTTATTCTCATTTATTCAGCAGCCTACTGCGGATTGGCCTTCTGGCTGTTCAAGGCGCCGGACATCCGCTTTGGATACGGGATTTTGATATCCGTACTGCTTCTGGCTGCTGCTCCCCTGATCACATTTTTCCTGGATAAGCTCCCGTCTCAAAAGACCATTACTTTTTCCGCCATCACCCTGCTCATTCTATTCCAGGGAGTTGTGTTAGCCCGTTCCTTTGATAGCAATACCTTTACTTCACGGCTTGTCCTGCCTGTTAATTACGTCAATCCACCTTCGGCTCCATGCAGTATCCATGGATATACCCTCATGTGTGCAGAATATTACAATTCTTGTGGATACGATCCTTTCCCATGCATACCCCCTGGCAGCGTCGATACGCAAGTTGAACGGCGGGGACCATCACTACGGGACGGGTTCCGACATATCCCTGACTCCTAAATCAATCCATCTCCCGAAATCCATGCTGGATTATAATCATCCCGATGAGCATTCCTACTCTCCTCCCTCCTGCCTGGATCTCCGACCCGGCGCACCTGGAAAAAACAGCCCGTGAACTGTCCAGGAACAAACAAATAGCCGTCGATACCGAATCGAACAGTTTGCATGCCTACCGTGAGCGGTTGTGCCTGATCCAATTTTCGACGCCGCGGAATGACTTCCTGGTGGATGCGCTGAATTTCTCCGACCTGTCTGTGCTGACGCCCATCTTCAGCAATCCTAAAATCGAGAAAGTGTTCCACGCGGCTGAGTATGACCTGATCTGCCTGAAACGCAGTTTCGGCATCAGCGTCGCCAATCTATTCGACACGATGCAGGCTGCCCGCATCCTGGGCTACAAACAGGTCGGGCTGGATTCGATGCTGGCAGATAAACTGGGGCTGGTGTTGAACAAGAAGTATCAGAAAGCCGATTGGGGCGCAGCGGCCGCTGTCGGATGAAATGCTCAATTACGCCCGCCTGGATACCCATCACCTGCTGGACTTGCGCGATTGCCTGGAAGCCGAGTTGAAGAGCCGCGACCGCTGGGAACTGGCGCAGGAGGAATTCGTCCGGCTGGCGCAGGGGAACGGCAACGCGAAGGCTGTCATGCCTTCGTGGGAGCGGGTCAGCGGGACGCAGAAATTCAGCAAACGGCAGTTGGCCATCCTGCAGGGATTGACCGAGTGGCGCGACCTGCAAGCCGAGCGGATGGACCGGCCCGTCTTCAAGGTCATCGACGATAAACGCCTGGTCGCAATTGCGCTGGCGGCTCCCACAACTGCGGAGGAACTCGAAGCGCTGGAACTCACACCGCGACAGATCGAGATATTTGGAAATGCGCTGCTGCAGGCAGTAGCGCGCGGCAACAAGACCGTTCCGCCCATTCGCCGGCGGATACTGCGCCCCAAGCAAGCCTTCTCGGACCGGTTCACGGCCCTGTCGACCTGGCGCAAGAGCGAGGCACTCAAGATCGGCATCGAATTGGACCTGATCCTGCCGAAGGGGTGGATGCACGTCATCGCCGAGCAGAACCCGGTCACGCTGGATGACCTGGCGCCGCTGATGCCCAACTCGCCCTGGCGGGTGGAGCACTTCGGCGAGGAGATATTGAAAGCCATCCACCCTCCCAAGAAGACCGCCAGTCAATAAGACCTGCATTATCGCTACGAAGCCAAGAATTTAAGATATAATCTGCCCGCCAAGCGATACATGGAGAGGTGCCAGAGTGGTTGAATGGGACGGTCTCGAAAACCGTTGTGGATCTTTGGTCCACCGTGGGTTCGAATCCCACCCTCTCCGCCAGGATTTGTCCGGGCTTGACCAAACCCGGCCTCACAGAGCGAAAGCAGAATACGCTTTCGCTCTGTGAGGTTAATAGGCTCGTGGTCGTTGACCTGCAGGCTGGAGGACTATATACTCTAGTCAAAGTGGAGGATGGGGCTCTTCTAGTCTGTTCTCTACGAAAAAAATATGACCCAATTCTCTATCCAATCATCAGATCCGTTACTCCTCGAAAAGGCTACCCGGTTGGCACAGGAATTTGCCCGGCAATACATGCGGGACGAGGTCGTCGGGATCGTCTTCCTGGGAGCAATCGCCAGGGGATATTTCGATCACTCGGCTGACATCGATATTGCCATCTTCAAAAAACGGGCCTCCGAGATCACCATAGCAAACAAATTCATCCAGGTCGAAGGGCTGGAGGTGCACGTCTGGTTGTCCGACTATGAAACCGACCTGACCAGTCCGTGGGATATGTCCCGCCGCTGGACCTTCGCGGAGCGGCGAGTCTTCTATGACCCGCAGGGCCTGATCTCCCACATGCTCGAAGATAAGGTGCCGCCAAAACCGGACGAAAAGAAATGGCTGCTCATGTCAGGGCTGACCCTGTCGGAATGGTACATTAATCGGCTGACCCAACTGTGGGTGGAGCGAGGCAACCTCATCAGCGCGCACCACATGTTCGAGCAAGGCTTGAACTATTTCTTTGACATGCTGTTTGGGCTGAATGGTGAACTGGTGGCGGATACGAAGTGGCGCTACTACTGTGTGGAAAAACTGGCGCGGCTGCCTGAACACTTTCGCCAGCGTATGCAGGATGTGATGACTCTCCGTTCAATTTCTGTGGAGGAATTGGACCGGCGTAAAGAAGCGTTCATGAGCATGTGGCGGGAAATGAAGCCGATCATCGAGGCGGAAGTCGGCCTGTCTTTTGACGAGATGGTTCAACTGGTTTGATCGTGAGCATGGGGGAAAAGGTTAATCCATGTGCGTGGTCTCCACCGTAAGCCGAAGGGCATTCTCAAAGTCGAGAAGTCTTTGGGATTTCTACCCATCCCCCAGACCTCCCCATAACTGGGGACAGGCTCCTTCCCAGATTGGGAAGGGGGCGAAGATGCCATTTGTACTTTGAGAAAGCCGTGCCGTGGGCCGGCTCTCTCTTTTATTCCGGTAACGAATAAGAGTATAATTATCCAGTAAGTCTAAAATATTATTCTCCCGGCGACGCCGCCGGAGAATGACCCGTGCGATAATTTTCCACTCATTTCCTCTCCGAAGGCAGGCAATCATGTCCCAACTGATCTATACCGCCATCGCATCCCTTGACGGCTATATCGCCGATGAGAACGGCAACTTCGACTGGGGGATGCCCGACGAAGAGGTCCACTCCTTCATTAATAACCTTGAACGTCCGGTGGGCACCTACCTCTTAGGTCGCAAAATGTACGAGGTGATGGTCTACTGGGAAAATCCGGAATTGCTTGAGCAGCCACTCCCTTATATCCAGGACTACACGCGCATCTGGCAGGCATGCGGATAAGATCGTCTATTCCAAGACCCTGGATAAGGTTTCCAGTGCCCGCACCAGCATCCAGCGGGAGTTCGATGCGGCGGCTGTACGGCAAATGAAAGATCGGGAAGAGCGGGATATCTCCATCGGCGGTCCCGGGCTGGCCGAGGTAGCTTTACAAGCGGGTCTTGTCGATGAATACCGCCTGATCCTGGCACCGGTCATTGTTGGAGGCGGCAGACTGGCTCTACCGCGCCAATTCCACAGGAAGCTTGACCTGCTGGATGAACGCCGCTTCAAGAGCGGGATGGTGTATCTGCGCTATGGTCTCATGGCGTGAAAGGGTTGGAAGTCGAACGATTACTGTATATCCCTGAAGTTCAGAAAGAGTTTGGACAACACGGCGGAGATATTTTCGCTGGCTAAAGAACGGGTTAATCAACCCCACCCCTCCCCTCCCCGAGCATTATTTGACTTTTTTCCGGCTAAATCGACTCCGGGGAGGGGTTATAGTTCCGAAAAAGTGAAGTGAGCGAAAAGAGCATTCGCTCACTTCACTTTTTCGGCTTACGTGCGCAAAGAAAAATCGTCAGGAATGGAAAAGCATCCATATGATGACCTTCCTACAAGATTGATTGCTAAATGTTCGGAATTTTTGTCCGATTGTCAGTATATCCCCTTCGACATTCCACAACCATCATGGTAAGATAAAGGTCAGACAACTATGAACCTGACCCTTGCCCTCGCTCAGATCAGTACCAGACTTGGGGACCCGCACGGCAACCTGGAAAAGCACCTTGCCCTGACCGAACAGGCCCGCCACGACGGCTGCGACCTGGTCATCTTCCCCGAACTTTCGCTGACCGGCTACGCCCTGCAGGACCTGGTGCCGGAAGTGGCCTGCCGTCCCGTCGCCACTGACCCTATCTTTGGGCCGCTGCTCAAAGCCAGCCGCGACATCGACATGGTGGTGGGTTTTGTCGACGACGACTCACGCCACCGCTTCTACATCGCCGAGGCCTACCTCTCGAAAGGCGAAGTGGTGCACGTCCACCACAAGATCTACCTGTGCACCTACGGCATGTTCGACGAGGGCCGTTTCTTTGCGCCGGGTAGCTCGGTGCGGGCCTTCGATACCCGTTTTGGACGGGTGGGCATGCTGATCTGTGAAGATTTCTGGCACGCCTCGCCGCCCTACCTGCTGTGGCAGGATGGGGCGGATGTGCTGCTCTTCTCGTCGGCCTCCCCCGGTCGCGGACTGGACGGGGAGCACAAGCTCGAATCCTCCGCCTGGGTGGAACACATCAACCGGGCCTACGCCAGCCTGTTCACCTCCTTCGTGGCCCACTCCAACCGCTGCGGCTTCGAAGACGGGCTGAACTTCTGGGGCGGCTCCACCCTCTATGACCCCGATGGCAATTTGATGGTCCAGGCGCCGTACTTCGAAGAGGCGCTGACCAAAGCCACCATCGACCTGAACCAGCTCAAACGCACCCGCGCCCGTCTGCCGCTGCTGCGGGACGAGCGCCCGGAGTTGGTGGAACGCGAACTGGGGAGGATCATCCATGGACGTTAACCTATCCATCGATACCGTGCTGGTGCGCAAGATCCTGACCGGTTTCATCCGCAGCGAGATCACGCGGGTGGGCTTCAGCCGGGCGGTGATCAACCTCTCCGGCGGGCTGGACTCGGCTCTGTCCTGACGCCCTGGCAGTGGAGGCCCTGGGTCCAGAGAACGTCCTGGCCCTGCGGCTGCCTTACAAAACCTCCTCGGCAGATTCGCTCGAGCATGCCCAGGCACTGATCGACCAGTTCGGCTCCCATCGCTGACCATCCCCATCACCGATATGGTCGACCCGCTCATCGCGGTGGACCCGCAGATGGCAGACATGCGCAAAGGCAACATCATGGCGCGCATGCGCATGATCGTCGCTCTACGACCAGTCGGCGGCGTTCCAGGGACTGGTGGTCGGCACCGGCAACAAGACCGAGATCCTGCTGGGCTACACCACCCTCTACGGCGATTCCGCCTGCGCCCTCAACCCCATCGGCGACCTGTACAAGACCCAGGTGCGCCAGCTTGCCCGCGACATGCACATCCCCGAAGCCATCATCGCCAAGCCCCCCTCGGCGGACCTGTGGAAGGACCAGACCGATGAAGGCGAACTGGGCTTTACCTATGCGCAAGCGGATCAATTGCTGTTCCTGCTGGTCGACCAGCGCTACTCGCCCGACGAATGTGTGGAAGCCGGGTTCGAGGCCAAATTCGTCAAGATGGTGGTCGAGCGCGTCCGCAAGAACCAGTTCAAGCGCGTCCTGCCGCCCATCGCCAAACTGACCAACCGCACCGTCGGGTACGACTTCCTCTATCTGCGCGACTGGGGAACTTAGGCAAAGCCTGCGTTCCTGTCCATCGTTACAATTATCATGAATCCATCGCTGCCAGATCTGTTGGTTCCCTTTATGCGCCTTCACATCCCCCCTGCCCTGCACAACCGCCGCTACCGTCTCCTGTGGACCGGCTTGCTCATCTCCATCGCCGGTTCGCAGATGCAGATCACTGCCCTCTTCTGGCACATCCGTGACCTGACCGGCAGCCCCGACCCGCTGGCTCTCGGCGGCATCGGACTGGCGCGCATCCTGCCGATCATCCTGTTCTCCTTCATCAGCGGCTCGGTGGCGGACACGTTCAACCGCCGCACCATCATCCTCATCACCCAATCGCTGATGGCCCTGGTGGCGGTGGCGCTGGCGCTGCTGACCTTCAGCACGCACATCCAGTTGTGGCATATCTACGCTGCTGACAGCGATCCAGGCGGCGGCGGTGGCCTTCGACCTGCCCGCCCGCCAGGCGATGGTGCCCAACCTGGTCCGGCGCAAGGACCTGGCCAACGCCTTCAGCATGCAATCCATCGCCGCCAACACCGGCTCGGTCATCGGACCGATGCTGGCAGGGGTGGTCATTGCCTCGCTTGGGCAGGCGTATACGTATCTATTCAACGGGATCTCCTTCATGGCGGTCATCCTGGCGCTGATCTTGATCGGTCACGTGGAGCAGGATACAAGTAACTCCACCGGCGTCAATCTCAAGGCCACGCGGGATGGTTTCCACTTCATTTTCACCCGCCCGATCATCTTTTCGACCATGCTGCTCGACTTCGTCGCCACCTTCTTTGCCTCCGCCAACACGTTGATGCCCATCGTCGCCCGGGATATCCTCAAGGTCGGGGAGATCGGCTACGGATTCCTGTCGGCGGCCCAGCCGGTCGGGTCGGTGGTGGCGGCGCTGATCATCTCGCAAATCAGCAGCATCAGGCGGCAGGGACCGGTCTTCCTTTCGGCTGTGGCGGTTTTTGGCGCGGCCACCATCCTGTTTGGCGTATCGCGCTGGTTCACCCTGGCGATGGTCTCGCTGGTGCTGATGGGCGCGGCGGATGCCGTCAGCACGATCATCCGCAACACCATCCGCCAATTGCAGACGCCCGACCACATGCGCGGGCGCATGACGGCGGTGAACCAGTTGTTTTTCCAGGGCGGCCCCCAGCTGGGTGAGGTGGAGGCGGGCATTGTGGCGCAAGCTGTTCGGGGTGCCGTTCTGCCTGATCAGCGGCGGGATCGGCTGCATCGTGGGGATGCTGCTGATCGCCTTTAAATGGCCGCAACTGGCCCGCTACGACCGGGACGAGACCATCCCGGCTGCGGCAGCCGTCCCCGGGTCGATAAAATGAGTTTGCCGGAAAAATCATCCCCAACCTGACGATTGGTTAACGTTAACCATACTGTAATATTAAAATCGGCTGTAAATAGTTGACTTTCCTCTCAAACCGCACTATACTGAAAACAGAGTAACCGCTTATGCGAGTGATACGAATAAGACCCCGGTTCGTTGTTTGAAAGGCACGCTGCCATTTCGCGTGCCTTTCGTATTCTCTAGGATAAGGAGATCACAAGATGATGGACTTAGGTATGATCGGCAAGATCGACAAAGCCAAGCGATACGCTCAGGAACCCCACCGTTTCCATTTTGAAGCCTTTACGGTCAAGATCGATGGGGAAAATAACTCCCATGTAGTGAAATTTTCCGGTAAAAAGTGGGATTGTGACTGTGACTACTTCCTTTCGCACGGCGTTTGCACACATACCTTGTCGCTGACCAACTATATCCTGAAGGGAATGGTTGCCGAGCCCGCGGAAGCCTAAGGAAATCAACGTTCGAATTGACCTCCATGGCTGCGCGCCCTGGAGGTCTTTTTTTAGCCAGCGTTAACACGTTTACACGTTCCAAGTTGGAACGTGCAATGTGGTAACGTGCCAACGTTATAACGTGTTTACCTTTTCTGTTTAAATTGAGACGCGAGTTCGGACACTCGTTTCCATTGGCGCAATGCAATAATTTCTTGTGAAAATAGGGGGATAATCAACCCCATCCCCAACCCTTCCCCGAGCGAAGATGTTATACAAGCCAATTTGATGACGGGGAAGGGTGTTTTAATCCGAAATAGGGATGGTGAGCGAAAGAACATCGCTCACCATCCCTATTTCGGCTAGCGTGGAATACCATCGAGACTTGCAAACGGATGAGTAAAACAAGAAGAAAAGAATTGACCCATACCCATAACTGGGAACAGGTCCCCAACCCTTTCCCCATGACTGGGGACAGGCTCTTCCACGAGCGAAGATGCTTATACAAGCCAATTTGATGACGGGGAAGGGTGTGTTAAGCCGAAAAAGGGAAGTGAGCGAAAAGAGCATTCGCTCACTTCCCTTTTTCGGCTTACGTGCGCAAAGAAATAGACAGGCAAATCGGCAGGAAGGGAAAAGTATCCCTATGATGACCTTTCTACAAGATTCTTGAAAAATGTTCGATCTTTTGTCGGAAGGTCAGATTAACCTCTAATTAAGACGCAAGTCCGGTTTCTCAGGTACAATTGCCGGATATGAAGACTATCTCACGGCGTGAATTCCTTCGGTTGGGCGGACTGTCGCTGGCAGGTATGGCGTTCAGTTCGTTCATGCCGGAATTCGCCACGTTCGAAGACATCGAACTGGTGCGGGTCGCCAAAGACCCGGTCAGCGTGTACAAAAAGCCGGACGACACCAGCGCTATCGTCGCCACGTGGCCGCGCGACAGCCTCATCCACGTCTATGAGACGGTGGACTCAGGCACGCCTGACTATAACCCGATCTGGTACCGGGTCTTCGGCGGGTACATGCACCGGGCGCGGGTACAGCAGGTGCGGGTCCACTACAACGTGCCGCTGTCCACCATCCCCGACACCAAGGTCATTTCCGAGTTGACCGTGCCGTTCACAACAGCCTACCGCTACAACCAGTGGGACGGCTGGCACTCGATCTATCGGCTGTATTACAGTTCCACCCAGTGGATCACCGGCATCGACAGCGGCCCGGACGGCAAGCCCTGGTACGTCGTCCAGGACGAAGCCGACAAGAACATCTCCTATTTCGTCCCGGCGGCCCAATTACGGCCATTCGCGTTGGGTGAATTTTCGCCGCTCTCGACGGAGGTCCCGCCGGAAAAGAAACGCATCGATGTGAACCTGGCCTCCCAGACTCTCACCTGCCTGGAATACGACAAACCGGTATTCACCACCAAGGTCTCCAGCGGTGCATATGGGATGGAGACGCCTGCCGGCCTCCACACCATCCAGGTCAAACTGCCCTCCCGCAACATGTCCACCTCCAGCCGCCTGGCCGATGACGTGATCCCGCTGGTGGGAGTGCCGTGGTGCTGCTTCTTCACCGGGCAGGGGCACGCCTTCCACGGGACGTACTGGCACCAAAACTTTGGCGTGCCCATGAGTCACGGCTGCGTCAACATGCGCAACGAAGACGCCCTGTGGCTCTTCCGCTGGAGCACTCCCCGTGCGGCCTACGAAGACGTCAACAAGGCCACCCTGGATGTGAAAGGCCGGGGGACAACGATCGATATCCATTATTGATCCCATTCCATGCCAACCCTCACCTGGCCTTCCAAGAACCTGCCGCCCGTCCAACCCGCCAACATCAGTCTGGATTCGGTGCTGTATCCGCAGGGGCAGGGATACCACGATGTGACCCCGCTCGACCGGCTCATCCTGGGGGATAACCTGCCGGTGATGGCGGCCCTGCTGCCGGAGTTCGAGAACCGCCTCGACCTGATCTACGCAGACCCGCCTTTCTTCACCAACAAACATTTCCCTGCCCGCATCGGCCGCGGCGAAGATTCCCGCAAGCCGCAGGACTGGCAGCTCGGCGTGGGCTACGGCGACCGCTGGGACGACCTGGATGCTTACCTGGATTTCCTCTATCCACGCCTGGCGCTGATGCAGCGTCTACTTTCCCCGCGCGGCACACTTTACCTGCACCTGGACTGGCACGCCGCCGCCTATGCCCGCCTGCTGCTGGACGAATTATTCGGACCCGAGCGGCTCCTGAACGAGATCATCTGGACCTATCACGGCCCCTCCCCCATCCGGCGGGCCTTCAACCGCAAACACGACACCATCCTGGCCTACACAAAAGGCCCCGACTTCACATTCAATGCAGATGCCGTCCGGCAGCCTTACAACCCCAATACGGTCAAGACCTTCGCATCCTCGCCCAAGGCGGGATTCGGCAAGGTGCCCGACCTGGACAGGGGCAAGGTCCCGGAGGATTGGTGGTATTTCCCGGTGGTGGCCCGCCTGCACAACGAGCGGACGGGGTATCCCACCCAAAAACCGGCCGCCCTGCTGGAGAGAATATTACTGGCATCCTCCAACCCCGGCGACATGGTGGCGGATTTCTTCTGCGGTTCGGGAACCTTCCCGCAGGTGGCAGCCCGGCATGGGCGGCATTTCCTGGCCTGTGACGGGAACTGGCAGGCCATTCACACCACCCGCTCGCGCCTGGCTGCGAGCGCGCAAGCGCCGGTATCCTTCCTGCGTGACGGAAAAGCGGCCATCCCGGCTGCGCCGGTATCCTTTTCCTACAAGATGGATCCGGTCACATGTGTGCTGGAATTTTCCATCAATTGCTCCCGACCGGCTCGATTATTGGGAATTGGACCCGGCCTGGGATGGGGTCACCTTTCACAGTCAATTCCAGTCCGTGCGCTCGTACCGGGGCGGGGAGATGCCCCTGGAAATAAAACTGCCCGCCTCGCCGACGAATGTCTGCGTGCGGGCCGTTACGGTCAATGGCGAACAAATCCAATTACACGTCGAGCCGGTAGCCGACGCCCCGAACCGTTTTAATGAAGCGCGGATTTTCCGGATCCACCTCGATGGCGTGTCGTAACCAGGAAATGTGCACGTCGAGGGTACGGGTGTCATCGGTATAGTTGGTTTCCCACACCTGAGAAAAAAGTTTATTGCGCTCCACCACCTCACCGGCGTGCTCGATGAGGTCTTTTAACAACAATACCAGCCGCGGCGTCAGGCGAGATTGTTTGCCCAGGCAGTAGACGATGCGCTTCTCCACATCCAGCCGGACGGGGCCGGCGTGCAGGGAATTTTTCCCATCGCCCGGTAACAGATGGCGGATGCGGTTGATCAGTTTCTGGGCTGTGAAAGGCAGGGAAAGGACAACATCGGCTTCGACTTTTTCCAGTTCCTGGTCGGGGTCAAGGATCAGCAGGATGGCCAGGTCGGGGGCTTTATCCCGCAGGGAGCGGCAGATGCGCTTTCCGCTGGTGCGCAGCGAAGCGGCATTGACCACCACCACGTCGGGCTTAAAACCGGCAGCCAAACGCGTGGCAGCCTCGCTGCCGTTGGAAACGGCTTCGACGGTAAATCCTTTTTTTCGCAGTGCCGGTACGAAGGCGGGATATTCGGCGTACTTGCCTTCTATAACCAGGAGCGTGGCGTCATCCATAGAGCGTTAATAAGTCCATAAGATTTTTCACATTATACTCCAATGTTAAAAAATGCAGACACCAATCTTAAAGAAAGTGACTGGCAAAATAGTTAGGTGGAATAATCCAAAAGCAGACCTTCCCAGGAAGGACAGGGTCTGGTAAAATCCACGCCCGGAGCGTTGTACCCTTCGCTCCAAAATCCAGAAAGAAAGGGCTTGAAAAGAAATGAAGGTATTACTCATCAAGGACGTTTACAAACTGGGACGCGCCGGCGACGTGAAGAAGGTCGCAGATGGTTACGGGCGCAACTTCCTGGTGCCACAAGGAATGGCCGTACTGGCAACTCCCGGGGCAATGAAGACCGCCGAGCGCATCCGTGCCAAGGCGGCTGAGCGCAGGAACCTGCTGAACGAGGAAATGAGCGTCGTCGCCGAGGCTCTGAAGAAGATCCAGTTATCCTTCGGCGCACGCGCAGGCGAGACCGGCAAGCTCTACGGGTCGATCACTTCGCAGGAAGTGGCCAACGCGCTCAACGAAAAATCCGGCTACGAAGTCAAACGCCAGCAGTTGGATATGCAGCCGCTGCGCAACCTGGGCGAACACACCGTCCGGATCCGGTTGACGATGGACCTGATCCCCGAGATCAAGGTCACCGTCTATCGTGAAGGCGAGGCTGAACCCAGCCTGCCCATCGAAGAACCGGCTGAGAAGGTGGAAGAGAAACCCGCCGTAAAAGTCACCGAGGAACCCGTCGTGGAACCCGTCGTGGAAGCCAGCGAGACCCCTGAAGATAGTCCCGCTCCCTCCCCCGAGGCGTAACCGGGCAAAGAGAGAAAAGATAACATCACCGGCCGACCAACCAGGGGAGCCGGTGATGTTTTATTAAATCATGGCCAAAACGATCGGACAACAACTCCAGCAAGCCCGCCAGGAAAAGAACTTGAGCCTGGAAAAAGTGGTCGAAGCCACGCGCATCCGCTCACGGTATATCGAGGCCCTTGAAGCGGATGATTATGAGGCCTTGCCTTCGCCCGTGCAAGCGCGGGCCTTCCTGCGCATCTATGCCGGGTATCTGGGACTGTCGCTGGACGACCTGATCGCCCAACAGCGCCCGCTGGTGGAAGCGCCGGTCACGCCTGTTGAGGCACCGCCCTCCCCGGTCGCACCCGAAGAGGTCGCGCCCAAAGCGGCCCGCATGGAAACTAAAACTGCCCCTCAAGCGGAAAGAAAAAACCGCCGAAGAAACTCCACCGGTCCCGACTTCGGTGGATGAGCAGGAAGTGACCGAATCCACCTCCCTGCCGGAGGAGGTTGAACCTGTTCTTGCACCCGCAGGGGAAGCGCAGAAAACCTTCACCGCGGTAGGCCAGGCATTAAAGCAGCGGCGAGAAAGCCTCAGCCTTACCTTCGAAGAGGTGGAGCGGCACATCCACGTGCGCACGCATTACCTGGAGGCCCTGGAGAATGGAGAGTTCGGGCGGCTGCCATCTTCGGTGCAGGCGCGCGGCATGTTGAACAACTATGCCGGTTTCCTCGACATGGATGTGGAAGCACTGCTGCTGCAATTCGCCGGCGGCTTGCAGGCATTAAGGATCGAGCGCCACCCATCTCCCCCGCAGGCAGACGAAACAGCCGCGCTGACGAAGCCAGCCCCACGGATAGCCCTGCCGCAAGGGCTGCGGCGCTACCTCACCATGGACATCCTCGTCGGCGGCGGCATGATCCTGGTCCTGCTCGTCTTCGCCTTCTGGGGCACCAGCCGGGTGATCGGCCTGCGCAATGCAACCACGCCCCAGCCAACCGCCCCCTCCATTTCCGACATCCTCGGCAGCGCCACCCAGGTGGTAGACTTCGGCTTCAGCCCCAGCCCCACCGGCGAAAACGCAGCCGAAACCCTCCCACCGAACCTGGTCGAGACCATCGCCGTGACAGTCCCGCCCAGCGGCGAAGGCCTGGTCCATGTGGTCGTCGTAGCGTTGGAAAGCGCGTGGGTCAGGGTGGTGGTGGATCAAGAGGTCCAGTTCGAGGGGCGGGTCAATGCCGGGACCGCCTATTCATACGACGGCGATACACAGATCGAAGTGCTGACCGGCAACGGCGCAGCCGTGAGCATCCTTTATAATGAAAGCGACCTGGGTGTAATGGGGACACGCGGCGAAGTGGTTAACCATATCTACACGGTCGATGCCATCTTGAACCCCACGCCAACCTTCACACCTTCGCCCACGATCACCCCCATACCGACCCGGACGGTCAGGCCATCGGCGACGCCCCGCCCAAGCGCAACGCCGCGCTTCTCTCCCACACCATAACACGTGACTCAAGCGGCACACCTGCCGCAGACTGCTTACAGGTATGAACAGAAAAACCTTCCATCTCACATCCCTTGGGTGCGCAAAAAATACGGTCGATTCGGATTCGATGGCGCAATTGCTCCTGCGCGACGGTTACCAACCGGTCGAAGAACCACGACAAGCCAGCGTGCTGATCGTCAATACCTGCGGGTTCATCGGACCCGCCCGGGAAGAATCCTACTCCACCCTGAACTCCCTCGCAGAAACCAAACGCCCCGACCAACTGCTCATCGCGGCGGGCTGCCTGACCCAGCGTTACGGGGCCGAAGTGGCCCGGCAGGTACCCGGGTTGGACGGCGTCCTGGGGACGCGCCGCTGGATGGACATCGTCGAACTTGTGCGCAACCTGCGCAACCGCCAGCAGAACTCCACCGGTCTGCGACCGGAACCGCTGTACCACCTTCCCGAAGCCGCCACGGTCGGGACGGATGAGAAGTACGTCACCCGCGCCAATATCAACGGGGCGAGCGCCTTCCTGAAGATCGCCGACGGCTGCCGCAGGCCATGCGCCTTCTGCGCCATCCCGCTGATCAAAGGGACGGCTGTCAGCCGCCCGCTGGAGACGATCGTCAGTGAAGCCGTGCAACTGCATGAAATGGGTGTGCGGGAACTGGTCCTGATCGCCCAGGATACGACCGACTACGGGCATGACCTGGGGATGAAGGAAGGCCTGGCGACCCTGCTGGAAAATATCACCGCCTCCGCGCCGGAGATGGAGTGGATCCGCATCATGTACGCCTTCCCCGGTTACGTGACCGACCGGCTGATCGAGGTGATGGCGAACAGCCGCCAGGTGCTGCCCTACCTGGATATCCCCCTGCAGCACGCCCATCCACAAACACTCAAGCGGATGCGCCGCCCCGCCAACGTGGAATGGGTCCATGCCACCATCGCCAAGATGCGCCAGGCCATGCCCAAACTCTCCATCCGCACCACCTTCATCGTCGGCTACCCCGGCGAGACGGAGGAGGAATTCCAGACCCTGCTGGATTTTGTGGAAGAAATGCGCTTCGACCGGGTGGGCGCCTTCCAGTTCTCCTTCGAACCGGGCACCACTTCGGAAGCACTGGGTGACCCCGTCCCGGCGGAGGTCAAGGAAGAGCGCTTCGAGCGGCTGATGGAACTGCAGCAGGGTATTTCCCTGCAGATCAACCAGGCGCTGGTGGGTCAAACATTGGATGTGTTGGTGGAAGGATTCGACAACGGCATCGCCATCGGAAGGTCGTATCGCGATGCGCCGGAGATCGATGGAGTGGTGTTAATCGAGGCGAATGACGAGCAAAAAGGGGCCGGCAGTGGAGATCGGCAGCATCGTACCGGTGAGGATCACCGGTGCGCTGGCCTACGATCTGACCGGCAGCCCGGTCAATCGCCCGTAATCCCGGTAAGACAATTAGATTCAGGTAATTGGAACATGAGATTGTCTTCGGCGGGAGCACACCGCCTCGCAATGACGCCAAATTCGTGATTTACTGGAATTAATCGTCCCGCATGTTCTATAGAAACCTGCGGGACGATTTTTATTCGGAGGGATGATCTTGGTCCCGGCGGCGAAATGGAACGAGGAACAGCCAGGTGAAGATGAGCATGCCCACGATCCCGGCGGGGACGGAGTAAAGGGCATCCAGTACCTGGACCGTGAAGAGCGAGGGCGAAGGCAGCACGCTGACGGTGTAATTGGCGACCAATATCGAAAACAGGTTATTGGCGATGTGAACACCCAGGGCCAATTCCAGGCGGCCATCCCGCAGGGTGATATACGCCAGGAAGGCACCCATCGCAAAGTAGAACAGGGCCAATAGAGGATAATTGATGGAAGCCTCGGGGTTAAGTAAATGAGGAACCATAAACAAAATGCCCGATATAAAGCTCAACAACCAGATATTGCGGTTGCGCAAGCCCACTGTCTGCATCACATAGGCGCGGAAGAACAATTCTTCCGTGGAGGCCTGAATGGGGATGAAGATGAGCGCCAGGATCATAAAAGGGATGAACTTGAGCGGGTCAAAGGTCCAGGTGTAACGACCGGGATAGAGCAACGCCTCGACAACAGACATCACACCCGCCAGAACGAACCAGACCGCAAAGCCTTCGAAGATCCGTTTCCAGACGATGGAGCGGGCCGGGGTGATGAGGCTGAGGAAGCGCCGCTTGTGAATGAAGCGGATTGCCAGGAAGATGCCCAACAGGAAGAACACCGATGCCAGCATAAAGGCGATGAAGCTAAGCAAGGGGTCGATGACGGGCAGCGCGCCAGTCCCGGGGGTGTAATCGACGAGACCCAGGACCATGCCCCCCACGAGCAAAAAGACATAGGGCATGGCGCCGACGATCTGCCACATAATCAAAATGAGTCCGACTGCGAGCAGGTAGCGGACCCATTTATTTTCACCCTGGCGGGCGGAATCGAGATAAGCATCCTGGTTCATTTGGATCGAATTCCTTCAATTGTGCAAAAGAATAGGGTCAATAATGCTAAGAAGCAGACGTTTCGGTAGGCGTGACTGTCGGCGCGTTGGGGTCCGGTGTAGGAGTCTCGCCTATGGGAGTGGTCACGGGAGGCGGCGCTACCGGCTCATTGCTGCTGCTGCACTCATCCGCCGCATCGGCGGCGCGGGGATAAACCGCCTCATTGGCAGGGCTGGCGATAGTGAAAGCATCCTCATATTGTTCCGCGGCGGCGCAAAAGTCACCTGCATCGGCGAGTTGATCGGCGTAATGAACGGTAGCCTGCCGCCAGCGTTCCTCGGCTTTTTGGCAGGAAGCATCCATCAAGAGCGGGAAAGCCGACCTGACCTGGTTAAAATAATCCTGCGCACGCACCCAATCCAGGTCCCATACGCTGGACCCGGCGATATACAGGCGCGCATAGATCCGCCAGGCGTCGATTTGAGGGTCGAGAGGTCCGAAACGCTCGGCCAACGTTAGATCGTACAGGCTGCCTTCGAGATTGATATTGGCACATTCGGAAGGATAAATTTTGCTCAACCCGCGCTGGTAAAGGGCTTGATAATACATCCCGTCCACCAGGGCAGTCTTGAAGGTGGGGGCGTTCTTGCGTAAATTATCGAGAATGCTGATGGTTTCATCCCATTTATCGGCGTTGAGCAATTCCTGGGCGCTGATGATTTGTTCCTCCACGCTGCGGAGGTCGGGAGTAGGCGTTATAGCAGGAGTGGGAGTATAGGCGGATGTTGGAGTAGTCTGCATCCGCAGGAGCAGGTCGGCATAGGCTGACTTGATGCCGGGAAAATCAGGATCCTGGTTCAGCACGACCTCGAAATGCTTCCTGGCAATTTCATACTGGCCTGTATCCATCGCCTGCACGCCCAGTTGGAACTGGTCGAGCAGAATGCCGGAAACCTGAGTCTTCTGGGCAGAGTAGCGCACACCCAGGCCGGAACCATAGCCTCCCAGCAGGCCAATGGCGATGAGAAGAACTACCACCAAAAGGGGCAGCCAACGGGGAATTTTCTTCTTGGCGGGGGCGGCGACAGGGTTCGGATGAGTATCTTTCAGGTCAGGTTCAAGCATGGGCGGGATTATACTCCAAGATTAAAGGCGCAAAAGCAGGCGGATCTCCGGCCAAATGAAGGGCAATGCGGTGGCAGCCGCCAGCGGCAGGGCCAGCAGGCTCGAGACCGGACCGGACAGAGGCAGCCATAAGGCCAATCCATAGGCCACCGCACCGCTCACCCCGGCTGCAAGCAGGCCTCGCCACAGGGATGACCCCAGACGGACCTTTGCAGGCAGCAAGCGGTTGAGCCACACCAGTAAAATAACGGCTTCGATGGTGAATGCCATTTCGATAAGCGCAATGCCAGGCGCGCCCCAATCAGGGCGGAAGATCAGGATCAATGCACCCCCACCGATAAAGAGGATCGAGTTGAGGAATGAGACAACCAGCGGACGGATGGCGTCCTTGCGGGCGTAAAAGGCGCGCGCAGCCACCTCCAGGACGGACTCGCCGGCGAGGGCCAGCAAAAAGATACGGATGGTCCAGGTGACCAGGGTTGTGCCGGCCTCATCCAGACCGAAGACCGCCCGCACGAGCGGGTGAATGACGGCCCCCAGGATGGCAGCCACGGGCAGACAAACAGCCACCAGCACCCGCACAGCCCGCTCCAGCGTGGCCCGGAACGACTCCCAATCTTCGCGGGCTGCATGGCCCGATATGGTGGGTAATAGAGCCGTGCCGATGGCCGTGCCGATGAGGGTCTCGGGGACCTGCATGACCATCCAGCCGATGGCGAGGGCCGAGATGGCCCCTGCGCCGGGCAGGCGGGAGGCCAGGTTATCACGGGCAATAAATGTAGCCTGGATAAAGAACATGGTGATGATGCGCGGTCCCACCAGGGTGAGCACCTGGCGCACACGTTCGTCTTTCAGGCTGATGGAGGGCGACCAGTGGAACTTGTATTTGATCAGTCCGGGGATCTGGATGGCCAGGTGCAGCGCAGCCCCGATGATGACGCCATAGACCAATCCATGCACGCCCAGGCCCATCGCCGGCAGCGTGATGGGGCCAAAGGAATACGGTGTGGTGGGAGCGAGGACCAACACGCCAAAGATCTGCCCGATATTGTAGAAGATGGGCGAGAGAGCCGGAAAGAGGAAATGCTGGTTGGCCTGCAACCCCGACATGACCAACCCGCTGATGGCGAAGATGAGCGTGGCGATGAGATTCAGGCGCATCAGGTTGGCCACCAAGACGTGCTGTTCCGCAGTAAAGCCGGGAGCGATGCCTATCTGTGAACTGACAATGGAGGGGGCAAAAACCGCGATCACGGCGGCGAAAAGCACCGCGGCGATGAAAAATATGTTGCCGACGCGGGAAAAAACATCCCACAGGTCACGCCGACCGCTCTTGGTGAGAGTCTGGCTGAGGACGGGGATGAGCGCCATCGCCAGGGTCCCGCCGGAGATGAGGGCATAGAGCAGGTCGGGCAGGTTGTTGGCCGAGTTGAACGCATCGAACTGGGGCGATAACTGGAACTGGCGCGTGACCAGGATCGAGCGAACAAAAGCAATGACCTTATCCACCCCGAACAGGAAGAACAGAAGCAAGGAGGCTCGCGAGAGCAGGGAGAGTTTTTTCATTTTTGATCAATCCACTGCAGGACTTTTTGGATCATCTGATCCCAATAGCCCCAGGTATGGTCGCCGGGACCTTCGACATAGGTATAGTCGAGCGGCAGGGTCGAGACGTAATCGCGAAAACGGATGTTGTCGGCGTAGAGGAAATCTTCCGTGCCGCAAAACTGGAACAGGCGGGGTTTTACGTCGCTGCGGGATACTTTTTCGACCAGGGCGAAGAGGTCATGGGCGCTGCCGGGGACCGCCGCCAGGTCGCCGAAGATGTTGCGCATGTTCTCCAGCCAGGCCGGGTTATCGGGATCGTCGTGCTCCTTGACCACCTCACGGATATCGACCGCGCCGGACAGGCTGGCAGCCGCAGCATAGAGGTCCGGGCGGGAGAGGGCCAGTTTGAAGGCGCCGTAACCGCCCATCGAGAGACCGGCGACGAAAGTATCTTCCCGGGCCGAAGAGAGCGGGAAAAGGTCCCGAATGACCAGCGGGAGTTCCTGGGTAAGATAGGTGAAGTATTTGCCGCCGCGAGCCATATCGGTGTAGAAACTGTTATGGACGGCCGGCATGATCACGGCCATGTTGAGACCTTCCACATACCGTTCGATGGAGGTCCACCGCTGCCAGGCAGTGTGATCATCATAAAAGCCGTGCAGCAGGTAAAGCACCCGCAACTGGCGGCGGGGGGTCTGCCACGTTTCGGCCGGCGGACGCTGGGGCAGGATGACATTGATGGTCGATCGCAGACTCAGAACGTCGGACATGAAGTTGACCTGGGAGAGGATCATGGGGGCCCTTTCGCTGTAAGGTTTTCCCTGCAAGCAAGTACGCGCAGGAAAGCCGATCGATAGGTTTATTTAACCGTTAAGAAAGAGGGGAATGGAAGGTATGTGCGGCTACCAAAAGCTAGCTGCTGATCTTTAACACCCAATGAGGCAAAAAAGGGGAGCGACGGCGGGGCTTATCGTCACTCAAGGGAACCAACGGCCGCTTGCACCGCCGCCAGGATATCGCACGATTCTACCAGGGCTTTCATCGTATTATGGTCGGGGTAAAGCGGACGGTCCACTTCGAGATGGGCCACGTGCTGCCGGATAAGGTCGCGGGCGGCTTGCGTGCCTTTCCCGGGGGTGAACTCGCGAAAGTCCAGCGCCTGGGCGGCGGCCATGAATTCGATGCCGAGGATGCCATAGGCATTATCCAGGATCTGCGCATTCTTGCGAGCGGTGTTCATGCCCATGGAGACGAAATCTTCCTGGTCGGCGGCGGCGGGGATGGATTGGATGGAGGCCGGCGCGGAAAGGATACGCTGTTCGACGATGAGATGGTCGGCGGTGTACTGGGAAAGCATCAGGCCGGAATAGAAACCGGGGCTATGGGCGAGGAAATCCGGCAGGCCCTGGCTGAGGGCAGGGTTGGTCAGCCGGTTGAGGCGGCGCTCGGACATGACGCAGACCATGGTGATGGCGATACCGGCCATGTCCATCGGCAGCGCTACCGGCGTACCCTGGAAGTTGGCGCCGGTGAGGGTCAGGTTGAGTTCCGGGACGAAGATGGGATTGTCGCCGACGCCGTTCAACTCCGTCTCGACCTGCGAGCGGGCGTAGGCGACCGCATCGCGGGCCGCCCCGATGACCTGGGGGGTGGAACGCATCGAGTAGGCATCCTGCACCTTGGTCTTCATCTTGCCGGTGGTGAGGTCCGACCCCGCCAGCACTTTCATGATATTTTTCGCCGAGGTGATGGCGCCTTTGAAGCCGCGCAGTTCGTGCAGATGGGTGTTGTAGGGTTTCAGGTTGCCCAGCAGGGCTTCGATGGACATGGCCGCGGCGATCTCGGCCTGCTTGAGGAACCGCTCCATGTCGTAGATGTGCAAGCCCGACATAGCGGTGAGCACGTTGGACCCGTTGATGGCAGCCAGCCCGTCCCGCGCCATCAGTCCGGGCACGGGGATGCCCGCCCGGCGCATGGCCTCCGCCCCCGGCAGGCGCTCCCCTTCGAAGAAGGCCTCCCCCTCTCCCATCAAGAGCAGGGCCGCCTGAGCCATAGGGGCCAGGTCGCCGGAAGCGCCGACGGAGCCTTTCTCACACACAACGGGGGTGAGACCTTTATTGAGCATCTCCACCATCGTCAGGGTGATCTCGGGACGGCAGCCGGAATTCCCGTGGGCATGGACGTTGATGCGCCCGGTCAGCGCGGCGCGGACGTATTCCACCGGCAGCGGGTCGCCGATGCCGGCGGCATGGTTGTAGATGAGGAATTTCTGGAATTCTTTGATCTGCTCTTCCGACAGGACCTTCTCGGAAAACTCGCCGATACCGGTATTGGTGCCATACATGATCTCATTGGCAGCCAGTTTTTTCTCCACCATGGCCCGGCAGACCTTGATGCGTTCGAGGGCAGCCGGGTCGAGGGCCACTTTTTCGCCCTGGCGGGCAACGGCGACGAGTTTTTCAACGGTGAGGGAAGAGCCATCCAGAATTACGGTCATATATTCTCCTTGCGAGTGGGTTGTAAGACAATTGTACTCCAAAGGAAAAGGGTCAAAGGTCAGAAAAGAACCATCCCCTCATGGTTCAAATTGAGGGGATGGGATATTTCGAATTCTAATCGAACGCAATCTAAAACTGTGTTATGGATACCGCTCGGTCAGATAAACTTTCCCGTTGACATTGATCTGGATGTATTCCATTCCACTCGTGACGCCATCCAAAGAGGAACTGCCATCTGATATTGTGATTGAGTCAACCCTGAGACCGGAACGGCCAGAACCTCCATCCGGACCATATATCCACAGCACCCACCGACAGGCAGGATCAGGCGAAAAACCCACTGGCAAGCTCTCCAATTGATATGAATCCGTATATCCTAAGGGAGCGGATGTAAATGAATTCTGGGTACCCGGCTCGTAAATATATACCTTGTACGAATCCGTTGGCGAGGCGGCGCGTTTGGTCCATTGGAAGGTATACGGGAGGGAAATGGTGGAACCTGTTGTAGGTGACACAAGCGGAGCATCGGCGATATCGAAAGTTGCCATCACAACACTCGAATCTGCCACATAAGGTGCAAGCAAAGGTGTCCACCAATAATATAATTTTCCATCATCGGTTGATGGATCTCCAAAATTAATTGCGTCGCTCCTGAAATATACTTGATAAATCCAGCCAGGGGTTAGCGAACTTGATGGGAATGTATAATAACCGTTGCTATCTACAGTAGTGTCCCAAAAGCAATCGAAATAACTTGGATTAACCTGGTGACATAGCAGGATTTGTTCTCCCACAGCACTGGCGCCATTGAATGTCACCCGGCCGCGAATACCCGGCACGGGTTTCATTATCAATGGCAAGAAAATCGTTACGGGCGGATCCGCCGCGCCGATGGATTGAGCCGGTATAAGAGAGATGGATAGTGAGAGAAGAACTATGAATTTGAATGCCCAGCGGCATTTGTTACGAAGTGATGATGTCATTGAACCCTTCCCTTTTAAATCAAAATCACAGATTGATTCAGTTAATTTAAGAACCGTGGCTTGTGAGTATAAAAAATTCACCCTCCTAATTCTTTGTATATTGTATATACTTTAGCAAGTAATTACAAGTAAGTTGATGAAATTTTAAGAAACCGATACTGATGAGAAAAAATGTCCACTCTCGATGATTACGATACCTGGTCAAAGTGCATTCTCCAGAACCTCATAGCATCCGGCAATGAAGGGCCGCACACGGCTGACTATATCTTCCGCAATCACGTCAACATCGTCATCGTCGATAATGACGCCAAGAACCTGTGGTGGAAGGTGAAGATCAGCCTGAGGGGATTGCAACTGCAAAATACCTTGTTTGTCTCAAGATACATCGCCAATATGCCCCCGGATGACCCGTGGGTATTGATGGAATTCGTCCACGAGACGCGCCACCTGGAGCAGGGACTTCTCTACCGCCTTTTCGGTCTACGGGGAGATGGAAGCGTGGCAATTGGGATTTCGATTCTACAAGTCCCTGCCGAACTGCCGGCCTTTGAGCGACCCGATCGAGGCGTTGTTGAAACTGCCCCTTAACCACGATGTGGGGACATTGAAGGAAGCGCTGCGACTGATCAACGAGAATCAAAACGGCGGGACAAGTTTCAAGGAACAAATCCGGTCCGTCCTGAGCAAGGAAAAGAGATTCCAGCAGGTCTACTGGATCAAGGTGCTGCCACTGAATCCACTTTTTTCTAGATAACCGTCCTGCAAAAGGAAGGTGAATTCAATTTACCGGATCACTCGTTCGTCTAAAATATTCAAAATATCAAGCGTGACTTTATCGAATTGCATCTCATTCGTGTGATATTCCGACGAGCCAATAGTATAGAATTGTACGTTACCGTAATAAAATGGAACTCCAATCCCTCCATCAGGAGCATTTATCCAGACTGTCCAACCATAACTCATCCCATAAGTAAAACCCGAAGGCATGCTAGTCAATCGGTAGGAATCCGTATAGCCCAGGAGAGGCGAAATGTATTCATGTAAGCCATCCATCGAATAAAGGACAAGTTGGTAGTTATCGGTAGGAGAATTTGGCCTGGCATTCCACTGGAATGTGATTGGCAAGGTTACGACGGAGTGATTACTCGGATCAGAAAGGGTTAAGTCTGCAAGGTCAAAATTCCCGAGATTAACACTACCACCGTTCTGGTAACTCCCCAATTGACGTGTCTGCCAAAGAAAGAGGCGGTTATTATAAGTTTGAGACAAATTGATATATTCCACAGCATATTTTTGACCGGAATTTAAAGTCGGGAGATTAGAATAGGAATAGATACCCGATATATCCGTTGTAGTGGTATTTTTCAGGGACCAATTGCTCCCATTGAAATAATAAAGGTCGAGAGGGGCTCCGGAAAGCACGGCGCCATTGGAAGTGACAGATCCAAATAACCCCGGATAAGAAAATGGATGTGTTCGGTGGATCATAGGTAGAAATAGTATCCGATCTAATGGAATTCTCATCGCTTCGAACTGATAAAGTGCGAAAGATGAACCTGCAACAATGTCAAAGTTGAGATCTTCATCAAGATCAACCATATTCAGTTGATTTAGTCCTCCAAGAAAACTGCCTCCCAGGTCAGGGCTCTGCCAGTAAATGTTGGATACGTTATTCGTGACAATAAAAAAATGGCTCTCATCGCTCACCAAAAAATCCGATTTGCCATCATTATCTAAATCTTCTATGGCTAGAATTCCATTGATCTTGCTTGAGCCTATCACAAAGCTTTTTTTCAATTGATGTGTGTTACCTTGATAAGCATTTATTACACCATTCCCCTTGCCGACGAGGACCTCCACGTTTCCATCAAGATCGAAGTCGGCAACTTCAAAAGCATACGCCGACATGGAATGGGACCAATCGATCTGGTGCGTGAATCCGTCGAATACGTAGATATTTCTTCCACTAACGGATGCGACAATCTCGATATGGGAATCACCGTCAATATCTGCCAGCTCTAATGCTACGACAGACCCCCATATATCCAAGCTCAAACTCCTCCACTCTTCTGCAGCAGTGGCCCCATCAAAAACAATGATATATATCCCCGCGGTATTTAAATCCTGACGTTTCTGTCCTACCACAACTTCGGTATGACCATCTAAATCAACATCACCCAAGGCCATGGCGGTAAAAGATGCTCCCGAATAAATGTTTTGGCTCTGTCGTTCCAGATAATCAGCCCATGTTTGAATATGAGATCATAGCCAGGCAGGGACGGGCACGGGCGGGTGTTTTCCAGACGACGCACGGGGAACTCGAGACGCCGGTCTTCGCACCGGTGGGGACGCAGGCAACGGTCAAGACGCTCACCCCGGCACAACTGGAAGAGTTGGGCGCCTCGCTGGTTCTCTCGAACACCTATCATCTCTACCTGCGCCCCGGCGACGAACTGGTGGCGGAAATGGGCGGTTTGCACGAGTTCATGCAGTGGCCGCGGCCCATGCTGACCGACTCGGGCGGGTACCAGGTTTTCTCGCTGGCAGAGAGCCGCAAGATCGACGACGAGGGGGTGACCTTCAAGAGCCACGTGGATGGGTCGCTGCACCGCTTTACCCCCGAAAAATCCATCGCCATCCAGGAAAACCTGGGGGCGGATATCATCATGGCCTTCGATGAGTGCTCCGATCCGCGTGACCTGGCTTACAGCCGGGTCGCCATGGAACGGACTCACCGCTGGGCCGAGCAATGCCTGCAGGCGAAAAAACGACCCGACCAGGCGCTCTTCGGCATCGTCCAGGGCGGGGTCGACGCGGACCTGCGGGCCGAATCGGCCCGCTTCATCGCCTCGATGCCCTTCCCCGGCATCGCCATCGGCGGACTCTCGGTGGGCGAGACGAAAAACGAGATGCAAGCCATGCTCGACGTGGTCACACCGCTCCTGCCGGAAGAGAAGCCGCGTTATCTGATGGGCGTGGGCACGCCGGAGGACCTGATCGACGGGATCGCCCGCGGGGTGGACATTTTCGACTGCGTCCTGCCGACCCGGCTGGCACGGCATCACGCCGCCTTCTCGCCGGAGGGTCGGCTGAACCTGATGAACGCCACATTTTCCCGTGACCGGCGCCCCATCGATGAAACCTGCACCTGTTACACCTGCCGGACGTTTACGCGGGCATATTTGCGCCATCTGATCATGGCGAAAGAACTGCTGGCGGGAACGCTTCTATCTATCCATAATTTGCATGCGTTGATAAAGCTAGTACAGGATGTGCGTCAATCAATCATTGACGAATCCTTCGAAACCAAAATTCCGCAATGGAAAGCAACCTGGAAGGGAAATGCCAAAAGAGAGATCGTTAATAGAGAATAGGGAATGGTTAATGGGTAATAGTTGATGGAAGAATCATCGGGAGGAATACATGACCGTGATGGATCTGGATAAATTGGAGATTTGGGCCAAAGCATTTGAATATGCCACTACCATCTATAAAGAAGTCATTCCTTGCCTGCCTCCTGAGGAAAAGTGGAATTTATCCCAGCAGTTAAGACGGGCGGCACAAAGCATTCCGGCTAATATCGCCGAAGGGCATGGACGCTACCACTATCTGGATACCGTCCGGTTTTGTTATATGGCACGTGGTTCACTAACTGAAGTGGAAAGTCATCTGGCGCTTGCCTGTAACTTGGGATATATCTCTACCGATCTTTATCATCAGGTAAGCCTGCGTGGCGAAGCCCTTTGTAAAAAAATGAATACCTATATCGGATATCTCAAACGGATGAAGCGTGGTGACAAAGAATTTCCTACTTCTTATCACATAAGGGAAGATTTCCCGGATTATTATTAACCATTCTCCATGAACCATTAGCCTACCAAATCATCTAGCAGAAGGACCACACACACCATGACCATTTTCCAATCGTTCATGCTGGGCATTATTCAGGGATTGACGGAGTTCATCCCGGTATCATCGACGGCGCACCTGCTCATCGGCCAAAAGTTGTTGAGCATCCCCGGCAACGAGGCCATGTTCTCGTTCCTGGTGCTGGTCCAGTTGGGGACGATCCTATCGCTGGTGGCCTATTTCTGGAAAGACCTGTGGAAGATCCTCTCGTCCACACTGGCAAGCATCCCGCTCGTTTTCAAAAGAAAACCGCTGGAGCAGGAAGCCCGGCTGGGTTGGTACATCGTCATCGCCACCATCCCGGCGCTCATTTCAGGGTACCTGCTTAAATCGGCGCTGGAGGCCTTTTCAAAACGCCGCTGCTCGAGGCAGGCATCCGCCTGCTGATCAGCGCAGCCATCCTGTATTTCGCCGAATGGCTGGGGACACGCTCGCGCGGCCTGGACAAAATGAACTGGCTGGATGCACTGGTGATCGGCCTGGCCCAGGCGATATCGGTCTTTCCAGGCGCATCCCGCTCGGGCACGACCATGGGAGCAGGGATGCTGCGCGGTCTGGACCGTCCGGCGGCAGCGCGCTTCGCCTTCCTGATGTCCGTGCCGGTCATGCTGGCGGCGGGCGGATACCAGAGCCTGGAGGTGCTGCAAATGGAGGGTCTGGCGGCATTCCTGCCGGTGATCGCAGTCGGTTTCCTGACGGCAGCAGTGGTCGGTTGGCTGGCGGTGAAATGGCTGCTGGGCTACCTGGCCAAACATTCGCTGAACGTTTTTGCGGCATACTGCGGCGTGGTCGGGCTAACCTGCCTGGCAATCAACTTTCTGTAGAGGCAGTTCATGGGTACTACCGACACTGGACTTCGCCAGATGTTCGGCCTACAAAAAAGACTGGTCGAGGCCATCCTGTGCGAGTTGTGACCCTTTTGTAAGGTCAAAAGATTAACCACAAAGGAACGAAAGGGACACGAAGGAAAGAGAGAAGAAGAACAGAAAGATGAAGATAATACCCATCCTGATCATGTCAGGGATGCTGCTATTAAGCGGATGCGGTACGGCAAAACCTGCCTCCCCCGCTGAAGAGATAAAGGTCCAGTACACGGCCGCGACACAACCCTGGCTGGCTGACCTGTATCGCTGTGCCGGAAGAAACGTGGTCCTGGCGGAACTCCAGTCCACCGAGGCGCTTGACCCCACTCAAGCAGAAATGGCTATGCGCATCGGAGAAGCGGACCTGCTGCTCCCCACCACCTACCAGATCGGCACGGAAAAGATCATCGTGATCTCCAACTCCGAAAATCCGCTGCGGAAACTGACCCTTGAGCAAGTGCGAGGAGTTATTTACAGGCCAGATCCGTAATTGGAGTGAAGTTGGAGGCGATGACGGCTCCCGTGCAGGTGTGGGTCCTGGCGGCGGGTGAAGATGTGCAGCAGATCTTCCAGGATGCTGCCATGGGCGGGACGCCGGTCACCTCGCTGGCGCAGGCTGGCGACGGGTCCGGGTGAGATGGTGCAGGCCATCGCCGGGGATGTCAACGCGATCGGGTTCGTCGGGGATCATTGGAAAGCCGACGGAGTGCAGGCTCTGTTCGAGGTTGCCAGCGTGCCGGTACTGGTCAGCACCGCCTCCGCACCCGTGGGAGCGGTGCTGCAGGTGATCGATTGCCTGCAGAAGTGAAACTGAGAGTTGGTAAACGAATGGAAGGAGTGGACAAATGATTGAAGCAATTATTTTTATTTTGGGGACGGTCGGGATCGTGTGGATATCGATCCCTTCCCTGCGGCAGGCTGGCTCGCACGGCTTCTACCGCTTCTTCGCCTGGGAGATCATCCTGGGGATGTTCGTCATCAACATGCGCGGCTGGTTCGCCGATCCGCTGGCGTGGAATCAGATCATTTCATGGGTATTGCTGATCGCTGCGCTGATTCCCATCGTCTACGGGGTCGTCATGCTAAGGAAGGTCGGCAAACCGACGGATGAACTGGAAGCCACGACAAAATTGGTCACGACGGGGATCTACAAACTAATCCGCCATCCGCTGTATGCGTCGCTGCTCTACCTGGCGTGGGGCATTTTCTTCAAGTCGCCCTCCCTGCTGGACGGATGCCTGGCGGTGGTGGCGACGGCATTCCTTACGCGACCGCCTGTGCGGATGAGCGTGAGTGTGTGCTTAAGTTTGGGGAGGATTATCAAGACGTACATGGGTCGGACGAAGCGGTTTATCCCCTTCGTGTATTAAGCACGTTGGTTATCGCGTTTACATCGTTCAAACGTTTTAACGATTATTGAACCCCAATTACTGACATAGTGTTCAGAGCAGTTTGAATATACATAGAATAAGACTTGTATGTGGTCTACAGACCCTATCGCCCATCCGCTGTCCCCATCCTTTCAGGCTCGGGACAAGCTGCTTCACCGAACTTCGTACCCATTCTGGGCACTTTGGTGCAGAACCGTTCCCCTGCCCCTTCCCCGCAAAAATGTCTCTTTTTCGGCCAGTTGAAACCGGGGAAGGGGTTTAATGATCCGGAAAAAACAATGGATGAGCGAGAGAAACATCGCTCATCCATTGCTTTTCCGGCATACTCGATGAAATTTGGACACTTCATGCAAAAGCACCGAAGCTTAATGTCCGGGATACAGTCACGATTATGCGTTTGAACGCGGTACCGTTCTCTGTATGAACGCGCTTACATCGGGGTGATGCAGTCTGCCAGCCCGCCGCCTGCTCGTAGGCATGGGCTGACCGCAGCAGAGCCGCCTCGGCCCATGGCTCGCGTGACCAACTGCAAGCCGATGGGCAAGCCGGTGGAAGAAAATCCGCACGGCAGTGAGATCGCCGGCAGACCGGTCAGGTTGAAGGGCGCGGTGAAGCGGGTCAACAGGCCGGCCGCCTCGACGGCGGAAGTGCCTTCGATCAGCGGGGCGACGGTGGGGGTTGTAGGAAGCATCAGCAGATCATATTTCTCGAAAAACCGATCGAAGCGCCGGCGGGAACTCGACCTGCAGGCGGCGCGCCAGAGCATATTCGCTGGACGTCACCGCTGCGCCAGTCTGTAACCGCTCGAGCACATCCGCGCCGAACCGCTCGGGATGGGCTGCCAATCGGTCGCGATGATATGCAGCCGCATCCGCCATCGTCATTTGACCGTTGGCGCGGGCGGTCGCAGCCAGCCAGTCCATATCCACTCTTTCCACATCCGCACCCAACTCCGTGAACACCTTTGCCGCCGTCTCAACGGCTGCCAGGACTTCTTCATCGGCTGACTGGAAGAACGGCCCGGCGGCAAAGGCAATGCGGCTGCCGTTGAGACCCTCTTCAAGATGAGCAAGGTAATCGTCCGGCGGCAAATTCTGGGAAGCGGGATCGTGCGAGTCAAATCCAGCCAGGACTGACAGCATGATGGCGGCATCACGGACACAGCGGGAGAGTACGCCAACGTGGTCCAGATTCCAGGAGAGCGGCACAACGCCACAGGTGCTGACCCGTCCATAGGTGGGCTTGAGACCCACCACCCCGCACAAGGAGGCCGGTATACGGATGGAGCCGCCCGTATCGGTGCCGAGGGCTGCCACACACATGCCTGCCGCCACCGCCGCGGCCGAGCCGCTGGAGGAGCCTCCGCTGATATGGGAAAGGTCCCACGGATTTTTAACCGTCCCGAAATGCGGGTTGACGCCGGTGACCCCCAGCGCAATTTCATGGGTATTGGTCTTGCCCAGGATAATCCCGCCGGCGAATTTCAGGCGCAGGACGGCCTGTGCATCTTCCTGCGGCAACAGCGGCTCCACCGCTTTCGAACCGGCGGTCGTGCGGGCCCCCATCACATCGATCAGGTCCTTGACTGCCAGGGGCAGGCCCAGCAGGGAAAAGTCGTTCAGGTTGGGAGGCTGGCTGGCAATGAGACTGTCTGCTGCAAGGGCCTCCTGCACAGCCAGGTCGGGCGTGTGGGTGATAAAGGCATTCAGGTGCGAGTTGAGCTGCTGAATCCGCCGGAAAGAGGCTTCGGTCAGTTCGAGGGCAGTGAAATCATGCCGCCGGAGTCCTTCGAGGGCGGACGTGATCGTGAGAGAAAGTAGATCGGGGTGCATAAGATAATTATACGCATTCGCCGGATCAGTAGAGTTTTCACCCACCTCACAAATCGGATCAACCGAGTTTCCGGATGAACTCTTCCGCCTGCCTGACCAGGTCGAGGCTACCGACGAACAGCGGCGTGCGCTGGTGGAGGCTTTCCGGCTGGATGTCGAGGATGTTCCGGCGTCCATCCGACCCGCCTCCGCCCGCCTGTTCTGCCAGGAAAGCCAGGGGGATGGCTTCGTACAGAAGGCGGAGTTTTCCGTGCGGTTTGGCCGGGTCGCGACTGTCGGCCGGGTAAAAGTATACCCCTCCGGCGAGCAGGTTGCGGTGAAAATCGGCCACCAGCGAGCCAATATAGCGGGAGGATAAATTTTGCGAACTGCCGGAGCCGCCTTGCAAATAATCGATATAGGCCTTCATGCCGGGGGACCAGTAATTCTGGTTGCCCTGGTTGACACTGTAATATTGGGCCGGATGGGGGATGCGGATGTTGGGATGGGAAAGCAGGAACTCACCCACCGCCGGATCAAGGGTGAAGCCGTTGACGCCCTTGCCCGTGCTGTAGACCAGCATGGTACTGGTGCCGTAGAGGATATAACCGGCGGCTACAAGCTGCCGCCCCGGCTGCAGGCAGTCCTCCAGCGCGCCACGACCCGGGCTGATCTTGCGGTAAATGGAAAAGATCGATCCCAGGCAGATGTTGTAATCGATGTTGGAGGAGCCATCCAACGGATCATAGATCAGCGCGTATTTCCCAGCGGGATATTTTTCCGGGATGAGGAGGATGTCTTCATGTTCCTCGGAAGCCATCACGGCGATCCGGCCGGTGTGGTCGTTGAGGTGGAAGAAGGTCTCATCTGCCAGCCGGTCGAGTTTCTGGACCTGTTCGCCCTGGATATTGGTGTCGCCCGTGCGACCGAGGATCTCCACCAGCCCGGCGCGGTTGGTCTTGCTGGCGATCACCTTGCCAACCAGGGCAATGTCATAGAGCAGGTTGGTCAGCGTGCCGGTGGCTGCGGGGTAGGCCGTCTGTTCTTCGAGGATGTGCCGCTCGATGGTGATGATCTGCTCGCGTTGAGGGACTGGGGTTGACATTTGTACCTCCTATAGCAAAAATCAATCAAGAGTTGCACTCACCGCCGCGCGACCTCCCCGGATGCTATCGTCAGAAGAGGCCGACGACTTTGCCGGTGGCGAGGTCGAGATCAACATCATAAAACGCCGGGCGGGTGGGCAGACCCGGCATGGTCCGCATTTCGCCAACCAGGGGGTAGATGAAGCCGGCTCCGACGGAAGCGCGCACATCCCGGATGGGGATACGAAAGCCGGTCGGCGCACCTTTGAGGGTGGGGTCATGGCTGAAGGACAGGTGTGTCTTGGCCATGCAGATGGGAAGGTTGTCGAAACCCAGACGGGTGTACAGTTCGATCTTGCGCTCGGCCTCGGGCGAGTAGTCCACCCCGTCGGCGCGATAGATCTCCCGGCAGATGGTTTCGATCTTTTCCTTGATGGAAAACGTGAGAGGATACAAAAATTTGAATGGAGCCGGTTTTTCGGCGGCTTTGATGACAGCCTCGGCCAGGTCGATAGCGCCTTCGCCGCCGTCCATCCAGTGGGTGCAGACAACCGCATCCATAGCGCCCATGCGCAAGGATGATTCCCGGATCAATTCCAGTTCAGCAGGAGTATCGGCGGAGAAACTATTGATGGCAACGACGACATTGACGCCATATTTGAGCGCATTCTGGATGTGCCGTTCCAGGTTGGGCAGGCCCTGGCGGAGGAGAGTCAGGTCTTCGCGGGTGTATTCGGGAGCGAGGGGCTTACCGGCCACCACTTTCGGTCCGCCGCCGTGCATCTTGAGGGCACGCACGGTGGCGACCAGGACAACCACGTGCGGCACCAGCCCGGAATAGCGGCATTTGATATCAAAGAATTTTTCCATGCCGATGTCAGCGCCAAAACCCAATTCGGTGATGACGTAATCGGCCAGTTTGAGGGCGATGCGGTCTGCCAGGATGGAAGATTGGCCCGGGGCGATATTGGCGAACGGTCCGGCATGGACGAAGACGGGCGTGCCCTCCAGGGTCTGCATGAGGTTCGGCTTGATGGCATCCTTCATCAACACCATCAGCGCGCCGGCAACGCCCAGGTCTTCGGCGGTGATAGGCTCACCCAGGTGATTGGTGCCGATGACCATGCGGCCAAGACGCCGGCGCATATCTTCCAGGCTGCTGGTGAGCGCCAGGATCGCCATGATCTCGCTGGCGACGGTGATGTCGAAACCGGTCCGGCGGGTCTGACCCTTTTCCTCCGGGCCCAGGCCCACCTCGATCTCTCGCAGCATGCGGTCGTTGGTATCCATGACTCGCCGCCAGGTGATGGAGGCGGGGTCGATATCCAGGCGGGCAAAGCGGGACCGTTCGGCAGGCGTCAACTCGCAGGGATCGGTCTTGTGGATGCCCAGCTTCTGCAGCCGCAGAAGCATGGAGGCTGAAAAGACCCGCCGCCCCTCCCGGTCGGGCGGGCAGAGGGCATTGAACAATTTGTCGTCGTCCTGCCCGCACTCATGGAACATGCGCGCGTCGATGGCAGCGGCGAGGAGGTTATTGGCGGCGGTGATGGCGTGGTTGTCGCCGGTCAGGTGCAGGTTGAACTCGTCCATGGGCACGACCTGGGAATATCCCCCGCCCGCAGCCCCGCCCTTGATGCCGAACGTGGGTCCTTGCGATGGCTGGCGAATGCAGGTGAAGACGGTCCTACCCAGATGAACACCGAGCGCCTGGCAGAGGCCTACAGTGGTGGTGGTTTTGCCCTCCCCCAACGGTGTGGGGGTGATGGCAGTCACGTCGATGTACTTGCCGTCGGGACGATCCTTGAGGCGGTCGAGGATCTCCAACTTGATCTTGGCTTTATAAGGCCCGTAAAATTCGATCTCATCCGGCAGAATGCCACACTCCTCCGCCACCCGCAGGATGCGCTTGAGGGTGGCATCCTGGGCAATTTCGATGTCCGAAGGGACAGGGCGGCGCAATTTCAGGCTGGTGGGAAGGAAGGGGCGGGTCATGAATTCTCCTGTGGGTATGTGATGGTTCAATTGTCTAACAACTTGGGGTTTCCGACAAGGGTGAAAAGGTTTGATGTTCCGAAATTTGTTCGGACATCCGTGTTGGAACAGGTTTGAAGGTCTCGTAACATTATCAAAAAGCCTTTGGGACTAAGAATATGGTTCTACAACCCCATCCCCATCCTCCCCCTGGCTGGGGACAGGCTCTTCCCCGAAAAAAGGTCTTTTTTACGGCTAGTTGAAATCGGGGAAGGGGTTGAATATCGAAACATGATTAACCCCGAATCTCATATTTCATGTGTTGGATCAGGGAAAAATCGGTATTGATGGCCCATCCCCCAACCCCTTCCCGAAATTTATCCGTTCCATGGCTAAAGGCATCCGGGAAGGGGCCTAAAGATCCGAAAAAACAACCCCGAGCGGGAAGAACACCGCTCGGGGTTGTTTTTTCGGCGTACTTTCCTGTATGGAAATCCAAAAAATTCATCAATGCTTAAATTGGGGATGTGTCATGTTTCGTATACTGTGGTGAAGTAATTATTCTTGCAAGATTGTCCGAAGATCACTGAAAAGGTACATAGGAGAAATGGGAGGTTGACGAGATGAGCAAAATTGGATATAAGAAGCATGATTTGTCCAAATATGACAGAATTAACCCCTTCCCCTCTACTTACAACGATGAGCGGCCCTGCGGAGACCTATTTTGGGCCATGAACCGCCGGGGAGGTATCGTCTCGCCCGTGTCAGGAGAAAAGGATAGCGCCCATGGATATTCACATTTCCTATGAACAAAGCCGGGTACCGGTGACGGTCCTGCGCATCAACGGAGCCATCGACAGTTCCAATTACCAGGAACTGGATCAACTGGCAGCCAGTTCCATCGATCAGGGGACCCGCTATTTGCTGCTGGACCTTTCGGCGGTGCGATTCATGAGCAGCGCGGCCCTGCGTTCGCTCCAGAAGATCGACCGGAAACTGAACGCCCTGGCCAACCAGGTCAATGAGGCGGCTGTGCAAAAAGGCTTGCTGGATGGGACGTACAAGTCGCCTTTCCTGAAACTGGTCAACCCAACCGAACCGGTCCTGTTGACGTTAAAAACCGCCGGCTGGGATATGATCTTCGACATCTTCAAAGATAAGAAAATGGCAGTGGGATCGTTTTGAGGATATTAACGAAAAAACGTGGATGAGCGAGAGAACATCGCTCATCCACGTTTTTTCGTATACTGAGGTGAAATAATACTTCTTGCAAAAAATGTCCGAATATCAGTCACTACTCCTTGACATTCGAACACATGTTCTATATAATGACAGCATGGGACCATGGAAACGTTTATTGATGCGCCTGGGATTTAAACGCGGCGGGGGGCCGCACTACTATGAATTGGATGAGCCGCTGGAGGCCATGCTAGAATCCATCGCCGTCCAGGAAAAGCGCTCCCCCGGCGAGGTGCAGGCCGACCTGATCGAAGCGGGGCTGGCGCAATTGCACACACGGGCGGGACTGCAGAAACACTGGCAGGCTCTCTCGGCCCGCGAGCAGCAGGTGGCAGCTTTGACCTGCCTGAGATATACCAATGCGCAGATCGGCGCCATCCTGCACATTTCCACCGAAACTGTAAAGACCCACATGCGCAATATGCTCTTGGAGTTCAACCTGCATGGCAAAGCCGAATTGCGGCAGGTATTACAGGGGTGGGATTTTTCCGGCTGGGAGAAGTAAGGTCCGGCCGCGAGATCGTAAATATGGCTCACCCATTGGGCTAACCCGCCTTTCCCCCTGGCAATCACCTGCAGGGGGATTGTTTTTGCTATACAGAAAGAGTATCGTGGGAGCATGAGTTCATTCAGCGGATCGCAAAAGCAATGGGGCGTGGTGGAGCGGAGCCTGGTTCCCCAGCCCGGTCCTCTCTCGCAGGAGAAGCGCATCCGCCTGGGTGGAAAGACTCCCCGCTGGACGCTGATCGTCGGACCACGCAGTCTCAACGTCAGCATGCTGGGGGACATCGCCCGCATGGGCGAAGATGGACCTGTGCGCGTCCTGGATGGCGGGAACCGGTTCAATGCGTATGTGGTGGCACGCGGCAGCAGGCGGGCAGCCCGAGATATTGAACCGCATTACCGTGTCACAAGCCTTCACTTGCTACCAGGTGCTTCCCCTGTTGGAGAGCACCCCCGCCATCCAGGTTGCCTTATCCCCCGAAGCGCCCGTTTCCGCCGAGCGCTGCCGTTCGAGGTCTTCCTGCTATGCATGCTGCTGGAGGAGCACAAGCAGGTCATGCGCCTGCGGGAAAAGGTGGAAGAGTTGGGAAGGAGGGACGGGGAAAAAAAGATTTAACACCAAGGAACACGAAGGGCCACTAAGGAAGAACCACTAAGGAAAAAAACACGAACATGAAAACCTCAGACGAAACAGGACTGCCGGGGGAGGCGCAGTCGTCCGGAGAATGAGGTTTTTCGTTATAATGTCGCCTATGCTAACGCTTGCGATCCTCGCCGGGGGGAAGTCCGACCGCATGGGCCGGGATAAGGCGCTGCTGCCGTTCCTGGGCCGCCCGCTCATCCAGCACATCCTCGACCAACTGGCCCCCATCGCTGACGAGATTCTCATCTCGGCCAATGCTCCCGCCGACTACGCCTTCCTGAACCTGCCCGTCCACGTCGACTTGCAGGCCGGGGCGGGGCCGCTGGGAGGCCTGTATACGGCGCTCAAAGCCGCCAAAAATCCGCTGGTGGCGGCAGTGGCCTGTGACATGCCCTTCGCCAGCCGGACGTTACTGGAATATGAACTGGACCTGATCGTCAAGACGGAGGCAGACGTGGTCATCCCCGCTACCGCCAGGGGGCTGGAGCCGCTGCACGCGATCTACCTGCGGGAGAACTGCCTGCCTGCCATCGAGGCGGCCTTGCAAGAAAAGAGTTTCAAACTGACCGACTGGCTGGCGAAAGTCCATACCCGGCTGGTGCCCGCCGAAGTGGTGCTGCAGTTCGACCCGCAGGGGGCTGGCATTCCGCAACCTGAACACGCCGGAGGAACTGGCGCTGGCTGAAGCACAGGCCCGGCAGGAAAACAAGTAGCCAGTGAAGTTTTCACTGGCTACTTGTTTTAAGACCCGAATTTCTTATTGCTGGGAAAATCACTTGAGGGAGTAATACCCATTCCCCGCACAGGTACGGCAGAGGATCTCGCCGCCTACCAACACTTGCCTCTCGTTGATGATCTCCTCCCCGCAGCGGGCGCATTCCACCCGCAGGCCGGGGCGGCTGAGGATGGCCTGCAGGCTGGGCTGCAGCTCCACCTCCTGGCAGGATATTAGTTCCTCATCGGGCATAATCTGATAGCCCTTCAGTTGGGCGACATATTTTGGTTCATCCGGCGCATACTCGCAGGCATGCAAGCGGACCTTCAGGCGCGGCGCCAGACGGAAGGCCGCGCCCGTCTCCACATTGACGAAGGTGGCCGCCACCTTGCCCAGGTCCATCACCCGCAGGGTGCGGTGACCCACGGCCGCGCCGGTGGCGACCTCGATGCCGGTGGCAAAGCAGCCGTCCGACTCGATGAAGACCAGGGCGGCTTTATGCGGCATGGGCGCCGGCAGGCCGATGGCTTTCAGGCCAGCCAGGCCCAGGCGGACGCCCAACACCTGCCGCGGGCAAAGGTGGCTGTGTTGGGCGGAAGATTGGCGGAGTAGTTCATCTAATTCCATCAGGGATTTTCCTTCAACGTTCATACCAGGCCGCTCACGTCAGCGGCGCTAGTGGTTTTCAGGTTGTGTATAGATGCAGATGTCCATCGGGAGTTGTCTCGACCCGCAGGACGGTCAATGGACTGGCGGCGGGACCGCGCAGGAGTTGGCCCTGTGGGTCGAAGCGGGAGCCGTGGCATGGGCAGGCGAAACCTTCGGCCTCAGCTCTGGACGGTGCAGCCCAAATGCGGGCAAAGCAGGCTGAGAGCAGTAAAACCTGCCTCCCCATGGACCAGCAACGCCGGAACTTGCGGCAGAGGCGTACGCGAGCCGGGGGGATAATCTGCCGCCGGTCCCAGGTCGAAATCCGTCTGGGCGGGAGGATCGGTCTGGTAACTGAGGTAGCGCAGGAGACCGCCCAGTCCCAACAGACCGGCAGCAGTCAGGAAAGCGGCCCGGGCCACCTTCAGGAAATCGCGGCGGGAGAGTTGTGGTTCGTTCATCGTTCCACCGCATGGCATTGATGGCACGAGGCCGAGCCCTGCTCGGCCGGGTCCTGCGTGCAGGCCGAGCCCATCACCGGGCGGAAAGGGAACACATCCCCGGTGGCCTTGCCGACCAGCACATAAGAGCCATCCGGCAGGAGGCGGATATTCCACAACGGCTCGCCCGTCTCGGTGACCAGGATGGTGTCACCCAGCCGCAGGTCGACCAGCGGGTTGAGTTGGGCCAGGCGGAAGGCCAGGTCGTTCGGGTCGGTCAGCGTGCGCGTAAGAGGCAGGTCAGTCGGGGTGCCGTGACAGGTCAGGCACTGCACGTACTGGATGTCCAGTTTGCTGCTGTAGAGCGTGCCATCGCCCATCGCCTCGGTGCGGGTGTGGCAGTCGATGCAGTCGAGCGTCCACTCACAGCGGGTGAACTGGGCGATGGGCTGGTAGTAATCGTGCAGGCGGTCGACGGGCTGGTCCGTGCGGGGCTGGAAGGTCATGCTGCGCAGGTCGTAGTTGCCGCGGTTGTGGCAGGTATCGCACTGGGTGTAGGAAATGGCGGTGGTCAATTTGTGGACCGTCGTGGCAGTGGCGGTATCCACCGCCGCCTGAGCGGGTGCCTGGGTGGGCGTATGACAGGCGGCGCAGCCGGTGAAGTGGTCGAAGCGCCCGCCCGTCTCGACGGGTTCAGCGCGAGATGTGACAGGTGAGGCAGTTCTGCCCGAAAAGCTGGACGGATGGATTTGTCTCGGCAGCCGGATCGAACAAGCCCAGGCTGGTGATGCCGCCCGGTCCCGCGGGAGCGGAGATGGCGCGAGTGCCAAGGAGAGCCGTCAGGTCGGCCTGCGCGCCGAAGGTGAAGCGGATCATGGCAATAGCGCCTGCATACGTATCCTGGATGCTGGTGGTGGCCCGCTGGATGTGGTCGCGACCGGTCTCGGCGGAACCGCTGTGACAATCGGAGCCGCCGCAGGAAGCCTGCACGACCGAGAAATCCGCCGGGTTCTTGCCGCCGCGCATCGTGCTGTGGGCCAGGTCTGCATCCAGGGCCAGCGCTTCGCCGCCATGACAGGTGACGCAGCCGAAGGTCTCCAGCGGATGGGAGGCGCTGATCTCGGGCAGGTCGGCGTGACAGGTGAGGCAATATTCCGTTTTTCCGGTCAGAACAGGCGTCAATGGAACGGGTTCCACGCGCCGGCTTTCCCACCAGGCGATCAGCACCAGTGAGATCAGCAGTAAAGCGGAAGCAAGAACGATCAGACGGCGCATAGTTCGCTTAAGCCGATAAGAGAGCCAGGACCGTCAGGGTGAGGATGGATAGGACGATCAACATGAAGAATACCTGGGCCGCCCGTCCGCTGCGGGGGAACCATTTTCCCAACTCAGCCGGGTCGGTGCGGGGAAAGGCAAACGGGATGAGTGAGACCGCCAGCAACACTGCCAGCGGCACGACCACGCCCCACAGGAATGGGCTGCCCAATTTGAGCATCTGCTGGACCCACAAGAAGAACCAGGGGGCCCGCGAGAGGCCGGGTGCGGCATTGATGCCGGTCATGGGCGCTGCCAGCGGCGCGGGAGCAAACAAGGATACGAGCAGCAATCCCACCGAGGCCAACAACATGGCCGCCACTTCCCGCCGGACCAGTTCGAAGCGGCTGATGCGGGCCTTGGTCTCCCGCAGGGGCGGGGGCGGGACGGCAATGCCGCCGTCACGGCGGATGCGGAAAATGTGCCAGATGAGCAGGATCCCCGCCACCAGCATCAGGCCAAAAATATGCCAGCCGTAAAAGCGGATGAGCGTGGCGGCGCCCGGAACGGGTCCGCCGACGATCATGCCGTAGAGAGCCGCGCCAACCAAGGGAATGGACTTGACCAGGTTGGTGCCGGTGACCAGCGCCCAGCGGATGCCTTCATCCCAGCGCAGAACGTAGCCGGTGAAGTCGAGCAGGATGGCGGTGACGAACAGTCCCATCCCGAGCAGGAAATTCAACCGCCGCGGCGGCGAATAAGAACCGGTCAAAACAACCCGCAAAAGATGGATCGCCGCAACAATGACCAGGAACTGTGCTGCCCAGTAATGCAGGTTGCGCACCAGTCCCCCGTAGGGGACGAGGTAGGTGATGGTCTGGATGGAGGCGGGCGCGCCTTCGGTGGTGGGGATGTAGTAAAAGACTTCCAGGATGCCCGTGACGATCAGAACCAGCATCAGGAACACCGACAACCCTCCCGCTGCCAGGGTATAGCGGAAACGAGCCTGTTTGATCGGGATGGAAGGGGGATGCAGGTGGTGGAAAAAGGAAGGGCGCAGTTTTTCATATCGGCCAGGGGTATTCTGTTGTATACGAGTGACAGGTTATGGATCTATTATAGTGCCTGTCAAACCCATTTGTCCTGACGGAGACGACGGCGCAAGCACCCCCTGAAGTGGTGCAAGCGCCGCCGAAAGTGAATGCGAAAACCGATCAGTGTTCCGGCTGATGTTCAACTTCGTCAAACACAGGCAGATATTTCGCCGCCAGGCCAAAAGCCAGGATGCCCGCCGAAAAGATCCCCACGGACACGGCAATCTCAGGCAGGGAGGGAATATACTTCACGTTGCTCATAAAAGTGGGCATATAGGTGATGGGATCGGCGTGCTTGACGGCGAACCAGCTCACGTTGAAACGGTTCAGGATCATCCCGAGCAGCAGGATGATCGAGCCAGTGCAGCAGGCCTTTGGGACTTTGACGGATGCGGCGGATGGAGAAAAGGACAATGGGCACGATCACGCCAACCAGGATCTCCACCCAGAAAAGGAAACTCTTAATCCGGCGGAAAAGAGATACTGCACTTCCCGGCCAGGATGAGTTGGACCAGTCTGGTGACGAGGTAGAGAGCCAGAACGAAAGGAATATAGCCGGCCAGTTTTTCAAGCAGATGCACTTCCAGGCCGCGCTTGAAATAGCGGGAACTGAGGGAAGATTCGAAAATGATCATCCCCAGGCCGATGGAGACCGCCGAGATGAAGAACAATATCGGCAGGATGGGCGTCCACCACAGCGGATGCAGCCGGGCGGGTTGGATCAGCAGCAGCGCGCCCAGCGATCCCTGGTGGAGGGTGGAGATGACCGCGCCCAGGATGACCAGCGGCTTCATGAACCGCTTGATCAAAACTGTGAATTTCCCCAACCTGATCTTGTCCAGGAAGGCAGGCGCAAATTCCACCAGCATGATGGTGGCATAGAGCATCACGTAAAGCCCGATGACGAGCAGGAAGGAATTGAAGTTCTGGTAGATGAAATAGTGCCAGATGCGCTCGGGATGGCCCAGGTCAATCAACAGGGCCACCACTTCCATGGCATACCCGAGGAAACCGGTCAGGAGGGTCGGGCGGATGAGCGGGCGGAACTGTTCCAGTTCAAGGATATAGACCAGCGCGGTGATCACAAAAGCACCCGAACTGATGGCGATGCCCGTGTACAGGTCAAAACTGACCCAGAACCCCCACGGATAGGCGTTGTTGAGGTTGCTGATGGCGCCAATCCCGGCGGAAAAGCGGATCATGGCAACGACGAAGGCAATCCCTGCAAAAGCCAGCAGAACCAGCACAAACGGGCTCAGGCGCAGACGAGGATCGAGAGCAATTTTCATTTTCATTGGGCATCCTCCGGCTTCTCTTCGGTCTCGACCATGGTTTTGGCAGTTGGCAGCCTTCTTCTGGTTAACCAGATGGACGCCCGCGGCCAGCCCCGTCAGCACCACACCCCAGCCCAGGCCAACCGGGAGGGACAGGGCCATCGCCTTTTCGCTGACGTCCCTGACCGGGATGGAACCGACATCCGGCAAGCCCAGTTCGGCAAAGGGGACGTGAGAGAGGATGAGATAGGATGTGCCGCCGTTCTCGGTTTCGCCGTAGACGTGGTCGATGTAGCGGTCCGGGTGCGCCTGGATGCGGGCATGGGCTTTCTGCAGCAGGTCGGCCCGTTCGCCATATTCCAGCGCGTCGGTCGGGCAGGTGGCCACGCAGGCCGGTTCGAGTCCGACGTCGATACGCTGGGGGCACATGGTGCATTTGTCAATGAAAGCGCCTTCGATCAGACCTTTGTCGTAATCGAAGTGAGGCACGCTGAACGGGACAGGCATTCATGCAGTAACGGCAGCCGATGCACTTTTTGGCATCGTAGATGACCGGGCCATCGTCTCGCTTGGTATAGGCGCCCACCGGGCAGGCGGAGAGACAATCGGGAGCGGCGCAGTGCATGCAGTGATAGACCATGGTGGCGCGGGTAAGGGTCGGGAAAGTCCCTTTCAGTCCCACGCCGGCCACCCAGATACGGGTCTTGTCATTATCGATCTTGTTTTCCACGCTGCAGGCGACCATGCAGGCGCGGCAGTCGATGCAGCGGGTGGCATCGAACAGGAATGCTTTTTGGATTATCTCAGCCATGTTTCCACTCCGTATCCTAGATCTTCTTTACCGATACAAATGTCTGGGTCAGCGCCTGACCGCCGCTGATGGGGTCGGTGTAGGTGACGTGCAGGTCGGAATCGCTCGCACCGACGCCGTAGGCCGTGGTCAGGCCCTTGGACAGGTGGCCGAAACCGGGGGTCAGGTACACACAATCCGGGCGGATGGCCTGGGTGGCTTCCAGTCGGATGTGGATCTTCCCCACCGCTGCTGACTTCGACCATCATCGTTGTCCTTCAGCCCAAGCGTGGTGGCCTTGTCAGCGTTCATCCACAAGCGCGGCTCATCGGAATACTTGTGCAGCAACTGGTTGTTCTGTGTGCCGAACTGGGTGTGCCTGGGCCACTTTGCCGGTCAGCAGGTAGAACTCGTCCGCTTTGGGGGCAGGCGGTTCCTCCCAGCCGGGTAAGCCGGAGAAGCCGCTATTCTCCAGCGTGGTGGAGAAGATCTCGATCTTGCCGCTGGCGGTGCTCCAGGAGAAGTCGGTGGGTCTGTTTGCTTCTTCGGAAAGTACCACATAGCCCTTTTGCCGGACCGATTCCAGCGACACGCCCAGAGGGGCCAGTTGCTGCTTGAGGTAATCCTCTTCGTCGGTATACTGGAAGAAATCGCCCAGTCCCGAGGCGTTCGCCAAGTTGTTGTAGATCCACAGCGCCGACTTGCCTTCGCCCTGCGGCTCGATGACCGGCTGGCGGATGAAGGCCTTGTTGCCGACGATATTGAGCGGGTCGTATCGCTCCAGGTAGGAGGATTCCGGCAGGACCACGTCGGAGAACCAGGAGGTGTCGTTCATGATGATGTCGACCGTGGCAATGAAATCCATCTTCGCAAACGCCTGCAGGGTGCGGGTGCGGTCCGGCAGCGACATGGACCGGGTTCTGCCGCGCGATGAACCAGCCGTGAGCCTGGTAAGGTTCACCGGTCAATATCGCATCACGCAGTTCCTGGAAGACGCCGATCTTCAACGGGACGAACGGATACTTCCACGGCACGCCGTCGAGGCGCTGGGCCGAAACACGCGGGTACGGCGGCTGCGGCGGAGCTACCCAGTACACTGCCGCCCTCCCCCGCCGAGGGGAACAGCGCCACGCCCCAGTTGCCCATGAGGGCATTGAGGATGGCGATGGCGCGCTCGGTCTGGAAGGAGTTCATGGAAGTTGGACGTGCGCCAGCCGTTATGGGCCAGCGCATTGGGAGCGGCGGCAGCAAACTCACGGGCGATCCGCCCGATCGTCTCGGCGGGGATCTCGGTGATGCCCGCAGCCCATTCCGGCGTGTATTGACCGATCGAAGCAGCCAGCTGGTCAAAGCCAGAGGTATGCTGGGAGACAAAGCGCTGGTTGTACAGCCGCTCGGTGATGATCACATTCAGCAGCGCCAGGTGGAAGGCCAGGTCGGTCCCCGGGCGGATGGGCAGCCATTCGGTGGCCTTGGCGGCGGTCTTGGTGAAGCGCGGGTCCAGGTAGACCACCTTGGCGCCCCGGTCGATGGCCTGCGATCAGCGCGGACGTCTCGGAGGTGGAGATGGCTTCCATCAGGTTGCGCCCGGTCAGGATGATGTACTTCAGGCCGTCGTACTTGCGGCCCGGCTCTTCCATGCCATAGGTCATCAGGTTGGCCACGATCATGGCATTGAAGCACAGGCTGCGCTGGGTGCCATAATTGGGCGAGCCAAAGCCGTTGAGCAGGTTCTCGAACTGGACCTGGCTGAGGTTGTGCGTGGAGGAGAAGACCATCGCCTCGGCGCCGTACTTCTCCTTGATCTTGAGCATGTTCTCGGCCACGATGTCCAGCGCTTCCTCCCAGGAGGCCTTGCGGAACATGCCCTCGCCGCGCTTGCCCACCCGGATGAGCGGCGTCAGGACCCGGTCGGGATCGTAGGTGGTCATCACGCCGGACTGGCCACGCGGGCACAGGTTGCCATTGGAATGCGGATGGTCGGGGTTGCCTTCCAGCTTGACCACCCGGCCGGCTTCGACCTTGGCCAGCACGCCGCAGCGCCAGACGCACATCTCGCACATGGTGGGGATGTAGCCGCTGTCGGTGGCATCCAGGATTCCGCTGAGGCGGGCTGCTGAGGCAACGGCAGGCGGGATGAATTGTCCCAGAGCCACGGCTCCAGCCGCAGCGCCGCCCAACTTTAGAAAATCTCGTCGTGAGATACGTGTTTGCCATAAGGCTCCATACTGGAGAAATCAGTGATCAGTGTTCGGTGATTCAGTCTTCACTGATCACTGACGACTGATCACTGTTCACTGATTACTATTTCTTACTTGGCTTTCTTGGGGCCGCGATGCAAGCCCATGCGATCGATGGCATAGAACAGGACCAGGGCCATCAGGGCAAAGACGAACACGGCCAGGTATGGGCTGATATTCCACAGGTCCGGGATGACCACGTTGCCGATAGTTGGCAATTTTGGAGATCTGCGGGAAGACGTATTGGTAGGTCAGGCCGTAGATCACCGCGCCGGTCAGGAAACCGAGCAGGCCGGGGACGATGTAATCCACTTTGCCTTCACCGGCGCCTGCCACGGCGGTGCCGGGGCAGAAACCAGCCAGAGCCATGCCTACGCCGAAGATCAGCCCGCCGACCAGGTTGCCGACGATGTAGGTCGCCGGAACGGTGGGGAAGGTGATGATACCCATGCGCGCGCAAGGGATAGAGACCCAGCATGGTCACGACCAGAGCGGTCATCATGAACTTGAGCACGGCCATATCGGTGAAGCGGAACTCGTTGACGATCTTGGAATAGCGAGTCAGGCCGGCTTTATTGAGGGCAAAGCCAAAGGCCACACCGAGAACGAGAGCGATTACGATGGTTTTGATATCCATGGCAGCCTCCTAATACTTCTTTCCGTAGACGATCCTGGCGGTGACAATGCCAGATGCGAACATGCCGGCGATAAAGATGAAGGCCGCCGGGGCGAGCAGCATGCCGCCGGAAATGGCCAGACCGCTGGTGCAGCCGCCGGCGATGCCGGCCGCGTATTCCAGGATGATGCCGCCCACGAAGAGCAGCAGCCAGCGCTTCCAGGTCTGCTTGCCGTAGGCCTGCTTCCACTGTTCATCGTCCATCTTGCGGAATTTGAAGGTGCGGCTGGTGAGGGCGCCGACCATGCCGCCGAAGAAGATCCCCACCAGCAGGATGACCGGGTAGGTGATGGCGGCGGGCATGACGTAATTGAAATAGGTGTTATTGGGCTGGATGCGCCTTGCCGATGTAGGCGGCGATATTTTCGAAACCGCCCGAAGCGCCCAGGAGATTGTTCGCCACCACCACGGTGAGGATACCGACGATGCCCAACAGAGCGCCGGCAACATAGGGGGACCACAACTCCTTGCTCAATTGCATTTTTAACCAGTTCATGATTGTCTCCTCTCAGATTTTTTCGAAAATTGGATCAAACTTAAAAATAATTTATTCTTCCTGTTCCGAAGTCTCATCTTCTTCCGGTTGATCTTCTTCCACTTCAACCGGTTCTTTCTGGGTCAACTTGTCGATGGAGCCAAAGATATCGGCTGCCACGGCGGGTTTGGCCAGGATGTTGCGCAGGGCTTTACGGGCTTCCGGCTTCAGGCGGGAGAGCTCCGGCAGCAGTTCGACCAGATCGGCAGGGTATTTCTTCTCGACTGCTAATTTTTTGGGATCTTCAAAGGACAACTTCACAATGCCTTCCCGCTGCAGGACGAAGAAACCGCCGCCCAGCGCCAGGACTCCCAGCATAGCCAGCAGGATGATATTGCCGACGTTGACTGGTTTTTTGCCCAGCACGACCTCGTCGTAGCGCTGGGAATAGTCGACCATGTCGGCGGTCAGGACAACCGATGCCTGCGCTGCGACCGGCGCGGCAGTGGCAGCCGAGACGGGCTGTCCGCCTGCAGGGGTTGCAGCCGGGCCGCTCCCCGCGCCGATCTCCAGTCCCAGGGTGGTGGCGTACAGTTGAGCCTTGGCGGTCGTGTCATCCGGGTGGCAGTTCTTGCAGCTGGCATCGATATTCGCCAAGGGCGCTTCCAGGCCGGTATGCGCGGCAGTGATGTCGGCAGCCTGGTTGTTGCCGGCATGGCATAGATAGCAAAAATCGCCGAAGGCATGCTCGGAATGCCAGGCCGTGCCGTCATTATTGACCGGGTCCTGCGCCTGGGTCTCATGGCAGTTCTTGCATGACGATGCCTGCGAGCCACACTGGGCGCTGACGGGCGTGGGAGGCAAAAGGAAGAACATGCCAACGATCAGCAAGAGAATAACACCCGCCCCAATGAAGACACCAAAATATTTATGCACGCGCATATGTCTCTCCTCCAACAATTTCTCGATCAACACAAAATTAATCTGAAACGTTTTCCAACAAGCTGGCCCGTTTCTGGATATTGTCCCGCATGATACTGCGCAGGATATCCAGCGCGTCAATGACGCGGTGGTCAGCCAATGTGTATTCGACCATCATCCCCTGGCGGGTGGCGAGGACCATCCCCCGGTCGCGCAGGATCTTCAGATGGCGTGACACGGTTGGCTGCGGCTGGTTGAGTTCAGCGGTCAGTTCGGTCACGTTGCGCGGACCGTCTGCCAGGGCGTACAGAAGCACCAGGCGGGTGGAATCAGCCAGGGCGGAGCAAAAATCGGCATGAAGTTGGGTGATCTCTTGTACAAGGGTTTGGTTGACCATAGTTTATGACCTTATTCGGATAGGCGCATATCTGCATATTCAATAATACATTTGTGACAGATTTAACAATAGTGTCATCTGTAATCCCCGATTGCGTAATTTGTCACAAAACATGAGAGGCGGATTAAAACAAAAAACAGCGGGCAACGCCGCTGTCTCAATTGGTTCGATCAAGAATTAATTGTATCTTTCTTTCAAGTCTGAAACCGGCAGGGCGATCTGGCCTTCCTGCACATCCCCCACCAGATGCAGGTTCTGCGGGTTGCTGTAGGCGCTATAAGCCACATAGGATGCGATCAGCGTGTCCAGCTCGTGGGAAGCATAGATGAATTCAAGCGGGAGGATGCCGCGCAGTAATTTGTGCCGAGTAATCTCCTCGAAAAACTCCATCGGGTCTTTGATACCCAGTCCCTGCTCATACAGGGCGATCTGGCGCTGGAGGCGGCCTTCGAGGGTCGGTTTGGGGAGAGGCAACTGGCCCAGCAAGGCGCAAAAGGCGGCATGCGGATGCGTCTCCAGCCATTGGTGGGAGGCGCCTTCGGTGGGGTAAGGCTTGAAACCGGCGGCTTCGAGGCGGCGATAAAAATCGAAGCCCATCTGCATCCACGCCGAACAGGTCTCGGAGCGGGAAGGGGTGGGAGACACAGAGATACCGCACTCGCGCAGCTCGAATTCGACCTGGCGCATATCGGAGCCGCGCAAGTGACCCGGGGTGAGGCTCGAGTTTTTCCAGGTTGCCGCGGACGATACCTTTGTTGGGACGCGGCGGCGCATTGACGGCGACGATGGCAGCCTGTTGACCGGTCAGGAACGCCAGTACTTCGTCCATCTCACCGGCGGCAAGGGCCATCAGCTCGCAATTTTGGTCCAGGGCCGCATAGGTAAATGGATGCCGTCCGGCAGTAGGGTCAACACCGACAAATGCAATGGATGAAAATAACATAGGGTTCCCGAAGTTCAGAAGGCCAGTTTATTGAGGCTCACAACTATTAGTGTAGAACAAAACTGGAATCCTCGCAACAGGGTTTTTAGGGATTTGTAAGGAGGCCGATGGGATGATAAAAAACCGCGCCTACTGTTGTAAGCGCGGTGTGGAGAAAAGGAAAAGGGTCAAGTAAGGAAGATCAGAGATGCAGGGGTGAAGTGCCTCGGCCAATATTCTCGAGAAATTCCTGCCGGGTCGCCAGGTTGGAGCGGAATGCCCCATGCATGGCAGAGGTGGTCATGCGGGCATTATGCTTCTGAACACCTCGCATCATCATGCAAAGATGCATGCCTTCCACCACCACCGCAACTCCCTGAGGCTGGAGCAGGTCGCGGATGGTGTCGGCGATCTGGCGGGTCATGCGTTCCTGCACCTGCAGGCGGCGGGCAAAAATGTCGACGATGCGAGGGATCTTGGAAAGCCCGACGACTTTGCCCTTAGGCAGGTAGGCCACATGGACACGCCCCATGAAGGGCAACATATGATGTTCGCACAGGCTGTAAAATTCGATATCCCGCACGATCACCATTTCGTCATATTTGACCTCGAAGATGGCATCGTTCAACACCACGCACGGATCGGTATGGTAGCCGGCCAGCAATTCTCCATACATGCGCGCCACTCTTTCGGGAGTCCGCTTAAGGCCATCGCGGGCGGGCTCCTCCCCCACAGCCTGGAGGATGCGGGTGACAGCCGCCTGGATCTCGGGAGCATCGATCCTGGTACCTCCCAGTCGCTCGTCAAAGAGATTATCGTCAAATTCCGTCTTGTCCATAATTCCCTCATAAATAAATTGGCCCGAGGCGAACCCCGGGCCAAAGATATGTGAACGGGGTCAGGCGACTTTTGTTTCGATCAAGCCGTAGGTGTCGTCGCGGCGGCGGTAGAGCACATTCACCATGCGGGTTTCGATGTTGAGGAAAATGAAGAAATTATCATGCCCGAGCAATTTCATCTGCTCGAGAGCATCAGCTTCGCTCATGGGGATCAATGCAAAAGTTTTCCGGCGGGAAATGACCGCCAATTCTTCCATGACCTCGGGAGAAGTTTCTTCTTCCATCCCCGGGGCAACGTCTGCGGTGGAACGGCCATCGCCGCGCCCGCGGTAGTGCTTGCCTTTATAGCGCTCCAACTGGCGCTGCATCTTATCGATGGACTTGTCGAAAGCCGCCATGATCTCATCGGAGCGTTCTTCCGTCCGCTGTAAAGCCTTGCGGCCCCGCACAGTGATCTGGGCCACGAACCTGTCGGTGGCCTCCCGGGCCGATTTGATATGATCCAAATCCACTTTCACCAGGTCGATCTCACCCAAATAACGGTCAAGCTTGGAGGCCTTCTTGGTGATATATGCCTCAAGAGTGTCGTTCACTTCCATATTGTGTCCGAAGATTTCCACATCCACTGTCATAGTACCTCCTTTTGGAATTTTGATTTTATCAAACAATTTGGAATCCGTGATGAGGTAAGGCCTTCGCCAGGGTAAGGGCATAGACACTCTTTGCGCCTGCCTGGATGAGCGCATCTGCGCAGGCAGACAGGGTGGCTCCAGTGGTCGCTACATCATCCACTACCAGGACGGTCCTCCCGCCGGCCAGGGTGGGTTGCGCGGAAAAAGCGCCATGCACATTTTCCTTGCGCTGGTGAGGTGAGAGTCCCACTTGCGTGGGTGTTTCACGCGCCCGTGTGATCAAGCGGGGAGAATAGGGTTTGCCGAGTTTTTCCGCCAGTGGACGGGCCAGCAGGGCTGCCTGGTTATAACCACGTTCAGCCAACCGCCTCCGACCGGAGGGGACAGCCGTGATCACATCCACCGGCCAATCCAGTTTTCGGGCATATTGGGCCAATGTGTCTGCCAAAACCTCTCCCAGACCGATGTTGCGCTTATACTTTAACGAAAGCAGGGCCCGTCGAATGGGCCCTTCGAAGATCAAGCAAGACCGCAAGGCCTCATAAGGAGGCTGCAAGTCAGTACAGGTTTTGCAAATACCGGGATGGGCGAGAGGAGTTCCACAGATCTGGCAGCCGACCGGCGGGAGCGGGCAAACCGCCCGCTGGCATTGAGGACACCAGCGATATCCGGCCTGATTGCAACCGGCACAGACTGGCGGGAAAAGCCAGTCCAGACTACTCCAGAAAAAGGATTGAATGCGCAGTGTCCCAGCCACGCGTTGCCAGTTTGTATTACTTGAAGTAGATCAGGGCACCTGAAAGTTTGAGTACTGCTGGAGTCAAGAGGACGATCATAAGAGCCGGGAAGATCAATAGACCCATCGGGAAGATCATCTTGATGGGGGCTTTATGGGCTTCTTCTTCCGCATGCTGGCGGCGGCGGACGCGCATCTGGTCTGACTGGATCCGCAAGACCTTGGCCATACTTACGCCCAGCATTTCGGATTGAATAACGGCGGCAACGAAACTGGTCAATTCAGCCAGTCCAAGCCGGTCAGCCATGTCCCGCAGGGCTTCACGGCGGAGCTTGCCCAGTTGGATCTCACGGATGACCCGGCCAAACGACATGGAGAGTTCGTTGTCCCATTTTTCGTTCACTTTTGACATGGCGGCATCGAAACCGAGGCCGGCTTCCACGCAGATGGTCAACAGGTCGAGCGCGTCCGGCATGGCTTTACGGACCGATTTCTGGCGGGCATTGATCTTGCTCCTGATCCACAAATCCGGGAAGAAATAGCCCAGGAGAGCGAAGCCCAACACCATTAGCATTTTAATGGGGGTCGAATATTGCTTGGCAAAGAGGGACAGCATGAAAACCAGTCCACCAAAGACGCCGGCGGAAACAAAGTGGATAACCAGGAACGTGGATGCATCCATCCTGCCGGGGTTACCCGCCAATTCCAGGCGCTTGCGTGTCTGCTCCAGCACGTGCTGAGGGGTGAAGCGGGTGGACAGATCGCCGAGTTTGCGGATGATGGGCAGGATGACGCGTTCGGTGAATGGCTGGGAAAGCTCGATCTCTTCGAGCGAGACGATATCGCCACGCTGGCTAAACTCCGCCAACCGTGCAGCCAGGGGATCTTCGTCGGCGGTCCTGGACTTTTTGATGCCGGTCACGACCAGGACGCCCGCCCCGCCTATCACACCGAGTACGAGTGCAATGACAATAATTGTTGTCGCCATTTTATACCTCTACATTCGCGATCCGAGTCATGACGAAGTAGCCAATGCCAATCAACAAGAGAGCCGCACCCAGGGCGATACCGCCACAGAGTTCGTTGCCCTTCTTGAAGAATGTCATCACATAGTCACGATTCAAGAACCACAAGATACACAGAAGGCCAATCGGCATCATGGACAGGGCACGCCCCGAATACGTGGCCTGGGACGTGAGCGCGCGGATCTCACCTTTGATGCGGACACGCTCACGGATGGTATAGGAGATCACATCCATGATCTCTGCCAGGTTACCACCCACCTCCCGCTGGACGTTGATGGCGGTGACGACAAAATCGAGGTCTTCGCTGGGGATGCGCCGCAGGAGATTGTCCAGGGCTTTTTCCATGGTGATGCCTAACTGCATTTCCTGCACCACCCGCCTGAATTCATCGCAGATGGGCGCCGGCAGTTCTTTACTGACCGCTTCCATGGCCTGCAGGGTGGAGTAGCCGGCCCGCAGACCGTTCACGACCAGGTTGAGCATATCCGGTAACTGGTCATTGAACTTGACCAGCCGTTTGGATTTCTGGCTGCGGAGATACAATCCCGGCAGGAGGAAGCCGACGACCATGCCGATCACGCCGGAAACTGGGTTTCTGCCGCCGATCAAAAACGCGATACCGCCCAGGCCGATCATGGCGATAACATAGAGAGCAATGAACTCGCCCGGTTTGAGTTTCATGTCTGCCCGGGCCAGGTCACGAGCGATCTTTTCACCCAGGGACGATTTTTCAACCCGCTTGTTGACCCAATCGGTCAACGCACCTTTTGAATCCTTGTCAACCTCTTGCGGCTGGTCTTCCTCGAGGTACTTGTTGATGCGGTCATCGACCAGCCTCTTCTCACCGGATGTCGAAACAATCAGTCCAACAACCAGCAAGCCAATCGCAAGAACGCCTCCAATGATCAGGACGTAAGTCATTTGTCACCTTTACAGTAAGGAGTCAATCTTAATACCGCTGGCGGGTGCCCACGCCGAAAATGGATGGGGGCAGATGTATTCCAGCGCCTTCGATCTTTTCCATGAATTTGGGACGCAGCCCGGTGGGGCGCAGCCGGCCGAGAACTTTGCCGTTCTCGAAACCGGTTTGCTCGAAGACATAAATGTCGGTCGTGGTGATCACATCGCCTTCCATACCGCTGACTTCGGTAATGTTGGTCACCTTGCGGGAACCGTCACGCATGCGCTCCTGGTGGAGCACCAGGTCGATGGCGGAGGTGACCTGTTCACGGATGGCGCGGATGGGTAATTCCATTCCGGCCATCATCGTCATGGTTTCGAGACGGGATAACGTATCCCGGGGTGAGTTCGAGTGCAGGGTGGTCATGGAACCATCATGGCCCGTGTTCATGGCCTGGAGCATGTCCAGGGCGGCATCATCACGGATCTCACCGACGATGATACGGTCCGGGCGCATACGCAGGGCATTGACGACCAGTTGGCGGATGGTGATCTCACCGCGGCCTTCGATGTTGGCCGGGCGGGACTCCAGCGTGACCACGTGCTCCTGCCGGAGTTGCAACTCTGCGGCATTCTCGATGGTCAGGATGCGCTCATCGCTGGGGATGAAACTGGAGAGGATGTTCAATAAAGTGGTTTTTCCCGAGCCGGTACCGCCGGAGATGACCACGTTCAGGCGGGCTTCCACACAGGCCTTGAGGAACTGGACCGATTCGGCGGTCAGAGTGCCATATTGGATCAACTGGTCGATGGTGATGGGCACCTTGGAGAATTTACGGATGGTCAGCGTGGGACCGATCAGCGAGATGGGCGGGATGACGGCATTCACACGGGAGCCATCCGGCAAACGTGCATCCACGTAGGGGCTGGACTCGTCGATACGGCGGCCCAGCGGAGCGACGATGCGGTCGATGATGCGCATCACATGATCGTTGCTTTCAAACGTCACCGGCACACGGTGGATGCTGCCTTTGCGCTCGATGTAGATGTTCTTGGCTCCGTTCACCATGATTTCGGTGACGGACTCGTCTTCGAGGAGAGGCTGCAGGGGACCCAACCCCAGGATTTCAGCGGAGATCTGCTCGAACAAGCGAGCCCGCTCCGGCCTGGAGAGGACGATGTTTTCTTCGCTGAGGATCTGTTCGAAGAGGGTCTGGATGGTCTTGCGGACATCATCCGTTTTGGTAATGTCGATGGAAGGGTCGAGTTCAGCCAGCAGGCGGTTCTGGACGCGTGTCTTCAAGTCGAAATAAGAGCCGACCTGGGGAGCCGCGCTGGGAGCCGCCACACGGCGAGCCTGCAACGAAGATAACCGCGATCCCTCCCCACCGGACCCGGAGGCTGCCGGTGTGCCGGCTGATGGGTCGGCGGAGTTCCCCTGTCCTTGCTCAATACGCTTCAGTAAAGACATTCATGCCTCCTGGCAACCATTTACCGTTTGACTATTTTTTCTACTTCCTGGGAATCTTGTTTGAGGATCCTTGCCCGCAAGGCTTCGGCGAGGGTGTAAATGCCGCGCGCAGCCGGCTGGGTTTTGTTGTCGAGCATAAAGGGGACGCCCCGGTTGACCGCCGGGATGACCGTGCGCTCATCCAGAGGGATGACCGCCATCACTTCCTGTTTGAGATTTTCACCGATCTTTTCCGGCGTGATGGCGATGCGCTTATCGTACTTATTCAGCACGAAGGCAACTTTATCCAGAGGGATATTGAGGGTCATCATCAAGTCCAGGAAGAGACGGTCGTTCTTGATCGAGGGGATATCCTGGGTAGTAACCAGGATGATCGCGTCGGCAATATCCAGGACAGACAGGGTGATATCGTTCAAATAGGAGCAGGTATCGACGACCACATAGGCGTAAATCTGTCGCAGGTATTTGAGCAGTTTGGAGAATTGGTCGGGGCTGATCTTTTCGCCATGTTCCGGGCGTGAGGGAGAGGCCAGGATCTGCACGCCGGAGAGAGCATGCTTGATCATCACCTCCTCAACGATCTCGGGATCGAGTTCGTCAGCCCGCGGAGCCAGGTCGAGGATGGTGTTCTTGCCCTGCTCGTTCAGGAATATGGCCACGTCACCGAACTGCAGGTTCGCATCGACGATGACGACCTGGGTCTCATCATTGCATAATGCCACCGCCAGGTTGACCGCCAGGGTGGTGCAGCCGGTGCCGCCTTTGGGGCTGTAGACCATGATGACCTTGCCCTGGATATCCATGCGGGAGGAGGCCATGGACATGCCGCCTGTGGAGACAGGCACAAAACCCTGGCTGGATTTGGACCGCTCTTCCCGGGACATCTTGCCCGACCGGCGGATAGCTGCCACCAGTTCATCGGGCATGGGCGGCTTGGTGAGGAAGTCTCTTGCCCCCACAAGCATGGCCTTGCGCATGTAGTTCTGGTCGCCCTGGACAGACAGGATGACGACCTGAACGGCAGGCATTTTTTGGCGGATGATCTCCGTTGCCGTAATGCCGTCCATATCGGGCATGTTGATGTCCATCAGCACCACGTCGGGGTTCAATTCCTGAGTGAGCTGGATGGCTTCCTTGCCCGTCCGTGCGGCTGCGACTACTTCGATATCCGATTCGAATTGCAATAATTTTCGTACATTTTCGCGTGTTTCCGCAACATCATCTACAATAAGCACGCGAATTTTATCGCCTTCAGCCATTACATTTCTCCAAACTTTTCGTAAGGTTCAGACCGTTGATCTCTAAGGTATCGGGGTGGGAGCATCGTTAGGCAGTTCAGGCGCCACGATATCATCTACCCGAGGCTCCAGAGAATATGGCAGTTTTGCCGGCACAGGGATGTTGTACTGGGTGAGCAGGTACTCAAGCATGGCAGCGTCGGGTTGTAAACCTGCTTCCAGGTCATTGGGATTACGTAGTGTGAGATTGATATTTATTCCGCTATAAATCAAGTACGTTAAAGTTACTGCATCCTGGGGAGTGACCATCAAGGTGATTAAGTCCGGTCTCTCAGGTGCAGTCACAACCTGTTGCTGGGTTCCCGGTTGCGGTGTGGGAGTGGCCGCTGCGGCATCGGTACTACTTGGACCAGTTGTGACCTCGTCCACCAAGGCAAAAGTACCCACATGCAATACTTGTATTCGTTGCAGAATCATCTGGGTTACCATTCTCGGGCGCTGCGGCTCTGACGGTCCAATGTACACTTCCGAATTCACAACGGGGTCGATTTCGAAAACACCTTCAAGCATATCTTGTTGGGTGATCTGGTAAACGCCGTTCTTTATATCCAACATAGCCACATCGTTAGGTAGGATGCTCTGATCGCCAGGATCGACATCCACCAATAACATGGTGATGATGACATCCACGTAATCGCCATCCCTGATGCCAAAACTCGCGGTTGAAAGGCGGCTGATGGGAATCGAAATCGCCGTCAATCCCTGAGGAATTGAATTCGCCCATGGAGAACCAGCTAAACTCACATTACCTGGGACGGCGGATATTGCCGAAGACGTGATTGGGGCGCCTTGCGGAATTTCGATCTTGGCATACATGTTGATGACATCATTGGGATCGATGAAGAGGCCCTCGACGAGGTTCTCTTCCGGCATTTGATAGGAACTGATCATTTCCTGCGTGATCAGAGTCCCCGGGGCGATTTTTTGGGCGGCAGACAAGACCTCCACAAAACGAGTAGCCGGGGTGGCCGTTGCCGAGCCGGCTGCAATCCCACCACCAGCTATTCTGGTGAAATAGAAATAAGCTCCCGCCACTCCGATGATGATGATCAGGGCCAGAAAAATAAAGATTCTCCCACGACGCATAGTATTCTCCTTCTCGCTTGGGTTTGTAATATTATTATACAGTATTAATAATTGCTTCGCTACTTACCCCAACTTACAACAAAATAAGTTTTTCCCAAAAAAAAAGTGGGACTCTTTGTGAAAGTCCCACCAGTTTTTGTATATTGGTATCAACTAGCGGACGAGGCTGGAGTTGATTTTCGTGAAGACGTTGCCAATGATCGGGCCGAGGATCAACAAAACAGCAATTACAACGACTGCAACCAAAACAAGGATCAAAGCATACTCGACCAAGCCCTGGCCTTTTTCTTTAGGGGCGAATAACATGTAGATTCACCTCCTTTCGCTTCATGATTTCGCTGAGTGCCACCTCAGAGATATTTATATTATATACAGGATGTATGCTGAAAACAAGAAGTTATCATTGCAATAAGTTTACAGTAATGTTAATCATGGACAGGCACAGCCAGGATGATTCGGGACCCTTTTCCGGGAGCGCTGTCGATCTCGAACTTGCCTCCCAACATTTCAGTGCGATCCTTGATGAGTTTCAACCCGAGGTTGGCCTCTTTTTCCAACAGGTCCGTATCGATGCCTTTTCCATTGTCATCCACCGATAGACGGATAAGGTGCTCCCCCATGTCCATCTGGATCTTGATAATGGTCGCCTGGTTCTGGTGGACGGCGTTGCTGAGCAGTTCCTGCATGGACCGGAACAGCATGACTTCTATGTAAGGCGCCAGGCGGCGCTCAGCGCCGGTGATCATCACGTTCACTTCCACCGCAGCCTGTTCTTTGAATGTATCCGCATACCGCTTGATCGTCGGCGAAAGGCCAAGGTCATCGAGCATCATCGGGCGCAGTTCGAAAATAAAATTGCGGACTTTCTGGAAGGTGCTCATGGCTGCCGCCTTCAGGCTGTTCAGTTCGCTCTTGGCCTGGGCAGGATCCACATCCAGCAGGCGCATGGCGATTTCCGTCTGGAGGATGAAATTGGAAAGAGCCTGGGCGGGACCGTCGTGCATCTGGCGGGATAAGCGCTGCCGTTCCGCCTCCTGAGCGTTGACCAGCATTTCCACCCCTGACGAGGTTCCGCCTTCATTTTTAACAGCCGGTCCTTTCCCATCAACCGTGAAGGCATCCTTCAGGCGTTCCAGCGTGGACTTGTATCGTTCCAAATGGGTCTGATCGCCTTGCAGTTTTTCCAACTGGCCGCGCATGACGAAAAGACGCTGCTGGGCATCCAGCGCAGAATCATAGACCGTGCGAATTTCCTCCGCCGGGATGCGCCCGATCTGGTCGTGTATCTGCTGCAAATGGGCGGTAACGGCTGCATTCCGCTGGGTCAACTTCCCCAGCTCCACCCGCGACTGTTCCAGCATGAGCGTGATTTCCTTCAACGCCCGGGTCGTATCGTCGAATTCTGACTGGATCAACTGCTTGGGATCTTCGATTGCAGCATTCGTTTTTTCATCTTCGGAAGGTACCATCTATCACTCCTGAGTGTTGACGCGATCGTTAATTTTCACCCAACCCCGTTTCAAAGCATATACAACTGCCTGGGTCCGATCTTCCACACCGAACTTGCGCAAGATGGAAGTAACGTGGTTCTTGACAGTCTGGTGGCTGATCCCCAGGGAGGTGGCGATCTCTTTGTTGCTCATGCCGCCGACCACGCATGAGAGCACTTCCATTTCACGATCTGAAAGTGGATGAAACGGGCTGCCGGGTTCACTGTAGAGATGGTGGGCTTTTTCCATCTCGCTGTTGAGCCAATATTCAAGTTCCTTTTGATCGAAGACACGGTCTTCGATGACGAAATTCCCGCGGGCAACTTCCTTGACGGCCTTGACCAGCCAGAGCGGGTCCACATCTTTGGCACAATAAGCGGCGGCTCCGGCCCAGGCTGCATGAATGATCTGTTCCTGGTCATTGTAAGCCGTCAACAGCATGATGCGGGTGGCCAGTTTATCCTGCACAACCTGGTGCGTCACCTGCTGACCGTTGAGGCCGGGCATATTGATGTCCACAATGGCGATGCAGGGATTCAACGTGCGGATCAGGTCCATTGCCGAAGCGCCGTTATCTGCCTGGCCGACTACTTTAAAACCCGGTTCGAGGGAAAGGGTATTAATGACACCCTCGCGAAACAAGGCATGGTCGTCAACGACAATAATAGATATTTCTTCCATTTTTCATCCACCTGTGACTGACTTGAGTATAGCACAGGTCATTCATGGCGACAATTAACATGCGCGCAAATTCCTAATGACCATTCCAGCGATAGACAGCCATATTCATTTCTCCAAAAGCCGGGGCATAGACGGCTCCGCTGGTGAAAATAGGATCCAGGTCCGCCGTCAGGAGCGGGTACCAATCCGGAAATGTAACCAGATACTCCACCTGCTTTTCCGTGAGATACCCGGCGATCCGGCTTTCATCACGGATGAATGGGATCACCTCCGGCGAAACGAGACCTGCCAGATCGACCAGGTCATGCTCCCCAAAATACCCCAGCGCGCCGATGTCGTGCGCCGCCACCAATGCCTGAGGCGGTACATTATCCGAGACCCACCGGGCAGTATCGACCATTTCACTTTCGATGACGGCCACATCACGGGCATAAGCGTAAGCCCCTTGCCCCCAGAAAATGAGCAGGATCAACCCGGCGGATACCTTCCAGAATGTTCCTGCAAGTATGGCGACCCGTGAACGGGTCTGCGAGAGGAACTCCACCATCCCTGCCAGGCCGAGCAGGAAGAGGATCGGCATGGCGGGGATGAGATAGCGTCCGTGCTGGTAGGTGACGGGCAGGCGTATTGCATACAGGATCAAGAAACCGAGCGACCAGGTCGCCGCAGCCAGGATGGCCCACTTCTCGCCGGCGGACGGCAGAGATGACCAACATGACCATGCCCGGCAGGAGGGCAATGCCCACACCGATCAGCGGCTGCAGGACTTCCATACCCACCCGCTTCCATAAGGGAATCTGCAGATAGACGGCGTATTCCGCCTGCTTGGCATAGAAGGTATTGGGCCAGGGTGAACCGGCCACCATCAGGTTGAACAGTAAATAGAAGGCGAAGATACTGCCGAACCCCAACACGAGTCCCACCATCGCCCGCAGCCGGCTGGACCAATTGGGCAGGGTCAACAAAAGCACCATCGCCAACGGTCCCAGCAGGGTGATCCCGTCCGGACGGATCCACACGGATAGACCCGCCAGCAGCCCCAGGCTGAAAAATCTTTTTGAACCGGAGATGAGCAAGGTCAGCACCAGCGTCGCCAGCAAGGTGAAAAGCAGGGTTTCCATGCCCGAAAGCGCACCCCAGACCAGGTGCCACTCCAGCAGCAGGACCACTCCGACCCACGGAAAGCGAGATATATATGAAGGCACCATTTGGCGAACTGATTTTTCGGACAGGACGGCAATTCCCCACAGCGCCACCGCTCCCAAAAAATAAGCCCAGGCGTAAGGCGCCAGCCTGATCCAAAATCCCACTGCCAGGAGGGCCGACCACAGCGGCGCGGTGGACCCGCCCGAGGCTTTCCCGGGGATGAAGGCCCATTCGCCCTCTTGAGCCAGGTTGCGCGCATAGGTTTGGTGGATCCAAGCGTCATCCAGTGGGAAACCGACCCGGAAGAACAGTGCGCTCACCAGCAAATAGATACCTGCGCTGACCAATGTACACATAGCCAGTATCCAATAGATGCGCTTCCAGTGGGAGCGGTCGGGGGAGGGTTTTGAAAGAGCCGGGTCAGTCAAGGACAATGTGGATCCTCCTCGAAAAATGGAGCGCCTCACGAGGCGCGTGAGTCAGGTCAATGCTGCCGGATGAGGAATATGCGAGCGGTGCCGACCTCACCCAGGAAAACCAGATCGGGGTAATCTTGAGGATTTTCATAAACGCTCAACAGGTCTGCCGGGATACTGCCTTCTTCGAGCACAAGGTAGACAGCCTCGTATCTGCGCGCTACCGCTAGCAAAGTCTCCACCTCTCCAGCCGGGACGGCGATGGAGGGGTTCGACGAAGCCAGGTAGAAGCCGGGCGGATTCGCCACCATGACGACATCCTGCGGTGCGGCGCCGTTCTTATCCAGTTCAGCCGATATATGCCTATACGCATTGTATTCGCTGGCCCACCCCTGCCCCGTTCCGGATAAGCGGCCCCACGAAATCACCACCGTCAGCAATACAGCCAGGACGACCAGAGCCGGACGGAAGATGCGACCGGCCTGGATGACATCCCAGCCGCGTTTGCGCCCGCCCCACTCGATGATCCGTTCGAGGCCAAGCGGAGCCAGCGCCCACCACAACGGCTGGAAGGCTGCCCCCGAATGGAAAAAGCCGCCGCGTGCCCCCGCAAAGGGGAAGGCAAAGGTCATGGCCGCAAAAGTCAGCAGCCAGCCCAGCCCGGCCAGTTGGATGCGGCCATCCTTGCGGAAATGCCACAGCGCGATTCCGATCAATGGCAGCAGGAAGATCTCCCCCTGTTCCGCCAGCGTCCTTCCCATGTTGATCTCCAAAGCCCACAGGCGCGCTTTCAGGATGGCGGCAACACCGGATCCCCACCAGGCGGAAAAGGTCAACGTATCGGCGGGGTAGGCGAAAATCTGATCATAGTTGGTCAACCAGAGCATCTTCGATCCCGCCGGTCCGAGCGGCGCACCAAAGACGGAGATATTACGGGCGAACCAGGGCAGCATGACCAGCAGGTATCCTGCCAGCACCAGCAGGAGACCGAGTCCAAAGCTTGCCAGCCTCCGCCGTGGCTCATTCGATGGTGCCCGGAAAAACCAGGCCGCCACAAAAGCCAGCAGGAGCCACATCAGCCCATCCGCCCGGGTGAGATGCATCAACCCGGCGATGAGACCCAGACCGAGGAAAATGATCCACGTCGGGAAGCGGTTTTGCGGAATGGTCAGAGCGGGAAAGGAGCAGGAAGAAAGACCCGCCCAGGAGCATGTAGATGCCGAAGGTATCGGTGACGGGCAGGAAAGGCAAGTAAAAGGCGGGGAAGACCGCCAGCAACCCCGCCGCCATCGACAAGTCCCGCCGAGAGGTGAAGGACCATGCCAGCGCGGCCGTCAGTGGCGGGACCAGTGCAGCCACCACGATGAACCCCAGCCGTGAGGTGGTGAAGGAGAGTGAGCGGAAAAGCGCCGCCCCCGCCGCCGCCAGCATGGACCCCAGCGGCATCCAGTAGGCGTGGGAGGCGTGCGGCAAACCGGCGGGATCGTCGAGATAGTTCCACAGGAACGGCTCGGTGAAGCCGCGCCCCGCCGCCAGTTGAAGACCGCTGGCATGATAGTAATCCGCATCCATGTAGCCGGGCGCACTTTGGAAGGCCGCCACCCCGGTCAACACCACCGCACCCAGCAAAGCCAGCAGGAGATAATGACGCCAGCTCATTGATAGGGCTCCAGTTCCAGGACTCCCTTTCGAATGAAACGCCAGCGCATCCAGTACAGCCCGGAGATGAGCAGAACGGGGACGTGCAGAAAGAGCGTCTCTGCCAGGGCTCGATACGCACCTGCAGATGCCAGAAGGCCGGTCAAGATCCACAAGCCCGCGAAGAGCACCATCAGCAGGATGCCTGCCAGGTCCAGGCGGGGCGCGTTCGAACGCCGCTTGACCAGAACACTTAAGATAAGGATGAGGGGCAAAAAGAATATGACATAACTCGTCAGGGCGACGGGAACACCCATGAGAGGCGCCGCCGCCAGGGTCAGGCTCACCGTCCAAAGAAGATGCCGGAATTCATTCCGCAGGGCCGCGCCCCATTCCACAAATAGCAGGAGCAGCAACAGTGCCGCCATCACCCAGCCCAGGCGGGAACCCACGATTGGCGACCAGGCCGTGAAGATATCCACCGAGGAGAAAGTAGTGACGTAACGCAGGTGGGTGACCCATCCAACGATATTGGGAAAGACCCAATCCGGCAGGAGCAGGAATGACAGTGCCAGCAAAATAGCCAGGGTCATCAGGAAGCCCCACAGCACGCGCCAGCGGCGGCGATGGATGACCCACCAGATCAGGAAAAATCCCAGCAGCCCGGTCAGGCTGGGAAGGCCCAATGAAATGAGGAGCAGCGCCCCTGCCAGTTCATCCTGCTCATTTCCCAGGGCGAATAAGCAGCCCGCCAGGGCCAGGCTCGCAAAGGCGGCCCCACTGGCGCCTGCCAGGGAGATGGCCCCATAGACCCCCAGGATGGAAAACAGGAAGACCAGCGGCAGGAGGAAACGAGCCGGCTTCCACCCGGTCAGACGCAAGGACAGGTACGCCAGGGCCGCCAAGGCGACCTCCAGGCAGGTCATCCACAGGGCGCGGGCAAGAGCATAATCACTGACGAGGGCAAAGGGAAAGTAGAACAACTCCACGGGGAAGGGCAGCCACAGGGTCAGCGGGTCTTGCCCCTCCACGGCCAACTGTCCATAGTAAACGATCTGGGCGCGCTGGGTGGCGGAATTGGAATAAGGGCTGTCGCCGTATTGAATGAACGTCCGCGCCGCCAGCCAGGGGACGAGGAAATCCTTTTCCAGTGGCTGCGAGCGTACGTAGGTCGTATTGGCCCAAACCAGGCCGCCAAGGATTGCCAGCGCCAGGATGACCGATGCGATCAATATGATGTTGGTGTAGTGGCGGGACATGATGCTGAGATTTTACCCTACAATTTCAAGGGTAAGCATCAGCCATAAAGAATTGAGTGCCCACCTAAATAGGTACTTTTCTTCCTTTCATTTCCCTGACTGGACAGGTTGTGCTATAATACCGCCAACCTGGAGCAAATATGTCTGCCAAACTCTTCGCCAATAATAATAACGATAATGATAATCGGCCTCCGGCCGTTGGGCGAAGCTTGCAAGGTTAACCGGCTCTCGAAGCTAACCAATCGCCCAACGCATAAGCGGAGGGCGATTTATTTTATAAGCACTCATCTTTGAAAAAAAGAATTTATCGATCGGAGGCGATCATGTATAAGACGCATACCTGTGGGGAACTCAAACCCACCAACGAAGGCCAGACCGTCACGCTGGCGGGCTGGGTCCACCGGCGCAGGGACCACGGCGGGGTGGTCTTCATCGACCTGCGCGACCGTTTCGGCCTGACCCAGGTGGTCATCAACCCCGACCTACCCGGCGAGATGCTGGCGATGGTCGCCAATATCCGCTCAGAGTGGGTCCTGCAGGTGGAAGGCGTGGTGGAACACCGGCCCGAAGGCATGGTCAACCCTAAGATGCCCACCGGGGAGGTCGAAGTAGCCGCCAAATCGGTGGTGGTTCTCAACCCGTCCAAACCATTGCCGTTCATGATCAGCAAAGATGAGGACGTGGACGAGAACATGCGCCTGAAATACCGCTATCTCGACCTGCGCCGCGAGAAAATGCGCGACAACATGATCCTGCGTCATGAAGTGGTCTTGTTCATGCGCAAATACCTGAGCGAACGCGGCTTCCTGGAAGTGGAAACCCCGGCGTTGTTCAAGACCACCCCCGAGGGCGCCCGCGACTACCTGGTCCCATCGCGTGTCTATCCGGGACAGTTCTATGCCCTGCCGCAAAGCCCGCAGCAGTTGAAACAACTGTTGATGGTGGGCGGGATCGAACGCTACTTCCAGATCGCCCGCTGCTTCCGGGACGAAGACCAGCGCGGCGACCGGCAGCCGGAATTCACCCAACTGGATCTGGAAATGTCCTTCGTCCATCGCGACGACGTGCTGGACATGGTCGAGGGTCTCTTCACCGCCATGCTCCCGGCTGTCACCCCGCACAAGAAACTCCTGTCCACCCCGTGGCCGCGCTTCACCTATACCGAGGTGGTCGAACGCTTCGGCTCCGACAAACCCGACCTGCGCTTCGGCATGGAACTCTGCAATGCCAGCCAGATCTTCGCCAAAAGCGAGTTTGTCGTTTTCCAATCAGCCTTGCAATCCGGCGGGCTGGTCAAGTGCATCGCCGCGCCGGGCTGCGCCGGTTACACCCGCAAGCAGTTGGATGAATTGACCGCCTTCGCCAAGGACCAGGGCGCCAAAGGACTGGTCAACCTGGCGCTGACCGAGGAAGGTCCGAAAGGCTCGGGAGCCAAATTCATCAACGAGAGCGAACTGGCCGAGTTGACCAAATTGACCGGCGCCAAACAGGGCGACCTGCTCCTGTTCGTGGCCGATCAGCCCAAGACGGTCCACAAGGTGCTGGGCGCGCTGCGCCTGTGGTTCCGCGACACACTCAAACTGGCTGACCCCGACATGATGGCCTTCGCGTGGGTGCTGGATTTCCCCATGTTCGAATGGAACGAGGAATTCAAGAAATGGGATGCCGCCCACCACATGTTCACCATGCCGCGGCTGGAACACCTGGACCGGTTCGATACCGACCCTTCCACCATCCTTTCGGACGCCTACGACATGATCTGCAACGGCTACGAAATGGCCTCCGGCTCCATCCGTATCCACCGCCGCGACATCCAGTCCAAGGTGTTCTCCCTGCTCGGCATCGGCGAAGAGGAAGCCCAGCGCAAGTTCGGTCACATGCTGGAAGCCTTTGAGTTCGGCGCACCGCCCCACGGCGGCATGGCCCCCGGCATCGACCGGCTGGTGATGCTGCTGGCCGACGAGCCCAACATCCGCGAGGTGATCGCCTTCCCCAAGAACCAGGCCGCCCGTGATGTGATGGCAGACGCGCCATCCCCGGCTGAGCCGAGGCAGTTGAAGGAATTGCATATCAAAGTCAGCGAGTAGCCTTTCGCTGTGCTCTCGCAGCACAAGGGAGAAAATCGTGAAAGATCCCGCCCCGAAGAAAAGTTTTACCATCGACGCCGACATGGTCAAGCATGTGGCATTCCTGGTACGGCTGGGCATCCATGAAGAAGAAGCCCAAGCCTTCAGCCATGAGTTCACCGAGATCATCGAATATTTTCACCTGCTCAACGAGGTGGACACCGAGGGAGTTCTGCCCGCCTGCGAGACCTCCAACACCCGCAGCGTGATGCGCGAGGACGAGGTCCGTCCCTCCATGCCCCGTGAAGACTTCCTCAAGAATGTACCGCACCGGGACGGGAACAACGTGCAGGTCCCGCTTGTGTTTGGGGAAGAGTGACCATGGAACTCCACGACCTCTCCATCCGCAAAGCCCACGAACTGCTAACCACCAAACAGATCAGCAGCCTGGAATTGACCACGGCGGTGCTCGAGCACATCCACCGCACCGACGCAGCACATCCGCGCCTATGTCACCGTGGCAGACGACCTGGCACTGCAACAGGCCCGCCAGGCTGACGAACGGCTGAAGAGCGGCGAGAATGTCACTCCGCTGACGGGCATCCCCTTCGGCGTGAAGGACTGCCTCTCCACCAAAGGCGTGCGGACCACCTGCTCCTCCAAAATTCTCGAAAACTACGTCCCCCAGTACAACGCCACCGTCATCGACCGGCTCGCCGAGGCTGGCGCGGTGCTGGTGGGCAAACACAACATGGACGAGTTCGGCATGGGTTCCTCCTGCGAGAACTCGGCTTTCTTCAAGACCCATAACCCGTGGAACCTGGACCGCGTCCCTGGCGGTTCCAGCGGCGGCTCCGCCGCGGCGGTAGCCGCCAGGATGGGCACCTTCGCCCTGGGCGAGGATACGGGTGGATCCGTCCGCATGCCGGCGGGTTTTTGCAACGTGACCGGCTTGAAGACCACCTACGGGCGCGTCTCCCGCTACGGGCTGATCGCCCTGGTCTCCTCCTTCGATTCGATCGGCCCGATGGCGCACGACGCCTATGACTGCGCCACAGTGCTGCAAGTCATCGCCGGGAAAGACGCTCGCGACGCCACCTCCCTGCCCGGGGATGTGCCTGCTTACACAGGCCGGATCGACCACCCGGTCAAGGGACTGCGGCTGGGCATCCCGCAGGAATACTTCCAGGCGGGGATGGAAGCAGGGGTGGAAAGTTCCATCAAGGACGCCATCCACAAGTTTGAAGAGCTGGGCATGGAGATCCGGGAGGTCTCGCTGCCGCACACGCACTACGGTCTGCCGGTCTACTACCTGATCCTGTTCGCCGAAGCCAGCGCCAACCTGGCCCGCTTCGACGGCACCCGTTTCGGCCTGTCGGTCGACGAAGGCGCTGAAAACGTGATCGACTTGTACCTGCAAACCCGCCGTGAGGGCTTCGGCCCGGAGGTGAAACGGCGCATCATGCTAGGGGCTTACGCCCTTTCCGCCGGATATTATGACGCCTACTATCTGAAAGCCCAGCAGGTGCGCACCTTGCTGCGACAGGATTTCGAAGCTGCGTTCGAGCAATGCGACGCGCTGATCGCCCCCACCTGCCCCACCACCGCCTTCAAGCTGGGCGAGAAGACCGACGACCCGCTGACGATGTATCTCTCCGATATTTACGTGGTTGCCACCAACCCCGCCGGGGTACCGGCTTTGTCCCTCCCCTGCGGCTTTTCCAACGGCATGCCGGTGGGGATGCAGTTGATCGGCAAACATCTTAGCGAAGAACTGCTGCTTCAAATCGGTCACGCCTACCAGCAGGTGACCGACTGGCACACCATGCGCCCGGAGGCAGCCAAATGACAACCTACGAACCCGTCATCGGCCTGGAAATCCACGCCGAACTGCTCACCATCTCGAAAATGTTCTGCGGCTGTTCGGCCGCTTATGCCGAAGCCCCCGCCGCCAACAGCCTGTTTGCCCGGTCTGCACCGCCCTGCCGGGAGCAATGCCGGTGGTCAACCGCAAAGCCGTCGAACAGGCCATCCTGGTCGGACTTGCGCTGAACTGCACCATCAATGAGATGAACAAGTTCGCCCGCAAGAATTATTTTTATCCCGACCTGCCCAAAGGCTACCAGATCTCGCAGTATGACCTGCCGGTCGCCTCGGACGGCTGGCTGGACATCACCACCGGTTCCGAGGCCGAGGTCCAGCGCGTGCGCGTCCGCCGCGCGCACCTGGAAGAGGATACCGCCAAACTATCCCACGAAGGAAATTTTGCCCTGGTGGATTTCAACCGCGCCGGTGTGCCGCTGCTGGAGATCGTCTCCGAGCCAGACATGCACACGGTCGAAGCCGCGCTGGCTTACGCCACCCAAATCCGCGCCATCCTGCGCTACCTGGGCGTCAACTCGGGCGACATGGAAAAGGGTGTGCTGCGCTTCGAGGCGAATGTCTCCGTGCGGCCCGTGGGCAGCGACTGAACTGCGCACGCGCACCGAGATCAAGAACCTGAACAGTTTCCGCGCGCTTACCCGCGCCTCCGCCTATGAGATCGAACGCCAGACAACGTGTATGAGCAGGGTCAGGAAGTGGTGCAGGAAACTCTCGGCTGGGACGATGTGCGCGGCGTGACCGTTTCCCAGCGCAGCAAGGAAGACGCCCACGACTACCGCTACTTCCCCGAACCCGACCTGCCTCCGCTGGAGATCAGCCGGGAGTGGGTGGAAGAGTTGCGCCTCCATCTGCCGGAACTGCCGGAAGCCCGCAGCCAGCGCTTCGTCACGGAATTCGGTTTGACCGGAAAAGAAGCCGCGCTTCTGACCTCCGAAAATGCCCTGGCGGACTATTTCGAGAAAACCGTCTCGCTTTCCAAAAGCCCGCCCAAAGTGGTCAACAACTGGATCGCGGGGGAATTCCTGCGCTACGTCAACGATCTCGCGCTCGACCTGGACCATCTGCCTGTCCTGCCGGAACACCTGGCCCAGTTGGTGGACCTGGTCACCGGCAAGGTCATCAACGAGAACAGCGCCAAAGTGGTCTTGAAGGAAATGTTTGCGAGCGGTCAGGCTCCGGCTGCCATCGTGGAGGCGAAAAACCTGGCGCAGGTCTCCGACCAGGGTTACCTGGAGGGGATCGTCGCCCAGATCCTGACGGACAACCCGCAGGAAGTGGCCTCCTATCTGGCGGGCAAGGAAACCGTCTTCCAATGGATGATGGGACAGGCAGCCCGCCTCACCAAAGGCAAAGCCGACCCGCAGGTGGCGCGCCAGTTGCTGATGGAGGCGTTGTCCAAATTAAGGGAGGTTGAAATGGCCAAATTGGGAAACGAGATCAAGCGGGACGTACAATTCCTAAAATCCCATACATTGCAGCCCAAATGGTACAAGGTTCTGAAGGTGTTCATCCTGGCCGGGATTCTTCTCGGCTATTATTTTCTGTTCGGGTGGGCAAAAACCCTGCTCTTCTTCGCCTGCTTTGTCGGCTTCAGCCTGATTATCCATTTCACCTACCGCCTCAAGACCAAAAAATACAACCGGGACTGGCTGGATTTCCATGTCGATCCACAAGGGAAGAACTTAGGCCCGAAGTTTGGAACATACTACTACCCGGCCATTCTGATCAGCGCCATCATCTCATTCATCGCTAGTCAGACATTGATCCCGTAAATGCTTTTGTTCGATGGCATTAACGTTTGCATCTTCCTTCAACAAGATCAAGGATGACCTGGGCGGCTTCCGCCACTCCATTTTCGCTGCGGATCTTCCGTCCAAGCAAGGCGGCCGAATCCACAATGACAGGTGTCAATGCATGGTCAATCGCCCCAGACAGGTTGGCCGCGGTGAGGTTTTTTCGCGGGATATGTTTTGGGCCGACTCCCAGTTCATAGACTCTCCGCCCCCATGCAAATTGATCATTGCCGAAGGGGATGACGATATTGGGAACGCCAGCTCTCAATCCTGCTGCAGTGGTACCGGCGCCCCCGTGATGAACAACAGCAGCCATGCGGGGAAATAACCACGAATGCGGAGCGCTTTCCAGGACGAAAACATCCTCCGGTAAATCTGCTACTTTTGACAACCCGTTCCAGCCGGTTGCAAGAATACCGCGCTGACCGGACTTTTTAAGAGCCTGCAGGACCAATTGGGTAGCCTTCAGGGCTGAGGCAGAATTGGCGATGCTGCCGAAACCTACATACACCGGCGCGGATCCTTTTTCGAGGAAGGTCTGCAAACCCGGAGGCGGAGTCCAGCCTAGCTGGTCATCCAGGAACCAGTAACCGCAGCTGTGAACATCGGAAGGCCAATCATCAGGACGGGGGAAAACATAATTGCTGCAGGAAATTACCGTGGGAAGCGCAGGACTCTGTCTGCTGGCTGAATGGGGAAGCGAAGTTGGGAGGCGTGCAACCGAATTTTTTCTTCCAGAACTTTCTTACCGGTTTCCGGGAGGCTGAACCACATGACTTGCTCGAAGATTTTATGACTGAAAAGATTGAAAGCACCACCCAGACGCGGTCCATTATAGAAAATCAGGGAAGGAAATTGGCGAGTAGGCGTCATTGGAAAGGGGATTGCCAACACACTTGGGATAGCCAATTGTTGTGCAGCAAAGAATCCGATGGCCGCGCCGGGATGGTAAATGATGACATCTGAACCAACACAAGCCTCGTAGAATTCCTTTTGCAGATCAGATGCCAACTGCTGGAGTTTCTTGAAACTTAATATTAGTTTTAGCGGTGTATCCGAATTGCGAGCGCCTTTCATGTCATGCCCTGTTGCTACCGCTGCCACATCGCCGCTGATCCGATAGAACTCCAGCCCATATGTTTTCACGAAATCCTCAAAGTTGGCGAAAGTAGCTAGGCGTACCTGCTGACCGCGTTTTATTAATTCCGCGCCGAGGGCGATGTACGGCTGGACGTCCCCACGGGACCCTGCGGCAAGAATAGTGATTTTCATTAGTGGCCTCCTTGAATGGGATGATTACTCTTGCTTGAAATGCTGGACAAGCTTAGATAATATTCGCTGGAATTCTTTCACTTCGGTGCCTGTCAGAGCCGAGCGGATGAAGCGATCATATTCAACTAGTGCTTTGCGTTTGGCCTCAATCAATGGTTCGCTGGCCTGCGATAATGCAATATGAAATACTCTCTTATCTTCGATGGAGCGGGTTTTCGTCACGTAACCCATTGCTTCAAGCTTGTTGATTGCTGTTGTCACGGAGGCCTTGGTGATATTTAATTTCCCGGAAATTTCCGTAATAGTCGGTTCACCCATTGCGTGAATGGTGTCCAGGTAGCGAAACTGGTTGATCGTCAGACGAGAGACTCCTGCGGCTGCGCTGGCGCTCTCGTGGAATTTCTTCATGGAATGGTCGAGCGTGTTGATGAATTCGATTAGTTGTTGTTCCATGACATGTCCTTTTTAGTTAGTTTGTCAAACTAATTATATTCGATAAATTTATCTTGTCAATGAAGCTGACTTAAGTGGCTTTTCTTTTGCCTCCGTGCACTATAATTGGTTTTTCATGAGAGTAACTATGTTCACTATCATCCACTTATTTCAAGCAGAGGAAGGCTAAAAGTGCCAACACTACATCTCATGGTAGGCCTTCCCGGCGCAGGCAAGACGACCATCGCCCGCCAGTTGGAACAGGAACATTCGGCGCTCAGGTTAACCCCCGACGAATGGCACATCCGCATCTTCGGTAATGACACGGAGGAGGCAGAGCACGATGCCAGACATACCCTGATCGAAACGATCATGTGGGATGTGGCCGAGAGGGCGCTGACCCTGGGCGTGAATGTCATCCTGGATTTCGGCTTTTGGGCCAGGGTGGAACGGGAAGACTTTCGAAACAGGGCCGCCAAACTGGGAGCCGGCAGCGAGGTCCACTTTGCGTATGCACCCGTGGACGTGTTGATGCAGCGCATCGAAGAGAGAAATTCGCAGGCTCCCGTGGGAGCGTTTGTCATTCCCCTCTCCAGCATGAAGAAATATATCCCCATCTTCCAACCCCCCGACGCCGACGAACTGGTGCGAAGAGAATAACTCGTTTGGGATTCCCTGACGGGCGTGCTTTATAATAAGCCCATCAAGGAGAGAAACATGCCCCCGATTATCCGCGTGGAAGAGATCGCAAAATATGTAGGCCAGGATGTGACCGTCCAGGGCTGGGTATACAATCGCACCGACAAAGGCAAACTGGTCTTCCTGCTCGTGCGGGATGGCTCCGGTTTCGCCCAGTGCGTGGCATTCAAAGGCGACCTGCCGGAAGAAGTATTCGACCAGCTCACCCGCCTGCCGCAGGAATCTTCGGTGATCATCAGCGGACCGGTGCGGGAGGATAAACGTGCCCCCGGCATCCCCGGCGGATTCGAAGTGGGCGTGAAGGAGATCAAGATCGTCCAGTTGGCGGGGGAGAACTACCCCATGGCGCTGAAAGAGCAGGGCGTCGATTTCGCCCTGGATAACCGCCACCTGTGGATCCGCATGCAATCTCAATGGGCCATCCTGCGCGTGCGCGCCACGGTCATCGCCGCCATCCGCGAGTGGTTCGAACTCAACGGCTTCATCAACATGGATACGCCCATCCTGACCCCCGCCTCGGTCGAAGGCACCACCACCCTCTTCGAAACCGAGTATTTCGACGAGGGCAAGGCCTACCTCTCGCAGTCGGGCCAGTTGTACAACGAAGCCAATATCATGGCGTTCGGGCGGGTCTACTGCTTTGGCCCCACCTTCCGGGCTGAAAAATCCAAGACCCGCCGCCACCTGACCGAGTTCTGGATGGTGGAACCGGAGATCGCTTTTTGCGACCTGGACCAGTTGATGGAAGTGGAAGAGCAGTTCGTCACCCACATCGTCAAGCGGGTGCTGCGTGACCGCGCCGCCGAGTTGAAATTCCTGGGGCGCGACGTGGCCAAGTTGGAAAAGATCACCGCGCCGTTCCCGCGCATTTCCTATGATGAAGCCGCCAAATTGATCGGCGAGATGTACGAAAAAGAGACCGACCCCGAAAAGAAGGAACTGCTGAAATTCGAGTGGGGCATGGATTTCGGCGCGCCGCACGAAACCGCCCTGACCAGCCTGTACGAGCAGCCGCTCTTCGTCTACGGCTATCCGACGAAAGTGAAGGCCTTCTACATGGAACCCTGGCCGGGTCGACCGGAGGTTTGCAAGTCGGTTGACCTGCTGGCGCCGGAAGGCTACGGCGAGATCATCGGCGGTTCGGAGCGCATGTCCAGCTACGACCTGCTGCTGCAACGCATCCACGAACACGGCCTGCCGGAGGAAGTCCTATCGCTGGTACCTGGACCTGCGCAAATACGGCAGCGTGCCTCATAGCGGCTTCGGCATGGGCGTCGAGCGGACCGTCTCCTGGCTGTGCGGCATCGAGCACATCCGCGAAGCCATCGCCTTCCCGCGCACGATCAAACGGGTTTATCCTTAGTCAGGTAATAGGGGCGACCCTTGTGGTCGCCGGAATTATTCTCTGTTACGGATTCATATCACATTCTCAACAGCGATGTAAAGTTGCCGATTTAATATTTCCCTACTCGCACAAATGAGTTTGTGGTATAAGAACCATACCCTGCTGTGCACGTGATGCTGCACCTCCGTTCTGAGCCAACACCCACTAAATAGGGTCCCGCTCTCCAGACAGGGACGCGATAGGCCTGAGCCAAGGCGAACCTGTCGGGTAGGGATCCGCTCCTGCTTTACAAAGCAGGTTCAGAACCTAGCAGCACACGACATTAGCGGGGTTTTCTTTATCCAAAAATAATTGTTGTTCCATCAATAGACTGAGACCACCTGCACGGTGGTCTCGTTTGTTTTCCAGAGAGTGCGATCGTGTTAGCGGCTCAGAAATGGATTGAAATTCGTATCCCGGTCGTAATGGTCTTCCTGTTCGGCCTTCTTCAACCTTCGCCACCGCCGCATAGGTGAGCGGCGTCATCAAGGCTTCCACCGCGCATTTGAACAGATAATTCGTCAGCACCAGGGTCAGGAACAGGTCCCAGGAGAACACCTTGAAGATTGACGCAATGGTGACGAAGACCAAGCGTATCCACCAACTCACCGGCGATGGTGCTGCCGATGGTGCGCATCCACAGCCAGCGACCCCGGGTCAAAACCTTCATCTTTGCCAGCACGAAGGAGTTGGAGAAGGAACCCGACCAGTAACCACCCAGGCTTGCCAGCACGATCCCACCGCTGCTCATGCCTCCCAGGATGGCCAGGTAAGCCGCATCCCCGGCATACCCCTGCCAGTTCGCTTCGGCGGGCAGGAAACGCAGGATCGCAAAGACAAGGGCACTAAGCGCCAGGCAGCCAAAACCGATCCAGATCACCCGGCGGGAATTTTTGTACCCATACACTTCCGTCAGAATATCCCCAAAGATGTAACTGATCGGGAAAAGGATGGTGCCGCCATCGAAGGCCATCGGTACACCTACGAGACTAAAGCCCAGATCGACGATCTTGGCTGACGAGGCGATATTGCTGACCACCAGCACGGTCACAAAGACCGCCATGATGAGATCAAGATAACGATAAGATTTGCCTGCGATCATGGATCAACTCCGTGATGTACCAGGAATTCCTGGCTGTTTTCCCATCACCAACCGGCAAAACGAACACAGGTCGTTGGCCGAGGTCGGCTGACCACAATTCGTACATGGATGCAGTTCGGCCTGGATCTCGCTCCGGTCCACGAAGAGACCTTTCTTGCGGGCATCGAGGAAATTCAGGTAGAAAGAGAGCTTGGCCCCGGGACGGTCATTTTCGAGCCGGTTGAGCAGTTCCTTATAATAGATGGAGGTTGACCCCACCGACAGCGGACATTCGTCATAGATGTAGTCGATGCCGCGCAAGAGCGCATACGCCAGCATCTCCCGTTCATAAAATCGGCACAGTGGCTTGACCTTGCGGACCAGCCCATCCACCCCCGCCAGGACCGGTCCCTGCCGCAGCAAGTATTCCCCCGCCCACACGAGCGTGTTCCCATACAGGGCGGCCGCCTCATCGTCCAGGTTGTGACCCGTGGCGAGCACATCATAGCCAAAGTCACGGGCGATGCGGTTCATTTCATGGCGTTTGACCAGCCCGCAGATGGAGCAGTCCGGCTTCCTGCCCTTGCGTGAGTGTTTGGTCAGGGCTGGGATGGCTTGCTTGTATTCTTTCTGGATGTCGACAACGTGCAGTTTTAATCCCCGCTCGGAGGCGAATTTTTCGGTGATCTGTTGGGAGCGGGCGGAGTACTGGATAGACTCATCGATCCCCAGGCAAATATACAGCCCGTCGGCCTGGTAGCCCAGGCGGATGAGGATATCCCACAGGGAAAGCGAATCCTTGCCCCCCGAGACCGCCACCAGCACTTTCTCGGTGGGGGAGAACATGCGGTACTTTTTGATGAAACGAGCCGTCTGGGCTGGCAACCATTCGAGGAAATGCTCGCTGCACAGGGCCATATTGTGCTGGCGCATATTGACGGAAGCCTTGGCCCTGCAAATACGGCACTTCATCTACCCTCCCGAGATGGCCGAGATGAGCTTGATCTCTTCGCCATCTATCAGGATCTCATCTTCCTCGATCAACTCACCTGCCCGCGTGGCAATGATCCCCTCCGGCAGGATGCCAATTTTTTGGAGGGCTGCCAGCAAGGTCATGCCTGCATGGACTTCAAATTCCTGTTTTCTCAAAATGATTTTGACCATGGGTCATTAATCCAGAAAACGCAGGTATTTTTGAGAGGGAGAACCCGTGTGGGCATACTTACCGCGATATTCGGGCGGCATGAGCGCAGCCATCTGGTACATGATCTCGTCTGCCATAGCCTGCCGCACCTTGCCCATTGCCTTTTCTCCATGCGCGTCCAGTGTGAAAGGCTTGCCCACGCGGATGTGAAAATCGGTCCGCTTGAGCCGTTTGATATTGGCCGAAAAATTCTCACCGCCCCAGTGAACCACCGGCAGGACGGGCGCGCCGGAATGGAGCGCCAGCAGGGCGATCCCGGGTTGACCGGGCAGGAGTTTCCCATCATACGAGCGCGTACCTTCGGGAGCCACCGCCACCATACCGCCTTTCGCTAAAACCGAAATGCAGGCATGGATGGCCTGCAGGTCGGCTTCACCGCGGCGGATGGGGATGGAATCGTACAAGTCAAACAGCCAGCCCATCAAACGGTTATCCCAAGTTTCGATCTTCGCCAGTCCGATGACCCGGCGAGGCGATAAATGCGCCTGCAGCAGGGGCACTTCGAGCGAATTGATATGGTTGACCGCCAGGATGAGCGGCCCCTTGCGGGGTACCTTCTGCAGGTCGGGGGCGTCAATGCGGCAGGTGATATTCGTACCCGTCCACATTACAGCCGAAACGAACGATTGCAGGAAGGTCATGCCTGTGGCCGCTGGGTAATGAATTCGATCTGGCCCGGCAGGATCTCGATCTCCAATTCCTTGCCTTCGAAGCAGACCGTTTCCCCATCGCAGTGGACCGGCAGGGAGCCCTTCAGGGCGGTTGCCACCACCTTGCGGGACCGATCCATCGTCACTTCCGGTTGGGTCGCCTGGGTGCCCTTCATGAAGTACGGGATCAGCCCGAAGATGCGCAAGCGGCTGGCAGCGCGGGCAATGCACATATCGAACCAACCATCCGCAGGGTCGCCTTTGGGAGCGAAGAAGAAGCCGCCGCCCATGCGCCGCCCGTTCATGATCGAGATCATCAGGGCGTCTTGGGTAGATTCCTTGCCTTCATAAACAAGGCGGACAGTGGGGGCCTTGTAGTAAATGAAGATCGTTTCTATTGCCGCGATCAGGTAGAGCAGCAGGCCGCGTGTCCAGCGGATCTTGGCGGCGACAAAACCGGTGGCGGCGTCGAAGCCGATGCCCACGCCGTTGCCAAAATAGCGTCCCTGCGGAAAATCGCCGCCCTTGACGATGCCCACATCGGTCAGGCGGCGGTAATCGTCGGCCAGGATCTTGCAGCCCACTTCAATGCCGCCGGGGATGCCCATGCCAAAAGCGAAATCGTTGCCGGTACCCACGGCGATCTGGGCCATGGCCGTTTTGGTGAAACCAGCCTGCCTGGCCCGCATGAGACCGTTCAGGGTCTCGTTGGCGGTACCGTCACCGCTGGCAACGATGACCACATCGTACCCATCCCGGGCGCCCTGCTCAGCCAGGTCGGCTGCGTGCCAGGGTTTTTCGGTCAGAACCAGGTGATAATCCAGGTTGTATTTCTTTAATTCCTCTTCGATAAGCGGGAGCGACCTGCCGGCGAACCCGCGGCCGGAGGTGGGGTTGACGATCAACAAATAACGGGGCATCGATTATTCTCCTCAATCCAAAGTATGGTGTATTTTACTTGAGAACACCGGGAAAGGGTTCGTGTTTCTGTTACAATTGCCGCGAATTATGGTCATCCTATCCCCCGTGCTATTACTGCTCCTCAGCGCCCTGGCGCTGGTTATTTTGCGTTTCACCCGGCCTAATTTCAAATATCCCTGGATCGTGGCTGCAGCGGGGGCATTCGCAGCCCTGGTTGGCGTTTTCTTGTGGCAGATCCGCCTCCCCCAAACGATTTCGCTGCCTACCTGGCGACCTGAAAATATCTTTTCCTTCATTCCCACCTGGGTGGGAGATGGGACCTCCTGGCCTTACGCGGTCGCCCTGGCAACACTGGCGACCACCGTAATCTGGACCTCCGTGGTCCGCGCTGAAAACAATCCGATGACCTGGGCCGGGACTCTGACGCTCACCGCCTTTGGGATCCTGGCTATCTCGGCGGGGAATCCCCTCACAATGGTGCTGGCATGGTCGGTCATCGACCTGGCAGAACTGGCTGTCATGCTGCGCTCCACCGAGGGCGAAGCCCAGAACCGCGGTGTGATCGTCGCCTTCTCCGTCCGCCTGGCAGGGAGCGGGTTGGTGTTGTGGGCCAACCTGACCAGTACCGCTGCCGGCACTCCGCTTGATTTCAACACGAGCCAGAACACAATGGGGATCTACCTGTTGATCGCCGCCGGACTCCGGCTGGGTGTTCTGCCATTACATCTCCCTTATCGCAAAGAAAATGTGCTCCGGCGCGGTTTTGGGACCACCTTGCGGCTGGTCTCGGCTGCCGCAAGCCTGGTATTGTTGTCACGTGTGCCTGCATCTGCTCTCGAATCCCGCCTCACGCCTTACCTGCTTATCCTGGCAGCCGTGACGGCCCTCTATGCCGGTTGGATGTGGCTGCGCGCATCCGATGAGATCGTCGGGCGACCCTTCTGGGTGCTGGGACTGGCCTCCCTGGCGGTGGCGAACAGCCTGCGCGGCAATCCGACCGGGAGCACAGGCTGGGGTGTAGGGCTTATTCTCTGCGGCGCGTTGTTATTCCTCTTTTCTTCCCGCCAAAAACGGATTATGTGGATTCCCTTGCTGGGCTTGTGGATGATCTCGACCTTGCCTTTCTCCCTGACCTCCAGCACATGGCAGGCGGGGAACTCCATCTCATGGCTCTTTGCCATTCCGTTCTTGCCGGCGCAAGCCCTGCTGATGACCGGCTTTGTGCGGCACACATTTCACCCCGGTGAAACGAGCCTCGAGTCTTTTGACAAATGGGTAAAGGTCATCTATCCACTTGGGTTGTCCTTGATGGCAGCCGCTGGCATCCTCCTGGGGTTTTGGGGCTGGGACGGAGCCGGAGACATCGGCGTATGGAGCCTGGCTATCGTTGTCATCCTGCTCGCTGCCGGTCTTTTCTACCTGACCCGCAGGTTCATCAACCGCATCCCGGCTGGGAGACAGTCCGCCGAATGGAGCCAGATCTTCCCACTACGCTGGTTATACACTCCCCTTTCCGCCATCTATCAGTTCTTCCATCGCATCGCAGATGTCTTCACCTCCTCCCTCGAAGGCGAAGGCGGCCTGCTGTGGTCCTTCTTGCTGCTCGTCCTGATGATATCCATTCTTTCCACCCGAGGCCAATAACGTGCAAGCGGTCAGTTGGATTGCCTTATCCCTTGCCATCATCACCTCCTTCGGCCTCCTGCTCAGCCGGGACTGGCGCTGGAGGCTGGGCTTTTTGGCCGTCCAGTACCTGAGCGTTTTCTGGATGGTGCAGACGCATTTGCCCGTGTCCATGGCGGCCGCAAAACTTGTCACCGGCTGGATGGCTTGCGCCGTATTGGGTATTGCTCAACGGAATGTTCCCACCGCAGTGGAAACACAGAGCGCCTTGCCGCAAGGCAGATTGTTCCAATTCTTCCTGGCAGGGATGATCCTGGCCGTCACCTTCGCTGGAGCCGAGCAGGCTACGACCTGGCTGGGAATTGACATCACCGTTGCCTGGTGCAGCCTGCTGTTGATCGGGCTCGGCCTGCTCCACCTGGGGATCACCTCCGACGCCTTCCGAGGTCACCGCCAGTCTCTTGTCGGTCCTGGCGGGCTTCGAGATCCTCTACGGGGTGGTGGAAACATCCATCCTGGTGACGGCATTACTGGCAGTGGTGAACCTGGGCCTGGCTCTTGCAGGAGCGTTTTTCGTGACAACGGCGCAGGAGGAAGAAGCATGAATGCGCCGGTCCTGTGGATCATTTTGCCCCTCATCATGGCTGGTCTGATGATCCTGATAACCAACCAGAAAGCCGTCACTCTGATCGGGAGCCTTTTCGTACTATTCCTGACGGCGGCAGCATGGTTCATCCCCATCGAGAGCAGCCTCACCATAGGCAGTTTCTCGTTCAATCTGGGATCATCTTTGCAAATCCTGGGAAGACGCCTGAGCCTCACCTCGGCCGACCGGTCTTTCCTGGCGCTCATCTACGGCTCGGCCTTCTTCTGGTTCCTGCCTGCCGCCCTGGTCAGAGTGGCGCGCCGCCTGGTCCCCCTTGGACTGGCGATCATCGCCCTGCTGGTGGCCGCGTTGGCAGTGGAACCACAACTCTATGCCGCCCTCCTGATAGAAACGGCAGTGCTTCTTTCCATCCCGCTGCTCTCCACCGATCAACAAAAAAAAGGCAAAGGCTTGCTGCGGTTCCTGATTTTCCAAACACTGGCAGTGCCGTTCATCCTTTTCTCAGGCTGGATCCTGGCGGGAATTGAAGCAAATCCGGGCAACATCGCACTGGCTCGCCAGGCTGCCATTTTCCTCGGCCTCGGCTTCGCCTTCCTGCTGGCGATCTTCCCTTTTTACACCTGGATCCCCTTATTGAGCGAGGAAGTTCATCCTTTTATTTTGGGCTTCATCCTGTGGGCCTTGCCCACGGTTATCATGTTCTTCGGTCTGGGATTCCTCGAGCATTATGCATGGCTTCGCGAATCCCCTGCCACCGGGACCATTCTTAGCACTGCCGGTGTACTGATGGTCGTCAGCGGCGGACTCCTCTCGGCGTTCCAGCGCCACCTTGGACGCATCATGGGCTATGCCGTCATATTTGAGACCGGGTACAGCCTGCTGGCGCTCAGCCTGATAGACCGTCTGGGCATCAATGTCTTCTTGCTGCTGCTGGTCCCCCGCACTCTCTGCCTGGGGATATGGACCTTGTCCCTCTCCATCCTGAAAGACCACACTCCCGCTCTTCAACTCAGCGACATCAAGGGCTTCGCCCGACTATGGCCCTTCGCCTCGGCGGGGCTGGTACTGTCGAACCTGACGCTGGCAGGAGTGCCGCTGCTGGCGGGCTTCCCGGTTCACCTGGCTATTTGGGAGGAACTGGCGCGTAGTTCGATTGGAATGACGGTATGGGTTTTTATCGGCAGCCTGGGACTCTGCGCCAGCGCCATCAGGGTATTGAGCTCACTTGTGTCTGCCCCCGAAGGGACGACCTGGGGAACCCGCGAAAAAGGACTTGAGCGGATCCTGCTGGGGGTCGGCTGGCTGGCACTGTTCCTGCTTGGATTGTTCCCTCAGTGGGTGCTGCCGTTATGGTCGAAACTGCCGCCGTTATTCGAGCATCTGGGGCAGTGAGCCCGCGCTGAAAATGCCGGTACGATCACCCCGGTCGCACAGCCGTGACCGGATTAGTAGATAAATTCCCGGGCTTTCGGCCCAACGAATGAAGACAGCCAAGAAGCGTTATAATAAACAGGTCAATCCCCCCAAAAATACAAATTTACGGAGACCGTGCCCATGGAATTCGAACAAATTATCAAGCGCCTGGACTGGCTGGACGAGGAACATCGCAAGGATAAGGCTGCCCTGGAAGCCATGTCTGAGCAATTGGCCAAAACCAACGGGGATTTGAAGATCGCCAACAAAAAGATCAAAGAACTCACTGCCGAAATATCGCCATTGACAACCATGGGAGCACGACTGGACCAGTTCAATGACAACCTCACCCGCCAGCGTCTCGAAATACTCAAATATGTCGATGATCAGACAATCAAGGATGCCGAAAAACTTCCCGAGGCAGAGAAGCGCATCCAGATGCAATTCGAGAATCTCAACAAGTCCATTATCGAGTTGCGCAAATACAAGGAATCCATCGCCGAGATCAAGCGGGAACTTAAGAACAGCGCCGCCGAAGAAACCCGCCATAATAAACAGATATCCGATTGGGAATCCCGTATTCAGGAAGTCACCGACACGGTCGAAGAGGTGAAACTCAGCCAGAAGGCCGCCGAAGGTCCCCGCCGGCAGGAAAGCAAACGCCTGGCCGACCTGCAGGGCGAGATCAATGCTGCCCGCAAACGCATGGACGAGGTGCGGGAAAAGAACGATCTCTTCACCGACAATATCCGCCGCCTGGAGACACGCCTGAACGAAATCCTCGCCAGCGAATCCGAACGGCGGCAGGCGCAAACGAGTTTTATCGAGTCCCAATCCATCCTGCACGTGGAACGCGAGCGCACATGGAAAGAATGGGAGACCGGCCTGGCCGCCATGCGCAAGGAATCCGGCACGATGGAGCGCTACCTGCAAGAATGGGATGTAGCCCAGCGGGCGGTCAAGCGCGCTCAGGAGACCTATGAAGAGATCGTCCACAAATTCGAACGACGCATCAACGAGATCTCCGAGATGCAGCGCCTGGCCGAAGACCGCTTCCGGCAGGAACTGGTCACCTTCAAGGCCGACGACCAAAAACGCTGGACCAGTTACACCCTCACCCAGGATGAGAACCAAAAAGATTCGCGGACGGGCATCAAGAAACAGGAAGAGCGTCTGACCGCGCTGGAGGACCTGGTCCAGACCCAGCAAGACCTGTTCCAGCAGACCAAAGACGCCAACGAGCAGTTGTTCCAGGGCATGCTGGCGCAGATCCACGAATTCCTCTCGGCAAACGAGAGGATCATGACCACGAAATAAGGGCTAAGGGCACGGTCGAAACCGTGCCCTTGCCATCATGAGGGAAAATGCACGTCATCGGAACCGCCGGCCATGTTGACCACGGCAAATCCACATTGATCGCCGCATTGACCGGCACCCATCCCGACCGCCTGAAAGAAGAGCAGGAGCGCGAGATGACCATCGACCTCGGCTTCGCCTGGCTGACCCTGCCGGACGGAGAAGAGGTGGGCATCGTCGACGTGCCGGGTCACCGCGACTTCATCGAGAATATGCTGGCAGGCGTGGGCGGCATCGAGGCGGTCCTGCTTGTCATCGCAGCGGATGAAGGGGTGATGCCGCAAACGCGCGAGCACCTGGCCATCCTCGACCTGCTGCAGGTCCGCGCCGGCATCGTCGTGCTGACCAAGATCGACCTGGTCGACGACCCGGAGTGGCTCGCCCTCACCGAAGCGGATATCCGCTCGGCCCTGCATTCGACCGTCCTCGAGGATGCTCCCATTGTGCGGGTATCTGCCCGCACCGGCGCGGGACTGCCGGAACTCCTGCAAACCCTGTCTCAATTATTGCAAAAGTCCCCGCCCCGGCCAGACCTGGGCCGGCCGCGCCTGCCGGTGGACCGGGTTTTCACCATGCCCGGTTTCGGCACGGTCGTCACCGGCACGCTCTCAGACGGTTCCTTCATCAAAGGGGAAGAAGTGGAAATCCTGCCAGGTGGTCTACGCGGGCGCATCCGCGGCCTGCAAACTCACAAGCAGAAAGAAGAGAGCGCCGTCCCCGGCTCCCGCACCGCCGTGAATTTATCTGGTATCGAAGTCGACCAGATGCACCGCGGCGAGGTGGTCACGCGCCCGGGCCAATACCTCCCCACCCAGCGGGTGGACGTGCATTTCCGCTTGCTGCCGGACGTGAGCGCACCCTTGCAGCACCACACGCAGGTCAAACTCTTTCTGGGCACAGCCGAGATCATCGCCGACGTGCGCCTGCTGGGGGCTGAAATCCTCCAGCCCGGCGAGAGCGGCTGGCTCCAACTGGAACTACACCAACCTGCCCTGGCCGTCCGCGGTGACCGTTACATCCTCCGGCGGCCTTCCCCCGGCGAGACTCTCGGCGGGGGTATCATCGTCGAGACCGCGCCCGCAGGCCGCCACAAACGCTTCGACATGGATGTGATCCAGCGGCTGGAGTCACTGTTACAGGGCACACCCGCAGAGGTGCTGCTGCAGGCCAGCCTTACCCTTGGCCCAGCCACGGTCAAAGAGATGGTGGCAAAGAGCCATTTGGATCCTGCGGCAGCCGCCCAGGCGCTGGAGGAACTGGCCGCCAGTGGACAGTTGCTGCAACTGGATGACCTGCCCTCGTCAGTGGAAAGCAACGCACTGGTGATGCCCCGCTCCCAATGGCTGGCGATGAAAGACACCATGTCAGCCACATTGACCACCTATCACAAATCCTATCCACTGCGGCGCGGCATGCCGCGGGAGGAGTTGAAGAGCCGACTGAAACTGCCGCCGCGCACGTTCAACTTGATCCTGCAAAAACTGGCCGGCGAGTCCGTCATCACCGCCGGGGAAAAATGGGCCGCCATGCCCGCTCACCGTGTGCTCTTCTCGCCCTTCCAGCAGGTGAAAGTGGACAAACTGATGGAGCGGTTCGCCGCTGCCCCGTTTGCGCCTCCGGTCGTCAAAGAATGCAAGTTGGATGTGGGCGAGGACGTCTTCAACACCCTGCTGGAATCCGGCGACCTGGTGGCAGTGTCCGAGGAGATCGTCTTCCGCAAAGGCGATTACGAGGCCATGGTCCAGAAACTCCGCCTGTCCTTGCAGCAGAAAGGTCAACTCACCCTGGCGGAAGCGCGCGACCTGTTCAATACCAGCCGCCGCTACGTGCAGGCCCTGCTGGAACATCTTGACGCCGCCGGTGTAACTGTCCGGGAAGGGGACTATAGGAGACTGGTAAAGTGAACACCAAATCACCAGATTACTGGAAACAATCCAGCCAGAGATTCGATACCGTGGCGGAAAATTATGACACATACCGTCCAGGCTACCCAAAAGAACTGATGGACAGCATCGTCGAAACCACCAGGCTGACATCTAGTAGCCGACTGTTGGAGATTGGCACGGGGACGGGCCAGGCAACCCGGCCGTTCGCCGAACGCGGCTGTGACATTCTCTGTATCGAGCCGGGAGTCAATCTGGCTGCCATAGCGCAGCGGAACTTGCTGGCCTATCCTGGTGTCCAATTTGAGTTGTGCCGGTTCGAGGAGTGGCAGGAAAGACCAGATGCATTCGACCTGGTCTTCTCTGCCCAGGCGTTTCACTGGGTACCCTGGGAAACTGGAATACCCAAGGCAGCCCGGGTGCTAAGTCCGGGCGGGTATCTTGCCCTGATCTGGAACCTGTATCCGGGTTTACAAGGTCCGCTCGATATGGAATTACAGAAAGCCTACGAACAAATTACCCCAGATATCGGCACTCCCGAAACAAAGATGGAAGACACCATCCACGAACGGGCCGGGTGGATCGAGGCGAGCGGCTGTTTTAGGCCGGTGACTATCCGGCGCTTCCCCTGGACCTTGTGCTATACTACCCAACAGTATCTTGGTTTGCTCGATACTTATTCTGATCACATTTGCCTGCCGGTGGAAACTCGCCAGCAACTTTATCAGGAAATCGGGCAGGCGATCGATCGGAATGGAGGCACGTTGGAGCGGCCATATGTGGCCGTATTGTTCATCGCTCAAAAGCCGTCCCATTGACAGGAGGATTCCATGTGCGGACGTTTCACCTTTAACGGTAGATCCTGCCGACCTGCAGGAAGCATTCCCCGAATTTATTTTCCCGGCGGAGGGTCAGCCCCGCTTCAACATCGCCCCCACCCAGCCCGTCCTGGTGTTGCCTAACGACGGCTCCAACAAAGCCGATTACTTCGTCTGGGGCCTCATCCCCTCCTGGGCCAAGGACCCGTCCATCGGCAACAACCTCATCAACGCCCGGGCTGAGACACTGGCCGAGAAACCGGCTTTCCGCTCGGCCTTCAAATATCACCGCTGCCTGATCTTCTCGGATGGATTCTTCGAATGGCAGGCCCAACCCGGCAGCAAGGTCAAAGTTCCGCATTTCATCCGCCTGAAATCCGAAAAGCCCTTCGCCTTCGCCGGCCTGTGGGAACACTGGCACTCACCGGATGGGTCGGAGGTAAAATCTGCCACCATCATCACCACCGAAGCCAACGAGATGGTCGCCCGCCTGCACAACCGCATGCCGGTGATCCTGCACGAGAAGGATTTTTCCAGGTGGCTCGATCCCAACCCGGTCACGCCGGCGGACCTGCAAGGCTTGCTGGTGCCCTTCCCACCTGCCGAGATGAAAGCCTATCCCATTTCAACAGCAGTCAACACGCCTGCCAATGATCGCCCGGAGATCATCCGACCGGCCTAAACTCTGCACAACGGAATGATCATTGAAAATAACGGAACGGTTTCCCGCCCTTGCATCGCGTGACTTCAACATTTTTTGGATCGGCCAGTTCATTTCGCTGACCGGCACGTGGATGCAGAATACCACCCAGCCGTACCTGGCCTACCGCCTCACCGGCAGCCCGTTCATCCTCGGGCTGATCGGCTTTTCAGCCACCCTGCCGACCCTTTTGCTGGCGCTGCCGGGCGGCGTGCTGGTGGAGCACCTGGACAAACGCAAGACCGTCATCGTCATGCAGTTCTTCATGATGATCCAGGCTTTTTTGCTGGCCTTCCTGGCTTTGACAGGCATTATCCAGGTATGGCACATCGTCGTGCTGGCCTTCCTGCTGGGCACCGCCAACGCCATCGAGATCACCGCCCGCCAGGCCATGCTGATCGAGTTGGTCGGCAAGCCGGCTTTGCCCAATGCCATCGCCCTGCAGTCCACCATCTTTAACCTGGCCCGAGTCCTCGGACCATCGCTCACCGGGGTGGTCTTGATCCTGATCCAGAACCAGGGCGAGGGCTGGGCGTTCTTCGCCAATGGGGTCTCCTTCATATTTGTGATCGCCGGGCTGTTCTTCGTCCGTACGCCTTACAGGAATCATCGCTACAACCCCGTTATCGTTGCGAACCACCAATATTCCCCGTGAATTCAAGGAAGGCTGGAATTACATCCGCGGGAATACCGTCATTTTGCTGATCATCATCCTGGCTGCCTGGATGGGATTCTTCGGCTACCCGTTCAACCAGCAGTTGCCGGCAGTGGCTGGCAACGTGCTCCACCAGGTCAGCGACACCGAGAAGATCGTCCAGGCTCGCAACAGCGCTCTCTACCTCTCCATGGGTATCGGCGCGTTATTGGCGGCGGTCTCCATTTCTGCCTTCAGCCATCTCCGCAAGAAAGGCCGCCTGATGATGATAGGCCAGTTCGTTTTTGCGACCTGCCTGATCATCATCGCTGCCACCCGCAACATCCCGCTCATGTACATCCTGATCGGTGTGCTGGGCTGGGGTATGGTGACCCAGTTGATGATGATGAACACGCTCATCCAACTGGACGTGCCAGACCACTTGCGCGGCCGCACCTTCAGCGTGTACCTGTGGGCTCTCCAGGGCGTAGCGCCATTCGGGAGTCTGTTCATCGGCGGACTGGCGCAGGCAGTCGGCGTACCACAAGCGGCGCTGGTGGGAGGGTCCCTTTGCTTGCTGGCGCTTCTATTCATTCATGCAAAATGGCCGCAATTGCGGCAATATAACCGGTAAAGGGCGTAATCCCATATTCATAAAGTATTTTTCCCTGACACATGATTGGGGTAAGGGTTGGGGACTCAGCCCAGTTATGAAATTGGGGTTGAGATTGACTATGAGAATGCCTTAATAGTTCCCGAACCCTGCTTGACGACCTTTTTGGGGCATGTTATGATGACCAAATATGGATAATCAACCTTTACAAGAGTTTCCTCAAGAGACCGAGGGGGCAAGCGGGGAACAAACAAAAGTACGCACGAATTTTCTGACAAAATGGATGGAACGGCTCTCCCATTTGGGGCTGGGCGAATCCGCCATTCGTTTGGGGACGAACGTCCTGGTCGTCTTCATCGTCGTCGCGGTGGTGTGGTTAATGCAAACACTGTACCGCCAGGCCAACCTCGGCTGGACTCCCGGCGCAAAAGCGGCTGTCAGTGAACCTGCCAGCCTCCCCGCAGTCGCCCAGGTGCAACTCCCTGCGGAAATCTCCATGGAGCGGGATGGCATTGCACGCGAAGCCAATCCGCATACCATCATCCCGGCTCGGCCACGCATCGATGTGGTCAAATACAAAGTTCAAAAAGGCGATTCTCTTTTTGGCATCGCTGAAAAATTCGACCTCAAACCCACCACCATCCTCTTCGGCAACTATGACACCCTCAAAGACCGCCCCGATTATCTGCCCATCGACCTGGAGTTGAACATCCTGCCGGTGGACGGCTTGTACAGGCAATGGATCGAGACCGACAGCCTGCTCACGGTGGCGGAGTATTATGGCGTCGCCGCCGAGGATATCGTCAATTATCCCGGCAACCACCTGGACCCGGATAAGATCGGCGACCTCTCACCATCCCAATATCGCCGGCGGGACCTGGCTGATCGTCCCCGGCGGCTAGGCGTGAATTCACCTCCTGGACCGCTCCGGCTCAGTTGGTGCGTGAAGATCCTTCCATCCGTATATGGGGACCGGGTGTATGTACCGGCATCACCTATGTGCAGGTGGGGTACGGCACCTTCATCTATCCCACGGTGGAACACTGGCTCTCCGGCACGCCCTATACGCCCTCCGTGCGCCATTTTGCCGTTGACTTTGCCGGCGCGGAAGGCAATGCCGTCTACGCTGCCGATGCAGGCACAGTGGTCTACTCCGGTTGGAATAACTGGGGCTATGGTTGGCTGGTCATCGTCGACCACGGCAACGGCTGGCAATCGCTGTACGCCCATCTGAGCCAGATCAATGTTGGCTGCGCTCAGCATGTGGGCCAGGGCGAGGTGGTTGGCCTGGTCGGCATGACCGGCGGCACGTCCACCGGTCCGCACCTGCACTTCGAATTGATGAACCAGACCTACGGCCGCGTCAACCCGCTCGATTGGCTGCCTGCCCCGTAGGAATATTTCATCAACTAATGACACCGAAGAAGAGGGCGTTCCATCCGAACGCCCTCTTATGATTCCTGTTCTTGTTTCATTTCGCTATCCCAATTCACCGGGGGAGTTGTATACTAGGACCATACGCCCTCCCCGGAGGGAATACCAATCGAGGAAGGACACGCCATGAAATTCAACTTCGGACACTGGCTGCTGCTGCCCGGCACCCAAGCCATCCATCCTGTTCATGTGGTCGACGTGCAAACCGAAGGGCAGGCACTGGTCGTGACGGGATACAGTCACGAGGTGCGCACCCGCGACGACATGCTCGAAGGCACCATCATGACAGTGCGTTTCAGCTCGCCTTTGCCGGAAGTGATCCGTGTTCAGATCACCCACCATAAGGGCCGCAAGCCGCACCTGCCCGCTTTCGACCTGAACTATGCGCAATCGAACCCGGATGCATCCAGCGGGAGGGATGAGTTTCACGCCTGGTTGAAAGCCGGGCGACTGTCGGTGCATGTGCCTCTCACGGGCGGATGGCGCTATACCTTCCGGCGGGATGGGCAAATCCTTAGCGAGAGCGAACCGGGCGCGCTGGCACTCATGAGCCAGGCAGGTCGGACCTACGTGCGGGAGCAGTTATCCTTGCAAGCCGGTGAAAAAGTCTACGGGTTGGGGGAACACTTCGGCCCCTTCGTCAAGAACGGCCAGTCCATCGACTCCTGGAATGAGGATGGCGGCACCGATTCGGACCAGGCCTACAAGAACATCCCCTTCTACCTGACCAGCCGGGGCCGCGGCGTACTGGTCAACCACCCGGGGCGGGTCTCGTTCGAGGCTGCCTCGCACCACGTCAGCCGGGTCCAATTCAGCGTGGAAGACCACGCCATGGATTATTACCTTTTCGGCGGTCCCACTCCCAGGGATGTGCTGGACCAATATACCGCCCTGAGCGGACGCCCGGCCCTGCCGCCGGATTGGTCCTTCGGGTTGTGGCTCTCCACCTCCTTCACCACCAATTACGACGAAACTGCCATTATGTCCAACATCGAGCGGATGGAAGCCAGCGGGATTCCCGTCAGTGTGATCCATTTCGACTGCTATTGGATGAAGGGTCTCACCTGGTGCAGTTTCCTGTGGGACGACAAGTACTTCCCCGACCCGCCCGCCATGCTGCGCCGGATCAAAGAGAAAGGCGTGCGCGTCTGCCTGTGGATCAATCCCTACATCGCCGAAGCCAGCCCGCTTTTTGACGAAGGCGCCTCGCAAGGTTACCTTCTCCAAAAAGAGAACGGGGATGTTTTCCAGGTGGATATGTGGCAGCCCGGCATGGGCCTGGTGGATTTCACCAACCCGGCCGCGCGGGCCTGGTACGCCGGCAAGCTGCGAGCGCTGGTGGATATGGGCGTGGATGCCTTCAAGACCGATTTCGGTGAACGCATCCCGCTGGATGTTTGCTATCACGACAGGTCCGACCCCGAGCGGATGCACAACTATTACACCTATCTCTACAACCAGACCGTCTTCGAAGTTCTGCAGCAAGCCAAGGGCGAAGGGCAGGCGGTCGTTTTTGCCCGCTCGGCTACCTGCGGCAACCAGAAGTTCCCCCTCCATTGGGGCGGCGATAACAGTTCCACCTATGCTTCCATGGCAGAGACCCTGCGGGGCGGTCTCTCCCTCGGGCTGAGTGGGTTCGGCTTCTGGAGTCACGACATCAGCGGATTCGTCGGGACGGCCACCCCCGACCTGTATAAACGCTGGGTGGCTTTCGGGCTGCTATCATCACACAGCCGCCTGCACGGCAACGACAGCCCGCGCATGCCCTGGCTGTATGACGAAGAGTCTGTCGAGGTGCTGCGCTACTTCAACAAGTTGAAAAAGCAGATCATGCCCTACTTGCTAGACACAGCCCGGCAGGCACATGAGCACGGCTGGCCGATGATGCGGGCAATGGTGTTGGAGTTCCCCCATGACCGCGCCTGCGAAACCCTGGATATGCAATATATGCTCGGCCCGGCCCTGCTGGTCGCGCCGATATTTAACGACGGCGGCGAGGTGGAATACTACCTGCCCGCCGGAGAATGGCGCAACCTGCTGACGGGCGAGACTGCCCAGGGATCTGCCTGGCGGAAGGAAAAGCACGACTACCTCAGCCTGCCGTTGTGGGTCAATGTGGAAATCGGCAAGAGATGGGATTGCCTGCTGAAATTTGAGCGCACATAGGCACGTAGGGCGGGATGGAAATCCGCCATTTCCAGGAGTTGAAATAGAGGCGAGACTCGAATCTCGCCTCTATTTTTTTTACAGCGAACGGTTAACGCATTCGGGGAGGGCAGAGTATCCGAATTAGCCCTATTTATTCACAGCAGCATCGGTGATCTGCAGGGCTTGATCTAGGACGCGAAAACCTTCCTGCAGTTGTTCCTCGGTGATGATCAGCGGTGGGATGATCAGGACCGTGTGCCAGTGAGTGTAGACATATAGCCCGTGGTCGAGGCAATATTTGCGGAAAGCCGCCATTTCCGGAGAGGAAGAATTCCAGGGGGCCAGCGGCTCTTTGGTCTGGCGGTCTTTGACCAGCTCAATGATGCCGAACAGACCGATATTAGCGCACCTCCCCCACCGAGGCATGGTTCTCGCCCAGGTCCGACAGGAGCTTATGCAGCACGGGACCCATCTCGGCGGCATGTTCCACCAACTTATCGGACTGCATCACACCGATATTGGCGATGGCCGCCGCCAGGGAAATAGGGTGGGAGGTGTAGGTGAGTCCGCTCTCGAAAACACGCTCATCGAAGGCCGCCGCCACGCTGGGCTTCATCGCTACGGCTCCCAGGGGAGCATAGGCAGAGGTAAGCCCTTTTGCCATGGTCATAATATCCGGCACAACCCCCCAGTGATCGACGGCGAACCACTTGCCCGTCCGCCCGAACCCGGCCATGACTTCGTCGGCAATGAGCAGGATGCCGTACTTATCGCACAGGCTGCGCACACCCTCCAGATACCCGGCAGGCGGGATGATGATCCCGTTCGTGCCAGTGACCGGTTCGATCAGGATGGCCGCGATCGTCTCGGGACCCTCGTAACGGATGATCTCCTCCAAATGGTTCAGGTAGTCCTGACTGAAATCAGCCTCGGAAATATCCGGGTTGCTGCGGTGGAAAGTGGACCGGTATCGGTACGGGTCGAGGAAGTGGACCACTCCCGGCATGAGATTGGGTTCCCACGCCACCCGCCGCGGGTCGCCGGTGACAGCCATCACGCCCGCTGTTGCGCCGTGATACGAGCGGTAGCGGCTGAGGATCTTAAAGCGGTCGGTATAGCCGCGGGCGATCTTGATGGCATTCTCGTTGGCGTCCGCGCCGCCCAGGGTAAAAAGGACTTTGGTCAACGCCCCGCCTGGCGAGATGTCGGCGATTAACTTGCTGGCAATAGCGCGCACCCTGGTGGTCATGCTAGGACCGGCGTAAGGCAGCTCGGCTGCCTGGCGTTGGATGGCAGATATCACGCGCTCGTCTCCATGACCAATGTTGACGCACATTGTCATTGAATTGAAATCGAGGTAACGCTTTCCACTCACGTCCCAAAAATAAACCCCTTTGGCGGTCTTGACCGGCAGCGGGTTAACTTTGGCCTGAGCCGACCAGGTCCAGAAAACGTGTTCCTTCGAGAGCGGCAAGATCTCGTCATCGGGGAGATCGAACATGATCAATCGCCTCCATTATGATAAATGAATTTAGCAAGTATGCATGCATTATAATACGGCCTTCCTGCTTTCAAAAAAAGGAGACAAATGGCAGATTTTCCTTACCAGCGCATCTGTGTGGTTGGCACAAGCGGGTCTGGAAAGTCCACCCTGGCGAGGGAACTGGCCCGGCGCTTGCACATGCCGCTGCTGGAACTGGATGCATACCACTGGCAGCCGGGTTGGAAGGAAACCGACAGGGCGATCACGCGCACTCACATCGAGGCAGCCACGCAAGCCGGGAGGTGGGTGACGGACGGGAATTATAGTTTCCTGCGGGATATCCTGTGGCCGCGCGCCCAGGCGCTGGTGTGGCTTGATTACCCCCTGGCTTTGATCATGTGGCGCTTGTGGCTGCGGACATGGAAACGAGTGCTGACGAAAGAAGTTTTGTGGGGCACGAACCGGGAAAGGTTGCTGGAGCAATTCTCCAGCAAGGATTCGATCTTCCTGTGGGCGATGAAAACCCACCGCAGGCGTATCCGCGAATACACCACCCTGCCGGCACTGCCGGAATACTGTCACTTGCAGGTACTGCGATTTAAGTCACCCCGTCAGGCAGAAAAGTGGCTCTCCAGCCTGCCGGAATGAAATCGCACAATTTGTGACCGTCAAAGGTATAATTTTCCTTGATATGTCCAATTTAACAGTGGAAAACGATTGCGACGGCCCCCTTCATCCCAAAGCCATCGAAGGGCTGGAGTTGTTCAACCACGGTCAATATTGGAAGGCCCATGAGGCATTGGAAGCAGCCTGGCGGGCCGAGAGCAGACCGGTGCGGAACCTGTATAAGGGCATCCTGCAGGCAGGTGTGGTTTATTTGCACGTCACCCGCAAAAATCACGCCGGGGCTGTGAAGGTATATCAACGCTGTCGCAAATGGCTGGACCCGTGGCCCGACATCTGCCGGGATGTGGCAGTTGGACGGCTCCGTCAGGACCTTGAGACGGTCATGCGTGAAGTGACCGCACTTGGACCGGACGGGCTGGAAAGATTTCGACCTGTCCCTGTTGAAGCCGGTGGAGTACATAATAAGTTGAGTGAGATAATTGTCCAACAAAATCGAGGCAGCATGGATGAGATGACATTTTCTGGAAAGATCGCCCTCGTCACCGGATCGGGCAGAGGCATCGGGCGGGCCATTGCCCTTCATTTTGCCCGCCACGGCGCAGACGTGGTCGTCAATTTTTTTCGCAACCGTCAGCCCGCCGAGACCACTGCAGCCGAGATCGAAAAGTTGGGTCGAAAAGCCCTGCTAGTAAAAGCCGATATCGGCGATCCGGAAGATTTGAAGCGCCTTTTCGATGAGACTGAAGCCGCGTTCGGCGGGTTGGATATTTTCGTTCACAACGCCGCCTCCGGATATAACCGCCCTGCCATGGAACAGAAACTCAAAGGCTGGGATTGGACCATGAACATCAATGCCCGCTCGCTGCTCTTTGCAGCCCAGCAGGCGGCCGCGCTGATGGAAAAGCGCGGCGGCGGCAGCATCGTCAGCCTGTCCAGTCCCGGCGCGGGACGTGTCTTGCCGGATTATGTGGTGGTGGGCGCCAGCAAGGCCGCCATCGAGAGTCTCACCCGCTACCTGGCTGTGGAATTGGCGCCGAAGAACATCGTCGTCAATGCGGTTTCGCCCGGCATCGTCGAGACGGACGCGCTGAAGCACTTTGCCAGTCTGAGCGATGGCAGTGTCATCCAAAAAGCCCAGGCGGCCACTCCAGCAGGCAGGCTGGCTACGCCGGAAGATATCGCCGGGGTGGTGGGATTCTTGTGCACTCCTGCCGCTGCGATGATCCGCGGCCAGGTCATCGTGGTGGATGGGGGCTACATACTCCCGGCAAATTGACACTGTCGGAGAGGGTGCTTTATGTTAGAATACGGTAACTTGCAGTAGGAATTGTGTGCTCATGCGCCGCCAGACCTGTAAAGGTTGGCGGCTTTTCCACAGGCCCGCTGCCCCAATCAAAAGGAGAGAGAAATAGTATGGAAACGAAGATATATGTAGGCAACCTGTCCTACAACACCACCGAAGATGAGATCCGCACCCTGTTCTCGCAGGCCGGGACAGTTGCATCGGTGGCTTTGATCAAGGACCGCGATACGGGGCAATCCAAAGGCTTCGCCTTCGTGGAAATGAGCAACCAGAGTGAAGCCGAGAAGGCCATCCAGACCTTCAACGGCTACAACCTGAGCAATCGTCCGCTCAAAGTCAACCTGGCCCGACCCCGCGAAGAACGCAGTTTTGGCGGCGGTGGCGGCGGCGGCGGTGGCTACGGTCGTGGCGGCGGCGGTGGGGGTGGCGGCGGCTACGGCGGTGGATATGACCGTGGTGGCGGCGGCGGCGGTGGAGGCCGCGGTGGCGGCGGCAAGAGTTCGTCGTGGCACCGGTGGCGGTCAGCGCCGATACTAGAAAAAATCACTCCCACAATGAAAATTGTGGGAGTTTTCTTTTAAGGATAAGCGGATGGAATCTTAGGGATTTATCCGGAAGGTATGTGCGATCTGGTCGAAGATGGGCAGCCAATCGTTGAAAACATCATAATGGGAAATGCCGCCAAGGATCCAAACGGTATCCCCATCCTGAATGAAATACATGGCTTCTGCGATGGAAACGCTATCGACAATTGCTTGCACCTTGACCCGGTAGGCCGGGTAAGCGCCGACCTCGAATTTCCGTTTCTCCAGGAAAGTCATTTCGGCCGGAAATTCTGCGACGAAGGTACGGATAAACTCGTCCAGGTCAGCCCCATCAGCAGGAGCATTGTATAGATCGACAACCACCAAACCTTCTTCATCCGCATTGGCATTCTCAACGTAGATGAGGCTATCCGGTGAACTCTCGCTGACAAAATCAGGCCCGATCCATAATTCGACCTTGCCGGTAATGTATTGTTTCCATCCGGGTGGAATTAGGGACTCGTAGGTCGTGGCGGTAAAGGTCGGGGTGGGGAGTATGGGAGTGCGGCTGGGGAACGGTGTGCGCGTGGGCAGTGGAGTGGGGGTAAACTGGGCAGCCAGGGGAGGTTGGGTCGGCAATGCTGCAAATGAGATCATGTTTCCGAGGAACAACCATGCCACCGTGATAACCAGCCCCACGGCGATGAGCGCCAGGACTCCGATGACCATTAATTGAGATGTGGTCATGCCCATGTACTTTTTCTTCTTCGCAGCAGGTCGATATAGCATGAGGCTCTCTCCCGGAGGCGGCAACGAGGAATCCGATAGATGTTATTGTATCAAAATTGCCCGGGCAGGTGCTCCATCCGAGCCGACCAATTTCAGCGGCAGGCAATACAACTCGTACAGCCCCGCCTCGACTGCGCTCAAGTCCACCCCCTCCAGGATAATCATGCCTGCCTCCAGCAGTTTCCGGTGAGTGGGCACGCTTTTCTTATAGGGGGCCACCGAAAGATAATCGATACCCACCAGCTTCAAGCCGTGTTCCACCAGCCAGGCGGCTCCGTCCTCGGACACCCCCACGAAAGCCGTCTCGAAATCCTGCCGGCCCTGCTGCCACAGATTGGAATTGCGCGTCCTGATCAACAATCGGACGGTGTCGGCGGGGATGCGGGCCTCATTCAGAACCTGCGCCGTGACTACGTCAATTGGATCAGCCAAATGAATGACGCGGGCGGGACCGGTGAGCACATCCAGGGAGAGCGATTCCACCGTGCGATGGTCGTTCAGGAAATGATGCGGGGCATCCACATGCGTGCCGCTGTGGACACCGCATTCCAGACGCGAGACATTATCGTGCGCGCCGGCGTCCATGGAAGAGACCCGCTCGAGGACTATGGGAGGATTGCCCGGCCAGACCGGCAGCGCCGGGGATATGGGCAGAGAGATGTCGAAAATTTTCATATATTCCACCTATCGCATTACCTCAAGAAACCGGAAATGGCACAAAATAATCGCCAATCCAGCTAATATTACTCGACTACCTTACCAACCGGAAGCGTCGAAGATAATCTCCAGGAACTTATTTCGCTCCGGTTCGGTCATCAGGCGCGGACGGGCGTAATCTTCGATGAGATAACTCAGCAGTTCGGTGCCGACATATTTGCCATCGTAGAACACATGCCGGTCGATGAACACATTGCGGGTATCGTAGATCGTCGAGCCGTCTTCCATCAAGTGGGACATCTGGTCGAAGAACAGGTTGCCCAGGCCATAGTGGATGAAACCGCTGTTGGCAAAGGTCATGGCGGCAGGCACATGCGCCTGGCTACCGCTGACAATCACTGCGCCTGCATCGCTCATGAGGCGGAAATCGCGCACCTCGGTTTCGCTGGGAAAAGGCCGGTAGTATTCATTATATTGGAAGGTGACGATCGGCAGGTAACCATCCGTCCGCAGCCTTGCGATCTCGGCAGTCATCACATCGAAGTCGCACGGGGCCGATCCGGGACTCGTTTCGGTGGCCCAATCGAACGCCGGCCCGGTGTAATTACAGCCGATGAAGGCGATCTTGTTGCCGTGGTCGGTGAAGGTTGCCGGCTCGAAGGAATCGGCAAGGTCACGCCCTCCGGCGAAATAAGGCCAGCCTTTTTGGTCATACATGTCCAGGGTCAGATAGAGCGCATCGGCCCCGTAGTCCATCAGGTGATTGCCGGTCAGATCGATCACATCCGCGCCCACATCTTCCAGCAGGGCGATGTAATCAGGATCGCTGCAAAACACCAGACTGTCAGTCCAGGGATTGGGGACCGGGCAATCCGTGTCGAACGCGATCTCATTGCTGATGTGGGTAATATCCGCCGCCCGCAGAACCGTGCGGACTTCCTCCCCCGGATACAGGATACCCTTTGTTTCCATCTTATCGGCGGTAGCCCGCACCAGGGCGGTCACGCCGGTCATTGCCACCACGGTCAATTTGGCGGGGTCGCGATTGGTTGCAGGCAGGTTAAAGGCCGCCGGCTGGAGCGAGAAGGTCACCTTGAGCGGATAAGCCGCCGGGTCGAAATCATTATGTACAGGCGATTGTCCATCCACCTGCAGGACCTTCCAACGCGGCTCCAGCGCTTCGAAGGGAACGATCCCCAGGGCAGGCTGTTCGGCCCAGGCCGCATCGACCAGTTGATCCGCCCGGACCACTCGGACGGCAGCAGGAGATGGAGCGCCCCACAGGGCTGTCAGAGCCGTGCGGGTCGATTCATCCATCCATAAGGGCCGCCCCGGGAAAGGCACGAAAGCCGCACCGGTCCAGGCGCTGCGCAGGTCCGCCAGCGAGACCGAGTCCACCAGGGTGGGGAAAGGAGTCACCAGCGCGTAATACCAGGTCAATACAGATTCGGCCGGGGCTGAGCCGGGTGTCTGGACTTCCAGCCGAATGGTGGCTGTCTCTGGCGAACTCACTTCGGGAATACCTGCAGCCAGGGCAGTTTCACGCAAACCTGCAGGAACTGCCGGCGATATCCACAGGGATGGAGGTGTGGACGTATCCGTGGGCTGACCGGGAACGAGCGTGTCCGTGGGAGCCGCCGGCGGGGTGAAATCCTCCGGCTGGAATGGGGTCAAGGTGGGGGTGAACACCACCGGGGAGGCTAAGGGGGGCAGTCCCCACAGGGGTCCGCAGGCGGATAGCAGGGCTGATGATACGAAGGCGAGGCTAATAATGATTGAGAATGCCCGGCCAGTCTTCGAGGAGTGGTGCAGGTGAGTTTTGTTGTTCATGTTCCATCCAGGGTTAATTCGTTCAGAGTGAATTTTTTTAGCGCGATTGGATCGACGGTCACCCCCAGGCCGGGGCCGGTGGGGACGTCAATAGTAGAGTCAGGGTTGAGGCTGAACCGCTGATGGGTGATGTCCTGCTGATAATAGCGGTCCGAGGCCGAAATATCCCCCGGCAGGGTGAAACCGGGCAGCGAAGCCAGCGCCAGGTTGGAGGCGCGGCCGATACCGGTCTCCAGCATACCCCCACACCAGACCGGGATGCCCTGCGCCAGGCACAGGTCATGGATGGCAAGCCCCTGGCTCAATCCACCTACCCGCCCGGCCTTGATGTTGATCACCCGACAGGCCTTCATCTCCAGGGCCGCGCGGGCGTGCCGCAGGCTGATGATGCTCTCATCCAGGCAAATAGGCGTGTTGAATCGCTGTTGAAGTGTATGGTGATCCCACAGATCGTCGTCTGCCAGCGGCTGCTCGATCAGCAGCAAATTCAGGTCATCCAGCGGCTGCAAGGCTGCGCAGGTATCCAGGCTGTAAGCCGAGTTGGCGTCCACCTGCAGGAGGATCTGTGGAAAAGCACGGCGAACAGCCTGGCTGTCACCCACGTCACGGCCGGGTTTAATCTTGATCTTGATACGGGCGTAACCGTCAGCGAGATAACCGCCCACCTTCTCGACCAGTGCCTGCGGCGAAGCCTGCAGCCCCACCGACACGCCCACCGGCACCCGCGGCAGTGTTCCGCCGAGCAGTTGCTGCAGCGACTTGCCCATGCGCTGACCCAGCAGGTCCCACAGGGCCATTTCGAAGCCGGCTTTGGCCAGGTTGTGGCCGCGAATACCACTTACTTTCTGTTGGAAATCAGCCGCGTCGACAATGGACTGGCCTAGCAGCGCCGGAGCGATGAAATCTTTTAGGATATGCCAGGCGGTGCCGCTGGTCTCATAGGAGTAACCGGGGTCACGCTCGGCCGCGCATTCCCCCCAGCCGGTCAGCCCCTCGGACCGGACCGCCACGATGATACATTCGCGGTCTGTGGTCAGACCGAAAGATGTCTCGAAGGGCGCCACCAGGGGCATGGAGAGGTGATGGAGTGTGATGGAGTCGATTTTCATGAGATCAAAGTGAGTCCCCTGGGAGTAGTATCCCCGCCATCCGGCGGTTTATGCGATCAGGTATTGTATTCCCAACCACAGCAGGGCGATGATCAGTGCGCCGGCTGTACAAAAAACCAGGCCCTTCAGGAACCCGATGAAGTGGAAGCGATAGTCACGATACCCCGCCATCCCCTCTGTCCCGGGAAGGATCATCATGCGGGGTTGGATCGTGCAGACGATCAGCCAATCCAGAACAAGTAGATCGAGGACATTGAATATCAATAAGACCAGGAGCAAAAACACAAAGGCAGGTAAGAAAGGGATTTGACCAACGCTTGTCCGCAGGGAGAAAAGACCGATGAGCGGAATCACGATGGCAGCCAGGAAAATAAGGACGGCGACATAGGGACGCAGGCGGGCCGCCCGGGGAGACATGGGGCCATACTTAGCTTTGATATCAGGCGGATAATCGCCAACCATCATATCCGGGGCAATCAGTACAGTTGGGAAGATCATCGCCACGAGGACAATGAATAAAACCACGCCGTATACCAGGGCGAAATTGATAAGAAGAGGCCAGTTTGACATAAATACCTCCGGGGAAATGACTTCTTAATAAAATAAATAGATGATATACGGGAAAAACTAACCTTCCTCCTGCTCCTCTTCCACTTTCAACCCGATCACCACCTCATTCATGGTGGTGCCTTCTTTTCTCATCCCCGGCACAGGCGTCCCGCAGTAAGGACAAATATCCCACGGCAGTTCCATTAACCGGCCGCAGGAATGACAGGGTTTGCGTAGTTTCGTCTGGCAGGTGGGACAGACTTGCCAATCCTCACGGATGTGCCGCTCGCAGCCCGGACAGACGCTCTGGTCTTCGATGGATTGAAGCAGGGCCTCTTCTTCCAGGGTCTGCTGATACTCTTCTTCCAGGGTGCGGGAGGGTCGCAGGATCAAGTACACCAGCACGCCCGGCAGGTTCAGCAATGCCACCAGCACCGCCGCCAGGATATGGACCAATTTGTCACGATGGCGGGCGCGGATGTCACGGTATGTCCACACCACCAGGGCCACCCACACGGCTACCAGGAACGCCCCCGCGAAGGCAGTCAAAACCAATGTAAAACTACTAAGGAAGGTTGGGTCCAATGTCATTTTTTTCTGCTCCTTAACCTGCGCCCCCGCCCCCGGCGATACCGCCTTCTGTGAGCCGGCGCAGGTCGTCCAGCGCGGATTCAATTTCTTCAACGGTGACGAGCGAATCCTGATCGCGATGCTTCAGGGTGCCGGCGTGGACTTTTTCCAGCGCAACCTCCCGGATGGTCAGGTCCCGCTTGAGCGCTTCCTTGACCAGCGCGGCCCCCTGTCCGTAGCCAATGACCGGGTTTAGCGCAGTCACCACGATGGCATTCTTCGCCAGCCAGCCGGTGGCCTTTTCACGGTTGGCAGCCACACCTCGCACGGCCCGTTCGGTGAAGGCCTGCACCGACCCGATGATGACCTGCATGGCCTCGAAAAGGTTATGCGCGATGATCGGCATCATCACGTTCAGTTCCAACTGCCCCGCCTGCGCAGCCAGCCCCACGGTGGTGTCGCACCCGACCACATGGAACATCGACATATCCAGCATCTCCGCCATCACCGGGTTGACCTTGCCCGGCATGATGCTCGAACCCGGCTGGACCGCCGGCAGGCGGATCTCATCCAGTCCGGTGGAGGGACCGGAAGCAAGCAAACGAAAATCGTTGGCAATGCGGATGAGGGTCAACGCTAACGTCCGCAGCGAAGCCGAAAAATCGACCGCATCGGCCATCGATTGCATCGATTCAAAAAGGTTGTCGGACTCGTATAGTTGGATGCCTGATAACTCGGATAACTTCTTGACCATGCGGGCGTGGTATTCCGGATGGGCGTTCAAGCCCGACCCTACGGCAGTACCGCCGATACCCAGCCGGCGCAGCCCCTCGGCAGACCGGCGGATGCGCTCGGCATCCCGTTCCACCGCCCGCGCATAGGCGCCGAACTCCTGCCCCAGCCGCACCGGGACGGCATCCTGCAGATGCGTCCGACCGGATTTGATCACATCGTCGAATTCACGGGCCTTTTCCTGCAGCGCCTCGGCCAATCCATCCACGGTGGCAAGCAGTTCATCCAGCCGCCACAGGCACCCCAGCCGTACCGCCGTGGGGATGGTATCGTTGGTCGACTGGGCCATGTTGACATGGTCGTTCGGGTTGACGCGGTACTCGCCCGCCTTGCCCGCCCAACAACTGGGTGGCACGATTGGCGATGACCTCGTTGACATTCATGTTATGGCTCGTCCCTGCGCCCGCCTGGAATGGATCGACGACGAACTCGGCATCCCACTTCCCCTCGATCACTTCCTGCGCCGCCTGGACGATGGCACCCGCTTTTTCGGCATCCAGCAGGCCGAGGTCACGATTGACCTCTGCGGCCGCGCGTTTGATCGTCGCCATGGACCAGATGAATGCCCGCCACGGCTTGAGCCCTGAGATGGGGAAATTCTCCACTGCCCGCTGGGTCTGAACGCCGTAAAGGGCCTGGGCAGGAACCTGCACTTCACCCAGCGAATCGCGTTCCACTCGAAAGGATGTCTCGCTCATGGGGTCACCGGTCTCCACTTTCTTCTGTCTGTTCTCTTTTCCCTTATTACCTGATTACCTTATGACTTCATAAAACGATTATACCCCGGTTAAAAAGGTAAGCCCGATGTCCAGAAAAGGCATCGGGCTTAAAAGTCAACAGAGACTACATTCCATCATCCATATCTTTGGCGCCATACCCCGGGCCGGTCTTGTAGAAATCGTAATTGGGCTGGATGTCATCCCGCAGGTTGACCACTTCGCCTGCCTCCAATTGTCTGACGGTATCCAACGAAACCTTTCCGCCGTGATGGTTGACACCTTCATAATGGCCGGTCAATCCAACCTTGCTGACATATTCACCGCCCTTGGCCGTGTACGCCGCCGGGACTTCATCTTCAGGGAAAATAGCCAGGAAGGGGCATTCCGGAATGCAAGCGCCGCAATCGATACAAGTATCGGGATCGATATACATCCACGGCCATTCAGCGACGGGTTCCCCCGGAACGATACACTCCACCGGGCAAACATCAATGCAGCCACGGTCACGCACGCACAGGCTGGTAATGATATGGGTCATGGCAATTCCTCCATTTCATCAGGGATAAGAAAAAGCTAGAGTTATTATATCTGTGTTGACCGAATTATGCAATTTATGCGGAGGAAGAAGGGAATGGGTATTCAGGGATTGGGCGATCAGGAAAGAAATAAATATGGGGGAGAGAACAGAAAACAGAGATCAGGTGATGGAGAATGAAGGATAGGCAATCGGGCAAAATAAAACCGGTGGTCCTGTTGGACCACCGGAGCAATGAATTTCGGAGTAAAGGTTCTACCTGGCAGCGAAGCGTTTCGCCACCGCCTCCCAATTGATCACGTTCCAAAAGGCAGTGACATATTCCGGCCGCCGGTTCTGGTATTTCAGGTAATAGGCATGTTCCCACACATCCACGCACAGCAGCGGGCTCATCCCCTCCGAGAGCGGGCTGTCCTGGTTGGCCGTGGAGATGATGCTCAACCGGTCGTTCTTCTTCACCAGCCAGGCCCAGCCGGATCCGAACCTTCCAATGGCGGCTTTTTCGAACTCGGTTTTGAAATCGGCAAAACTGCCAAAGGAACTCTTGATGGCGTTCCCCAGATTCCCGGTCGGTTCGCCGCCGGCCTTGGGTCCCATGATCTCCCAATAGATATTGTGGTTCAACGTCCCGCCGCCGTGGTTGCGGACAGCCACGCGGATATCCTCCGGGACTGCATTCAGGTCCGACAGCAAAGCCTCCACGGTCTTTTCCGCCAGTTCGGGATGTTTCTCGATGGCGGCATTGAGATTGTTCACATAAGCAGCATGGTGTTTATCATGATGGATCTGCATGGTCATCGTATCGATATAAGGTTCCAGAGCATCGTACGCGTAAGGTAGAGGTGCGAGTTGAAAAGCCATGAGTACACTCCTTTTGTGTATCTGATAATAATTATGATATATATCAATTATAATTATAAAGTTTGGAGAGGCAGGAAGTCAATGTTTGCAGCAAATTTCTTACATAACGCTTATACAATCCCGTTCGGTGAAGAAGAAAGCAGTATACTTTGGCGGATTGGAGAACCTCTTGAGCCCTTCGCCGCCCCGCTCCACCGTTGTGTTGACCCTCATCACCGGCATCCTGGCTGTTTCCACCGCTGCCATCTTCATTCGACTGGCGCAGCTCGAAGGCGCGCCTTCCATCGTCATCGCCGCCGCCCGCCTGACCCTGGCGGCACTATTCCTTGCGCCGCTCGCCCTCAGCCGCTACCGGATCGAATTGAAGTCACTAAAGATGCAGGAATGGGCCCTGGCGATCCTATCCGGCCTGTTCCTGGCGATCCACTTTGCCGCCTGGATCACCTCGCTGCAGTTTACCAGCGTGGCCAGTTCGGTCGTTCTGGTCACCACCACGCCCCTGTGGGTGGCGCTGGCATCCCCCTTGTTGCTGCACGAACGCACCGGCAAAGCTGCCTTCATCGGGTTGGTACTGGCCCTGACCGGCGGCGTCATCATCGGCCTGAGCGACGGCTGCGCCTGGCAGAACGGCCAACTCACCTGCCCGCCCCTACGCACCTTTTTCGAAGGCAAAGCATTCGTGGGCGACCTGCTGGCCCTGCTCGGAGCCTGGATGGCTGCCGGTTACCTGCTGGTGGGACGCAAGTTGAGAGCGAAGATGGACCTCGTCCCGTACATCTTCCTCGTCTATGGCATTTCGGCGCTGGTCCTCATCGGCATCATGGTCGCCATGGGAGCCAACCCATTCGGCTATGTCCCTATCGTCTATCTATGGTTCCTGCTGCTGGCGCTCATTCCGCAGTTATTCGGCCACTCGGTCTTCAACTGGGCCTTGAAATATGTACCCGCCTCCTTCGTCTCGGTGACCCTGCTGGGTGAGCCGGTCGGCTCGACCATCCTGGCTTATTTCATCTTCATGGAGCAGCCCGGCTGGATCAAGATCGGCGGGGCGGTGCTGATCCTGGCGGGCATCTGGCTGGCAGCCCGAACGGAACGCCCTGCCTCCCCCGTCGCGATCGAAGTACTACCTGAATAATGAAATCGGAGGCTGTTCTATGAACAGCCTCCGATTTTTGCTCCAACAAAGATTGTCGCAGCTTTATCTAAAATACAGCCAGTTCAATTCCCGAACATTGCCTTGCAATCCCCCGTTTAAATCGTCTTCCTTGATGCGCCACTCCCAGTTGCCACCCAGGCGGCTCGGAAAATTCATGCGCGCCTCCGTCCCCAGGTTGAGCAGATCCTGCATCGGCGCGATCGCAAAAACAGCCACTGACGACCATGCCGTCCGGATCAGGTCCCAGGCGATGTCGCCGCCATCCACCCGCAGGTAGCGGCGGGCAAAATCCTTCTCCGCTTGCTGGGCAGTCTCATACCAGCCGCGGCTGGTATCGTTGTCGTGCGTACCGGTATAAATGACGCAGTTGGCGGGGAGGTTGTGCGGCAGGAATTTGTTGTCGGGACCGCTGAAGGAGAATTGCAGGATCTTCATGCCCGGCAGTTCAAAACGGTCCCGCAGTTCGACCACATCGTCGGTGATCACGCCCAGGTCCTCTGCCAGGATAGGCAGGCTGCCCAGTTTGTTTTGCACCGCGCCGAAGAAATCGGCTCCCGGCCCGGGCACCCAGCGGCCCGTCTCTGCCGTCGGGCTGCCCGCCGGGATCTCCCAGTAACCGGCGAAGCCGCGAAAATGATCGATACGGATGATGTCCACCTGCCCCAGCGCCGCCTGGATGCGCTCCAGCCACCAGGAGTAGCCGCTGGCCTTGTGCACATCCCAACGATAGAGCGGGTTGCCCCACAACTGCCCGGTGGGAGAAAAATAATCGGGCGGGACGCCGGCAACCACAGTCGGTTGACCCTTCTCATCCAGGTAGAACAGGTCGGGGTGAGCCCACACGTCCGAAGAATCGAAAGCCACAAAAATGGGCATATCGCCGATGATGCGGATGCCCTTTTGACCTGCATAGGCCTTCAAGGCTTTCCACTGCCGGAAGAAAAGGAATTGGTAGAATTTGGTACGGGATATGGCCAGGTCCAGCGACCGGCGCGCCACCGCCAATGCGACCGGCTCGCGCCGTCGGACCGGCTCGGGCCAGTCGATCCACCCGCCGCCGCCATGGACCTCTTTCAGGGCGGTGAAGAGGCTATAGTCATCCAGCCAGGAGGCATTCTCACGGCAGAAGACATCGAATTCTTTACGTAGGAGGACCTGCGCTGGTTCGTCTGAGGAAGCTTCATTGAAGCGATCAAAGACCTTTTCCAACAACGCCGGTTTCCACCGATACAACAAACCAAAGTCTGCCCGGCGGTCCTCCCACGGGGGCATATCCGCCAGATCTTCAGGGATGAGCAAGCCCTGTTCGAGCAGCAGTTCGGGGCTGATCAGGTACGGGTTGCCTGCAAAAGCGGAGAAACATTGATAAGGAGAATCACCGTACCCGGTGGGGCCGAGAGGCAGCACCTGCCATAGTTTGCAGCCAGCCTCCGCCAGCCAATCCAGCCAGCGGAAGGCCGCCGGGCCAAAATCACCCACCCCATAAGGTCCCGGCAGGCTGGTAGGATGCAGCAGGATGCCGGAAGAACGATTAAATTTCATACGGCTGTCTTTTCGTCTGAACGATCTCGCCTGACCGGATCACCTGGGAGGGATAATCCGAGGCGATCACATCGGTGCTGATGGTGGCCCCCGGTTCGATCACCGCTCCGGCAGGGACAACGCTGTTCTTGCCGATCACCGCCAGGCGGACATCCGGATCGTCAATGCCTCCGCCCACGCGCGCATTCCGTTGAATTTTGGCACGTTTGTCGATGATGGCTCGTTCGACCACCGCGCCCTCTTCGATGACCGTGTCGGTCAGGATGACCGATTTCACGCACCACCGCCCCCGGCCGGACAATCACACCGGGCGAGAGAACGCTGCTTTCCACGATGGCATTTCCCTGGATGTAACAACCATCCGATAACATGCTCGCATAGATGCGAGCACTATCGGGAACCCGTACGGGAGGACGCTCCTCGGTGCGTGTATGGATGACCCAGCTGCGGTCATACAACTTCAAGGGCGGGTTGGGCGCAAGCAGGTCCAGGTGCGCCTGCCAGTAAGAGCGCATGGTGCCCACATCCATCCAATAGCCGCTATAGGGGAATGCAAAAACTCGGGCTTTGTTCTTGACCAACCGCGGCAGGATATCCTTGCCGAAATCATGCGAGGAATCCTCCCGCAGGTGATCCTCCCACAGGATGCGGTCAAGAAGTTCACGGTTGAACATGTAGACGCCCATATTGATGAGCGTGGAAGGAGGATTTTTGGGTTTCTCGGTGAAGGCCTTGACCCGATACGCATTATCCACCGTCACCACGCCGAAGCGGGAAGCCTCCTCCGGGGTCACGCGAAAAACCGCCATGGTCAGGTCTGCCTGATGGTCCATGTGGAAGGCGATCAAGGCGTCATAATCCATGGTGTAGATCTGGTCGGCCGAAAGGATCAGTACGAAATCCGGCAAATTCTGTTTGATAAAAGTGAAATTCTGTTGGACGGCGTCGGCATTGCCCTCATACCAATCGGATTCACGGCGGGATTTATAAGGGGTAAGGATGCGCACCCCGCCGGTGAAATCACGATCCAGGTCCCACGGACCGCCCGAACCGATGTGCTCGATCAGTGACTGTGGGCGGTACTGCGCCAGCACCATGATATCGAAGAGACCCGAGTTGACGCAGTTCGAAAGGGTGAAATCAATGATCCGGTATTTCCCGGCAAACGGAACAGCCGGCTTGGCCCGTTTCACCGTCAGGACGCTCAGGCGGGCGCCTTCTCCTCCCGCCATGATAACTGCACGAGTTTTCATGGTTTACCTCTATTTGGTTTTTCCGGTCCCTGAAGTGACAGTGGCGGATGGTTCCAGGTTGGGGACGAGAGACTGGTAGATGGAGGCATATTTGAGGGCGGATTTGGTCCAGGAGAAATCTTCTTTCATCCCGTGGACCTGATACTTCCGCCATTTTTGAGGGCTGGCATAGGCGTTAAAAGCCCTCTGCAAGGCTTCGATCATGGAGGCCGCAGTGGGCTCGGGGAATAGGAAGCCGGTGCGGTCTTCCTGCACGGTATCCTTCAAGCCACCCGTGGCACGCACGACCGGTACGGCCCCGTAGCGCATGGCGATCATCTGGGCCAGGCCGCAGGGCTCATAGCGGGATGGCATCAGGAACATGTCTGCCCCGGCATAGATTAGGCGGCCTAACGGAGCATCGAAGCGGATGGCCACGCGGACGCGATCCGGATAGGCAACTTCCAATTCATACAGGCGGTTTTCCAGGACCGGATCGCCCGACCCCAACACCACGAATTGCCATTTCTGTTCGCTCAATTGCTGCAAGGTCTCAATGGCAATATCCAGACCCTTTTGCTGGTCGATCCGACCGATCATTGCCATCAGGGGCACGGTTGGATCTTCTTTCAGGCCCAGTTGTTTCTGCAAGGCAGCCTTGTTGGCTTGCCGGTCGGACAAGGTATCCGTGGTGAAATTGGCGGGGATGACCTTGTCGGTGGCGGGGTTCCAGGAGGATGTGTCCAATCCATTCAGGATGCCCGTGATGGATTGGGAACGGGAGCGCAGGTAGGGTTCCAGCCCGCAGCCGAACTCGGGCGTCAGGATCTCGCTGGCATAAGTGGGTGAGACAGGCACGATGGCATCGGCTGACCACAATCCCAGGGGGAGCGGCTGGGAGTAAGCCCAGGGCGGAAGCGCCGGCTCGTTCAACGGCATCATCCCGTATGCGTTCAATACATCCAGGCCTTCACCGCCCATATACGGCAGGTTATGGACGGTCAGGACCGTGCGGGCTTTCGCCAGGGCTGTATCCACGCGCCCCGACCGCAAGGCGTACAGTGCCGGGGAAGTATGCCAATCATTCGCATGGACGATATCGGGCTGCCATTTGGTATGGCGGGTCATCTCCAGTGCAGCCATCGAGAAAAAGGTGAATTTCTCCCGATCCTGGGCCGGGTTGGACGAGTAGACCGTCGAGGCAGCTGCCAGGGGTTCGCCGTTGATGAAGTAGACCGGCATACCCGAAAGGGGCAGGACAAACAGTTGGGCGGTAATGTTCCTGCCGCGCCGGTGGACGGGGAAATCCGTAACGGTGTGCAGGGTGATCAATTCTGCCCGGATGGAGCGATGGAGAGGCAGCACCAGCCGCACATCCAGTGTGACTCCATTGGTTGCCTGGGCTGTCAGCCTGCGCAATGCCAAAGGAAGCGAGCCAGCCACGTCTGCCAGCCCGCCAATTTTCACGAATGGTTCGGCTTCAGAAGCCAGGTAAAGTACTTTGATGGTTGTTGACATTCCCACTCTTTCTGTTACGGTGATTTCATATAACTTAATCAGGATTCTGAACGAATTTGGTCATGTGAGACAAGGCTATTGTACAATGAATTCTCCAACAATAAATAGCATTTTGATGTCAGACAAGGTCTTTTTTGCTTTTTTGGATCCCCATCCATCACGCGGGATGCCTTTGTAGAGCGGAATACTATTTCGCTCTACAACTGACCATAATTTTCTAATCTGACTATTTTATTCGTCATCAAAAAGAAGTATACTTGCAGAGTATTAATATCTTCACAAACGAAGATCACCGCTGTTCGCGATTTGTACTATCAACAATACCTTCGATATGCTGAAACAAGTATAGTTCGTACAGGAGCATCCACATGGAGGAGAAACGCAGAACCACACGGCGATACTTGTTGTACTACATGCGCGTCTATAATGCGGCTTCACGAGAGCAGATCGGCAATCTGGTGGATATAACGCCTCGGGGGATCATGGTCGTCAGTGAGCACCCCGTCCCGGAGGGACAGGTCAGCCGGCTGCGAATGGAATTGACACCTGAGGTAGCCGATAAACCCTTCATGGAATTTTCCGCACTCAGCCGCTGGAGCAAACCGGATATCAACCCGAATATGTTCAACACGGGTTTCGAGATCCTCGACCTGCAGCCGGACGATGCCAAGATCATTCTCCGCATCGTGGATGAATTCGGTTTTAGAGATAATAAGCCAGCCATCTAGCATAGTCAGCGGGGTTCAGGGATTTGCCCGGCTTTTAACTATTTCCACAAATATATCCATAAGTTAGGATGCGCTTCGAAATAGTGGCAACCCAGATAATATTGATTAACCACAAATTATGCTATATACTTATTGATATATATGGGAAGGGCTTTATTAAATGAGTAAATCATCCGGCAGAGAGCGAAGAAAATTCGAAAGACGCACCCTTTCATATTATTTACCTATCCGCGACAGCGAAACCGAACTGTTGATCGGTCACCTGGTCGATGTTTCACCCATTGGAATGATGATCGACTGCAAGAAAAACCTTCCCACCAATCAGAATTACAACCTGCGCCTGGAATTCATGGACAACGAGGACGGCAAAGATCAGATCGAATTTGTGGCCCGCTGCCGCTGGTGTCGCTCCGACCAGATCCAACCTTACTTATACAATGCCGGTTTTGAGATCGTAACTATTTCCGACGAAGATCTGCAAACGATCAAGAACATCGCCGAAAAATACGGCGAGAGAAGCCGCTCGTTCTAGTCAACGGCTAAAAACTTTTCATTCTGGAAACAATCAAAAAAACCGTCCCGGCAATATGCTGGGACGGTTTTTCAATGCGGGGAGAAATTAGATCTCGGAATTGTGCTTGAGGAAATCCATTACTTCGTCGATCTTGCAGAAAGCCAGGCCCGTGACGGTATCTGCGCCACCATAATAGAGGGCGATGCGGCCGGTGGGCTTGTCGTACAGGCTGGCGCATGGGAAAGCCACATTGGGCACGTCGCCGACGCACTCGTAATAGGTTTGCGGGGAAAGCAGATAAGAAGAGCCGCGATAAATGACCTTCCAGGGTTTTTCCAGGTCCAGCAGGGCGGCGCCGAAGGAATAGACGAAGCCATTGCAGGAGGTCAACACGCCGTGATAGAACAATAGCCAGCCCTCGGGTGTCTCGATCGGGACCGGTCCGGCGCCGATCTTGGTGCTCTGCCAGCCATGAGTGGTACCCATCACGTAGCGGTGTTCGCCCCAATGGATCATATCCGGGCTCATGCTCAGGTAAATATCGCCAAAAGGAGTGTGCCCATTGTCGCTGGGGCGGCTGAACATGACGTATTTGCCGTTTATCTTGCGGGGAAAGGGCACGCCATTGCGGTTGAACGGCAGGAGGGCATTCTCGATGAAGTGGAACTCTTCGAAATCGAAGGTATAACCGATACCAATAGTGGGACCATGGTAACCATTGCACCACATGATGTAATAGCGGTCCTCGATCCAGCAGACGCGCGGGTCGTATTTGTACTGGGTATAGGCGCAATCGGGATCATCGAAGACCCACTTGATCACATCATTGTCGATCTTCCATTGAAAACCATCTTTGCTGAAACCGCGGTGAACATCCATGTTGCGGCGTTTATCGTCACAGCGGAAAACCCCGGCGAATTCACCATTGAACGGCACTACTGCAGAATTGAAAATACTGTTCGAAGAGGGGATCAGGTCGCGCGGGATAATGGGATTTTTACTATATCGCCAGACCACGTCACTTTTCCCGGCAGGACGGTCTTCCCAGGGAATATTGGGCAGTTCAGTAGGGGGAGCAGATGGTTTCATGGGTTATCCTTTGATGAGATTACTTTATTATACCAAGGGATGAAGGTTAGCCTCCCAAATCCGGGAAGGCTTTGGTTTTGTGATTGAATTCGGTTTACATTTAAAATAATACCAGATAGAATATAAATATCGATACCGATAAAAGTTAATATCGGGAAAGGACGTCACCATGAACCAACCCTCCATGGAAGACAGGCGCAAGTTCAAACGCCTGAACCTGGTTTTCTACATGCTGATCGTAGATGCCGACACCCAGGAGACATTTGGTCATCTGATCGATATAACGCCCGATGGCTTTCTGATGGACAGCACGAAAGAATTGCTGCCTGAACAGGAATTTCGCTTGCGTGTGGATACAACCCCGGATATCCTCGAAAAAAAATTCATCACCCTTACTGCCCGCTGCAAGTGGTGCTTGCCCGATGGGATCGAACCAAACCTGTACGATGCAGGATTTCAGATCACTGAAATCGCCTCCGAAGATGCGGTGATCTTGAGACGAATAGCCGATACTTACGCCTCCCAGGATGGCTACAGTTACAGACAGTTGTGAACTGACGGGCTGACCTCCGCCTCAATCAATCTCGATCTTCTTCCCCGCCCTGACGATGGAGGCGGGGGTTTCGTTTTCATTGCGAATTGAAGCTACAATCAATATAGCCATCCTAATCGTTTATACTTATGGAAATCCCTGCGAGAAAAAACATGCTGACCATATCCGGCGACCAATTCTTCCTGAACGAAAAACCTTTCCGCATCCTCTCCGGCGCCATCCATTATTTCCGTGTCGTGCCGCAATATTGGCGTGACCGGTTGGAGAAAGCCCGCGCCTTTGGCCTGAACACGGTCGAGACCTATGTTGCCTGGAACCTGCACGAACCGCGCCCGGGTGAATTTCACTTCGAGGGCGGGTTGGACCTGGCCCGTTTCATCCAGACCGCCGGCGAGGTGGGATTGAACGTGATCGTCCGGCCCGGTCCTTACATCTGCTCCGAATGGGAGTTTGGCGGGTTTCCCGCCTGGCTGCTGAAAGACCCACACATGCAGGTCCGCTGCACCTACCCGCCCTATCTCGAGGCGGTTGGCCGTTACCTGGAGGCGCTCCTGCCCAGGTTAACACTGCTTCAAGCCACCCGCGGCGGCCCCATCATCGCCATGCAAGTGGAGAACGAATATGGCAGTTATGGCAATGACCACCAATACTTGCAGCTCCTTGCCAACGGAATGCGCTCGCGCGGCGTGGATGTACTGTTGTTCACATCCGACCCATCTTCCGGCACATCGCTGCAGGAAGGCGGCCTGCCAGACCTGCTCAGGACAGTCAACTTTGCCTATCAGGCCAGGGCTGGATTGAGAAAATTGCGCCAACACCAGCCGGAAGGACCGCAGATGGTGACGGAGTTCTGGTCCGGTTGGTTCGACCACTGGGGTGAACGTCATCACGTTGCCGCCGGGGGCATCCCTACCGACAGGTTGACTCGCCGTACCTTCAAGGAGATCCTTGCTTCCGGCGCTTCATTTAACTTTTACATGTTCCACGGTGGGACGAACTTTGGCTTCATGGCTGGGGCCGGCCTGGAAAAAGGCCGCCATAAGCCCAGTGTGACCAGTTACGATTATGATGCACCCTTATCCGAATCCGGCGACCTCACCCCCAAATTCCATGCCCTGCGGGCCGAGTTGCGGGAGCATTTACCGGACCTGCCCCAGCTCATTTTCCCCAAACCGTTGGAGAAGCGGGATTACGGCATGGTAACTTTGGAGGAGTCTGCGCCCCTCTTCGCCAACCTGGATCACCTGAGCCAGGGCTGCCTTCGTCCCACGCCGGAGCCGATGGAGAACTTCGACCAAAATTACGGGTTCATCCTTTACCGCACGCGGGTGGAAGGTCCGCGCCCGCCTGCGCGGTTGGAACTGCATGAAAACCACGACCGCGCCCAGGTGTTCCTGGATGGCAAGCCTGCCGGGATCCTGGAACGCGAGTTTCCCGAGAAGAACCTTTCCATCAAAATTCCAGCGGCTGGGGCGCAATTGGATATTCTGGTGGAGAACATGGGCCGCATCAATTTTGGCCCGGGCCTGCTCGACCGAAAAGGCATCACCGAAAACGTGACCCTGGGTGGTCAGATTTTGTTTGGCTGGGAAATTTTCCCCCTGCCGCTGGATGATCTATTGGGTCTGGTCTTTTCGCCAAACCGACCGGCAGTTTTCCCGGCCTTCCTGCGCGGGACCCTCGAGGTCGACCACCCCGCCGATACCTTCCTTGACCTGTCGGGTTTTTCAAAGGGCGTGGCCTGGCTGAACGGGTTCAACCTGGGCCGCTACTGGAAGCGCGGCCCCCAACGCCGCCTCTATATCCCCGGGCCGCTCTTGCGACAGGGCAGGAATGAGATCATCGTGCTTGAATTGCACCATTTCGCCCGGCCTGTTGTACAATTCTCCAGCCAGCCAAAACTAGGCTGACAAGACCTGTATCATTAATCTATTATCCGGAGTGAATGAATGACCTTAAAAACTGAAATTTTTGAACAACCCGAGCGCATCTCCAACCTTCTCACCAAACAGCGAAAGACGGTCGAAACCATTGCTAAAACGATCCAGCAGAAAAGCATCAAAGGGGTGTTTCTGGCGGCACGCGGCACATCCGACAACGCCGGCAGGTATGCCAATTATCTGTGGGGTGCCCAGAACGGACTTCCCCTGGCGCTGGCGACCCCGTCTCTCTTTACATACTACGGCAAACCCCCAAAATTGAATGGCGCGCTGGTGGTGGGTGTTTCTCAATCAGGCCAATCCCCCGACATTGTCAGCGTCCTGACAGAGGGCCGCCGGCAAGGCTGCCTGACCCTCGCCATCACCAATGAACCGGAATCCCCCCTTGCTGACGCGGCTGACCTCGTCTTGGATATCCAGGCCGGTGATGAAAAAGCCGTCGCGGCCACCAAGACCTATACCACCGAATTGATGGCGGTGGCTATGCTTTCGGCTGCCCTGGCGGATGACAAAACCCTTTGGCGGCAACTCGAAAAAACAAGCGGCTGGATGGAAAAGGTGCTCCAGCAGGACGCGCCCATCGCCCGCATGGCAGAGCGCTATCGCTACATGCGCCAATGCGTGGTGTTGGGGCGTGGTTTCAATTATTGCACGGCCTTCGAATGGGCATTAAAACTCAAGGAATTGACCTATGTGGTAGCCGAACCGTACTCCTCCGCAGATTTCCGCCACGGACCCATTGCCATGGTCGAAGGCGGTTTCCCGGTAATGGCGGTGGCTCCCTCAGGCATGGTCTTTGACACCATGCTGGATATGCTTGGAAGGCTGCGCGCCGAGCAATCCGCCGAACTGGTGGTCATCTCGAATGATAAGCGCGCCCTCTCGCTGGCTCAAAGCCCCATCCTGCTGCCGGCAGGGATCCCCGAATGGCTAAGCCCCATCGTTTCCATCGTCCCGGGGCAGCTCTTTGCAGGTCATCTGACCCGCGTCAAAGGTTTCGACACCGAGACGCCTCGCAGCATCGGCAAGGTCACCGAAACGCACTAAATAATCAACTCACCATCCAAACAGAAAAGGGCGAGAGAAAACATACACTCTCGCCCTTTTTATATTGCATTCGCTAAGGTCTCGACAGACTAATTCCCGGCTTCCTGGACCACTTGATGGATGGCATTGAGCAGGGAGAGATCGCCGGTGGCATCTGCGTCCAGCGTCCAGAACATGATCCCGGAGGCGCGCTCCATCGCCAGGCGGGTCTTCGCCTGAATGGTCGGGATGCCGTTATAGTTCATCTCGAGGCCCAACGTTAAGAATGAATCCACCTGCGCAGCCGCCGGGTCAGACTTCACGATCTTCGAATAACTCATTTCAGTGCCCCACGAGGCGTTGCCGCGCCCATAAAATGGCACGCCCAGAACGGCTTTCTCGGGCGGAAGGCCTCGGCCAAGCCAGTAATCCAGAGAGGCGATAGCATAGTTCATGGAGGAGTGACCCGCGCCGGAATTATCGTCGTAGGCCATGAGGTTGACGAAATCCATCAGGGCAAAAGATTCGTCGGGGATACCTTCGCCGTGCTGACCCAGGGCTACCACAGCCGCGGTGAGAAGTTTATCCTTGGGCAGGGCGGCCCGCAACTCCTGCATAAGTGCGAGGAAGTTCTGCGAGGATTGGCCCGCTTCGGGATACTCCCAGTCAATGTCAGCCCCATCGAACTGGGTCTCATCGACTATTTTGACCAGATTCTCAACGAAGGCTTTCCGGTAAGCCGGCTCGGCGGCCATGGCATCAAATTGTTTCTCCCAGCCCCATCCGCCCACCGAGACCAACACCTTGACCTGGTTGGCATGCGCCTGGCTGATCAACTGCTCCACCATCGGCGCATTGCCGATAGGCCTGAAGGTCCCATCTTCATTGGGGATCAGGAAAGCATAGTTGATGTGGGTGAGTTTATCGAACTGGATCAGGAACGGTACGGCTCCGTCCGTGGCATATCCGATCACCCGGAACGCCGGTTTCGCGGAGGTAGGGCTGGGGGCTGTTGTTGGTGACACAGTTGGAGAGGGGGTTGGTTCAGTTTTCATACCACATCCATACACAGAGATGATGAGCAATACCGAAAGCGTCAGGTTGAGCAGGAGAGTACGGGAAGCCTTCATTTTTCAATCGGTTCATCCTTTGAGGGTGAGGTTTAACCGCTCGGCCAGCGGATCGAGCAGATCGTGAAGAATGGTATCAATATCTTTCGTGGGTTGTTCCCGAACAGCGAGCAAGCATTGATTCAATCCCTGGGCGATCTGGTATTCCAGACGGCGCCAAAGCGGGATGGCCGGATAGGCCCGTCCATTTTCTGAGGCCAGGGTAAATGCATTATGAAGGGGGTTCCCCGGCGGATAGAGTTCCTTCAATACTTCCACCCGGGATGGCAGGCTGTGAACTTCGCTCCCCCAGCGCATTTCGGCGGTTTTGTTAGTAAGGAAATTGACCAATTGGACCGCCGCGCGCTCGCGCTCGGGGTAGCCTTGCGTATGCCGCCAGATGATCAGGCTGCCACCGCCGTACCAGGGCACACGGGTCAACGGGGCAACGCCTGTATTTTTCCTGACAGTCAGATTGGCAGTGCCGGCCAGCATGGAAGAGGCAAAACGGTTATCCGCCACCACTGCCGCTGCCTTACCCTGCGCAAACAGGTTCGAACTATCGAATTGATTGAGGGTCGAATAGGCTGCTGGAACCACACGGTACAGTTCCAGCCAGGCCTTCAAGCCGTGAAATGCCTGTGGCGAATTGAAGACGATCTCTTCACCGGTTTCATCGATACGGATGTAATCCCCGCCGGCCTCCCAGATCCACGAAGCGGCCATGTGGACCAGATCGGAATAAGGCGCTGGAGCGGTGGGCATCAGCCAGGGGATCTCGAAGTGTGATCGTTGCAGTTTTTCGACTGTGGCTGACAGGTTGTCGATCGTTCCAAAAGCGGTGTCGCCATCGATGCCCAACTGCCCCAGCAGATCCTTGCGGTAACAGACAACGAACGTGTACCCGGTCCAGGGAATGGCCCACACACGCGCATCGCCAAATAAAAGCCCGCTTTGCCAGGTGGGAGCCAGGTAAGCCCGCGCACCGCCCATTTCCTCGATATCTTTGGGTGTGAAGGGCCGCAAGGCGTTCATGATCGCCAGGCTGCTGACCCAGGTGCCGCCAATATGCGACAGGTCGGGACCCTTGCCGTGCGACGCCATGGTGACAAAATCAGTCCAGGCGGTCCCCCAGGTCATGTTCGTCAGGTGGACTTTGATGCCATATTCGTCGGTGAATTGGGCCACCAGGGATTGCATCACCTGTTGGTCGATTTGGGCATCCGGTATGGTCGAGAGTTCGATTTCTACCATAATTCACTCTCCATTGATTCTACCTTACAGTAATCAAATTGTACTCTCTGTCGACAGATTGCGCATAGGACAAATCCATATTAAAGAAGAGGCGGCTTGCGCCGCCACTCTTCTCGACAACCATGATGAACAGATTTACTTTTCCACACCGGTGATAACGATGCCCTGGACGAAGAAGCGCTGGGCCAGGAAGAATACGATCACCGGGATGAGGATGGTCATGAGGGCGCCGGCCTGGATGTATTGCGGGTCGGAACCGAACATGTAGTTGAAGCGGGCCAGGGCCACCGAGATGGGCTGGCTTTCCTGCTTGGAGGAGAGGTAGATCAGCGGGCCAAAGTAGTCGTTCCAGGCCCACACAATGTGGAAGATGGAGACCGCCACGATGGCCGCGTAGGACTGGGGAATGATGACCGACCAGAGCACACGCAGCGGGCTGGCGCCGTCGATCGTGGCGGCTTCGTCCAACTCACGCGGCAGGGTCATGAAGAACTGGCGCAGCAGGAAGGTGTCGTAGGGATTGGTGAAGAAGGACGGCACGATCAGCGGCAGCCACGTACCCACCCAACCGATCTTATAGAAGAAGGTGAAGGTCGGGATGACGGTGACTGTGCCGGGCAGGAACATCGTCGAGATCAGGACGACGAACCAGAAATCTCGGCCGGGAAAGCGGAAGCGGGAGAACCCATAGGCCACCAGAATACAGGAGAGGAGCACACCGATGGTGGTGGAGATGGCATAGAAGAAGGTGTTCCACAGCAGGCGGGGGAAATTGATGACCGCCAGGTATGGGTGTAGTTCGACCAGGTGGGCGAAAGGATCCACGGGCGCTTGAGGGCTTTGAAATACGTGCCTTCGTAAACGATGGGAGCCGCGGACGGATTGGCCGGGTCAATGAAGATGGCGGAACGCTGGAAACCCATGATCAGGGCCATATTCTTCTTACCGCCTTCCAGCGGTACGGAAAATATTTCCAGTTTCTGGCCTGCGTACTTGCTCATGTCCACCACTTGCGGGACCAGTGCATCCGAACCCTTTTTTACATCCAGGGTGTACGTCTGTGTATTTTCACCGGCATAGTCGTAGTAGGGGATGGCAGCAGGCCAAATGGGCGTGCCCAGGACGGTCAGTTGCTGCTTGGTCTTCAGCGAGGTAAAGATCATGAAGAGGAACGGCACGAGGAACAGTGCCAGCAAAGCTGCCGCGAATGTTGTAATGAAGGTGGAATTCCACATCCTCAAGATCTTAGACTTGCGCATTCTCTTCGCAGCAGCCACGTTCATAGTGGCAGGAGCAGAATTAATTGTCGCATCAGAAGTTGTCATGGTTGCACCTTTTAGGGATTCTCACTGGCGTAATAGACCCAGAAGCGAGCCGTTGAGAACAGAATTACTGTGGTGATCAGGATCACGATAAACAGAACCCACGCGAGCGTTGAACCGTAAGCCATGTTCTGGTAGACGAAGAAGGTCTTGTACAGATAAAGGTTATAGAACATCGATGCGCCGCCCGGATGCGCCGGTACCTTGGTTCAATACCAGCGGGACCAGGAAGTATTGGAAAAGACCCACAACGCTTAATATCAAGTTATAGAAGATCACTGGCGAGATCATCGGGAAGGTAACGTTCCAGAAGGTCTGGAAGTTGCCGGCGCCATCCACTTTGGAGGCGTCATAGAGGTCGGTCGGCACGCTTTGAATGCCCGCCAGCATGGTCAGCATGGCATTGCCGATGCCCCACAGGCCCATAATGACATAGGCCGGATAGATCCACGTGAGGGAATTCAGCCAATCGGGTGTGGAAGCTTTTGGCACTCCCAAGGCCACCAGAGCCCGGTTGATCCAACCGGATTGAGGGTTGAGCATGCCGCCCCACAGGAAGATGGCGGCGACGAACGGAATAATGTATGGCATGTAGAACATCGAGCGGAAGAAATTGGGTATCTTCAGGTTCTTGTTGTTCATCAGGAGTGCAATACCCATCGGCAGGAGGATGCCCACCGGTAAGGCAATGATGCCAAAGCGGAAGGTGATCCATAAAGCGCCGGGGGAGGAATTGGGAGCCACATTCCAGATCTGGCTGTCTCTGAAGAGAGTGACATAATTGGCCAGGCCCACCCATTTGGGTGTTGTCAAAACACCCGTCGTGATCCTCAGGTCCATGAACGTGAAGAGCAGCGTGGCGACCATGGGAATTAATGTAAAGGCCAGGAAACCGATGATCCACGGGATGAGGAATAAGACCGCATTCCGATACTCCCGCTTGCCAAGCGCCGACATCTTCTTCGTCGAACCAAAGGCGGGTAATTTGGGGAGATGAACTAAATTCTCCATCAATGCACTCCTTGAAAATAAGTTAGGGAGGCGGGCCGGCATACGCCGGCCCGCCCTTTGTTACTAAGCAATTACTTGTTGAAGATGACCTCAAGATCGGAGATCAAGGTAGCTTCCTGAGCAGCCAGATCGACGCCTGCATTGTTGACCAGCAGGTCGCCAAAGGTCTGAATGCGAGCCCAAGACTTATTGATATTGGGCATGAAGCCTTCAGCGCTCGGGACGTCGGCGTAGTTCAAGCCTTCGAGGAGCAGATCCCAGTTGGTGACGGAGGGATGAGCAACTTTGGAGGCCTCGAGCCAAGGACCGCGGAGGGCAGCCTGGCTGGGGATGGCGCCGTAAGCAGGAGCGCGATCGGGGGTGCCAACAACCAGTTTATTGATACCGGTGTCGACCAGGTAGGCCAGAACTTCGAAAGCTTCGGCGGGATACTTGGTGCCCTTCCAAATGCGGAAGGTATCAGCGTCGACACGACCAGCAACAACGCCGTCGCGACCAACGGGCATGGCACCGAAATCGAACGTGCCGCCGGCTTTCTCAAGATCGCCCAAGCAGCAGAGGTACCATGAGGGCATATCAACCATGGCTACTTTGCCGGAGGCAAAGACGTTACCACTGTTGTAATCAGCACCAGAGGCAACTGCACCATTGGGGATGAAGGGCTGAGCGCCCCAGATGCCGTCATAAACCCACTGCCAGGCAGCTTTCCAGCCATCGGGGATCTGAGCTTTATAGGAACCAGCAGCGCCACCGGGGACCAGGATCTGGCCGCCAGTGCTCTGGAAAGTACCCCAATAGTTCGGGTGACCTTCCCACTGGAAGGAGAAACCGTACTGAACGGCCGCGGTTACATCAAAGCCTTCTTCGCTAGCGTTCTTGCCGTTTGCATCGATGGTGAGCAGTTTGGCAACCTGGGCGAGAGTGTCCCAGTTCCAGTCGGCTTTGGTACCATCAGCGAAGGTGTACTGTTCGCCGTACTTGGCAGGCGGAGGATTCACGCCGGCTTCGGTGAAGAGACCAGTGTTGTAGTAGATGGCGGAGGGGTACACAGCGAAGGGCAGACCAATCGTGCCTTCTTCGGTCTGGTACATCTTGGTCAGGGCGGCTTCGAACTTGCTGCTGTCATAGTTGGCGGCAGCCATGTAAGGAGCAATGTCCAACCATTGTCCACCGAAGGCATTGGAACCAATCCAGCCTACAGGACCAACGATGTCAGGACCAGCGCCGGCGGCGATTTCGGTCGCGAGGGTGTCACGAGCGGAGGCGTTCGGGATGACTTCGATGATCAGTTTGATTTGTCCTGGGAGGCATTGAAGTCTTGAGCGACTTCGTTCTCGATTGTGACCTGCGCGGGATCAGCGCCGGTACCAACACCAATGCTCCAGCGGATCAACTTGATGCCGGGTTCGACAACGACGGGTTGAGTCGCGGTCGGAGCATCGGGTACGTCAGTGGGTTGAACAACGGGAGGGGGAGCTTGGGTCGTGGCAGCGGGCGTGCATGCTGCAAGGACCATGCTGGCGACCAAGACGATGGCGGCCAAAACAAACAGTTGCTTTTTCATTTTACTTCTTCTCCTCAAATTTTGGTTACTACAAGGTTTGAATAGGAACAAACTGTTGTACGGTTAGATCTTATCTCCGTGGCAGTCACCTCCTTTCAATTTTCTCATAATATCTTAATGCAAATCTCGCCAATTATAACGTATTTTCTAAATCCGTCAGGCTTTGCATCCACAGGATTGACGGATGATGATGTCCGTGGGTAAAACCGTATGCTGCTCGATGGGTTGGCACTGGATCAGCCTCAATATCTGGTTTCCAGCGATCCTTCCCACGTCTTCGGTGGGGGCATGGATGGTAGTGAGGGCCGGCACCAGCAACGAAGCAAAACGCTGGTCGTCGAAGCCCACCACCGCCACATCGCCGGGAACCTTCATGCCAGCATTTTGCAGCGCGCAGACCACGCTCACAGCCAGGTCGTCGTCGCCGGCGAAGACCGCGTCGAACTCCGGCGGATCATCCATCAGGAAGTGTTCCATGGTCTGGCGGGCATCCCTGCGGTCGTAATTCCCGCTGATGATCAGGCTGGGGTCATGCGGGATGGAATGCGCGGTCAGGGAGGCTTTGTAACCGATCTCACGGAAATGGGCGTCGTCTTGCGTCTCGGGAGCGCGCACGAACATGATCCGCTTCTTACCGTGCGTTTCGATCAGGTGATCGACCAGTTTCTGTGATGAAGCAATGTTCTCTACATTCACACTGGGGATGGGCAGCGAGGACGAAGTGGTGCGGTGGACAAGCACCATGGGGAACTTCAATTGATACCATTCCGCCAGGCGCTCTTCACTGAGGGTGTTGGAAAAAACAATCACCCCATCGGTATTGTGTGGACCAATGGGGGGAATCTTGTTCTTTAAATCTGCCGGATAGGTGGCGATGAGTAAATTGTAACCGCTTTCTTTAATGACTGCTTCGAGTCCTGCCACCAGCGGTCCGAAAAATCCGTATTCCACGGTAAATGATAGCAACCCGATGGTGCCAGTCTTGTGGGTGGCCAACTGCCGGGCAGCTTGCAGGGGCACGTATTCCAGATCCTGCATCACCTGATCGATTCTTTTCGAAATCTCTGCTGAAACGGGAGCGTTTTGATTAATAAAACGACTGACCGTAGCCACGGAAACCCCGGCTTGTTTGGCAACATCTCGAATGGTGATCGCATCGGACCGTTTGGTCATATATCGTCTATCTGTATATACAATTGATCGTCTAATAGTAACCGGTTACATTATTGCACGCAAAAAACGAAAAGTCAAGTACCAGTTACCTTAAATATCCAATTAATATGATTTTTTAAGGTTGGTAAGTTCCCAAACGGGAAAATCTCCTGCCAGCATGCATGTTGACCCAGCCATGATGATTAACCCTCCTCTTCGAAGATAGTTACACCAGTTTAATATCTACAATCGTGCAACACCGCTTGAAACGAAAGAACGTCCCGCGGGGCTTTGAGGTGCATTCAACCTGCCTCGACCCTGCGGGACGTTTATTTCCAGATCCATTAAGAAAATCGCTCGGTTATTCCTCGATCACAAACAACGTCACGGATTGGGCCGGCAGGGTCACCTTCCCGTCCGCCGGGATGGACTGCTGGCCCAGGTCGGCCGCGTTGTGGGTCGCATCCAGCCGCCACACCTGCGCGCTGGAAAGCGTCTGTCCCTGCACCTGTAACGGCACCTGCTGCTCCGTGTCCGCCAGGTTGACCACCATCAAGGTCAAAACGCCGTCTGCCCGCCTGGCCGCATAGATGGTCACCCACGGCACGCCGGAGGTCGCCAACACCTGCTCGCTGCCGAAATGGCTGTACATCTGGAAGACATAATAGGTGGGACGGAGTTCGCTCCCGTTGATCAGGCCCAGTCCGCCTGTGCGGTAAGCGAAGACCCACTGGTTGACCATGAAGACGTCTTCCTGCATCAGCCGACCGAGCACATCGGTGTACCAGATGGCATTGTAGAAAGAGTCCGGCGTTGCGACCCCCTGGAGGGTGGCGCTGGGGTCCGAGTTGACCTCCGTGATGGCGATGGGCAGGTCCCGCCCGGTAATGTCGTGAATTAGCGTCCGCAGATATTGGATCAACAGATTCCATTCGAGCGTGTTCTGCCGGAGTTGTTCCACCGTGATCGGACCGAGAGAGGGCGAATATAAGGGGTAGCGGTGCACGGCGATGATGTCCACCAGGTCGCCGTTGGCCTTGAGGAATTCCGTCATCCAGTCCTGCCGCTCCTCTGTGGTGGGCGTGCTGATGGGCGGGTACTTGGATGTGCGGGAGTAATCGGTCCCCCACTGGGCCAGTTCGGGACCCATCAACTTGATGGTCGGGTCGACCGCTTTCATGGCCTCGGCAATGGCGCGCCAGCGCGGGTTGAAATCGCGCGGGTCGATCTTCTTGCCATCTTCCATTTCATAATCTGGTTCGTTGCCGATGCTCCAATAGACCACACCGTACTTCATTTCAATATTGGCATAGCGGACCAGTTCGGCCGCCTTCTCGGGTGTGCCTCCCTGATAGCGCACGCTGATGGTGGGCAGGGCATTTATCTTCTGGCAATAGGCCATGAACATATCCAGGTTAAAGGTCTGGATGTCATTGGCGTTGCCCCACTGCCCGCCCGGCCAGCGCAGCGCTGTCACTTTGGAATCCAGCGCCGCCTGTTGGCTCTCAGCCGGGATCGCTCCAAACATGCTTAGATTGGTACCATACAGGTAAGGGCTGATCGGACCCAGATCTCGCCCGGGATCGACATAGAGGACATCCGGCACAGCGGTGGGCATGATTGTAGGTTCCGGCGTGGGAGAAACCGCAGGAGTGGGTGTCGCGGACGGCGCCGCAGGCGCGCAGGCAACCAGGAAGAGCATGAAGACAATGATAAGAACAGAGCTGCGTTTCATCGTAACTCCTTATATGGAGAGAATGATTTCCATTTTATCCCATCCTGTGGAAACCGAGATGGATTCTTAGTTTGTAGTGTGTGGCAAAGAGGATATGTGGCTATGCGCAATAATTGCCCTTGAGCCATTAACAATTACCCATTCTCACTGAGTATAATATCTACATGATGCTGTAACTTGAATTGATCGCGCCTCATCACCTGCCAAGGAGTCCCATGGCCCGTCTCATCCCATCTGCCGAACGGATCAAGAAAGCCCGCGCTCTCATTCAAAAAGCGCGTGACCTGGTTCCCCCTGCCCCGCTGGGGCGAAACGACTTCACTTACATCGCCCAGGTCAAGGCGTACTTGCAAGAGGCGCGTGACCTGATCAAATTCATCCCCAAGACCCCCTCTGCCACCCCCGAAATGAAACAGGAAGTCATCCTTATCTTCGAGGAAGCCGAGCGAGCCAACCACGAGATCCTGCACATGGATTTTTCACAGAAAGACTTATAGTCTGTTAATCGAATAGTCCTGCAGATACCCTAATCCATCCACACCGTTCGGTCTTCAAACGAAGCCCGTTCCTCCGCGATCACAGGATTTTCCGGATACCCAATGTAAATAAACCCAAGCAAGTCCTGCTCAGGGTCGAAGCCGAGGAACTTCTTCACCGCCGGGTCACGCGCCGGCGGACCGGTCCGCCACATGCCGCCCAGTCCCTTTACATTGGCCGCAATGAGCAGGTTCTCGATAGCCGCCGCCACCGCACAGACGTTCTCGATCTCCAGCACGCGCGGGTCGTCCGATTTATCCACCCCCACGGCGATCACCACCGGCGCTCGCAGAGGCTTGGCCTGCTCGATCTCAAGGGCCAACTCGGGCAGGTCTGCGTGGGCGGCCTTTAACGTCTGCGCCATCACCTTTCCCATCGCCAGCCGGCTCTCCCCCTGTAAAACAACAAAACGCCACGGCCTGACCTTGTAGTGGTTAGGCGCTTGCACGGCAGCCTGCAGCAATTCCTCGATGAGCGAACGCGGCAGCGGGTCTGGCCTTACCCTTGAGACCGAGTGGCGGGTAAAGATCGCTTCCAGCGCATCCATCAGATTCAATTCACTCCCATGGTTCTGAAAACCCAATCCCACGCCGGCGAACTGACCCCGAAACGGGTGGCGGGGTCTTTATAATGATGCATCATGTGATACCGCTTCAGGTATTTGGCAACCTTATTGCGCATGGGGAAATGATGCGTGGCGTAATGGGTCAGGTCATAGATCAGATAGCCGGTGATGAACCCTGCCATCAGTGGGGCGATCCATTGTGGGGATTTAAGCAGGACTGCCAGGGTAAGGTAGAAAAATCCAAAGAAGAATAACGCCAGCGGCAGCGCCACCGGGAACGGCATTACCAGGCGGGTTTTCACCTGCGGCTGGGCATGGTGGATCCCGTGGAAGAGAAAGAAGATGCGTTCCTGGCGGGGTGTGGTGGGTTGATGATGGAAAACAAACCGGTGGAGCATGTATTCCGCAAAGGTCCACAGGAACAAGCCGCCGGCAAAACCCAGCGGGATATATGGCGGGAATAAGGAGGAACTTTTAACGATCGCATAAACGAGCAGGAGGACAACGATCGGAACCCAAAAACCGGTCACAACTGCGGGGGTGATGTGGGTGAAATATTCCAGGAAGTCGGATTTAAACAGGCGGATGGGCACAGCCTCACGGCTGGCATCGCTGGGTAAATGGTCCATGAGCCTTACCTCCAGAACGATTGTAAACGATTGAAAATAATTATAATTCTCTTCTTTGGCTCAAAAGTCCAAACAATTGAACGAAGACTCCCGTCTCAACACGGACCCGGGCGGGCCTCCAGCAACTTTCCGGCAAACGAGAGCACCAGCGAGCGCACCTGCTGTGAAACCGGCAAAGTGGAATCCAACAGGTCGTGGTCGCCCGCCACCTCGGCATAGTCCACCCGGCCTGCGTAGCGGTTCAACAGCAGGCGGGTCATGGACCGGCGCGCCACCTTGTCGGACGTGCCCTGGATCGCCAGCAGGGGGATGTGCACCTGCGAAGCCGCCCGGTACGCCGCTTCTCCCGCCCGGCGGATCTCGTCGAAAATGCCCAGATGCAATTTGAAGGCGCGCAGGTCCCGTTTGGAACGAGGATCATCCTGTATGTTGCGGGGAAAGAATTTCGCCAGCATACCGCGCACACGTCCATCGTTGTAGTTGATCTTCACCCAGCGGAAGGGCCGCAGGAAAGGCACCATCCGTTTTAGCAGCGGCAACAAGGGCCACACCGCCGAGGCGAATTTCCAGAAGGGCGATAACACCACCAGCCCGTCGATGCAGTCCTGTTCCGCCGCTCGCAGGCTCAAGGCCGCCCCCATCGAATTGCCGATGACCATCACGGGAGCATGCTCCCGTCGCAGGTCCTGCAGAGCGCCGGAGACGGCCCGGGCCCAATCTTCAGCCCGCCGCACCGGCAGGGAATCCAGGTCAGAGCCGAAGCCGGGCAAAAGCAGGCCGCGCGCCGTCCAGCCGCGCTCATTGAGGGCGCGTGCCAGCGGCCACATCTCTGCCGGGGTGCCGGGGAACCCATGCACCAGCAATACTGCCGGGCCGGACCCTTCCAATAAGAAATCGTTGTGTTCTCTGCCCAGAAATGGATTGAACGGAAGCATACTCTTAAAATCCTTTACTTGTAATTAAAAGGGGCGCGCCTAAGCGCGCCCGATCTTCTACTTGTGAAAATTATTTATCTTCTGCCAATTTCTTGCCGGCATATTTCAAGGCTACGTGCGCGGCTGCCAGACGGGCAATCGGCACACGGAAAGGCGAGCAGGAAACATAGTTGTTGCCGATGATATGGCACCATTCGATCGAATCCGGGTCGCCGCCGTGCTCACCGCAGATGCCCACTTCCAGGTCGGGGCGGGTCTTGCGGCCTTCATCAACCGCGATCTGCATCAAGCGGCCAACGCCTTCGCGGTCGATGGTCTGGAAGGGGTTCTTCGGCAGGATGCCCTCAGCCACATAGGTGATGAGGAAGTTGCGTTCTGCATCGTCACGGGAATATCCGAAGGTCATCTGGGTCAGGTCGTTGGTACCGAAGGAGAAGAACTCGGCCAGTTCGGCCAGTTCGCCGGCCGTAACGGCTGCCCGCGGGATCTCGATCATCGTCCCGAACTTGTAAGTGAATTTCACTTTCTTCTCATCCATGACGGCTTTGGCAATGCGGACGAGACGAGGCTGGATCCATTCGAGTTCCTTGACCGTGCCGGTCAGCGGGATCATGACCTCGGGGTGGACGGCGATGCCGCGCAGGGTGCAATCGGCGGCGGCTTCGAAGATAGCCCGCACCTGCATCTCGACGATCTCGGGCATGACAATGCTCAAGCGAACGCCGCGCAGGCCCATCATCGGGTTGGATTCGTGCAGGCCCTTGATGGCGGTCAGCAGGGTTTCTTTTGCCTGCAAGCCGTTGGTCTGGCCCTTCACGCGCATTGTCGATGACTTCTTCGAGCAGTTTCTCTTCATCGGGCATGAACTCGTGCAGCGGCGGGTCGATCAAGCGGATGATGACCGGGTAACCGTTCATCGCTTCGAACAGGCCGTCGAAGTCTTTCCGTTGCGTCGGAAGAAGGAGGTTGAGTTGCTTGGTGCGCTCTTCGCTGGTCTCCGCCAGGATCATTTTCTGGACGATGGGCAGGCGCTCGGGCTCGAAGAACATGTGCTCGGTGCGGCAGAGACCGATGCCCTTGGCGCCGTAGGAACGGGCGCGCTGTGCATCCTTGGGATAATCTGCATTGGCCCACACCTGTACACCGGGAGCCTTGCGGCCATCCGGCAGGGTGCGGATTTCTTTGCGGGCGGCGATCTCGTCGGCCCAGGTGAGCAGGGTCAGCAGTTCGGTCTGTTCTTCGATCTTGACTTCCACGGTCGGGATCTTGCCAATGAATACCTTCCCGGTGGTTCCGTCAACCGAAATCCACTCGCCTTCCTTGACAAGCTTACCGTCCGCTTCCATGACGCGCTTCTCAAGGTCGATCTTCATCGCCGAAGCACCCACCACGCAGGGAATACCGAACTGGCGGGCTACGACTGCAGCGTGCGAGGAGGCCCCGCCTTCGCTGGTCAACACGCCCTGGGAGGCGATCATGCCGTGCACATCATCCGGCTTGGTGAATGGGCGCACCATGATGACTTTCTGTTTTTCGTCCTTGGCCATCTTCTCGGCCTTGTCGGCATCGAAGTAGACCTGGCCGACGGCTGCACCCGGGGAGGCATTGACGCCTTTGACAAAGTAAGCGCCTGTTTTCTCGGCGGTTTTCAGGGCGGCATCATCGAATTGCGGGTGAAGCAGGGTATCCACGTCGGCGAAAGAAACACGCAAAACGGCGTCTTCCTTCGAGATCAAGCCTTCGTTGGCCATGTCCATGGCGATCTTGATGGCGGCCTTGGCGGTACGCTTGGCATTGCGGGTCTGCAGCATCCACAGTTTGCCGCGCTCGATGGTGAACTCGACATCCTGCATATCCTTGTAATGTTTCTCCAGTTTGGCAGTGATCTCCATGAACTGGTTGTACGCTTCCGGCATCTTGCTTCCGAGTTGCTCGATCGGGTCAGCGTTGCGGATACCGGCCACGACGTCTTCGCCCTGGGCATTGAGCAGGTACTCGCCCATCATTTTCTTATCACCGGTGGAGGGGTTGCGGGTGAACGCCACGCCCGTGCCCGAGTCTTCGCCCATATTGCCGAAGACCATCGTGACGATATTGACGGCGGTGCCCAGGTCTTCGGAGATGTTGGTGGCCTTGCGATAATCAACGGCCTTCTTGCCCATCCACGATTCGAAAACGGCCTTGGTCGCCAGTTCCAGCTGCTTGTATACGTCCTGGGGGAAATCCGACTTGATGTGCTTCTTGTAGACTTCCTTGAAGGTGGCTACCAGAGCCTTCCAATCCTCGGCGGTCATTTCGGTGTCGAGCTTGTAGCCCTTCTTGGCCTTATATTCTGCCATCGGGTGCTCGAAAACTTCGTCATCCAGGTTGAAAACGGTCGTGCCGAACATTTCCACCAGACGACGGTACAAATCCCACACGAAGCGGGGATTGTTGGTCAGCTTGATCATGCCTTCCACCACCTCGTCGTTCAGGCCGATGTTGAGGATGGTGTTCATCATGCCGGGCATGGAGAATTTCGCGCCGGAACGGCAGGAAACCAGCAGCGGGTTATTGGGGTCGCCGAATTTCTTGCCGGTCTGTTTCTCGACCTCTTTGAGGGCAGCCAGCATCTGGTCCCACTGGCCCTCGGGGAACTTGTCTGTCTTGCGGAATTCATTGCAGGCTTCGGTTGTGACGGTGAAGCCGGGGGGGACGGGCACACCGGCGCGCGTCATGTCGGCCAGGCCGGAACCTTTGCCGCCCAACAGGCTGCGAACGCCTTCCCATGACCTGGCGTACTTCTCCGCCTCCGCCACCTCTTCGAACAAATAGACCCATTTCTTTGCCATGTTATTCTCCTAACAGTTTGAAAAATGATTTCAGGTTTTTCCCTGGTCAAGACACAACAATCGATAAGTTTACCACAAACTCTTAAATCTGAAAAAAATCGCCCGCGAAATGATTCCTGTTAAATTCATCACAACATTAAAATCATTCTGTAAACCATCTGCAAAGCACATATTATCCTTATTGGGTTAATATAGCCTTAGCCAAATGGAGACCTACATGACTTCCAAAGTCCTTATCATTGATGACGATCCTGCCCTGACCGAACTACTGACCCTCCTTTTCAAAGCCCGCGGTCACGATGCATACATGGCGAACAACGGCGAAGAAGGCATTAAACTCATCCGCGAGATCTCCCCGGATGTGGTCATACTGGACCTGATGATGCCCGGCATGGATGGGTGGCACGTTTGCACACAAGTGCGCTCGTTTAGCAAAGTGCCCATCCTGGTCCTCTCGGCGCTTGACAGCCCGGGAAATGTTGCGAGCGCCCTCGATGCCGGGGCAGATGATTACCTGGTCAAGCCGGTCCCCAGTGGCGTACTGCTGGCGCATTTGAACACACTCACCCGCCGCGCCGGCGTTGAAAAAAGCCCGCAGAAACCCACATTGGTGAGAACCTCCCCTCTGCTGGCCTGACTTCATTTTCTCTCCTTTCTCCGAGGGAAGCGCGAGTTCGAACTCGCGCTTCCCATTCTTAAGCTTTTTAAAGCGCGGTAAAATAGAAAGAAAAACGCGGAGAATATCATGCAAACCTGTTCCAAGTGTAACGCCTCCTCCCCCGACGATGCCATTGCCTGTGTGAACTGCGCTTCCAACCTGCAGGAATTTTCCGCCACCTCAGTATCGCTGAAACGTATGCAGGAAAATCCGCGCGTCCGCTCCATCCGCATTGGGGTGGCGGGGAATTCATGCTCTCATTGCTATGAACTGATGAAGACCTACCCCAAGAACAAAGTGCCACGTTTACCTCACAAAGGCTGCTCTCACCCCAACGGCTGCCGCTGTTTTTATGAACCTGTTCTGGAAGATACAGCCATCGTCGGCAAGGTGGCTGGCTGAGACGAAAAATCACCGGGCTTCTTGATGAAGCCCGGTGTTTTGTAGTAACGAATTTATTCGTTATTGCTAAATAAGTCAAACAAGCAACTTCATCAACTCCCCCGCCGTCACCTGCGGAGCCTCCAGCATCGGCACATGACCGGCTCCCTCCACTTCCACCATGAAACCCTTCTTCACCATCGACCGCATTTCCCGTGCCCGCTCGATCGGGATCAGCGTATCCGCCAGCCCGTGGACGATGGCGACAGGAAAGCCGAATTCCGCCAGGTAGGGCAACGTTGCTTCCCTTTCAGCCATCGCCTTTAGCGCACCAGCCAACCCGGCCGGGGACTGGCGCATGATCGTCTCTTTCAATTTCTGCTGGATCTGCGGGTTCGCCGTCATTTTGGTGGACATGCCTTCGGCTGTTTTGGCCACGCCGTTGGCGAGGGTGTCTTCGGCCTCCTTATATCGGGCAGCCTTCTTTTCGGGGGAATCCGCCAGCGCCTGCGTGGAGACGAGGCCCAACCCGCTCACCCGCTCGGGATACGCGTGGGCAAATGCCAGGGCCACATACCCGCCCATCGAATGACCTGCGATCACGGCTTTCTCGATCTGGAATTGGTCCAACAGGGCCGCGATATCCGCCGCCACATCGGTCAACCTGTAATCGCTCGCGGGGACGAACGATTCCCCGAACCCGCGCAGGTCCGGCACGATCACGTCTGCCTTGGCCTGCAAGGTCGGCGTGATCAATTCCCACAGGCTGTGATCCAGCGGGAATCCATGCACCAGCACCAGCGGGACTCCGGAGCCTCCACGTTCGTATGCCAGTGAAATACCATTAACAGTTGTCTTTAACATTTCCAATTCACCTTTACCTTCTGTTTGCTGCCCAGGCGGGTAAAGTACTCCACATACCCGTTCTGGCAGCCAAACTCATAAATTCGCCGGGTAACATCCACGTCGACCTTGCAGTATTCGGCCAGTTTATCCAGTTCACCTGCCCGCCACCATTGCACCGCCAGCAGACCGGTCGCCGATTTCGTCTCGCCCAGGGTGGCGCGGGCAACCGCATCCAGCGGCGGGCGGAAACTGAGGATACGGAACAGATCATCCATGATATCCAGGGTGGGCAGGAATTGCAATCGTTCATTGGGGGCATACGGGCGCAGGACTTCGTAGTCGAAGCCTTTCAGGTTATAACCGATCACCCGCCCGGCGCTCTTCAACTCCGTGATCAAAGCCGGGACATCCTTTTCCCAGTACACTTTGAAATCGTTCCGCTGCGTGGACCAGGTGACCGCGACGGATACCTTCAGCGCGCCGATATTGGCCCTGCCGCCAACGTCTTCGAATAGGTTCTGGGTTTCAAGATCGAACACGACAATGTTCATCATTCCCTCTCATTATTCATCTATTAACTATTCTCTATTCCCTAATCACTATCTTTTCCGTTTCATCTCTTCCATCTTCTGCCTTGCACACTGCAGCGCCTGTTCTCTGGTAGTTACTTCTCCGGCAGCCTGCGCCTCCCGGATGGCCTCCAGCAGCCTCCCCAGCAGCGGACCCGGTTGCAGTGACAACTCGCGCATCAGGTCATTCCCATCCACCAGGATAGGCGGGCTGACTTGCTCGGGGCGGTTCTCGAACCAGGCCTCCAGCATCGTCCGCACCACCTCCAGGCAAGCCGCCCAGGTATCCTGCGGCAGGGTCTGGGCATAGGTGGCGCGCAGGTCCGCCAGCGTCAGCAGGCACACATCCACCCCCGCCGCGCCGCAATCACGGAAGAAACGATAGACAGCCCGCCGGGAGGGCGGCTGACCTTCCGTCATCAACCGGTTCGTCAACAAGTGGATGCGCATGTGGTTGCGGATCGTCCGCTCCAGCCGGTCGATCTCGTCATTGCTGAGCACCAGCGCGCGGGCGCGCTTGATCGCCACCTCCGCACCCTGCTGGTCGTGGTCCCAAAAATGGACCTGCCCGCCTTCATCCACTTTTTTCGCCTGCGGTTTGGCGATATCGTGGAGGAGCGCCGCCAGGAATAGCAGACTTCGCACCGACCGGTCCGGCATCACCGGCGTCTGGAAATGCTCGCCGATCTGCTTGCGGAAGCGGCCCAGGCGCATGACCAGCAGCCCGTTGAACCACTCCGCCGCCTTTTCGGAATTGTAGGTCGGCGCCAGCGCCTCCAGGATCGATTCAAGTTGGCTGACGGTCTCGAGGGTATGCTCCCACACGTCATGGACGTGCGGCGATACCTGTTGCATTCCTTTTAGTTCCGCCAGTTCAGGCAGCATCTTGTGGAGCGCCCCCAGCAAATCCAAACTGACCACGCAGGCTCTCGGCTGAGGTCCATCCAGGATGCGCATGAATTCATCCCGCAGCCGCTCCGCCGAGACATTTTCCAGCAGCCCGGCCGCGTCCTTCATCAACTTGCGCGTCTCCGGCAGGATGTGAAAGCCGAACCCCGCCGCCAGGCGGATGCCCCGCAGTATCCGCACCGGGTCGTCCGAGATGGCAGTAGGCGCACATGCCCGCAGCCTCTTTTCCTTCAGGTCCACCACCCCGCCCAACGGGTCGTGGATCAAATCATCCGTCAGGTCCATGGCGATGGCATTGAGGGTGAAGTCACGCCCGCCCAGGTCGGCTTCGAGGTCGGGACCGCGGAAGGCGGCAAAGTCCAGGCATGTCCGCGACCCGTCGGGGTTGTTCACGATGACCCGTCCCGTATCGCGCTCCTGGTCGAGCGGGTAAAAATCCGCTTTGAGCGCATCCGCCACCTTGCGAGCCAGTTTGATCGCTCCCTGTTGGACAGCAAAATCCAGGTCGTGGGTGGGCTTGCCCAGGAAGGCATCCCGCGTGGCCCCGCCGACCAGATAGACGGTCACCCCGGCGGGCAGCGCCGCCCGGACGGAATCGAGTAAGGGGGAAAATGTCAAAGGGGAATTGGGAGACATAAAAATTACTTCCGGTGTTTCTTTGAAGCGGGAGAGGGCCGCCCGTCTCACCTGGGCAGGTGTGCCGCCCTGGGCCACAATGCGGCCGCGCAGGCGCGCCACCCAGCGGCCCGCGTAGGAACTTTCATCGCCCGAATTTTTGTCGTTCACGCAAGGTCAATCTTCTTTCTGATACTTCGCCAGATCCGCCGATGCAATGAAACGCAGATGGCGGTAGTGCTCGTCGATGTCGATGCCGTAGCCGAATACATATTTATCCGGCACGTCGAACCCCACGTAATCCACCTCCACCGGCACTTCCCGGCGGTATTTCTTATCCAGCAGCACGCAAACCTTCACGCTTTTGGGTTCGCGCGTTTTCAACATCTGCAGCACGTGTGCCAGCGTGCGTCCGCTGTCGACGATATCTTCCACCAGCAAGACGTTCAGCCCTTCGATGTTGGTCAGCAGGTCCAGGTTGACCCGCACGTTCCCACTGGAGGCATAATGGCCCTTCCCATACGAGGAAAGCGACATGCAATCCAGTGTATGCGGGATGGTCAGACAGCGGGTCAGGTCTGCCGAAAAGGTGATACCCCCGCGTAGCAGGCAGACCACCAACAGGGCTTCGCCAGCGTAATCCTGGCTGATCTGCGCGCCCAGTTCGGCCACGCGTTTTTCGATGGCGGCTTCGTCCACCAACACTTCATCGATGAATTCACGATAATCTTGCATGATATCTCAAACTCACTTCTTCACGACGGTATAAAAATCAACGATGTTCCCAACGGGGTCGCGGAACCAGAACGATCGGGCTCCCCACGGATACGTCTCCGGTAGTTTCACCATCTCCACGTCCAACTTCTTCAGCCGCTCGAACTCTTCGTCCGCATCCTTGACCTCGAACATGAGCGTAACCGACCCGCTGCCGCAGTCTTTCATGCATCCGGGAACCATCTCTTCCATCCCTTTGATGGAAAAGATCGCCAGGCCCGCCCCATCGGTTTTCACCTCCATGTGGGCTTCATTCCCGTCGGCAGTGGCATTCAGAATTTTCATATAAAAGCCTGCCAGTGCAGGCACATCATCCGTGATCAGGCAGACGCCGCGAAAGTTCATTCACGCCTCTCCTTCATCGTCACCCCGCAGGTGGCTTATATTTGTTGAGGTCCACCACCGCAACAAAAGGCAAATTTCGGTAGTACTCATCCAGGTCCAGGCCGTAGCCAAAGACGAACTTGTTCTGGATGCTGAAACCACGGTAATGGATCGGGATGAAGATCTCCCGCCGTTCTTCCTTGTCCAGCAGGGTACAGACCTTCAGGCTCTTGGGGTGGCGGGTTTGCAGCATTTCCAGAACGTGGGAAATGGTATGCCCGCTGTCGACGATATCTTCCACCAGCAGCACATTCTTGCCTTCGATATTGGTCTGCAAGTCAAGGCTCATGCGGATGTTGCCGCTGGAGGACCGCCCCCCACCCCATAGGAGGTAAGCGCCATGAAATCCACCGCGTGCGGAACGGTGATGTGCCGCATCAGGTCGACCATGAAAGACGATGCCGCCGCGCAGGATGCAGATGAGCAGCAGGTCCTCGCCTTGGTAGTCGCGGCTGATCTGTTGCGCCCAGTCTCCTGGATGCGTGCCTGCAGGGTCTTCTCGTCGATCAGGATTTCTGCGATGATCTCTTTGTAATCTTGCATAATTTCGTTCCTGCTGACTTCACCGGCGCGATTCTACCGGGGCACTTCATGATGGGCGCGGCAGCGGGCTTCGTACATCTCTGCCGCCCCCACGATCACGACCGGGTCGTCGTAGCGGGCCGGTTTTCCATTGACCAGCCGCTGGGTCCGGCAGGCCGGTTCGCCGCAAACCATGCAGATGGCCTGGAGTTTATCCACATGCTCGGCCCGCGCCATCAGCACCGGCATCGGACCGAATGGCTCGCCGCGAAAATCCGTATCCAGCCCGGCCACGATCACGCGGATCTTTTTGGCAGCCAATTCTTCCACGATCTGGATGATCTCATCATCGAAGAACTGGGCTTCATCGATCGCCACCACCGTGGCATCTTTATCCAGCAGACGGCGGATATCGGCAGCCTTCTCGATGGGGATGGCAGCAAAATCACTGCCGGCATGCGAGGTCACTTTTTCGACCGCGTAACGCATGTCGATGGCAGGCTTGAAAACCTGCACCTGCTGGCGGGCGATGGTCGCCCTGCGCAGACGGCGGATAAGCTCGTCCGTCTTGCCGCTGAACATCGAACCGCAGATCACTTCGACCGAACCGGGAATGTGGGGGGTCATACTCTCCTCAACCTGCCGTAATAATCAAACCAGCAGATGCACGGGTGCATCTGCCTGGTTAAGTTTACCTGATATATCGGTTTTCGACAAGCCCTAGGCTGCAGGAGTTTCGGCAGTTTCGGGGAGTTCGTAACCCAGGCAGCGCAGTTTCTTCTTGATATCGATCAACGACTTGCGGCCAAAGCCTTCGATCGCCAGGACGGCCTGCTTCGCCTTCGCCGAGTTTTGCCAGGAACTGGCCGACATCCTTGATGCCGGCTTTTTCCGAGCGCAGCAGTAGGGACGGGTGCCAAGTTCCAGTTCGGCGATCGGCGCGCTTCGGGGAAACCTTGGATTCGGCGCGGGTCTTCTTGTCTTCGACATAGGCCTGGCGGACCTGCAGTTTCTTGTAGAAGCGGTCCACCTGGCCTTCGATATCCACCATGCGGGCCTGTTCCCCGGAGAAAAAGGGATGACACTTTGAACAAATTTCGACGCGGATCTCTTTCTTGGTCGAACCGGTTGTCCAGGTGTTGCCGCAGGAAGCGCAGGTCACCTTGGCGTCCGTGTAATACGTCGGATGAATACCTTGTTTCATGATACGAAATCCTTTCGCCGGATTTACTTCTTCCACCGGCATCAACATTGACACGTTTGCGTCCCTTGAACGACATCGCAAACAACCACGCCTTCATGCTGTGGCAAAAATGGTATCATCCTTGCCGACATCCACATTCAGACCGGGCTAGATGCGGGTACCACGCTGCCGAATGATGAATATTACCGGAAAGCACATGCTCTCCGGCATATTTCTTCACGCCCAAGCGCTGGGCATTGGAGTCTCGTCCATTACGGCTGGAGCCGCCACCTTTTTTGTGTGCCATCGTACCTCGCTCTCTTACTTCTTTTTCTCAGCGCGGTTTTCTTGGGAGCCGCTTTGGGGGCTGCCTTGGGGGTCGCCTTTTTGGGCGCTGGCCTTGGTCGGTGCTCCCTTCTTCGGAGCGGCAGGCTTCTGGTCTGTCTTTGCAGCAGTCTTGGCTGCGGGTTTCTTCTCTGCCTTGGCGGCGAGCCTTGCTTGACAGCCGGTTGGCTTTCGCTTCGGTGCAGCTTTCGGCTTTCACTGCGGCTTGTTTCGGCTTCTGCCTTCGACGGCCTTCTCCACCTTTGACAGGTTCCTTCTTGACCAATTCGGAACCGCCGATCTGCTCGACCAGCAAACGGGTATAGTTCTGGCGGTGGCCCGTCTTTACACGGATGCGCTTCTTGGGGCTGTATTTGAAAATGGTGACTTTCTTAGCCCTTGAAGTGCTCAAGAACCTTCGTCCAGACCGGGTTGTCCTTGACGAGAGGAGTACCGACGCTGATATTGTCCCCATCTGCGATCAGCAGGATCTGTTCAAGTTTTACATTCGCGCCGATTCAACCGGCAGGCGGTCCACTTCGATGATACCGCCTTCGACGGCACGATATTGCTTGCCGCCGCTTTCCACAATTGCATACTTCATCTTTCACTCCTGGTCTTCGCTTCACCACCTTCCCTGCGGTACAGACAGGCCTTGATCTTCAGCAGATCGACTGCCAAATCCCTACGCGGGAAGCGGGGAAGCCGGGATAAAACAAACGTAAGCCCCAGCAACCTCCGGGGCAGAAGCGGACGGTATTATACATGGAGGCTGCATTCATGTCAACACCAGTTCTACACCTGAGCAAGTTATAACAAAGTATTTTTTACTCTACTTAGTTCCATTTCTTCTGCTGGATGTACCGCGAAAAATGGGGTGAGGGTCAACGAATTAAGAGGCTTCTCACCTTAACGAAAGCTTGGTACACCTGAGTGGAAGAATTTAATATAGATTTTTAAGGTAGTATTTATCCTATTCATGCTATAATTCTGGCCCTGCAACCCGCGTGGGTTGGCCAGCCCGAACGAAAGGAGACAATTCAAATGGACGACGACAATATGAGTGAAATGGATGACATGGATGAAGGCGACATGATGGATAAAGGTGAAATGCGGGAATTGATGAGCCACCTGCAGAATCACATCATGTATCCTGCCTCCAAGAGAACTATTGTCGAAAGTTGCAACGGCATGGAGCACGTACCCGCATCCACTCGCGAATGGGCCGAAGAAAGGCTCCCCGAAGGGACCTACATGTCGGCTGACGAAGTGGTGATGAGACTCGGCATTTAGGCGGCGAGCTCTGCTGGTGAAAGCAGGTGACAGTCCCTTGAAATACGGCGTGAAGGGCCTCTCACCTTCTTAGTTGTCGAGTGCAGGCTGTGTGCCTGCACTCACTTTTTTTTGGGGAAACTCTTCTCTCTCCTTGCCGTCTGGTCGATCACTGAAAACCGTAGACGATGATCGAGCCTAGGAAACCCAGTGCGAAGACGATCAGGAAGGAAACAAAATACCCGCCGATATACAGCCACCTTCCGCGGCTGTGGAACAGGTCCGGTTTACGCCAGCGAACAATTACCATAGTCGTGGTGATGATAAATAATACCGTTGCCAGGATGATCTTGACCATCGCATTGGGGGCAAAGCCTGCAAAGTAAACCTGGTTGTCACGCGCGCCCATCACCCCCGCCACCACCGTGCTAATGGCTGCAAGTGTGAGGTTTGCAAAGGCGACCTTCTCGAAGAAATCGTTTTTTCTCCAGACCGCCAGAAGGACAAAAAATAAGCCGGCGCTGGTCAATGCAATGGGAAAATGCACAAAAATGGTGTGAGGCGCAGTATTTAGTAGATTGAAGAAAAACCGCTGAATGAATTCCACCTTATTCCTCCTGTTCCATTCCTATCAACCGATTACAACCCGGAAGAACTTCTTGACGAACGCAGGTCAAGAGGGTAATATGTTTACATATATTATCAAATAAATCTAAATAATTCGTGAGAGGTGGAATGGGTAAGAACAATCAACTAGGATCGGTACCGGGATATTTTGCCAGGCCGAAGGGCAGTGGACCCAGGCCCGCCATCATCGTCATCCAGGAATGGTGGGGATTGGATCACCAGACCAAATCCATCGCCGACCGGTTCGCCTCGGTGGGATACCTGGCCTTCGCGCCCGATCTCTTCCACGGCGAAGCCGCCAAACTGGGCGATTCGCAAAAAGCCGCCGGGCTGACACAGAAATATGGCCCGACTGCCCCCGAAGATCTCGAAAAAGTTTTCGATGCATTGAAGGAAGATCCCGATTGCAACGGGAAGATCGCCAGCGTCGGTTTCTGCTTTGGCGGGCGCATGTCGCTGGCGCTGGGCATCCGCCGCCCTCTGGATGCCATCTGCACCTTTTATGGCGGCGGCATGCAGCAGCTCTTCGACAAACTGGGCGGACTCAAGAGCCCCGTGCTGGGCCTCTTCGGCGATAAGGATGTATCCATCCCGGCCGGGACCATCGAGCAGTTCGACCAATTGCTCGGCAAGATCGGCGTGCATCACGAGGTCATCGTCTATCCCGACTCGGGTCACGCCTTCTTCCGTGACAGCGACCCCACCACCTACAAGCCCGAGGCCGCCCGTGATGCCTGGGGCCGCGTGACCAAATTCCTGCAAGAAAACCTGAACTAGCCGGGGCTGACTTCATCTTGTTCCACAAAATGGGAACTTGTACCACGAAGTGGATATCTACTCATGTTTAGGTAGTGGATAGATTGGTGGGCTTGCCATTCATATCGCCTGGATATGAATGTCCGGGCTCAACGCGAAAACCCATTCAGGGTTTTCTCAAGAGTGCTTTTATGAAGCACCCTTTAGGGCAATGTCCTTATTCCATCCGCCGCCGGGTGGAAATAATAAGCACACGAATTCACCGCTCCCGATCCAGCTATACCTTCAAAAGGGTACAGAAAATCTATCGTTTCCTGTCTTTTTCAAACCTGTCTGGTTTTGGAACACCAAATACATCCAGAGCAAGCTTGATCCCCGCAGCTTCCAGGCGACTTATGAACAGCGGACGCATGCCAGTTGGTTTGAGTTCGCCAATTACTTTCCCATCTTCGTCAATTCCGGTTTGCTCATGCTTGAAAATATCGGTCATCACCACCACATCCCCTTCCATACCGCAGACCTCGGTAATGGCCGTAACCTTACGGGTACCATCTTTAAGACGCGTTTGCTGGACAATCAAATCCACTGCCGAAGCAATCTGCTGACGTATCACCTTTAGCGGCAATTCCATCCCGGCCATCATGACCAGGGTTTCCAGACGCGAGAGGGCATCACGGGGGGAATTGGCATGCACAGTTGTCAGGGAACCATCGTGACCGGTGTTCATGGCCTGCAACATATCCAGCGCCTCGCCGCCGCGGCATTCGCCGACCACGATCCGGTCTGGGCGCATACGCAGGGCATTTCGCACCAGATCACGGATGGTAACGTCGTTGGTGCCATCCGCGCTATGGGACTTCGTTTCAAGACGCAAGACATGGTCCTGTTGGAGTTGCAATTCGGCCGCATCTTCGATCGTGAGAATGCGTTCAGTTTCGGGAATGAAGCTGGAGAGAACATTGAGCAAGGTCGTCTTGCCAGAACCCGTTCCGCCCGAGATGATGATATTCAACCTAGCAAACACACAGGCTCGCAGCAAGTCAACCACCTTGTCGGTTAACGAACCGAAGAGAACCAAGTCTGCGCTTGTGAGTTTATCTTTGCGAAATTTGCGGATTGTGATGGATGGGCCGTCAATGGAAATCGGCGGGATGACCGCATTGACGCGTGACCCATCCGGTAGGCGCCCATCGACAGTGAGGTTGTCCGGGCCAACGTGCCGTCCCAAAGGCTGGATGATGCGATCAATCACTCGTAATACGTGTTCGCTGTCATCGAAGGTAATCCCTGTTTTCGTCAAATGCCCTTTGACCTCGATATATACTTTATCAGGGCCATTGACCATGATTTCGGTCACATCTGGATCATCCAGGAGGGGCTGGATCGGGCCATAACCGATCATTTCGTTGAGCACATCGTTAAATACTTGTTGGCGAACAGGCTCAGATAGTTCGAGATGGAGTTGCAGGTAAACATCCTGCATTTTCTGAACAAGAAAATCTTTGTATCCCTGCGGATCAGTCTCTTTTTCGATCTTTAGTTGTGGCGAAACCCGGCTGATTACATAGTCACGCAACTTGATTAAATCATGAACTGAATGGGCAGCATGGGCAACAGGCGCATTGGTTGTCATATAGACTGCCCATCCTTCTCGTCATCTGCTGCGATCACCCACACGATCTGGGCGCGTTGCACAGCCAGGAACACTGTGGAAAATAATTTCTGGCCATCTGAAGCATAAAGAGTGGCATTAGTGACAGGCAGGAACGATTCTTGCACATCCAACTCATCCTTCATGCGGTTGTCCCGACGGATGTGCACATCTCCAATAATCAGGTGAGTCGTGGTTTGAATTCTTCGCCCGGACAGCAATTTTTTTTATCACGTCCGTGAACACTTTCCCTTTTTCGTCGAATGCAATATCCATAGTTTCCTCCAGTTTGAAGCAGGCAATCTAGTAAACCGGCTTCCAAATCAAAAAAGCCGCCGGGAGGTGCCGTTTCCATGTGCGGCGCGTCCAAACAGCTTCCTGTTGATGTACCCTCGAATTGATTGCAGCGGATATCAATTTCCAAAGTGCTGGTGATGCCATTGCCAGAGCCTTTCTCTTCCAGGTACCCTTCCATTTTACATGTGTGGGAGTAAAGGGCCACCTCGCGGACCAAATTACTCCAGTATTCTACCATGTTACCGTTCTCCACTCCGTTTCCAGCAAGCATGGGAGTGGTGAATTCGTGTTCTTATTATGTCTACCCGACGGAGCGTGGAAAGAGGATACTACCGTAAGGTTCCTTCAAAAAAGCATTCTTGGGGAATCCCTGAATAGGCTTCCGCGCCGAGCCCGGACATACATATCCGGGCGATATGGATGCCAAGTCCACCAGTTTATCCTTTTCCCATTAACACTTACCCCTTGACAAACTAGAACTTATGTTCTATAATAATTACAGCGCGTGAAGGCCTACACCGGTTTCACGAGCTGATCGCATTTACACCCAGCAGCGAAGCGGATGGGCGCCTATCCATTCTCTTAAGGAGCTTCCGATGGACAAATGCAGGAATCGATCAGTTGTTCCTCAGAAACAACTCCCAATGAACAAGTCTCTTCTATCTATATTAGTTGTTCCTCGTTGTTCCTCATTTTTTTTATTTTGAGGAACAACCATTGTCCGATCTTCATTTCTTGATCTCCAACCCTCAATCTCAAATCCTCACTCCTTTCTCCCGGTTGACAAAACCTCCTCTTTCCGCTAATCTTGGCAAGTGAACCTTACCGGTGCGCAACGTGAAATCCTTGATCACTCCCTCCGCTCAAAAACCTTCCTGAGCGGACCGGCGGGCTGCGGCAAAACCACAGTCGGCGTGGAACACATGCTTAGCCTGCTCTCTGGCGCGGCTACGCCCGATTCCATCCTTGTGTTGGCGCCGCAGCGCACCCTTCAGACTCCCTACGTGAAGGCTCTCGAAGACCCCGCCCTTGGCCTGACCGGTGATGTCAGCCTGGTCACGGTCGGCGGACTGGCCCGCCGCATGGTGGACCTCTTTTGGCCGTTGGTGACCGAGTCAGCCGGTTTCGCCGCCGCAAACAAACCCCCTACTTTCCTCAATTCCGAAACTGCCCAATACTACATGGCCCGCCTCGTCCGTCCGCTCCTGGACGAAGGCTTTTTTGCTTCCGTCACCATCGACCATAACCGCCTCTACCGGCAGATCCTCGACAACCTGGATAAGGCCGCCACCGTCGGCTTCGACCATACCGAGATCGGCGAACGCTTGTCCACCGCCTGGATCGGCGATCCCGGTCAACGCCGCGTCTATGCCGACGTGCAGGAGTGCGCCAACCGTTTCCGCCAACTCTGCCTGGACCATAACCTCCTCGATTTTTCCCTGTTGATAGAAACCTTCTGGAAAGTCCTCTGGCGCACGCCCGAGTGCTCGGAATACCTGGCGAGCCAGTACCACCACCTCATCTATGACAACGTGGAAGAAGATTTCCCCGTGGTGCACGACCTGTTCTCCGAATGGCTGCCGGCCTTCGACTCAGCCCTTGTCATCTACGACTCGCAGGGCGGCTACCGCACTTTCCTCAGTGCCGACCCCCGCTCCGCCGAAAGGTTTTCCGGTCTGTGCGCTGAGCGCGCCGAACTGGACCAGTCTTTCGTCACTTCCGAGCCGGTCGAGACCCTGCATTCGGCCCTTGCTCCTCGTCTGTTGGGTGATGACGCCGCTCCTGCCACACCTGCCAGTCTGGAGGCGCTGGTATTCCCCTCCACCGAGGTCCCCACCCGCTTCTTCCCCCAGATGATCGACTGGGTAGCCGGAGAGATCAACCGTCTTATTAACGAGGAAGGCCTCCCTCCCAGTGAGATTGTCGTGCTGGCGCCTTACCTGTCGGATTCGCTGCGGTTCTCGCTTGAGCCACCGCCTGGATGAAATGGGCATCGCCTGGCGCTCGCACCGCCCTTCCAGGTCCCTGCGCGAAGAACCCGCCACACACTGCCTCATCACCCTGGCAGAACTGGCCCATCCCGGTTGGGGCATCCACCCGACCAAATTCGATATCGCCAATGCCTTCGTATTCTGCATCGAGGGCATGGACCTGGTGCGGGCGCAATTGCTCGCCGGGATCGTCTATCGCCAGAAGGAATTTACGCTGTCCAGTTTTACCGCCATCCGCCCCGAGGTGCAGGAACGTATCACCTATATTCTGGGCGAGCGCTACGAGCAGGTGCGCCAATGGTTGGAAGCCTATCTCCAGGAAACACCTGCTCCCCCGCTGGATCACTTCATGCGGCGCTTCTTCGGCGAAGTCCTTTCGCAGAAGGGTTTTGGATTCCATCGCAACAACGACGCCGCCCGCACTGCCAGCAACCTGATCGACTCCATCAGCAATTTCCGCATGGTGGTGGAATCGGTCGATGCAGGTAACGAGGGCGCAGACCTGCAGGTCGGGCGCGAATACGTCGCCATGTTGCAGGATGGCGTCCTGGCTGCCCAGTACATCGAAGCCTGGATGGTTGAGAAAGACCAGGGTGTTCTGCTGGCCCCCGCCTACACCTTCCTGATGATGAACCGGCCCGTCAGTGTTCAGTTCTGGTTGGACGCCGGTTCCAATGGCTGGTGGGAACGCCTGAACCAGCCGCTGACCCATCCCTACGTGTTGACCCGTTGGTGGGAGCGGGACCGCCAGTGGACCGACGCGGATGAGCAGGCCGCCAACCAGCACGCCCTGGCGAACCTGATCGGTGGATTGCTGCGCCGCTGTCGCAGCCGGGTCTACTTGGGCATAAGCGACCTGGGGGAATCCGGCTTCGAGCAGCGCGGCCCCTTCTTGAAGACCATCTGGAAGATGCAGTTGGAAAGTCAGATCCATGAGAGCGAATGAACCGCGGCTCGGTCTGCTCGTCCGGATGGCTGCCCTCCTGTTCCTGCTGACCGGCTGCATTCCTGCCAGTGCATCCCCCACTCCCACACAGGCTGCCGCAGTGCCACGTTCAACTGCCGCGTTCACGGATACCCCCACAATAAAGCCGTCAGATACCCCGACCCAATCGCCCACCCCCTCCCCTACCTTGAGCGGACAGGTTCAACTCATCGCCGTGGGTGATATCATGCTGGCCCGCACGGTCGGTGAGCAAATTCTGGAGAAGGGTCCGCAGATCGTCTTCGCAGGCGTGCAGGATGTGCTCGATGCAGGGGACCTCCGCCTGGGCAACCTGGAATGCGCCCTCACGGATGGCGGCACACCTGAGGATAAGACCTACAATCTCATTGCCCCGCCTGAGATCTGTGCAGGCCTTCTCACTCGGGAAATTCGATCTGCTCAGTCTGGCCAACAACCACGCCCTCGACAACGGTCACGCCGGGCTGGCGGATACCATGCGCATCCTCGACGAGGCTGGCATCGCTCGCGTCGGCGCTGGAGCGAACGCGCAGGAGGCTCACGCCCCTGTCTTCATCCAAAAGAACGGCCTGCGCATGGCCTTCCTGGCCTACGTGGATGTCCCCGAAGAACGGGATGGCTTCGATACCCGTGCCTGGATCGCCACCGACGAACAGGCGGGAGTCGCCTGGGCCGAGCCTGAGCAGATCACTCTGGACGTGAAAGCCGCCCGCCTGCAGGCCGATGTCGTCGTCGTGCTGCTCCACTCCGGCAACGAGATCTCCACGTATCTCGCCTCCATCAATCCCAATCAGCACCAGTGCCGCCCGGGCCGCCATCGACGCCGGAGCCGCCCTGGTGGTGGGGTCGCACCCGCACGTATTGCAGTCCATCGAACTGTATCACGGCGGCCTGATCGCCTATAGCCTGGGAAATTTCGTCTTTGATCAATATCTCGGCATCGCCAATGCCACCGTCATCCTGCGGGTGTGGCTCGACCGCGACGGCTTCGACCGCTACGACTACGTCCCTGTCCTGATCGATAATGGCTTTCCTCACGTGATCACCCCCGACCTGGCTCCCGCCATCGGGACGTTGATCGCGCCAGTTCTCAATCCTTAAGTGGAGCGGGCTGGTACCTGTCCTGTGTTCTTCAGGAGCCCGCTCAAGATCTGTGCTGAGAATAATTTATTTGCGACAGAGCAAAGGCAATCCTAATGAAAAACAAAAAGGATTTCGAGTTGACCATGTCCTCCAACGGAAAAGAATTCACCTTCAAGCCGGTGACTGCCAAAAACTGGTCGGACGTTGAAATCCTCTTTTCCGAATCCGGCGTTCAAAAAGGCTGTTGGTGCATGTATTGGCGTGTGCCGCGAAAGGAATACCAGCAGCATTACGGCGAAGGCAATAAACAGGCGCTCAAGCAGATCACCGAAAGCGGGACCGTTCCGGGTATCCTGGCCTATTCCGACGGAAAACCGGTTGGCTGGTGTTCGGTGGCGCCTCGACCTGATTTTTCCGTCCTGAGCCGCTCGCCCACGCTGAAACCGGTGGACGAAGAACCGGTCTGGTCCATCGTTTGCTTCTTCATATCCAAATCCTTCCGCCGCCAGGGACTGAGCCGCCTGCTCATTCAGGCCGCCATCCGCTTTGCCGCCGAAAACGGAGCCCGCATCGTCGAGGCATATCCGATCGATAATGAGGCCAAGTCCATCGAGTTCGAGCGTTACACCGGCCTCGCCAGTACCTACAAGAAACTGGGCTTCAAGGAAGTCTTGCGGCGGTCGGTCAGGCGGCCGATCGTGCGCTACTTCGTGGAAGAGAATAATCCATGACCTTATTCCCCCCGTCCCGCCCAGGCAGACGTGCTCGCCTACACCGGCGGCAAGTTGGGCATTTCCGCCGTGCCCGGTTCCGGCAAGACCCACACGCTCTCGGCTATGGCGGCCCAACTCATCCGCTCCAGTTCGCTGACAACCGACCAGGAAGTCCTCATCGTCACCCTGGTCAACTCAGCCGTGGATAACTTCTCCGCCCGCATCGAGGAATTCCTGTCCCTGCCGATGCCCTTCGGATTCCGCATCCGCACCCTCCACGGCCTGGCCAACGACATCGTCAGCGAGAAACCAGGCGCAGTGGGGTTGGAAGACCGCTTCGCCATCCTGGACGAGCGCGAGACTGATTTCATCCGCAAGGAGGCTGCAACCAGTCTGGCTCCAAACCCATCCCACCGAGTTGGACGGATATTTTCTGGATGATATCGAAGAAGGCCGCCGTGACTGGGTCCGCCGCCAGCAGTTGCCCGAACTGGTCAACGATATTGCCCTTGCATTCATCCGCTCGGCCAAAGACAACCGCCTCACCCCCGAAAAACTGCGCCTCCTGCTGGACCAGTCGCCCGCGCCCCTGCCCCTGGCAGAGATGGGACTGGCCATCTACACCGACTACCAGCGCGGGCTGGCCTATCGTGGCGCGGTGGATTTCGACGACCTGATCCGCCTGGCCATCGACCTGCTCGAGAACGACGCCGGTTTCCTCCAGCGCCTGCGCAACCGCTGGCCCTACATCCTCGAGGATGAAGCCCAGGATTCCAGCCGCCTGCAGGAACAGATCCTGCGCCTGCTGGCCGGCCCGGACGGCAACTGGGTGCGGGTGGGCGACCCCAACCAGGCCATCTTCGAGACCTTCACCACTGCCTCGCCCAAACACCTGCTCGAATTCGTTCATAAAGAAGCCGATGCCTACAAGACCTTGCCCGATTCTGGCCGCTGCCAGCCGCACATCATCGACCTGGCCAACCGCCTGATCCAATGGGTTAACGACGAACATCCCGAAGTCGCCGTGCGGGACGCCCTGACGATCCCATTCATCAAGCCCACCCCTCCCGACGACCCCCAACCCAATCCGCCTGCCGACCCCGCCGGGATCAAACTGGTCGGGAATCAATTCCAGCCCGAGGAGGAGATCGAAGCGGTGGCGAAATCCATTGCCGCCTGGCTGCCGGACCATCCCGAGGCCACCGTGGCAGTGCTGGTACCCCGCAACGCCCGCGGCTTCGAAATGATCAACGCCCTCAAACGCCGCGAGATCGACGTGCTGGAACTGCTCGGCAGCACCGCTTCCACCCGCGCCGCTGCCGGCAGGCTGGGCGAGGTCATCGATGCCCTGGCCGATCCGCAATCCCCTGCCCGCCTGGCCAAAGCCTACCTGGCCTGGAGGCGCAGCGAGGAAGAAGAAAAGAACGATCCATTCCAGGTGATGACGGCGAACGTATTGACCAAATGCAGCGAGGTGGAGGCTTACATCAGCCCGCGCAGTGACCGCGACTGGTTGGACAATATCCCGCCCCTGCCGGAAGAAGACGAGCCGGCCTTGCGGGAAGAACTGCTCCAGTTCCGTGGGGTGATGAAGCGCTGGCAATCCTCCACCAGCCTGCCCATCGACCAGATGGTGCTGACCCTTTCGCAGGACCTGTTCACTGTCCCGGGCGACCTGGCAGTGGCCCATAAACTGGCCCTGCTGCTGCGACAGGTCAGCGAAGACCATGCCGACTGGCATCTGCCTGAGTTGACCGGCGAACTCGGCGTGATCGCCCGCAATGAGCGGCGGTTCATCGGCTTCAGCGAAGATGACTCGGGCTTCGACCCATCCCATCACCCGGGCAAAGTAGTCGTAACCACCCTGCACAAAGCCAAGGGTCTTGAGTGGGACCGGGTCTACCTCATGTCGGTCAACAACTATGACTTCCCCTCCGTCCAACCCAATGACCGCTACATCTCCGAAAAGTGGTTCGTCCGCGACAGCCTGAACCTGCAAGCCGAAACACTGGCGCAGTTGCAAGCCGCCCTTGATAATGAGGAATACCAATTCTACAGTGAAGGTGCTGCCAGCCTGTCCTCCCGGAAGGACTACGTGCGCGAGCGCCTGCGCTTGCTCTACGTGGGCATCACCCGGGCGAAAAAAGAATTGATCCTTACCTGGAACACAGGCCGTCAAGGTGACCAAACCCAGGCTCTGCCATTTGCCGCTCTGCAAGGCTGGTGGGAAAGCCAGGGACATGGGTAACCGTAAGTGGGCAACTCTTCTATTTCATATTACCTTGATGTTGCCGACGTTTGGTACATAGGAGCTATATCTCAGGTGGACATGCAACGATAGAATCCCTGCCAGGATTTGGTAGATTCTTCAGAATTAGGATATTGATAATATGCCTGAAATTAAATCCAAAGACGGAACGACGATAGTCTACGATATACGCGGCCAGGGACCTGCTGTGTTGTTGGTGGACCCGGCTTTCTGCTTTCGCTCCTTCGGGCCGATGCCCCACCTGGCTGAACTGCTTTCCCCACAATTCACGGTTTACAATTATGACCGCCGTGGCCGCGGCGAAAGCGGTAACACGTTGCCTTATTCGCTCGAACGGGAGGTCGAGGATATCCAGGCTCTCCTGGATGTCGCAGGAGGGCAAGCTTTTGTATATGGCATCTCGTCTGGGGCCTGCCTGGCTCTTGAAGCTGCCATCGCGCTTGGCAATCAAATTAATAAACTAGCCTTGTATGAGCCGCCCTACAATTCCGATAAGGCTTTTGCCCAGGAATGGAAGAAATATCGGCAGGACCTTTCCAAAACAATTGCTGCAGGTCGAAAAGGAGATGCGGTTGTCCTGTTCATGCAGCTTGTCTCAACTCCGCCCGAGCAGCTTGAAGGGATGCGCCAAACTCCCATGTGGTCCATGTTGGAAACTGTGGCTCCTACCCTGGAATATGATGCTGCTGCCATCGGGGAAGACCGATCTCCCCCGCTGAAACGGGCCGGTAAAGTCAACGCTCAGACCCTGGTGATGAATGGGACCGTTATTCCTTTCATGCTCCCAACTGCAATCCAACTCTCACAGGCAATCCCACATGCCAGGCAGTTGACACTCGAGGGCCAATCCCACGACGTGAATCCGGATATCCTTGCCCAAGAACTGAATAAATTTTTCTCGACCTAAATAAAAAGACCGCTCGAATGAGCGGTCCTCCATCGTTATTGTTATAAGTATTCTTTGAGCTGTCTTGACCTTCGAGGATGCCGTAGCCGTCGCAAAGCCTTCCCCTCGATCTGGCGGATGCGTTCACGGGTCAGCCCGAACTTCTCCCCTACTTCTTCCAGGGTGAAGGGGATGCCGGTGTCCAGCCCGAAAGCGCAGGCGCAGCACACGCGCCTCTCGCGGCGACAGGCTGCCCAGCACCTCGTCGATCTTCTCTTTGAGCATGGAATTGTAGGCGCATTGGATGGGAGTGGGCGTAAACTCATCCTCGATGAACATGCCCAACTCCGATTCCTCGTCGTCGCCCACCGGGCTTTCGAGGGACAGCGGAAGTCGTGAGACCTTCAGGATCCACTGCACCTTGTCCACGTCCATGTTCATCTCGGCCGCCAGTTCGTCCATCGAGGCCACCCGCCCCAGCCGTTGTTCCAGGTCATGGGTGGCTTTGTAGGCATGGCGGATGCGGTCAGTCATATGGACCGGCACGCGGATGGTGCGGGACTGGTCTGCAATGGCCCGCGTGATGGTCTGGCGGATCCACCAGGTGGCATAGGTGGAGAAGCGGAAGCCTTTGTGCACATCATATTTTTCGACCGCCTTCATCAAACCCAGGTTGCCTTCCTGGATCAGGTCCAGGAAATGCACCCCGTGGCCCATATAGCGTTTGGCAATGCTGACCACCAACCGTGTATTGGCCTTGATGATGTGTTCGCGCGCCATGATCCCGTCCTGGACCAGGGCTTCCAGTCTCTGCCGTTCCAAAGTCCGCTTTCGACCTGGATTGCACAACAGTTCTTTTTTCGCTTTACGGCCGTCTTCTATCCGGATGGCGATCTCGTATTCTTCGGCGGCCTTCAACAGCGGCACACGCGACATTTCCTTGAGATACATGCCAATCGTATCATCACCGGAATATTCGCTGGCAAATTCCTTTGGGTCAGGTTCGATCCACCCGGAGAGCCCCCCGGAGGAAAGAGTCTCGCTGGGCAATGGATCTTCTTCGGAGTCCATCACTTCCACGCCCCGGTGGCGCAGGGCCATCATGATGACGGTCATACGCTCGGCATCCTCCGAGATCTCGGGAGATACGTCGAGCAAGTCATCGGAGGTCAGGTAGCCCTGGACCGAGGCTTTCTCTAGTAGTAGATTGAGGAGTTCACGGTTACGTCTTCGGCGGTCAAGCGGCGACATACAACACGCTCCTCTCCAGACTTCCTACTTCAACTTGTCCTTCAACGCCGCAAAAGGCGAAGAAGTTTCGTCGGGGCGGTGTCCACAATCGGTCTTGTTGAGGTTTTCCCCACAGACCAGACACAGTCCTTTGCAATCCGGTTTGCAAACCGGACTGATTGGAATTTCCAATAAGGCATATTCTCGCAACAGAGGTTCCAGGTCGATTTGACCATCCTCTGGGACAAGCAGGTTGGATTCGGAGAGGGAGCGTTTGTCGAATGCGTACAGATCGGTGGATGTCCACTTCAGGGTATTAGAAAATGTGTCCAAACAACGGACACATTCTAGATCGGTAGTTCCCTGGAATTTCCCTTGCAGCAAGAGCCCCTGGGGTGTTCGATCGAAGCGGGCGTTGCCGGAAAATCCTTTTAGTGAGAGATCTTCCCCCAATTGCATTTGCTCATAGTCGAATAAAAAATCTCGATTCGTGCCTATTGAGGCATTCATCAGAAATCCAACGTTGAGCCGCAGTGGATGACGAGGATTAGTCACGTTTTCTTCTATACGCAAGTATTGAGACGCTTACATTCTAGCACAGCGGCGATTTGAAGTCAAGAATTAGTTTTCAATGAATATACGCAAAGACCCCCGTGGGTTTCGTGTATCTTATCGACAGATTCGCAAGGTATGGAAAAAATATGACCCGGATTTTATATTTCCGGGCCAAGTGTCATCGAATATTAGACAATTTTTAGGGGGCATCGCGATGGATTGCCACCATGGTAATATCGTCTTCCTGGTGCGCCTGTGCCTGGAATTTTCGTAGATACGCAAGGATGGTATCGCAAACCTCTTGCCCGCCCTTGCCTCTCGTTTTCATAAAGATGTTTCCCAGCCTTTTATGCTCAAAGGCATTTCCAGCCGGGTTGCGGCAATCCGTGGCTCCATCCGTAAACAAAAGTAAGGTCCCGTCAGGCGGGACGACCAGGGTATTCTCATCCAGCAGGAAATTGACCAGTATCCCCACCGGCTGACCCACTTGATGGGATGGCTCGGTCAACATTCCCTTCTGGCTGATCATGAGTGGATATTCATGACCTGCCCGGGCGAAATCAAACCTTCCACTGGCATTATCCAACAGACCAAACAGGACAGTCACAAACTGGTCCGATTGGGCCAGTTGGAGTAGATGATGGTTCACCCGCCGGAGGATCTCCCCTGGTGTGCCGCCATGCGCCGCCTCTGACATGATCAGGGCATGCGTGCGTGCCATGAATATCGCCGAGGGCACGCCTTTATCGGCCACATCCCCAATGACAATGCCGGTTTGCCGGGGAGAGACCTGGAAAACATCATAAAAATCACCCCCCACCATGCGCGCCGGCTGCATCAACGCGCCGACGGAGTAGCCGGTTGGCTGCGGTATTTCCTGCGGCAGGATGCTCATTTGGATCTCTGCCGCCACCTGTAATTCTTTTTCCAGCCGCTCCTTCTCGACGATCTGCGCCTGAGCAGCCTTGAGGTCATCGTAAGCCGCCTGCAGGAGGCGGTTCTTTTCCTGCAAGTCATGGAAGGCGCTGGTGGTGGTGGCGTCCAGGCGGCGGGTAAGTGTATGCACCATTGTGTAGGCTAACTTCGGCCGGCGGATGAGCAGGGATTTGAAATCCAACCGGGTCATCTGCCACAAACGGGCCTCATGGACTGCCCTCACCGAAGCAGTGCGAGCCCGACCCGGGATCAGCAGGCTCATTTCGCCGACGAACTCGCCCGGCCCCAGGCGGGTGACTTGCCTTTCGTCGCTTGTATCGATGGCGAGCAGAATTTCCAACTCCCCTTCCAGAACGATATACAGGCTTTCCGCCGCATCCCCTTCGGAAAATAAAATCTCCCCTGTGTCGAGCGTAATGGTCTGGAGCGTGGCTGCCAACGTCTCCAACTCACGCGGAGGCAGGTCGCGCAGGATGGGAACTTTCTTGAATAATTCGGTTTGGTCCATGGACTCTCAATCGATTACGAATAAATTCTCGAGAAGGCTGCCGAACATCTTAAGAAAGGTTTACTCCATCTCATCCCAAATTGGACGAAGCAAGTAGATCAGGACTGCAACAATGGATAGTTCAAAAAGGGACGGGACGATGGGCACGCTGCCGAAAAACTTCAACGTGAACATCACAAAAGCGCTGATGCCATACCACCACATCCCCTTTCTGAATCCATTCCAAATAACCAGGCAAAAGAAAAAATTCGCCAGCCCCAGCGCCCCCACGACCAGGAATGTCCAGAAAGCGGGTATGGAAAGAAAGATGGCTTTGGATGCCACCGCCATGCTGTTCAGGGTTGTGATCACGTTAGTGACTAAACTCAATACAATGACAAATTTTGGGATGATGCCGACGGGGTTATCCGGACGGTTCATACCGATGGTGCCATAGATCGCCAGCAAAGTTAGGCCGGGCAGGAATAGAAGAAGGAAGATGCCATATTGCTCGATGAATACCCGGTCCGTGCCATATTGCGGCGAGGCTGGATCGGTGAGCGGGGTCACGCTTCCCCCAGTAACGAGTACACCGGTCACCTGCAGGCCGTAAAGAACAAATGAGGCCAGCACCAGCACGAGGCCGAGGGTTAAAATAAGTTTTCGGGGCCAATTTTTCATTGTTTATCTTTCCTGGAGTTTTTCTGAGGTGTCATGATGGTGATGCGATCTATTGATTCTTTACCCATTTATGCCGCGGAGGTCGATTTCTTCCTTGCCGCCTAATTTTTCCTGGATGTGGTTGACGGCAATTTCCAGAGCCTGCGGTCGGTGGACGAAATCCAGGTCGTCCGTCCGGATGGTCAGGACGGGACAAAGGTCGAAGGATCGCAGCCATTCCTCATAAAAGGACTCGAGCAAGGCCAGATAATCGGCAGTGATGCCGGTCTCCATATTGCGCGCCCGCCGGCGGATGCGATCCATCAGCACATCCACCGGGCATTTGAGATAGACCAGCAGGTTGGGCGAGGGCAGCCCGCTCACAACCAGGTCGAATAATTTCCGGTAAGCCAGGTAATCCCGTTCAGACAGGTTGCCGAGATGGTGCAAGGCTCGTGAGAAAATATAAGCGTCTTCATAAATGCTGCGATCAAGAATGGCCGGGCGCGGGTCGCGGGCGGCATCGAGATACTGGTCGGCGCGATGACCGAGAAAGAAGATCTGCAAATGGAACGACCATGCCCGCATATCCGCATAAAAATCGGGCAGGTAGGGATTATCGGCTACGGATTCATAGTCGGCCCGCCAACCCAGGCGTGAACCGATCCGTTCCGTCAGTGAAGTCTTCCCGGCGCCGATGTTTCCGGCGACAACAACCAATCTCTTTGGCATACGCCCTCCGCTCGAACCTGCCTGTGGAATTCTGGGGATAATTTTACACCTTCTTTCGGGTTGCATTTCTTCGCATTAGGCAGTATAGTATCCCTAAAAGGAGACAATTATGGGAATATTTGGTAAGAAACCTGCCGTCGCTTCGATTGCTTTTTCGGTGGATGACCTTCGTAACCGCCTGATGGCTCTCAACCGCCCCGGCGCTCCATACCAGATCGTAGACGGCCGGGCCGAAAACGTGGACCTGATCGCGGAGTGGAAGATCGTGGACGCCCAATGGTATGAGATCTTTGCCAAGGCCAACCTGACCAAAGTCTTTCGCATTTATCTGAAATTCGATCCCGCTAAACACGAACTACGCGCCCAGGACCACGAATACACCGTCGCCTGGCGGGCGGGGGTGCCGAGCCTGTCCATGGCGGTAAGCTCATTCAAAGGCCAGAGCACCTCGGTTCAGTTCGGTACCGCCTATGCCTTTACCGAAACCCTTGCACCCGGACAGGTCTACAAGTACAAGTTCAATACCGGTGAGTTGAAGAAACCCATCCAGGAGACCGCCGCTGCGGCTGGCTGGAATTACAAAGGCATCTCCTTCGGCAAATTGTGACCGGGTTCAGAGATTTCCTGCATTAATCCTGCCGCCTGATTTGTGGCAGGAAGATCCACGCGCCTATCGATAACAGGATCAGCACCGCCGCGCCGAGCATGATCGTCGTCGGTTCGCCGATGCGCTGGGCCAGGGTCCCCGAGAGTAGCGAACCGAGCGGCATGGACCCGAAGAAGATCAGCGTGTACACGCCCATCACCCGCCCCCGCAACCGGTCCGAGACGAGCGACTGGACAATAGCCTGGCTGTTGTTGATCATCAACATGAATCCCCACCCCACTCCCACCATCGTGACCAGCGAAAGCGGCAGCCAGCGGATGAAGGCAAAAATGAACAGCATGATTGGCATTGCAAATGCGCCTACCGTCCATAACCTTCCGCGCAATTTGCGGCTGCCCCAGTAAGCCAGCATGAGAGCGCTGATCATGGACCCAAATCCCCGCGCCGCCACCAGCCAGCCATTGGTTTTCACATCACCATGCAAAACGTCCTTCGCCCAGGCTGGCAGCAGATTTAGCATCCCAATGCCTAATAGGCTGACCAACCCCACCGAAATGATCAAGATGAAAATCAATTTATTGGCATAAACGTAGCGGATGCCCTCGGTCAATTCGGCCATTGCGGAGGCTCGCTTTATCGTTCTCTCCATCGGTTGCAGGCGCATGAACGCCAGCGCAATAATGACTGCTATGAACGAGAGCCCATTGAGAAAAAAACACCAGGCCGGACCGAAGGCGGCATAGGTCAACCCTGCCAGGGAAGGCCCCGCCACGGTGGCGAAATTGAACATGGTCGAGTTGAGGGCGATGGCATTGGTCATATCCTCCCGCTTGACCAGTTCCATCACAAAGGAAGTCCGCGCCGGCGCTTCGAAGGCATTAGCGATCCCCAGCAGGAACGCCAGGAGAATGATGTGCCAGGGCTGCACCAACTCCATTAAGGTCAGCGCTCCCAGGATGAAAGCCAGAACCATCATGGCAGTCTGGGTGATGATCAGCAGTGTCCGCCGGGGCAAGCGGTCCGCGATCACGCCGCCGTAAAGGGTGAACAGGATTGCAGGCACCCCACCGGCAAAACCCACCAGACCCAGGTAAGCCGGAGATCCGGTCAGTTGGTAGACCAGGTACCCCTGGGCGGTACCCTGCATCCACGTCCCGGCCAGCGAGACGATCTGCCCGTAAAACCACAGGCGATAGTTGTAATATTTCAGGGCGGCAAAAGTCTCGCGCCAGCGCGGAATCTGTGGGGCAGGCGCTGCAGTTCCATTTATCGTCAACACGCACCTCTACAGGAAGCAGGATTTATTGGCTGAATTATACGCTGGATATCCTTTACGAACTCGACCTAGCCCGGCAGGACTTGAAAAGCAATAGCGGTCAGCGAGACCGGCTGACCGCTATGGAGTTCATTGAAAAATGTCCAGATCAGGCCACCCAGAAATCAAAGGCGAATAACATCGCCGACAACCCCATCAGCAGGATGCTGGCGATGGTCCAGGCCCGGTCAAAGACCCGGTTCTTTCCCCACACAGCCAGCATGACAAAAACTGCCGGAGCACCGAGAATGTAGCGAACGATCCCCTGCACCGGTCCGCTGCCCACGGAAATTAGCAGTACCGCCAGACTGAACCAGGCGATCTCAGGATAGCGTCTGATGCAGGCCACACAGGCCGTCGCGCCGAGGATGAGGCCGATGAACTCGGTGATGAAGTAAGCCGTCTGCTCGGGGATGCCGGCGAACAATCCCTTGAAGGCAGTGGACCAACTATAGAAGGCATACCCAAAATCGAGCACCTGCCGACCGAAATAATTGTTCTCGACGATGCTGAAGTTCAAACCCAGGGGGGAGAATTTCCAGATCAGGTAGGTGATCAGCGGAGCCATAGCCAGCAGCATTTTTCCGAGTGAGACCACCACGACCAGTTCTTTGCGCAGCCACGACCACTCCGGGTCTTCGGGTTTGTGAATGCCAAAGATCGCCCGGATGCCTTTACGGACAGCCTGGAAGAGCGCCCGCCAGGACTCCTTGAACCAGTAGAAGATCTGCCGCCATTCCAGATCGATATCCAGCCAATCGCCGGTGCGGAACCATGTCAGCGCCATGGGGATGATGAGGGCGATTCCCACAGCCCTGGTGAGGGTGGCTGCCGAACCAAACAGCGCCGCCGGCAACCACTTACCGCGCTTGAGCATCGCCAGGCAGCTAAAGGCAAGCCCAACGAACAGGCCCTCCGTATAGATCTGCGCCAGGAAGAAGCCGGTTGGGAAAATGAGCAGGAAGAAAGCCGCCCGCATGGCCCCTTCGTCGCCGAGCGTATCGTAAGTCAGGTCATACAGGGCCAGCATTGCCAAAAAGGCTCCCAGGATGGACACGAGCACACCCGAGAGTGTGGCGGTCGCGAGAGCATCCATGCCCAACAACTTTAGCGGTTGTTGGAAGAGCCACATGGTCCATGGGTACATAGGGAAAAAGGCATAATTCAACGCCGTGGATTTACCCACATATTTGTTCCCACCTACCAGCATGCCATCACGCCAGTAAGTAGTTGAGCCAAAGGGGGTGAGGTGGGGCACCTTGGGGTCGTCATAGCCGCCCAGCGAAATGCTGATGTAGTATTCCGAATCCCAACATACCTGGTCGTTCATGAAAGGACCCGTCAGGTAGGGACGGTTCACCTGGTATGTGGCCGGCATGGTATATTGCCGTACCCAATCCTGGGATCGGTCGGGATATTTCGGCTGCAGGCGGGCAGTGGAGAGGGCCTGGAACCCAATGATGATGAGCGCCCAGGCAAGCCAGATGAAAAAAATGTTTCGGAAGGCAGTTTTATTCATTCAGATCTCACTTCTCTATTCCGGTGACGACCATGTCTTGCATGAAGAAGCGCTGCGACAGTAACAGCACGATCAGAGGCACCGCCATGAGGATCACCGCGCCGGTCTGCAAATTCTCGGGCGTGAACCCATAACTCGTGAAACCCTGCCCGGTAAAGGCCATCGTCTGCAAGTCCGGTCGGATGGACAGGTATAGGCTGGACATGCGCAATTCATTCCAGGTATTGAAGAAGAACAAGAGCGCCACCGTCACAACTGCCGGAATGGCCTGGGGTAACACAATGGAAATGAGCGTGCGCAGCGGACCGGCCCCATCGAGCATGGCCGCCTCGTCCAGGTCACGCGGGATGCTCTTGAAGTTTTGCCGCAGCAGGAAAATATAGATGGCGCTGCCGAAGAAAGCCGGCACGATCAGCGGATAGTACGTCCCGTTCCAATGCAGCACCTTCGTAAAAATGACATAACTTGGGACCAGGGTGATACTATCCGGTATCACGATCGTAGCGATCAGCAGGAAGAACAGGAACTTCCCTCCCGGGATACGGAAGCGGGAAAATCCATAAGCCACGGCGATGCAGGAAAGGAGAATGCCGATCTCACCCAAAATCACAATGGCGAGGGTATTTTTCAGGTAGCGCGGGTAATCCACCGCATTCCATAGATTGGAATAATTGTTCCAGTAGATGCGGTAGCGGTACACGCCTGGCAGCGCCCTCCAGGAGCCCTCCCAGTCGATTAGGCCATCCTCCGGGTGCTCCGGGTCGATAAACTGGCTGGCGAGCCGGCTGGGCTTGACCAGAGCCCAATGATGGATCTTTCCGTCTGGCGTTGGCACCTTATACAATTCGTAGGCTCTTCCATTATATTCATAGGTCAATCGCTCTGCGGGCAGAAGCGGCGCATTACGCTGGCGAAATTCATCCCCTGCTTTCAGCGAAGTCACCACCATATATGTCAACGGTGATAGGAAGATGATCAGGAAGATCCACACGAACAATGTCAATAGAGACGTGCCAGTAAAATCCCATGCGCGCAGCGTCAACGTGGAGACGCGGCCGCGAAGTTTTTGCCTATATTTCTTCATTGCTGCTCTCCTCGGGGAAATGCACCCAGTAACGGGTGGAGCGGAACAGGATGACGGTGATAACCATCACTACAATGAACATCACCCACGCCAGCGCGCTCGGCATATCCCAGGCGTTGTAATGAGAACATCGTGTAGGTAATGTAACCTTCCATGGGGGTAAGAGCCTGACTGTATGAAAGGCCGCGATCCAGGAGAGCCACCCCGCCGAAGGAACTGATCATGTTGATCACCAGGGAGAAGAAGATCGCCGGCGAGGCCATCGGGAGGGTGATCGAAAAGAAGCGGTTCACCGGACCCGCCCCATCCACTCGCGCCGCCTCATATAATTCCTTGGGAATGGCCTGCATGGCCGCCACCATGATCAGGAAACCCGGACCGATCGTCCACAGCGACAGGATGATCGGGAAAAGGTTTCCCAGTGGCAAAGAAGGGGACAGGTGCAGTGGGGTGATAATGAGCCGGTTGATCCAGCCGTTGGTGGGGCTGATCAACCCGGAGATAACCAGGAAGATCGCGATCGCCGGGATGATGGCCGGCATAAAGAAGAGGAAGCGCAGAATTGGTTTCCCTTTCAAGCGAGCGCTGGTGAAGAGAGCCGCCAGCGCCATGGCGACCAGCATTTCAATCGGAACCGTCAGAGAGGAAATAACTGATGGATCCAAATAGGCTGGCGCCGGCGCTCGTGTCTCTGAAAAAGGTGATGTAATTTGCCAGCCCCACAAAGCGGGTTGCTTCAGGAGTGAGCATCTGGAAATTCGTGAAGGAAAATCCCAGGGCGGCCAGAATGGGAATTGCTTTAAATAGAAGGAAGCCGATCAACCACGGCAGGAGGAACAGAAAGCCAACCGTCGCCTCGTATTTCCTCAGGGATAAATGCTTGGGGGGTTTCGGCAATCTGCGCCTTGGGGCGGCGGCGCGTTTTACTGAAAACATGAAATGCCTCCTTGAATATTTACACAGGGAATTTCTGCTGGCTTAACCTGTGATTAGGCGTTATCCGCAATAGGGGGGTGTATGGTTAAAAGGAATCAATAAAGCCGAGAATGATCTCAATAACTATAGGTGGTTATCCAGACGACTCCCTCCGTCAAAGGGGGAGTTTTGCCCCTGGTCAAGTGACCAGTATTCCCTAATGAAAACGGGACCATCGCTGTCAAGAGATTCCTTCCATATAGAAGGTGACGAACCGGCGCAACAATCCCCCATGATAACGCGAAATGCCCGTCTCTTGAAGGGGAAAAAAACCGGCGCTTTTAGGGCGCCGGCTGCTTCATTCAGTGACTAGCACTCGCTATACCCGCAGGAATAACACTTCCTGCAGCCCTCTTCGTTGACCATGCTAGCCTCCCCGCACTCCGGGCAAAGTTCGCTCGTCTTGAGCGCCATCTGCCGGGCTGACGCGGCCGGTTTCGGTGCTTCCGCCACGGGAAGGGTCAGTCTATCAGGGACATACTGCGGGATCAGGCTGGGCGTCTCCTCTTTCTCCTCCGACGGTTCGACGTGATGGTTCGTGCGGCCTGCCAGGTACTCGTCCAGCACCTGCCCAACCCCATCGGCGAGAGAGCGGACCCGGTTGGGTCCGAATCCCAGTGAACGCCCGCCGCCTATGCCTGAAAGTTGGCGCACCACTTCAGCCATGCGTTCGCGCGGCAGGATGGGCGAGGCTAATCGCAGGATATACGAGATCAAGCGGCCGATCGCCTCCGAGATGGCGGCTGTCTCGGAACCGGCCTTGGCGGTATTGATGAACACCTCGAATGGATGCCCGCCGCCGTTCTCATTGACGGTGATGAACGCCTTCCCCAGCGGAGTCTCCACCCGATAAGTCGTTCCGACCAGTGTATGAGGCCGGGCCTTCTTGGTCTCGTGCCAGCCCGCCAGTTGGGCCGCAATTTCTGCATCGGCCACGGTGGCAGGGGCGGCATCGCCGGTGACGGAAGGCCAGTAAGGCATAGCCAGGCTGCTGGACGCAACAGGTGGTTGCGGCAGTTTCTTCTCTGCGGTGGCTTTGGTCTCCAGTACCACCTTATCCCGCGATCCGGTCACGTAGACGGTAATACCTTTGCAGCCTAACTCCCATGCCAGCATATACACTTCCGCCACATCCTGCGTGGTGGTGCCTTCCGGGAAGTTGACCGTCTTGGAGAGCGAATTGTCAACGAATGCCTGCAGGGCGGCCTGCATGCGTACATGCTCTTCCGCCTGGATGTCGCCTGCGACCACGAACACGTTCCGAATGGATTCGGGTAGGTCGGTCAGGTCCTGGCAGGTGCCGTTCCGCATGACCTCTTCGACGATCTCCTGTTTTTTCACACCACTGATGCCGGCCTTCTGAAGAGCCAGGTCAAAGCGCGGACTGGCATAGGTGAGCTGCAGATCTTTGCCCTGGTCGTTGACATGGCGGACGTATGCCAGCGCAAAGACCGGCTCGCAACCGTAACCTTCGCAGCCTGCCACCGTGGCGATGGTACCCGTAGGTGCCACCGTGGTCTGGGCCGCGTTGCGGATGCCGTACTTCTCCAAACCGCTGAGTATCTCATCCCACTCCACTGCCGGGCGGCCCCAATCATGCGAGTATGGGCTGATCGGTTGCGGAGGCGCCCACTGCAGGTTCTCGAAATCGTAGATGCTGCCCTTGATGGCCGGGAAAGCGCCGCGTTCATGCGCCAGCGCCACGCTGGTCCGCATGGACTGGTAGCGCACGAATTCCATCACCTGGGCGCCAAATTCCTGCCCTTCGGGCGAGCCGTAGCGCACGCCTACGTGGTACATCAGGTCAGCCAGGCCCATGATTCCCAGACCGATCCGGCGGGCCTTATGGGCGGCTTTCTTCAATTGAGGCACAGCTGGCACGTAAGCGTTGATGTCGACAACATCGTCCAGGAAGCGCGCCGAAAGGTCCACGCTTTCCCGCAGGCCGTCCCAGTCCACCGTTCCATCCGGGCCGCAGTGTTCCGCCAGGTTCACCGAACCCAGACAGCAGTTCTCGTAAGGTCCCAACCATTGCTCACCGCACGGGTTGGTGGCTTCGAGCGGATACAGGTGCGGCACCGGATTGGACCGGTTGGCCGCATCCAGGAAGAGCATGCCCGGCTCGCCGTTATGATGAGCCTGGTTGACGATCATCTGGAAAATATCGCGGGCCCGCACGGTCTTGTACGTGACCAGCGGGAGGCCCTGTGCTTCGGCCTGCTCCGGCGTGCCGCTGAAACCGCGGTATTCGGGCGAAGAGACATCCGGGAAGCGCAGTTCCCAATCGGTGTCGTCTTTCACCGCCTGCATGAACGCATCCGTGATGCCCACCGAGATATTGAAGTTGACGATCTGATTTTCGTTGGTCTTGCAAGTGATGAATTCTTCCACATCCGGATGGTCCACCCGCAGGACGCCCATGTTAGCGCCCCGGCGCGTGCCGCCCTGGGCGATCTCGCCAAAGGCGTGGTCGTACACCCGCAGGAATCCCACCGGACCGGTGGCCTGACCTGCGGAGGACTTCACCAGCGCTCCCTTGGGACGGATGCGCGAGAAGGAAAATCCATTCCCGCCGCCCGTCTGCTGGATCAGGGCCGCATCCCGCAGGGATTGGAAGATGCCGGCCGCATCCCGGCCCATATCATCCGTGATGGGCAGCACGAAACAGGCTGCCAGTTGTCCCAACGGCGTGCCTGCACCGGTGAACGTTGGTGAATTGGGGAAGAACTTCTTGGAGGTCAGCAAGACATAATACTTGCGGGCAAAATCGAGAACATCCCCCCCGTAAGCCTCTTCAGCCTTGGCGATGTGATAAGCCACCCTCCAGAACATCTCCTCCACCGTCTCGACCGGTTGACCGTCGTCGCCCCGGCGAACGTAGCGGCGCAGGAGCACCTGGCGGGCATTCTCGGTCAGGTCCACGCCCGGCAGATCGGCGGGGATGGGTGGAGTGGGCAGCATTCCTTTTTTCGAAGACGATGTGTCAGATACCATATACCAATCTCCTTTTTTATTGTTTTCGTTCATTACCGATAAAATGTTCAACTTTCCAGACAGAAACATAAACGCCGATGCTCCGCCCCCTGATACTGGAGTTTCGGCTTGATCGTGGTTATCAGGATTCTAGTAACAGGTGATCAATTTCATTACGAAGGGCATGCAGATCATCCAATCGCAGATAGACAATTGCATAACGGATGTAAGCGATCTGGTCCAATTCCTTCAACCCCTTAATGACCAGGTCACCCACCACGCGCGATGAGATTTCGGATTTTCCAAGCCTCTGTAACTCTGATTCAACTTGCCCAACCAGCCGTTCGATATCCGCAGCGGATACGGGTCGTTTGGCGCATGAAATACGGATCCCCCGTTCCAACTTTTCCCGGTTGAATTCCTCCCGGGTGCCATCCTGCTTTACGATCAGTGGATTTGCCAGGATGGGACGTTCATAACTGCTGAAACGCTGCCCGCAGCTCAAGCACTCGCGCCGGCGGCGAATGCCTCCGTGACTATCGTGAGTGGTATCGATCACTTTCGAGTCGTCACCTTGGCAGTAAGGACAATGCATCCTGAATATCTCTCCGGGTATTAGAACATTTGTAACCGCCATATCTGGCGGTAGTTAATAATTATTCCCCTATATATGGGGAACACTTTCACTTATTTTAGCATAAATGTGGGGGTGGAACAAGAGTACGAATGGGTGATTTACCTTAAATTTTTCCATCGGCGATAATCTTTAAGATTTCCAGCAAGGGTATAGTATGATTAACCCTGTCGTACTGTAAAGATGTGACAACAATTTTCTATGCCCGGGAGCGAGCTTCATGAATCCGACTATTTCCACCCTCATCGTCATCGCCGTTGTTCTATTAATGGGCTGGTTCATCTACCGGTCCTACCAGCGCCAGGTAAAAAAGATCCTTAGCGGCGAGCGCAGCCTGGATGACCGTGACATCTTTATGAGACGGGCCACCCCCACCCCGGCATTGATCCTCAGTAAAACCGAGACCATCAAACCCGAGGCCAAGGGCATCGCCAAGGTGGATCTGCAACTCGAGATCCGCCAACCGGAAGGTGATCCCATCTCGGTGACAACCACCTGGCTGGTGGAAACCCCCTCCCTGCCTGAACTGGAAACCGGCAAAGAGGTGATGGTGAAGTTCGATCCCAAAAAACCTGAGCGGGTCTTCCCTGCCGTTTCTTGGGCGCGCCTGTGGCTCTTCGATAAAAAATAGGTGCTACAGTTTCTTGGCCTCCTGCCACAGCTCTTCCATTTCGTCCAACGACATATCCTGCATCTTCTTCCCCTGTTTCTTGGCAGCTCGCTTCGATATGACCGAAGCGTTTCTTGAAGCGCTGGTTCGTCCCCCGCAAGGCTGATTCGGCGTCCACCTTTTTCCAGCGAGCCAGGTTGACCAGCGCGAAGAACAGGTCTCCCAATTCCGCCGTCAATTCCTCCTGGTTGGTGGCCTCCTTCACTTCCTGCACTTCCTCCTTGATCTTGTCGATCACCCCCTCGATCTCGGGCCAATCGAAACCGAAGCGGGCCGCCCGGTCCTGGTATTCCTGCGCCTGGATGAGCGCCGGCAGCGCCAGCGGGATCCCGTCCAGCGGACCTTTTTCCCCGTTCCCCTCCGCCTTGCGTTCATCGGCCTTCAATTTCTCCCAGTTCGACAAGACACCCTTTACTCCCTCCACCTGGACTTCCCCAAAGACATGCGGATGACGGCGGACGATCTTGTCATAGATGCCTTTGAGCACATCCGCCATGGTGAAGTCGCCGCTCTCGCTGGCGATCTGGGCATTCAACACGATCTGGAGCAGCAGGTCGCCGAATTCTTCAGCCATCTTGGCGGGGTCTTGGCTGTCCATCGCGTCCAATGTTTCATAGGCCTCATCCAGCAAATGCGAGCGTAGACTTAGGTGAGTTTGCTCCTTGTCCCACGGGCAGCCATCCGGGGCACGCAGATGGGCGATGATCTCCTCGAAAGCCTCGAAGGAAGTCCCTTCTCCCAGCAGAGGTACGTAAAGCGCGGTCAGCGGACCGATCTTTTCGGAACGGTCGACCTCATACAACGGCAAATCTTCCACCAACTCATCCACTGTCCCCGCCGCATGGACCAGCCGGACAGGGTGCTCATCCGGGTAGAGGGCATTCAAGGTTATCTTGACCTCAGCAGCCACCATGCGCGAAAAAACCTGCGCCACCACCACCGGTTTATCCGGCGGGAAGGGCGGGACGTGCATCTGGCTCAGGTCGAGCGCATCCACCAGGGTTAGTTGCGGATATGGATCCAACCCAAGGGCCGATAAGATCGGCTCCAGGAAGGAAACCCCATTCACAATCCTGACCGGCAGACCAGCCGCATGGGCTTTTTCAACGATGGCCGGGCAGGTTGCATCTGCCACGAAGGGGTCGCCCGGGACCGCATAGATCACTCCAGCGGGACGTTGGCCTAGTTCCAAAACCTTATCGATGATGGCCGCATAGACATCCTCGAATGACTCGCCGCTTTCATATAATTCATCGAATGACTGGATCTGGACCGACGCTGGCAGGGCTGCCACAGCCGGGTGCTGGCGCGTCCGCAGCCAGACCTCACCCGCAGAGGTGAGCACATCCCAGCCTTCACGGGTGACCCTGGCCGGGTCGCCGGGACCAAGGCCTAATAAGGTAATTCCAGGCATAGAAACTCCCAAATGTTAAAATCAAAACGTAATGCGAAGAGTTATATCGCATTACGTTTTTTTATGCAAATGTGGTGGGATACTCTTAACGCTTGGTGTACGTAGGTGCCTTGCGGGCGCGCTTCAGACCAGGCTTCTTGCGTTCCTTGACACGTGCATCACGGGTCAGGAAACCGCCTTTGCGCATTGCCGACGTATTCTCAGCATTCATCTTCACCAACGCACGGGCCAAACCAAGCTGGACCGAATCGGCCTGTCCGGTGACGCCGCCACCGTTGACAACGACGGTGATGTCGTAGGACTGCTGATCCTGTCCGGCGGCTTTGAGGGGCGCCAGGATGGCATCCATGTCACCCAGGCGGGTGAAGTAAGCCGGGCCATCTTTTTCGTTGACGATGAAACGTCCCGAACCGCTCATCAGCCGGACGCGGGCGATGCTTTGTTTACGACGTCCCACACCTTCATAATACTGTACAGACATATTCCTGCTCCTTTACTCGACCGTGACGGCGGCCTGGGGGGTATGGGGGTGCTCTGCACCACCAAATACTCTCAAGTGCGTCATAAGATGGCGACCCATCTTATTATGAGGCAGCATGCCCCATACGGCGGTTAATATTACGCGGTCCGGGTGGGTCTGCAATTGTGTTTGCAGATTGACACTTTTCAAACCACCGGGATATCCCGAGTGATGATGATACATTTTCTCGGTCAGTTTACTGTGGGTGCGCGTGCCGGTCACGTGGATCTTCTGGGCATTGATAACGATGACAAAGTCACCCATCTCGACGCCGGGGGTGAATTCAGGCTTATGTTTGCCCAGCAGAAGTTTGGCCACCTTGGTGGCCAGCCGTCCGAGGGTTTCCCCTTCGGCATCTACCAGCAACCATTGGCGGTGGATCTCAGCAGCTTTAGGATAATAAGATTTATACACTTTCGTTTCTCCAAAATTCAGACTGAACAAAATCAGACCAGATCATCGTATCGTACCCGCACCAGGGTCAAGCCACATGCAGGAGCCAGGCTGGCCGGGATCTCTGCCCGGACCTTCTCCCGGACCGAGGCCCTGGCATCCAGGCCTCTCTGCAGCAACTTCGCGGATAACTTCTTTTGCCCTGCGGCAACTTGCACATAGACCAGCTTGCGTACCATCCGGTAAAGGAAGGCGTTTGCTTCGATCTCGAAGGTCCACTCGTCGCCGCATTGCTGCCACTCAGAGAAGAACACTTCCCGTTCGGTGTTTCCACCCGGGCTCATCGGCGACCCGAAGAGGCCGAAATCGTGTTTGCCCGTCCAGATGCTTGCCAGCTCAGCCAGGTCCGTTACCGCCGGCCAGACTCGCCAGGCATATCGTTCCCGCAGAGGGTCCCGCACCGCCGCACAGAACAGGCGGTACCGGTATCGACGGGAGGCGGCATCGAAGCGTGGATGGAAATCATCCGCCGCCAAACGGGTTTCGGAGACCGCCATATCGCCTGGCAGGCGGGCGTTCAATGCAGCCTGCAATTTCTCCTGGCCATGCCGCCACTCCAGGTCGAAGGCAGCCACCTGCCCGCTTGCATGCGTGCCGGTATCGGTTCTGCCCGCCAGGAGGATGCTCTCGCCCTTGCCAGCCGATCTTCCGCAAGGCTTTTTCGAGCTCCAACTGGACCGTGCGCGACCCGGCCTGGCGCTGGCTTCCCAGGAAGCCGGTGCCGTCGTACGCAAGGATAATCTGGTAACGTGCCATTGCAGGTATCAGGTGATCAGGTAATTAGTTACTCTGGAAGGAACCCGGGTGCCTGATTACCTGTTACCCAATTACCTATTCTTCCACAAGTTCTATCAGGGCCATTTCGGCGCGGTCGCCAAAACGAGGGCCCAGTTTCATCACACGGGTGTAGCCGCCATTCCTGTCCGAGAAACGGGGAGCGATCTCATCGAACAATTTCTTGATCGCTTCGTTGCTGTTGTTGCCCAGGCGGGCAGCGATCAACCGGCGAGCAGCCACCTTCTCCGAATCGCTTGCGTCCTTAACATTGCGAGCGATGGTGATCATGCGCTCTGCCTCACCACGGATGGCCGCAGCCTTGGTCGTAGTGGTGCGGATGCGCTCGTGGGTGAAGAATTGCTTGATCATATTCCGGCGCAGAGCGATACGTGCGCCTTTGGATCGACTAAGTTTGTATCCTGATACCTGATGTCGCATTGCTTAATTACTCCAACTCTTTTTTCTGTTCGTCTTTCATATAGCCTTTTTCCTGCATCTTTGCACGGAGTTCGTCAAGGCTCTTTTCGCCGAAATTGCGGATGGACATGACGGCCTGGTCGCCCTTTTCAAGCAGTTCCAGCACATCACCCACGGTCGTGATACCCGTTCGCTTGAGCGAGTTGAAGACCCGCACCGACAGGTCGAGTGACTCGACCGGGGTCTCGGCAACTTCACTGGTCAAATGCGAACCGGTGACTTCTTTTTCCATCGTGATTGTAAGGGTCTCTTCACTGATGCCGGCTACATAACGCAGGTGCTCGATGATGATCTTCGCCGAAGCGCTGAGGGCTTTCTCGGGTGAGATCGCGCCGTCAGTCCAGATCTCCAGGACAAGTTTGTCAAAGTTGGTGCTCTGACCCACACGGGCATTCTGCACTTCCCAGTTGACCCGCTTGACCGGGCTGAAGATGGCATCCACGGGCAGTTCACCGATGGGCATGCGGCCGCGTTCATTCGAGGGGGCATAGCCACGTCCACGTTCGACGGTGAGTTCCAGGTCCAGGCGCGTCTTGGAACTGTCAGCGGTGAACAGGTACAGGTCGGGGTTGATGATCTGCACTTCCGGCGAAGTGATGATATCCGCCGCCGTCACCACACCCTCACCGCGCACTTCCAGGTGCATGCGGGTGGTATCCACGCCCTCGAGCATCAGGCGCAATTGCTTGACCTGTAACATGACCTGCAAAACATCTTCGCGGACGCCGGGGATGTCGCTGAACTCATGCAACACATCGACTATGCGAATGGATGTTACGGCTGCGCCTTCAAGGGAAGAAAGCAGTACACGGCGCAGAGCGTTGCCCAGTGTTACACCAAAACCGTGTTCCAGCGGGCTGATGACGAACTTGCCATAATTGCGAGCTTCTGCTTCGCGCTCGATCTTCGGCATCACCATGTTCGTGATTGTCACGATTCACCTCTCCTCGGCGTACTTACGGTACGCCGCGTCAATGAGAACAAACTCGGATTAGCGCGAGTAGTACTCAACGATCAACTGCTCGGTCAGGTTGCCATCGATCTCAGGTCGTTCAGGCAAACGGAGCAAATTGCCTGAGAAAGAATTCAGGTCACGACTTAGCCACGATGGAACATTGCGAGTTTCGGCAACAGGAGGCAAGTCCTTGAAATAAGTGGTACCACGGGAGCCTTCGCGGACCGCGATCACATCGCCAACTTTTAATGGTGGCGGAGGGAACATCGGTGCGGTGGCCGTTGACCGTGAAGTGACCATGGGTGACCAGCAGACGTGCCTGCGAACGGTTCACGGCATAGCCCAGGCGGAAAACGATGTTATCCAGGCGGGTTTCCAGGATCTGCAGCAGCATGAGACCGGTGATCCCACGAGCCTTCGAAGCCATGGCATAATAACGCCGGAATTGTCGTTCGAACACGCCATAGACGCGGCGGGCCTTCTGCTTGGCGCGCAACTGCTTGCCATAGTCAGACTCACGACCTGAGCCACCACGCTTGCCTCGACTGCCTCCCCCACCCTGGGCGGCAGCCCGGCCATGCTGGCCTGGAGCATAGGCGCGCCGTTCGATGGCGCACTTGGGAGTGAAACAGCGCTCTCCCTTTAAGAATAATTTTTCACCTTCACGCCGGCATACTTTGCAGTCCGGCCCAGTATTTTTAGCCATACTCTACTAACCCTTTCACCAGAACTAAACGCGGCGCTTCTTGGGAGGCCGGCAGCCGTTATGCGGAACCGGCGTGAGGTCCGAAATGGACTTGACTTTCAAGCCCATCGTCTGGACGGCACGAATGGCAGATTCGCGGCCAGGTCCGGGACCCTTGACGAACAGGTCCACTTCCTGGATGCCGATGGTCTGGGCAGCCTTGATAGCTTGCTCGGCTGCCAGGCGGGCGGCAAAGGGAGTGCTTTTGCGGGAGCCCTTGAAACCAACTGAACCGGCGCTTCCCCAGCAAAGGGTGTTCCCATCCGGATCGGTCACAGTCACGATCGTGTTATTGAATGAAGCGAAAACGTGTACCTGTCCCGAAGACAGAGTCCGTTTCCCTTTTTTAGCGCCACTTGAGCGACGCGCAGAGCGTACAGTCTGAGCCATAAAACCTCTCTTGATCCTGTTTGCGGATTACTTCTTCCCGCCCTTGCGGCGCCCACGACCGGCAACTGTCTTCTTGATGCCTTTTCGAGTGCGTGCATTGGTACGGGTTCGCTGTCCATGGACAGGTAAATTGCGACGGTGACGCAGGCCGCGGTAACAACCAATTTCGACCAGGCGCTTGATATTCAGTTGCTCCTGCCGCCGCAGATCACCTTCCACTTTCCAGTTCTTGGCGATGTATTCGCGGATTGCAGAAACTTCGGTTTCCGTCAAATCTTTCACACGTGTATCCGGGCTGATTTTTGTCGCCGCCAGGATCTCGTGCGTGCGCGCCGGACCAACGCCGAAGAGGTAATTCAAACCAACTTCGACACGTTTGTTACGAGGGAGATCAACACCTTCAATTCTCGCCATGGTTTACTATCCTTGTCGCTGTTTATGCTTCGGATTTTCGCAGATGATGAACAATCTGCCCTTGCGCTTGACAACCTTGCATTTCGCACAGCGCTTGCGAATGGAGGGACCGACTTTCATGATTTCACTCTCCTACTTGAGTAGTTCAGCCAAAGGTCTAATTATACTTGTACTACTTCATTCCGTCCAGTTTCGGTTTTGTCTCGGCTGTCTGATTACGGGACAGTCAGGACGAGAGGGTCGCCTTCGGTGACGGCTACAGAGTGCTCATAGTGCGCCGTCAAAGACCTATCAGCAGAGACAACCGTCCACTGGTTCGAAAGGACACGGGTCCGGTATGTACCTACCAGCACCATCGGTTCAAGCGCAATGGTCATACCTGGTCTGAGTAGAACGCCGGTGCCGGGGACGCCGTAATTCGGCACCTGCGGACCTTCGTGCATTTTCCGGCCTACTCCGTGTCCGGTATATTCCCGGACGACCTGGAACCCTTCTGCCTCCACGTATTGCTGGATGGCGGCAGAAATGTCGCCCGTTTTGTTCCCGGCTCGCATCATGGCGATGCCAACATGAAGCGCTTGTTTCGTCACCTCGATCAGCCTGGCGGCAGATGCTGAGATCTCGCCAATTCCGGCTGTGAAGGCCGCGTCACCGACGTATCCGTCGACAACCGCCCCACAATCGACCGAGATGATGTCGCCTTCCTTCAGCTTCCGCTTTCCGGGGATGCCATGCACCAGTTCTTCATTGACACTGGCACAGATGGAACCAGGGAAAGGCGGTTGACCATAGTTCTTGAAAGGCGAATAAGCGCTATGTTTCTGCAGTACTTCCTCAGCAGCCGCGTTGAGGTCTGCAGTGGTAACGCCGGGTTGTAAAAGTTCTCGTACTGCCGCCAACGCCAGGGCGTTGACTCGACCGGCTTCGCGCATCAGCACGATTTCAGCCGCGATCTTTAATATGGATGTCACGATCCCAGGCCATGTTACTTCCCGAGCACAGCCAGCAGATCGTCAGTCACTTGTTGGATCGGTTGGGCACCGTCAATTTCAGACAGGATGCCGCGTTCACGATAATAAGCGATCAAAGGGGCGGTCTGGGTCAAGTAGACCTGGATCCGCCGGATGACCGTCTCGGCCTTATCATCGTCTCGTTGGTACAGTTCCGATCCATCGATGTCACAAACACCCGCTGCTTTGGGTGGATTGTATTTCTCATGGAAAACGTGGCCCTGTGTTTTACAGGTCCAGCGCCCGCTCAACCGTTCGATCAGCGTGCTCTCCGAAGCGGTGATATAGGGGACGTAATCTACTTTTCCGCCGAACTCGTCCAGCAGTTTCTCCAGCGCCTGCGCCTGCACGGTCGTGCGCGGGATATCCATCCAGCAGGGCGCCCTTCTCGCAATCCGGGCGGGACAGCCGTTCGCGGATCATGCAGATGGTCACATCATCGGGCACCAACTCACCCTTGTTCATAAAGGATTGAGCCAGGTTACCCAGTTCGGTGGAGTTCTTGATGTTCTCCCTGAAAAGGTCACCGGAAGATACGTGCGACAAGCCGGTGGTCTCGGCGATCACTTTCGCCTGAGTACCCTTGCCGACACCGGGAGGACCAAGAAGAACGATGTACTTTGCCATGTTTCCTACTTCACCAACCGGGCGTCATCGTAACCGTGGAGTTTCAGTTCCGCGTCGATGTTCAGGAAGGTGTCACGTACGACACCCACCACGATCAGCAAACCGGCTGAAGTGACCAGGAAAAGAGTGTTATTGGAGGTGGTCGAACCCAAACCGACCGCATTCAAGAGCAGACCGATCAGGAACGGCAGGATGGCGATGAGGCCCAGGAAGAAGGCACCCGGCAAGGTGATCACGCCGCTGGACCTTGGTCAGGTACTTCTGCGTGGGTGTGCCGCGGTTGACGCCGGGGATCTGCGCGCCGACCTTCTTGAGGTTCTCACCGTAATTCTGCTGGGTGAAGAGCACATCGGTGTAGAAGAAAGTAAAACTGACCACCATCAGGAAATACAGCAGGTAATACCAGCCCGAGCCGCCGTTGAAAAGCTGCTGGGTATTCAGGGCAAATTTGGCTACGGATTCAATTTTCGAACTGACAAAGTAACTGGCAATAATCGCCGGGAATTGCAGGATGGCACTCGCAAAAATGAGCGGGATCATGCCAGCCAGGTTCACCATCAGGGGCAGCGTGCCTTTGACCGGCATGGACATGCGGTTCCCCACCCGCCTGCCCGGGTACATCACCGGCACATAACGGCGGCCCTGCTGAACATAGACGATGGCATAGATGACGCCTAGCATGATCACCAGAGTGGCGATCAGCAGGATCCAGCCGCGTTCCCGATCCGCCAGCAATGAGGCCGAAGTTCGCCGGGATCTGTGCAACGATGCCGGCAAAAATGATCAGCGAGAGACCCTGGCCGCGAATGCCGTACTCCGAGATCAATTCACCCAGCCAGATGGCGAACATCGTTCCACCGACCATGGAGATCAACACCACCAGAGAAGGCAGCCACAGCGCGCTGGTGAAACCGAAAGGCACCACCTGCCCGCTCGCGCCTGCCAGCTGGGCGTATTGAGAATTGAACAAATTGATCTGTCCCAAAGCAGAAAGCAAGGCCATGGGCACAGCCAGATAAATGGTCCATTTTTCCTGCCACTTGCGGCCTTCACGCGGATCCTCTTCCATTTTTCGTTGGAGGGCCGGGAAGATGGGGGTCAGCAATTGCAGGATGATCTGGGCGGTAATGTATGGGTAGACACCCATCGCCAGGAGGGAGAAATTGGAAATGGTACCACCGGAAAGCAGGTCCAGGAAAGCAAAGAAATTACCACCGCTGGAACTTGCCAAAAGGGCCTTCAGGGCTTCTGCGTTGATCCCGGGAACGGGAATATTGGCAGCCAGGCGGAAGATGACCAGAAGGATCAACGAAATGGTGATCTTTCGGCGAATATCTACCGACCGCCAGAGATATGTGAATCCTGAAAAGGCGTTTTTCATTAAGATTCTCCTCGTCTAACTGAGTTAGGCGATCAATTCCACGGAGCCACCGGCGGCTTCGATCTTCTCTTTGGCGCTCTTGGTGACACGGTGGACGCGCACGGTCAGGGCAGACTTCAGTTCGCCCCGCCCGAGAATGGCGATGGGATTGCGCGGGTCGCGCACGAGGCGCGCTTTCTGCAGGGAATCCGGATTGACTTCCACACCGCTCTTGAAGCTCACCAACTGGTCCAGGTTGATTTCATTGAATTCAACCGAATTGGGGGGCGTGAAGCCTTTACCACGGACGAAAGGCAGGCGGCGGAAGAAGGGCAGGTTACCACCCTGGCGGTACAGACGTCCACCTTCGCCGGTGCGGGAATTCTGGCCTTTGGTGCCACGACCGGCCGTCTTTCCCTGGCCCGCGGAGATACCACGTCCTACGCGCTTGCGGTTTTTCTTGGAGCCTGGATTAGGTACAAGATCGTTCAGTTTCATCGTATCCCTACTCTTCAACTTGGATCATGTGGATCACTTTGGCAAGCATGCCCCGGATGACCGGAGTATCCTTGTGTTCCACAGTCTCGTTCATATGGCGTAAGCCCAGGGCCCGCACGGTAGCCTTCTGGTCTTTGGGGAACCCAATCGGGCTTTTCACCAGGGTTAGTTTGATGGTCTTTCCTTCGGCTTTCTTAGCCATGCTTCTTTCTCCTTTCCCAGTACGGCAGCAGTTCTTCGACCGGTTTGCCGCGCCGGGCGGCTTCTTCCTGCGGAGATTTCATCGCATCGAGAGCCTGGAGGGTAGCCTGGACGGCGTTGAGCACGTTCGACGACCCGAGTGATTTGGTCAGAATATCATGAATACCAACTGCTTCGAGGACGGCGCGCACACCACCGCCCGCAATAACGCCCGTACCTTGGGAGGCGGGTTTGAGCAGGATCATGGCGCCGCCAACCTTGCCGACGGCAAGATGCGGGATGGTCGTCCCGGAAAGGTTGACCTTGTGCATATCCTTGCGGGCTTTGTCGGTGGCTTTGCGCATCGCATCCGGAACCGCATTGGCTTTGCCAACGCCCATGCCGACCTTGCCGTGGTTATCACCCATGATGAGGGTAACCCGGAATTGGAACCGGCGGCCGCCTTTTACAACCTTGGCCACGCGGGCAATCTCGATGACGCGCTCATCCAGTGCTTCTGCTTGCTGTTCTTCTGTTACCTGGTAATCCAACATAGGTTTCTCCAATCAGGCCTAGAATTCCAGGCCGCCCTCACGGGCGCCTTCGGCCAGAGCCTTGACTCGACCGGTATATTTATTACCGCCGCGATCGAATACCACCATTTGCACACCTTTGCTCTTGGCGCGCTCGGCAATCGTTTTGCCAACCAGCTTGGCCTGTTCGGATTTCTTTAGACCCTTCATCTGCACACGCAGTTCGTTGTCGATGGTCGAAGCTGAGGCTATGGTATTCCCAGCCTGGTCATCGATCACCTGCGCATAAATTTCTGCCAGACTTCGGTAGATGCTCAGGCGAGGCCGCTGTGAACTTCCTTTCAAACCTGCCCGCACGCGGGCATGCCGGCGAATACGAGCGTCGGAACGATTCTTTTCTGCCATGGCTTATTTTGCTGCCTTTCCGGCCTTGCCAGCCTTGCGGCGGATGTGCTCGCCCAGATAATGCAAACCTTTACCATGGTATGGCTCGGGTGGGCGGATATTGCGGATATTGGCCGCCACCTGCCCCACCTGTTCTTTATCGAAGCCGCGCACAAATACATGGCGGACTTTTGCATCCACGTCGAAGGAGATCCCCGCGGGGGGTTCCACGTTTACAGGATGGGAAAAACCCATGTACAAGACCAGGGTCTGGCCGTTCATCTCGGCGCGGTAACCCACACCTTCGATTTCCAGGACCCGCTCGAAACCGCTGCTCACGCCGTGGATCATGTTCGCCAGCACGGCACGGGTTGTTCCATGCAAAGCGCGTTCCGCCGGCTGATCAGATTTGCGGGTGATCAACAACTCACCATTTTCCATCGCAATCCCGATCGTGGGAGAAAAATCACGCTTTAATTCACCTTTTGGGCCCTTCACGCCGACATGTGCGCCTTTGATCTCTACCTGCACACCAGCCGGGATGACTACGGGCATACGTCCAACTCGAGACACTTTTCCTCCTCCTCTCTACCAGACCTTGCAGAGGATTTCGCCGCCCACGCCCAACTGGCGGGCGCGTTGACCTGTCATGATACCTTTGGGAGTGGACAGGATGGCAACACCAATGCCCGATAGCACCCACGGGATATCCTGCTTCTTGGTGTAAATTCGGCGACCCGGCCGGCTGACTCGTTCAATGCCAGTGATGACCGGTTTGCGCTCGCGGCGCTCGCCAAAGTACTTGATCTTCAGGCGCAGAACCTTCTGGACTGAGCCGTCTACATCTACTACCTCGAAACTCTCCAGGTAGCCTTCTTCTTTCAGGATTTTGGCAATCTCGCCCTTGATCTTCGAGAAGGGCATTGCCGTCATCGCCTGACCGCTCATCATGGAATTGCGGATACGGGTCAGCATATCAGCGATAGGATCTGTCATGCTCATTTTCTACCTCCACCTGGCTACCATGAGGACTTCATGACGCCGGGGATTTTTCCTTCCAGCGCCAATTCGCGGAAGCAAATCCGGCATAAGCCAAAACGGCGTATATAACCACGCGGGCGTCCGCAGCGCGAGCAGCGATGACGTACTTGAGTGGGATATTTACGGCGTAATTCTCGATACTTCATGCAAGTGCTTGCCATAATTATTCTTCCTTCTTGAATGGCATGCCCAGCAGTGACAACATCAGCCGTGCATGGTCATCAGATTTGGCGGTAGTCACGATTGTGACTTCCATTCCGCGGACTTTGTCGATCTTGTCGTACTCGATCTCGGGGAAGATCAATTGCTCACGCAGGCCAAGAGTATAGTTGCCACGACCGTCGAAAGCATCCGGTGACACACCCCGAAAGTCACGCCAACGCGGCAGAGCCGTGTTGATCAGCCGGTCGAGGAACGCCCACATCTTGTCACCGCGCAGGGTCACTTTGGTACCGATGATGCGGCCCTCGCGCAGTTTGAAATTGGCGATGCTCACGCGTGCCTTCGTCATAACCGGTTTTTGACCGGTGATGGTGGTCAGGTCGCCCATGGCGGCTTCGAGAGCCTTGGGGTTATCCATGGCTTCGCCCAGCCCAATGTTCAGGACGACCTTGGTGATCCGTGGCACCTGCATGAAATTCTTGTATTCGAAAGCCTTCTGCAGAGCCGGGACTGTTTCTTTCTGGTATCGTTCTTGCATTCTATTCATAAATCATTGCTCCACATCCGCTTAATCGATCAGGGCCTTGCAATTCTTGCAAACACGGTGGGCGCCATCTTCATCACGCTGGATCTGAACACGCGCCGGTTCGCCGCATTTGGGACAGACGAGCATCACGTTCGAAATGTCCATGGGCGCTTCGAACTTCATCCGCCCGGGGTTGATCGTCCTTCCCTGGGTCTGGACTGCCTTCTGGTGCTTGGTGCGGATGTTGACACCCTGGACCACTACACGCTTCTCATCGGGCAGCACTTTGATCACTTCGCCGTGCTTGCCTTTTTCTTCGATCTTTCCGCTGATAACTTCAACGGTATCGCCTTTTCGGATCTTGACTTTCATCGCTCGCTCCTCAACTGGCCTACAGAACTTCAGGGGCCAGTGAAACAATCTTCATGAAGCCTTTTTCGCGCAGTTCACGTGCCACCGGCCCGAAAATACGGCTGCCCTTGGGGTTCTGTCCATCGGTATCCAGGATGACTGCGGCGTTATCGTCGAAGCGGATGTAGGAACCATCTTCCCGACGGTATTCCTTGGAGACACGGACAATGACGGCTTTCACGACTTCAGACTTCTTGATCGAACCCTGCGGCGTGGCAGATTTGACCGTGGCAACAACAGTGTCGCCAATGGACCCGTAGCGGCGGGTGGAACCACCCATCACATGGATCACCAGCAGTTCACGCGCGCCGGTGTTATCGGCTACTTTTAGACGGGATTCGTGCTGGATCATGGCTGATCCTCCGTCGGAGTTTCTTCAGCCGGGGTCTCTTCCACAGGAGCCTCAACTACCGGGGCTTCTTCGACCGGGGCGGCGATCTCTTCGGGCATGGCGGATACTGCTGCCACACCGGTATCGGCTGTGCGGATCTCATGCTTGACGATGCTCTCAACCACCCAGCGCTTGTCTTTCGACAAGGGACGGCTCTCCACGATCTGGACCTGGTCGCCGATCTGGCAGCCCAGGTCATCCTGCGCCTTGACATGTTTACGCAGGTGGACGACCTTGCGGTAGAGTGGGTGCCGGAAGGTCCGGCCGATTTCCACTACCACGGTCTTGGTCATTTTGTTGCTGGTGACGACACCAGTGATACGACGACGTTCGTTCATGCTTCACCTTCCTGTACAGCCGCTTTGTTGAGTTCGTGAAGGAGCGTTTCCAGGCGGGCAATATCGCGCCGTACCTGGCGCACGCGGCTGGTATCGGTCAACTGGCCGGTCACCTGCTGGAAGCGCAGCTTCATCAACTCTTCGCGGGTATCCGACAGTTTGCCCATCAGTTCATCAGCAGACATTTTGCGGATCTCGTCTGTTTTCATGCCTGCTCTCCTACGGTCACTTCGTGACGGGCAACGATCTTGGTTATGATGGCAAACTTGCGTTTGGCCAGGTTAAGGGCCTCCCGCGCAGTGGCCTCATCCAGACCGCCCACCTCGAACATGACCCGGCCGGGTTTTACCACGGCCACCCAGTATTCCACATTGCCTTTGCCCTTACCCATGCGGGTTTCGGGGGGTTTCTGGGTGTAGGGCTTGTCCGGGAAAATGCGGATCCAGACTTTGCCACGGCGTTTCATGGCGTGCACGATCGTCCGGCGGGCGGCTTCGATCTGACGGGCGGTGACCCAACCGGGTTCCATCGCCAGAAGACCGAACTCGCCAAACGAAATCTCCACGCCGCGGGACTCTTTGCCCTTCATACGGCCGCGCATCTGCTTGCGGTACTTCACACGTTTTGGCATTAACATAGTATCTACCTCACTCCACAGACGCCGCGGCTACTCGCTGACGTAGACGCCTTCGGTCGTCTCAACTTTTTCTTCCACTTGCGGCTTCATTTCGCCGTTGTAGACCCACACTTTGATGCCAATACGGCCATAGGTGGTGCCGGCTTCGGCGCGGGAGAAATCCATATCGGCGCGTAATGTTTGCAGCGGCACACGGCCTTCGCGCAGGACCTGCGTGCGGGCCATTTCTGCACCCGCCAGACGCCCGGCAACTTCGATCTTGATGCCACCGGCGCCCTGGCGCATGGCCTGCTGGATGGCACGCTTCATGGCCCGGCGGTAACTGATGCGGCGTTCGAGCTGGTCGGCAATATTATTCGCCACCAGGTACGCATCGCAGTCAGGAGCCTTGATCTCTTTAATATCCAGGTCAACTTTCTTGCCGGTCAGACCTTCCAGCGCCACACGGATCTTCTTGATCCCCTCGCCCTTGCGGCCGATGAGAATGCCCGGTTTAGCGGTGAAGACCGACACCTTCAGCTTGCCAGGGTAACGCTCCACGTCGATGCGGGAAACGCCTGCCCGGCCGGCTTCCTGACGGATCATGTCAGTAATGGCAAAATCCTGTGACAGCTGCTCGCGATACTGGGCGCCTTCGGCGAACCAGCGACCGCGCCAGTCTTGATTGACATTCAGTCGAAAACCAATCGGATGAACTTTGCGACCCATAAGATTCCTTCGTCCTTTCTTTGCCGGTTAGGCAGCTTCGCGCTCGCGCAGGATAACGGTCACATGCGAAGTACGGCGCATAATCGGCTTGAAGCGGCCACGGGCTCCGAAGCGGCGCCATTTGCGGGTAGGCGCTTCATCGGCAAAAATCGTGGCTACAAAGAGGTCGTCGCGGCTGACGCCGAAATTTTCCTCCGCATTGGCAACGGCTGACGCCAGCAATTTGGAGACGGGCAAGGCCGCGGACTGCGGGGTAAAGCGCAGGATCTCCAGGGCGCGGGTGGCATCTTTGCCACGCACCAGGTCAACCACCAGGCGTACCTTCTGGGCCGAGATGGATAAGTGACGGATTTGTGCACGAATATCGTGAGCCATGATTCGTCTCCTATACAGCCTTGGTCGATTTCTCGCCCATGGCATGGCCACGGAAGAGGCGCGTCGGGGCAAACTCGCCCAGCCGGTGCCCGACCATGTTCTCGGTGATATAGATCGGCACGTGCCGGCGGCCATCATGGATGGCAATGGTGTGCCCCACCATCTGGGGGAAGATGACGCTGGCGCGACTCCAGGTGCGGATGACCTTCTTCTCGCCTTTCTGGTTCATCGCTTCAATCTTCTTCAATAGTTTGGGGGCAATGAATGGCCCTTTTTTCAATGAACGAGACATATATGCTTACCTCGCTTACTCTCAGCGCCTAGCGACTGGACTTGCTGCGGCGGCGCACGATGTATTGATCAGACCGCTTGTTGCGGCGGGTCTTGTAATCCACGGGCGGGTCTACCCCAGGGGGTCTTGGGACCCGGCATACCGGTAGGCTGGCGGCCTTCACCACCACCATGCGGGTGATCGCGGGGCGACATGGCCGTGCCGCGCACAGTCGGGCGGATGCCCATGTGGCGCTTGCGTCCGGCTTTGCCCAGTTTGATATTGCTGTGGTCCAGGTTGCCTACCTGCCCGATGGTGGCGTAGCAGGTCTGGCGCACCAGGCGAACCTCGCCCGAGGGCAAACGGATCTGGGCAAATTCACCTTCCTTGGCTAGCAACTGCGCTGCTCCGCCAGCGGTGCGGACCATCTGAGCGCCCTTGCCTTCTTTCAGCTCGATGGCGTGGACCATGGTACCGACCGGGATGTTGGAAAGCGGCAGGCAATTGCCCGGGCGGATCTCAGACTGGCGGACCCGAGAAAAGCGTGTCGCCAACTTTGACGCCCAACGGAGCAATGATGTAACGCTTCTCGCCGTCAGCATAGAACAGCAGGGCCAGGCGGGCCGTGCGGTTGGGATCGTATTCGATCGCCGCAACTTTGGCCGGGATGCCGTGCTTCTCGCGTTTGAAGTCGACGATGCGGATGTAGCGCCGGTTGCCGCCGCCACGATGACGGACGGTAATGCGGCCGCTGGTATCACGCCCGCCGTAGTTGCGCGGGTGGATGATCAGGCTGCGCTCCGGGGTCGACTTGGTGATCTCTTCGAACGTGTAACCGGTCATCCCCCTCTGGCCGGGCGTAGTGGGTTTGTACTTCTTGACAGCCATTACTTCACCCCTTCAAAGATCTCGAGGGTGCTTCCCTCGGCCAGGGTAACGATCGCCTTCTTGTAACCAGCCGAGCGGACGCTCAAGCGGCGATTGCGACGGCGGCTGCGCTTGGCAGCCGTATTGAGGATATTGACACGTGCCACCTTGACATCGAACAGAGTCTCCAGGGCATCCTTCACCAGGGTCCGCGTAGCGGTAGAGGTTACTTCGAAGGAATACTGGCGAAGCTTGTTGGACTGATAGTTCGATTTCTCGGTGACCAGCGGGCGGCGGATAACGTCATAAATAGTAGTCATGCTGCCCTCCTATACCAGAATGGACTTCAACACGTCCAATGCCTTCAGGGGCATGACGAGTTTGTCATAACCAAGCAAATCCTTGATGTTCAAATAGCTCGCCATCAGCAATTTCGCATCAGGGAGGTTGTTGGTGCAGCGGGAGACCAAATCGTAGGTGGAGTCTTTCCCGGCGATCAGGATGAGGGCCGTCGATTCACCGATCAAGGTGTTCAACGCGGCGGCCATCAGGCGGGTCTTGGGTTCGGGCAGAAGCAGGTCATCCACCACCACCACACCGGCTTCAGCAGCCTTGGCAGAAAGAGCCGAACGCAAGGCAGCCCGGCGCATCTTCACCGGCAAATGCTGGGTATATTTGCGAGGCTGGGGGGTGTGGATCCGTCCGCCATGCACCCATTGCGGCGCACGCGTGGATCCCTGGCGGGCGCGTCCGGTACCCTTCTGTTTCCAGGGCTTCCGACCACCACCAGAGACTTCACTGCGGAGTCTTGGTCTTATGCGTACCCAGGCGGGCATTCGCCATCTGTTGGATGAACGCCTGGTGCATCAAATCTACATTCACTGGGGCTTCGAAGATCTCGGCCGGCAGATCGACGGTCTTGACCTTTTCACCTTTCATGTTGAGAACGTCTACTTTCATAGTACCCATACTCCCATCATCCGCGCCTACTGCTTGCGCGCGTCCTGAATCATGACCAGGCCGCCTTTAGGCCCGGGGATGGCGCCGTTCACACCCAGCAGGTTGCGCTCTGGGTCCACCAGGACAACTTTCAGGCTCTGAGCCGTAACGCGCTCGCTGCCCATGTGTCCGGGGCGGCGTGAACCTTTGTACACGCGGCCGGGGGTGGTTGTTTGGCCATTGGAACCAGGGGCCCGTAAACGGTCAGATGCGCCGTGGGTCTTGGGACCACCAGCGAAATGGTAGCGTTTCACCACACCGGCGAAACCCTTGCCCTTGCTCGTCCCGACTACATCCACACGTTCGCCCAGTCCGAAGACATCCACAGTAACCTTGTCACCGGCCTTGAACTCAGTGTCCTTGATGCGGAACTCGCGCAAAAAACGCAGCGGGGGCAATTCGTTATTCTTCAGGTGGCCTAACTGACCACCGGTCAGGCGTTTTGGTTTCGCCTCACCGAAATCCGAGTTGCACCGCTGCGTAGCCTTCCTTTTCCGGAAGGCGTATCTGCGTTACATAGCAAGGCCCAGCTTCGATCAAGGTTACCGGTACAGCCGCACCGGTCTCATCGAAGATCTGGGTCATGCCGATCTTCTTGCCAATCAGCCCTTTCAACATACTCGGTTTTCTCCTTCCAAAAATTTATGAGACTGTCAGCCTGGGCATCGGCTGCATCATCTCGGTAACAGCACAGTCAATCGGTCTGCCGCGGCACACAGTCTAGTGGGGCCTACGAACAGAGCCGTTCTTGTGCTGCCCATTCAATCACCTGGTCTGACATTTGCCATCGTCAGACCAAGCAGATGAACAAGCATGCGTATTAAATTTTGATCTCGATATCCACACCCGCAGGCAGGTTGAGCCGCATAAGCATGTCAATCGTCTTTGAATCCGGATCGAGTACATCGATCAAACGATTGTGCGTGCGGATTTCAAAGTGCTCATGCGAGTCTTTGTCAATGAATGCAGAGCGGCGTATTGTAAACCGTTCTTTCTTCGTTGGCAAGGGTACGGGGCCGACAACCTGGGCGCCGGAACGCTCTGCGGTTTCGACAATCCTCTTGGCCGACTGGTCAAGAACACGATGATCATAAGCCTTAAGGCGGATACGGATCTTTTGCTTCGTCATTTTTAGGTTGCCTATTTGATGATCTTAGTGATGACACCCGCGCCGACGGTGAGACCGCCTTCACGAATGGCGAATTTGGAGCCCATTTCGAGCGCCACCGGCACGATCAGCGTGACGGTCAGGTTGACATTGTCGCCCGGCAGGACCATTTCCACGCCCGCCGGCAGTTCCACATCGCCGGTCACGTCCATCGTCCGCACATAGAACTGCGGCCGGTAGCCGGTGAAGAATGCACTGTGCCGCCCGCCTTCTTCCTTCTTCAGCACGTACACAGAAGCTTCGAACTTGGTGTGCGGGGTGATCGAACCAGCCTTGGCTACCACCTGGCCGCGCTCCACGTCCGTTCGCTCGATGCCGCGCAGGAGCAGGCCCAGGTTGTCCCCGGCCATGCCCTCGTCCATCATCTTGTGGAACATTTCCACACCCGTGCAGACGGATGAGCGGGTCTCGCGTAATCCCACGATCTCAACCGGCTCGCCTACCTTGATGACGCCGCGATCCACCCGGCCGGTCACAACCGTGCCACGACCTTTGATCGAGAACACGTCTTCGACCGGCATCATGAAGGGCTTGTCGTTCTCACGCTTCGGCTCGGGAATGTACTCGTCGACCACCCGCAGAAGCTCTTTGATGCTGGCGTATTCGGGCGCATTCGGGTCGGTGGAGGTGCTCTCCAACGCCTGCAGGGCGCTGCCACGGACGATGGGGGTCGTGTCGCCGGGGAATCCCTGCTTGGTCAAAAGCTCGCGCAGTTCCATCTCCACCAGTTCCAACAGTTCCGGGTCGTCCATCTGATCGGTCTTGTTCAGGTACACCACGATCGACGGCACTTCCACCTGCCGGGCCAGCAGCACGTGCTCGTGCGTCTGCGGCATGGGTCCGTCCGGAGCCGCCACCACCAGGATGGCCCCATCCACCTGCGCCGCTCCCGTGATCATGTTCTTGATGTAGTCACGGTGTCCGGGCATGTCCACATGGGCATAGTGACGCTTGTCCGTCTCGTATTCCACGTGGGCAATGTTGATGGTGATGCCGCGCGCCTTCTCTTCCGGCGCATTGTCGATCGAATCATAGGCGCGGTATTCCGCCTTGCCCAGGAACTGGCAGTACTTCGTGATCGCCGCCGTCAACGTGGTCTTGCCGTGGTCGATGTGTCCCATCGTCCCTACGTTCATGTGCGGCTTATTGCGCGCATACTTCTGCTTCGCCATGAAATCTCTCCTTATAAAAACATGAAAACTAAGCGTTTAAGATTTTCTGCGTTACACCTTCAGGTACAGGCGCATAATGATCGAACTCCATCGAGAACACTCCCCGTCCCTGAGTGGACGAGCGGAGTTCGGTCGCATATCCGAACATCTCGCCCAGTGGTACTGTTGCATTCACTGCCTGGGCATTTCCGGGGCGCATTTCCATGCCGCGGATGGTTGCACGACGGCCATTCAAACCGCCGATGATCTCTCCAAGGAATTCTTCCGGAGCCACGGCTTCCACTTTCATGATCGGCTCCAGCAGGACCGGCCCGCCTTTTTGAATGCCTTCTTTGAAGGCGAAGGTGGCGGCCATCTTGAAGGCCATGTCGCTCGAGTCTACTTCGTGGTATGAACCATCGAAGAGGGTTATTTTCACATCGACCACCGGGTATCCAGCCAGGACGCCGCTATCGGCAGCCTCTTTGACGCCTTTTTCGATCGCGCCAATGAATTCACGCGGGATGGTTCCACCGACGATCTTGTTCTCAAAAATAATACCACTGCTGCGTGCGCCCGGTTCCAGGGAGATGACCACGTGCCCGTATTGGCCATGCCCGCCGGTCTGCTTGACGTATTTGTAGTTCACTTCCGGAACAGCCCGGGTGATCGACTCGCGATAGGCCACGCGTGGTCTGCCTACATTAGCCTGTACATGGAACTCGCGCATCATCCGGTCTACGATCACTTCGAGGTGGAGTTCGCCCATTCCCTCGATAATGGTCTGGCCGGTGTTCTCATCCGAATGGACCCTAAAGGTGGGGTCTTCTTCAGAGAGTTTGCGCAGAGGCCTCACCCATTTTTGCCTGGTCGACTGCCGTACGAGGCTCGATGGCCACGTTAATGACCGGCGCAGGAAAGGTGATGGTTTCCAGGAGGATCAATTTGTTGTCACAGAGAGTATCACCCGTAAAGGTTTCCTTGAAACCCAGCACTGCCGCGATATCGCCTGCACCAACCTTTTCCACATCTTCGCGATGATCTGCATACATACGCAGGAGGCGTCCGATCCGTTCACGTTTCCCTTTGGTCGAATTGGTAACCATCTGACCTTGATGAAGGGTGCCGGAATAAACCCGGAAGTAAGCCAGCCTGCCGACGTAAGGGTCGGTGACGATCTTGAAAACCAGGGCGCTCAGCGGAGCGCTGTCATCGGGCAAAAGCTCGATGGAGGTGTTGTTGTTGGGATCCGTGCCCAGCAGCGCCGGCATGTCCAGAGGCGAAGGAAGATAATCAATGACTGCATCAAGGACAAGCTGGACGCCTTTGTTGCGCAATGAGCTGCCGCAGAAAACAGGCGCAGCCTTGCTGGTCAAGACGGCTTTACGGAGGGCCGTTTTTAATTCTTCTTTGCTGATCTCTTCACCTTCGAGGTACTTGACGGTCAAATCATCGTCGAGTTCGGCGATGCGCTCGACCATGGTATGACGTCGCTCCTCGGCTTCGGCTTTGAGATCTGCCGGAATTTCTCCCCGGCGAGGTTCTTTGCCCAGTTCATCATCATAGAAGATGGCTTCCATCTCCATCAGATCGATGACACCTTTGAAGGCTGATTTCATGCCAATGGGCATTTGCATGGCGATCGGGTTGGCACCCAGGCGTTCCTTGATCGTGCTGATGGTACGCTCGTAAGAGGCGCCTGTCCGGTCCATTTTATTTGCAAAGCATATTCTCGGTACACCGTAGCGGTCAGCCTGACGCCAGACCGTCTCGCTTTGAGGCTCGACGCCTTGTACAGAATCGAAGACGACAATGCCTCCATCCAGCACCCGCAACGAACGTTGAACTTCGGCGGTGAAATCAATGTGGCCGGGCGTATCGATGATATTGATCTGATAGCCCTTCCACTCCGCCGTTACGGCCGCAGAAACGATGGTGATACCGCGCTCGCGTTCCTGTTCCATCCAATCGGTGACGGTGGTGCCTTCATCCACTGATCCGATCCGGTGGGTCATTCCTGTGTAGAAAAGAATTCGCTCGGTGGTAGTCGTTTTACCGGCATCAATATGTGCGATGATGCCGATGTTTCGATACCGTTCGAGTGGGAACGCATTTGCCATGACTGCCTGCTTATTAAGGTTCAGAATATAGAACTACATTCGGTAATGGGAGAAGGCCCGGTTGGCCTCGGCCATTTTATGAGTTTCTTCGCGTTTACGAATTGAAGCACCTTCGTTCTTGTATGCGTCCAACAACTCATCGGCTAATTTTTCAGCGAAAGACTTGCCTGCGCGAGCCCTGGCTGAATCAAGCACCCAGCGGATAGCAAGTGTCGTCCGGCGGACCGGGGGCACTTCCATGGGGACCTGGTACGTGGCGCCACCAACGCGGCGAGGGCGCACTTCCATGGCAGGAGACACATTACGCATGGCGGTATCAAATACCTCCACCGGGTCCTTGCCGCTGCTGCGCTCGCGGATAATATCCAGAGTATCATACATCACACTCGTTGCCGTGCTTTTCTTGCCACGGTGAAGCATGTGGTGGATCATAGTCTGAATGGTCAGGCTGTTATAGCGGATATCGGGAAGAATCTCACGCTTTTCTGGCTTTGCTCGACGCATGTTCTACTCCATCAAAATACAAAAGATTAACTGGCTGTTTCTTTCGGACGCTTGGCGCCGTACTTGGAACGACCTTGTTTCCGGTTTGTCACGCCAGCCGTATCGAGCGAACCGCGCACGATATGATAACGGACACCGGGCAGATCCTTTACACGACCGCCGCGCACCAGCACAACGGAGTGCTCCTGCAACTGATGGCCTTCGCCGGGGATATACGCCGTGACTTCGATACCATTGGTCAGGCGCACGCGGGCGATCTTCCGCAAAGCGGAGTTAGGCTTTTTAGGCGTGGTGGTACGCACGATCGTGCACACACCACGTTTCTGGGGTGCCCCTTTATCCTGGCGCACACGGCGTTGCTTCTTCGTGTTCAGCGTGTACATCAACGCCGGGGCATTGCTCTTGGCTTTCTTGGACTGACGTGCTTTGCGGATCAATTGATTGATTGTGGGCACCTTCGCCTCCGAAACAAATTTCCTTGGTAAAACCGTCTTTTGTCAATAAGCGAGGCCATCATCCTGCCGATGGCCTCACTCGTACGAAACTACGTAGTAGGCAGCGCGACGCAACAGCCTTTTTAGGCAACGAAACGCTATTCTATCATGACGTCCTAAGGCCCGTCAAGGACTTTGCTAAGATTTCTCCGTTGCCGGCGCTTTCAAAAGGTCCTCGCCGATGTCCATTAAGCCGGTGGTGTACTTGGGCGGATGGATCTTTTCTTCATCCTTGCCAAACTTGATCACCTCACCATTATCGGTGACGGCTTCGACACCCAGCCCAAGCGATTGCAGCTCTTTCACCAACACACGGAACGAAGCCGGGATACTGGGCTCTTCGATCGGTTCGCCCTTGACAATGGCTTCATAGGCGTTGACACGACCTTGAACATCGTCGGATTTGACCGTCAGCATTTCCTGCAGCGTATAAGCCGCTCCATAGGCCTCCAGCGCCCACACTTCCATTTCACCGAAGCGCTGGCCGCCGAACTGCGCCTTGCCACCCAGGGGCTGCTGTGTCACCAGGCTGTAAGGTCCGGTGGAACGTGCATGGACCTTGTCCTCCACCAGGTGATGCAATTTCAACATGCTCATCACACCCACCGTGATGGGTTGATCGTAGGGAGCGCCGGTCTTCCCGTCCCGCAGGACCTGCTTGCCCAGGGTGGGCGCAGGGGTGCCCCACTCCAGGGTGACTTTCTGGATCATTGCCGGCAAATCTTTCTCCGCCACATCGTCATAACCAAATTTATGCAGCCACAGTTTCAGGCATGCGGTGATGGCGTTGTCGTTGAACAATTTACGCTGGGATGGGAAGGGAGTCCCCACCGTGAAAATGGTGGAGGGATCGAACCCGTTATCGCGCAGCCACTCGGTGGCAGCCGCGTTGCGGGCGTAGTCTTCTTCCTTCAGGCGATACACATCATATTGGCGTTCGCCCAGCCACTGCTCCAGGTACAGACGGCGGACTTCGTCGTCATCTTCGATCGACTCAACCGTATATTCCTGTTCCTTCAACCAGTTCCACGCATTTGCAGCGGTTTCGTTCCAGACGTGATCCACGATCCAGGCACGGGCCAGTTCGGCTTCGATCTCTTCCTCGCGAGCGCCGTCAAAGACCGGCGTAATAGCCCTGAAGCCGAGCTTCTGTGCTGCCCAGCCCAAATGGACTTCCAACACCTGCCCCAGGTTCATACGGCCGGGAACACCGGTGGGATTCAGGAGAATGTCCACGGGCGTACCGTCTTCCAGGAAGGGCATGTCTTCTTCGCTGACAACCCGGGAGACCACACCTTTATTACCGTGGCGTCCGGCCATTTTATCGCCGGCAGTGATCTTCCGCCGCTGTGCCACCGACACGCGCACCATCATATCCACGCCGGCAGAAAGGTCGGAATTATCTTCGCGGGTGAATACTTTCACATCAACGACTTTACCGCGCTCGCCGTGGGGCATGCGCAGGGAGGTATCTTTTACGTCGCGGGATTTCTCGCCGAAGATGGCCCGCAACAGGCGCTCTTCGGGGGTCAGTTCTTTCTCACCTTTGGGGGTGATCTTGCCGACCAGGATGTCGTTAGGGCTGACCTCTGCACCGATGCGGATAATGCCGCTCTCGTCGAGGTCTTTGATGGCATCCTCGCCTACGTTGGGAATGTCGCGGGTGATCTCTTCGGGACCCAGTTTCGTATCGCGGGCTTCCACCTCATACTTCTCGATGTGGATGGAGGTGAAGCGATCTTCCTGGACCAGGCGCTCGGAGATGACAATGGCATCTTCGAAATTGGCGCCTTCCCAAGACATGAAAGCGACTCTCACATTCTGACCGAGCGCCAGTTCACCGCTCTCGGTGGAGGAGAATCGGCAATGATGTTTCCACTTTTCACGACCTGCCCCTTGATGACTGCCGGGCGCTGATCAATGCAGGTGGATTGGTTCGAGCGCTGGTATTTGCGCAGGTTGTACTGGTGTAGTTCGCCGCCTTTTTCCTTGATGACAATGGTCGAGCCTGTCACAGAGACGACGTCGCCGCCTTCTTCGGCCACGATGACCTGCCCCGAATCCAGGGCCGCGCTGCTTTCCATACCGGTCGAAACGATGGGTATCTCCGGTCGGACCAGCGGAACAGCCTGGGCCATCATGTTCGAGCCCATCAAGGCCCGGTTGGCATCGTCGTGCTCCAGGAAGGGGATCAACGCTGCGCTGATGCCCACCACCTGATGAGGCGCAACATCCATGTAATCCAGGTTTTCAGGCGAAGTGAAAATGAAACCGGAATGGTACCGGCAGGAAACACGCGGGTTCTCGTATTCGCGGTATTCGTTCAGGACCGCGTTCGCCTGGGCAATGACATATTTGTCTTCTGCATCAGCGGAGAGATATTCGTACTCGTCCGACACGAACGGGACCAGAGCAATATCGCGCTTCATTTTTGCCAGGGGCTTCAACATCTTGGCAGTGATGCGTTCACCGGCCATGAAGAGCACTTCCCCACTCTTGGGGTCAGTCATCTCCTCGCGCAGGCTGTGACCTTCCAACAGGGGATCGTCGCAAGCCATCTGCTTGATAACCCGGCGATAGGGTGTCTCGATAAAGCCATATTCATTGACGCGGGCAAAAGAGGCCAGACGCCCGATCAGACCGATGTTCGGGCCTTCAGGGGTTTCAATGGGGCAAATGCGCCCGTAATGGGAGTGGTGGACGTCGCGCACATCGAAGCCGGCGCGTTCACGCCGCAGACCACCGGGGCCCAAGGGCCGAGAGGGTGCGTTTGTGGCGCAGTTCCGCCAGCGGATTGGTCTGATCCATGAACTGGGACAACTGGCTGGAGCCGAAGAACTCCCGCAGCGCCGCCACGACCGGGCGGATGTTGACGAGAGTGACGGGCGAGAGTTGTTCCTGGTCACGGATGGACATGCGCTCCTTGATGACGCGTTCCATCCGGCGCAGGCCAATGCGGAGTTTGTTCTGGATCAGCTCGCCGACCGTCTTGACGCGGCGGTTGCCCAGGTGATCAATATCGTCCGGCGGTTCGACGCCGTTGTTGATCAGGATCATCCGGCGCAAGAGGCGGATAACATCGGCCTTGGTGACCGTGCGGTGCGGGATGGGGATCTGCAGGTCCAGTTTCTGGTTCAGCTTGTAACGACCCACCCGCTCCAGGTCATAGTGGCGCTGGTCGAACAGTTGCTCTTCCAGGAAGCCGCGTGCATTTTCCAGGGTAGCCGGATCGCCGGGGCGCATGCGCTTGAAGAATTCGATCAAGGCTGCTTCGGCAATGGTCAGACCGCCGGAGAGGTCCCATTCGGGTTCCTGGCGCAGGGTGGAGGCGATGAACATGCGCTCGGGATTGGTATCCACATCTTTGAAGAGGTTGATCAGTTCTTCATCGGTGCCGCTGGTGAGTAGTTTCTCACCGGTATCGCCATCGTCGACCGTGGAGAGCGCCCGCAGGAAAACCGTGATCGGCACCGTCCGCTTGCGGTTGAACTTCAGGATGATGTAATCGCTCTTGCGGGTTTCGAATTCCATCCAGGCGCCGCGGTCGGGGATCAACTTGGCCATGGCGAGCGGGCGGCCCGTGGCCCGGTCCATCGGCGCTTCGAAATACACGCCTGGGGAGCGGATCAACTGGGACACTACCACACGCTCAGTTCCATTTATAATGAAGGTACCCTTATCGGTCATTTCCGGGAAATCGCCCAGGAAAATATCCTGCTTCATGGGCTCCGGAACGTCGGCGCCGGCAAGTAATACTGAAATGTAGAGCGGGCTGGCGTAGGTAAGGTCGCGTTCTACACATTCTTCGATATCGTGTTTGGGATCGCCGAACCAGTATTTCAGACCCCACTGCTTGGCTTCGGGGCCGCGGCCGGGGAAGAAAAGTTTCATTCCCTTGTTGTAGGATTCGATCGGCGAAATTTCGTGAAGGAGATCCCCCAATCCGTTTTCTTTCAGGCGTACAAAAGAGTCGATCTGAACTTCGATTAAGTCGGGCAAGTTAAGCGTAACCGGGATGCGTGCGTAATTCTTCTCGGATAAAACAGATGACATAGCCTTCTCCTGAACAGGGGTACGCTGGTTAATAGACAATGACGTATCCATACCCCATCACCGGGGCATAGACACGATAAATATGCAAACGTTGATTATAATAAGTAATCTGGGCAAAGTCAAGTAACGTTTTGAGCAATTTGGAACCATTTTACCCAAATCGTTGACAAAAAGGCCTCCCCATAGTAACATCGAAGCCGCCCGCCGAGGTAGCTCAGTGGTAGAGCAGGGGACTCATAAGCCCTTGGTCGGGGGATCGACTCCCCCCCTCGGCACTATAAAGCCCGCTAAGGAGCGGGCTTTTTTGATGCCCAATTTTGTAGGGCCCTTCCCCTCACAACTCCACCCACTCCCCCATCTCGGCAGACTGCAGCGAGATCTCCGCCGCATTCTCCTGCATCCAGTTCTTCACCTTGACATAGTGGCTTGCATCCCAACAATCGTTAACGTCCCGGCCAAATTCGTTCAAGTGGGTCACCACCAGGCGGGAGGCCCGCAAGCTTATGCAGAACCGGCCAAAGGCATCCAGCAGGGGCGGTGTCTCCTGCATGGCACTGCCTCGACCCAGCCACAGATGTACGAAAGCCCCATCAAGCCGCCCGAAGGTGGGCATCAGGTTGAGATCATACGTACGGACATCGCCCGCGAACAACCAGCGTTTACCGTTGAATTCCACCAGGTAACCCGTCGCCGGGACTCCCCGCCGTCCTTCCGGCCGCGTGGGATCGTTCTGCCAGTGCAGCCCCTCGAAGGGCGTGATCGTATGCCCTTCGATCTCCAGCGGCTCCATTGACCGCGGCAGGATGATCTTTTCGCGGGAAAGGCCGGCTTGCTCCACCATCTCCAGTAGGTCCTCCGGCACGAACCACTGGATCGGTAATCCGCTCAACTGCTGGACCAGGTTGAGGTCGAGATGGTCCTTGTGCCGGTGGGTCAACAAAACAAACACCAACCCCTCCAGGTCATGGACAAGGTCCATTTCCGCTGCCGCGGGCAGGCGTTGCTTCAGCGTCAGTAGATCCACCGCCCAGCCGACCTGGTTCGTACGGAATAGGTAATTGGCCGCATACATCAAGCAGGCCCGGTCCTGTTTGACCGGGCGCTGCCATTCGGTGATCATACTCCGCCACATTGCCGGATATTGCTCCAGCGCGGTGGCTTTCCGCCGCTCCAGCAGGACCTGGCGGCTGTCGGTTCTATCCATGGGTATAGCGGGCGTTGATGAGCGCTTCCACCTCTGCCACCGGCCGGTCGAAGGGACCCAGCTTCTCCATCTTCAGGCTGGTCAGTGCCGCCGCCCAAATACCCGCCTGCAGCGGGTCTTTCGAGAGACGCATGGCTACATACGTGCCGATGCAGGTATCCCCGCGCCCGCTCCGTCCATCCAGGCATGAGGGGTAGAAGCCCAATTCGTGGAATTTTCCCTCAGCGTGGATGAGGACGCCATCCTTATGGGTCAGGACGATTTCCTTCGGCCCCATGGAGGCGTAGATTTTGGCAGCCTTAAAGATATCCTTTTCGCCCGTCAGATACTCGGCTTCCACCTGGTCACTTTTCAGAATATCGATATATGCCAGTGTCTCCTGCATTTCCGGCCAGGCTTGATACTTTAATTCCTTGCCGTCCAGCACCCTCACAAAGCCCTGCATGTCCGCCGCCAGCGTGACCTGGCGGTCTTTCAGTTGCCTGATAACGTCCAGGCCTACTTCACCGCGCACACTGGAGTTGATCGAAGCCGATTTCATTTGGATCGGCTCGACTTCTTCAGCAGTGATATTCCCCGCCAGCCCTTCCACGGTCAGGGTGCGGATATCCGGGTTGGTGGTGGGATAATCCAGGCACATCAGGGTGGAACTGGGCGAATAGGTCGGGAAACAATCTATCCCGTCCAGGTTGAACTTCGCTACCACGTGCATATCTTCCCTGGACAGGCGCGTCACCACAGCCACAGTCAGACCAAGTTTGGCCGCCGCATAAGCCGCATACCTGGACCCACCCCCGTCCACGTAACGGGTCCCCGCCGGGGTAATGATCGTATCCTTGGTGTAATTGCCGATATAGACAACGTCGTAGGCTTTGGTGTTCATATTACCTTTTCCGGTAGATTTACTGAATGAATTGCGATAAGGATCCAGTACATCCCGCCGCTACCAATGCCGTGGCGGGGATGGTCAACAGCCAGGCTGTGGCAATTTCCTGCGCCACCCCCCAGCGGACCTTGTTGACCCGTTCGGCCGCTCCCACCCCCATGATGGCCGAACTTACCACCTGCGTGGTGCTGACCGGCCCCCCCACCAGCGAGGCGGTCAAGATTACCGCCGCCGAGGCCAACTGAGATGCAAACCCATCCACCGGGCGGATCTTGAAAAATTTACCTCCCAGGGTCTTGATCAACTTGTTGCCTCCCACAGCCGTGCCCAATGCGATCATGGTTGCGCTGAGCAGGATCACCCACACGGGCACCGTGAATGTTTGCAAGACGCCTCCTGTTACCAATGCCAGGGTGATGATGCCCATCGTCTTCTGCGCATCGTTCGTGCCATGGCTCAATGCTAAAGAGAGGGCCGTAACGATCTGCGCCCGTTTGAAGAATGAATTCACTCGCGGCGAAGCATTCCATGAGACCATCAAAATGAGTTTTAGAAAAATGTATCCGATAATAAAACCAACAACTGGCGAGAGGAACAGGGCGATAAGTATTTTCCCAATGCCTTCCAGCAGGATGGCATTCCACCCCGCCGCGATGACTACCGCACCAACAAAACCGCCGATGAGGGCATGGGAGGAACTGCTGGGAAAGCCAAGCAGCCACGTCAAGATGTTCCATAATATGGCACTCAATAAAGCGGCGATCAATACGGGTAGATTGATGGATTCGGCTGAGACAACTTCATGACCTATCGTATTGGCTACTGCCACGCCAAAGATGAAAGGGCCGACGAAATTCGCTACCGCGGTGATCAGCAATGCCATCCGCGGTGAAAGCGCCCGCGAGGAGATCATGGTTGCGACAATGTTACTGGAGTCGTGGATGCCGTTCAGGAAATCGAAAATCAACGCCAACACGATCACGATAATGATAACGACAGACATGATGAACTGACCCTTCGCTTACCTGATTTTTACGACAATATCTGCGATGGTATTGGCGGCTTCGTCGCCCCGGTCGGAGGCGTTGCTCAGGTGACGATACACTTCCCGCAACTTGAGCATCTTGACCACATGAGCGATGTCTTCTGCCCCGCTGAACAGGTCTGCCAGGGCTTCACGGTAAACGTCCTCGACCCGGTTCTCCAGCGCTTTCGCCCGCTGGGCATGCTCGCTCGCCACGCTTGGGTGTTCATCCAGCCGTTCGGTCGCCATGGTGATCTCGTAGGCCGCATCCCGCAGCAGCGAAGCCATCCGCCCCATGAAGGGTGTCGGCTCCACTTTCAGGATCTCCATCTCGCTGACCGTGCTGTAGGCATAATCCAGCACATCGTCGATGGTGCGCGAGAGGGTAAAGATATCCTCCCGGTCGAAGGGCGTGACGAATGTCCGGTTAAGTTCATCGATCAGGATGCGTCGGGCCTCATCCGCCTCTTTTTCGGCGCGGGTCAGGTTGGCAGCGGCTTCGGGGTCCTGGCCGCCCATATATGATTTGAGAGCTTCCATCCCCTTCAACGTCAAGGCTGCCTGGTCTTGGATCAGTTTGATAAATATGTTTTTCTTTTTCTTGAACAAATTTTTCATTTCATATCTCCTCTATTGGATCAGGTTGACGCAACCGCTGTCGACCAGAATTTTCATGCCTTTTCCGATCTGCTCGGGCGTGTTCGCACTGAGGACTTCCAGAGTGCGGAAAGCCTTTTTGGGTATATATTTGGCAATTTTCCGGAAATCCACCTCCCCCAGCCCGGGAGCCAGGTGGTCGCGGATACCGGCGACATCGTGCATATGCACGCCGATCATGCTTCCGGCGAAACGGACCAGCCAGGCCTGGTGCGGAGAAAAGCCCAAACGGTCCTGTACCTGCGCATGGCCGATATCGTAAAGGAATCCAAGTTGATCCAGGTCGGCCAGGTCGAGGATCTCATCCATCTCCGTGTGCGTGGGGATGTCGAGATAATGGAAACGGTTCTCGATGCCCAGGCGGACCTTGAGCCGCCCGGCGTATTCGAGCAATTCCACCAGGCTCTTTTTTACCGCCTCCAGGTAGGGGCCAACGAGAGAGGCGCGCAGCCGGGTAAAGTCGGCCTTAATTTCTTCATACTGTTGAGACCCGCGCTGCCCTGCTTCGAAAGCGCCCGCAGCTCCACCTCCATTTTGGTGTCGCTTTGGATCTGCCCGCAGTGGACCACTACGGGCAGGCCGCCAAGTTCACCTGCCAGGTCGATGCTCCGTTTGATCGAATTGATTCCCTCGCGGCGGTGCTCTTCGTTTGGAGAAGAGATCAACAAATCCCGCTTCTTCAACTCAGTCGCAGTGATCACTGCCGGGCAGGGTTCATGGATGCTGCTGATCACAGATTGGGAAAGGTCCACTCCCGCCAGCATCTGCGGGTTGATCTGGTGATTTAGTTCCACCCGCGCAAAACCCAGCCGCGGTGCTGCCAGGAGAAAATCCCCGAATTCGGTAAAATTCTTCATCCCCCACATGGTCGATAACGAGGCGTCAAATAATGCATGATTCGATGCAGGTTTATTCACGCTGCGACAAGAAGGAAAGATATCCGACAATTCCTTCAGGTTGGTGATGGAATGATCGGGGAGGAGCAAGGGATCCATGAGTTGGCTGTCAGGTTTGCCCGGGTGGCTCAGGATGATGGTGCGGCCGAAACCTGCATCCCGGGCCGCGGCCACATCCCGGCGAGGCTGGTCACCGATGTAAGCGCAGTGTTCCGGGGCCACGCCCATCTGTGCCGCTGCCATCAACAAGATCTTGGGATCTGGCTTGCGGATCCCAACGACGCATGACAGGATGACCGCATCAAAGTAGCCGGCGATACCCAATTCTCCCAGGAGACGCGGGAACCTCCACACTGCTGGTGGTATTGCTTACCAACCCGAGTCGATAGCCTCGCCGGAAGAGCGTGCGCACCATCTCTTGCGTTTCCGGGAAGACCTCGTGCCTGATATTGGCATCCCGCCAGAGCTGGCTCAATTGAAGGGCAAGCCTGCTTACCAGGTCGGAGGGCGATTCCGGCAACATCCAACGGCTCCATAGTTCAACTTCATCCAACTCAAGCAAGGTTTTCTCAGCCCAATTCTTATAGGCCTTGCCACGTTTCTTTAACAATTGAATAAAGGCCACATCATCGAAATCAACACCAAGCAGAGAGATCATCTCATGGATCTTCTTGAGATCAACATCTCCCAGGTGTTTGGTGTTACTTCGCAAGGTCCCACCCATGTCAAAAAGGATGGCCTCTATGTTTTCTCTCATTATGATCTGAACCTTCTAATCTATTCGGACTTGAAATGTTGAAGAATTTTATGCAAATCGGAAAAATGGTCGAGATAATAATCAGCAATGATGCCTTCGTCGTAATTAAAGGCAACCGTTTTTATCCCTACGGCTTTTGCCCCATTCACCTCGGATGATTTATGCCCTACGAAGATTGTCTGATCTGCAGTTACTCCCAATTGTTGCAAAGCGGCCTGATAGATCTTCGGGTTTGGCTTGCGGATGCCCAGTTCCCTCGACGAAACAATCGAATCCCATACATCGCCAAAACCGCCACGTTCGAACCAATTCAATTTAACGTAAACAGGCAGGGCCGTATCGGTGATGATCCCCAACAAATATCCCTCACTGCTCAATGCGCAGAGCGTCTCGGGTACTCCCTCGAAGAACTGCACATCATTGGCATCCTCATCCAGGACTTGTTTACCGCGTGCGACCTGATCCGGCTGGGTGACCCCGTAAAAACGGAGCAGAGTCTCCTGGTATTGGTCATAATCGATCAACCCTTGATAGGCCTGGTCCCGCAGGGCAGATTTCTTATCCAGAGGAAATTCTTTTTCGGGCAGCCCGATTTCCTTCAAAAATTCGACCAACTTGCTGCCACTATTCTGCCGGTAATAGAGAATATCTCCAGCGTCAAATAACAGGGCCCGGATCGGGTTTTTACACCCTTTTTCCACCCTGGACTCTTTTGAATTGTTCAATTCAGTCCGCAGGATATCCAGCAATTCAGTCATATTGTTGATGACTGCATCCGGGGTGGTACCCTCATCGCTTTCTCCATGATCGTAATCGTGGTGTATCTGCACTGCCAGGTGGAAGCCGGCCCGCCTGGCGCCGAGAATATCACGCACGATCCGGTCTCCGACATATACACATTGGCTGGCAGGCACATTGGCCAGCCGGGCTGCGTAATGAAAAATAGCCGGGTCGGGTTTCCGGCGGCCATATTCGCTGGACAATACAACCGGGTCGAAGTAGTGACGGATTCCATACTGGACCAGGTTGGCGGGCACCTGCCCTCGGCTGTTGACATTGCTGATCAGGCCCATCTTCAGGCCCATTTTACGGATAGCCTCCAGCACTCCCGGCACTTCAGGACCGCATGGCACGCTGGTAATAGTGGGTTTCGATATAACAGATCAAGTCTTCTGCAATGGCCGCAAATTTCTCTCGCTCGCCGGGATAGGCATGAAAGATAAATTCGTTACAGACGCGCTCCGGAGTGTATTCATCCATGGTTTGGACACTTAACTGGTGATATGCGTCAAGCCCAACGGAAATGGTCTCATATAATTGCCGGTCAGATAAGCCCAAATGGATCCCGGCAGCCTCAAGGCGCTGGCGTATGCCCGCAGTCTCCTGAATCCGTGATTCAGGAGTCCATCCATAGGTTTCGATCGTTCCACCCATATCAAAGAAAACAGCCCGGACGGTCATGCAGGTAACTCCTCAAAATCGCAACACTAAATTATCCTGTCTGGACCGTTCCATCCGTCCAAACAATTGGTGAAAGAAAATTCCAAAAAAGTCAAAAAGCGAATGATTTCATAGGTTTCTTTGGACACGGACAAATCGCGTCCGTGTCCAAAGATCGTATAGTTACTGGTTAACTCGTTTTTATCCGATCAAGACCTATTTGCCGATAAGCAAGCTGGCGGCCCAGAAATCGCGCACTTTACTGACGTTATTCCAGTCGAAGACCGGATCCATCTCCCAGACCTGGGGCAGCAGTTCGGCCAGAGGCAGGTTGCCTTCGTAAACCGGAAGACCTTCCGCAGCCGGGTAAGAGCCAATCTCGTTCCAGGGTGCAAAACCTTCTTCCGTGAGAGCAAAGCGGATGAACAGTTTGGCCGCATTGGGGTGCTGGGCATTGTTGGCAATGGCCAGGAAACTGGTCTTGAAGATGCCCATGACCGGATTCAGACCAAAGCAAGGCGACATGTTAAGTTCGCCTTCCTCGGTGGCTTCCACGCTCGAGTAGCCAGTCCAACCAAACCCCGGTTCTTCGCCTTCGGGCAGTTCAAGGCCGGCAAAGGCCGCGTCCACCATGTCGCCGTCGTCGAGAACAACGACATCGTTATAGGCCAATTTCTTGAGGAACAAATAACCGGCATTCTCGACCACCATGCCAGAGGCATCCGTTGAAGCCAGAGCATCGGTGGTCCAATCCTTGCCGTAAAGATCCTGGTAAGCCACCGCCATTTCATCGCCATTCTGTACAAATGTGGCGATCTTGGCCATCGTGCTGACGTCAGACATCGGATCTTCCATGAAGAATTTGGCTTTGTATTTCTCTTCGGTGAGTTGCCAGATGTTGGTGATCGGGCAGCCATCCGGGAAGAACTTGTTGTTGTAGCCGATCACATCAGTGGAGTGGCGTGCAACCGCGAACGGTCGTTCCTCAGATACTTCCGGGATAACCACATCCCGCGGGACGAACCACCACAGCCATTGATTCGGAACAAAGCGTCCAAACAGGATGTGCCCGTCGCTGTTGAACCAGACATCTCCGACGATATTCCCGCTTTCCTGCTCCGCTTCCATCTTGGTGTCTATGCCATCGGTGTCGGCGCCATCCCATTCGATATCCGGATACTTGGCCTTCCATGCATCAGCCAGGTCTTCAATACCGCCTGAGTTGGCATAGATCGTGATCTTGCCTTCCGCCTTGGCTGCGGCTTCGATCGCCGCCCAGTCATCGACGGCCGGCTGGTAAGGGCCAAGTCCGTTCGCCTTCGCCCATTCTTCATTGGCGGTGAGAGGCACATCCACTGGCGCTGCAGTGTCAACAGGGCCGGTATCAGGGGGTTGGGTGGCAGGGGCCTGGGTTGTTACCGGTTTACCGCCGCAGCTCACCACTAGACTGAACAAAACGACCAGAGTCATCAACTTCACTAACATTTTCATTTCTTCCTCCTTACAAAGTTGGAAATGCGTTGAATAGTCACGAAGTCCGTTTCTCGGAAAAGACTAGATAATTTTCGCGCCTCCTTTCATGCGATCATCGACGCTACTTGCAAATCGGAGACAAAACCAGGTTGCCTACCCTGGGAATTTCAGGAGACTATGAGATTGCCGCTTTCCTTGTGGTACAGGTTGAGCGTGCTCATGTCGAATTTCAGCCAGATCTTGTCATCCATCCGGAGTTTGCTGATGCCCATCTCCCTGATGGTCAACTCAGTCTCGCCCAGACGAGCCACGATTGTCGAATCGGCTCCGGAGGGTAGGACGGAATAGGCGTTAAATTCCACGGCTCCCGGTTCGGGGTGATTCAGGATGGTGATATCTTCCGGCCGGATGCCGACCACCGCCTTGCCATCGCAATTGCCGGTATTCACCGAGATCTTGAACGTTCCAAGATCAACAGTGTTCTTCGCGCATACCTCCCCCTCCAGCAGGTTCACCTTCGGGTTGCCGATGAAATCTGCCACGAAAAGATTGACCGGAAAATGGTAGATCTTATCGGGGGTATCGTACTGCTGCACAACACCTTCCTTCATGATGGCAATTTTGGTGGACATGGTCAGTGCTTCCACCTGGTCGTGGGTCACGTAAATGGTGGTGGCGCCCGAAATGTGGTGCAGCCTTTTGAGTTCCGCACGCATGTCCATGCGCAGGCGGGCGTCGAGATTGGAGAGCGGTTCATCCATCAGGAAGACCCTGGGGCGATACGCCAGCATGCGCGCCAGCGCAATGCGCTGCTGCTGCCCGCCACTCATCTCACGTGGATAGCGGTCTTCGTAGCCTTCCATTTGTACTTCTTTGAGCGATTCTTTGACCCGCTTCTCCATTTCAGCCTTGGGCATTTTTTGGATCTCGAGCGCAAAAGTGATGTTCTTATCCACTTTCATATGCGGCCATAAAGCATAATTTTGGAAAACCAACCCGAGATCGCGCTTGCTGGATGGTAGTGAAATGCCCTTGTCGTATGAAAAGATCAACTTATCGCCAATGTAGATCTCGCCTCCGTCCGGTTCTTCCAAACCCGCTACGCAGCGCAACAGGGTAGTCTTGCCGCAGCCCGAAGGACCCAGCAGGGTCACGAAGGTTCCCGGGTCAATATCCAGGCTTACATGGTCGAGTGCAAGCACTTCACCAAATTTTTTCGTTAGGTTGAGAATTCTGATGGTAGTTTCCATGGTATCCTCTCTTTACATCCCAAGGCCTTTTTTAAGACTGCCGCCCCTGAACCGTCCGATGATGGCATTCCCTACGACTGTGATCACGACCAGGATCAAGATGACGATGTTACCCATTTGATCCCTCCCGGCTTCGACATACTTCATCGTCTGGCTGGCCAGTAACTGGGTGGCCGGCGTGACCAGCAGGATGATCAGGGATAATTCGCGCATGGTGGTGATGAACGTCAACAGGAAACCTGAAATGAACCCGCTGGTGGTCAGTGGAAAGATGACACGCCTGAAACGCTGCCATACGTTGGCCCCGGCCACCTGGGCAGCCTCCTCCAGTTCACGGCCCACCTGCATCATGGCCGAGACCCCCGAACGGGAAGAGTATGGAATATGCTTGGCCACCGAGACGATCACCAGCAGGGCAAAGGTACCGTATAACGAAGGAAGAGGCCCCATCTTCCTGGCGAACATGGCGATGTACACTGCGCCGAAAGCGATGCCTGGAATGACATATGGAATGTATGCCAGTTGATCAACCAGTTTGGAGAGGCGGGTACCTCGGCCCTTGACGATGGCATAACCGAGAAGTACGCCCAGCAGAGCCGTGAAAAAAGCCGTGTAAAGAGCCAGTTTGATCGAATTCCACGCTGTTTTGTAGATCCTTGGGTTAAGCAGAACTCCCGGCTCTCCGTCGTTGTACAACGGATTGGGTTGGCCGATCCAGTTCTGCAGGGTCAGGTTTTTGAAACTGTAATCTCCCGTCCGCAGCAGGAATGTGTCATATGTCAGCAAGCCCAGCGGAACGATGAGGACCAGCAGTTGAAAGACGATCACACTCACAAAGAAGATCTTTTTCCATTTTCTCAATTTGCTCTGGTTGGCGACAAAACCGCGCCCGCCGATCGTCTCATAACTTTTACGCGTACCGACCAGTCTCTGGTTGAGTGAAATGGTGACCATGGCAAACATGATCAGGACGATCGCCAGCACAAAAGCGTCCGCCTTGTCTCCAGCCGCCAGGCTTCCCCGGATCATGGTGGCAACCACGTAGTACTTGACCGGCGAACCCAGGATATTCGGCCCGCCAAATGTGCCCATCACCTTGGAAAAGGTCATGATGAAACCGGAAAGCAAGGCTGGCAGGACCAGCGGGATGGTGATCTTCCGCAGGATACGCCAACGTTTGGCGCCCATCAGTTCCCCGGCTTCTTCCAGGTTGGAATTGATTGACATCAGCGCCGCAGAAACGAACAGGAAAAAGAAGGTGTAGTAGTGCAGTGCGCAGCATATGATGATCGGTACCGGCCCGTACGACAACCAGTCCGGCGGACTTACCCCAACAATGTATTCAAACATTCCCGGTGCTCCGCCTGAAATCCTGTTCTTGAACAGCACCAGCCAGGCCTGGGCCAGGGTCCAGGAAGGCATGATATAAGGCAGCACTGCCAGTTGATTGACCAGTTTCCTGCCGGGCATATCGGTGCGGACCACCAGCCAGGCCAGCGATCCTCCGATAAATAGCGAGAGCAGGACGGTGCCTATGGCGATCGTCATCGAATGCTGCAGGGGGGTATATGTGTATATCCTGCCGAAAATACCGGTCAGCATCCTGACCCAGTGGAAGGCGGTCAATCCGCCCACCTCGGCATCCGGGACACGACTGAGATCCGATGACTGCCAGGTCACCGTGGTCTCCACCAGTTTGTACAGGGGAATGATGACCATATAGAACATCAAGACCAGCATGATCAATGCCAGAACAACTTGTGGTCTGGTCAGCCAGCGGAAGAACCTCCGGGATGTGGCTAGGAGATGAGTGGACCAGGGTGGTGATGATGTCGCGGGTAATGCCATAGTATTCTCCTATTTACAGAGTGACATTTCAGGGGAGAGAGCCGTTCGTTTTCTGAAGACGCTCACGCAATTGATCTAGCTTGTCGAGGTTCGTCATCACTTTTTCCTGGTCCAATGAACTCAGGGACAGGAGCAAAGCATTAAGGATCGTCATGGGGACGGTTAGTGAATGGAAGGCGGAGACCGGTCCGCGGCGCGCTGCGAGCACTACATCTGCCTTATCGCCCACCATGGGACCGAGCGAATCGGTCAGCAGGATGACCGGTGTCTTGTGTTGGTTGGCATAATCCAGAACCACCTGCAAACCGGGGGTCAAGTTGAAAAAGCCGATCGCGAAGAGTAAGTCGGTCTCATTCATGAGCAGCATGGGCTCGAGCATCTCCCGCCCGGAAGTACTCAAGGGGATCACGTGCCGGGCGGAACGCGTCAGGCGGATTTCCAGCAAATCAACCAGGGAAAGGGAAGGTCCCAGGCCAAAAACAAAAACGCGCTGGTGAGTACGGAGCAACTCAACAGCCGCATTAAAGGCCTTCCGGTCAAGGGTCTGCAACGCTTCCGTCAGGTAATCGATCTCGGAAGCAACAACCCGCTCAAAAATATCGCCTTCTGAACGCAGATCATCCAGACGGCTGCGAAGTCGGGAAGAATGGGTCAAACGGTGTCGAAAGTTATCCTGCAAAGCCGCCCGCATGGCCGGGTAACTGTCGAAACCGAGGGTGCGCGCAAACCGTACCATGGTCGCTTCACTCAACTGCAGCCGCTCCGCCACTTCACCTGCGGAGAGAAAGGCCGCTTCATCCTGAGTCTGGTTCAAATAATTTGCAATGCGCTTTTCGCTTTTCGTAAAGCGGGGAAAGCACTCGCTGATCAACTGGCTGAACCCGGTTGGGCTTTGGACATCCCGGTTCATCGTTTCACCTTTTCCTCAAATCCATGGAATATGATGAACTTTCATAATTCTCTATTTTGAAACTACACTTTCATTTGGATATAGTACAACAATTCCGTTATAAATGCAAGTACTCTTGCAGAATCAATGTCATATGTCACCTTGAAGCGGGAATATCAGCCACCTGTTCAACCTTGACCGCTTCATCTCCGTTGTAATTCCACAGTTGGGGGATCTTTTTCACCACGATCCAGGTGGCCAGCACACAACCGACCCCGCCCGAGATGATCGCAAATGGCACCCCCAGAACCTGCGCCACCAGGCCGGATTCAACTTCTCCAAGCTGGGGACCGCCCTTAAAGAATATCTGGGTTATGCTCATCATGCGGCCGCGCATTGCATCCGGTGTCTGCATCTGTCGAACTGTATTTCGGATAATGGAACTCAAGCCGTCAAAGACACCGATCAAGATCAACGCCAGCATGGTCAACCAGAAGGAAGTTGAAATCCCAAATAGGATTGTCGCCAGACCGAATCCGGCCACGGAAACGGAGATCAACATGCCCTGCCTGCGAAGATTTGATATTTGCGAGAGATATAACCCGACCATCAAAGTGCCTATGGATTGGGAAGCCGACAGCCAGCCATACTGGAGCGGGCCAACATGGAGGATATCCATTGCCACGAAGGGCAGCAGGGTGTTCGCAGAAGAAAAGAAAGTCCCAAAGAAATCCAGGATCATGACCGAAAAGATGATGGGCGAGTTTTTGATGAATTCTATACCTGCGCGGCATATCGTGGAATGTTCCACGGACTTTCAAGGCTTTCTCTTCGATCACCGGCTGAAAATCTCCCATCGCATATAACGCCAGGATGACCGCCAGAAACGAAATAGCATTGATCCAATAAGCCCATTGCAGACCCAGAAAGGCGATCACCACTCCCGTTATTGCCGGTCCAAGGATTCCACCCACCTTGGCTGCGATGGAGTTCAGGCTATAGGCATTTGCCAGGTTTTCGCGCGGCACCAGGGAGGGGATAAGCGATTGCCTGGCTGGGACATCGAACGCTGCTGCTACGGATTGCACACCCACCAGACCAAATAATATCCAGATCGTTGTTGCTCCCAGTGAGGTAGTCAGGCCAAGCATCAGCGCAACACTCGCCAGGGCAAATTGGGTGATGATCACCATTTTCCGACGGTTGAACCGGTCTGCTGCCACTCCGGCGACCAGGGAAAGCAGGATTACCGGCAAGATCCGCACCAGACCAATACCACTGATCACCATGGGTTGGTCCGATAAGGTCCGCAGGTGCCAGTAAAGCGCCCACAATTGCATCTGCGAACCTGCCACTGAAACCAGGTGACCAATCCAATACATCAGGTAAGGCCTGGATTTGAGGGCCGGTGGAATTACCATGACAACCTTTGCACCCCCGCCTCGGGGAGATCACGCATGGGGAAAATCTTGAGCAGTTCACTCAACGAGTGGATCACCTCGTCGGGTTGGATGGGTTGGTCCCGCTCATCCAGGCGCGGTTTGCCCTCCACTTCAATGATCAATCCGAGCGCAAAACCGGCGCGCTTGCAGCCGACCACATCCCGTGAAATCCGGTTCCCCACGTAGGCACAATTCGATGGTTCGAGGTTCATTTTGGAGGTAGCTTCCCAAAATATCTCTGGAGCAGGCTTGCGGCGTTTCACCGCAGAAGACATGATCACCACCTCGAAAAGATCCTTCCACCCAAATGCATCCAAACTGCGCGGGATATCTAAAGTTGACATGCTGTTACTGATCACACCCAAGCGATAACCGCGCCGCTTCAGTTCGAGCACGGTTTCCCCGGCATCCGGTTTCGGGACCGTCCTGCCTTTGCGCTGGCTCCACGCCAGAGTTAACTCTGCTGCAACCGGCTCAATTTGCTCGTGTGGTGCATCCGGTAAGAGCCAGCGTGTCCAGATCTCTTCTTCAGACAGCTGGAGCAGGTTATCCTGGGCCCACTTGCTGTAAGCCTTATGACGGCGGGTCAGTTCTTCCCAAAATCCATCCGGAACATCTTTTTTTCCAAGCAAATCCAGCATCCGGGCAATGGCTGCGCGTTGAGTTGGTTCATGCGGGTCACGCATCCGCAGCGTTCCGTTCATGTCAAAAAAGATGGCTTCAATGGCGTTTCCAACCGGCATGAAAATTCTGTCCTCAACCACGATTTAAAATCTCAGAAATTTCTGCTGTTACCCACAATGCCGCCCCCGTGGTGTCAACGACAATATCGCACTTTTCGATAAGAGGCCGGTAGCAATCCTCGGCGCGCATGAATTGCGTCTTGAAGAACCTGTTCCGGAAATGGGCAGGATCATAATTCTTGCGGTAATCGATATCGCGTTTCCATTTACGCTTCAATCGGATCGGGTCGTCCGTCAGGTACACAACTTTGAGGTCGATCGATTTAGCTACATCCTCCATATGGAAGGGGAAGTTGCCCTCCAGGAAAATAATATCGGCTGGCTCGATCTCGAGCGGGAGACAACCCGGTTTCAAGTTGCCTTCCAGGTCATGGCTGGAGCTGGCGCTGAGAAAGTCGTAGCGTGGGATGGTTATCTTCTTCCCCTGCTGGATCTCCTGCAAACTGCGCTTGAACAGATCAAAATGGATCGTGTCCTTTCCCATGGCTTTGTTGTCCCGGTAGTCCCGGTCTAGCAGGAAATTATCCATCTCGATCGTGTTCGTCTTTTTTCCCGTCTCTTCGATGACGTTGAGCAGACGCTCGGTGATCTCCGTCTTGCCTGCCGCGGTTGGACCTGCCAGGGTTATGAGTAAGGGGATCCCCCGCACTTCAATGAGAGTCTGCATCATTTCGATAAATGCCTGATCGATCTCCGCATTGGATTCCTGGAAATCCAAATAACCGATATCCTGGAAATTTTCAAATTCCTTTTGCCTCGGCTCAAAACTGAGGAAAGGTTTTCCACCCAGGTGAGCCACAGCCGCATCGGTGAAATAGACCGTCCGCGGCAGAAAATAAAAACCGCGGATATCGAAAAAGAAGAATTTCTTCACCCACGCCTGACTATAATTACCTTCCACCAGACCTTTAAAAAGCATACGCGTCAGGCAGGCAATGCTCGCATCCAAAACAATGCGATCCTGCTCACGCGGCTTGGTCTGAATGGCTTCATAAAATCCCCGTTGACTGATCATCCTTTCAATTTCCGCCTCCCCCTCCAGTTCGACCGAATCCCAACCGCCCGAGGGATACAGGCTCTCAAGGGCATAACGAAATTCATACAGCGCCAGTTTCTTGATCCCGGCATTGATTGGGATCATTCGCTCGAACAGGGTCTCGGAAAATGGCAAAGGCGAACGCAGCCTGCTTGTCCCAATCATGAAATATCCTTTTGACCTTGATCCAGTATCCTGGCGATCTCAGGCGTCGTCCACAGGGCCGCGCCGGTGGTGTCGACGGTCATATCGCAGACTTCCATCTGCGGCCGGTAAGCCACCTCCGCCATGATGAATTGCTCTTTGAAATAGCGGTTCCGGAAATAGTTGAGCTCGTATTTCTTGCGATAATCCATATCGCGTTTCCATTTGCGCTTCAGGCGTATCGGGTCATCGGTCAGATACACTACTTTGATGCCTATCAGGTGGACAACTTCCTCCAACAGGAACGGGAAATTGCCTTCGATAAAAATAATATCCGCCGGCTCGACCTCGACCGGTACGCGCCCCGGTTTCAAGGTCCCCTCCAGGTCATGGCTGGAACTGCCATCGATAAAGTTGTAACGCGGTGTGCTTATTTTTTTCCGGTGGGTGATGTCATCCAGCGCCTGTAAGAATAGCCCGAAATGCAGGGCTTCCTTGCCCAGCGAATCGAAACCGTTGGCTTCCCGATGGTCACGATCGGTAAAGAAATTATCCAATTCAATGGAGGCCGTTTTCTGACCGGCCAGCATGAAGGCTGCACTCAGACGCTCAACGATTTCAGTTTTCCCAGCCGCGGTCGCCCCGGCAATAGCAAGCAGGATCGGGATCCCCCGCGCAGAAATGAGTTTCTGCACGCTCTCAATGAAGAGTTGATCCACCTCCGCATTGGCTTCCCGGAAAGCCTTGTAGCCGACCTGCTGGCAGCATTCCAGTCGTTTCTGTTTCTGTTCGAAAGACCTGTACGGCTTGCCGCCGAAGTGTTCCAGTACCTTGCCTGTGAAATAGATCGTGCGATGCAAGAAGATAAAACTGCGGATATCAAAGTAGAAGTTTTCATCCACCCACTCAGGCGGGTACATTTCAGTAACCAGACCCACAAACAGCATCTGCGTTAACCGAACGATCTCAGCATCCAGGACCACCCGATCCCCCACCCTGGGTTTGATCTGGATACCCTCGTAATAGGTGCGGCTGTTGATGCGGGCCTCGATCTCCTCCCGACTCTCCAGCTTGATCGAATCCCAGCCTTCAACGGGGACCAACTCGGCCAGTCCATAACGGAATTCGTAGAGTTCCAATTCCCGGATACCCGCTGAAACGAATTTCATCTTTTCGAATAAGGTTTCCGAAAATAGCTGCCTATCTGTTAATGGATTGCCTGAAGACATTAACCACTCCATTTCATAATGCGCCCGGCGTTGGCAAGAGCGATCGGCATGATGTGTTTTGCCGGCATGATTCCCAGGCTGCCGCGCATACAGGCGCGTTCGCCGAACTCCGCAATGTCGTCCGCCCGGACGCACTTGCTGTAGATTAGTGTTGGAACCGGGTGCCAGGAGTGCCCCTTCAACATCGCCGGGGTCGAATGGTCCCCGCCAACGACAATAACATCTGGGTCGAGCGCAACCAGCCGCGGTATCAATCTATCCACAGATTCGATAATTTTTACTTTTCGGGTGAAGTCGCCGTCCTCGCCGGCCAGATCGGTATCTTTGATATGCAGGTAGAAGAAATCGAAATCGTTCCAGTGTTTTTCCAAGGTTGTGAATTCGTCTTCCAGCGAGTTCCCTTCCACCGGCAATACCTGCATCCCGACCAGTTTTGCGATGCCGCGATAGGTGGGGTAAATCGCAATGGCGGCGGCGCGCATTCCATAAAGGTCCGGAAAGAGCGGTAGGCGTGGATAACGGTCTATCCCTCGCATCAGCACCATATTGGCAGGAGGTTTTGGCGTATAGGCCTCGATCACCCGGCACGCGTATTCGACAAACTGATTGATCACGCTGGCGGTTTTCTCAGCCTCCGGCGAAAGAGGTCGGATTGCCAACGGGGGGTAACCATTCTTCAGAGGATCCGAACCGCTGACATCCGCGCTCAAGCCCGGCCCGCGCATGACAATCGCCAGGCGATGTTCCTTGACCGTCTCGACCAGGATATCAACATCTCCGATCCTGGTTGCCAGCAACCTGGATAGTTCTTTGCTCACATCGTTCGGTATCCGCCCGGCACGCCGATCCGTCACCACTCCGGTAGTATCCACCGAACAATAATTCCCACGCATCGCGATATCGTTTGGACCCAGATCGAAACCAACACCGACTGCTTCCAAAACGCCGCGCCCAATTCTATATTCAAGTGGGTCGTAACCGAACAAACCCATGTGACCTGGGCCGCTCTCGACGGTAATGCCCGGCGCGACCGGCTCTGTAAGACCTAAAGCCGATACCTTTGCCAGGGCATCCAGGTTTGGTGTGCGGGCCGTCTCCAGCTCGGTCTTGCCGCCGGGTTCGAGCGGCAGACCGCCCAACCCATCCATAACGATCATGGCAATTTTTGTATGGGCCGGCGTGATCAGTTCATGTAGAAACTTTAAATCCATGCTAGGTCCTCTTCCCGCACGAAATTTAACGCTATTCAGTCGGCAGCAAACTGATTCCCAATGCCTGAAACCAGTGCGTCATAGGCTCGCTGGATCTTGCCATAATTTCCATCCCGGTCCAGTGCAATACCTCGCCCAATGCCGGAAACAACCTGCCCGATCCCAATCTCTTTCATCCTGCTATCCAGCATCTTAAGCAGATCCGGCGCACTGCCTGGTTCGGTGCTGCGCCCGTCAAAAATAATGTGCAGGAACACCTTTTCCAGGCCGGCCGCTTTCGCCATTTTCAGTATTTCCAACGGATACTCGATTGAGCCGTGGGAACTCTTTTCAGAGAGCAGACCGATCAAATGGAGAGCCGTGCTCCGCCCCTTGACATCTTCAATGACCCGGCAAAGGATTTCGTTTCTGGAGAATGAGCCGGATTCCATCGCCTCTTCCAGGCGGACATCATCCTGCAGGATCACCCGACCGGCGCCGAGGTTCATGTGACCGGCCTCTGAATTTCCAGCCTTGCCTTGTTGGAGCCCGACGGCTTCGCCGGAGGCGTCCAAACTGGACGTGGGAAATCGGCTGACCAAACCATCCCAAACGGGTGTGGAGGCGAGATAGATGGGATTTGACTCATCCTGGCAACCGATCCCCCACCCATCCAGGATCAGTAGAAGAACCCGCCGCCGCCCGCCCCATTCATATCCCGGCACCAAGTCGGATCCATCCATGATGTCAGGTTGTTCAAGATCGAGCGCCGATAGGATGGTAGGAGCCACATCTGCCAGTTTACCCTGGCGCAGTTTTGCCTTTGGGTCGAGATGACAATCGATCAGAAGGAAAGGCACCGGATTGGTCGTATGCGCCACATGCGGCGACCCATCCGGGCGGGTCATTTCTTCGAGGTTGCCATGGTCGGCGGTGACAAGGACCGCATACTCCTCAGCCATCGCTTGGCGAACCACCTGACCGAGCGCCGCGTCGATATACTCGGCGCATGTAATTTTGGCGGCATTGTTGGAGGTATGCCCGATCACATCGCCATTGGCAAAATTTGCCACAATAAAATCGACGTGTTCTCGTATCCCCATCTGCACCCGCAAAGTGACCTCTTCCAGGCTCAATTGAGGAATTTGATCGAATGGGATCCCCTTGGGCGAGGGAATGCGCACATCCTCTTCACCTGGAAACGGGGTGCGATTCCCGCCATTGAAGAAGAAAGTGACATGGGAAAATTTTTCCAATTCGGCCGTATGCAATTGGCGTAAACCGGCGCGGCTGACCACTTCACTCAACGTGTCTTTGATCTCTGAGGGCAGGAAAGCCACCGGCAGATCTTTGAATTTATCATGGTAAAGGGTCAGGATCACAAATGGGAGATTTTTAAAGTCGGACCGTTGAAACCGATCGAATCCCGGCTCGGTGAACGCTTCCGTTAACTGGATTTCTCGCTCCCCCCGTCGGCAGCAAAAAACGACCGCATCTCCGTCCCGGATGCGCCCAATGGGATTTCCGCTAGCATCTGTTAACACAATCGGCTCGATTGAATAATCCGTCTGCCCTTTGGCATACAAATCCTTCACACCCCTCGCAAGCGCAATTGCTCCAGTAGGGATTGATTCTGTAAAAAGGGCAGACCCGACCGGGCGGGAAGACATGGGTGATCCCTTCCTTACCGGACCTGTTTGCGATCCGGGAAGATATCCAGGAGTTGCTGGAAATGATGAATAGTTAAATCCGGGCGGTTCTCATCGGTGATCTCGGCCTGCGCCAGGTGCTTCCGGCGAAATAAGGATGATCACCATCCCAAACCCGGCCGCGCGGCTGCCGGTCACGTCGCGCTTGAGGTTGTCCCCCACATAGACGCAGCGCGCCGGGTCGACCCCGGCCAAGCGGGTGGCCTCATGATAGATGGCCGGGTCCGGCTTGCGTTTCCCAAAGACTGAAGAGAGCACCACCGACTTGAAATATTGGGATAGGCCATCCTGCTCCAGCCAGGCGGGAATTTCACGTGTACCTATCAGGTTGCTAATAATTCCAAGGGCGTAGCCGCGCTGATGTAACTGCTGGATGACTTCCTTCCCGCCTTCCACTACCACCCGCCGCCCCATCGATTGGCGGAACTGGTAGGTAAGTTCACCGGCCTGGCAGGCGACCATTTCGGGAGGGAATTCCGGTGCCAGCCAGCGCATCCACATATCTGCTTCGGTCGCTTCAGCCAGATTCTCGAACGCCCATTTGCGATAGCCCTTGTAGCGCTCTTCCAATTTGCAAAAGAATTCCTGCGGGTCCTCATTGGAGCCGAGCAATTCAACGATCTTTTGGCGCGCGGCCGTCATGTGGGCCTCATCCTTGATGAGGATCCGCAGTGTATTTCCCAGGTCGAGGAAAATCGCTTCGATATTATGATCCATTCGCATTCGTCCTAACGGGCCGGGAAAATATCGAGCAAGTCGCTGCAACTGCGGATGATCCCGTCAGCCTTGTAGATACCGTCTGTGGCAACCATGGCAGGATTGTCCGCCTCGTTCAAGAGCAGGACCATCCCGAAACCTGCCTGCCTGGCGCCCTTGATATCGATGGTCGGATCGTCCCCAACGTAAGCGCAATTTGCCGGTTTCGCGCCGGCCTCGTAAACGGAATCCAGGAAGATATGCACATCCGGTTTACGACGCCCAAAGTTGGAGGAAAGGATGACGGCTTTGAAGTATTTAGTCAACCCGTCCGCTTCCAGCCAGGCGGGGATCTCCAGCGTGGAAATGGAATTGGCAATGATCCCCAGGGTGTAGCCGCGTTTGTGCAGTTCAATAACAGTGTCCTTGACATCGGGCCGGGCGACATGCTTGCCGTTGCGGGTATGCCACAGGCGGGTCAGTTCTGGCACCTGCGGGGAGATCGCTTCTGCCGATAGGTCCGGCAACATCCAGCGGGTCCACAATTCCATTTCGGAGGATTGCAGCATCATGCCGCGGGCCATCCTCTTATAGTTAGTGTAATGTTCTGTCAATTGGTCAAATAAAGCCTCCGGCGATCCTTTCGCGCCGATCAATTCAAACAGCCGCTGCCTGACTTGCTTCTGATATTCCGCATCAGGGACCACCGTTCGGAGGGTCTTGCCGGAATCCAAGAAAATCGTTGAGATCTTTTGAATGAATTCGGGGGCGAATTTCATGTAGTCCTGTCTCTCTACGTAGACACGTAGGCGCGATTATTCTGTTCTACTGCCCGGTTTGGGAGGGAAAATATCCAGCAGGTCACGCATCTTTTGGATGGTGAAATCCGGTTTGTCGTCGCCGGTAGGCGGTTCCTTCGCCTGTGTGGCAGGTTCGTAAAATAGAATGAACAAACCGTAACCCGCTGCACGGGTACCTTCGATATCCCGGGAGGGGTTATCGCCGATATAAACACATTTCTTTGGCTCCACCCCCATCCGCCGGGCCGCCTCCCAGTAGATCTCCGGGTTGGGTTTGCGAATGCCGACCTTGGAGGAAAGGACAACCGCCTTGAAATAATTCGTGAGACCGTCTGTTTCCAAATAATCGGGGATCTCGGTCTCGGTGATGGTATTGGCAATGATCCCCAGCAGGTAGCCCCGTCGATGTAATTCGATGACGGTTTCTTTGACATCTTCACGGGGAACGCGCCGGCCATCACAGTCGCGCCACAAACGCGTTAACTTGCCCGAGAGCGGACCGATCTTCTCTTCCGGGAAATCCGGTAGCATCCACTTTGTCCACATTTCCTTTTCGGTGGCTTCGATCAGTTTCTGCTTGGCCCTCTTTCGCAAGACCTTGTAGCGCTCGCAAAGCAATTCATAGAAAGCATCCGGCGTCTGTTGCGCTCCGGTCAACTCCACCAGGGATTTTTTTGACTGCGTCGCGAAATCATCATCGTCAACAACGATCCGCAAGGTATTCCCCACATCGAGAAGGATGGCTTCAATTTCTTGGACCTTTTCCATAATTCGGATTCCCTTTCGTGGCTGTGATCAAAATTTCATTTACTTACATTAATTCATGCTTTGAAACAATGCTTTCATTTGAAAATAATACAACATTTTTAGGAATAATGCAAGTATCCTTTCAAAGGTATTGACAATTTGCGAGAAACTGCTTAAACTATATACAATTCTGCACACGTGTGCACTAATTCCCTTTACCCCAGGAAATCGGATGCCGGTCACCATCAAGGACATCGCCAGGCAAGCCAATGTGTCCCACTCAACCGTCTCGCGGGCCCTGCACGGCAGCCCGCTGATCTCAGAGGACACGGCTGACCGCATCCGCCAGACGGCCCTCGAACTGGGCTACCTCCCCAGCGCCGCCGCCCGAACCCTCAAAACCAACCGCTCCCAGGCTCTGGGCGTCATCATCCGCAGCGTGGACGATCCTTTCTTTGGCGAGATCCTGCAGGGGATAGAAGAAGTCGCCCAGACCAACTGCTACAGCCTCTTCATGGCGGCCTCCCGCCCCCACATGGTCCCAGAGTCAGACATCGTCCAGTCGATGGTCGAGCGCCGCGTGGACGGGATCATCATATGTTCCACCCCGGTCAGCACCAGTCAAAGCGACCAGTTGGCCCGCTTCGGTGTTCCCATCGTCGTTATCAACAACCAGGCCGCCGAAGAATACCGCTACTCCATCTATCATGACGATGTCGATGGCAGCCGTCAGATCACCCGCCACCTGATCGAGTTGGGTCACCGCAAGATCGCCTACCTGGGCAATGTCACTTCCGGGCGCAGCACCATCGAAAGGATCGCCGGGTTCAAAAAGGAAATGGGATCTGCCGGCCTTCCCATCCCGCCGGAATACATCCACCAGGTCTCCGGCGGCAGCGCCATCGACGGTCTGAACGGGCTGGGATATTTCCTGCAGTTGCCCGAGCGACCTACTGCCCTTATCTGCTACAACGACATGATGGCTATCGGCGTCCTGAAAGGTTTGCACGAGGCGGGCATCACAGGTTCCCCGGGAGATGTCGGTGACCGGCTTCGACAACATCCTCTTCTCCGCCTTCACCAATCCGCCTCTCACGACCTTCGACCAGCCCAAGAACTCCATCGGCGCGGAAGCAGCCCGCTGGTTGTTGGAACTGCTCAAACAGGATACCCTGGAAAAATCCAACGGCGAACCGGAAATTCACCGGCTGCGCGGCACACTCCTGGTCCGTAACAGCACCTCCACCCCCGCAGGAAATTAGGGAGCATAAATGTCCTCATTACAATCTCTTCATTTGAACCTGGAAGCGGCCTCTTTCGTTCAGAAAGACGGCATCGAATACGGGCTGTTGAAAACCGCCGGCGATCCCATGCTGGGCGATCCTCTCCCCGGCAGATTGGGTCGGGCTGAACACCTTCGAAGGCGACTCCCACCCCGGCCGAATCCCGCACCCTGCTGGTCTGCCCGCTCAATTCAAAGAACGCCGCCGCCTTGCGCCTGCAGTTGCCCTGGCTTCAACCCCGTCTGCTCGGCCTCCATCTCTCCGCCGGGCTGGGTGACCGGCTTGGGTCTGGCCACTCCCGGCCATGTGCGCGCCATCCGAAACACCGGCGGCAAGATCGACCCCATCTTTGCCCAGCAATCCATGCGCGAGATGGCCCGCACCGGCCGCACTCCCATCCAGGTGATGGATGACGCCACCTGGGGCATATTCGACGAAGGCTGGCAGGGCGGCTACGGCGCCGACGCCGACCATCTCAAAACCCCCGAAGATATCGATATCTGCCTGGCAGCCGGTTTCACCTTCTTCACCATCGACCCGGGCGCTCACGTGAACAACCTGGCCGAGGTCGCCGCCCCTGCCGAATTAGAGCAGATGGCCGCCCAGCTCCCACCCGAGATGCAGCCGCGCCTGAGCGGTCTGGACGGAAAGACCTTCGACATCGAAGGCACTCCCATCCGCTTCGACAAGATCACCTTGCTGAAAGCCGCCGTCAAATATGGCCGGGCCGTCAGCCATGTGGCCGCCATGTACCGTCACCTGGCCCAGGCTGCCGGAACCCGTCCCTTCGAACTGGAAGTCTCGGTGGATGAGACCGACCAGCCCACCAGCCATGCCGAGCACATCTACATTGCCAGTGAGTTGAAACGGCTGGGCGTGGAGTGGGTCAGCCTGGCGCCGCGCTATGTGGGCCGCTTCGAAAAAGGCGTCGACTACATCGGCGACCTGGGCGAGTTTCGAGAAAGACTTCGCCGGCCATGCCGCCATCGCCCGCCAACTTGGACCGTACAAACTCAGCCTCCATTCCGGTTCGGACAAGTTCAGCATCTACCCCATCGCCAGCCGCCAAACCAAAGGCCTTGTCCACCTGAAGACCGCCGGGACCAGTTACCTGGAAGCACTGCGCACCATCGCATCCAAGGATGAAAGCCTCTTCCGGGAAATTTACGTCTTCGCCCGCAAGCATTACGACACCGACAAGGCTTCTTACCACGTTTCCGCTGAGTTAGGCCGCGCGCCCCTGCCCGAAGCCGTCACCGATTGGCCCGCCCTGCTGGACCAATTCGACGCCCGCGAGATCCTGCACGTCACCTTCGGCTCCGTCCTGACCGAAGAAACCTCCTCCGGGCAAAAGCGCTTCCACGACCGCCTCTTCACCGCCCTCAGATCAAATTCCGAGGCCTACGCCGCCAACCTGGAAAAGCACTTCGGCAACACCTTCAGCCGTTTATCGAGTAACGCAAATCGGTTGAGCGGGATGGCATCCCGCTCAATAGTAGGAAATCTGAGATAAGCAATTGCATTATTTCTTTCGAGACCGATAGAAAAGACGAGACATCATGGACAATCCTTCATTCAAAACCATTCTTGACCTTTCCGGCAAAACCGCCGTCGTCACCGGCGGGGCAGGCGTGCTGTGCGCCGCCATGTGCCGCACCCTGGCCGAAGCCGGCGCAGCCGTTGCGGTGCTGGATCTGAACGCCTCCGCGGCTGAAGCCCTCGCCGCCGAGATCTGCGCCACCGGCGCACAGGCCATCGGCGCAGCCTGCAACGTGCTGGATAAGGTCAGTGTCGAAACAGCCGCCGCTGCGGTCCTGGAGAAGTTCGGTCACGTGGACATCCTCATCAACGGCGCCGGCGGCAACAAGCCCCAGGCAACCACCAACCCCACCCAATCCTTCTTTGACCTCCCCGAGGAGGCCCTGCGCTGGGTCTTTGACCTCAACCTGATGGGCACCATCCTGCCCAGCCAGGTCTTTGGCAAGGTTATGGCGGATCAAAAATCCGGCGTGCATCCTCAACATCTCCTCCATGAATGCCTTCCGCCCGCTCACCCGCATCCCCGCCTATTCGGCTGCCAAGGCAGGCGTGAGCAACTTCACCCAGTGGCTGGCAGTGCACATGGCCCAGGAATATTCCGCCGAGATCCGCGTCAACGCCATCGCCCCCGGCTTCTTCGTCGGCGACCAGAACCGCCTCCTGCTCTATAACGAAGACAATAGCGCTCACTCCCCGCGGCAGTTCCATCCTTGCAGCACACGCCCATGGGTCGCTTCGGCACCCCCGCGGACCTGCTCGGCACGGTCCTGTGGCTGGTCTCCCCCGCCGCCGCCTTCGTCACCGGCATCGTCGTCCCCGTGGATGGCGGATTCTCCGCCTTCAGTGGAGTATAGAACATGGTCATCGGGAACGGATTCTGCCGAGCGTTATCTGACCGATGCGGAAATCCGCGCTATCGTTAGCGAGGCGCTGGCATCTCTCCCCATCGATGGGAAACGCGTGCTCATCATCATCCCGGATGGGACCCGCACGCATGCCCATGCCGCAGATGTTCGACCTGTTCGAGGAATTCCTGGGCACGCGTGTCGCCGCGCTCGATTACCTGGTGGCGCTGGGCACCCACCCGCCCATGACCGATGCCCAGTTGGGCCGCCTGGTCGGTCAGCACGGTGACGAACGGACAGGTGGGTCGATCACACATCTTCAACCATCAATGGAACAACCCGGCATACTTTCACCTGCATCGGCACCATCCCCGGCTAGCGAGATCAGTGACATCACCGGCGGCCTGATGCACCAGGCCGTGCCGGTCACGCATCAACCGCTCATCTTCGATTATGACCAGCTCATCATCTGCGGCCCGGTCTTCCCGCACGAGGTGGTCGGTTTCTCCGGCGGCAACAAATACTTCTTCCCCGGCATCGCCGGCCCGGAGATCATCAACTTCACCCACTGGCTGGGGGCGGTCATCACCAATTACAAGGTCATCGGCAGCGGCTACACCCCCGTCCGCGCCGTCATCGACCGGGCCGCCTCACTGATCGACGTGCCAACCGCCTGTTTCAGCGCTGGTGGTCACCCATGCAGGTTTGGCAGGGATTTACTTCGGCCCCGCCCGTGAGGCCTGGCAAGCCGCCGCCGCTCTCAGTGCGAAGAAGCACATTATTTATGTGGATAAGCCTTATAAACGGGTGCTATCCATCATGCCGGAGATGTACGACGATCTTTGGACCGCCGCCAAAGGCATGTATAAGATGGAGCCGGCCGTGGCAGATGGCGGCGAGGTCGTCATCTACGCCCCGCACATCACCGAAGTCAGCTACACCCACGGCAGGTTGCTCGATGAAATTGGCTATCACTGCCGCGATTATTTCATCAAGCAGTGGGACAAATTCCGAGACTATCCCGGCGGCGTGCTGGCCCACTCCACCCACCTGAAAGGGATGGGTGAGTTCGACTCGCTGACGGGCATCGAAAAACCTCGCATCACCGTCACCCTGGCAACCGGCATTTCCCCCGAGCGCTGCCGCATGATCAACCTGGGCTACCTCGACCCGGCCTCGGTTAACCCGAAAGATTGGGAAAACCGCGAGAACGAGGGCATCCTGGTCGTGCCGCGGGCAGGGGAAATGTTATATCGAATGAGAAAAGAGGACATCATGAAATATAAAATCGGTGTTGTTGGTCTGGGAGTGATGGGTCACAATCTGGCGCTGAATATGGAACGCAATGGCTTCCCTGTCGCAGGCTACGACCTGGATGCCGCCAAGACGAAAGCCTTCCTGGACGGTCCCGCTGCCGGGAAGAACATCATCGGCGTCGACTCCCCCGCCGCCCTGATGGCCGCCCTGGAAAAACCGCGCCGCATCCTGATGATGGTCCCGGCCGGCGCGCCGGTGGACAGCGCCATCGCCCATCTCAAGCCGCACATGGAACCCGGCGATATCCTGATGGACGGCGGCAACTCGTTCTTCATGGATACCGAGCGGCGCAGCAAGGAACTTGAAGCAGGGCGGTTTCAACTTCATCGGCACGGGTGTTTCCGGCGGCGAAGAGGGCGCCCTGTGGGGGCCTGCCATCATGCCGGGCGGTCAGTTCCGCTGCCTGGGAGGCCGTCGCGCCGATCTTGCAGGCCATCTCCGCCAAAGCCGAGGACGGCCAGCCCTGCGTGGCCTACATGGGACCGCGCGGCGCCGGTCATTACGTCAAGATGGTGCACAACGGCATCGAATACGGCGACATGCAGTTGATCGCCGAGATCTACGATATCCTTCATCGCGGCCTGGGCCTTTCGGCCAAAGAACTTCACGACATTTTCGCCGACTGGAACAAGGGCGAACTGAAATCCTACCTGATCGAGATCACCGCCGATATCTTCACCAAAACCGATCCCGAGACCGGGCAGGCCGCTGGTGGATATGATCCTGGACGAAGCCCAGCAAAAAGGCACCGGCAAGTGGGCCTGCCAGAACGCCCTCGACCTGGGCGCGCCCATCCCCACCATCAACGCAGCCGTGGAAAGCCGCATCCTCTCCAGCCTGAAAACGCAGCGGGTAGCGGCCAGCAAGGTTATCCGCGGGCCGAAGTCTGAAATTCAAAGGCAGCCGGCAGGAGCTGATCGAGGCCGCCCGCCAGGCCCTGTACGCCAGCAAGATCACCTCCTACGCTCAGGGATTGGGACTGCTCAAAGCTCGCCTCGGACGAATTCAAATACGACCTGAACATGAGTGATATCGCCCGTATCTGGCGGGCCGGCTGCATCATCCGCGCCAGCCTGCTGGGCGACATCATGCAGGCCTACCAGCGCGACCCTGCCCTGGTCAACCTGCTGCTTGGACGAGTCCTTCCGTCAGGCAGTCGAAGAACGCCAGGCCGCCTGGCGCTACTGTCGTGCAGACGGCGGTGGGCTTGGGCATCCCCGTCCTGGCCTTGAACGCCTCCCTGGCTTATTTCGATGCCTACCGCAGCGAACGCCTGCCCGCCAACCTGACCCAGGCCCAGCGCGATTATTTCGGCGCACACACCTACCGCCGCCTCGACCGGGATGGCATCTTTCCATACCGATTGGACGAAGGAATAATTTTTAATTGTCTCTTTCTTTGTGTCCACTTAGTAGACAATTTCCAAAACAACTCAAATTGTCATTGCGAAGGAGCAGCCTGCCCCGCGAAGCGGGGAAGCGACTGAAGCAATCTAAAAGTATTATTTTCTTTGGCCTTCCTTCGTGCACTTTGTGTCCTTTGTGTTTCGAATCTTTTCTATCTAGGAGCTTCCATGAAATACGGCCTCAATATCCTCCCCTCCGGCAGCCTGGACTTCCTTTCTCTCGGCGCGCTGGTACACCGCCTCGACCCCGGCATCATCCCTTTTCGCAAGGCCACCCAGTGCCAGATCCACGTCAGCGGCGGTGAGTTCAACTGCGCCGCCAACCTGTCGGACTGCTTCCGCCTGAAGACCGGCATCGCCACCGCCATGGTCGATTACCCCATCGGCGACCTGATCGCCGAGCGGGTGCGGGCTATGGGCGTGCGTCCGTTCTACAAGCAGTTCAAGCACAACGGCGTCAACGGCCCGAACATGGCCACCGTCTACAGCGACCGCGGCCAGGGCGTACGCGCTCCGGTGGTGTTCTACAACCGCTCCAACGAAGCCGCCGCCCAGCTCAAACCGGGCGACTTCGATTGGGACGCCATCTTCGCCGAGGGCGTGCGCTGGTTCCACAGCGGCGGCATTTTCGCAGCCCTCTCCGAGACCACCGGCGAACTCATCATCGAAGGGATGCAGGCTGCCAAAGCCGCCGGGGCCGTCACCTCCTTCGACCTGAACTACCGCGCCAAATTATGGAATATCTGGGGCGGCGAAGAACGCGCCCAGGCGGTCATCCGCCGCATCGTCGAGAACGTGGATGTGCTGGTCGGCAACGAAGAAGACCTGCAGTTGGGCCTGGGCATGCACGGACCCGAAGTCGCCGCCAAATCCAAGCTCGACCCGGCCGTCTTCCTGGGGATGATCGACGCCGTGGTGGCAAAGTATCCCCAGATCAAGGTGGTCGCCACCACCCTGCGGGAGGTCCATTCCACCAACCGCCATTCCTGGGGCGCGGTCGCCTGGATCAATGGTCAATCCTTCATCTCCCCCACCTGCGACCTGGATATTTATGACCGCGTCGGCGGCGGGGATGGGTTTGCCTCCGGTTTCTTCTATGGCCTGCTGAGCGGTGAAGCCGAGCAGGAAGCCGTCAACCTGGGCTGGGCGCATGGCGCGCTGCTGACCACCTTCCCCGGCGACACCACCATGGCTACTGTGGAGCAAGTGCGCTCCTTTGCCAAAGGAGGCTCGGCCCGCATTCAACGGTGATCTATTCGTAGCAATGGCTGTCCGGTCGTTGCTACGAATATTTTTTCCGAATTTATGCACACGTGTGCAAACAATCGACAAGATTATTAACCAAAAAGGAGAATACTATGGATAAAATGAAGGCGTACGTTTTCAAGGATGTCGGCAACCTGGTCTTCGAATACAAACCCATCCCCAGCGTCAAGGACCCCGATGATGTTTTGCTCAAGGTCAAGGCAGTCGGCATCTGCGGCTCCGATATCAAGATCATCGAAGGCAAGCACCACTTCCGGCCCAACACGGTCCTCGGCCACGAATTTTGCGGCGAGGTGGTCGACATCGGCACCCACGTCCACCATGTCAAGATCGGCGACCGCGTCGCCATCGACAACAACATCCGCTGCGGCTTTTGCTCGTTCTGCCGCATGGGCCTCACCAGCCAGTGCGTGGATATCAAGACCAGCGCCCTGGGCGTGATGCGTGACGGTGGTTACGCCGAGTACTGCCTCGTCCCGGAAAAGCAGTGCTTCGTCCTCCCCGACGTCATCGACGATATTCTCGGCACGCAGGTGGAGACGCTGGCGACGGTGGTCAACGGCATGAACACACTCCTCATGCTGCCCTATGACTACGTGATGATCCTCGGTTTTGGCCCCATCGGCTATCTGTTCGCCCAGTTCGCCAAAAACATTGCCGCCAAGGTCGCCGTGACCGAGATCGATCCCTTCCGCATCAGCGTGGCCAAAGAGTGCGGTCTCACCGTCTGGAATCCCAACGAAGTCGATGTGGTTGAAAAGATCACCGAGTTCACCTACGGCCGCAAAGCCGACATCGTCATCGAAGCCACCGGCAACGCCCTCGGACAGGCGCTCCAGTGCGTCACCCCCGGCGGCAAGGTCCTGCCCTTCGGCATGGACTCTTCCGTCAAGCTCGAAGTCGTCCCCAACGAGATCACCCGCTGGGCTACCAAGATCCTCGGCCTTTACCTGGGTCAGAATACCATGGTACCCTCCATCCGTCTGTTCCAGGAGAACCGTCTCAACATGGGACCCTTCTTCACCAAGGTCATCCCCTTTGACGAAGGTCTGGGCGCGTTCGATATGCTCGGCCTGGACATGAAGACTCTCCAGCACAAGCCCAAACAGGCCATGAAACTCGTCATGAAGATGTAGTTCATCCTTATCCCTGCTATCCTCCATCCTGCGTGGATAGGGGAGGCAAAGAGGAAACCTGATGAAACTAGCCTTCCACGGTGCCACAACAATGACCAGCGATCTTGAAACCGATGTCGCCATTACGGCGCGTGCAGGCTTCAAGGCGCTTGAGGTGTGGGCCGCCAAAATGGACCGCTACCTGGCATCTCACTCGATCGCGGATCTGCATGCATTGTTCATTCACCATGGCATACAACCGCTCACCTTCAATTCGATTGAGTTCATCGCATTTCGCGGCAAGGAGTTCGCCCAGGTGGAGGCGCGTCTTCATGAATTGGGCAACATCGCCAGGGCCATTGGATGCTCAACGGTTGTGGTGGTCCCCAGCCCCTCTCCGGACCGAAATATGCCGTGGGCCGATGTGAAGGCCGAGTATGTCAACGTATTGCGCCGCTTGAGTGACATTGCCCGCCAGTACGGCGTCGACCTGTCTTTCGAGTTCTTGGGATTTGGCTGGTGCAGCGTCCGCACCCCCCGCGCCGCCTACGAGATCATCCAAAGCGCCGACCGCGACAACCTCGGTCTGACGATCGACGCGGCTCATTTTTACGGCGGCGGTGCGTTGATCAGTGAGCTGGACCAACTTGACCCCAGGCGCATTCTTGCATTCCATCTAAATGATCTTGAGGACACCCCCAAAGAAGCCATCACGGATGGCACACGGCTATTGCCCGGTCTGGGCGTCATACCGCTTGACAGCCTCTGCGAAAGGCTGAAAAGCATCGGCTATCTCGGACCTTGTTCCATCGAGTTGTTCCGCCCCGAGTATTGGAATTGGGATCCTCAGGAATTGGCGCTAAAAGCCCGTCAGGCTGCTATAAAGGTGCTTTCACCCTATTTTGAAATCGAATAAGCAAAGGAAAAAATATGTCTATCGAGAGGTTACCATGACAAGAAAAGTGAAGATTGCCGTCATCGGAACGGGTCGCATGGGCAGCGTCCATGTCCGCAACATCGCTACGTCCATCCCTCAAGCGGACCTGGTCGCTATCTGCGATATCCGCCTGGAAGTGGCGCAGGTGCTCGGCGACGAACTCGGTATCAAGCGGGTGGTCAAGGACTATAAAGAGTTGCTCGCCGATCCGGAAATCGAAGCCGTCCTGATCGCCACCAGCACCCCCACCCATGCCGCCATCATCATGGATTGCGCCAAAGCCGGCAAGCATATCTTCTGCGAAAAGCCGCTGGCGCTCGATCTCGGCGATATCGACAAAGCCCTCGAAGTCGTGGAAAAAGCTGGCGTCAAACTGCAGGTCGGCTTCAACCGCCGTTTCGACAAAAGCTTCCAACACGTCCATGAGATCGTCACCTCCGGCGAGATCGGCCGCCCTTGCATCCTGCGCATCACCAACCGCGATCCCGACTTCCCCTCCATGGATTTCCTGCGCGCCTCTGGCGGTATTTTCCTGGATTTGGCCATTCACGATTTTGATATGGTTCGCTTCCAGGTCGGCGAGGTTGAGGAAGTCTACGCCATGGGCAGCGTACTGCTCGATCCAACATTAAAGGAATTCGGTGATACCGACACGGACGTGGTCACGCTCAAATTCGCCAACGGCGCTGTCGGTGCCATCGACAATAGCCGCAAGGCCGTCTACGGTTATGACCAGCGTCTGGAGGTCTTTTGTTCCAATGGCACCGCCATGGCAAATAATGAAGTCGAGGATATTGTCGTCAAGGGCAATCAAGCCGGTTTCCTCTCGGCCAAACCGCCCTACTTCTTTATGCAGCGTTATGCTCCCTGCTATGTGGAAGAGATACGCCAGTTCATCGAGTGCGTCCGCGAGGACAAGCTCACCCCCACCACCGGCAAAGATGGTCGCGCCGCCGTGGTGCTCGGCTATGCCGCCGGCAAGTCACTGCGCGAGAACCGACCCGTCAAGATCACAGAGATCGGCTGACGACCCTTTTATGGATTATTGGTACTAGACCATGCCTGAGAACCCGAACCAACCTTCCGAAGAAAAATACCTGAACTGCATCCGCTGCGGCCTGTGCCTGGTGGTATGCCCTACCTATCGCGAGTACCTGACTGAGACGTCCTCTCCGCGCGGACGGGTGGCACTGGCCCGCAAAGGCCTGGAAGGTGACCTGGAACTCAGCCCCAACCTGCTCGAGCAGATGTATGCCTGCTTCGACTGCATGGCCTGCAACGAGATTTGCCCGGTTGGCATCCATCCCGCCGAGTTGGCGCTGGACATGCGGGCGCTCTACGAAAAATCCCACCCAAAAACGTGGAAGAAAGCCCTCTTCGACACTCTCCTCCCCCGCCCGGCCCGCCTGGAACTGGCCACCTGGCCTTTACGTCTGTATCAGGCCTTGGGACTGCGCCGCCTCGTTTATGTCCTCGGGCTGCGCCGTCTGCTCCCCGCCAAACTGCGCGATATGGAGACCATGCTGCCCCACCTCCCCCAGCGACCTCTGCGGCAGGTGCTCCCTGCGGTCACTCCGGCGCAAGGAGCAATCCCTCCGGCGGGTGGGCTTCTTCCTAGGCTGCGCCCAAAGCCTGCTCTTCGCCGAGGAGAGCGCCGCCAGTGTGCGTGTGTTGGCCCGCAACGGCAGCACCGTCGTCACCCCCCGCGAGACCGTCTGTTGCGGCATGCCGGCCCTTGGTTTCGGCAAGGTTGAGCAGGTGCAGCAGCAAGCCCGCCACAACATCGCCCTCTTCGAAGCCGCAGAGGTGGAGTTCATCATCACCGATTGCGCCACCTGCGGTTCCACCCTCAAGGATTACGGTCACATACTGGCAGACGACCCGGCCTGGTCCGCCCGGGCGGCAACTTTCAGCGCCAAAGTACGCGACATCAGCGAATTCCTGTTGTCCATCCCGCTCGAAAAACCGACCCTGCGCGTGGATGCCCGCGTCACCTACCACGACCCCTGCCACCTCCGCCGCGCCCAGGGGGTGTGGCAGCAGCCGCGTGAACTCCTCAAAATGATCGATGGGGTCGAGTTCGTCGAACTGTCCGAAGCCGATTGGTGCTGCGGTTCCGCCGGCAGCCAACTCATCACGCATTACGAGACTTCCCTCAAAGTGTTGAAGCGCAAGACCGACAACCTGGCTTCCACCCAGGCAGATTACATTGCCTCCGGCTGCCCCGGCTGCCAGATGCAGTTGACCACCGGCGCTCGCCGCGCCGGTCTGGATGTTGAGGTGGTCCACCCGATCACACTGCTTGACCGGGCCTACGGCGGCCAGGAATGGAGGAAAATGATGGATAAGAACATCATCGCACGGCTCGAAAAGATGCTCGGCAAAGAAGGCGTGCTCCACACTCCCGAAGACCTGGCCGTTTACAGTTACGACGGCGCCTTCGATAAAGGCTGCCCGGAGGTGGTGGTGCTTCCCGCAGACCACCGAACAGGTCAGCGCGGTCGTTCAACTCGCCGCCGCCGAACGCATCCCAGTCGTGACCCGCGGCATGGGTACCGGTCTTTCGGCCGCCTCCGTCCCCTTCCAGGGTGGCATCGCCCTGACGATGACACGCATGAACCGCCTCATCGAGATCGACCAGGCCAACGCCATCGCCCATGTGGAAGCCGGCATCGTCACCGCCGACCTGCAAGCCGCCGTCGAAAAAGTCGGCCTGTTCTACCCGCCCGACCCCTCCAGCAACCGCCATTCCACCATCGGCGGCAATATCGCCTGCAACGCCGGCGGGCCGCGCTGCCTCAAATACGGCGTCACCGGTGACTATGTTCTCGGCCTCACCGTCGTCCTGGCGGATGGGCGAATCATCCACACCGGCGGGAAATGCATTAAGGATGTGGTCGGCTACGACCTGAATGCCCTCTTCACCGGCTCCGAAGGGACGCTGGGGGTCATCACCGAAGCGTTGCTGCGCCTCGTCGCCAAACCCCGCTTTGCCCGCACCGCCCTGGTGGAATTCCCCGCCCTGGACGATGCCTCCCGCACGGTCAACGCCATCCTTTCCGCCGGGGTCGTCCCCGCCACCCTGGAATTGATGGACGAGACCGCCGTGGCCTGCATCGAAGAAGCCTTGCAGTTGGGCCTGCCCCTGGACGTGGAAGGCCGTCCTGCTGGTCGAGACCGACGGCTCGGATGAGTCCGCCGTCCTGCGCGAGATCGAAACCGTCACCCGCATTTGCACCGAGAACGGCGCCCGCCAGGTCCGGCTGGCCCGTGACGAGACCGAGCGCGCCAATCTTTGGAAAGCCCGCCGCTCGGTCGCCTCTGCCCTGGCCCGCAAGGCCCCCAACAAACTGGGCGAGGATATCACCGTGCCGCGCAGCGCCATCCCGGCCGCGGTCCAGCGGCTGAAGGACATCAGCGCCAGCCACGGTCTGCCCATCGTCATCTTTGGCCACGCCGGTGACGGCAACCTGCACCCCAACATCCTCTTCGACCAGCGCATCCCCGGCCAGCGGGAAACTGTCGAAAAGATGGTGCAGGAAGAGTTCGCCGCCTCGCTGGAATTGGGCGGCACCCTCTCGGGCGAGCATGGAGTCGGCGCTTCCAAACGTCCCTACATGGAGAAGGCCCTCGGCCCCGTTTCCATCGAGATCCAAAAACGGATCAAGCAAGCCCTTGACCCGCTGAATATTCTTAACCCAGGCAAGATATTTCCTGATTGAACCCAACCCATTTAAAGGAGAACAAAATGTCGAACACGATCGTACCAAAAGGATTTCTTTCCACGGACCAGCCCGATCTCTTCTTCGAGGACAACGCTGTTGGACGGATCAAGAAAGAAGTCTGGGACGCCTCCGACGAGCAGATCGATGCCATGCTGGCGGATTACGGCATCCCCTCCCCCGTCGAATGGGGCAAACCCGGTTCCTACATCCAGACGACCACCCGCTGGCAGGTGGAAGCCAACCGCAAGAAGAACGATGTGGTCTTCATCCCGGTCGGCTGCACCGAACTGCACGGTCAGCACCTCCCCAGCGCCGCCGATACGCTCTACGTAAGCGCCATCTGCGAAGGGGTGCGCCGGTTCACCGCCAAGCGCGGCGCCCCGGTCAACCTGGCCCTGCCGCCCCTCAACTACGGCGGACATCCCTACCACCACATGGGCATGCCCGGCACGGTCATCGTGCGCGAGCACGTCGTCCGCGAGATGATGATCGATGTCATGCTTGGCCTGTGGAATGACGGTTTCCGCAAGCAGTTGATCGTCAACAATCACGGTCACCTGTGGATGCTCGAATCGGCTGTTCAGGAGTTCATGAAGCGTTACCAACTGCCGGGCATCTTCCGTGTGATCGACTGGCACCGCGGCGTGCGCGAGTTCTTCCGCCCGGCCGACCGTGGCGGGCAGATGAGCACCAACTTCGTCCATGCCGACGAATCCGAGACCTCTCTCAGTCTCTTGCTCCATCCCGAGATGGTCGATATGAATTATGCGGTCGATACCGAAGGCAAGAGCTACCTTCCCGAAGGCCACTTCGACAAATCCGTCGACCCCTACGGTCGCCCCAGCCGCTGGTCCGAAGGCGAAGGCCATTTTGCCATTGAGATCGCCGCCACGCCTGAAGGTGTGGTCGGCAAAGCCCGCTCCGGCACAGCCCAAAAAGCCAAACGTCCCATGGCAGCCATCCTGAAATACCTGACCCTGTGGCATGACGATGTACTCGAAGCCTTCCCCGCCGGTAAAGTTCCTCCGGTGGAAGAAGTCACTCTGCGCACCGAAAAAGAAATGGAACCCTACTTGCGCGAGCCTCTCAGCGAAGGTTGGAAGCCCGTATACAGCCTGCCCCGCATCGGTCAGGGCACGGAAGTATAAGAGTCTTGAAACACCAAGGCAATTCGTGAAAAAGTATTTGAGTTTTTCCTTTGTGACCCTTAGTGCCCTTTGTGTTTAAATCTTTTTTACAAGGAGAAGAATATTATGAAAGGCAAAATGCAAGGCGTGACATTGGTAGCAGATTGGGATCCCAAGCCCGGCTTCAAACTCGGCTCCAAGGATATCGAAGGCCGCCAGACTTACCTCGGCAGCCAGGTATGGCGCAATCCCCGCCTGGAGATCCGCGAGTACGACATCCCCACCCCCGGTCCCGATGAAGTCCTGATGGAAGTCAAGGCCTGCGGCATCTGCGGTTCGGATGTCCACATGGCCCAGGCAGATAAGGATGGCTACATCTACTACCCCGGTCTGACCGGTTTCCCCTCCATCCTCGGCCACGAATTCTCCGGCGTGGTGGTGGAGGCCGGCAAGAACGCCCGCGACAAACGCACCAACAAACCCTTCAAGGGCGGCGAGGCCGTCACCACCGAAGAGATGCTCTGGTGCGGACAGTGCAAACCCTGCGCCGACGGTCAGCCCAACCACTGCGAACAACTGGATGAAGTGGGCTTCAATGTCAACGGCGCTTACACCAAATACATCGTCCTGCCCTCCCGCACCATTTGGAGCCTGGAACCGCTGCGGAAGAACTATAAGGAAGAGGATATCTTCATCGCCGGCAGCCTGGTGGAGCCCACCTGTGTGGCCTATAATGCCGCCATCGAACGCGGCGGAGGCATCCGCCCCGGTGACCGGGCTGTCATTCTCGGCGGCGGACCAGTCGGCATCGCCGCCTGCGCCATCCTCAAACGCGCCGGCGCCTCGGTGGTCATTATCTCCGAGACTCAGCCGGAACGGGCCGCTATGGCCCTGAAACTTGGCGCCGATTACCACGTCAACCCGCTCAAAGAAGACTTCGCCGACCGTGTCCTCGAGATCACCGAAGGCATGGGTGCGGATATCTTCATGGAAGCCACCGGTCTGCCCGCGGTCGTCTATCCCGGCATCGAGCGCGTCATCTGGGAAGGCCGCACCCTCCTGAGCACCGTCGTCGTCACCGCCCGGGCGGATGCGCGAATGCCCGTCGCCGGCGAAGTGCTGCAGGTCCGCAAGGCCCGCATTGTCGGCGCACAGGGCCACTCCGGCCACGGCAACTTCCCCCGCGTGATCGAGTGCATGGCCAGCGGCATGGACATGACTCCTATGAGCACCCGCAAGATCAGCCTGGAACAATTGCCTGAGAACATCATCAAACTGCAGACCGACCGTTCGGAATGCAAGATCACCTACGTCGCCTCCAAATAACTGCTTCTCTTCTCCTCGACCTTTCCCTTCTCCCCCATTCCCGCAGGGGAGAAGGGATAAGGAGGACTCTGTGAAAATCTCCATCGTCCTCTCCACCCAGCCGGCCCAGTTCCAGGCCGCCACCTTCAAAGGTGACCTGCAAGAGAACCTGCGCCGCATCGCTTCCCTCGGCTATGACGGGGTGGAACTGGCCATCCGCGACCCGCAATTGGTGGATTATGACTTGCTGGAGCAGATGGTGCATGAATGTGGTCTATCCGTCCCGGCTATCGGCACGGGCCAGGCCTGGGGCGAGGAGCACCTATCTTTCACCGACCCCGACCCCTCCGTCAGGGCTCGCGCCATCGAGCGCATCTGCAGCCACATCCCCGGTGCAAAACGTTTCGGGGCGGTCATCATCATCGGTCTCATCCGCGGCATCGTCAAACCCGGCGTGGACCCCGCCCAGGCGATGGATTGGCTGGTCGAAGCCCTGCGCTCCTGCAGTCAGGCCGCCCGTCCGCATAACATCCGCCTGGCCCTCGAACCGATCAACCGCTACGAGACCAGCCTCATTAATACCGCCGCCGCCGGGATGGATTTGATCGAGCGTGTCGGCGCGGATAACTTCGGCCTGCTGCTGGATACCTTCCACATGAACATCGAGGAAGCCGACATGCTCGCGAGCATCCGCCAGTGCGATGAAAGAATTTTCCACTTCCATGTCGCTGACTCCAATCGCTGGTATCCCGGTGCAGGCCATATAGACTTCGCCTCGGCCTTGAAAGCGTTGGATCAAACCGGCTACCGGGGCTGGGTCTCCGGCGAATTCCTGCCCCAGCCAGACGCCGCCACCGCCGCCCATGAGGGTCTGGCTTACCTGCGGAATTTATAAAATGGGGTAACTGCATCAACATCTTATCGACCTTTGACGTTCGACATTCGACGAGCTACCGTGCCAACATTTCAACGTGTAAACGAATATAGTACCTATTAGCCCCAATCCGCTTGTCCTTCTTTGATAAAATGGGGGAAGGAAGGATAAATGAATGTTACCTCGCGCTCTTATCTGTACACCTGAATACCGCGATTACGTCTGGGGAGGCCAGCGCCTTCGCCCCGGCCTGCTCACCGCCGAAGCCTGGATCGTTCATGAGAACGACCGCATCGCCTCCGGTCCATTGGCGGGGAAAACCCTGGGGGAGGTCACCGCTGAATACGGAGCCGCCCTGTTGGGGCAGCAAGTATTGGATCGGCGCGGCCCCCGTTTCCCCCTGCTCATCAAGATCCTGGACTGCAACCAATGGCTCTCCCTGCAGGTCCACCCCAATGACCGCCAGGCCGTCGAGTTGGAAGGCCCCGGTCAAAATGGCAAGACCGAAGCCTGGCACATCCTCGATGCCGCCCCCGAGGCAAAGATCATCGCCGGCCTGAAAACCGGCACCACCCCGGCCGCGCTGGAGCAAGCCGTCCGCGCCGGCACCGTGGTGGATATGTCCAATTTCGTCCCCGTAAAACAGGGCGACACCGTCTTCATGCGTGCCGGCACCATCCACGCCCTCGGCCCCGGCCTGCTGGTGTACGAAGTGCAGCAATCCTCCGATATCACCTACCGCGTCTTCGACTGGAACCGCCCCCAGACCGGCGGACGAGTGCTCCACATCGACAAGTCCCTCGCCGTGGCAGATGCAGCCGCCACCAGCCAGGCCCAGCCGTCCCCGCTCCTGCAGGACGGGCAGTGCCAGACCTTGTGCCAGTCCGAGTACTTCACCCTGGAGATCCTCCAAACCCGCAAACGAACGCTGGAGTTGGATACTCGCGGACAGACCTTCCACACCCTCACCGTCATCGAAGGAGCAGCCCGCTTTTCCAGCGGCGGCGAACACATGGACCTGGGCCTGTTGGAGACTCTCGTCATCCCCGCCTCCACCGGTGCCTACGCACTCGCGCCGCAGCCCGGTGGCTTCCGCGCCCTGAAATCCAGCCTGTGACGTTTTAACGTTTCAACGTCTCAACGTGTTAACGATGTAAAGAGGCCCACCATGCAAATAGCCACCATCACTTTGGATCGTGACCGCCAGATCGGCGCGGTCGACCCGCGCCTGTTCGGCTCCTTCATCGAGCACCTCGGGCGGGCCGTCTATGGCGGCATCTACGAGCCGGGTCACCCCTCCGCCGACGAGCACGGTTTCCGCCGGGATGTGCTCGATCTTGTGAAAGAGTTGGATGTGCCCATTGTCCGCTACCCCGGTGGGAATTTTGTCTCCGGCTATATCTGGGAAGATGGCATCGGTCCTAAGGACAAGCGCCCTGCCCGGCTAGACCTGGCCTGGCATACCACCGAAACGAACCAGTTCGGTCTGGACGAGTTCGTCCGTTGGTGCAAAGCCGCCAACACCAGCCCCATGATGGCCGTCAACCTGGGCACGCACGGAGCCGATTCCGCCCGCAATATGGTCGAATACTGCAACCATCCGCATGGGACGCATTGGTCCGACCTGCGCAAGCAGAACGGCTCAGCCGAACCCCATGACATCAAGTTGTGGTGCCTCGGCAACGAGATGGATGGCCCCTGGCAGATCTGCGCCAAAACCGCCGAAGAATATGGGCGGCTGGCCTGTGAGACTGCCAAGGTGATGAAGTGGGTCGATCCGCGCATTGAGTTGGTCGCCTGCGGAAGTTCTGGCCGCGGCATGCCCACCTTTGGCGCCTGGGAAACCACCGTCCTCGAACACACCTACCCCCACGTGGACTACATCTCTCTCCACACCTATTACGCCAAACGCAACAACGACAGCCAGGATTTCCTGGCCCGCTCCCTTGACATGGACAGTTTCATCATCTCCGTTGCCGCCATCTGTGACACCGTCAAGGCCCGCCAGGGCAGCCAAAAAACCGTCCATCTTTCCTTCGATGAATGGAACGTCTGGTATCACTCCAACGAAGCCGACCAAAAACGGGACCCCTGGCAGGTCGCCCCGCCGCTGCTGGAGGACGTTTATACCTTCGAAGATGCGCTGGTGGCCGGCTGCATGCTCATCACCCTGCTCAAACATGCCGACCGGGTCAAGATCGCCTGCATGGCCCAACTGGTCAATGTCATCGCCCCCATCATGACCGCCAACGGCGGACCGTGCTGGCGGCAAACGATCTTCTATCCCTTCCTGCATGCTTCCCTGTATGGGCGCGGCGAAGCGATGGACCTGAACGTCCGCTGCGACTCCTATGAGAACAAGGAATTCGACCGGGTGCCCTACCTGGAAAGCGTGGCGACTCTTAACCCCGCAGATGATTCGATCACGGTTTTTGCCGTCAACCGCAGCCTGGATGAACCCCTGCAATTGGTCAGCGACGGGATGGAGTTAAAAGGTTACTCCATCGCTGAACATATCCTCCTCGACCACCCCGACCTGGATGCCGCCAATACGCAGGACAATCCCAACAATGTCCTGCCTCGCTCAGGCGGGGATGCTCGTCTCCAGGATGATTTCCTTGCCGCCACCCTCCCGGCCCACTCCTGGAACGTGATCCGCCTCAAAAAGGCCTGATCCCCTTCTACTCTTCCCAATACACCACCGTCCAGTGGACCGGATGGTCCGTGGCTGATTCCGGCGGCATCACGTAGACCGCCTCCCGCGCCATCAACCCCGGCGAGATGAAGATGTGATCGATGTATCCCTTGCCCTCCAACACCGGGTGAAGGCTCATCCATGACTCCGTCAATTGCGCTGCCACCAGTTGATAGCCTTCATGGTCGGGCCGCATGTTGAAATCCCCCAGGGCGATCACATTCTCGAGGCCCTGCACCTGCGCCACCAGATTGGTGGCAAAAGCCATCTTGGCAGTCTTGGATCCATCTGGATGCACATTGAAGATCGTGAAAGTCCTCCCGCCCACCTCGATCTTCGCTTCAGCCGTCCCTATCTCATCCGTGTCGCTAAATGAGAAGACCGAACGTGTATCCGTCAAAGGGTATTTCGATAGGATGGCCGTCCCGAACGTTCCCGCCACTACCTTGGGACCGTAATACGAGTAGTACCCCAGTTTCCCGGCAAAATAGCGCACGTAATCGTCATTATTCATCGAGATGCGGGCCGTATCGGATTCTTGCAGCGCCAGGATGTCCGGGTTCACCTGCCGGATGAGCGCCAACTGCCGCTCATACGACCTCTCCGCAGACCCGTCATTGCCGGCCTGGATGTTATAGGTCATCACCATCAGCGAGGTTTTAAACGGGTCGGCTGATTGAGTCTGGAAAGGCAGGAAGGCAGAGAAAACGGTAAAGACGAATATACTCGCCATACTCCACACCCACTGACGGGGGAATTCATAACCAGCCGGGAACCCGGCCTCCCCTTGCAGGGAGCACTCCCGCCACGTCAGCAGGCTGAGAGCGCCAGTGATGAGCAGGAACGGCAGCCAGAACATATTGCGGAAGGGCGTGCTGACCGGGTCGATATAGCCCCATACGTTGGTAAAAATGATGATGAAAACGAGCACTACCAGCGCCAGGCTCCCCAGCAGCAACCCGGGGATGAATGCCTGCCGGGTCGGTTGCGCCTGCTGGATGCGCCGGAAGAACAGGCGCAGATCCACAAAGATGACCGGGAACAGCAGCAGCATGATGTACAAGGGAATTTGCTGCAACCATGTTCGGCGCGCCGACCACCACTACCGCCGACCCCGGCGTGGACGGGAACCCGACCCGCTGAGCCAGGATCGTGCCCACCAGGCTGAGACCGAAGAGGATATTCCACGCCCTGACCCAGCCGGTGGATATGCGTTCGATCAAGTCGGGAAACCTGAACGACACCAGCAGCCATCCGCCGGACAACAGGCTCACCAGGGTAACGATCAGGGGGTAATTGCCCTCCGTCCACCGTGCGATCACCCCCGGAGCCGAGAATACGAAATAGACCAGCGTCATGACCATGAAAATGCCGAAGACAGGTCCGGTAATGCTGGGGCTCTTCTTTTCAACTGCACCAGCCTCCGTCCATTCCAGCCCGATCGAGGCAAGCGCCAGCAGCAGGCACAGCACCCACCCAGCCCACGCGCCGATTGGGGTGAGGGAATAGTCCACGCTGAAGTTGATCGTCCGCAGGAAGATCGAAAGCGCTACCGCCAATGCCATGCCCGTCGAGGCGGTGAAACCCAGCGGATTCTTGGTGGTCCCTTTCATCCGGGACGAAAAGAGAGACGGCATGACCAACAACCCCAGTCCGACTGCCATCCCGGCACTGAACAACCGCGCCGATGTGCTCAGCGAAGGCGTGATCAGGCGGGCCAGGATGAAGCCGCCGAACAGCGCCCAATGAACCCAGGCAGGCCACTTCTTGCGGAAAAAGAGCAGCAGAACCGGGGTGAAAAAGAAGAGCACGCCCAGTGCTTTCTCATCCAGGCTGGTATTCATTAAGTCCAAAACGTAGATGGATTGGATCAACGTACCGGCCATCTGGATGAAAAACAGGAAGAATAGGGCATACACAAGAACAAGCGCAGCGGGTTTCTTCATCTTTTCTCCTGGGCATACTACTGTAATGGAATGGATTCAAGTGGTTTATTCATTTGTATACGCGTGCTATTTAATCTGCCTTATGGCAACACTATATTAACACTTCCTCCCGAAAAAGGAAACTTCTTTGGCAGTCAAAGTCTTTTTGACCCTGTAATTGTCTACTCCGATGCTCATCTAAGAGTATGCGAAAAATGATGGTGCGCCGGGCGCACCATCATTTTTCGTTTCTTTCTTCCTCCCCACCGGGGAGGGTCGGGGTGGGGGCTCAAAATTCCTTGTAAAACTTAACTTCGAATTCCTCCTATAGCTCCAACCGTAAAACCGGCTACCTCTCAAACCATCGGGTACAATAATAGAAAACATGCCCGAAGATCACCGGGAAGTGGAGGAAAAATCATGGATTCTTATAACCGTAAACACCGCCAGATCCTGCAAGACATTGCCCGCCGGGTCTTGCTCGAGCGCGGCCTCCTGCCTGATTTTTCCCCGGAAATCATGCGCGAAGTAGAGCAGATAAAATCTGCTCCCACCAATCAGGACGGTTTACCCACCCGTGACCTGCGGGACCTGTGCTGGTGCTCCATCGACAATGATGACAGCGAGGATTTGGACCAACTCACCGTTGCCGAAGCCCTCTCGGACGGGAAGACGCGCATCCTCGTTGCCATCGCCGACGTGGATGTGCTGGTCGCGAAAGGCTCCGCCGTCGACGGTCACGCCCGCCACAACACCACCTCCATATATACAGCCGCACAGATCTTCCCCATGCTGCCGGAAAAACTCTCCACCGACCTGACCTCCCTCGATCCGGGCGTAGACCGCCTCGCCATTGTTATTGAGATGATCGTTGCCGAAGATGGCTCCTTGCAGGATGCCGGAATATCCTCCGCCCTCGTTCACAACCATGCCAAACTGGCTTACAACGGCGTGGGAGCCTGGCTGACAGACAATGGTCCCATGCCGGCAGGGATCGCAGAGGTTCAGGGTCTGGCGGAGAATCTCCGCTTGCAGGATAGTGTCGCCCAACGCCTGAAGAATTTCCGCCACCTGAACGGTGCCCTCACCCTGGAAACAGTGGAGGCCAAACCCGTGTTCGACCAGGACGATTTGCGCGACCTGCAGGTCCGGCCGAAGAATCGCGCCACCGAGATCATCGAGGATTTCATGGTCTCCGCCAACGGCGTCACAGCCCGCTTCCTGGCGTCCCGCAATTTCCCCTCCCTCCGGCGGGTCGTCCGCACCCCTCGCCGCTGGGATCGCATCGTCGCCATCGCCGCCGACCGCAAGTACGAGCTTCCCGATGAGCCAAACCCTAAAGCCCTGCAGGAATTCCTCGTCAAAGAGCAGGCCGAAGACCCCCTGCGTTTCCCGGATGTGTCCCTCTCGGTGATCAAACTGCTCGGGTCCGGTGAGTACGTGGCCGAGTTCCCCGGCGATAGTCCCCAGGGACATTTCGGTCTGGCGGTAAGGACTACGCCCATTCCACCGCCCCCAACCGGCGCTATCCCGACCTGATCACTCAACGGCTGCTCAAAGCCGCCTTGCAAAAGAGACCCGTCCCCTACAGCCCCAACAAACTGGAAGAACTGGCCCTCTACTGCACTGAAGAGGAGGATATCGTCACCAAAGTGGAACGGCAGGTGGGCAAATCCGCCGCTGCGCTTTTGCTGCGGTCTCGCATCGGCGAACAGTTCGACGGGGTTGTGACGGGCGCCTCCGAAAAAGGCACCTGGATCAGGATCTTCAAGTTGCCCGTGGAAGGGAAACTGGTCCAGGGCGAGGCCGGCCTGGATATCGGTGAGCCCCTGCGAGCTGAACTGATCTCGGTGGATGTAGACCGTGGTTTTATCGATTTCAAGAAAGTCGGCTCTACCCGCCGTTGATGAGATGGACATGGTAGATTGTTCCACAAAGGCCGCTCCCTCGAGTGGCCTTTTTTGTATTTGCATTAGCGACCCTGCCCTGTGCTTTTCCTTTGGGACTTAGTTGCTTGTTTGTGGTGAATGCCTTATTCGTTTCAATTTACGACTGCTATTGCGGTCATTCCAATAAATCAACTTTCCAGAATTTAACCTATAATAATCATGACAGATATTGACATATATCTGCTATATCATATCCTTGAGTAAAAGAGTAACCCCATGAACAAACCCGCCACCCGCTTGCTTACCCTCATCACCCTCTTGCAGCGCTTCCCCAACCAGAAAGCGCCTGACCTCGCCGGCCAGTTGGGGATTTCCGTCCGCAGCCTGCACCGCTACATGGAAAAACTCGACCAGATGGGCATCCCCATCTACAGTGAGCGCGGCCGCTACGGCGGCTTTTCCCTCATGCGCGGTTACAAACTCCCACCCCTTGTCTTCACCGCCGACGAAGCCGTGGCGATCTCCCTGGGGACTCATTTGGTGGAACAAATGTGGGGTGAGTTATACGCCGATGCCGCTCACAGCGTGATCGCAAAACTGGATAACCTCCTCCCAGAAGGTCAGCGCAGCGAAGTCGCCTGGGCCCAGCGGACCCTGGTCAGTTCGGCCTTGCGCCGCCCGCAAATGGACAGACTGACCCGCACATTGGAAAAACTCCGTCAGGCCATGCGTACCTCGCACCAGGTAGAGATGACTTATCAAGGCCGGGCGAAGGCCGAAATCGACCAAACGCAGATTTGATCCATACGTGTTGGTTTTCCGCTCCGGCTGGTGGTATGTGGTCGGCTATTGCCACCTAAGAACGGCTATACGCATCTTTCGATTGGACCATATCACAGAATTAACGCTGCTCGATGCTCCTTTCGTCCCCCCTCTCGATTTCGATGTCCGGCCCTTTTTGGTGATGGACTTAAACCCCGCGGGTTCACTGCACGTTCGCCTGCGCTTTTCTGCAGAAATGGCCTTCCTTGTGCAAGAAAGCGCCTTCACCTGGCACGAAGTGGAACAAGCACCGGATGGTTCCATCACCGCTGTCATGGACGTCCCCGATCTCACCTGGGCGGCCAGCACGGCCATGTCTTTCGGTCCGGGCGTGGAGGTGCTCGAACCTGCCCGGGTCCGCCGGGAAGTAAAGAAATGGGCCAAAGCAATTCTGGAACAATATTCGTAAATAAGGAGATTATCAAATGGAAAAACTCGACTTGCGCAAGAACTTGAAGCACCTCTATGCACCTTCCGCCAAAAAGATCGAAGTTGTGGACGTGCCCCGCTTCAATTTCATCATGGTGGATGGGGCCATCGAGCCGGCTCATGGGCCCGGGACTTCGCCCCTCTTCAAGGAAAACCTGGGCGCTCTTTATGGAGTATCCTACACGCTCAAGTTCATGGTCAAGAAGCGGGCGGTCGACCCGGTCGATTATCCCGTCATGGCCCTGGAAGGGCTGTGGTTCGTGGAAGATGGTCACTTCGACATCAACATCAAGGATAACTGGAAGTACACGGTCATGATCATGCAGCCCGACCTGGTCACTGCGGACCTTTTCGCCGAGGCGCTGGCACAGTTGCGTAAGAAGAAAGGCGACCAGCCTGCCTTCTCCCGTTTACGCCTGCAGCCTTTCCAAGAGGGGTTGTGTGTGCAGACGATGCACATCGGTCCCTATGCGACCGAGCCCGCCACCGTCGCCCGCATGGAAGCATTTGCCGCCGAGAACGGCTACCTGCTTTGCCGTCAACACCACGAGATCTACCTGGGCAACCCCCTGCTCGCCGCCCCGGAAAAATTGAAGACCATCTTGCGCCACCCGGTTGAAAAGAAAGTCTAGCCAGACCACCAACCCGCTCTCAGCCGCCCTTCATGGGCGGCTTTTTTCTTCCTTTGTGTTAAGTTCTTTCTTGGTCCTTCGCGACATCTAATCGAGTACAATTTATCCATGCCCCTCCCCCCCTTCAACCTCATCCGCTCCCGGCGTAAGACTATCGCCCTCATCGTCCAGACGGATGGCTCACTAATCGTGCGAGCGCCTCTGCGCATGCCGGAGGTGACCATACACGCCTTCGTGCAGGGCCACGAAGAGTGGATTACCAAGAGCCGGATCAAAGTCCGCACCGTTCCACCTATCCCCGTGAAAAAATACGAGCCCGGCGAGACCTTCCTGTTCCTGGGGAAACCCTATCCGCTGGAGATCATCCCTCGCCAGCGCCCGGCCCTGTCTTTTGACGGGCAGACCTTCCACCTCGCCCGGCTGGCCCTCCCCCGCGCCCGTGAAGCCTTCATCCGCTGGTACAAAAGCCAGGCAGCGGAGATCCTCACGGAACGTGTCTCGGTCGCCGCCCGTAAGTATGGCTTCGACTATAAGAAGCTCCGCATTTCCTCCGCCCGCGCCCGCTGGGGTTCATGCAGCAGCACCGGTACGCTCAGTTTCACCTACCGGCTGATCATGGCCCCGTTGGAAGTGGTCGATTATGTCATCATCCACGAACTTGTCCACACCCAGGTGAGGAACCATTCCAGGACCTTCTGGCAGCGAGTAGCCAAACTTATGCCCGATTACAAGCAGCGTATGCTCTGGTTGAAAAAGAACAGCCGCCAGTTGAATTAATTGTCGTTATCCAAATATCTCTGCATAGCGAGGCCCACTGTGCATATCCGCCCTGTCGCCACGAAAAAAGACCTGGCAGCCTTCATTGACCTGCCCTACCGCCTGTACCGGGATGATCCCATTTGGATCCCGCCCCTTCGCAGCGAGCAGCGCGGCCAGTTCGACCCGCGCCGCAACCCCCTGCTCGACCACTGCGAATGGCAGCTCTTCCTGCTCGAACAGGACGGCCTGGTCATCGGTCGCATCGCCGCCTTCATCGACCTGTTGGCAGTCGATTTCTGGAATGAGCGCATCGGTCTCTTTGGCTACTTTGAATGCCCGCCGGACCCGCAGGCCGCCGACCTGCTGCTTAAAGCCGCCCGCGACTGGCTGCGCCAGAAAAACTGCACCTCCATGCGCGGACCCTGGTCCTTCGTCTCACAGGAGTGGGGCCTGGTGGTGGAGGGGTTCGAGCCTTCGCCGGTGGTCATGGCCCCCTATAACCCGCCCTATTACGAACTGCTTCTCACCGGCTTCGGCCTCGCCAAGGTCAAAGACCTGCTCTGCTGGTACATCAGCGCCGCCGACGGTTACGAGGTCCCCGCCCGCATCCTCCACCTGACCGAAGCCATTCAGAAACGCTACAACATCACCATTCGCCAGTTGGATATGAAGCATTATGATGAAGAAGTCAAGATCATCATCGAGTTGGCCAATTCCACCATCATCGACAACTGGGGCTATTCCCCCGTCACCCAGGCGGAGGTGGAAGCGATGGCACGCGACATGAAACAGGTCATCCAGCCGAAGGGTGTCCTCTTCGCCGAGGACTCCACCGGAAAAGCCATCGGTTTCGCCATCGCCCTGCCGGATGTGAACGAATTGCTGCGGGGGTTGAACGGGCGCATGTTCCCCTTCGGATTCATCAAGTTGCTGACCGGCCTGCCGCGCTTGCAGCGCTACCGCATGTTCGCCCTGGGAGTGATCCCCGAGTATCAGGGCAAGGCCATCGACAGCCTGATGTACCGGGCCTTGCACGACCGCATTTATTCGCCAGGTATGTGGATGGAGATCAATTACGTCCTGGAGGATAACTGGCCCATGGTCAATGCCATCAAGAAATTAGGGGCCACCCCTTTGCGCCGCTATCGCATTTATGAGATGGGCATCTAGACATGGCGTTCTTCTACCTCTCCATTTGCCTGTCTGCCTTCCTGCTCTTCCTGGTCGAACCGCTCATCGGCAAGACCCTCCTGCCGTGGTTCGGCGGCACCGCTGCCGTTTGGTCGACGAGTATGGTATTTTTCCAGATCATGCTGACCGGCGGCTACGCCTACGCGGCCTGGCTGAGCCAGGGCAAGCGCCGGCGAGTGCTGCATGGGTTCCTGCTGGCTGGCTCATTGCTGCTGATGCTTGCGCTCAGCCTGTTCTGGCGCTCTCCCATCACTCCCTCAGATGACTTAAATCTAGCCGCCACGATACCGCCCGCCCCGGCCATTTTCATATTATTGGGGTTGGCGATCGGCTTGCCGTTCTTCCTGCTGGCATCCAACAGCACCCTCGTGCAGGCGTGGTTCCACCGGGCCGACCCGGCCCGCTCGCCCTACCGCTTGTATGTTTTTTCCAACCTCAGTTCGCTGGCTGCGCTTCTGCTCTACCCCACCTTGCTGGAGCCAAACCTGCCTCTTCCCGGACAGGGCTGGCTGTGGTCGGGCGCGTACCTGCTCTTCGCCCTCCTGACCTTTTATGGACTCATCCGTCAGGGCTCCTCAAAAAATATAGTTCCCGCAGAAACAGTCGAGCCCGCTCCCCGGCCTGGCCGAAAAACCATCGCCCTGTGGGTCGGCTTGAGCGCCTGCGCCTCCATATTACTGCTCTCCATCACCAATTATCTGACCCAGCAGGTGGCCGTTATCCCCTTCCTGTGGGTTCTCCCGTTGGCGATCTACCTTGCCACTTTCGCCCTCGCCTTTGCCGGTGAGAAATTCTATCCCCGCAGCCTTTTCGTTTTCGCCCTCGTGCCGGTCATCCTGCTCTATGACCTGGCCATGGTCAACGGTGGATTGCTGGGCGTGCCCCTGCAGATCGGCATTTTCAGCCTGCTGCTCTTCCTCGGTTGTATGGTTTGCAACGGCGAGTTATACCGCCTGCGCCCTCCGGCGGTGCACATGCCCTCCTTCTACCTGCTCATCTCCATCGGCGGGGCGCTGGGCGGCCTGTTGGTCACCTTCGTGGCACCCGCCCTCTTCAATGGCTTCTGGGAATTGCCGTTGGGTGTACTGCTCTTCTGTGCCTTATTCCTCCTCGTCGGTCGTGGAGCGAAGGGGGAAGGATTGAAAGGTGAGATCGTCCACCGGCTGGGCTGGGCCATGCTCGGGACAGCCGTGCTCATCGCCGCGGTCCGCACCTTTTCCTTCATTGGCGCAGACCTGACCGGCTCGGTCCACACCGAGCGCAACTTTTACGGCGTCATCCGCGTCCGCCAGTCAGCCTCCGAAGGGGAAACCTCAAACTCCTACCAGTTGATCAACGGCAGCACCATCCACGGGGCCCAATTCCTCGGCCCGGACGAGCGCCGCATCCCCACGGTCTACTATGGCCCTGAGTTCGGCGTCGGCCTGGCCTTGTTGAACTACCCCCGCACCCCGGCGGGCATAAAGGTCGGCGCGCTTGGCCTGGGTGTCGGCACCATCGCCGCCTACAGCCAGCCCGGTGACCTGTACCGCTTCTACGAGATCAACCCGGCTGATATCCTCCTGGCGCAGGGTCAGGGCGGCTACTTCACCTACCTCACCGACAGTAAGGCCGACATCGATGTAGTGCAGGGCGATGCCCGCCTTTCGCTCCAGCAGGAGGTCGATTACATCTATGACTTACTGGTGCTGGATGTCTTTAACAATGATTCCATCCCCGTCCATCTAATGAACGAACAAGCTTTCACTATCTATCTCGATCATCTACAGCCGAATGGCGTTCTGGCGGTCCACATCACCAACGCCTACCTCGACCTGACCCCCGTCGTTGCCGTCCTGGCCGGGCACTTCGACCTTGGCAGCGCCCTCATCGTCGATCCTGGCGACGGTCATTACACCAGTCCCTCCACCTGGATGCTGCTGACACGTGATGCCTCCTTCCTCAGCCAACCTGCAATTCTCAGTCGCTCCAGCCCACTTCCGCCACCCTCCAGCTTATTTATCCGCTTGTGGACCGATGACTACAGCAACCTGTTCCAATTGTTGAAGCATTAACTCTTTTATTTGATCATGTTCAGGAACAATTCTCTTTACTATTGCATCCATCTCTTAGGAAGCCATTCTTCGTGTCAATTGTGATGAATCCTTTTGTGTTCTTCCTTTGTGCGTGTTTCCTTAGTGATCCTTTGTGTCCTTCGTGTTAAACTTCTCCTTCTTCTTTTACTCCCTTATAAAAATCGACGATCTGCTCGGCAAAATCGAGCACGCTTCTGCGCAGCTGCGGCGGCTCCAACACTTCCACCGCTCGCCCCATTCCCAGCAATCGCGTCCGGGCGACGAAAAAGGATTTCAAAAGGCAGGTCCAGCGTGGTCCAACCGTCTTCATCCCGCTTGCCGGCGCCGTCGATATATGGCAGCGCCCGCTCATCCAGGTAGAATTGGATCCGTTCCAGCGCCTGCGGGGATACCCGCACCCGCGCCATGAACTGCGGCCTGGACTCATACTCGGCGCACCATTTCCCCCAAAAATCCGCCAGGTCGAAATCCGCCGGGCGTGCGAAGGTGCCTTCCAGCATCACCGCTTCCACCACTTCGGCAATTCGTAGCACATGCACGCTGCCGCCGCGTCCGTAGACCAGGTGCCACACATTCGCCTTTGCGACCAGGCCGTAAGGCTCCGCCTCCTGCTCGAATTCGGTGTTGAAGAATTCCTGCCGCACCTTCAACCGCAGCCGCCGCTCCTGCCACAGCGCTTCATGGATTGTCCCCAGGCATGGCAGCGGTTTACCGCTCTGATACCACCAGGTCGAATCCAGGTGGATGCGCTGGCGGCTGCGGGCCTCGTCCGTCCGGCGGGAATCCGGCAGGGCCGCCGACAATTTCAACAGCGCCTGCTTGAATTCCTGTCCCATGCCCAACTGCGCCAACGGTGCCGGGACATCCATCATGAACAACGCCTGCGTCTCCTCAGCCGATAGACCAGTCAGGCTGGTGCGGTATTCCTCGATCAACCCAACTCCACCGCCCGGCCCGCGTTCGCAGAAAACAGGCACCCCCGCCGCCGATAGGGCGGTCACGTCCCGGTATATGGTGCGGACGGATACCTCCAATTCCTCTGCCAGGTCATCGGCTGTCATCCGCCCGCGGGTTTGCAATAGCATCATCAGGGAAAGCAATCGGTCTGCGCGCATAAATTTATTTTACTCGAAAATCCTGACATGAGATGTCAGGTACTATGTCGTATCATATCCTCATCTCCGGAGATAAACCTTTCGTTCAAGAGGAGTAACAATGAGTGATGAGATCCGTATTGTAGACCTGTCGCCTATGCGCGTCGTCAGTGTCAACGGGTTCTGCGAAGAACCTGAAAGCCAGGCCTTCGAAAAGATTTACGCCTGGGCAAAGGAACACGGCCAGCTCGACCTGCCGCACCGCCTTTTCGGTTTCAACAACCCCGACCCCACCCCCGGTTCGCCCAGGTACGGCTACGACGTGTGGATGACCGTGGACGAGTCCGTTCACGGTGGTGGCGAGGGCCGGATAGTCGACTTCCCCGGCGGATTGTACGCGGTCATGCGGTTGGAGGTGAATACCCCCGGTGACGAGATACCCTCCGCCTGGCAGCGATTGGTCAAGTGGCGCGAGACCAGCCCCTATCACGCCGGTCATCACCAGTGGCTGGAGGAACACATCGGCCCGCTTAGCGACGTGGTCAACTCACTGCCCTTCACCCTGGACCTGCATCTGCCCATCAAAAAGTGATCCTGATTCAGCATCATGGACACACCTATCAAAAATAGACCGCCTATAAAGGCGGTCTATTTATGTATTCGGTGCGTTACCCAGCCCTCAGGCGATTAACTTGAATCCCGCCTTCAGACGGATATCCCGGCTGGAACTGCCTGCCAGCACTTCAAAATCGCCCGGCTCGGCCACCCACGCCTGCGCATGCGGGTCATAGAAGGACAGGGCGCGCTCATCCAATGTGAATTTGACAGTCTTCGATTTACCCGCCTTCAGATCCACCTTGGCGAACCCCTTCAACTCTATCAGCGGACGCGGCAGGGACGACTTTTGGTCATTCACATACAACTGGACTACTTCCTTGCCCGCCACCTTGCCGGTATTCTTGACCGTGAGGGATACCTTCACCGCCTCGCCTTTCTTCACCTGCGGCGACACTCTCAACTCGCTGTACTCGAACGTCGTATAGGAGAGGCCGTGCCCAAACGGGAAGAGCGGTGTCACATTTTTCTTGTCGTAGTAGCGGTATCCCACGAAGATGCCTTCCCCGTAGTTGACTTCCCGGCAGCCCTGATATGAGGCATTGATGAAAGCCGGACTGTCTTCCAGGCGCACCGGGAACGTGACCGGCAGTTTGCCCGAAGGATTGACCGTACCCAGCAGCACCGATGCCACCGCCCGGCCGTTTTCCATGCCCGGGTAATAGGCTTCCACCACCCCCGCTACCTGGTCGATCCACGGCATGGTCACCGGCGCTCCGGCGTTCAACACCACCACCGTGCGCGGATTGGCTGCAGCCACGGCTGCGATCAGTTCATTCTGTTTCCCCATCAAGTCGATGGATGGGCCGGTCATTGCCTTCGCTCTCGAAGGCATCCGGGTAGCCCACGAACACCAGCGCCACGTCTGCACGCCGCGCCAATTCCACCGCCCTGGCCTGGCGCGGGTCCTGCCCTTCCGGGAAGGTCACGCCGATGCCCAGCCCATAATTGACGATATCCTGCCCTTCGAAGCGCACGTAATCCATGCGGAAATTGTAAGCCTTGCCCTGCTTGCAGTTTTTGAACGCTGTCTTCATGCGAATAACTGTCGCGGGTGCTGTTGGGGGTGGCCACGCTCTCCAGGATGAGTTTGTCGTCCAGGTACAGTTTGACCTTGCCGATGTGATTCAAGGAGATCTTGTATAACCCGTCCTCCGGGACGGTCAGTGTGCCGGTCCAGCGGATGGACATGGGCCGTGTCTTTACCGGTGTCCAGGCAGTATGCCACCAGAACTCCGACCCGAACCCGTCACGCGAATTCAACGGCTCGCCGCTGAAGTCCGCCGCTTCATAGAAGTCACCATGCAGACCGCCTTTCAGCCACGTGGTCGGGATGGTGAAGGGTGCATCCACATTGTCGCTGCCGGCTTCATATTCGATCTTCACCTTGCCGGCCAGTGCTTCCGTTAGCCCTTCCAGCGGGCTGACCCGGTAAAGCGGTGGCACGCGTGAACTCCCGCCGCCCTCGATGACCGCCTCGGCCGCGTTGGGACCGATGACGGCGATTGTCTTCACATCCTTGCCAATGGGCAGGACGCCGTCTTTATTCTTTAGCAGTGTGATGGCTTCCTCGGCCAGTTGACGGGCTAATTTCTGGTGCGCCGGCGTGTTGATCGAGCCTTTGGAAACCTTATTATCCATCCGTGCCCGAAAGCAGGATGATCCGTAGCACCCGCCGCACGGCTTCATCCACCTTGCTTTCATCGATCTGCCAGATATTAACCGCGTCGGTGAGCAGGGTGTAATATTTGGCCGGGCCGGGCATTTCCAGGTCCAATCCGCCGGCGATGGACTCGAAGATGGTATGGTTGGCGGCCCAGTCGGAGACGATGGCGCCCTTGAAACCCCATTCCTTCTTCAGGATCTCATTTTGCAGGTGATCGTTCTGGCTGGCATAGACGCCGTTGATGCGGTTATACGAGCACATCACCGTCCACGGCTGTGACTCTTTGACCGCCATCTCGAATTGAGCCAGGTAGATTTCCCGCAGCGTCCGCTCGTCCACATTGGAGGTGGCGCGGAACCGTTCGATCTCGTAATTATTGGCCGCATAATGCTTTAGCGAAGTGCCCACCCCCCGGCTCTGTACACCATTGATGTAGGATACGGCTGTCTTCCCGCTATGGTATGGATCCTCCGAGAAGGTCTCGAAGTTCCGCCCGCCGCGCGGGTCGCGCACGATGTTGACGCATGGACCCAGGAGAATATCGCAATCCATTCCGCGGGTTTCCTCGCCGAGAGCCTTCCCCACTTCTTCGATCAGGTCCGGATTCCAGCATGCGCCCATGGATATACCGGTTGGGAACGCCGTCACCGGACCCATCTTCCGCCCGGCTTCGGGGGCGGTGGCGCGGACGCCGTGCGGGCCGTCAGTCATCGTGATGGGGGGAATACCCAGTCGTTCAACCGGGACGGTGTTCCAGATATCCCGTCCCGAAAGGAGGGAGACCTTCTCAGCCAATGTCAGTTTCTTGAGAAGTTCTTCCACACGTTGTACGAGTTTTTCATCGGTCGCCATATACTCTCCTTAAGTTGGTTGACGTGGGTACTCTACTAATGTAAGATTGTTTCATGCAAGTATCAGCAATGCTCATATTCTACTGCTACTTGCCAAAAATTGTGAAATTTTGAGCGAATGAACGCTTTTGTAATGAACTTTGGATGCATTGACCCGACTGTTGCATAACCCTATCAAACCGGTCTGATCTTATGTTCTCCACCATCCCCGTCACCAAGGTCCGCTTGCACAGCCGCTTATGGCCTGGCTTGACCCTCCTGCTGTTGCTGCTGCAACTCGTTTGGCCCAGCCGCGCCTGGATGACCCTGCTCATCATCATGGGCGGCATCTGGGTCATCAGTTTCCTATGGACACTATCGCTGGCGCGCCACCTGTTCATTGAACGGGCCTTGCGCTACGGCTGGGCCCAGGTTGGTGACCAGCTAGAAGAACGCTTCACCATCATCAATGAGAGCCTCATGCCGGCCCTGTGGCTCGAGGTCGAAGACCATTCCAACCTGCCCGATTACACCGCCGGGCGCGTGACCTCCGTGGGCTCCGGCACCTCCCTCGAATGGAAGACCTCCGGCATCTGCAAACAGCGAGGTCTGTTCACCCTCGGCCCCACCACCCTCCGCTCCGGTGACCCGCTCGGCTTGTGCAGCCTGGAGATCCTCCAGCCTACTCGACCATCCTGCTGGTGCTTCCGCCCGTCATGCCGCTGCCCCCCATCGAGGTCGCCGCCGGCGGCCGCACCGGCGAAGGCCGCCGCCCGCGCCGCTCGGCCCTCGAGACCACCGTCAGCGTGGAGACCGTGCGGGAATACGTCCCCGGCGATCCGCTCAAGTCCATCCACTGGCCCACCTCCGCCAAAAAGGATTCCCTTTTCGTCCGCCAGTTCGAACACAATCCCTCCTCCGACTGGTGGATCTTCCTCGACCTGGACAAAAACGCCCAGGCTGGTGAGGGCTCCGCCTCCACCAGCGAGCACGGCATCATCCTGGCAGCCAGCCTGGCCGACCGCGGCATCCGCCAGGGTCATTCAGTCGGGCTGGTCACCTTCGGCCAGGAACTCACCTGGATGACCCCGCAGCGCACCTCCGGCCATCTCATGTCCATCCTGCGCACCCTGGCGATCATCCAGCCCGGTGAGACGCCTCTCTCTGAATTGCTTGTCAGTGCCAGCCAGTCCATCCGTCGCGGCGCCAGCCTGATCATCGTCACCCCCAACGTCACCGCCGACTGGGCCCCGGCCATGCTGCAACTGGTCAAGAAGGGCATCGCCCCCACCGTCCTCCTGATGGACCCTGAATCGTTCGGCAAGGATGAATTCGCCGCCGGCGTCATGACCCTGCTCCAGGATTTCGGCATCACCAATAACATCGTTCACCGGGAATTGCTGGACCGGCCCGAAGCCCGCCCCGGTACCCAGGGAAAATGGGAATGGCGCGTGGTCGGGCGCGGCAAGGCAGTCGCCGTCCGGCGGCCTGCTGATACCGGCTGGAGGAAACTCGGATGATATTCGACCTGTTTGACCGGGTCATCCGTTTGATCGTCCGCGCCGTTGGCGGGATGACCGTCATCCATCTGGCCTTGCTTGTGTTCACCATGTATAGCCTTGCTTCCGGCCTGGTTGTTGTGATCGGGAAGTTATCCGCCGGGCCGTTGAACACCATCGCCTACATCGCCATCCTGGTAGGCTGGCTGCTGGCGCGTACCCGCCTGAATTGGTGGAAAGCCGGCGCTCTGGCAACCGCCATCGGCTTGGTTTACCTGCTCCTCACCATCGGGAGGATGGGCAGCCCGGTTGGTGATTTGTTGACCGCCTTTCGCCCTCTCCCCCGCGATTTTCTTCAATGCACCATCTGGCCTTCCTTGCAACCCATCCTTCCATGTGAGGTTCCCGACCTTCGCCCGTTGGTTACCGCCTGGAAGGATGTGGTCGCCACACTGACCACCTTATTCTCCCGGCTGGCAGGCTGGTACAACGGCATCCGCCTGGGCATCCGCATCGTCGACCCGCTGGTGGCGCCTCTCTTCTGGGCCATCATCCTCTGGCAGGTGGTCACCTGGGCCACCTGGTGGGTGCGGCGGAGAAATTCGGTCCTGGTGGGGCTGCTCCCGGCAGTTGTTCTGCTGGCCTATAACATCTATTACACCAATGATGTCCGCGGCATCTTCTGGCTGGTGCTGGTGACGGGAGGCATGCTGCTCGTTCAGGCTGCCAATTCCTACTCAAAATCGGAACGGCACTGGGTCTCCCGCCGGATGGATCGCGTGGTGATCGAACCGATGCTGGCGATCTCCGTTATCCTCCTGGTCGGTTCATTGATGCTGGCGGGCGGCTTGCTGCCATCCGTCTCGATACAAAGGATCTCCACCAGCATCCAGAAATTTCTTAACCCCGGCGAAGACAAGAACCTGGCGGAATCGCTCGGCCTGCAGCAGACCCCCAATCCCGTCAAAAAGACGGATGACGCCCCGCAGGGTCCGGTAACGATCGCCACGGTCCACGCCGTGGGAGCCGGGCAGCACCTCACCCAGGACATCATCATGTATATCCAGGTGGAGGGTTATAACCCCCTTCCTCCCGAGGTAGCCCGCGTGACCAATTCTCCCGAGCCGGATGTTCGTTACTATTGGCGCGCCCAGACTTACGAATCCTACAACGGGCACGTATGGATCACCAACAACAACCAGACCCTGCCGTTTGAAGCCAACCAGCCTTTCCATCCCAACCTGGTCGAGCTTCCCACGAACTTCCAGCAGGTGACCCAGCACGTTCAACGGGAGTTCCAGGAGGGTGGCATTGTATTTGCCGCCGGGGAACTCTTAAGCGCGGACCAACCTTCCATCACCGAATGGCGCACGGGCGGCGAATTGGTGGATGCTCAAACAGAGGCAGCCCGCTACACCGCCATCTCCCGCATCCAGTACGTGACGATATCCCAATTGCGCCAGGCCGGCAATGAATACCCCGATTCCATTCGCAACCGCTACTTGAGCCTGCCGGACATCCTGCCGCAGCGGGTGCGAGACCTGGCCCTCGACCTCACTGCCGATCAGTTGACCACCTACGACCGCGCCATTGCCATCCAGACATACCTGCGCCAATTCCCGTATTCACTCGATGTCCCGGCCCCTCCTACCAACCGTGACGTGGCTGATTACTTCCTTTTCGACCTGCAAACGGGCTATTGTGATTACTTTGCCACCACCATGGTTGTCCTCTCACGCGCAGCGGGTTTGCCGGCCCGCCTGGTGACCGGGTATGCCAGCGGAAATTATGATTATGACGGCAGTCAATTCGTCGTCGTTGCCGCAAATTCGCACGCCTGGGTCGAGATCTATTTCCCCGGCCTCGGCTGGGTGGAATTCGAACCTACCACCAATCTGTCCGCCATTCCCCGCCCCGGCGAACAGGATGAGCCTGCCAATGCCCTCGCCGACCTGCCCGCGCGCAAACCCGACAAAGGCGGGTTCAACTTCTCGATAGACTGGGATAAAGTCCGCCAGCCGCTAAAAACGGCAGGGACCATCCTGGGCGTGCTGATCTTCCTCCTGTGGGTCCTGCCGATTGAGACCTGGTTGTTGTACCTGCGGCCTTCCCATAAAGCCATGGAGACCATCTACACCCGCCTCTACCGACGCGGGCGCGTCTGGGGCATCCAGTATGATGCCGCCCGAACTCCCTCAGAATTTACCCGCCTCCTCTCCAGACGGTTGGAACCTTTTAGCGGCGAGGGCAAATTGGGCCGCCGGGTTACCACCGCCATCACCGACCTGGGCTGGTTGACAGGCGAATACAACCGCCTGCTTTTCGGCCCCGCTCCGTTGACCCCGCAGGAGCACCGCCAGGTTGTCAACGTCTGGAGCCGCATCCGCCGGGTTCTCTTACGATTGCAGCGCTGGTAATTTTGGCTTACACGGTACTACGCCAATATCCACCCGCTCCATTATTTGCGAGCACGTGATTTAAGCACGGCTTTCTCTTAGTCGATTTTTCTTCACCATTCGACTTAATCAGAGGAGCGAAAATAAGGGCTGCGATGGCGCTTCGCGCCTCGCAGCCCTTATTTTCGCCTCTTCGCCCCCTTCCCATTTGGGAAGGAGCCTGTCCCCAGACATGGGGAGGTTGGGGGATGGGTCGAATACTAGTAGACTTCTCAACCATGGGAAGGCCAAAATGCGCAAGTCGAGTTCATAGAGTTTTCCAAAAAGTAGTATAATCCGCTCGCCGTACTGATTCAGGAGCAATAGGAAATGACAGACACCCTGTAAAAAACCTCGTATTTTCCGGGCACCCGACCCGCTGGTTTTTGATTCGACCTGTTAAGGTCAATCCCAGCCGGGGGCGTTTGCCCCCGGTTTTTGTTTTCTCCTACAGGATGATCCATGCTCTCTGCACATCATTTAACCAAATCCTACGGCATCCACACCGTACTCAACGATATCACCTTCAGCATCTCCTCCGGTGAGCGCATCGGTCTGATCGGCCCCAACGGCTGCGGCAAGACCACCCTCATGCGCATCCTGGCAGGCGAAGCCCAGCCCGATTCCGGTTCGGTGGCTCACACGCGCCCCGACGTACGCATCGGCTACCTTTCGCAGGGCTTCAGCCTCGATCCATCCCTGACCATCGCCGAAGCCTGCTCGACCGGGTCCGCCGAGGACCCCGAAGCGGAATTGATCGAACTGGCCTCCGCTCTCTCGAAGGATCCCGCCAACGCCAGCCTCCAACTTGCGTATGATGAAGCCTTGCAATCGCTTGAACGTGTAAACGTTCAGCCGGTGGAAATATTAAAGCCGCTTGGACTGGCTCACCTTCCCGGTGAAATGCGCCTGAGCGAACTCAGCGGCGGGCAGAAAACGCGCCTGCTGCTGGCCCGCCTGTTGCTCTCGCAGCCCAACATGCTCCTGCTGGACGAGCCCACCAACCACCTCGACATCGGCATGCTCGAATGGCTGGAGGACTGGTTGAACCGGTTCCACGGTGCCGCCCTGATCGTTTCGCACGACCGGGCCTTCCTCGATCACACTGTCAGCCGCATCCTCGACTTCGACCCCGACACCCACACCGTCCGGGAATACCCCGGCAATTACAGTGATTACCTGCAGCAATTCCTGGCCGCCCGCGAAAAACAATGGGATGAATACCGTGACCAGGTCGCCGAGATCCGCCGGATGAAAGCAGACATCGCCCACACCAAACAACAGGCAGCATTCACCGAGCGCCAGGCCAGTTCCATTCGCATTGGCGGAAGCGACTTCAAGATCAAAGGCTATAAATCCTACCAACAAGGCATCGCCAAAAAAGTTGCCAAAAAAGCAAATCGCCGCGAAAAGAAACTGGAGCGTTTCCTCGAATCCGATGAGATCGTCGAAAAACCTACCCCTGCCTGGCAGTTGAAACTTGATTTTGCCGCGCCGGAGCATCAGAGCCGTGATATTTTGGTGACCCATGACCTCGCCATCGGCTACCCCGGCCAGCCGCCGCTCCTGCAAAACATCCGCCTGCACATCCAGGCGGGCCAGCGGGTGGCATTGACCGGTCCGAACGGCTGCGGGAAGACCACCCTCCTGCGCACCATCGTCGGGAAACTGGCACCCGCCGCCGGCTCGTTCAAACTGGGCGCTTCCGTCAAGGTCGGCTACATGACCCAGGAACAAGAACACCTTGATCTCGACAGATCCGCCCTGGAGATCATCCAGACCGCCGGACTCTTCAACCAGACCGAGGCCAGGCATTTCCTGCACTTCTTCCTCTTCAGCGGCGACGATCCCCTGCGCCCGGCCCGCAGCCTGAGTTATGGCGAGCGTGCCCGTCTCGAACTGGCCTTGCTGGTGGCGCAGGGCTGCACCTTCCTCCTGCTGGATGAACCCATCAACCACCTCGACATCCCCGCCCGCGCTCGTTTCGAACAGGCTCTCAGCAAGTACAATGGCACCGTCCTGGCGGTGATCCACGACCGCTATTTCATCGACCAATTCGCCAGCGATGTCTGGACCGTGGCGGATGGCGTAATTCACCAGGGCTAGGAGGTTGTATCATGGCAAAACTAAATATAATTGCGCCTGCATATCCCGAGGCCAAAGAGGTACTGGATGTGCTGCTGGAAGAAGTTCGCTCGATATTAGGCTCGCAATTCGTCGGTATGTACCTGTATGGCTCCCTCACCAGCGGCGATTTCGACCGATGCTAGCGACGTGGACTTTGTTGTTGTCACCGAGACAGCCCTTACCGAAGTGCTTTTCTCTGCATTACAAGCCATGCACCTCCGCATTGCCCGGATGGACAACTGGTGCGCCACCCAGTTAGAGGGCTCCTACATCCCCCGGCAGGCGCTCAGGAAATTTGATCCGCAGCGGATCTTTTACTTCACATCGACCGCAATCCCAACCAGGAACTGAAAAGGATGCAGATTGACGATCCGGTGGTCAGCCGGGCCTGGTGGGGCGGCTGGGTGGTGCTGCGCTCCAACCTGTACGAAAATGGTATCACGTTGGCAGGTCCCCCTCCTCAGTCGCTGGTCGAACCGGTCACGCCGGAGGACCTGCGCCAGGCTACCCTGGCAAATGTATCTGGTTGGGCCGAGCCCATGCTGGCGGACCCAGCCGTTATCGATAGCAGTTCCTACCAATCCTACATCGTGTTGACTTTATGCCGCATGTTGTACACCCTTCGGAACGGCGTTCGAATATCCAAACCAGCCGCCGTCCGCTGGGCACTAACCACTCTGACCGGACAATGGACCGGCTTGATCGAGCGGGCTTGGGAAGGCCGGAAGCATTCTCCCCAAGACCCCTCCATCGAGGATGTGAATGCTCACATTGGACTTTATTCGCCTCGTCAGTTAATGAACAAAAAGGAAAAATAGATGAAACCTCAAATGCGAAATTATAAAGACGAGAACGATTTTTGGCGTATCCGCCAATTCCTGCGGGAAGTGATGCTCGCGAATGGCTCCCGCGAAATTAGCTGGCCTGTAGCCCGTATGGATTACTGGCGCTGGCATGGCATCGAGAATTGCCATAGCAACGAGTCGCTTGAGAAAGAGGTGATCCTGTGGGAAACGGCTGATGGCAAGTTGGCAGCCGTCTTGAACCCCGAAGGGAGCGGCAACGCCTTCATTCAAATGCATCCGGCCTATAAGACTACCGACCTGGAAGAAGAGATCATCCTTACCGCCATGGAGCGCCTGTCATGTCATGGCCGCGATGGCAAACAGCACCTTGCCATCTGGACCGATTCGCAGGATTACCTTGCGCCTCGACATCATGAAAAAACATGGCTTTATCCGCGGCGATGAGCTGGAAAGCCAGTGGCGTCGCGACCTGGATGGCCCGATTGAAACGGCTCCTGTCGCAGAGGGCTACACCATTCGCTCGCTGGGCGACGCCTCCGAGATCCCCGCCCGCTCCTGGGCCTCCTTTCGCGGCTTCCACCCCAATGATCCACCCGAGAAGTATGAAGGCTGGGAGTGGTACCACAACATCCAACGCTGCCCGCTCTACCGCCGTGACCTCGATATCGTCGCCGTTGCTCCTGACGGCGTCATCGCCGCCTTCGCCACCTTTTGGTACGACGACGTCACCCGCACCGCCTACATCGAACCGGTTGCCACCGTCCCGGAGCATCAACGCAAGGGACTGGCCCGCGCCGCCATCACGGAGGGGCTGCGGCGGGTGCAGCGGATGGGATGCACGAGGGCATTCGTAGGCGGCATGGAAGCCGGTCCGGACGCGCTTTATTCCTCCACCCTTTCCCCCGCTTGCGACCGCTACGAAGAGTGGATCAAAGTTTGGTGATTCCTGCACACTATTCCCCATTCTCTGTTTTCTATTCACAAATCTTTGGAGAAAAATATGAACTTGCTCGACCTTGTCAACCGACCTATCCCCCCTGCCCCCTGGTCCGAAGGCGAAAAGATACCCTGGAACGAACCCGCCTTCAGCGCTCGCATGTTGCGCGAGCACCTGTCGCAGGAACATGACGCCGCCAGCCGCCGCGCCGCCATCATCGACCGCCAGGTGGACTGGATCTTCAACACACCTCTTGGCAAGGCCAACCTCGCCCGGTCCTTGACCTGGGCTGCGGACCCGGCCTCTACAGCAGCCGCCTGGCCCGCCTCGGTTGTCGCTGCACCGGCATCGACTTCTCCCCCCCTCCATCGAGTATGCCCGCCGGCAGGCTCAATCGGACGGTTCAGGCTGCGAATTCATTGAAGGCGATGTTCGCCAGGTTCCGTTTGGAAGTGACTACGGTCTGGCAATGTTTATTTTCGGTGAATTCAATGTGTTCGCTCCACAGAATACCCGCTTGATCCTGAACAAGGCTTTCTCTGCGCTCGCACCGGGAAGTCTGCTGCTCCTGGAACCGCACACCTTTGAAAAAGTGCGGGAGATCGGCCTGGCCCAGTCCTCCTGGTACAGCACATCCAGCGGACTCTTCTCTGCCCAGCCGCACCTCTACCTGCAAGAGAACTACTGGGATGAAGCCAGCGGCACATCCACCACCCGCTACATCATCATAGATGCAGAGACCGGCGCGGTTACCCGCTTCGCCGCCACCATGCAGGCTTATTCAAATGAGCAATATAAGAGCCTGCTGGAAGAATGTGGTTTTCGGCAGGTGGAATTCCACCCATCCCTCACCGGTCAGGTCCCAACTAACAATTATGGTCTTCTGGCCCTGACCGCCATCAAGCCCTGACCTTTCTATTCCTATTTACCGTCAATCATTACCGATTAACCATTCTCATCACCGTTAATGACCGATATCTCCTATGATACCGGTCATCTTATTATACTAATACCCTTGACATATAATGTATCATACAGTATACTGCCGTCAATGGTGATCATATGACAGATGGATCTTTCGACAATGTAATGCTTGAACTACGCCGGGGCATCATCGTCCTGGCCGTCCTTAGCCAGCTGGACCAGGAGGAATATGGATATTCGCTCATTAGCAGGCTAAAGGAAGGCGGCCTGGAGATCGACCAGGGCACCCTCTATCCGCTCTTGCGGCGGTTGGAGACCCAGGGCCTGCTCCAATCCAACTGGCGCATCGAAGCCGACCGGCCGCGCCGCTATTACGTCATCAGCAAGGAAGGGCAGAAACTCTTGCCTCAGTTGAAAATTGAATGGAACAGCATCGTCACATTGATGAGCAAGATGCTGAAATAACGAAGGAGAATATCATGAACCTGATCGATAATTATGTATCCGAAGTTGGCCGCCGCCTGCCTCCCAAAATCCGCGCAGACATCGAAGCCGAGATCCGCTCGGCGCTGGAAGACATGCTCGAAGAGCGCAGCAAAAATGCCGCCCGCCCTGTTGACAACGAAATGATCTTCGATGTCCTCAAAGAATACGGCGACCCCGATAAAGTGGCCGCCTCTTACCTGCCCGAGCGCTACCTGGTCGGCCCGAGTCTCTATCCCATCTTCATGACCGTTGTCAAAATCGTCCTGCTGGTCACCGGGATCGTGGCTTTGGTGGGACTGGGCATCTCGTTGGGCCAATCTTCCCCCGACCTGCGCGGTGGACTCACCCTGGTGTTCAAAGCCCTGGTTGATTATTACACCTCCGCCTTGACCTTTTTGGCGACGATTGTCTTCGTCTTTGCCATCATCGAATGGGGCATACATTCCTCCGGCAAACCCGTCACCGTCAAAGGTCTCCCGCTCACCGGTGAATGGGACCCCCGCTCCCTCGAGAAGGTCTCGCCCCGCAACCGGATCGAACGTGGCAGCACCATCGCAGAGATCGTCTTCACCTTTGCGGCCATCTTCCTGTTCAATTTCTATCCCCAGGTCTTCAGCATTGGGTATTCATCTCTGGGAGACTGGTACGCCGGGTTGGGCAATGGAGCCGCCGTCCCCCTTCTTTCCGAAGCCTTCTTCCGCTATGTCCCCTACCTGACCGTTGTATGGGTGCTGGTGATCGTCCTGGATATCATCCTCCTCAGCCGCGGATACTGGAATACCCTCACACCGCGTGTTCCAGATCACCCTGAAGGTCCTCAACATCGTCATCGCCGCTTCCATGCTGGCGGGACCCACCCTGATCGGATTGACCGCCGGCAGCCTGCCCGCCGATGCCATCGCCCCCTCCACTTTGGAGAACCTGGTTATGATCTTGAACCAGTTCATGCGGGTAGCCCTCTGGCTGAGCATCCTCGGTAACGTCGTTGAGATCGTCAAGTCTCTCCTGGCCATGCTTTCCCGCAGCCCCATCGCCATCGTCATCCCCGACAAGAAATAAGCCTGCACATATTCTCAGACCGCAATCCGCAAAATAAAAAATCCGGGATATCCCGGATTTTTTTAGTTACCACCAAAAAATAATTCCCACCAGATCCGCCAGTTGGGCGGGGAGATGGTCGCCGCTACCGTTGGTGCTGAAGGTGTGGGCGTGACATCGCCTGCCGGCACAAGGTCGATGGGATGCTCACCCACCCGCACCCATTTATTCTCGTAGGCCCATTCTTCCACCGCCGCGTCCGAAGTAGCATACGCCACCCTCGTGACCAGGGCGATCTGTGTTTCCATCACCGCCGTGCCTTCCTGGCGGACTACTTCCAGTTTTGAGGCTAAGCGATTTAATTCCTCCATGCGGTGGTTGAAATCGATCAATAGCACCACCGCTACGATCAATCCCACCACGATCAAAACATTTCGCCATCTGGGCTTCATGTCCTAATCTTACTCTTTCCCGGAAAGTTTGGCAAGCGATAGATAAAGCATAAACATTCACAAAACAAAAACCCGCCTAATGCGGGTTTATGCCGAAGGAGGGACTTGAACCCTCACGACCTTGCGATCACTAAGCCCTGAACCTAGCGCGTCTGCCAATTCCGCCACTTCGGCGTGGTGCCTGCGCCACAGTTTGGCGCGGGTTGTATTTTATCCGAAAGTATGATTTTGTCAACCTTAAGGGCAAAACCGCTCACGTGGTAATGTATTCCCGCAAATTATGCTCCACCGCATAAGCAGCCGCCTCCGCCCGATTGCTCACACCCAGCTTCGACAGGATGCTCGACACATAATTGCGGACCGTTCCTTCACCCAGGAAGAGAGCCTTGGCGATCTCCCGGTTGGTTTTCCCTTCCGAGACAAGCAGCAAGACGTGTTTCTCCTGCTGGCTCAAATGCGCAAAGGCAGAGGCTTCTTCCTCTTTCACCGCCCGGCGTACCTCCTGGAACACCCGCTGTGTCACAGCCGGATCCAGCAATGCCTCGCCGCGTGCAACCGCCTCCAGCGCGTGGACGAGTTCATCCCCGCCGATCTGCTTGAGCACGTATCCCGAGGCTCCCGCCCGTATAGCGGAAAAGAGCATCTCGTCTTCCGCATAGGAAGTCAACATCAGCACACGCGTCTCGGGGTAGCGGCTGGTGATCTCTTCGCAGGCCTCGATGCCAGAAGTCCCCGGCAGGCGGATATCCATCACTACCACGTCTGGATGGGTGCTCGCCACCTTTTCAAGGGCCTCACGAGCAGATGCCGCCTCTCCCACCACATCAAACTGGGGGTGTCGCTCCAGCAGGGATTTCAGGCCCAACCTGACCACTTCGTGGTCATCCACCAATAAAATTCGTTGTTTTGCCATGGACGATTATGTCTCCGCCGAAAGTATATTCGAGAGTGTGTTGTCTGACAAGGTTGTGACCCCACTGCCTTTTTCGGATAATCTGGAGGAAATTAGAGCAAAAACCAGATGATGAAGAAATATCCCAGGGCGGCTCCCCATAACCACAAATCGATCCGGTCGAGAACGCCCCCGTGCCCGGGGATGATGTTGCTCGAAATCTTTCACGCCTGCCTGGCGTTTGAACATGGATTCCCCTAGGTCGCCCAGCGTGGTCAGGATGGTCAGTGTGGCTCCCAGTGCCAGCGCCTGCCACCACGGCACAAGCGGACCTCCCAGGGCGTGCCACAGGGCCGCCAGCCCGGCTGTCCCGGCTGTCCCAAAAATGACGCCGGCGATATAGCCCTCCCACGATTTCTTGGGGCTAAGCCGCGGGCTAAGACGGCGCTTTCCCCAGCGAGAGCCGATAAAATACGCCATCATATCCGCCAGCCACACAGCCGGGAAGACCAGTAACAGCCACCACATGCCGTCGGGCAAATTCCGTATATCGATCAGGTAAGCCCCCAGCCAGCCGATATAGAAAATCCCCGCAGTCGTCAGGGCAAAATCGGTGGCGGCTTTGTCGCGGCCTTTCTCATAATCGATTAGGTGCCAGGCCATGGCAGCCAGGACCGAAAACGTCAAAACGGCGATGGCCAGGTCGGGGAAGTATGCCCGGGCAAAGACGATCAGCACCACCGCCCCGATCAGGATCGGTTGGGAGGCGCTGCAATCCACCGAACAAAAAATGCGATGGAATTCCCACGCCGCCACTGCCAGAATGACAACGATCAACAGGTAAAAATATATCCCGCCTAAAATGATCGCCGGGATCCCTACTACAGCCAGCGCTAGAGCAGCCAGAAAGCGTTTAATCATGATAATCTTCATCACCCACGTTCTCGGATAGACCGCCGTAACGACGGTCACGCCTGGCAAACGTGTCCAGGGCTTTCGCAAATTCCTTTTTGTTGAAATCAGGCCAGAAAACCGAGGTCACATACCATTCGGAATACGCGCCCTGCCAGATGAGGAAATTGGACACGCGCAATTCTCCCGAAGTTCGGATGATGAGGTCCGGGTCGGGCACACCGGCTGTAAAGAGATATTTCCCAACGAGATTGGAATTGACGGTTTCGGCTTTGACGCCATCCTTGATCATATTCTGGATGGCAAAAACGATCTCATCCCGTCCCCCATAATTGAAGGCCACGTTCAAGATCAAGCGGTCGTTGTTCTTTGTCAATTCAATGGCTTCGAGGACCTTTTCTTGCAATTTCGGGTCCAGCCGTTCGAGCCGGCCAATGTGGCGCAGTTGCACACCCTCTTTATGCAGTTCCGCCAATTCACGGTCGATCACGTCCTCCAGGATATGCATGAGACCGTCCACTTCTTCGCGGGGACGGCCCCAGTTTTCAGTCGAGAAAGCGTAGATGGTCAGGTATTGAATGCCAAATTCCACGCAAGCAGTGATGATGTTGCGCAGATTCTGGGTGCCGGCCCGGTGACCGGCCAACCGTGGTAGACCGCGAGAGATAGCCCAGCGCCCGTTCCCGTCCATGATGATAGCCACGTGGGTCGGGATGCGCAGCGGCTGGGAGATCGTGGATTTCTTTGCCATAATTATGGAGGCAACAGTCAGACTGTCGCTAGACCTCCATGATCTCCTGTTCTTTGCGATGACCGTTCTTGTTGATCTCTTCTATCTTGTGGTCGGTAATTTTCTGCAGCTCGTCTTCCCCTCGCTCCAGATCGTCTTTGGAAATGAGTTTCTCCCTTTCGAACTCGCGCATATCGTTGTGCAGATCGCGGCGGATGTTCCGCACGGCCACGCGACCTTCCTCCAGGCGGCCATGCACCACCTTCACCAGGTCGCGCCGGCGATCTTCGGTCAGGCTGGGCAGGTTGAGCCGGATCTGCTTCCCATCGTTATTGGGGGTCAGACCCAGGTCGGAGGCCAGGATGGCGCGCTCGATATTCTTGAGCGACGATGCATCGAACGGTTTGATCATCAGGCTGCGCGGTTCCGGTACCGAGATGGAGGCCAGTTGCATCAGCGGGGTGGGAGCGCCATAATATTCCACGGGGAGTTTTTCCACCAACGAGGGTGATGCCCTGCCTGTTCGGATTCCCGCCAGATCATCGACAAGATTTTGGATTGCGGCGTGCATACGGGTTTCAGCGGTCTTAAAGATCAAGGATATCTTGATTCACGTCGTCCTCCTGTATTGAATGAAAAAAATGCTGTATTAAGGATACCCTAAAATCAGAAAAAATGCTACTACGGAGTGCTTCGTAAACACGGATTTCTCAAAGTCAAGATAATTCTCTTTGGTTCCGATGCTTATGCCTGATGTACTGCGAAAAGTGGGGTACGTAGGGCGTTCTGCCTGCACCAAAGTGCCCAGAAATGGGTACGAAGTGGCGAGCCCAAGCACCCCACTTTTCGCATCTTTGCCCCCTTCCCATTTTGGGAAGGAGCCTGTCCCCAGTCATGGGGAGGTTGGGGGTATGGGTCGATGTCCTGAAGACTCCTCGCCTTTGATTAAAGCCCCGCCGGATATATCGCCATACGCCGACCCGCAGGGACAAAAACAGGACTGCCACGAGTATCTCCGGGCAGCCCTGTCAAAAGGTCTCAGATAGCGATCGATTTATCCAGGCACGGAAGATACCAGCGTGCCCGTCTTCCGACCGGTCAGCGCATTCTTGAGCGCGGCCGGGTCCCACAGATTTACAACCAGGATGGGCATATTGTTATCCATGCACAGGCTGATGGCGGTGCTGTCCATCACTTTCAAACGCCGGTTGAGCACATCGATATAAGTCAGGTTTTCGAACCGGCTGGCGTCTGCATTCGTCTTGGGATCCGAGTCATACACCCCATCCACCTTGGTGGCCTTGATGAGCACATTCGCGTCGATCTCCACGGCTCGCAGAGCCGCGGCCGTATCGGTGGAGAAAAAAGGATTGCCCGTTCCGGCTCCAAAAATGACCACCCGGCCTTTTTCCAGATGGCGGATAGCCCGCCGGCGGATATAAGGCTCCGCTACTGCCCGCATCTCAATCGCAGACTGGACGCGCACAAAGCAGTTCATCCGTTCAAGAGCGTCCATCAGAGCCATGGCATTGATCACGGTTCCGAGCATGCCCATGTAATCGGCAGTGGCGCGTTCCATCCCGCGATCGATGCCCTGCTTGCCGCGCCACAGGTTGCCGGCCCCAATGACGATCGCCACCTGCACCCCCATCTCACGAACTTCCTTGACCCGGGCGGCAATGGACTCGGCCCGTTCAGGGTCGATCCCGTACCCGCTGGGACCAGCCAGGGATTCACCTCCCAATTTAAGCAAGATACGCTGATATTTGATGTCCGTCATAATTCTCCTTCCGCTATTATAAAGTGTTTATCCGAAAAATCGAACTTTGTAGACAAAGAAGACGCCTGTTTAAGTTTATCAGGTCGAATTCTTTACAATTTTTTCCTTCGCGAATCGTTTCCTTCGTGTACCGTGGTGTCCTTTGTGTTAAGTTCTTTTCTTGTCCCTTCGTGTTTATTCTTTTCGATTAGCACGAAAAAAAAGGCCAACCGAATGGTTGGCCTTTCTCATTATTCACCGCTATTCTCGCCCAGTTCCCAACGGGAAAACCGCCGGATGATGATATTCTCACCCGTGGAAGCGATCTGCTCGAGCAGCAGCTTGCCCACGGTCAACTTGTCATCGCGAATATATGCCTGGCGAGCCAGCACAACTTCGTCTTTGAACTTTTCCACGCGACCCTGGCTGATCTTCTCCAGCATCGCTTCGGGCTTGCCTTCTTCACGGCCGCGCGCCATGGCGATCTCAGTCTCGTGCTCGAGGACTTCCGCCGGAATATCCTCTTCCTTCAGGTACTGAGGATGGGCAGCCGCCACTTGCAGGGCTACTTCGTGCGCGAACTTGCGGAACTGCTCCGAGCGGGCCACAAAGTCCGTCTCGCAGTTGACTTCCACCATCACGCCCACCCGCCCATTTCCGTGTGAATAGAGCTCGATCACGCCGTTCAAGGCTACACGCTCGGCCCGTTTGGCCGCTGTGGCCATGCCTTTTTCACGCAAGAAATCCACTGCTTTTTGAAAATCGCCTCCGGAGGCCGTCAGCGCCTTCCGGCAATCCAACACGCCGGCTTTGGTGGCTTCGCGCAGCTCTTTGATCATTTCAGTTGTAATTTCCATTCAATCTCCTCCGGTGCTAATTATTGTTGCTCTTCTTCGTCTGCTTTAACTTCAGCCGGCTTCTCATCGCTGGCTTCAACAACTTCCGGTTTGGCGATCTCTTCCGCGCTTGGCGGCTTCTTCCGCCTTGACAACAGGAGTGAGCTTGGCCAGGGTGGATTTACCCAGCAGTTCGTCGTCTTGCAGGTCAGCCTCGGTATCCATGGCATGGGCAGCCCGGCTGGCAGCCTCGGCATCAGCGCCGGTCATTGCAGGCCTGGCGGCTTCCGCTTCCATTTCCTCGTCTTTGCGCATGGCTTTGCCTTCTTCAACCGCGTCGGCCATTTTCGCCACCAGCAGTTTGATTGCCCGGATGGCATCGTCATTGGAGGGGATGACGTAATCCACCGCAGATGGATCGCAGTTGGTATCGACCAGCGCGATCACGGGGATTTTCAGCAAGTTCGCCTCGTGGACCGGCAGATACTCGCGGTCGACATCGATGACGAAGATCAGGTCCGGCACGCGGGTCATATTGCGAACGCCCGACAGGTGAATGTTGAGCCGGTTGATTTCGCGCTGGATCAGGAGCGCTTCCTTCTTGGTCAACTTCTCAATGTCGCCGGTGACGAACAACTTCTCCATCCGCTCAAGTTCCTGGATGCGTTGGTGCATGGTCGACCAGTTGGTCAACATGCCGCCCAGCCAGCGTTCGGTGACATAGGGCATACCGCAGCGCATGGCCTCGTCTCGGACCGTCTCCTGCGCCTGCCGCTTCGTGCCCACGAACATGACCACGCCGCCGTTCGAGACAGAATCGCGGATGATGTTATAGGCGGTATTGATGGCCTTCACCGTCTGTTGCAGGTCAATGATATGGATACCATTGCGCTCGGTGAAGATGTACGGCTTCATGCCCGGGTTCCACTTGTTGGTCCGGTGGCCGAAATGGACGCCGCTCTCGAGCAGCGCCTTCATGGATACAACTGCCATTTTGTTCTCCTTCGATCCCATCCTCCGGCATCGCCAAAGGGACGCGGGATGGGGTGAGTTTAGCGGGGTGATTGACCCGCTCAGGGACGCTTGATGCCCGTCCCGGGCAAGATGTGCTCGCGGCATCAGCCGAAGCGGCGAGATTATACCATAGTCTTTTGATCGTAGACCTTCAGCATTCTTCCGTGTCACCGTACCAACGTGGCATCTTGACACGTGGCAACTTGGCAACACTCCCCCCCATGCTATACTTAATCTATGACCATCCTGCCTCTCCCCGCCAGTATCGAGTATTCCCCCGGCTCATTTCGGCTGACCCCCGCGACCCGCATCCATTCCACCGAACCGGACCAGTGGAATGCCGTCTACCTGCAGAACCTGCTCAGCCCTCCCAGTGGATTTCCGCTGAGTATAAGCATCGAAGAAGCACCCTCAGAAAACGGCATCTACCTGAAATTGGATGCATCTCTCACCTCCCTCGGCCCGGAAGGCTACCGGCTGAGCAGTGACGCCCGAGTCCGTCGAGATTTCCGCACCTACCCGTACGGGCATCTTCTACGGCATCCAGATCGCTGCGGCAGCTCCTGCCCACCGCCTCACAGGAATGGACCATCCCGGCCCAGGTCATCACCGATCAGCCTCGCTTCTCCTGGCGCGGCTTCATGCTGGATGAGGGACGGCACTTCCAGGGGATGGACACCGTCCTGCTCACCCTCGACCTGATGGCCATGCTGAAACTCAACCGCTTCCACTGGCATCTGACCGACGACCAGGGCTGGCGCATCGAGATCAAAAAATACCCCCGCCTGACCGAAGTCGGTTCACAGCGGGCTGGCACCAGCCAGACCATCCTCGGCAAGGTCCACGATGGCATGCCCCATGGGGGTTTTTACACCCAGGGCGAGATCCGCTCCATCGTTGCCTACGCGGCCGACCGTCACATCACCATTATTCCCGAGATCGAAATGCCCGGTCATGCCCGCGCCGCCCTGGCAGCCTATCCCGAATATTCCTGCACCGGCGGCCCCTTTGAAGTCGCCACCCATTTCGGCATTTTCCCGGACATTTTCTGCGCCGGCAAGGAGACCACCTTCACCTTCCTGCAGGACATCCTCGACGAAGTGATGGGACTCTTCCCCTCCACCTACATTCACATCGGCGGTGACGAAGCCCCCAAAAAACGCTGGAAGGAATGTCCCCATTGCCAGGAACGCATTCGCACCGAAGGCTTGAAAGATGAGCACGCCTTGCAAGGCTATTTCACCAACCGCATGATGGCCTACATCGAATCCAAGGGGCGGCGCGGCCTGGGCTGGAATGAGATCCTCCATGAGGGATTGGTTGAAAACGCAGCCGTCCAGTTCTGGGTGCGCGGACGGGAGGCGCTGTTGACCGCCATCCGCGCCGAACACCGCCCGGTCATCATGTCCACCTACCTGGACGCATACCTGGACCACTCCTACAGTCTCATGCCGCTCAGCCGCGCCTACAACTACGAGCCTGTCCCCGCCGAATTGAATGAAAAAGAGGCCGCCTCCATCCTCGGGCTGGAATTCCCCCTGTGGACCGAGTGGGTCCCCAACCGGGCCAGGCTGGACTACCAGGCCTATCCACGCCTGATCGCCCTGGCGGAGACCGGCTGGACGCCTAAAGCCCGCAAGGATTTGCAGGATTTCCGGGTCAGGCTGGCGAACTTCCTCCCCCGCCTCGACCTGCTGGGTGTCCGCTATGCGCCTCTGCGGGAGGTCGAACCGTCCCGCCTGCGGCGCATGTTCGGCGCGTTCACCATTGCCCAGCCCGCAAAAGAAAACAGCCGAGTAGGACAAATAACTAATTTATCCCACAGAAGAGGGTGCTATACTTAAGTCCTTCGCAACAGTGAAATGACTGCTTCTTCAGGAGATCCTCCATGAATTTCTTCAAAAAAATTTTCTCCTCGCCGCCTGCCACCCGCGGAAAATTCTATCCCTTCAGCGTAAAATGCATGCGCTGTGGTGAGATCATCCAGGGACAGGTGAACGTCAATAATGAACCCAGCGTCGAATACGATGAAAAAGGCAAGCCCTTCTACATCTGCCGCAAGGTTGTCATTGGCGAGAACCTGTGTTTCCAGCAGATCGAAGTGAAATTTAAATTCAATGAGGACCGTGGATTACTCGCCCGCGAGATCACCGGCGGCGTATTCGTCGAAGATTGAGCACTCCCCCGACTTTTTGACTTTTGACGTTTAACGTGTCAACGTGGTAACCTGCCAACGTTGACACGTTTCTTTTACACCCACGTACGCCGCCTCATCCAAAGGAACATGCTCACCGGTAAAAGGATGAAGACAGCCAGGATGATATAAAATGCCGGCCGGCTGGTCCATTCGACCAGGTTGGCGACCGGCTGGAAGAAATTCATCCCGAAGAAACCGGTGATGAACGCGATCGGCATGAAGAGAGTTGTTACGGCCGTGAGCGTCTTCATCACATCGTTCATGCGGTTGTTGATGACCGATAGATAGATATCCAGCGCCCCGCTGACCAGGTCGCGCATGCTCTCGTTCAGGTCCTGCAGGCGCACCAGGTGATCGTATACATCCCGGAAGAACACGCGGTCCTGTGGATCGATGATGCGGTAATCGTCACGAGCCAATTTATTTAGCACCTCCCGTTGGTGCGTGATCGTCCGGCGCATGGTCAACAATACCCGTTTCAAACCGAAAAGCTGCTCAAGCACGGAAGAAGTGGGTTTATTCAGGATCTCATCTTCCACACCGTCGATCTTCTCATCCACCTGTTCGACAATATTCATCGACCCGGCCACCACATAATCAGCAATGCGATAGAGCAGATGGTCCGCCCCGTTTTCCGTGTGGCGAGAGTCCCGCCGGCAGGCTTCCCAGACGGTATCCAGAGCAGCGATGGGATCATCGTGGTGTGTGACGACAAAATTGATCCCCAGGAATACGTCCAATTCGTGGGTGACCAGGTCGTCCTGAACATATTCGAGCGCGTCAAGCACAATATATAGATATTCGCCCCAGTCATCCAGTTTGGGAGTGTGGGTCTGCTGCAACGCATCTTCCACAGCCAGGGGATGGAACCCGAATACTTCCCGCAGGATGGGTTCGCACACCTCCGGCGGTTCGCCGGAGAAGTCTACCCATAAAAGGCCTTTCTTGTTTCTCAAGGCTTCTTTGAATTTCTCCGCAGGAAATTCCATGTTCAGGGGTTTACGGGATGTTTGAAAGAGTGCTCGGATCATCTTGCCTCCACGGATCTATTGACTATATTGTAGCCGAAAACTCCCCACCTTTTCCACTGCCTTGTAGAGGCAACCCTGCCTGCCCCACGAAGTGGGGGCGGGTCGCCCCATATGCAAAACCTGTAGACATCATCCAGGGCCAAAAATGCCAGACTTGTCGGGACGGACATTATGTCCACTCGATCCATAACTCATCCCTAATATTATTATTGGCATTTTTTCCAAATAGCCTTAATGTTAAGTATGCCGAAAAAGAACACGAGCGGTGTTCTTCCCGCTCGTGTTCTTTTTCGGATCTTGCTCCCCTTCCCGTAAGTAATTAATTTGCGTAAGGTGAAAATTCGGGAAGGGGTTGGGGGATGGGTGTTATATTCCGATCCATCATATCTACGCCCACTCAATTAGCAGGGTCAGGGTTAATCATGGATTTTAATGGGCGAATATCAATAATATTAATGTCAAATTCAATATTATTGAAGTCGATATAAGAAATATCAACTAATTTAACCTTGACAATTGATATTATTTGCTTATAATGTCAATACTATTGATTAGTTGTATTGAATGAGAGGAGACACAATGGAATCCCTCTATCAAGCCTACCAGGCATACGAAAAACGAGCCGAGCGCGGCGAATTCCTCGCCAGGAGGAATGGCTATAACGCCCCCACCCATCGACCCCTGCGCGCACGCTTAGGGGACTTGTTGATCCGCACCGGCCTGAAACTTCAGGGCCGTGACTGCGCCGGCAAACCCATGGCATGGTCGCCTATGACCGGGAGCAAACCATGAAGACCGCTTTAAGCAAATGTCCTGTCTGCGACGGCGAGCTGACCGTCACCCGCCTGCACTGCGAAACTTGCGACACCTCCATTGAAGGCCGTTTCGCCAACAGCGTCTTTGCCGGCCTCAAACCCGACCAACTGGATTTCATCGAAACGTTCGTCCGCTGCGAAGGCAAGATCACCCGCATGGAAGAGGAAATGGCCCTCTCCTACCCCACCATCCGCAACCGCCTTCAGGAAGTCATCCGCGCCCTCGGCTACGAACCCGATAAGGACGAACCCGCCGAAGTATCCAACGAAAAACGTCTCAATGTCCTGGAAGAACTCGATTCAGGCAAAATATCCGCCGAAGAGGCCATGCGCCTCCTCAACGGAGAGGAGTGACCCATGCAGCAGCAAACCATTTCCGTAGGACCTAACCCGAACGTGATTGTTCTTAATGTGTCCGGTGACCTGCGCGTGGCCGGTTGGGAGCGGGGCGAGTTGATGGCCAAAACCGATGCCGACACCCTCGACCTGGTTGCCGGGTCGGACCCCATCACCATCACCTGCAATGAAGATCTGATCCTCTACCTGCCCCGTTCAGCCGACCTGCGAGTGGAACAGGTGGGAGGTGACGCCAGCCTGCAAGCCATGCACGGCCCCGTCCGGCTGGGGTCTGTTGCCGGCGACCTGACCTTGCACGACCTCGGTGTGGTCACGCTCGAAGCAGTCAGCGGCGACGCCTCCATGCGCAATATCGGCGCGCTGACAGCCGAAAATATCGACGGCGACATGGTCCTGCGTGGCGGGCACGGCGCCTGCATCATCGACGCAGTCGGCGGCGACGCCTCTCTGCGTGATGTGGAAGGCATGGTCACCATCGAGACCATCGGCTCCGACCTGTACGTCCGCAACATCCACGGACCCGTCACCGCCACTGCCGGCGCAGACGTGGCCCTCTACGTCGATCCCCGGCCCGGCAACACCTACGATGTCACCGCCGGCAGCGACCTCATCGCCCGCCTTTCCCCCGAATCGAATGTCAAACTTCATCTGACCGGTGGGTCCGAAGACTCCATCCAGGTGGATTTCCCCGGCGTGCAGGTGCCGCGCGACACCAACCAATGCCAGGTCACTATCGGCAGCGAAACCGCCGGCATGCCCGAAATGATCCTCACCGCCGGGGACGACCTGCTCGTCACCTCCCAGGCCGACCAGTGGGAGTCCGCTGCCGATTTCGGCGTGGGCATGCGCGATGGGATGGAGTGGCCTCTGCCTCCCGATTTTTCCGAACGCATCAACAAGCGCGTCCAGGCCGCCATGGATCGGGCCCAGTCTCACCTCGAAGCCGCCAACCGCCGGGCCGAATCCGCCGGCCAGCGCGCCTCCATCAAGATCGAGGCGGCCATGCGCCGGGCCGAAGCCAAGGCTCGTGCCGCCGAGGTCCGGGCTCGTCGCGGCGCATCCAATATGCACGCCAATATCAACATTGGCCGCTGGAAATGGGACATCACCCCCGGCGCCTCGGCGGAACCGGGCGGACGCGTCTCCGATGAGGAGCGCCTGTCCATCCTCAAAATGCTTCAGGAAAAGAAGATCACCGTCGAAGAAGCCGAGCAGTTGCTGGCGGCTTTGGAAGGCAAATAGGAGCATCCCATGACTGATCCCGAACGCAACCAGGTACTAAAAATGATCGAAGATGGCAAGATCTCCCCGGAGGATGGCCTCAAGCTCATGCAGGCCCTCGACCAGGCCGGCGCGGATGATGCCGCCGCCCCCGCCCAGGTTCCTCCCCCGCAGACCGAGGCGGTCGCCGCCCCGCAGGTACACTGGAAGACCGAACCTTCCGATATTCATACCGAGCCTTCCGGCATCGAGATGGACGCGCGCATCCGCAATGTCAAAGACACCGTCCAGAAACTGTGGCAGATCCCCCTGTGGATCGGCATCGTCATCACCGTCCTGAGCGCCGCCGGCATGTACGCCATCCTGCGCGGGCCCGGCTTAAATTTTTGGTTCTTCGCCATGATCCTGCCGCTGCTCTTTGGAGTGCTTGTGATCGCACTGGCAGTGACCTCCGTGAAAGCACGCTGGATCTTCGTCGATGTGCAGCAAAGAGCCGGTGAACATCCCCAGCGCATTTTCCTTGGTTTCCCCCTTCCCCTCAAATTTGCCGCCTGGGTCATGCGCACCTTCCGGCATTGGATCCCCCCGCTTGACCGGGAAATGACCAACCACAATGTCGATGAGATCATCACCCTGGTCGAGAGCGGCCTCGGCGGTGAACCCCTCATCGTCAACGTGGATGACAAGGATGGTGAGAAAGTCCGGGTATATATTGGCTGAAACAATGGATCTGGCGAGCGCGCAAGGTGCGCCCGCCAGGAAGCAGCCGCTGCTATCCAACCTGATCCTGTTGTTCCTGTTCGCCATGATCCTGGCGAACATTGGCGGCAATATGTATGGGCCGCTGCTATCCCTGTACATTAAAAATTTAGGCGCATCCGTCGCCCAGATCGGCCTGTTCTTCACCCTTTCATCGGTCATCCCGCTCGTCCTGCAGATCCTGGGCGGGTGGATCTCCGACACGCTCGGCCGCTTGCGGGCCATCGCCATTGGCAGTGTTGTCGGCATCTTCACCTACGTGGCCCTCATCGCCGCCCCCACCTGGCAGTGGTTGCTGCTGGCTATGGCCTTCCAGGCTATCACCGGCTCGCTCATCGGACCTTCCTTCGACGCTTTCCTGGCAGAGCACTCCAGCGAAAAGAACCGGGCTCGCATGTTCGGCATCTCACAGGCTCTTTATGCGATCGTCGGCGTGGTCGGCCCCCTCCTGGGCGGCTGGCTGGTGGACCTGTATGGCTTTAAAACCATGTTGATGGTCGCCGCCGTGTTCTATTTCTTCGCCACCGTCATCCGGGTCAGCATGGCCCGTGAAGCTTCCCGCAAAAGCAAAACCCCTGCAGAGAAACTCTCCTTCAGCGGGTTGAAGAGCAACCTCGGCACCATGCTGGGACTGCTGCTGGCAGGCGGCGTCATCACCTGGATTCTCATCACCGACGGGGTGCGCGACATTTCCTTCGGCCTGTCGATGAACTTCCTGCCGGTCTATATGCAGCAGTACGGTTTCATGAACTTCCGCCAGATCGGTTTGATGAACAGCCTGCTGGGATTGTTCATCATGCTCACCACCATTCCTGGCGGCTGGCTGGCAGATAAGATCAGCGAGCGTTTCGTCATCATGATGGGATTCCTCGCCATTGGCGTGGCAATCTGGATGGTTATCGCCCTGCCGCCCGGCAATGTCTGGCTGTACGGTTCGTCCTGGGCGCTGGCAGGCATCGGCATCGGCCTGATGACCCCCGCCTACCAGTCCCTCATCAGCAAGGCGGTCCCGCGCAAGGTCAGGGGTACGGCCTTTGGGCTGTTCAGCAGCAGCCTGGGTCTGGTTTCGCTCCCCGCCCCGTGGATCGGCGGGCAGTTGTGGGAAAAGGTCGGCCCACGCTCTCCGTTCGTCATCACCATCATCGTATCCTTCCTTTCCATCATCCCGGCATTTTTCAAATTCAAATTGACCAAAACCGTGAACGCCGAAATTGAAAATGGCAGCGAAGCATTAATCAACAAGGAGGCCTGATATGGCTACCACTGAAGAAAGAATGAAGATTTTGAAAATGATCGAAGAGGGGAAACTGAGCGCTCAGGAAGGCGCCAAACTCCTTTCGGCCCTGGCGAGCGCCAACCGCCCGCTGGGAGAGTTATCCTCCAGCGGCGCCAAGTGGCTGCGCGTGCGCGTGACGGATGTGGCGACCGGCCGCTCCAGGGCCACCGTGCAGATTCCCATCAGCCTGATGGAAGCCGGCATGAAGATCGGCGCACACTTTGCCCCCGAGATCGAAGGCGTCAAAATGGATCAGTTGATGGACGCGCTGCGCTCGGGCATGACCGGCAAGATCATCGACGTCGTTGACGATGAAGACGGCGAACACGTCGAAATCTTTGTCGAATGAGATGCGACGAATAGCATCCTGATAGCCAGGAAATAGGCACGAAATTGCCCGTGGCGTAATAATAGGGACATCCAAAATCCCATTCATCTCAGGAGTTCACCATGTCTGAAATTGTCGAAAAAACATTCATCGTCTCTTCCCCCGCGCGCCTGGTCGTGACCAACATCCGCGGTTCGGTGGATATCCGCCCCTCCGACGAGGGCTCCATCCGCATTACCGCCGTCAAGCAAAACGGTTTCGGCGATCCCCGTCGCACCGAGGTCGAGATCATCCAGGAATCCGACGGGACCGTCAAGGCCACCACCCGCTTCCCCGACGCCGGCTGGGGCTGGATCATCGGTTCCTTCCCCTGCCAGGTGGATTACACCGTCTACGCCCCGCCTCAATGCTCCCTCAGGATCAACGGCGTCAGCAGCGGCATCATCGCTGGCGGGTTCACCGGCGAGTTCAACCTCCGCACGGTCAGCGGCGACGTGGACGTCCGCAACCTGCAGGGTCCCGTCAAGGTCGATACGGTCAGCGGGCGCATGGACCTGGCCGACCTGACCGGCGAAATTCGCCTCCACACCGTCAGCGGCAGGATAGACGGTCGTCACCTGGACGGTTCACTGCGCGTGGAAACCATCTCCGGCAAGGTCGACCTGGATGAATCCCGCCTCCCCTCCGCCGAAGTCACCACCGTCAGCGGCGGCATTGACATCCAGACCGCTCTCGGGGATGGCCCTTACCACTTCAATTCAGTCTCCGGCAACATCCAGATGATGGTACCCGCAAACTTCGCGCTGCTCGGCTGAACTCCACGCCGTCAGCGGATCGATCTCCTCCCGCCTGCCTGCCACCTCCACTTCCCGCCAAAACGGCATCCAGGTGATGGAAGTCCAGGGCGGCGGCGTGAAGGTTTATGCTCACAGCGTCTCCGGGAATCTCTCCCTTGTCTCTTGACCAAAAAATTTCTCCTCCCTTTTTTGCAGCGGCGTCCCCAGGTTACCATCCGGGGATGCCGCCTTTTGCCACTTCAGCCTATAATTGGGTACTGTTCGCTTCTCATTAACCATTCTCCATTCAACCATTAACCCACCAACAGACATTCTTCTTTCTTCGTTAGGAAATAAATGCAAACCTCATCCCAACCTCCAACCAAAAAACCTCGTGGAATGTTCGCCTTCGTCCTCGTCTGGATCGGGCAGGTCATCTCGGTCCTCGGTTCCAGCATGACCGGCTTTGGTCTCACCATCTGGATGTACCAGCAGACCCAGAGCGCCACCGCCATGGGCATGATGCAGGTAGCCTTCATCACTCCCTTCCTGCTGCTCTCTCCCCTCGCCGGCGTCATGGTGGACCGCTACAACCGCAAGCTGATGATGATGGTCAGCGACCTGGCAGCGGTAGTCTCCACCGTCGGGCTGCTGATCCTCTTTGCCACCGGCCACATGCAGTTCTGGTATCTCTATATCGCCCAGATCATTAATGGCATCGGCAACACCTTCCAGTGGCCCGCCTATTCCGCCGCCATCAGCACCATGGTTCCCAAGGAACAGTACGGGCGTGCCAACGGACTGATGTCCCTGTTGGAAGCAGGCCCGGGCGTGATCGCGCCATTGATGGCAGGCGCTCTCCTGCCGTTCATCAAGATCACCGGCATCATGTTCATCGACGTAGCCACCTTCGTCATTGCCATCGGCGCCCTCCTGATCGTAGTGGTACCCCAGCCTGAAAAAACCGAAGAAGGCCGGCAGGGCCAGGGCAACCTGTGGAAAGAATCCGTCTACGGCTTCAAGTACATCTTCGCCCGCCCCAGCCTGCTCGGCCTGCAGTTGATCTTTTTGGCTGGCAACCTCTTCGCCGGCATTGGTTGGGCCATCTTCGCCCCCATGATCCTGGCTCGCACAGACAGCAACAGCCTCATCTTCGGTTCGGTCCAGACCGCCGGCGCAGTCGGCGGGGTGATCGGTGGTGTGATCATGAGCGCCTGGGGCGGGTTCAAGCGGCGGGTGCATGGCGTTCTGGCCGGGCACATCATCCTGGGCCTCTCCAGCGCCGTTCTGGGTGTCGCCGTCGGCTTGCCGTTATGGATACCATTTATGGTTCTGACGACCCTCGTCATCCCCTTGATCAACACCTCCAACCAGTCCATCTGGCAGTCGAAAGTGGCGCCGGATGTGCAGGGTCGGGTCTTCTCGGCCCGCCGCCTCATCGCCTGGGTGACCAGCCCCATCTCCCCCATCATCGGCGGGACTCTGGCAGATTTCGTCCTGGAACCCGCCATGAAGACCCAAACCGGTCTCTCCACCCTTCTCGGCCCCATCTTCGGCACCGGACCCGGCGCGGGCATGGGCGTGCTCTTCTTCATCTGCAGTCTGGCGACGGTGCTGGTTGGTGTCTCCGGTTATTTTGTTTCCCCCATCCGCAACGCCGAGTCGCTCTTGCCCGACCATGACCAGTTGAAAAAGGTCGAGGCCGAGCCCGTCGCTGCCTGATATTTACAGTTCTCCACTCGTAAGTAAAGGAGTAACCCCCATGCGTGACCGAATCCAGGAAGCATTAAAACGAAGCCGGGCAGACTACACCGAGATCCGGCTTGAAGAAAAGGAAACCACCCGCGTGGTCTTCCGCGGCAAAGACCTCGAGGTCGCCAACGCCAACATCGACAAGGGCGGCATCGTCCGCTGCCTCATCCGCGACAAAGGCTGGGGCGTAGCCACCTTCAACAACCTGGAAGACCTGCTCACCAAGGTGGACCAGGCTTACCAGTGCGCCCGCGTCGGCTCCGTCCCCGAACCGATCGATCTTGCCCCCGTCGAACCGGTCCAACAGATAACCACCGTCGAGATGAAACGCGATTTCCGTGACATCTCCCTCGCCGAAAAGAAAGCCCTGGCCGAGCATTACAACCAGGTCCTCCTGGCTGCCAGCGACAAGGTCATTGACACGAACGCTGTCTATGCAGATACCTTCAGCCACATCATCCTGGCCAACTCCGAAGGCACCTACATCGAGCAGGAAAAGCCCTCCGTTGTGGTTGGCACCTCCGCTATCGTCCGTGAAGGCGACAATGTCCAGCAGGCCCACGATTCCCTCTCTAGCACCCAGGGCTACGAATTCGTCCTTGGGCAGGAGGAACTGGCCCAGCGCACCGCCCGCCATGCCGTCGAGTTGCTCAGCGCCAAACCGGTCAAAGCCGGGCAGTATACCGTCATCGCCGATCCACTTGCTCGCGGGCGTGTTCATCCATGAGGCCTTTGGTCACCTTTCCGAAGCCGATTTCATTTACGAAAACCCGCAGGCCCGCGCCATGATGACCATGGGACGCCGCTTCGGCAAGGGCATCCTCAACTCCTTCGACGACGGCTCCATTCCCGACCTGCGCGGCACCACCCTCTATGACGACGAAGGCACGCCCGCCCGCCGCAACTGGCTCATCCGGGATGGCGTGCTGGTCGGGCGGCTGCATTCCCGCCAGACCGCCGCAAAAATGGGCGAAGGCGCCTCCGGCAACGCCCGCGCCATCAACTACCGCTTTCCTCCCATCGTCCGCATGACCAACACCGCCATCGACAACGGCGCCACCTCCTTCGAGGACATGATCAAGGACGTCAAACTGGGCGTCTACGCCTGCGAAGCCTACGGCGGCCAGACCCAGTTGGAGAATTTCTCCTTCAGTTCCGGTTACGCCTACATGATCCGCGACGGCAAGATCGCCGAGATGGTCAAGGACGTCATCCTGGCAGGCAACCTCTTCACCACCCTCGACAACATCGATGCCATCGGCAATGATTTCAAATGGCTGAACACGGGCGGAGGCTGCGGCAAAGGCAACCAGCATCCGTTGCCGGTGGGGATGGGCGCGCCGCACATCCGCATCCAGAACGTCGTCATTGGCGGCGAGTAACAGGAGCCTATCATGGACATATTGACTCAACTCAAACATCAAGCCGAACAGGTGGAAGTCGTCAACCTGCAGAATGAAAAGACCACCGTCGAATACGAAGCCAACCAGTTGAAGATCTGCACCGTCGCAGAAACCAGCGGCACCGCCATCCGGGTGGTCCGCAAGGGCCGCCTCGGATTTTCCGCCTCCACCGACGCGACCACCCTCGACAAACTCGCCTCCAACGCCCTCGAATCCGCTGCCTACGGCGATATGGCTCCGTTCTCCTTTCCGACTGCCCGATCCGCTCCGGCTGTGCGCACTTTCGACCCCGCCATTGCCGAATTGCCCATCGACCGTCTGGTCGATATCGGCAAAGAGATATTGGACATGGTCCTGCCCCTCGAAGACGGACTGCGCTGCAACATCGGCTTGGACCGCAGCCTCCTCACCGCCTCCATCCGCAACCAGACCGGTCTGGACGTATCCTTCAAAACCTCTCCCCTGTCCATCGGTGTGGATATCGACCGCATCGAAGGCGATGACGTCCTCATCATCTTCGACCAGTTTGGTACCACCCTGTGGGAAAAGGATTATCTGGAATTCGTCCGCCGCCTGGTGGAAAAATTCAAACTGGCCCGCACCATCACCACCATCAAACCGGGCAAAATGCCGGTGCTCTTCTCCCCCACCGGCGCGCTCGCCCTCATGTTCCCGCTCAGTGAGGCCCTGAATGGCAAGGAAGTCTACAAAGGCACCTCCCCGGTCGGAAAAAAGATCGGCGAAAAACTCTTCGATGAGAAGATCAGCCTCTACGACGACGGCACCATCGACGGCAAATTCGCCAGCGCCTCCTACGACGACGAAGGCGTCCCTCGCCAGCGCACCCCCCTGGTCGAGAAGGGCGTGCTGAAGAATTTCATCTACGACCTGAAGACAGCCGCCCAGGCCGGGGTTGCCTCCACCGGCAACGCCTCCCGCCAGTTATTCGCCCCGCCAGCCACCTCCTTCACCAACCTGGTCCTGCAGCCGGGACAAACCCCCTCAAGGATATCCTCGCCGGCATCGACGAAGGCATCCTGGTCGAAGACCTGCTCGGACTGGGTCAAGGCAACACCATCTCGGGCGCATTCTCGAACCCGCTCGCCCTGGCCTTCAAGATCGAACATGGCGAAATCGTCGGCCGCGTCAAGGACCTGTCCATCGCCGGCAACATCTACGACCTGCTCAAGGATGTGGCTGCCGTCAGTTGTGAGACCCACTGGGTTTACAGCACCTTCTCAGCCCCCTACCTGCTCATCCCCGAAATGAATGTAGCCGGCAAAGCCTGACCCATCTGCTCCCTCCCCAGATCTGGTTTTGATCTGGGGAGGGATGAAGGGTGGGGCCTGCCACAAACATGACTCATCCCAATTTTAAGCTGATGTTAAATTTCCAAGGTATCCATAATGGAAAGTATGCCGGAAAAACGACCACGAGCGGGTAGAACTTCCCGCTCGTGGTCGTTTTTCCGGATCTTTCTCCCCTTCCCGTAGCTTTTAGCCATGCCGACGGTAAATATTCGGGAAGGGGCGGGGGGATGGGTCTTCGACACCGAACTTTTCTATCCACAATGGCGGATATATGAGATTCAGGGTGAATCAAGTCGTACCTCATCAACAAAGTTTTGTAAGGCAGCACGATTTGAGTTAAATTTGGTTATGCGGCATAATTGATTTGTAGTTAACGCCCGTATATTGAATAGATTGGCCCCTTTCTTGAGGCAGATATGAGCATCGAGACATCTTATCTGGAACTCTCCATTGGCGCTTCACATAAATTTTACGAGATTACCGTCAACGCCATGCGCGTGACCTTACGGTATGGAAGGATCGGCACAGAAGGCCGGCGTGAAGAGATTGCCTTCGACAGCCAGGATCAAGCGCAATCGTTCGCCCAACGGAAGATCGAGGAGAAACTCCGCAAAGGGTATCAACACGCGCAGCCCGGCGTCACTGCGAAAAAGCCCATTGAAAAACGTGCCCTGGATGAGCGGGGGGTTTTCTGGCGGTTGATCGAACTGTCCAAAAAGGGAAGCGAGGGCGATATTTACGTCCAGTTGGATAACCTGCGCGATCGCTTACAGAAGCTAACAGATGAGGAACTGCGTAGCTTTGACAGGATCTTCTGGGAGATGATGGATGAATCGTATCATGCCGACCTTTGGGGTGCTGCTTACATCATTATGGGTGGATGCTCTGACGACAGTTTTGACTATTTTCGTGCCTGGCTGATCATGCAAGGCGAACAACCATTTACCGATGCCTTGAAAAGTCCCGACAGTCTCGCACCCAGGGCGCGTCGTGGTCAAGAAAATGGGTGTGAGTTCGAATTCGAGGATGTCCTCAGTATCGCCGGCGCAGTCTACGAAGCAAAAACGGGACGTAGCGATTTCTATCAGAACCAGCCCACGCGCCAGGCAAGCCTGGTAGGTGACCTGGATGCGTGGTCGGACGTAGATTTAACCGCGGAAAATACGAGGCGACTTTATCCGCGGCTATGCAAATTGTTCTTGGATGAGTGATGCAGGCGACAGCAGCATCTCAGCCCCCTACCTGCTCATCCCCGAAATGAACGTCGCCGGCAAAGCCTGACCTCCACTTACATCGCTCCATATAACACAAAGGGGCGGCTCAATTTTGAGTCGCCTTTTTTCTGATAACAATTATTATCTACTTCATATCAAGAGTTTTTTAGCAATATCTCTTTACTGTGTCGTTCGAGATTATTCATTGTTGAAATAAATGCTTGTTCAAGATCTATATCATGTAATTTTGCCAATACCATAACAGACCATAAACAATCAGACAGCTCATGAGCCAATTTTTCATGAACATCCGGAATATTCCGAACCCCATTTGCCGCCAATATTAATTTTGAGAGATCTCCGACATCACCAACGAACCCAAGCGCAACTTCTTCGCGTGTCCAAGTTCGTCCAAAGGATTGCTGCTCATACTGAGAAAAGAGTTGCCGAATTTCCATAGCACGCTCAATCAATAAATGAAATTCCATTTGATCTCCTTTTTGAGCTGACCGCATTCCTTGGGGATAATTGGGTCGATTGTAATAATCAGGATATTTGGTTCCCTATGATTATTGAGGAGCAATAAGAACAATGTCTTGTCTTTCTTTATCTCTTCCTTTGTGTTCCTTTGTTACCTTGGTGGTGATCATTTTTTCCTTTTTGAGGTTCAATGTGACATAATCGAATCAGGATGGATTCTTCCCCCTCTTCAACAACAGCGGACCCAGCCGGTCGATGATCCACCCAAATGCCAGTTCCGCCCACGGGACCAGCCGCAGCCACCCCGGCACATAAGCCACCCGCCTCGGCCGCAGCAATAATTTCCAAATTTGCGAGGCCACCACCTCCGCGGTCACCCCCATCCTCTCCGTCGGGATGTGACCGCTGCCTTCCTGCTTCAGTGTCGCCTCACCGAACTCTGTCAGCACCGGCCCGGCCCTTACCACGCTGACGTGCACGCGTGTCCCGCACAACTCGCGATGCAGCGAGGTGGTGAACGCGTCCAGAAAGGATTTGGTCGCCCCGTACAGCGCCACTCCCTGGCTGGGCAGGCTTCCCGAGATCGAACCCACGTTGATGATATGACCCGTATTGCGGCGGCGCATTTTCCCCAGGAAGGACAGGCTCAACTGGACCACCGCTTCCACGTTCACTTGCAGCATATCCCAGGCCGTATTCCACGTCATTTCATCGCCGTACCCGTACCAGCCCAGCCCGGCATTGTTGACCAGCACATCGATATTACCGAAATCGGCTTTCCACTTCAGCCAGGACGCGCTTGCGCTCGCCCTCCTGCCGCAGGTCGGCCGCGATGGAATGGGCCTTGCCACCGCCCTGACGGATCTCTTCGACGATAGTCTCCAGGCGTTCCTGCCGGCGCGCCACCAGGATGACAACCAATCCCTCCTTCGCCAGGCGTTTGGCTGTCGCCGCGCCAATACCCGAGGACGCCCCCGTCACCACCGCGATCTTACCTTCCCATATGCGCCTTCCGTTATCCATGGTTCGTTTCGTTGCACTTTTTCGGGAATGAATGGTCGGACCTTCAACTTTTGGTGTCTTATTCACCATCTATTCTCTTTCCTTATTGCCCTATTACCTGATTACCCAATTACCTTTACGTCATCTGCTTCGCTTTCCGGTTAGTGATGAACCACTTCACCGTATCCTTCACCGTTACCCGCAGCGGCCTCGGATGGTATCCCAGTTCCCGCGTGGCCTTGGCGTGGCTGATGGTTGAATTGCTCTTCAGCACTTCCAATGAATAAGGCGTAATGCGGGGTTTGGTCTTGGTCAACCGGTAGTATGCAGGCGCGATCTTCGAGACCAATTCCGCCAGCCAGTTGGGGATCTTAATGCTGGCAAAAGCCTGCCCGGTGGTCAGCCGCACCTCCTCGATCAGGTCCCGTACCGTTACCTTGTGACCCGATAGCAGATAACTCTCGCCTTGCCGGCCCCTGGCTTGCGCCAGCATCATCCCGTCCACCACATCCCGCACATCCACGAAATCGTATGCGCCTTCGATGTAAAACATTGGCCTGGCCTCGGCCGCCCCGCGCAGGACCTCGCCCATCTCGGACCGGCGGAAATCGTATGGGCCGATCACTCCCGTCGGGCAGACGATGACCGCATCCAGCCCGTCCGCCGCCGCCCTCTGGACCTCCAGGCTGGCTTCGGCTTTGGAGCAGTCATAAGTTCCGTAAGTGTTATTTGCATCGTATGGCTGCTTCTCGTCGATCACCTGACCGTGCGGGATTCGCCGGATGGCATGGATCGAACTGGTATAGATCAGCCGCTTCACCTTTGCGTCCGTGGCTGCCGCCAGGATGTTGCGCGTCCCTTCCACGTTGACCCGCCGGACCATCGGATTCTCACCCGGCATGATCGAGATGATCCCTGCCAGGTGGAACACATTGATCACATCCTTGAAAGCCAGTTTCAGGCTTTCCGGGTCGAGCACGTCCCCTTCGACCGTTTCGATATCCAACCCTTTCAAGGAGGTGGTATCTTCGCCTCGAAAGATCAGTGCTCGCACCTTCTCCCCTTTTTCCAATAATTTCCTCACCAGTACATTGCCAATGTGCCCGGTCGCTCCGGTAACAAGGATCATGGGGTCTCCTTCTTGATTTCCAGACCATTCAATAATAATTGCAGGCTCTGTTGGGTCACTTTGGCCCAGTCAGCGCTGTGCGGATCCAGGATCCCTTGCAGCACCAACCCGACCGCCATCGAAACAATGACCTGGGCTGCCACCCGCGGGTCGACCGGTTTCAGCGACCCTTCTGCCACGCCTTTTTCGATCAGCTTCGCAAAATGGTCCTGATAGTGGTGATACGGGGCGATGATGGCATTCCAGACCGTCTCATCCCGGCTGGCCTGTAGCCAGAATTCCAGGAACATCGGCAGCCTGTCCTCCGCCGCCGCAAAGACCGCCGGCAGCAGGTTGGTCATGTGGATCAACGTCTCCGGGACCGTATCCTTTTGCACAGCATCCAGCCCCATATCGATCATTCCCAGCCACCCGTTCATCAGCGCCAGGAACAATGCCTGTTTGGATGGAAAATGGTGATAGAAAGCCCCCTTGCTGACTCCCGCCTCGGCGCAGATATCATCCACGCTGGAGCCGTCGTACCCTGCCTCGGCAAATTTCCGCACGGCTGCATCCAGCAAACGGCTGCGGGTTTCTTCTGATCGTTGTTGCGCCATGATCTCTCCTACTTATAAACATACCGACTAGTCGGTATGTTTATAATATCCCACGAGCAACGAAAAGTCAACCCGCAAACCTTACAGAAGCCGTTCAAATCCCAGACCTTTGACTTTCGGCCTTCGCCGTTTCAACGTGTTCACGTTCTTTTCTCAATAACATTCCCACTATTTCTAAACAAAATCTGAACAACCATTTGATACCCTTGCACCGAAATCAAATTAAATCATGCGAGGTGAAATATGAGTTCGATCGTAACGGGAACAACTGAAAAAACCAAAGCAGGTCTGCCTGCCTTCTCCCATTGGCCAGGCTGGCTGCGCTGGACCATCCCCGCCCTGCTGATCTTGCTGATCGGCGGGGGCGTCTTTGCATTTATCAAGGTCCGCCAGGCCAGTCTGGCTGCGGCTTCATCGACATCCACTCTGCAGACCGCCACCGCCCGGCAGGGCAACCTGATCCTGCAGGCCAGCGGCGCCGGTTACCTGGTGGCAGCCTCCGAATCCTCCGTCGGCTTCGACGAGAGCGGGAAACTCGTCAGCCTGCACGTCCACCTTGGCGACCAGGTGGAAAAAGGTCAACTGTTGGCTGAACTGGACTCAACCGACCTTGAGGATGCCCTGACTGCCGCCAACCTTGCCCTGCTGGAAATGACCTCCCCCGAAGCCATTGCCAACGCCCGCCTTGCCATCACCGATGCCGAAACCTCCGTCATCAATGCTCAAAGCGCCTTGAACAATCTGGAATACTGGAAGAATGATGGTCTTATTCAGCAATATTATGCCAAATACATTCTCGCCAAGAGCCGCCTCGACCAGGCTCAGGCAGCCTATGACAGCGCCAACGTCGGCGAATACCTCAACAACACCGATGAAGCTAACCTGTACCAGGTTCTTTACGCCGCCCAGCAGGCTTTCAAGACAGCCAAATTTTATTACAGCCTTTATTCCCAAAAACCCACCAACCGCCAGGTCGAAGCCGCCCAGGCCACCCTGCAGTTGGAACAAGCCAGACTGGATAACGCCAAAATCTATCTCGAGGCCTTGAACACAGGCATGATCCCTGAGGATGCCACCGGAGCCGATATCTCAAAACTCCGCCAGGCGCAGGAAACCGTGAAAACCGCCGAGAAAAACCTCGCCGCTGCCAAACTCTACGCACCTATTTCCGGCATGGTCATGACCCTGAATGCCGAAGTGGGAGATATGGTCTCCGGCCCGATCTTGACCATTGACAACCTCAACCCGGCTACTATTGAGTTCTACCTCGATTCGAGTGACTGGACCAATGTGAAGGTCGGTTATGACGTCAGCGTGACCTTCGATGCCCTCTCGGGCCAGACCTTCACCGGCAAGGTCACCGAAGTGATGCCCGGGCTTGTCTCTGCTCAGGGCTCCTCCATGGTCCAGGGGACGGCTCAACTGGACCGCTCCGTCGACGAGATCGGCCTGCCGGTCGGAGTCGATGCCAATATCGATGTCATTTCAGGCCAGGCCATGAACGCGGTCCTCATCCCGGTGGAAGCCCTGCATGAACTCTCGGATGGGCAATACACCGTCTTCGTCATGGAAGACGGCAAACCCGTCCTCCATACCGTCGAGGTCGGCTTGATGGACGACACGTATGCTGAGATCAAATCGGGCCTGCAGGCCGGTGACCTGGTCACGACCGGCATTGTGGAGACAAAATAATGACCGCCGCCCACCCAATCATCGAGACCATCGATCTCACCAAGATCTATGGGATGGATAGTGTCAGCGTCACAGCCCTGGAGGAAGTCAACATCACCATCGAAGCGGGCGAGTTCGTCGCCATCATGGGCGCTTCCGGCTCGGGCAAGAGCACCTTGCTGAACATCCTCGGTTGTCTCGCCCGCCCCACCTCCGGCAAATACATCCTGGATGGTGAGGACGTGAGCAATCTCAACAAGGTGGAATTGGCCGCCATCCGTAACCGTAAGTTGGGCTACATCTTCCAGTCCTACAACCTGTTGCCTCGCACGACCGCCTTGCGGAATGTGATGCTTCCGCTCTTTTATGACCGCACCCACCAGACCTCCCCTGCCAGGCGCGAAGAACTGGCTTGCGCCATGCTCGACGCCGTCGGTTTGGGCGACCGTATGCACCACCAGCCGCAGGAACTCTCCGGCGGACAGCAGCAGCGCGTTGCCATCGCCCGCGCTCTCATCAATGACCCGGTCGTCATTATCGCCGATGAGCCCACCGGCAACCTCGACAGCCGCTCCGGCGAGGAGGTCATGCAATTGCTCGATAAATTGCACCAGCAAAAAGCTACCATCGTCATCGTCACGCATGACCCCATTGTCGCAGCCCATACCGTCCGCACCATCCATCTGAAGGATGGGCATATCGATACGGTAGTGCATAATGGCAAGACCGCCACCTCTCATGTAGATAAAAAGGATGTGAACTATGCAGCCGGTTGAAGTCCTCCGCATCTCCTGGGAAGCGGTCCTCAAAAACAAGATCCGTTCCCTGCTGACCATGCTGGGCATCATCATCGGTGTGGCTGCCGTCATCATCATGATCGCCATCAGCGCCGGTACCGAAGCCACCATCAGCGACCAGATCACCAGCCTGGGCTCCAACCTGATCTTCGTTTCATCCAGTTTCATGCGCATGGGTCCGGGTGTAGCCAGTAGCGGCGGCTTGATCTATGACGATGCCACTGCCATCGCCGAGAACATCAGCGGAGTGAAAGGAGTAGTGGTGGAACAGGATGCCACCGAAACGGTCAAAGCCGGGGATGTCTCATTGGACAGTATTTCCATTTCCGGCACCTCCCCTGATTTCCTCAGTGTCCGTGACCTGACCGTGGCGACTGGTCGTTTCTTCACCGAAGAAGATGTGTCCAACAAGAAGAAAGTCGCCGTCCTGGGTTCCACCCTGGCTGAAGAGTTGTTCGGCGAGACAGACCCCGTCGGCCAAAGTTTCCTGGTCTCCAATACCCGTCTCACCGTCATCGGGGTGCTGGAAGAGAAAGGCACCGTCGGCGAGATCGACTACGATGCGCGCATGTACATCCCCATCTCGGTCATGCTCCAAAAATTCGCCCGCACTCCCTTTTCCCGCATCATGGGCGATGCCATCCGTATGATCTACGTACAGATCGACCCTTCGGCAAACATGGACAACGTCATCCTGCAGATCCAGATTCTGCTGGCAAAGCGTCACAACGTATCTCTCAGCAGCCTCGACTTCAACATCACCACCCAGCAGGACATTATCAAGACGCAGGAATCCACCACCGCAGCCTTCCGCTCCCTGCTCGCCTGGGTGGCAGGAGTATCCCTCATCGTTGGCGGCATCGGCATTATGAATATCATGCTCGTCAGCGTCACCGAACGCACCCGCGAGATCGGCCTGCGCCAATCCATCGGCGCCACCCCGGCAGATATCCGCTGGCAGTTCCTGGCGGAGGCGCTCTTGATTAAGCCTGGTCGGCGGCTTGATCGGCGCGGCAGTGGGTGTCGGCGGGTCTTGGATCTTCGGCCTTGCCAGCGGTATGCGCACCGTTATCGTGCCAGGTTCCATCTTGCTGGCCTTCTCCTCCGCCGCCGCCGTGGGAGCCTTCTTTGGCTTCTACCCGGCCAACCGCGCCGCCCAGTTGGACCCGATCGATGCCCTGCGCCATGAATAATTCTATCTACTATATTAGGAGACAAATGATGAAAAAGTTAATTTTTGGATTGACGCTCATTACCCTGCTCTTTTCCCTGGGAGCCTGCACCGCCAAACCGGCTGAAACCACCACGGACACTGGAACTACTATTGGGCTATCCACCGAAGCCGAGATGATCGTCGGCACGCTCAAACTGGAAGGGACCGCTAACGCCATCACCGCCGACCAGGCAAAAACCCTCCTGCCCCTCTGGCAAACATACCAGTCCCTCTCGAGCAGCAGCACCTCCGCCACCGAGGAACTCACCGCCCTGGTCGACCAGATCAAGAATTCCATGACGTCCCCGCAATTGGACGCCATCATCGCTATGGACCTGACCCCTGAGACCATGATGACCGCCATGAACGACCTGGGTCTGGGTTTCAACCGCTCCGCCCTCAACGGGACCCAGGTCGCTCCCGGACAAAACGACGGGGAGTTCTTCGTCTTCGAGGGTGAACCTCCCGCGGATGGCGGCGGATTCACCGTCAGCCGCGGCGCAGGCGGACCTCCATCCGACGCCGGCCCGGGTGGGGCCGGGGGTCCTCCTTCCGGTGGGTTCGTCATCCAGGGAGACTTTGCCGGCCCGATGGGTGGCCCTCCCGGAGACTCATCCTCCCCGCAGGCAGTCCGCGATAATGGCTTTGCCAATCGCGTCCCCCCGCCCCTGCTGAATGCCCTCATCGAGCTGCTCAAGAAGAAAACCCAATAGTCCAGGTCTGCTCTCATGGGCTACCAATTCTTCACCACAAAGAAGAAATTCGTAACCGGTAGAGCGAGTTGCTATTCGCTCTACCGGTTATCTGTGTGCAAAGGTAAGACTCTTAAGGTCAATTTACAGGACATAAAATCATCACCGGAATGATTACCAGATTCTCCGAATATCTTAACAATTTCTGAACAACTTTCTGATATGCTTAATACATAAACGGTGGTTTCTAAATTCTTCTTCCATCTCCTTTGTGTTTCTCTTATATAGTTTTTTCCTTCGTGACCTTCGTGTTTGAAAGTTTTTTCTATAATTATTCCGGAAATATGCCATGAAAACCATCCTGGTAGTTGACGATAAACCCAATGTCCGCACGCTCATTCGTGAATATCTCACCGAGCAAGGCTTCCGCGTGGTCACGGCTGAGAATGGCCAGGTGGCCCTTTACTGTGCCCGCCTGGAAAAACCCGACCTGATCCTGCTGGATATCATGATGCCCGAAATGGATGGTTTCGAGTTCATCCGCGCCTTCCGCAAGGAATGCGACACTCCCATCATTCTGCTGACCGCTCGCATGGAAGAATCCGACAAGGTGGTCGGGCTGGAATTGGGCGCCGACGATTACATCACCAAGCCCTTCGGTATGCGCGAACTGGTCGCCCGCATCCACGTGGTCCTGCGCCGGGCCGGGCAGATCCCCCACCCCAGCCCGCGCCTGCAGATCGGCGGCATCCTGCTCGACCGGGAGTCGCACACGGTCATGGTGAACGATCGCCTCGTCCACCTCACCCCCTCGGAATTCGATCTGCTGGCAATTCTCATGAATACCCCCGGGCGGGTCTTCTCCCGCCTGGACCTACTGGAGGATCTGCAAGGCACTTCTTTTGAAGGCGTAGCCCGCACCATCGATGTGCATGTACGCAACCTTCGCACCAAGATAGAGGAAGATCCCTCCAATCCCCGCCATATCGAAACGGTTTTCGGTATCGGCTACCGCTTCAGGGAGTAGCAGCATGACCCGTTCGATCACGGCCAAACTCGTCCTGGCTTTCCTGGTCCTGAGCATTACCATTGTTGCGCTCGCCTCTGGCATCACCTACTGGCGTACCGTGGCGGAATTCAAAAAACTGGTTTTCAACCAGGTCCAGAGCCGCTACGTTGCCGATGCCGCCCTCTTCTATCAGGTAAACGGTTCATGGGAAGGGGCGCGCGAATACTTCGACCTGCGCGATTCACTGCCGGGGCAGTTCGTGATGGGATTCCAGCAAGACCCGCAATCCGCAGGCGTACGCCGGTGGAGGTTTCGTCACCCGTACAACCACTTCACCATCTTCTTTCGCCTTCCTGCTGGCAGATGCGGACGGCAAAGTCCTCGTCCCGGCGGGCCAATACGAGGCCGGTGATGTGGTCCCGACTGCAAAACTAAATCAGGGCACCCCCGTAACGGTGAACGGCGCTCGCGTGGGCACCGTCCTCGTCTTTGGCAGCGCACCCCCGCTCGGCCCTTTTGAGCTGCAATATCTCGACCGCACCAACCAGGCCCTTTTCTACACCGCCCTGGGAGCCGCCCTGGTGGCGTTGGTCCTGGGGATCATCCTGGCCCGCACCCTCACCCATCCCTTGCGAGATCTGACCTCCGCCATTCAAGCCATCTCCAAAGGCGACTTAAAGCAGCACGTGTCAGTGAAATCCCTCGATGAGATCGGCCAACTTGCCCGGGCCTTCAATCGTATGAGCGCAGACCTGCAGCGGCTGACCAATTCCCGCCGCCAGATGACTGCCGACATTGCCCATGACTTGCGCACTCCCCTGACGGTCATCGGCGGGTATGTTGAATCCATGCAGGAAGGGGTGCTCAAACCCACTCCTGAACGTCTCGAAACCATTCATACTGAGGTTGTCTACCTCCAGCGTCTGGTGGAAGACCTGCGCACTCTTTCCGAGGCAGATGCCGGAGTATTGAGCCTCAACCGTGAAATGGTTGCCCCGCAGACCATGCTGACGCGCATATCCAAAACCTATCACCACCTGGCCGCCCGGAAGAAGATCGTTCTCGAAACACTCATCGAACCGGACCTGCCGGCTGTTCATATCGACCCCGACCGGATGGCGCAGGTCTTCGGCAACCTGCTCACCAATTCCCTGCGCTTCACCCCTGAAGGTGGCCATGTCACCCTGTCAGCCCGGCGGGACGGGGATTGCGTTGCCTTTCTTGTGGAAGATAACGGCAGCGGCATCTCCCCGGCTGCCTTACCGCACATCTTCGACCGTTTCTACCGGGCCGACCCCGCCCGCAAAGCCGACGAAGGCTCTGGCCTGGGGCTCGCCATCGCCAGGTCCATTACCGAGGCTCACGGGGGCACGATCTCAGCCCTAAGCCGTCCATCCGCAGGCACCACCATCAAGATCCTTCTCCGTATAAAAGGTATGTGATGGCCTAATCAAAAGACCATCACATACCTTCCCTTTGTCATCATCCCCTATTCTTTGACTTTCGACGTGTCAAAGCAAATCTATATCACCCCCGTTGCCAACAAAAGGTCAAACGCTATCCCCAGCAGGATTGCCCCGGCCCACAGGGTTCCGACTACGATACCGATCACCCGCCAGCGGGCAATCGACAGCGCCCCCGCGATCGCGCCGATCGACGTCCCCGACCCGGAGATCAGGAATGCCAGCGCCGCTCCCTGGCTCATGCCCGAGTCCAGCATCGCCCGCACCAGCGGCAGCGACCCTTCCCCGTTGATGTAGAAGGGCAGCCCCAGCGTGGCCGCCAGCGGGACGCTGTACGCATGTCCTGCGCCGAACAGCCGGGAGATCCATTCCGCCGGGACCAGTCCGTTGATCAGGTAGCCCAGGAAGGCGAAACTGAAGAACATCACCAGCAGCTTGGGACCGTCTTGCAGTAATTGCTGACCAATTTTAGCCAGGGTGATCTTCGGTTTGGAGTCAGATTGGATGGATTGTGCGCTCTGGGCAGGTTGTGAACCGCCGCAGCCGCAGGAGGCTTGAGGCAGCGTCGGGGCTGACCCACAGCAGGAACTTTCCTGCCATGACAGGCTGCATATTCATTGCCGGTACAGACCCACACCCGCAGGAACTCTCCACACGGACGGGCTGCAATTGCATCACCGGCGCTGCCCCGCAGCCGCAACCGGACTGCACCGCCGTCCGCTCGACGACCGATTCCCTCACCGGCTCACTCCTGGCAACCTTGGTTGGATCGAAACGGAACTGGTTCTTCAACAAACCCGCTCGTTCAAAGACAGCCGCGATCGCGCCGCCGGACAATCCCAGGATGATCGATCCCACAAATCCGGCGATGGCGAAAGGCCAGCCGAACAACCCGGCCGTGTAGACCAACCCTTCCGGCGAAGAGAGCGGTGAGGCCACCATGAAAGCCACGATCGGTGCCCACGGCATCATCGACGCCATCATGCCGATAACGATCGCAGTGGTTCCGCAGGAACATAGCGGCGTTCCCACTGCCACAGCCGTAGCCAGTCCCACGCCGCCTTTCTGGTGCTTCTGCAGGAAGGCGGCCACTTTGTCTTTGTCCAAAAACAACTTGATCAGCGAACCGATCAGGATGCTCGCCAGCAGGAAAGGCCAGTTGTGAGCAAAGGTAAGCAGGACCTTATGAAAGGTGGTTTCAAACAGGGTGATGATGTTCATTGTATTTTCCTCTTGTCGAAATGAATTTTGATTTCTTAAATAGACACTTGTCTATTTATAGATCGAAAAAAAGAGAGCCGAGGGCCGTATGATAACTTCATATTGACCGTTATCTATATGATATTATATAGACATCCGTCTATTTGTCAAGAGTAGAAAAGACTACATTCGGACAATAATTCTGATATTTTTTCTAAGACCCTGAAACAAAATCATCATTAAGATACTTTTCCTTCACCGACCATTTGCACGACCAGCTCCTTGCGCACGTCCGCCGAAAAAGGGAAGTGAGCGAACGCTCTTTTCGCTCACTTCCCTTTTTCGAAAGAAAACCCCCTCCCCGGAGTCAATTTGGCCTGGAAAAAAGTCAAATAATGCCCGGGGAGGGGGCTTGGGGGTGGGGTTGAAAGAACATGATCCAGGCTGGGAGGTACGGATTTAGTCCGATGGAAAAACAATCCTAGCACGCGCAATCGCAGGTGACATCCTTGCTGCCCTTCAACGCCGCCCGGATCATCGCATTGGCGCAGCCCGTCCCGCTCTCCACATGGATGGCTCCGGTGACACAGTTCAGTTGGCAGGCTCCGCATTCCATGCAGGCCTCTTTATTGACCAGCACGGCTAGCCTCCCCTCCATCTTGTACACTGCATGCGGGCACACATTCACACACATGCCGCAGCCGTTGCATTGAGCCGGGTCATAGACGAGCGTATTTTCCAGGTAGGCATTCAGCATATCATTCTCCACTACTTGATAAATGCAAATACGATCAACAGCAGGATCCCCGTCCCAAAGGTACCTGCCATAAAAGGTATGTAAGTAAAGATTTCCTTTTTCACCCCGCTGCGGGAGGTGAAGGTCGTCGAACCGGTGAAGTTCAGCGCGATGAAGGCCGTCACCGCCGGCATCGCCAGCAGGTACGCCAGCATTTGCCCGGCCAATTTCCACCAGCTCCAGTCCGGATGCCCTATCAACACCGATATGGCAATCGGTAGGGCTGCCACCAGTCCCAGCAGGAAGCCTTTCGTGCTGAAATTGTGTGTCGGGATCCACGGCAGCAGGATCGGGAACAGCACCGTCCCCGCCAGCACCGCCGCGATTGCCGCCAGCGAGCCCGTCCACCCGCCCAGGAAATACAGCACGACCGCCGCCGCCAGCATGACGAGGAAACTTAACCTCACCTCCACCGGGGCCAGCACCAGCCGGTCGCGCAAAGTGAACTTCACCTTCCGCATCTCGGGGGTGGCCTTGTGACTCTGCAAATAATCCGGCAGGTCCGCCGCCCGCACCGGACCGTATTCCACCCAGAATCCGCTCCGTTTCTTGACCTCATGGGCCGCCACCCCCGGCGCGCCCAACTGCGGCAGGATCAACTTGCGATGCTCCACCGCCTCTTTCAAGCGCGTCGCCATGATCCGTGTGACCAGTTCATCCGTCCCAAACGTGCCCTTCCCCGCCGCGCACCAAACATTGATCCCCTTGGTGTCGAGCACCAGGATGTAGCCGTCAATCCCCGGCAGCGCCGACCGCAGCGCGTCGAAACTGAGCCGGTAATTCGCCGAGACAAATACCGGCGACTGCGGCGTGGGCTTTCCCAGTGCATACAGCCCCGGTTCCACCCGGTGATCGCCGCGCCTCACCCCCACCCGCGCCAGGAAATGATCCCACCGGTCTGCCGGTGATAATTGCGCCGTGGTTGAGGTGATGGATGGTCGTTCGGTTAGTGTATCGACGTTGATCAGCACGATGTCAACTCCTGTTTTTCGTATTGCCATTCAAACCAAATCGACAAATGTCTATGTATTTAGTCCGAATAAAAGAGGCTTCTTCCGCCTCCGAAAATACTATCTTGAATCACTAATTATATTGGTCTAATAGCTTTTTTGGGCTTGTCGGTATTATTTTCCTTTGTGTTCTTTGTGTCCTTTGTGTTTGATCTTCGAATTAGTTTTCAATCAATCTTCGTCACCAAAAACGTATTATTCTCTGGCGAAAAATTCAACTTCAAGTCGGCGCAGCACGAAGCCAGGCGATTTTGGTTCAACTGATAAAAGGTCTGCTTACCTTCCTCGCGCATATTGACCAGCCTGGCCTCCCGCAGGATAGCCAGGTGATGGCTCACCGTCGGCTGGGTCACGTTGAGGTGCTCCACAATTTCATTGACCGACATCCACTGGCAGCAGCAGATCTTCATGATCTTCTGGCGGGTGTCGTCTGCCAACGCTTTCGCAAACAGGACCGGGTCTGGGTTTGTCATATCGATAACCTTCTATCCTTATTATATAGATAAATATCTATCTGTCAAGACAAGTATGAGAAGAAACACATTACACTCAAATGACATCGTTGCTACCTTATCTTGTTCAGACACGTATGACATGGATAGGAGGAATTATGAAACTCAAAATTCGTTCATTCTTGTTCGTTCTTCTTTGTGCGGTTCTTCTGATCTCCTGCGCCAAACCCATTCCCCTGCCAAAAATAGACCGGCAGCCTCCTGCTGCAAATTATAGCTATTTCAATCCTGACCCCGCTCTTCCCGTGATCTACGATCCCACTTCTGACAACCCATTTCAAAATGATTATCGCTCAGCCGATCTCAGCGGATTGGATCTCTCTCAATCGTTGGACGGATTGCTCAATTCTGATTTTGACAGCCTCACCCTGTGGCCACCTGCGAATAAACTGCCCGTAGGCTTCGATCCGCAGGCGATCCTGGAATTGGGGAAAGATCCCGGGTTGGGTGTGCGCCAACTTCATGAGCAAGGCATCACCGGCGAAGGAGTGGGAATCGCCATCATCGATCAACCCTTGCTTGTGACCCATCAGGAATACTCATCTCGTTTGAAATTATATGAAGAAATCAATATCCCCCCTGGGGAAATAGCATCAATGCATGGACCGGCAGTTTCTTCTCTTGCTGTCGGGAAAACAGTGGGAACAGCCCCTCGGGCCGACCTGTACTTCATCGCTAATGATCCGTGGGTATCCGATGGAGAAAGCAGTATTGACTATGATTTCACCTCCCTTGCACAAGCCGTTCGGAGGATCATTGAGGTAAACGAATCCTTACCCACCGCTCATAAGATCCGCGTCCTGTCCATATCCATCGGCTGGGTTCCCGATAATAAGGGTTACGACGACATCATTGCCGCAATCAATGAAGCAAGAAATGCCGGCATATTTGTCCTCGATATGAACATTTGGGATACGTATAGATTCAATTTGTATGGGCTGGCCAGGGACCCTCTTGCCAATCCTAATGATCTCAACTCTTATGCTCCCACACTCTGGTGGACAGAAAAATTCTTTCGCTATTACGCAGACTATAACCTTAGTTTCCTTATGGTCCCGATGGCCTCTCGCACCTTTGCCAGTCCAACTGGTGATGATGATTACACGTGGGGAGGCATGGGCGGACAGAGTTGGACGGCTCCTTATATGGCTGGGATATATGCAATGGCCTGCCAGGTCAAGCCGGATATCACCCCCGAAGAATTTTGGGAAACAGCCTTACAGACCGGTAAAACAATAACCATCGAACGTGACGGAAGGCAGTATAAAATGGGGATCATCCTCGACCCGCCGAGTCTGATCGAGGCATTGAAGTAACGCCATCTGTCGAACAAAACCCTCGGGGTCTTGGAGACCTCGAGGGTTTACTATTCTCTGTTTTCTGTTCTCTGCTCTCCCCTACTTCAACGACAGCGCCTCCGCCAGCGGCACACCATTCAGGAAAATATCGGCTGACGTAACCGTCGAAAACTGCAGCACCGTCCGTTCCAACTGCTCCTCCACCCGCGGGCTGTCGCATTCGCCGCCCAATTGCAATGTGCCGGTCAACATCACCGTTGCCTTCCCATTGGCAATGGCCACGTCCGCCAACTGCAGGTTGGATTGGTAGAGCGAGTTATACAGCCCCGATTGACCATAGAACTGGTCCTTGATCGACAACAGTTTCGTCAGCGCCGCTCTCAGCACGGCTTGAGTCGGCTCGATTTGCACCTGCACGGCGATGGCGCTGTCTCCGCAGCCGATCATCGGGCCGCCCACGCCGTTGTCACCGATGGCGATCAGGTAGATCTGCACCATCTGAGACCCGGGCGTGCTCACTACAACGGTATTCGTAACAGTGGGAACTGCCACCGTCGGCAGCGCCAACGTGTTCGTCGGGGTTGGCGGGATAGGCGATACAGTAGGCGACGGCAGCACCAGTATGGTTTCCGTAGACGCAAGCGTAGGCTGGATGGTTGGCGTAGGAGCGGAAGTCAGGCTGCAACCCGCCAGGAAAACGACGGCAGCGATTGAAAGGATCAGGCGTGGTTTCATAGTTTCTCCTTCCAACCGAGTATACATCTTTTCCGTCTTGCCGCCATCAGTACATTCCCACCCCCAAGGACTCCAACCGCCTGCCTTTCCAATCAAAAATCCACAATCGAAAATCTAAAATTCACTTCCTCAGGGGCATTCCATCCACTGGATTGGCTCGCTGCCCGCCTCCCCCAGCCCAAACCCATAAGGGAACAGCGGCGCATTGCAACCTGTCCCTCCGGTTGAATTGTTTATATTGACAGGCAGTTGATCGTACGAGCGCGGCCACGTGAAAGGCGATTTCCCGCTGAAGGGATAGTCTCCCATCAACACATCCGCCACGCCCGCCCCCTCCGACCCGGGCAGCCAGGCCGCCACCCATGCGTCTGCCATTTGGTATTGCTCGGTAATGATCAGGGGCCGCCCCGAAAGGATCACCACGATCAGTTTTTCCACCCGCGGGCGCATGGTCTCGATCACCTGGATGTCCTCATCCGACAGTTCCAGCCTCGACAGGTCGCCCACGCCTTCCGCATACGGACGCTCGCCCACCAGCGCCACCCCCACCGGTGCGATTCCATCGAAATCCGGAAAGTTTCCCAGGTTGGAGTAGAGCACCTTCGTGTTCGGACCGGCCGCGGCCTGGATGGCGTTGAAAATCGTCGTCGCGCCTTGCAGGTCGCCCGTCACTCCCTGCCACTCGATCGTCCATCCGCCCGCCTGGATGCCCGCATCGTTGATGCCTCCCAGCAGGATGGTCGAAGCGTTTTTGTCGATCGGCAGCGCATTGTTCTCATTTTTGAGCAGTACCAGCGACTCCCGTACTGCCTGTCGTGCCAGCGCCCTGTGGTCATCCGAGCCCACCGTCCGGGCTAGGCTCTGGTCGCCGTAAGGGTTTTCGAACAGGCCCAATTTGAACTTCGCCCGCAGGATCCGCCGGACGGCATCGTCGAGGCGTTCCTCCGTAATATCCTTCTGCTCCACCGCCCCCTTCATCGCCATGAGGAACAAGGTGTAGTCGGTGGGGCACATGCTCATGTCCACCCCCGCATTGACCGAGGCGACCACGGCGGTGTAATAATCGCCATCCGCCTGCTCCACCCCCACGCAGTCCGAGACGATGAATCCCTTAAAGCCCAGTTCGCCTTTCAGCAGCACCGTCAGCAAGAATTTCTCCATCACCAGCTTTGTCCCCTTCCAACTGCTGTAGGAAGCCATGATGCTCATCACGTCCGCCTCCACCGCCGCCTGGTACGGAGGCAGGAACAGTTCCCGTAATTTCTCCTCCGACATCTGCGTATTGCCCTGGTCCAGCATCGCCTGCGTGCCGACCAGATTGATGCGGGACGATCCCCACACGGTCCCGCCGTCCCCGATGAAGTGTTTCGCCGTCGCCCCGCCAAAATAGACCTGTCCGGGCGTGGTCGTGTACCCCTCCGGGATGGTCTGGAAGCCGCGAATATATGCCTCGCCAAGCTCCGTCACCAGGGCCGTATCTTCGCTAAAGCCTTCGTACGTCCGCCCCCAGCGGATATCCTGCGGCACAGCCACCACCGGCCCGAAATTCCACGGGATGCCCGCCGCCCGCATCTCCTCCGCCGTCGCCTGCCCGATCGCCTCCACCAGGGTCGGGTTGCGCGTCGCCCCCAGGCCGATGTTGTGCGGGAAGATGGTCGCCCCATTCACATGCCCGAACCCGTGCATCGAGTCGATCCCGTAGATCAACGGGATGGCCAGCCTCGTTTGCATCGAACTATCCAGGTACATCCTCGGGATGATCGTCCAGTCCGACAAACTGTTGGTTTCCGAGATGCTCCCCGCCGTGCTCAAGACCGACCCGAGCGCGTACTGCCCCACCTCTTCGGGGGTGATGCCCAGTTGCACCGGCTGGACCATCTGGGCAACCTTCTCGTCCAGGGTCATCCGCGCCAGCAAGTCCTCCACCCGCGCCTCCACCGGCTGGGATGGGTCCTTGTAAAGCATATATGATGAAGTAGGGGATTTCGTGGGCAGCAGCGTTGGCGCCGGTTGCGCACAGGCAGCCAGCAAGACGATACTCAGGAGACAAATAATGGCACGTTTCATTGGATGGCCCTCTATGGATTAGGATCATTAGGCGCAGCCAACAGAATAGGGTTGCCGCCCAATAAAACTATACAGAGGATGTTGCTATTCTCCCCTAATCTTCAGACCAGTCTCCCCCTGGTCATCTGGACAATCTTATTCAGTCATTCCCTATCGTGATCACGATCTTTCCGCGCGCATGTCCCTCTCCAAGATACCGCAGCGCTTCAGGTGCTTTTTCCAACGGAAATTGCTTGTCAATATACGGGACGATTGTCCCGGCTTCACACAGTTCCGCCATATGCACCAGGTCTTCCCGGTTCGGTTGCACCGCCAGAACACGGATATTCTTGCCGCTGGTTCTCTTGATCCATGCCCCCAGCAGCAAGACCTGCATCAGCGTACCGGCAGACCCGCCTACGACATAATAACTTCCCCCGGGCTTTAGCGCTCGCCGGTACGCGAAAACCGACCGGTATGCGATCAGATCGAGTATAAGATCGTACTGGTTTCCATTTTTGGTGAAATCTTCCTGCTTGTAATCGATGACATGGTCTGCGCCAATTGTGCGCATAAAATCCAGTTTTTCAGAATTATCCACCCCGGTCACTTCTGCCCCGTACATCTTGGCTAATTGGATCGCGAACATACCACTTCCCCCGCCGGCCCCATTGATCAATACCTTTTGACCCGGCTGGACCTGGCCTTTATCACGGATTCCCTGCAAGGCGATCACCGCCGCTTGTGGGATAGCCGAGGCCGCCTCAAAGGTCAGACCGGCCGGTTTCAACGCCATGACTTTCCCACGGACACAGACATACTCCGTAAACGCCGCCATTTTGCCCGAGGATATCCCCGAAAACCTCATCTCCTGCCTTGAATTGCGTGTTGTTCTTGCCGGCCATCTCAACCACACCGGCTATATCGGTCCCCAGGATGTGCCCGCGTGGCTTGAAGAGGCCGCCCAGGCGGGCATACAAGGGTGTTCCGGTCAACCCCTCCCAATCAGATCGATTGAGCGAAACCGCCCGGATCTTGATGAGTATCTCATCATCGGTGGGAATCGGTTTTGGAACGTCCCTGAGTTGAAGAACGCTGGGCGGACCGTATTTTTCGTAGACGATAGCCTTCATCATTCCTCTATCTACAATCATAAAATCAACAATCTTCACTCTCTCCCCACCAACGCCCTGAAATAATTCTTCATATTGAATGCCTGCCCCGAAAGCAGCGCCTGCGCCCGGAACATCTTCGCCACCGCCCGCAGGATGATCAAGGCCGTCAGCAGCAGTAAAACCGCTGCCAGGGGAGCCTGCCACCACGCCACCCCGCCCATCGACAGTCGCGCCATCATTGCCACCGGCGCCGACAGCGGGAACAGGCTTAGACCCGTCGCCAGGCCTCCATTGGATGCTTGCATAAAGACACTGTTGCTCAACATCATCGGGATCATCATCGGGACCATGATGACGATGGTCGCCTGGGAGGCTTCGCGCAGGTTGGGCACCAGCGCCCCCAGTCCCGCCATCAAACTCGCATAGACGGCGTATCCGAGCAGGAAGAAGAGCAATCCCCACAGCAGGAACGAGATCGGCAAATTGATGTCCGATGGCAGTTTGAATGTTCGTCCGCTCAACAGCAGCAGCGTGTAAGTCGTCCCCAGCCAGATCAATGTCTGACCCAGCCCCGCAATGCCCAGCCCGATGATCTTGCCCGTCAGCAGTTCCCTCGGCGTCACCGAGGTCAGCAGCACTTCCATGATGCGGTTCTCTTTTTCTTTGGATACGTTGCTCAGCAGCAAACTGGATGCGCCCATGATCAGCCCGTAGAAAAGCAGGCTGATGATGTACGGCGTCCACATTGCCAGCGCATTCTTTTGGTCGGGCGCGGAGGCGGGAGCCTGGTTTGCGTCGATTAAATTCAACGGCCCATTGATCAGGTTGGTGAACAGTTCGTGGCCGCCCGCCAGGTTGTATTCCAGGATCCAGGTGAACCTGCCAGACTGGTCGCCGCTCGAAGCAAGGGGATTAAAGTCCGGGCGCACATACTTGACCTCTCCATCCTCGATAAAACTCGGCGAGACGATATAGAATGCCGAGATCTCTCCGGCTTCCAAAGCCTGCCGGGCTGCCGCCTCATCGGGGTAGGCGATGAATTGGTCGGCGGGAGTCCCGGAGGGAAACGCCTGGATGATGCCGCCCTGGTCCACGTACCCTTCTGATTGGGCCTGCTGCGGGCTGAAAATGGCTTGATTAATGGTCTGGCTGGCAGCCGCGTTTTGGTTGACCGCCCCCACCCCTGCGTAGATCAAGGCTCCGAAAATGGGAATCCCCAGCGCCGTCAACCAGAATGACCGCCGTGAAAGCAGTGTAAAAAGTTCGTTCTTGAGCACCAGCATGATCCTGTTCATTAACGCCTTTCCTTCCAATCCTCAACAACATCCCCTTAGGGGATCAACAATCTAAAATCTACAATCTAAAATCTCAACTCCTAAATATCTCCCTAAAACTCAGTTTCTTTCCATACCGCAACATGCCCGCCCGGAATGCCCTCCCCGCCAGCCAGATGACTCCCACCGCCGCCAGGGTCTGGATGGCCGAACTGACCGCGATCTGCCAGAACGGTACGATGGTCAGTCCGTCCCGCATCAACATGCTTACCGGCGCGGTCAAGGGCAGGAAACTCAACGCGATGGATAAAGGCGAATTGGGGGCGCTCATCAGCGCAAACGTGAGCATGTACGGGATCCACACTGGCAGGCTGATCAGCCCCGTCATCTGCTGACCTTCGCGCGATTCGCTGACGGTCGCGCCGATGGTCGCCATCAAACCCGCCACCAGCACGAACGACGGCAGCATGACCAACAGCGTAATGAGGATGGTCTGGCTGGAGATCTGGATCCCCTGCAGGAACTTGATCAATTCCCGTCCGATCAGGACCGGGATGACAATGAAAAGGATCCACAGGATGATCTGCGTTAGTCCGATGGCCGTGTCGCCGATGATCTTTCCCGCCATCAACTGGTTGGGTGTCAGGGATGTGACCATCACCTCCATGGTGCGGTTTTCCCTTTCCTCCACCACCGCCTGCATCAAATAACCGCCCGAAGAGAACATGGCGATCAGAAAATCCAATGCCCGCGATCATGGGGATGAGAAAACTGAACCAGTCGTCCCCCGACAGGCTGCGGCTGCCATCCGCCGAAACAACGGTCACATCCGCGCCTTTCACCAGCCGGTTGGCGATGGCCGGGTCGGTGTTTTTGAGCAGGTTTGCCCCCAGGAAGGCGTAGAAAGCCCTCCGGGAGGAGTCCTTAATGGGCTCCAAATGCACCACCCGCAGCTCGCCATTCGCCAGGTAATCCGCCGGGATGACATAAAAAGACTGGATACTGCCGTTGTCCAGCGCCGCCTGCGCATCCGCCTCGCTGGAGAAGGGCATCATCTGGATGGGCTTGTCGGGCCATTCCGGCGCCGGCCCCGGGACAGGCTCTGCCAGCAGCCCCGCCGCGTCGACATACCCAATAGGCGTGGAGTTGATATCCAACGAGAGGATCATCAAGATCAATCCCACCATCAGGACGATCACCAGCGGCACGCTCAAAAGGCCAAAGGCGAACCGTTTGGTCAGCACATGCCGGCGGTATTCATGCAAGGCCACCAGCCAGATCTTCTTCATGCCTGTTCCTCCCGGCCTCGCACCACCCGGATGAATATCTCATCCAGCGTGGGCATGGCGATCTCAAACCGCTCCACTGCTGTCTTCGAATCCACCAGCGCCTGCAAGATGGTCTGTGGTTGGGTGCCTTTGGCAAGGTTCAACCGGGTCGTGCCGTTGGTCTGCTCCACCGACTCCACCCCCGCCAGTTTTGGCAGTTCCCCGTTGAGGCGCACATGCACTGCATTCGCCGAGAAATCCTTGCGAATATCGTTAAGTTTCCCGTACAGCACTACCTTGCCGTGGTCGATCAACACGATCCGGTCGCACAGTTCCTCCACCAGGTTCATCTGGTGCGAGCACAGAACGATGGTCACGCCCTGGTCACACTGTTCGCGCAGCAGGTCTTTGACCATCTGCGTATTGACCGGGTCCAGGCCGCTGAATGGCTCGTCCACGATCAACAGTTCCGGCTGGTGCAGGATGGTGGCGATGATCTGCGCTTTCTGCTGCATACCCTTGCTGAGTTCCTTCACCTTCTTGTGCCGGTGCTCTGCCAGGTCGAATCGTTCCAGGTATTGGTCGGACCGTTCCTTCACCTGCGCCGGGCTCATCCCTTTGAGCGAGCCCAGGTAGGCCAGGCATCGATCCAGGGCAATATCCTGGTAGAGGCCGCGATCTTCCGGCATGTAACCGATGCGGTCCTTTTTCTCGGGGGTCAACGCTCCGCCCAGCACCGCCACCGACCCGGAATCCGGCTTGAAAATATCCAGCAGGATGCGCAGGCTGGTGGTCTTGCCGGCCCCGTTGGGACCGAGCAGGCCGAAGAATTCGCCCTTCTCGGCGCTATAAGTGACGTCATCCACTGCCTTGACGGCTCCGAACGTTTTGGTGATGTGTTCCAATTCGACAGCAGACATACTTGCTCCTTCGCGGTCTTTCGACCTGGTTGTGTGGTTCATCTACCCTTGCGGCCCCCCATTTCTTACATACGCAGCCGCATTATACTCGTTTCATATAATTTCGTCCCTGCTGCGGAGACCGTTTTCAAGCAGGGTGTATTCCAGCAGGGTGGTCTTTTTTTGGATTATTCTTATACTACTGACCAGGGGTCTTTATCCCTTCGACTGTTGACCTTTGGATCATCCTTCTGTATGATGGTAACGAGGACGCCTCTGCCACATGACCATCCAAAGAAATCTCCCCGCACTCGGATTGATCCTTTTATTGATCGCTTCCCTGCTCGCCGCCTGTAACCCTGCAAATCCTTCACCACAGGACAATTGCTCCCCCGGCACCTACGACGAGGAGATATCCTCCGGCGGACAGTCTCGCCAATACCGCCTCCATATTCCCCATCCTATAACCCCGATTCACCCACGCCCCTCCTGCTCGGTTTTCACGGAGCCGGCTCCACTGCCGCAGTTTTCGAGAGTTATAGCGGTTTCTCTTCCCTCGCAGACCAGCTCGGTTTCATCGCCGTCTATCCCCAGGGTCTGGGTCGAATGACCAATTGGGACACCTATCCCAATTCGCCGGATGTAGTCTTCATGGATGATTTGATCAACTCTCTCGAAGCCCGCTGCAACATCGACCCGGCCCGCATATTCGCCTCCGGTCACTCCCGCGGCGGCGGCATGGTCAACCGCCTCGGCTGTGACCTGGCGGACCGCTTCGCCGCCATCGGCCCCGTCTCCGGCGACTACGAAAACTCCGAAGATTGCACCCCTGCCCGTCCGATTGCGGTGATCGCTTTCCACGGCACCGCCGACCCGTACATCCCCTATAACGGTTTCGGCCTGCCCGGTCAGATGCGCGAATCCTATACGCGCGTCGGCACCCCCATCACTTCCTGGGCCGCTGCATGGGCAGAGCGGAACGTCTGCGATAAGACCTTTTCCGCCATCCCGCAGTCCTCTCCGGTCTCCGCCCAGAGTTGGCAAAATTGCAGCCAGGGCAGCGAAATCCGTCTCTACACCCTCCAGGGCGGCACGCACGATTGGCCCACCGCCATTGACGCCGCCGCACCATGTGGGATTTCTTCACCGCCCACCCGCTTCCATCCGATTGATCATGGATATAACAGTCCGGGTGGTGGGACATTTCTCCATCTTCCGCACCGAAAATAAAGCCGCCAAAACAAACGCCTTTACGTCCGTCTCGTGTCCTGATGCTCCCTTATCCATGACCCATTAACAATTCCCTATTCACTATTCTCTCTGATCTATATCCTCTCGATGCTCACCTTCTCCGCCTCGATAATGAACTCCCAATGACCCAACTCCGCAAAATCATACACCACCTCCAGCCGCGTCGGCGTCCGCTCGGACGAGACTAGTTTGAGCGGTTTCTTCGGCCCAAAGGTGATCAGTTCTTCGTTCCAATCCCCTTGTTCCTCCGGGTTGTAACCCGTCGGCGGGGCATGCAGCCGTTGTATGCCGGTCTCCGCCAGCAGCAGCCGCAGGATGGCTTCGGGAGCGTCCATCGTCCACAACAGGCTGGCAGTCGCCTGTTCCTCCACCGCCGCGATGCGTTCCTCCTCGGTCAATTCCCACTGCACCGGTGACCAGATGGCCGGCAGGTCGTCCACATAAAGGGTTTCAGGATCGATGATCGATGGCATTGTTACCTCTCTTCTCTTGTTGATTTCCCAAGAGCCGGCAGTCACTCTGCCGGCTCGTTGATCACCTCTGGATATATCTCCCCCCGCCGCTGTGCCTGGAACCAACGCACACTGTCCACAATAGCCTCCCGGGCTGGCCGCGGCGAAAAACCTAACTCCCGGCTGGCCTTCTGATGGCTCACCTGCGAGTTGCTGCAAACCGCATCGAGCGAATAGCGGGTGAAGAACGGCTTGGCCCCCATCAATTTGTTGTAATACGGCATCAGGTCGGCAATGAAATAAGCCAATCCTAACGGAACTCGCATACTCAAGTTCCACCCGCCTGCTGCTTCCGTAACAATCTGCGTGACCTCGCTCACAGTCATGCGCTCGCCCCCCAGGATGTACTTTTCACCGCTGCGGCCTTTTTTCGCCGCCAGGATGAACCCCTCCGCGGCATCGCGCACATCCACGAAATCGTAGGCCCCCTCCACATAAAACTTGATCCCCGGCCGCATATACAGCCGGATAGCCCGCCCGGCCTCCGAATTTTGAAAATCGTACGGACCCGTCACGGCAGTGGGGCAAACGATGACCGCCTCCAACCCCTGCGCGGCAGCCTGCTCGACCTCCATCGAAGCCCTGGCCTTGCTGGCATCGTAAGCGCCCAGGCTCCTGGCCTCTTCGAACGGCTGCGACTCGTCTATGGGAGTCCCATCCGGCGGTTTCCGCAAAGCATAGATGGAACTGGCATAGACCAGCCGCCGCGCTCCCGTCGTTTGCATCGCTTGCAGGATATTTTTCGTCCCGCCGTAGTTGATCCTCTCGGTCAGCGCGTCCGCCTCCTTCATCAGGCTGATCCGGCCCGCCAGGTGATAGACAACCTCCACCCCCTTCATGGCCGAAACGAGCGAGTCCGCATCGGTGATGTCTCCGGGAAAGATCTCCACGTTCAGCCCATCCAGTGCAATCGGGTGTTTCCCCGGACGCACCACCACCCTCACGCCCTCCCCGCGCTTGAGCAATTGGCGGACCAGTACATTGCCGATGTGCCCGGTTGCTCCGGTGACCAGATTCATTCACACTCCCACTGAAAAGTTTCCCAATTCTATCACCTGCAGGCTTGCTGCAGCCGGAACTGGTCGACTGACCAGTGCAGAACTATACTTGCGATGGATGTATTTCCCCCCTCTGAACTCTATAGTTAGAATGAAGCACGGCTGCTAACAATCACTTCCTCCGGTACTTCAGGACCATCAAATACATCCGGCGCATTATCTATTAACCATTACCCATTCTCCATTCCTGCCCCCAAAACCCACTATGCCCCGCCTTCTGTATTCTCTCCTCCTGATCTTGATTCTGACCGCATGTGCTAGTCCAGCCGCACCGTTAACTCCTACCTCCTTTCCCACATCCACCGCCGTCAGAGCCCACACCCACGCCCGCTCCCGCTGGACCCTGGCAGATCGTCGGCGTCTTTGACGTCCGCCAGAACGTGATGGCCGCCGGCTTCCTCACCGAAGACTACGGCATCACCGTCGGTACCTATCCCGGCCTGCCCTACTTCACCACCGACGGCGGCGAGACCTGGACCCCCGGCGCCATGCAAGCCGACTGCCGCTATGGCTTGGACATCGTCGACACCCGCGTCGCCTGGGCCAGCGGCGGAGCCATGAACGTCCGCCGCACCACCGATGGCGGCAGCAACTGGCCCCCCGTCAGCGACTATGGCCTCGGCACCACCAAATCCTTCCACACCATCTCCTTCCTCGACGACACCACCGGCTGGGTGGCCTCCCTCTACATGTTCGGCTCCACCACCGACGGCGGCGCCACCTGGACCGATGTGCCCCTGCCCACTGATCTTAACGACATCGCCTCCATCGACCTGATCGCCCCCGCCACCGGCTATCTGCTCGATTTTTCCGGTAACCTGTATTTCACCGCCGACAACGGCTCCACCTGGACCGTCCGTTCGCGCCTTGACCTTGCCGGGCTGGTCATCCCCAAAGCCACCTACCAGATGGCAGCCATGCGTTTTTCAGCCTCCGGCGACGGCATGATCGTGGTCAGTGAAGAGTATCGGCAGGGAAAAGTAATGGCCTTTCACACCTCCGACGGCGGCCGCACCTGGACCTCCGAGGCGGTCGCCGTGACGTCCGGCCCCGTCTTCCTCTCCCGCTCCGAACCCCTTCTGACCGTCCTCAACGGAGCCGATATTTTCACCCTCCTCCGCTATTCCCCGTCGCAAAAGAATACGAATTTACTTTCGCAGCCTTTCGAACAAGGCGTGGGCAAAGGCCGCAAACAATAAGGCAGCGGTTTTCTCAAAGTACAATTGGTCCTTTTTGATTCCGCCATTTTTGCAAGATGTACCGCCGGAAAAGTGGGATGCACGAGCGGTGTTCTTCCCAGCTCGTGATCGTTTTTCCGCATCTTTCTCCCCTTCCCGAACGCGTTTAGCCATACGGTCGACGAAAGTTCGGGAAGGGGCCGGGGGATGGGTCTGATCGACAGTTCTTCCCTAACTACATCGCTTGATATATTAAATTGTAGTATTCATGTTTGGAGGATGGGTCAATATCACGAATACTTCCCACCTTTGAGATGGCTCTCATTCTGTGCTAGAATCTCCTTGCAAAAAACCGTTCCACCGATTTTTCATCAATTCAAGGAGGATAAAAAATGACCGGTTTCGTTGGAAATATCGAAAAACTAACTGAAAAAAATAACTACTTCCGCAAAGTATTGTACACAGGCAAACATACCCAACTCGTCCTCATGTGCCTCCAGCCCGGCGAAGAGATCGGCACTGAAGTGCATAAAACCGTCGACCAGTTCTTCCGCATCGAGACAGGCAAAGCCAAATTCGTCTTCAATGGAAAAGAAACGCACACCGTCAGTGACGGCGGTGCGGTCGTCGTCCCCGCCGGGACGAAACACAATGTCCTCAACGCCTCCAAGACGGAAAAGTTGTTCCTCTATACCCTCTACTCGCCCCCCAACCATCCCGATGGCACGGTCCACAAGACCAAAGCCCAGGCCGATGCTGCCGAAGAAGCCGCCCACCATAAATAAGTTTGCTGCGTAAACAACAACAGCGGACGATCAACTCTGATCGTCCGCTATTTTTGTAGAACAATCCAGGTCTTCAGGAACATCAGGTTCTTCCGGCTCCTTTGGCACCTTTGGTGCTTTTGATTCCTCCTGCACAATTCCCCCGACTTTTGACCTTTGACGTTCCAACGTTTCAACGTGCAAACGTGTGAACGTGTCAACGTGCAAACGCACTAACGTGCTAACGCCCCTCCTCCACCGGCAGCGTGATCCTCAAAACCGTCCCCTTCCCCGCTTCGCTTTCCGCCGTGATCGTCCCTCCATGCGCCTCCACCAGATGCCGGGCGATCGGCAGCCCCAATCCGGTGCCGCTCGAATCCCTCGACTTATAAAACCGGTTAAACATGTTCGGCAGCACTTCCGGGGCCATCCCCACGCCATTATCCTCCACCGTCACCTGCGCCTGTTTTTCGCCACCGTCGACCATTTCATACTTCACCCACACCGATCCGCCTCGCTGCGTATACCTCAAGGCGTTTGCGATTAAATTGGAAAGCACCTGCCGCATCCGCTCCGGATCCACATTCACCAGAGGACGTATTGGCGCTTGTTTGTATCTCCAGGCTCACCCCCGCCTCGTCTGCCTCGGTTCGAAAAGCCGCCACCGTATCCCCGATGAGCACCGTCATATCGGTCGGCTCTTTCTTCAGTTGCAATGCGCCGCTTTCCGCCAGCGCCAGCGTCCTCAGGTCCTCCACCAGCCGCGACAGGATCTGCGTTTCCTCCAGGATCGACTTCAACCGCACTTCATCCGCCGCATAGACCCCGTCGATGATTCCTTCCACGTTCCCCTGGATGATCGTGATGGGCGTGCGCAGTTCATGGGTGATGTCCGCCATCAGGTCTCGCCGCTGCTCCTCGGTCAACTTCAGGCGCGAGGCCATTCCGTTGAACGCCCGCACGAGCGAACGCATCTCGCCGGAGCCGCGCTCCGGCACTTCCGCTGAAAAATCGCCCGCGCTGATCCGGTCTGCCGCCTCCACCAGGTCGCCCAACGGCGCCGACAGTCTCCGCAGGCTGCGGGCGGTCATGATGAGCAGCCAGATGCCAAAGAAGAACAAAACCACCCCGCCCGGGATGACCCACCAGAAGGTATTGGGTATCTGGATGATCCCCAGGCTTTTCGCCACGAACGTCAGCAAGACGACAAAGATGAACGATGCCAGGAAGGTCGCCAGCATGAACAGGCAGCCCATCCGCCGGACAAAGCGGTGGCTCATCCTGCGCCAGTGCGGCGATCGGACCGGCGGCCAGGTTTCGTTTTCCGGCCACCAATCCGGGCGGTGCTGGCGGAAACGGTCGCGCATGGAGTTGTGTACTTTTCTATCCCACATGGTCATTGATCGGCGAATTTATAGCCAACTCCGTAAACGGTCAATATGTAGCGCGGCTCAGCCGGCTTGGGTTCGATCTTGTGGCGGATATTCTTGATGTGCGCGTCGATGGCCCGTTCATACGATTCAAAAGCCACCCCGTGAACGGCGCTGAGCAGTTGGCTGCGGGTAAACACCCGCCCGGGATGCCTCGCCATGCACGATCAGCAGTTCGAACTCCGTCGGCGTCAGGTCTTCCACCTGCCGCTCGCCTGCGAGCAACCGCATCCGCGGCACATCCAGCGTCAGGTCAGCCGCATGGACGATTTCGGTGCTGGCTTCGCTGTAATTCTCCATCCGCCGGAACACCACTCTCACCCGCGCCACCAGTTCCTTGGGGCTGAAAGGCTTGGTGATATAGTCGTCCGCTCCCAACTCCAGCCCGATCAACTTATCCGTCTCCTCCGAGCGGGCGGTCAGCATGATGATCGGCACATGCGAATAGGTCCGCAGCGCTCGCGTGACATCCAGCCCGTCCATTTCCGGCAGCCCCAGGTCGAGGATGATCATGTCCGGTTTTTCCGAGCGGACCAGTCCCAGGGCGGTCTTCCCGTTGGATGCAGATAGAACGTGAAAACCGGCCCGCTCCAGGTAATCCCGCACCAGTTGGACGATCTTGGCTTCATCATCGACGACCAGGATTTTCTTCATAGAATCACCAACCCGGATCCCCTTGTGATGAGGATCCGGTTTGATTATACGCCCGGCGAAGTGTTGAATTCCGCCAATTCACCATTACTTCTTTTCTGGTTCCTGCGGTTCCGGCTCACCATGAGCCCTGCGATGCCACTCTTCGAAGAACGGCGGAAAGCCCTTGCCTGCCTCGCCCCGCCAGCCCCAATGACCATGGCGCATGTGATGGTGCCAGCCCATCGGCCCGTGTCCGAAAACCAGCCTCATGCTCGCAAAGATCACGAACAGCAGGAAGAACGGCACCAGGCAGCCGAAGAAGCCGAAGCCGGGTCCGAAGAATGGATGCCCGTACATATACGGGTACGGGGGCGGGACGGCGACTCCACTGGGAGCGCCTCCCTGCTGGACAAGCCCCTGCGTCAGACCGAGGTTATAGGCATAAAAGCCCAGTCCTGCCACGGCTGCGACCAATACCAGCACTGCGAAAATTCTCCAAAATATTCTCATGTTCTTTATCTCCTTGTAGATGAACAGGTTACTTTTGATATCTACACAGGAGTATAGGCCGCGATTGTGAAGTGAGTATGAACCCCCACCAGAGATTGTATGAAGACTGTGTTCGACGTTTTTTCTGATTATCGTCCCCCCTGACCTTTGACGTTTGACGTTCCCACGTGTCAACGTGCGGGCGCGCTAACGATCTTCTTCCCATAATACAGATGCCCGCATAACTTTCCCGCTAGGTTCGCCACCTCCGGCAAAAAGCCCCACTTTTCGAAACCGTACTTCTCCAACAACTTGACGCTGCTCTCATTCCATTCCAGCACGATCGCGATCAGCACCTTCTTGCCTACGCGGATGCAATCGGACAGGGCATATTCCACCAGCGTGGAACCGATGCCCTGTCCGTGAAAGGTATAGTCAACGTAATAGGAGATTTCTGCCGTCCGCGCCATGGCCGGGCGGCCGCGATACGGGCTGAGACATGCGTAGCCCCTGATGAAGCCGCTCGAGGCCTCGCATACATAGACCGGATATTCATGGCTGGTGTGCTGGTTGAACCATTCCAGTCGGCTTTCCACCGTAAACGGGATCGTATCCCCGGTGGCGTTTTGTGAAAAGATGGCCTGGTTGTAGATCTCGACGATGCGCGGCAGGTCGGCCAGACGGGCGATCCGGACAACGGCTTTACTACTCTGTGACTTCATAGGATCTAGGTTGCCTGTCTAAGCGTTCTTCCTGGGATCATGCTAAATTCGTTTTCAGTTCTTTCTTCGTGTTTTTTTCTGGTTCTTCCTTTGTGCTCGCCTGCCCTATAGTACTTCATAGGGTTCTTTTACCCTTTGTGGTTATTCTTTTTTCTTCGTTCTTCCGCCTGCCCCATGTGTCTTCCTGGGATCGTGTTGAATTTATTATCTTGTTCTTCCTTTGTCTTACGCCTGCCCTATAGTACTTCATAGGGTTCTTTTATCCTTAGTGGTGAATTTTTTTTTCCTCTTGCCCATGGATTAACTCGCCTCTTCCAATCCCTCCGGCAGCCAGCAGCACAACACCAACTCCCGCGCCGCCTTGACCTCGTCCATCCGCCCGAAAGGTGTCTTGTGCGGCGCTTCTTTCAGCAATTCCGGCTGTTCCTTCGCCTCGACTGCGATCTTCAGCAGCGCCTCCACAAAAGCATCCAGCGTACCCTTATTCTCGGTTTCCGTCGGTTCGATCATCAAGGCTTCGTGGACGATCAGCGGGAAATAATTCGTCGGCGGATGGAAATTGTAATCCATCAACCGCTTCGCCACGTCCAGGGCGCGGACGCCCGGCGCATCCGCCCACTGCCCCTCCGCCACGAACTCGTGCATGCAGCGGCGGTCGAAGGGCACCTTGTAGAAGCCGTTCAATCTGGCCCGGATGTAATTGGCATTGAGGACGGCGTATTCAGCGATTTGCCGCAGTCCCTCCGCCCCATGCATGGCGATGTAGGTGTACGCCCGCACGAACATGCCAAAATGCCCGTGGAAAGCCTTCATCCTGCCGATGCTCTTGGATGGAGTCGCATAAACCGAATAGTGCTGGTTGATCCTCATGCCCCTCTTCAATGACCTCCACGATGGGCGCAGGCAGGAAGTCCGCCAGGTGCGCCGCCACCCCCACCGGACCCGAGCCCGGTCCACCGCCGCCGTGAGGGGTGGAGAAGGTCTTGTGCAGGTTGAAGTGCATCAGGTCGAATGCCCACATCAGCCGGGCGGACCACGCCCAGCAGCGCATTGAGGTTCGCCCCGTCCCCATAAACCAACCCGCCGCAGTCATGGATCAACTCGATCACCTGTTCCAGATGTTCATCGAACAACCCCAGCGTATTCGGGTTCGTCAGCATCAACCCCACCACCGTCTCGTCGCAGGCGGCTCTCAACGCCTCCAGGTCCACATTGCCGCTCCGGTCGGAGGGGATCTGCACCACCTCCAGCCCAGACATAGCCGAGGAAGCCGGGTTGGTCCCATGCGCCGAGTTGGGGATGAGCATCTTGACCCGTTTCACATCACCGCGTTCCTTATGATAAGCCCGCATGATCAACACGCCCGTCAACTCACCGTGCGCCCCCGCCGCCGGTTGGAGGCTGACCCGCTCGAACCCGGAAATTTCCTTCAACCATTCCTGCAGTGTGTACATCAGCGCCAGGTTTCCCTGCACCGTCTCGACCGGTTGCAGCGGATGCGTGAAGGCAAATCCCGGCAGGCGGGCCATATCCTCATTGATCTTGGGGTTGTACTTCATCGTGCACGAGCCGAGCGGATAAAAGCCTCCGTCGACGCTGTAATTGAATTTCGACAGGGTCACGAAATGCCGGATCACGTCTGCTTCGGCCAGTTCCGGCAATGGCAAGTCTTTCCTGAGCAGGTTCGTCGGCAGTTCAGCCAGGGGCACGTCCGGGTTCGGGAAGCTAACACCCGTCCGCCCGGGGGAGGAAATTTCGTAAATGGTCGGTTCGACCCGCATTGCGCTCCCAGGTTCAGCCATTTGCCACCTCCGCCAGCACATCCACCAGGGCATCGATTTCGTCCTTGGTATTCATCTCGGTCACCGCCAGCAGCATATGGTCTTTCAGCGTGGGATAGTCCTTGCCCAGGTCGTACCCGCCCAGGAAACCGTGCTCCAGCAGGTGCGCGTTGATCTCCGCCACCGGCTTCGGGCAGCAAACCGAAAACTCGTGGAAGAATGGCGTATCGAAGCACAAACTGTAGCCCTTCACCCGGCTGATCTTTTCCGCCGCATAGTGGGCCTTGTGATAGCACAGTTCAGCCACCTGCTTAAATCCGCTTTTCCCCAGCAGCGACAGATACACCGCCGCCGCCAGCGCCAGCAGACCCTGGTTGGTGCAGATATTGGATGTGGCCCGCTCGCGTTTGATGTGCTGCTCCCGCGCCGTCAGGGTAAGCACATAGGCGCGCTGCCCCCGGTTATCCACCGTCTCCCCCACCAACCGTCCGGCCATTTTATGCAGGAATTGTTTGCGCGTGGCAAAGAAACCCAGGTACGGTCCGCCAAAGGAGAGCGGTATCCCCAGCGGCTGGCCTTCGCCCACCACGATATCCGCCCCCATCTCCGCCGGGGTGGTGAAAAGGCCCAGTGCGGTCGGGTTGACCGCCACCGCCAAAAGCGCCCCTCGCTCGTGCGCCGCCTGGGCCAACTTGCTCAGGTCATAGATCCGCCCGAAGAAATCCGGATACTGCACGATCACCAGGGCGGTATTTTCATCGATCAGGTCGATCATCTTCTCCGGACCCGCCTCCAGCTCGGTGATGAGGCTCTCCCCCGCCAGTTCGACATCCATCGCCTGGATATATGTCCGCAGCGTCTCGCGATACTGCGGATGGACCGTCGGCGAGACGACTACCTTCTTGCGTTTGCCGCGGAACTGCGCATACGCCAGGTTGACCGCCTCCGCGACGGCGGTAGCGCCATCATAATGCGAGGCGTTCGAGACTTCCATCCCCGTCAGCGCGACGATCAGCGACTGGTACTCGAATATCGCCTGCAACGTCCCCTGCGAGATTTCGGGTTGGTAGGGGGTGTAAGCCGTGTAGAACTCGCCCCGCGTGAGGATGTGGTCCACCGCCGCGGGGATGTAATGGTTGTAAGCGCCCGCCCCCAGGAAGGAGACCAGTTGCGTGCGGATGTTCTCGTTCCCCAGGGCCAGTTCATTCAGTTCCGCCGCCGCTTCCATTTCGGTCAGCGCCGGAGGCAGGTCGAGCGTCGGAAAGCGGAATTTCGCCGGCACATCCGCAAAGAGGTCCTCCAGATTTTTCACCCCGATGGCCGCCAGCATTTCGTCGCGTTCTTTCACGCTGTGAGGTATATAAGTCATTAAAAACTCCAACTCCCGGGGCTTACCATACCAACCAGCCCCATCAAAATCATTTCTTCAAACTCATTCAAGGGTAAAAACAAATCGGTAAGAAATTCAGTAATCACGATTATGATGTCATTGCCTGCACTGTGCAGCAGGCACACGTGCGAGGCGGTGTAATTCCGCCGCCTGTCCTGGCCGGACAGGCCAGGGAAGCAATCTCATGCTCCAATTAGCAGAAAACTGTTGGAAAATTCGCAGATTGCTTCGCTTCGCTCGCACATCGTCCCCGGAGGGGAATGATATTGGATACTTATGATTTACTCTATTTTCTTTCTTAGTGTTCTTTGTGTCCGCTTGTCCTATGCGTTCTTCATAGGATTGTGTTTAATATCTTATTCCTTTAATGATTCCGTTCTTCGCAATACTTGCCATATGCAGCAGCATCCATCAAGCCGTCGGCCTTGCCACCCTCTACCTTGACCATCCAACCTGCGCCAAAGGGATCTTTGTTCAGGATCTCAGGGTTGTTGGACAAGTCCTCGTTGACCTCGGCCACGTTCCCTTCGACCGGGGAGTAGGAATCCGCCGCAGCCTTGACCGATTCCACCGCAGCGATCTGCTTCCCCACAGTGATCGCCTCGCCTTTGCTGACGATGATCTCCACGAAAACGATATCCGACAATTGGCTTTGAGCAAAGTCGGTCAAACCAACTTTCCCGGTTTCGGGGTCGTACCATTCATCGGTCTTGCTGTACTTAAGATTGGCGGGAATATTCATGTTCTTCTCCAACATATCAGGATGGGCAAACAAAAAAGGCGCACGAATTGATTTCATGCGCCTCTGTAATGGACCTGAGAGATTCTCCCCGGCTGTTTCCGTTTCCAGATCAAGCCGGGAATTGCACCGTCGGTGTCCCGCTGAGGGGACTTTCCAGAGTGGATAGGAACAGGGTCCTTTTGCCTGAGAGTTTCATCCGGACTTGCTGGTACCAGATTTGCACCTTCGGCGCCTCAATGGATCGAGGTCTCTTCCCTGCCACTAATATATTCTATTGTGGGGTGCATTGTAAGAGCAAGCCGTGCAGGAGTCAAGGTAATCAACCTGTTTAGACACCTTGAAGGATAGGATAGTGCATCGACGTAGACGATTTTCTGGCATGTATTTTGAATGTTGTTGTATCTCAAATTAGACATGGTCCAAGTCGTAACAAGATATCCGATCATTGCATCTTTTTTTGTTATTCCAGGTGTCCACATTTTACAGGTTGCCGGAAAAACAACCCACGGGCGGTGTTCTTTCCGCTCGTGGGTTGTTTTTCCGGATTTTCTCCCCTTCCCGAACGCACTTACCTAGTGGACGGTAAAAATTCGGGAAGGGGAAGGGGGATGGGTGATCAATACCGGTCTTTTCTTGCTGCAACGCCTGAAAAAAAAATTCAGGGATAATCATGTTTGTGTACCGCCTGCCCAATGTGCTTTTCATAGGGTCCGACCCTGGGTGGTGAAAAAGGTTTTTCTGTTACGCGGTTAGGTCAGAAATTCTATTGCCCAGTCAGCGTCCCGCGCACCCAGTCACCCGCCAGCCAGTACTTGAAATCCTGGCCCTGGTTCACCTGGATCGCGCCAATCACACCGTAGACCAACGCGCCCAACGGCAGCATCGCAAAAACGAGCGTGAAGATCAGCGCGAACGGGATCAGCACGATCCCAATAACGATAGCCGACAGCGCGCCGACGACCGCCCACATCGCCCCGATCAACAGGCCGCCGCCATACCACCAGATCAACTGGAACACCATCGACTGTAAGGCATGGTAGGCGATCCGGCGTGAGCGGTCTTTGTAGACCAGGTAGATGATCAGCGCCGCAATCGGACCGGCAAATCCGGTGATCAGGTTGAGCAAGACGCTCAGATGAGCCAATACGCTCCAGGTGCGTTCGTCACCCGTCGAGACGGGCTGAAGGACCGGCGTGGGTGGAACTAGGTTTTCAGTAGACATGGCATATTTCCTTTTCTAATTGTTTTATATGACTAACCATATAACGAAACCACCCGTGAAACGTTGCATGGATCAACAATCATGCCGCATTCCTGATTTAATCTCTGACGATTTATCCAGGTGTCCATACCGAAAAGTACGCCGAAAAAACACCACGAGCGGTGTTCTTCCCGCTCGTGGTGTTTTTTCGGAACTATCACCCCTTCCCGTGCTTATTGAGTCATGCGGTAAAACCTGTGACGGGAAGGGGCGGGGGGGATGGGTTGATATTATCCCATTTTCGAAACAGAAATGCCTGAAAGGTGAAATTCCGGGTTAATCATTTGAAAACCGAAAACTTGCCCTCTCCTGCTGGAGCGGGTTTTTATTTCTTCAAGAGAAAAAACCGCCTAAATAGAATGTTCCTGGAAATACGCCTTCACGGCTGGATCGTTGTACATCACCAGCGCAACGATACCGGCAGCCACCGCGACGATATTGCCCGTCAGGATGCAGATGATCTCCAGGATCGCCAGCGTGGTCGCCGGCTTGGCCGGCTTGATCGGATTGGGCAAGATCTTCGTGGAATAAATGATCTCGAATACGCCCAGCACGATCGGCGGGATCACGATGGGGATGAGCAGGCAGCCGACCCCTACCGTCGAAATACCGAAAATGCTGATCCAAATACCCCAGAAGATCATCCACAAAATATTGGAGATTCCGCTGACGAGGGTAAGGATGGCTACTGCCTGGATCTTTCCAGGTTTCGTGCCTGCTGTGGGCATGACTACATTATCCATTATATTTTCCTCCAAAAAAGTTTTAAGTTCTACTCTATTATATACACGAATTTAAAATTTACACCACTTCCGTGCTCACAGGTGCAAGCGCTTCCCCCTCCAGGCCTGCAAATTGACCCAGGAGATGCGCCCGTACCAGCAAGCACGTACAACCCGATCAGCGCCCCGATGATGGTGGGACCGAATGGCAGCCAGAACAGGAAGAATCCCAGGAATCCCGCCACTGTTCCCGCCGCCAGACCGATGCCAAGAACAATCGCCCAGATGGTGAAATACGGACCGGCATGATTGCGGATCATGGCGACCATCTCCCGCAATTTGAAGCAAGCCGCAAAAGTACCATAGCGCGCATATTGCAGATCGATGGCTGGCCGAAGGATCGAAAGAGCCAGTGAGTACAGGAAGAATAATCCACCCAGGCAGATCAACCCGATCAGCCCGGCAATGCCGGTTGTAGTGATAACGTCGCTGTCGCCTGAACTGCTCGAGACGATCAGCGGGACAAACCCCAATCCCATGATAAGGCACAGCGACAGCAAGATTGGCAGCGAATACACCAGGTGGACCAGGAACAGCATCAACCCGTCCAGCATTTTCTTGCCAAAATCATCCCACTCCTGCAATGGCCGCGTCTCTCCCTTCGTGACCCGCCGGATGGTATCAATGACATAACCCGTCAGCGCCAAACTCAGGATCGGCACGATGGAAATTACCGCTCCCAGACCGGTTTTGGCGAACCAATCTTCGTCCTCGAAAACATAAGTGAATGCCTTTTGTAGATCCATAACCCTCTCCCAAAATGAATTTACGTGCTGCTATAAGTCTATCATAAATGATTGCCACCCCGCCAACTCTTTCACTTGTCCCACGAATATATAAAGAATTTTTTTCATTCTACTAAGAATAGAAGAGTAAAGAAAAAAGGATTTTGCGAGCTTTGCTCGCAAAATCCTTTTTTCTTATATCTCCCGCCCCAAGATTGGGGCGGGGTAGGGGTGGGGTTGATGTTGGTGTAGGTGTTGGAGTTGAGAATATTGATTCCATTACCACCTTGAATGTCACCCTGAATTATCCTGAATAACATCCTTAAACGCAAAGAAGCCCACCTGTTGGCGGGCTCCTTAAGAGATCAAATAAAAACTAAGCCACCCAGTGCTGATCGCGAATGAACTTGGTGACCACCGGGATATCGAAATATTTACCCTGATAAGCGAGCACAGCCGGCCAGATGAAGAGGAGAACCACAACCGGGAAGCATACTGCGCCAATGCCCAGGGTTACGACCGACAGGATGATCGAAAGCACCCACGCAACGACATTGAGGGCCAAAGACTGCACTGCATGGAACTTGATGAACGGCCTGTCCTTCTTTCCTTCAACAAAAAGCATGATCAGAGCAATGATTCCGATGGGATAGCCCAGGGCTGCCCACAGTTTATCATCACTGGTGATACTCGAATTCACTGGTTGTTGGGTCATCTTTTCCTCCGGAGTAAGGGTATGGGTTAAGTTCTAAATTATTTTACATCGTTTACTGAAGAAAAGCAACCGATTAAGACAAAGTCGCTCTACTTAACACCTCCGAGCCTTTTCCTTTTTTTGTATGCTAAAATCGAAATATCGATTCTCCATTTCGTCTCGTGTTCATGGGCTCGCCCGATTTTGCCGTCCCGGCATTGGAAGCCCTCGTCCATCACTCAAAAGAAGGCGCACCCTACACAGCCTGTGGTGTGCCTTTCACCATCGTCGGTGTCGTCACCCAGCCGGACCGGCCCGCCGGGCGCGGCCGCACACTCGTCCCGCCCCCGGTCAAAGTCGCCGCCGAGCGGCTGGATCTGCCCATCCTCCAACCCGAAAAAATCCGCACCCCCGCATCCATGGACCAACTGCGCCTCTGGTCGCCCGATGTGATCGTCGTCGTCGCCTTCGGACAAATTCTCCGCCCCGACCTGCTGGCGCTCCCCCGCTTCGGCTGCGTCAACGTCCACGGCTCGCTCCTGCCGCGCTGGCGCGGCGCCGCTCCCATCCAGGCGGCCATCCTCGCCGGAGATGACCAGACCGGCATCACCATCATGAAAATGGACGCGGGCATCGATACCGGCCCCATGCTCAGCCAACGACCCCTCCCCATCGACCCGCAGGATACCGGCGGGACGCTTTTTGCGAAAATGGCCCCCCTCGGCGCGGACCTGTTGGTCGAGACCCTGCCGCGCTACCTGTCCGGTGAAGTCCAGCCCCAGCCCCAGCCTGAAGAAGGCGTCACCTATGCAAAAATGTTGAAAAAGGAAGATGGCCTGCTGGATTTCAACCTTCCCGCCCTCACGCTGGAACGACAGGTGCGCGCCTTCAGCCCCTGGCCCGGGACCTATCTGCCTTATGGCGAAGGTCAACTCAAGGTCCATCACTCCTTCGTCGCCGCCGGGAAGTGCAAAATCGGCGAGCATACGCTTTTTCAAGGCCTCCCCGCTATTGGCACCAGCGAGGGCCTGTTGGTTCTGGACTTCGTCCAGCCTGCCGGGAAAAAGATCATGCCTGGCAAGGCTTTCCTCGCCGGTGCGCGTGACTGGGTCTGACAATCACATCTCGCGTTTAGTCTTGTCTTTTTTCAATCTTCCTTCGTAAATCTCTTCCTTCGTGATACTCCGTGTCCTTTGTGGTTAATCCTTTTTTCCATTTTTCTATCTTCTTTATACCCTTTCCTATGTACATTTCATAAGATCGTTCCCTTAGCGGTAGGTCCTTTCTTTTTGCTTCCTTTGTGTAACTTAGTTCCTTAGTGGTTAATCCTTTTTTTCTTCCTTTGTGTTCTTCGTGTCCTTTGTGTTTGATATTCCTTTTCTTTATTCAGCCGCCTAATGGGAGTCCAATTCTATGCCCAAATACATCGCCTCCATCGATCAAGGCACCACCAGCACCCGCTGCATCCTTTTCGACCACCAGGGGAATATTGTCGCCTCGGAGCAAAAGGAGCACCGCCAGATCTATCCCCAACCCGGCTGGGTCGAACATGACGGCCTCGAGATCTGGGAGCGCACTCAGACTGTCATCATCGGGATGCTGAAGAAAGCCGCTGTAAAAAAAGAAGATATCGCCGCCGTTGGCATCACCAACCAGCGCGAGACCACCCTCATCTGGGAAAAGTCCACCGGCCGCCCCATCTACAACGCCATCGTCTGGCAGGATACCCGCACCGATTCCATCTGCGCCGACCTGGCCAAAGAGGGCGGTCAGGATCGCCTGCGCCCGCAGACCGGCCTGCCCCTGGCGACCTATTTCTCCGGCCCCAAGATCAAGTGGATCCTCGACAATATCCCCGGCATCCGTTCCCACGCCCAGGCCGGTGACCTCCTCTTCGGCACCATGGACACCTGGCTCATCTGGAATCTCACCGGCCAACACGTCACCGACGTGACCAATGCCTCCCGTACCCTCCTCATGGATCTGCAAACCCTCGACTGGGACGACGGCATCCTCGACCTTCTCGGCATCCCCCGCCCACTCCTGCCGCGCATCTGCTCCTCCGCCGAAGTCTACGGACCCATCACCCGCGGCCCCCTCTCCGGCATCCCCCTCGCCGGTGACCTGGGCGACCAGCAGGCGGCTCTCTTTGGTCAGACCTGCTATTCTCCCGGCGAAGCCAAGAACACCTACGGCACGGGCTGCTTCATGTTGCTCAACACCGGTGAAAAACCCGTCGTCTCCACCAATGGACTGCTGACCACGCTCGGCTACAAGATCGGCCCCCGACCTGCCGTCTACGCCCTCGAAGGCTCCATTGCCATCACCGGCGCGCTGGTCCAGTGGCTGAGGGATAACCTCGGTCTCATCGAAAAGTCCGCCGACGTGGAAACCCTCGCCTGCACGGTGGAAGATAACGGCGGCGTCTACTTTGTCCCCGCCTTCTCCGGCCTTTTTGCCCCCTACTGGCGCTCGGATGCGCGCGGCGCCATCCTCGGTCTCACCCGCTATGCCAACAAAGGTCATCTCGCCCGCGCCGTCCTCGAAGCCACCGCCTACCAGACCCGCGAAGTCCTCGAAGCCATGGAAAAAGATTCGGGCGTCAGGTTGACCGCCCTGAAAGTGGATGGCGGCATGGTCTATAATGAACTGCTCATGCAGTTCCAGGCCGACCTGCTTGGCGTGCCGGTCATTCGCCCGAAGGTATCCGAGACCACCGCCCTCGGCGCCGCCTACGCAGCCGGGCTGGCAGTCGGCTTCTGGAAAGATGAGACCGAACTTCGCGCCAACTGGGGCAAGGACAAGCAGTGGCAGCCGTCTATGCCGCAGGAAAAAAGTGATCGCCTCTACGCCGGCTGGAAGAAAGCCGTCACCCGTACCTTCGACTGGGTTGAAAACTCGTAGGGTAAAAATTGCATTTTCCCCGTGTTCATCCACAGGTTGGTCAACCCCTGTAGGGGCGACCCGGTGGGTCGCCCTGCAGACCAAGCGCAGTAGAATATGCTTGAACCCTCCCAGCCTGCGCCACTATAATCCTCTTCTATAGGACATCATGCACCGACAAGACCTCCTCACCTCCCTCACCTCCCATTCCCCCACCGTCCTCATCGTCGGCGGCGGCATCAATGGCGTCGGCACATTCCGCGACCTGACCCTGCAAGGCGTGGATACCCTGCTGATAGACCGGGCCGATTTTTGTTCGGGTGCCAGCGCCGCCTCCTCCCGCATGGCCCACGGCGGCATCCGCTACCTCGAGAACGGCGAGTTCCGCCTCGTCCGCGAAGCCGTCCGGGAACGCAACCGCATGATCCAAAATGCGCCGGAGTTGGTCAAGCCCTTGCCCACCACCATCCCCATCTTCAAACGCTTCTCCGGCCTGTTCAATGCCCCCTTGAAATTCCTCGGCTGGCTCGAAAAACCCTCCGAACGCGGCGCATTGATCATCAAGGTCGGCCTCATCTTTTATGACGCCTTCACCGGCAAGCAGCGCAGCGTCCCCCGTCATGTCTTCGACAATCGCGCCACTTCCCTGAAAAAGTATCCTCACCTCCACCCTGAGATCTGTTATACCGCCACCTATTATGACGGCCTCATCCTTTCGCCCGAGCGTCTCACCCTCGAGATTTTATTGGACGCAGAATCCACCGGCGGCCACGCCCGCGCCCTCAACTACGTCAGTCTGGCAGGCATGCAGGGAAACTCGGTCACCCTCCGCGACGAAGAGACCGGGCAGACTTACAATATTGAGCCAAAGTTGATCATCAACGCCGCCGGGCCGTGGGTCGACCATTCCAACACCGGCCTCGGCCTGCAGACTCATTACATCGGCGGCACCAAAGGCTCCCACCTTGTCCTCGACAACCCGCTCCTTCGTCAGGCCATCGGCGACCATGAGTTCTTCTTCGAGAATAAGGATGGTCGCATCGTCCTCATCTTCCCCCTTTTCGATAAGGTCATGATCGGCACCTCCGACATTCCCATCACCGACCCGGACGGCGTACGCTGCACCGACGCCGAAGTGGATTATTTCATCGGCATGGTCGGGCGTGTCTTCCCCTCCATTCCTGTCACGCGCGATCAGATCGTCTACAGGTTCTCCGGTGTGCGCCCATTGGCCTTCACCCAGGCTCGCAATACCGGACAGATCACCCGTGACCATCACATCCAGGAAGACCTCGCCGGCGGGATACCGGTCTTTTCCCTCGTCGGCGGCAAATGGACCTCCTTCCGGGCCTTCTCCGAACAGGTCACCGACAAAGCCCTCGCCGCCCTGCGCCTGCCGCGCAAAAAGGATACGAGAGACCTGCCGGTGGGCAGTGGGCAAGATCCTGTCGGCCTGAAATCCACCTCCGACTACTCCCGCGAAGAGGTTTTCCGCATGGCCGAACGCGAGAAGATCGTCCACCTGGATGACCTGCTCCTGCGCCGCACCCTCCTGGCATACCTTGGTCAATTGGACCGTCCCCTCGTCGACCGTTTAGTGGCATGGCTCGCTGAAGCCCTCCACTGGGATGACCGCCAAAAACAAGCCGAAGTGGAGCGCTGCCTCGGCATCCTGGCTGACCGGCATGAGGTCCATTTATGAACCAGCCTTCCTCCCCCAGGAAACCGGCATGATTGCCAGGATCATCGAAAAATTACGGGTTCATGGTTGGACCGCCTATCTCCTTGCATCGCTGGGTGGCGCGCTCTATACCTTCCAGGCCTGGTCGTATGCGCGCATCCAAACATCCTTCCTGGATGAAGGCGGATACCTTTATCTTGGCCTTCAATATGCCAAAGGCTTCCTCCGTCCCTACCAGGACTATGGAGCCGTCCGTCTCTATGCCCCCCTGGCCTATCTGATCCCCGGAAATGTGGAGGACTTGTTCGGCCCGGGTCTGCAGACCGGGCGCTACTTCTCCATTTTCTGCAGCCTGGTGATGATCCTCGCCCTGTGGTGGACCGCCCGCCGCCTGGGTGGGAAATGGTCCGCCGCAGCCGTTGTCTGGGCCATCGCACTGACTCCCATCTCTGTCCAGATCTATTCCCTGGCGATTTCAGAAGCGTTGGTAGCGTGCTTGTTGGTGCTCTCCCTGATGTTCGTCCTGGGAGAAAAGCGACCTCTCTGGCAGGTCCTCACCGGCTCCGTCCTGGCGGGGTTGCTCGTGATGACCCGCCAGAACATGCTGCCCTTGCTGCCTCTATTGGTTGTGTATGTTTTTTGGCAGCACGGAAAAAGAGCCGGGTTGCTCTCGGTTGCCGCTTGCCTCCTGCCAATCCTGATCATCCATCTCATCTACTGGCCCAATATCCTCGAATTATGGTCGCTGTGGCTGCCTCCCCGTTTGACCCCCTTCCTCGACCCGTACCGCTTCCCCCAAGCAGACCTTGCCACCACTAGCAATATGGGCTTTTCAGGTCGCTTGCTGGCATTCTTGCAAGGCATCCGTTTTCATTACTTCACCATGGTAGGGTTTAGCCTGTGCCTGTTCTTTTGGCCCGCTCGCCGCGCCTGGAAGAGCCGGGACAACCGGGGCATGGCCTTCTTTTTGGCAGCCCTCTTTCTGGCCCTGACCCTCCTGCACGCCTACGCCACCTTCATCATGACCGACCCGGCCGTCCTCTGCACCTTCTGCTTCACTCCCTACCTGGCCTTCTTCGATGTGATCGTCTTCCTGTTGATGATCGTGTCAATACCGTCCTGGAATTTGAAGGTCTCGCCTGCAAAGGTAGTGGTCATCGTCCTCTTTATCCTGCTTCTTTCAGCCGGGTTGGGCTTTGCGGCCTTTGACCGGTTGGGTCCCCCGCTGCTGGAGTTCAAATTCCCGGCCATCACCCGCGGCCTGGATCCGCGCCAGTGGACTCCCTTCATCACGCTGGGGGATATCCTCGCCAACAAATACAGCCTCGATTACTGGGCTAGCCGCGCTCCCGTTTCCACGGTAGCCGGGTTGGTCATCGGAACCCTGGGGCTGCTTTTTGGTATTCTGCTGTTTTCCCGTTTGCGCAAATCTGGCAGGATAAAAAACTACTCCTTAGGTGCCTTCATTCTCGTTGGTGTTTTTATCGCTGGCGTCATCCTTTCTCCGCTGATGGGCGGAACGTACCGCGACAAAGGCATCTGCAAGGCCGATATCCCCAAAACCTATGCGCAGATCGGTAGGACCATTCGGGAGTCCATCCCCCCCGGCAGCCAGGTCTACTGGGGAGCAAATTCCGCCGTGCCGCTGCTCTATACGACAGGTCTGCAAATTCACCCTCCCCAGGTCTACTCCATTTCCTATTTCCGTCTGGGCGGCGACCCCGACCAACTCCTAAAACACGGCTTCTGGAATCCCGACCTGGCAGGCGTATGGCTGGCCCAGGCCGATGCCATCGTGACCGAATCCGCCTGGGCCTCCCGTGTCGATTTTCCCGACGGCTTCGACCTTTCTCAATATGAAGAACTCCACACCGCCGCCGCCAACCCCTGCGACCCGGTCTCCATTTTGATCATCTATCGAAAAAAACCATGAGTGGTAAAATTGCTTCCCATGTCTGAATCTCCTGTTTTGCAGGTCACCTTTTTACGCCACGGCGAATTGGTTGGGAATGCGGAAGCCCGCCACCAGGGCCACGCCGATTTTCCGCTGACCGAACAGGGCCGCGCTCAGGCGCAGGCGCTGGCTGAGTGCTGGCAGGCTGAAGGCCGCGCCTTTGACCACTGCATCGCCAGCCCGCTTCTGCGCGCCCGCCAGACCGCCGAGATCGTCACCGCCCCGCTGGGCGTGCCGCTCGAGTTCGACCCCGACTGGATGGAGACCAACAACGGCGTCATCGCCGGGATGACGTTCGCCGAAGCTGCTGAAGTCTTTCCGTTCCCGGATTTTATGACCCCCTATACCCGCTTCGGCCAGTCCGGCGAGAGCCGCTGGGAGGTCTTCCTGCGGGCAGGCCGGGCCATCCAGCGCATCATCGACCGGCCGGTCGGGCATTACCTGGTCGTCTCCCACGGGGGCATCCTCAACATGGCCCTTTACGCCATCCTGGGCATCCCCGTCCAGGCCGACACAGCCGGGGCGCGTTTTTCCTTCGACAATACCACCTACACGACCCTCACGTATGAAAATGATCGCCACTGCTGGCGCATGTTGGAATTCGGCAACCGCCACCACTGGAAGGGTAAATAAGATTTTTCTTGGTGAAAAACATGAACAAGGACATACAGTTTGTTTCGCCACGCGAAACCGTGGAAGTTCATCTTGCCGACGGCCGCGTCCTGCAAGGTCCGCGCGGGACGATCGTGGGCAATTTTTTGGAGGCAGGCAACGGGCTGGGCGATGCGCCGCTGGTGGCGGCCATCCTCAATAACGACCTGCGCGAACTGAATTACCCGGTCCAGATGGATGCGAAGCTCGCCCCCGTCACCATGGCCGATGCAGACGGGGCCCGCATCTACCGCCGCTCCCTCACCTTCCTCCTCAGCGCCGCCTTCACCAACCTCTTCCCCGCCAACCACCTCACCATCGACCATTCGGTCTCGTCCGGCGGATATTTCTGCCAGTTGACCGACCGCCCGCCCTTCACCGAGAGCGAACTGACCACCCTGACGACCTGCATGCGTGACTGGGTCGCCAAAGATGAGCCTTTCTGCCGCCAGGAGGTGCGCCTGCCCGATGCGCTGGCTTACTTCGAGAGCAGGGGCTTCGACGACAAGGTCCAGTTGTTGAAGCACCGCCAAAAAGATTACGTGACCCTCTACAAACTGGACGACTACCAGGATTACCATCAGGGCTACATGGTGCCCTCCACCGGCTATCTCAAGTGGTTCGACCTGCTCGCCGCGGGCGACGGGTTTATCCTGCGCTTCCCGCAGCGGCGCTCGCCCACCAAACTCTCGCCCATGCCCAGGTATCCCAAACTGCTGGCAGCCTTCCGCCAGTATGGCACCTGGCTGAACCGCCTGGGGATCGGGTCGGTGGGGGCGCTGAATGACGCCATCCAGGAAGGCCGCGCCCGCGAGATCATCCTGGTGTCGGAGGCTCTGCACGAGCAGAACATCGCCGAGATCGCCCGCCAGATCGCCGGTCGGGGCGGGCTGGCCCGCGTGGTCCTCATCGCCGGTCCGTCTTCCTCGGGCAAGACCACCTTTTCCCGCCGGCTGGCCATCCAACTGCTGGCGCTGGGACTTTCGCCCTTCGCCCTCGAACTGGACAATTTCTTCGTCGACCGGGAGGCCACCCCCAAAGGTCCCGACGGAGCCTTTGATTTCGAGGCCCTCGAAGCCCTGGACCTGGCCCTGCTGGGCGACTCCCTCACCCGCCTGATCGCCGGGGAGGCGGTGCAATTGCCCCGCTACAACTTCAAAGAGGGCAAGCGCGAGACCGGCGAGACCATCCAACTGGGACCCGAGCACATCGTCATCCTGGAGGGCATCCACGGGCTGGACCCACGCCTGGTTCCGGGTCCGGTGGCGGGACATGCGTTCCGCATCTACGCCTCCGCCCTGACCCAATTAAACCTGGACCGCCATAACCGCGTCTCCACCACCGATACCCGTCTCATCCGCCGCATCGTGCGGGATTCGCGCGAGCGGGGTTACACCGCCACCCAGACGATCAGCCGCTGGGAGTCCGTCCGGCGCGGCGAGTCGCGCCATATCTTCCCCTACCAGGAAAATGCGGATGTGATGTTCAACTCCGCCCTGGCGTACGAACTCTCGGCGCTGCACGAGTTGGCCGAGCCCATCCTGCGACAGGTCCCGCACGACGTGCCGGAGCACATCGAGGCCAAGCGGCTGCTGGCGTTCCTGGAGTGGTTCCTGCCCCTCGACACGGATTTGATCCCGGATAATTCGCTCCTGCGGGAGTTTTTGGGCGGGTCGATCTTGAAGGATTTCACCATCTGGAAGGCGTAGCGCAAATCACGAGAGGAACCAACACTACCGTCCCATAACCCATGAATATCCTCGTCATCATCCTCATCTCATTGAGCATGGCCATGGACGCTTTCGCCGTCTGCCTCGGCGCCGGCACCGCCGCCGACACCAACGGCCCGCGCCCCACCTTCCGCCTGGCCTTCCACTTCGGCCTGTTCCAGTTCCTCATGCCCGTGGTGGGATGGTTCACCGGCTTGACCATCGCCGGCCTGATCGCCGACTTCGACCACTGGGTCGCCTTCGGGCTGCTGGCCTTCGTGGGCGTGCGCATGTTCCGCTCCGGCTTGAGCCTGGAGTCGGAAGTCGCCAAAACCAACCCCTCCCGTGGCTGGACGCTGGTGCTGCTCTCCATCGCCGTCAGCATCGACGCGCTGGCAGTCGGCTTCAGCCTGGCTCTCGAAGACGTGACCATCTGGTACCCCGCCGTGATGATCGGCGTCATCACCGGGCTGATGTCGTGGCTGGGCCTGCGGCTGGGCAACCGGCTGGGCGAGAAGTTCGGCAAGCGCATGGAGATCGCCGGGGGGGTGGTGCTGGTCATCATCGGGTTGAGGATTCTCGTTGAGCATCTGTTTGGATTAACACACTTGTAGGGGCACGATAAATCGTGCCCATTTTCTTGCCCCTCCCTCCTCGCAACTGTCTTGTAGTGCCGACTTCTCGCCCCGCGTTTCTCCGGGGTCAGTCGGCATCTTTCTTCCTCTAATTGCACCAACCACCCCCGCTCTTGTAGGCAAATTGACAATTTGCCCGTTGGGGCACTCTATTCTTCCCATCCCGTCACTTCGTCACCAGCGGCAGCGACATGCCAAAAATCGATGGCGCATAATACGCTACCTGGGCGCTGCAAAGCCGCTGGGTGCTCACCCCGCCGGTCCCGCTCCAGACAAACATGTAACCGAAATTCTGGTTATCGACAATACTTGTAGCGCCAGCCAGATCATCGCTGGCATCCGAGAAAAAACCCGCGCCTGTGACGGCATCGCCGCGCGACGTGGCGCTCGCCAGGTCAGCATGATTGCCATCTGTCCCGTAGCGGGTCAGCCAGACAGTAGTGGGAGTTGAGTCTGTAAAATTTTCGTAATTGATGACAATGTGCTTGATGACGGACCCATCGGGAATATTTACCGGGAAACGCCAAATCCACTCGCAGAGGTACTCAAACACCCCGTATCACCAAATGAGTACGTTACACCGGAATTGGAAGGCGAAAAAACGCCGCCCATGATCGTATAGTAGTTCAATCCCGCAGTGGCGGATACCGCCTCAGCCGCACGCTCGGATGGGGGCACGCCTGCATCCAGCGCGGTAGCGGCCCTCCACACTCCGAAAATACACACCAGGGCCAGAATGATTGAGATGGAAATGCGCAGCCATGCAGGGATGGGTTGGGTCTTCGCCGGATTTATATTCTTCTCCTGTTGAAACGATCATCAATCAGCAACAGCGTTCTCTTTGGGGATCTACAATTCCTCATCCGCCCGCGCCATCAGGTACGGCAGCGCCAGCGTCACCACCACCGGCGCGATGAAGGCGCTTGTATGGCGGAGGAAGGTTTTCATCTATTGTTTTTCATTTGTTCGTGATGGGAAAAAATTACTTAACCTCTATTTTGAGAGACAAATCTGTCTCAACTGCTGATAATCGGGTGTTATAGATTTCAACAATTTCTTGTAGTACAGTGAAAAAATCCTTATTCTCATCCGTCGCTAATTCAATAATATTGAGTGCAATAAAATTCTCGATGGAAATGATGGTCATTTGTTGATCAATTCCTTCATCCTGAGCAAGAATTTGAACTTTGTTTTCTTGTTCGCGAGGGATTAATAAAATTGGGTGTAATCCAGCTTTTATATTTTGAGTGCATTTTTGTAAGACGTTTCTGGAGGGGGCGGCTGTAACATGATAGACAAGGTTGGAGATTTTAAAATCGCCCGTTCGTTCCGTTTGTTTGTCACCTGCATGGGCAGGATGATTTGAAATTTGAACATCTTGAAAACGCCTTGCTAATTTTGCTCCAACTAATTGTTGTTCTACGATTTCCTCCTGAACGTCCTTTTGCGTTTTCTACAATTAGTGTTCACCCATGTAGCAGGAGATTGATGACGATCAATTTGTAAGCTTAAGATTTTGACGATTAAGCCAATCAATTGCAAAGGTGCGTAATATAACGATTAAATCAAGTAATATTGCTTCACGGTCAGTTGTTGCAACAGAGGCAAACATATTGCCCCATGCAAACAAACTAAAAAGCCTTTGCCCATCTTGGTGTGCTTGTCTTGTAGTAATTTCCTTCAAATAGCCGCTGGGGACATTATAAAATTCAAGGATTTTACCAAGACCTGATCGCGCTCCGCTAACTTCACCGCCGGATGAAATAACATCATTTCTTTCCAGTGGGCAATTCTTTATTAAATGGTGAATAACAACGATCCCCATCGCAATTGTATTGCGGGAAATTTTATTTCCTCTTCTGCATAATTTCAAGCCATTCATTTAAGGATTTCATGGCTACGGTCGGTCAAGTTTTCCACTTTTCAGCTCCTTCAAAAGTGCTTTGATTTTTTCGGGATGTTTTATCTCATGTTCCCATATTCTTATAATTGTCCAACCCTCACGATTAATTCACCGTTATAAAATTGCGCTAATTCAATATTGCGCCGGATTTTCCTCTCCCAATATTCGTAATTAGTTTCAGGCAATTTCCTGTTGCAATAAGTGCATCCATGCCAAAAACAGCCGTCAACAAAAATAGCAATTTTTTGCGTAATAAATGCTACATCGGGATTTCCAGTAACGCCTTTGAAATTCTTTTTCCAGCCACTTATTCCCAAACCTGCGAGCATCGCAAAAAGCCGCCTTTCAAGTTTCGTGCCTTTGCTTTTTACAGCTTGCATTGTCCTTCTTCGGTCATCGGGTTTGAGATTGTCGTTCATTAAATAAAAAGCCAACGGGATGTAAGAGTAACCTTTCAGCTAACGGGTTCAAAACATTTTCAGCAATCCATGAAATCGCTGGTACGCAAACCGCATCGCCAAAACCGGTTAATGCCTGCACGCCAGTAATTGAGAATTTATAGGAATCGGGAACGCCTTGTAAACGGGCATATTCTTTCGGCGTCATGGGCCGCATTTTAAGTTTGCCGCGGCCCACTTCTGTTAAAAATTGTTTTCCACTACCGCCAACAGCTGTGCGCAAGCAGCCTGATAGATCATCGTCTCTTACTTCTGCCCTTTGGCCATCTATCCGACGTCTACGGTAAAAAGTTCTGTAAGAAATATCTTCTTTATTTTTGAGTTCTTCAACTCTTTTCCTGTGAATATCGGTCATCATTGCTAGATGGCGATTTGTCTCCGCTTCTGTCCACCATCGAGTATCATTTTCGTTCATTTTCTCAATTATGGTTGAGAGTCCTGCTTTATTTAGTGCTGGAGGTTCAGGTATATTATTGTAAAACCAGCTTAAATCTTTATTTTTTTCAATACTCTTATAGAGCTGATCGGATAATAATGATTTTGAACGATTTTGTAATAGGGTGGGTGACGTTTCAAAGTTTACAAATTTTGAACCTATAAGAAAAACACGAAGTTAACTCTGGGTGTAAACCTCAATGCATCTAAAACAAAAACATCGCAAAAATAACCAAGCTCATTTAGTGCTTGAACGGTTATTCGGAAATCCTTCCCATTATTTGAGTGAAGCCAGCCGGGAACATTCTCTACCATAAGTAAAGGCGGCGCGGATTTACCTTGCATTTTAAGAATGTTAACGAATTCCCCAAAATGCGCTCGAATGAGTGCCATTAATCATTCCTGTCATATTCCCTGCCAAAGAAAGATCAATGCAAGGAAAAGAACATGTTGCTAAAGTTGTGGTTGGAATTTCTCTCGGATTAAGGTTGAATATATCAGCCACTCGATAATGTTTCTGTGCATCAGGGAAAAATTCCCGATACATTTCAAACTTTTTAGGGGAGAAGTCATTGGCAAATGCAATATTCCAACCCAAGGGCTGCAATCCCATTCGGACCAGTCCTATACCAGCGAAATATTCTGCAACCGTTAATTGGTTAAATGCAAATTTCATAATTTTGCCATTCTACCTTCGGTTAAGAAGTTATGGCAATTATAGTCTCAAACAAGCCTTCTGCCTCGTCTTATTCGGCTTAAGTAAGATTATTTTTTGTCATCTTGAATTACCCGAACATTTGTGCTATTCTATATATATGCTCCCAACCTCTTCCCCCGCTTCCACGCGCCCCTGTTTATTTATGTTCTTCCGCCTGTCCTATGTGCTCTTCATAGGATTCGTGTACCTTTCGTTCCTTAGTGGTTAAATCTTTATCTTTTCTTCCTAACGTTCTACCGTTCAACCGACTTTCGAATCACTATGCTCCCAACCTCTTCCCCTTCTTCCTCCCGCCCTCATGGCGCGCAACCCTGCAACACCAACGCCCTCAAACACGGCCTCTACTCCCGCTGCCCAGCCTCACCCCCCTCCGCTCCATCCTCTGCACCATCCCCGATCCATCCACCCTCGCCGCCACCGACGACCTCGACCACTTCGCCCGCCTCACCCGCCAACTCTTCAATAAATTCTTTCCACAGCCCTCCTCGAAACCCCTCACCGACTTCGAATTCGCTCTCGTCCCCATCCTTTCCCGCTTGCTTCTCATCTCCCAAAACTTCGACATCGCCTCCACCCGTCTCCGCCTCGCCCGCCGCTGCCTCACCGAATCCGCCTGCCACCCCCTCGCCCTCATCGGCGACTCCTTCTGCCAGGACAGCATCACCCGTGATGCCGACGACTATCCCGCCCCCGTTCCTGTTGGGGCACGATATAAAGTACCACGAAGTGGTATCGTGCCCACTTCCACCGATTGCTCCGACCCCCGTCTCTCCGCTCCTCCCATCTTCGATACAAAATTCCACATCTTCAATCCCTCTGCATTCAAAACCCTCAAACGACAATCCCCCCTCCTCAACCCGCCTCCCGCCGAACCCGAACTCCACTACCTCACCCCCGCCCAACTCCGCCTCCTCCAACCCTACCTCCCTCCTCATCATCAAGCAAAAGGCCGCCCTCCCGCCGACCCGCGTCCGCTTCTCGACGCCATCTTCTGGAAACTCGCCAATAATGCCCGTTGGGACAACCTTCCCGCCTTCTTTCCTCCCATGCTCACCTGCCGCCGCTACTACCGCCGCCTCTACCTCAGTGGACGCCTCTTCACCATCCTGAAAGTTCTCTACCGTGATTTCATCGCCCGCACCAAACTCCCCCACCTCGGGCCGCTCCTCGAAGAAGGCGCATTCATATACTCCAATCGTGCCCTCACCCTCCACCCCAATTGTCCCGCCGACCCCACCTACCGCACCGCCCTGCTCTTCATGCAACTGGCCTTCCAGCACCTCCGCAGCGTCATCAACCGCGCCCTCTCCGACCATACCGAAATTCCAAAAGGCTTCCAGGTCCCCAGTTTTCGGCCAAACTATCCCCTCGCCATCTTCTCCTTCCTTTCCCCCTCCGCCTCCTCGGATACCTCCGACCCCTCCGATACATCCACCCTCCCTTCGTTCCTCTCACAACCCGAACGTAGGGGCGACCTTTATGGTCGCCCGGTTAGCAGTGGTTGTTCCGTTCCCAATCCTCAATCAACAACAATGTTCCCTATGGCGATCAACGATCTTCAATCCAAAATCCCTTCGTTCCTCGCCCAAAGTGAATCAGGTGACCTAAATTCAACTCACCTCAATAGTGATTTTCCTCTACACACCTATGTGCCCTTGGAATTTAGTCCTTTTTCAGATACTTCCGGCTCCTCCGGCCCCTTTGACACTTCTGGTACCATCTGGAACCTGTGACACCAGTGGCTCTTCTGGTACATTTGGAACAGTTAGTTCCTGTTTACCGGTAGAGGAGGTCTAGATGCTATCCCGTTTTTCACGTATCCTTACCTATTTCACTGCGCTGCTGTATTTCGTCACCGGGCTGATCCTGTTCATCCTGCCCGCCCGCATCGCCCCCGTCTTCGCCTGGAAGGTGACCCCCTTCATGACCATGACCATCGGCGGCTGGTGCCTCGGCAATGCCTGGCTCGCCTGGATGAGCGCCCGCCGCTGGAAGTGGGCCGTCGTCTACACCTCGCTGACCTACCTGTGGCTGTTCGGGCTGATCCAGACCCTGGTGGTGATCATGTTCGCCGACAAACTGGCCCTGGCGAATCCCATCGCCTGGCTGTACCTGGTCACGCTGGGCGTGAACGTCCTCACCGCCGTGGTCGGCCTGATCGACTGGACCCGCCTCCGCCCGCGCCGGGAAGACCTGGCGCGCGGGTCGGCATTTTCAGCCGCATCGCCACGATTGCCTTCGTCCTGTTCGTCGGCTTCCTGTCAGTCTACGGGATGCTGGTCGAGAACGGTTCCTTCGGCACCAACGGCGGCATCTTCCCGGAGGTGATGACGCCCTTCACCCTGCGGGCCTTCGGCGGGTTCTACCTGGCCCTCACCCTGGCGGTCATCCCCCTGCTGACCGAGCGGAACATCGTCACCTTCCTGCACCACTCCATCGCCTCCTACGGGCTGATCCTGGCGATCACCGCGGCCGCGTTGATGAACCTGGGTCTCTTCGACCTTGCCAACCACCCCACCCGCCTGCTCTACATCGGCGCGTACCTGATCGTGGGCATCCCGCTGCTATTTGTCTTCCTTCGGCTGGGGACGGGTGCAGGGAAAAATTCCGTTCGCAAGGAAACGCCGCTTGGAGAAAGATCCACCTAGGAACATCAAGAACCTCTGCCACAACAGGCGCTGCAGGAAGATATAATGGGGCATGAATTGAGCGCAGGAGGAAAATATGGCAGAGACCTTCAATAAAGAAGACTTCCGCTTGGAATTGGCCAACGAAGTCACCGGCAACATCCTGCCCTTCTGGATGAACCACATGGTCGACCGGACCAACGGCGGTTTCTACGGCGCCCTCGCCAACGACCTGCAGATCCATAACGAAGTGCCCCGCTCGGCCATCCTCTGCTCCCGCATCCTGTGGACCTACGCGGCGGCCTACCGGCGGCTGAAGAACGAAGAGTATCTCACCATGGCCGAATGGGCCTACGACTACCTGCGGCGCATCTTCTGGGATTTGGAGTACGGCGGCGTCTACTGGACCGTCGATTATCACGGCAAGACCGCCCTCGACCGTAAGCACCATTATGCCCAGGCCTTCGCCATCTACGGCCTGTCGGAATACTACCGGGTCACCCAGGAACCGGAAAGCCTGGCCAAAGCGCAGGAACTGTTCAACCTGCTGGAAAGATACGCCTACGAACCCGAATTCGGCGGCTACATCGAGGGTCGCAGCCGCAAATGGGAGACGCTGGACGACATGCGCCTGTCCGACCGTGACCTGGACTGTCGCAAGTCGATGAACACGCTGCTGCACATCCTCGAAGCCTACACGAATCTCCTGCACGTGTGGGACGATGCCCTCCTGAGGAAGCAGCACAAAGCCCTCATCGAGACCTTTTTGAAGCACGTGGTCGACGCCTCCAGCGGTCACCTGAAACTGTTCTTCGACGACGGGTGGCATTCGTTGCTGCGGAACGTGTCGTTCGGTCACGATATCGAAGCCTCCTGGCTGCTGGTGGAAGCCGCCCAAATGCATCCCGACGAGGCGCTGCTGAAGCGGGTGCAGGATACGGCGGTCAAGATCGCCAAGGCGGTCTACATGGACGGGTTGGAGGAAGACGGCAGCCTGCCCTACGAAGCCGGTCCGCAGGGGCTGGTGGACCCGGGCAAATCCTGGTGGGTGCAGGCCGAGGCGATGGTGGGGTTCTACAACGCCTTCCAGATCTCCGGGCAGGAGGCCTTTGCAAAGACCGCCTACCGCAGTTGGGAATATATCCAGAATAAATTCGTCGACCGGAATTATGGGGATTGGTTCAAGCGGTTGGAGCGGGACGGCACCCCCGAAAAGACCGGCTACAAGACCGGACCGTGGGAGTGCCCCTACCATCACAGCCGCGCCTGTTTCGAGATGATGGAGAGGTTGAGGGAGTAGTACGAAAGGAGCGTGTGGATATGAACACTCAATGGGATCCGAATGACAAGCGGGATGATGATGAACAGGATGATCAAGACAATTATGATCCAGCAGAACGATACGATGCCTGGGCAGCCATCCACAACGATCCTGACTATGACCCGGAGACGGATTTAGAACCCGGTTTTCCAGATTATAAGGAATAGAGTGGATAGAACAGTGCCCCCAAAAAACTAACCCTACAGGTCTTTAAAGACCTGTAAGGTTGATACTCACTAGGACAAATTGGCAATTTGTTCTACACCAGTATCCCCATGACCGCCCCCATCAAGGCGCAGGCCGTGTTGACCAGATCGTTGTTCAGCCACTTCCACCCCCGCACCTGCACCGTCTCGGTGCCGCAGGTGTGCAGGGGATGTTTCTCGGTCTCTTTGTCGCAGCGGGGACAGCGGTAAATGGCCTGGACGGTGGCTCCCAGGAATGAGTTGAAGAACGAACCGACCACTCCGCCCAGCAGTGCCACCCCAATGACGACGATGAAAGTCCCCGCAGGCCGCACCAGTCCCGCCAGCAGTGCGATGAAGAACGCCCCCGCAACAGCAGCCAGGCTCCCGTAAATGGAGACTGCCCCGGAGGTGCCGCGCTCGACCGGCTTCCCGTTGGTGATGAGCCGCGGCATGGACGGGTTGAGCACGCCCAGTTCAGTGGCCCACGTATCCGCATTGACGGCAGCCAGCGAGGCGGCAAAGCGCCAGCCAGGTCCAGGACTCGGCGGGGAAGAAGTAGGACAAGATGGCAAAGACGGAGGCGATGCCCCCGTTGGCAAGCACCTGTCCCAGGTCGCGCTGACCGCCTTTGTCGAATTTTTCATTCAGTCCGGCTTTGCGGCGGG